>NZ_CP060293.1:0-105000 GCF_014303795.1 Paenibacillus sp. PAMC21692
CTTAAAGTACAGTCGAAGTTCATTGCCTTTGCCTTTAGGATGCTTTACAGATAGAGCGATTTTCGAAACCCTTCCTTCGGCATCATGGACCTGAAACGTCTTATACTGAGAGTTATTAGTAAACGCTCCCCCTCCCCTATCGAAAGTTGAGGAGCCGTATATGGAGTAAATCACATTCTTTTCATTTAAATCCAAGGTCACGCTCTTATCGCCTGTTGCTTCACGATGCGTTACCTGCGAATAAGCACCACGTTTAGCTCGAAACGACTTTTCTAGTTCACTCGTGAAAATTGGCATGGTTTGTTCGCCTCCAATATATGTCATAACCATATATTACACAGCCCAGACGGGTATGTCAACATTTAACCGGTTTTTTACCCGTTATTTACAGGGTAGATATTTTTATTGGTTTTCATCAGCACTATCTCGATTCAACCAAAATAGGTTATACTTCTATATAAGTAGCATGTTCGTGCTTATTTGTAACCCATCCTTCTTATAAGGAGTTACAAGACCGACAGCAAACTTGGACGGAAAGGAGTTTCTTATGTATAAAGTATTAGACTTATTTTCAGGCTGTGGGGGGTTAGGAGAAGGCTTTTTACAAGCCGGTTTCGACGTTGCAGCTTCAGTTGAAATAGATGAAAAGGCTTGTACCACTCAACGACAAAACCATCCTGATACACAGGTCCTTCAAGCTGACCTAACCCAGTTGAGCCCTGAGGAACTAACAAAGGTAACAGGCATCAAACAATTTGATGTGATCATTGGAGGACCTCCTTGCCAAGGATTTTCTTTAATTGGAACAAGACTCGGTACTGGTAAGGGATTTGGTGAATTTGGAGAAGATCCTAGAAACAAACTCTATAAGGAATTTGTTAAATATGTACGTTATTTTCAACCTAAAATGTTTCTGATGGAAAATGTCCCTGGTTTATTTTCAATGCATAAAGGTGCAGTAAAAATAAACATTGAACAGGACTTTTCCTACGACGATCCAGACGGACATTTTATTGGATATCATGTAGTATCCGACGTTGTAAAAGCAGTTGAGTTTGGAGTTCCACAAAATCGGGAAAGAGTTATTTTTCTCGGTATTCGAAAAGACTTCAATGCCATTCCTGAGCATCCAAGCGCAGTCTACACAGAAAATGAATTTGCAAATGTAAAAGACGCTATCGGGGACTTGCCTCCTTTAGACATTCGTGACGGCAATTTTTCAGTGAAGCATACACTAAAGAATAAAAGTACATTCTTGAATAACTTAAACAAAAACGCAAAAGATATTAAGCGAGACAATGGTTATCAAAAAGGACTTCTTTACAATCACACTACTCGTTTTCAAAATGAAAGAGATCGAGAAATATTCAGGATACTGGAGCCATTTCAAAATTTAAAAACCCTCGATCCTGAATTAATTCCAATCCGGTTACGAAATGGGTTTGACGATTTTTACAGGAAATTAGATTTCAATAAACCATCACCAACAATAATAGCTCATTTGCATAAAGATGGACTTGCATTCATTCATCCTGATGGTAATCAGGCTCGTTCGATCTCGGTTAGAGAAGCAGCAAGGCTACAAAGTTTTCCTGATAATTTTGTCTTTTCAGGTCCTCAAACAGCCATGTATAAACAAATCGGGAACGCAGTCCCTCCTATGCTTGCCTATCACCTTGCCAGTCATGTAAAACAAACTTTAGATGTTTTGAAAGACTCCTATGAGCAAGTTGCTGTATCATCTTAACTTAGTTTAAATTTCAATGTTGAGCCTAGGCTTCTTTGCCTAGGCTCTTTGAGTTGTCTGCAATAAAATTTTTCACAGGGGGAATGAAAATATGTCATTAATAAATGAATCCATCTTTTCTATAGAAGAACTTGCAAAGAGCCGTGGATTTGTGCATGTGAAATGCTCATTCTACAATTGGTTACGGTACCCCCATAAAAGTACTGATCTCTATAGTTTATCGGCAGATAAACTAACGTTTAACGGTTCATATCATTGCATAATATCACAATTGGCTAATACTCCGAAAATTGCCCCTAAAAGACATCAGCGACAATGAATTCATCAGACGTTATAACCCCAAGTCAACAAAAAAAGCGACGGTACCGCCGGAAGCATCCAGTCCAACCACCCATACCGTCGCTACTTTCAATAGAAAAGAGTGATTTCAATGTCAATCAAGCTCAACGAGAAAGAAAAACGTGCCATTGCCGTTCTTGTCCAGGAACGAATCGACGAGCATTCGAACCGATTCCCGTTCGCCAGATACCCGGTTGAGCCTCTGGAAGAGTGGAAACGCGCCTTCTCCGAGCCGAAAACCGTACCACTCCATACGCTTCGACAGGCGTTCCGCTGGCCTCTCGGCGGCTGGGCGCGGAATGATCTGCCGACTGCGCACAGCCGGACGATCATCGACATTGTCAAATCGTGGCCGGAATTCGCTGAAAGCGTTGCTTTCGAGCCTGAACAGATCTTCCACTTCTGGGAACAGAAGTTGCCCCATTGGCAGAGCGGCTTCAACGCCGCCGCATTCCTCCTACACCTGATGCGTCCTGACGCGTTCGAGAACACCGACGCCCACCGGATCAGCGCTATGCGCGAACTGATGATAGCGGCGGGGCTCCCAGAGGATGACCATCCCCATCCCCTGTCCTTCGCCGCCGTGGAGCAGTACAGCCAGTTTTTCCGGCTCGTCCTGCCAAAGATGCCACACGGAACCGAATCGCGCAACAAACTCGACCGGTTCCTCAAAGCCTACGGCAACCGGCACGCCTACAGGAACGTCGCGATTGAATACCGAACTCAGGAACCGACGATCCGGGTGTTTTCGTGGGAAAAAGCCTCCTCCAAACAGTACGACTTGGGCAAAATCAAGCTCCGCTCCAACGTCGACGTCCTGTTCGCCTGCCTACTCCTCTCTCTGGAACAGCGCGAAGAAAGAGACGCGCCACTGACGATCGGAAAGATTGCCGAACACATCCCGCTCGGCACCGCCGGGATCTGCAACCCCGCCAGCTACAACTACGCCATACTCTCTCTTTTCGGACGCCAAAAGGGCCGCGATTACTTCCAACTGAAGAGTGCAGCCCTAACAGAAGCATTCACAGAGCAGGCAAACCAGTCCACTCGTGACATGAAATTCTACGTCAAGCATGCCAATGAAACCGTAGCTATCACCCGAAATACATCAAAAAACCATAACTTATAACAACTGATTCTAGCGAAAGATGGTGAAAGCCGATGCCGACACCTTGCGACGATTACGAACCCCTTGTAGAAAAGTAAACCATTGGAGTCAACCGCAACGAAACATGCGAGCAGACCTTCAACGTGGTTTTGCAGTCACTCTACAAAACCGACGGCCGCGTAGCATCTTCAGACCGTCCGCGACATCGTGAGCGCCATGCACGAGGTTCAGGTCAAGCTCAAACGCAAGCTATTCATCATCCGCCTAGAAAAAAAGGCTCGCTGTCCGACACATGGACCACAAGCCTCCCGACTTACATTAACGATTGTTCTTATTTCGCTCCCAATCAAGCACCGTTTCCAACACTTTTAAGGCCATCGCATGATCTGCCTTTGACCGTTCAGAAAGCAAGCGGACGATCTCGCCTAGAGCGTCCGTACGTTCCATCGGTCCAAGAAAGCGGAATAGTTCCTCCAACGATACGTCCAGACCCGCGACGATCTTTTCCAGCGTTTCAAGCGTCAGATTTTTCTCGCCGCGCTCTACTTGTCCAATATAATTCGTATGTAAGCCCGAGCACTCCGCCAATCGTTCCTGGGACAAGCCCTTTTCCTTGCGAAGTTGCCGGATTCGTTCTCCTACTTTCTCTACCAGATCAGACACGAGTACATCACCTCAAGTCAAGCTTACCTGAGCATACACTCGCAATTAACACACCATAAATGTTAATTGACTTAATAATCGAATTAAAAGATAATATTTTGTATGTATGCAAATTTCGACTCTATTTCCATCATTATTATGAGCGTATCTAATTTCTGTTCTCTTACTGATCACAGTGACTTTTCGACGAGTCTACAACAAGAACTCGTACATCAAGCATTAGACTATTGGTATAAACTGGACGTAGATCCAGACCGATAAGAAGAATTAAGAACAACTACAACTTTGGAGGTGTAACCGAATGAATGCTATCCGGTTCAAATTAATGGTCCTTATTATGCTAATTGTAACCCTGATTCCCATCGGCGGCATTGTCAGCGCCAGCGACAGCAGTGAAATCACAGCAACAATTGATAATCGCCCAATCTACTTTGACGTCGCCCCACAAAAAATTAACGGTCGTGTCATGGTGCCACTCCGTGCGATCTTCGAAAGTCTTGGAGCAGAAGTTGGTTGGGAAAACTCCACTCAGAGGATCACAGGCAAAAAGGACGGCACCGAAGTTATTATTCATCTAAACGAAATGGAAGCCAAAGTTGACGGGAAGACTGTCCGACTGGACGCCGCAGCGACCAAGATCAATGGAAGAACTTTCGTTCCAGCACGGTTCGTTGCAGAAAGTTTCGGGGCTGAAGTCAAATGGGATGAAATTCACAAACAGGTCGTAATCAACACAGGTGCTGTAGCGACCGAGGACCGCTACTATTTCGTCTATAACAGTCAAATGGTAACTGACCAGGATTTTGCTGCGATCAAGCTATATATCAATAAGTTCAAAAATACGCACAACGTCCTATTTGACTCTTCCAAGTATCAGACTGCTCCCAATCTGTATGATGCCCTGAAGGCAGAGCATACCAAACAGGGAGGAAGAGTAGCTGGCATCCAGATTTTCGGTCTTGAGAAGGACGTACCGTCATTCGACTATAAACACAAGATCAATTTCGTTGACGCACAAGGGAAATACTCTCACATTGAAGAGGTCAAGGAAACAATCGTCACCGACTTCTTTTACTCCACTTTCGTGAATGATAGCAAATATTTCACTGCGGATTTGAGCGTATACAAAGTCTTTGACGAGAAGGCCCCTGTAAGTCTGATTCCAGACTGGCCCGTATCCCGCTTGCTTCTGACAAAAGGAGAAATTGCCGGATATATTGACCGATATTACGATTATAGAAATCAGACGGACAGCAAAAGTCCCCCAACTGTTGCGTTTGCTAGTCCAACTTTCCTTAGAAACTGGGAGTACAGCCAAGAGGACGATGTTACCTATTTCATCAAGCAACTTGGGGAGAGATTCGGTCTCTTCAATAACCTAGATTACCGTCTCTACACCAATAAGCTTGGCTCGGTTGTTTCGAACCCGACAGCGGGAGACATGTCTGTAGACAATCTCATAAAAGAGAACAAGGCAGGAGTAATGGATCTTCTAGTTAGCGGACACGGTGGACCTCAAGGCATCGTTCAGACCATCACACCTGAAGGTGTTACAGGCCAAAATGGACAAAAATATTTACCTTTTATGACGATGGAAAATGTAAATACTGTTCTTAGCTCGAATTACTACACAGCTTTCTTTTGGTCATGTACTGCAGTCGAGGGATTGAACGCGGACAATTTCGTTCACGAAGCGCTGACGAAAGGAAAAATGATCAACCCTATCTCTGCTACGTCTATGTTGGCTAATAACGGGACGAAGAATTATACTCAATACTGGGACGAAACTGCTAGCACTTACAAGTACCGTGAGATCAATTATGACGATTTAAAAAATAACAACCCTCATTTTCTTGTCTACCATTATTTCGCGAAACTAGATCAAGGTAAGACTCGTCTTCAAAGCCTACACGAAGCTACTGCTTTATACGCACAGGAGTTGCTGAAACACCAGGACACACAGAAAGGTCAGCGTTTTGAAGCCAACTTCGAATGTGGTTTTATGAATATCCTTGCCTTGCACTATTTGGGGCTTGCTGACTATGAATAAAAAATGGAATGGCTATCGGGTGATAGCCTTTCTTTTTTCAAATGAAAGCTTCTAGGATATCGCGCTGGTATGGACTAGGAGCATTTTTTCGACGGCCTATGCAATTAATTATAAAAATAAATGTATATTATATATTAGATGACGCCGAGACGCTCGCGTGCGGCACGTAGGAACATATAAGGAACACACTGAATTTTACCAACTTTTTTTTAGACACTTACGTATACGTTTGCATCTACACTTACATTTCAAACGCCTGAAAAGATGTATTATTATGCAGACATATGACGAGTTAGATGACCTTAAGACGCGACGTAAAAGACAGATCAACCTTAAATAAAGCACGTAACATGAAAACCGTGCACGACATTCAATGGGACAATGAAGTGAAAAAGCCTGAATCAACAACAGATGACGAATTCAAATGGAGCTGCGAAAAAGAGGCGACACCATCACAACACCCTCCAACTGAACGGCAAGTAATCAAATCCGTGCGCACTTCCGTGCCCTCGCCAGCTGAAAACAGTACCCCTGTCCTGAACGGAAAGCCGATCCGGATTCAAGCTCCTGGTGAGGATAAAACCACAAGGAAATGCACGTTCGCTTCACTAGCTACTTAGTGCAAGACTTACACATTGTTGTCCAGGCTCTAAAAAAGCAGGGGAACATCCTCTCGATCACGAAAGCATCAATCATTACCTTACATGTACAGAAGTATGATTACTGTTTCAGGAGAGAAAAACATTGGACATTCGTAATCAAATTAAAGAAGAGATGAAAAAAGATGACATACCAGCGTACAGGAGGAACCGGCTTCTAGCTATCAAATACCATTTAAGTGGGTATTCCACTATCGAGATTTCCAACAAAATAGGGATATCTATGAGGAGCATCCAACGCTACGTAAATGAATACACAGAAGACAGTAATAGTTTATTCTCTAAACGTTCACCCGGAAATCGTAAATCTCTAAGTCCTAGTCAACAAAAAGAGCTAAATCTTGATTTGTCATGTTCTCCACAGGATTTCGGTTTCACCTTGCCAAACTGGAATCCCCAGATACTTTCTGTTCATCTTGAAACTAAATACGGTATAAAGATGACTGAGGAAACGTGTAGACTTTTGCTTAAAAAGCAACGAGGCAAAAGTGCTTCTTCTAAATTAAAACATCTGCCTCTTCACAAATTAAAAGTTGATTTCAATGAGAATATCAATCGACTTGTTTATGAACTTCACTCCGATGTTTGGATATTCGGTCAATTTTATGTTGGTTTTCGAGCTGCTTACAAAACTAAAAATAAAAACAAAAAGAGACGTGCAACAGTCTTGTGTGCAAAGCAGCATAATGGTTCAGGTATTGTTTGTCAGTTTGTTAACCCCTACAAGAAAAAAGAAGGACAGTTGGCCGGACTCATTAACGCTGTGATAGATCAGGCTGAACGTGCTAAACTTTCCCTTTTTCTACCTAAGTCTAAAATCAGCCAATATGTTGCAAACCGTTTCGTAAATCAATCTAAAAAGCTCGTTACCTTAGAATATCTTCCAAGCAGGCTTCTATCCGATGTTTACTTAGGAGACGTAAAATATGAACTCGTTGAAAAATTAAAACTGCCTTTCAAGAATACCGAGGGGAAGACTTTAGGCAAACGAAAGCAAGAAGAACTAATTGACTACCTGTTGAAGCTAAGCACGCGACATCGTGCTTAGCTTCTATTTTTTTGTTTTAGCGACAAAATTGATTGCTATATAAATAAAATCGTCAAACCCTTATGACAACTTAGTACAGTACATCTCTACAAAGAACCAAATAAGTTTCTGAGAGCACCTGCTCGCGAAAAGACTTCACCGTGCTGGGGGAAAGACTTCACCATTTAGTATTGTGAAAGTGTAAGAAAGAAAACAAACAATAAAGGAGAAATGGAAAATGGTGCATAAAGCAAAAGGAAACCAAGTAAAACCCGAAGGCAACGTATTTACCCTCAAAGATTTGAGCCTCCGCCCTTCAGCGAGTAGGCATACTAGCAAGCCTGTCTCCAAAAAAAGTGTCCTGACCGTCGTGAAACACAAAAATGGCACACGAGTCACCATTGATCAGGATGTTATAGAAAAGATAGGCTCTCCGAATCGCGTACAAATCGCGCTGAACCACGTCGGGGTCGCCATCGGTTTTGGGTTTACCGGTGACGATAACTATTTCCCTCTTAGGAAATCCGAGAATAAAGCGATCATCTACTCCAGTTCACTAGTGACTGAAATGACGGAAACCTTCGAACTTGATTTCTCTAATGTCTCTTCCGTCTCATTTCAGAATGCGGAATACCTGAATATCGGATCGCAAATTGTTGCCTTTGTCAAAATGGTTCGGAATGAACCCGCGTCGGCAGGTGATTCTAGCAACTGCGCTACCAATCCCGATGATGAAGAGACTGGTGGCTCAGAGCTAGAACTGAAAGAAATTGCCAAGGGTGACGATGATAACTCGGAGTTCGACGCGGACGATGAAGCCGACGGCGACGATGATGACTCGGAGTTCGACGCGGACGATGAAGCCGACGGCGACGATGATGTCTCGGAGTTCGACGCAGACGATGAAACCGACGCCGTCGATGATGACTCGGAGTTCAACGCGGACGATGAAGCCGACGGCGACGATGATGACTCGGAGTTCGACGCAGACGATGAAACCGACGCCGTCGATGATGACTCGGAGTTCGACGCAGACGATGAAACCGACGCTGTCGATGATGACTCGGAGTTCGACGCAGACGATGAAACCGACGCCGTCGATGATGACTCGGAGTTCGACGCGGATGGCGATTCGGACAGCGAAGATGACGACGGTGATGATTCAGAAAAATACCAGCCACTTGTTCTCACCAGACGCAGACGCAGTCGTTCTTAAATGCTTGGAATGGATCACCATTAAATATGGTCGATCCATTCCCATAGCTGGAACATTTCTCAGTGAGTTCAACTAAAATCTTGAACAGGAGATGATTCTTATGAGTTTCTATGAATACCGTGCACAGAAGTACGCTAATCAGCGGAAATATGCAGATGGTTCACACAAAGTCAGCCTTTTAGAAGTAAGAGAAAAAAGCGATCTGAAATTTGCCGTCAAATTTGGATTCCGTGACGGAAATGTTCTTGAAAAAACGTTCACTTACCATGTCAGCAAGTACGGTCCCTTTGATGCCCTAATTGATGCTGCCCTTGGTCGCGGGGCTACAGACTTTGAGCTTCAGGATCTAGTTGGTAAACACATCGAAATCGAGATCCTGAACGAAGAGAGATTCACCAACATTAAGCGAATTAGGTCGGTCAACGTTCAGAAGTTGACCGTGGATGACTTCCTGGAAGATGAGCTCGAAGAGATTACAGAGTTCTAGAGCAGTGGAGTTGCAATAAGCTAGCCGCTCGGTCGCTCCAGCAGTAGGCACAAATCGTGAGGAGTTCCTCCAGGGAATTCCTCCAACCTTCACTGTTTTTTTAATCAGGCAGAAAGCGAGTGAACTTTCATGGCGGAAAACATAGCATTCACAAATCTATTAGCGGAAACACTGAACAACATGACAACGGGAGAAGCAGCGGCGGCAATGGCTAAAGCCAAACTTGGCCCCAAGTATCTACCCCTCTGCCCTTTCGATCATAAAGACGTTTCCCAGCAGCACATTGAGGACTGCGATAAACCCGGCAAAGTCCCTTTACTCGCTAAGTGGCCTGACAAAGCATCTGACGATCCCAGCGTGCTTAACCGTTGGTTCATTCAACGTTCCAACTTGAACCTTGGCATGACGTTGGGGAGAAGAGTCGGCGTAATCGGATTCGACATTGACGGCGAATACGGACGAAACAAAGTAGAGCAACTTTTTAACGGCTGCCTCCCTCCTACTTGGGAATTTTCCACTCCTGGGGGCGGGGCACGGTTGCTGTTCAGCGTACCGAAGGGACCTCCTTTGCAAAAGCTCGCGGATACCAACCCCCATGCTGACCATGAAGAACTGGCTCTGCTGGCGGACGGCCAAATGACAGTCATTCCGCCTTCACGACACCAGAACGGCGGACAGTACCTTTGGCTTCCAGGAAGAGGCCCCGGAGACATTTCGTTGGCAGAGCTTCCTGCTGAGATTCTGAAAAAAATGCGTTCGAGCAAAGTAAGCGGGACTTCGTCAGAAGATTTCAAAGAAATGCCCGACTCTGACTTGCGAAAACTCGCGGACAGATGCCATGTGGTCCGAGAAGCTGTTACTGAACAGGTAGCAGGCGGGTGTTCCGAGGAACGCTGGCACGAAATAATATCAATGCTAGTTCGTGCCGGATACCCGAGTACTGCTCTCACCTTTTCTCAAATGAGCAAAAAGCACGACGGCCACAGCGAGAAACGAATTCGGCAGATGGAGAGTGCGGGAGACAGCGCTACCTACGGCCAGACCAGATGCTCGACGTTCGGTTGCGACGCCGAACAAATTGCACACTGCCACGGATCTGTTCGAAAAAGTCAGCGAACAGGGGAAATTTCGAATTCCCCTGCCGCGCTTCTCCTGAGCAGTGCCGCTAGAACGGCCTCCACAAAGCGAATGACGCTCGCCTCTTTCACAAAACTGCTCTCGAAAAGATACAGCCTAAACAACAGCAATCTCTGTCAAGTAAGGGTCAATAAAGATGGCTCATCGGATCACTTCCCTCTCGCAAACTTTGTGGCCCGAATCACCAAAACCATTACGAGAGATGACGGAGCCGAGCGAACTACCTTGTACGAAATCGATGGCGCAATCATTTCACCCGAGAGAAAGTTGCCTGCCATTCAAGTACTCGCCAATGATTTTGATAGCATGAAATGGGTGTCCATGTGGGGGCCGGAGCCGAATATCCTGCCGGGAAATCAGATTAAAGACACCGTTCGGCACGCCATTCAATCGACGGCTGCGGGAGCACCGAGTGAGCGAATCTTCGCTCATCTTGGCTGGGTTAAAATCGACGGGATTTGGAGGTACCTTCATGCCGGAGGCGCTTTGGGCCTTTCCAACATAAAGGTGGAACTGGATGATCGACTGCAAAACTACGTGCTTCCGAGTTTCCCCGTTAATCCTAAGGAAGCAATGAAATCGAGTCTCAATCTGTTAGGTGTGGCTCCGCTTCGAGTAACCCTCGTGCTTTGGAGTCTGGTGTACCTCACACCGCTATGCGAAATGCTGCGACAGATGCAATTGGAGCCGAAATTTCTGGTCTGGCTCAGTGGACACACCGGCACTCGCAAAACATCGCTGGCGATGCTGTTTCTCAGTCATTTTGGAGACCTTCTGCAACACCCGCCAGCAAGTTTCAAAGACACCGCCAATTCGGTTGAGAAGCGTGCGTTTGACACAAAAGATTCGCTCCTTCTGATCGACGACTTCCACCCCACAGCCTCACCAAAAGATAAGAGAGACATGGAACAAGTCGCTCAGAAGATGTTGAGGGGCTACGGCGACAGAATTGCGCGGGGTCGAATGAGACAGGATACGTCACTCCGGAAAGACTTCATTCCGCGCGGCACGGGACTAGCCACTGCCGAAGACATGGTGAGTGGCGGCTCCAGCGCGGCCCGATTAGTTTCTTCCGAGCTTCTAAAGGACGACGTCGACCTCGACAAACTGACGAAGGCGCAGCGAGAAGCCGGTAAGCTAAGTGAAGCGATGTCAGGCTACTTGGAATGGGTCGGACAAGCCATGAATGCGCCTCTCAGCAGCCGACTGAAGGACCTCTTCTTTGAGAAAAGAAACGAAGCGGCAAGCCTTGGCGTTCACGGAAGACTGGTAGACGCGTCAGCCTTGCTGTACATGGGTCTTATCTCCGGACTGGAGTACGCCGAAAGCGTCGGGGCAATAACACCAGATCAGAAAGTTCAACTACTCGAAAAAGCTTGGCGTGTGTTTCTAAATGCGGCTAGCGAGCAAGGAGACAAGGTAACGGAAGTTAAACCATCCACTCGATTCGTAACGATCGTCTCCCAATTGCTGGCTAATAAAAGTATTCACTGCAATAGTGTCAACCGTGAACCTATTCCGGAGACTGTTCCAAAGGGTAGTACTCATGTCGGATGGCATGATGACAATTACTACTACTTCCTGCCTGAACTGATCTACAACGAATTGAGCCAATTCCTGTCCAAACGAGGAGAGCAGTTTCCCGTCTCATCTGAGACGCTGTGGAAGGAACTGGCTGACGCAGGTCTGAGTCGCCCCGAAGTCTCCAAACAGAAGAATGGTAGAGAAAGACGGCACACGCTCGCGAAAAAAACCATCAAAAGCGAGCGCCCAAGGCTGCTCTGGGTGAAAAGAGATGCGCTGCACGAAAAAGTTGAGAAAGAGACTAAAAACAAAGCTCGAGAAGAACTGCGCTCGGGGACCGATGATTGTGATGAGCTTGATCTTTTGGGGGAACCGTAAATTTCTTCGCCCCCAAAACGGGGGCCATGCCCCAGGAAACAGAAGGCTCGGGGGCGTGGCAAAGCCCATGCGGGACAAGGACTCCCGGGTCTGACGCCCCCATTGCCCCCAAAAAAGAAAAAGAAAAAGAAAAAAGAAATATGAATCTCCCCCTGACAGTAAAAAAAAAGCGCCTCTCTCCCCCGAAAAAGTGGGGGCCGTGGGGGCTCGACGCGAAGCACCTTGGGTCGCAAGGGATTCCGTAGACACGTTGGAGGGGCAGCGAAGGGGCTGCAAAATCCTAAGCCCCCAATTTGAATAATTTACTTTTTAAATAAAAACGTCTTTGTCCACTTTTCGTTCATTTAATATAACCATGATATGGAAATTAATCATGGAGGCGAGAGCAAAGATGCTTCAAATTAATGAACTACAAGATTTGATTGATGCAAGAAAGCTAAGAGACATTCTTCACGAATCCGCCGTCAGCCTTATCGATGAAATTTTCAACCAACTTCGCCAATCGCTCGATCAGGAGAGCGCGTCGTTCCGGTTGTCGGATCACGGTTACAAGCTGTTTATTCTAATGCCGGACGAGCACCTGACTGATCGCCAATTGGAAGTGTGGTTTAGCAGCGTTGAGTACACTGAGCGAATTTTCCTTGGCGACTGTGTGTTGATCAAAATCTGCCTTATGGAAGACAACGAATCTTTCACCTTCCTTTTCTCTGTGGAAGGCACGCAGACCGAATATGTAGAGAAGTGGTTGCGCGGGTTTGTGGAAGACGGCGGTCATCTATGAATACTAAAGCATCAGAGTCAAATCAGCCCGCAAAGCGCGTTCAAGTAATAGGCCTGCGAATGGTCCGTGAATCAACTTCAATTCTCTACCCTGGCCGGGTGATTCGTTCGCCTAAAGATGCCGCCGACTTGTTTCGGCAGTTCATTGGCGACTGCGACAGGGAATCCTTTTACATCCTTTGCCTGAACACGAAGAATGAACCAACGGCCCTACACCAAGTATCTACCGGCACCTTGAATGCTTCCTTGGTTCACCCACGCGAGACTTTCAAGTTGGCAATTTTGGCGAATTCGGTTGCAATCATTGCCTGCCACAATCACCCATCTGGCCAGCCCGATCCAAGCCCAGAGGATGTGGAGCTGACGGAACGCCTAAGGGACAGTGGTAGCCTGCTCGGCATTGACCTTTTAGATCATATCATACTTGGCGATGGCAATTTCGTCAGCATGAAGGAACGGGGGATGATGTGAAATGTTCCCGCAACACGACAGATACAAGACTCGCGGTGTAGATGAAGCCCTAAAGGATCAGCTTCAAAACGCACTCTGGCAGATTCTCGACCGCAACCTCGAAGATGGTAAGCCACTGGATTACCTTCAGGTGTTCGAACTGTTCACTGCCCGTGTCGATGGAAAGCCCGTCCAGTGCGTCCGTCACCGTCAGGAGCAGCCAAACCGGAATCGTTTGCACGTTCTGAAAAGCATCGGAAAGCCAGCCTCAAACCTAACCGTGTGGATCATCGACGACGGCGCACATTGCACGATGCTCCTGCCGGACGAATACTGAAAACTCAACATCAAGGGGGGGAAACCAGAATGAAAATCGCAAACTACCGAACCCGCATCTCACGGGACAAGCTCAAGAAAGCGCACTACGATCCGGATGCTTCTGCATGGGAGATCATCGGACAAGTCCGCGAAACTCCAGAGCAGTATTTTCAGCCCGCCGTCGAGGCGCTAGACGCCATCGAGCGCCGCTCCCGCGCCATTTAGCAACCCTAACAAGGCTCCCTACCATCAGCGGGGGGCCTTCCATAAAATGAAGAGGGGGAACAACCATGACCATTAGAACTGTAGTCGCATATTCAAGGTACTCCAGCGACAACCAAAGGGATGAATCGATTGACGCGCAAGTCCGCGCTATCGAGGACTATTGCAAAAAGAACGGGTACGATCTCGCGAAGATCTACGTCGATCGCGCCAAAACAGCGACTTCCGACCGCCGACCCGAGTTCCAACAGATGATCGCCGACAGCGAAAAGAAGCTCTTCGATGCCATAATTGTTCATAAGCTAGACCGCTTCTCTCGTGATAAGTACGATAGCGCCAAATACAAACGCAAGCTGAAAGCGAACGGTGTTAAACTTCTGAGTGTCACCGAGAACCTGGACGGCTCGCCGGAGAGCGTCATTTTAGAATCTTTGTTAGAGGGTATGGCCGAATACTATAGTAAAAACTTAGCAAGGGAAGTTATGAAAGGAATGAAGGAAACGGCACATCAATGCAAGCATACTGGTGGCCTCCCGCCAATCGGCTACGCAGTCGATCCGGTCACGAAAAAATACATCATCAATGAACACGAGCGTGACATCATCGAAACAATCTTTCCTATGTTCCATGACGGCTTCGGTTACAACAAGATTGTCGCCGCGCTGCAAGAGAAAGGATACCGTTCCCGCTACGGCAGGCCAATCGCTAAGAACGTCTTGCACGACATTCTCCGCAACGAGAAATACACAGGCGTCTACATCTTCAATATGACGGACGGCAAGGACGCGCTCGGCAAACGGAACAGCCACAGGAAAAAGGACAGCGAGGACGTGATTCGGATCGAAGGCGGCATGCCCGCAATCATTACGAAGGAACTGTTCCAACAAGTTCAGACCAAGATGGATGCCAACAAACAAAAACCTGGAAGGCAAAGAGCCAAGGAACTTTATCTACTGAGCGGATTAATCGTGTGCGGAGAGTGCCTCAAAAATCTAGGCTATGAGTACGCTATGATCGGTAACACAAAGTACAGCGGACGCAGCAAGCTCAAATACGTCACCTACCGCTGCGGCAACCGCGACCAATGTAAGGCCTGCCGCAACCCCGAGTTACGCCGGGAGTACGTAGAACGCTACGTAATTGACGAGCTTCAAAAGAAGATTTTCAATGATGACGCCATCCCGACGCTGGCGCGGCAGCTCTCCGAATATCAAGCCAAAAAGGACGAAGCTGTTCTAGCCGAGGCATCTAGGCTCGAAAAAAACCTTCGCGAGACGGGCAAGCAGATTGACAACATCGTCACCGCCATAGCCAGCGGCGTCTCCAATGCAGCCCTTCTAGGCAAGCTGGAGGAACTCGAAGCGCAAAAACTGAAACTAGGGCAGCACATCGTCGAACATGGCACGAGAAAGAAAAAAGCAGCTGTCACAGAAGATGTTCTGCGGCAACTGCTTTCCAAATTCAAGGATCACGTAGCCAACCGGGATCTGCCCGAAATCAAGAAGTTCGTCGATAGTTATGTAGAGAAGGTGATTGTTTATAAGAAGCATGTAGAACTTATTTTGAAACTAGAGATGGGGGTGGGGGAAAAGCAAAAACCACATCCTCTTGCGGATGTGGTTTTACATGGTGGAGGCGAGGGGATTTGAACCCCTGTCCGAAGATCACGCCACACGGCTTTCTACGGGTGTAGTCACGAATTTGATGTCACCTGAGCAGACGCTTCGTAACCAGCTTCCGTTCAGGTCAGCCTGATTGTCTTCTTCAGCACACCTCAGGCGGAGATGTGACAGCGTATCCCACTAAAGTTGGGCCCTCATCCCGGTACATGGGCGATACAGAGCGAGAGCACGTGTGCAGGTTATTAAGCTGCTACAGCGTAGTTTGTTTGTTGTTTGCCGTTTAATAGGCTTTAGCGTTGATGAAGCAGACGACTCCCTGCTACCCGCTGGCACATGCTTGAATCTCGGAAGAGTGCATGAGTCACTACCTTATCAAAGTCTCTTAATCAACTAAAGCAATGACTCACGTTATAAATAACCTTATTTCAAAATCCCTAAATATCTCTTTCTATATATTCCTCTTCCAAGTAATCCTCTTCTTCTTGATCCTCATCCATTACTTGATAATCCTCACTCTGCAAAGTTAGGAGCGGTGGGTAATCATTTCTAATCTTTAATCCACCCTCTATTATATCTGATGCATCCTTCCCATTTTTAATTAAACATTTGGCGTATCTAAACATATAATACAAATTTGTTGGATCAAAACTTAACGCCTCTTTGTATAGGCCTTGACTATCTCTATCGTTCCCTTGACGTTCTCTAATTCTACCTAAAGTATATTTGATTTTGGCATATTCCCATTTCCTCTTACTATTAGAACTAATATATATTTCTTCACCAGTTAAGACGAAACTTTCAGCCTCTGCAAATTCACGAGTTTTTACAGCTAACAATTCTGCATACTTGGCATACAGATAGGATGCGTTCTTTATACTGACTGTTTTCTCAAAAAAATCTCTTGCTTCTCTCCAACGACCTAAGTTCCCATAGCACATAAATAATTTTTCTGTGACATCCAATCTCTTGATGTAACTAATTTCATTTAATATTAAGTAATACTCAAGTGCCTTATCATATTTTTTATTCTTAAATAATGCATCTGCTATAGGCTTTAACTCATCTAGATATTGCGATTTATAGCTAGATAGTTTATCTATTTGCAACGAACCAGCAAAATGATAAATTAGCTCACTAATATATTTAGGAGGCACAGGTTCTTCTTTGCTCTCAAATTCCCTTATTGTATCTTCGTTAACTTCAGCAAACTTATGATGGTAGGAAACTCGCACATGTAGATCCAGTTGATTATAAAAATAATCCCGAACTAGAGGATGTATGGAGTATACATCTTTTTCTGCATTGTATTCCAAAATAAATTGCGAGCATAGTGAATCTACAACATTATATATACCCGACTTCCATTTATAAATAATTTGAGAAGAGACATCTTCTTTTGAAGTTGATATAAAATCCAGCAACTCTTTTTCTTCGGGCTTAAAGCGAACCTCAGATAACAAATTAGTAATAAACTGCTCTTGAAACCTTTTAAATAAATCAGTGGTGTGATTCAAGCTATCTATAGAGTGATGTTGCAAATACTGAGCTGTTATAACAGCAGCAAGAGGATTGCCATACAAATACCTCAGCAGTGAATCAGAAATAGTAATACTTTCTACTCTTCCGGTAATATTTTTATAGTGGTAATCCACTATGGAAACGATAGACTCTTCATTAAGTCCACGAAGAGTCATCGATGAAAAGAATCCTATCTGACCATTCAAAGATATATGTCTGTTGGTAATAAGAATCAGTTTTTTATTTACAGCTACTCGCTTCAAAAACTCGTCAATAAAAATCAAAAATCTATGATCAACAAATGAACCTTCCTTGTCTAAAATGTGATGAAAATCATCCACAATAATCATACCTGCTCTATATCCTTCAAACGACTCTAAAACCTTCCTGATATGAAGATATAGCTGTTCTTCGTTACTCTCAATAAATTTGTCCCTCAAACCTAATTGAAAAGCTACATCATCTATAAACAAAGGAAAGCCCATTCCTACACTGAATTTTATATTAATTCTCTTCCATTGATTGTTTGGAGGAAGAATTCTTCTAGGTATTTGTTCCACCAAGAAGGTCTTACCTATCCCTCTAACCCCTTGAATGATTAATAATTTATCAGATTCTGCATTAATAAAATTACGTAGTTTTACAAGCTCTGATTGGCGGTCAAAGAATGGTCGTTCTTCTGATTTAGGTTTGTCAATCTCATTGTTTACGTTTGATATAATTTGCAAGGATTTCGTTGACACAGCCGATAATGTAGCTAGTATATCTTTTTCAGATAGAAGTTCTGGATGACTAGTGATATGACGTAGTGTTGTCTCCGCCTGTTCCTGCACAAGATCACTATAAGTAATTTCAGAAACAGCTATGTAACTGGTTAACTGAATCAGTTTTTCACCCCTCAGAAGCCCCATTCTTTCTTGATGAATTATTTCATTTAATTTCCTTCTAACAACCTCATCACTACAGTTCCTAAGTAAATTATTAATTATATGCTCGTCATATTTTCCACTTAATTTCTCTAAGTTAGTTAAGACTTCTTCACCATCTATATTGTACAGATAGACCAAATTGCTAACATCAGTTATCCTCGCAGTAACATGTTCTCTTACGGTTGCCGCACTTCTTCTGACATTATTCAAGTCAATACAAACTGTAACCAAGCCTTCCGAATTTTTGGATAACTCTTTGGTTCCTTGTTTTTCGGAGAACCAGTGGCCGTCAGTCTCTGGAAAGGGGGCAAATATTCTTGATCCACCAATGTAGCTGGTATTTGCATATACCAATGGTAATTCATTATAGATGGCTTGAAATGCTGCTGCATTAAAAGGTTCCACTGAAGGAGACCATGAGGGAATTATAATAACTGCAAGTTCTTTTTCAGTATCATGAAATGATTTTCTTAAACCATCAATACAAATAAAAACACCCAAATTTACCAAATGTCCATTTTTCTCAAATGATACCCAATGGCGATTCTCGCCTTTAGGAAATTCTAAACTCGACTCCCACTTTGATCGAGAGTATTTAAATATTAGATCATTTGTACCATTCAAGTTAAGCACCGGTGCAGCTGCACAACCAATATAGTCATCATTATATGCAATACCCAGATCCGAATATACAGGAAAGCATCTACTAGATATCATATGAGTACCAGCAACAACTACTAGCTGGCTAGTCTTCACATACTCAAATACCTCTTTCAAAAGAAAATGTGGTATGGAATACTCAGGGAATACAAGTATATCAGTGCTTTGTTTTAAGGCTGCATCAATAATGGCAAATATCTTTGTCTGCAACCATTTTAGGTAACGCACCTTCAACTTGTCAGAGAGTTGATAAAAAACCTCGTTCTTTACTTTAGTGACGAATGTCGAATTATCGCCAAAGGGCTCCACTAATAGATCGCATCCACCACTAAAATAGGCCGGGTTATAATTTATTTGGGCTACGCTAATCTTTATCGGATAGTCCACTGTTCTCATTCTCCAATCAAAAATATATTCCCTTTATAAGGTCAAAATTTAGAATAGCTCTTAATCAATTTCACTCCGGTCCTTCAGTTTGCTTACTTCAGATCTCGAAAGTAATTATAGGTTTGCCTGCTTCATAATCAAAACAAAAAAGTATTCTTTGATTTCCTGCGTCCAAGGGAATAGACTCTAAACGTGTAATTAAAAGTTCAGCCGACAACTACCCTAGTCCCGCAGACAAGTTTACATATACACATGTTCTCACATTGCCCAAAGTCTGTAAAGATAGTTGTCGACTGGTTTTGATACTAATGATCTATATTTCTGATACTATTGTCTTATCTAACAATATTTCATCTTTCACCCGCATCTGCACCGTCAAATATAACCGCTTCGTCTCCCGCTGAATAAACACCTTCGATACAAATTTCGCCGCCAACTGATTCAGCATTTGCGGATTCGGTACTTCTGCATCCAGCAGTCCGATCATCGTCTGCATGTCATATTGGGCAGATGCAATGTATTCCTCTGGTACTGAGACACCCTGTAGACTCGACGAAAGCATATCCAGTTCCTGCTGCTTCTCCGTTAGCTCCTGTTGCATTTCATCCAGCATATCCCGATGATACGGTTTTTCTCTTCCTGATCGTATATCGTCCTCAACGGCCTCAGTACGCTTTTGTAGAAATCCAACCTCTGCTTCCAATGTTACCACCCGCTGCATCTGACCTTTGTTTTTCTCGTTGTAGTAACGCTGTATCTCATCTGCAAGCTGGTTATCCATCGACAGCCGCAGCAGCGTCATCCGGAGTTTGTTGGTTACGACCTCTTCAACACGCTCCTTACGCCAGCCGACATACGAGCAGAACTCCTTACCCTTCCGCAAATATCCACCACAGGTGTAGTATTTCTGTCCGCCGCCCTTCTTTCGTGCCGAATTGGAGTTGCCAACCATCCGCGATCCACACTTATCGCATACCATAATGCCTCGGAGCCAAAATGGAGACGCCACCTTTGATTGAAACGGTTTATGCGATTCGCCGCCACCGCTGTCTCTTCTACGAGCATTCTCCTGACACTTATTAAACAGCTCTTCGGTAATGATTGAAGGATGGGCATTCTCCGTAATAATCCATTCTGAACGATCACGCCACTTCTTCCCTTTCGTCTGATAGTCCTGCTTATTCCATACTTTGCGACCAATGTACGATTCGTTGTAAATAATTGCACGTATCGTACTCGCCGACCACTTCCCGCCCTTCTGTGCCGGAATACCATCTTCATTGAGTCTTGAAGCGATCCTCTTATACCCGACACCTTCATTAGCGTACTGATTAAATATCCACCTGACGACGTCGATCTCTTCACGCGGTCCCAATACCCAAACTGCTTTGGTCTTCTGACTGCTCATTGCAATATGCTCTGTCCGATATCCGTAAGGCGGCGTACCTCCATTGTTGTACCCGAGCTTCGCATTTTGCGTCATCCCTTTACGCACCTCAACAGCCAAGTTCGCATTAAAAAACTCTGACATGACCTCCAGCATACCTTCAAGTAGCATGTCTTGCGGCGTTTCGGCCTCTGTCTGTTCCGTCACTGATATAACCTTCACGCCTACTTGAGCAAGCAATGCTTTGTAGATCACATGATCGTCACGCTTGCGGGAAAAACGGTCAAACTTATGCACGACAACAGCTTCAAATGGGCAATTGGAACGTTTAGCAATTGCAATCATCTTCTGAAACTCCGCTCGTTCGTCCGTTTTGGCTGATCGCCCCTTCTCAATAAACTCACTGACGATTACCCAGCCCTTGCTCTGGCAATATTGTTGAATGGCCTTCATCTGTGCTGGAATCGATAGTTCCTTTTCGGCTTGACGATCAGACGAAACACGTACATACATGGCTACTCTCATTTACAACGACTCCTTCGTATAATGGTTTTTAGGCACAAAAAAAGCAGGCACACCGTACTGACGGCATACCTGCTGCGTTCAAATCGTTTCCATTACTTACACAGCTTCCTTAACCTCAAGCACGCCTGAGCTGCACTCCAGAGCTTTTCATCAATGATTGCAGGATGAGCTTCTTTGGTTATAATCAGATGCTCCTGTGCAAGGGGCTGACCGCCGGCCGCAGGTTTTTTATTCCATACTCGGTAGCCTAAATACGCTTGATTATCGAGTATTGCAAGAATGGTAGAAGGAAGCCAGCGGCGACCCTTCAGCAATCCTTCCTGATTTAATGTACGAGCAATACGTTTCCCTCCCATTCCTTCTGCAGCCATTTTGAACATCTGTCGTACCAATTGAACTTCTTCATCTGCACCGAGTCCATAGGTAACCTTAACACCCTGCTGAACGCGTCGATAGCCGAATGGGACGCGACCGCCGCAATGATATCCTTGTATCGCATTCTCCTTCATGCCCTTTAATGTCTCATGCTTTAGATTAACGTTATAGAACTCACTGATGACCTCAAGCATTCCCTCAAGCAGCATACCGTGAGGCGTTTCCGGTTCAGTCGGTTCGGTGGCTGACAACACAAAAACACCCTGCTTCTTGAGCAGGGCCTTATACACGATATGGTCTTCACGCTTCCGACTGAAACGATCAAACTTATGGACGACGATAGCCTCGAAGTTTCTGTTCGGCTGTTGTGCCGCAGCAATCATACGCTGAAAATCTGGTCTCGCATCATTCTTCGCTGATTTTGCCTCGTCAACATATTCGTCAACGATACGCCATCCGCGTTCATCTACATATTGCTGCAATGCTTCCCGCTGAGCCGGAATCGACAGGTCACGCTCTGCCTGTTGTTCCGATGATACTCTCAGATAGATGACGATATTCATTTAATAATACTCCTCTCGAAACAATTATTTTTGAAAACAAAAATCCGACCTACAAGTAGATCGGATAAGTATTTCAAATATAGAAGGGCTTACTCTTTAGATAGTCTTTACACCTGCCTGCTCCTTGCCTCTCACGGCTTGTCCTGTCGGGCTTTTTGGTACGTTTCCATGATGTAACGTATTGGGAAGTGCCTCTATTCCGATTTGCCCCACCTTCTTCTTGTTGACCCACTTTGTTATGGTAATACGGTGCATATCGTCGTCCTCAAGACCAAGTTCATTGAGGATAGGCCAATACGTCTTCGACATATTATCAATATCGCGAGTTTCGACGTTTCCAACGAATTGCAAATCTATATGATACGATGGAAGTTTGGGCAAGTGTATCATCGACTTGAGCGGCTCCGCAATTTGAGTACAATGCAGATCGCTGAAGATCATATACTTTTCAGGAGCATCATAAACTATCGGGGGCTCCTTGGGAACGATATAAACTTCCGTCGCTATGCGAGCTACTGATTTGCTGGATCTTTTCCCTACTTCAAATAGCTCCACTTCAAGATAATCTAATCCTGCTTTCGGCGTCTGCTCATATACGATCTCTGCTCTATAGACCTGATTGTCATTGGTGATCACTTGACCGTTTAGCGAATCAATCACAGACTTTAGAACATTAAGCAGAGGGGAAGTCATTTTCGTTTCCTTAATCACTGCTATTGGTAAATCTCTGATTCGACGGGATGATCTCAAATGCACTTTCACTCCATACTTGCTGGGCGGCAGCGGGAGTGATATTGACGCAGCTTTAAGACTCGCTCTGAACAACATGGACAGCTTCTCTTGGAATACCATCATATTCGTGAACTGATGGCGGAGCATATTCTTATCAGATTCATGGATAAATCCGTGTGCTGCTTCATTAATAATAATTCGTGATTGACCGTCAGTCTTGACCAAAATATTAGAACCATACACAGTACGCACCCGTGTTGTCTTCATATGTGATGTCATGGAATAAGAACACCTCCCAACTTATAATCAGTTACTTGTTTTTCGAATATGAAAGTTGGCCGCAGAATACATATCTGCCTTTCATCCTTATTAGGAGAGTATGGTGATCTAATATCCTCTGCGAACACATACTCCCCGTCTCCCCTGTCTCTGAACAACACCGACACCGGTTTGATCAATCCTCGCTCCACAAACGAAGCAATCGTTCTTTCGACACTCTTCTGGTCTGCTTTTATCTCATAACAAAATGACTCATGAACATCGATATAGCCTTCACCAGTGATAGTATCACGTTCCACTTTAACAACATTAGGATCGATCCCGCCAAAGTACCTCAGCCAAAAATGTGAGTAGAGCATCATTAATATTTTCAGTTTACGCTGATCCCAGTGTGACTGCTCCCAAACCGGTGCCTTACCCATGAACCGCAATTGCTTCGCTTTAGAAGCGGAGAGCATTTGTGTCGTAAACAGATTTGACGGTAGCATAATGTATCCGTGATTATTAGCTTTTAATCCCTCAGTGGTTCGCTCAATATTCGAACAACTGTAAAAGGAGCCACTACTCCCCGGTAAATAATCTGGAGCCACCAAGACTCTACGTAATACTGTCCTACCTTTCTTCTGCCTAGTCTTCAAAATAAAGTGACGGCTTTCCAACCAATCCATCGATTTGTTAACTGTAACTGTGCTCATATTCAGTTCTTTTTCAATTCGTTGTTTCCCTATGAATACATCTCCAGGCACCTGCCCGTCTATATCGGTAGATGCACAATGCATGGATAGATACATATATATCTTTAACGTCTCGTCATCGGGAAAATCCAAGTAAATATTAGAGATAATCTTTCTAGGCATAATAAACATAGAAGAACATTGTTGAAAATGACTCATATTCTGATTATCGTTTACATACAACGAGCTAAAGCTTCGCAACTTTTTCATGACTGCCTCCATCTGTAATCTGTTATTTCTATTAAAACAGATAAATATAAAAGAAAAAAGGGAACGACTTCCCTCCGCACCTCGATTTACAATAGCGACTGTAGCCCGTCAAGGCCGAGTGACAGCGAGTACATTTCAGCCTTGACGAGGCTTCTTCACATTGCCTACGCTATTCTTCTGCCCGGCAAGTTATTGGCGGGGCTGCCACGCGGCGAGCGAGGGGTGCAGGGGGCTGCGTCTCCTGCGTTCTCCCTCAGGGAGCGGAGAGGGTGGTTTTATCATTACGTAACTGTTCCCCGACAACAGTTTTGCTCTGAAATACGGTTACATATGCCCCTGCTCCTTCAAACTCAGGAACCGATCGCCGCCAATAATGAGATGATCCAGAACTTCGACGCCCATAATGACTCCTGCTTCGACCAATCGAGACGTAAGTTGAATATCTTCCGGGGACGGCATTGGATCGCCACTCGGATGATTATGACAAACGACAATACTGGCGGCAGAGCGTTTGACGGCAATTCTGAACACTTCCCTTGGATGAACAATGGCAGCGTTTAAAGTGCCAATGGAGATCGTCTCCGGCTGATCAATTACATGATTTTTGGTATTGAGGAATACAACCAAAAAATGTTCCTGTTGCAGATACCTTAATTGTGGGATTAAGAGTTCAGCAGCATCCCTCGGTGAGCGAATAATGTATTGCTGATCGACGACAGGAACATTCAGTTTCTGTGCCAGTTGCAGGGTTGAAATGATTTGACGAGCTCTTACCCTGCCTATGCCTTTGATTGCCACCAGTTCCTGCTCGGTCACATTCATTAAATCGATGACCGTAGGAAAGCGAGTGAAGATTTCGCTAATGATATAGGACTCAGCCTTCTCTGCCAATGCATCAGCAAATAACGTCCTGATAGACGACAAACCATATGAGTTCATTTTGTTTCCTCCTGAAAATGCAAAAAGGAGCAGCCCGTAAGCTACTCCCATTGCAGATATGATGGTATTCGGTTAAGATAAAAGCGAGTTGTTATTTCTTAGTCGCTCCATTCATTGGGCGGCTTTCTTTTTTTGTAAGGCGTCCATCTGCATTTCAATTACGACCAGCTTAACCAACACTTGTACGTAAGTTCTGCCTTCTTCCGTATCAAAGCTGGCTCGACTGTCCATCATCCGCATTACTGCCTTCAAGTGATGTTTCTCCGCAATAAGCCCCTGCAACCTCTTCAACGTTGTCACCTCCCCTCGAAGCACCGTAGACGGCTTGCTGGGTAGCGTACGAAATCAACGTCGTAATCCTGCCGTTGAACAAAGCGACGACAGCGAATTGATTGACGTCCGTCTGCACGCTGTAGATGAATCCTTTCTGCTCGCAAAAGCCCAGGTATTCCTTCTGGCTGTTGCATTTGAATGACTGATATTGCATAGCCCTTCCTCCGATGCGATGAAATAGATTTATTGCTTTCCAATCGTGCTGCTTTGATACCGTTGCCACTGATGCGGATATTTACGGGCAAAATACGCCAGCATCCAGCGAGCGGCGGTCTTGTCATCTGCGTGATACATCCGACGGCAGTACACATACAACACTGTGCCTGCGATGCGAATGCTGCCGTTCATCACCAACTGCTTTAGCAGCTCATTCAGATCGTGAGGTAGTCCTGTTCTCTTAACCACGTTGTTCACCTTCCCTTCCTCCGGCTTCTCTCACCACCGGAACTTGTCTCTGTCAAACGGCACGACAAAAAGCCCGGCTTATCTTCCAAGCAGGCGTTGTGAACGTTTATTTAATTATGATGCCGCTACAAAAACAAAAAGGACTACCATCTCCTATATATTCAGAAGACAGCAGTCCCTATTCAACCGGGTGGGGCATGAAACGGACACCCTCCCCTTATTACATATGCATGGTGGTACACCCGGAAAATATATGCCATTTTCATTCCCTTTAAGGCATCCGCTTTACAACGACTTGCTCTTGCGTTCAACAGTCATCAAAAACTCTTGAGCGACCTTTATAACAAAGGCTATCTCGTCCGCGTCGCGATCAATCAGCAGCGTATGTAAGGAATCCAACCTGTTATGGACAATATCGTTTGGATGAACCGCCTCGTCAATATCAGCAAACAATTGGGCCGGCTTGATGTTTAGTGCCGTAACGATTTTCTCCAGTGATTCCAGCGATATGTTTCGGGTTCCTCGTTCTACATCGCTGATATAGCTGAAGCTAAGACCGGATAGCTCCGCCAGCCGTTCCTGTGTCATGCCCTTCACTTTTCTTGCTTTGCGAATCTGCTCTCCTACGGCCTCTTTCATTCCCATCCGAAATCACCTCTACCTCAGCTTAGTAGAGTGTGACTGCAACTTTTATCCTATCAAAGTATAATAAATACATACACTTATAAGGGTAATAAATAGTATAATAGACCTGCCTAGCATTTCCAAGTATCCACATTTTCTGCATAAAGGAGGACATCTGTATTTTGACCTAAATCTGCTCAGCAAACGACGACAACAAAGCTAATGAAGAAACTACACATTTAAGGAGGCACAACAACATGTCATTTAAACGATTGTTACCATTCTTGCTATCAGTTATTCTTTTCGTCAGCATAGCCGGAACTGCTGTCGCCGCCATGCCATCATACGGCGAAGAGTGGGAGAACACACCCGACAGTAGTCCAACCGTGAACTTTACGGATTTGCCCTCAACACACTGGGCCTATAAATACATCGCCGACATGGTTAGCAGGAAAGTTATGGACGGATATCCCGATAACAAATTCCGTCCGAATAATACTATCACTCGTGCGGAGTTCGCCAAAATCATGGTAACGGCTTCTGGCATCGGAGCAAAAAAGGTCAATTATTCGTCCTTCTCCGATGTTCCTATTGCAAACTGGGCATCTCCTTTCGTTGAATCCGTTAAAGACTATATGACCGGCTATCGAACGGCAAACGGTCAATATATCTTCAATCCGACCCAACCGGCTCTGAGAGAAGATATTACTGTGGCGTTGGTGAAGTTGAAGGGATACGAAGTAACACGACTACCTGACCACAGCACGCTGGAAGCAATGTTCACGGACTATAAGGGCATTTCTGAATCAGCTAAGGATTACATAGCCATTGCAGTTGAGAATGGTCTGGTATCCGGTTATGCAGATGAAACTTTCCGCCCACAGGCAACCGTCACGCGTGCAGAAGCGGCTGTGCTGCTTTGGAGAGCGTATCAGTACGGGAATGACAACAAGGAGGTAGGCAGTAATAATGATGGTACTGCAACCACGCCTACGTCACCCGAAACTCAGCCAGGGCAGCCCTCTACACCGACAACACCTGAAGAGGCCGATCTAACGGAACCGGCAGCCAAGTTTACAGTTGATACTCTTGTCGGCGGGACTGGGCCAGGTGACATAGACGGTCCGGTTAGAATGGCAAAGATTAATCGAGTCGACAGCATGATTGTCGATAAGAATAACAATGTTTATTTTCTCGATGCAGCCGCACGCAAAATCCGCCGATTTAATAGCTCCAACGGAACTGTCGAGACGTTTAAAACTATAGACACTCAATTCAACTGGACACATGCAACTGCCGATCAAGAGCTGCGATCATATGATCATCAGTATTTTGTCCCTTCCAAGCTCGGTTATAGTCTGAGTGACAATAAAATGTATTTGCTTGGGCTTAGCTCTAAACGAGGGGAATTTAACAATGATTTCGTGTTCGACATTACGAACAATGCGACCATGGCAACCTACGTGCTTAGAACAGATGATGACCTCAAGGTTGGTTATAGTAGTACAAGCATCACTATGAGATTTCTCACTTCGTCTGGAGCAGGAAAGATTACTTATGGTTACGACTGGTCATGGAGGGGCGATGCTATCTATACTGGGGAACAAGGGGTAGAGGCCGAATTGATAGGGCAAGATTACGATCAAACTGGTGTCAGCCTATACGGTCGTAGCGACGCCATTGTTAACGGCAATGAAGTTCATATTTTTGATACCGGCATCAGTGCACTGTCTAAAATAACTTTATTTCCCCGCAAAGTAGAAACAGTAGTTTCCTTGAGTGGCAACACTTACGATAGTGTTACTAACTATAATGGAAAATTCTATATAGCGAGTGCATCAACCATATATCAGCTCACTTCAGATGGAAAACTAAGCACATTCATCCATGGGAATGATCTCGTTTATAATGACGGCAGCCCTATTCGCAAAATCAATCATCTCCATTTTGATAATCAAGGCAACGTCATTGTTTACGACGATAATAACAAAGCCATTCGACGCATCAACCTATAATGCACATTCGGGGGCATACCGCTCCCGATTATCAAATACATATACTTATTGGAGGTTGTGATATGTACTGTTCCAAGTGCAGTCTTACATTTAATGAAGAAACCAGGTATTGTCCATCCTGCGGCAAAAGCTTGAGCAAATCATCGGAGGCAACTGCGACTCGATCAGAAAATGCTTCATACTCATCCTCGTCATCAAGCAAACAATACGAGTCATTATCGGACGGAGAGATGCTACAATTATTTGTAGGCAGTAACCGTCATTATTACCTCGAAAAGTGGCACTCTGCTGCATCTCCTCAGAAACGTGCAGGGTGGAATTGGGTTGCATTTTTCGTTGGGCCTCTTTGGCTTGCTTATCGCAAAATGAATAGACAGTTGGCTATCTATTATGCCGTTGTCATTGCTGGATTCATCTCTGTATCGTTGCTGCGATTAATAAATCTAGCAATATCCTCGGATTCATCAGCTATATGGCTTATGGTTGGCTTAATTGCAGTAGTACTTGCAGTGATTACCTTCATCATGCCTTTCATATTTGGAATGGATGCAAATAAGTGGTATTACAACCACTCCCAACGTCATATACGACGTCTGCAGTCCAAATCTACAGACCATCAACAACTCTCGTTTGCTCTGACACGAACAGGCGGAACAAGCTTCCTTGCCGCATTTTTTATTTGCATACTATCAACAGTGCTGCTAATCGTTTGGTTTGTATTTGATACCGCAATAAATGGTTACTAAATACATGTTGCAACGCGAGACGAATCGCACTGTCGCGATTGCAATGAAAGATTTGCTTTGATGAGCAAAGTAGTAATTATTACATTACTCTTTTACGTCAAAATCTAATAATATTTTTGCATTTATAGGATGTGGGGTTACAATTAACGTATATCCTTGATATATACAAAGTGATTTCTGAAATATGCCCGATAAAGGATATGAGACTCAACGATGTTTGTGAGTGTACAGAGCAATGTGCTGGTATTGAGGCAGAAATCTTAAAAAGAGGAGATACTACGCCCGAATGAGGCTCTTTTGCGAAATGCTCTGTTTATTGAAAGCAGCACGCCGATAGGCGGGGTATTAGGATGATATCAAGAACCTCTACATTCTTTCCTTGAGATAGGAAGCGATTGATAGGTTGATTATGCAATGTCTATATACTGTCAATTATCGTTTGACTTGCGGTCGTACACATAATATTATGATGAAATACTACGGTTGAGTATAGCTTTCTCAGCTTCATCAGCAGAGCTGGCTATACTCATAAAACACCCTTCTCAGCCTCGTTGGCGGAGCTGGGTGTTTTTTTCTTTTTCAAGCACATTCGAACAACCATTCGCTTCATTTCCTCGCTATCCATTGCCCCACCGCAACGTATCCCTTCCGAGATTCCTCGGATTCATGCTCACAAGCCGCACAAACCCAATATCAACGCCATTTTCCAACCGCCATGTATACCGAGAATGCAAAAAAGACACCTGACACGGTGTCTCCTCTGATAGGTTTGGTGGAGGCGAGGGGATTTGAACCCCTGTCCGAAGATCACGCCACACGGCTTTCTACGGGTGTAGTCACGAATTTGATGTCACCCAGGCCGACGCTTCGTAACCAGCTTCGATCTAGGTCAGCCTGATTGTCTTCTTCAGCACACCCCAGGCGGAGATGTGACAGCGTATCCCACTAAAGTTGGGCCCTCATCCCGGTACATGGGCGATACAGAGCGAGAGCACGTGTGCAGGTTATTAAGCTGCTACAGCGTAGTTTGTTTGTTGTTTGCCGTTTAATAGGCTTTAGCGTTGATGAAGCAGACGACTCCCTGCTACCCGCTGGCTCGCGCTCGTCCAATCCCCGTCGAATCCATAAACGCCCCCGATGCGGCATAAACGTCACCCTGTCAGCCACCTCGCATATAGCGAATAACTAAACAGCCAACGATTAGCACAGATCACTGGGACTCCAGGATTAACGATGAGGCGACTACTACGAGTCGTTCATCCAGAACTTCATGTCTTGCAATTTGCCAGTCTTGCTCGTTGCTACAAACTTAGTATACCACGCATCCATACAGAATGCTCGGAATTGTTGCTGGCAACGCTGGTCTTAACAACCATGTAAAGCTGTTCATTTCTTACTAACGAGCCACCTTCTGCTTCTCCCTAAGCGCACGCTGGATGTCGCGCTGCGCATCGCGTTTGGCTGCGGTGTCGCGTTTGTCGAACTGCTTCTTGCCTTTGCCCAAACCGATTAGCAGTTTGGCATAACCGTTTCGAACGTAGATCTTGAGCGGCACGATCGCGTAACCGTCGCGTTTGACCAAACCCAGCAGCTTGTGAATCTGCTCCTTGTGCAGCAACAGCTTGCGAGCCCGAGTAGGATCAGTCGGATTATGCATATTGCCTTGCTCGAACGGACTGATATGCATATTGTGGATGAACATCTCGCCGTCGCGGATCGTCGCGAACGCATCTCCGATATTCGCCCTGCCGTTCCGGAGCGACTTGATCTCCGTGCCCATCAGCACCATGCCCGCTTCGAAAGTCTCCTCGATGAAGTAGTCATGGGATGCCTTCTTGTTCTGGGCAAGCACCTTGCCGTCGTTCTTCTTAGCGCCCATGCCATTCACCTCGTTTTCGGTCAGCATCTCCAGCCATAGGCTTGCCGGTGTTTTTCATTGTAACAACTTTGTATAGGGAAATCAAGGATACTGCGTAGTACCATTCGGCTTAAAAGATCTTCTACCGATGATGCCCTGCATAAGTCCCATAAAAACCAACCAAGAACGAGAAAGACCGTCCTCAACCGGATGGTCAAGGACGGTCTCATCGGAATTAAGCTATTACAGCTTAACTACGTTTTCAGCTTGAGGACCGCGGTTGCCTTCAACTACGTTGAACTCAACGCGTTGGCCTTCTTCAAGAGTTTTGAAGCCTTCGCCAACGATTGCGGAGAAGTGTACGAAAACGTCGTTTCCGCCTTCAACTTCGATGAAGCCGAAACCTTTCTCAGCGTTGAACCATTTAACTGTACCTTGTTGCATGTGGAATTACCTCCAAAAAGTGTATTAATATGCGCCTGTTTCGTTATTAAACAAAAAATTCACACATTGGAAAGGGTTTCATGACTCTAATGACACCCTTTTCAATATGTGAATTCAGGTTCATATCATCGATTCGATTGCCTTTAGTTTATAATACCCGCCGCCAAAAAGCAAGCGACAAGTCTAAATATATTTTCCCAGTTCATCCAGCCGACAGCACGCTCCGGCATCACGGGCACTACACCCCTCCAACACCGCGTAATTGCCCGTAATCCTGAGCATTACCGTCTTATTATATCCTCTGCTTCCTTATCTTATACTGGACTATTTGCGATTTTTGCGAACGAATGCAGCTGTCGCGTTGCCGCCGCTTTTCTTCTTCCGCTTGCTCTTTACCGGACTGCCTGCGCTCGGGGCAGCCTCACCGCTATTTCCGCCAGCCTTCCCGGCGTTGAAAATGCCGCTCGTCGTCGTATTCTTGCGACGACCGCCGCCTCCGCCGCTCGGACCGCGGCCGTTGCCTGCTCTGCCCTTGCCGCCTCCCGGCTTGCCACGGCCACCGCCGCCGCCTCGTTGGCGGCTGTTGCTATAAAAGAAGCCGTCGTCGTCGCCACCATGCCCGCCGTCGCCTCCGTCATCCCGGCCGCTGCGACGCTCAGGCAGTTCGCCCGACGGAATCGGCATTCCCCACATGTCCTTGCGGTTCTTGCCGCCAGCGGACAAGTTGATGCCGCCGCCTTCGGCGCCCTGCACTCTCGAGGCTCTCGAGCCGCGTCCTTCGCGAGGTCCATCTTGCGCATCGAAAGCGCCTCCCGCACCCTCGCGAGTGCCTGCTCCGTCCTCGCCTTCGCGGTATTCCACCCAACGGTTCTCCGCGTCAAATGCGCCGCCGTTTACCCAAGGATTGACTCCGCCCGATCCGCTTTGATCCGAACCGGAACCGGCACCGCCACGCCCGCGTTTGCCGCGCGCTTCCTGCCCCGCTCCGGCACCGTTCGCAGCGCCACCATCGCGTCCTCTGCCTTGTGCGTTCTGCCATGCCCCCGAGCCGGCACCTGCATCACGGCCTCTGCCGCCCTGCGGCGCTCCTCCCGGACCACGTCCGCCTGCTGCATTGCCACCACGGCCTCGGCCGCCTACAGCACCGCCGCGTCCGCCATTCCCGGCTCCTCGGCCAGCGCCTCCGCGCCCGCTCTCGCCGCGGCTGCCGCCGGCACCGCGTCCGCCGCGCCCGTCATCGCTTCGCTTGCCGAAGCCGCCGCGTTTGCCCCCGCGTCCGCCCCCTGTGCCGAAACCAGCGTCGGCTACGCCTTTGTAGCTGCCCCGAGGTTTCATGTCGACGAGCTCGAAGTCGATGTTGTACTCATCCATATCCACGCGCGACACGCGGATCTTCACTTCATCTCCGATTCGGTATACTCGGGAGGTGCGTTCGCCGATCAGTACCATATGAAGCTCGTGGAAGTGGTAATAATCGTCAGACATATCGCTCAGCCTGATCAGACCTTCTACCGTGTTCTCCAGCTCGATGAACATGCCGAAGCTTGTCACGCTGCTGATAATTCCGTCGAACTCCTCGCCGACCTTATCCAGCATGTACTCGCACTTTTTCAGCCGGTCCGTGTCCCTTTCCGCATCTACGGCGAGACGTTCCCGCTCCGAGGAATGTTGCGCAATGTCCGGCATACGTGCCGTCAGCGCCTCATGCCTCGCCTCCGTCAGCGCCCCGCCGCCTTCCAACACCTCGCGAATGATGCGATGGATGACCAAATCGGGATAACGGCGGATCGGCGACGTAAAGTGCGAATAAAACTCCGCGGCCAGACCGAAGTGGCCCAGACTCTCCGGATCGTATTTCGCCTGCTTCATGGAACGCAGCATCATCGTCGAGATAACCGTTGCTTCCTTCGTCCCCTGAATCTCCTCAAGCAGAGTCTGCAAGGCGCGAGGATGAACGGAGTTGCCCTTGCCGCCCTTGACGACGTAACCGAAGTTCGCCGCGAACTGCATGAACGTCATCAACTTATCCTGATCGGGATCCTCGTGGATCCGGTACAGGAACGGCACGCGCAGCCAGTGGAAATGCTCCGACACCGTCTCGTTCGCCACGAGCATGAACTCTTCGATGATCTGCTCCGCCACGGAGCGTTCGCGCTTGACGATGTCGACCGCCTTGCCGTTCTCGTCCACGAGAACCTTCGACTCCACGAAGTCGAAATCGATCGCGCCTCGCTTCATACGCTTGGACCGCAGCCGCATCGCGAGCTGCTCCATCAGAGCGAACATGTCGAGCAATCCGGCATAACGCTCTTTCAGCTCTGTCTCCGACTCTTCTTCGGTAGCCGTCAGCAACCGTCGCACATTGGAATACGTCATCCGCTCCGTCGTCCTAATGACGCTCGTAAATACATCGTGACTCACGCGCTTCAACGTTTTTGCGTCAAATTCCATATGGCAAGACAACGTCAGCCGGTCTACCTGCGGGTTCAACGAACAGATGCCATTGGACAGCCTATGCGGCAGCATCGGAATCACGCGATCCACGAGATACACGCTGGTGCCTCTGCGGAACGCTTCCTGATCCAGCGCGGACTTCTCCCGCACATAGTAGCCGACATCGGCAATATGGACGCCCAGCAAGTAGTTGCCGTTCTCCAGCACCTTCACATGTACGGCATCGTCAAGATCCTTGGCGTCTTCGCCGTCGATCGTGACGATGACTTCGTCGCGCAGGTCCCTGCGCCCCTGATCGCGGATCTCTTCCTCGGTAATCTTATCCGGAGCCGCTTCGGCCTCCGCCATTACATCGTCCGGAAAACCTTCCGGCAGCTGGTGCTTGCGAATGATCGACAAGATGTCGACGCCGGGATCGTTTTTGTGTCCCAAAATTTCGACGATCTCGCCCTCAGCCGCCGAGCGCCCTTCCGGATACGAGATGATGCGTACGACGACCTTCTGTCCCGTGACCGCGCCCTTGAATTCACCCTTCGCGATAAAAATATCCCGGTTAATCCGTTTGTCGTCCGGGATAACAAAGGCATATACCTCGTGGTTCTCGAACGTGCCCACGACCTGCGTGACGGCACGCTGCACGATGCGGGCAACCTCGCCTTCCATGCGGCCGCCGCCCTCGCTTTTTGCCGTAATGCGGACGAGGACGATGTCTCCGTTCATGGCGCTTTTCAGATCATTGGCGTGAATGTAGACGTCGGGATGATCCTTCTCGTCCGCGATCAGGAAAGCGAAGCCCTTGGCATGAGCCTGAATCTTGCCTCGAAGCAGGTTCATCCGCTCCGGCACCTCGTAACGCTCGGTACGCGTACGGAGCACCTTGCCCTCTTCCTCCAATTTGTTGAGCAGCTTCAGGAATTCCTTGAATTCCGCCGCTCCCTCTATGCCGAAGTGCGCCTCCAGCTCTTGGTACGTCATCGGCTTGTAAGCCGTCTCTCTCATAAAATCAAGCAGTTCCTGCTCGCGTTCCACCATGGATGGCCTTCCCCTCGTGAACCGCCGCTTCTCGCCAGACTAGCAGGACGCTAGCTGCATTCGCGGCCGGTTGATAGATAGTCATATACCATGTAGTATACACGAAATAGGAGACAATCAATCTTTCACGCAGAATATTTTGCCAAGCGGCGCCTGTGCCATGTCACTTGCGACCTATTGTAGTTGCGCTAGCAGCCTGCCCCGGATATCGCCAAGCGTATGCTCCCGCACCAGCTTCCCGTCCACGAATACATCCTCCAGCAGATCGACCTCCGGGAAAGCCTCGTACTGCTCTCTGCTGAGGTTATCCACATAGGTTATGACGCCTTCTTTTTCGATGACGCGTACAAGCCCCGTTTGCGACTTTTTCATCTTGTTGCTGTCGGTCTTGGGATCTTTGAAAATAAGTCTTTCCTCGCCGTTAACTACCGTAAACGTCGACTTCAGCGCGAAGCCGAACGTATCCCGCGTATTATACTGGTACGTGAACGAGCCGATGCCGTAGACCATGTTGGTCGACGCGAACCCTTTGGCCGCCAGCTTCTCGCAGATCTCCCTGCAACGGTCGATGGTGATGGCGTCGCCGTAGATGGCGCCGATATGGCTGTCGAGCTGCTTGTAGCCCTTCTCCGTAACCGTGCCTCCGAAAATCTCCCACAGCAGCTCGATCACGCCCTTGCGCTCGAACTCGTCTTCGCCGTCCGGGTCGCCGCAAAGGATAAGCACGGGATCGCCGCTGTCCGGACGAATGACGACTTTGCCGTCGCGGCTTAGAATGTCCTCTTTCAGCCCCCGAATGACGACGTCGATGACGCTCCACAGATCCCATGTGTCCGATACGATCGACACGAAGCCGTTCGGGTACACTTCCTTGATCAGATAGCGGTACGATGCCATTTCGTCGCGGCCGTGCGCGCACATGACGCTGTGCTCCGTTGCCGGGATCGACGTGCCGACCAGCTCCGCCTCGATATTCGCGCCGTAGTAATTCTCCAGGTAAAGAATCGCGGGGATGGTGTCCGTCCCCGTGAACGACAGCAGGTGGCCCGCCCCGCTGCCCATCGCCGCCTCAAGCGAGCCCATGCCTCGCATCGAGAAATCATGCCCCTGGAAAGGGACGAACGACGTATCGCCATTCGTGCGGAGCGCGTATTCCTCCAGGATTTGACGATACTCGAACGCAAGCGTCGCGCTGTTGGCAGGCATCCACAACTGGCACGACATCAGCGTCTCCAGGTAGTTCGTCAGCCAGAAGAACTCCGGCTTCGTATTCTCGATCGTCAGCATCGGCACCTTGATCGGCACCGGCGTGCCTTCCTTCACCGCTTTGATCCGGATCGGCAGGTATCCCTGATCGTGCAGCTCCGCGATGTGGCTGGCATCCGGATCCGAGACGCCCAGCGCGTGACGGATCACCCGGGCGTACTCTTCGACAACCGCCGTTTTGGGCCGCCCGAAGAAATGTTCGTCGAAGTAGGCGATCAGATATTCCTTAATAAAAGCTTGGAAACCGAACGCGATTACATGCTCCACGTCCGCGAGGCGGCTCGTTCTTGCCGTCCAGGTCGAGTAGACGAGCTCCGTTCCCTTCGGATATTGGTTTTTGTGGCTTACCTTATAGAAGTCGCACAACAGCGTTGCCGGGTATACGAATTTGTCAGTCATGATAAAATCCCTCCGATTTCAGTTATACGAATACGTTCCGTTCCTTGCGCCGCATCCAGAATCGTGTCGGTCGTGAACACCTTGTCCACGAGCCCGCTTCCCAGCATATCCCCTTTGAAAACAGCATCTTCGCAATGGCCGACCAGCAAGTAAACTTCCGAGGCCCCTGCCTCTCTTAACCGCTCGGCGCTCCGGAGGAACGTCCCCCCGTAGGAGCATAGATCATCGACGATGATGGCTTTAAACTCTGTTGCGTCGATGTTCCCGACAAGCTCCAGACTGCGAATTTCGCCGGTTTCGAAGTCCCGCGACTTAAATCCCACCAGTTGCTTAAATCCCTTCACCTTGCTATAACGCTTCTGCGCCCCCGCATCGGGGAAAAACAAGAAGTCTCGCGAAGCGTCGAAGCCCGTCTCTTCCATCACCCGTGCCAGCAGCAAGGACGTCGGATATTCTGCCTTGCTCCTGTCTAGCAACGCGGTCGTTACGTCGGAATGCGGCTCCACCACCGTAATCTCCTCGAAGCCGAGTCCGTTCAGGAAGGACGCCGTATGCTTCAGCGTGAAGACGGAGTCTCCTTCCGTCCGGTCCATTCTGCTGTATGGCATGTATCGAATGAGCAAGGATACCTTACTCCGCATCTCGTCCAAGTGCTTCTTAACAAACATCAGCTTGATGAGGTCGCCATCGTTCCCGTATTTAAAGTCGAGCAGATTGTTCTCTCTAGCCAATCCTTTGATCTCTCCGCCGTCCACCAGCGTCTCCCCGTTCGGGAACGTCTTGAACGTCAGCCGCACTCCGTTTAACGCGATCATGTCGGTACACCCTCCAACAACTTCTATTTGATATTATCATATTGACTATATCAATAATTGTCAACCATCTTCCTGTAAAATAGGCTAATCGCCTTATCAAATGTAGTCCGTTTGGGCTAAAGTACAATAAAAAACGGCTAAGCCGCCTCTTCCTTCCGGGCAGAAAAAAGCACCCTGACGGGCAAGAGCGTCGCTATCCTTCGATTAGATGATGTTTCTAAAATCTATCGGACTCACTGAGGCCTCGTTCCATAGTGTGCAAAACCGGAAATGAAGCTGCAATCAATCATCGCCAGCGTGGTAACGGAATTGAGGGCCCTTATATGGATCGTTTGACGTGATTTTAAAATCTACCGGAACTCTGCGACGTTATTCGTGAGAAATCCAGGCAAACCGTGGACTTTTGCCCCTCATAAGGACTGTCAGTTCCATTAGATTTGCGAAGTGCCGATTTTTGCTGAAATAACGCCTTTCATTTCCGTTACAGTCGCATTTTTTACCGGACACTTGCCCGCAAATTCACCTTTGCACAATAAATCGACGGCCTCTCACTCACTCGCCACTATTTGCACCATCTGAGCGACTTTTTTCTATATTCCGACCATATAACGGCGACCTACAACAGTACCTTCTGCCCGAGCTTGGCGCTTCGAACAGCGCCGAACACCATGTTCACGCTTTTTATATTGTCCAGGCTATCCGTTTCTGCCGGACGTCCTTCCTCCAGAGCGGTGAACATTTCATCCAGCCGGGATCGTCACGTCCAATACAAGATTCGCTTCCGTCGCCGCCAACGCTTCGCCAAGACTCGTAAAGACAAGCGCATCCAGCCCCCGCTTCTCCGCCATCGCCTTGGCCACCTCCTCATAGATATCGACCAAGCCAACAATTTCGGCATTCTCCCGCCGAGCCGCGTAATCCAGCCACGCGTTCGACATGCCTCCGCAGCCTGCTATCGCCAATCCCCGCTCAGCACGCAAAATATATTGGATGCTCTTTTCCACACACAAAAAAAGAAGACGGGGTAAACCCCCGTCTTCATCTTACTAAACATCTTATGTTATTGATTAACGAAATAAGAAACGATCAGCGCCAAAATGAAAAACCCGGCTGCCAACGCAACAGTCAGACGTTGCAGGAACAAGTCCAGGCCACGCGCCTTCTGCTTGCCGAACAGGTGCTCTGCACCGCCCGTAATCGCTCCGGACAACCCGGCGCTCTTACCCTTTTGCAACAATACGACTGCGATCAAGCCGACCGAGAAAATAACGAGCAGGATCTTCAATGCGATATCCATTCCATCCACCTCCAGCGTACCACTCCGTAAAAACACATAAATCGATTTTACCATAGCTGTTCACAATTTACAATAGGACGGGCCCGGCTTACGAAGATGCAGATGTAGCCAGCTCAGCTCCGCTTGAGACCTTCTGAGGCTTCAACGCGGAGAGCAGCAGTAAGATCAGGCTTCCCGCGCTGATCCAGAATAGCGCAGCCGTCGACTCGTTCCATTCGAAGCCGTTGCCGAAGAAGAACAATTCCCGTAAGCCGTCGACCATGAACCGCATCGGCAACCAGGAATGAATCCAGTCCCGGTAGAAGCCGTTCATAAATTCTGCCGGCAGCGCGAGAAGCGGAGCGCCGAAAAACAAAAGGAGCACGAACAGTACGATGCCCCGGATTCCCGTCCACGACAGGATGGCGGAGATCATCAGGAAAAACGCCAGAATCGAGAACGATATAAACAATCCCATATCGGCCATGTTCGGGACGCCCAAATCCAGGAAGCCGTTCGCAAGCCATGTGACTAGAAATCCCGACAATAGCGCGAGAACGACGCCGACTCCCGCTTGGATCAGTCGGGCCGCGAGTTTGCTTCTCCTTGAGGAAGCGGAAGCCGCTGCTTTGCCAACCACTAGCGTGCCGATGGCAGCGCCAGCGATGCTAGCCATCCAGATCGGCTGGAACAACGATATCGGCGCATTGCCTCTGGCCGCGTTCGCCCCTATCTCGTTCACGTTGACAATCTGAGCTACAATAGGCGAAGCAACAATCGCCGCCTGGGAAGGCTTAAGCGTCACTCCGCTCGCTTCAAGCTCTTGCAGCAGCCCCGCGCTAATCGTTGCGTTTAGCTTGCCAACCATGCCGCTTACCATTTGAGCAACCATATTGGCGGCCGTCGCGTTCATGCCCTGGTTAACCAACACTTCGATTTCCGGTTGCTGAGGTGCCGGAGACCTGAGCGATGCCTGCTTCGCGCTGAAATCGGCCGCAATGATCAGCGCTCCGTAATAGTCGCGGTTATCCATCCCTTCCCTGGCAATCTCGACCGATTCGAGCGGCACCCACTTTACAGGCGATGCCTCGCCTTCGGCAGCCATACCGGGAGCTTGTTTCATTTGTTCGACAAGCTGGTCTCCCATATTAATCGCCGTACCGTCCGGCAACGCAGCCCCTTCATCCAGATTGACGATGGCGATCGGCAGCAAGACAGGTTTCATCGTCGCCGACGGATACAAAGTCAGAACGAAAATAAACAAAACCAGCATGGCGATCAACGGCGATGCGAGAAGCAATTTGTTTTTAAACACCTGCATATCGGCACTCTCCTTTACCTTATCTTAAATAAACACCGTGTTGATTAATATTCACACTGTAGATTATAATGATTTTAGTCTTATGTACAATAATCAAGTTTTCGCGAAATGCCGCATACTAAACAGATCGGCGAATACTGTCTAAGGAGGGCTTGCCTCTGAGCGAAGATACACCGACGCCGGACAGGCGCGTACTGCGTACGAAACGGGTCCTTCGAGACGCGCTGACGGCGCTAATGGAGGAGAAGGGCTTCGACGGCATTACGGTAAAGGATCTGACGGAGAGAGCAGATATTAATCGCGGCACGTTCTACATCCATTACCGGGACAAATACGACTTGCTGGAGCAGAGCGAAGCGGAAATTATCGGAGTCATCGAATCGATGGCGGCCGAGGGGTTCCAGAACGTGGTGCAAGGAAAGTGGACCAATCAGGACAACGGCGCGATCGATCCGTCTCCGTTCGTGTGCAAGCTATTTGTCTATCTGCAGGAAAACGCGCCATTTATGCGCGTCATCCTTGGGGCGGGCGGAGATCCATCCTTCCAGAAACGGCTCAGGGAAGTAATCAGGCAGCGTGCTTTACCTATTCTGACGAGCTCAGGAGGGGAAGTGCTCGTTCCGGCTGATTACCTGACCGCTTACGTCAGCTCCGCCCATCTCGGCGTTATTCAGAACTGGCTGGACAACGGCATGGACTTGCCTCCGGAGCAGATGGCCGATATCCTGTCCAAGCTGACGCTGCTCGGCCCGGGACATGTAGCCGGCATTACGCGCAAGAAAGAAACGTAAGCAGCTATTGTCGCGTACTAACAAATATTCAAACTGGGCAACATACCACTAATTAGGAGGCAAACAAAAATGATCATTACAACAACTTCAACGATTGAGGGACATCCGGTCAGACAATATCTTGGCGTAGTCACGGGCGAGGTTATTATGGGGGCAAACGTATTCCGGGACTTCATGGCTTCGATCACCGACATGGTCGGCGGACGTTCGGGCGCGTACGAGTCCAAGCTGCAGGAGGCGCGCGACGCCGCTTTCGCCGAGATGACGCAGAAGGCCTCCCGTCTTGGAGCCACCGCAATCATCGGTACCGACATCGACTACGAGGTCATCCGCGACGGCATGCTGATGGTCGCTGTCAGCGGTACGGCTGTAATGGTGTAAAGCGGCCACTCCAGATCCACTATCGTTCCGAATAAGTCATCGCCAATCCTTAACCGCCAGACGGCATTTTCCGTTGGCGGTTATTTATTTGCATGTTATGCTTTTTTTAAAAGGTGATCCCTCATGATGGATATAATTCGAGATTTTCTGTTGCAAATTTCGTTGATGGTCGTTTTAATGTTTGCCTACGAAATCTTCTTTGCGGAGAGACGTTGGAAGGATGCCCATGCCGGTACGATTCTGACATTTCTGTATGGGACGGCACTGCTGTTCTGCATGACGTTCCCCGCTTATTCGGATTCGCTCATCCGCATGGATATCCGAATGGTGCCTCTGCTGCTCGGTACGATGTATGGCGGCGTGCGAACAGGCTTGCTTTTATCCGGTTTAATCATCCTGTATCGGTTGTATCTTGGCGTGGATCCGGGCTTCTTTACGACTTCGCTCACTCTCTTGATCAGCATGCCCGTCATTCTGATCGCCCAGAGACGGTTCGAGACAGCCGGACTGCGAGGGAGAATACAATTAGCCGTCATGCTGGCGTTATTGTATAGTATGACTGCCTTGTTGGCCGTATCGATCATTAGCGGAATTTCCTACCCGTTTATTCAAATGCAGCTCATTTATATTAGTGTTGCAGTAATATGCGTCCTATTCTTTGTCTCCCTGGGGGAAACCGTAAAGGGTATGATGCGGAGGAACCGGCAGCTCCAATCCGAGGCCAAGGATGCAGAGATCGCCATACTGAGGTCTCAAATCAACCCTCATTTCCTATCGAACGCCTTGAATTCGATTGCCGCGTTATGCAGGAGCGAGCCCCGATTGGCGGAGCAGCTGACGCTGGATTTATCTCAATATTTGAGAGGAAGCTTTGATTTCAAAAAACTGGATTCCCTCACCTCCTTCGAGAACGAATTAGAGATGTTGCAAGCGTATCTCAATATCGAGCAGGTTCGTTATCGCTCGCGCTTGCATGTTGAATATAAGATAGAAGCCGATCCGCAATTGCAGATACCTCCGCTGATTCTGCAGCCACTCGTCGAGAATGCAGTGAAACACGGTCTCATGCCCACCTTAAAAGGCGGAAAGGTAATCATTACAGCAACGCAAATCGGAGAACATGTCCGTTTTACCGTGGAGGATAACGGTTGCGGGATGAGCGCGACAACGCTTGATCAATTATTCCGGACGGAGGGCGAGAACAAAGGAATCGGTCTCTGGAACATTCACAGGCGTCTCCAGCTCTTGTACGGGCGAAGCTTATCTGTTGAAAGTGTCGAAGGCAGCGGTACGAGGGTCTGGTTTGAAATTCCTGCGACAACGTCCGTGAAGACGGGAGGATGACGAATGACAGTAGCTATCATCGTAGATGATGAGGAGTTGGCGATACAAAGACTAAGCATGCTGCTCGCCGAAACCGGCGAGATCGACGTTTGCCGAACCTTCTTGAATCCCGCAGAAGCCTACGAATATGTGGTGAGCCATCCGGTTGACATCGTATTCCTGGATATCTATATGCCGGAAATTAGCGGAATGAATTTCTGCAGCCTATTGCTCGAGCTTCATCCTCACATCGGTGTCGTGTTCGTGACAGGATATAACGATTATGCGGTAGAGGCGTTCGAGCTAAGCGCGCTGGATTACTTGAAGAAGCCGGTAACGGAACAGCGGCTCGCCAAGACATTGGACAAAATCAGAAAAAAACAGATCGCCGCATCGCTTGATCTCCACCGCCCCAATACCGAAGCCCGCACCGCTAATGATACCCCCGAAAAAACACATCCGAAAACGGCTGCCCTGACAGAGAAGGAAATCAAGGTGCTGCGCTTGATGACGAAAGGTTTATCGAACAAGGAAATTGCCGATCAATTGAATATTGCCGCAGAAACTGTGAAGTGGCATCTCAAGAACGCTTACCGCAAGCTGAATGTCAGCAATCGCGTACAAGCGTTGCAACGTGTCAAAGAACTGCATATCTTCGAGGAGTAAACTCATATGCACGATGACTGCATCATACAATTGTCTAGCCCCCATTTTGGGGGCTTTTTCGACATTGCCCCCCATTCGGGGGATACCGATTTGTCGAAAACCTGCTTATACTGAGGATTGTTAGTCATTTTGGCCCATCCCAAAGGTCGGAAATTTAAAGGTTGAGGTGAAGAAATGCTTGCGACAAACAAAAAAAAGATATTCTTATTGATGCTGATGTGCTGTCTGCTATTAAGCGGATGCATAACGAACAGCACGTCGGTTACGTTCAACTTGGACGCGGATTTATCGAACTCCTATCAAATCTATCTTCGTTATTCGGATGGAACGACCGCAACAACGACAAGCGGTCAGCAGGGTTCTTCAGGCGTCACTATTCCAAACCCTACAGGAAAAACGATCGTCGGTGCCTTTGTCACGGACCATCGAGTGAGTTGGGTACCCACATATAGCTACCCGTTTTCGCCTAATCAAGTAAACGTTGAGAATGTAAATGAATCCAAACCCGACAAACCTGCAGCCTTTGCCGTCCTGCAAACAAGCAGCACAGTATCGGGGAATGTCGATGTCGTCTTTGAAATCTATGACGCTGATCACAACCCGGTGCATGACCGCACCGAGGTATTCGCTCAAGCATCAGGCGCCCTTTTTTATAACAACGATCCCAAGGATGGCAGGACTGATCAAGATCCTGTCAGCGGATATTCTTCCTTTACAAATGCCGGTCTCGTGACGTTCAAAGTGAACACGGGCGGCAAGCAGCTGTCGGATTTCTCATGGCGCCTCTTCTCCGGGCCGAGTTTAATCCATTCGGATGACGATACCGACTTGATAGGGCTTCAATTATCGCAAGGCGAGCTACGCCCTTCATCGTTCATGCCCGGCAAGACGGACTACAGAGCAGTGGTTCCTGACGGAACGACCAGCTTGACGGTAACAGCAGCCCCATACAATCCGGCTGCGGAGATAACGGTCAACGGGCAGCCTGTTCTAAGCGGAGAAGCTAGCGGGGCAATAGATTTGAGTGCCTCCGGTAATCGGATAGCCATCCGAGTGACAGCGCCTGATCAATCGGTCAAGACCTACAACGTCCATGTCGCAGGCAATCTTCTTTCTATGGAAGGCTCCGGCACGGCATCGGATCCCTATCTGATTGCGAACGCCGATCTGCTGGATCAGGTCAGGTATTACAACACCGGCGCGGGAATACATTTCAAGCAAACCGCCCATATTGACTTGGCCCACTTTGCTAACGACGATGGATCCAAGGGCTGGGTGCCGATCGGCAACTCTTTCGCGCCGTTTCTTGGGCAATACGACGGTAACGGTTTTTCAATCGCTAATCTGACCCTGTACAGGCAAGACGAGAATGATGCCGGGTTATTTGGATATACAGGCTTGTCCGGAACCGTTTCGAACGTTTTGCTGCAGAACGTATCTATTCAAGCAGGAAGCCGGACGGGCGGATTAATCGGTTACAATAACGGAACCGCCATCAACAACTTCGTAACGGGAAGCGTTACAAGCAAGACCACCCATGTAGGGGGGCTTGTCGGACAGAATAACGGCACCATCCGCACCAGCCATGCCAATGCAATCGTTACTGGAGTCAATATGGTTGGCGGTCTCGTGGGTTATAATTCCTTTGATATTAATCAAAACAATGTTTACGGGCTCATCGAAGACAGTTACGCTATCGGGCAGATTAATTTAGTAGATGTTAATTCTACTGGAGCTACTGGGGCTGGCGGCCTGGTCGGGATCAATCATAACGGTACCATTACGCAGAGCTTCTACAATTCCGAGCTTCTAACGCCCCCCGCATCCCATTCGTTACTCGGAACCGCGAAAACGACAGCGGAGATGAAGAATCAAGAAACCTTTGACAGTGCGGGCTGGGATTTCGACCAGGTGTGGGCTATGGATCCGGAGAATAACAGCGGGTATCCTTACTTGCAAAACATGTCACCTCCAAATACTTATGTCGTCGCTTATGACAGCAATGGCAGCACAGGTGGCGAGGTGCCTGTCGACAGCGGTACTTATGAGACCGGCTCGACGGTTACCATACTTGGAAACACAGGAAATCTGGTGCGAGCTGGGTATACGTTCACGGGTTGGAACACTGCAGCGGATGGCAGCGGAACTGACTATGCGGCGGGTGCAACATTCCCTATGGCTGCGGCGGATGTGACGTTGTACGCGCAGTGGACTGCTAACCCGACCTACACGGTGACATATAACGGGAACGGCAGCACGGGTGGCGCGTTACCAGTCGATAGCGGGGCTTATGAGACCGGTTCGACTGTAACCGTACTTGGAAACACTGGAAATCTGGTACGAGCGGGCCACACCTTCACGGGCTGGAACACCGCTGCGGATGGCAGCGGAACGAACTATGTGGCTGGCGCAACATTCCCTATGGCTACGGCGGATGTGACGTTGTACGCGCAGTGGACCGCTAACCCGACCTACACGGTGACGTATAACGGCAACGGCAGCACGGGTGGCGCGGTGCCTGTCGACAGCGGAGCCTATGAGACCGGTTCGACTGTAACCGTACTTGGGAACTCAGGAAATCTGGTGCGCGCGGGCCACACCTTCACGGGCTGGAACACCGCTGCGGATGGCAGCGGAACGAACTATGTGGCTGGCGCAACATTCCCTATGGCTACGGCGGATGTGACGTTGTACGCGCAGTGGACCGCTAACCCGACCTACACGGTGACCTATGATGGAAACGGAAGCACGGATGGCACAGTTCCTGTCGACAATGGTGCCTATGAGAACGGTTCGACTATAACCGTACTTGGAAACACAGGAAATCTGGTGCGCGCGGGCCACACCTTCACGGGCTGGAACACCGCTGCGGATGGCAGCGGAACGAACTATGTGGCTGGCGCAACATTCCCTATGGCTACGGCGGATGTGACGTTGTACGCGCAGTGGACCGCTAACCCGACCTACACGGTGACCTATGATGGAAACGGAAGCACGGATGGCACAGTTCCTGTAGACAATGGTGCCTATGAGAACGGTTCGACTATAACCGTACTTGGAAACACAGGAAATCTGGTGCGCGCGGGCCACACCTTCACGGGCTGGAACACCGCAGAGGATGGCAGCGGAACGAACTATACAGACGGTGCTACGTTCCCTATGGCTGCGGCGGATATAACGTTGTATGCGAAGTGGCAAATTATCAGCAGTGATCCTCAGGCTCCCATCGTTCCTGTTGGTCCAATCCTTCCAACGAATGGCGTGGATGTCCTGATCAACGGACAAGCTGTTAGCGCGGGAATCGCAACCACAAAAATCGTTAACGGCCGCTCCGTTACAACTGTCGAATTGTCTGCAGACAAGCTGAGTCGATTACTTCTCGGTACGGAAGCCGGTTCCGTCTTAACGATCCCGATCAAAGGGGAATCCCATTCCTCGATCGGCGCGTTAAACGGAAAGTTATTCGAAAGCTTGACGCAGCAACAAGCCGTTTTGAGTCTTCAATCCGGCAAAGCGATCTATTCGATCCATACAAGTCTGATCGATCTTCAGGCTTTGATAAAACATTTTGGGACATCCGTCGTACCGAAGGACATCACGATTCAACTTGAAATTTCAGAACCGGAAACGGGGGCACAAGCCGCTCTTGAAAACGCTGCGAAGGAAAATAAGTTTTCTCTCGCAGGTCCACCGGTTAGCTTTGAAGTAAAAGTCGTTCACGGCGATAAATCGATCCTTGTTTCGTCGTTTGACTCCTACGTGGAGAGATTAATCCCGCTACCTGACGGTTTTAATCCCGCGCTTGCAACCACCGGAGTCGTCTTGGAGGCCAATGGAACAGTACGGCATGTGCCAACGATGATCGTGACGATTGACGGCAAAAACTATGCACGGATCATGAGCATGACCAACAGCACTTATGCGGTCATCCGAAAAAACGTTGTTTATTCCGATGTCGAATCGCATTGGTCGAAAGATGCGGTTAACGATATGGGTTCGCGAATGATCATCAAAGGAATCGGCGGCGGATTGTTCCAACCGGATCGTGACATGACACGCGCTGAATTCGCAGCCATTATCGTGCGCGCGCTAGGCTTGAGTCCGGAAGGCGGAGAAACCTCCTTCGCGGATGTGGCGGCAACGAATTGGTATTATGGCACGGTAAGCACCGCTCATGCTTATAACCTGATCACTGGATATGAGGACGGCAGCTTCCGCCCATCGGAGCGCGTGACGAGAGAGCAAGCGATGACGAGCATTGCAAGGGCGATGAAACTTGCGGGGCCAATTGCAGAACCAGCTTCCTTGGAACGTCTTCAATCGTTCGCAGATGCGAATGCGGTATCGGCGTGGGCCATAAGCGGCATTGCGGACAGCCTGCAAGCCGGGATCGTAACCGGCAGAAGTACGAATGTTCTTGCTCCAATAGACTACGTGACCAGAGCGGAAGTTGCGGTTATGGTCCGCAAGCTGCTTGTGCATGCTGAATTGATCTCTTAATGTTTTATTTTCATTTGCCAACAATCGATTAACCGAAGAGCTATTCCTGCAAAGTCATCCTAGACTTGCAAGAATAGCTTTTTTGTTGCGGCAGGAACACCTACCATCCAAACACAGCTGAACGGCTGTCATTCTTCTTGTGCGGGGCGGGGGGTGGGGGTGGGAGGCGTGCGGCGCGCTGAACAACATTACCTTGACTGGTGATTCGATCCCTCCGTTGTTCGAGGGTGTCCTTCTAACGGACATTAACGCCCATGGATGCTAATCAGAGTTAATTTCCGCTCCATCGGCGTTTTTAACGTCTACAGCTGCTCGTTCGCCCACAGCTGGTATATCGCATTATTTCCCGTACAATAAGAAAACCTCAATCGAGGCCTCTCGACGATGAGCGACCGCGTTTAAAGGTAAGTTTTATCGCCAATAAGAAAGCCGTTTTCGAAGACCGAAAACTTATACTTTCTTATGTGGTCAAAAAAACAAGCGACCCGCCCCCTCACCAGGACAGACCGCTTGCCGCGTAAGCCAATTGCTTATTTGAAGCTTTTAAGGTTGTAGAACGCCGCTTTGCCGCCGTATTGCGCCGTCGAGCCCAGTTGGTCCTCGATGCGAAGCAATTGGTTGTACTTCGCTACGCGGTCCGTACGGGAAGGAGCGCCTGTTTTGATCTGGCCGGCATTCGTTGCAACAGCGATGTCTGCAATCGTACTGTCTTCGCTTTCGCCGGAACGGTGGGAGATAACCGCAGTGTAACCAGCGCGTTTAGCCATCTCGATCGCGTCGAATGTCTCAGTCAGCGTACCGATTTGGTTCACTTTAACAAGGATGGAGTTGCCCACGCCTTGCTCGATGCCGGAGGACAGACGCTCCGTGTTCGTTACGAACAGATCGTCGCCAACGAGTTGGACTTTGCCGCCCAGCTTCTCGGTAAGAAGCTTCCAGCCATCCCAGTCGTCTTCGGAGCAGCCGTCTTCGATCGATACGATCGGGTATTTCTCAACCCACGATGCAAGGAGGTCAACGAACTCGGCAGGCGTGAAGGATTTGCCTTCGCCGGCCAGTACGTATTTGCCGTCCTTAAAGAATTCAGTGGAAGCAACGTCCATGCCCAGGAATACGTCAACGCCTGGCTTGTAGCCTGCGCGCTCGATCGCGGAGATGATCGTTGTGATCGCTTCTTCGTTGGAGCCCAGGTTCGGAGCGAAGCCGCCTTCGTCGCCTACAGCCGTGTTAAGACCTTTGTCATGCAGAACGGCTTTCAGGTTGTGGAAGATTTCCGCGCCGATACGAAGAGCTTCTTTGAAGTCGGAAGCGCCAACCGGCAGAACCATAAACTCTTGCACGTCGATGTTGTTGTCGGCATGCTCGCCGCCGTTGATGATGTTCATCATCGGTACCGGCAATGTTTTAGCGTTAAATCCGCCCAGGTATGTGTACAGAGGAACGTCCAGAGCATCGGCAGCAGCGCGGGCTACAGCCATGGAAACAGCCAGAATCGCGTTAGCGCCCAGATTCGCTTTGTTCGGCGTTCCGTCCAGTTGGATCATCTTGCGGTCGATCGCGACTTGATCAAGCGCGTCCAGGCCGATGATTTCAGGAGCAATAATCGTGTTTACGTTGTCGACGGCTTTCGTTACGCCTTTGCCGAGGTAACGGGATTTGTCGCCATCGCGAAGCTCAACGGCTTCGTAAGCGCCAGTGGAAGCGCCGGATGGCACGATCGCGCGGCCTTTGCCGCCGGATTCCAGGGCTACTTCAACTTCTACAGTCGGATTCCCGCGGGAATCCAGCACTTCGCGTGCGTATACGTCAACGATAATAGACATATTCAATACACTCCTTCTCGATTAACCATATTGGGCAGCACATTTCTTTACCACAATAGAATTTATAAGTTTTCGAGAAATCGAAAACCAATATTCTATTTGGCGATAAAAACTTCATCTAAACGCGGTCGCTCTTCCTCGAAGGACTTCGATAGATGTTTTTCTCATTCTACTATTACTTGTTCAGCAAAGTCGAGCCGGTCATCTCTTCCGGTTTGTTAAGTCTCAGCAAATCCAGCATCGTCGGAGCGATGTCCGCCAAAATGCCGCCTTCCCGAAGCGTCTCGCCTTGACGGGTCACGATCAGCGGAACCGGATTCGTCGTATGCGCCGTATGCGGACGGCCATTCTCGTCGAATACCATATCCGCATTGCCGTGGTCCGCCGTAATGATGCAAACGCCGCCTTTGGCGAGCACCGCTTCCACCACCTGACCCAGGCACTCGTCCGTCGCTTCGACCGCCTTGATCGTCGGCTCCAGCATGCCGGAGTGGCCAACCATGTCGGGGTTCGCGAAGTTCAGAATGATCGCGTCGTGCTTATCCGCCGCAATCTCGCGCACCGTGGAAGCCGCCAGCTCGTAAGCGCTCATCTCCGGCTGCAGATCGTAAGTGGCAACCTTCGGCGAGTTGATCAGCACGCGCGTTTCGCCCGGAAGCTCCTTGTCGCGGCCACCGCTGAAGAAAAACGTGACGTGCGGGTACTTCTCCGTCTCCGCCGTGCGAAGCTGCGTCTTGCCGTTCTGCGCCAGCACTTCGCCCAGCGTGTTGTCGAGATTTTTCGGCGAGTAAGCGACGTAGCCGCCAACCGTCTCGCTAAAGAGCGTCAGGCAGACGAAGTGCAAGCCTACCGGATGATTGAATCCGCGGTCGAAGCCTTGGAAATCTTCATTCATGAATACTTGCGACAGCTGAATGGCGCGGTCCGGACGGAAGTTGAAGAACACGACGGAATCCTCGGATTCTACAAGCCCGACCGGCTTCCCGTCAGCGCCCGTAATAACCGTCGGCATCACGAATTCGTCGAACACGGATTTCTCGTACGATTCCACGACCGCCGTCAATGGATCCGCATATTGCGGTCCATCGCCGTATACCATCGCGCGATAGGACTTCTCCGTACGCTCCCAGCGTTTGTCGCGGTCCATGGCATAGTAGCGGCCTTGCACCGTCGCGATGCGGCCTACGCCGATCTCGTCGATCTTGGCGAGCAGTTGCTCCACGTAACCTTTCGCGCTGTCAGGCGATACGTCGCGGCCGTCGAGGAAAGCATGGATGTAGACATCCTCCAGCTCTTCCTTCTTTGCCAGCTCCAGCAGAGCGAACAGATGCGCGATATGGCTGTGCACGCCGCCGTCGGACAGCAAGCCGTACAGGTGAAGCTTCTTGCCCCGGGATTTGGCGTGTCTAACCGCGCCGAGCAGCGTCTCGTTGTCGAAGAACTCGCCTTCGCGGATCGACTTGCTGATGCGGGTCAAATCCTGGTACACGATCCGGCCTGCGCCGATGTTCAGATGGCCGACCTCGGAGTTGCCCATCTGTCCTTCCGGCAGGCCTACCGCCTCGCCGGAAGCCGTAAGCGTCGTATGCGGATATTGCGACCAGTACCGGTCGTAATTCGGCTTGTTCGCTTGCGCGACCGCGTTGCCTACCACATCGTCGCGAAGTCCGAAGCCGTCCAGAATTATTAGCGCTACAGGTTTGCGGGAGGCCATCTTACTTGGCCCCCTCGATCAGCGCGATGTAGGATGCAGGCTCCAGGCTTGCTCCTCCTACCAACGCGCCGTCGATGTCCGCTTGGCCCAGGTATTCGGATACGTTGTTCGGCTTCACGCTGCCGCCGTACTGGATACGTACCTTCGCCGCTACCGCTTCGTCGTACAGACCCGCGATAACGCCGCGGATGTAGCCGATCACGTCCTGAGCATCTTCCGAAGTGGAAGATTTGCCCGTGCCGATCGCCCAGATCGGCTCGTAAGCAACGACAACTTCAGCCGCTTGCTCGGCGGACAGGCCTTGGAACGCGCCTTCCGTTTGCACTTTGCAAACTTCTTTCGTCGCGCCGGCTTCGCGCTCTTCGAGCTTCTCGCCTACGCATACGATCGGAGTCAGGCCGTGTTTGAATGCCGCAGTTGTCTTTTTGTTGACGATTTCGTCCGTTTCGCCGAAGTAAGCGCGGCGCTCGGAGTGACCGATAATAACGTATTTCACGCCAAGATCCTTTAGCATAAGACCGCTGATCTCGCCCGTGAAAGCGCCGTTGTCTTCGAAGTGGACGTTTTGCGCGCCGATTGCGATTGTCGTGCCTTTCGCCGCTTCAACAAGCGCGGGAAGCGCCGTAAACGGAGCGCAGATGACGCTTTCCACGCCCGCTACTTCCGCTTTGCCTTTCACTTCTGCCAAGAAAGCCGTCGCCTCGGAGACGGTTTTAAACATTTTCCAGTTGCCTGCAATAATCGGTGTTCTGCTCATCGCATATACCCCCTATTTGTCGTTAAGTGCCACTACGCCCGGAAGAACCTTGCCTTCCATAAATTCCAGGGAAGCGCCGCCGCCCGTGGAGATAAAGTCCATACGATCCGCCAAACCGAACTTCTCGGCTGCCGCAGCGGAGTCGCCGCCGCCGATTACCGTGTAAGCGGATGTTTCGGCCGTTGCTTGCGCAACCGCGATTGTACCGTGTGCAAACGGTTCGATCTCGAATACGCCCATCGGTCCGTTCCATACGACCAGCTTGGAATTTTTGATCACGTCCGCATACAGCTCGCGAGTTTTCGGCCCGATGTCGATGCCTTCCCACTCGGCAGGGATGCTGTCTACGTCCACGATTTGCGTGTTCGCGTTTGCGCTGAAATCGTCCGTTACGACGATATCGACAGGAATGTAGAAGTTTTTGCCCAGCTTCTTCGCTTTCTCGATGAATTCGAGCGCCAGGTCCAGCTTGCTGTTGTCCACGAGGGACTTGCCGATTTCATGGCCTTGCGCTTTGAAGAAGGTGTAGGACAAGCCGCCGCCGATAATGATGTTGTCGGCGATTTCGAGCATTTTGTCGATGACCGCGATTTTGTCCTTTACTTTGGAACCGCCAACGATAGCCGTGAACGGACGCTCAGGGTTGTTAAGCGCTTTGCCCAATACTTCAAGCTCGCGCTCCATCAGCAGACCGGATACGGCCGGCAAAATGTGCGCGATGCCTTCCGTGGAAGCATGCGCGCGGTGAGCGGCGCCGAACGCGTCGTTTACGAACAGGTCCGCCAGCTTCGCGAATGCTTGCGCCAGCTCCGGATCGTTTTTCTCTTCGCCCGGGTAGAAACGCACGTTCTCGAGCAGCAAAACGTCGCCGTTGTTCAAAGCCGCCACTTGCGCTTCGACCGCTTCGCCGATGGCTTCGTTCGCTTTCGTTACGGGCTTGCCGAGCAGCTCGGAGAGACGAGCGGCGGATGCCGTATGGCGAAGCTCTTCTACGACTTGTCCGTTAGGACGGCCAAGGTGGCTCGCCAAAATGACTTTCGCGCCTTTTTCGATCAAGAAGTTGATCGTCGGCAGCGTTTCGCGGATCCGTTTATCATCCGTAATTTTGCCGTCTTCGAGCGGCACGTTAAAGTCCACGCGCACGAATACGCGTTTCCCTGCCAGTTCTGCTACGTCGCGAATGCTTTTTTTGTTCATGGTACGTTCCTCCACGTCTTCGAATTTTTAAGATTGAAGATAGAATAGCAGACTCATAGCGCGTGTTCAAAAAGTTCGGTTATCAGCACCGAGAAGATTGGAGGCAGGTAGAAACTGAGGAGCGGAGCGTAGTGGAAGCTACGTGAGCACCGGAAGGTTCGCCTGCATTCAATATTCGATGTCGTCTATGCCTCTTGGCATACTTCGTGATGGGAAGCGGACTTTTTGAACAACCTCTCATAGATAAAGAGCGGAAACAAGTTTCCGCTCTATTAGCATTACGCTGTCAGGCAATATTATTGGGACAGTTTGGCGAAGTGCTCAAGCGTGCGAACCAATTGAGCCGTATAGGACATTTCGTTGTCGTACCAAGCTACCGTTTTTACCAGCTGTTGGTCGCCTACTGTCAGAACTTTCGTTTGAGTTGCGTCGAACAGGGAGCCGTAAGTGATGCCAATAACGTCGGAGGATACGATTTCGTCTTCCGTGTAACCGAAAGTTTGCGGGTCGGAAGCTTCTTTCATAGCCGCGTTAACTTGCTCTGCCGTTACTTTCTCGTTAAGAACGACAACCAGCTCAGTCAAGGAGCCAGTAGGCGTAGGTACGCGTTGAGCCGCGCCGTCAAGCTTGCCTTGCAGCTCAGGGATAACCAGGCCGATTGCTTTCGCGGCGCCCGTCGTGTTAGGGATGATGTTTTCGGCCGCAGCGCGAGCACGACGGAAGTCGCCTTTCGGATGCGGAGCGTCCAGCGTGTTTTGGTCGCCTGTGTAGGCGTGGATCGTCGTCATCAGACCTTGTACGATGCCGAATTTGTCTTGCAGCGTTTTGGCCATAGGAGCCAGGCAGTTCGTTGTGCAAGATGCGCCGGAGATAACCGTTTCGGAGCCGTCGAGGATATCATGGTTAACGTTGTAAACGATCGTTTTCATGTCGCCAGTAGCAGGAGCGGAGATAACCACTCGCTTAGCGCCGCCTTTAAGGTGCTTTTCGGCAGCTTCTTTAGTCGTGAAGAAGCCCGTGCACTCCAGAACGATGTCTACGCCCAGGTCGCCCCAAGGAAGCTCTTCGGGGTTGCGGTTAGCGATAACTTTAACTTCTTTGCCGTTCACTTTAAAGAAGCCGTCATGAACTTCAACGTCGCCGTCGAAGCGGCCTTGCGTTGTATCATATTTCAGAAGGTGCGCCAGCATTTTCGCATCCGTCAAGTCGTTGATCGCAACAACTTCGATACCTTCCACGTTCTGAATACGGCGGAAAGCCAAGCGTCCAATACGTCCAAATCCGTTAATACCTACTTTAACTGTCATGAGTATTAGCCTCCTAAGCATTTTAAATGCAAATATATTTCAAGACGTTCCGCATTTCGCGCCGACTGGTCCAGCGCCTTCGCTTCGCGTCATGATGCCTGCTCTTGTAAGTAAGTTAAGTTGCATGCAGATGTCGCTCCGACTCCGTATGCCGTTAAATGCCGGCTATCATTCCTGCCCGATCAAGTCCGCAATCTCCAGCGCCGCCGCTTCGTCCGTCACCAGCACATCGTTGTGCCCGAACCGCATGACCGCCGCGATCGCTTCGCCCTTGTCCTTGCCGCCCGCTACGGCTATAACAACTTCAGTCTTCACAATATCGTCGAGCCGTAACCCGATTGTCTGCATTTTGTGCACGACGGCTCCGCTACGGTCAAAATAATAACCGAAAGCCTCCGCCAGCGCGCCTTCCTCCGCAATCTCGTCGACCATCGCCTGCTCCAGCTTCCTTCGCCTCGCCATCACCATCGCGTCGCCGATGCCGTGAACGACGATTCTCGCGCTTCGGATCACTTCGACAAGCTCCTGGATGTTGGGCTCCTGCATTAATGAAGCGAAAGCTTCTTCGCCCAGATGGTCCGGCACGTGCAGCAGTCTGTATTGACCGCCCGTCCGTTTGGCCATCGTGGAAGCGATCGTGTTGGCCTGATAATCGTGGCTCTCGCCAAGCCCGCCCCTTGCCGGAACGAACCTTACCGACTTCAGCGCCGTCGAGGTCGCAAGCTGGTTTGCCACCTGCGCGATTGTCGTACCTCCCGTGACAGCGACGACATCCGTTGGCTTAAGCGCTTCGCGAAGCACCTGCCCCGCCGCCTTGCCAAGTTCACGCTTCGCTTGCATCGAGTTTTCCGAATCGCCCGGAACAACGATCACCTGCGATAATCCGAAATACGACTTGATTCGCTCCTCGAGCTCCGACAGACCGAACATCGAGTTGTACAGGGGCTCCAGCCGCTCCAGCAGCGTTCTGCCTTCTTCGCTGATCGACATCCCCGCCGTCCCGATCTCCAGCAGTCCTTGCTCCTTGAGGAAGTCCGTCTCCGCCCGCAGCACGCGCTCCGTCATTGACAGCTCGCCCGCGAGCGTCCGCCTGCCGACCGTGCCTGCAAGCATGACGTGATTCAGAATGGAATACCGTGTCCTCATCGCAACCAGAAGTTCCGGTACAAGCTGCTGCTGCATTTCAATGAGCTGACGCATCTCTAGCCTTCACTCCATCTGATTCGAATTATTGCCAGAGACCGCCATGAACCGTTGGACACATTACGTCCCACTGACTCATTTTAAGTCCCACCTCTATTTTAACCAATTCATTTCCCGTCTGCAAGTATGAAAAGTCGGATGAAAGCGATTGCCGTCACATCTTACACAAATTTAATTTTCGTATTGCTCTTGCTTTCGATACGCCAATGTCATATAATCATTTTTGCTACTGTTTTTCATACTTCACCTTTATTTCTCCGACTGAAACGCGCCGCGTCCCCCAAAGGACGATGGAAACCGTTTCAAATGACATGCGCCCGTGGTCCAATGGATATGACGTAGGCCTCCGGAGCCTGAGATCTAGGTTCGATTCCTAGCGGGCGCGCCACTTAAACTTAAGAGACAAGCCGTTCAGCTTCTGCTGGACGGTTTTTTTGTTACAATAACGTCATTTATGAGGCTGTCTATTCATTGTGCAGGGGTGAAATTTCGGACAAGTGTCCGTTAGGAAATGAACGGGAGCAACTATAACGGAAATGAAAGGCGTTATTTCAGCAAAAAGCTGTACTTTGCAAATCTAATGGAACTGACAGCCCTTATGATGGGCAAAAGTCCACGGTTTGCCTGGATTTCTCACGAATAACGTCGCAGAGTTCCGGTAGATTTTAAAATCACGCCAAAAGATCCATATAAGGGCCCTCACTTCCGTTAACAAGTTGGCGATGATCGATTGCAGCTTCATTTCCAGTTTCGCACACAATGAATCGACAGCCTCTTTATATCCTTTAGAAGGCGCCTATCCCCTCCGTACATTCGTTGAACGGCCAAAGAAAAACGCTTACAATTGGATGGACAGCCCTGCGCCTGCCGTACAGGGCCATTCTAAGGAGGGGATGTGCACAGATGAACACGATCAAAGCGCTTGCGTTGGGACATTACGAGGATGCCAAATACCATCCTTTTCAAGGCGTCGATAAAGAATTGGAGCTCATATTCAAGGAGCGGATCGATGTCGCCTGCACCGATCGTTACGATAAACTCGGGACGTCGGAGCTCGCAAAGTACCGGCTATTCATTTCCTATGCGGAATTCATGGAGGAGCAGCCGCTCCTCGCCTCGCAGGTCGCCGCGCTGCTAAGCTACGTTGCGAACGGAGGCGGACTTCTCGCTATCCATAACGGCATCTCCCTGCAGCGGAACGACGAACTGGCTTCCATGCTGGGCGGCAGATTCACGAACCATCCGCCATTCACTGCCCTGCCAGTCTCGCTGGCCGATCGCGATCACCCCATCCTGCGCGGGCTGAGTTCCTTCACCGTCGATGACGAGCCTTACCGGTTCGATATGAATCCGCTTATGACTACGACCGTCCTTGCCGAGTATGAGCATGAGGGGCGGCGATGGCCCGCTGCATGGGCGCATTCATACGGTCTCGGGAGAGTCGTCTATCTCATGCCTGGGCACAGACTCTCCTCCTTCCATGTCGAAGCTTACCGCCGCTTTATTCTAAACGCGGGGCTGTGGGCGGCAGGACAGGAAGTGTAATTTTCCCCATAACTGCGTTCTAGTCAATGCGAGAAATATAAACACTGTATAGTCCCGCTCTCCCTGTCTGCTTCGGCAATATGTATGCGATAGATACCGTTTGGTACAAAGTGTTAACGGGAACAAATATGCTGGAACCCATGGGCTCTTATTGCTTATATTCGAAAAGAAGCCCGGTCAGACAAATCGCCTGACCGGGCTTCCGGTTCCGTTTATTTTTGCAACGACTTCATACGTCTTATCGATACCTCGCAGGCTGCCGGCACTCTGATGTCAAGCTCGACGCCGTCCGGCGCCACGATCTCGAGCGTCAATATCCTGCCCTCGCTTGCCGTCCACGCCACCTCCACCTTGCCTCCATCCGGCAGCGGCACGGCTCCGCGCGCCCAATCCAGATCCCCTGTCTGAGGTTCGATGACGACCTTTGTCCAGCCTGGCGCGGCAGAGCGTACGCCCAGCACGTAAGCTCCCAGGAAGTAACCCGGGGCGGCCGACCATGCATGGCAGTGGCTGCGCGTCAAATCGTTTTCGTTTGCCCGGTTCATCGTCGTATGCCCGTACATCTCCCAGCATGTCGTTGCTCCATTGTCGATCATGAAGCCATAGTTGTATCGCATATCTTCGAGCATGCGGGTTACGTTGCCTTCTTCCTTCATAAGCGCTTCATAATAGAAGAAAGACATGAACGGGCTTCCGATCTCCACGAAGCCGTCCGGCGTTTCCGACAGATATCCGGTCAGCCGCCCTTTGCGCTCTCCCTTGGCCACGCCAGATAGCAACGCCATCACCTGCGTCTGCATGCTGAATATATCGGAGCGCCTTCCGTCCATATGGATGCAGTCCAGATAAGCCCCGCGCTCCTCGCTCCACAGATGGCCATTAATAGCTTCAGCCAGCTTCGCGGCTGTCTCCTCGCACCAGCGCCCGTCCTCTTTCGCGCCTCCCGCCCAAGCAACCAGACCGGCTGTTTGCCTGAGCACTTGCTCGAACAACAAGTTCTGATGCGTGACGACACCATCGTTCGGCTGATCGATCGGAGCCCAGTCGAGCAGGTTCCATCCTTTGATCTCGAGCAGCCCCTCTCGGTTCAGCCGCTCCGCGTAATGGCGAAGCATGAACAAGATGTGCGGAAGCATCTCTGCGCCGAACTTCCGGTCGCCTGTATGCTCCGCATATTCCACGCAAGCAGCTGCCCAGAAGAAGGTCCAGTTCGGAATGACGCTGGTCCATCCGCTCGGAACCTGATCCACGTACAGCGGCGTCTGGAAGGCGGATCCCGGCACCAGCCGCAGACAACGCTCCGCAAGCTCAGTACCCCCGAACAAATAATAACCCACCAGCGCTTCGTTGCGGCTGTCGCCTACCCAGAACGTCTGCTCATAGGCAGGGCAGTCGACAAACGTGTCCTCCATGCACAGCTTGGTCGTATGTCTGGCCATTTCCCAGATCTCGTTGAGTTTGGCATCCGAGCTCTGGAATGCGCCGATCTGCGGCGCCGGATAGTTGCTTTGCAGCACGCGGACGTCGTGGATACGCACTGGCTTCGTCGCGCCGCGGACCGTTACGATCAAGTAACGGAAGCCTCGGCGGATAGGCGAGCTATACCGCTGGTAGCCTTCGCCAGTTATATATCGCAGCGTATTATCTAGTCCGTAGGTGTGTTGAACGTAGTCTCCTTTGCGATATTCCACGCCGTACCAATCGATCGTCACGCCCGGTTCCGCCTCCAGCTCGAACTGCAGGTATCCGCTCCATTCCTTGCCGAAGTCCAGAGTAAACTCCGTATCGCCATCGGCGAATACCGGCACGATTCCCGGATCCGCCGAAGATACGGCGGCTTGAGCGAGAGATAGCGGCACGGCATAAGGCTCCGACACCCGCTTCGCGAATTGAGGGGCGAAGGCGTCCTCGTCATTGGCGTATAAATAAGGGATAGGCTGGGCGGGGAATCCGCGGCCGGCCAACTCCTCCAATGTAGCGCATTCCGCGACAGCCTCCGAGAGGGCCGAACTTGCCGCCTTCCACTTGGAGAACAACTCCGTCTGGTCCTCGAAGTCGACGATCGTGAAGGCTCCAAGCGAACCAATGGATGCGAACTGTGATGCTGTTTCCTCCCGCCATGTCGATGCAGTTTCATCCTTAAGAGGTTCTCCCGTCGCGATCAGACCATCGCGGGCGGGAAGCGGCTGATGCCACTCGATCGGTTTGTCGCAATCGATGCCGATACGCTGCATGCTGCCGTGATCCGGACCAAACGCCGTGTACAGAAGGAGATGATCGCCCGCGGGCAGCGTCGTTCGGAAATGTCTTAGCGGCGGAGCGAGCTCCGGCTCGAGGATTTCGTTGCCTATTCGCAGAGTGCCGCGGACCTCATTGCCGATGTCGAAGCCGCCGACGTTCAGCATGATAAGAACCTCTGCTTCTTCCTGCAGGCGCAGCGTCGTGGCGAATGCTCCTGCATAACACAGCGCGTTGGCATTCTCCTGCCCTCTCGGCTTCATTAGCGCATAATTATCGATGAAAGCCGTCAACCGGTAAGGCTGCACCCTGTTCAGCGACAACACGCTGACAGGCAAGACGGGCTCCTCCGTCAGGAAGGGAATATCGCGAGGCTGCGGCGACGTCCAAGGCTCCATGCCGACCTCCCCGATGACGTCGGCTCTCGCCCATGAGCGATCATCATAATCGTTGCCGCTCCAGTTCGCATCGTATTGCCGGGCATCGATACGCTCCGCGAACGCTTGCTGACACGACATGCGCGAGATGCCCCGTCCATGGCCGCCGTGCCTTGACGTACGCCATTCTCCATCAGTTGCGGCTAGCGTCTGCGGCTCCCCGCCTTTATGAGAAACGGACAGCTCCGCCAACAATCCGCCTCTGCCGCGCAAATAATAAAAGTTGCTGATGCCGAAGTGCATCACCTGGACGGCAATCGTATTCCGTTCCCCTTTGCGGAGCAAATGCCCTACCTCATAAGCATCGTAAAAAATAGTAGACGGGTAATATCGCGCCGGTCCTCGTCCGATGCGCTTCCCGTTTACGTAGATTTCGTACCGCGAATCCGCGGTGATCCATAATGTCGCTTCCGCCTCCGGGGACAGCCCGGCAGGGTAATCGAAGGAATGGCGGAACCACCTCCATTCGTTACGGGGACTCTCCTCCTCGCCACCCCAGATCCACTTCGCCTTCCATGCCCCTTCTTTGAGCACTCCAGTCATGTTGCGTCCTCCCTCTCATCGATTCCACGAATGACATCGCTTAGTTTCCATTGTAGAATGGGTACAAAGGCATTTTTATCCCCTATTCAGACATTACTAGCCGTCAAACGGACATACGAATGAAGCTTTGGAGGTCTTGGACGTATGACTTCGCAACGAACCATTCAACATTATATGGAGCATCATTTCTTTGGTCGGCATCCCGACATCTATGTGCAGGAAGCCGTAGAAAACCTGTGGCTGTCCGAACACGATCACGACTTCGTCGAGCTGGTGCTCGTCACCGGGGGAAGAGGTACGCATTACGTGGACGGCGTCCCACTGCAAGCGGAGCGAGGCGATCTGTTCGCGATACCTGTAGGCATCAGCCATATTTTTCGCCCTTCGGCGAGCAGCCTCCGTTCCTCGCGGAGTTCTTATGGCGAGAGGTTGGAGGTGCTGAACTGCCTGATCAGTAAGGCTGCGCTGTCCAGACTGTCCGCTTTTCTTGGCGACGACGGGATAGCGGAATTCCTGAATTGGCTTTCCGGGAACAGCTATCATGACCATGGCCAAGACCATGACGCCAAAAGACGGAGCTGGCTGCGTGTCCGGGATGACTCCGACGAGCTTCGCGGCCTTTTCACCCGCCTTCATGCCGAATACATGGGCCCCGCAGAGCCCTTGTCGCTATGGAGCGGCGTACTAAGTCTGCTCGCCGCCGTCTACCGCCATGCCGACCTTCTTGAGGACGGCGAAGTCGCGGCGTCATCTGCCGAGGCTGCCACCTTTGCGAGAAGCCGCCCTTCTGCCGGCGCACCCGTACGCAAGGCGCTCGCCTATATGCGGGCGCACTACGCGGAGCCGTTGACGGCCGCCGTCGTCGCTCGTGCGGCAGGCATCGGCGAGCGGCAGCTGTCGCGCTTGTTCGCCGCGGAGACAGGCCGTCCGTTCCGCCGGCATCTGGAGGCCATGCGCATCGACGCCTGCTGCCGCTATCTTCGCGAGGGCAGCGTGGCTATCATGGACCTGCCTCCCTTGGTCGGCTACGAGCAGTGGAAGTCGCTGAGCCGCGTCTTCCGCCAAGCCATGGGCTTGTCGCTCGGCGAATACCGCAAGCAGGCGATGCGCAACGAATAATGCGCCCGCACCGGAAGTTTCGACACGTCTCTCTTCCAATTTATCAAGATGGTGATTGCAAATGCGATCGATACGTATAAAAACCGCCAGTCCATCCCGGAATCGGGTTGTACTGGCGGTTTTTGCCGTTATAGCTCGTTATAAACTTCGATCTCTCCCAGCTGAAGAACATAATGCCCGTTATTGTCCGGGCGCAGCCCCGATGCGGAAATTCGTATTTTATTCGTCGTATCGGCGTACCCCCAAGTATAGGCAAGCGCCGCTCCCGAGACAGGCTGAGCTTCGTTGGTCCGGATTACCCGATCCTGCCAATTGACTCCATCCCACACTTGAATCTTAAAGTCTTTCGGGTATCCGTAAGGCTCGGTACGGCCGACAAGAACGACCTTGTTAAAGGCGACCGGAAGCCCCATATCGATTTCGATCCATTCGGCATGGTCGCTCGTTATTCCCGTCTGAGTCGAAAAATTCGTCATTCTGTTTCCGTCCGTAAGCCTGCTCTTCGGCCAGCCCGAATATTCGCTGCTTACCGTGACCACGGCATGAAGGGCCAGGTTCGAAGGAGCTATCGGCAAAACGTACAATCTGCCTTCTCCCGGAGCAAAGGCAGACGACATTGCGCCCGTGGCCGGATTGTAATTCGTGGCCACTTCGCCTCCCGTCGTTTTGGAGATTTCCGTGACCGTGCCCGGTTTGGAAGAAAGCGTGAACGACACGGTTCTCGAATTGACCGTATCCCGGTTAGTCACCATGACATATCGGCGTCCGTCGGCGTCCGTCGAGTATCCGATTACTAACGGATCCGAAGGATTGGACGGCTGAAGGACAAAGCTCGAAGGCAGCGCGGTCGTGCCCGCAGGCAGCGTTCCGGTATGGTAAACGGCCTGAGAGGTCAGCGACAGTAGCTTAGGCCCAAGTTTCAATACCTCCGCGTTAATATTTTGGACATGCGTATACGAAGCGTTTTTGGTCCCGTCCGGCAACAAAATGCCGTCATGGAAAGATTCTCCTTGTCCGGACGGGGTCTCGTAGGTGAAGTAATTGATCCCCTTAGCCCCATAGGCTAGGCTCGTGTATACTTGGTACCTCATTTCTCCTTCCGTAGGCGCCCGAAGCGCCCCGGCGATGCCGACCGATTGAATATAGGTCCAGAAGTCTATCGATGCCGCCAGGGACTGCCTGCGGATGATTTCCATATTCGAATAATAGTCGGCGCTGATCCCGCCGCTTAAGCTGAACGGATAATGATCGTACATCATGAAATCGGGGTCTTTGCTAGCCCAGCGGTAAACGTAATCTTCGTAGGAGAAGGCCGTCAGGTTTTGATTCAACGTAAACCAGAAGTCGCCATCCGTGGAGCTCCCCGCCACGTAAGCCGTGCCGTCTTTCTCCCATTCCGTTCCGCTCGCCGACTTCACGACCCAACCGACCGAATTGTCCCCGCCGCCTCCATGGGTAAGCTCCCAGTAATAGGACGTATGCGGGCTTACGGATGCATTTAAAGTAAACAGCGGATAATCCGTGCTCGCCCCCGACAGCGTCTGCTGCGCGATCAACGCCGTTTTGGCGGGAGAATTCCACAGCTTCAGAGTCAAGGGTTCGTTCGCCCCCCATTGGCTCTTGTCGATATTCAATTGAATCGTGGTTATCTCGGTCGTCTTCGAATTGGTCTTGAAAGACTGTCCTACCGATTGGGCCGGACTTGCGAATACGCCCGTCCGCCCGCCGAAACCGAGGTTGCCCGCATAGGTAGGAAGCAAGTTCACGTACGTCAAATGATTGGGATCTGCCTGCCTGAAGAGCTCTGCCGTTCGTTGCAGTCCCGTCATGGCTTCGGCCGAGGGTTCGTCCATGAGATTATATCCGAGAAGCGCCGAATTCGTTTTGTAATGATCGGCGATTTCCTGAATTTCCGCAGCCGAAGGCTCCGACCCGCCGCTATACATCTTCTGGCCGTAATGCAGCTTGAACCAGAAATCATAAGTACTGATCGGCGAGCCGCCCTGATAAGCCATACCCCCGCTATACACGTCCGTTATACTTCCGGCCACCAGACCGATGTTAGCGGAGTCGTTGCTCGTAAGCTCCATATAATACGAAGTACTGGGGCTCAACCATTTGTAAAGACCGAATATGGGATAATCATCGGCTACGGGCCCCGTAATGGAGGCGCTGCCGATTAGATTCGTCTTGCCCGGAGAATCGTAAAGACTTAATGTAAGTGTTTTTCCGGCCGTCCACTGCGTTTTATCGATATGAAGTTGAACGGTATCGAGAGCCGTATCCGGATGCGCCGGAGTCGTAAACGTTTGCCCTAACGACTGAGTGTTCGATACGAACTTTCCGTCGTTGCCCAATGTTTGTTCCTCATAGAATTTATGCGAGCCTAATCGATTATCCTGGATGACGCATTTCAGCCCTGCCGCCGCGCACTGCGTTAATGCCGCGTCGGTCAGTTCATAACCGTAAATTCCGTTAGACAGAAGCACGTAAGTCGCGTTCATATCCTTGATCTCTTGATATTTCGCGCTCGTGGTGTTCGCGGCATCCGGAGACCAGAATATGCCTATGGGAAACGGATCGACATTGGGCGCAACCGCATGGGCGAGAGGCCCGCCGATTCCCGTCGCGAGTACGCAAACGGCCAACGCCGCGCACCAAATAGAAATCCTCTTCCTAACGCTAAAAGATACGGCTTTTCTCATTAATAATTCCTCCTCCATGTTATAATAGCGCTTTCATTTATTGCGGAAAGAGATGCGGAGTTCTGCGCTTGGAGAAACCCCGCATCTGAATCATAAACTTATTCCAAATCCGGAACCGTTTTCAAATTGTTCGTTCTTTCCTCCGAAATCTCTTCGTACCCCAGTTTCACTTCCGTTTCTTGCCACTTCGCGATAATGTCCCGGATTTCATCCTCGGATTTCGCAAGCACGCCGGACACGACCATGTCTTTCCAACGGGTCGCGTAACCTGCGCCCTTCTTCAGTTCGATCGGTCCCGGGAGGACGTACGGGGCTTTATCGGTTATATAGCTATAGACCGGCTCGCCTTCGACATAACCCATATTTTTTAACGTTTCTACGACGTCCGGCCTTTCGTCGTACGCGGTCGGAGCATAGTATTTCACCTGAAGATCAAAGTTGGGAGAAGGGCTGTAATAGTAGATCCCTTCCGGAATTTTAGCGACGAGGCTTCCGTTGAATTTTTCGATGCTGGCCTGGGTATCTACGATTTTATTGTTCGCATCGTACTCCCAATCCTTTCCTTCTTCTCCGAAGGTGGTCAACTTCCAACCCTCTTCTCCCATCGTGTATTCCATAAACTTGATAAACGCATTCAGATCTTCATCGCTGATGCTCTTTTTAATAATCCAGTACGAGTTGACTCCCAACAAGGCTTTCTTAATAAACGTCGGGTCTAGCGATGGGTTCGTCTTACTGCTGAACACGGTCGTTCCGACGAACAAACCGTCTGGATCCACGCTCGCCAAACTATCGTTGACCGTCATGACGTGCGTGCCCCATGTTCCGAACAATCCCACACGGCCGCTGGACGCCTTCTCGATATATTGTCCGTACTTCATCGTCAAGCTTTCCTTGTCGATCAAGCCCTCTTTAAAAAGCGAGTTGTAATAGGCCACAAATTCGAACAAATTATCCGAGAAAACCATGTCATGCCGTTTGACTTTACCGTCTGTTTTATCCGTAAACCAATCGTTTAGGCCAACCGTAATGTTGCCTGAGCCCGCATACGAGTATTCCGGATTATCGAACATGTACTTATTGTTCCAGAACATCTCTCCGAAATCGATCGAAGGAATGACCTTCTGCCCGTCGGGCAGCTTGATGTTATCCCTGAACGCGATCAACGTATCCCGCAATTCGTCCGTTGTCTTAGGTACGGGCAGGCCAAGCTCATCGAGCCAATCTTTCCGAATGAGCGGCGCGGTAGCCGGCTTGGTCCCCTTGGGCGATTCATACCCCTGGGGCACGCGGAACAGCTTCCCGGTCTCCACGTCTTTGTTTAACGGCAGCAGTTGGCTGACTTGGGCTTTATACGTCGGCATCCGGTCCAGGATCTCGTTCCAATCCAATAGAATGTCGTTTCGTCCCAACGCATCGATCGTTTGCGCCGCCAGCGTGGAGCTTGTCGTCATTAAGATGTCCGGCATGTCCGCCGCTTTCGTGGCCGCCCACAATTGAAGCTTCTTATCCGCTTCGTCGGAGCTTCCTACTTTGAATACGTTTAGCTTCACGTTGAAGCCCAGTTCTTTCTCGAGCACGGGTCCGATTCTGTCCTTCGATTCTTCGACGGTCGGCCATCCCCAGTTGAACATGGACACGGTAAGCTCCGACGGAAGGGCCTCCTCCGGGGGCTCGGCCGAAGCGGTCGCCTCCTGTCCGGACGAAGACGCCGCGGGGCTGGACGCTTTGGGCGCATCGTTCGTTTTGGCGCAGCCGGCCAGAACGCTTGAAGTCGCGAACGCCAGCATAGCCAGCGAAACCAACATTTTCTTTTTCATCGTCATGCTAACCTCTCCCTTTTGATTTCATTATATATAAATACCGTGAGGTACTCATACCGCCTATCCGATTAACCTTTGACCGATCCTAGCATCATGCCTTTGACGAAGTACTTCTGAAGAAAAGGATAGACGACGATAACCGGAACCGTCGTGATGACCAGCATGGCCATTTTGACCGACTCTGCCGTCACGGTCGCTTTGAAGCCCGCATCCATCTTGGAAATAGACGCGATGTTGGACGCTTCGTTGGTCTGAATGATTTTCAGCAGCACGTTCTGAGCGGTCCAGAGATCTTCGCTGGTCATATAGGTAAATCCGGAAAACCAATCGTTCCAGTGGAATACCCCGATAAACAGCGCAACCGTCGCCAGCACCGGCGTGCTCAGCGGAACGACGATTCGCCAGAAAAGGGAAAAATCGCTCGCTCCGTCGATAACCGCGGATTCTTCCAATGCGGCCGGAAGTTCGTTCAAAAAGGTTCGCAAAATCAAAATATGAAAGGTCGCGAGCAAATGGGGCAACACGTAAACCATAACGTTGTTGACCAAACCCAGCATATCCATAACGACGTAAGTCGGGATAAGACCGCCGGAGAAATACATCGGAATCAACATCCACCAAGTCAGGAATTTGCGGAATACGAAGTGCTTCTTCGTTAGGGCAAAAGCGAACATCGCGGTAAGGAGCAAATGCAGGACGGACCCGACGATGACCCGGAACAACGTAATTTGGTAGGCGTTCAACAGCTCCGACGTTTGGAAAATCGCTTTATAATTTTCGAAGGAAAAAGATCTCACCCACAGATAGAGGCCTCCGCGCTGCGCGTCCAGCGGATCGTTAAGGGAAACGATCAAGACGTAGTAGAACGGATAGATGCAGGCCAGCGTGAAGAGCAGCATGACCAGGCCGTTGATCACGGCGAACAGGTCTGGTTTTCGTTTGTTCATAGCCTTGCCTCCGTAATCATATGATGGAATCGCTTTTGGCGGCTTTCGCCAAATAATTGCAGACGATGAACAAGGCCAATCCGATAAAAGCTTGGAAGATGCCCATGGCCGTCCCGATCGAATACCCCATTAAGCCCATATCCTTCAAGTAGCGGAGAACGAGAGTGTCCAGAATTTCGGCCTGCTGCTGAACGGTTACGTTCGACATCGTCCACATTTGATCCTGACCCGCCCTTAACAGGTTCGAAGCATTGAGAATGAACATGAGCACGATCGTGTTTTTGATGCCGGGAAGGGAGATGTGCCAGATTTGCCTGAACCGATTGGCTCCGTCCATCTTGGCCGCCTCGTACTGCTGGACGTCGATCGCGGACAGGGACGCGATAAAGATAATCGCGCTAAACCCCATGTTTTTCCACGCTTCGGTAAATAGAATGATCGGATAGAAAGCGTCTTTATCGGCCATGAAATGAAACGGCTCTTTCAGGATCCCAAGGGAGACGAGCAGGTCGTTCACCACTCCGCCGTCTATGGACAAGAGTTTGTACCAGATTCCCGCCGCGATGACCCAAGAGACGAAATACGGCAAATAGGAGGTCGTCTGAACGAATTTCCGGAACCATCCCGTGCTAATTTCATTGATCAGGAGGGCAAAAACGACCGTCGCCGGGAAGAGCAGGATTAATTTCAAAGCGCTGATCAGGATCGTGTTCCGAAGCGCGTTATTAAAATCGGGCATATCGAATAACGTTTTGAAATTATCGAATCCGACGAAGTCGCTTCGAAATACGCCTTTGAAGACGTCGAAGTCCTGGAACGAAATGACGATGCCGTACATCGGAAAATAGGAAAACACGAGAAAAAACAGAAATCCGGGCAACGCGAACGCGATCAACCATTTTTGACGATAAAGCTTGTTCATACCTTTCACCTGCTTACTTAAAGAATAGTTCCACCGAAATGTAAGCGCTTTCTTAATGAGCTGAGAAGAATCCGCCGTTCCTCGCATCGCCTTGGCTCTTCTAAAGCGATGCTTGTGACGGACTCGACTCCTCGCCGTTTGCGCCTTGCTTATACTTCTACTTTAACGCATCGGACAACCGCTTATCTTGCACGAATCTTACGCGTTTTTTGGACTTTTTTTACTCTTGTTCCGCCATTCGCTCGGCGTCGTTCCCGTTGTTTTTTTGAACACCCGATTGAAATACTGTTGGTCGGAAAATCCGAGTCCGTGGGCAATTTCCGCGATTTCCAGCGCCCCGTTCCCGAGCAGCTCTTTCGCCTTGTCGATCTTGAGCCCGGTCACGTATTTGACGAAGCTCTGACTCGTGGCGGCTTTAAAGACGCGCGAAAGATACGAAGGATTGATGGAGAATTTATCGGATACCGTCTGCAGGGTGATCTCTTCCTCGATATTTCTGGACACGTAACCGATGATTTGATCGATGACCGACGAATGGAGAGCGGCATTCCGAAGGGTGCCTCCTTCCGATCCCGGAGCGGAACGAAACACTCTCTCGATCATCGTCTCGATCGACTTCACGATCGCGCCGCGATCCTCGAGTTCGTCCAGGGCTCTCCCCGATAGAACGTCCGGATCGATCCGATCGACGAAATCGTAGCCGTTTTTCAAACAGAACCGGATGACCAGATTAACGTACTCGTTAAACAGGTAGTCGATCGAAATCTCTTCCCGGCATTCGGCTAGCGAACGTACGAATACATCCTCCGCGGTATGGCGGAGAAGGTCGATCGTTTTCGCAAGACTTTTGTTTTCCAGGCTTTGTTCGGCCAGCTTGAATTTAAGCGCGAGCGATTGCGAAGCGCTATTGCTGCGAGCCTCGTTCGCGGCATACGGGAAGATGCGATCCGTTCCGAAACAAAATCTGTTTTTCAGCGCCATGGCGGCTTGCCGGTAAGCCGTCCTCGGATCGCCGCAAGGTCGGCTTATGCCTATCGTAACCGCCAAGCCGTGCCGGTCGCCGAGCGATGCGCGAAGCCGATGCGCTTCCTTGGACGCAACGTCGGCTAGCTGATTTTCGTCCTCGCCGCCGAATATCAGAATGAACGAATCCTTGCCGAAGTAATTTTCCATCATCCAGCCGTATCCCGTTTCATCGTCGAATCGATTGCGCAATTCCCGGTAAACTTCGCCATCGACCGGTCGTTCTCCGGCATGGAGCTTAACCGAGGCAATGAGACAGGAACCGTGTCTGAGAATGGCGTTTTCCCGTTCCGCATCCTTCTTCTCGATCTCATCGTCCCGTCTGTCGGTCAACAGATGATAGATTTCCTTTTCCATCGCCATGCGGCGATTTTCCCGGCTAACCGTTTCGATCCGAATGCTCTCTTCCTTCGCCTGACCGGCTGCCGCGATCGCGTCCCGCATCGCCTCCACCACGGAAATGAGGTCTTGGGCCTTGACCGGCTTGAGCACGTAATCCGTCACCCCGTGCTTCATCGCTTTGACGGCGTAGTCGAAATCGGCATACCCGCTGGTCACGATAAACCGGATGTCCGGATATTCTGCCTTTACGGCCTCGATCAATTCCAACCCGTTCATGACAGGCATCCGGATATCGGTCAGGATCAGGTCCGGGATTACGCCGCCTTTGATCAAATCCAACGCTTCCCTGCCGTTGCCCGCCGTTAAAACGCTTTCGAACGAAACGGAGCTGCCGTGCAAAAAATAAACGATTTTGTCCTTGCTCAATTCTTCATCGTCTACAACCATGACCTTCATCTGGATGCACCTCATTTCATTTTGCGACCGGTAATGACGACCTTTGTCCCGCTCCCCTTGGCGCTTTCGATCGAGATTCCGTAATCGCCGCCGAATAACAACTTAAAACGCATGTTCACGTTTTTCAGTCCCACGCCCCCGCGAGTCTCGGAATGAGACAAAAAGGCTTCTCCATCGATATCCTGCATGATCTTGCGAAGCTTGGACTCCTCGATTCCGATTCCGTTGTCCGTCACTTCCAGAACGATCGTATCCTCCGTTTCGAAGGCTTTGATCTCGATGACGCAGGCCATGGACATTTCGTTAAACGCATGTTTGATCGCGTTCTCCACGACGGGTTGAAGCGTGAACCGAATCGTGCGGTAGCCCGACATTCCTTCGTCGATCTCATAGATCACGCTTAAACGGCTGCCGTAACGAATTTGGATAATTTCAAGATAGTTTTTGACGTGTTGGATTTCGGTTCCGATTTCCACAACGTTATTGCTGGCGATGTTCATATTGTAGCGGTAAAAATCGGCCAGCTTTTCCACCATTCCGTTGATTCGCACGTAATCCCGTTTAATGGCCAGCGAGCTGATCGCGTCGAGCGTGTTGTACAGGAAATGCGGGTTGATCTGGTCCTGCAAACTTTTGATCTCGGCCTCGTTGCGCAACACTTGGTTCTCGAGCACGTTCTTGATCATCGCATTAAAGCTTCGGCTTAGATCGCCGATCTCGTCGTTCCGGTTAATGTCGCTTCGGATCTGGTAGTTCGATTTCTCTATGTTTTTCATCGTCTTGGACAACCTTTTGAGATCCCGCGTGCTCCTCGTCACGAATAGATGAACGGCGAGAATCAGGATGGCCATCACGATGATTCCCGTCAGCATGATGATGATTTTCGAATCGTTGATTTGTTTGTCGATCTTGTTTTGGTTAATCAAAGAAACGACGTACCAGCCCGTCGTCGCGGAATTTTTAACGTTGGCGTAATAGCTTGACCCATGGAGACGAAGCGTGTCGAATTCGGCTAACCGGCCGATGTCCTTGTTGCTGAATTCGTCGTAAGCCGAGACTTCGGAATTCAGGCTGAAAATGACCTTCCCGTCCTCCGTCGTAATTAAAATATCGTCGAACGCCTGGTTGTTGACCCCGTTAAGGAATTGCGAGAACAGGTCTTTGTCGGCGCTCAGCACCATGAAGTCTTTTTCCCCGGGCAGGTTGTCCCATAACTTGATTGCCTGGGAAAATAACGTATTGTTGTCCTTGCCCGGCAAGAGGGAGAATCCCGGCAGCAGCACCATCGATTGCTCGGAATCGGTGATCTCGCGGTACATGTTCGTATTCAGGGCATTGCGAATATACTTGAAATCCTCGCCGTCGTTTAAATCCGTCGTCAGAATTTCCTGCCTGTCGAAGAGGATGACCGATAACGATTTGTAGCCTTTGAAAAAAATCAGCGATCGGATGTTATCGTAAAAACGATTGTAAGCCGTATACCCCTCGAAGGTTCCGACGAATTTCTTGTCCGCGATCACGGGGAGGTTCGCGTCCTCGGAGAGAATCATCAGCACTTTCTGCATATCGTCGACGTAGCGGTCGATGCTGTTGCTGATCTGCGCGTTCAGGCTCGTAACGTACTGATTGATGTTTTCCTTCGCGTACTTTTCCATAAAATGCGATAATAGAGCGCTTAAAACGGTAATAAACACGATGCCGATTATCGTGTTAAACAGGATGAATTTATTGCGTAAGCCAAAAAAGAGGAGTTTAATCCTCTTTTTGATCGTGTCGACGCTATTCGCTTTTATACGATGACCTCCCGGAAAACAAACGTCCATCTCTTCTTGCATGCTCAGAGAGACGTAAGCAGCGTCCCTTTTCTGTCATTATATCATCGTTTTTGCCATCGTTAATCGAATCGCAGCACGATTTCGGCATTTCCGTCGAATCGTTCGATCAAGACGGTTTGCCCGGTAGGGCAGTAGGTTCCGCCGAAGGTCCGAGAGGGAATCGCGCCTTCCGGATGCGGGAGCCGGATGCTCACGGTGTTCGGTTTTCGGTCCGACCGGCAGACGACTTTCGCCACGATCTCATGTTGCTCCAAATTCGATTCGACGCTCAGCGTGACGGCTCCGAAATAAGTCGCGATTCCGTCCAACTCGATGATATTGCCGTTCTCCAGCCATTTGCTCGGAATTCCCGGCAACAAGTTCAACCGATCCTCCCCGTCTTCCATGTAAAGCATCCAACGGGTCTGCATGAGGAACCAGCCTTCCTCGTGCGTCTTATGCGGGCTGGCGTGCCAGAAGTGCTCCCAGAACGTATACGTCTCCCGGTCGGCCAATCCGGAGAAGCCGTTATAGTAGGCTTTCAGGAACGCTTTAACCTCGCCGCGTTTCAGATGCACCCACGGATGAATGCTGTAGTAGGGCTGGCTTAAAGCGACGTTGCGCGTACACATCAATTCCTGATGGTAATGCAACATGAATTCCGCCGCGGCTTCGTCCGGACGAACAACCTCTTGAAAGACGAGATATAGCGGGCCGAGAAGGGAATCCCGAGTGGCGACCGAACCGTGCGTCAGCCATTTGCCGCCTTCCCCGTTAACGGAAAGCGGTCCTCTGTGCTCTACCCAAGGAGGAACGGTCGGCACCCAGCTACCGTCGGCCAGAGGGACGACCGGGGAGTTCGCCATCGCGACGAACAAAGCTTGCCGGATATCCTCTTTCATGGCCTGCGCCTCTTCTTCGATTCGCGCGGAACGGTCGGGATCGGCGTTCGCGAGCATCTCCGACAGCCGGCTCATCCCCATATACGCATACCCGTTTAACATGAAGGAACGGAACGGGTCCTCCGGATCCGCCGTCTTCCCTTCCAGCATGCCGTATCCTTTGCCCCGAAGCGCCTCCGTTTTATTGCGTTCTCTCCACCTCGCCAAATAATCGAACGCCTTTAGCAGACGGTCCTTGATCTCCAGAAGCCAAGCTTCGTCCCGGGTATAACGGTAGTGCTCTCCGAGGCTCCATAACGAGGCTCCCGTTTCCAGCATATATCCGCCGTAGTTTTGAATCAGGCCATCCTCGTGCTGCTTATCCAAGAAAAACCGCAGCGCCCTCTCCGCAACGTCGTTCCAACCCATGGACTCCATGAATTGGATAATCGGCGAGCTCTCCGAGCCGATCGCCGTATACACGCCGATCGTCGGAACGATCGTCCCGCCGGGCTCCAGGCCGTAAGAGACAAGATCGAGATGGAGCAAGCCGGCCTTGACCATCTCTTCGATCCGCTGCTCGGGAAGCTTTACTGTCGCCGCTCGGGAAAGCTTCTCCCGCCAGAAAGCGCGGCACTCCGTCCATCTCTCTTCGAAAGATTGCCGCCGCAACCTTTCGGCGCGTTCCTCGGAGATCGGGCGGTGGGGCAAGTAGAATTCGAAAGCGATCGACTCTCCCGGAGCCAGGAGAACGGCCGTCTCTTCCGTTCCAAGCGGTTGTCCGCCCAGCTTGGATACGCAGCAAACCCGATTCTCCGAGTAGCGGACAAACCCGTTGCATCCGTCGAACTCGTATTGCTTGTCGTCGTTTAAGACGAAAGCGTTGGGAACGACGTTCTTGAACCAGGCGTATCTGGGCACTCGGGCTTTATTCGTAGCCATCGCCCGGAAGTAAAGCACCGTCTCCTCTTCCTGGTTCATCTCCTCCGGAAGGAGCCGTTCCCGCATCGCCGCCTGCTCTTCCGTCAGCATATGAAAGTGGCCAAAGCCGTCGGCGGCCAAAAAGTGGGTGCCCCTTAACGTATCGACCTTCAAAGGGCTGCTTTCGTAAGAAGCGAAGGATACCGTGTCGTAGACCACGTCGTTATCCGCGATCGTGGCGTGCAGAATGGGGAGCGATCCGTCCTCGAGCCTGCGGGAGACGCCGTCCACGCAGCCGACGCCCCGGCCAAGCATATACCGATAGCAGACGGGCTTGTCCTCGTTCTCCGGCAGCTTCGCTTCGAAACCGTGAAATCTCGGCTGCACCCAATCCCACAGCCTCTCCTCTCCGCCGACTCCGCGAAACCCGACGCCGAAAATCCGCATATCGCGCGACAACCCGAGCCAGGTCTGCGAAGCGAGCTCCCGGGTATGTTCGGCGGCGTTCTCGTAGGTTTCTTCCGGTTCGTCCTCGATCCTTTGCAGTTCGGTAACCAGGTTCAACGCCTTGACGTCGCGTTCGATTTGCCCGTATGTCCGATCGTCTTCGGCTTGCGTAACGGCGACTCCGTAAGCGGGGATGTAGATCGGATAAGCCTTGTTGACGTCCCTCAGGAAAAAACTGAACGGATGCTCGGGCGTATCGATCTTCACCAGAATCCCCTGCGAGCCGGTCTCTTCTTCCGTTTCAATGGTTACTTCCAGCCGCGCTGGGCCGCCGTCCGTGGAGAAGATAGCCTCATCGGACTTGCCGCTCCCCCGTACGATTGCCGTAACGACCGTGCCGACGGTCGCCGTAACAGCCCCCTCGATCGGCGCTATCTTCCATTCTACCGCGAATCTCGCAATCATCTTTTCCAGTCCCCCATTATCCCAAGGATGAACGGCTGCGCCCGTCGATTCAAATCTGAAAGCGCTAACACCAATACTTCTACTATAGGCCGCGAAGGACGTATCGGATAGCACAAATCTTGCGATTTCTTTTGGACTTTTTTGACCTGCATGATTAGATCAATCGGCCGTTAGGGCGAAGCATTTTTTCATTTGACCTTCTTTGACTTTTTGAAAACAATCCGTTATGATAGGAATACGAAATTTCTACTTATCGTTTCATGATGAGTTTATGCTTACGAAGATGCGTTTGCTGCGCAAACACTTAAGGAGGATTGGTTAAGAATGAATTTTGTGCCTATGGTAATTGAGCAAAGCAACAGAGGGGAACGCTCGTACGACATCTACTCCCGCCTGCTGAAGGACCGCATTATCTTCCTTGGCTCCGGCGTGAATGACGTAGTCGCCAACTCCATCATCGCGCAAATGCTGTTCCTTGCCGCGGAAGATCCGGAGAAGGACATTTCCCTTTACATTAACAGCCCTGGCGGCTCCATTACAGCTGGCATGGCCATTTACGATACGATGCAATATATTAAGCCGGACGTGTCCACGATCTGCGTCGGCATGGCCGCTTCCATGGGTGCCTTCCTGTTGACTGCCGGCGCCAAGGGCAAACGTTACGCGCTGCCGAACAGCGAAGTCATGATCCACCAGCCGCTGGGTGGAGCAGAAGGCCAAGCGAGCGATATCGAGATCCGCGCCCGCCGCATTCTAAAGATGCGCGACAAGCTTAACAACATTCTGGCGGATCGTTCCGGCCAGCCGCTTAGCCGCATCGAACAGGATACCGACCGCGACTACTTCATGAGCGCTGCCGAAGCGCAAGCATACGGACTCGTCGATAAGGTTATCGAGAGAATCTAAAGTAAGGCATCACCTAGAAGAAGCAGATGCTCCATTCGTCTGCTTCTCTTTTTTTTCATCTGTACGCCACATCTGTGACAAAGATCACTCCCCGCCATCGTGCGGCAAGCTATTATGGTTTTAGCAGGATGTTCCATCGCCTGTGGCCACAACCAGCCCATTATGCATCAAGAGGTGGTACTCATGGAAGTAGAAGCGTTAAGCAAGGTCGAGCAGCTCGCCCTAAAGAAGCTGCGCATATACAAAAATAGCGTCTGGCGTTATCTGTCCCGCTCCATGCTGGCCAGTATGTTTATCGGGTTCGGCGTTATCGTCGCCTTCAAGACGGGCAGCTTCTTCTATTTGGAAAATTCGCCGCTGACCTATCCCATGGCCGCAATCACGTTTGGCGCAGCCATCATCCTGATCAGTTACGGCGGAGGCGACCTGTTTACGGGTAATACTTTCTACTATACCTACGCTGCTTTGCGCAAGCGCATGAGGTGGTTGGATACCGTCAGGTTGTGGGTACTTAGTTACTTAGGCAACATCCTGGGCGCCGCCGCGTTCGCCTTGCTGATCTGGACGACCGGCTTGTTCTCAAGCCCCGACGTTCATGCTTTCTTGCTCGAGGTTGTGCACAAAAAGATGACCGCGCCGACTTCGGAGCTGTTCTTCCGGGCCATTCTTTGTAATTGGCTGGTCTGTCTTGCATTTTTCGTCCCCATGTCGATGAAGAGCGACGGAGCCAAGATGTTCGCCATGATGCTGTTCGTCTTCTGCTTCTTTATCTCGGGCTACGAGCACAGCATTGCCAACCTATGCACCTTCGCCATCGCATTCGTGTTGGATCCCGGAAACTTCTCTTATTCGGGAGGCTTCCACAACATCATCCCCGTCACGCTGGGCAATCTGATCGGCGGAGGCATCCTTATGGGATGGATGTACCATTACGTCAACAAGCCGTTCTACGAGGATTAAACGCAGTATCGTACGGCGATTGCCGTAAATCCCAATACAAGGAGCGAATTCATTCCATGAAAAAATCCAAAATCGTTATTATCGGCACCGGAGCCGTCGGCTCGACAACGGCATATACGCTTCTGCTTCGCAACCGCGTGGACGAACTGGTGCTCATCGACGCCAACCATAACAAGGCCGCCGGAGACGCGCTCGACATGAATCACGGCATGCCGTTCCTCGGTCAAGCCTCCGTCTGGGCCGGCACTTATGAGGACTGTGCAGGCGCCGACATCATCATCATTACGGCAGGCGCCGCACAGAAGCCAGGCGAGCCTCGCACCGAGCTGCTAAAACGCAACGTCGCCATCTTCGACAGCATTATCGAGCAAGTGCTTCCGTATAATGGAGACGCCATCCTGTTGATCGCTTCCAACCCTGTCGATATTATGAGCTACATGGCGTATAAGAAAGCAGGGCTGCCGATACAGCGCGTCATCGGCTCCGGCACGCTTCTCGACAGCGCGCGTTTCCGATACCTGATCGGCCAGAAGCTGGATATCGATCCTCGCAGCGTGCATGCGCATATCGTCGGCGAGCATGGCGACTCCGAGCTGCCGCTATGGAGCTTGGCCAACATAGCCGGATCGAAGCTGACATTGTCCGAGGAGGACCGCGAAGACGTATTCGTCAATACTCGCGATGCCGCCTACCAGATCATCGAAGCCAAAGGCGCGACCTATTATGCCATCGCGCTGGCGCTTGATCGGATCTGTACTGCGATCCTGAGCGACGAGGGCGCCGTACTTAACGTCTCGACCTTGCTGAGCGACTATCACGGCGTATCCGACGTCTACCTGGGCGTACCTTGTATCGTCGACCGCAGCGGCGTCAGACAAGTGATGGACATTACGATAACGGAGCAGGAGCGGGAACTCTTGCACAAGTCGGCGGACAAGCTCAAGGGGCTAATTTCCACGCTGCAGATTTAAGGACATCCCCTCATAAACGCAGCAATGGCGGTGAATGGGTTATGTTGCTACCCGTTCACCGCCATTTGTTGTCTTCATGGATTGTTTAGGCTGCCTTAATTGCCGAATACGGACTACATGGACGCCGGAGCGGCAACGATGCCGCCTTGGTGCAGAACGCTTTGCGCGTGCGCGTCCAGAGGTCGGTATCCTTTCTCCAGCAGTTCCTTGATGTACATCTTGTTATAGATGAACGAGAAGATGATTCCGGGAACCCAGGCTCCGAGGCCCAGCGTAAATATCCCGATCGCCGTAGCCGTAATAAACATGATCGCGGCCCACTTCAGATCTCCCCTAAACAACGCCGGGAAAAAACCGAAGAAGAAGGTTGTCCAGCTGAATCCAACCTTTACTTCCTTCACTCCGCCTGCCGCATTTACCAATCTTACGTGCATGTTCGTCAACTCCTTCTATGTATTGACATTATTATAGGAAATATTACCTAAATTGTCGATTGTTTTTTTGGTAACTAATGCGCTTACATGTAAAATAATTTACAAATATAGTCCCGCTGCCAGGGTGTCTTAGAGCCCGCCCAACGCAACCCCTGCGCACGCAAATAAGAGCCCTCTATGCGACCCTCTGCGTCGCACAAAAGACTCCCTTGCTTTGCTCATGAAAGGACGGAAATCCCGTCCGAGCGTACCCTTATTGGTTCTCGAGCTCTTCTTTGCTGACCAATGCGACTAAAGCGTTTACAGCCTGTTCCGCATCCGATCCTTCCGCACTTATGGAAATTTCAGTTCCGGAGCTGATCGCAAGGCTCATAATGCCCATAATGGATTTAGCGTTTACTTTCTTATCGTCCTTCTCTACGAATACCTCGGAGGAGAATTTGTTCGCTTCTTGAACGAATAGCGCTGCAGGCCTAGCATGAAGCCCAGTCTTCAACCGAACGACAACCGGAAGCCTTGTCATGGAAACATACCCCCTATATTATACTGAATCATCTAGCGGAAACGCTTGTCTAAGCCCTTTATGCGGGGACGTCGTTCCGCGTTGAATTCTGAGGCTAACATAAGCGCCGTGCGCTTAATGACAGCTTAGAATTGAACATATACCGTCAGAAAAGCCAATTACAACTTATTATATCATTTTACAGGCTGTAGCACTAGGCAAAAGTTGAACCGGACCGTATTTTTTCGGCCATTTCGTCAATTTTGCGAAGACGGTGATTGACGCCGGACTTGCTTACTTGCCCTTTCAGCATCTCGCCTACTTCCGTGAGGTTAAGGTCGGGATGCTGCATCCGAATGACCGCGACCTCGCGCAGCTTGTCAGGCAGGCTGTCGAGTCCGATCTCCTTCTCCAGTAGCTTTATGTTATCGATCTGCCGAACGGCAGCTCCGATCGTTTTATTCAAATTGGCGGTCTCGCAATTGACGATCCGATTGACGGAATTTCGCATGTCGCGCATAATCCGAACGTCCTCGAACTTGAACAACGCTTGGTGCGCGCCGATGATGTTCAATAGTTCGATGATCTTCTCGCCTTCCTTGATATAAAAAATAAAACCTTTTTTTCGCTCGATGCATCTCGCGTTCAAATCGAATTTATTCGCCAGATCGACGAGAGCGCCGCAATGCTCTTCGTACATCGAAGCAATTTCAAGATGGTAAGACGAACCCTCCGGATTGTTAACAGAGCCTCCGGCAAGGAAGGCGCCGCGCAAGTAGGAGCGTTTGCAGCAAGGCTTGCGCACGATCTCTTTGTCGATACCATCATTGAACATAAAGCCTTCGGAGACGATTCGAAGTTCGGCCAGCGTCTCCTGCACCTTGGCGGGGAGACGTACGATATAGACGTTATTTTTCTTAAGCCTCATCTTCTTGCGCACGAGCAGTTCTACATGCAGGTCGAAGTGCTTTTTGATCAGTGAATATATTCGGCGCGCGATCGCGGCATTCTCCGTCGAGATGTCAAGAACGACCTTGCGGCTGGATAAGCTGACCGAACCGTTCATCCGTATAAGGGCCGATAATTCGGCGCGCTCACAGCAGCTGTCCGCTTCTACCATCGTCAGCTCTTTTTTTGTTTGGGCCGCAAAAGACATTCTGCCTCACCTCTTTCGTAACATCCAATTCTCCACCAGCTTGTAGATATGGTGGCTTAACCGCTCCGCGTCGTGACGCAGGAACGTACGGAACAACACAAGCTTGTCGGCGATAACCTTGTACCCTCTGCGGGTGACCTCGTCAATGTCCAACTGGACGGCCTTGGCCCCAAGCTCGGCGTACTTGCTCTCCACCTGCGGCGGAATCTCGCCGTCGTTTACGATGACATAATCGAATAAATGATGGCCGATATGGGCGTGAATGGCGTCCAGATGATTGCTGACCGTATAATTATCCGTCTCGCCCGGCTGCGTCATCACGTTGCAGACGAACAGCTTGACTGCCTCCGACTCCACGATGGCCTGAGCCAGCTTGGGAACGATCAAGTTCGGCATGATGCTCGTGTACAGACTGCCGGGGCCGATCAAAATGGCGTCGGCCTGTTCGATGGCTTCCACAGCTTCCGCGAGCGGCACGACATCGGCAGGCTCCAGGAACACGCGCTTTATCGCCTTCCCCGCTTTGGGAATTTGCGATTCCCCCGTCACGATAGTTCCGTCTTCAAGCTCCGCCTTAAGCACGATTGCACGATTTGCCGCCGGCAGCACACGCCCGCGTACGGCCAGCACTTGGCTAAGCTGACGAATGCCCGTCACGAAGTCTCCGGATAGATCCGTCATGGCGGCCAGCATCAGGTTGCCGAGGCTGTGTCCCGCAAGTCCGTTGCCATTTTTGAAGCGATACTTCAGCATGTCGGCAAGCAGCGGCTCCACGTCGGCGAGCGCCATCAGTACGTTGCGGATGTCACCCGGCGGCGGAATCTGCAGCTCATTTCTTAATATGCCGGAGCTGCCGCCATCATCGGCGACCGTAACGATCGCCGTTATGTCGAGCGGCTTCTCCTTCAATCCTCGCAGCATGACGGAGAGACCCGTGCCGCCGCCGATGACGACGATCTTGGGACGACGAACAATCTTTTGGATCGTCTGCATGTTCTCCCCCCGAATCAATGCTTATCACGCTCCGAATCCCGATGACTTACGCGTACCCGCTCCGTGTCGCTGCTCCCGAGCACCTTGCCCAAATATTCCGCAATGGCTACGGAGCGATGTTTGCCGCCTGTGCATCCGATGCCGATCACAACCTGGCTCTTGCCTTCCTTGCGGTATAACGGGATGAGGAACTGCAGCATATCGATCAGCTTCGCGAGGAACTGATGCGTCTCCGGCCACTTCATCACATACTCGTAGACATCGGGATTCTGGCCCGTGTTGGGACGCAGATGCTCGACGTAATGCGGATTGGGCAAAAATCGAACGTCATAGATCAAGTCGGCATCGATCGGAATGCCGTACTTGAAACCGAACGAGGTTACATTAACGGAGAGGTTGCTTTGCTCCACATTCGTGAAATGGGTGATGATACGTTCCTTGAGCTGCAAAGGTTTCAGGCTGGTCGTATCGATAACCTGGGAAGCCGAACCTTTGAGATCCTCCAGCAAGCGGCGCTCGTTATGGATGCCATCCAGCGGAAGTCCCTGAGGCGCCAACGGATGCCGGCGCCTGCTCTCCTTGTAGCGCTGGACGAGCACTTCGTCCGTAGCGTCCAGGAACAGGATCTCGCAGCTTATGGTATGATGATCTTTGATATACGCCAATGATTCCGACAGCGCCGTGAAAAATTCGCGTCCCCGCAGGTCGATAACGAGCGCAACTTTGCCGATCTTGCCGTTTGACTGCTCGATGAGCTCCGCGAACTTGGGAATGAGCACCGGCGGAAGGTTGTCGACACAGAAGAATCCAAGATCCTCCAGGCTTTGCACCGCAATGGTCTTGCCCGCGCCCGACATGCCGGTAATGATCACTAGCTTAGCAAGCGTTGCCGTCGTTTCCATGCGTACACCTACTATCCTCTAAGAATGAGTCCTGCAGCGCCTACGACGCCCGCATCGTTGCCCAGCGTAGCCGGTACGATCTTGACGCCTTCCTTGGCTTGATCCTGCGTATATTTCTCGAACACTTCGCGAATCTGGTTAAATAAGAAGTCGCCGGCCTTCGATACGCCGCCGCCAATAATAAAATATTGCGGGTTTAATACGATGGAGAGCATCGCCATCGATTTGCCGAGATAATAAGCAGCGCGGCTCACGATGCGCGCAGCCACCTCGTCGCCGGCTTTCGCCGCGTCGACAACGTCCTTCGCCATAATGTTCTCCACCTGCGCAAGCGTCGTCCGGTCGCCGCGGGCCACGGCGTCCTTCGCCATACGAATGATGCCTGTCGCGGATGATACGGTCTCCAGACAGCCCATCTTGCCGCAGCCGCACTGGATTGCTTCCAAATCCGGAACGATCGCGATATGGCCGAGCTCGCCCGCCATGCTGTTGAAGCCCTCAACGATCTTGCCGTCTATAATAATGCCGCCGCCGACGCCAGTGCCGAGCGTATAACATACGCAATGCGCTACGCCTCTGCCTGCGCCTGCCCATGCTTCGCCCAGCGCCGCAACGTTCGCGTCGTTGTTCACTTTAATGGTTTTGCCAAGTTCCCGCTCAAGGAAACCCTTTAAATCCGTATTCTCGATGTACAGGTTTGCCGAATATTTCACGTAGCCCTTCGAGATGTCCAAGAAACCCGCGATACCGACGCCTACGCCGTCCACTTGCTCCCAGTCGTAATTAGACTGTTCTACAATGTTGCGCGCGTACCTCGCGATATTATGAAGAATAGCGTCCGTACCTTTATCCGTTTCCGTCGCCCCTTCATAGGTATGAAGGAGTTGCCCTTCTGCGTCGCACAGGCCTACCTTAATGGTTGTGCCGCCGACATCGACGCCCACGTAAATCTTCTCAGACATGACAATAGCCACCTCGTTTACATAATTAACATTCTCTGTTCCAACTATAAGCGTTGTTTCCGCGTCGGTCAAGGTGAAACGGCTTTCCCCATCCTATGGCGGGCAACGCGTTTCGTCGCCAAAATGAAGAGGACCGCCGCCTGATTATTGCCGACTTCTCAGGTGCAGTCCATCTATGCGGCCGCGGCGAGGACAGCCCAAGCTGCCTGTTGTGCCCAGACGAGCGTCGCGCTGGTCACGCTTTAACGTTCCTCGTCGTTCCCGCCGCCGCATGGTTGATTACAGCGACTGGCTCCAGTCATGCGTAATGGATCCTTCCAGGAACCGTTCGCAGTCGAGCGCGGCCATACAGCCGCTGCCCGCTGCCGTGATGGCTTGACGATACTTGCTGTCCTGCACGTCGCCGCAGGCGAATACGCCCGGAACATTCGTCTCCGAGGAGCCTGGCTTGACCTGAATGTAACCATATTCGTCCGTGTCAATCTGTCCGCCGAGGAATTTCGTGTTCGGCGTATGGCCGATCGCGATGAAGATGCCGTTCGTTTCGATAACCTCTTCTTCCCCCGTTGCATTGTCGCGCACCTTGAGGCCCGTTACTCCCATGCCGTTAGCCACGACTTCCACTGGCGTGCGGTTAAGGCTCCAACTGATCTTCTCGTTCTCGCGGGCGCGCTCCTGCATGATCTTGGAGGCGCGCAGCTCGTCGCGGCGGTTGACCAGCTCAACGTTCGTAGCGAAGCGCGTCAGGAAGTTTGCTTCCTCCATGGCGGAGTCGCCGCCGCCGACCACGATGATCTTTTTGCCCCGGAAGAAGAAGCCGTCGCATGTCGCGCAAGTGCTGACGCCTTTGCCCACGTTGTCCTTCTCGCCCGGAATGCCGAGATACTTAGCCGACGCCCCCGTGGAAATAATGACGCTCTCTCCGACGATCTCGCCCTGGCCTTCCACTTGCAACTTGAACGGACGCTGCGACAGGTCGATGGAGTTGACCCAACCCGTCAGAAATTTCGCGCCGAAGCGCTCCGCTTGCTTACGCATATTGTCCATGAGCTCAGGGCCCATAATACCTTCGGGGAAGCCCGGGAAGTTCTCGACCTCCGTCGTCGTCGTCAACTGCCCGCCCGGCTCCGGTCCTTCGATAATGAGCGGGTTCATGTTGGCGCGCGCCAGGTAGATGGCAGCCGTTAGTCCGGCTGGTCCCGTGCCGATAATAATGGATTTGTACATTGATTCTCACCTCATGCCAAATTTAGTCTTCGTTGGGTTCGTGCGAGGAGAAAAACGAGCTGATGCTCTTCATTTTCTCCTTGATGCCGCATGCGCTGTCGATCAGCTTTACGTGTTTGCTTACCGTCGCGATCGATGTTCCATAACGAACGGACACCTCGTGGTAAGAGATCGCGCGACGATGCATCTTGGCCGTCAAGTATTCGAGAGCCGCCGCCCAGCCTTCCGATTTCGTCAGCTTGGGAACGTCGGGATAGACGCGCGACAAATACTCCACCCATAATGTCATCATATCATGCTGCTGGACGAGATCATAATGCTTGCTCATCCGGCTCAGCGCGGTTTGGGCCACTTCCTCCCACTTGTCATGCCATTCCGGCAGCCTCGACGGCACGCGGTTCGGTTCGATGGTCGTCTCCTTGCCTTCCAGCACGACCTTGAGCGGCTCCTGCACGCCGATCGTGCGCAAGACGAAAATCGCGATTTTTTTCAAATAATCGTCTTCGTCCGACTCCAGCAGGAATGCGCGCAATACGTCCTTCACTTCGTTATCTGCAATCATGCCGAACGCCTGAATAACCTGCAGCTTCGTATGCTGGTCCCCATGCCGCAGCGCCCAGAAGAATGAGGAACGGACAAGCGGATCGCTCTTTAGATGATCGGGAATGCCGTCCGTCGACTTTTCCCATAGCTTGAACTGCTCCTCGAAGGGCAGATGGTAATGATAGCTGATAGGCGCAGCGGCGCGTCCCTGACGGAGCTGTTCGAGCTGCTGCATGTAATAATGGGGAACATCGGAGCTCGGGTCGAGCTTCATCGTCGTCTTCCACAGCCGCTCGGCGTCGTTAAGTCTGCCTATGTTGCATGCCGCTACCGCGGCGTAATGGAACAGGCACGGATCTTGCTGTACCTCGGAGTCCTTGGCGAGACGGATGAAATGCCGGTAGGCAATCTCATGTTCGCCCAATATGCCCATCGTCGTCGCCAGCTTGAACACATGCTCCTGATGAAACGGCACTGTCTTGGTCAGCAAATCCACCAGCTCCGCGAGATTGTCTTTGTCTCCTTCGTGCTGATAGAAAATCGCTAGATTGCAAAGCGCGTGCAAATTGCCAGAATCCTGGGCTAGCACACTGCGAATGGCTTCCTTCGCCTTGTCGAACAATCCCATATAATAATAAGCCAGCGCAAGATTATTGCGAGCCGCAAGAAATTCGGGCTGCCCCTCTACGATATCCTCCAGAATGCGCACGGCCTCGGTAAACTTGCCTTCCTCCAGCAGCGCGCGTGCCTGGTCGTGCTCCACCATGCCTTCGCGAGCCTTAATGCTCTTAAGCGCCATCGGCCGCTCCAGCTCGAATTGAAGCAGATCCATCATCTCTTCGGCTTCATCCAGGTATTGTCCTTCGGGATCCTCTTGCAGGTATTTAACGAGCGATTGCTCGGCGGCCTCATACATTTCCATGTTGGCGAAGTTATTGGCCATATAGAAGTGGCATTCCGTCATCATAGGGTCAAGATCGTCCATAATTCGGCTCAAAATCTCGTTGGACTCCTTATAGTTGCCCATCTCCGACAGAATACCCGCCATATTGCAATGATTCACGGGATTGTCCGGTTCGTATTCCACGGCTCTACGGAAATATTTGAGTGCCTTGTCATAATGGAATCGGTCCAGCGAGCGTACCGCGCGCTCGAAGAAGAATGTGGCGTCCCACTGTATAGAGATAATGTTCGTATTCGCGCCTTCGCCGACCGCCATTCTTTTTTTGTTCATTTGCAAGGCACCTCCTTTTCTATCCTTCGTCAGCACGATTATACCATAGCCGGGCATGTCCCAACATGCTAGAATATGTGGGAAAATCGCGGACAGCCTCCAGGCCGCCCGCGATTTTCGCAATTGGAATACTTATAGAGGTTGTTCAAAAAGTCCGCTTTTGATCACGAAGTATGCCACGAGGCCTACTCGACATCGAATCTTGAATTCAGGCGAAACTTCCGGTGCTCACGTAGCTTCCACTACGCTCCGCTCCTCAGTTTCTACCTTCATCCAATCTTCTCGGTGCTGAAAACCGAACTTTTTGAACTCTTACTTATAATGTTCCGATTATACGCCTTTGTTCTTGAACAGCGTGCTGATGGAGCCGCCGTCCAGAATGATCCGAGTCGCTTCCGCGAGCAACGGCGCAACGGACAAAATTTTAAATCGTTCCGGCGTCTCCTCGGGCAGCATGATAGAATCGGTCACGATCACTTCTTTTATAGATGGATGGTCTAAACGCTCGATGGCCGAGCCGGAGAACAGCGGATGCGTGGCGCAGACATATACATCCTCGGCCCCGCGTTCCTTAAGGCTTTCGACTACGTTCACGATCGTACCGCCCGTATCGATCAAGTCCTCGATAATGATCGGCGTCTGCCCTTCGACGTCGCCGATGACATGCGTAATGGAGGACTCGTTGTGCGCGGAGCGCTTCTTGATCATGATGGCGAACGAGGTGTCCAGGTAGTTGGCGAGCTTCTCCGCCGTAGACGCGCGGCCCGCATCCGGAGATACGACAACCGGGTTCTTAATGTTCTTGGACTTCAGGTAATCGCTGATCAGGTCCAGCGCCGTCATATGGTCCACAGGAATGTTGAAGAAGCCCTGGATCGCCGGAGCATGAAGATCGATCGTTATGACGCGAGTCGCTCCGACCGTCGTCAGTACATCCGCCAGCATCTTCGCCGAGATCGGCTCTCGTGGCGCAGCCTTCCGTTCCTGACGAGCATATCCGTAGTACGGCATAATGATGTTGACCGTCCTTGCGGAAGCACGCTTCGCCGCGTCGATCATAACCAACAATTCGACAAAGTGCTCATTGATGGGATGCGAGAACGACTGAACGAGAAAGACGTCGCAGTTCCGAATCGTCTCTTCGTAGTGAACGTAGATCTCACCGCTCTTGAAACGGGACAGTTTGATGGAACCTAGGTTCAAACCAAGCTCTTCGCTAATTTTCTGAGCCAATACCGGGTTTGACGAACCTGAAAAAATACGCACCTTGTCGCTTAACATGATACCCTCCTGAGCGTTTCGACCAAATAATTTATTACTCCAATCAAGCTTACCTGTCCTATTATACATTGATTTATGAAGATTTCAAAAATGTAAATGCACTATTTTTCGACAAAGTCATGAATTTGGGCGATTTGACTGCCCTTTTATCGCATTTTGTTCGTCGTCGGTTTACCGTGACGGTTGTTCAGCTCGCTCATAATGTCGTCGAGAGGCAGCCCTCGTTCGCGCAGCAGCACCATTAAGTGGAAAAGCAGATCGCCGGCTTCGCTGCGAAGTTCGTCGTTGTCCTGGTTCTTCGCTGCGATAATAACTTCAGCGGATTCTTCTCCGACCTTCTTGAGAATTTTATCCACGCCTTTATCGAACAGGTAGGTCGTATACGCGCCTGCCGGACGCTCCGCATATCGCTGAGCGATGATGGTCTCCAGCTTGCCGAGAATGCCGAAACGGTCGGAGGACTCTTCTTCATCGGCGGAATCGGCTTGCTGCGCGCCTGACTCAAGCTCGATGCCGTTATAGAAGCAGCTATACCGTCCCGTGTGGCATGCAGGCCCCTGCTGAGCTACGCGAACCAATAGCGTATCTCCGTCGCAGTCGTAGCTCATCGACTCGATGCGCTGCGTATGGCCGCTTGTCGCGCCTTTATTCCACAGCTCGTTACGGGAGCGGCTCCAGAACCAGGTCGTCCCGGTCGAGACGGAGAGCCCCAAGGATTCCTCGTTCATGTAAGCGAGCATGAGCACTTCCTTGCTTTGCGCATCCTGGACGATCGCGGGAACGAGGCCGTCCTCGCTCCACTTGATGGCAGCCTTCAATTCATTCATGTTGCTTGTCGTCACCTGACCTCAACTCCTTTGCTCCGCAGATCGTTCTTCACTTGCGCTATCGTGAGTTCTTTGTAATGGAAAATCGTAGCCGCAAGAGCGGCGTCCGCCTGCGCATCCTGGAAAACTTCCGCGAAATGCGCAATGTTGCCGGCACCGCCGGAAGCAATGACCGGCATGCCTACGCTCCGAGAGACGGCCCCCGTCAGCTTCAAGTCGAAGCCGTCCTTCGTGCCGTCGGCGTCCATGCTGGTCAGCAAAATCTCGCCCGCTCCCAGACGCTCTACCTCGCGCGCCCATTCCAAGGCCCGGATACCCGTCGTCTGCCTTCCGCCATGCGTATAAACTTCCCACTCGCCCCACTCGGGATTATACTTTGCGTCGATTGCGACGACGATGCACTGCGATCCGAAGTGCCGCGCTCCGTCTGAAACGAGCGTTGGATTTTTGACTGCGGCCGTGTTGATGCCGATCTTGTCCGCCCCCGCTCGCAGAATCCGTTTCATGTCGTCGACATGAGAGATGCCGCCGCCCACGGTGAACGGAATCGTAATTTCGCCCGCCGTACGCTTCACGACCTCAATCATCGTCGCCCGTCCTTCCACCGACGCCGATATGTCGAGAAACACGAGTTCGTCCGCTCCCTCGCGATCGTAGGTCGCCGCAAGCTCTACAGGATCGCCTGCATCGCGCAGGTTCACGAAATTAACGCCCTTCACTACTCGCCCGTCCTTCACGTCCAAGCACGGTATTATTCGTTTCGCCAGCATAGGATATCCCTACCTTTCCATCTTTCATCGAAATGCGCGACAATGGCCGTCTCACCGAGTTAACATTGTTTCGCTAACGGACACAGGAGTCGCTATTTCGATAAAAACGTATGTTTTGTAAATCTAAAGGACACAAACGACGCTATTTCATCCAAAATGGGGGATACACCCTCCGGTTAAAGTCAATAGGGTACCTGATGTCCGTTAACTATTTCAGTTGATTGAATTTGACCAATTTAGCGTCTAATGTGTCCGTTGTCCGTTGGCAATTAATCCCCAAGAAGGACAGTTTTCCTTATTGTCGGATTAATCGCTTAATCGGGACCCGCTAACGATGCGTCAGCCGGAAATCATTGGCCTTCGTAGCATCGGTCATTCGTTGTTTCGTATTTCGTTGTTACGACACATTCGCTACTATTTTGGGGCTGCCCGTCAACGCCAGGAAATTATCCAGCAGCTGCATGCCGAGCTCTCCGCTTTTCTCCGGATGGAACTGCATGCCGTAGACGTTATTCCGACCTACTATCGCGGTTACGTCGCCATTGTAGTCTGTTGTCGCCAGCAGGTCGGAAGCTTGCTCCGGCTTCGCGTGGAAGGAGTGGACGAAGTAGACATGCCCCTCTTCTAGTCCGCGAAGCAACGGCGATTCGGTTTGTCGGAACTGCAGCTTATTCCAGCCCATATGCGGAATTTTGTAGCTGCCGTTGAAGCGGATGACTCGGCCCGGCAGCAAGTTCAGCCCTTCATTGCGGCCGTATTCCTCGCTTTCGCCGAACAGCAGCTGCATGCCGAGACAGATGCCCAGCAGCGGCTTGCCCGATTCGGCATAAAACTTCACCACGTCGTCGAGCTTCGTATTACGCAGGTTCTGCACCGCGTCTCCGAACGCGCCGACGCCTGGCAAAATTGCGCCCTCGGCCTCCACGATCGTCTCTGGATCCGCCGTCACGATAGCCTCGTAGCCGAGTCTTTCTACTGCCTTGCTTACGCTGTGCAGGTTGCCCATCCCGTAGTCGATGATTGCGATCATGCTACAATACTCCCTTCGTCGAAGGCACTCCTTGCACGCGTGGATCGATGCTGGTCGCCTCGTCAAGCGCGCGTCCCAGCGCCTTGAATACGGCTTCGATCATGTGATGCGTATTTTGTCCATAGTGTACGATAACGTGCAGCGTAATCCGCGCCTCAAGCGCCAGCTTCCACAGAAACTCGTGGACAAGCTCCGTCGAGAAGCTTCCGACTTGGGCGGATGGATACTGAGCGCGATATTCGAAGTGCGGCCGGTTGCTGACGTCGATCACCACTTGCGCAAGCGCCTCGTCCATAGGCACGAACACGCTCGCGTAACGCTTGATGCCGCGCTTGTCGCCCAGCGCTTCGCGCAGCGTCTGCCCCAGGCAGATACCGATATCCTCGACCGTATGGTGGTCGTCGATATCGATGTCGCCTTGCGCCTCTACGCTCAGATCGAACTGTCCGTGCTTCGCGAACAGGTCCAGCATATGATTCAGGAACGGTACATCCGTCTCCAGCTTCGCCGCGCCCGTACCGTCTACCGCAAACGCCAGCTTGATGTCCGTTTCATTTGTTTTGCGCGCTACCGACGCTTCACGTTTGTTATTATCAGTCATCTTCGTATCCTCCTGCTTGGTATATGTTTTATCTACTCTATATCTGACGTGCGGCGAGGTTTTAAGTCGGTCCCGACGACTTAGCTCCCCTCATACGCACCATCCGAGGCATTTAAGTCGGTCTCGACGACTTAACTCTCCTCGTACGCACCATTTGGGGCATTTAAGTCGGTCCCGACGACTTAACTCCCCTCGTACGCACCATTGCGGGCATTTAAGTCGGTCCCAACGACTTAACTCCCCCTCATTCGCACCGTTCCGGACATTTATGTCGGTCCCGACGACTTAACTCCCCTCGTACGCACCATTGCGGGCATTTAAGTCGGTCCCAACGACTTAACTCCCCCTCATTCGCACCATTGCGGGCATTTAAGTCGGTCCCGACGACTTAACTCTCCTCGTACGCACCATTGCGGGCATTTTAGTCGGTCCCAACGACTTAACTCCCCTCGCACGCACCATTGCGGGCATTTAAGTCGGTCTCGCCGACTTAACTCTCCTCGTAATCACCGTCACAGGCATTTATGTCGGTCCCAACGACTTAGCTCCCCTCGCACGCACCATTGCGGGCATTTAAGTCGGTCCCGCCGACTTAACTCTCCCCGCACGCACCATCCGAGGCATTTAAGTCGGTCTCGCCGACAAACTGCCCCGCCAGACGGCCTTTTCAAGCAACTATGTCGGGCCCACCGACATAGAGCCTCGCCAGTCGGGCCGACCTATGCGCCCGATCCGCCTTCCTTCTCCAAACGGATCTCGATCGCGCGGGCATGGCCTTCCAGCCCTTCGTGGCGCGCGAGCGTCATAATTTTGTCGCCATTCGCGAGCAGCGCTTCCTTGCTATAGTAGATCAGGCTCGACTTCTTCATGAAGTCGTCTACGTTCACCGGAGACGAAAATCTCGCCGTACCGTTCGTCGGAATAATGTGGTTCGGACCCGCAAAATAATCCCCCACCGGCTCCGAGCTATAAGGACCTAAGAAAATCGCCCCCGCGTTTTCGATGTGACCCAGCAGCCTCATGGGATCGGCCGTCAGCACCTCCAGATGCTCCGGCGCGAGCTGGTTCACGACCGCGATGCCCTCATCGATGGAGTCCACCAGCAGCACCGCTCCGTAGCTGTCGATGGAAGCCCGCGCGATCTCCGCGCGCGGCAGCGTCGCCAGCTGACGCTCTACCTCGGCGGCCACGGCCTTCCCCAACGCCTCGGACGGCGTTACGAGCACGGCCGAGGCCATCTCGTCATGCTCCGCCTGCGACAACAGGTCCGCCGCGATATAGGCCGCATCGGCATTCTCGTCGGCAAGCACGACGATCTCGCTTGGTCCGGCGATGCTATCGATATCCACAGCGCCGAACACCGCCCGCTTCGCCAGCGCCACGTAAATATTGCCCGGTCCCGTAATCTTGTCTACCGGAGCGATGCTCTCCGTGCCATACGCAAGCGCAGCGATGGCTTGAGCGCCTCCGACCCGGTACATCTCCCGCACGCCCGCCTCAGCGGCAGCGACGAGTATATACGGGTCGATACCCGCTTTGCCGCCCGTTGCAGGAGGCGTCACCATGACGATCTCCGGCACGCCGGCCACCTGCGCCGGAATGACGTTCATCAGCACGGACGAAGGGTACGCCGCCTTGCCGCCGGGCACATAGACGCCGACACGCTTCAGTGGCCTCATAATCTGCCCCAGCATGGTACCGTCCGATGATAAGTCCATCCACGAATTTCGTTTTTGCTTCTCGTGGAACGTCCTAATATTAACGGCAGCCTCGCGAATCGCCGTGAGGAACCTCTCGTCTACATCGCTGTATGCCGCTTCGATTTCCTCTCGCGTCACACGAAGCTCTTCCGCGCCCATCTTCACGCCGTCGAACTGCTCGGAGTACCGCAACAGAGCAGCATCGCCCTCCGCCTTCACGTCTCCGACGATCTTCAAGGCGCTGGCATTCTGCTCGGGCGTTCCGTATTCCACCTCGCGTTTCAATCCGAATTGCTCGGCTCGCATTATTCGCATCCCGCTTCCGCTCCCTCCATCTTAATTTGTCTCCACCACTCGCCTGTGCCGCCCTAAACTTTAGCCGAAATCACCTCATGAAGCTTGTCGCATAAGCTTTGGATGCTGTCGTTCTTCATCCGGTAGCTGACGCGGTTCGCGATCAGTCGGCTCGTAATGCCGAAGATGGATTCCATCTCGACAAGACCGTTCTCCTTGAGCGTCTGCCCCGTCTCCACCATATCGACGATACGGTCGGCCAACCCGATCAGCGGCGCCAGCTCGATGGAGCCGTTCAGCTTAATAACCTCCACCTGTTGACCTTGCTCGCGGAAGTACGCCGATGCCACGTTGGGATACTTCGTCGCCACGCGCGGATGAATCGTCGGCTTCCAGTCCGGCAGACCAATGACGGACATGCGGCACTTCGCGATTCCGAGATCCAGCAGCTCGTAGACGTCCTTGTTCTCCTCCATCAGCACGTCCTTGCCAACAATGCCGATATCCGCCACGCCGTATTCCACGTAAGTCGGCACATCGACCGGCTTCGCCATAATGAACTCCATATTCGCTTCCGGCAGCTCGATGATCAGCTTGCGCGTATCGTCAAAATCGCTCGGAATCGGCAAACCCGCTTCTCGAAACAGCTTGGATGCCTGCTTGTAGATCCGCCCCTTAGGCATCGCGACCTTTAATATTTCCTTACTCAATCCGTTCATCTATACGCCGCCTCCTTCTACGCCAAGGAACACGCCAAGCTCGCTATACCGCAAGCCCTTGTACGAAAATGCCGCTGCCCCTGTGCCGTTGTCCGCATCCCCTATAATCTCGGCTTGTTTGACCGCGACTACGGCAGTCAACTCGCGATCCAGGCTCTCTACCCGCTCCGTCACGACAGCTGCTCCCTGACCGCGAAGCCGCTGGGCTTCCGCCAACGCTTCCTTGCGGCCTGCCGTGTTGTAAACGATCAGCGTACGCTCTTGGGCAACATTATCCTCTGCTCCCAACAGTTCCAAGATACGCGTAGTCTTAAGCGCGAAGCCTGTCGCCGGCGCCGGGCGGCCGAACTGCGATAACAGATTGTCGTAGCGCCCTCCGCTAACGACAGGGAATCCAAGATCCGCCGCATAACCCTCGAACGTCATGCCCGTATAATACGAGAAGTCGCCGATCATCGTCAGATCGATCAGAACATGATCGCATACGTCGTACGCCTTGAGCACTTCCCATGTCTCGCATAGATGATTGATCGCGTCCTTGGCGGTCTCTCCTCCGTGCAATTGCATCGCCTGTTCGCAAATTTCGGCTCCGCCGCGCAATCTCAAAATACTTTCCAGTTCGCGGCGAACCGGTTCCTCCAGAGACAGCTTGCCAAGCTGCTCGCGGTACCCGACATGGTCTCGGCCAAGCAAACAAGCCTTCAGCAGTTCCTGCTCCTCCTTGCGGTTCTGCAGCGCTTCGCCGAGCAAGCCATTGAGGAAACCTACGTGGCCGATTGCAATCTTGAAGCGCTCCACGCCCTGAGCCTTCAGCGACGCAATCGCCAACGCGACCACCTCGGCGTCCGCCTCCGCCGACGAATCGCCGACGAGCTCCACGCCCGTCTGGAAAAACTCCGCCTCCCGGCCGGCTTCCTCCTCGATGGAACGGAATACGTTGGAATGATAAGAAAGCCGCAGCGGGAAGCTGGACTCCTTGAGAAGCGACGATACAACGCGGGCGATCGGCGCGGTCATCTCGGATCTCAGCACCAGCGTCGTGCCTCTATTGTTAAGCAACTTATATAGTTTCTGATCGGATGTAGAGCTTGCAACACCAACCGTATCATAGAACTCCATCGTTGGAGTAATGATTTGTTCGTAGCCCCACTTCTCCATGCATGCGAGCGCCTCGCGCTCGATATGGCGCAGCTTTTTGACTGCATCTGGCAAATAATCCTTGACGCCGATTGGCTTTTCGAACATTTTTGGCTTAGACATATCCGGGTCTCCTTCGGTTTGCTGATTTGTCTTTGAGGAGCTTCTTTAAAGGTTTTTCACATTTATCTCAATCAATCACCTTAATTACTTTAGTGCGTTAAATTGCTAATATGGTACCTTGCTAATAAAATAAAGAATTCAATCGATCTTAGCATGCACATCCGCCTCTCGTCAAGCTAACCGCGCAAAAAAATAGACGTCCAATCTGGCTCCTCCCGCTCCCGAACGGAAATCGGCGCAGCCTGCTGGACGTCTAGCTTTCGCCATCTCCAGCCATGTTGCTGGCTGACGATGGTTTTGATTCGATGAGGCGCATCGGATTGCCTCCTACGAAGGCGGATGCGGGTACGTCCTTATGTACGAGCGTACCGGCGGACACAATCGCATGATCGCCGATTTTCACGCCGGGCAAAATGGTGCAATTCGCTCCGATCATGACGTGATCGCCAATGACGACGTCTCCGATCCGGTATTCGTTGATGAGATATTCATGAGTCAATATCGTCGTGTTGTAGCCGATAATCGAATTGCGTCCGACTGTAATACGTTCGGGAAAGAATACATCCACCATCACCATGAGCGCGAAAGCGGTATGCTCGCCTACCTTCATCCCGAGCACCTTGCGGTAAATCCAATTTTTCCAAGATAATTCAGGGCAATAACGAGCCAACTGGATCGCGATAAAATTGCGGACGGCTTTCGCGCGGCTGACCGTTTTATATACCTGCCACAGCGCGTTCGGGCCGTCCACGGAATGCCGATCAACGTTCCGCAAGGATCTCCCGCTCCAATCCGGCGAAGGCGTACAGCTCCCGCATGTCGTCGATGACATAAGCCGCTCCGGCATCGCGCAGAATTTGTCCGCCTTTCATCGACCATGCCACACCAACCGGAAGAACACCGGCCGCCGACGCCGCCCCCATGTCAACCGTGCTGTCTCCAAGCATCAACGCCGTCCCCGGATCGGCTCCGAGCAACTCCAACGCCTTGAGCACCGGCTCGGGATGCGGCTTTGCATTCGCAACATCATCGATCGTGATAACGACGTCCATGTAAGAATGGATGCCGACGAACTTAAGTCCCCGCTCCGTTGTCAGTCTCATCTTCGTCGTCACGACACCCAGCTTGACGCCATTCGCTTTAAGCCTCTCGAGTACTTCCTTCACGGCTTCGAACGGCTTCACGTAATCGTCATGCAGCCTAAGATTAACTTCGCGATAGGCATCCACGAGATGATTGACATCCTCTAGTCCGGAGAAACGCCTCATCTGATCGACCAGCGGCGCCCCCATGCTCGGTATAATATGGTCCCGGCAGAACCCTTCGGGCACAGATCCCTTGAGCGCCTCCAGAAACGAAGTAATAATCAATTCGTTCGTATCCAATATAGTACCGTCCAGATCGAACAGCATCGTGCGAATATCGTTCCTTACCTCCATGCTTTGTTTACCTCCTGCTGTCTGTTAACTATCTTTGCGGGTATCGTCCGGTGTTATAATGGGGTTCTCTGAATCATCTTGCTGGTCAGCCTGCTCGGCTACTACACTCGACTTGTCTTTCTTAGCAGCGATTTCGTTGTTATCGGAATCAGCGCCAGCACCTTCGATCAGACCGTTGCGTTCAGGCTTGGTCGTGACGATCGGATCAAGGTACCTGACAGTTGCATTGCCCGTTGCACGTCTAATCATAATGAAGGCGATCGCAGCGACGATCAACAGCAGCGCCAACATTTGCGAAATTCTAATATTGCCGTAAGCCGGATCCAGATACCCCTGATCGAACACTCCAGTCATTGGCGTCCATAGTGCATTAATGAAGTCTGCGACCCACTTCGGTCCGATAAATGCCAGACTGTCTATGCGAAGCGCCTCAATAAAGAAACGGCCGATGGAATACCAGATAAAGTAAGCGGCCATAAGCTCGCCGGCGCGCAGGAACTTCTGACGGCGCAGGATGAACAGAATACCCAGTCCCACCAGACTCCACAGCGATTCGTACAAAAATGCGGGATGGCGGAATGCGCCTTCCGGAATTGCGGAATCCACAATGAACATATGGTTTACGATGAAGGAAGGAATGTGCAGCGTGTTGCGCAGAAATTCCTCGCTGACCGGTCCGCCGTAAGCTTCTTGGTTCATAAAGTTGCCCCAGCGACCGATCATCTGGCCAATTAACAGAGCCGGTACGCAAATATCAACGATGCGCCAGAAGCTGTAGCCCTTGTACCTGGAGTAAATAATGCCGCAAATAAAGGCGCCGATAATCGCGCCGTAAATAGCGATGCCGCCCTCCCATATTTTGAAAATATCGAGCGGGTTATCCTTATAATCTTCCCACATAAACGCCACATAATAAATTCTCGCTGCAATTATAGCCGACGGAGCGCCAATCAACAGCAAGTCCATAAAGAAATCCGGCTTGATGCCGAACCGTTTGCCCTCGCGCACCGCGAGCAGTAGCCCCGCCAATGCGGCTAGTCCCAAAATGATGCCGTACCAGCGAACCGACAGCGGCCCGAGTGTAAATACGACAGGATCAATCGCAAGCATGCTCATCGTTTTCAATTTCCCCTTTTCTACCTTTAGTGAATTGAGTTGCCGCCTTGCCTTTCCGAAAGCGCTGACGGTCCCGTTGGGGAGGCGCCAGCGCCCTCCTTCAATCAATCATAGTCGTCCATGTCGTCCGCGATTGTCTCTGTCAGCTTGTTCGTGAATTGCAGCGCGGCATTGTAGCCCATCCGTTTCAGTCGGAAGTTCATGGCGGCCACCTCGATAATAACGGCAAGGTTACGCCCCGGGCGAACCGGTATCGTTACCAGAGTTACGTCGGTGTCGATAATCCGAGTCGTCTCCTCGTCCAACCCCAGCCTATCGTATTGTTTGTCCTGTTGCCAGTTCTCCAGCTTGATAACCAGGCCGATCCGCTTCTGCGAACGAACGGCACCCGCTCCGAACAACGTCATGACGTTAATAATGCCAAGACCGCGAATCTCTAACAAATGCCGAATGAGCTCAGGCGCTGAGCCATGCAGCTGACCGTCCGAAGTTTGTCGGATCTCGACCGCATCATCCGCGACAAGGCGATGGCTGCGTTTTACCAGCTCAAGCGCCGTCTCGCTCTTGCCGATTCCGCTGCCGCCGGTAATCAGCATGCCTACGCCATACACATCTACCAAAACGCCATGAATCGTGGCTGTCGGAGCAAGTTTGCGCTCAAGGAAATCCGTAATGCGGCTTGTCAGAATCGTCGTGGCGATATTGCTGCGCAGCACGGGGATATTCGTTTCATTCGACTGGTCAATCAGCTCCTGCGGCGCATCCAATCCCCTGGTCAGAATAATACATGGCGTCTCTTCATTACATAACCGAATCATTCTGTTCTTGCGATCCTCGCTGTCGAGCATGCTAAGGAACGAAATTTCAGTCTTGCCAAGCAGCTGCACGCGCTCCACGGGATGATAGTGGAAGTAGCCGGCCATCTCAAGCCCTGGTCGATACAGATCATCCACTGTAATATTGCGCTTCAAACCGTCTTCGCCCGCCAATATTTCCATCTGGAAATGGCGAACCAGCTCGGATACTTTCACTTTCTTAGCCAATGGTTCGGCCTCCTTCTTAAAGCAGCTATGTGATAGGGCGTTATGTATGTGTATTTCCAATGTCTTCATCGTAAAGCAAAAAGACGCCAAACGCAACGTTTCCGCCGCGTGGCGTCTTCTTCTTATTTGATGGGAATCGCAATTCCCTTAAAAGCATGACCGAGATATTGATCGATCTCGATAGTCAAAGGCTGAACATACTCTTCGTTCGGGATGTGGAAATAGTAAGTGTACACGACGGAAGACTTGCTGCCGAACGATACCACAATATCACTATTCACTTTCCCGCTGCGAATAGGTACTTGTTTACCGGTTACATCATATGCATATCCTTCATACTCAAATATTCTCAAGGCCCTTGGAACTTTTTGTGGATCATCCGCCTGCGACAATTCAAACGACAGATCTATCGCTTCACCTGACTGCCTCACCTCGCCAAGCTTCAACCGTCCATCAGGCGCCTCTAGCAGCTTCCCTTGTTCCGTATCGATTACAACCTTCATACCGCGATCGGACATCAGCAATCCTTTCGCCTTCAACGTTAGAGTCTCCGGCTTCTGGAAGTACGAGCTTTGGAAATGACGGACGATCTCCGTGTCGAGATCCCCCATTCCCGATTTCGTCTGATAGCTCAGACCTCGTTCATCCACAAGCTCCAGATCGATAAAGTCGTTCAGCCTTTTTTCATTTCCGGATGCACTTTTAAACGTAATCGACACCTGCAGCGGCGTTATAACGGCTTTCTTGATCTCGATCCGCTGCCCCTCAACCTCGATCGTCTGATTCAAGTCAATGACTTCGGTCATCTCATCGAATCGGCTATGATCGATCGGAACCTGCACCTCCAGCCATTCGCCGCCTAACTCCAGCTTAAACTGTATTTCATGCGGCACCGGTTCGCCAGGCGCCATCATAATGTCCAGATAATCCTGTACAACACTATCCTTGTTATCCTTTTCCCGAAAATAATGAGCGGAACCGATTGAGGCCACCACATTTCCGCCGTTCTCATTTTTGAGCTCATAGGACAGAGACGGTGTATCCTCCTCACCAATCCCCGGTCCTTCAGCCGTATACAACAACACAACCCGCTGTGCATCCGCTATAACGCCGTTCACCGTAAATGTATATCCATTCCGTTCGTCGGACTTGCCCACGACCTGAATGTATTCGTTGTCGATCGCCGATTGCAAGGAACCATCGTAGCTTACCAACTCCACAAATCCGGCGAAACCGGGTATATCTTTGACAATAGCAGCGAAGCCAGGAGAGATTCGTACAAAAGCCGTTAATACAAACAACATCGCAAGGACTGCGGCGCTTAGCTGAAGGCTCATTCGCTTCCCGCGCTGCCGCGCACTTCTTCTGCGCCCTTGTTCCATTCCATCAGCCAGTGCTTGATCCAGCTTCGAAGTTAACAAAGACTCCTCGCTTAATTGGATGCTCTGTCTCACCAGATCCGCATCTTTTATTAAGACGGCAACTACCTCTCGGTCTGCTTGTTCTATATCCCTTTCATCGATTCCAGTATCGTCCGAGCCCTCTTCCTCTTCCAACGCTCTATCCTTCTTCAGCCAATCGCTCATGCCGAATCCCCCTCCCTTTCGCCGATTTCCGTTCTTAATTGCTTCAGTGCTTTGTGAAGCCAAGTACGTATTGTCCCATCCGGCTTCTCCATCATTTCTGCGATTTGCGTAATGGTCATGTCCCTGTAATACTTTAATACAATCACCATTTTGTAATGGGGAAGCAGCTTTGCCAACTGCTCCTCTATACCGAGACGTTCGATCGATTCCTGACCAGGGCCTGCAACATCTTTTATTGCCGAATCCGAAGGCATTTCCCGCTTTCTTTTTTTTCTTTCGTCCATACAGACGTTTATTAAAATTCGAATCATCCAAGTTGTGAAATATCTATCGTCTTTCAAACTTTTTCTTTTGCTCCAAACGCGGCACACCGTTTCCTGTATGGCTTCCAGAGCGTCATCCTCATTACGCAAGTAAGCAAAAGCAATGCCGTACATTTTGTCATTTTCCGACTGAATTCGTGCCAGCAGCATTTCTTGGCTCCAATTCTTCAGCCCTTGGACATGCCTTGAATCCTCATTCTCTTGCACGACATCCCTCCTTAACTATCTGTCTCGTCACTTTCCCGTTATGTATTAGACTCTTTAGGAAAGAAAACGGTTTTCCCCTCCGAAAAAACAAAAGAACCTCAGGCTTTCGCCCAAGGCTCTCTATTATAAGGGGGATAAGAATTAGCTTTCGAAGATGTTCAGTTCGGACTCTTTGTCGAAGAGGTGAACTTTGTTCATGTCCAGGGCCAGCTTTACGCTTGCACCATCACGGATTGCGGAACGGCCGTCTACACGCGCGATTACCGTGTCGTTGCCAATACCGTTCAGGTACAGATACATTTCGTGACCAAGGTTCTCGGCAACCTCTACGTTTGCGTTTACGATCGTGCCAGGGGAAGCTTCCAGGAACACTGGCTCTTCGTGGATGTCCTCAGGACGAATGCCGAGGATGACTTCTTTGCCGATGTAGCCTTTGGAACGAAGCGTTGCTGCTTTGCCTTCTGGTACAACCACGTCTACGCCGGAAGCTTTGAACTTAACTGCGCCGCCTTGCTCGCTCAGCGAGCCCGTTACGAAGTTCATGGAAGGAGCTCCAATGAAACCTGCAACGAAGATGTTAACCGGATGATTGTACAGTTCCTCTGGGGAAGCTGTTTGTTGAATGAAGCCGTCTTTCATAACGACGATGCGATCGCCCATTGTCATGGCTTCGATCTGGTCATGCGTTACGTAGATCGTTGTTGTTTCCAGACGTTTAGTCAGCTTGCTGATCTCCGCGCGCATTTGGCCACGAAGTTTGGCGTCCAAGTTGGAGAGCGGCTCATCCATCAAGAATACTTGTGGTTCACGAACGATTGCGCGGCCCAAGGCAACACGCTGACGTTGACCGCCGGAGAGAGCTTTTGGTTTACGGTCGAGCAAATGCTCAATATCAAGAATTTTAGCAGCTTCACGAACGCGTTTGTCGATGTCTGCTTTTTTGAATTTACGAAGTTTCAGACCGAACGCCATATTTTGGTACACGTTCATATGCGGGTACAAGGCGTAGGATTGGAATACCATCGCGATGTCGCGATCTTTAGGAGCTACGTCGTTCACGAGACGGTCGCCGATGAACAATTTACCTTCCGAGATTTCTTCAAGACCTGCGATCATACGAAGCGTCGTCGATTTACCGCAACCGGATGGTCCTACCAATACCAAGAATTCTTTGTCCTTGATATCAAGATTTACGTCGGTTACAGATGCTTTATCGGAACCCGGATATTTTTTGTAAATGCCTTCTAAGCGTACGCCTGCCATGATCAATTTCCCCCTAAGAAAAGAATTTCGATATGCATCTATCTTATCCCACAGACGGGCAGATGACTATGCACATACTTTACAAAAAAACTAATTCCTTTTCGTAACTTTGTACAATAGCAAAATGATCTTAACAAGCACGGCATCTCTAAACTGCCGAACATCAAGCCCGGTCTCCTGCTTGAGCTTGTCCAGCCGATATAAAAGCGTGTTCCGGTGAATATAAAGCCTCTTCGCCGTCTCGCTCACATTGCAATCCAAAGAGAAAAACGTCTCTAGCGTAGCCAGCATCTCCGGCTCCACAAATAGATCGGCACGTTTCAGCGATTGCTCCAGGTACTTCGCGCGATAGCTCTCCGGAATCGTGTTCAACAGCCTTTCGAGCTGCAGCATCCATGGAAGATGAATATTCGTTCCCACATGGAATTTCCGTCCGAGATTGATCGTTTCGCGCAGCAGCATCGTCATCTCCACCATCCCTTTGGACGGTGTTACCGGAAGCCCGACGGCCAGATGACACTCGCCCAGCCACTCGCTTGCCAACATCTCATGCAGACCGGACGTTATGGAAGCAAGGCTGTCCTCCATCGATTCCTCTTCTGTCGCATCATAAGGTTCGGCATCCTCATCTCTGAGCAATGCCATCGGTCCCCAGATCAACCATTCCTGACTCTTAAGCGGAATAAGCAGAATATCCTCCGACAGAAACGACTTGAGAAGCTTCTCAAGCTCGGTGTAAGCCGCCGCCTTCGTCGTTGTTGTCTGCTCCGTTATTAGAAGGAAAGGAATCATGTCGTAATACAATCGGCTGCCCACTGTGAGATGATCGGGCAAGGAATAAGCCGGTTCATCGGAGTCCAGCTGCTGCTGGAGCCACTCGCTTAACCGCTCAGCGAATCGTTCCGAATCGCTAATGTTAGCATTCGGCTTCGCGGACGGGTTGCGCACCGTCATGTAAAGCGTCCAACTGATCAGATCCTTTTCCTTCGTCGTCAATGAAGTGTCCGCGATTTCAAGCACGGACAGCTCCTGTTTTTGTCTGCCTGCAATAAACCAGGTCGACGAGTCTGCCTTTTCGATTCTTGTACCGGGGGCAAGTGCTTCGCTCTTATCGGGCTGCCACTTGGCATCGGCTTCTTGTACGAACGTTTCCCATTCCTGGACCGTTCTCGTTTTCAATTGAATAGGGCTATTCAGAATGTGCTGCAGCGGCATCAACCAGTCTGTCTTGCTCATTACTTAATCTCCACTCTCCATGAATAGACGCTTTTTTATCATTGTACCATAACCCCGCGATGAATATTAATTAGCATCCGTTTGACCCTACTCCCGATTCATGATACTCTACTGCCAAACGATTCCTGGGGGCACTATAATCCCCAGTCACGAAGGAGAACTGCTCTATGTCTACAATCGCAATCATTTCCGGTAGTCCCAATGCAACTTCCCGTCTCAACGGCATCATCGATTACGCCCGTAAGGAAATAGAAGCCCTTGGTCACACGACTAATACGATAACCGTAGTATCTCTGCCAGCTGATGATCTTGTCCATGCCAGATTCGGCAGCGCCTCCATTGTAGAGGCCAACCGGATCGTCGAAGAGGCGGATGCCGTCATAATTGCCAGCCCAGTATACAAAGCCTCCTACACTGGCGTATTGAAAGCTTATATCGACCTGCTCCCGCAGAAAGGGCTGGAAGGCAAGCTTGTTGCCCCGCTCTTCATCGGCGGAACGCTTGCTCACTTATTGAGCATCGATTATTCATTAAAGCCGGTCCTGTCTTCCATGGGTGCAAGACATTTCGTTCGCGGCGTCTATGCGACAGACGAACTGGTGACACGCATTCAAGACGGCTCAGTCGAAACCAAATTCGAGCTCGGCGCCGAGCTGCAAGGACGTCTTCAAGAGACGGTAAAGGAGCTCGATGCAGAATTGCGTATGAGAGCGGCGTTTAATAAATAGTACATGGCGATAATAAAAGGGCCGACGCATGATGAAATGCGTCGGCTCTTTTCAATATCGTAACGGACACCACAGCCGCTATTTCGCAAAAATGGGGCCTGTTCAAATTGTAACGGACACAGACGACCTTACTTACGTCAAAACCGCATAGAATGGGCAGAAATGCACCAAATAGCGTTATCTGAGTCCGTTAGATTTTCAATATCGCGAAAATGCTGCAAATAGAGGCTCTGAGGTCCGTTAGCGAAAGCAGAACGTTTCAACTCCGTTACCCACAATGAATCGACAGCCTCTTGATGTCCGTTAGATTTATAAGCTAATATAAGCTACATGCGAAGATCGCCATGTTGCGTCATTTCCATAAAACAAAAAAAAGAGGCTTCGCCTCTTGTCTGGTTAATTAGAAATAAAAACTGGTGAGCCATGAAGGACTCGAACCTTCGACACCCTGATTAAAAGTCAGGTGCTCTACCAACTGAGCTAATGGCTCCTGTTAAGGAACTGGTGGAGGATGATGGATTCGAACCACCGAACCCGAAGGAAGAGATTTACAGTCTCCCGCGTTTGGCCACTTCGCTAATCCTCCACGTTATAAATCCTAATGGTGGCTCGGGACGGAATCGAACCGCCGACACGAGGATTTTCAGTCCTCTGCTCTACCGACTGAGCTACCGAGCCTTACTTGCTATTTTAAAGAAATGGCGGAGCTGACGGGATTCGAACCCGCGGTCTCCTGCGTGACAGGCAGGCATGTTAGGCCTCTACACCACAGCTCCAGGAATTGAATGGTGGAGGATGACGGGATCGAACCGCCGACCCTCTGCTTGTAAGGCAGATGCTCTCCCAGCTGAGCTAATCCTCCATATGGTAGCGGCGAAGGGGATCGAACCCCCGACCTCACGGGTATGAACCGTACGCTCTAGCCAGCTGAGCTACACCGCCACATGTTTCCCCGAATTGTGTCTCTTGCAGCGCTCGGGGTCGCTTGCAAGGTCAGGAAATGACATCGCCAAATGTCATGTGCAAATCTGTTGTTTGAAATGGAGCTTGTCCACCCGAACAACCGGATTGCGCCCTGAAAACTGGATACGAAAGTGTGCTGAATCTTTAGCTTGCTTACCGGCTGTATGACCAAATAAGCGATTAGGATAAGCCCTCGACCGATTAGTATTCGTCAGCTCCACACATTGCTGTGCTTCCACCCCGAACCTATCAACCTCGTCGTCTTCAAGGGGTCTTACATACTGGGAAATCTCATCTTGAGGGGGGCTTCACGCTTAGATGCTTTCAGCGCTTATCCCGTCCGTACTTGGCTACCCAGCGGTGCTCCTGGCGGAACAACTGGTACACCAGCGGTACGTCCATCCCGGTCCTCTCGTACTAAGGACAGCTCCTCTCAAATTTCCTACGCCCGCGACAGATAGGGACCGAACTGTCTCACGACGTTCTGAACCCAGCTCGCGTACCGCTTTAATGGGCGAACAGCCCAACCCTTGGGACCTACTTCAGCCCCAGGATGCGATGAGCCGACATCGAGGTGCCAAACCTCCCCGTCGATGTGGACTCTTGGGGGAGATAAGCCTGTTATCCCCAGGGTAGCTTTTATCCGTTGAGCGATGGCCCTTCCATTCGGTACCACCGGATCACTAAGCCCGACTTTCGTCCCTGCTCGACTTGTAGGTCTCGCAGTCAAGCTCCCTTATGCCTTTGCACTCTTCGAATGATTTCCAACCATTCTGAGGGAACCTTTGGGCGCCTCCGTTACATTTTAGGAGGCGACCGCCCCAGTCAAACTGCCCGCCTGACACGGTCCCCGTACCGGATTCACGGTACCAGGTTAGAACTCCGATACGATCAGGGTGGTATCCCAACGGCGCCTCCACCGAAGCTGGCGCTCCGGCTTCAAAGGCTCCCACCTATCCTGTACAGATCGTACCAAAGTCCAATATCAAGCTGCAGTAAAGCTCCATGGGGTCTTTCCGTCTTGTCGCGGGTAACCTGCATCTTCACAGGTATTAAAATTTCACCGGATCTCTCGTTGAGACAGCGCCCAATTCGTTACGCCATTCGTGCGGGTCAGAATTTACCTGACAAGGAATTTCGCTACCTTAGGACCGTTATAGTTACGGCCGCCGTTTACTGGGGCTTCGGTTCACAGCTTCGGGTTGCCCCTAACCGCTCCCCTTAACCTTCCAGCACCGGGCAGGCGTCAGCCCGTATACTTCGCCTTACGGCTTCGCACAGACCTGTGTTTTTGCTAAACAGTCGATTGGGCCTTTTCACTGCGGCCCCCTCGGGCTATTCACCCTACCGAGGCACCCCTTCTCCCGAAGTTACGGGGTCATTTTGCCGAGTTCCTTAACGAGAGTTCTTCCGCGCGCCTTAGCATGCTCTGCTCGCCTACCTGTGTCGGTTTGCGGTACGGGCACCATCACCTGGCTAGAGGCTTTTCTTGACAGCCGGAGTACATGACCTTCGCTACTGCAATTTTCGCTCCCCATCACAGCCCAGCCTAACGACTTGCGGATTTGCCTACAAGTCAGC
>NZ_CP060293.1:110000-1085000 GCF_014303795.1 Paenibacillus sp. PAMC21692
TGTCACCTCATCCGCATATTCCAGGTCGCCGCCCACAGGCAAGCCATGGGCGATTCTTGTGACCTTGATGCCAAATGGCTTCACCAGCCGTGACAAATACATCGCCGTCGCTTCTCCCTCAATATTGGGATTCGTCGCAAGGATCAACTCCTGAACGCGCTCGTCACTCAATCGTCGGAGCAGCTCAGCGATGCGAATCTCGTCAGGACCAATGCCTTCCATTGGGGAAATCGCGCCCTGAAGGACGTGATAATAGCCGTCGAATTCCTTCATCCGCTCCATCGCGACCAGATCCTTCGACTCCTGAACAACGCAGATGACAGAGCCGTCACGGGACTTATCCTGGCATATCCTGCAAGGATCGGTATCGGTAATATTGCAGCAGACCGAGCAATAGAACAAATTCCTCTTCACGCTGACCAGCGCTTTGGCGAAATCGATCACATCGTCTTCCTTCATCCGCAGCACATGGAACGCGAGTCTTGCCGCCGTTTTGGGACCAACGCCCGGGAGACGGGTAAAGGCATCAATCAGCTTCGCTATCGGTTCCGGGTAATACAAAAAAGTGCAGCTCCTTTCAGCCCTTCAGCCAGCCATAACCATATTCGGAGCCGTTCGTTACCCGAGCGGCTGCTCTATTAGAACAAGCCGGGGATTTTCATGCCGCCCGTAAATTTGCCCATATCCTTGTTCGCCAGTTCATCCGCTTTCGTAAGCGCGTCATTGACGGCGGTCAACACAAGATCCTGAAGCATTTCGACATCATCCGGATCTACCGCTTCCGGCTTAATAACAATGCTAAGCACTTTCTTGTGTCCGCTCACTTCAACCGACACGACGCCGCCGCCTGCCGAACCTTCAACGACTTTGGTTTCGAGCTCTTCTTGCGCCTTCATCATCTGCTCTTGCATCTTCTTCACTTGCTTCATCATTTGATTCATATTGTTCATTAGTAGTCACCTCGTAAATTAGTATAATTAAGTCTTATCCTTCACAACAACCAAATCTTCTCCAAAGAGCTTTACGGCTTCCTCGATCCATTCTGCCCTTTTGGGAGGTGGGGCGTCTACCGCCTCATGCTCCAATGCGAAATCTCCCGGCTCTTGGGAAGGAGACTCCCCGGCGCCATCCAGTCCCGTCTGCCAATCCTTCTGCATCACGGTTACAAGACCATACGGCTTCCCGAGTACATCTCCGGCAATTCGTTCAATGATTTCACGGTGGTTCGGCTTCTCGGTCGTTTCTCTATGAATTTCATTTTTGAAGGCAAGAAGCAGGTTGCTCTCCGACAAGGATACGAGCTCCCCGTCCTTGAGCCAGGCATGCAGCGTCACCTTCTCTTCCTTGACCCGCTGCAGCACGTCGCCCCACTTCATGCGGGCCGCTCCCGATTCGGGACTGCCTGCGGAAGCGAGATAGGCGTCGAGCTTCACCTTGGCGCGAGCGATGCCGCTTCCGCCGCCGAAGGCTCCGCGGGAAGGGGAACGCGTCGCCGCCGCTCCCTGTCCCCCGCGTCCGGCTGCTTCTCCCGCCGCTGCAATGGCTGCCCCGCCGCTGAGCAGTCCTTCCAGCTTGCGTTCAAGCGCAGCGATCTGCTGTCGCATGGCCTGCACCTCGGACGAGCTCGCCCCGCCTCCGGAAGGCGGCGGAGCGCCAGCGCTTCCAGCCGAAACCTTTGCCCCTTCGTCAAGCGTACACAGCTTGAGCAAGGCAACCTCGAATACGGTCTGCGGCTGCGCGGCGTGCCTAAGCTCCATCTGATACTTGTTAAGCGTATCGATCATCGCGAACAACCGTTCAGGCGAATACGCCTCGGCCATTCCCTGGAACTTGTCGCGATCCACGATTCGCTCGGTGGCGGCTCCGCTGTTCGGCGCCAGCTTAAGGACCAGCAGGTCGCGGAAATAATAAATCAAATTCTCCAGGCACTTGTCCGGACTCTTGCCTGCCACCGTAAGGCCTTCGACCAGCGGCATAATAGCCGCGGCATTTCGCTCTTGCACCGCCTGTGCGAGCTGATAGAATTGCTCGGACGCCAGCCCGCCCGTCACATCGACGGCTGCCTCCAGCGTAATGCGCGAATCCCCGAACGCCGCAACCTGCTCCAATAAGCTGATGGCATCCCGCATGCCGCCTTCCGACAATCGCGCAATATATGCGATCGCATCCTCGTCGGCTTCGATACCTTCTTCCGAGCATATCTGCAGCAATCGTCCCGTCTGCTCTTGAAGCGACACTTGGCGGAAGTCGAACCGCTGACATCTGGATATGATCGTAGCCGGGAGCTTATGAGGCTCCGTCGTCGCCAAGATAAAGATGACATGTCCCGGCGGTTCTTCCAACGTCTTGAGCAGAGCATTAAACGCTTCGGAGGTCAACATGTGCACCTCGTCGATGATGTACACCTTGTATCGAACCTCAGATGGGGCATACCTGACTTTATCGCGTATGTCACGGATCTCGTCGATGCCGCGGTTGGATGCCGCGTCGATCTCGATCACATCCATAATATGTCCTGCCGTTATGCCTTTGCAAGCGTCGCATTCATTACATGGCTCTACGGTTGGTCCATGCTCGCAGTTTACCGCCTTGGCCAGCACTTTGGCCGTGGTCGTCTTGCCGGTCCCTCTAGGTCCGTTAAACAGATACGCATGAGATACCCGATCCTCGCGAATGGCATTCTGCAGCGTCTGTATAATATGTTGTTGTCCAACCATGTCCTGGAACGTCTGAGGACGCCAGGCACGATATAAAGCGATATGTGTCACGCGGCTCTTCCCTTCCGGTTGCATCAGATTCCCTTATTATACTACATTGCAGAGGGAAGCGTAAGCGCTAACCAAAGCTTGCCTGAGTATACCGGAATGGCAAACAACTGCTTGTCCGTGTTGACGTGCAAATATGCCGCTTAGCCGGCTCTGCGCTTTTTTAGCCAAAAATGCCCGCAATTGCCGAAACCGGCAACTGCGGGCATTTGTTCAGGGCATTCAAGCCCTTATTGATTAGGCAGAACCGTGCACCTGCCCCCGATATATACGACCCAAGCGGCATTCTTGCTACACAGCTCGAGTCAGGCACTCCCCCGGCACATGAACTAACTTGCTTACGGCTGCTTCCTTCCGGACCTGACCGGGTTCACAAGCGTCCATTGCGGAGGACCCGACTGTCAACACTGCTTGCAAGCGCCAAGCCTCACATCAGTATAACCTCAGACAGGAATTCAACCTCGCTACAGCGGATTGCGAGTTACAGGGCACCGCTACCTCCCCGTCTAGCACGGCAAAAACAAGTATAGTACATTCCGGGACAAAGCGCAACCGATGGCGAAATTTACAACGGCTTGTTTAGACTTCAACAAGACGATCTTCGTATATTGCATTTTGGAATGCCGTGTATACAAGCCCGTCAACGACTCGCTTTTACATGCACTTCGTATCTCGGCATATTCGTCTGTACGATCGCTTGGGCCCGCGCGCGCAGCTTCTCCAGCTGCGCATCCGTCATTTCCGGATCTGCCGTCAGCCGGACATGCAGCTCGCTGCCGTTAAAGCTGACCCGCGTGGAACGGATGCCGGCAACCGGCTTCAGCACTTGCTCGATCATCCGGGTATCCTTTTCGTACAGGAGCGTCGTATTGCGGTTCATCAAGCTTGGGTTGCTATTGGAATAACCCATATATCCGTCATGGCCGTAGCCCTTCTCTTTTCCCGGTTCCGCGCCGGAGCACCCCGCTCCAAGCAACAGCGCCGCGCCGATCAAGCCGGCAAGCATCCATTTATGCAGAGCCGTTCCGGACCCAGTATGCCTATCCAATTTGTCCATTAAAAAAACCTCCCTTATAACCATAGGATGGCTGAGGGAGGTCCTTGTATTCTGCCAAATAAAGGCCGAATTGGCGATAGGAATTAAATGCCGTATTTCTTCTTGAAACGGTCGACGCGGCCGCCGGCATCCAGGAACTTCTGCTTACCCGTAAAGAACGGGTGGCATGCGGAGCAAATCTCTACGCGAAGAGTCGGTTTAATGGAACCAGTCTCGAACGTATTGCCGCAAGCGCAAGTTGCTGTAACGACGTGGTATGTCGGATGAATACCTTGTTTCATCTCGTTCACCTCTTTCTGCCCTGAGCCACATGCGGGCCCAGAGTATAAATCACACAATGTGGATTATAGCACGACGCGGCTCTCCATGCAATGATTAACCACTGTATGGCTACAATTCCTCACAGTGGTTGTTCCACGCATTTATAGAACTATGGGATTAACACATTTTTGGGACGGCGAAGCCCGACAGGCGGCACATGCGTGTAGGAGCCGATGACGACATCCGGCAATTCTTCCCGGAAAATCTCGAGCATCGTCTTCATTCCATAAATTTCTCCTTGCGCCTTGGGGATAAGCGCCAGGTAGCTCTCGGGATCGATATTGAGATTCCGCATTTGGATCAGCTTGAGCCCCGTGCGTTTCGCGAAGCCGATCATGGCCTCAATCTCTTCCTCGCGATCCGTCACCCCGGGGAAGATCAAATAGTTGATGGACGTATACACGCCCTTGTCGGTTGCGTATCTGAGCGACTTCTCGACATTTTGCAGCGTATAGCCGCGCGGCTTGTAATACGCATTGTAATGATCGTCGAGCGCGCTGATCGTACTGACGCGCATCAAATCCAGACCGGAGTCCACAATGGCGCGAATGAAATCGGTTAGTCCAGCGTTGGTATTAATATTGATGTAACCGTTCGAGGTTACCGCGCGCACCCGTCTCATCGCTTCCACGATGATCTTTACTTGCGTGGACGGCTCGCCTTCGCAGCCTTGGCCGAAGCTGATAATAGACTCCGGCTCTCGAAGATGCTCCAGCATGATGTCTACGACTTCGTCCACCGTCGGCTTGAAGTTCATCCTTGTCTGAGGAGCCAGAAAACCGCTGTCGTCCGGTTGCTCCGAGATGCAGCCGAAGCAGCCGGCATTGCACGAATAGGAGACAGGCACGGCGCCCTCCCAACGATTTAGAAACGTATTGGATGCCGTGAGACACTCATAGCCGAGCGCGCAGTTGGACAAGTGTTTGTACAGACGATTGTCCGGATACTTCTGCAGCAGCCGCTCCACTTGCACGCCAAGCTCCCGACGATCGCAGTTCAGCGGATCCCAACGCTCCGGATCGTCGCATTGCTCGGCGGCAACATGGAAACCGCCGTCCTTCCAGACAACGGCCGTGTAGCCGAAGAGCGGCAGCTTCTCGTTTTTGTCCGCCTTCACGTAGCCGGGCAGGCATAGCCGCGTATAACCTTGGGGCAGCAACGCGCCGACAGCTTGGGCGCCGCCGGGCAATACTTGCATCTCTCCGCTGTCCGGGTCAAGGCCGACGGGACGCGTAAACGGCAAGCTGACCAGCGTCGCTCCTTCCGGAAGAGGAATGAGTTCCTCCTCCATCATCTCGACGACCATGTCGCCGCTGCGTCCTAGACCGTAAAAATCGGGATGGTCGAACACATTGCCGTGTTCGTCCGCATATACGAGATTCATGATGTCCTCCTTCCAGCCGGGCTGCGGCCTTCTATGACCCCTGCGTCGAACGCGCTACGGGTCTGCGGCCTGCGGATGTCGACGAGGATGCGGGGCTCTTCGCCGGCGGTCTGTCGTTCCTGGACGGCTCGGCCGTCGTATCCAGCGACATAAGGAACTGTTCGTTGTTGTCGGAGTCCTTCAGCTTTTTGAGGAAATTATCGACGAAGTCCGGCGAGTCGCTCATCGTTTTGCGGATGGCCCATATCTTATCGAGCTCTTCCTTGGTCAACAGCATTTCTTCCCGCCGAGTACCCGATCTGCGCATATCCAGCGCCGGGAAGATTCGGCGTTCCGCCAGCTTGCGATCCAGATGCAGCTCCATATTGCCCGTACCCTTAAACTCTTCATAAATGATGTCGTCCATACGCGAGCCCGTCTCGATCAAGGCCGTCGCCAAAATAGTCAGGCTTCCGCCTTCCTCCACGTTGCGCGCCGAGCCAAAGAAACGCTTGGGACGGTGGAAGGCTGCCGGATCGATACCGCCGCTCAATGTGCGGCCGGATGGCGGGATAACAAGGTTGTAAGCACGCGCAAGGCGCGTGATGCTGTCCAAAAGAATGACGACATCCTTCTTATGTTCGACCAATCGAAGCGCGCGCTCGAGCACAAGCTCGGCAACCTTGATGTGATTCTCCGGAAGTTCATCGAACGTCGACGCGACAACTTCGCCTTTTACCGAGCGCTGCATATCGGTCACTTCCTCCGGACGCTCGTCGATGAGCAACACGAACAGCTCAATATCAGGGCGATTCTCGGAGATGCTGTTGGCGATCTCCTTCAGGAGCAGCGTTTTGCCGGCCTTTGGCGGAGCGACGATAAGTCCCCTTTGGCCAAGTCCGACAGGGGCTAACAGGTCCATCATACGGGTGGATAACTTCGACTTAGAGGTTTCGAGCACTAATTTCTTCTCGGGATATAGAGGAGTAAGAGCAGGAAAATGGAGTCGTTCTGCCGCCGTTTCAGGGTTTTCCCCATTAACGGCATTTACTTGGAGCAAGCCGAAATATCGTTCGTTCTCCTTTGGAGGCCGACACTTGCCGGAAACAAGATCGCCGCTTCTCAGATCAAACCTACGGATCTGGGATGCCGAAATATAAATATCTTCCTTGCTGGGCAAATAGTTGATGGGTCGCAGAAATCCGAATCCTTCTTGCAGGACGTCCAATACGCCTTCCATAAACATAAGTCCGCTCTTCTCCGCTTGCGCCCGGAGGATGGCGAATATAAGTTCCTTCTTCTTAAGTTGACCGTAATAAGCAATTTGATATTGCTTGGCGAGCTTATACAGCTCCGTCAACTTCATCTCTTCCAGATCCGCAATCTGAAGATCCGACATATTCTCACCACTTTATTCGAATTGTTGAAAACCTTTTAATTCATCATTACCAGATATTACCCAATTTATTCCAAACTGTTTTCGCGCCATACTTCCGCACCCAGCCTGGTCAGATTCTCCACCAGATGATCGTATCCCCGGTCGATGTACTCTACGCCGGTAATTTCGGTCACGCCATCCTCCACGGTCAATGCCGCTACAACCAACGCCGCTCCAGCCCGCAAATCCGCCGCCTTTACCTTGGCCGCATTGAGCTTGCCGCCTTCGATAATGGCGGAACGTCCTTCCACGCGGATATTGGCGCCCATGCGCGTAAGCTCCGGCACATGCTTGAACCTCGTTCCGTAAACGTAGTCCGTCAGAATGCTGACGCCTTTCGCTTGCGTAAGAAGCGTTGTCATCGGCGATTGCAGATCGGTTGCGAAGCCCGGATAAACCAACGCTTTCACATCGATGGCCGTGTATTCCGGCGAGCCGATAATCCGAATGGATTCATCCATCTCCACCACCTGCACGCCCATCTCCTCAAGCTTGGCCGTCATGGCTTCCATATGCTTGGGAATAACATTATCTATAAGTACGTCGCCGCGCGTTGCTGCGGCCGCAATCATATAAGTTCCCGCTTGAATGCGGTCGGGAATGATGGAATGCCGGCAGCCGTGAAGTTTTCTGACACCTTCGATACGAATCGTCTCCGTTCCGGCACCTTTCACATTTGCTCCCATGGCGTTCAACAAAGTAGCTACATCTATGATTTCAGGCTCTTTTGCCGCATTTTCGATAATGGTGGATCCTTGGGCCCGAGAGGCCGCAAGCATAATGTTAATCGTTGCTCCGACGCTTGCAACGTCCAGGTAGATCTTGGCTCCGCGCAGCTGCGCGGCCTTAATATGGATGGATCCATGCTCATTCGTTACGGTAGCGCCCAACGCTTCGAAACCTTTAATATGCTGGTCTATGGGACGGGGCTCGAAATTACAGCCTCCGGGCAAGCCTATAATCGCTTCTCCAAATCGGCCTAACATGGCGCCCATCAAATAATACGAGGCTCTAAGCAGCTTGACCTTGCCGTTTGGCATTGGCCTTGCAATAAGCTCGGAAGGATCGATTCGCATCGTATCCCCATCGCGAGTAACCGTCGCGCCAAGCTCTCGCAGGATGTCGCTATAAACCGCAACATCGCTAATCTCAGGCAAATTGTCTAATACAACTTCCGATTCCGCCAATATTGCAGCAGGAACAAGAGCGACCGCGCTGTTCTTGGCTCCACTGATCTGAACCGTGCCGCGCAGCGGTCGACCTCCGCGAATCATCAATTTCTCCATGAAAAGTAGGTTCCTCCTCTTAAGCTTAGAAGGCAGCAAAACTAGCAGCTTTAATGATTGACAGGCAGAAAGTATTGCGGCGCCCTTGTCAGAGGACGCCACATTTTCTGTTAAAATTCTAATCTAATTGGGACAAGGTAAAACGGCTGTTGCCGTCTTTCGGCGGTGTAGTATGCAAGAAATAGAGGTCAAGTATGAAGTAAATCTATACAATCCTGTATTTCAAAAAACCGCCGCAGCCATAAGGCCTGGAGCTTGAAGGCTCGTCCTGTCGGCATTGTTCAGGCGGTCACTCTGAGCTATTATATCACACCGATGCGGCAAATGGTAAGATCTCTTTCCTTTCCGAAATAGCAAAAAGAAGCAACGCCGCGCGCCGCGCAAGCGATGCTTCCTTTTTCAAAATATAAGAAAATATAAGTTTTTGTCTCCTTATACTTGTTCTTATATTTCATCGGTAAACGCGCTCGTCCAAAGGACGGCGTAAGCCGTTTATCCTTGTTTCATTAAGAACCTACAGCGAACCGGCCCGACGAGCTGCCTCCCTGCAGATGGCGATTCACTTCCATTCTCATCTCGTCGATATCGAACGGCTTGGTGAAGTGCATCAGCGCGCCGAGATCCGTCGCTTCCTTAATCATATCGAGTTCGCCGTAAGCCGTCATCATAATGACCTTGATGGAAGGATCGATCGTTTTGATATGCTTCAGGATCTCCAAGCCATCCATGCCCGGAATCTTCATATCGAGCAATACCAAATCCGGTGAATCGCGTCGCACGATCTCCAAGGCGATCTTGCCGTTCGCAGCTTGAAACGTATTATAGCCTTCGCTGCTGAACACTTCTAACAACAAGACCCGAATTCCGTTCTGATCGTCGACAATCAATACCTTCTTCTTATCCAAGCTCCTCAACTCCCCGAGAATGAACGTCGTAATCTTCATCAAACGATAAGAGACTGCTCCGTCAATTTTTTATATCTATTCGAGAGAGAGAAGGGATTATCCTGCTATGGCATACAAAAAATTACTGGATGGAAGAAAGGATGACAAGAATGTGTCAACTTCTCGCTAATTAGCGCGCCAAACGCTCCGAATACGATAGTGCCGATTGCACGAACCCTCTAAACAGCGGCTGCGGGCGATTCGGTCTGGACGTAAATTCCGGATGAAATTGTACCGCAAGGAACCAAGGGTGATCCTTGAGCTCGACCATCTCTACCAGGCGTCCGTCCGGGGAAGTGCCGGAAATGATCAGTCCCGCGGACTCAATTACTTCCCTGTATTCATTATTGAACTCATACCGATGACGGTGGCGTTCGTACACCAGCTCGTCCCCGTATTCGCGAATCGCGATCGTCTCGGATGCGATTTTGCACGGATACAGGCCAAGGCGCATCGTACCGCCCAAATCCTCGATATCCTTCTGGTCTGGAAGCAGATCGATAACCGGATACGGCGTAGAGGAATTAATCTCCGAGCTGTTTGCTCCCGCAAGACCAGCCACGTTGCGAGCGTACTCGATAACGGCGACTTGCATCCCGAGGCAGATGCCGAAGAAAGGAATCTTCGCTTCGCGCGCATACTTGATGGCGCAAATCTTGCCTTCGATGCCGCGATCCCCGAAGCCGCCCGGCACCAGAATGCCGTGTATGCCTTCCAGCGCGTCCGCGACGGTATCGTCGGTCAGCAGCTCGGCATCGACCCAGCGGATCTTCACTTCGGAATCCGCAGAGATGCCGGCATGTCCAAGCGATTCCACGATGCTAAGATAGGCATCATGCAGGGCAACGTATTTGCCGACGATTGCGATCTCCGTTGTGTGATGCAACGACTTCACTCGGGCGACAAGGCTCTCCCATTCGCGCATGTCGGGCTGCTCCGTCTGCAGCTTAAGATGGTTTACGACGAACTCGTCGAGTCCTTGCTCGCGGAGCATGAGAGGCACCTCGTACAAAGTCGACGCGTCGCGGCATTCAATGACCGCGTTTTCGTCGATGTCGCAGAACAAGCCGATTTTGCGCTTCATGTCCTCGGCAAGAGGATACTCCGTGCGGCAGACGATTACGTTCGGTTGGATCCCGATGCTGCGCAATTCCTTAACGCTGTGCTGAGTCGGCTTCGTCTTTACTTCGCCTGCTGCCTTAATGTAAGGAATAAGCGTTACGTGGATATACATAACGTTGTCCCGGCCGATATCGCTCTTGATCTGGCGAATCGCTTCCAGGAAAGGCAGGCTCTCGATGTCGCCGACCGTACCGCCGATCTCCGTAATGACAACGTCAGAGCCATGCTCCTTGCCCGCGCGGAAGACGCGATCTTTGATTTCGTTCGTGATATGCGGGATGACTTGCACCGTTCCACCCAGATAATCGCCGCGGCGTTCCTTGGTAATCACGTTGGAATAGATCTTGCCCGTGGTGACGTTGCTGTTCTTGGACAGGTTGATATCAATAAACCGTTCGTAGTGACCGAGGTCAAGGTCCGTCTCTGCGCCGTCGTCCGTGACGAATACTTCGCCGTGCTGGTACGGGCTCATCGTGCCCGGGTCGACGTTGATGTAAGGATCAAACTTCTGGATAGTAACTTTAAGCCCTCTGTTCTTGAGCAGTCTGCCTAGCGATGCCGCGGTGATTCCCTTGCCCAGGGAAGAGACCACGCCGCCGGTTACGAATATATATTTGGTCACTGTGATGATACCCTCCATGCTCCTATGTTAATAAATAGTTTACCCAAATCCGCTGCCTTATGTCGCACATGCGCCATGAATATGTAGCGCGCAAGGCCTATGATGCTATCCGATTGAATCCAAGATGAATCGGCTGTCGCCGTCTTTTGTCGGCGCAGCGCGTTTCATTTCGACAATTCTAAGTCCAAATAAGTTGCTAAAACTTATAAATTCTTAGAATTCAAACAAAAAAAGTGACACCCGTAGCTACGGGGGCACTTTTCTCTTATCGCATGTCATATGCGTATTATTGGTTAACCGAATCTGAAGCCCATGCAATAGTGTACTCTGCTTAATAGTACATGTCAAGCGAAACTAGGCGGACTTTCGATTACTTATCGTCGTCGTCATCTTCGTCGTCGAAAGAGTCCTCTTCCTCGTCTTCTTCGGCGTCGAGTTCGTCTTCGCCTTCTTCCAGATCCTCTTCCTCGATGTCGATCTCCTCTTCGACCTCGGCCTCTTCCTCGGCCTCCTCGAAGTCTTCGGAGTCCTCGTCGTAGGCATCGTAATCTTCTTCCTCAGCCGCGAAATCGTCCTCTTCTTCTTCTGCGAACAGATCCTCGTCATCGAGATCGTCGTCGTCGTTAATGATGCGCGTACGCTTCGCGTTGCCCACCGGATCCTCGGAGCGCTCTACCGGATACCAGCGCTTGAGTCCCCACATATTGCTGCCGACGCAAGCGAATCTTCCATCGATGTTGATCTCCGTATATACCTGAGCGATAAATTGATTGATGCCTTCCTGGGACAGACCGCGAATCTTGGCGATCTCCATCATCAAATCGCGATAATAGTATGGCGTGTTGGCCGCTTTGAGCACCTCGAACGCCAAGTCGACCATTGGCATTTCCTTCACGCGTTCAGGATCCAGCTTCAATGTAATATTGCCGCCGCTCATATGGACACATCCTCTCTTACTTGCTCTGGAATGATGTACGTTGCCGTACCTTATGCATTCTCGGACGAAGCTTCCGAGCCCGCTCCTAGCCGAGCGGCCGTTCTCCTTCGCACGCATTAGTCAAACTATAGTAAAACCTATTTCAATCGAAAAATCAAGTGCAGGCCTTTCTCTGAGCGCAGCTCGTCCGACAGCCGTTCGACGAGCACCCTTCGTGCGTCAGTGCGGGAAATGTCGGAACATGCCGGATCTGAGCGGTCACGGCAAAAAAGCGAAGGGAAGCTCCCTTCGCTTTGACTGTATCCATCCGACTCGCGTCGGAGATGCAAGAGCGTATCCAGCTCTTCATTCATCCTATGAGCGAACGCGGATTTTGCCACGGTCTGACGCCTATTTATTTGAAAAAAGGCAAGTGGCTCATGCCGTCCCGCTCCATCCTTCATACAATAGTGCAGCATCGTCCTTCGGGAGGGGGAGCTCTATTGAATATCGCCGCATTCATTCGTTCGCTGCAGCAATCGCGTTCGATATCTTCCACAGAAACTACAAAACGCATTATCCGATTCAAGCATGTCAGCGATTATCGCACGTTCGTGCGGCAGTTGTCACAAAACGACAAACTTAGGCCGCTGCGCAAGCTCGTAAGCCCCCTGCCCATCATAAGAGGTATCGTCTGCCAATTGCCAGCTTCAACCGTGCTTGATTGCTCTGGAGGACACATCTGGATGGAGAAGGACTGCCTCATCAGCGTCAACCCCTCCTCTCAGAAGTCGCTCGCGCTCGATAACGGCATGCCATGGGGCGTGCAACAGATCAAGGCGCCGCAAGCATGGGGCGTCACGACCGGACATCGCGTCAAGGTTGGCGTCATCGATACCGGAATCGACTTTAATCATCCCGATTTGCGACATTCGCTGCTTCGGGGAATCAACCTGCTAAATCGAAGCAAAATGCCTTACGACGACAATGGACACGGCACGCATATCGCGGGTACGATCGCCGCGGCCAATGGCATGCATGGCATGATCGGCGTGGCTCCGCGTGCGCTGATTGCTCCGGTCAAGGCGTTCGACCACAACGGAAGCGCCTTTGTCTCCGATATTATACTCGGCATCGAGTGGTGCGTTCGCAATGGCATAGACGTCATCAACATGAGCTTCGGGATGAAGAACAGAAGCAAGGCGCTGCTAGGAGCTGTAACAAACGCCTACAACTCCGGCGTCATCATCGTCGCTTCCTCCGGCAATGACGGCAAGCTTCGCTCCGTCGACTATCCCGCCCGTTATCCTCAGACGATCTCCGTAGGCGCCACTAACCGCTCCCGCAGGGTCGCGCCCTTTAGCAACCGGGGGGCGCATATCGATATCTACGCTCCCGGCGAGAAAATCACATCGGCATGGCTGAGAGGAAACTATAATGAGATGAGCGGCACCTCTATGGCAACTTCTCACGTGAGCGGGGCCATAGCCCTGCTGCTGTCACTCTACCCGCATCTGACGCCGGCGGAGATTAAGCTCATCATGAAACGTTCCATGCAGCCGCTACGCAACGCCAAAAATCGGCGAAGCAGTACCGGCGAGCTGGACATCGTCCGAATGCTGCAAGCCGCGGAGAAGCTATAAGCTTCTTGCGCGGCTTGTCGTTTTTTCCTTTTTCAACCGCCGGATGCCGCCCTGACCTTGGGACACTTCCGGCAATACTCCGGCGCCATCACGTAATACAAGCAGCATGTCAATCTCGGCCTGGCCGAATAAATACCGGAAGCTCGCGCCGCACCTCCCATGAACTTAGCCAGTGGATTACGTTTTTCACCGAATAGGGATGCCGACGAAGGGCTCGACATATAGACATAATCTTCCCCGGCATGCGGGCCCTCGAACTCCTCCTCTTCGTACGGCGGAGCGATCCGCACGGCGGCGTTTTCCCACAAAATCGCCATCGGGACTCGAGCGCACTCCGACAGCTTCTTAAACAAAGGGGCCACATGGTCGGCGAACAATCCGCAGAGCACGTCCTCTCTCCACTTCTCCCGCTCTCCGGCCAACGGTACCGTCACAGTCAAGCCTTCCACTGCCAGCTCGGGAAAGCTGGACTTGCCCTCGGCGCAGCCACTGTAGTCCGGCGAGATTAAGCGGCATTGCATGGGCGTCAGCATCAGCCCTTTATTGAAACCGGTCATCGCATGCAGCACGGGCGCGACTAGCAAGTAGCCATACCTTTTCGCCAGCATGGAAGCCGTCACCCTCCGGGACGGAGCCCCGATATGCTTCCCCAGCCAATCCAGATAGTCCCCGCACATCTCCTTGCTCAGCAGATCCGATACCCGCACGTCCGCCAGCAAAGGAGGAAGATCGGCCCCATCCTCGATCATTCGGAATTCTCCAGGGAGCTCCCTCCGTTCCTCCTGCGATAAAAACGTTCTTCCGTTAGTGGTCGCCAAGCAGCGTTTCTCCCACCTGATCCACGATCATATTAATTGCGATCGGGCCGTAGTAAGCGATCCATAACGTCGTGTCGACGTTGTATATCCGGTTGTGCTTAACGGGCTCCAGCGACTGCCAGGTTTCCGTCTTCTGGTACTCCTCGGCCTCTTCCTTGAACATATCGTCGGTCAGCAGGAAGTAATGGTCGGCCCCAACGCCGGGCAATGCCTCCAACGCGATCTGATAAGCGGTATCGTCCACCTCGGTTACCGCTTTCGGAGCGATCAATCCCAAGTCCCCGTATAGAATCGCTCCCGTGCGATGATCCGGCGTATGCACTCGAATGCCGCCGTCTCTAGGCCTTAGCAATGCGATGCTCTCCCCGTTCATCTTGGCCTGCAGCTTCTCCTTGAGGCTGGACACCTTCTCTTGGTAAGCCTTAAGCACGTCGGCGGCAGCCTGTTCCTTGCCGACGATCTTCCCGAACGTAACCAATGTGTCCTTCCAGTCTTCGTCGAAGTCGAGCACGATCGTCGGGGCGATCTTCGAGACGCTGTCATAGATTTTCTCCTGGAAGCCGGTAATAATGATCAGATCGGGATCCATCGCCACGATGGCCTCGAGATTTGGCTCGTCGCGCGTGCCCAGCACCTTGACGTCCGCCAACTGATTCGCCAGATATTCCGGGAAGTCCTCCGAAGAGCCCGCCGCTGTGACGCTGCCCGCCGGCTGTTCTTGCAGGGCGATCAACTGATCGACGAACTTCGTGTCGAGAACCGCGATGCGCTCCGGCTTCTGCTCCAGCACGATGTCATCCTTCAGATGCTTAATGGTAACGGGGTAACCGGCTTGCTCCGCTTGGGCCGGACTGGGAGCGGCCGTCGAGGACGCTGTGGACGTCGGAGACGCCGTGGACGTCGGGGACGCTCCTTCGTTCGTATTGGACCTCGCTCCGCCGTTTCCGCCCGAACATGCCCCCAGAATCAGGGCCAGACTCAGAATTAGACTAACGGCCAGCATGGATTTCGTACGTTTGATCACTTGCCATTCTCCTCCGCTTGGATATTGATAATGATTCGCACTATCAACATCACTATAAGGGAGTTTGGCCGCCTCTCCAATGGGATTTCGCGACAAGCTGGATGCACTTATGCGACAGGACCGGCGGCATTGGAGCGGAGAGATGCCGTAATGCTTCTTGAAGGCGCGGCTGAAGTAATAGCTGTCTGAGTACCCCGTCGCCTCCGCAATCTCGCGCAGCGTTGCCTGCGTCCCCGTAAGCATCGCCTGAGCCTGGTCCATCCGAATTCCGATCAAATACTCCATCGGACCAACCCGGTGCCGCTTTTTGAACTGCCGCTGCAATTGTCGAGGTCCTGCTTCCAATACGATTGCGAGCTCTTGGAGGCCTAGAGGCTCCGCGTAATGGTCTTTCAGATAACGAACGGCCCTGGCGACAAGATCCGGCCGGTACACGTCCGTGCCTCCCTGCTCGTGAACTTGCCGCAGCATTTCGTACACCAATTGATGGAACAAGGCTCTGACGTGGAACCGGTCCAAGGCGGAGGGAGCTTGCCACAGCCCCAGCATCTGCTCCGACTTCGCATACAGTACCAGCGGGTACCCCGGCACAAAGCCGTACGAAGACTGGAACGGATTGTTTTTCTTCAGAATAGCAGCCAATTCCTTGCGTTGCGGCGGCGCGGGAGCCGCTTTGTAGAAGATCAGATCGTATTGCACCGCTTCCCTGACCTGAACGATGTCCAGCAGCGAGCCCTTGCCTGCATGGCAAGCGTAAGCGCCCCGAACCGAGTGGCGGCGCTCGTCGATATAAATATCCGCGCACCCTTGATGAATCAGCAGGAACCCGCTGGCGGGCATGCGGAAGGAAGCCCGCTTCTCTTCCGGCCCGATCCTGGAACGCCTGATATCCAGCACTCTGATCGCGGAATGATTCCACAGCTTCAAATGATCCTCCAACGAAATCCCTCTATTTCCCTCCATGACCATCTCATTCTCCCACTCGTTTAACTCGCCGCGCCCCCGACCGGTTTTGATTGGTCGGGTTGCTTCCGATTCGATTTGATATGGCTCGTTTTGCTTCATTTAGATTGATTCGATTCGATTCGGATTGATTCGATTTGCATCGATTATATCAATAATAATTCTCATTATCAATTAAAGTAGTCATCATAACACCAACACCAACACCAACACCAACACCAACACCAACACCAACACCAACACCAACACCAACACCAACACCAACACCAACACCAACACCAACACCAACACCAACACCAACACCAACACCAACACCAACACCAACACCAACACCAACACCAACACCAACACCAACACCAACACCAACACCAACACCAACACCAACACCAACACCAACACCAAGGGTAGCTGAATAAAACAAACGTGTCCAGTCACTTCCCGCCTATCGGACATAGAGATGCTGTCGATTCATTGTGTGCAAAACCGGAAATGAAGCTGCAATCAATCGCCGGCAACCTGTTTACGGAAATGAGGGCCCTTATATGGAACGTTTGGCGTGATAATAAAATCTAACGGAACTCTGCGACGTTATTCGTGAGAAATCCAGGCAAATCGCGAGCTTTTGCCCATCATAAGGGCTGTCAGTTCCATTAGATTTGCGAAGTGCCGCTTTTTGCCGAAATAACGCCTTTCATTTCCGTTGCAGTTGCTCCCGTTTATTTCTTTCTGGACACTCGCCCGCAATTTCACCTTTGCACAATTAATAGACAGCCTCTTCCTGTCTGTTAGATTTGATTATAGTTAAAAATCGGACAAATAGAGTCGCTGGTGTCTGTTAGATTCTCCACCCTTATGTTCACAAGTCATGGAGTATTATCATTTTTTATGCAACAAGGAGAAACGGCTGCGCCTTCTTTTGCCGGGCAGCTCGTCCGCTCGTTTCATGCCGAGAATTCCAAGTCCAGATAAGGTGCTATGGCTTTAAATTCGCGGGACAGGGTGATACGGCTGTCTCCGTCCTTTGGCGGCACAGTAAGTTTCTTTCCGAGAATTATAGACAAAGTATGGAGAAAACCGATACTTTCCAATAATTCAAAAAAAAGAACCTCCCGTCCCGTCGCTTAGACGAGTCCGGAAGGTTCCAGTATTTATAGCCCTAGCAAAGCGAGCGTCTACTACATCCGTTCCGGCGCCGATACGCCGACGAGCCGCAGCACGTTGGCGATCGCGAGGCGGACAGCGCCTAACAAGGCCAGGCGCGCCTGCGTTTGCTTCGCATCGTCCGTAATGACGCGTTCAGCGCGATAGTAGCTATGGAATTCGGCTGCCAGTTCGTACACATAGCGGATCAGGCGATGCGGCGCGTAACCTGCGGCAGCTTCCGCAATCTCTTGCGGCAGCTCGCCGATCTTGCGGATCAAATCGAATTCCGCTTCGCTGTTCAGCTTATCCAGCGCGACGCCCGCGATACCCGCGAAATCGATGCCCTGCTCCTCGGCTTGGCGGAAGATGCTGCAGATGCGCGCATGGGCATATTGCACATAAAATACCGGATTCTCGTTGGATGTCGAGATCGCCAGATCCATATCGAAGTCCAGATGGGAATCCATGCTTCTCATCGTAAAGAAGTAACGGATCGCGTCTACGCCTACTTCGTCCATCAGATCTTCCATCGTGACGGCTTTGCCGGTACGCTTGGACATCTTCATCTTCTCGCCGTTCTGGAACAGGCTGACCATCTGCGCGATCAGCACGGTCAGCTTCGCCGGGTCGTTGCCCAACGCTTCCATCGCCGCCTTCACGCGAGGAATGTAGCCATGATGGTCCGCGCCCCAAATATTGATCATACGATCGAAGCCTCGGCCATACTTGTCGCGGTGATACGCGATGTCAGGCGTAAGGTAGGTGTAAGAGCCGTCGTTCTTCACGAGCACGCGGTTCTTGTCGTCGCCGAACGGCACCGTGTTTAGCCAGGTTGCTCCTTCTTCCTCGTAGACGTGTCCGGATGCCTTTAGCGCCTCCAGCCCTTGTTCGACAAGCCCGTTCTCGTATAGCGAAGTTTCGCTGTACCAGACGTCGAAGCCAACCCGGAACCGGCCGAGGTCGCGCTTGATCTTGTCGAGCTCCTTCTCAAGCCCGAAGTTGCGGAAGTACGAGAAACGCTCCTTGTCGGATAGTCCCAGCAGACGGTCGCCCTCTTGCTCCGCAAGCCCCTTGGCGAAGCCGATAATGTCTTCGCCGTAATAGCCGTCTTCCGGCATCTCCGCTTCTTGTCCGAGCGCCTGACGGTATCTTGCCTCTATCGATACGGCCAGGTTTTCGACTTGTTTGCCGGCATCGTTAATGTAATATTCGCGCGTGACGTCGTAGCCGGCGAAATCCAGCACGTTGCACAGCGCATCGCCGACGGCCGCTCCGCGCGCATGCCCCAGATGCAGGCTGCCTGTCGGGTTCGCGCTCACGAATTCGACTTGCACGCGCTGACCCGCGCCTTCGGTTACGCGGCCGTAACGCTCGCCCGCTTCCAGCGCGCTCCGAACAACGGGGTACAGATAACTTTTGTCCATGCGGAAGTTAATGAAGCCCGGACCTGCAATCTCCGCCGACTGGATCGAAGCGCTTTTTGCATCCAAATGCTCGATAATCGCTTCCGCGATCTGACGCGGATTGCGCTTCGCCAGCTTCGTCAGCTGCATGGCCGCATTCGTCGCCAAATCCCCATGGGTCTTGTCCTTCGGTACCTCCAGCACGAAAGCCGGCAATTGCTCCCGCTCCGCCAGTCCCGCCGCTACGGCCGCATCGGCGATCGCCGTTCTGACCTGCTCATACATAACTTCAAGTACATTAACACTGTTGCTCATTATTCATGCTCCTCCTGTATACAAAGACGGATATGGAACCGTCCCGATAATCGCTCTTCCACCAGCAAGCGGTACTTCCATTCCAGCGTGAACGGCAGCAAGGCAGGAAGTCCCTGCTCATCGTGCTCTGCACCGCCGCCTTGAATCGACAGCTTCGTCGTATCCGTCTCCAGCTCGAATGCCGTCATCGCGGACCGATAGCTCCCTCGTCGTCGCTGACCGTCCACGAAGGTCTGCTCCATCTTTACGGCCCCGCTGCGGGTCAGCGCGAGCTCCCCCCGCGAATAACGAATCAGCGTGCGGATCTCCCCGTCCGCTTCGGTATATCGAATATATAGCGATCTCGCCTTGCGGAACCACTCTCCGTGGTAAATCTCCTGCACCCGTTCCCCATCCTGTACGCTCTCCAGCGTCAGCAAGGCCTTGCCGCTTGCTTCCATAGATTCTCTAACTCCCGCGTTCATTGAAATGTCATGTTACTACTATATACAGGAAGTGCCGTAATTTCAACGTTCTCCTGCTGGGAGATGCCCTTGCGCATAGGGCAAAATCGTCTTCCATGCTTCGACCCGGTCATGGAGATTCCTCATATGCTTGGTCGGAATGGGACTCGTTGACGGCATTTTGAGGAGCGCCACCTTGCGCGGAAGAGCGCCGCCGTCCTTGCCGTAATATTTGCGGAACGTGTCGAAAGCCTTGCTTCCATTAAACGCGATGCAGACGATACCCGGATAATGCTCCAGTAAACCTGGGAAATCATTGGGCAGCTCGCCCTTAATGTTCACATCCAGGCTCCCTTCCCGCTCGCAGGAGTTAATTACGTCCCATAGGGCCAACCTATTCGCCTGCAGGAAATCCAATCGTTTGCCATAGTCGGCGTCAGGCGAAGGATAAAGAATTTCAGAAGCCGGCGTTGCGGCAGACTGCTCTGTTTGCGGTTCGCCGAATAACGCGTACACGACGCGCCAGAAAAAATTTTGCGGATGTCCGTAAAATTGTCCGTGCTCCAACGACTTCACGCTTGGCGCCGTGCCGGATATCAATACCCGTGCCCGATCGTCGATCAGGGGCGGGAACGAATAGATGCGCTCGCTCATGCACGTCCTCCTTTAATTGCTTTTATATCTCAGCTTGGCCCTCAACACCCCCAAAAATCCCCATTCCGTGCTGCTGAACAGCAAAAGAGTGTCGACTGGTTACAAAACGGACGAGGAACGGTGGGGAGAGGTCACGGCGGAAATCTAACGGACAAAAGTGAGGCTATCGATTCATTGTGAGTAACGGAGCCGAAACGTTCTGCTTTCGCTAACGGAGAGGGTTCTTCGGCAGAAGAACCGCCGTGATTTTCCGTTTTTTCGAATAAAACTTCCTGAGGCGCAGTGGGACAAGTTTAGCTCTCATATAGGTAGATATACAATACCGGGGGATGAATCGCAAGCAGCTGGAAGCTGCTCCGACCGTTCGAAAAAACCAAGAAGCCAAGCGGCAAGCCGCCTGACTCCTTGGTTTTGCACTTTCCATCCAATCAATGACTCGCTCAGTTGCTGCGCCACGCGATAAAACGCGCAAGCATGGCGGACACTTCAGCCCGGGAGGCAGCACCAACGGGCGCCAGAAGATTCCCCGGCTAGCCGCTCAGGATGCCCGTCTCCACCGCCCAATCCATGGCTTCTCTTGCCCATGCGGAAACTTCGCCGCTATCCGCAAAGCTCTTGCTGCCGCCGTTCGCTGCAGGCTGTCCGGCGACCGGTACAGCAAAGCAATCAACTGCTCCCGGGTAATGGCCGCCTCCGGGGCGCTGCCGTCGCTGATTCCCGCAGCCATAGCCCAATCCCGCGCCTTGCTGTACCAAGATTCGCCGCCCTCGGTTTCTACTCCGTCCAGTCGGGCCAGCACGGTAAACAGCATGGCGCGGCTCATGGATACGCCGGGGGCAAACATCCCTACCTCCGTTCCGAGGAACAGTTCGCGGCTGGCAGTAAAAGCAATCGCCTCGGCTGCCCAATAGTTGTCAGGCACATCCTGGAAGACGATCACATTGTCGATCAGCTTCACCGTAAAGACTCCAACCCACAAAATATGGTTGAAGTCTTCTTCACTTCTTGCTACTGCATACCCGCCGCTGCTGCGTGACTATACCCGCTCGATCACGAACGAGAAGGACATAGGCGCGTCAGACTGAATCGTATACGGCTCGTGGACCGGAGCGCCCCAGCTGTCGTCGCCCCCGACGCCCATTTGCCGTCCTGCGACGGTGATGACGGTGTAATGCGCCTGCGGCAGCTCGTAGACATGCTGCGCATTCTCCAACTCGAACGCCGTGTAAGGCGATACGCCGCATTCCACGGGCGCTCCGTCCGCGGCGATCCGAATGCCGTGTCCCAGGACGTCCGTTACGTCCAGACGGCGCACGCCCGTCCGGTTGCCGGATTCCTGCGGCATCACGTAGCCGGACACGTTGCCGGCCGCCGTGCCTTCGAAGGAGCATAGGCGCGCGCCTTGGGCCCGATCGGCATAGTTCTCCTCCGGTCCCAGCGCCAGCCACTTCAGCTGATCGTAATCCGCCGACACCTTGAAGGTTACCGCGAAGATCGGCAGCTTAGGCAGACCCGCCGCGCCGCTGTAATCAGCCTGTACCCGGATGCTGCCATCCGGGCGAACCGTATAGGCCATACGCGTCTCGAGCTCGTCGCTGACTGAGAAGCGGAAACGGTAAGCGATCGTGATCGAACCGTCCTCCCCATTCTCTTCCACGTCGATTCCGACGCACTTGCGAGCCAGACTGGCTGCGTACCAGACGCCCGCGTCGAAGCCTTGGGAGAATCCTCTGTCATTGTCCGTCGTCGCCCTCCAGAAGAGCGGGGCCGGCGGAGTCGCTATCATCTCGCGTCCCGCATAATTGAGCGAGATCAGGCTCATCGCCTGCTTCGAGAAAATCGCGCTGAAGTCTCGTCCCTTCACGCCGATGTTGACATCGCCATGCACGACCGCAAGCTTCGCTCGAACGCTCGGCGCCGCCCCTGGAAGCGCGCAGCCGTCCGGGCCGCAAATGTCTGCCGCTCCGCCGACGAAGATCAAGCCGCCGGAAGCGCCTGCGCCTGCCTCCCCGGAAGTCCCGGTCAAGCCGTCCATGCCGCCGCCGAGCCCCCATGCCGTGTTAATGTCTACGTTTTCTGCGGCATCCTTCGCTCCTGCTCCGTCATTTACTCCTGATGCGCTGCCGCCGAGGCCCCAAGCATCGCCGGCACTGCCCCCGGAGATGTCCATCGCGCCGACTCCGCTGCCCGAAGCGCTCTCCACGCGGAACACATGCTGACCGAAAGCGACCTCATGGCCGGCCTCTGCCCACAACGTGTCTTCCTTCAGGCGGAAGGAAACGTCCACCGCGTATTCGCCAGGTACAAGCGTCAGCGCGCCTTCGGCGAATTCGAATGGAACATAAGCTTCCCCGCCGGCAGCCACGTTAACCTGCTCGACGCGGCTGGCCAGCTCTCTGCCGTCGGCCGACAAGACGAAGACCAAATCAAGCTCCGACGTATCCGCGAACAGATTTTCGTTGCGGATCGCAACGCCTTCGCGGTCCGGCATCAGCTTGATGTTCTGATATAGGAATTTGACCTCCTGCATCTTCGGCGATTCCTTGCGGTCCGCGTACACAATGCCGTTCGTGCAGAAGCCGTAGTCCGTCGGACGATCGCCGAAGTCGCCGCCGTAGGCCAGAAATTCCTTGCCGTAACGGTCCTTCTTATATACGGATTGGTCGATGTAATCCCAGATGAAGCCGCCCTGGTACATCGGATACTTCCGCTCCAGATCGGTGTACAGGCTCATGCCGCCCAGCGAGTTGCCCATGGCGTGCATATATTCGCAGCTGATGTACGGCTTGTCGGGATTTTGATCGAGATACTCTTGGATGTCGGCCGGCTTCGCGTACATCCGGCTCTCCATGTCGCTCGCTTCCGTATAGGCACGGTCGTAGAACACGCCTTCGTAGTGGACGAGACGTCCGCTGTCTACCGAGCGGAAGTAACGCGACACGTTTACCAGCACATCGCCAACGTACGATTCGTTGCCCAGCGACCAGATCAGGATGGACGGATGGTTTTTGTCCCGCTCGTACATAGAGACGGCGCGGTCCATAACGATATCCTGCCACTCCGGCCGGCTGCCCGGAATGTTCCAGGATGGCTCGACGGCGCCCATCTTCTGCCAGGAGCCGTGCGTCTCCAGATTCATCTCGTCGATGACGTAAACGCCGTATTCGTCGCATAGCTCGTACCAGTAGCTCTGGTTAGGGTAATGCGAGGTCCGGACGGCGTTCATGTTATTCCGTTTGATCGTCTCAATATCCCATAACATATCTGCCTTGGAAATAGCGCGCCCCGTACGCGGGTTGAACTCGTGGCGGTTCACGCCTTTAAAGACGATCCTCTGGCCGTTAAGCGTCATGATCTTGTTCTTCATCTCGAAGCGGCGGAAGCCGACGCGGCTCGGAATCGCTTCGACCAAGGCGCCATTTGCGTCCAAAACCTCCACGATAAGCTCATACAGGTATGGCTTCTCGGCGCTCCACAACTCCGGATTTCCAACCTTCGTCTCCAGTACGGCGTTCAAACCTTCGCCCAGAGCCGTCGCTGCGGAAGCAACCTCGTTGCCCTCGGCGTCATACAGCTTGACGACCGCCTTCGAGCCCGCTTGCGGCGCCTCGCGAAACGTCAGCGCTCCTCGCAGCAAGCCTTGCGTCAGACTTTCGTCCAGCTCGGCTCGTACGTCAAGATCGTACACATGGATGGAAGGCACGGTGTAGAGATACACGTCGCGGAAAATGCCGGAAAACCGCCAGAAGTCCTGATCCTCCAGCCAGCTTCCCGTGCTCCGCTGGAACACCTCCACCGCCAGCTTGTTCTCCCCTTCGCGAACGTAAGGCGTCAGGTCGAACTCGGACGGCGTAAAGCTGTCCTCCGAATAGCCGACGAACTTGCCGTTAAGCCAGACGTAGAACGCGGTCTCTACGCCCTGGAACGAGATGCAAACCGGCTTGCCGGCCATATCGGCAGGAAGATCGAACAGCTTCACGTAGCTGCCGACGGGATTGTCTTCCTTGGAGATAAACGGAGGTCTAAGCACCTCATGTCCGTCCCATGGATACATCGTATTCACATATTGCATTTGGCCGTAGCCCTGCGTCTGAATGTGACCCGGCACCTGGATATCGCCCCAGCTTGACGTGCCAAACTCCTCGCTGAAAAAGCCAGCCGGCCTGCTGGCCGGGTTCGGCGAATAATGGAACTTCCAGGAGCCGTTCAAAGAATGGCGCATTTCCATCGGCACCCGGCTGCGAGCCTCCGCCACCGAGCCGTAATAGGCATGGTCGGAATGCGCGGGCAGTCGATTTACCGCGAATACGTTAACGTCCTCCAGCCAATCCAGAGTTGGATTGGCTGTTAACTTTACATTTTTATCATTAAATCGCGAAGTTGTAGTCATGTGGTTTCCCCCTTCACCCTTCTGTTACTTCACCGAACCCGTCATGCCCGCCACGAAATGCTTCTGCATCAGAAAGAACACGATGGCCGTAGGCAGTGTCGCGATCAGAATGACAGTCATAATAACTCCGTAATCCGGCGAATAGCTCGAGCCCAGATTCGAGATAAGCAGCGGAACGGTACGTTTCTCTGGCGATTGTAACACAACGAGCGGCCACAAGTAATTGTTCCAGCTCGACATAAACGTAATAATAGCCGCCGCGGCATAAGTCGTCTTCATCGTTGGCACGTAGATGCGGAAGAAGACGCCAAGCTCGCTAAGTCCGTCGATGCGGCCCGCTTCCAGCATATCCCTCGGAAACATCTTCGTGCTCTGGCGAAAGAAGAAGATCAGGAACGCCGTTGTCACCGTCGGCAGAATAACCGAAGAGATCGTATCGATCCCGATAAAAGGCATCGTCCGCGAGATGCTGCCGAACATTCGGTATAGTGGCACCATCAACGCGGCGAACGGAATCATCATGGACAGAAGCAGAATGCTGAACACGATATCCTTCGCTTTGCTCCGGTAAATTTCGAAGCCGTAACCCGCCAGGGAGGCGATCAACATGGCGAGAATCGTCGTCGTGATGGAAATTTGGGCGGAATTAAGCAGCGCCGGCACCAAGTCGATCGTGTCGAACACTTTGCGAAGGTTCTCGAACAGCTCCGCGCCGGGAAGCAGTCTGCCTTGCGTAACGTCGATGGATTTGTTGGTGGCGCTGACGATCATCCACAAAAACGGGAAAATCGAGATAACCGCTGCCAGGCTTAGAAAGACGTACATCAGCGCTCTTTTCACTTTATGCATTCTTATCACCTGCCAATTTGAACTGGAGAATCGAGAAGATCACGATAAGAATAACGATCGCGTACGATACGGTCGCCGCGTAGCCGAAGTCCGGCGTATATTTGAAGGACAGGTTGTAGATATACTGGGACAGCGTCATCGTCGCATTGCCCGGTCCGCCCTTCGTAATGTTCATGACCTCGTCGAACAATTGCAGCGTGCCTATCGTCGACGTGATGGACGTAAACAGAATGATCGGCTTGAGCAGCGGAACCGTAATGCTGCGGAACTGCCTGAATGCCGATGCGCCGTCAATGCGCGCGGCTTCGTAGATGGAGCTGTCGATATTTTGCAGGGCCGACAGATAGAAGATCATGTTGTACCCTGTCCAACGCCAGGTAATGGCGATTATGATCGTAATTTTGGCCCAGAAGGGATCCGTGATCCATTCGATAGGAGCATTCACGATATGCAGCTTGAGCAGCATCGTGTTAATCAGGCCATCAGGCCCGAACAGGTATTTAAAGATAACCGAATAAGCAACCAGCGACGTAACCGCCGGAAGGAAAATCGCCGTACGGAAAAAACCTTTGAGCTTCAAGTTTTTGTCGTTCAGAAGCACCGAGATGAACATGGCAAGCAGGATCATGATCGGAACCTGAATAATCAAGTAAATAAACGTATTTTTCAGCGCCGTGATAAATGTAGAATCCGACAGCAGCCGCTTATAGTTGTCGATCCCGACGAAGTCCAGGTTCGTCCCCGTACCCGACTGGAAGGACATGATAAGCGCCTGGATCATCGGGTAAAAATAAAACAAGCAGATCATGACGATCGCGATGGCTACAAAGGACCAGCTGATGGTGTTCGTCTTCGCCTTCAGATTCATGGCCAGGGCCTCCTCTATTCCAAAAAGAAACCTCGGAAGCCGCCCGCCTGCCACTTCTCGTATAGGCAGCAAGCGGCTGTCCAAGGTTCTCGTTCTCTGTGTTATTGCTTATTTAATTTGGGAATCGGCTTGCTTTTGAGCGTCTGCAAGAACAGCATCGATTGCTTTGCCGTTCAGGAAGTTCTGCATTTCCACCACGAGAATGTCTTCAATCGCGTAAGTGTGCATGCCATAGTTGACGTTAGGGATTTCCGCAGTCCATTTCGCGAAGTCCTGTACGATCTCTTGGCCGCCGAAGAAGTCGTTTTTCGCTTTGTACGCTTCGCCCTCGGATGCGGGCTTGTAAGTGCCGATCGCGCCGATCTCCGTTACGAGCTTCTGGTACAAATCCACGTCTTTGCCAAGCGTAGCGCCGAGGAATTCGGCTGCCGCTTCTTTGCCCGGCACGTTAAGGACGTACCACGAGCTGCCTCCGAGGCTGGATGCGTGTACGGAATTCGCATTGTTCGTCAGCTTAGGCAGCGGGACGATCGCCCATTTGCCGGATTGGTCGGCTGCCGCCGTGATGGATGGGGTAAACCAGTTGCCAGTTGGTACGGATGCCGCTGCGCCGCTATTGTAATTGGCCACGAATTGGCTCCAGTCGGAGTGGATTTTCACGATGTTGGCGTCCATCATTTTTTTGTACGTTTCAAATGCTTCCTTCAGAGCGACGTTGCCGGCCAGATCTGCCGTCTTGCCGTCTTCCTTCAGATACCAGGAGCCCGCGGATTGAATCATGACGCGCAGGATGCCGAGGTCGTTCGGATCAAGGGACAACATTTCTTTTCCTGTCTTTTCCTTCACGGCTTTACCGATTTCGATGTACTGGTCCCAAGTGATGTTTTGCATATCTTCTACCGTGTATCCGGCTTGCTCCAGATAGTCGGTTCTTACATATACGCCGGTAACGCCGGAGTCGAATGGAAGTCCGTAGTTTACGCCGTCCACGCTAGTCGGTCCCAGCTTGTATTCTGCGAAGTCGGAAGCCGTGAAGCTGTCCGTCAGAGGGTGGAACATGTCCGGATAAGCCTGCAGGAAGCTTTGTGCTCGGTAATCCTCGATCAGAACGATGTTCGGAAGACCTTTTGTCGTGCCGGAGCTCATGCCCGTGTTCAGCTTCTGAACGATATCATTTTGAGCGTTCTCGAGGATTTCGATGTTTACGTTAGCGTTGTCGTCGGCGTAAGCTTCCTTAGCCAGATTCATCGCTTTAATATTGAAGTTCGGATCCCATGCCCAAACCGTAAGGTTGGTTTTTTCCGCCGCGTTGTTGCCGCCGTTCGCGCCGCCTTCGTTCGGCGTGTTGTTCGTGTTCGAAGAGCACGCCGCCGTAACAACCATCATGCCGGCGAGCAGAAGAGCCATCATTTTTTTCATTAGTCCAGACCTCCGTTTTATATATGTGGCGAAAGCGGTTCCCGCCTTCTGATAACATCTTAGCATCGGGACAAAAGCGTGCGTTATGAGGATCTTTGCCTTCAATTGTCGGATTGTTATCAGTTGCGCATAAGACGCTTTCTGTCATTTGGAGTATCTTTGGATTATTGGACGATTTTTATTCCTCGATAAGAGGGATGCGGATCTTCACCTTCGTTCCTTGTCCCGGCTGGCTCGTCATCGTCACGCCGTAACTCTCGCCGTAGAGAAGCTTGATGCGCTCGTGCACGTTCTTTACCCCGATGCCGGTAAACAGCTGCCGCCGTCCCTCCCGCTTCGCCAGCTTCTCATCCTCGATTGCCGCCGGATCGAAGCCGTCGCCGTCGTCGACGACCTCGCAGACAAGCGCGTCCGGCTCCTTCGCCGCCATAAAGTAGATGCTGCCTGTCGCCTTGCGGTTGAAGCCATGAAAGAATGCATTTTCGATAAAGGGTTGGATCATCAGCTTCGGCACATGGTACCCCATGCAATCCGGCGCGACAAAATAGTTCATCTTGATCCGATCGCCGTACCGGACATGATTGATGAATACGTAGTTGCGCATATTGACGAGCTCCTGGCTGAGCGTAATCGTCTCGCTGACATTGCCGATCGCGTTCTGCAGCAGCGAGATCAGGGAATTGATTGTTTCGGCCGCCTTCTCCTTGCTGCCCTGCTGCACCATAAATTTCACCGAGGTAAGCGTGTTGTAAAGGAAGTGCGGATTAATCTGCTGCTGCAGCGCCTCCAGCTCCGCATTGCGTTGCTGCTTCTGGGTGTGCACCAGCTCCTTTACGTATTCCTGCAGTTCGTCCATCATGGCGTTGAAGGCCTGCCCCAGCTGCCTCGTCTCGTAGCTTCCGTCCACGGCGACATGATGGTCGAAATCATATTTCGAGATCGTGGAGATCTGCTTCACGAGCCGGGTAAGAGACTTCGTCAGCCTTCTGGAGATGAGAAATACGATAATGAGCGCCGCCGCGACGATGGCAATAACGCTGAGCACGATGGTTCTCGTATCAGTAAGCTGGCCGATCGCCGCTTCCTTGTCGACCAGATTGATCAGGTAGAACCCGAACGGCGCCAGCATCCGAGACAACACGATGCCTTCTTTGCCCATCATCTCCGCATTGACGTAGGGCAGCTCCTTCTCCTCGATATCCTTCGCGTACCGGAGCAGGTCGGGGAACGGCTGTCCCAGCCAGGCTGTACGGTTACTTGATACGATGGCGCCCGCTCCGTCCATAATCGCGACGTCGTTGCCGAAGCTGGTAAAGCTTTCGAAAAACTTCTTGAAGTCCCTCTCCCGAATCGCAAAATAAATCGCGCCGTACACGTCGTCCGTCGTGCGGTCGATGAGCGCCTTGGACGCGACGATCGTCGGCTCCGTTGCCGCTACGCCGGAACGGCTCGAATCATCATATTGATAGTGGATCTTGCGCGGCTCCGCAAGCGTGCGATCGGTTAAGGGATGCTCGCGAAGATTGGCCCCGTACACCGGCCAAAGCGCGGGATCCGTCGTATAGTTCCTTCCGTTCATTCCGATGACCGTAATGCCTACCTCATAAGCGTCCACCAGAGATTGAATTCGTTTAACCTGTTCCACCAAATTGTAATAGGATCGATATTGCTCCAGGGAGCTGCCGTCTCCCTCGGACAGAGCGCCTCTGATCGTGCCGCTCTGCTGGGCGTTGTTGGCCGCCATAACGATGGCATAGCTGAACGCGTCCATATTGCTCGTAATCTGGGCGATGACCTTTGCGTTCGTAATACTGAACGTCTGCATGAATACCCTCTCCGACGTATTGATCGTCGTCCAGGTAGAGGTCACGGATACGGCAATAATCGAGACCACCATAATAATGAACATTTTAATAAACAAACCGTTGTACTTGAATCGATCGAATACGTTCCTCATGACCGCCCCTTCTCTTCTCCCACGAATTGCCTTCGGTAGCGGCTCGGCGACAGCCCCGTCGACTTCTTGAACACCTTGCAGAAGTAGCTGTGGTCGGAGTAGCCCACCATGCCGCTAATCTCGGAGATCATCGCGTCACCCTTGCGCAGCAGCTCCTCTGCCTTCTCGATTCTGACCTTGTGCAAATAATCGACGAACCCCTCGCTGTTATGCGCGGAGAAGTAGCTGGACAGATAGGAGGCATTAAAGTGGAAGTGTTTCGCCATATCCGTCAAGTTCAACGGCTCCGCATAATGCTGGTGGATGTAATCAAGCAGCTTCTTCATGTTGGCGTTGCCCGGCAAAGCGGCTTTGTCCGAGATACATGCCTCCGCCTCGGCGATGAAGGCATCCAGACAACTCAGCGCCTCGGAGGCGGACTTGGCATCCTCGATCGCCTTGAAGTGGCGATACTTGTCCTTCTCAAGCTCTCTCGCGTCATACTCCATATTGCCCAGCAGCACCGTTATATTGAAGACGAGATTGCCCAGGAACGACTTGAAGGCGAACACATCCGTCGTATAATCGCCGGCCATCGCCTTCGCGTGATCGCGCAAATAATGGAAAGCCTGATGGAATTGGCCTCGCTTGAAGTCCTCCGTAAAACGGTTTAAATGGAAGCTCTCCGTTTGCAGCACCGGCGGAGGCAGCTTGCCCTCCTGCAGAACGCCCATATCCGGCAGATAGAAAGCATAACCCAGCAGCCTGGTCAAAGGGCCGTTGTACACGTCGCGCAGCTCCTTCACATCCGGGAACGGCTTCGTGAACGCGATCGGAATACGCTGGCCAGCTGCGGACAAGCTGTCAGCCGCCACGCCTGCTGTACGAACCACCTCGTCCATCGCGCTCTGGTCGGCGTTGATCAACACGGCTCTCAGCTGCCCTTCTATTGGAAGTGCTCGTATAACGGGCAGGTTCCGTTCAGAGCTGGAGCTCGACGCCAGCAAGACCGTTAACTTCTCCTGCAGCTGAACCGCAGAAAGCTGCACGCCTTCCTCCAATACTCGCGGGTCAAAACCGGCTAGCAAGAAGAGCGGATGCGGAAACGTCTCCCGAAGCTCGTCCGCCGAGAAGTCCGCATCGTATCCGGATAAAAGACGCTCCAGCTTCTGCTCCAGGGATGGAGCGTAGCCGCCCCCCGACGACTCCTCGACACCGAGCGAGGGAATACGCTGTGCCGTCATCTTAAGCACCGTCAGCAGATGCTGGAGATCGAGCTTGGGCTTTAAAATATAATCCGCGACGCCGCTCTGAAACGTCGAACGGACATAATCGAATTCGCCGAAGCTGCTTAACACGATCACTTCTATCTCGGGGTAATGCTGCTTGATCTGCCTGGTCAGCTCTTCTCCATCCATGACAGGCATCACGATATCCGTAATGACAATATGCGGCCTCAGCTCGGCGATCCGCTCCAGCGCCTCTTGTCCGTTTGACGCCTCTCCGACAATATGGAAGCCTTCCTGCTCCCACGCCATAAAATGTTTGATTCCCTGTCTAATGAGCACCTCGTCGTCGACGATGAGCACCCTGCAGTATTCGGACGCTGCCATATGGGCCGCACCTCCCGCGCGTAATGAATGTGCTTCTAGTATAGCCGTTCTGCGCGACAACTGTAATGCCCCTTGAAAGCACATGAGCGTAAGCCGTCGATGCTGCGTTTTTCCGAAACTCTGAAATTCTTATTTTGTGCGACAGAACATCAGAAAAGTACCTGCGGGTTACAAATAGACGGGGCGTAGGTAGGGGTGGCAGATGAGGAATGACGGGGAACCAACGTGAACGAACGCGGCTCGAACTCGGAACGGAGGGGGAACTAATGTGGAAAGAACGCGAAACGACAGTGCGGATGGGAACAAGCGTGGGAAAGAACGCGGCTCGAACCAGGGATCGAACGAGCATGGGAAGAACACGCCTCGAACGCGGAACGGAGTGGGAACGAACATGGAAAGAAAGCCGCGGAAGTCTAACGGACATGGTTGAGGCTGTCGATTCATTGTGGACGGCAGCGCAGTGAAGTAAAAGCTGATCGTAACGGACACCACAGTCGCTATTTCGCAAAAATGGGGCCTGTTCAAATCGTAACGGACACAGACGACCTCACTTCCGTCAAAACCGCATAGAATGGGCGGAAATGCACCAAATAGCGTTTCTCCTGTCCGTTAGATTTTCAATTTCGCGAAAATGCTGAAAATAGAGGCTCTGAGGTCCGTTAGCGAAAGCAGAACGTTTCAGCTCCGTTACTCACAATGAATCGACAGCCTCATGCTTGCATCTTAAACGCCGTTATTGCGTCAGCTACGATTCTAACGGACACAGTGGACGCTAAGCCGCGATAATGGGGCGATTTACCTTGCATTTGGTGTTCTAAGAGTTGCTGATGTCCGTTAGGGATTTGAATTTAGTGTTTTTGGTGCGCTAAGCGTCGCTAATGAGGCTGTCTATTCATTGTGCAAAGGTGAAATTGCGGGCAAGTGTCCTGCAAGAAATGAACGGGAGCAACTTTAACGGAAATGAAAAGCGTTATTTCTGCAAAAAGCAGCACTTCGCAAATCTAACGGAACTGACAGCCCTTATGAGGGGTAAAAGTCCGCGGTTTGCCTGGATTTCTCACGAATAACGTCGCAGAGTTCCGTTAGATTTTAAAATCATGCCCAAAGATCCATATAAGGGCCCTCACTTCCGTTAACACATTGGCGATGATGGATTGCAGCTTCATTTCCAGTTTTGCACACAATGTATCGACGGCCTCATTGTTGCAACTTAGACGCCGTTATTGCGTCAGCCCCGATTCTAATGGAAGGCTAATGGAACAACTTTAGCTTATAGCGGACATTTCCACTATATTAAATGGCTATAGCCAAGCCCATTATAGTGGAATTTTCCTAGCGGTTTTCGGCTAACTTGGGTGAATTATAGCGGACTTTCCCGCTATAACAGACGGTTTTGGCCAGGTTCGGCTCAGTATAGCTGACTTTTCCACTATATTGAGCCGAGCCTAAGCCAATCAACTTGGACAGCCTATCATCGGCCGGCAGATACCCCCCCCTTTTTTTTATTTGACCAAATCCTCTACGAATTTCGGCAGTACGAATGCCGCTTTGTGCAGACGGGGCGTGTAATACTTGGTCGCAAGCTCCGGAATGGACGATTCCTCGACCTCAAGCGGATCGTATGTCTTGCTGCCCATCGTAAATGTCCACAGGCCGCTTGGATACGTCGGGATGTTAGCGCCATAAACGCGCACGATCGGGAACACTTCCTTCACGTCGCGGTTCACGCTTTGAATCAGATCCGCCTTGAACCAGGGATTGTCCGTCTGCGCGACGAAGATTCCGTCCTCCTTCAGCGCTTCGTAGATGCCTTGGTAGAAACCGCGCGTGAACAGGTTCGCCGCAGGGCCGACCGGCTCCGTGGAATCCACCATGATGACGTCGTACGCATTTTTGCGATCGTGAATATGCATAAAGCCGTCGCCTACGAGCACTTCGACGCGGGGATTGTCCAGTTCGCCGGCAATGCTCGGCAAATACTTTTTGGAATATTCGATGACCTTGCCGTCGATGTCGACAAGGACCGCTTTTTTCACCTTGGGATGTTTCATCACTTCGCGAATCACGCCGCCGTCGCCGCCCCCTACTACGAGAACATGCTCCGGATCAGGATGCGTGGACAATACCGGATGCGCGACCATCTCGTGATAAACGAACTCATCCTTAACGGTTGTCATAACCATGCCGTCCAGGACCAGCATCGTACCGAACTCTTCCGTTTCGATCATATCCAACTGTTGAAAATCGGTTTGCTCATGGACATACGTTTTCGTAATTTTAGCCGTTATGCCGAAGCTTTCGGTCTGTTTCTCGGTATACCACATTTCCATCGTTGATCCCTTCTTTCCTTTAAAGGTTGTTCAAAAAGTCCGCTTTTGACAATCATACACTCATGCGCTAAAAACCAAACTTTTTGAACTCGCATATTTTAGAAGCGGCACATTTGCTCGCGGTTCAACCTGTATTATAGTGTTTCAAACTCGTTCATTTCGTATGACAACAATATCGGCAAATGAATAGCCTATGCCGCAATTTTCCATACTAGAGGTAGAACTTATGAACATGAAGAACAGAACAACCTCTGCGAAAGGGAGTCGGCAGCTATGACCAAGTCTTCCAATCAGCCCGTCAAGCGGCAGGGCAAGCTGCGCCGCGCCTTCAAATTCCCTCGCCTGTCGGAGCGGCTCCTGGGACCCGCTCTCGTTTTCCGCAAGTGGTCGATTAGGGCAGGTCTGGCCGCTCTGGCCTGTCTGATCCTGCTTGTTGGGCTTTATCTCTATATAAGATCGCAAACCCTGCCAGCATCGTCGGTGAGCCAAACCTCTCAAATGCTGGATATCCATGGAAACGTCATCGACACCTTCCATGCCGGCGAGAACCGACGGTCCGTCGCTCTGGTGGACATCGCGCACGAGCTGATCGACGCGACGCTTGCCATCGAGGATCGCCGCTTCTACGACCATTCCGGATTCGATCTGAGGGGGATGGCGCGAGCCGTCGTCGTTAACGTGCAAGGCATGTCCAAGCTTCAAGGGGCCAGCACGCTCACCCAACAGCTCGCTCGCAATCTCTACCTGAGCCATGAGCGGACTTGGGAACGCAAGCTTAAGGAAGCCGCGTACACGGCCCAACTCGAGATGAGCTACTCCAAGGACGAGATTCTCGCCATGTACTTGAATCAGATCTATTACGGTCATGGCTCGTACGGCGTCGAAGCTGCGGCCATGATGTATTTCGGCAAACACGCCTCGGAGCTGTCGCTGGCCGAAAGCGCCATGCTCGCCGGCATACCGAAAGGACCAAAATATTATTCGCCTTACATGAATATGAAGAACGCCAAGGACCGTCAGTACATCATTCTGGAATCCATGCTGGAGGGCGGCTCTATTACGGAGGAACAAGCGGCGGCGGCTTATGCCGAAGTGCTGGAATTCCAGCCGTTCGGCGGGACGGAGCAAGAAGGTTTCGCCCCGTACTTCCGGGATTATATTAGAAGCGTTGCCGTGGACAAGCTTGGCTTCGACGAAAAGCTGCTTAACGAAGGCGGCATTACGATCTATACGACGCTGGACCAGGAAGTGCAGGCCGCGGCCGAAGAAGCCATCAAAAACGGCATGCCGGAGAGCTCGGAGCAACAGGCCGCGCTGGTCTCCATCGACCCCCGTACCGGCTATATCAAAGCGATGGTGGGAGGACGCGATTATTCGAAAAATCAATACAATCGCGTATTCGCAAGCACTCGTCAGCCTGGTTCGTCGTTTAAACCCTTTTTATATCTGGCCGCCATCCGCAGCGGATTTATGTCTCCCATCACCCGTTTCAAAAGCGAACCTACCGTTTTTACCTACGACGAAGGGCGCAAAACTTACAAACCGAGCAACTACGGAGACAAATATACCGGCGATTATATCGATATGCGGAAAGCCATCAGCGGCTCCGACAATATTTATGCGGTTAACACGATTATGACTGTAGGGGCCGATAAGGTGGTCGAGACGGCCCGTACGTTGGGCATTGACAGCAAGCTGACTCCCGTGCCTTCGCTTGCGCTCGGCACCTCTCCGGTCAGTCCGTACGAGATGGCCTCCGCATACGGCACGTTCGCGAACGGCGGAACGCGGATTGAGCCCGTTGCCATCCTCCGGATTGAAGACCGGAAGGGCAACGTATTATATGAAGCGAAGCCAAAGGCGCAGGAGGCCATTACGCCGGCCGAAGCCTATGTCATGACGAGCCTGCTGGAGAGCGTGTTCGACGAAGGCGGCACCGCCCATCGCGTGGAGGCAACCATTAAGCGCCCCGTCGCCGGCAAGACCGGAACGACGTCGACCGACGCCTGGCTCGTGGGCTATACGCCGGAGCTTGCTACGGCGGTCTGGGTCGGCTACGACAAGGACCGCATGCTCACCGTCGCTGAAGCCCATCGCGCCGCGCCGATCTTTGCGAACTTTATGGAGGATGCCTTGGATGCGGTGCCTCCGAAGATGTTCACGGTGCCCGAAGGCGTCGTTAACGTCTACATCGAGCAAGAGAGCGGCAAGCTGGCGGCGGCCGGCTGCGCCGGTACTACGCGGCTGGAGTCCTTCCTCGCCGGCACGGAGCCGACTGAGGTATGCGGCAACGCGGCTGTCGGAGGCGCCGGAGATTCAGGCGCCGATGGCAGCGGAGGCGCAGGCAAAGGCCGTGCCGGTTCGGAGAAACATCGCTCTTGGTGGCAAGATCTAAAGCGTTGGTGGACGAACTGACATTTCGCTTGCCGAGATCGTTCCCCCGTTCATGCTTGCATCCATTTGTGCCATCCCGCGGTTGAGATAAGTTCGTCAAGTTTCGCATGCTTTTGATCGCATATGCAGCAGGCAGGATCGCCCGTTTTTACGACGGCGGTCCTGCTTTTTCTTTGGCGATTTAGGCATATAAACCTTGTCTCCGGAGGAAGCAAGCTCTATTTGTGACAGCCAAAATAAGATTCCGTGTCAAAAATATGTGCAAATCGTGAATTTTCTTTGAACAATCGACATAAGATGTGTTATAGTGGGTATAAGAATGAAAGAAAGCACTTACATCAATACGTAAGGAGTGTTTCCCCTATGACGACGAAGACTGCAACTATAAGCCAACTGCGGCCAACCAAATCCGACGTTAAACGTCTAGTAAACGTAATGACCCTGATTGCATGGGGTGTCCTCAGCATCGGCGTCCTGCTCTGCCTCATTAATCTTAGCCACTTCAGCGACAAAAACATCGGCCTTATGGTCGGGATCGGCTTTTTAATCGGCAGCGTTCATATCTACGTCATCGGTACGGCTATCGGTCTCGTTCATGCGTGGAAGTCCGAGATGGCGAAGTCGAACTCGAACAATCAATCGCAAGAGTAGCTGCAAACGGCGGATATCGGCCTCGAGTCGAGGTTTTAGCTTTGCGAGGTCCATTTGCGCCAGCTTATAGCAAAAACAGAGAGGAAGCGACAGGGCAACTGTTTCGCTTCTTTTTGTTTTGCTAAAAATATCACAGCACCCCTTGTGACAACTTCCCCATACCTTGCTGCGATGCCTGAAACTCGTTTCGACGTCCACGGACAAGCCTGTTTCAAGCCGCCTGTAATCGCGTTACAAATAGATGAATGCCATTTTACGGGAGGGCTTCGCCTCTTTTGTCTAACTGGTGACTGACAAGTGACGGAACTTTGTCAGAACTAAGTCGAATTGTTTACATCGTCATTCGCGATAGTGTTATTCCGGTTTGATTTTGTTACATTATTCACAAGCTAATGAAATCGAGGAGTGGAACCGCAATGAGACGTTATTATCGAATGCTGGCAACAGCGCTCTTTCTGGCGATGGTTGCCGTGATCTCGGGCTGCAGCAGCGAGCAGTACATCGTGCTTGACCCGAAAGGACCAATCGGACAGCAGCAGAAGGATCTTATCATTATTACTACCCTTCTGTGCGCGGTTATCATCGTGCCCGTCCTTATTTTAACCGCGGTCATCGTTATGCGTTACCGTGATCGCCCCGGCCGCAAAGCGCGCTATACGCCGGATTGGGAGCATAGCACGAAGCTTGAAGTGACATGGTGGACGATTCCGATTGTCATCATCATCGCTCTTGCCGTCATTACTGCTATCTATACGTATAAGCTCGAACCTTCCAAGCCGCTTGAATCGGCGAAAGAACCGATTACGATCGAAGTAACGTCTCTCGACTGGAAGTGGCTGTTCACTTATCCGGATGAGGACATTGCGACCGTCAACTATATCAAGTTTCCCGAAGATACGCCGGTCCGTTTTCAGTTGACGTCCGACAAGGCGATGAATTCCTTCTGGATTCCGCAGCTCGGCGGACAGCTCTACACGATGTCGGGCATGGCCATGACGCTGTTTCTGCAAGCGGATGAGCCGGGCATCTACTACGGCTCGGGCGCTAACTTCAACGGCGAGGACTTCGCTCAGATGACGTTTGACGCGGAAGCTGTCTCGGATGAAGAGTATCAGGCTTGGATACAAGAAGTGAAAGGCGATTCTCCTGCACTGACCCTGGATGGTTACGAGCAGCTCAAGAAGCCGGGACGCTCCGACGTGCAGCTGTTCTCGAGCTTCCCGGAAGGACTGTTCCAATACATCGTGACGCAGTATGTCGAGGACGGCAGCGGCGGTGCGCATGCCCATCACGGTCAAAGCGGGGACAGCGGACAATAACGACCCGCGCATACGAAAGGAGAAAGCTTCATGTGGGATAAAATCAAGGAATTTTCATCCGAGTTTTTCGTGACGGGTGACCCGCTCATTCTCGGCGCACAAGTCTCCATCGCGCTGACGCTCGTAGCGATCATCTTCACGCTGACGTATTTCAAGAAGTGGCGCTGGCTCTGGACGGAGTGGCTTACTTCTGTCGATCACAAGAAAATCGGCATTATGTACATCATCGCATCCATTCTGATGCTGTTCCGCGGCGGCGTCGATGCCCTGCTCATGCGTGTGCAGTTGGCAGCGCCTGAGCTGGAATTCCTGAACGCAGAACACTATAACGCGATATTTACGACGCATGGCGTTATCATGATCCTGTTCATGGCGATGCCGCTCATGTTCGGTCTGTTTAATATCGTCGTGCCGCTCCAGATCGGCGCGCGCGACGTCGCGTTCCCGTTCCTGAACTCCCTGAGCTTCTGGATGTTCTTCTTCGGGGCAATGCTGTTCAACGTTTCGTTTATTATCGGCGGCTCTCCCGATGCGGGTTGGCTCGCATATCCGCCGCTCTCGGAGCTGTCAGGCAGTCCGGGCGTCGGGCAGGACTTCTATATATGGGGCATACAGATATCCGGTATCGGCTCGCTCGCGACGGGCATTAACTTCGTCGTCACCATTCTCAAGATGCGTGCTCCCGGCATGAAGCTGATGAAGATGCCGATGTTCAGCTGGTCCGTTCTGTCTTCTTGCGTAACCATCATGCTAGCGTTCCCGATTCTGACAGTTACGCTGTTCCTGCTCTTCTTGGACCGCTATCTCGGCGCGCATTTCTTTACGCTCGACGGCGGCGGCAACCCGATGATGTACCTCAACCTGATCTGGATGTGGGGACATCCCGAGGTATATATCGTTATCTTGCCGGCATTCGGTATCTTCTCGGAGATTGTCGCTACCTTCGCGAAGAAGAAATTGTTCGGCTACAAATCGATGGTGTTCGCCCTGATGTCCATCAGTTTCTTCTCGTTCTTCACCTGGGCGCATCACTTCTTCACGATGGGCTCCGGCGCGAACGTCAACGCGTTCTTTGCCGTTACGACCATGATTATCGCGATTCCGACCGGGGTCAAGGTGTTCAACTGGTTGTTCACGATGTATCGAGGAAAGCTATCGTTCCCGACTCCAATGCTTTGGACAGTCGCCTTTATCCCATGTTTCGTCGTGGGCGGCATGACCGGGGTTATGTTGTCGGTCGCGCCGGCGGACTTCCAGTTCCATAACAGCTACTTCCTGATCGCTCACTTCCACCAAGTGTTGATCGGCGGCGTCGTGTTCGGTTATTTCGCGGGACTGTACTACTGGTGGCCGAAGATGTTCGGCTTCAAGCTCCACGAAGGCCTTGGCAAATGGGCGTTCTGGTTCTGGAACATCGGCTTCTACGTCTGCTTTATGCCGCAATACGCGCTTGGCTTCATGGGCATGACACGCCGCTTCAACGAATACAACTTCGACATGGGCTGGCAGCCGCTTAACGTCGTGTCCACAGTGGGCGCGTTCCTGATGGGTATTGCGTTTATCTTCCAGGTATGGCAGATCGCGCACAGCATCAAGTTCCTGAAGAAGGAAACAACCGGCGACTCGTGGAATGGCCGTACGTTGGAATGGTCGATTCCTTCTCCGGCGCCGCACTATAACTTCGCCAGAATTCCTGTCGTAACAAGCCAGGACGACTTCTGGGAGAAGAAGCAACGCAAGCTTCGCGGAGAGAAGGATGCTCCGGAAGTCATCGCGGCGGAGCAAGCGCCGCTTGAGCCAATTCATATGCCGAAAAATTCCGGCATACCGTTTATCATGTCATTGTCCTGGTTCGTCGCCGGCTTCGGCTTCGTCTGGGATTGGAAATGGATGATCTTCGTCGGCATGGGCGGCGTCATCGCCTGCATGCTGGCAAGATCGTTCACCTACGATACAGACTATTATATTCCGGTCGATGAGGTGCAGCGTACGGAAGCTGCGGCAAGGGGGGCTCACTAATGGCACTACTGAACAAATTTCTGTCCGGCGGCAAGAGTCAGCCTCTTGCCGCGGCGCACGGCCAGGGCGGCGGTCAAGCCGCGCATGGCGGCCATGACGCCCATGGGCATGATCACCACGATCAGGAAGGCATGAAGGTTTTCGGCTTCTGGCTGTTCCTGATTACCGACGTTATTCTTTTCGGCACCTTGTTCGCGACCTTCGTCGTGCTTCGTCTCAATACGGCTGGCGGTCCGACGGGCGCCGAACTGATCGAAATCAACGGCATCATCATCTCCACGTTCATCTTGCTGACAAGCAGCTTTACCAGCGGCGTCGCGCTGCTGGAGATGAACCGGGGCAACAAAAAAGGGCTGATCGCCTGGCTCGTCATTACCGCGCTGCTTGGCGCATCCTTTATCTATCTCGAGGTAACGGAATTTATCCACCTCGTTCATGAAGGCGCCACGATCGGCACGAGCGCCTACTGGTCTTCGTTCTTCACGCTGGTCGGCACGCACGGACTTCACGTCTCGATCGGCCTCGTCTGGATGGTAGCGCTGATCATTCAGCTCGCAAGACGCGGCATTACCGATGTTACGAAACGCAAGGTCAACGTCATCAGCTTGTATTGGCACTTTCTCGACGTTATCTGGATCTTCGTCTTCACGATCGTATACTTGATGGGGGTGATGTAAGATGGCCAATCCTAACGCTCACGGCGCTAAGCACGGTCATGACAGCCACGGAGGCGGCCACAGCGGCTCGCTGAAGTCTTACGTTATCGGCTTCGTCCTCTCGATCGTCTTGACGATCATTCCGCTCGTCGTCGTCTTAAACGATATGTTCAGCAAGCAAGTCAACACCTTGATCATCCTGGTGATGGCCATTCTGCAATTCGCCGTACAGCTTCTGTTCTTCATGCATATCCGGGATGAAGAGAAACCTCGCTTCAACCTGATTGCCCTGATCTTCGGTCTCGTCATCATGCTGACGATCGTCGCGGGCTCCATCTGGATCATGACTTACAATGCGGTAGCAACCTAAGGCGTGTTGGCGGATATAAACGGTGGGGCTCTCCCAAAAGTGTGCGCATGATATGAAGATGTCCCCATTTACACGCGCAAGGACCTCGAATTCCACTGTAAAGTGGGGACGAGGTCCTTTTTCTTGAAAAAATCCGGCTTAACGCGGGGAACGAAGAATCACAAACCGGCTTTGGGACAGCCCCTTGCTTGAAGAGTGGGATGTCGCTTTAAAAACGTAAAATCAACATATGACTCTATAAATCTACCCATACCCTTTCTTCGCCTCTGAATAGTATAGATTATTCGGAACGGAGAGGGGGGATTGGGATGAGCAAAACCATCGTAATTAGTTGTGACCGCGACCGTGATCGGGACCGTGATTGGGACCGGGACCGTGACCGTGATGACCGTGACCGTGACCGCGACCGTGATGACCGTGACCGTGACCGCGACCGCCGCTGCAGCAGACGCGACCGCGAACGCATCCGCAGACTCAGACGTTTGATCAGACGTTTGGAAAGACGCTTACGCCGTTTGATTCGCAATGGAGGCAACCGTAACGAAATCCGCAGACTGAGACGTTTGATCAGACGCCTCGAAAGACTCTTGCGCCGCTTGGAAAATCGTTGTGATCGTCGAGGTTTCTAATCCGACCGCCCTGCTCGGCTTCTAGCCGGGCAGGGAACGAAATCACCTGAAGGCGATTGGAAACCCAAAAACGTCCAGTCACTCACCGCCTATCGGACATAAATGACGCTATTCTTCGATTTTATAGACTATCGAAAATCTAACGGACTTACACGACCTTATTGGCATCATCCTAGCGCAAATTGGTTCCTTTACGGGCGCATAGTGGCTTTCCTGTCCGTTAGATTTATTTGAAGTTAAAATCGAACTAATAGCGTCGCTGGTGTCCGCTAGATTCTTCAACCATTACAAGAACGAAAACCCGCAACGGACACTCGAATAAGTGTCTGATGCGGTTTTTTTCTGTACCAAGGATTTGCATTGGCTGCATAACATCTATTTAATAGAAGGCCGACACGGTGCTGTATAGGTGCAGAAATACGGCTAGGATAACCAATCCGAAAGCAGCAGGATCAAGGTGCCTAGCAGCAAGATCGTCGCCACCGTATAGCCAAAATATCGAATCGGCTTTGGCATCTCGCTCATGTTCACCTTGCGAATCGGCCCGCCGCCTTCAACACGCTGGATGCCGTCCATATTCATGTCCCTGTATGTCTCATCGACCGCTCTTTCCGTTTCCGGCTGCGTCTCGTGGGTATTATTAGGATATGACACCTGCCTCGCCTCCTTTGATTTTTCGGCCAATCTTTATCCTGCTTCTGGAAACTAATGCTCCATGCCGGCGTATAGTTGGATAAGACTTTGACATCAGACGACAAGGAGGAACGTCCATGTTTTTTGTGTTCTGGCTGATTGTTTTGGTTATTGGCATTGTCATTCTGTACAACAATCGTGAGCAAGAAGAAGAGCTTCTCGCGTTAAAGCTGGTGGGATACTACCTTCTCGGCACCTTCTTTTTTTCAATTAACGGCCTCGTTCTCCCCATTGGCTTTGTCATCAGCTTGTTTATGAGGCCTAGTCAAAACAGGGGCGTCAAACGCGGTTCCGCGATCTTCGGCCTGGTGCTGATGATCATCGGGCAGTTTATACTTTGAACGATTGCCAATTCGTTGAAAGTAGGCAACGGGCACTCTCCCTATAACTTCCTTTACAATTCCGGCTTGCCATAAAGTTGTCCGAACTCGCTTGCGGTCATGCCGAAATGAAGTTCGTCATGGTACTCTCCATTCGTATAAATCATGTCCCTCAGTCGTCCCTCTTGGACGAAGCCCAGCTTCTCATGCAAACGTATGGAAGCCGTGTTAAATGAATAGACATGCGGCGTCGCCTTGTGGTAATTCATCTCGTGAAAATAAAACCGCAGTACGGTACGAATCATCTCGCTCGCATATCCCTTAGAGCGATGCTCCGGCAGCAGGGCGATGCCATATTTGAACGTTCCATATCTTTTGTTGCACAAAAACGTATTGATTGTCCCGAGGAGCTCTCCGTCACTCGTCTCCGCGACCCATCGGAACGCATCGCCCATTCGATTCCGTTGCTCGGCCTCCAGCCATTGGATCTGCTTCTCAGGAGATTGCGGGAAGTGGATCATGTCCACCTTTCGGTTCACCTCGTCATCCAGCGCTTGAAATAAAACAATATCCGATGATTGCAGCGCTCTTAACGTCAGTCTGTCCGAACGCCAATAATGGAAAGGCATATGCATCCTCTTTTCGTCGCGTAGTGAAAGCGGAAGTTCCAGTTCCCTATTCCTTCGACAAATGAATTTCAAATCCCTTCCAAAAAACAACACATAAGGACGAGCGAGCGGCCTGATCTTTCGATTGTTGCTGCGGAAAAGGGTATAATACAGATAACCAATGTCAGAAGAAACGGGTGAACCGATGAGCGATACGCAGAACAAAGCCGGAACGACCGGTTGGAACTTGGAAAATAGCTATGCCGAATTGCCTGCTGCCCTGTTCACGGCTGTAAAACCTACGCCCGCGAGCGAGCCTCGGCTCGTTGTATTAAACGAATCGCTTGCAGCCTCGCTAGGACTAAATCATGACGAGTTGTCCGGCGAAGAAGGCGCCGCTGTGTTGGCAGGAAATAGGATTCCCGAAGGAGCTTTGCCGCTCGCTCAAGCCTATGCCGGGCATCAATTCGGCAATTTCACGATGCTAGGAGACGGCAGAGCCATCCTGCTTGGCGAGCAGATCACGCCGGACGGACGGCGAATGGATATACAGTTTAAAGGCTCCGGCGCTACGCCCTATTCGCGGCGCGGAGACGGGCGGGCTGCGCTGGGCCCCATGCTGCGGGAATATATCATCAGCGAGGCCATGCATGCGCTGGGCATCCCGACGACGCGCAGTCTGGCTGTCGTCGCGACGGGCGAGCCCGTCTACCGCGAGACGGTGCTGCCCGGCGCCGTCCTGACCCGCGTCGCAGCCAGCCATCTCCGCGTCGGCACGTTTCAATACGCTGCCAATTGGGGCGGCGCGGAGGAGCTTTACGCGCTCGCGGACTATGCTCTGCAGCGTCATTATCCCGACATCCCGCTGGATGATGGGCGTTATTTGGCCTTGCTGCGCGGGGTTATCGACCGTCAGGCGGAATTGATCGCCCAGTGGATGCTGGTCGGCTTCGTCCATGGCGTCATGAACACCGACAACATGACCATCAGCGGCGAGACGATCGATTATGGACCGTGCGCGTTCCTGGATGCTTTTGATCCGAAGACGGTATTCAGCTCCATCGATGCGAACGGCCGTTATGCCTACGGCAATCAGCCTTATATCGGCGTGTGGAATCTGGCGCGGCTTGCGGAATCGCTGCTTCCCCTGCTGAATGAGGATGAGGAGCAAGCGGTGAAAATGGCAGAGGAGGCTTTGGGCGAGTTTACGGACTTGTATCACGGTCACTGGATGGCTGGCATGAGACGCAAGCTGGGTTTGTTCGGCGAAGAGGATGAGGATGAGTCGCTCGTGAAAGAGCTTCTGGGACTGATGCAGCAGCACGGAGCGGACTATACGAATACGTTCATTGCTCTGACGTTCGGCAAGACCGGAGGCGAAGCGCTGTACGGTGACGAGGCGTTCGCCGCGTGGCGCGATCGGTGGCAGGGGCGACAAAGCAGGCATCGCAAGCCGGAAGAGGAGTCGCTGTTGCTCATGAAAGCCAGCAACCCTGCCGTCATCCCTCGCAACCATCGCGTCGAGGAAGCGCTGGAAGCAGCTGTGGAAGGCGATCTCAGCGTCATGGAGGATCTGCTGCGCGCGCTGGCGAATCCTTATGATCATCGACCAGAGCAGGCAGAGTATGCCATTGTGCCGGAGGCTTGCGGACCCTATCGGACGTTTTGCGGGACGTAGGTTTTTGGAGTGCATGCAATTTCAAGAAGGTCGTGTATCCCTTTATGATCAGGGAGAGCACTGCCTTCTTTTTTTGTCGGTACCCGCCTTTATAACGAAATCAAGCTATCGCTGTCAGTATCATACCGATACTGTTTCGTTTCATTATTGATGATCATCTCGAACACGTTTGTTTGACTGTTGTACGTGACGCTATTTGTGAGGCCGATCTCCTCGTTCAGATTAACCTTCATGATTTGATCGCCAATCCTTTTATAGACATGGATCTCGATTTGGGGAGAGCCTTGCATCATAACGACTTCTTTCTCTCCATCCTCGTTCAGATCAGCAACCAATACATGTCCGCTAAGTTTCAAAATGAGCTGAGGCTGCCCGTCCACCTGCTCAAACAAATAGTTTTCGACGCAGTTTGCCCCGCATATCCCGGTAATAAGCGTCATTGGTCGTCCGAATAACGACTCTTCGTTTTTCGTAAAATCTTGTATATAAGTCTCCTCGCCAACAAAGCCATATTCCGTTAATTGTTTGTCGCGCACAGACCCGAGATATAAGTGAGAATCGGACGCCGTTTTTTTATAAACCATAAACGAGTTATCGATTTTTTTAACCTCATGAACGTCATCGTACGCGAGCTGAACGCCTGCATCGGTAATCGTCTCTATTTCCGAAAACTCCAGGATTATGCTGCTGCCCGTCGCTTCGCCCGATTCTTGACTGAAAGAACATCCCATCAAAATCGTCAAAAACAGGGTCAGCAGGCAGATGCTCATCGTCCTCCAACTTTTCATTGCGATTTCCTCCTCTTTTTAAATCCGCTGATTCCGAATGTATCGCGTTCCGCTTTCGATTACTCTACTTCATTGACAACTTTTTCATTCCAAAAGTTGCACTCCCAGCCAAAAGCCAAGATCGATTACCGCTCATAGGTTTGCTTGGCCAATTGATGCGTCAGCACCGTCGCTCCTGTTACGAGAATGCCCTGCAGCACGCCCTCGAGCGGAGAATTCAGCAAAAAGACGCCTCCTGCGATTCCGCACGCCAGAAGTATCCACGGAATAGTCCAGTCAGGTACCTTGGGGGAATTCTTAAGCAACAGGCCGATAACAAAAAGCGCCGGCATCAATGCCAGCGCTTCTTCTTTGATATAATGGATGATCTCATTCATCATGTCGCGGCTTTCGCCTCCTTATCGAGTAATTGCATTCGGTCCAGCAGAACAGCAAGCTGTGCCCTCGTGATGGGCTCGTCTGGGCTGAATCGGTCTGCCGCCGTTCCGACAAGCAGGCCGGTTTGCAGCGCTTTGAGAATGGATTGCTCTGCCCAGTGCCCTTCAATGTCTTTCATAGCGTGGGCAGGCTTCGCTACAGGAGTTGTCTTGCTTGGTGCGGTTGCAGCAGCAGGAGGCTTATAGGGATGGGCGATGTAGGCGCAGAAGCCTTGAACGACCGCTTCCGCGTAGGTTTTCCACTGGTTCTTGAGCCTTTCGGCATCCTGCGCGTTACTGCAAAACCCGTATTCGACGATGACCGTCGCGACTTTGCCCGTATTGCGGTGCATATAGTAATAGTCGCCCCCTGACTCATTGGAGCGCGAAAACGCGCGTCTTCGCGGCTGGCCCGCGCCTACAATGGAATCCAGCAAGGCGTTTGCCATTTTGCCATTCGCGTACACGCTGTAGATCGTCTCCGCCCCTGCCGCCGTACTGGATGGCGCCGCATTGATATGATTGCTGATGGCGTATTGCGCACCGCTTTGCTTCACCATCTCCGCTCTAGGCGTTGGCTCCAGCGTCGTGTCGCTGTTCCTGGTCAATGCAACTTTGATTCCCAACTCCCGGAACCTGTTGTACTGGTATAACGAAATATCCAGCGTCATCGCCTTTTCCACGATGCCGTTGCCTCCCGCTCCCGGATCCGCTCCCCCATGGCCGGGGTCGATGATCAGGAGAGGTTTCGAATCTCCAATCAAAATGGATCTCCTTCTTTCTTGTTGTAGTTAGTGGAAGTGTTTGTTCTAGCCGCCATTGTACGACGCGAGCAGTGCCCGATGTAGCCGGTGCCTGACAAGATCGATCGTCTCCATCAGGCGCGGCTTTTCCCCTGCTCTATGCGATCGATTCGATGATGAGCCGATTTCGCATACTCTTCCAATCTCGTTACTCGTTCGGACAACTCGTCGAATCGCTTGCTTTGAGCTCTCTGCTCAAGCCGGACTTCATCGATACCCCGTTTGATGTATTCCATATCTGCGCTGATGCGCGCATCCCGGTGCACGTCGTCCTTGAGCTCCTGTTTTGCCGCCCGGGCCCGCCCAATCCAGCCTAAGAAGATACCGCTGATCCCGGACATGGCCCCGACGACCGCGATAAACGTTGCAACGTCTTTCACCATCCGTTCACCTCGATTTCATAAAAATAAGGCTCCGGTTGGGGCGGAGCCTTTGTGTGGCATATAAAAGTTAATTTATTGAACGATATTTAGAATTTAAGCGATTATTTTCTTGTCCCACTCTTTCCACCGATGTGCTTTTCTTCGCGGCACCTTCCTTGCTACAAAGTGATGCACTCATTTTGCGACCCCATCCGTTATCATCCGGCTATGGGTAGGCGCTGCAGCCTCTTCACCATTTATTGCATTCGTACAGCCGAGTCCGAGCATAATACCTCCCAGCGTGTCCATATCGACCTTGTCGAGCGTTCGGGGCTGATACAGCCTACCGTCTGCTGTTACGCCGCCTGCGACCCTGTAGTTCTGCCCTTTCCAGAAGCTGTCGGAGAGTTGGTCCCGCTTAACGCTTTCAGAGGTAAAACTCTTGCCATCCTTAAGAATGCGCGGAGAACCTTGTACAGCATGAAACGCGTTAGCTGGTGCCTTGCAGATATGCCATGATCCATCAGGCAACATAAAGAGCTCGTCGCGGGCTTTGGTCTTGGACTGTCGGAAATTACCGTTTTGCCGTCTGCTATAACTCGCCCGATCGGTATATCGTTGTCAGTGCCAGCAGAATTGAAGTCGATTGCAGCGTCAGCGCCAGCCACCTGCCCGATATCTTTGACCGTCGCACCGAGTTTGAAGGAAACGAATGCCTCGTCGACGCCTAGAGTTGCGATTGCATAAACAACATTGACTCCATTGATTTTCATTGTCTGAATCAAGGATTAGTCACTCCCTACAATAAAATAGGCCCGCTTATGCGGAGCCCTCGTATGGCTGGAGGCCAAATCAACTACATATCGTTATTACTTATGCAGCTGGAATTTCAATTTCTGGACGTAATGCAACGATCTGAGCATTTATCAGAGAGTTGTTCTCGGGAGTAAAGCCGTAGCTCACAACGATTTCTTGAATTGTACCTTCGCCCCTGTCGAAGCGGATGATACAAGCTTGGGCTACGATTTTAACCTTCAATGGAGTCAACATACATTTCACCTCTTTCCATCAGAGTATACCCTACAGACTTGCGATAATGTCGGCCATCATGAGACGCAAGTCTTCATTGGTTGCCTTTTGAGCAGCAAGCTCTGCGCGTAGCTCATTCAGTCCGTCATCATGCGTCGGGTTGGCAACAAACCCTTCGCCCGCAATGTATAGGTACTTTCCTTGAGAATAGTCTACAGGCAATTCTACCTCTACAATTTCCAGAGATTCTGATGGATCGTGATATATAGAGGTGCCATCAAAGTAACCTGCTTCCGTCGCCTCAATGTGCCTGCTTACCGTTGCGATTTGACCGTTAAGAGTGTTGAATAGTGTTTTCATTTTATTCGCTCCTTTACCAGAAGTAGTCACCTATAATAATTTCTGAAGGTGATATGGCCATACCTACTGTAACGCCTGTCTTTCTTGGGCCATCTCCTGTCGTCCATGCCCAGTTAGACCTATTCGTTTGCGTACCCAGCGGGTATAGGTCGCCAAAAGCATCTGACATGTATATTACTCCGGCCGTTAGCGTAGCTCCAGGCAGTTTAAGGAGACCCTTTAGCATGACACGGCCATCAATAGTTGCCATTCCTACCCTAATTCCAATACCTTTGGTTAGAACGGCTTCACTAAGATCAATGACTTTCACAAAACCTTGATAATAGCTGCCAAGATTTGTGGGAAACCGATTCCAATAGGGAAATGCAACCTTGCCTGAACCCAAGTACATAGACGCTCTGACCGGAGAACTTCCACCTCCGCCTAAGTAAATGAATTGATCATCATCAGAGTAGGTATTTACAGGGTCGGTACCTACTAATCTCGTTGCATGTTCAGGGGTGACTTTATTGGTGCTTACACCATCCCATTTTGCTACCATTACTTTGTTAAGGTTTAATTGGCTGCTTCCCGAAGTTATAGAGCCAACGATGGAGCCTGGGATACCTGGACCATTACTATAGCGACCGTATCCAAACCATCGTCTTGTAACATAATCATACCCAACTATGTCGGTAAATGCGTGTTGTGTCACATTGAATGTTGATGCGTCATCGAGCAACTTTGTCATCGTGTTGTTTGTATTGAACCTAACGACTATTAAGCGAGTACTGCCAGTAAGCGTCGAACCTATCGTAAAAGACATTGGCATAGAAGTATTTGCCGCTGCTGGATAAATATAATTCAGATAAGAGGTGGTACCCTTGAATATTGAGTTTGTCATAGTAGCTTGAGGCAGAGACGACGTTGTGCCTGAAACTGTAACTATATCAAGATAGACTCCTGAAGTTGTAGTCCCGTAGCAGACTACCGCTCTATTGTCATCTAACTTTTGTACAAACTGTATATAATACTCGTTTCCTGCTGCACCGCATTGAATTATGTTGCCAAAAGATAAGGTAGTTCCCGACAACGTAGCTGCAAATACCCTAACATAGTTAGTCCCCAATGTTACGGCATATAGCAGTTTACCCGCTGCTATCGATGCTGATGCAAAGTAAGACCCTGATCCAGACAAACCTGATAGCGAAGGGTAAACAGGTGAGGCAGCTGTAAATACTCTACCTGAATATGTGGCGGCAACTACTCCGAGCATCTGGCCTCCTGCAGTGAAGTTTACAACTAGGCTTGTAGACGACATATTAATTACTTCTAATCTTGCTATATACGTCACACCAGTTGACCATGAAAAGATTACATGCGGAGAGCCTAATGTAATGGTTGTGCCTGATATAGTTAGTGCGTAAAGGGTTATATTGCCCGAAGCCAGCCCGCTACCCGTTCCAGTAACAAGCGCTACGTTTCCATTTCCCATTACCGCGCAATAGGACATTACACTATCTACACCAAATGCGGCGCTGATATTACCGTTGAAAACAACTGGCGTCCCGAACGTGGCATTGCCGTTTGCATCGAATTTAATTACCCGAACTTGCCATTCCGATCCGCTACTCCTTTGCTCGAAACCCAAGAATGTAGTGCTGTCTACCTTGAAGGAAACCTGTATTTCAGGTCGATAGGACAGGTCTGTATCTGTTGTCGTTGGGTAGTCGTTTATAAGCCCATACTCGCCCACAGGAAATGATTTGACTGTCCCATCTGGCCGCAGGTTAACGGGCGCTCCTGGAGTAAGCGGTTTTCCTTCGAATAATGGGTAACTCTTTATTACATCCAACGTCCCTTCACCTCCCGCACTTCTCCATGGCGACCAATTAGACCCGTTATAATGAGTCCTTTGAAATGTTGCTCCTTCTAGAATTTCAGTGTATCGTTGTATCAAATATCCGCCATCCCTTACAACTTCAAGGATACCGTAATCAGCAGATGCGGGAGGACGATTAGGTGAACTGGATATAACACTTGCAACATAAACGCCCATAATAGTGTAATTGTTAAAATCCGAGTTTGGTGATATCGCCCCTCGCGAACGATTCAAGTCGTTGCGGCTATCGATTGCTTGCTTTGTCCGGAGCGGCGTCATATCCGTCGTATCGTCTATACCAGCCTCTGCCTGCGCTTGCGTAGCGATCGAACGGTTGGCTTGTGCCCCTGAAGCGATCCCGTCGAGCTTTGTTTTGTCCGACGCGGACAAAAAACCCGCTGTCGATGTGGTAGCCGCAGCGTGAGCGTTTCCGCCAGTTCCAACATGTGAAAGCGGGGCCTGTTGCACGTTATCGACGTTACCGAGTCCAACATCGCCTTTGACCAGCGTTACCGCTCCTGTTTTTCCTGCTACACTTTGTACCGGGGAAGATGGAGCAAGCGCTGAAATTGCTTGCGCTACCCGCAGCGGAGTCATATCCGTCGTGTTGTCGGTTCCAGCTTCCGCTTGGGCTTGCGTTGCTAGCGGGCGGTTGACCTGTGCTCCGGACGCAATGCCATTTAGCTTGGTCTGGTCCGAAGCGGATATAAACCCCGCTGTAGATGTCGTTGCTGTAGCGTGGGCTGCGCCGCCAGTTCCAACATGCGTGATTGGAGCTTGCTGAACGTTGTCCACGTTGCCGAGTCCGACGTCTGCCTTGGCAAGTGCAACAGCACCAGTCTTGCCTGCAACACTACTCACGGCGTTCACCTGAGCTCCGGCCGCGATACCATTGAGCTTCGTTTTGTCCGCTGCTGACATTCGGCCTGCTTCCGTAGTGCTCGCCAGCCTCGTTACTTCGGCATCCAGAATATCTGAATTGCTATTCAGATCGTCAATATTGACATTATCCGTCGATTCCGGCTTCTTCAAATTTAAATTCGATGTTAACTGCATTCGTTATCCTCCTCCATATGTTCGTAATTGCCCCCATGTCCGCGTTCCTGCTTCTTGCCATGTCAGATCAGACACCATATCCCATGTGGTGTACGTGTAGAGGAACGAAACGGACAGATGCGCGGGCTTGATCTGCTCCAGCATCGCCATGAATCCGGCCAAGTTAGCCGGAACGCCTAGCACCCCGATAAACTGGATCACGAACCGATATTCGTCCGGATATTCCAGCACGTCGACCTCGCCGCCACTAAAAGCAGCAGCAACGCCGATCAGCATCTGTTTGCTTACTGTGCCATGACCGCGAAGCTTGGCGAAAATGATCTCGCGACGCCATTCGTACGACATGGACGGGTCAGTCGCCAACCCAAACTCCTGCTCCCAGTAAGAAAGCCCCCAGGTCGCCGTTGACACGTAAAACTGATTCGCCAAATCAGCGGCAAACGCGATGGAAATACCCAGTTCCTCAGCAAGCGTCGTCTGCAACTCAACCATGTCGCGTATGCCGTGCCAATATGCCGGCAGGTACGCCATCAAGTCAGGCGGCATCACATCGGGCGGTTCCGGAGGCGCTGCCGTATGTCCAAACAAAAGTGTTCCGTATTGACCATCGCCGTAGGACATCAAACACCACCTCGCAATTGACCCCATGTGACTCCGGGAGAAAGCTTGCCCACTGCCAGATCATAGGCAGCTTTGACCGCGCTTGGCGTAGCAGCTTGCGTCGTGCTAGTGCTATTCGTCGCACTATTCAATTGCGCAATGCCCGCAGCGCTCGTACTCGCCGTAGGGAGCCGCGCTGCTGCAACGGTACCGGACGCGATGTCCGCGCCGCTATGCTGATGGGCAGTTGGTGCAAACGTTGCAGGTTTGCCGCTAACTCCAGCCCAAGGCACACTATCCGCCGCATCTGCGCTATCCACTTTGCCGTTATTGTTCGTGTCGTAGATACTCTTGAGCATGTCGCCTGCGGTCTGAGCGGCAACGAGCAGTACATTTCCACCTGCAGAGCCAATGTACAGTTTTTTCGTATCCGTGCAGAATCCAAGCTCACCTGTTTCTAAGGTGCCGATGTCCGCTTCCAGACCTCGACGCACCTGCATTAATACATTTCTGGGCATCCTGTAGCCCCCTTAGAACGTCCCGCCATCGACGACCGCGACCATGAGGCGGTTGCCGTTGGCGGCATCGTAAACGATGCTGGCCGCATCTATATTAGCTTCAATGCCAGTGCCATTGACTAGAATACCCTTACCCGGCTTGGCCGCAACCGTTGTCGATCCGACAGTAATGCCGTTGCCAGCCCCAACTGTCAACGTCACCGTATCCGCAGTGCCGCCTCCAGTCAGGCCGTTACCTGCTGCGATCGTCTGCAACGCGCCGCCAGTACGCACCCACGCCGTTCCGTTGTAGGTGTACTGCTTCGCTTCGTCATCGACGATACAAGTCATGCCGACCGACGGTACGATAAAGCTCCAAGCCGAGCCTGTCCATTCAGCTATCTGGTTTGCGCGGCTTGCCCAGGCACCCGTTGGAGATGCGCCGATGATATAACGATCCTTGGCAGCAGGCGATCCGGGAGGCGCGGCCAAGTCCTTATCCTTGACGCTGTCCTGATACTCTTGTCCCGCACGCGCCAGATCCAGCTCGTTCTTGACCTTCTGCGCAGACCATAACTCGGTTGGAGAGGTCCCGGTGTCATTAATAATGCGGTGCCGAGTGGCATCGTCAATATGCGTCTTGATCTCCGCTGCCGTCTTCGTGTTCGTTCCGTCGGATACCCGACTCACACGACCTCCGGTCAACTCCGTCAGTCGCACCTTGCCGAAGGTCGCGCCATCCGCAATATCGTCCAGATCGCCGGTTAGGTCAGCCAAGTCGAGTACATTCACATTCGCCCAGGCTGTGCCGGTGTCCAGATACAAGCGTCCAATGTTTTCACCAGTCGTGACGTAATACATACGGCCAGAGCTGGCGGCCGATGGCCGTGCTGCATATGCCCCAGACATCACCCGGCCTACAAAGACGTTAGACGTCCCGTCTCCGATAAAAACTTCTTTCGTATCGCTGCAGAAACCCATCTCGCCGCTTTGCATTGCGCCATGAGCCTGCAATTGCGCTTTCGTACCGCGCATAATCAATATGGTTTGTGCCATTCGCTACATCTCCTCATCAAAATATCCGCCGTCGATGATGCCATTGCCCTTATACTGCACGACTTCCGTTTGCACAGCCGATACAGCGGTCTGTAGTCGATTAATGTCATCTGCATCTACTTGGTCGCCTGGCGTCTGGTACGTGACATAAACCGCTTCGACATTAGCGAATACACGAATATACCTCCGCCAAGGTGTATCCGCTGGAATAGATACGGTAAAGGCCGTAATCTCGGTACCACCCATATTCGGACCGGTATATACACGAACAGTACTATTGGCTATATTGTCATGAGCGAGCATCCCCTCGAATTTCCCATCAGTCATCCTCAGCTGTTCCTGAACCGTATAGGCTGTTCCGTCAGCCCGCTTGTTCAATTTCTCGGGGAATACCTCTATCTCATCCGGATATGGCATGGTCTACACCCCCAATTCGGCGTCGGCCAGAGTAGGAATTTCTTCGTCATCCAGCGCGACGTTGCCCGTTCCGCCGTTCAAGGTCAGTCCCGAATAATCCAGCACGCCAGGCACGGATAGCAGTAGAACCCCGATACCGGCAATGCTGACATAGGAAGCCGAGAACGCAATGGAACGGAAGTGAGTCTCGAGCGCCGCAGCAAAAGCATCCGTAACGGCCTGCAGTGTATAACCAGCCGCCAACACGACTGTAGATGCCACTGTGATTGGAGCCGCCGAGGCAGACACCACCGTTACCGCCGCGCCGATGGGGCGTTTCGTCTCGATTTGTCCAGCCGTCTCCTCCACCAGAGTCGGACTGGCTGGCCTTTTGTCGCTATCCACGATGACGACCTTTACCGTGCCGGGTCCGTCCCATAACGGATACACCTTCGCCCCGCCGACTCCCGCGACCGACATCGCCCAGTCCCGATAATCCGCCGCATTGCCTCCGCTGGAGGGATTGCGTACCCGGTGCAAGTAACGCGCTCGCAGAGCTTCGTCCGACTCGTCGTCCTCGCCCGGCACCAGCACGTCCCCCAGTTCAGCCCGATCAAGACCATTCACGTAATCAACCGGAAGCAAGGGGCCATAATACGTATTGCCAGCCGCGCCAGGCGTCTCGCATTCGAGCACGAACACCCCGCTGCCCATTTTCTCCCGAACGACATAATTCAAATCCTCGGCGCTATATCTGCTGCCGATCGGAACGTCAAGCGGTTCATCCCCGCTGCCAAAAAACAATCCTTCGCGGCGCGAAGGGGAGGCAAGCTGTCGATCCACGCCGTAGTCCGCCGTGCGCAACGCCAAATATTCGCCGCTGGATGTCGTGCCGTATGCAAATCGCAGCTGCAAGTCCAATTCGATATGCAGTTGCGCAAGCTCGGCCGCTGCAGGAGCTAGAGCATCGTAGATGATGCTGCCCTCCCGCTTGTCGAGATCGTTCGGAATGCGGTCCAACATGCGCCCCATAATGCTCTCCATCGTTGTCCCTTCGTTCAAGTCATCACCTCCCAAGTAGAAGAGAACGAGCCGTGGCTGGTGACGACCGTAAACGTAATGACTGCCTGGTCGCCCCTTACCACAGTCTCTATCCCCTCTATTCCTTCGATTCTTTCGTCTTGGCCAAGCGCCTCTTTCAGCATCCGCTCGGCCTCCATCGGAATCGCTGACGGACTGCGTCCGACTAGGCTTCTCAATTCGCACCCGTAATCGGAGCTGTAGATGAGGTATTTGAAGCGCTCGGTCTGCAAAATTTTATACACAGCTTGCCGAACGGCTTCCAGTCCATTCGTCATCCCGCCGGCCCGACCCTTCTCGAAGTCGATCCGCCATGTACGGGACGGCAGCTCCGCCCTCTCGGTCGACGCATCGATCGATGCTCCCGTCGGAATCATGGCGTCACCATCCGATCCAACACCACGTAGCTCTGGCCGCCCTGCATTCGAAGCAGAATCAGGCTGTCTCCGACGGCAAGCGCGCGAGCTGCCAGACTTTCCGGCACGACAAGCGCGCCTGACGGAAGCGTCAGTCTCTGGTCTAGCCGGACAGCAAGCGGCTGCAGCGACACGACCTGGCCGAATTGCACCTGCACGGGCTGGCCGGCCTCTACCGCGCCGATCCCGGCTTTTTTGATCACATCCAACATGCTCATGAAATCACCTTCACATCCAGCGACATCGTATGGACGGCGCCTTCGAATTTATGCGTGCATTCGTTGACGAGGAACGGCGCATTCAGCCCCTGCTCCTGCAGCAAGACCCGGACGTAGCTGCCCGCCCGGACCCGGAGATCGCCCAGCGCGTCGAGCTTGAGCGTCTTCGACTCCCGGTTGTGCAGCGTCGTAAGCGTCGTGAGCAGTTCGTTGATCTGCGCATCGTTCTTATTTTCGTCGACGGACTGGTAAAGCTGGAGAATGCCCCACTTCGCGATATTGGCGCTATCTTGAGCCATGTACACATCCCGCTTGCCCGTCGTTTGATTGTTTTTGTACAGCACGATCCGGTTGTACGTATCCCCGTCGATGGAGGTAGACATACTGTAATCCGTCAGCAAGCTGCCGTCCCCAATGTAGAAGTCAACCAGCAGGTCTTCTACGTTCCGCAGGGCCAACGATCCAAAATCGTCGTAGAGGACGTAGTTTTTGCCCCCGTGGATTAACGTCAGCGTCAGTGCCTTGCCGCACAGATCCAGCAGCTTCTCTCCATCGCCGATCAACACGGGAATGACATAAGGCGTCTCCGCGATCGTCCCCGTGCGCAGCTTATATTTGGCGGCAATGGTACGGATGACGTCGGAAGCCCGTTTGTTCTCGAAGGAGTAGTGGTCCGCCGTCAGCAAATAACGGATCTGATCGAACGCCTTGATTCGAATGCTCTCCCCGCGCCCGTCTTCCACCGTAAACACATAGCCGTAAAAGATCGGCTGCTCGTCCTTTTTCGCCCAAATGACATCGCCGTTCTGAATGCGGTAGTCGGCCGACTGATTGAGTCCGCCTTTCACCAGCGTCAGATCCAGACTGCCTGCCTTGCCGATTCGGCTGGTCTGCCAGCTCATGCTGACCGCCAGCTCCGACACATCCCAGACGTTGCCGTTCTTGTTGTCCACCAACACCTCGATCATGGCAGCTTCAGCACCTTTCCGATGGGCAGCCGTCTGATTTCGGTGTCCTTGATTCCATTAAGGCGCTGAATTTCTCCCCAGCGTGAACCGTCGCCCAGCATGGACTGCGCCACCTTCCACAGCGAGTCTCCGGCTCGGAGCGTATAAGTCTTGGGCTGTACCCTTTCATCAGGGCGCTTCGAAGACGGGGAAGTCGCTTGACCATTCTGTACCGTCATCTTCCGGGCCGAGTAGAATACGTAATGTTTCAGCTTAATGGAATACTCAATGTCTCCTCCGCCGCCAGCCGTTTCCTTCCATTGGAATGATTCGATGCTGACCGCCGAGTCGATGTCGAAGGTCGAGCCTTTATATTTGAGTCGAATGGGCCGCTTGGACTCCATCCATTTCATAATCAGCTTGACGCACTCCCCGGGCGGCTTAAAATCTTCCTTCACCCGCGGTGCCCCGGTGTCCTCGGGAGCCGGTTTCACGAGCTCCGGCCAGAAGGGCGAACCTTCTTTCGGGAAAAAGCTCGCGAAGCTGTACTCCGACAGCTTCCTGTCCTTGATGACGTTGATTTCCCCCAGAGCGGCCACGTTGAACGTGGAGCCGCTTCCGCTCTCCGACATTTCGATGGAAGCCGGCAGCACGGGAATATAGAACCACTCTTGCCGGTTGTTAAAGCTCAGCTCCATCCAATAACTCATGCGTACACCCCTTCCGCCGATGCCGCGATCTCTTCCTGCAACACTACGGTAATGGCTTGAACCATGGAGCTAACATCCATGCCGTTACGAATATCGCCCGTCTGCACGTTCACCGAAGGCGTCAGCGTGACAAAGTTTTGGATGTTCTTCAGCTCCGCAAGCTCACGCATCGTCTTCAAATCCTCGCTGTTGATTTCGACGGTATCGTTTACGCGGCCAACCTCGTCGAGGCGACCTCCGCCGACCACGACGGCCTCCGCCTGCGCAACAGCTGGCATACCGGCATTCAGTGGCTGCTCCGCCTCTGCTTCCTTGTTTCGCGCATCCTCTCGATCCTTCAGAAACTTCGCCAGTTCGGCTTCATTATCTGCGGCCTTCTTGGCGGCGACTCCTTCCATACCCACCTTCAAAGCACGTACCACTTGAAGATTCCCATCCGCCCAATCTTCTACTGATTCTGGAGAAGGTAACTTGAAATCCTTATCGAATATCTCGTTATATATTTCGATTAGCCCTTGGAACTTCTGATAAAACCAGCCAAAAAACTTGGAAATAATCTCCGAGAACCTTTTGAACACATTCAATACGCCTTCAACCATACCGAGGAAAAAAATCGGAATTTGATCGACGAATCCCAGGATCCAGTGCCAGATCCGAATGAAGAAAGCCGCAAACTGATCATTGGTCTTCCAGAGCGAGATGAGCGCCATGACAATGCCAACGATTGCGGAAGCAATGAGAATAAACACATTGGCCTTCATCGTAGCATTCATAGCTGCCCAAGCATTCTTGAGTCCAAGTGTGGCTAACTGCTGCCCTTGCTGCGCCACAGTAACAAGGACGGTGTAGGCTCTGCTAATGAGCTGGAGCGTGTTATAAGCCGAGATTGCCGCGTTCACTCCCTTGTAGACATGCTCGAATGCCCCCCAATTATCAACAACAAAAGCCGATACAGCGGCATTCTGCGTCATGAACAAGTTGAAAGCTTGATTCAATCCCGCCACCTGATCTTTGAGATTGGGCATGGGTGCCACGTTAGGAACAGCCTGTCCGCTATTGTTCATAACCCCTGTGGTTGGAGCCGTGCTCCCTGCCACATTATTAGCGGTAAGAGCGTTGTTTGCGACCGCCTCCCGTGAAGCTTGCTGCTCGGTAGATTTCACCGACATTTCCATTTGTTTTCTTTGCTGAGCTTTTTCCTGCTCGGAAATTGCTTTAGCAGCAACCTCCACCGTTTTCGCCAGCTTCCCTTCTTGATCCGCATTGTTTTGCGATGTTTGCTTCACCTGTTTGGTTTTCTCGGCTGAAGCTGCTGCCTTGCTAGCATCCGCCGCTAATTTTGCCAGCGATTCGCCCCGATCTACATCGCTGTTTACCGCCGGCTTCGCTTGCTCGCTGGTTTTAAACTCATTTAAAGCTTTATCCACCAGATCGGCAGTATTAACTAACTGGTTTCCAGATTCCTTCTCCTCTTTCGCCTGCGTCGATTTCTCTACTACCGCCATCGCCCTACTGGCCGTCTCGACTACCTTAGAGGCTTGCATTTGGGCAGTCTCTTCGCTTGCAGCCTGCTTTTCCGACTTCTCCTGCTGCTCGCTGGTTTTAAACTCATTTAAAGCTTTATCCACCAGATCGGCAGTATTAACTAACTGGTTTCCAGATTCCTTCTCCTCTTTCACCTGCGTCGATTTCTCTACCGCCGCCATCGCCTTACTGGCCGTCTCGACTGCCTTGGAGGCTTGCATTCGGGCAGTCTCTTCACCTGCAGCCTGCTTTTCCGACTTCTCCTGCTGATCGCTAAGTTTATTTTCTCCGCTCGCTTGCTCTACCTTTTGATTCAGTTCGAATATAGGAATAGCGCTCGTCAGCATTTCGCCAACTCTGGCAAACGCAGGGAGCACGTCCTTCTTGACCTTATCCTCGATCTGCTTCTTCTGATCTTGCTTGTCCGACCCAACGGCTGCAGCCAAAGCCGGGCTTGAGCCCGACACGCTCGCAGTCGCTGAGGCCCGTGCGGTCAGCTGCATAGCGCTCATATGCTTGGTCATGCCGGCCAGCCGCCCGCTCGTTTCCCGAATAGCGGCATTCATATCCGCCAGGCTGGATGCCGCTTCCGTCATGGGGTCGACTAACCGTTGAACGGCGCGCTCCATTCGTTCCACGCTCTTGTTCAACCGTTCCGGCGCTTGAGCGTCATAGGCCGACATGGATCGGTTCAAGCCCTCAGCTGCCCTGGCAGCCAACCGCATCATTCCCGACAAACCGCGTACCGAGCCAAGAAGCTTTCTCTGCTGCGTATCCAGCGCCTTCGCCGTACTCAATTCCATCACCACCTCTCCAATGCAAAAAGGCACGTATCGCTACGCGCCTCCGCTCTGAATTTTTTCCTTACTTCCGCCGCGCCGCCTGCTTCTTCTCCTCGGCGATCCGCTCCTGGATGCAGGCGATCATAAACGCCTTCTCCTCTCGAGTCTGACCCATGTATTCGCGCGGCGTCATATGGAATTTCATGAGGGCGTAGTACGCGTAGTTCGCGTCGCTGTCGCCCTCGCGAATTAGTTTTTTGCTTCGTCGACGAGCTCCTCGAAGTTCGTGTTATAACCCGAGATGCGCTGAATCTCCTTCGCCAGCTCCTCGATCTCGCCGGCCAGCAGCACCTTCTGCAGGTAGCTGTCCGCATCGAAGCAGCCAAGCTCGCGAATGCTCTCCGCATCCTTGAAGCTCGGGTTCACCGTGTGGTTCACCACGATCGCTTTCGTAATGGCGCCGGAGTCGATCTCCACCTTGCGGTCCTTGCTCTTGGGGTTGATCTTCATCGCCCGCTTTTGATAGGAAGCCATATCGTCGGCGCTCATGGCGCGGATCGTGAACTTCATCAACTGGCCCTCTTCATCGCGGAACCGGTCGGAGATGACGACCTCCTCCGTCAGGTTGTCCACGGGATGCCGATTCAAAAATTGTTGCAGTGTGCTCATCTACAATAGCCTCCTTTAATTTGTCGTTGCTAGGGATGTCTACAGCGCCGTGAAAGGTGTGTTAATCGTGAAGTCCTCGAAGGTGAACGGAAGTTCCTCCTCCAACGTGTCCTCTCCGGCCGCGTCGAACTTCGCCAGAAGCACGCTGTCCAAGTTGCAGCGCTTCAGCGTGACCGCCTGCTTGCCCGTGCGGGAAGCCGGGTCCTCGTTCACGATCATAAGTTCGAAATAAAAGTCCGTGCCTTTCGCAGCGTATTCCTCCATAAGCTGGCGGAATTTGGATGTGACATAATAAATCGTCAGCGTGCCGGTTCCCGTCCAGCCCATCGTTTTTTTGCCGATAGACGTTTTGCCGAGCATCGGCACGTCCGCTTTTGTCTTCTCGATCGTCGCTTCGCCCGTCTTGGCGTAGAACAATTCCTCCTGCTGTTTGCCGATCTTTATAATCGCCTTCGCTTGCTTGCCGCTAATCGTATCTTCTACATTCATATAGGCCATATTAGACTACCTCCACGGAAATATAGATTTTTTCGACGGCATCCACCGGCTGCACGCGCAGCTCGACCAATACGCCGTCAGTCTGCCCTTCGATCGGCTGCACGATTACGTCGGCTCCGGGGTCGAAGTTCTGAAGAGCGCCCAAATTCACCAGATTCGTCAAATAGTTGACGCATTCGTTCTTGAACAGCTCCCGGCCATTGGCATCGTTGGAGATTTTGCCAATATAATAGTTGCTGAACAATCCGGACAGATCGTTATTGATGGCATCCAGCGCTCGAATAACGCGGTTCTTAGAGAAGGTGCGTCCCTTGTCCGGAGAGAACGAAGTGAGCGAGTTAATGTCCTGCTCGACAAACGCTCTTCCGCCATCCTGCGTGAATAAGAACTCACCGTTCTGCAAAGCCGTCGTTGTCTGCGTATGCGTGTAACGCGGAGACGCGTCCACCGCGCCGTCGTACGAAGCGTAAGTGAGCGATTCGTTCACGCCGGCGGCTGCCGATGCTCCCGCTACCCATGCCGTCGCTTGTGCCGCCGTCAACGCGGCGCCATCCTCCAGAACGACGCCGTTTTTGACGCTGATGACGCCCTCGCTGTCGGCACCGGGATAGTTCTCCAGAACAAGCGTCGCTTTGCGTCCCTCATTGTTCCGAAGTCCGTTTACGAAGGCAACGAATACGGCCTTCAGATCTGTGTCGGTCGACGGCAGAGCCATCGCCTGGAACTGCTGCGTCTCGATCGCGTCCAGGTAATCCGAATAATCCTGGGCCGCAGCCGTGCCGTTCGAGCCGCCTGCAAGCGGAATGCCCGCGCTGGCAGCCAAATCGCCGGTCGCATTCCACGTCACCCAAGCGTTATCCTGCAGCCCCGCAATGTCGGCCACCGTCTGCGCATCCAACTCCGCGCCAGCCACTAACGTTCTGACGTCGAACAACGCTGCGTTGTCCACATTCGTCTCGACAACAATTGTAATGTCGTTGCCTCGAACGCCGCCATATCGCGCGGTCGCAACCAGCTCGCCGGCTGTCGCCGTAGCCTTAACGCCCTCATTTACGCGATACAGCAGGAGCGTTTTCGCCCGCTTTAGCGTCTCGCGCACCAGCAGCAGCTCCGGCGCCGACACCGGGTAGCCGAGCTTGTCCATCGTGTTTTCGCCCGCCTCGATCGCGATCAGTTGCTTGGATGCCCCCCACGGCAGGATCGCCGGCAAGGTAGCTACGCCTCTTTCGCCAACCGCTCCCAGCGGCTGCGGCGCATTTTTGAAGTTTACGTATACGCCTGGTCTTGTTTTGTTCGTTACCGTCCAATTTCCTCCGGTCATGTTACTCCACTCTCCTATTCGTAAAAGTTTGGGTTAGCCGCTTCGCTTGCTGAACCGTGTACGACTCTTCGTCCTTCAGCAAGGCAGCGAGCTGTTCTCGTTCTCTGGAGCTCCAGCCGCGTCCGCGCAGCAACTGCACTTTCGTGAACCTTGGCTCTTCCTTGGCCGTCGATTTTGTCATTTGACGCCCGCCTCCTGTTCCAACGCGCCCATCTTGGGAAGCTCCTGCTCGGTTCGCCGCAGCCGCATCACCATCTCGAAGCGGAAAGCCAGCTTCCCGTCCGCGACCTCGTGACGCATATTCGTCGTTCGATAACGCACGCCGCCCAAGTCCACTTGATCCAGCGCTTCGTACAATTGCTCCGCCACTCCATGCAGTTCGGCCGCGCCGCCTCCTCCATCCGAATAATGGATGGCGAAGCCGAATGTTCGGCTGCACATGTTGCCAAGCATCGCCGTCTGCGACACGGCTGGCAGCTCGACCAGCAGTTGCATGGCATCGACGCTGGCCGGCGCGTCGCCGATTACGTCGTATGCGGGGAGCTTGGCCGCCAGCATCGCGATCATGCCCGTCCTTATGCTATTGGCCGTTACAGCCACCGCGCACCGCCTCCTTTGTACCTGTCGTCCAATGGGATTCCGTATTGTGCAACGATTCCCAACCTCCTTTCTCTTACCTCGAAACTAGAACGTTTGTTCGTATTTCGACAACTAAATCTTAGCACGGGAATCGCCCCGAGTGCTCCCCAATTTACCCCCACTTTGCCCCGTAGGACTATGACACAACAAAAAAAGCCCCTCTAACGGACAGGTCCGCAAAGGGGCTTACTTAAGAGAATATAAGTTCGTTCTAAACTTGCACCAGCATCAAAATAATAGAAGATAAACCTAAGCAAGTGCTTAGCAGCATGAGTACCATCAGCGCCTGCTTGTGATTGAGTCCCGCCCGCAGCAAACGGTAATGGGCCTGGCTGGCATCCGCCTGGTACATCGGCTTGCCTTGCATAAAACGTTTGACGACAACGAACAGGTTGTCGAAGATCGGCACGCCAAGCGCCAGGATCGGGATAAATAAAGACAAGACCGTTGCTTGCTTGAACGCGCCGTCAAGCGCGATCACAGCCAGCAGGAAGCCTAGGAACGTCGCGCCGGCGTCTCCCATAAACACTTTGGCGGGAGGTTTGTTGTATTTGAGATAAGCTAGCGTAACCCCCACCAATATAATAGCCATAATGGCCGAATTGGACTGGCCCATCGTCAAAGCTACAATAAAAAGAGTGGCGGCAGAGATGGCCGAAAGCCCGCCCGCCAGTCCGTCCAGCCCATCCGAGAAATTGATGACCGTCGTCACGCCGAAAATCCAGAGGATCGTCAGGACGAACTGCAGGATGACCGGCAATACGATGTAGTCGCCGGAGAACGGATTATAGAAACCCGTGAACACGTTGCCGGAAACGTAGACAAGCACGGCCGCCGACAACTGCACGATCAACTTCGGCAGAGCCGGGAAATCTTTGCCCTTAGTCTTGTACCAATCGTCCAACGTTCCGATGGCCAGCAGCAAAATGCCGCCTGCGAACAACGCGCCGGTCTCCCATGTAATTTCTCTGGAGACAGCCAAATACGCGGCAAAAAATCCTATAAATATCGCATAACTCGCGGTTAGCGGAATGGGTTCCCGGTGCAGTTTGCGTTCGACGTCCTTACGGGGCTTGTCCACAAAATCGAGCTTGAAGGCCAGCTTGCTGAAAGGCGGAATCAGAATATACACGACAAGAAAAGACAGCAGAAACGCTGCTAAATAAAGAATAACACTCACCACCGATAATAAATTGTTAATGCCATCCGTATTATACCTTTTTTCGGTGAATGCTGTCGACTTTTGCCGCAGCCCAGCGAGTTCAAGCCTTTCCTTCCCACGCCAGCAGCCCCCAAAGCTTCAATGTACTCGCAACGGAAGAAACGCCGTCGTTTAAGCGTCGGTCCAGCGTTGAGCTTTTTTCGCCGCGTCTCATATAGTAGAGCGTCTCCGAATACGAGTGTCCCTTTAAATAACGAAGCGTGACCGCCTGCCGGGCCTCATCGTCCCGAATCATCCCAACCGCCCGCTCGATCGCTCCGCTGACCAACTCGCATTCCTCCGCCGCCAGCTTCTGATTATGCGCGACCTGGACGGCGTTGGCCGTCCGATTGCCGTACAAATCCTCGCCGTCCAGTCTGCGCGTCCTTTCGCTCTCATATAGCGTCGTTTTAATCAATTCTTCATGCTCCTTGTAATCCTCCACGACCCTCTTTAGTTCAATATAATTGCGAAGCAAACGCTGCGCCTGCTTCTTCTCATCCGTTGTAGGCTTGGCCAAATAAGTCATCGCGGTTTTTCCGTTCATGTAGGTCCCCCCTTAAAGTAAAAAGCAATATAGACTTGAACATCAAAAGTACAAGAATCTTGTACTTATAGATTTATGGTACGAACAAATGATCGCTTAGTCAATCCAAAAGTACAAGAATCTTGTTTTTTATTGCTTTTTCAGCTGTATCATGTACAATATACTTGTACTTTGCCTCCGCAAGATTTTTGTCATCCTAAGAAGGAGAGATCCCCTTGTTCAGAGCCGATCGGTTAACGGAACGCAGAAAGCTTCATAAACTAACGCAAGAGCAGCTCGCGCGACAAATTGACCTGACCAAGGCCGCGATCAGCAATTACGAGCAGGGCCGAAGCGTTCCGCCTCTAGAAACATTATCTTCGCTGGTGGACGCGCTGCAGACAAATGCCGATTATTTGCTGGGACTTACGGATGACCCCGAAGCGAAGACTCCCATCCAGTCCTCCCAGGAGGAGGGTTTGGCTCCTGTCTATCTCGCCTTTCTCGGCGGACCGCCGGAGGAAATGGACGAGGAGGAAGCGGAACACCTGAAGCGCGAGCTCGAGATGTTTCGCGCATTCAAGGAGAAGCGCCGCAAGGAAGGGCAACCTTACAACAACCAAGACTAGCATCAGAACCCCATGCGGGTTTTATTTTTGGCCATACATACGAACATACATTCTTATAAGTAGGAGGAGCATTATGGAAGAGCTGGATTTCGAGCTGTATCGCCCGACCGATTTGGAGCTTTGGATCGGATCTGTCTATGAGAAGAACGGCATTCATTACCCGGGGGATCTGGATGATCTGGATCATATCGCCACGCTGTTCGGGGCCCATCTCGCCTACACGCAGGGGAGTACCAAGGTAATCTTCGACGAAGAAGGGTTTTTCATGATTTTCCTGAATATTCACTTGGATCAAGCCGAGCAGAGACTCGCGTTTTTTCACGAGCTTGCTCATCCGGCTCTTCATTCTGGGGATCAGCGCCAATTGCCGCCGGCTTTTGTCGATCTGCAAGAATCGCAAGCGGCGCACTTCCAGCTTTATAGCGCAATACCCTACCACATCCTGAAAGAGCTAGAGCATCTCAGGCACCAGCCCCACTTTCCCCGGTTGATCGCAGGCGCGTTCGGCGTGCCGCTCTCCTTCGCGGAGACTCGGCTTGAACGAATGGCGGCACGCATGCGTCAGGAACGCTCTGACCGCAATCTGCGCGCTAAACTGGCTTCGCTCTCGGCGAAAGTATGCGGCTATGATCAACCCGAAGCGGCAGAACGGCTTCTTGCACAGCTCGCCAGACAAACCGCGCGGAAGAAGCAGCTGAAGAATACAGCGAGGTAAGTTCTTGTACGATATGGAGGAGACGATAGAGGGAGGGAAGTTGTGCGAATTTGGATGTGGAATATAAGAGAGAAGTCTTGTGAATAGGGATGTGACGATTTGGGAGGGAAGCCTTGTGAATAGGGATAGACGATATTACAGGGATGTCTGGTGAATACGGACGAGACGGAATAGGGAGGAGCCTCTGGAATGGACAATGGTAAATTGCATGTATTATATGAGAGAGACGGGGACGCCGGGCATCAATTGCCTGTTTGGGTCATGCTTACGGAGATGAGAGGAACGGACTGGGGGCAGACCTTATATATTCGGTTGGATGCGCCGTTCGAAGCTTATCCCTCCGACGAGCTGGATGCGGACGCACTGGCCGTCGCCGTTCCGGATCACGTTTACGTGCGGCATAAGGATGATCCTAACGTGATCGGCATTCATATGCCTTCTTTAAGAACCTATGTAGAAAGATATACAACCATGGCGGAATATCCCGTTCACTATACGGAAATGGACCGACTGCTGCTGCGCATAGCCGATATAGAGGATATTCTGCAATACGATGTTCGGGTGCTGCTGCCGTGGAACGAAGTTTGACCGCCGAGGTGTGACCGAACACCGCGTGCCGCGATGCGCGCGGTGCGGAGAGATGATCATCCGCAGAGGGATCGCCCTAGTTGGGCTTGTCCGGAAGTAGGGCATCGGCTGAGCTTTTGAAAGCAAAGGGAAAAACTCCATCTAATTCGTTGGATTGTGATTGCGAAGAAAAAACAGAAGGATTAGCTCCCTCTATTTCTCCTCAAAAGGCTGTGGAAGCCAGGCTGAAGGCAAATCAGAGGGCAGTAATCCCTTTATTTTTGCATTTCCGCTGATTTGGAGTGAAATAAAGGGAGTTTTTCCCGCAATTGAGTCAGGGCGAAATGTACGACCAGCTCGTCCCTAAGAGCGTCACTCTACACACTTACACAAACTTCTTGACGGAACCCTCGTCCGCGCGCATTTTACTAACCACCTCGCCGATCCCCTTCCTGCTAACGACACATGAAATACAGAGCACGAGACATCCCAGGCACTGACTCAACATTTATCCACTCTAACGAACTGAGATGACATCACTTCGGGGGTATCGTCGATTTTTGAATTCTAACGGACGGCGCAGACGTTCTATACGTGCTGCACCACTCCAAGTAACCAAATTTGCCCAATAAGGTTTCCCACGAGACTGCGATTCATTGTGTGCAAAGCTGTAAATGGAACTATATTTGATCATCGGCCAACCTGCAAACGGAAATGAGAGCTCTTATTTTGATCGATTGGCGTGATATTAAAATCTAACGGAACCCTGCGACTTTATTCGCGAGAAATCTAGGCAAAACGCGGACTTTTGCCCATCATAAGGGCTGTCAGTTCCATTAGAATCGCGAATTGCTGCTTTTTACCGATATAACGCCTTTCATTTCCGTTAAAGCAGCTCCAGTCGGTTTCTTACCGGACAGTTGCCCGCTGTTTCACCTATGCGCAGTTAATCGAAAGTCTCCCCACGCCCGCTAGATCCTACATTCCCCGATTTTCTCTCACATAGCGCCGACCTTTTCCGTTAGATCAGCATCTTGTCCATTAAAGCCGCGTCACGCCATTTACGACATTGGTCCGTTAGGGCCTGGACTCACCGTTAATTAAACCTGCCCCACCGACTCGCCTTCCACCAGCGAGACGTAGATGCGCTCGTGCTCCGCGCCGCTGCCTTCGATCAACCGGATGAGCTGCTCCGCAGCGACGGAGCCCCAGCGACGCTCGGAGTAGTCGATCGACGTCAGACGGGGCTGCAAAAAGTCGGCAATATCGATATGGTCGAAGCCCACCACATGAACATGCTCCCCTATGTGGTACGGCGTATCCTTTAATCCATGGTACATGCCGATCGCCATCTCGTCGTTCAGGCAGAAGACGCCGACCGGTCCGTCGTATTCGGACGCGATCCGCTTTGCCGCGGCAGTGCCGCTCGCTTTGTCAAAATTGCCAGGAAGCTCGCAGTAATCCAACTCCGGATCGCCGCGCTCCACGGTCTGGCGCGCGGCCGCGAGGCGCTGTTCCGAATCAAACGAGCCCTCGGGCCCCGTCAACGCGTATAGCTTCTTGTGCCCCTGGCGGATCAAATATTCCATCGCGAACGTCGCTCCGGCCTTATTGTCGAGCAAAACCTGTATGATGTTATCGTGGCTTAGCTCACGGTCGAGCACAACGAGCTTGTGTCCGCGGTTCGCATGCAGTATCAATTCCTCATCGGAGAATCGTCTGTCGAGGACGATCGCGCCGTCGAGCATGCCCTCCGGCAGCATGCGATGCGACTGCGTGCCGCTGCAGATGACAAGGTCATACCCGCGTTTGTTCAGTTCCTCCTTCATGCCCTGCAGCAGCTCGCCGTAAAAAGCTCCCTCAAAGGTCGTAAGAAACGCGCCGATGATGCGGGTTTCACGTTTCTTGAGCGTACGCGCAGCCGCGTTCGGCACATAATTTAATTCTTTGGCGACAGCCAATATTTTTTTGCTTGTTTCTTCCGTTACTTTCGAATTTCCGTTTAATGCATAGGATACGGTGGAAATCGAAACGCCTGCGTGTTTGGCAATATCTTTGATGCTTACCACAACATTCCCCATCCCCTTTCTCTTGTTGTCGTTAAACATTATTGCGAAACGTTTCAATTCCTTACTCTCCAACTTAAAAACCGTATTTTTCCGCAAAAGATATACGGTTGTTCGCTTCCCCAATCCAAGTTAAACGTTTCAATTCAATTATATTTCTTATTGTAAACGCATTCAACGTGGTCTTGTCAACAAAAAATTAGGGTTTACAATCAAAAAGAGTGATGATATATTCTAGGAGAAGCGTTTTCATTCCAATGAAAGCGATTACTCAAAATGAATCCATTGCTCATACTCTGTTTCAATCTTTTTTTTACCCAAAATATAAACGTTTCGATGATTTGCTGTAAAAACGTGCTCCACCCCATTCTGCCATGCTTCGTAAAGGAGGTCAGAACGTATTGTCAGCCTTTTTATGAAAGGGTCTCCAACAGTAACCTCATCCTTATTGAAAACGTTGCCAATCGGTCGGCCGAACTGTTTCTATCCATGATCAAGGAGTTGGTATACATGCGCGTCCTAACCAGTCTAAAGCTTCAATGCGGCAATATCGCGCGCGAAGTCATGAAGAATAAAATTCTTTTCCTCATGCTTCTGCCCGTTATTCTGTACTTCATCATCTTTCATTATCTGGTTATGCCGGGCGCTTACGTCGCCTTCGTTGACTTCAATATTAGCAAAGGGATTTTCGGAAGCCGATTTCTCGGGCTGGATAACTTCAAGTTTCTGATTCAGACCGGCGATCTTTGGAACATCACGAAAAACACGCTCCTCTACAATTTCGTTTTCCTGGCGCTCGGCAACGTCATTCAGGTCGTGTTCGCGATCATGCTCACCGAGGTAGCCGGGAAATGGTTCAAAAAAATTTCCCAATCGATCATTCTGCTGCCGCACTTCATCTCGATGGTTATCGTCGGCGTGTTTGCCTACAACATGCTGAACTTCAACTCCGGCTTTATCAATACGCTGCTTGTTCAGGCGGGACTTGAGCGTTACGAATTTTATTCGGATCCGGGAATCTGGAAGTACATCATCGTCGCCTTTAAAATCTGGAGCATGACCGGCTACGGCATGATCGTCTACCTGGCCGCCATAACCGGCATCAATAACGATCTGTACGAAGCCGCGTACATGGACGGAGCGAGCAACTGGCAACGCATCCGCTACATGACGCTTCCAATGCTCAAGCCGACGTTTATCCTGCTGCTGCTCTTCGGGCTCGGCGGCATCATGAAAGGCTCGTTCGACCTGTTCTACAACCTGATCGGCAACAACTCGGTGCTGTATCCGCAGACCGATATTATCGATACTTTCGTATTCCGCAGCTTGGTCGGCCAATTCAACTTCTCGATGGGTGCGGCGGTCGGCTTCTATCAATCGGCGTTCGGCCTGCTCCTGGTTCTTTTCGTCAACTACATCGTGCGGAAGGTCGAGCCGGACAGCGCATTATTCTAACAAGGGAGGCGAAATTCATGACTTCAGCCAAAATCAAGCAGGACCGCGGCACCCTCGCGATCAAGGCGATCAGCTACTTCAGCATTACCGCATTCGCCTTGGCTTGCCTCTTCCCGTTCGTTCTGATGATTTCTTCTTCGTTCATGAACGAACGCGAAATTCTTCAGGAAGGCTACAAGCTGTTCCCGAAAGAGATTTCGTTCAAGGCCTACGATATGATGCTCAACAATTCCACGGCGTTGACCAAAGCCTACGGCGTCACCATCTTCATCACGGTCGTCGGCACGCTGTTCGGACTGTTCATGATGTCGATGGCGGGCTTCGTGCTCAACCGGAAGGACTTCAAATACCGGAACTTCTTCTCGTTCATGATTTATTTCACGACGTTGTTCGGCGGCGGACTGATCCCGACCTATATTCTGATGGTCAAATACCTGGACCTCAAGGACAGCCTGTACGCGATGATTTTGCCCGGCATCGTCGGAGCATGGTCGATCTTTCTAATGCGGAACTTTATGAAGGCTATACCCGATTCGCTCTACGAATCGGCTACGATAGACGGCGCGGGCGACTTCCGAATCTATTGGCAGGTGTTCCTGCCGCTCGCCGTCCCGTCGCTGGCTACCGTCGGCTTGTTCACGGCGCTGGGCTTTTGGAACGAATGGTATAACGGCATGTTGTACATTCAGTCGCCCGATAAGTTCCCGCTTCAATACTTCCTGCAGCGAATGATTAACCAGACGAACATCCAGGCGCTCATTAACCAAGGCGCCGTCATCGACACGGCGGATCTGCCTTCGCAGTCCATCAAGATGGCGACGGCCGTGCTCGCCACAGGCCCGATCATTCTGCTTTATCCGTTCTTGCAGAGGTACTTCATCACCGGTCTGACGATCGGCGCGGTAAAAGGGTAAGATCATTTTCGTTAATAGACGGCCCACAGGACCGTTTATTATATAGCTTCATGATATGGGTTCCATTACGAAGGGGAGGTTTTTAGAATGAAAGGGAAAAAGTTATTAGGTGTGGCTCTTGCGGCCACGATGTCGATGAGCTTGCTTAGCGCTTGTTCTTCCAACAACGGGAATGAACCGACGAATACCGGATCCAATAACGGGAAGACGCCGACCCAAACGGAAGGTACGGGATCGAGCGGGGTGGACACCTCCAAGGAAGCGAAGCTCGTTTATTATCTGTGGGGCGGGGAAGGAGTCGCCAACAAGGATATTTTGGCCGAAATCAACAAAAAGCTGAAGGCGGACATTAACGCGACCATCGAAGTGAAATACATCGACTGGGGCGATATCGCGACGAAATATCCGCTGCTCTTCGCATCCGGCGAGAAGTTCGACATGTCCCACGCATCCCCGGGCGCCCAAGTTTCCTACTATACGCTCGCGTCGCAGGACGCGCTGGTCGATATCACGGACATGCTGGACAAAGTCGCGCCGAAGCTGAAAGCCGCGATTTCGGAAACCGCGTGGAAAGGCACCATGGTTGACGGCCGCATCTACGGCGTGCCTTCCATGTACAGCGAATATACGCCTTCCGGTTACGCATACCGTTCCGACCTGCTCAAGAAATACGGCATGGAGAAAATCGCTTCCATCGAAGACATGGAGAAATACATGGACAACGTCTTGGCGAACGAATCGTATGCGCCGATCAACGGCAACGCGGCGGATGCACAGAACATGTTCCGCATGCTGGTCGACACGACGGGCATGTGGCTGAACGCGCCGGGCATTTCGTTCTCCGAGCTTAACCTTGTGACGGAAAGCCCGGAAAGCTTTAAGAAAGTGTTCCACCCGGCCTTTACGCCGGAATTCGAGGCATGGGCGGTCAAAATGCGCGAGTGGTCCGATAAAGGCTACTGGCCGAAGGACATTTTGTCCTCGCAGGTCGGCGCGAACACGAACTTCCAGGCGGCCAACTCCGCGGGTTATCTGACGCACGCGCAGGACTGGATCGGCAAATACGGCGCCGACAAAAAGGCTCAGCCGGAAGCCGATCCTTACTTCTACACGTTCGGGGAAGCTAACGGCAAGATCAAGAGAAAGATCGGCGTCGAAAACTCGACGGTCATCAGCACGAACTCCGGCAATCCGGAGCGCGCCCTCATGGCTATCGAGAAGTTCATGACCGACCCGAGCTACTACAACCTGATCCAATACGGCATCGAAGGCCGTCAATACGAGATCGTCGACGGCGTGAAAAAGACGCCGGCGAGCTTCAACCAAGAGAAAGACGGCGGCGGCTTCGCGGCTTGGTCGTTGCGTACCGACGAGTACAACCTGCCGATGGATTCCGAGAACCCTGTCCGCAAATCGCTCTACGAAGAGTGGGATAAAGTGGCCATCAACGATCCGTACGTCGGCTTCAGCTTCGATCCGTCCAAGGTTACGACGGAGCTGGCGGCGATCTCGAACGTCAACATGCAGCTCGGCATGCAGCTGATGCTCGGCAAAACGAGCAAGGATCCCAAAACTGCCGTTGAAGAATACAGAGCAGACCTCAAGAAAGCCGGCATCGACAAGGTTATCGCCGAAGTCGAGGCTCAACTGGCGAACTTCGAGCCTATTCAATAAAACTCGTACAAGGCGAAACGGCTACGCCGTCCTTTGGCGGCGGGGCTCGTTTCGTTCCGAGAAATTTTTCGAGCCCCACGTCAAGTCGGATTTTTTCAAGAAAAGGACCTCATCCCACAGTGGAATTCGAGTTCCTTTTGCGTGTGAATCGGAACGTTTCCCTATCATTTGAACACTTTTGGGACAGTCCCCCTTGCGTTCGAGTGTCGCCAAATAGCATGAACAAAGCGAGCTTGTCGCATACGTATGGAGTATCCCTGCATGCGTGTATCAGTAACCCTCTAGCCCTCTATACATGAATCTATACATGAAAATGAATATGCAATCTTGTCTGAGTCGACGGGATATCGTTCAAAGGGATTCGTTTGCACATGGCAAGGCCCAAACATCGGATTCTCTGCACATTTGTGCATTTCTCCCCAATTTCCGAAACATATGGGGCCCTTGTACAGCGATTTGTACGAAAATACACAAATTCTCGCTTCACATCGTCGTTCGGGCCCCCTCTGAACAAATATTTATGTATATATGTACAAATATACGAAGGAACGGCTCTTACCTTACCATCATTGTGTATTTTCGCTCAATTATTGCGTAAACAGCACAAACTAATCTGCATCCGAGAGCGCCATAACCAAGCCGACACGATAGCAAACTTATATTCCCCCTTAATTCAAAAAAGGGGCTGTCAAAGTGACAGCCCCTTACTGCGTTATCGCATCAACAACAAACTAACGGAACTGAAAGGCGTTATTTCATCAAAAAACGCCATTTCGCCATTCTAACGGAACTGACAGCTCTTAAGAGGGGCACAAGTCCGCGGTTTGCCTGGATTTCTCACGAATAACGTCGCCCCGTTCCGTTAGATTCTACTAACACGCCAAATGATCAAAATAAGGCTTCTCAGTTCCTTTACAGGTTGTCGATGATCGATCGATTATAGCTTCATTTCCAGCTTTGCATCAATGAATCGATAGCCTCTTTTCTCGGGCTATCCCATCCCAAGTCGCCCCGCGCGACTCCAAGGGGCTGTCCCATAAGGTGACAGCCCCTTCTCTCGTTTATTCAATGCGCCCAACCGACTCGCCTTCGATCAGAGATACGTAGACGCGCTCATGCTCCGCGCCCTCGCATGCGATCAGCTTAATAAGCTGCTCTGCGGCAAGCGCGCCCCAGCGACGCTCCGAATAATCGACCGTGGCCAAACGCGGCTGCAAATAATCGGAGATCTCGATATGATCGAAGCCCACCACATGCAGATGTTCGCCGATCCGGTACGGCGTATCCTTTAACGCTTGATACACGCCGATTGCCATCTCGTCATTTTGACAAAATACGGCGGCCGGACCGTCGTATTCGGCAAGAATGCGTCTCGCGGCCGACACGCCGCTCGCTTTGTCGAAGTTGCCTGGAATTTCGTTGTACGTCAGTCCCGGTCCACCCCGCTCCACCGCTTGACGCACGGCTGCCAGCCGCTGATCGGAGTCGAAGGAGCCCTCCGGCCCCGTCACGACGTACAGCTTTTTATGCCCTTGCCGGATCAGATACTCGATTGCAAACGTCGCGCCCGCCTTGTTGTCGAGCAGCACCTGCACGATGTTCTCATGGCTCAGCTCACGGTCCAGCACAACCAGCTTATGGCCTCTCCCCGCATGAAGCAGCAGCTCTTCGTCCGAGAACAGTCTGTCCAAAATAATGGCGCCGTCCAGCATGCCTTCCGGCAGCATCCGGTGGGATTGCGTTCCGCTGCAGATGACGAGGTCGTAATCCCGCTTATTCAATTCTTCCTTCATGCCTTGCAGGAGCTCTCCGTAGAAAGCCCCTTCGAGGGTCGTCAGGTAGGCTCCGATAATTTTGGTCTCCCGCTTCTTGAGCGTTCGCGCTGCCGCATTAGGCACATAATTTAATTGTTTGGCCACGGCCAGAATTTTTTTGCTTGTTTCTTCCGTGACTTTGGGATTTCCATTTAACGCGTACGATACGGTCGAGATGGATACCCCCGCGTGCTTGGCAATGTCTTTTATACTTACCACAACTATCGCCCCTATTCCTTACTGCCCGCTTTCTTATCTCAGTCGATTATATAGTAAAAAGAGCAGCGATGGGAATACTACCCCATCGCCATCGCTCAACCTTCACTTATGCCATTGTAATGACGACTTCGTTCGAGCCCTCGGCGAACATGCCTTCCAGCGTCTCGCGAGCGATCCGCACGCCGCCCGGGCGATAGCGGTTCGTCACCGTGGCAGTATCGACTGCCGCTCCGTTTACCGTCACGCCGCGCACCGTGCCGCCGGCGATCTCGTAGCGGAACGTGACATTATGCCCCGCCCACCGGAACGCGAACCGAAGTCCGTCCAGCTCCGCAGGCATCACGGGATCGAGCACAAGGTCGCCGCCTTCCTGGCGGATGCCAAGCGCGTTCGAGATGAGCTGATTCATGTAGATGCCGGGACCGCTGGAGTAGATCCGCCAGCCGCCTTTTACCTGCACTTCGCCGGTACACAGCTTGCCAAAGCCTTCGCGCGCCTCGTAGCGATCCGCGAACTTGCCGTCGGAGCTGCTGAAGTACGAGTTGCTTTGGCGCCAGTCGGCGTTAGGCACAACGTCTCGGATGCCGACCGGATTTATGCTCGCAAGCGACGTCCACACTTCGTCCGTCTTGCCCAGCTTCGCCATCGCCTCGATATAACGAATATGCGCGTGGACGTATTGCAAGCCGATCTCGCGGCCAAAGTTCGCCGCTTGCTCCGCGCGCTTGAAGCGCGTGCTGACGCCGCCCGCATAATCGGCCGGACGGTTCATCAAACGTACGCCGTCCGGGCAATACAACTCCTGCTTGATCAGTCGATAATGCGACTCCGCCTGTTGTGCATCAAACAGCTCGCCGATCATGCTGCGCGTCATCGGCAGCAAACGGTATTCGATGCCCGTCTTGCTATCGCCCGGATGCAGCATCAGATCGATGCGGCCCGGTTCTTCCATATAGGCAAAGCCGGAAGTGACGCCATCCTTGACCAGGAAGCGGTTAAAGTCGGCCTTGATGCCTTCTGCCAGTTTCTTCAGCTCCGCCGACAGCCCGTCCAGCTCCTCGCTTTGACCGGCCAACGCGGCCGACAGCTGCGAGAACGTCTGGAAGGTCAGCGACACGGTCCAACTGCTGATCATAAACTGCTTTAGCTTGGCGTTAGCAGGCTGCAGGGTATCATCCCAGTCGCCATCGCCGTACGAGGACAACCGAGTGCCGTGAAGGAAGTGATCCTTGATGTAGCCAAGTTCCTTGCGAGCATGGTCCAGAATCGTATACGTCTCCTCCGTCTGCTCGCCATCATGGGTCGTATATGGCACGCGTTCTTCCAGAATCGTATAATCCTCGGTCACTCTCAGGTAGTCGCCCAGCACTTTGAGCGGCCATACGATGATGTCGCCGTGGCTCTCTTCCTGCTGTATCCGGTAATAGCGGTCGAACATGAACCATTGCGGCCAGTTGCCATCCTTCTTGTACTGATGCGAGTAGACCGTCTTTAAAATATCTTTCACTTGTTCGTGTTTGCCCATCGCCATAAAATATTCCGTCGGTCCCTGGCACACATCCCGCGTCCCCCATGCGGCACCGCTGTATTGCTCCAGGCCGTGCGGCACGGAATAATGAACGAGCATGTTGTGGGTGTACCACCAGGCCAACGCGTTGAACTTCTCCAGCTTCCGTGCCTTCTCCGCCGAGTCGTGCGACAAGCCGAAGCCGTTCATGACGGAGGAGAGGAACGAACGGTATTGTTCGATATCCGCTTCGACCGGAAGGTCGTTCGCGCCAACCGTTGCACCAGTCGCAACAAACTGCTCATCCGTCTTGTCCAGCCTGCCCTCAATCGTTAGCCGCCACTTGGCGGACGGAGCGAGCTCCAGCACGACCAGCGACGCCGAACCTGCCTGCGCTTCGGCGACGAATGCCCGCTCGTCCAACACCTTCATCTCCGCGCCGCGCAGACCGAGACGGAATTGCAGCTCCGGATAGACGCCCGAGCTTGGCGATTCCGCATGGGCGCGAAATACCAGCCCGCCCTCTTCTGCCTCCATCCGATATGGCAACTCGTATTCCTTGTCGTTCATCGTCATCTGATTCGACACGAGGAACCGGTACGATTTGCCCTTCCGGGAGACGACTTCAAGCGCCAGTTCGGGAGCATCGGCCTTCGTCCACGCGGTAATGACAAGAGTGTCCCCGCCTGTTTTGTAATACCAGCGCGCATAGTTGAAGCCGATCTCGTATAGGGAAGGCATCGTCAACAGGCGGAATTGCCCGTCGGTCTCCACGTAGATCCGCTGCCCGGACGTCTTCAGCACGTTCAGTGCGTTCCGAGCGTTCGTCATCAGCTTGTTGAACGACGTATTGCCGATCGTGATCTGCGAGTGGAAAATGCCGTACATATAATTGGTCGAGGACAATACGTTGTCGTTTATCCGGGCATTGTCGCCGCTCATCAAAATATGGCCATGCGGACGCTCCATTCGCAGCTCCTTGGCCTTCAGCACCACATGCTCGTACGTCGGGGTAAAGAAGGACAGCAGCTCGTCGCCATCGCGCTCTTCTTGCAATCGCACAGGGTACAACGTTTCGATCTCTTCAGGGGTTACATTCTCGGCACGCAGCGGATTTCCGATTCGATCACTCCACGAGACGCGTTCGCCAACCGGGCCAGTCTCGTCGTTTTTCCCCAGTGCCTGAGCGCCTTCCCATGCTGCAAGAATGTCCTCCGTATAAGCCAGCTCGCTTATTGCTTCCGGATGGTTCGGCTTCAGCAGGCCATAAAACACGAACGATGCCTCTTGACCGGCGGTTAACCGCACCGTCTGAGATTGCAGCGCCGTATAAGCGAATTCGTATTGATAGACCTTATCGTCCAGACGATCGCGACCGAGTGCTTCCGGCACGTCTGTTTCCTTGTAGGATAGTCCGAAGAACTGGAAGCCGTCGGTCGAATACGATACCGCTCCGGTGAGCGATCCTTGCTGCAAATATGGGAATCCGGTCGACATCGGCTGATTCTGTCTCGAGCAGACCGCGTATCCTTTCTCCTCCGTCTGAAAAACGGTATGGCCCAAGTATTGGGACATGTACGCTTCGTTCGTGCGCACCGCGCCTTTGTCGGCGAGGCCCACATCCTGGCCGTACACCAGATCCGCTTCCAATCCGTCGCCGCTAAGCCGGACATCCCAGAACCAGATCAGTCCCGGCATCAGCGTAAACGTCACCCGATAGGCTATGCCCAGCGTCTCCCCGTTCCAGACAACCCGGCGGCCTGCAGCCGCCACGTTGCTGTTCGACCTTACGCCAAGCAGCGGCGCAAACAGGTAATTGCCCTCTTTGCGCACGCGCACATACAAATTGTTCATGGATCCGTCCAACGGATTCGACATGACTTGATTGATCATCAGATCTTTGTAGCCGATCTCGCGCAGGTCTCCGCTGCTCAGAAATGTAAACGTCAAGCCGTCCGCTTGCACGGCAATTGTTTTCTCTTGCTGTTGAATACTCATCTCCGGGCTCCTTCCCACTATCTCAATTCGAACGCAAGCTCCCGTACGTCTCGGCTGTTCGGGCCGACCATGGCCAGAAATCGGCCGGGATCGCTGCTATACTGCAAGTCGGAATGATGATACCTGAGCATCTCTTCCGTTATTTGGAATGCGACCGTCTTCGTTTCGCCCGCTTCGAGCTTAACCTTCTCGAACCCCTTAAGCTCGCGCAACGGCCGGACGGTCTCGCCGGCCATGTCGCGGACGTACAGCTGCACCGTCTCTTCCGCTGCGAAATCTCCCGAGTTCGTCACCGCAACGGTCAGCGTCAGCTTGCCGTCCGCGCTCAGCGTGCCGGAAGACAACGAGGCTTCGCCATACCGGATGTCCGTATAGCCAAGTCCGTAACCGAACGGCAGCAACGGCTCGTTCGGAACGTCCAGATACTGCGATACGTAGCGTACGCGCTCGCCGTTCGGATCCTGCGGACGGCCCGTATTAAATGCGTTGTAATAAACCGGAATCTGTCCCGCCGAATGCGGGAAACTCATCGTTAATCGGCCCGAAGGAGCCGCGATGCCATACAACAGTTCAGCCACCGCAGCGCCGCCGTTCGTGCCGGGGTACCATGCCTCCAGCACGGCATCCGTCTCGGTCAGAACGCCTCGCAAATCCAGCGGGCGGCCGTTAAACAGCACGGCGACCGTTGGCTTGCCCAGCGCACGAACCTGCCGAACCAGCTCAAGCTGGCTTCCCGGCAGCGTAAGCTCCGAACGGCAGCCCGCTTCCCCGCTCATTTCCGAATCCTCGCCGAGCGCAAGCACGACGACGTCCGCCGAACGCGCTGCATCCAGCATGGCTGCGAGCTCTTCGTCCGACAAGCGCTCCGCACCGCCGCAGCCGACGGCCGTAACGGCTGAGGATCCGGCAACGACTCGCATGCCGTCTGCAAGCGTAACGACTTCTTCGCGCTTGCCCATGCACGACCAAGGACCGAGCAGGTCATCGCTGTTCGCGAACGGCCCGATTAACGCCACCTTCGCCCCTTTGGCAAGCGGCAGCGTTTTTCCCTCGTTCTGAAGCAGTACGCATGACTTAAGCGCCGCTTCATGCGCGGCAGCGCGATGTTCCGCGCTTAATAGCACTTCGCGTTCAACAGCAGAATCCGCATAACGATGCGGATTCTCGAACAGTCCCAGCTTGCGCTTCAGCTTTAGAATGCGCATAACCGCTTCGTCCAGCAGGCGAATGTCCACGTCTCCGCCCTCGACCAGCTCTTGCAGGTGATGCGGATAACATGGCGACATCATCTCGATATCAACGCCCGCTTCGATCGCCTTGCGCGCGCATTCCTTCTCGTCTTCCGCGACGCCGTGCGGAATCATCTCCTTAACGGCGCCCCAATCGGAGATCAACACGCCGTCAAAGCCCCATTCGCCGCGAAGCAGGTCGCGCATCAGCTTGCGGTTGGCCGTCGCAGGGATGCCGTCCACCGTATTAAACGCCGTCATGACCATCTCGCAGCCTTCTTCGAGCGCGGCCCGGTAGGACGGCATGTAATACTCGCGGCGCATCCATTCCGACATATCGACGGTGTTGTAGTCCCTTCCGCCCTCTGCAGCGCCATATGCCGCAAAATGTTTTATGCACGCGGCAATTTTATACGGCTCCTTGGACACGTCCTTGCCCTGATAGCCGCGCACGAAGGCGCGGGCGAACTGGCTGTTGAGCCACGGATCCTCGCCCGTAGATTCCATCACCCGTCCCCAGCGCGGATCGCGGGTCAGATCTGCCATCGGAGAGAATGTGACGTGAATGCCCGCCACGGCCGACTCTTTCGCCGCAATCGCGGCCGAACGTTCCGCCAGCTCAAGATCCCACGAACAGCCAAGCGCCAGAGGCACCGGGAAGATCGTGCGATAGCCATGGATAACGTCCGCCATCGTTAGCAGCGGGATGTTTAGCCGGTTATGCTTCAGGTGGGCTTCCTGAATCGCGATCGCTTCTTCGGCGCCGCCGAGCCCCAGCACGGATCCGGTCTGGCGAACCGTCTCTTCGGTAATGCCCATCCCTTCGAGCGGTCCCGTAATTTGGCCGGCGCTGTTCGCCCCTTCGTAGAAAGCGGGCGCGAGCTGTAGCAGTTGATTAACCTCCTCCTCCAGCGTCATCTCGTCCAGCAATCGTTGCAATTCGTAATCGTTCACTGCGTCATTCCTCCAAGCTTCCACTGAAATTCCGATGTTCGCCGAAGCCGAAAAGGATTCCGACGTCTTCTAGTGGATATATTCGTCCTGCACCTCGTCCATCAGACGCTCCAATTGCTTTGTAAGCGCGGCAATCCGGTCTGCATAATCAGGGTTGTCGTATATATTGTTTAACTCGTACGGATCCTGCTCCAGGTCGAAGCATTCCCATTCCGGCGGCCGGTTTTCGTCCCGCGAGTCCGTCGTGCCTAACGCCTGCGCGTAATAGTAGATAAGCTTGTAGCGATGAGTGCGGATGCCGTAATGCGAATAAACCTCATGAATGCCGTCCAGATGCATCCAATAGCGATAAACCATCGCAGTTCTCCAGTCCCCCGGCCTCTCGCCGTTTAACAGCGGCCGAATGCTGCCGCCCTGCATCCGCTCATGAACCGGCAACCCGGCATACTCCAGAAACGTAGGCGCAAAATCCGTGTTCAAAATCATATCCTCACACACGCCGCCCGGCTTGATTTCTTTCGGGTACCGAATCAGGAACGGCATGCGCAGCGATTCCTCGTACATGAACCTTTTGTCGAACCAGCCATGGTCGCCCAGGAAGAAACCTTGATCCGACGTATAGATGACAATCGTATCCTCGGCCAGTCCTTTCTCGTCAAGGTAGTCCAGCATCCTCCCGACGTTATCGTCGATGGAAGCGATACAGCGCAAATAATCCTTGATATAGCGTTGATACTTCCACTTCCGAGCTTCCTCCGGCGACAAGCCTTCGGGAGGCGGTCCCTTTGTATCGAGCTCGTTCAGGTCATCGATGCGCATCTTCGCCTGGACGGCAGCCTGCGAGCGGGTCGCATAATCGTCATTAAACGTCTCCGGCTCGGGAATATCGATATCCTCGTACAGATGCTTGTGTTTCTCGTCCGGTTCCCAATGGCGATGCGGTGCCTTGTGATGGCACATCAACATAAACGGGCGTTCCGGATCCCGATTATCGATCCACTCCAAAGACTTGTCCGTGACGACATCCGTAACGTATCCATTAAACGTCTTCCTTGTCCCCATCTCGTAGAAATCGGGATTACGGTACTCGCCCTGGTCCGGCAACACACTCCAATAATCGAAGCCGGTCGGATCGTGATATCCCCCATGACCCAGATGCCACTTGCCGATGATGGCCGTTTGATAACCGTCCGCTTGAAGCAGCTTGGGAAAGGTAACCTGCCTGCCGTCGAGATCGTCGCCAAGCGTCTTTACGCCGTTGATGTGATTGTAAGTACCCGTCAAAATCGTTGCGCGGCTCGGGGCACAGATCGAATTGGTGCAAAAGCAGTTATCGAAGCGCATCCCCTCGTCCGCCAACCGATCCAGATTCGGCGTCGCGTTAATCCGGCTGCCGTAAGCGCCGATCGCATGCGAAGCGTGGTCGTCCGACATGATAAACAAAATGTTCGGGCGCCTGCGTAAAGCTGAACTCATCCTCGCACCTTCCTTTTCCCATGAAAAATACGTAGCTTATTTCAATCCGGAAATCGTGAAGTTTTCAATAATGTGTTTCTGGAAGTAAGTGAACAACACGATGACCGGCGCCACCATAAACGTAGCTCCCGCCATCTGCAGACCAAAGTTCGCAGCGTATTGTCCCTTCAGCAAGGATAGTCCGACGGACAACGTATACAGGCTCTCGTCGTTCGCGATAATGAGGGGCCAAAGGAAGCTGTTCCAGCCCGCGATGAACGTCAGAATAGCCTGTACCGCCAGAATCGGCTTCGAGATCGGCAAGGCGATCTGCAAGAAGATGCGGTATTCGCTTGCGCCGTCCAGGCGCGTAGCCTCCAGCAGCTCCGTCGGAATGGTCGACATAAACTGTCGGAACAAGAAGATCGCGAACGCTCCTACGAGACCCGGCAGGACAATGCCCGTCATCGTGTTCGTCAGGCCCAACGAGTTCAGAATGAGATAAACCGGGATCATTGTTACCTGGCTCGGGATCATCATCGTGGCGAGCACCAGAACAAACAATCCGTTGCGGCCTTTAAAATCGTATTTGGCGAAGCCGAAACCGGCCAGCGCGTTAAGCATCAGACCTCCGAACGAGAACAGGACGATGATCAGCGTGTTTTTAAGATATACGCCAAAATTCATATTCTCGAACAGGTAGCTGAAATTGTAAGTCGTAAACGTTGCCGGCCAAAAGGTTGGCGGAATCTGTACGATCTCGCTCTCCGGCTTAAAGGAGGACAAAACCATCCAGAAGAACGGCAGAAGGAAAAATATGCCGCCAATGGTCAGCAAGATGCCGGATATCCACTGGAACGTTAAATTGCCTTCGCGATCCCGCGCCCCTCCTTTTTTCCCTGCGACAGTTGTACGCATGATGTTATCCCCCCTTTAAGTCATGTCCGACTCGTTCTTTTGCAGCCTGAGCTGAACGAGCGTCACGGCGATAATGCAGACAAACAGCACGAAGGAACCGGCGGCTGCATAGCCGAAGTTGTTGAATTTAAAGCCGTTTTGGTAGATAAAGAGCGCTACGGACAACGTGCCGTCGAGCGGACCGCCTTCCGTCATGACGAACGGCTCTTCGAAAAATTGCAGCCAACCTATCATCGTCGTGATCGACACGAAGAAGATCGCGAAGCGCAGCATCGGAATCGTAATGCTCGTCACTTGCTGCCAAGTGTTCGCTCCATCGAGCTGGGCGGCTTCGTAATACGTTTTCGGAATGCCTTGAAGCGCCGCGATGAAGATAATCATATTGAGACCGATCGCCTTCCAGATCGCAAGCAAGATCAGGGACAGCTTGGCAATTGTCGGTTCCGTCAGCCAAGGAACATCCGGCAGACCAACCGAATTCAACAGGTAGTTAAACAGGCCAAGCGCCGGATTATAAAGATAACTCCAGACAACCGCAACGGCAACGATATTGGTTACGGAAGGGAGGTAATAGACGACCCTAAAGGCTTTGAAGATTCGGGACGTGCCCAGATTGATCAGCAAAGCGATGGTTAAGGAGAACAGGATAACGAGCGGTACCCCGATTGCGACGTAGAAGAGCGTGTTGAGTATAGCCTTCAGGAAGACGGGATCCTTTAGCACTTCGACATAATTTTCGAAGCCAATAAACGAAACCCTGTCCCAATTCGCGAGTCCCCTTAAATCCATGTCCGTAAAGCTGATCACAAGCGCGACCACAATCGGTACGATGGAGAACAGCGTAAGTAGCAGCAAAGTCGGCGCAATAAAAAAATATGGCGCCTGCCTATTCATAAACCCTTTCATCACCTTGAACCTCACATCCTTCCTCATGCCGCAAACGGCATATATAGAAAGCGGGCCGGCCTATGCAGCCGGCCCGCTTCGGTCGCTTGTATGGCGACCGTCGCCCGCTTTAGCTGCGGTTGCCATACATGACAAGCTGGTGGATCGTTATTTCATCAATTTAATCGCGTCGTTGTTGAAGCTTTCCAGTTCTTTTTTCACGTCCGCGTTATTGCGGTAAATCACTTCGAAGTGTTTTACGTAGCTTTCGCTGATTTGCGCCCATTCGGTAATAACAGGCATCGGTTGGGCTGCGTTCAGCTGCTCGCCGATCACTTTATAGTTCTCGTCGTTCTTCAGCTTGTCGTCTTCCCAAGCAGCAGTAGCCGCCGGCAGGGAGCTAGTTGTCTCCATCCATTGAAGCTGCGTCTCCGGCTTGCTCATAAATGCGATGAACTTGGCTGCGGCATCTTTGTTCTTCGAGTATTCGAAGATCGACAGGTTGGAACCGCCAAGCAGCGAGATGTTGTTCTCTTTCTTCGGAAGAACCGCCATTGCCCATTTGCCGTCGATTTCCGGAGCTTGATCCTGAATCAGCTTGATCATCCAAGGACCGCTGATGAACATCGGCAGAATGCCTTCTTTGAAGGCAGGGATGATGTCGAGGCCCAGATCCTTCGGCGCGGAGCCGTTTTGGTAGAAGCTATTGATGTACTCTACCGCTTCGACGAATTTGGGGTCGCTGAAGTTAGGCTGGCCGTCCGCCGTGAACCATTCCGCGCCGTTCTGGCGGGAGAACATGAAGCCAAGCGATTGCTCCTTCGGATCGATGCTGATGCCGTACTTGCCGTCGCCGCGGGCCGCCAGCTTCTGCGCCGCGTCGGACAGCTCCTCCCAAGTTTTCGGAGCGGCTTCATAACCGACTTCCTTCAGCAGATCCGTGCGGTAGTATAATACGCGCGTTTCGACGTACCACGGGGAGCTGACATATTTGTCGCCCGCTTTGCCGGCCGCTACGGCGCCTTCGTAAAAGTTGTCCGGATTCAGCTCCGGATATTTTTCGACGTATGGCGTCAGATCCGCAAGCGCCTCCGCGTCGGCGAATTCCGGAATCCAGGACGTGCCCATCTGGATGACGTCAGGACCTTTTTTCGAAGCGATTGCCGTCAAGAGCTTCTCATGGCCTTGATTCCATGGCAGCGCCTGTACGTTGATCGTAATGTTCGGGTTTTCTTTCGTAAATTGCTCCGCCAGCTTAGGCAATGTTTTGGCCTCTTCGCCCATGCCCCATACGCTAAGCGTTACTTTTTCGTTTTCCTTGCCGCCGCCGTTGCCTGCTCCCGTATTGCCTTCCGTGTTGTTGCCGTTCGCCCCGCAGCCGGCGAGCAATCCCGCGCCTAGAGCAACCGTCGTAATCATCGCAAATGTCTTTTTCATCCTGCAAACCCCTCTCGAAATGTCATTTGATCATGTTCACTACCTGTTCTTACCCCGTTCCCTCGTATTCCAACCATTTGGACGATTTCATACTTATATTTGAAGCACGCGCCCTTGCATGGTTAGAATGCCCTTAGAAGCAGAGCTTCATTCCAATAAAGCTGTGGCCTCCAACTGATGCAACCTATTAGAGAAACGTTTCGATAACGACCAAAAATCATGCTGCGATTGTTTCTTCTTGTCAGATGATCGCAATCGAAACGTTTCGATATTGATTATAATGCAAGTTGAAATCGTATTCAAGTGAGGTTTTTAACTTTATCGAAACGTTTTTATTTCCATCTGCCGTATCTCTTGCCACGCTTGCTTACATTTTGTTTTCAGTATTATTTATTTCAAGCTAATGTTTCCCTATCCATGGACCTTTCGCGTAAGCGATACTTCAAATATATAAACTTGAGGATAAGAAAGGTCGGTGTTAAGTACATGAAACAACCTTTCACGCTGCGTGCCCTTCGATTGCCGGAGGACTACGCTCCGCTCGCCGAGCTCCTGAACGAATATTGGTCGGAGCCAACTACCGCCGGGCGTTTGGAGGAGGACGACAAAAAGCTGTACGAAGTCGGACATACCTGGATGGATGACAGCGGATTGCTTGGAGGTTATGACCGCACAAGACGCGTAGCCGTCTCCCTGGACGGAGATATCGTCGGATATGTATGGGCATGGCGGGCTCCGTGGACAGAGCCGGGGTATCTGTGCAACACATTGATTGTCGGCAAAGCTTATCGGGGGCAGGGAATTGGCGAAGCGCTGCTGCGCCACGCCTTCCACTGGGGAGAAGAACTTGGCGCAGCCTCCCTCATTACGGAGGTATGGGACGATCACCCGGAAGCTTTGCAATTCGCCGTTCGTCGGGGATTCGTCGTGGAACGCCACGCGTATCAGTCCGTGCTGCAGCTTGCCGACGTATCCCCGGAGTGGTCGGATCGCAATCCCGCAGCCATCCTGGCAAAAAGCGGACTAAGACTGTTGACTCTCGCGGATGAGCCAGGCGAGGAGAGCGAGCGCAAGCTTTACGAGCTATCCGCCTCGACAATGCGGGACATCCCCAGCTTCCTTGGCGACGTGCCTGACTTCGATCAGTGGAAGAAATGGTATCTGGAGGTGGACGGCTTTCGGCCTGGGCTGGTGCTGATTGCCGCCGCCGGCGACCGGTTCGTCGGCATGACGAACGTCCTCCATATTGAGGCGACCGGGGGATTGTATCATGAGTATACAGGAGTCGACCGCGAATACCGCGGCATAGGAGTTGCTCTCGCGTTAAAACTGGAGGCGATCCGCAAAGGCTTGCATTTGGGGGCGAGCTACATCCGGACGGACAACGATTCTATGAACGCGCCGATTCTGGCCATCAACCGGAAACTCGGTTACGAACCTCTGCGCGGCATGTACCGAATCGTAGCATCGATGGAGAAGGTAAAGGAGGCTCTCGCTTAGTCAGAAGGTTAAAGTCCCGGACATAGAGAGGCGGTCGATTCATTGTGGACGGCAGCGCAGTTAAGTAAAGGCTGATCTTACGGACACCACAGTCGCTATTTCGCAAAAATGGGGCCTGTTCAAATCGTAACGGACACAGACGACCTTACTTCCGTCAAAATCGCATAGAATAGGCGGAAATGCACCACATAGCGTCATCTGATTCCGTTAGATTTTCAATATCGCGAAAATGCTGCAAATAGAGGCTCTGAGGTCCGTTAGCGTAAGCAGAACGTTTCTGTTCAGTTACTCACATTGAATCGACAGCCTCATACACGACATTATGGGCATCATCATCGCTCAAATTGGCACCATTACGACCAAATAGTGTTTTTCTGAGGACGTCGATTCATTGTGTGTAAAACTGGAAAAAAGAAGCTGCAATCCATCATCGCCAACGTGTTAACAGAAGTGAGCGCCCTTATATGGATCGTTTGGCGCGATTTTAAAATCTAACGAAACTCTGCGACGTTATTCGTGAGAAATCCAGGCAAAACGCGGATTTTTGCCCCTCATAAGGGCTGTCAGTTCCGTTAGATTTGCGAAGTGCTGCTTTTTGCAGAAATAACGCCTTTCATTTCCGTTACAGTTGCTCCCGTTCATTTCTTACCGGACACTTGCCCGCAATTTCACCTTTGCACACTTAATAGACAACCTCTATATGTCCGTTAGATTTGGGCGAGGTTAAAAAAAGAACAAATAGCGTCGTTCGCGTCTGTTAGATTTCTTATTTTTTGTTCACAAGTTTTAGAGTTACACAATGTCCTAAACAAACAACAAAAAGCCCGGCAAACCTCTATGATCGAGGCATTGCCGGGCTGCCCATTTAGTATTTCTTTAGCAGTTCTTTAGTAGTTCTGCCTCTCCACCTGCAAGCCCTTCGGCAGCGCAAGCATTAGCATTGGTCTTACAGAATCGGTAACGAACCCTCCGTCTCTGCGGGGGACTGTTCCGATCACGATGTACATCGTATCCCCGACAACTTTCGTCCGCCAGATATCGTCGTTGATAGATGCGATCGGCCCCTCCGACCAATAACGAATTTGTCCCATAAGATGGGCTTCGCGAGTTTCCGACTCGTTTAACGTCACGCCGTCTGTCGCCTGGACGATGACCTTGGTCACCTCAGCCGGGATGGCGACGCCGTCCGTGTCGACGTATGCCGTGCGCTGCGTCATCTGCAATCCGGAGCGCAGCTCGTCGAAGACGCCCGTCGACATCAGCAGAGCAAGCAAAAGACTAGCCGCGCCGATCAGGCCGACAAAGAAGACGCTGATCCAGTCGTACCGGACGACGGTATCGCGGCTTCCGGACATTTTCAGATGAATCAGCAGCTCCGCGCCCAACAGGACAAATACGATGGGAGCGACCCATAGCAGCAACTCGTAGGCTTCCGTATCTTGCCAGAGGGAAACGGCAAAAGCCGTCCCCATCAAAATTAACGTAATGCCCATCGATAACGAGCCGACCCGCCATGTCCGGAGCCCTCGTTCTGCCGCTCCGGCGGATGGAGAGCCTGGCAGCGGCGGCATATTCATTGCGTTCATCGTCCGTCCCCTCCTTCTTTATCCCGTCCCGCAAAATCGCGTTCCGGCGGCATGACCGCGCCGAGCACGCTCTTGCTTCCGAAGGCAAGACGCAGGCCCAACACGATCATGACGAACGCGATGATCGCGGTCGGGAACATATATTTGTACATCAAATACTCGCGAACGATAACCGGAAAACGCTCATTGAGCGCCCGCATCACGATTCGGTCTACGAGGAAGTATGCCCCGAAGCCAAGAAGCGCGATTCCGAACCAACGCTGGTACGGCACGAACATCGGCAGCAGAGGCTCGTCGCTTAGCTCGCCGCGCTCGTAACGGCCAATCTGCTGGAGGGCGTCGAAGAAAGCGAAGCACCAGTAGAGCGGCAGCAAGAACAGGAAGAGCGACAGCCTTAAATTATCCATGACGTAGATGGCCAGCAGGAACCCTCCCATGTATTGAAGCCCCCGCTTCTGCAAGCCCAGATATAAGTGACCTGCACCTGGGAAAATGGACAGGGCGATGGTGAGCACTTTATTTTTATGGCCGGAACCGATATGCGCCTCGAAGCCCTCGAACAACGATTTGTCCTGCAGCTGTTCTCCCCGATGCTTCGCCTGCAGCAATTGAACGGCGTCGAACATGCTGTAAATCCAGATGACCGGCAGCGCCAGCAGGAAGACCAAAATTGCACCGGAGCCCATCACCGCGCTAATGAACACGATAATCGCGAACAACCCGATAAACGAAATAAGGAAGGTAATGCCGCGCTGCGTCAATCCGAGGAACATATGGCCAAGCCCCGGAATGACGGACAACATAATTGTTTTTGATTTCTCTTGCTCCTGCGCGTAGTCCAGCCGACCTCCATGACCGCCATAGACGCCGCTGTAACCCTCGCCGCCATTAGCCTGCGGTCCGTATGCATATCCGCCATCCCCGTAAACGGGGGGATTCCCTTGCAGCCCCGGGGCTTTGCCGGAAATTAACGTAAAAATCATATCCAGCATATTGATGAAAGCTGCCGCGAAAGCCAATATGATCATCATCATGAAGGCATCCGACTCGTAACCTCCGTTCGCAATTTGAATCAATATGCCCAGGCCGATCAAGCCGAAGAATAAACCCGCGTATATCAAACAACGAAAAGGTCTGCCCAAATACGCGTGTCCCGCTCCCGGTATAAACGACAGAAAAAATGCCGCAGCCTTGCTCTTGCGCACCATCACAACTCATCTCCTCTCTGCTTCCCTTAAAAATATCGCAACTGGAATATTCAAACCTTTTACACTCGCTGTTCTTGTCTTCAACCGTTTATTTAAATCGCGAAGCCTGAATGCCTTCCAGCCAGCTTCCCGTACGCTGGACTAACTCGTCAGACCAGGTAGGCTCGACACGCCAAGCGTTTTCGGCATCAGGCTGCGCAGGCATGGCAAGCTGGCTTTCATCCAGCTTCTCCAGTCCGCGTGTAAAATCCGCAAGAGCTCCGGAAGCGAGCAGCAGCAATGTAACCGATGCGGCTATTGTATATTGGACGACTGGCCTCTGCATGAGAGCGGGTCGCCGTTCCATACTTCTTCGCCTTGGCTCGACCGGCTTCATGGAGGCAGACTTCGGCATTGGAACCGGCACTTTAACTTGCCGTTCGGAGGATCCCGCTAACCGCGCGATCACTTTCTCCTCCATCGCCAACAGATCCGGCATCGGCTGCATCTCGCTGCCTGGTCCTCCCGCATCCGCCTCGTCACCTAACATGCTCATAAATAATGCCAGACATCGGTCGCATACCAGCAACTCGTCATCTACGCGCGCACGTTCCGCTTCTCCGAGAGTTCCTCTCGCGTAACCTCTCATGACTTCGGTCGATATATGTCGCATTTCGTTCTCTGTCATTCGAAATCCTCCTTCCGCCAGTGTCGCCTCATCCAGCTTCTTGCCCGGTACAGCCGCGACTCCACGCTCTTGCGTTCCAGACCTGTCTCGGCCGCGATTTGCTCATAGCTTTTCTCTTCCATGTAGAAGGCTTCTACCACCTCGCGATAATGCTCCGGCATGCCGCCGACCCGTTCATGCAAAGCTCTGCTCCACTCCTGCTTCATGGCTACATCCTCGGCAGCGGGGGAGGGCGTCGCATCCAGCATGCCGATCGCAGACACCGACGTTGCCCGCTGCAGCGCTTCCTCGCCGGCTCCCGACAGCTGCTCCGGCCTTCTGGCCTTGCTTCGTTTGTAATCGATCGCTCGATTGACCGCGATGCGGGTGATCCAGCTCTTTAATCCGTCCATACGGTAATTCGGGAGGGAACGGTAGATCTGGATAAGCACTTCCTGCGTTACGTCTTCCGCATCATGCGGCGACTGCAACACGGCGTGAACGGTGTGATAGATATAAGTTCCGTAAGCCTGCACGAACGGTCGATAATGCTCAGGCCCGCCGTCCCGCACAGCCTTGATCCACGCTTCGTCGTGAATGTCGCTCTCCTCCCTTCCCGCTTATATAGACGTCAGCCACTGCAGGAAACCCTGCGCTTTCCTCAAAAATATTTTTTATTTGTTTAAATGTAAGCTTTTATGACATGTAATCGTGGTTCATATTTCATTTTTCATTTATCTGAAAATTGATTTATCTATGTATCGAAACGAATTCAAAAGCATGAACAAGATATTTAATAATGTATGCGTTTTATTAGCCTACTTTTATGTTTGTCATATTATCTAACGTGAATTACGATTTTACCAAGGTTCTCTTATACACATTACTTAAAAGGAGAGATAACATGACACAAACTGTCGGGAAAATGATTGGCAAAAAGGTATTGATCTCTATTCTAGCATTCGCGCTCGTCGCAGGTGCAATCGGTTCATTAACCTGGAGAAACCTGGTCAATGCTGCCGAGCCTATCCCTCTTCCGACCTTCGACATCCCGGCGTTATCCGAAGCGCATCAAACTTCTCCTCTCCCCAACGTCATCGTGGTTGCTACTGGCGGCACGCTTGCCGGCGCAGCCCGCAACGGCGACAAAACGAACTTCCAAAGTTATTCGGCCGGCACTTATACAATGGAAAAGCTGCTCGGCGATTTGCCTCTGCATAAGACAGCAGACGTTTCCTCTTACCAATTCGGCAATAAAGGCTCAGGCGGCTATACGATTCAAGAGCTGTATGATCTGTCGCTTGCCGTGGATGCCGCTCTCGAACTATATGATGGGGCGGTCGTAACAACAGGCACGGACACGATGGAGGAGATCGCCTACTTCCTCGATCTGACCGTACGCAGCGAGAAGCCGGTCGTCGTCACTGGCGCTATGAGACCATGGGACGTTATCGGGACGGATGGACCCGCCAACCTGTATCAAGCGATCAAGGTCGCGGGCAGCGGCAAAACAAAATGGTTCGGTACCGTCGTCATGCTCAACGATGTGATCCACGCCGCTCGCGAAGTGACGAAGTCGAATTCGCATCGCATGGACACGTTCGAGACGCCAATGTTCGGCGCGATCGGTTACGTAGACGACCCTGCGGTTCGTATCTACCGCGCGCCGGCAAGAGCGCTCAAAGCAGGCACGCCGGAATGGGCCTCGCCGTTCGATCTGAAAACGATCGAGAAAACCAGCCTGCCGATCGTCGAGATCGCTTATAACTACCAAGAAGCTGGCGGCGGCGCGATTCGCGGCTTCGTCGAAGACGGCGCGAAAGGCATCGTAACGGCCGGAACGGGCGCTGGCGGCATTTCTTCAAAGATGAGCGCGGCCCGCACGGCAGCTATCCGGGATCATGGCGTCATGTTCGTAACAACGACAAGAACGGGCTCCGGCACGATGTACGGCGGCAGCGGCAATACGATCGCCGGCGATAACCTGAACGCTCAACATGCGCGTATGCTGCTTCTGCTCTCGCTCGCGTTTTCCAGTGACGCGAACACAATCCGCGGCTGGTTCTCCACCTTCGGAACGCAAGACGTGGAAATTTCCGTCGATGAGAACACCGCTTTGACGGCGAGTGTCGATGAGCCCGAAGCAACGGAGCCCGTTGTCGCCGAGCCGGTCGCAACAGAACCTGCCATCGAGCCTACTCCCGCAACTACGCCGGAGGTAACGGAGTCGCCTGCGGCTACGGAAGAAAGTGAAGCTCCGGCCGCTCCTGAAGCGCCAGAACTCGTAACGACACCATAAAAAGGGGGAGGTAAGCAGTCATGACCATATTCCAAACCAACAAGACGCTAAGGAAGCTGCTTGCTCCGCTGCTGGTCGCCGCGCTCCTCGCCACGCTGCTGGCCTCAAGTCCCGGTCCGGCACGCGCGGCGGATGCGCCTCCCTCATTGCCCACCTTCAACATACCGGCCCTATCGCAGACGCATATCGAATCGCCTCTGCCTAATGTTATCGTGGTCGCAACGGGGGGCACGCTTGCCGGCAAAGCCTCGAACAGCACAAGCTTCCAGAGCTATTCGGCCGGTACTTATACGATGGAGAAGCTGCTCGGCGATCTGCCCGTGCACAAGACCGCCGACGTATCCTCGTACCAATTCGGCAACAAAGGCTCCGGCGGCTATACGATGCAAGAGCTGTACGACCTCTCTCTCGCGGTCGACGCGGCGCTGGAGATTTACGACAGCGCGGTCGTGACGACGGGAACGGATACAATGGAGGAGATCGCCTACTTCCTCGATCTGACCGTGCGCAGCCCGAAGCCGGTAGTCGTCACCGGGGCGATGCGCCCCTGGGATGTAATCGGCACAGATGGCCCTGCCAACCTGTATCAAGCCATCAAGGTGGCGGGCAGCAATAAGACCCAATGGTTCGGCACCGTCGTCATGCTCAACGACGTGATCCATACGGCACGCGAAGTGACAAAGTCCAACTCGCACCGCATGGACACATTCGAAACGCCGATGTTCGGCGCGATAGGCTATGTCGATGATCCCGCCGTACGCATCTACCGCCTTACCGCTCGCGCAATGAAGGCCGGACAGGCGGATTGGGCGACTCCGTTCGATCTGCGCGCCATAGCAAAGACGGCGCTCCCTGTCGTGGAGATCGTCTATAACTACCAGGAAGCCGGCGGCGGCGCGATCCGGGCGCTGGTACAGGACGGCGCGAAGGGAATCGTTACGGCCGGCACCGGCGCGGGAGGCATCTCTAGCAAAATGAGCGCGGCCCGCAGCGCAGCCATCCAGGATCACGGCGTCGTATTCGCTTCGACAACGCGAACGGGCTCCGGCTCTACTTCCGGCGGCAGCAACGGCATTGTCGCAGCCGACAACCTGAATCCACAGCACGCGCGCATCATGTTGATGCTGTCGCTCGCGTTTTCCAGCGATTTCAACACGATCAAAAATTGGTTCGAAACGGTAGGAACGCAGGACATTACATCCGCTTTGGAGCAAGCGCCGATATGGGCAGACGGCAGCGCGCTGACTCTGGAGAGCAGATCCACAACGGCCATCGCCTTTGCTTGGCCGCTAGCATTGGACGATGAGAGCATTAACGGCTATTCGGTATACGTCACGGGCAAAGATGTACCGATCGCACGCCTCTCCGCGACAACCAAATCCTACTCTGCGAGCGGCTTGTTGCCGGGAACCTCCTATTCCTACACGGTCAAAGCCATTGATAACAGCGGTCTCGAAAGCGCGCCTTTGATAGGCTCATTCTTTACGGATTCGCTACCGACGCCTGGCGGCGGAGGCGGCGGCACGACAACGCCGATTAGCAAGACGGAAGGAATGATCCAACCGGCTAACGGAGGCTCCCTGACTCTCGAGCAACAAATAACGCTGAACGTGCCGAAAGGCGCGACCGAAGGCGAGACTAAGATGTCTATCGAGAAGCTGCTGAACTCTGCGGTACCGGGCAGCCAGCCGGGAGACCTGGCAACGTCGGTCTACGAACTGTTAAAGGACCGTATCGGCAACTTCCTTGTACCGGTCACATTAACCTTTAAGTTCGACCCTTCTCTCGTGAAGGAAGGACAAAAAGCCTCCATCTTCTACTTCGACGAAGAGCTGAAGCAATGGGTTGAGATCGGAGGCACCGTCGAAGGAGACACCATCACCGCTCCAACCGATCACTTTACCAAATTCGCGGTATTCGTCGTAGATAACGAGACGGCGCAGGAACCGGAAATTTCCTTCACGGACATCGTCGGCCACTGGTCGGAAGAAGCGATTAAGGAAGCCGCAGCCGCCGGCATCGTGCAGGGTTACGACGACGGCACGTTCAAGCCGGAGAAAACCGTCACCCGCGCAGAATTCGCCGTCATGCTGATGAATGCCTTGCAAGCGGAAGAGAGCGGAGCGCCGCTCGCCTTCACGGACAATTCCGCGATCGGCTCATGGGCTCGGACAGCTATCGCCCAAGCGCTGCAACGCGGCATTGTCGGAGGATATCCGGACGGCAGCTTCAGACCTGGAGCCACGATTAATCGGGCCGAGATGGCCTCCATGATCGCCAAAGCGATTTCGCTTCCGACAGGCGGAACCGCGGCAACGAGCTTTGCGGATAACGCAGCCATCCCTTCGTGGGCGCTTGGAGCCGTCAAGTCCGCGGCCGACGAAGGCATTCTGCATGGCCGCACGGGCAACCGTTTCGTCCCGCAAGGGACGGCGACCAGAGCCGAAGCCGTAACCGCCATTCTAAATATGCTGAAGTCAGACAAGTAGCAATGCGCACAAAACAAGCTGTCCCGGCCATCTTTATGGCCGGGACAGCTTGTTTAATTATGATTGGAATTCGATGCGGCAACACGGCATGACCGACGGTTCCCGCAAGCTATGCTTGCTCGTCAAGCAGTACCCGCTCCTCAGGCTGGAGGCCGTCCCGGGAGAGACCTCGACCGAAGTCTTCTCATTGTCGGTCGCATCCTCTTATTGAAGCTTCTCCTTCAGTTCCTCCGGCGAGCGATCCCACCACTCCGCGTTATGCTCGACAAGAAGCTTGCGCAGCGCCGCCTTTTCGGTTTCTCCGAGATTCTCCAGCATGTAGCGGCGCTTGATCGCGTAATCCAGGCGATTTACATGATCGGCGAGAATCTTCCAGCCCCGCCTCGCTTCCGTATCGACCAGCATCTCGCAAGAAGTAACACCCGCGTAATAGGAACCCTCATCGTTACGATCGACGGCGACCCACACGATCCAGCACGGACGACCGTTCGGCGTGTCTTCCTTGTTCGGGGTGAACTTGATGCCTCGTTCCACCTTGCTCTTTGCATGCATAATGCCAACGTCGATGTAGGCGACGCCGTCGTCGATCATCACGCACGCCACATCGCTAAGGTCGATTGACCCCGCGCCGAAGCCTTTATGTTTTTTGTTGCTCACCACGTTGAGCGACAAGGATTTCTTTTCTTTCGCCGCCGGCTGCTCCGGCGTATTCCCTTGCTCCGTCACGCTTATCCCACCTTCCCGTACAATAATTCCATTTTAGCTAATAATCTTGGAATTGCAAACATATACATGCCTTAGATGCTTGTCAACGGGAGGGAAACGTTCAATGACTCCACGCAATGTCAAACGGTTAATATTCGGTTTGCTCGCGGCCTTATTGCTCGTCATATCCGTGCAATTCGGCTTCGGGAACGCTTGGCAATCGCAGTATACATTCGCTTTCGCCCCTGCCGCCGGCGCCTCCAAGGCCGCCCCGCCTGCCGCAAATTCGGCCAAGCCGCAAGTTGTCCAGCAGCCGGACAATAACCTGCCCGCAAAGCCGGAAAGTCTGAGCAAACGGGTCGTCGAATACCATATCAACGTCTCCTTGCGCGAGGATGGTCAGCATCTGGACGGCGTGCAGGACGTTACTTGGACGAACCCTGGGCACAAGGCCGTATCGGAGCTTTATTTCCACCTGTATCCTAATGCCTTCCAATCCCCCAAGACCACCTTCATGACGGAATCCGGCGGCAAGCTGCGGCAGGACAAGGCTACGCTGAACAGCCGCAGCTACATCGAGCTGCTCACGCTCGAGACGCTGGAGGGCGAAAGCCTTCTTCCCAGGCTGCAATACATGCAGCCCGACGACGGCAACGTCAACGACTATACGCTCGTCCGCCTCAAGCTGCCGGAACCGGTCGCCCCGGGCAAGTCGGTGACGCTTAAGATGAGCTACGAGGTCAAGCTTCCAGAGGTGTTCGCGCGAATGGGCTACTCCGGAGATTTCGTTATGGCCGGCCAATGGTTTCCCAAGCTCGCCGTGTACGAAACCGTCGGCATGCGCGGTCGGACGAGCGAAGGCTGGAATGTCCACCAGTATCATGGCAACTCGGAATTTTACAGCGACTTCGGCATATACAGCGTGCGGATTACCGTGCCGGAAACTCATATCGTCGCCGCCACAGGCTTCCAGACCAAGCCGGTCGTGACGAAGGACAGAAAGAAAATCTTCCAATTCTATGCGGAAGACGTGCACGACTTCGCATGGTCGGCCTCTCCCGACTTCGTCTACGAGGAGACCGTCCATTCAGACAAAGGCATTCCCGGCGTACGGATCAAGCTGTATCTCGATCCGCTGCATGCCGAGCTCAAGGAGCGTTACTTCCACGCTGCCAAGTCGGCTCTGTCGAACTATGCCCGCTGGTACGGCTCCTACCCGTACAACACCCTCTCCATCGTTGTTCCGCCTGCCGGCGCGAACGGCGCGGGGGGCATGGAGTATCCAACGTTGATAACGGCCTTCGGAGCCATGAATGCGAACCCGGGCTACGATCTGGAGCGAACGGTCGTACATGAGATAGGCCATCAATATTGGTATGGCATGGTCGCTTCCAATGAATTCGAAGAAGCCTGGCTGGACGAAGGTTTCACCTCCTATGCCGAAGACAAAGTGATGGAAGCCACGTACGGCATAACGCCGAATCTTCGCTTGGAAGCCAGCTATATGACGGATCCCGCTCCGCTCAAGCAGCCGTCGTGGGCCTACGACGACTCCAGCCAATATGCGGAGAATGTCTATATGCGGGCCAAGCTTGTGCTCGTGGATATCGAGAACAAGGTCGGCGAGAAGCTGATGGAGCGGATTATGCGAACTTACTTCCAGAAGTATAAATTCAAGCATCCGACCACCGGCGACTTCCAGCGTGTAGTGGAACAAGTCACGAAGGCAAAATGGACGGACTACTTCAACCAATACGTCTACAACAGCGAAATGGCCGACGTTTCCGTCGAAGCCATCCAGGTTCAGCCTTTTCAGCAGGACGGCGGAACGATGTACGAATCCACGGTGCTCATCCAGCGCAACGGAGGTTTGACCGGTCCCGTGCCGATCGTCTTCCATTTTAGCGACGGCTCGTCGATTACCAGGGAATGGTCGAATTCCGAGACGCATATTCAGTACACCGAAGTTTCGGAATTCCCGCTCCATTCCGTCACCGTCGATCCCGATCAGAGCAACGTGCTGGACAACAAGCTCATCAACAACTTCATGATGGCAGAGCTGCCGAGCGAGTCGCGTACACGCTGGAGCCTGGCAGCCATTAAGCTGGTGGAGAGCCTGCTCGGCGCGATTGGCTGGTAGCCGCCCCCGGAGCAACAAACCTATCCTTCGCACGCAAGGAGCGATTAACGATGAAGACTCATATTACGCAGGGCTGGAAGCTGGCGCTGAGACACTTCCACCTGGTGCTGCTTTTATTCCTTTATCAATTCGCGTGGGGCTTCTTCTTATACCGCGCGATCGACGGCACCATTGCGCCTATCCTGCGGCGGTTGCCCCATTCCGGCTCATCCGAAGCGGTCATGCGGCATTTCATAACCGAAGCGCAGATCCAGCTGTTCAAAACAGATCTCGTAGAGCCCTACCTCTGGATGCTCGGAGGACTGTTCCTTGCTCGCATGCTGCTGACGCCGCTGTTCAATGCCGGCATCCTCTACTCGCTTAGCGAGCAGTCCCGATCCGCCGGGGGCAAGACACGCTTCCTCGAAGGCGTGCGCCGGACATGGCGGCCGATCGCGCTTCTCTACCTGGTGCAGTCTGTACTCACCCTACTGCCTAGCGTATGGTTCGTGCCGCGCGGGTTGGAGGCGCTCATCCACAGCGCTTCCTACGAGGAGCTGGCGCTCACGCTGCTGCCCGGCATCTTAGCCTGGGCCGCTTGGGGCGCGCTGCTGCACCTGCTGTTCCTCGCGATGCAGTTCGGCGCCGTCTCCGGAGAGAACATTTTCGCTGCGTTATGGCGTTCGGTTCGGTTATTCCTGCCCTTCGCCGGTCTTTCCCTGCTCATGTGGGGCATTGCGGGCGCGCTTGGTCTCGTCGTAAGCAGCATGTCGCTTCTCTGGGCCGGTCTCATCGCGATCATCGTCCACCAGTGTTATTACCTCGTACGAACTTTGCTAAAGGTATGGACGATCGCGGCGCAATTCGAATGTCTGCAGACAAAGTGAGGAATACGGTTGGTTGGGTACGGTTGGTTGGGTACGGTTGGTTGTCTGGTTTGACAGCCTCTATGAGCTTTTTAAGACGAAATCACCGTTTGCCGCAATCCCGGAGTTGGCGTGATGCCGAGTCCGGGAATCTGCATGCGACGTAGCGCCAAATCAGAAACTCTACATGCGACGTGGCGCCAAATCAGAAACTCTACAAGCGACGTGGCGCCAGTTCCGAGACTCTACATGCGACGTAGCGCCAAATCAGAAACTCTACAAGCGACGTGGCGCCAGTTCCGTGACTCTGCATGCGACATGGAGCCGAATCTGAGACTCTGTATGCGACGTGGCGCCAAATTCGTGACTCTGCATGCGTTGTCTCGCTCGCCTTCTGCTCCCGCCCACTCCCTTGTCCGCTTGTCGACGATACAGTGGACGAGTTACTTACCTGACAGTCTTTTAGAAGGAATTCCTCCCTCTAATCCGACCATTCGAACTCCTTTATCCAACTTTAGTGGAAATCCTCCCTCTATTCCTTTGGTTCTTACCACTTTGCCGGAAATCCAGCATAATTATAGGGAGGTTTTCCTCTTATACACCCCATTCTGCCGTTATCAGAGTCTTTAGCGGGAGGTTTTCCCTTTATTGGTGCTCAGCCCCCTTTTTTCTTTCAAAAAAAATGCACATGACTCTCACCGAACTCTCACATTTAACATTCTCACTTTGACCGACTCCATTGTTCGCATCTTCTGTATCACTATCCCATTATCGGGTAGTCCTCTCCACTAACCTTCGGCCAGCCTCTTCCTCCGTATCCAACCATTAATCTACTTCAACTGACCGCTCCCCACACTATTCGCACATTTCGATTAAACGTCCTACCATTTCCGCACGCCAAAAAACCCGCCTTCTTCAATAGCAAGCGGGCGTGGTTAGGTCGTCTTTTAGCGAAGATTCAAGGCCGGTTTTCACAAAGATTCGAACGACGGCACCATGAACGTGCTCGTCCTGTCAAACATGATGTCCCTCTACCTTTTTAAGGCGCAGGAAGTCGCCCAGCATCGCGAATCTCCATGGCAGAATCATGCCAAACGCCAGCAAGTAAAAGAGCGCTCCCGTCTGCGGAATCGACATATACTGCTCGACGATGCCATGCAATAGCAGGCGGATAAGAAAGAGCGTAATCATAATCGCGATGAACGCCTTGGACCGCCGCACGAAAATATGCTCCTCTACCCGTTCCATCTGCGTCGTAACGATAAGAGGGAACGCAAAGATGAGCAGTCCTGTTCCGAACGCGGATACTCCCCACAGCCAAGGGATGTGCGTCACGGGGAACGCGAACATCGCGAGCCCCGTTGCCATGCCGAGCGGCGGAATAACAATTTTCTTAAGCGTCGCCGGCTTCTTCCCCGCCCTCATGCGCAGTACGATCAAGGTGATGCCCGCTAGCGCGGAGAACGCTATAGATAAAATTTGTACGATTGGATTCGACCACACAAGCAAGCGCCTCCCTTAGTACGATCCTCGGATATGCGCATGCACATGATCCTTGTAGAATGCGCGAACCCGGTCCATCTCATCGTCAGAGAACGGCTGAACATGGAGCGCGGAGAGATTGTCTTGCACCTGCTGGACATTTTTGAAGCCAGGGATGACGCAGGTGATCGCCTCGTGGTCGAGCAGCCAGCGCAGTGACGCTCGCGCCATATTGTCGCGGCCTACCTCGATCCAGCGCAGCTGCTCCGCAAGCTCGACGCCCTTGGCGAAGCCCAGTCCCGCGAACGTCTCGCCCACGTTAAACGACTCGCCATTCTCATTGAAGCGGCGATGATCGTTCTCTTCGAACGCCGCCGCGGATTCCGCGGCGAATTTGCCCGTCAGGAGACCGCTTGCCAGCGGGAGCCGGACCAGGATGCCGACGCCTTTCTCCTGCGCTTCGCCCAGAAGGCGCTCCGCAGGTTTTTGACGGAACAGGTTAAAAATGACTTGAAGCGCTCGGACGCCCGGCTGCTCCAGACAGAACAACCCTTCTTCCACGGATTCGACGCTAACGCCGTATTCCCGGATCTTTCCTTCTTCCTTGAGCTTGTCCAGCACGCCGAAGACGTTGCCTGCCTTCAAGATCGACAGAGGCGGACAATGAATCTGGTACAGATCGATTCGCTCGCGTCCCAGTCTTGACAGGCTGCCTTCCAAATAAGCGCGTACGGATTCCTCCGAATACGTGGCCGGATCGTGGATGTCCCCCGCTCTGCAAAACTTGGTCGCTATGTAGATTTGGTCTTCCTTGCCCTTGGTCGCTTGCGCCAGCAACCGCTCGCTGTGACCGTCTCCGTACACATCTGCCGTATCGAAGAAGTTGACGCCGTCATCAATTGCCGCCTCCAGCGCGCTCAGAGAATCCGCGTCGTCCTTGCTGCCCCAGGAGCCGCCGATCGCCCAGGTGCCAAAGCTGATCTCGCTAACTTGCATATCGGATGAGCCTAATGCCCGGTAATTCATCGCAATGTACCCCCTACAGGAGATGATGTGACACTCCTTCAGTTTACCCTTGTGATGGCTTGCAAGCAAATTGCGAGTACCCGCTTCCATCACGCTTCCAGGCGAGGCACCGATAGATCAGACTGGCAGGATTGGCTTCCACACCAGCTCTTTACTGCTCGTCCAACAGCCCCTTGAACCACTTGCTCGCGAAGCCGTGCGCCCCGATGCCGTAACTCAGCGTCTTCATTTGGAATTTCATGATCGGCTCATATTCGACGGGAACGGGCTGCCGTTCCAGCTCCTTCTCCAAGCCGGCAAGCTGCCGTTCCATCGCTTCCATCTTGGCGACGAGATCGGCCAGAATCCCTTTCGCCATTGCTTTATCTTGAATCAGCCCCAAAAAATAAAGCTTGGACAAAGCCGTTACTTCCAACTTGCTTTCGTCCGCCTCCCCGTTCATCCATGCCATAAAAGCAGCCTGCCCTTCGGCCGTGATGGCATACACCTTCTTGTTCCTGCCTTGCGCCGTCTCTTCGCTGTAGGTTGCCCAACCTTTGGCCAGAAGCTTCTTAAGAGAGGTCTGCAGACTGCCGTAGCTTGCGCTATAGAACAGCGAAATACCTTGTCGGAACGATTGATTCAACTCATAAATCGTCATCCCTCGAATCATGAGCAAGCCCAAGACTACGAATTCCATCCCGTACGCCTCCCGTTTACAAATTTCATAGATTGACAGGACAAACCGCCTGATATTACTATTAGTTATATACCTAAAAGTAACATTAACATATAAAAAAACTTCTATCTACTGTGGTAAACTCAAATCCCCTACAAGGAGCCGATTGATTCATGACACATGCCGCTTTAGACCGCTACTTCGCGAAAGTGGCCAAAAAAAGCAAAAATCCGTCCAACTTTCAATTGCTTGTGCATTCCGACAAGCTGGATTTGCATTATACGTTTGCCACGAACTCTATTCATACCCCATTCCACATTGCCAGCGTGGGCAAAACATTTACCGTTGTCCTGCTGGCCTTGCTCGAAGAACGGGGACAACTATCCTTCGGCGATCCCATCAGCCGATACCTCTCACCAAGCGTGTTGTCCGGCCTCTTTCTATTCGAAGGCGTTCATTACGACAAGCAAGTGACGATCCAGCATTTGGTCGGCCATACCTCCGGCGTAAACGATTATTTTGAGGGGAATGTACATGACGGACCTCCCTTCCTTGACCTCCTTCTGAACGAATCGAATACGTTCTGGACGCCTGCGAGCCTGCTGGACTTCACTCGGCATCAGCAACGCACGGTAGGTGCACCGGGGCAACGTTACCTGTACTCCGACACTGGCTACATCCTGCTCGGTTTAATCATTGAAGCCATTACGGGCGAGTCGTTCCACGACAATCTTCATCGTCATTTGTTTATCCCCATTGGCATGAAGGATAGTTACTTGATGTTCTACTCCAAACCTTACAACAAATCGGAACTGCCTATAGAGGAAATTTGGATAAATGGCCGCGAGATCAGCAAGTTCCGCAGCTTAAGCTGCGACTGGTCGGGAGGAGGAATCGTCTCTACCGTTTCCGATCTGCACCTCTTCCTCCGCGCTCTGAAAGAAGGACGTCTCGTCAAGACGGACCGTCTGCGGGAGCTCGCGCTTCCCCGGCATAAATTCCGCGCCGGCATGCACTACGGCCTGGGCCTCATGGAAATCCGATTCGAGGAGTTCTTCTTCCTGCTGCGCGGATTCCCTCGGCTGTGGGGACATAGCGGGGTTTTGTCCACGCATTTGTATTACGATCCCGAGAACGACGCATACATCATTATGAATATGGGCTCCACCCGCAGCATGCCCAAGAGCTTCAAAGCCATTATTCAGATCATTACCGCGCTGCGCGCCGCAGCAAAAAAGACCCTGAGCTAGACTCGTTCCAGATGTACTCCATAAAGGATACTTCCAGCTTTCAAGAGAGCACGGAACCGTATGCCTATTCCGAAAGCAGCACAATTCCGTCAATAGTTAGGAGGGTTGCTGAAACCCTTATTGCAGATGATCGTCCGCTAGCCGATAACCCGCCCCGCGTACCGTAACGATATATCGGGGCGAAACCGCGCTGTCCTTCAGCTTCTTGCGCAGACTCTTGATATGAACGTCTACCACATTGCTGCCGCCGTAAAATTGCATGCCCCATACGGAATCGAGCAGATTCTCGCGAGTCAGTACGGACCCATCCGACGATACAAAATGCAGCAGCAAATCGTATTCGGTCTTCGTCAGCTCGATCCGCTGTCCCCCGCGCGTGACTCTCATCCGTCGCTGATCGATCCGGATATCCTTGAACGTTCGGAAATCCTCGTCGTTCCTGAGTAAGTCGACAGGGTTCCCGGCTTCCATGCCAGCGACGGCGGATCCTGCCGCGACCAACGCGCTCGCCGGCCGTTCCTCCAGCATCCGGTTAATGCGGGACAACGCCGCCTCCGGATCTGAAGGCCAAACGAGGAGCTCCGCGCCCGATAATTCCGCGTTGCCTCGTGTCTCATAGGCTTCGCCGTTCAGCAGCACCAGCACGGGCACTCCGTGCGCCCGCGCCGCCTGCAGAAGCTCGGCCCCTCCTTGCAGCGTATGCGAGGAAGCAGCAGCGGCCGACTTGTCGACAGGCAACGCGTCATAGACGAGCAGCTCCGGCTGCAGCGCGGGCAGAAGCCCTGCCGTAAACTCGTGAAGCGAGAAGACGTCGAAGCAGTCGCCCGACAGCTTTACAAGCAGACTGCGAACGCGATCCGGCAGCGGGCTGATCAGCATGACCCGCTTCGTAAGGGAACACAATACGCCTTCCGTGAAATCCGTTATGGCTAGCTCTTCGCGCATGTCTCGCACACTCCTTCCAGCACGACGTGAGCGTGCTCGATCACGAATTTCGTTTCGTCCGCCACAGTCGAGACCCAGCTCGCAGGCAGCTCAGTCAGCACCTCGCCGACGCGCCCGCATTTCGTGCAGACGATATGCTGGTGATCTTCGGTTCGGGCATCATATCGGCTGACCGCTTCGCCTAGCTTCAGCTCTCTGATCAGACCCACGTCGGCCAGATAACGCAGGGAGTTATAGACGGTGCCATAGGCGAAGTTAAAGCCTTTGCTCCGCAGTCTCTCGATTACGTCCGCCGCAGTAGGATGATCATGCGATCCTTGAACGACCTCGTAGATCGCTTTCCGTTGTATCGTCAGGTTTATTTTCGCCATAGTCGGTTTATACCGCCTTTTATGATTTTAGACTAAGTATAAATATAAATTGGTGAATTAGCAATGGCTCCCCCTCTTTAAAAGGCTTATCTGCTATATTCGGCACATTAGTAAGCATAGGGTAGTTTTCATCGCTAATAGAAATGATCTTTTTTAACGCTTATCGCCTTAAACAGCATAAACTTTTTACACAATTAAATAATCTGAATATTTACAAAATTAAAATAATGGGTTATACTAAAGCCATCCTACACGAGAGGGGATAGTCCATTGAAGCACGTTAGCGAAGCATGCCTTACGAAGTGAGGTATCGAAGATCGATGCCGGGGCATGTGGGCAGAAGAGCGATTGACGAGAACGGGACGTCAGCCTTTAAGAGTTGTTGGATATGAAATACTTACCGAAAGGATGGCGTTCAAGAGAAATTGAGGAAGCCATGGATTGGAGCGTTAGAATAAATTGAATAGTTGTCACATCAGAAAGTGAAGGGATTCCGGTTGCCACAGGACAAGCGGAATCCCTTTCATTTTGTCTAAATACGTACTTACAGGATGGGACTGAGCAGGCGCGAAACGGATTCCTTGAACCGGTTGAACAGCGGTCTGCGGTTATAACGCTCCATCGTCAGCTCGAAAGAATTCTCCGAATCCTCCAAGAAGATGTCTGCAAGCTCGGCTGCCGTGTCTTCGTCATAGATAAAGGCATTTATCTCGAAATTCAGCTTAAAGCTGCGAATATCCAGATTGGCCGTCCCTACGGATGCGACCATGCGATCGACGACGAGCGTCTTCGCATGCAGGAAACCCTCCTTGTACAGGTACACTCTAACTCCGCTCTCCAGCAAATCCCCCAGAAACGATTGCGTCGCCCAATACACGAAGAAGTGATCGGGCTTGCTCGGCAGCATGATGTTTACGCTGACGCCGGACAAAGCTGCGATGCGCAGCGCGGTCATGAGACTTTCATCCGGTACAAAATATGGCGTCTGCAGGCAGATGGTATGTTTGGCGGAGTAGATCATTTTGATATAGGCGTTCTTGATTTCCTGATACTCGGTATCCGGTCCGCTGGCCACAAGCTGCATGCCGATTATGCCGTTGACGTTGTGCGGGTAAGGGAAGTATGCCGGTCCCAGAGGCATCTTGGTCGCGACCGCCAGATTCCAATCCATCAGGAACTGGGCCTGCATCTGCAGCACCGCCCCGCCCTGCACCTTAAGATGCGTATCCCGCCATGCGCCGAAATGTTTATTCAGCCCCAAATACTCGTTCCCGATATTAAAGCCGCCGATATATCCAATCCTGCCGTCGATGATCGCCAGCTTGCGATGATTGCGGTAGTTGATCTTTAAATTAAGGAAGGGAATCCGCGATGGGAAAAACGCTGCCTCTTTGCCCCCTACTGCCCGAAGCTCCCGAAAATATTTTCTCGGCAATGCCAGACTGCCGATCTGGTCGTACAGAAACCGAATCTCAACGCCTTGCGAAGCCTTCCGCACAAGCGCGTCCATCAGCCGACGGCCAAGCGCGTCATCCCTTACGATGTAGTAGACGAGATGGATATGATGTTCGGCATTCTCGATATCGGTCAGCAGCTCATCGAACTTCCGGTTGCCGTCCGTAAAGATCTCGATCTCGTTGTTGTTCGTGTACAGTGCATAGCTCGTAGTCAAATTCATGTACATCATATCCTGGTACTTGGCCATTTCGCTGCCCTCGGGAAACATCTCTCTGCGCTCCAGCATGATGCTCTGCTTCTCCAGCGCCTCCTCGATAATGCGACGGTTCTCTCCGAGCAATTTGTTTAACTGCCGCTTGCGCACCTTCTGTCCCAGAATCAAATACATCACGAAACCGAGCACGGGAATAAAGAACAGAACCATGAGCCACGCCCAAGTCGAGCTGGCATTGCGCCGTTCCAGAAAAATGACCGTGATCGCGAGGAAAATATTTAATAGAATGATGACGAATGAAAAGTTTTGCAGCAAATTCATGGGGACATCCACGCCTTTCGCATCGCTGTCTTCTAACGTTTCGAACGCTGAATCCTGCGCGGATCACCGTTCCGTCATGCGCCTTATTGGACTGACAGCAGGAGGATTCCAGTCTTATTGTGTTACCGGAACCGCATTATAATACTCTTCCAAGGTCAGCCCGGATGACGCGAGCTCGCCTGCAAGCTCCGCTCCTACATAACGAAGATGCCACGGTTCGTACTGGTAGCCCGTAATTTCGTCCTTGCCCTTCGGATACCTGATGATGAATCCGTATTCCGAAGCATGCTTCGCCAGCCATGCCGCTTCCTTGGTATCTCCGAAGCAGTCGGCTGCCGCGCAAGAGCCATCGCTTCCGGACAAGTCTACGGCGAGTCCCGTCTCATGCTCGCTGGTACCCGGGAGGGCGCTGTACGTTCTCGCCTTCTCGTAGCCGTCTCTCTTCACGTACCGATCGAACAGCTTCGTTTGTGTCGCGTGAGAACGATAAGCCGATACGCCGGCCAGATAGATGCCGTCCTCTTCCGCTCCGGCGAACAGCTTCTCGAGCGCCTCGGCGGCTTCCTTCCGAAGCATCCGCTTCTCCACCTTCTCCGAGAAGATAAACTTCACATCAGGGTACACCAGGTCGTCCGGCTCGTAATCCTCCGGCAGCTTGTTGAACGGGTTCACCAGCGCAGTGGCGCTATGCGGCTCCGCGATGACGGCGATATCCCCGTTTTCTCCGCGGGAAATACCTTCTTCGCCGCTGGCTCCGGGTGTATTTCCGGTTCCCGGGGTCGTTGTTGCAGTCGGCTTCGGTTTGTTCGTCTCGGCAGGCTTGTCCGTTGATTTGTTGTCCGATCCTCCGTCCGGATCCGGCACGCTGATGCCGCCGCCGGTATTGGAGTTTCCAGCTCCAGGCACATCCCCTTCGAGCTCCCCGCCCGCCTGGCCGTCTCCATCATCTATGCCCTCAGCCAGCTTGGGCGGCTGTGCGGCTCCGCTTGCAGGATCGAATAGTCCGTATTCCTGTGCTACAAAGTAACCTCCAGCTAATAGAAATCCTGTCAAAACAATCGCCAAAAATGGCTTTTTCTTCCTCATTTTCGTTCCTCCTGCAGTTTAAGGGCTGTTTTGCCTTTTGACTTTTGGTGTAAGAAAGGAGCATAATGATAATGTCTTTACAATAAGTATACTAATATTCTCTGAACGCCAAAGAAAAAAGCAAAGCGGCTTCCTCGAAAAGAGATAGAGATAAGCCTGTTTGTGCTGTGAAAGGTAGGGGTGCTTTCCTAATGTCAACTCTAGCATCTGGACGATTGCTCGGTACTCGTCCTATATTGTTTTTCTCGATCATCCTGCTACTCAAAAGCTTTTTAGCATGGACAGTCGTTTTCCCGGACGGTGCGTCCTGGACAACCCTTCTTAAGGAAGTTCCTTTTGTGCTGATCGTTTTTAGCCTGATCGAATGGTTCGCAAGCAAGCGCAAGTTCACGTACTATCTAATCGCGAACCTTGCCATGACTTCTATTCTATTTGCTGTCATTATGTATTACAAGTATTACGGCGTTATCGTCGATTATTCGGCCCTGCAGCAGGTCAATCAGGTAACCGCGGTAAAGAACAGCGTGTTCTCGCTGATGGATCCTCAATATTTGCTGATCTACATCGACGTTGTCCTGATGATCGGTCTGCTGTTCTTCCGCCGGAAGGCGAAGGAAGTTAAAAAAGCCTTCACTCGCAAGGAGAATAAGAGAGTCATGATCGCCGTGCTGTCCGTATCGTTGGCGCTTTGCTTGTTCAACGTCCTGCCAAACAGCGCCAGCATGAACGAAATCGTCAAGGCGGAGCAAATGGGCATCCTTAACTACGAAGCTTACCGTATTCTGGCTAACAAAGAAATCCAGTATGTCGATTCTTCCGAAATTACGCAAGAGAAGATTCAGAATGTAAAGAACGTCCAACCGCCCGCTGAACCTAAGCTGTTCGGATCGGCGGAAGACAAAAACCTGATCATTCTTCAGATGGAATCCATGCAAAACTTCCTGGTGGGCCTGTCCATCGAGGGTCAAGAAATTACGCCTAACTTGAACAAGCTGGTGAAAGAGAACAGCTACTTCTCCCACTTCTACCAGCAAGTCGGCCAAGGCAATACGTCGGATGCGGAGTTCGTCGTCAATACGTCGCTGTACATTCCTCCGCGGGGTGCCGCGACGCAAGTGTATGCGGGCAAGGAGCTTCCTAGCTTGCCGAAGCTAGTGAAGTCGGTCGGCTACGACACGGCAACGTTCCATACGAACGTCGTTGAGTTTTGGAACCGCGCCGAGTTGTATAAGGCTATCGGCTTCGATCGTTATTACGATGCCGAATTTTTCGGAACGGAGGATGCGATCTTCTTCGGCGCCTCCGATGAAATGTTGTACAAGAAATCTATCGAGGAGCTTGACCGCATGAACGCGAGCGGCAAGCCGTTCTATACGCAGATCATCTCCATGACGGCGCATCATCCTTACACGATACCGCAGGAGAAACGTCTGATCGACCTGCCCGACCGCTTCGACGGCACGCTGGTGGGCGACTATATCGAGTCGCAAAACTATGCGGACCACGCGCTGGGCGAATTCATCGACGACCTGAAGGCCCGCGGCATCTGGGACAACAGCCTGATCGTGCTGTACGGCGACCATCTCGGCTTGCCGATCTACTCGCTCGACAACGGCGAGAAGGACCTGATGGCCGAAATTTACGGCCGCGAGTACACGTATACCGATATGATCAACATACCGCTTGTCGTCGTTAATCCGGGCGACGAGGCGCCGGCTACGTATGACCAGCTTGGCGGACAAGTCGACATCTTGCCGACGATCGCCAACCTGCTTGGTCTGCCGCTGGATAATCAGATGCATTTCGGCCAGGACTTGTTCAATCAATCGTACAACATTCTTCCTCAACGTTATTATTTGCCGTCCGGCTCCTTCTTAAGCAGCGAAGAGCTGTTTATGTCCGGCAGCGGCTTCAACGACGGCAAACATTACCCGCTAGCGGGTAACGGCAATAACGAGCAGCAATCGACCGAAGAGGAATTCGACCGTGCGCTGGAACTGCTTAATCTGTCCGACAGCTTCGTGCAGTCTCTGCCGAACTGGAAGAAAAAATAAATCCCGCATAAGCGAACAGAGCCCTGCCTCCAATTGGAGGCAGGGCTCTGTTGTTTGCGCATGTTGCGCTAGCGAGACTTTTCGAGCGAACGTAAAGTTAAGTTAACCTTTTACCGCTTCAAGCACCTCTTGTACATGGCCCTCGACGCTGACGGCGCGCCATTCGCGAATGAGCTTGCCTTCCTCGTCGATCAGGAACGTCGAACGCTCCACGCCGAGGAACGTCTTGCCGCCCCAGCTAAGCTCCTTCCATACGCCGAACAGTTCGGCCACGCCATGATTTGTGTCCGATAACAGCAGGAACGGCAGCTTATGCTCCGATACGAATTGCTCGTGCGACGTTAAATCGTCGGGGCTAATGCCGATCACTTCCGCGTTATGCTCCGCGAACTCTCCATTGTAATCCCGGAAATCGCAGGATTCCGCCGTACAGCCAGGCGTCATGTCCTTCGGATAGAAGTAGATGACAAGCTTCTTCCCGCGATAGTCCTCCGGCGATACTTCCTTCCCGTTCGATGCGAGCAGATTAAAATTAGGCACCAGCTCTCCAACTCTAACAATACCGTTACTCATAAGTTCAGCCTCCTTAGTGTAATTGTATAGAAACCGCAAAAGCGCGAAGCATCCTGCGGGTGTTCTCCGCGATTGATCTTAATTGCGCTGCAGCTTCAAACCCTGCTCATCCTCCGCGAGGAGAAGCTTGCCGACTCCTTCAACAAACACCTCGAAGGGGTAACACTCCGCCGTCAGGTTAGTGAAGTGCCAGCGTCTCCCCGGCTGCACGACAATGAACATGCCTTCTTCGTCGCCCACCGGGTTAAAGCTGTCATTCCTTCCTTGATAGCTCCCGATGCCTATGGCCTCCAACCGGTCAACCGCCAAAACCACGTTGCGGGTCGGCAATCCGATTTCACTGAGACATTGAACATCCCGATCCGGATCAAAAGGACGCTGAATGCCATTGTCCATCGTATGTCTTGCGATCAGCTCCAAAATATTGCCCGCCGGGTCCATAAAGTAGACGGAGTCCGAGTTCCACGCCTCGCTTCGGGAAATATCCCGGCCCGCCTCCTTCCCTAGCTCCGTAACGGTCTCGATCCAGCCCTTCGCCTCGTCCAGCTTATTCTCCGGTATGTTGAACGCGAAGTGGTAATAAGGAGTGGACTGCCCCTCGTAACTTCGTGCCAGACGGCTTCCCGCTTTCTCCGAAGCTCCCGGCTCCCACCGAACGAAACGCAATGCCGTATCTCCCGCCTGGACGACCAATTGCTCCTCCTCAGCCGTCACCACAGGAAACCGAAGCCCATCCCGATAGAAGGGCAGCAGCCCAAGCGGCTCCTTCGTCAAAAACGTCGCTTCCTTAATTTTCATTCGTCTCCGCCCCTTCCGAATCGACGCCGGAGCCAATCTTCTCGTAAGCAAATGTCGCTTCCGTCATCCATGTCCGCGCTTGCTCCGCGTTCGACGCAAGGCCGTAGACGGCAACCAGCTTCGTCAGAGCCGCTTCCATCCCGATCCCCTCGAGGAACACGCCCCCCGCTTCTATCAAGGCATGCGACGAGGCGTAGAGCGCTGCCGAGGCGTCCTTAAGCGGGCTCATGTACACATCGATCCCGCGAGCTTTGCAACGCTCGATAAAAGCGGGCAGCGAATACGGGCCGCCGGGCAGAGCCGTCGCCGTGCCGGAGTGATGAAGATCATGCAGTATGGCGCTGGGCTTCCGACCGCTCCATTCGTACAGCGAATAGTTCAAGCCCGGATAAGGACGTATGTACAAGACGGAATCGTCCAAGCTCAATTTCTCCGACTCCCATGGAAGCGGAGGCGATAGCGCGGCTTTCGATCCTCCCGATAGCCTATCCGGTTTAGGATTCCTTGCGTCATCCCGCCATACGAACCGCCGGTTTTCCATTACGCCGTAAGGAAGATCGTACGGGCTGCGGAATTGATCCGTAAACGACTCGCATTGCGCAAGCCTCGTACCGAGATAGACGAGCATCTCTCCGCGATCGTTCTCGTAGACGGCGAATACGCCGGGCAACGCTTCTTCCACGACGAAGTCGATGGCCCCCGCCAAATTGCGCAGTCCGTTAGCACGCCGATCCGCAATAGGATAATTGCTTGCGGTAAACACGATCGGCACGCCGACCCCGGCAAACAAGTAGCTGAACATCGCCGCCGTGTAAGCCAGCGTATCCGAACCATGCGTCACGATGAGACCGTCGTAAGAGCCTGGGTCGGCGTTCCGAATGGCAACGGCCAACGTCCGCCAATCACCCGTCGTCAAGTTCTCGCTGAGCAAATTAAGAGGTTCGAGCGTTGACAGCTCGACATCTTTCCGGACCTCATCCGTATTGCGGTAGGCCTCCAGCAGCGCATAGGAACCGGAGTCGTGTACGTTGATGGATTTCCCCTCCGCCTTACTGCCGATCGTCCCTCCTGTAAATATAACCAAAATCCGCTTCATGCAAGCAGCCCTCCTTCCTCAACCTTTCCTGTGAAGCTTGCCCATGCTCCTATCTTACTACTCCTGCCGCCGCTTTGTCTAAGCAGCCAAGGGCACAGAATGCCCTTCAATTGCGAGCGGGAAGCACGCCGAAGGGGCTGTCCCAAAAGTCATCGTCAGTTGACTAAAGGCCCCCCCTTTTCTCTAAATTGTAAAACAAAAAGAAACCTTTCCTTGGTAAAATGGAGGTACCACCCAACCACATACCAAAGGAGAGGTTTCTTTTGTACATTCAATATACCATGGACCAACTTCATCTGCCAATGGACTTGGAGGACGACATTCCTCCCAATCACCTCGTTCGTGTAGTCAATGAGGCTGTCAATCGCTTAGATGACAAGATCTTCAGGGATGCTTACCCCGGTGGAGGAAGAGACAGCTACCATCCCAAAATGCTCACCAAAGTCATCATTTATGCCTATACACAGCGGATCTACTCTTCTCGGCAGATTGCCAAGGCGGTCCGTGAAAATATCATGTTTATGTGGATTGCCGGCAGACAACGCCCAGACTTCCGGACCATCAATCGCTTTCGCTCCGAGCGGATGAAAGACATATTGGAGACGGTCTTCACTGGTGTGCTTCAATTTCTTGCTGCTGAGAAATATGTGAAGCTTGAGCATTACTTTGTAGATGGCACAAAAATCGAAGCGAACGCGAATCGGTACACGTTTGTCTGGGGTAAGGCAGTCGTGAAGCAGAAAGCGAAGCTCCAGGAAAAAGTAAAAACGTTGTTTGCCACCATTGAAGCGACTGAAAAACAAGAAGATCAGGAGCAGGCCGGACAGGATCTTGCGGAGCTAGGCGAAGCATCCGAGTTGACCAGCGAGAAATTGGAATCGGCCGTTCAGCAATTGGAAGCCAACCTGCAAACTCGGCCGAAGGATAAGCCCCTTAAAAAAGCGGTACGCGCCCTTCGTAAGGACCTGTTGCCTCGTCTGCAGAAATACGAGACCCAGCAAGAGATTCTCGGAGATCGGAACAGCTTTAGCAAGACTGATCATGACGCCACATTCATGCGAATGAAAGAAGATCATATGCGTAATGGTCAGCTTAAGCCTGGCTACAATGTGCAGATCGGAACAGAGAACCAGTTCATTATCGGGTACAGCTTGCACCAACGTCCGACCGATACGCGATGCCTAAAACCTCACTTGGAGAAGGTCAAAGCAGCGCTCGGCAAGTTGCCGAAAACGGTTATTGCGGACGCTGGATACGGTGGTGAGGAAAACTACGCCTATTTGGAAAGCGAACAACTGGAAGCATTAGTGAAGTACAGCACCTACCATAAGGAAAAATCGAAGAAATGGAAGCAAGACATCAGTAAGCTGGATAATTGGCAGTACAACGAGATCGAAGACACGTGGACGTGCGCCGCAGGACGAAAACTATTATTCCGTTATGAAAGCAAGGAGAAATCGGAAAGTGGGTATGAGCTAAGGAAGCGGCACTATCGGAGCGAGAGTTGCGAGGGTTGTCCGTTTAAGGAATTGTGCACGAAAGCGAAAGGAAATCGCGAAATCAGTGTAAGTATGAAGTATTTAAGTTACAAGCAGCGAGCACGCGAGAAGCTCAGAAGTGAGGACGGGTACGCCCTCTCGGTTCGAAGGATGATTGAGCCGGAAAGTGTATTCGGGCAAATAAAGAATAACCGCGGATTCAGACGTTTTCTGCTTCGAGGCCTGCCAAAAGTGAGCCTAGAGGTCGGGTGGCTTTCGCTCGCCCACAATTTGCTCAAGAAGGCGGCAATAGACCAAAAAGCAGAAATGGTGGTGCAGGGATAGCCTCCCTAGCACCACCATTTTTCCATTTTAGACGCTTCATTCATCAAGTGAGCTATTACATAAGCGAACGATCTTACTTTTGAGACAGCCCCTTATCATTGACGCATTACTATTCCTTGTGGCTATGAACAAACGCTTCCTTCTCGCGCAGACTGTATCCGGCTTCCTTGTCGTTCCTCATGAACGGCCACCAGTTGGCTTCTCCGAAAACTCGGACCATGACCGGAATAAAAAGCGGCAGCATGACGAGCGCGTACAGGAACAACCCGCACAAAACCATCGTCGCGATCTGAAGCAGCGACATAACGCCCGAAGGCAGCATAGCCGCAAATGTTCCGCCCAAAATAACGGCTGCCGACATAATGACTCCGCCCATGTTCTTCATCGCTTCCAAGATGGCTTGCTTCGGCTCCAGATGGCGGAATTCGCGGAACCGGTCCATCAAGAAGATACTGTAATCGACGCCAAGCGCGACGAGCAGCACGAAGCCGAAAAACGGCACGGCCCAGCTGATGCCGGACAAGTCGAATATACGCACGAAGATCAGCTCCGTGATCGCCAGAGACGTATAATACGTAACGATCAACGATAATACGACGTATGCCGGGATTACTATGGAACGGAACAGCACGATGAGAATAAGCGTAATGCCGACCAGCATCAGGACGACGGTCCGCGAATAGTCCGCGTTCGAGATCGTGTCGAGATCGTGGTTCATGCTCGTTACGCCGCCGATGGCGGTCACCGCTTCCTCAAAAGCCGTACCCCGCAGCGCACGATCGACGGCCGCTTCCAGCGCCGGAATCTCCTCCATGGTTGCCTCCGAATACGGATTGCTGTCGAAAATAACATCGAACTTCGCCGTCATCCGATCCGGTGACATATACACATCCAGCGACGATTGGAATTGCTCGTCGTCGATCGCTTCCTGCGGGATGTACCAACCCGTCAGCTCCTTGTCTGGAGCGCCTGCCAGGCTTTGCAGATAGCCGCCCGCCGAAGCCAAGCCGTCCGTCACTTGCGTCAAGCCGTCGACGCTCTGGTCGAGACCGCTCGTTAGTTCGCCAAGCTGATCGTTTAGCGAAGCAAAACCCGCTTGCAGCTCCTGCTGGCCGGATGCCAGCTCGCCGAGCCCTTGCGTCACGCCCGGGATTTGGTCCACGATGGCGCCTTGGCCCGCTGCCGCCTGTGCGATGCCGCCTTGCAGCTCCGCAATGCCTTTCGCCAATTCGCCGAGTCCGGCCGCAAGCGCCGCCTGGCCGTCGGCAGCTTGCTTGTAGCCTGCGTTTGCCTGCGCCATGCCGCCCGCCACGCCTGCCAGTTGGGCGTTCAGCTCCTTAAGGCCGGCTCCAAGCTGTACCGCGCCTTGCTGCAAGCCCGCTACCGCAAGCAGCGTCTCTTGATACGCCGGGTCTTCCTTTAGCTCTGGATATTTGTCGCCAAGAGCGTCCAGTCCTCCGGATACGCCAGAGAGCCCTTCCGCCAGCTTACCGCTCTGGTCGGCAACAGCCTCGTAGCCAGCGCTCAGCCCGGACAAGCCGCCGCCGATGCCTTCATAGCCGCTCAACAGCTGCGCATGGGCCGCAGCCAGCTCTTGGGCGCTCGCCCGCGCCTGTTCCAAGCCCGCCGTCAGCTCCCGGGCGCCAGCCGAGCCGTCTTTCAGCCCCTGCTCGATGGCGCGCAATCCCGCCGCTAGCTGGTTCAAGCCCTCTCGCAGCTCCTCCGTGCCCGCTGCAAGCTGACCTGCGCCGTCCGCCGCCTCCGCAAGCTTCGGCGCGTTATCTCCCAGCGCGCTGCGGGCTTCCGCCAGACCGCTGCTGATCTCGCTCAATCCGTCTCCGCTCTTGCCGAGACCATCGTCGAGCGTCAGCACCTGATCGGAGACGAGGAAGTCCTCCAGCACTTGCCCCGTCGGACGAGTCGCGCTGCGAACCGTCTGCACGCCTTCTACCTTGGAGAGCTCGCGGCTTACTTGCTCGAGCGCCGCAAGTCCTTCCGGCGTATCCAGCGGCCGCTCCGACTTTACGATGACGTCCGTCGGCAGCGTCTCGCCGGGGCTAAAGCCCTCTGCTATAACATTAAAACCTTTGACAGAATCGTATTTCTCCCCGATCTCGTCAAGCGAGTTAAAGGAGATCGTGCCCTTATACGCCGCGAGAAACGGCACGATCAGCACGAGCAGAATGACAAGCGCCCATACCGGACGGCGCAGCGAGAAGCTGCCCACCGAGCCCCAAAGACGGCTTTGCTTGTGCTCCAGCGACCCCTTTGCCGGCCAGAACAGCGCGTTGCCGAGCGCCGAGAGGAAAAACGGCACCAGCGTAAACAGCGCCAGCAGCAGGATGACGATGCCCACCGCGACCGCAACGGCGGACTGGTACAAGACGAACGTCGAGAAGCCGATGGAGGCAAATCCGACGAGGACGGCCAGCCCGGAGAAGAGTACGGTTTTGCCTGCCGTCTTGTACGTATGAATGATAGCTTCGGTACGGTCTCCGCGATGAGCCAGCTCCTCCTTGTACCTGCTGATCAGCAGGATGCAGTAATCCGTCCCGATACCGAATAAAACGGCCACCAAGAAGATCTGGGTGAAGTTTGACAGCGGGAAGTCCGCGTATTCCACAAGGAAGGAAACGATGGACTGCGACACCAGATAACTGAAGCCTACCGCCAGCAGCGGCACGAGCGGCGCAGCGGCGGAACGGAACACGATAAACAGGATGACCAGAATGAAACCTACCGTAATATACTCCGTCTTCTTAAGCCCTTCCTCCGAGCTCTGCACCACGTCTTCGCTAATGATCCACTCGCCCGTATAGTAGTGGTCCAGCGATACGTTATCGATGGCCGCGTACAACTCGTCGCGCACGGTCCCGAGCCCGCGGTCGCCCGCGCTGACATTCAGCAGGGCCAGCACGGTACTGCCGTCTTCCGACACCATCTGATCCGCCAGCTCGGGAATATCGAAGTGGGTCGTCAGGTCGAGTATGCCGAGCGCCTTGCCCTCTTCGCCTGCCAGTCTTCCGATGGTGGCCTTCGCCTCCGCCAGGCCCTCTTCGCCAAGCCCTCCTTCCTTATGGAAGATAAGCACCGTGGACATGCCTCCGGCCTCTCCCTCCGCTCCTGCCGCTGCTCCGATCTCCGCAGCGAGTTCGCCCGCAAGCTTGGAGGAATAGCCGTCCGGCACCGTAATCTGCCCCTTCGTCCGGACCAGCTCCGCCATGTTCGGAGCGGTAAGCATCAATCCGGCCGCCGCGACCACCCATAACGCCAATACAAGCCACTTGAATTTCAGTACATACCTCATGTTTCCACTCCCTCTCCCTCTATCTTTCTATTCCTTGCCCTCATTGTTCCCGAGTCCCGCCGTGCCCGCCATCACGTCCGCCAGCTTCTCGAAGGTAGAGATGAACCGCTCAGCCTCCTCCCCCTCAAAATGATTCATAATATCCGCCAACATTGCTTCTACACGCGCATCTATCGACTCGCACAGCATCTTCCCTTCCTCCGTGAGGGTCAGAATGACGATTCGGCGGTCGCTCTCTTCGGATAATCTGCGGATAAACCCCTTATCGGACAAACGAGAGATGATCGCCGTGATGGAGCTCTTGCCCACGCCGAATACCTCGGCCAGCTCGGAAGGCGTGCTGCGCCCGTTGAATTGCATAAACCTGATCATGTTGAATTGATCCACGGTGAGTTCTGCCGGCATCAAATCCTTGAGCAGCGCGTACAATTTCCGTTCTACGGTAAAGTGGGCGCGTTCGTACCTGTGGATCAATTCTTTGATCATGTCGCCATGACAGTTATTCGACAATTTTTCTTACCTCCACCATTTAGTTCTACTGTCTAACTATTCGATAGTAGAACTATACCAGATGATCGTCCCATCATGCAACTTCCACATTTGTAGGGAGGATGCAGGATTTTAGAAAATTTTGTCGAATTATAGGTGAAATTAGCGGATAACTCTACATTTAAACACTAACCCGCATCGGAGGCCGCAAGTGACTAATTCCTCATCTAATCATCCCGGACAAGGGCTGTACATTCCGCTGCTTTGCCTAATGACGGCACTAGCCATTTTGAGCGAATGGGGCAAATTTCAATTTATATATGGAATTATTTTCACATTTACCAGTCTGTTCACCCTGATTTCCTTGCGCATGTTCGGTCCGGGGAGAGGCATAATCGTCGCCGCTATCGCTTACGGCATCGGCTCTATTTGGCTGGGACAACCCTTCATTAACCTTCTGGGCATTCTGGAGGTTGTCATTGTCGGCCTCCTGCTGCGGCGTTATCCGGGACGATTATTCGCGATGGATGCCGTTTACTGGTTTATTCTCGGCATCCCGCTAACCTATGCTTTCTACGCGCATGAATATGCCGGCGGCTTTGATAATATTCGCCTATTCGTTGGTATTGTCGTGATTAACGGACTGTTCAACGCTTTGTTCGCCGAGATAATTCATCAATATTCGCCCAAACATCGACTTCTCGGATTTCTCGATTCCGGCCGCAAGCCAAGTACATTCAGCCAGATTCTCCTCCACTTTGCGGTTGGCATCGTTATGATCTCTTTCCTGCTCAATATGATGGTCAACACCGTCAGTTCCTTCAAGGAAGTCGGCATGAACGTGCAGATTCGGGCCAAACAAACCATCTACGCGCTCTCGAAAGAATGGGAACACGCCTCTTCCGATATCCCTTGGATCGAACAGCGTACGGAGCAGTTGCAAGCCGCCATGGACCGTTATTCGTCAAGCTTCTTCAATATCAGTCTGGTCGATAACAAAGGGACCGTTATCGCTTCCAACGTCCATTCGCTGCTCGGAAACAGTCGAATACCCGAGAGCAACCGCACCTATTTGCGAATCTCGGACAAGCTTAAATTTTCCGAGCATACTCCCCGTGTCCACAGTCTGGTCGCGACGACATGGGGCGATGAGCACTTTCTTTACGAGGAAGCGCTGCTTGATGGCTCCGGCCGTATCCTGATCGAAGTGCAGCTTAGCAGCTACCAGAACTATTTGTATAACAAATATGAGGCTCATCTTCTATTTCTGGCCATAGCCGGCCTCGTCGCCGCCCTATTCTCTCTGTTCATCCAACGCACAATCTCCGGAAGCTTGCAGCGACTTGCCGGGGCGACTACGAATCTGCCGCTTAAGCTGAAGGAGCATCATGAGCCCGACTGGCCTCGCAGCAACATTTTGGAGATCCATTCGCTCATCTCGAACTTCAAGCATATGGCGAGCAACCTGCGTCACTTGTTCACCGAGACGCAGATGAGCAACGAGCGGCTGCAGGCGCAGGCGGAGCTGCTGCAGCAATCCGAAGAGCGGCTCCATCTGCTCGCTTACTACGATGTGCTGACGGGACTGCCGAACCGCTTGCATTTCACTAAGCATCTGCAGGAATTAATCGATCTCGAACACGCGACCGGCAGCGGCCTTCGCATCGGCGTGTTTTTCGCCGATATTAACCGATTCAAGCAGATCAACGATACGCTCGGTCATTCTGCTGGCGACGAGCTGCTAAAGCTCGTGGCGCATCGATTTATGAATTACCCCGGCAAAAAATGCGACGTCTTCCGCCTCGGCGGCGATGAATTCGTGTTTATCTACGCCTACAAGCACGAAGCGGAGCTTGAGCTAGGGGCGCGCGCCATCTGCAGCTCCTTCGACGAGCCGTTTATTGTTGAAGGGAAACCGCTGTTCGTCAAGATCAGCGTCGGCATCAGCAAGTATCCCGAGGACGGCGCCGATATGGACACCGTAATCCGCAACGCGGATATTGCCATGTACCATGCCAAAGAAGAGGGCAACGGCTATTACCGATTCTTTAAGCCAAGTCTCGCGCCGCTAGTTGAAGAGAAAATGCAGATCGACAACGGATTGTACAAGGCGCTCAAGGAGGAGCAGTTCTCTCTCCACTACCAGCCCAAGATGAACGCGGCAACCGGCGAGCTATGCGGCATCGAAGCGCTCATCCGTTGGAGCCATCCGGAGCTTGGCATGGTTCCTCCCGACAAATTTATTCCGCTTGCGGAGGAATCCGGCTTCATCCTTGAGATCGACAACTGGGTATTCCGGGAAGCATGCCGGCAGAACAAAGAATGGCAGGATGCGGGGCTTAAGAAGATCAGCGTATCCGTTAATATTTCCGCTCGTCACTTCTTTCAGGGCAACCTCAAAGAAATGGTGGAGCGCGGCCTTGCGGATACAGGACTGGATCCGCAATATGTCAGCCTGGAAATTACGGAAGGCGTGTTCATGCGAAATATGGAGCAGGTCATCGAGACGATTTTATATTTGCGCGGGCTGGGGATCCAGATTTCCATTGACGACTTCGGCACGGGTTACTCCTCGCTGAACCAGCTCCAGCGTCTGCCGATCTCCGACGTTAAGCTGGACCGTTCGTTCATACGCGGCATTACAAGCGACGAGAAGAAGTCCTCCATCGTCAAAGCGATTATCGATCTCGTGCACAGCATGAACATGAAAGTCGTCGCGGAAGGCGTCGAGACGGCAGACGAGTCGCAATTCTGCAAGGACCTTCGCTGCGACGAACTGCAAGGGTATTTGTTCAGCCGTCCGCTTCCCGCGGAGCAACTGAAGGAGCTGTTGAAGTAGATGAGGTCAACCATGCGCTCGCACGGAGCGCTGCTAAATGACAGCCAGGCAGCCGATTGCCCGGCTGTCATTTTCCTTAAACACGGCATATAAATCACTAAATTAGCCGATAGGCAGGGACGACTCTCCATGATAAACTATTGGCATTGATGCACAATCAGGTACTGGGGGAGTACGTTACTATGACATATCGGGTAGCGCTGGCAGGATGCGGCGGAATTGCGGTAAACCATTTGGACGCGTTAAGACAGTTAAATGAATCGGGCGGCAGGGTTGAAGCCGTTGCCGCTGCGGACCTGGACAAAGGCCGCCTGCAGGCCGCATCGGAGCGTTACGACTCCGAGCTCAAGCATTACGAGGATTACAAAGAAATGATCAGAACCGAGCGGCCGGACATCGTCATTGTAACTCTTCCGCATTACTTGCATGCGGAAGCCGCTTGCTTCGCCGCGCAGGCGGGCTGCCACGTTCTTCTGGAGAAACCAATGGCGCTGAATACCGAGGAATGCAGCCAAATTATGGTGCAGGCCCGGCTAAGCGGCGTTACGATCCTGGTCGGGCATACGCAGCGTTACTTGGCCCATAACCTCCATGCCCGCCGCTTGATTCGGGAAGGCGGTCTGGGACAGCTGTTCATGGTGCACGACGTGAGACATGCCGATTATTTCGCCGAGAGTCGGCCGGACTGGTTTCTCCGCAAATCCTTGTCGGGAGGCGGCATGGCGTTCAATCTCGGTTCGCACTCCATAGACAAGCTCGTCTGGCTGGCGGACAGTCCCGTTGCCTCGGTCACGGCCAACATGACCTACCATGGAAATCGGGGGGACGTAGAAGGAAGCGTCATGGCGTACCTGCGGCTTCAGAACGGCGTAACGGCCACAGTCGTACAGTCCGGCTACAAGGGAGCCTCCGCCAACTATACGGAGCTGCTGTTCACAAACGGTTCGTTGCGGCTGGAGACGGGACAAGCCCTCTACAAAAGTAATGGAGGGGTCTACGAGCTTTTGGACACGCCTTCGGATTCCGAACCGTTTATCCTTCAGCTGGAGGATTTGCTGTCCGCTATCGAAACAGGCACTTCCCTCTCGTGCACAATGGAAGAGGCTGCGCATATCGTCGAGGTGCTTGAGGGCATATACCGCTCCCACCGGAGCGGACAAGAGGAGCGTATTGGGAATACTGCCACAAGGACGCCGATATCGGGGGCGGAGGCGTTCGCGACCATCCCTCCGGCTCGCCTGTCGGCTCACGGCGCCTGGTCGGATGCCCATGATGGCGGAGAGCTCGCTATACTGCACTACCATTGGCTTCCCGATCAACATGGACCAAAGGCTCGCGCCAGCGTGTCCTACACGGAGGATGAGCTGCAGATCTGCCTGCGAGCGTACGAGCGCGATCCGCTCGTACGCTATAGAAAGCAGAACGATCCGGTCTACACGGACAGCTGCCTGGAGTTTTTCTTGCAGCCCTCTCCCGATACGGACGATCGTTTCTTGAACCTGGAGTTAAACGCCGCGGGAACGATACTGGCCGGCTTCGGCAAGGATCGGCATGACCGTGTCTATCTGGCTCCCGGCGAGATGCCGCCCCTGCATATCCGCGCGGAGACGAACCTCCGCGACCCGATTACCGGCGAGTGGTATTGGAGCGTCAGCATGCGCTTGCCCATGTCCTGGCTTACAAGCTTGGTCCCGAGCTTCCGGCCCATTTCCGGGGCGAGGATGCGCGGCAACTTCTACAAATGCGGCGATGAAACCGCACAGCCCCATTACGGCAGCTGGTCCCGCGTCCGTTCGGACACGCCCGATTTCCATCGCAGCGAGGACTTTGGCTGGCTCATATTGGGCTGACGGCATACTCCAGCCTCGGCCTCGGCTTCAGCTTCGGAGCGGAGCAGCTATGCTGGATTGCGTGGCATCCTTCTCGCTTGGGTCAACCTATGCCAATCCTTGCAAGCAGCACAATAAGGGGGCTGTCCCGAAAGCCGATTTGTGATTTTCGTGCCCTTTTGAAGTTTGATTTTTTCAAGAAAAAGGACCTCATTCCCGACTTTACAGTGGAATTCGAGGTCCTTTCGCGTATAAACTGGAACGTTCCCGTTTTTTCTTTTGCGGGAGCCGTTAGCTGTAACCCGAAAAAGTCGGGTTACTGAGCCGCACGGAGCGACTTTGCGAGCTGTAACCCGAAAAAGTCGGGTTACTGAGCCGCATGGAGCGACTTTGCGAGCTGTAACCCGAAAAAGTCGGGTTACTGAGCCGCATGGAGCGACTTTGCGAGCTGTAACCCGAAAAAGTCTGGTTACTGAGCCGCATGGAGCGACTTTGCGAGCTGTAACCCGAAAAAGTCGGGTTACTGAGCCGCACGGAGCGACTTTGCGAGCTGTAACCCGAAAAAATCGGGTTACAGAGCCGCAAGGAGCGTCTTTGCGAGCTGTAACCCGAAAAAATCGGGTTACTGAGCCGAGCGGAGCGACTTTGCGAGCTGTAACCCGAAAAAGTCGGGTTACTGAGCCGAGCGGAGCGACTTTGCGAGCAGTAACCCGACAAAGTCGGCTTACTGAGCCGCACGGAGCGTCTTTGCGAGCTGTAACCCGAAAAAGTCGGGTTACTGAGCCGCACGGAGCGACTTTGCGAGCTGCAACCCGAAAAAGTCGGGTTACTGAGCCGCACGGAGCGACTTTGCGAGCTGTAACCCGAAAAAATCGGGTTACAGAGCCGCATGGAGCGACTTTGCGAGCTGTAACCCGAAAAAGTCGGGTTACTGAGCCGCACGGAGCGACTTTGCGAGCTGTAACCCGAAAAAATCGGGTTACAGAGCCGCACGTAGCAACATTGCGAGCTGTAACCCGAAAAAGTCGGGTTGCAGAGCCGAGCGGAGCGACTTTGCGAGCTGTAACCCGAAAAAGTCGGGTTACAGATCCGCTCGCGGCGACATTGGGCGCTCTTTTTGCAATTGTCCCCGTTAATCCTCCATATTCATGCCTATCTCCCGGTAGATTGTACGTTCCAAGTAATCGTGCAGGTAAAATCGCGACAATACGAAATGCGCGGCCATATCCGCGGGCTGGTAACGCTCCAGCGCGGCCTGCATTCGCGGCCTGACATCCTCGCGGTCCCGCCTGTTGCGCTGATAATTGTTCAGCAGCGAGCGGCGTTCGGCTGCATCGCCGGGAAAAATCTCCCAGCGGTAGACGTACTTGTGAATCGCCCGCGACCGATCCGTCGCTGTCTCATAATCACGCATGACCGCGATCAGCTCCGCATAGTCACGGTTCAGCCGTACTTCGTCAAGCAGCTTCGGGATCATATCGTAATAGTCCTCAAGCCTGTAGTTGCCCAGCTTCGCATGGCCGGCGGAAGGCTCGATGCCGTGGAACGCATGGAGGAACCGATCGATAAACGTCTCAGAATCGCCGCCGCCGCTTCTGTTCCAGAACAAATCGGCATGCAGCAGCATGGGGTACCACGTCGTCTCGAACACGCCGTACGGCACCCCAAGGCTGAACGGCCCGGTCCAGTTGGTCGCGACCACACAATCGAAGTCGAGCTTTTCCGCCGTCCCGGCCCATTGCAGTAGATTATCGGTCCGATTTCCGATCACGGGGTAATTCTGGTGCTCCGCCCAATCGAAGCTGCGGACGGCCGGCGCGCCCATAACCCCGACGCCCAGATTGCGGAACTTATCGGCGATCGCTGAGACTTCCGCCTCGATGTTGCGGCCGTTGTAGATCCAGATCATCGCAACGCCGCGACGGTCCAGCTTCCGCAGTTCTTCTTCGGGACACTTGGCCAGCATGTCGTGCCAGAAGATCGGAATGCGGCCGCGGTCCGCCGCGAACGCGATCAGCCGGTTCAGGAAAGCGATGAACGCCCGCTCGCGCACGCCTTCGAAACGCTCCAGGCAGGTCTCGCATTCGCATAAGCTGTACACCTCGTCGCACCCGAGATGAATATAGCGGGAATCCGGATGACGATCCATCATCTCCCCGAGCAGACCCGTCACCAGCTCGTACGCTTCCTCTCGGGACGGGCACAGCTCCCCAATCGATTGCTCCGTTTCGCGCAAATGCTTATAGCGGTCGTGGCGCAGCACGTATTCGAGATGGCCGAAGCACTGCTGCAGCGGAATAATCTCGATATAATGCTCCTCCGCCTCCCGCTTCAACTCCTCGAACCGGGCTCTGCTTAATGCGTGTTTCGGATGCACCAAATGCGGATAGGTCTCGAACGGGAATTTATCTTCATATTCGATCAAAATCGCGTTGATCTTAAAGCGGGCGAATTCCGCTAAATAGGAGACGAGACGCTCCGGCTTGGAATACGTCTGCCTCAGATCATAATTCATGCAACGGATCGCCGTGTCCGGCCAATCTTCGATGAGCGCGGAAGGGACGGGATTGCCCTGCTCCATCATCTGGCGGAATGTCTGAAGCCCGTAATACAAATGGGGAGCATCCGCAGCCCGGATACTGGCGCCGTCCACGCCTATTCGCAGGGAGTAGCCCTCTTTTCTCACGGATGCCGTCCCTGCCTCCATATCGGTATCCAAGGCGCAGGGCGTCTCCCCTTCTGCGCGGGAGATCCGGACCTTATAGCCTGGAGCTCCCGTTTCTACTGTAACAGCCGCACCGGGCAGCAAGCGTCGGCAATGCCTCTCCAGGCGAAGATCCTCCTGCTCCATCGACAGCTCGACGAGGAGCGGGCCCTCGCATGAAAAACCCGCCTCCCCTTTGTATTCCAATCTCTTCACTTGAGGTAGTAACGATATCATGCCAGGTCTCCTCCATTGCGCCTTCTATGCCGGCCCTGGCGCAAACCGTCTACACGACAGGGCCGGCGTCATTCACCTTATTTCAGCTCCACGCCTTGTACGCGATCGTAAGCGATTCGATAAGTCTCCAGCAACTTGTCGACGCCGAGGTTCTTAATCTCCTCCACATACTTATCCCACTCCTCCAAGCTTCTGGAGCCGGTAATAAACTTCGCGAGACTCTCATCGCGGTGCTTCTTGATCGCCTGTCCCGTCAGCGAGATAATTTCGTTTTCGCTCTCCGTAAAGGCCGGACGAGGCTGCATCGCCGGAAGGTCGTATTTGGCCGCTTCCGTATAGGCCTTCTGCAGATCCTCGGAGAACAACGACAGATGCGCATCGTAATCGATCCACGTATACGTTCCGCTCGTCTGCAGCCCTGTCGCCTTGCGCATTTCGGTAACGTCCGTAAATTCCGGCTTGAACTTGTTCGCTCCGCCTTCCTTATCGAACGTTTCACCCTCGACGCCCCAGCTCGTGAGCGTGCGTCCTTCCTCGGAATAGAAGAAGTCCATGTACTGCATGACGCTCTCGATATTTTTGGATGTCGACGCCACTGTCAGGCCGCCTTCCATGTAGTGGAAGTACGGATTCTGCTGCTTGCCTCCCGGCAATCCCGCCGGCGGCGCCATAAATTGCATGTTGAATTCCGGATTCTCCTTCTGCATGGCATTGTTAAAGAAGTCAACGCGGCTGATGTAGTCGATCGTCACGAACGCTTGGCCGGTCGACATCATGTCCTGCCACTGCTTCGTCTGCAGAGAGAGGAAGTCCGGCGGAATGAGTCCCTCGTCGTAGAACTTTTTCCACATGCCGACCATTGCTTTGTAGTTGTCCTCTACCGGACCGTAACGCCACTCCTTCGCATCGAAATCGAAGTATGCGCCTTCGCCCGTCTCGAAGTTAACCGTCATATTCGTATTCATCTCATCCGGGATTTGGCCGTAGCGGATCGACAACGGGTAGCTGTCCGGGTACTTGGCTTTCAGCGTCTTTAGCGACTCGTAAAGCTCGTCGTACGTCTTCGGAGCCGCCAAGCCTTCCTTCGCGAATACATCCTCGCGATACAGCCAGATCATGCGATTCGTTTCGCCGAATCCTTGGTTCGGGAACATGTACATCTTTCCATCGTGGGATAAAGCGGCTTTTGCTTCCTCCGGATATTGCTCAATCCATTTCTTGAGATTCGGCATCCCGTCGACATATTGCATAATGTCCACGAGCGCTCCGTCCTGCCCGAATTTATTGGATTCGCGGCGGTTCGGCATATACATCAAGTCGGGCATTGTCTTGGATGCAACTACGAGGTTTAGCGATTCGCCCAGTTTGCCGGAAGGCGTCTGCACGTTGAGCGTCACGCCGGTTTTCTCCTTGAGCCACTTCCAGATCGGCCAATCTTCCGAATACGGGAACGTTGCGTTGTTGTCGAGCAGCGCGGTAAATGTCTTGTCAACCGGCGCGGACTGGCCCCCGTCTGCCGTAGCGGACGGTTGTGAGCTTGCGTTGCCTCCCGTGGCGCCGTTGCCGTTATTGCTGCCGTTGCTCGAGCATGCAACGAGCGACGAAGCCGCTAAAAATGCGGATAGAATGAGCGCTAACGATTTTTTCATAGTACCAACTCCCCTTAAATAATGGTTGATAGATTGCGAATGCCAAGCGCGGGTTCCCCCGCACCTTGCCAGCCGGAGCAAAGGAACGTCAGCCTTTGACCGCCCCGATCATGGCCCCCTTGACGAAATACTTCTGAATAAAAGGATACACTATGAGAATCGGAAGCGTCGAAACCATAATGGTCGCGTACTTTAACGATTCCTCAACGATTTGATTATCACCTCCAATTCGGGTTACGTCTCCCGAGCTGACGCTACCGGCCAGGACCAGGTTCCGCAGGAGCACCTGCAGAGGGAAAAGATCCGGCGTACGCAAGTACAGGAGCGGGTAGATGAAATTATTCCACAAGCCCACCGCGTAGAAAAGGGCGATTGTAGCGAAGGAAGCCTTGGACAACGGAACAATAATGCGCAGGAAGATGCCTATGTCATTAAGGCCGTCCATGCGGCCGGACTCCTCCAGTTCCTTGGGAATGCCGGAGAAGAAGGTCCGCATCAAAATCAGGTTCCAGGTGCTGACGGCTCCCGGAATAACCATGCCCCACAACGTATCGACGAAGCCCAGCGAACGAACGACGAGAAAGGTCGGGATCATGCCGCCTCCGAAAAACATCGTGAACACGATCATCATCATAAGTCCTTTGCGAAACGCCATATTCGTGCGCGACAGCGAGTAGGCGCCCATCGAGGTGACGATCAACGCGATGGTTGTGCCAACCGCCGTATAAACAACCGTGTTTTTGATGGCGTTCCACATCTTGGGGTCGCCAAGCACGATCTCGTACATGTTGAAATTCAAGCCTTTGGGCAAAATCGTTACTTCGTTTCTCATCACGTACGCGTCGCCGCTCAAGGATACCGCAAGCATGTGAAGGAACGGATATAACGTCACGACGACGACAAGCAGCAGCACGGCCGTGCTGACGACATGATATAAACTTAATCGCTCCAGCTTCATTTTCGTTCTCCCCTCGCTACCATAAGCTCGTCTCGCTGACGCGGCGGCTTACGAAGTTGGCCGTATAGATGAAGATCAGGCTGATGATGCCCATAAACAAGTCTATCGCGGCGCCATAACTGAAGTTGCCCTGCTCCATGCCGATCCGGTACACATAAGTGCTGATAATGTCGGCCGTCTCGTAGATGGCTGGATTCTGCAGAAGAAATACCTTCTCGAAGCCGATCTCGAGCACCGAACCGATATTCAGGATGAGCGTGATAACGATCGCAAACGAGATGCCCGGCAGCGTGACGTGCCACAGCTTGCGCATACGGCTCGCGCCGTCGATGCTGGCCGCCTCGTAGAGCTGCGGATCAACAGCGGTAAGCGCGGCCAGATAAATAATCGTCTCCCAGCCGATATGCTGCCAAATCTCCGACAGCACGTAGATCCACCGGAACATCCCCGGCTCGTTCATGAAGTTGATCGGCTCGAAACCAAGCGCCGTTATCAATTCATTGATCAGACCGCCCGTCGGCGACAGAAACATGATGACCATGCTCGCGACGATGACGTTGGAGATGAAGTGAGGCAGATAGCTGACCGTCTGCACGAACCGCTTGAACGCCGCCTTCCGCACCTCATTAAGGAGAAGCGCGAGTATGATCGGGGCAGGAAACCCTAAGGCCAGATTCATGATCCCGAGCAGGAACGTGTTTTTCATTAGCAGCAGGAAGTCTGGATTTTCCAGAAACATTCGGTAATACTTAAAGCCAACCCAATCGCTTTCCCATACGCCCCTGAACAGATTATAATTTTTGAACGTAATCACGAGCCCGAACATCGGCGCGTAACGGAAGACGAGATAATAAATAAGGCAAGGCAGGAACATCAACCACAAATATTTGTTGTTCCGCCACAACCGCCTCAGCTTGCCCGGCCGACGCCGGTTCAGCACAAGAGCTTCCTCCATGCCGGACGTAACACTCGTATGAGCCATACACATTTCTCCTCGACTTTTGATGAATGTAACGCTATCTGACACAAGCGTCGTGGACCTTGTGATTGAAGTATACTTCCCGTCGACAGGTGAAATAAATCCTCACATTAGGCTTGAAATCACCATTCCATCGAATATCGGCAGAGATGAGTATAAATGATGAAAAGTGCATATTGTCCGCTTAAGCTCAGAACCAGTATGATAGAACTTATTAAAGCGGGTACCCGCCCTTATCGCTTCGTCGCAATGCCCGGCATCCGCGGCAATCCAGCAAGGAATTCATGCAATAGAGGATAGATCCGCAAATCTGCATAGTCCGCCGTTGCCAGGAGGTGCGTTTAACGATGACCCTATTGTTCAAGCTCAAGCAAGGTTTTGCATCCAATTCGCTGCTCGTCAAGCTGATGATCAGCTTCCTCAGCGTCATCTTGGTGCTCGCGGCCTTTAACGCGTTCTCCTTCCTTTATTTGCGCAACAAACTTTATGACGAGATCGTCCGTTACAATGAGCTCGGCATCAAGCAGACGGTGGAGAGCTACGAAAACCACTTCCGCTTGACTCAAAATATGATTCTTTCGCTCACCCAATCCGATCGCTGGACCGCCAACATCGGCATTTTGAGCGATGTATCCAACAATCGCCGCTACGACAAGGTCAACGAGGTCAAGAGCGACCTCTTTGAGCTGTACAGCAACCCGTTCCTTCATTTCGACAACTTCATTCTCTACTTCAAGGAAGGCGGCTACGTCCTCGAGAAGGAGGGCACAAGCAGCATGGAGGATATGTTCGGGAGCTATTATGCCAGCGAAGCTTACCCGCCGGAATTTTGGAGCTCCTTCGCCGCCGACAACTATTTCATGCGGATCTTGCCTGCGGCAGTTTTTACGGAACGGTCCATGAACAATGTCCGCTCGCTTGGGCTGCAGCTGCCCGTCGTTATCAAGGCCGCGCCGTACAAGGAAGTGTACTGCATCATCATGATGAATCCTCGCAAGCTCAATACCGCCTATGCGAACACGGGAGAGCCCTTCTACATCCTCGACGAGGAAGGCCGGACGCTGTACGCTTCTCATCCTTCCGTTGAGGTGCGCAGTCCCGCTTCCTACGAGAAGGGCAAGCGCCACGAACGAAGCGGAGGGCATTATTACTTCTATGAGCAAGGCGCGGACACCGGCTTCACCTACGTGCGCGTCGCGCCGATCGAGAGCATTATGTCGGAGATGATGAAGCTGAATATCCTTCTCGTAACGCTTCTCGCCGCGGCCGTGCTCGTCAGCGTTTTCGGCTCCGCGCTGTTCAGCCTCCGGCTGAACCATCCGCTCAAACGCATTATCGCCACGCTCGAGCGCAAGCAGACGATGCCCGTGCCCGCCAGTTCGATCAAGGAATTCGCGATTATCAGCGACCGGATGAGCAGTATCATGAACGCCAACGAGCGGATTCAGGAGGACCTCGATAAAAAAAATTCGCTGGTTCGCCAATACGCGTATACGAACAAAGTCAAGAACATTCCGATGAACCTGAACCTTACCGAGCTCGAGGACGCGGTGCAACTGAACGAGCCTTACGCCGCCGTCCTGTATGAAATCGGGTTTACGAACACGGATTCCGAATACGATCAGGAGATCCAGCTGCTACGGAAGCTCGTCCACGGACTGTTCGCCGGACTCGGCGAGGAGCCCGTCACGCTGCAGATCGAGCACAACCAGCTGATGTCTCTGCTCTTCCAACCGGGCTCCATCAATGAAATCCACCGCGTGCTGAATTTGCTGAAGGAGCTGCTGCAGGTCGAAGACTATCTTTGCCTGACGATCGCCGTCAGCCCGATCTATCCGGAGGATATGCCGATTACGCTCGCGTACGAGCAGCTGTTGCAGTTGTTGAAGGAGAAGAGGCTGACGGGGGAAACCCAAATCATCGCCGAACCTCGTTCCCCGGGCACGCGTGCCCTTCCGTTGAAAGTCACGCAGCGCGAGGAACTGCAGTCCCGGCTTCTGTCCGGGAGCGAGGACGCCGTATTCGAGTGGGTGGAGCGACATCTGGAGCAGCTTACGAAAAAGGATGCCCCCGCAGCGGACTTTCTGTCCTATGCGCGAGGAGTGGCGGAGCAGGTCGAGAAGGCGCTGGCAAAGCTTAACGTGCCCGAGTCCGCTGTCGACGGCAAGCTGCACGATTACGATGCCCTCGGCCGGTTCTACTCCGCCGATCAGTATAGGCAGTGGTTCCGCGAGCTTATCCGCCCCGCCATGTTCGCCATCCGGGCGAGGACGGAGACGAAAGACCCTATCACGAGCTTCGTCACGGATTATTTGAACAGCCATCTCCGAGAGGATATCAATCTTGATCTCGTCGCCGATAAGCTAAACATTACGCCCGGCTACCTCTCCAGCTACTTCAAGGAGAAGACGGGCACGAACTTCAGCGATTACCTGAACGATCTGCGGATCGGGCGCGCCAAGGAGCTTCTCCTGAATCTGGAGCTGCGTATCCAGGATGTGGCGTCCGAAGTCGGATACCATAACGTCAATTCGTTTATCCGCATGTTCAAGAGATATTCCGGCATTACGCCCGGGGAATACCGAAAGCGGAACATCTGAGGCCTCTTGCGAGGTAAACATAGACAAGCATGCTTTTTTTTGATAAAGTACCTAGAGCTATCGCCAATCAATTATTTCCATTTCGCATATGAATGCCATGAGACAGGAGGTTCTCGTCTTGCAACTATCGAATTCCAACACAGCGAAGGCCGAACGCTATCATAGAAGCTCTAATCCCGCAGCTCTGCTCGTCCTGCAATTAAGACCGAGACAATGGACCAAGAACCTCCTTATTTTTGCCGCTTTATTATTTTCCTATCAGACTATGAATCTCTTTTCTATACTGAATACGATTTTGGGGTTTATACTATTTTGCTTCGTTTCCGGTTGCGTGTATATTCTGAACGACTATGCGGATAGGGAATCTGATCGCAATCATCCGATCAAACAATTTCGTCCGATGGCATCGGGAGCATTAAATCCGAATGTTGCGCTGATCTTCGGAGGGGCTCTGCTGATTGCCTCTCTGGTAATCTCTTATTACCTTAATCCGCTGTTCACTTTGCTTTTAGCCGCCTATTTTATTATGAACGTCCTTTATTCGTTTAAATTGAAACATGTCGTCATTATCGACATTATGATTATCGCCGCCGGATTCGTGCTGCGCGCGATCGCGGGCGGACTGGTCATTCATGTCCCTTTTACGCCATGGTTCCTGATGTGTACAATGCTGCTGTCCCTGTTTCTTGCAATCGGCAAGAGACGGCATGAGCTGTTCCTCCTTCAGAACGACAGTACGACACATCGGAAGGTGCTTGACCACTATTCTTTTGCGTTGCTTGATCAATTGATCGGCATCGTTACTGCCGCCACCATTATCAGCTACTCCCTGTTTACTTTCACATCCGGACGAACGATTCACTTAATGTGGACCATTCCATTTGTGATCTATGGAATCTTTAGATATCTGTATTTAGTTCATATCGAAAATAAGGGCGGGGCGCCAGACCGTATATTATTAGAGGATAAACATATTTTAGTCACGGTTATTTTGTATGTGATCAGCGTGGTATGCATTCTGGCGTTTTTGGAATAGCTTCTGGAGGTCGTACGATGCTTCACGACAGTCCCTATATGGGGAGAATACTAATGATTGTCTCCGCCTTATTAACGGCTACCGGACAGTTTTTCTGGAAACTCGGAATCTCCCATCTCATCTATATGATTCCAGGCTTCTTATGTTACGGCGCGGGGGCTTTGTTTATGATCAAAGCCTTCTCGCTTGAGAAACTTTCCGTTTGCTACCCTTTGATGTGCACAAGCTATCTGTTCGCTTTGGCTTACGGAAGTATTTTTCTGGGAGAGACGATTACTTTTCAAAAAGCTATAGCAGTCGTTTTGTTGGGGATTGGAGTGACTTTGACATCCTATGATAAGTAATTGGCTGTACGTCCTCCTTCTGGCGATGACTTTCTGCGGAGCGCTTGGGGCAGCATGCTTTAAATTTTTTGCCGTCAACAAACGAAAGCTTTATGTGCCGATCGGTCTTCTGTTTTACGGCTTAGGCGCCTTAATCAACATCTACTTATTAACCGAGCTCCCTTATACGATTGTTCTGCCGGCCAACGCGCTTACCTTCATATGGACATTGATCTTTGCGAAATGGATCTTTAAAGAATCGATTGGTCGCTACAAGATGATCGGCATGATTTTCATCGTTTGCGGGTTAATCATCTTGCTTGCATGACATTACTATTACAACGAATGGTGGGCCGTTATGAGCTTTTGGAGTTTCCTGTTCAGAGATCGCAACCATAATTATTACGCTTTGGGGCTGTTCGTCAGCTTCTTTCTTTTTTATCTCGTTATCAATAGTCCCTATATCTTATATATGGAGCAGAATGAGTCGGAATTGCTCGCCCGAAGTCCGTTTTATGGCGTACCCTTTACGCTGAATTTGTTTAATTTCGATCCCTCTCTCTACTACGGATACGATAATGCTTCTATTATCCATCCGTTCATCAACTTTTTATCCGGTTCGTTGTCTTCCTTATCCGATTATCTATCCGGCAATCGCTTCTTCCTTGTTATTCATTCGGTCATCAATGCGCTGAGCGTGGTTTTGATCTATTATTATTTGCGTAAAACGGATACGATCAATATCATCGCCTTGTTGTTCGCTTTATTTTTTGGAATGAGCTCCTACACGATCTATACGGCGCTGATACCGGATTCCTACATCTACGCGCAGTTTGTCATTTTGCTGTCGCTGCTCTATTTGTTCTATAGCCGCAAGGAGGACCGGTCGCGCATACTTCCTACGGCGTTGCTGGCGGTGACCAACTTCGGCATTACATCCACCAATATCGTTCCGTTCTTCGGAGCTTTGTTCGTAAATATGTTCCAAAAAAGAAAGTACGGCTTCTTGGCGAAATTCGCCTGGATCGTGGTTTATTTCTTGATCGGCGTTGCTTCGCTTACCTTGCTTCAAGTCATCATCGGCTCGTCCTGGATTCACAATTGGCTGCAAAGTCTTAACAACGGCGGCTTTAGTTACACTGCTCCGTTCTCCTTCAGCCAACATTGGAAAGCTATTTATATGCTGGTGATAAGTCCTGTTCTAACGCCGGACATCACTTTGGTCAGCCCGGGCATTGTAGCTTTTGCAACCGATCTGCTGCAGCCGTATCCTCTCTACGTTACCATCATAGGAGCAGCCCTTATTATTATGGCTATTTTGGGATTCATTCGCAGTATCGCAACAAAGGAACCATGGGTCCTTGCGCCTTTCCTGCTTTTCGCGTTCGGCCTTCATATCGTAACGGGGTACGGCCTGGCTACCTTTAACAATGATCTGTATTTGTACGCGGGACATTATTTATTCGTCTTCTTTCTATTAAGCGCCAGATTCGTGACTTCGATCAACCACAACCTGACCAGGAACCTCTTTATTGGCATAATCGCGGTGTTTATTCTGGCAACTGCTGCGAATAATATCGTGAAGCATGGGGAAGCTCTGGAAGTAATCCAGTCGTCCTATTCCGAATTGAAGGATACAACTGCGGAGTAGCTTTCGAGTCCATGAATTCGAAGAAGAGGCTGTCACTTTTGTGACAGCCCCTTCTTGGCGCGTTGGCATGAAGTTGTACACGTATGCTAAGCCGGCTGAGCCGCCCCGCCCTGCTGCAGCTGATACATCGCGTAATATTTGCCGCGATGCTCCATGAGCGCGTCGTGGTTGCCTCGTTCTACGATAACGCCGCGGTCAAGCACCAGGATTTGATCCGCTTGGCGGATCGTCGACAGCCGGTGCGCGATGACAAACGTCGTGCGGCCCTTCTTCAGAACATCAAGCGCTGCCTGAATAATGGCCTCCGTCTCCGTGTCGATGCTCGCCGTCGCTTCGTCCAGGATCAGAATCGCCGGGTCGTAAGCAAGCGCCCGCGCGAATGAGATGAGCTGGCGCTGTCCGGCGGAGAGCGTCGCCCCCTTCTCGATAACCGGCGCGTCGATCCCCCCCGACAGACTCATGAACATATCGTACGCGCCGACGTCCTTGAGCGCCTGCACGATCTGTTCCCGGCTGATGGCCGGATTGTCCAGGCTGACGTTCGAAGCGATCGTGCCCGTAAACAGGAACGGATCCTGCAGCACGATGCCCATATGCTGGCGAAGCAATTGCTTCGGAATGTCGCGTACATCTTTGCCGTCGACGACAATTCGCCCCTGGTTCGTGTCGTAGAACCGGAACAGCAGGTTCAGGATGGAGCTTTTGCCCGAGCCCGTGTGACCTACCAGCGCCACCGTCTCGCCCTGGCGGGCGTGGAAGGAGATGCCCTTTAGCACGTAGTCGTCCTTCTTGTAGGCGAACGTGACGTTGTCGAACTCGACGTCGCCCTTGTACCGCTCCATCCTGCCCGACGTTACGTCGATCCCTTCTTCGTCCATCAGCTTGAACACGCGCTCCGCCGAGACTCGTGCCGTCTCCAGATTGGACAGCTGGTTGACGATGCCGACGATCGGCGCGAACATCCGGTTCATATAATCGACGTAGGCGTACAACACTCCGACCGTGACCAGCGCGCCAAGCGTGCCGCCCCAGAACATCCAGATCACGATGAGGAACAACACGTTCCTTACGACGTTGACGAGGTTGTGGGACGTGATGGAGTTGAGGCTGAGCAGCTTGTTCTGGTACTTGAAATAGTAGTTGTTCAGCTCTTCGAATTCCTTTGTCGTCTCCTTCTGACGCCGGAACGCCTGGATGATCGTCATCCCTTGGATGGACTCGTTGATCATCGCATTGATCTCGCTGAGCTTCGTCCGGATAATGCGGTTGTATTTGGCCGCGAACTTGCGGTAGACGATAATCCACACGATCAGAATCGGCACGAGCGGCAGCGTGATAAGCGCCAGGCGCGTATCCAACAGGAACAGCGCTCCGAAAATGCCCACCATGTAGATCGTCCCCGTGAAAAAGTTCGCAAGAACCCCTACGTACAACTCGCGGATGGCCTCCGTATCGTTCGTCACGCGGGAGACGACTTGGCCAGCTGCCAGATTGTCATAATATTGCACCGGCAGCCGCTGCGTGTGCGCGAATACGTCGCCGCGCATGCGACGCACGATGCGATTCGCTGACGTCTGCAGCAGCAGACGCTGCCCGTAAGCGAACATCGCAACCAGAATAAGCAGGCCGAAATACATCGCAGCGAGCCGAAGCAATCCCGGCACCTCCGGCTTGTAGAAGGCGTACAGTTCCTTATTTGTCAGCTTCTGCACCGGAAAGTGCGCAGATGCGCCCGTATCGGGATCGGTAACGGTCATGAGGCCGCCGTCTACTTTCTTGGCGCCGTTTTGCGTCAGCTCCCCATCGAGGAAATAATAGCTCCGACCGACTTGCAGGACGCGCACTTCCTTGCCGGCTGCCGCCGCTCCGGTCGCTTGCCCTTGCGACTCGCCGCCGGTTCCTCCGCCGTCCGACTCGAGGCGATCTTCCCTGACGTACCACTTGCCCTTATATTCAACGGCGTAAGCCCGCTCGCCCTGCACCTCGTGCCAAGGCTTCTCGATGCCGAGGATGTTCTGGTCGATCATCCGCTTCGCGATCAGCGGACCCGTCAGTTCGGCTGCCACGGCCAGCACGAGCAACAGCATCGCTAGCAGGATCGGCTTCTTATATAACATGGCGTATTGAAACAACCTCTTGCCCGTTGGTGTGCCCATCGTTTTTCACGCCTCCCATCTCTTCGTAAAATTTAATTCTCGATTGTCGCCTCAAGCTGCTGACGATCATATTGCTCCTTATACCAGCCACCGCGCTCCAGCAGCGTCTCATGCGTGCCTTCCTCTACGATCCGTCCATCGTCCATAACGATAATCCAGTCCGCATGCTGCACGGCCGACAGCCGGTGCGTCGTAATAAGCGTAGTCTTGCCCGCGCGTTCCGTCCGAATGCCCTCGATAATCTCGGCTTCCGTCTTCGCGTCAACCGCCGACAATGCGTCATCCAGCATCAGGATGTCAGGATCCGCGATCAGGGCGCGGGCAATGCTGACCCGCTGCTTCTGACCGCCGGACAAGGCGACGCCCTTCTCGCCGACCATCGTATCCAGCCCCTCAGGCAAAAATGCGATATCCTTCGCGAACGAAGCCCGCTCCAGCGCCCGCTGAAGCTCCTCCTTCGTCGCGCCCGAGCGCCCGAAGAAGATGTTTTCTCTAATCGTCTTCGAAAACAGAATCGGCTGCTGCGGCACGTAGCCGATCCAGCCAAGCACTTTGTCTTTCGATAATCCTTCGATTGGTTCGCCGGACAGCTTGAGCGCCCCCTTGCCTACGGGGTACTCGCGAAGCAGCTGCTTCAGCAGCGTCGTCTTGCCGCTGCCCGTACGTCCCACGATGCCAAGCGTCTGTCCTTGCTTTAGCTCGATTGCAACGCCCGACAAGTTGTCGGTCTCGGACGACGGATATTTGAACGTCACGCGGTCGAACTCGATTTCCGTCGGCTCGCTTACCTCGGCAAGCTCCGAAGCATCCTTTACGTCCGGCTTGTAGCCGAGCGTCTCGTTGACCCGGTCGAGCGAGGCATTGCCGCGCTGCATGATGTTGATCAGCTCGCCAATGGCGAACATCGGCCAGATGAGCATCCCCAGGAAGATATTAAAAGAAACAAGCTCGCCGAGCGTAATTTCGTTCCGGAACACGAGGAAGCCGCCGTAGCAGAGGCCGATCAGGTAACTCGTGCCGACCAGAATTTTCATTGTCGGTTCAAAGAGCGCGTCGATGCGGGCTACTGCGATATTTTTGCCCATTACCTCATCAGTCTTGGCGCCGAAGCGGGCTTCGCTGGCTTCTTCCTGCACGAAAGCGCGGATGACGCGAACGCCGGATACGGATTCCAGCACGCTGTCGTTCAGCTCGCCGAACGCGTCCTGCGCGTCCGTGAACCGCTCGTGAATCTTCTTCCCGTAGTATGACATCGCGATCGCCATTAGCGGCAACGGCAGCAACGCCGCCAAGGTCAGCTTAAAGCTGATTCCCACCGCCATCACAAGCAAAATGGTGATCATGAACAAGGTGGAGTCCACGAGCGTCAGAATGCCGAAGCCCGCCGTCGTCGCTACCGCGCCAAGATCGTTCGTCGAGCGCGCCATCAGGTCGCCCGTCCGGTTGCGTTCGTAGAACGTCGGCGTCATTTTGAGAAAATGTCCGATCAGGCTGGAACGCAGCATCCGCTCCAGCACGAAGGCGCCGCCGAACAGCTTGTAGTGCCACACATAAGTAATCAGATACCCGACAACCGTCAGCCCGATCCACAAGTACATGATGCGGTTGAATTCCGGCGTCCCAAGCGTGCTCTGGCTGATGCCGTCCACGATGTAGCCGAGAAGCCATGGCGGGATAATGTCGATAATGCCCGTCAGCACGAGCAGCGTGATCGACAGCGTGTATCGCTTCCAGCTTAGCTTGAAAAACCAGCCCAATTTCGTTAATACGCTGAACATTGTTAACCTCACACCTTCCGTTCGAACCTCTTGAATATAAAAAAAGCATGCCGCCGTAAGCGACACGCTTCCTCGTCTAATGGAGTCCGCACCCGCATAGCGGGTTCGCGAAAGCTCCTATCGACGCAGAAAAGGCGCATAGTTACGGCAACGTAACCACACGCCTTCGATCCAGGGGGAACCCCCTATGTATCAAAGAGACAACGCGCGCGAGTAGATTACGTCCATGAAATATAGCTGATGCAAATGCGCATCATGATGGATGGCGTTAAAACGTCCATTGTTATCCATAGCTCGTAATCCCCTCTCCCGTTATCTTCCGTTCGTATAGTCGGTTCACTCAAGCACGCTATGCCTCTCGGACATCAGCCGTTGCTTGAATCCACTTTGTCACTTTAACATCGGAAGAAAACACTGTCAATTGTAATCTTCGCTAAAATTATTTTTTACCGAATTGGCAATCGGAAAGGCCGAGGGCAGAGGTTTGCTCAAATTATAGGGATCTAAGCTCCCTCTATACTTGACCTATAATGCACGGAAACGTTACGAGTTCCTCCACCATAGGAGGGCGTAGCCGTTTCGCCTTGCCGCATAGGAAAGTATCCATTTCTAGTCGCTACAGGGCTTGAAATAGGACACCTTAGAAACGAGAATTAAGGAGTCCAAGTGCTCTGACGGTAGCGACGGCTTGTTTACGACGCTCTCAGATGCAGATTAGTTTTGCGTAGTTTGCGCTGATATAACGGCTGCGTGCTAGGCACGAATTGGAGGCGGATGGTGGTGCTGGTGCTGGTGCGGACCCTTGGGTATTTTCACGAACGGTACAACAATTGTGCTAAAATACACAATTTAGATGAGGTTAGAGAAATTTATTCGTACATTTGTACATATATACACAAATTTTGGTTCAGAGAGGTCCCGAACGACGTTGTGAAGCGAAAATTTGTGTATTTTTGCACAATTCGCTGTGCAGGGGTCCTGTTTGTTCAAGAAATTGGGGATAAATGCACAAATATTCAGAGAGGCCGATGTTCGGGGCATGCCATGTTCAAGCCCGGCAACGAGATTTTCTAGGGGAGATGACGAAACTTAAAACGTTGTCCTCATATAGGAAGCATTTTGCCATACTTGTTCTATATCCGTACGGATTGGTAGTGGGGCTATTCAAGAGTTCGTAGGTGGGACGCAACTGGCTGGGACAGTGATCCATGAATGCAGATAGGCGGGCAATGAGGAGCGTTTTGGATTAAAGTCTGTATCATCTTGTTCAAGAGTCGCAAAAGTGTCCCCTCGAAAATCCTGAAAGAGAATGTTCGAGGGGACACTCCAACCGTATGTGACGAGCCCGTTATGTCTACGCTATGTGGCCAAACTCGAACGTAAAGGACCGTCAGGGTGGTTTATCCCTGACGGCTTTTTCCACTGGCGAGGCTTGCCAGCCACTCCTCCGGCAGCAATCTGCGATAGGACGGCTGCAAATATCGATCGTCCACGAGCGTAATCGTGCCGCTGTCCGTCTCCGTCCGGATGAGTCTTCCTCCCGCCTGCAGCACCTTGTTCATGCCCGGGATGACATAGGCGTAATCGTAGCCGCTCTTGCCCTCGCGTTGGAAAAAGTCCCGGAGCAGATTGCGCTCCAGTCCGAGCTGCGGCAAACCAACGCCGACCACGATGACCCCGATCAGCCGATCGCCCGGCAGATCGACCCCTTCGGAGAATACGCCGCCCAGCACCGCGAAACCGATCAATGTCCGGTCGCCTCCCGGCTGGAAGTCCGCCAGGAACGCGTCGCGCTCCTCCTCGCTCATGTCCGTGCGCTGCAGCTTGACGACGGCTCTCGAATCCGTTCCCTCAAGCTTGGTATATGCATCGTAGACGTCCTTCATATACGCATAAGAAGGGAAGAACACAAAATAATTGCCCTTGCGCTTGCCGGCCGTATCGGCGATAAGCTCCGCTATTGGTCCGTAAGAGTCGTTGCGGTCCTGGTAACGCGTCGAGATGGGACGCACGTCGACCTGCAACCGTTCGCTCTCGAAGGGGGACGGCAACGCCAGCGTATAGTCCTGCTCGGAAGCGCCGAGCATGTCCATGTAGTAACGGACCGGGGTTAGCGTAGCGGAGAAATACACATGCGACCGGTAACCCTTGGCGGTCTCCTTGAGCAGTTCGGACGGGTCCATGCAGAACAGCTTCACCCGCATGTCGAGGCGCGTCACCTCCGCGAACGTGGCGAAGCGCTCGTCGTAGAGCTTGGCCGTGCGAAGGAATTGCTGCACGGCGAAATACGCGTCCAGCAATGTAGTATCGCCGTCACCGCCCCCGTTGCCGCTTAAGGCATTCGCGCCGGGAGCACCCGGAATTACGCCGGTGTGGCCCGCGCCTAATGCGCTTGACACGCCTGATGCGTCTGGCGCGCCTGGTGCGCCTGCCAGCGCAGATGCCATATTGCCGCTGCCGACGCCGAAGCCTCCCGTTGCCCCTTGGCCGAAGGCTCCCCCATAACCGCCCTCCAACACCTGCTCGGCTGCCAAGGCGAAGCGCTCCGCATGTTTTACCAACTCGTCCGGCAGCATATCGGATACGATGGGCTTGTCCTTATTGTCCTCGATCGACTTGCGAAGCGCGACAAAATATTCATTGATCGCCTTCGAAGCTTCGTATAGGCCGCGATGGCCGCCCTTCTGCTCCCGCTGCAGCGTCTGGAACGGCCATCTCGTCAGCTCCGCCGAGAAGATATCCCTTGCTCGATCGACCAGATTGTGAGCCTCGTCGACGAGCAGAGCCGTCGCCTTTTTTCCTTCGGCGTATTGCCGCTTAAACGAGATGCGAGGATCGAACACATAGTTGTAGTCGCAGATGACCGTGTCCGAAGCGTACGCGGCATCAAGAGACATTTCGAAAGGGCAGACGGTATGTTTCCTGGCGTATTGCTCGATCGTGGCGCGCGACATGATCGTCTCATGCTCCAGCATATCGAGGATCGCGCCGTTAATGCGGTCGTAGTAGCCGTCGGCGAACGGACAATGCTCCTTGTCGCAGCGCACCTCGTCCTGGAAGCAGATCTTGTCCTTCGCGGTAATGGTGACGGAATGGATGTGCAGCCCTCTGTTCTGCATATGCCTAAGCGCATCCTCCGCCGCTGCCCGCGTCGTCGTACGCGCGGTCAAATAATAAAGCCGCTTCAGCAGCCCGCCGCCTATCGCTTTGATGGCGGGGTACGTCGTCGAAATCGTCTTGCCGATGCCCGTCGGCGCCTTCGCGTAAAGCGACACGCCCTCCCCGATCGTCTTGTAGACCGCCCCCGCCAGCTTGCGTTGTCCTGCACGGTAATGGTCGAACGGAAAGGCGAGCGCATGAATGCTGGCATCCCGCGTCTCCTCGTGTCGCTGCTTCAGCTTGGCGTAAGGCGCATATTGCCGAAGTATATGCATCACTTGCTTTTCCAGCTCGTCGAAGCTTGTTTCCCGATGGAACCGCCGCGTCTCTCCCGTATCCTTGTGCACGTAGGTGAGCTGAATGCCGATAGTCGGAAGCCCCTCATCACGCGCATACATATAGGCGTAAAATAAAGCCTGCGCCCAATGGACCGGCTTGTCCTCCAGGGTTGCGAGGTCGGCCCGCGTCGACTTGATCTCGTCGATCGTCGGCGCGGGTTCCGTCGCAAGCAGCCCGTCGCAACGGCCGTCCACCGCGAACATCAGACCGTCGCAAAAAATCTCGGTGCTAAGGTAGACTTCCTTCCGATCACCTTCGCCGTATGTTTCCTGTATCCGCTGATGCGCCTTCGTTCCCTCTTGCAAGGACTCCATGGATTGCATCCGGGAGTCGATGCTGCCGCTCAGGAACACATACTCCACAAGCTGTCGGACCGGCAGCGCCACCGAGTACGGAGGCTTCCCGCTCTGCTTTTCGTCATCCCGACGCTCCGGCTCCCGTTGAACGGATTCGCGCTCCTCTGCCGCCTTCTCCTTCGTCTCGTCCATTGCCAGCCGCCCCTCTAGAACATTTGTTCCGCCATTGTACCATACTTTTAAAGAGGAGAGGGTAATTTAACATTGCGTTTTCCAACTAATTACTGGAAACTATAAGAGGGGTGAATTCGTTGAGGCGAAGCGTTTTTTTATTGATTTGTTTAAGTCTGATTCTGGCAGGATGCGGGGGGACGACTAAGTCCATCAAGGGAGACATTGACAGCATGGCAACCGGTACGATGCAAGTGGGCTGTTCCGATGAAGCGAACAAGGGGAAATTGGGGGTAAATGACATCGGTTACTTGTGCTCTGTTACCATTACAGATCAAACTAATTTCCGAGATGAAGAAGGCAATTCATTAACAGAGAGCGACCTATCAATTGGATCAACCGTCAAGATTATTCTTACCGAGCCCGTCAATATCAGGCGCAGCTTCGAAAAAGAAGAGCCGCTCAATCTTGCAGCAAAGGAAATCATATTGATCCAGCCAGACGTTTAAGGAGGGAATTCCACCTGCTATGGACAGAGATAAAAATAAAGAAATCGACGAACTGAAGCAGCGGATCGCTACACTCGAGAATCAGGTTAACAACACTCCTCGGAGATCGAATCTTTGGAGATTCGGCATAACTTTTATCATTGTTTTATTTGCTTTAATGGTTTCTATTGGCGTGTTCCAGTTTGTTGCCGTCAAATGAGCATGGCACAAGGTCGCTACACCATACGCTATCAAGAAGGAGACACCCACATGCACCAAGCACCAAACTATTATCGAGTGGGCTGATGACGAGGAAGATGGATGGTCTGCCTACCGATATGTATTAGAGTGCAAAACATCCGATCTTAAACCGGCAAACTTGCTTTCCTCAGATTATAGAATCTATATCTTCAACGCGACACGGGATACCATCTTTCACTTTTACGACAGCAGAGGCTTGGACATCGTGTCGAACGCAACGGGACCGCTTCAAGCGTTATATCATACCTATAATGACTGGATTCTGGATTATGACCGGGAGAGGGTCGACCATGTGTTCCACCGTTATTCATTCGGAATATGAGGATTAAAGAGGATTTTACAGGCTGAATACACAAGTAGAGGATGAGTGCTTATGTTTAAATTATTCAAACGCCCCGCAGGGTTACTATTAATCATGACCATGTTATTTGCAGGGTCCGGGATTGTTCATGCTCAAGCTTCAACAACCTCTCATCCCCCCGTCCGCGTTGTATTAGACGCCAACACCATGACTTTCGGCGAACAGCCGTTTATCGAAAAATCCACAACCCTCGTTCCCTTCAGGCCGATCTTCGAGAAGCTGGGACTTACCATTGGATGGGATCCCGACACTCGCACGGTTACTGGGGAAAAAGAAGGTATACATATTGAATTACAAATCGACAATCCGGTTGCCAAAGTTAACGGCAAATCCATCACATTGCCAGTAGCGCCTAAGCTGAAGAATAAAACGACCTTCGTTCCCCTTCGCTTCATCTCGGAATCCGTTGAATCCAAGGTAGAGTGGGATTCAGCGAATCGAACAGCGGTCATCTATAGCAAAAATCGCTATGCCAGCGCAGATGGCCAATTCCAGTTTAACGCCTATGGTCTTTGGAGAAACATGTCCGGTCTCGAAAACATCGTTGCTGAAGACGACGAATTGGTTCAAGATTACATTAGCGTGGAAGAGGCCGGGCAATTGCAATTGGCATTGCGTTACTTTAACCACACGATGTTATTTATTGCCGCCGACCCTCTAACCGACGAAACTAGGGATATGAAGCTGGACTCCTACTTAGATCGTGCCAAAGACACGGCATCCCTATCCAGTAAAGATATCGTGGAGGAAAAACAAATCGAGTTATTCGGTTACGATGCTCTGCAATTGACCTACGTTAACCATCTAGACTGGGACAAACGTATCGACACTCTCGTCGTGTTCAAGACAGGCTCCCGGTTTTATAGCATCCGAAACTCCTCGTACGAGGTAACCTATAAAAATTCGATTCAAGATTTTGAAGATATCCTGGAAGACATGGAATTTCGGGAGCAGTAATCGTTAAGTCGACGTTAAGTCGATTTCAACTCGTTCTTCCATCCATGGGTAAGGAGTACAACCATGTCCGAAAGCAAGGGTTCTAATCAAACTTGTCAGGATGCGGAGCCCCGATGAATGACAGATTGGTTGCTGAGGCAAGCTAGGGATCATTATTTCATGGGAATATGATGATCCCGCTTTGCAACGCGAACATTTTTATATCGTCGCTTGTTATAAGCTTCAACACCCTGCCAGATATACGGAAGATGCAATAACGTGATCTACGCAACGCATACACAATCCATCCATTTCCACAAATTAATAGGAAATGTTCCCTCTATTTAAAACACGCTAACTGATAAAAGGAACTTAGACGGACAAACTCCACTAGCGTTGCATCAAAGCTTACACTGCAAATAAATTTTCTAAAAGTAACTAATTTTGTAATTTTGTGTTCCTTTTTCATGGACAAAGCATGAAAAAAACTCCATTGTAATGAGGTAGGATACCGATCCATACACCCAATACAAAGGAGTAGCCGTAATGAGTGTATCGGATAAACAGGTCGTTCGTCAATGCCTTTCTCTTTTACCTTTGCAAGATTTTGTTGCCCCTTTTCTGGATTACCGGAAACAGTTCAAAACGGTTCAGCTGCTCAAACTTTTTATCACCGGGCAATTGCTGAACTGGGACTCCCTTCGTACCATAGAAAGCGCTATTCGCTCGGATGAAGGGTTTCAGGCTGAGTTTCAAGTGAAAAGCATCAGCAAGTCTCAGCTTTCACGTCGCATGAATAGCCTGCCCGTCGAGATTACACAAGCTTTGTTTGCTGCCGTGGTGCATGCCCTTCGAGAGCCGATCAAACCTTCTTTAAAGGGAAAGAAGCCCGTGTTGGCTATCGTCGATTCCACAAGCCTTCGCATGCCGCCTGTCTTAGGCGATTGGGCGTATGTGACGGAGAAACAAAACAGTGTAAAGGTCCATACTCGCTTGGTGTTTATCGATGAGCATACCGCGTATCCTGACCATATCGTGCCCTCCACGGGCAACATAAGCGACTTTTCAGGGTCGGATGATCTTGTTGTGGTCGATCCCAACGTGCTTTATGTCATGGATCGCGGTTACGTTTGTTATGTCAGGATGGAGAAATGGGTGACGAACAAAATCGATTTCGTCATTCGGCTTGCGAATCATCACTACGCCGAGGTTCAAAGCGAAAGACCGTCCACGGGTGAACGCTCTACCATCGTTCGCGATGCCGTGGTTATCCTCGGTAACCAGCCTAAAACTAAAATGAGAACACCACTACGCCTCATTGAGTTCTACGATGATCAAGGCCGGTTTTATCGGATCGCAACAACCAGACATGACCTACCTGCAGAAGAACTGATGGACGTCTATCGCAATCGCTGGCTAATTGAACTGTTCTTTAAATGGCTGAAGCAGCATCTGAAGTTCGCCAAACTCTACAGCTATCAACCGGACGCGGTGTGGAATCATATTTATCTAGCATTGGTCGGATACGGATTATCGTATCTGGTTAAACGTGAGCTCCATACGACGCATTCAACATGGGATATTCTCCGACTCATTCGCTTGTATGCGACGAAGAGGTGGTCGGCCTTTCTGACAGAAGTACACAGAATCCCAAAAGCCTGTAAGGTAACCAAACGAAAGACGGGTCCACCTAAGCTGCGAGAAGCCACGGAAACGCCTGGTGTGCGAGTACAACAGCCAAAGAAAAGAAATAGGTAATTTTTTTTGGAAAGGTAGCCTACGCTTAGGTGGAGCTGTCTTTTAATTGCAGGTAACATAAAACTTTGTGAAAATCAGCACGTTGTAGTGTTACAACGTGAGTGTGGAAGCATTAATGCAACGCTAGTGGACAAACTCCCACTAATATCGCTCAAAGTGCTCCACCTATACCGCATTCAATCAATTAGATGGCACATTTCCCTTTATTCAAGCCAAAAACCCTCATTCGGCGGATTTAGCGGGAGGTTTTCCCTTTACTCAACCAAATCAACAAAAAACTGGATACTCAACTGCGTTTGACATCAGCCTTTCACTCCCCGCTACTTCGACGGCATGCTCACAGCGAGTATTGCAAAATAAAAAGCGGCAAGGTGAAACGGCACCGTCGTCCTTTGGCGGCGTGGCGCGTTTCATTCCGAGAAATATAGAGATAGTATGGCGAAATCATATACTTTCCTATATTTCAAAGAAAAACACCGATCTCGGCAGTAAGCGCAAGGTCGGTGTATCGGGCGTTATTGGCGCCGCTTCTTGGCAATTCTTGTGTAGACAATGAGTGCGGCTACAATCATGGCAATAAAACCGATACTCTCTGCCGACTCCGGCTGCATCCCGAAAACCATGCACAGATTGGTAACCAGACTCTTCACGAGAAGAGCTGTCGCAATCAAAAGAATTGGACGAATAAAATTGTATTTCATGGAATGCAACACTCCTGCCAACGAATGTTCTAGATTCTAATCACACTAGAAAGTTGAAATCGCTTTATTCTAGTGCAACTGCGGCAAGTATACCAGCTTCTTGGCAGATAGTCCAACTCATTCGAGCTTATTCCCCATCACATTTCTTCTCGCGACTGCTTTCGATGCTTCGGCAGTGGAACCTCATCCTGAAACAAACCGAATTCCGCGTCAATATCCCGCTCTGTCACGAGTCCATTGTGACCGACACCATGCGGGCCAAACCGATCCTGTCCTTTCCCGTCTATCCCGGATTTCCGTCGCCCATGCGCACGTTCATTTTCCTCCGCCATACCGGCATCAACTCCCTCATGCAGATTCACCAAGGCTCCTTCATTACAGATTCACCAAAACTGCTTCACCAAGCTCCTTCAATACAGATTCATCAAAGGGGTCATCAAAGCTCCCTCATCGCAAAATTATGCGTATAGCCTGCCCTACCCAGCCATCCTTTATAAGCAAGCCATCCATTATTCAAACCAAGCTATCCTTTATTAGCAACCCAAGCCTTCCTCCAAAAACCGTCTTCCAGCAAACCAATAAAAACCCGGCCCCGAAGCACTGGCCTAAGCCCATACTTCGTTGCCGGGATATCCCGATTGCGGATTGCCAATTGCCGTTGCTTACTTCTTCACAATATCCTGCACCGCTTTATCCAGCTTGCCGAGCAGGTCGTCGGCCGAGATTTGACCGCCGAGGTACTCCTGCATCGCCGCGCCCCATTGCTGCGTGATGCCGTCCGGCAGATGATCCCAGTGCCAGCCCAGAACCCGATCGGGATGCTCCTGCGAGAAGGCCGCGAAGTCGCCCGCGATATCGCCGATGGCTTCCGCGTTCGCCTCGATGGACGTCAATGCCGGCACGAATTTAAAGTCGGTGGAGATGTAACGTTTGCCCGTCTCTGAGGTCACCATCCAGTTCAGAAACGCTTTGGCTTCCTCGGCCTGGTCGGACTTGCTGTTGACGATCCAGTTGTTCGGCACGCCCGTAAATACATTTGCCGTGTCGCCCAGCAGCGGCACCGGCATCATGCCGAGATTAAGATCCGGGTCCACTTCGTCGATCATGCCTTGAATCCAGTTGCCATGCTGGATAATGGCGTATTTGCCGGTTGCAAATTCGGCAACCTGCGTGTTGTAGTCCGTCGTCAGCGCATTGGCCTGGCCGTTCGCAAACATAATGTCGACAAGCTTGATCCATTCTTTCATGGTCGGATCATCCTTCAGCGTCGCTTTGCCTTCCTTTACGTCGGAGATGAACGCCGCCGGATCTTCATGGTTCGCCAGCGCCATGTTCAGTGTGTGAATGCCCATCGACCACCACTCGGACGTAAGCGCGAACGGCGTAATGCCCGCCGACTTAAGCTTCTCTACCGCAGCGGACAACTCGTCTACGGTCTTAGGCAAATCCGAAATACCCGCCTGCTCGAACAAATCCTTATTATACGTGAAGCCGTAAGCTTCCAGGTTCATCGGCATGCCGAGCAGCTTGCCGTCGCGCGAAATTTGCGCCTTCGACGCTTCCACGAGATCCTTCGCCCACGCCTCGCCGCTCAGATCCGCAGCGCGATCCACGTAAGGATCGAAGCCCGCCCAGCCGCTGGAATTGAAAATTTCCGGTTCCTCGCCGGCCGCCAGCTCCGCCTTGAGAAGCGCGCTGTAATCCTCGCCTCCGCCATGCGTCTCCACGTCTACCTTTACGCCGGTCTCCTTCTCGTACTCCGCCGCCAGCTTCTCCAGCGCTTCGGCGATTTCGACTTTAAATTGGAAGATCTTGATCGTGACGTCTTTCTTCGGCGCCTCGGTAGCCGCGCCCTCGCCCGCATTCGTATTGGTTCCGGCGTTCGCGCCGCCGGCATTGTTGTTGCCGCAACCGCTTGCGAGTCCCACCAGGAGCGCTGCCGAAGCCAACGCCATCGTCATCTTTTTCTTCATCTTCATGACCTCCCATGAAATAAATGTGCGTGACCTCATACCCTATTGTCCAGTTGCTTCGCGATCTACTTACATCGTCATTATAAGCCTCTCCGTTCCTCGCCAGACACCGACAAAATTGAACGGTTAGGGGTAAAATCTTGATTACTTCGGGCGGAAAACTTTGATTAGTTACCCGTTACCCTTTTACGGAGCCTGCCGTAATGCCTTCGATAATATGCTTCTGCAGCAGGAGGAAGAATATAACGACCGGAATCGTGCTCAGCGTGAGCGCAGCCATGGCCAGATCCCACTTTCGTAAATATTGGCCGAAAAATTTCTGCACCGCAAGCGGGATGGTGGTCATCGCGTCGTTAATGACGAGCACCGGCAGCAGGTAGTCGTTCCAGATCCACAGCACGTTCAGAATCATGACCGTGACCGTGATCGGCTTCAGCAGCGGGAATACAATCCGCCAGAATACGCCGTAGGGCGAGCAGCCGTCGACGACCGCGGCCTCCTCGATCTCAAGCGGCACGGACTTGATGAAGCCGTGATAAAGGAACATCGACAAGGAGATCCCGAAGCCCATATAACAGAGCACGATGCCGTACAGCTCGCCGCGAAGTTCGAACAGCGACGTGATTCGCATCAGCGGCAGCATGACCGACTGGAACGGAATGATCATGGCGGCGACCAGCACCGTCAGCAACAGCTTGTTGAACATTGTCGGCCTGCGTACGAGACGATAGGCCATCATAGAGCTGATCACGACCAGCGCCAGAACGCTGATAGACGTAATAATAACCGAGTTCATAAAGACGACGGGGAAATCGATGGCGACCCACGCTTTTTTGAAATTCGTGATGGCCCAAGTCTCGGGCAGCGAAGCCGCATTAAGCAAAATGTCCTTGAGTTTCTTGAACGAATTGACGATCAGGAAGTAGAACGGCCCCAGAAAGAGCAGCGCTGCCAACACGCCGGCAATCTCTAGCAGCAACGTGGCGGAAGTGTATCTCGATCTCGTCTCCATCAGGCTTCCACCTCCCGTTTCTTGGTGAACCAGACCTGCGTAATCGTGATGAGCGCGACGCAGAAGAAGAAGAGCATCGCCTTCGCCGTCCCCAAGCCGTAACGATTGTTCACCAGCGCCTCGCGATAGATGTTCAGCGCGATCGATTCCGAGGAGTTGCCGGGACCTCCGCCGGTCAATGAGAGGTTAAGGTCAAACATTTTAAACGCATTGGACGTCGTCAGAAATAAACAGATTGTAATCGCTGGCATGATGAGCGGAACCAGAATGGAGCGCAGAATTTGCCAGCGGTTGGCCCCGTCGATGCGTGCCGCCTCCATAAGGTCCTTGGGAACGCCGATAATCGCCGCAATGTAAATGATCATCATATAGCCAGCCGTCTGCCATACGAAGACGATGACTATGCCCCAAAATGCCGTCTCCGGCGTCCCCAGCCATTGAAGCTTGAAGAAGCCGATGCCCGTAGCCTCTCCGATCGCGCCGAAGCCGCGGACGAAGATGAAATACCAGATGTAGCCCAGCAGCAAACCGCCGATCACGTTGGGCAGGAAGAAGATCGTGCGCAGCACGCCTTTGCTCCTAAGATTCTGCGTTAGCAGCAGCGACAGCAGGAATGCCAGCGCATTCGTCACCGTGACGGCCGCCAGCGTGAACTTCGCCGTAAACCAGAAGGCTTGCCAGAATCTTGGATCATCGGTCAGGATACGCGTTATATTGGTCATGCCCGTCCACTTGGCATTGCCAAGATCAAGGCCGTTCCACTCCGTGAACGTATAATAGAATCCCATGCCGAACGGGATCAGCACGATGATGATAAATGCGATCAGTCCCGGTCCGACGAATACGGTCTGCTGCAGCCACTCGCTCCAGTTCGCGCGCTTCGCGGCCGGCTTGCCGATAGTTTTGCCAGATGCCATAGGTCATCGTCCCTTCTTTCGTTGTGTGCTCTTAGTATAGAACTTAAAGCGGCACCCGGAGACGGGCAATGATGATGAGAAGGGTGGAATATATTGACCGGAATACGTTCATTCGGTTACTGTTTATTCAGGCAAAAGTTATGGCGGTCCCCGACCATCATGCCCGAAACGAGGTGAGCTGCGCAATGTTAAGAAAGCCCTTCCATACGATTCGCCAGAAGTTGATGGCGCTGCTGCTGATCGTGACGATTCTGCCCATTGCCACATCTATGTTCATCTCTTACAAGGCAACTACGGAATCCGTCACTCGGGAAGCCATCTCGAATAACAACAGGCTGCTTTCTCTCGGCAAGACGAATACGCTGAACTATATGAGCAATATTAACCAGAAGTCCCTCGCCGTATACAACGCCATGAACGTGCCGCAATCGCTGTACTACATTCTGGAGCACGGCATGGAGGACGAGGTGTTCCCTAATGATCTCACCGACGTCATCCGAAATCGCAATCTGCTGAAGGATCATCTCTACAATATTTTTCAGAGCGTGAGCGAATTCCATAAAGTGCGGCTGTACGTGGTCAAGCAGAATACGACCTATCTGCTCTGGGCTGACGATCTTAAGGTTGGCCGGCATCCCGAGCCGCTCGACATCGAGACGACCAAGGCGTATATCGAGCCGGCGCATGCCAGCCATAATTACGGCTTGGACCTAAAGTCTTCGCCGGACGACGAGCCCGTGTTCACGCTCCACCGCCCCATTATTCGCGCGCCAAGCGATGAGCTGCTCGCGGAGCTGTCCATCGATGTGAGGCTCAGCGTCCTGGCTTCGCTTAATGCGCAGCTGTACGATGCCGGCAAGGAGGCATTCTACATCGCGGACAGCGAGGGCAAGCTCGTATTGTCCTCCCCCATCGGGGACAAAGGGACAAGCATCGGCGTTCAAGAAGAGTCGGAGAAGACCGCCGATAACAAGGAGAAAGAGCCGGCAGGACCCGGAACGGCGCTCATGGACACCATCTTGTTGTCCGGAGCGGATACCGGCCACTTCGAATGGAAGCAAGACGGCTTCGACGGCATCGTCTTCTATGATCGGATCGTGACGCCTTTTATGGACTGGTACCTTATCAAGCAAACGCCTTACCAGCATCTCTACGGCACCGCGAACAGCATCGCCAAGCTAAATACCGCCGTTGGCGCCGCATTCCTCGGCATCGTCGTCATCGCGACGCTGATCATCTCCATCCGGTTTACCAAGCCGTTGCTGCGGCTGATCGGCTATGTAAACAAGATCGAAACGGGCAATCTAAACGTCTCCATCGATATCGAGACAAATGACGAGATCGGTCTGCTTGCCAAGCGGTTCCGCTCCATGATGGGCAAGATCAATCACCTCATCATGACGGAATACCGCCTGGAGATCGCCAGCAAGACGAACGAGCTCAAGGCGCTGCAGGCGCAGGTCAATCCCCACTTCCTGTACAACGCTTTGCAATCCATCGGGACCGTATCGCTCCAGAACGGCGACACGAAGGCTTATTCGCTTATTACGTCGCTCGGCAAGCTGATGCGCTACCAGATGAACAACATGGACGACTCGGTAGAGCTCAGGAGCGAGCTTGATTACGCCGCCGCTTATCTCGAGCTTCAAAAGCAACGCTTTGATACGACTCTGGAGATAGAACTGCGAATCGACGAAGCCAGTCGTGACATCCATGTGCCGAAAATGATTCTCCAGCCTCTACTCGAAAATTTCTTTAAGCATGGCTTTCAGCATTCGTTCGAAGAACCGTCGCGGCTGTTGGTCTCAAGCTCCTTGCTGAACGAGCCAAAGCGGCTTGTCCTCACCGTAAGCGATAACGGCGGCGGCATGGACGAGGACCGGCTGCGAGAGCTGCAACATGAGCTTTCGATGGCTGGCCTGCAAGCCGCAAGCCATCGGAAGGGCGAGGATGGAGACAGCGGCATCGGGCTTCGCAATATTATGGCGCGGCTGCGGCTGCAATCCCATCCCGAATCGACGATGACGCTCTCCCACGCCCAGCCGCACGGCCTGTCCATCACCATCCAAATTCCGCTTGAAGGAGGCCACGAAGCATGAAAGCTCTCATCGTCGACGACGAGAAACATGTACGCGAAGCGATCAAGCTGCTCGTCGATTGGAATTCGTACGGCATCGAAGACATTTACGAAGCGCGCGACGGCATCGAAGCGAGTGAGCTGATCGGAAGCCTGCAGCCGGAACTGGTCTTTACCGACATGATGATGCCGGGCATGGACGGCTCGACGCTGCTCTCCTGGGTCGCCAGCCATCATCCCGGCAGCAAGACGATCGTCATCAGCGGCCACGATGACTTCCAACTCGTTCGGGGAGCCGTCAAATCCGGCAGCGTGGACTATATTCTAAAGCCGATCGATCCCGAGCAGCTAAACGGAGCGATTGCCAAGGCCATCGAGGCTTGGCGCGCCGAGGAGCGGGAGCGGGCGATGAGCCGGGCCGTCCATATAGAGCTTAACCAACTCAAGCCCGTTTATCTGGAGCAGTACTTCTCTTCGGTGCTCAGCGAGCCCGGAGCCCAGGGAGGCTGGCCCCCCGCGGTGCTTCGAGAGCTGCGTCTGGCGGCGCCGGTCCCGCTTGTTCGTGCGGCCGTGGCCAGCCTATCGCTGTCCGCGCCCGGCATACGCGAGAAGTTCCCCGGCGATCAGGAGCTGATGTTTTTTGCGCTAACGAATATTTGCAACGAGATCCTTCTGGAGAGGGAGGCTGGTTATGCCTTCCGGTACTGGGGCAAGGAGCAGGAGCTGGTCTTGCTCTTCTGGGGCGAATGCGCCGGGGCGGCGGTCTTGCTTGGGGACATTCGAGAAGCTATGCGGCTGGCTATGAAGGCGTCCTTCGACTTCGGGCTGGGGCAGCCTGCGGCGTTCCCTTCGGAAGCGCTGACCTCCTACCGGCAAGCGAGACTAGCCCTGCTGCGCCGCAATGTCCTGAGCCGGAGCAGCGATCATGTCGTCTCCTTCGACGATACCGGGAGTAAGCGCGGCGCAACCTTGCTCTCCTTCCACGATCATGAGGAGCAGCTCCGTTTCGCGGTCCAAAGCGGCAACAGGGACCAGCTGCGGCGGGCGCTCGACGCATGGTTCTCGGTCATCGAGGGGAGCGGTTATCTGTCCTTCGAGGGTTTGCTGGACTGGCGTGAACACTTCGAGCGGACGAAGGCAATCTGGCTGGGGGAATCCGATGGTGGCGACACCGTGCTGGCGGAGAAGCCGGCTACCTCGGAGGAGAAGCTGCTTCATGGAAAGGAAGACGAGACTAAGAGCAGAGATAACGGCCTCTCGACGACGAGACCGCTTCCGCTTCATCCTTCGGGAGGTTTTCACTACGAGGCCTGGAAGGAAGCAGTGACCGAGGAGATGGAGACGATCTCCAAGCTGCTCTCGTCGGCCGACAAGGAGAAGGGGATCATCCACGAGATCGCGTTGTTTCTGGAGCAGCATGCCCATGAGGATATTACGCTGCAGGACGTCGCTAGCCGCTTCTTCCTTAGCCGCGAGTATATCTCCCGCAAGTTCAAGCAAGAGATGAACGAGAACGTCTCCGATTATATCGCGGGCATCCGGATGAAGCGGGCCAAGGAGCTGCTCGGCAATGCCAGTCTGCGAATATCGCAAATCGCGGAGCAGGTCGGCTTTCAGGACGAGAAGTACTTCAGCAAGGTGTTCAAGAAGTGGACCGGCTGCACGCCCGGCGACTATCGCAAGCAGCACTACGGCGGGCGGTAGGAGCGACGGCACGAATGACGACAAGTCCTGGCCAATACCGTGGGTACTCCGCCTGCGCATCTAAGGCCTGTCCGATGCTGCTGGGCCACTCCGACTACGCATCTGAGGCCTTTCATGCCGGGGCCATTACCCATCCGCGCAAGCGCAGTCCGTCATGCGATACGCGGCCAGCAACCGACCATAGCCGCTAAACCGCCTATACGACAACAACCCCGGGCCGTCGGCATCGCCGCGTTCCGGGGTTGTTCCTGCTTACGTTGCTAATGCATTCTTCGCCGAACCAATGCTTGCTAGCCTTTCATCTCGGACACAACTGCCGTCGAATTGACGATCGCAGGCAGCATTCTTTCGCTGCTGACCATCGGCGCGTTACACATCAGGCAAGTCGGAGTACGATCGAACGAAAAGTTGTCTCTCATCCAGCTGTTGCAGCCTTCCGTCTCGCATGCCCATATTTTCGTGTTTTCCTGCGGGATTTCTTCTAGCGGTTTTTTACGATTATACATGGCCAAGCCTCCTTCGCGCTTTCGCATTGACTCATGCCCGGTCCGGACGAGCAACACCGCCAAAAAACGGAAAACTGCCCCCACTTTTGCGGGTAGGGCAGTTTTCGTCTATAAGGCCGGCCTCGTTTGTGGAAAGGTCATGCCTAGCATTTTCAAATATCGATTATTGTACCATGTTCGCCCATAAAAGGCAAACGATTCGGCCCCGGCCCCGACTCCGTAATGACTTGAACCTCGGGAGCAGGATTAGCAGGCTTTATACAACCGGACAAGTTATTTATACGCAATTCGGGGTGAAATTATGTGGGACTTTAGGCATATATCCCCATTTTGCTCCATCCCTTCACTTCCGCCTATCAGGCCTTGCCGCTTTCCGCCGCAACGCCTTTCTTTTTCGTAGCACCTTTGCCGTTGCCAGGGTTGCCAGGGTTGCCCGAGTTGCCCGGTCCATCCGGGCCGACCTTCGTCTCCGGCTTAAACAGCTTGCCCAACAGAAAGGACTGGGCGATCATAAACAAGCCGCCCGTGACCCAGTACAGCGAGATCGCCGCCGGCGCGAACATCGCGAACGCCCCCATCATAATCGGCGAGAGATAACCCAGGAAGGCCAGCTGTTTGGCCTGATCATTCGTATTGCCGGCCTGGGTGACCTTGAATTGTATGAAATAGACGATGGCGGCGATGATCGGCAGAAGCATATCCGGTTCGCCGAGCTTGAACCACAAGAAGGAATGGGTGGACAGCTCCGGCGTCATCCGTATCGCGGAGTACAGCCCCATCAGAATCGGCATCTGGATCAGCATGGGCAGGCAGCCGATCGCGAGCGGATTCACGTTATGCTTTTGATACAGCGCCATCATCTCTTGCTGCTTCTTCGCCAGGCTGTCTGCGTCCTTCTTGTCCTTGTATTTGGCTTCGAGCTCTTTCAGCTCCGGCTGAAGCGCCGCCATCTTGCCCTTCATCGTCATCTGCGACTTATACTGGCGAAGCATGAGCGGGAACAAGACAAGACGGATTATGATCGTGATCGCCATGATCGCCAGCCCGTAACTGTCCTGGAACAGGCCAGCCATCCAAACGATGAACTCAGACAGCGGATAAATGACGTAGTGGTTAAACACGCCAGGCGTGTCTCCGTTAATTTCGCCCGTCGTATTGCCGCAGCCGGTAAGGGCGAACAGGCTCACGAGCAGCAGCGTTATACCGATAATTCGTATCGTCTTGGAACGGGACGGGAATGCGGCGGTTGATCCGGTTGATTGATTACTTGGCATATATAGCCTCCTCGTTGGTTGTGTGGTTGCGTCTCCAACGAGGACGTGCAGGCCGAATCGTCATCATCCGGCGCCGACTTTCGCTTCACATAGCGGATCAGCCAAAGGCCGACCGCCATGACAAAGGTCGCCAGCTGCGGCAGGGCGATGATCCATATTTGCATCTTTGCGGTGCCCTTCGCGTATTCCGCGCTTGCTTCCCGCAGATGGATGCTGTACGAATAAGCGATCGTGCATAACAAGCTGATCGAAAATAAATACGGCAGCCAATCGTGCAGCTCCAGTTCCAACATCTTCGCATTCCCTCCCTTCCGTATTCGTTAATTCCATTCTAAAGCATCTCTGCCGATAATCATACGTGACGATTATGGAATGGCAACAAAATTTCGGCAGTCTGCTTCATCAACATTAATAAATCAGGATTCCTTTATCCAGAACCGACTTGTTCTGCGCTTGATTGCCCAAAAGATATACTTTCTGCAGATGGGGCAGATGCGCTAGAGGCTCTACATTGGAGATGGCGTTATTCTCCAAATGAAGCACCTCTATTCGTTCCCAGTCCTTCATGAAATCCAGCGTTTGAATGGAATCGTCCTGCATGGTAAAGGATCGCAAAGCCGCCATATCCGCGAAATAATGCATCACGTTCTCCGCATCGTTCAACCAGTCGCCATTGCCTATGCGAAAGGACGGCTGATTCAACGTTAAATGCTCTAGCGTGTTATTGGCAAAGGATTCCTGATCATCGAATTGAAAACTGCATTCCGTGCAGGTAATCGCCTTTACATGCTGCAATTGGAATAACGCGCTTGTTTCCTCAAAGAAATAGGTCTCGTTGAAATGCAACGTGCGCAGATCCGTCAGTCGATTTAACGATGGAATACCTGTGAAATTCCCGCTCTCCTTTAACGAAAGCTGTTCCAAACGCGGGTATTTCGCCAAATCCGCTCCATCCAGGTCTTCGCTGAATAGATCAACCGTTAACGATTGCAAAACAGGCGCGGTTAATTCCAATAGGAGCTTGCTTTGCAGTTCGGCCTTCTTCAAATTCGGCAAAGAGATCGGCGATTTCGCGCCGTGATAACCCGTTAAGGACAGCTCGGTCAGCGAAGTCAAACTATTAACGGCTTCAACCGACTCCAGCTTGTGCGGAGACGTTAATCGCAGGCTCGTCAATGACGTTTTATCCCTAAGGCGTTCTAAATTCGTGATAGGAACATAATCAAGATCAAGCGATTGCAAGTTAGGCATGTTTTGCATAAAATCGATCGTTTTTAAATTTTCCACCATCGACAGCTTTAGTTCCTGCAATTGACTCAGCGAATACAACGCGCTGAAATCCGTCTCCTTGCTATAGTTTACGGACAAGGATTTCAAACCGGTCAGCGAGGACAACCATCCCAAATGATCGACCGCCGTCAAAGATAAGGATTGCAACGGAAGCTGATTCAGCAAGTGGAAATCCGTAACGGTTTCGTCGACGTAAGAAATTTCGAGCGTTTGCAGCTTCGGAAACTTTAATAATAGGGCCAATTCTTCGTTGCTTCGAATTTGCGTCGAGAGTTTTACGATTTGGGAGTTATCGCCAAAGTAGTTCGCGATTCGCCGAAAGGATTCATTAAAGCCGCCGGCATATGCCTTTATTCCTTGCAGATGGCGGAAACCTACATCCGTTCCTTGCGAAACCTCGTACTCGTTCATCAGATTCAACTCGGCTAGTCCGCTAAAAGCCTCGAAGTCCTTTTGCTCGATCCTTTGCGTATTCAATAGCTTGTCGTGAATCGCGTAGTCGATGAATTCAGCCTGCCCGTTGGTGAACGGATCGTCCATGCTATAGGTGAACCGCCACCGGTCTTCTTCATCATGGCGAACCGACAAATAACGGATCTTCGCGATTTCTTCCTCCGTAGGCATCGCATCGCCTTTATCAAACACATCCCTCAAAAAGAAAAGAAGCACTTCGCTTTCCGGCATGGTTCGGACCGTGGATGTTGTTGCGCCGCTTTGCTCCGCCGGATTGCCGTTCAAGAAAAAATAGCCGGCTATTAACCCGATGAGCATAATGGGCATGATCCATAGCTTCCTTAGATTCGTGCCGGGGCGGGCAGCTCCGGAGGAAGGAGCCGTCCCGTAATAATGATTAATCGTTTGGTCCACATAGTACACGTTGTTTTCCTTCAACAATAACTCCGCATCGCAAAATAGGCATTTATAGATCTGCCCTTCCTTATATTCGATCTTCCCGTTGCAATTCGGACAATTCAGTTTGATCACATTCACCCGCGGCCCTCCAATCTTGAAGACGTTACTTTAAATCAAGTTTATTATTACGGAGCCGAAATTCCAATAGTTTCAGGAATTAGATGCGGATTTCAAGCGTCTATTCTCGTTTTTCCCGCGCTCAATCTATGATATGATGGGACAAACTACTTTTTTTAACAAGGAGAACCAATTCGTGCCCACATCATCCAAAATTTTCATTAGCTCTGTTGCTCAAGATGCCATCACGCATCTTCGGATAGGTGCATTTGAGGAATTGTCGAGATTGGGACACGATCCTCAGATGTTCGAAAAGAACTTCGGCCCATGGCCGAATTTCCAGACAGGCGTTGATCATTGCTTGAAAAAGGTCAGCGAATGCGACTTGTACTGCCTGTTTATCCATACCAAGGGCGGCTCCATGACGTCGAACGGTTATACGGTTACCCATCTGGAATATTTGCGAGCCGTCTCCGACAGCAAGATGATGATGCTTTATTGCGAAAGCACGATCATGGATGCCTACTTCAAATTCAGATGGATCATCGCCAAATACATCGAAGAGTTTAAACTTTCCCAGGGTAGAATGCCGCACAATAACGAGGTCGTGGATTTCCTGGAGATGGAGTCGGAGAAAAATCCGGCGTCCGGCATCCCGTCCAAACATCAAATCGATACCTATGTCTGGGTGCTGCTGCATGATATCGTCATGGTCAAAGGCCATTATGTCGAGAAGCTCTCGTGGGGACATACGGTTCCATGGGCATCCTATCTAAGCGATCTGCTCCAGCAAGGACTTCAGCTTCTTCCGAAAAGATCGTTGTACGAGGAAAGCTCCCAGCTCGCCCTCGCCTTCGGGGATTTCACTTCGTTCGCGAAACAAGTCGTATCGGACCATGTCCGAATCAGCGAATTGCTGGAAGGGCGCCGGCTGCTAAACCGTTCCATCCGCATGCTTACACGCTCGGAGATTACGGCCGGCCCGGTTAACGGAAGCATCGGGAGCGTCAAAGCCTGCTCCGCCATCTGCTTGTTTCATCACGAAGGGAACTCGCTGACGGTGCAGTACTACGCAGGAGACACGAACGGGAATTACGACTTCGAGGTAGGCGACCCCAGCTCATTTGTATCCTATACGTACAATAACCTGCAGGACGGTGTACCGGGGTTGTTTTATTGGGAGTCGAGGCGGCTATTCTATCTGACTTACAAGCTGGGGGAATACGTGATCTCGTACCATTTCCCGGAGGATACCGCCTGGAGCTCGCAGCTGTACGCCGACTACACGGATGATATCATTAATGGTATACTGAACACACACGCTAACGGAATGATCATCGAATTATTGAATTCTCTTATAGGGGGGTTACAGAAATGAGCAAAAAACCGACTCGCTTGCCGGCCGCGCAAGACGGATGGCATGCCCAAACAACTGCCAACGCCCTGTCCCCTGATAAAACCGTCATCGCCGTCAACAAACAAGGAACCGTCCTGCATATGCAGAGAAACGGCATGTCCGCCATCGGCAAGGACACCTTGCTGTTCGTCCCGACCACTCGTTATACGGACAACATCATCCATCATAAGCATCAACGCTTGAATGAGCTTAACAATACGTTGACCGGTCTGACCGTAGAAGGTTAACGGCTCAATCCGCACGCCTAATACAATGGCCCTCGCCTGGAATCCAGGGAGGGCCATTTTACATTCAGTTAAGCATGAATGACTTGAGTGGTACCATGGATTCCTCGGGAACGTAGTATTTAAATTTATTATCACTTATTTGACCAAGCAACTGGCGGCGAATAGGATCAGCATCCTTAAGAAGCTCCTCTGAAGCAACATGATAGTCTATAGGTCTCATCCATATTGGGCTGTAGCCTAAGAACAGCTGTCTTCTCGTATATTCCGATGTGTTGGGCGAACCCGCATGCCATAAATTTTGGGCAAATATAAACACATCTCCCGGTTTTCCGCATACTTGCTCCTCACCGTCCAGCTGTTGACGCACATCCCTGTGATTGGGGTCATACGGCTTTTTATGGCTGCCCGGAATTACTTTTGTATTGCCTCGATTAGGCTCCGACATATCACTCAATATATAGCAGGCTTTGATGTAGTAAGTCGCGGTCAGCCTTTCTATAACCGGAAACTTTGGATTGGGTCCGTCCTGATGCCAGTCGATAAAGCTCTGGGATGTTGTTTGCACGTCATTTGGATTTGGTTTTCGAATTGTCAGATGTGATATATGAAGTTGGATATTATAGCCTAGCAAATTAACAATCAAGGGGAGAATGGTTGGCTCATCGATTAACGAAGCTATTTCTGGATGAAGCTCGACGCTATTATAAATATTATAAGCTAGCGACTCCGGCTCATTCTCGATGATTGTATCGATGACGGAATTCAAGCGAGCAACCTTCTCCTGTGACAGAACGCTTGGTATAACCAAATAACCCTTCTCGTTAAATTGATTCATTAACCCTTTGATGTCAAGCTGTTTGATACTCATTTCCTCGCCTCCCACTTGTAATTAGTTTCATTATATTTGATTGTATTTCCTGTTATAATGGATAAAATAAATAATTTTCTTGTATATAATTTCAATGCTCAAGGGGGCCAGCCAATGGTGGAGCGCGATCAGTTTCAAGAGCCGAATTTAATTTATCATGTGTATATTAAAGATGCTGTGCAATTTCAAAAAACACATGATACTTATGATCATTGGGCCTTATTTATTGTCGAGTCCGGCGGCTTTGAATATAGGCTGGGAGAGCAAAGCGGCAATGCCGTTCAAGGCGATATGGTGCTCTGTCCCCCTGGCTTAACCTTCTATCGCGCTACTGATGGACTCTCTTTTCATCTAATCGGTTTTCATTGGCTTACTGCTGCTTATGAGGTGGATTTAGACCCTCTCGCATTTCCTTATACAGGTAAGCTCCGCCTAATGAATAATAAAAGATTAGTATCCACAATTGCACAATTACGCGAAGCTGGTTACTTAAATTCGAATGTAGTTCTTCCTTATAAAAAACATTTGCTGCGAGATTTACTTTATACGTTGCAAATAGAGCTATACGATCAAAACTTAAATCAACTGTTTACCGAGGACCCGCTTCTCCAGCTTGTAGTCCATAAGATTAAGCAGAATGCCGAATTCGGTGTATCGTTAAAATCAATTGCATATGAAATAGGAATTAGTCAGGTACAGTTAACAAGGCTATTCAAGCAGGAATTTCGAATTTCGCCTAATGCCTACGCAACGAATCTTAGGATGGATAAAGTGAAGAAACTACTGATTAATTCGTCGCTCACTCTTGAACAAATCTCGGAGCATTGCGGCTTCGCCGACGAGCATCATTTGAGCAAAAGCTTTAAGAAACAATTTGCCATTAACCCCTCGGCTTACCGTAAAACTTATCAAGTATAGTCAAACTAAATTCTTAGAATTAGAAGAAGACAAGCAGAATATGAATACCTCCGCTTGTCTTTCTAGTTCAATTCGTTAGCTGCCGTAGCCTAGCTGATTGAGTTGCGCTTTAGCGCTATCTAATAACAATGTATAATTCATCGATGTCTCTAATGTTTTGAGGAAATCTTCATACTCTGTTAGAGGACGCTTGTCATAAACAAATTTTGCGATTTCTTCTTCGATAAATCGATCGGCATCTGCCGCGTTAAAACCTTCAGGAATATCAATAAACCCGTTTAACGCCTCAATACGCTTCTGGTCATTGGCAAATTTTATCGATTCCGACTGAAGCGCGAACTTCGCTTGCAAATATTCCATCTCCGGCCTTCCAGTAAATTGGTAGAGCCAAGAGTGTCCTACCTCGCCCGCTTTATCCGTCATTTTCAGCGTGCCGTCTTCTAATGTGAAATGAGTGTCTTTCACCCCGAATTGGACAAGAAGCGATCCTCCGTCAGGATCCGAAATATAGTTCAACAGATCAAAAACTCGCTGCAGCTTCTCAGGGTCCTTCTCGATCGCTTTCGGAATAGCAAATCTACCCGCAGTGGCCCCTATATCCCATGAAGAGTCGTTTTGTCCTCCAGGTCCAACCGGTGCTTCTATTTGCAGCCACTCGGCATTTGGATTTACAGTCTTAATTTGCTCTACGAATTGTTCCTTTGTCATATTAGGCCAATCGATGTGTACGATGCCGGCTTGGCCTTTAATGGATTTCTCCTGATGCTGCAATCCGGTGTTAGCCAATAGTTCAGGGTCAACAGATCCAGAAGAGATCATTTGTTTGATAAACGCCAAAGCATCTTTCATTGCCGGATCGTACAAAGCATTTAATACTGATCCATCCTTAACATAAAAGTTTCCTGGGGATCCAACGCCGAATGCTCCGAACACGGGTGCAAAGGCGCTTAATTTCCCTCCGGTTAGACCGAAAGTGTCTTGTTTACTATTGCCGTCAGGATCATTTTTAGTAAATGCTTCCGCAACTTTTGCCAGCTCTTCAATCGTTGTTGGAACTTCTAATTTTAATGTATCCAACCAATCCTTGCGAATCCAATAGGTGTTGTAAGGGATTTGGGGCGATTTCGAGATAGCATATACTTTCCCGTCAACCATTCCCTTCTTAACCGTTTCTTCTCCAATGAAATCAATTGTTTTCTTTAACTGATCCATGTATGGCGTCAAATCAAGCAGGAGTCCTTGTTTCGAGAATTGAAGCAGCTGTTGACGGCTCAACATAAACAAATCCGGAAAATTACCCGACGCCATACGAACGTTTAATTGATTCGTATAATCGTCTCCTGAAGGATATACCGTTAAATTCAAATCGATATTTAATGCTTTGTCCAGTTCTTGTTTGATACTGTCTTTGTCCGGGGCCGGCAGATTATTTCCGGTTTCGATAATTTCAAGCTTGATCGTTTTATTGCTTGCTTCAGTTGGCGCTGCTGAGGCTGGAGCACTAGGCTTCTCCGTATTTGTAGGCGCGGTTCCTGTATTCTTGTTCGAATTACTCCCTCCCGAGCACGCAGCGAGCATCACAATTAGAAGTGTTATGGATAAAAGAATGGATAAACCTTTTCTCATTTTCATATCCCCTATCTTTAATGTGTATATTGAATAGGCGCGCATAGCTGGCCAGTTATCTATGCAGCCTAAATCAACCTTTGATAGATCCGAGCAGCATTCCTTTTGTAAAGTGCTTCTGGAGGAAAGGATATATGACAATAACGGGCACGCTTGCAATCATTACCGCAGCCATCTGCATGGTCTGCGTCGGCATCATATTCTCTGCGTTCTCAAGCGGCTGTTGGCTTTGCATTAATAATTCTCTAACGATAACCTGCAGCGGGAACAACGTACGATCCGTCACGTAGAAGATAGCTTGGAAAAATTCATTCCAATGCCCGACTAAATAGAACAGGCCTACAGTTAGCAATACCGGTATAGATAGCGGCGTCACAATCTGAATCAGAATACGAAACTCCTTGGCTCCATCCATTCTTGCGGATTCGAACAGTTCCTCGGGTAATCCCTCAAAAAAGCTTTTCATAATAAGCACATTAAAGCTCCACACCGCATTAGGAAGAATCATGGCCCAAATCGAATCCAACAAACCAACGGATTTGACTACCAAGTATGTGGGGATTATACCTCCGCTGAATAATAAGGTGAAAACAATCATCAGAAGAAAAAAGTTTCTTGCAGGCAAATTTCTTCGTGATAAAGGATAGGCCATTAAGCTGGTTAAAATGATATTAACAGCCGTCCCTACTACAGTGATCCATATCGTTATTTTGAAAGCTTGCGGAATATTGGATTCTGTAAGCAATGTTCGATAAGCCGTAAATGTAATTTCTCTCGGAAATAATATAAAGCCTCCGTTGCGAAGCACTTCGCCAAATGGGGTTATCGATACGGATATGACATACAAAATCGGTAGAATGGCCGCCAGCCCGCAAATAATGAGTATGAGATATACGAATGAATCAAAAAGCTTGTCATCCAGCCTCTTTACCAAATTGCTTCACCCCATTTCTTCGCGATCTGATTAGCGATAACGACAAGGACTAATCCAATGACCGACTTAAACAAACCGACTGCCGAAGCCAGACTAAAGTTCAATTGCTGTAAACCAGTACGGTACACCCATGTATCGAGAATATCCGCGACGGGATACACTTGAATATTGTATAAAATATAAATTTGATCGAAGCCCGCATCAAGTAAATGGCCGAGCTTAAGAATAAAGAGAAGAACGATAATGCTTCGAATTCCAGGCAACGTTATATGCCAGATCATACGAAGACGATTTGCGCCATCCACTTTGGCGGCCTCATAAAGCGTAGGGTCGATTCCGGACATTGCCGCCAAATAGATAATCGCCCCCCAACCCAAATTTTGCCATACCTCTGAGCCGACAAGAATACTTCGGAAGTAATCGGTTGATGTTAAAAACGGGATAGAGGTTCCGCCCGCTTCTACAATCCAACGATTGATTAATCCGCCATTTTGCGAAAACAACGTTAATAAAATTCCGAAAATAATGACCCATGATAAAAAATGCGGCATGTAAGTCAATGTCTGTACAATTGATTTCAACCAACGCACACGACACTCATTCAATAAGATTGCCATAATTATGGGAGGCAAAGTGCCCCAAACAAGCTTGTAAATGCTGATTAATAAAGTATTGCTTAACAATTGACTGAAATAGGGGGATTGATAAAAAGTTTGAAAATGTTTGTACCATGGGTTTATCCACGGACTTCCCGTTATTCCTTCCATAATTGCATAGTCCTTAAAAGCGATTATGACGCCATACATCGGAAGATATCGGAAAATAATAAAGTAAATGACGCCAGGGAGCAACATGATGTAGAATGCCCGGAAACGCCAGATGACTCGCATCATGGATTGCAATTTCATTAGTGGAACAAGCTGCGCCCGCGGGGATTGTTTAAAACCGGATTTGGCTTCCATTGCTTCCCTCCTTCATGTATGCGTTTTCATTTTATGAATTAAGTATAGTTTTTTTACAGGGAACACCGATATACATAAAATCAGTAAAAATGTTTGAATTTAGTTAATCCCAAATGCCCAGATTTTCTTCATTCTCACTTAGCAGCGGTATGTCTAATCGGATAATGGTTCCTTTTCCTTTAACACTTCTTATACGCATGCCATACTGCTCGCCATAGTGAATTTGAATTCTCTCATGTACATTTCGCAGACCAATCCCTGTAAATCTAAATCGTGATCGTTCATGTTCATTTGAATCATCTAACAGCTTCTTCACTTCATCACTCGAAATACCGACTCCATTATCACAAACATAAAATCTGACAACTCCCTTTTCCAGCCTTCCTTTAATTAGAATGTGGCCGCCATTTTTCGGCGTAAGTCCATGGAATAAAGCATTTTCTACTAAAGGTTGAAGCGTTAGCTTTAAAATACGGTATTGTAAAAGGCTCTCCTCGCAATGAATCTCGTATTGATACTGATCCCCATATCTAATTTGTTGAATATACATATACATACGTAGACATTCGAGCTCCTCCTCAATTGGAACAAACTCAGATTGCCTATCGAAGCTGAAGCTAAGCAGCTTGATTAAAGATCGAATCGTCTCGCGAACCTCATCGATCCTTTGCTGCTTCGCCAAGCTGCTAATACAACCGAGCGTATTGTACAGAAAATGAGGAGCGATCTGGCTGCGCAGCATTTTAAGCTCGTATCCCTTCTTCGATTCTTCCGCTGACTTCGTTTTTTTAAGTAAAACTTGAATTCTCTCCAGCATGGCATTATAGCTTAGCATTAACCTTCCAATCTCATCTCTTCTCGTTACCGGCAGCTTCGTTACGACCTGCAAATCGTTGAGCCTATCCATCCTCTCAACAAATCTGCGAATAGGCATCGTAAAGGAACGGCTCATTAAATAGGCGCTAATCAGCAATATGATAATCCAAATGAAACTTGCCGTTCTGTAGTTGTCATTTAACCTTTGCAAATCCTTGTAGAAATAATCCTCCTCGATAAAAGCCGCTAATGACCAGCCTAATCGATTCGAGGTCGATTTCACAGCAACTAATGACTTCATATCATCCAACAGGATGCTGCTTACCCCCAACTTAAGAGAAACAAGCTGCTCCTGAAATTCCGACTGTAATACTGGCGGGTAGGTCGCATGTTGATAGGGCAGCAATTTATCGCTAATTCCCAGTCGATTAATAACATTTCCATCCTTCGTAAACAGCACATAGGATTGATTGTTCTTGGGTGTAATTTGCATGGATAACATTTCCAAATCCACTTCCGCTACTACAACGCCTTTAAATTTTGTTTGGGCATCCAATATTGGGAGAACATAAGCCAGCGTGTGTCCAGACAAAGGAGAGTAATACGGCTCACTGACATTTATTCCGCCATAATTTTGCAACGCAAGCTCGTAAAGCTCCTGCAAATGAGGATTGCCTATTATGTCGTAAAAAACCTGTGAGCTAGCATATACCTTGCCATCCGTTCTAATCATATATAGTGATTTGGCTATTGTATTATTTCTAGAAGCAAAGGTCCGCAGTGTCTCAAGAGCTTTTTCTTCGTTATTCTCCTCAAGCAACTCAGACTGGGTTGATAGAAGCAATAAAATGTTTTCCACATTGTCCAGACTGGCATCTATATATTGGTTCGTTCGACTCACCAACAGCTCGGCGTCATTAATCATTTGATTACGGAGCAAGCTCTCGGATTCATGCAAATTTCTCCATGCCAGCAGCATAAAGAGGGTTAAAGTCACAATAAACATATAAATGAACTGCTTCGTAGCTAAGCCCAAGCTACCATACCAGCGTAACAGCCTCAGCATCATTCTCTCCCCCGAACTTGTTTTTTAGGAATGAACTTTATACTTTGCGCTTATAGTCAGTCGGAGAAACCCCTGTCCAATTACGGAACATGACTGTAAAGTACCTATAGCTGGGAATGCCAACCTCTTCAGCGATTTCATACACTTTCATATTCGTTTGTTTAAGAAGCTCTACAGCCTTCTCCATTCGCATTTGCGTAATATATTGCGTCACCGAGGTCCCTGTTTCTTCGCGAAACAATCGACTGACATATTGCGGACTTAAACCAACCTGCTCGGCAATAATTGGAAGGGATATTGGTTGCTTCATATTGTCTTTTATCCACTGAAGCGCTAATCGAATTTCATGACGCGAATGTGTTTTCCCATTCTCGATCTCTATGATTCTCCTGCATACTATGTCAATAAGCTGAGATAAGCTTTTGACTTCCAGCATGGACGTTATATTCAAAAGAAGCAGTTCCCCTCCTCCTTGCTGATTGATCCACTCAACGAGCCAGCCTATTAAATATTGCTTTAACTGTTCTGGTTGAACCCGCAGAAACATACACCATTCGAAAAACGCATTCTTCATGCACTCCACTAGCGACTCCGAATTCCAAGCAGCTTTTCTAAGCATCTCGGTCATTTCCTTAATATGCATCTCTGTCATAGCTTGTAATGGCTGCGGATGACCGTAGTAGACAAGGTTATCTTCTACACGATCGTAGAATAATGCTTCTCTCCACAGCGTAGTATTTTCGACCGATTGGACGAGCTCGTCGCTCGAAGCAAAAAACTCGCTAATAACAACTTGAATACGATGCTTATCATCAACTAAAGAAGCCCCATCAGTCATTAAAGATACTAGTTGTTGTACTCGTGCCTCAATAGAAGGTAAGAGAGGCGTAATTTCCTTTCCGGATAACGTCATCATCACAAAATACTCTTGCTTGCGTACGGTTAACCATGTTATACAATTTGAATCAGAACTCTCCATGTCAGAAAACATTTGTTCCATTTGTGGTTGAGCTGCTAAAAACACAGAATCCGGCGCATCAAACATAAAGTGAACCAACACATAGGTAGTCTGGCCATCTAACCGAATTGCGCTCCAATCTGCGTAATGCAATGGATGGCCTTGGAGCAGCTTTTCGAAAAGCGCGGCTTGCAGTTGTCTTAACTCGGATTTTTCATTATCCAGAGACTTTCGTTCTTTTGCGACAGCTTGCCTAACTTTATCCAAAGCTCGTTTCATTTCCTGCTCATCAATAGTAGCCTTCAACATATATTCAAGAGCGCCTATGCGGAGCGCCTCCTGTGCATAATGAAATTCACTATGACATGTCAGCAAAATAATTTGTACAATTGGGTATCTCTTTTTTAGTTCGCGTATAAGTATGATTCCATCCATAACCGGCATTGTTATATCTGTAATGACAACATCCGGGACAAAAGTCTCGCAAATCCTTAACGCCTCTTCTCCATTGCTAGCTTCCCCAATAAGTACAGCGTCGCAATCCTCCCACGGAAACATCCGAAGCTCCTGTCTTAATGGCAACTCATCATCGACAATTAAAACATTTAAGGGCCTCATGGACATAAATGACATAGAACCATCCTCTCCTGATCCTTCATTTCCTGTAAGCGCAATCATAGTATCGAATATTATAGCTTATGCCCCTGTGCCCGACAATCAATCGATTTTCAACAAAAAAACAAGCTACCTGGAAGCTTGCCGGTAGCTTGTCTATGCATCTACTTGAACATCACACGAAAGACTCGTCATCATTCACTTGCAGCATTCCCTTCCTATTTCTAGGTACCCTCCCGCAACTCGCTGACCGTTATCCCTTAATGGAACCCAGCATGGCGCCCTTGGCGAAATGCTTCTGCAAGAAAGGATATACGAGCAAAATCGGCAGCGTCGCCACGACAATGACGGCCATCTTGATCGTCTGATCCGGCGGCGGCACCGCGGAGTCCAGATCGGAGCTGTAATCCATGCCGCTGGCAAGCACGACAATCTGGCGAAGAAGAACCTGAATCGGCCATTTCAGACTATCGTTGAGATACAGGATGGCGCTCAAGTAGGTGTTCCAATACGTTACTGCGTAAAAAAGAGATAATGTAGCGATCGCCGGCATGGACAACGGGAGCACGATCCGGAACAGGATGCCGAAGTCGCTGCAGCCATCGATCTTCGCCGATTCTTCCAATCCCTCGGGGATGTTCTGGAAGAAATTGCGCATGATAATGAGGTTAAACGCGCTGATCGATGTAGGAACAACTAACGCCAAATAGCTGTCGATCATGCCGAGCTCGCGTACCACCAGGAACGTTGGGATAAGCCCGCCGCTAAACAACATCGTAAATACGACGAGGAACATAATGCCTCTGCGTCCGTCCAGGTCGCGCCTGGAGAGCCCGTAGGCCATAAGCGCCGTCAGCAGCATGCTGAACAGCGTACCAAATACCGTAATGCCGATGGAGACACCCATCGCCCGGAAGATGGTGTTCGTCGAGAAGATGAACTTGTAGGCGTCGAAGCTCCACACTGTCGGGAACAAGATAAACTTCTTGACCGCCATCTCGGCGCTCGTCGTGAAAGAGCCGGCTACGACGTGCAAGAACGGAAGCACCGTCACCAGCGCGATGATCGCGAGCAACGTATAGTTGACGGCGGCGAACACGCGTCCGCTCACCGTTCTGTCTTCCACCATGGGGTTAGCCTCCTCTACTTTAATAAACGCCCTCTTCGCCCATGCGCTTCGCCAGCTTGTTCGCCAAGACGACCAGCACGAGCCCGATAAATGACTTGAAGAAACCGATGGCCGTGCTGTAGCTGAATTGGCCTTGCTGCAGCGCCGCCGTGTAGACATAGGTATCGATAATCTCCGCAACGTCGCGGTTCATGGAATTCAGAAGCAGATACACATGCTCGAAGCCGAGCTCGAGGACATCCCCGATCTTTAGGATGAGCAGGATAATGATAACGCTCCGGATCGCCGGCAGCGTAATATGCCAGACTTGCCTGAGCCGGCCGGCGCCGTCCATGCGCGCAGCCTCATACAGCTGCGGGTCGACCGACGCGATCGCGGCCAAATATATGATCGTTCCCCAGCCCGCCTCGCGCCATATCACCTGGATGATATAGGTTGGCCGGAACCATTCGGTGCTGAGCAGGAAATTGATTTTTTCGAAGCCGAGGTAGGCCAGCATTTCATTAATGATGCCTCCGTCCATGGTCAGCATGACGAAACCGATGGACACGATAATGACCCACGACATGAAATGGGGCAAATAAACGAGCGTCTGAAAAAAACGTTTGAAAAACGTGATTCTTACTTCGTTCAGCATCAAGGCGAGCAGGATCGGAATCGGAAAATAAAAGAGCAGGTTCATGCCGAATAACAGAAGCGTATTGGTCAGAATCTTCATAAAATCCGGTTCGGTGAACAGTCTTTCGAAGTGCTTGAGGCCAACCCACTCGCTTCCCGCGAAGCCCCAATGCGGCTTGTAGTCCTGGAACGCGATGGTGAGTCCGAACATGGGAACGTACTTGAATGCAATGAAATACAGAATGCCCGGCAATATCATGACATAAAGCCATTTGTTCCGCCAAAGGCGTCTCTTCAGTTCGCTGCTGCTGCGGGGCTTTGCCGCTCCTTGCTTGATCTCCGTTGCTGCTGCGTGCTGCATGCTGGTTCTTCCTTTCCTGGGGAGTGGTTGCGGCCGCCCTTGAGAAACAAGGGAGGAGGATAGACGGAGCAAAAGGCTCGCCATGTCGGCCATGGCTTCGCGACATCAGGGCTCGCCGCCCGTTTGCGGTCCGTTAGCGACATCATGACTCTCAGTCCGCTTGCGGTCCGTTCGCGACGCCATGACTCCCAGTCCGCCTGCGGTCGTCCGCGACATCATGGCTCGCGGTCCGCCTGCGGTCCGTTCGGGACGCTATGACTCCCAGTCCGCCTGCGGTCGTCCGCGACATCATGGCTCGCGGTCCGTTTGCGGTCCGTTAGCGACACCATGACTCGCGCCTCGTCATCCTCCTCTTTGCCCCTACTTGCTTAATGTCCGCTTATCCGCTTATTGCTTATTGCTTGAACGCCGCCGAGAACTCCTCGATCATTTGCGCGCCGCCGCGGCCTTTCCAATCTTCGATGGCTTTGTCGTAGCCGGCTCTGTCGATGTCTCCGTAGATGTACTTGTACGTCGCGTCCTTAATCAGCTCTTGCAGTTGCGTGCCCTTCTCCGTAAATGTCGCGGAATCCAGCGGCGCCGTCGGATCGTGCACCGCGACCTTCTCGCTCTCCACAATAAGCTGCTCCGCATGGACGCGAACCGCCAAGTCGTGGAAGCCCTCCAGCATGCCGTTTGTCTCCGGCTCGCCAATGACGCTGTCCTTGTAACCTTTGACTTCGCGCTCCGTCAGCTCCGCGTTGTCGGAAGCCTTGGCCTTGCCATCCTGCACGTTATAATGCGTGCCTTCGATGCCCCAGTACATCAGGTTGGCCACTTCCGGCGTCATCATCTTGTCGAAAAACGCCAGCACCTTCTTAAGCTGCTCCTCGTCCTTGATCGCACCCTTAGGGAACAGCACGACGTTGTTATAGCCCGGAATCGCCCAAGACGCATTCTCGCCGTTCGGTCCCGTCACCACGTTTTGCACCTCGATGACCGCATCTGGAACGTTCTTCACGAGATCCTTGTTCAGCGAGTTGACGTCTTGCAGAGAACCGATATAGACGCCGGCTTTGCCGCTCGTGAACAGGTTGATCTGGTCCGTCTTGCTCGTCGCCGCGAAGTCGACGTTCATGAGTTTGTTGTCGCGGATTTTCTTCATGAAATCCATCGTCGCCACGTACTGGTCGAACGCGAACTCCGGCTGCAGGCCGCCGTCCTTCTCGCCCCAGTTGTTAGGCGTTCCGAAGTAGGCGGAGAGCGTCTTGAACGCGCCGTAGATGAGATCGTTGCGGTCCGTCAAGCCCAGCGTGTCGTTCTGGCCGTTTTTGTCCGGATCGCCATTCGTAAACTTCTCGATCATCGCGTACAGCTCGTCGATGGTGGTCGGTGCGCCAAGGCCGAGGTTATCCGCCCAATCCTTGCGGTAGATGATGCCTTGGCGGGCCAGCGGACGTCCGATGTAAAGAGAATACAGTTTGCCGTCGACCTTCGTATTGTTCAGAATCTCCGGCTTCAGCTTGTTCAGGTTCGGGAATTCGGCGAGGTAAGGACCGATCTCCCAGAACTGGCCGTCGCGGATCGCGCCTTTCATCTGCAGGAAGGTCGCCTGGTTCTTCAGATACGTCACTTGCGGCAGGGAGCCTGTCGCGAAGGAAGCGTTCAGTTTCTCTTCGTACGTGTCCGCAGGGAAAAATTGATAAGTCAGCTTCGTGTTCGTCAACTTCTCGAGTTCTTTCTTGATCGTGTCCGGCGGCGTCTCCGAGATATTAAGCGGTAGCATGATCGTGATTTCGGTTGGTTTCTCCGGCTCGGCCGGTTTTTCCGTCGCCTGTGTCGCGCCTCCGCTGCTTTGAGTCAGGTCTGGGGTGCTTGCGTTATTGCCGTTGCCTCCCGAACATGCGGTTACTATCATGCTAAGCGTGAGGATGCTGCCCAATGCAATGGCTTTTTTGTTCATTCGCCTTGACCTCCGATTTGTTTGGTTGGATGCATTGCCCCTAACTGGGACGATTAGAGCGTAGCATCGCCGCAATCGGTGCCGAAACAATCATTTGCTCATATCGCCGCTTCCCGCCCGCGCCTCTGAGGTAATGATTATCGGGCAGCGGAGATGACACTCCGACCAAGCTCTAACCCGACTTCCCCGGGTTGCAGCTTCCAAAGTTGCTCCGGCGAGGCCTGGAACCCGATTTTCTCGGGCTATTGCGCTCGGCAGCGCCTGCTCTGCTCCTATAGCCCGATTTTCTCGGGCTATTGCGATCGGCAGCGCCTGCTCTGCTCCTATAGCCCGATTTTCTCGGGCTATTGCGCTCGGCAGCGCTTGCCCCGCTCCTATAGCCCGATTTTCTCGGGCTATTGCGCTCGGTAGCGCTTGCCCTGCTCCTATAGCCCGATTTTCTCGGGCTATTGCGATCGGCAGCGCCTGCTCTGCTCCTATAGCCCGATTTTCTCGGGCTATTGCGCTCGGCAGCGCTTGCCCCGCTCCTATAGCCCGATTTTCTCGGGCTATTGCGCTCGGTAGCGCCTGCCCCGCTCCTATAGCCCGATTTTCTCGGGCTATTGCGCTCGGCAGCGCTTGCCCCGCTCCTATAGCCCGATTTTCTCGGGCTATTGCGCTCGGCAGCGCTTGCTCCGCTCCAATAGCCCGATTTTCTCGGGCTATTGAGATCGGCAGCGCCCTGCAGCATACGAAAAGGCCCTCCCATACACCCGGGAGGGCCTTCTATCATTTCGCGTTATACGCTTCCGTATATTCCTTTATAATATCCGATCCGCCCTGCAGCTTCCATCGCTCCACTTCCCGGTAAAAGCCATCCTCGTCCAGCTTGCCCAACATATAGTTGTAGGTGGCGTCGGAGATAATCTTGTACAGCTCCACGCCGCGCTCGTCATAGGTCTTGGACTCCAGCCCGTTAGTGGGATCCGGCACGATAAACTTCTCGTTGTCCGCCGTATACCTCTCGGCTTCCTCCTGCAGCGTCTCTTGCTCGCTAACATCCTTGACGTTGGGATTGCTGAGATCGGCGATCATGAGCACATACAGTCCGCCCGCCTCTGTCGTACGTATCTGCGTCATCTCCTCGGGTAACAGCACCTTGCCGTCCTTCAACAAATAATGTTTGTCCTCCATGCCGTATTTGAGCAAATTCGCCACGTCGCCATCCATCGTCCGGTCGTAGAACGCCAGAATGTCCAGCAGCTCTTCCTCGGTGCGGATCGCCTTCTTCGAAAACAGATACAGCCCAAAATAATTCGGAATCGACCAAACCCTGTAACCCTCTGGACCCTGAATACGGTTCACCAGCGTAAATTTTGCCTTCGGATTAAACAGTTGGGCCTCATCGGACAAACGCTGCACGTCCTGCATGCTGCCAATGTATACGCCCGCCATCCCGCGAATGACGAAGTCGCGCTGCATCTCCTTGCTGGTTACCGCAAAATCCTTGTTGATGAGCCCTTCATCATACAATCTTTTCATATAGTTCATCGTGTCGAGGTAAGCGGCGGATTCGAATTCCGGTACAAGCCCGCCCCCCGCGCCATCCGTTCCCCAATTATTAGGCGTGCCGAAATAAGAGCCCAGCGTCTTGAACGCGCCAAACACAAGGTCGTTCCGGTCCACCAGACCGAAGGTGTCGTGCTTGCCGTTGGCATCGGGATCGTTGTGCGTAAACTGCCGGATCACCTCATACAGCTCCTCCAGCGTAGAGGGTTTGGCCAGCCCCAGCACGTTCAGCCAATCCTCGCGGATGATGATGCCCTGTCTGGACGAAGGCCGCTCCGTGTATAAGCCATAAAGCTTGCCGTCCACGGCAGTCTGGGCAAGGATACCCTTGTCGAGATGCTTCAGGTTCGGAAAACGCTCCAGATAAGGACCGATCTCCCAGAAGGCGCCGGATCGGATCGAATTCTTCATGAACATGTAGTCCGTATGTTTGGCGAATGTTACCTTTTTGAGCGAATTCGTCGTCAGAGCGGTATTCATCTTGTCGGTGTAGATGCCGTCCGGTACCCAGTTGATCTCCAGCTGCGTGCCCGTCAACGTCTCCAGCTCGTTCATCGTTTCTTCACTCGGCGAGTGGGGAAAGTGCAGCGGCGCCATAATCGTTAAAACGGGTTTGTCGTCTTCGCCGCCGCTCGACTTTTTGTCATCGCCGCCGGTGCAAGAAGCGCATAATAGAAGCAGCGGCAATATTGTCAGCATGAGCTTGCGGAAGCGGCAGACAGCTGGTCTCTGTAGCCCTGACATCGAAATCCCCCTTGTACTTGCGGCCTGCAGCCGACATAATCTAAGCTAATGATCATCGCCAGAGAAGATGATTATTGTCCCGCATGTATGCGTTTACTAAAATAGTGGTAACAGCGACGCAATCTAGAGAGAGAAGGTGGAGAAGTCCGTGCGTTCATTGTCCTTTCTTAGCAAGTTGACGATCTTCGGCTGCCTGCTTGGCACCATTCCGGTTATCTTCATCGGGTCGTTCTCCTACATGACGTCGTCCAAGGAAATTCAGGAAAACGTCGCCAGCGGCAATCGCCAGTTGCTGATGCAAATTAACTCCAATGTAGAGCAGAAGCTCACGACTGTCAACCACACGCTAAATCAGGTGATTCATTCCACCGTCCTGAAGCGGGCCATTCAGGGGCCGCTGTCGGCGGACGACTTCATGACCTATAACGATATCCAGAATGAGATCCGGTATATGCAATCTTTTGACACGAAGCTGGAAGATGTCATTCTGATTAACGAGCGCCACAACTGGATGGTTAAAAACTCCGGTCTCTATGCGTTCGACCGCTACCCTTTCCAGGAACAGCTGGCTTCGCTGCGAAATACGCCGGAGGGCGTGTCCTGGGTGCTGACGCCTTCGGAATGGTTCTACTCCGAGGAGAATGCCCGCGGCACCGCCGCTTGCCCATACAGTATCAGCCTGGTGAAGAAGTTGCCAACGTCGGGTTTGGAGAAATACGGCCTCGCCGTCGCCAATATTCCCGCCTGCAGTTTGCAGGATCTCGTTGAGCTGGAGACGTCGGACGCCACGCTCGCGCACATGATCATTCTGGATGAAGAGAACCGGATTCTGCTGCATAGCGACCCTTCCCTCATCGGACAACCGGCCGAGGCCGCGGGAATGCCCGCCGAGCGCCTGACCGACGCGGCGGGGGACTTTGTCGTCGCCGGAGAGCAGGGCAAACAATCCGTTACGTATTACCGGTCCGAACTAAACGGCTGGCATTACCTGTCGGTCTCCTCCATCTCGGCCATGACCAAGGAATCCGTCAAAATCGGCGCCTACACGCTGTACATCTGCCTGTTTATGCTGCTCGTGTCGCTGCTTCTTGCCTGGATCGGATCCCGCCGCATGTACTCGCCCATCCAGCTTCTGCTCGCCCAGGTCGGCGAGCGCATGACGGACGGGCGCGCAGATAGGCGGAGCCGCAACGAATTCCAGGTCATCAGCGAACGCGTGCAGGGGTTGTTCCAGTCCAAATCCCAACTGGAGAAAGAGGTCCAGCAGCACGTGCAGCAAGCGCGCGCCTTCTTTCTGATGCGCGCGCTGCAAGGCAACGTTCGGGGAAGCTCCATGCCGGAGAAACTTCGGCAGTTCGGCTACGGCGAGCAGCTCGAGAGCTGGCGGTCTATGGCCGTCATGGCGCTGCAGATCGACTTTCAGGAGGACAGCCGTTATACCAAAAGCGATCTGGAGCTGCTGCTCTTTGCTGTCCAAAATATCGTAGAAGAGCTGGTGCCGTTGCAAGGCCGGCTGGCTCCCGTTGCCATGGACGGCACAATCGTCGTCGTGGTTGGGAGCGCCACCGAGGATGCCACGGGGTTCTCCGAGGAGATGTATGCCGTTACGGAGCAGGTACAGAGCCAGGTTGCCGGTTACTTGAACGTGCAGATCAGCATCGGCCTCAGCCTCTCTTTCACGGCCTTCGATCATCTCTCCGTCGCATGCCGCGAAGGGATCGAAGCGCTTAAGCAGCGGATGAAGCTCGGTACGGGCATTATTATTCAATACGAGCATTTCGAGCAGCAGGAGGGCAAGCCGTTTTGGGGGATTGGCTACCCTTCGTACATCGAGAACGAGCTGCTCGACGCGATCAAGCTGGCCGAGAAAGACACCGCCAAGGAGCTGCTGAAGCAATTCCTGCAAGCCGTTTTCGCGGAGGAGCACAGTCCGCAGGAATACCAGATTCCGCTCGCGCGGCTGCTGAACAGTCTGCTTGTCGTCATGCAGGAATCCGGCGTCGGCCTCGGCCAGATTCATCCCATGAAGAGCTCGCTGCTGGAGGAGCTGCTCAAGCTGCCTACGCATGCGGAGATCGAGGAATGGTTCTGGACCGGAGTCGTGCATCCCATGGTGAAGGTGTTCCGGGACAGACGCGAGGCGCAATACCATAACATTTCGGAGAAAATCATCGATCTCGTCCAGCATCATTACGATTCGGATCTGACGCTTGAGGAATGTGCGGCACGTCTGCATTACAACGCCAATTACTTGAGCAGCGTCTTCCGCAAGGAGACAGGCCATTCGTTCAGCGAATATTTGACGATGTACCGGTTCAACATGGCGAAGCGCTGGCTGTCGGACAGCGAGATGCCGATCAAGGATATCGCCGCTCGGCTGCGCTACAACAACCCGCAAAATTTCATCCGCTCCTTCCGCAAGCAGGAGGGCGTCACGCCGGGCCAGTACCGCGAGCGGAAGCGGAGCGGGTAAGGTGCGAGTAAGGTGCGAGTAAGGTGCGAGTAAGGAGTAGGCAAGGAGCCGGTAAGGTGCGGGTAGGAAACCCGCTAGGGCAGAGGGATAGGCATATGGCCTTAACGAAACGAGCAACGTAGAAAAGCCAAAGAGCCCGGACGTGCAGGTAGACAAGCCTGCCCGATCCGCACCACGCGCAGCTCTCGACCCTTGGCGGTGCCAGCTACCGCCCGCCTCTTACCTCTCCGGAGCGGCCAGCTCCGCCCTCCCGCCCATATAGGGTCGCAGCGCCTCCGGAAGGTAGATCGAGCCGTCTTCGCGCTGGTGATTCTCCAGCAGCGGGATCAGGATCCGCGGGCTGGCTACGGCCGTGTTGTTGAGCGTATGGCAATAACGAAGCGTCCCCTCCTGGTCGCGGTAACGAATGTTCGAACGACGAGCCTGAAAGTCGAGCAAATTCGACGACGAATGCGTTTCGCCGTAAGCGCCGCGGCTCGGCATCCAGGTTTCCAGATCGTATTGCTTATACGTCTTTTGCGACATGTCGCCCGTACAGACCGCCATCTGGCGATAAGGCAGCTCCAGCATGCGGAGCACCGTCTCGGCATGCCCCGTAATTTCTTGAAGCATGGTCTCCGAATGCTCCGCGTCCGCTCGGCAAATGACTACCTGCTCCACCTTGGCGAATTGATGCACGCGATAGAGACCGTGCACGTCCCGCCCTGCCGAGCCGACCTCGCTGCGGAAGCACATCGAAGCCGCGGCCAGCTTGATCGGCTGGCCGACATCCACAATCTCGCCCGCATAGAACATGACCAGCGGCACCTCCGACGTCCCCACCAGGTAACGCTCTTCTTCCGCAATCCGGTACGTCTGATCCTCCCCTTGCGGGAAGAAGCCGGTCCCCTTCATCGCTTCCGCCCGAGCCATCAGCGGCACATCCAGCGGAGTGAAACCTCGCTCCACCAGCAGGTCCAGCGCCATCTGCTGGACGGCGCGATGCAGCAGCACGCCCGTCCCGGTCAAATAATAATGCCGGCTGCCCGCCGTCTTCACTCCTCGCTTGACGTCGACAAGTCCGTGCAGCTCCGCAAGCGCCATATGATCCCGCCATTCGAAGTCGAAGACCGGCGGCTCTCCTACCCGCTTCAGCTCCACATTGTCCTCATCCGACTGCCCGATCGGCGTATCCGGCGATACGATATTCGGCACACGTTCAGCCAGATTCTCTAAAGCGAGCAGGACGTCTTCCAGCTCTCGCTCCAGTTCCCCGATGCGGCCGTTTAATTCCCTCACTTCGGCGCGTCCTCGTTCCGCGTCGTCACGATTGCCGCCCCGCATCCATCCGCCGATCGACTCCGACAGCTTATTGCGCCGCTCTCTGAGTCCATCCGTCTCGCCTTGCGCCCTCTTCCTGGCGTCGTCCGCCTCCAGCAGCTCCGCAATCGACAATTTGATTCCCTTGAGATCCGCCGTCCGCTGTACTTCAGCCGCATGCTCCCTGATCCACTTCATGTCCAACATCGTGACACCGCTCCTTTGTTTGTTAGGGCGTATCTGAAAACCCGCTCAGGGGCATCTTTCACCGCCTTTCCGCCCCCTGCTTCGTCACTTTTGCTTGACGTACCCCCGGTACGCCTTCACAAAAGTTCCTTGTATGGAACGAAAATTCGGCAAAATCTGCTCCCCTCGGAGTATTCAGACACGCCCTAGCTATGCCTCAAACCTTCAAAAAACACAAAAAGCGCCCTCATCCCACTGGGACGAGGAGCGCTTATACTCGCGGTGCCACCCAAATTGACCAGACAGACAATGGCCATGTCCGATCCTCTTTGTTCCGCGGTAACGGGCGGATTCCGGTAAACTTAGGAGGACGCTTGACCAAAGCGGCGAGGGATCAACCACGCCTGCTCCGCTCCTTGCGGTACTCTGAGCTGCTATCCTCTTGACGAATACGCCTCCGAGTTGGATTCTCTTCACGGGCATAATGTCGAATTCGATTTTTACGTATTATAGCTTATGCGATCGGTCTTGCGCAAGTCTTCGAACCGAATACGGCTTCGACTACGACCATCCTGCGTTCCACTCGTCCAACGCCAATCGGGCGGCCCCAAGCAGTCCCGCTTCATTGCCTAACACTGCGGGTCTTACGCTAATCGCTTGCTCCGTGCAGGAGCCAAGCTGCGCCAACAGATCCCTCCACCACAATCGATGCGTATCCATAATTCCGCCGCCGATGATGATTAGCTCCGGATCATATAGATTCTGCAGAGAGACCAGTCCGGTTGCCAAATCGGACACAAATCGGCTAATAACGGCTCGCGACTGTTCATGTCCCAGCTCCAGTTGCCGCAACAGCTCGCGACTGTCCCATCCGCGGTCCACGAGCTTCGCCGAACGGTTGAGGGCCGTTCCGGAAGCATATTGCTCCAGACAGCCGGACTGACCGCAGTTGCAAGCCGTGCCGCCGGGATGCAGGATCATATGTCCGATTTCTCCCGCTCCGCCGCGCGGGCCCGAAATCAGCTTGCCGTCATGCACGAGGGCTCCCCCTACTCCGGTACCCAATGTCAGCAGCACATAATGCCTGGCCTCCCGTCCAGCACCAAGCCAGCCTTCTCCCAGCGCAGCCGCGTTGACGTCGTTGTCCACGAATACAGGCAGCGACAGCCTGGCTTCCATTACCGATTTCAACGGCGTGCCCATCCAACCCGGCAAATTATCGGTCGCATAAAGCACCGCCCCCGTTCGCCTGTCGATTCGGCCGGCCGCGCCGATGCCAAGCGCTCCGATTTCCCCTCTATAATCGTTCCGAAGCTGACCGACCACTTCCTCCATGCAGGCGAGAATAGCCTCTTTGCCTTGGCTCACGGGCGTCGCAGCTTGAGCCAGTCCGATTATCCCGCCATCCGGGCTTATGATGCCCGCCTTGATGTTGGTACCACCGACATCCATCCCTATGACATGCATCCCGTCCTTGCCAGCCGCCGCGCGCTCCTGTGCTTCAACCATTGAATCATCTCTGCCGCTCAACTCTCCGCCCACCTTTCACTTGCCTTAACCGGACTGAACTATTTTTGCGAAAGCTCAAGCAAGCGCAGCAAACCAAACATATTATTCGTCGCGGTCCAGCCGGTATAAACCGAATACATGCCGCCTTCGTCGATATGGTTGTTCTGGTCGGCCCTGCCGTCCCATTGCCGGGTTGCGGCATTGTAGGAGCCACGCCAAGCCCCGTCCCACAGCGGCGATTCGCCTTTGCACTGGATGTCCGTCAAGAAGTTTGCCAGCTTGCGCGCGCCTTCTTCATAGTTAACATCGCCGGTAGCCTGCCACGCCTCTATGAGCGCCATCAAAGCGAACCCTTGCGTATAGACCAGATCGCATAGATTTTCGTTGTTTTGCAGTGCGGCATCTTTCGTCTGGGCGTCGTTGTTCAAGATTCCGCCGCTTCCATGCTGCAAGGAGAGCGTATAGGCGCCCGCCTTCTTCAGCGCTGTTGCAAAACGCTCATCCTTCGTCAGACGGTACGCCACGCTGAAGCTATATAACGCTTTGGCCGTCTCGGAGGACAGAGGTCTCCAATCTTCGGTCAGTTCCAGCTCGTAGGATGTCTTTATCCTGCCGTCTTCAAGCTGAAGCGCGAGCAAATAATCGTAAGCTTTCAATGCCGCCGTTTTGTACTTCTCTCCGCCTGTAGCTTGATGCAGAAGCAGGAAGCCGGCCGCAAGCCACAGCACAAAGTCCGGCCCTTTCGCAAGCTCCCACGTTTTGCCGTCCTTCCGCACAAAATTGCCTTCGGAACGCTGGATGCCTATCCAGTAATCAGCTACTTTCACCGCGCTTTCCAGCAGGCGCGGATCCCGGTCGATTTCGTAGGCATGGAGCAACGCGATCATAATCCGGCCGTTGTCATTTTGGTAAAGCTTTTTCCCCGAATCCGTTACGGTATTCCCCTCTACCAAAAAGAACGGAAAACTCCCGTACCATACAGACAAAGGATCGTTATCCTGCGCGCGCAGCACCCATTCCTTGATCTTCGCGGCCAGCTTCGCGTAACGATCGGAGCCGGTGATCCGCTCGTACACCGTTAAAGTTCTGAGCAGCTCCGTATTGCAATCTGGCCTGACCCAGTTGACCCTTATATGCTCATTGATCCGAATCCGTTCGTACATGCCGTGATAGCCGCCGTCGAACGTCAGCATTTGCGACTCGATCCACTCCATGCACGTTTCTACGCTTGTCAAATACGTTTGACTGTTCATGTCCTGCCTCCTTAATATAGCTTGTCCGCTACGGCATTGGCCGTCTTCATGATCGCTTCCGAAGTCCTCTCCTTGGAGAGAGACTCTACAATGGCGGACAACATGTCAATGGCCTGGATTTGCGCGATTTTCGTCGAAAGCGCCCCTCCCTGAAGCGGCGATTCCTTGGTGGGCACCAACAAAATCGCATCGGCAACCTGCGTAATCGGCGACCTGGCGTGACTGGTCAGGCAAATGACGGTGGCGCCGCCCGCCTTCGCCTTCTTGATCGGATCGACCAGATCCTTAGTGCTGCCCGACGTTGAGATGCCGAACACAATATCGTCTTTGCCTAGCAGCGACGCCGACATCGCAATAATATGCGCGTCTTGTTGCACCGTCACGGGCAAGCCGAGCCGCATGAACCGGTAATACGCGTCTTGGGCGGTGATGCCCGACGAACCTACGCCGATAAAATGAACGCGCTTGCCCGACAGTAACCACTCTGCGGCCTGCATCAGCGATCCCGGGTCCAGCAAGGCTCTCGTATCCGCCATGACCTTCGTATGAATGGCGGTGACGCGGTTCATGATGGAGAGCGGGTAGTCGTCCTCCTCCTCCACCTCCTCCTCGGTCTCCGCTTTCACCGCATTTAGCACCGTAACGGTGATAGAGAGCTTGAACTCATGATATCCGCTAAAGCCCAAGCTCCGACAGAAGCGAATGACCGAGGTTTCGCCAACGCCGGCCTTCTCGGATAGATCCGTTACCGTATAATGAACGGCCGCTTCCGGATCGTTCAGCACCGTATCCGCCACTTTCTTTTCGGCTTTCGTCATGGACGAATATAAGCTTGAAATCGTTAGCAGCGTGTTGGCATTCCCCTTAATTGATGTTTTTTTCTTCATTTCCCGCCACCTACTTCTTCCGGGCTGGTTGCGAATATTCGCCGAAACCACGGATCACATGGACAAACTGTTTCGTAATCTCCCGCGGCCGCGTAATCGCCGTCCCGACGACTGTCGCGTACGCGCCGGCGCGCAAACATTCGAGACATTGGTCCGGCGTCCAAATCCGCCCCTCCGCCAATACGGGAGTGCGGTTCAAGTCCGCGAGCCGCTTAACCAGCGCAAGATCGGGTTCCGATTGTTGCTCGCTATACGGCGTGTAGCCGGATAATGTCGTCGATATCAGATCGACGGCCAATTCCATCGCATGGACTCCCTCCTCGAACGTAGAGATGTCCGCAACGATTGGCACCTGCGGATAAACCGCCTTGATCTCGGCAATAAATTCGGCAATGCTTCTGCCGTCCGGCCTTGGCTGCGAAGTTGCGTCTATGGCGACCATATGGGCTCCGGCTTCAACGACAGCCTTCACTTCTTCCATCGTTGGCGTAATATACACATCGGAATTGTCGTAATCGCGCTTGTATAGTCCGATCAGCGGCAAAGACACCGCTTGCCGGATTGCCGCGATATCCGCCGGCGAATTGCAGCGGATCGCGACAGCGCCCCCCTGTTCCGCCGCCACGGCCATTGCCGCCATATGCGATGCTCCGAATAACGGCTCATCCTCCAGCGCCTGGCACGAGACGATACATCCATGCCTGAGACTTTTGATCATTGCATTCATGGGTTCACCTGCCGATTATGATTTGGTCCTATTCTAGCATATACTCCTGCAATAAAAAAGAACTTTTCTCTTTTTCATAAGTTATAAAAAGAAATTATTTTTATTTTGTTCACCCCTATCCTCTGCCAGTAGCCGCCGTGAGAACTCTCGCTTCGAGAATGAAAACTACATGATTCCAAGGTCATCAAAGTATCATTTTTGGTCATCATCTTCACTTATTCCAGGATCTTGTCGGAGATATAATGTAGGTGCATTGACTTTATAAATTCGGAGGGTGAGACTATGTTACGCGAAACGAATGCCGATGTCGTTATTATCGGGGGGAGTCTGGGCGGCTGCGCTGCCGCTCTTGCAGCAGCGGCTATGGGGAAAACGGTCTTGATGACGGAAGAAACGGCCTGGATTGGAGGACAACTGACCAGTCAGGCGGTTCCTCCCGACGAGCACCAATGGATCGAACAGTTCGGTTGCACGTCGAATTACCGTAAATTTCGTAATGGAGTAAGGGAATATTACCGAAGGAATTTCCCGCTGTCCGATCAAGCTGCCGCGGATCCGCTCCTGAATCCGGGCAACGCCAAGGTTAGCCGCATAAGCCATGACCCCCGAGCAGCGCTTGCAGTGCTTCTGGAAATGCTTGCACCGTATATGCACAGCGGAAAGCTGGTCGTGATGACGCATTGCCGGGCGGAAGCGGCGGAGACGGATGGAGATCGCATACGCTCCGTCACATTGCGGAACGTATTATCGGGAGCAAGCACGATCGCTGTAGGGCAATATTACCTGGATGCCACGGATTGCGGGGATCTGCTTCCGCTTACCGGAACGGAATACGTTACGGGGTCGGAATCCCGTTCCGAGACAGGAGAGCGGCATGCGCTTGACGGCCCTGCCGATCCCCAGGACATGCAATCCATCACGCATTGTTTTGTCGTCGATTATTTGGAAGGCGAGAATCATACAATCGACAAGCCCGCCGATTACGAGTTTTGGCGATCGTATCGTCCCGATTTTTGGCCGGATCGATTGCTAAGCTTGGCCGGTGTTCGACCGACTACCCTGGAGCCCGTTTATTACGATTTATTGCCGGGAGGCAAAGGTTTGTCGTTCTGGGAAGGCTTCTCTTTGCTTACTTATCGGCGTCTTGCGGACAAAAACAATTTTTTGCCAGGCACTTTTCCCGGGGACGTTAGTGTTGTCAATTGGCCGCAGAATGATTATTTTCTGGGTTCGATCATAGATGTCAGCGAAGAGGAGAAATCCCGTCATCTTTATCAAGCCAAACAATTGAGTTTGTCGCTTTTATATTGGTTGCAGACGGAAGCGCCGAGACCGGACGGCACATGCGGATATCCGGGATTTCGTCTTCGTCGGGATGTCTTCGGAACAGAGGATGGTATGGCTCTGTATCCATATATTCGCGAGTCGAGAAGAATCAAAGCGGAATTTACTATACTGGAGCAGCATATTAACCCGCAAGACCGATCTAATGGCCAGGCGGAGAATTTTCACGATTCTGTTGGCATCGGTTACTATGCGATGGATCTTCACCCGAGCACCGGGAACCGGCATTATATTCATTTGCCGGCTCTGCCATTCCAGATCCCGTTAGGCAGCATGATTCCTGTACGAATGAACAATTTGTTGCCTGCCTGCAAAAATATTGGCACGACTCATATTACGAATGGCAGCTATCGTCTGCATCCGGTGGAATGGAACATCGGGGAAGCGGCAGGCGCTCTTGCCGCGTTCTGTCTGGAAAGGAATGAGACGCCGCGCAACGTGCGCAACAACCAAAAGCTGTTGACGGAGTTTCAAACCGTATTGCAACAACACGGGGTCGAGCTTGCCTGGCCGGAAAACATTATGAATTGAAATCGCATACTATTGGAAATGTGCTAAAATGAACAAAAAACCGTCGGGGGGATTTTTGTGAAAAGCATGTTGACTTCGGAAACCATTCTAACCGGAGAAGGGATGTATCTGCAGATTGCAGCGGCAGCTCCGTTCGCCTTCCATGTTCGAGTGAGCCGGACAGACTGCTTTGACGCAAGTCCCCCTTTGACTTGGCTCGACACGGATCGTTTGATTCCGCAAGTTGCCTGCCGGGTTACGGAGCAAAATGAGGAAAGGGTCAGTCTTAGCGTGGAGGAGGCTGTCATCCAGGTCAATCGGCGCACGGGGGAGATCGCGTTTCGGGACAAAGGGGGCCGTCTGCTGACCCGACAGGACCAGCCGGCTTATGGGGGCGATCCGGATGGCTTCGAAACGGCGTTTGTTTTGGCGGAGGAGGAGCGCCTGTACGGATTGGGCGACCAGTATGACACCCCGTTGATGAAGAGAGGTCATAAGATTTCTATTCGTTTGCGAGACAATCGTGTACATGCCCCTATCCCCTTCATTATGTCAACCGCCGGCTGGGCATTGCTTGTCGATAGCGACCGGGAACATGAATTCGATGTCGGTTGCGACTTGCCGGACATTCTGCGCGTTCGCGGGAAGCAGGAAGAACTGGCCTTTTATTTGATAGCCGATCGCGATCTGGCCGGCTTGCTCGACAAGTACACGAAATTGGTCGGCTCTTCGTATATGCTGCCGATCTGGGCATATGGGCTATCATTCGTCTGCAACCGGCAGACGACGGCGCGCGATATGATTGAGGACGCTTTGAAATTCAGACGCGATCATATCCCTTGCGATATGATCGGGCTGGAGCCCACCTGGATGGACAAACCTTTCGATTACGGGACATCCATCAATTGGCACCCCGATCGATTCTATATTCCGGCATGGATGCCGGAGGGCGCGCACACGTTTCTGGGAGTTCTGCAGACGATGGGTTTCAAATTAAGTCTTGGTCTTCCGCTCCGAGAAAATTCCGATATCGGGGAACCATCCCGCCGAGATGCAAAGTGGTACAAGGATCTGGAGCGGTTTGTCGCTCAAGGCGTAGACGGGTTCAAGCTATGCACGGAGGTTCAGATAGGAGAGCAAACGTATCATCCTTCTCTCCCGCAAAAGCCGGAAGATTCTTCTAGCTTGACACATCCGGGTTCAGTGAGCCGCATCCTATTCGAAGGATTCGCGGGACAAACGGGTCGTCGGCCGATGATCTATTCGCCAATCGGATATACGGGCATTCAAAAATATGCGGCGATGTGGTCGGGAGGAAGAAGCTCGCCGCATTTGACCGTTCTCAATATGGGTTTATCGGGTATACCGCATATGAGCGTCGCTATAAATCTGCATACGCCCGAGGGAATTCACTTTGGTTTTTTGCAGCCGTGGGCGAACGTGAACAGTTGGGCATATTGGCGCCATCCTACGCTTCTCGATCAGAATCTGCTGGACATTTTCCGGAAATACGCTGTATTGCGTTATAAGCTGATACCTTATATCTATTCTGCGGCGCGCATCGCCGTTAGTAACGGGTTGCCGATTGCCCGGGCGATGCCGCTGGCGTTCCCGCACGATTCCCGTTCGGATTCTCTGCCAAACCAATATATGTTTGGAGACAACCTGCTCGTCGGGGTATACACGGACCGGGTGTATTTGCCTGCCGGCGAATGGTTCGACTTTTGGACCGACGAACGATATTTCGGATCAAGCGAGGTTGTCTGTCGCCTTCCCGCTCATGCGGGTGGTCCCCTGTTCGTACGTGCCGGGTCGATCATACCGATGTGGCCGGAGATGGACTATGTCGGGCAGAAACCACTCGATCGGTTGGAACTGCATGTGTACCCTGGCAGAGAGGGCGAATTCACCTTATACGAAGACGATGGGCAGACGTTTGGTTACTTGCAGGGGGAGTCGGCGATTACAAAAATGACTTGCCATGTCAACGAGGAGCGCATATTGCTGGAGATTGACCGGCGGAAAGGACAATATGCCGGAATGCCGAAGCAGAGAATCTGGAGCGTTGTTTTTCATTCTGCGGAAAAGCCGTCCGCAGTGACCGTTGACGATTCGGAATGGCGCGAGACGACAGCCGGGCGCAAGGGGCTCCCTCCCGACTGCTGGTCCTATCAACGGAAATCGAGTACGCTCCGGATGACTCTGAATGAACCGGAAAACCAGTTGACCGTGCGTGTCGAATTGTTGTACGGCGCTTTGCAAACGACGAAGGAGAAACCCCGGCGTGACCATACAAGGCGTACGGCCACGGAATTGGAGAATAAAGTCGAGGTCGGACAAATATATAAACTCGCAAGCCAGGTAACGGATATGATCAAGCTCGAAATTGACCGTGAATTAAGGTTGCATGAGATCGCTTCGCGCTTGCATGTCAGCCCTGCCTATTTGAGCCGCTGTTTCAAGAGAGATGTCGGGTTATCCTTTTCCGACTATGTGCTGGGGCAGAAGATGGCGCTGGCCAAGGAACTGCTGTTGTCCGGGTCTACTGTCGCGGTTGCCTCGAACCTCACCGGTTACAAGGAAACAAGTTATTTTATTCGCGTGTTCCGCAAATATTGGGGAATGACTCCCGGCGAGATAAAATTGTAAGTACTTATTGCAAATGCGGGTCGGGAGCCATACGTTTGGAGCTTCGTCCCGCGACAGTTCCCCGCCATGTTAGCGATTTATGCGCGCTGCCCGAATTTTCTCCTCGTACTGACGAAAAATTTGATGTCCTTCGTAGAAGTCCATAATTTCCTGACGATATTCCGACCAGTATTCCCCCGATTTGTCGGAGAAAAGCATCTTGACCTGCAATTCATTTTGCCTCGAGCGCATAGCGTCAACATCTATACCAAGAGGGGGAGTGAGCGTAGTTCCCAATCCTTCGCGTACAGGAAAGGATACAAGCGAGCGGTAAACCGACTTATCCCGCTCGGTGATCCGAGGGTCTAAAACGGTAAGCCCCAACACTTCGGGAGTTCGGGGAGTAAAAAAACTCCATATTTCAAATATATCCCCCATTTCTTGCACGTCTTTTTCAATAACATCCGTCATTAATGTAATCGTGTTTCCTTTACGCGTGTAATGTTTTCCTTCCATGCCGTAATGGGTCAGCAAAAATCCTTCTTCGCCTGCCATCCAGTCAAGAATATCGACGATCCTCTTTAATTTTTCCGGATTCTGACCTGCGGCGTTATTGGAAAAAACAAACGAATAGTCGGGTGTGACGCTTGTTCGCAACGGCTGATTGCCGAACGGATTAAAGGGCACCCAATCCGCGGCAGGGTTGCTCTCCTTACTGCGCGCCTGGACGCTTCTTGGGTTGGAATCAAAAGCGAAATCCGCCGTTTCGCCCATTATGACCCCCACTTTGCCCTGAATGGCTTTCTCCACGGGTTTGTTTCCCTTATTTAGAAACCAATCCGGGTCGACCACTCCTTCGTCAATCACGTTAAGAATGTCATCGACAACTCGTCCGACACGCAGGTCCGTCTGCATATCCACCAGATGATCGTCCCCGTAGTACGACGGGAATAACAATCCGTTCTTGACATATTCCGGCCATTCCAGCGAGATGGATACCCCGTTCCCGGCTGTCGAAAAACCGTAGGTATCGTCGAGGCCGTTCTTGTCCGGATCGTTGAAGGTAAACGCTCTCAAAACATCGACGTATTCCTCGTAATGGTTCGGAATGTCCATGCCGAGATTGACCAGCCAGTCTTTTCGTATATAATAAGCCCGGTACGATTGTTTGTCATAAGGAACCGGAGCACGCGCAAATTTATTCTGCATCTGGTATTCGCGCAGTTCCTTTTCACTGATCCAGTGCTTAAAATAGTTTGGCATGGTATCCGGCGAAATGTAGTGCGTCATGTCCGCCAATACGTTGTCCAGTATATATTTGGCGCCCCCGTCCGGTCTGGAGACCAGCCACATATCCGGAGGATCGTTGGAAGCGAGCAATGAAGCGATGGTTGAATTGTATTCATCGCCAGGCGCCATCACGGTAACATCAAGGTCGACATTAAATCTCTTTTCGATCTCCTGCCGCACGACATCGCTCGCCGGATCAGGCAAGCCGGCCGAGGATGGAGCGTCGATAAAAAGATTCAAGGAATGTTTGTCTAATGAATGGTATGCCGTCGGGGATACGGGAGTCTGGGCATTGCCGCTGTCCTTCATCCCGAAATTGATCAGGATAACGCCAAGAATCGTGAACAGGGCAAGACTCATTTTGACAAATTTCACTGTATCTCCTCCCACTTGCCATGCTGCTATAATCATACTCATTATAACAGACAAAATAAACAAAATTTCAACCATAGCAAAGATTATTCGTTGCAGGGCTATATCATTGAAGGTAGAATGTGACCTAATAAACTACGAAGCTCCGGAGGCTCCTATGCGAATCAATCGGTTAAACCGAATCCAGTTGTCCTATTTGCCGGTTTTTTTCGTCATCTGCTTAAGCCTGTTGTTTATCGCATATTTGACTCTGAGCGAGGTAAGCAAACAATCTGCGCACAAGGCCAACAACATGTTAGCCCACAACGTGATGCAGATGATCGACAATTCGTTGCAATCGATTGATCTGGCAATAGATCGGCAATTGCTCGAGAATGATATGATCTCTCTTTTTTTTCAAGAAACATCTATTCGGGACAGGCAATATTGGGATTATCGTACGGCAATCGTATTGAATGAGCTGCTGGAAAGCCATCCGCTTATTGACTCTATCTATTTGTACCGGACAAGGGACAATATGGTTTTAAGTCCCACAACTTTTATCAGGCTGGATGAATTCGGAGACAAGCAGTTTGTTGGCCGGAAGCTTTCTTCGCTGCAGCCGTTCCGCTGGACGAGTAACCGCGAATATCGCGAGCAATCGGGAGATTCGACCGTTGATGTGGTCAGTTTGGTCAAGTATGCCAATCTATCCGACCGCAGTTTGGTCGTGGTCAATGTCAGCACGGAACGATTAAGCCATTTGATTCGCGGGATGACGCCGTCAGGGTTAAATTATTTCGAGCTGTCGGATGTCGACGGCGGGGTTGTTGCTACGCGTGATTGGCCGAATGCGATGAAAGAACGATGGAGAGAACGCCCGGAGAGCGGCGCGGAATGGTCCAATGCCCAATCCGAGTATACGGGGTGGACGGTTCGCAGCGGCGTTTATGAAGGCGGCATCATGCAGTGGGTGTCGACCCTGTTTTACGTATGGATAACGCTCGGGTTTCTGACTATTGCCGGGGGAATAATATGGCTCATCTTTGTAACGCGCCGGAATTACCGGCCGATTCAAATGATTTCGCAGCGCATGACCGAATACTTTCAGCAGAAGCGGCAGGAACTGACGCTTCCCGACCGGGACGATGAATTGAAGTATATCGAGACAGCAGTCAACAAACTGCTTGATCAATCCAGCTTGCTGCTTGAACAGAACAAAGAAAATCTCGCTTACCGCAAGCGGCATGTGTTCCTGCAATTGCTGGAAGGAGCGGTTTCGGGACAAACGAATGAATGGCGGCAAGAAGTCGAGCAGTTCGGCGGGGCGATCGATCATGGCAGATTGCTTGTTGCCATCGTCGAAATCGACGGTTACCAGGACATTTCCGGCAAATATACTTCCCGGGATCTGTACTTGCTAAAGCATGTCATGTACTCGGCGCTTGATGAAATGGCGGAGACGGAAACATGCCGTGTATGGTCGGAATGGATAGAGCGCCATCAGCTAGGCGTGTTGTTCATTATGGAACATGGCGGGAATGCAGACGAACAGGCGCTAACGCTATTGGAGAGATTAAAAGCATGGGTTAATCGGCATTTGCCTTACACGGTTACGGTAGGCGTAGGAAACTGGCAAGAGGATGCCGCCAATGTGGTCGAATCGTACGAAAGCGCGTTGGAAGCGCTGAATTATAAAGCCTCTCTCGGAATGAACCGGATTATCAAACACACGGATATCGCCGCCAAACCGCCGCTTGAAATACTTAAACAATCGCAGCGCGTCCGTGCCGTCGGCCAATCTTTTCGGTCAGGGGAAGTGGACTGGGAACGTCATTGGCACGAATTGTTCGAGGAATGGCGCGAACAGTTATTTACAAAAGATGAGTTGCTCGGGATGTTAAATTACCTCATCTACCAGTTGCACAAAGAAATCTCGGAACTTCCCAAAGAATTTCAAACGATCTGGAACGATGGACCGCATGCGCAATTAAACGGAATTATGGGACGGCAGGAAACGTTGGATACGATACAAAAAGAATGTTTTGGAGTTCTTCAGGATACTTTCAGAAGAATGAGCGATTTGCGGGAGAGCAAACATAATCATCATTTGATTCGCGGCGTAAAGCAATATATCCATGAACACTACAATGATTCGAATCTGTCCCACGCCCATTTGGAAAAAGAGTTTGGTTTGACTGCCAGTTATTTGAGCCGGTTGTTCAAGGAGGAGTTCGGGGTAAAATTTATTGACTACTTGTCGCAGACCCGGATCGAGAAAGCGATCGAGCTGCTGAAGGCATACCCGGACAAGACGGTTCAGTCCATCGCGGAGGAGGTCGGCTATATGCATGGCATAACGTTTATCCGGGCGTTCAAGAAATATACGGGAAGCACGCCGGGCAACTATCGGAAGGACTTGATTCCATAGATTTCAATTAAAGTCGCACCGGTCAAAAAACGTCGCAGAAACGGCTTCGAAGCTTTCGAGGCCGTTTTTTAATTTTTGTCGATACGGTCAAAAAGGCTATATATACGGGTGAAAATGGAGGTGTTATGGTTAGTCCCGGGTGACGGAACTGCATTTGGAAAGCGAAGGGGGAGCGCCGTTGAATTGATATGAAAAGGCTTTCGGCTTTAGAAGAACATACTTCTGCTTCAAGGAGGATGATCCATGCTTTACGTTAAACGGTATGCACGAAACGTTATAACCAAGCTGCTTGTTGTCTTATTGTTGACTTCCACTCTGTCGCTTGGAGGTTTTCAAGCACCCGGGAAAATATACGGGGCTGCGCCGCAGATAACGGACATCGATTCTTCTTATGCCCGGAAAGAAATTGAGCAATTAACGGCGGCAGGCATTATCAATGGGTACAAAGACGGTACGTTTGCTCCTCTAAAGCCGATTACGCGAGCGGAGCTGGCGAAAGTCATGGCGCTTGTATCGGGTTTGCCGGAACAGCCCGATGAAGCCACGCGGTTTTCCGATGTTGCGGAAGGCAGTTGGCATCGCGGCTACATTGGCGCTCTTGTCGCGGCAGGCATTGTCCAAGGGACGTCGGCTTCGACTTTCTCGCCGGACTCTTATGTGACAAGAGAACAATTGGCCGTTTTGTACATTCGCGCTTTTGGACTGGAAAAACAAGCGCTCAAGGAACGGAACGCGGTTAAGTGGTCCGACGCCGAAAGCATTGCCGATTGGGCGAAACCTTATGTCGCCCTGGCTTTCCGCATCGGATTTTTGAAAGGGATCGCGGGTAACGATGGATCGCTCCGTTTCGCACCGCAAGATTTTGCGGAACGCCAGGCGGCGGCCCGGCTCGCATTCGAATTTATGACGAATTACGAAGCTTACAGACAAGCGGGAGAAGGGCAGAACGAACAAAGCCCAACAACGGCTCCCACGTCCACTCCGGAACCGTCCCTCAATCCGTCGCCGACTCCTGCATCATCGTCTGGACCGGCCAACGAGCCGACACCGGCGTCAACGCCCGCACCCACGGATGAGCCGACATCAGAGCCGACGACGACACCTACGCCGGAGCCGACGTTGCCGCCGCTGGAGATTGTTCGTAACGGACAGGCCAATGCGGTAATCGTGGTGGACGACACGGTTTATGAGAGAGAAGAAATACCGGAGCCAAACGGCATCCGGGGCTGGAAACAAGAATACGGGACAGGAAGTATTGCCGTAAGCGATGAGCGCAGCCACTCCGGCATCAAGAGCCTTCATATCCAAGCCGCGGATAACGGGTCCTACGGGATAATAAGCGATCCCGTCGCGATAACCGGAGGCGTCTCCTATACGCTCTCGGCAGCCGTCTATCGCGAATCCGGCAGAGATCCTCAAGTCTTTATTCGTTACTATGACGCCAATAAAGTCAGGATCGCCCAGCAAGGATCAATTCGGGCAGTACCTTTGGCCGAATGGCAGGACGTGTCGTACACCGCCGCGGCGCCGCCGTCGGCAGCCTACGCAGCGGTGATCCTGTTCACCAGCATGGCTCCTGCCAATCTCTACTTCGATGATGTAACGCTGAAGTCGGCCAGCGACGAAAACATGCCGATAACGAATCCGGGTTTCGAGCCGATCGTTTCCAGCAGCAGCCCTGCCATTGATACGCTTGTCGAATACGTGCATAAATCGACAAACACCCTTTTGCCCGTTCTAACGGAAGCGGAATATTTGAGCGAAGGAGTCGATCCGGATACGATCGTGATCCGTCTCGGCACCGCCCAAAGCGTTTCAGGCAATGATCCGGCGCTGGATGTTTTGCTGGTGGGGCTGAATCGCGACGGCTTTGTTATCTATCCGCAAGAACATCAGGTCGTCATTGCGGGAGCCGGAGTTTGGGGAGCCGTCAACGGCGTCAACAACTTCTTGGAGCGATATGCCGGCGTGCGCTGGCTTATGCCCGGACCTGACGGCGAGGATGTTCCGCAGCGCAGCGACCTGTTGGTTGCCAGAGATATCGTACGCGAAGAACCGGCATTCGATTTTCGGGTGTTCAGTCCTCTGCATGCCAAGCCGAACAACAGCGTAAGCGTGTGGCAGGAGCAATACAAATGGGCGCAGAGAAACGGAATGCAAGGTTTCTATAACGCTCCGATCAGCTTTCATCACAATATGTATAATTTATTCCCAATATCCAAGTACGGGGTGAGCAATCCGGAGTTTTATCCGAATGGCATACCTCCGGCAGCGAATTCGATACAAGGATGGCAGCCGTGCTTTTCGAATCCGGATACGATCGAAGCGGCGGTTACGGAGATTCTTGCCTATTTCGAGGCGAATCCAAATTCGCAATCGTATTCGCTCGGTACTAACGATGGAAACGGTTTTTGCGAGAGCGACCCGGTTCCCGTCTACTTCAATTGGGTCAATCAGGTTGTAGAGCGCGTGCTGCAGGTTTACCCGGACAAGTGGTTTGGATTTCTTGTTTACCAGGCGATTGACAGACCTCCATCGTTTCCGTTGAACCCGCGCGTTATTCCTTTTATTACGAAGGACAGGACTGCTTGGCTTGATTCAGATCAGAAGGCACAGGATTTGGCGGATCATGACAGCTGGCTGGAGGTTACGCAGCAGGTCGCATACTATGATTATATTTATGGCAGTCCCTATCTTGTGCCGCGCGTATACCCGCATTTGATGGCAGACAATTTCCGAATTGCCCACAATCGGGGAGTGACATCGCTATACGCCGAGCTGTATCCGAATTGGGGCGAAGGAGCAAAGGCATGGGTAGCCGCGAAGCTGCTTTGGGATCCCGAACTGAACGTCGATGCACTGCTCCAGGAATGGTATTCGCGGGCAGTTGGCGCAGCAGCGGCTCCTTATCTGGAAGATTATTATGAGCATTGGGAACAATTCTGGACGGAACGGGCGATCGAAGAACCGTGGTTTTTGCCCGGCGCCATTTATCAAACCTTTCATAATCCGTCTTATCTGGAGGCAGTCACAGCGGAAGACATCGCGATTAGCAGAGGACTGCTGGAACAGGTCGTTGCGAACGCGGGCACGGATAAGCAGCAAGCCAGAGCAAATCTGCTTATGAAAGCCTTCGAGTATTACGAAGCGTCCGTCCTGAGTTATCCGCAAGCCAATGAGCCGCCTGCCGATACGGCCGCAGCGCTTGTCTTGCTGGAAGAAGCTGTAGACAACTTTGAAGAAAGGCTGCAGATGGCCGAAAAACGGGTTCTGTTACTGGAGCAATTTAGAAGCGATCCTGCGCTCTTTCAACCTTTCGATGCCAGATCGTTTAACCAGTTGATGTGGTCGGGCTGGAATGTCGCCGAGTTTTGGCAGCTCGTCGAATACATGAAGGAACAGGAGCCAAGCGGCGGACCTGTGCGGGCTCGCGCAGCCGATCTATCGGCGACACATTCCTCCATCCGTGCCAGAGAGTTTGCCGCCATGCTGCTGCAAGCGGTATCCGAGCCCAATCTGGTGCTTAACCCCTCCTTCCAGAATAGCGAGCCGGGTGATGCGACAAAAGCGCCGCCGTGGGAGCTGTTGTCCCGATCGACATCGTCCCGAGCCATTAAGCGCGTGGAAGGAACGGGATATACGGATAACGCGAGCATGATGGTTTATGGAAAAGGCTGGGGCGGCCCAAGCCAGGTGATTTCCGTCCAGCCGGGTTTGGTAGACTTCTCGTTCCATTACCATATACCTACAGGCGGCAATACGTCGACGAGCATGCAGTGGGGATTCGATTTGCTGGATGATCAAGGCAATTGGCTCAATTTCAGCACCGTGCGTTCTCCCGTGACTGCGCTGGAGAATGCGGAGGGCGTATGGCTGGAAGCCCGGCTTACAGGAGAAATCCCCGCAACGGTTAACGGTATAGCAGTAGGTAAAGTGCGTCTGAATTTCCTGGTTGAAAGCGCGCAGCCGATAGAACTCTATATTGACGATGTGCAATTTTATAATGCGGCGAGCGGCAATTGACTAATAGAAACGATTAGGGGGACTTTCAATGAAGGCAGTTAAAATGAAATCGATTGTGGTTGCGCTCCTTGCTTTGGTGCTTGCGATGTCCATGGCAGCCTGCAGCGGCAACGGGAATGGCAAAACAAATAAAGAAACGAATGGGGCAAGCGGGGCGCCGAATACAAGTTCCCCGACGGCCGCGGCTCAGGATGACGTATATCCGGAGAACGGATTGCCGAAGGACGAGGCCGTGACGCTGAAATTCGGTTTCTTTGAAGGCGGTATGGGTCGCGAATATATCGATTATGCGATGGACACATTCAAAAAGAAATTCCCGAATGTCAGCTTTGAGGTCGTATATTCTCCGAAGATCGGCGATATAATCAATGCCAAAATATCGGCCAATGACGACGACGATATGTTTGATCTGTTCAACGGAACTATTCCGGGCGGAGTAACGCCGCTTGTCCTGGCAGGCAAGCTGGAGCCGCAGGACGATCTGTGGGACCATGTTTTATATGATGGAAACGGCAAAACGCTCAAGCAACTGGTAATGCCGGGAGCGGTTGAAGCTTCGGTCAATGTCGTCCAGGGTAAACTTTATGCGTTGCCTGTAGCCGCCAGCGGATCCGGCCTGTTCTTTAACAAACTATTGTTCGAGCAGAAGGGATGGAACCAGTCGCCGAATACTTGGAGTGAATTTGTCGAACTGCTGGCCAAGGTCAAAGCGGACGGAGTCATTCCCATAACGTATCCGGGCCAATATCCGAATTATATCGAGCATGCATTCGGCCCGGTCAAAATGTTCGAACTTGCTGAAATCAACGGCAATTTGGAGGAGTTTACAAAGAACTTCCGCAACTTTGATTTGCCCCAGCATCTTTCGCCGGAAAGCACCGAAGTATGGAAACGAATCTATGAGCTTGGCCAAAAAGGATATTTCCCGGAAGGTGTGGCGGCCTTGTCGCACACTCAATCGCAAATGCAAATGATCCAGGGGCAGGCGGCGATGGTAGCGACCGGCGTGTATGTGGAAAACGAAATGAAGTCGGCGTTGCCGCCTGAGTTCGTCTGGGGTTATATGTCGGTTCCTATGGGCGACGACCCGGACAGTACCAGATGGATTCGCTCCACGGCAAGCAATGGTCACTACATCTGGGCGGGCAAGCCGGATTTGAACAAGCAATGGGCCAAAGAATTTAATGTTTGGATGTGGAATCTGGACGTACAGGAGGTCATCGCCGAGAAAGGCGGACAATTGCCGGTGCGCCAGGACTTCTCCGATGACGAAACTCGAGCCGGCAAGTTGCAGAATGCGCCGAAAGCGATGTTCGAGTACATGAATGCCAACAACACAAAAATGGAGGGGGCCGTTCGGGATCGGACGTTAACGGACCCGAGCGTCTCTCAAGCGAACAAGGTCATTCAGGAAGGCACGATCGGCATTACATCAGGAAATAAGGAACCTCTGCCTATTCTCGAGGAGGCGGAAAAGTTAATCGAAAAGGCGATACAGGCACAGAAATAATAGCTTTTGCAAGGAAATGACTCCCCGCTGCTATTGGCGGCAAAGTATTCACGGTTAATCATCCTTTGTCGTCAATACAGCGGAAACATGCATAAGCGATTCTAATACAGAAAGGAGTTGCCGAATTGAATCGACTGTCGCGCGTCAAACGATCCCCAGCTTCCGGTTTGTGGAAAGATGGGTTGAAAAATGCGAAGATGCAGCGAAATCTCTTTTTGCTGTTGGCGCTAACTCCTGCCTTTGGGGGATATTTGCTGTTTACGCTCTACCCGAATATGTTGTCGGTCTATTATTCTTTATTGAACTGGAATGGCATCTCCGAGCCGGAATTTGTTGGTTTGAGCAATTTTGTGACATTGTTTCAAGATAAATACGTGTGGAGGGCGTTGCTGAACAACCTGTTCTACATGGCGACCGTGCCGATCGCCGTCATCTCCATCTCGCTGTTATTGGGATACTTGCTTGCCAATAAAGGCTATAAAGGAACATCCTTTTTTAAAGTGCTGTTTTTTTTCCCGAATGTGCTCTCTACCATCGTGATTGCCCTGCTCTGGACATTTATCTATGACGGAAGTTTTGGGTTGTTAAACGATTTCCTGCGGCTGCTGGGTGTGCCGATCGGAAATTTTTATTGGCTTGGCGAAGCCAGAACCGCGCTTGCCGCGATTGTACCGCCTTACGTATGGGGAGGCGTGGGCCTTTACGTCATTATTTTCATGAACGCCATGACAACCATTCCGAAGTCGCTTTATGAATCGGCCATTTTGGAAGGGGCACGCCATATGACGATTTTATTTCGCATCACGATACCGCTAATTATGCCGATTGTCCGCATAAGCGCGCTGTTCCTGATTCTGGGCACCCTGAAAGGATTCGAGAAACAATTGATCCTGACGAACGGCGGTCCCGCGGGAGCAACGGATGTAGTCGGGCTATATATTTTCAATCTTGCTTTTGGAACAGAAAATCATAACTATGGTTACGCTTCGGCTGTGGGCATGCTTCTGTTTGTCATTTTGGTGACAGCAAAATTGCTGATGGATAAATATATGCCTGACCGGTCGGTTGAATATTGAGAGGATGGAAGGCATGCGAGAGAAACGTACGATCATCGATGTTGTTTGGTGGGTTTTGCTGATCGCCTGGTCCATGGCGATATTGTTTCCGCTTTTATGGGTGTTTTATCAATCGCTGCGATCAAATCCGTCGTTTTTTCAAGATGTGTGGGCACTGCCCGAATCGTTAAACTGGATGAACTATAAAAATGCCTGGATCAAATACGGCATCGGAAACGCGATGCTGAATACGCTCTATTATGTCGGAGTCAGTCTAGTGTTGGGTACGTTCCTGACAACGATTAACGCCTACGCGCTAACCCGCATTTCATTTAAAGGCCGGAAGCTGATGTGGGCGCTCATCATGCTTTCCTTGTTTTTGCCGGGAATCAATGCGTTGATTCCGCAATATGTGCTGATGCGGGAGCTGCATCTAACGAACAGTCTGACCGGACTCATCTTGCTCGACAGTCTAGGGGAAAATGTATTTTTTCTTATGCTTCTGGGAGGTTTCATGCGATCGTTGCCCAAGGAGCTGGAAGAAAGCGGATTTTTGGATGGAGCGTCGATTCTCCAGGTCTTCATGCGGATTATATTCCCTTTATCGATTCCGGGCATCGTGACGGTGGCGATCTTTAAATTTTTGGGACTGTACAATAATTTCCTGGGACCGTTCATTTATTTGAGCGATCAGTCGAAATACACGATCGGCGTCAGTATGTACGCGGCTAATCAAATGATGCAGTACACATCGGATTGGGTGACCATGTTTGCCGGAGTGATGATTGCGATGGTGCCTTCGATCATCATGTTTATGTTCTTTCAACGGTGGATTATGGAAGGCGCAACGCTCGGCGCGGTTAAAGGTTAGATCATTTTGAATTTGATAATGGGGGGCAGGGAGTATGGAGCTAACGACGCTGTATCTGGATCAGCCCATTGTATGGAAAAGAGCTGTGGATATTGCCGCTCCCTATGGTACTGCGGGGCCTACGGCCTTGTTTTATATTCACGGCGGCGGTTGGAATTCCGGGAACAGGGATCTGTTCCATTATCATCTGGAGCACTTCTCTTCCCGCGGGTACTGGTGTGCCAGCGCCGGTTATCGTCCTGCGCCCGAAGTGAACTGGAAGCAGCAGCTAACCGATGTAACGGGAGCGTATCTTGCCTTCCTGCGCCATCTGGAGCGCAGTCAGGAGGCGGTCCGCAATATAATTGTCCTGGGCAGCTCGGCGGGGGCGCATCTTGCTTCCTTGCTGGCGCTTGTCTCCCCGGAGGCTCTGGATATTGCGCAGACAGATCGAGACCTGTGGCGGAAGCCCGATGCATGCGTATCGATAAACGGTCCTGCAACGTTGGAGGAGTGGCCGGATATGAACGCGGACATAAGAGGCAGTATCGAGCAAACTATCGGGTATCGTTATGACGTTCTCGATCGTGCCGATATGTTTGCCCAAGCCTCGCCGGTTAACCATGTTGGTCGGGATAGTCCTTCCTTCTTGTTCCTGCTTGCCGAGCGTGAGTATTTTTTTCCCCACGCGCATATTCATCTCATGAGCGAGAAGATCAGAAGTTACGGAGGAGAATCAGAGGCCGTTTTGATCGAAGGAACAGAACACGGTTTTTTTTATCGCTTGGAGACCTCCGAACAACAACGGGCATTGGGCTTGCTGGAGGCTTGGTTAGACCGCCGGAAAGAAAAAAAGATGAAGTAAAGACGACCTTACTTCCGTCAAAACCGCATAGAATAGGCGGAAATGCACCAAATAGCACGTGAAAGGACCTCGATTTCCACTGTAAAGTGGGGGATGAGGTCCTTTTTTTCGAAAAAAATCCGAATTACCATTGGGGCTCGAAAAATTACAATTTGGCTTTTGGGACAGCCTCGTTTTATGTTTAAGCGTTCATGCGCGTGCAGGAAGCGCACTTACCTTCTGCCATTCAAGAACGGTTTCTTAAGGGCATACAGATCATCGTCCGCAGCGGCCATTCTTTCCTCCAGCAGCTTGCGGGCGTCGTCGATCGCCCCGTTATAAATATGCGGGGTCAACTCGCTTAGCAAATAGTCCAGGAATTGCTCCCCCGCAAGCTCTCCGATCTCCTTGTCCAGCTCCGTCTCCAAATACTGCCGGATACTTGACACAAGCAATTGCTTCGTTTCTCTCGGCATTCTCGTCACTGACATGATACGCACCTCCTTTCTGCTCCATGCTCCGCACGTTATGATTGCGCCAAAGCCTTCCGCATATACAGAATGAAGCGGGATTGATCCAGCGGGTTCACGCCCCTGCGAGGCCGCTCCGCTTTGACGTCCGGCGGGCTTTCGCGGTACTCGGCGAACGTCGTCGAGAGGATGCCCCTGCCCTTGGTCATGGACCCGAATCTCGCGGGAAAATCAAGCGAAGTCGCCACCGGGAGCTTGCCCGTCAGCTCCATCCGTTCGCCTCGCAGCTGCGGAGCGTCGAATTCTCCGCGCATGGCGATCAGCTCGTTCATGATCTTGCCGCCATGCTCTTCCGGCACGGAAATCTTGAACGCCAGCAGAGGCTCCAGCAGTTTGACGCCGATCCGGTTCAAGCCGTCCATAATGCCCATTGGCGTAGCCAGCGCGAAGTCCAACGGATGCGTGTGCCACACATGATGCTCGCCCTCGACAAGCGTGACGCGCAGATCGGTAACCTCCCAGCCGAACAGACCCTGCTGAAGCGCTTCCGGCACACGACGGGCCACCTCGTTCTGGTAGCTCTCCAGCAGCCGTTCCGTACGTTCCAGCGATTCGTAATGCAAGCCGCTGCCCCGTTCGCCCGGCTCGATGCGGAATCTCAGGATGGCCCAGCAAGGCTTCGGCATCGTATAGGCGATGAAGCCCTCTCCCATCTCCGCCGGCGTCTCCTTATAAATAACGGAAGGAGCGCCGAACTCGATATCGAGATCGAATCGGCTCTTCAGCACCTGGCTCAGCACCTCGATCTGAACGGGTCCCATCACCTTAACATGCAGCTCTCGCTGCTCTTGCAGCCACTGCAAGTCGAGGTGGGGGTCCTCTTCCGTCAGCTCGCGAAGCGCGGTCACAATGGCGGGGTAGCGCGATTCATCGGTCCACTTCGCCTGCACTGTGAGAAGCGGAACCGCAAGCCTCGCCTCTCCTGGCACTCCTTCCGCGCTTCCGACGATGTCCCCGATACGCGCCTCGCTCCAGCCGTACACGGCCGCTACGTCCCCGGCTCGCAGCTCCCCGACATCTTCCGTCCGGCGGCCGCCGTCGATGCGCCGGATCTGCGTCACCTTCTCCTCCACCTCTCTCGTCAGATTGAGGACGGAATCCCGGTTGCGAATGACGCCTCCATATAATCTCACGTATGCAATCTTGCCCATGGCAGCATCCCGCTCCACTCGGAATACTACGCCGGACAACGGAGCGTCCGCATCGCCCTTGGGAGCAGGCAGAAGGGCAATCAGCGCGTCCATCAGCGGCTCAATGCCCAAGCCTCTGGCGGATGCACCGAACAGCACAGGATGGAGCCGCGCCTCCTTGGCCAGACGAGGGACGGCTTCCGCAAGCTCTTGCTCCGTCAAGTCGCCCTGCTCCAGGTATCGAAGCATCAGTTCCTCGTCGGCATCCGCGACAGCTTCGGCGAGCGCCTGCCGGAACAGTTCCGCGAGCTCGCTGTTGCTTGACGTATGCTTCTTCTCGCCCTGCCGTCCGCCATCGATCTCCTTGCGTGATGCGAACTTGCGTGAGCTGAAGGCACTCGCTTGCGCGTTTGCAGCGCCCTGACTGGCTGCTTCGGCGCTCTGGCTTTCGTCCGCTGCCAAGGATCCGAACGATACGATCGGCACGACTCCGTCGAACGTCTCTTCGGAGCCGACAGGCGCCTGCACTGGCGCTGCATTCGGTGTCAGCAAGCGCCGGATCTCCGAGAGCGTTCGTTCGGCTGAGGCGCCCGTGCGATCCATTTTATTCACGTACAATAGGGTCGGAATTTCCCTCTCTTGCAGCGCATGCCAGATCACCTCCGTCTGTGCCTGCACGCCCTCCGCCGCCGACAGAATCAGCACCGCGCCATCGATGACGCGCAATGAACGCTCAACCTCCGAGAGAAAATCGACGTGGCCCGGCGTGTCGATCAAATTGATCGTTGTCCCGTTCCGCTGGAACCGGGCAGAGGCCGCACGCACCGAGATGCCTCTCGTCCGCTCGACTTCCATAGAGTCGGTCTGCGCCGTTCCCTCGTCCACGCTTCCAAGCTGGCGGATGCGGCCGCTTAGATACAGCAGACCTTCCGTCGTTGTCGTTTTGCCTGCATCGACATGCGCGAAAATGCCGATATTGCGGAGAGACTCCGTCTCGCTCCTCTTCATCTGCAGAAACTCCTCTACCATGCCATGTCCATGCTTCCCCTCAAGCGGGACATGGCATGTTAATTGGTTCATGTGCAGCACACTATGTGCTGACCCTCCATCCGTTCAAGCAATCTGTACACAGGAAGCTTACCAAAGTACCGGAGCTGCGTCCAGAGCACAAGCCGCATAGCCTACGCCCGCCGTTGTACTCGCTTTTTCATACACATTTGCTCGCCCACGTCCGTCTGCGCCCCGTTGTACTCGCTTTTTCATACACAATCCGCCGCTCTCTGCTCTCCACAAGGCAAAAAACGGTCTGCCGGAGCATGCTCCGACAAACCGTTTCCCGTTTCGTTGTCTCAATTACGCTTGTTGCAAAGCTTCGATCTCGATGGAGATTTTCACTTCGTCGCCGATCAAAACGCCGCCTGTCTCCAGAGCCGCATTGTAGGTCAATCCGTAGTCGCTGCGGTTAATAGCGCCTTTTGCGCTAAAGCCCGCTTTAGTGTTGCCCCATGGGTCCTTGCCGGAGCCCTCGAACGATACTTCGAACGTCTCGGAGCGCGTTACGCCGTGCAGCGTTACATCGCCAGTCACTTCGTATTCGCCTTTGCCGGATTTCGTGATCGATGTCGCTTTGAAGTCAAGCGTTGGGTGCTTCTCGACGTCGAAGAAGTCGCCGGATTTCAGATGCGCGTCACGGTCGCCATTGCGAGTGTCTACGCTGCTCAGATCGATCTTAAATGTGATGTCCGCTGTCGTCAGATCATCCACGTCTGCCTCGATGCTCGCTTCGAAAGCGTGGAAAAAACCTCTTACCTTCGCGATCATCATGTGCCGAACGGAGAACTCTACCACACTGTGGGATGCGTCTACTGCCCAAACTGCTTTTGTCATTGTGAACAACCTCCATATAATGTTTTATTTTTATAGCGCTCTGCTTGTCGCAGAAATGTCGTCTCTTGATGTTTCCTGCCGATTACTAACCTTTAATAATTAACTTACTTATGTTTCGTTCATGTGATTTATCTTAAACTAAAGATATCTCAATGTCAACAGCTTTTTTTCCGCTTTTCTCTTAAAGCTAATAAAGCTAAATAACTTACAGCATTCGGCGCAGCATAACAGCTAACCTTGCTGCCCATGTTTAGAACGATGCTGTATGTTGTATTGCTTGAACCTCTGAGTTCCGTAACAATTGTACATTTTCACTCAAATCCACTAGCCTTCGCTTCCCCCAACCGGCAAATTGTACAAATGTACACAAATCCTTGACTCACATCGGCGATTCGAGCCTTTGCAAACCTAAATTTATGTATTTTCGTACAATTAAATCGATATGAAGCACATACGGCGCTATATTTGTGTATATTCGCACAAATATTATCGCTACTCAAAAACCCTTCATTGGAGCAACTATCCGCCATTATAAATTGGTTTGTCGCTATATGCATTCCGGACTCCCGTACCTCAATGACTTTCAGATTGAACTACGCAAGGCGTGGGAAAAACGCCGGTCTGCGATCTTGTTTGCCCCGTACAAGGGGATGGACATTTATAAACTCAATAATTACAAGGTGAACGTGCTGTCGCCGTCCTTTGGCGCCGCAGCGCGTTTTTATTTCGAGAATGATGGCCCTCAAGTATGGAGGAATATCATTCAATCGAAAAAGCCGCCCCGGCGGCTGATTACATTCAGCGCCAGAGCGGCTTGCGGTTGCAGGCTTGCTAACTGCGCGCAAGGACGTTGCCTTGTCACGCGCGAGAGCCCGCGGCGTCGAACCGTGGCTTGTCCGCCAGAAAACGGCAAGATACGATTGCAACGCATGTATAGGTATAAACTTCTGATACGAAGTACGGGTTTCATTCCACGGATGCGGCCAGCCCAAGCGCGAGCCTGGCTGCCTGCGTCCTTGACGCCTTATTCCTCTTCCTCTGCCGGAGCTTCCTCCGCCTCTTCGTCCGAAGCAGCGGCAGCTTCTTCAAGCTCTTCCTCCAGCTCGGCTTCCGTAACGGCTTCGGCCTCCGCTTCGGCTTCTTCTTCCTCCGCTTCTTCCGCGAGCACCGCCTCGACCTCGATAGCTTCCGCAGATTCCTCTGCAGCAGCCTCTCCTTCGATCAGCTCCACGATTTCGTCATTTTCTTGAACCACGTCTTGATCTTGGCTCATGTCTATCACCTCCTGTCCTATTTCTTATCTTAATTGTAGCGCTTTCACGCCGAGAGACAAGAGGTGTAAATTGTCGGATCATAGGAAGTTTTCGCCATGATTCGAGCACTTGTCATCTCGAAGTTCCGCGAGGATTCGACAGCAGGCTGGACGTAGCACTCCATGTTCGATTACGAAGCTATTCCCTCCCGCTTCTCCCCCCGACCGAGGTCTAGGTTAGCTTAAGCCTCTCGCCCGTTCCGATGAGGAACGTCGAAGGATACGATTAATACAGTCAAGTTGAAACGGCTAAGCCGTCCTTTGACGGTACAGCAAGTTTTATTACGAGAAGCCGGCTTCATATCCCAGATGAAGCCGGCGCTCGCAGCTGAAGTGCATGACAGGCACGCATCATTTCTCGAATAACCGGGGGGTTTATCAGATGTACAGCTTAATCGTCAATACGGGGCAAGGGGCGCTCGCGATCCTGTTAATTATGAGCCTGATTGCCGCGAACAAGTCATCCAAGCTGATATTCAGCAAAAATGAACAAGAGCTTAATCGCAAAACGCGCAAGTTGATATTCTGGAGCTGGAGCCTGCTCCTGCTCGCGCTTCTATCCTCGGCGGCGGACGTCGCGCTGGCCACAGCGTATCACCCCGCCTTCTGGCTGGATCGGCTCCTGCTGAGAACGCCGCTGCTGCTGCTGACAGCCATCTCCATCCCGCTTTCGGCGCTGCCTCGGATCCGCAAGCTCGCACAGCGCACGCAGGCGGGCTCGGACCAAGAGCTGGATGTCGCGAGAAGGCGGCACGCCACCGAGACCGGGCTTGTCATGCCGTTCAAGCTGACGGCTCTGGCGGCGACAGGCGCCTTCTACTTCTTCCTGGCTCCTCCCCTTCCGTTCGTCTGGTTCAAAGTATTGATGCCGATTACGATTCTTGTCTTCCTCGGCGGTCTGCTCTGGATGCATCAATCCAACCGGAATCAGGTAGCCGCCGCTTCCCCGGAAGCTACCGTCTACCGCCCTTGGCGAAGAAGATTCCGCATTAGCGGCTCCGCCATCGCGGCAGCCGTAATCATCAGCTTGCCGGTCCTCATCGCGGCCGACAAAAGCCGCCTTCCCGACCGTATGCCGATGATGACGGGTACGCCGGATTGGGGTCTCTCAGGGACTGCCTCCAAGCAGCACAGTCACTCCGCCTTGGGCGGCCTGCTGCACGCCAGCCATCTCCCTGGCACCGAAGCCGGCCAAGAAGCGTCAGGAAGCCCTTCAATCTCGGTTGCAGATCTCGCCGGTCCAAGGGACGGCGAAGCAGATCGCGTCTTCGATCTGGTCGCGAAGCAGGCTGAGGTGAAGCTGTCATCCGGCAAAACCGTGCAGGCTTGGACCTACAACGGCGTCATTCCCGGTCCCGAGCTCCGAATGAAGCTTGGCGAATTAATCGAAGTGCGACTCGTGAACGAGGATATCGCAGACGGCGTTACGATCCACTGGCACGGTCTCGACGTGCCGAACGCCGAAGACGGCGTCGCCGGCGCCACGCAGGACGCGGTCATGCCAGGCGAATCCCACACGTACCGTTTCCGCGCGGAGCAGATCGGCACGTTCTGGTATCACTCCCACCAGCATTCCAAGGAAGCCGTCGAGAAGGGACTGTTCGGCATGTTGATCGTAGATCCTCCATCAACAGAGGATGAGCCGGGCGAAGACATTACGGTTGCGACCCATGTCTGGGAAGGAGGGGGTCTCGCCATCGGAGACGACGATACGTTGCAGCGCAAGATAGTAGCGCCCGGCACGCCCGTAAAGATCAGGCTCCTGAATACGGACAACTGGACGCGCAAGGCGCATCACGTGACGGGAACCCCCTTCCGGGTAACGGCCATCGACGGCGTCGAATTGAACAAACCCGGCGAGCTTCGCGGCACCGCGCTTTACTTAACGACGGGAGCGCGATACGACCTCGCATTCGTCATGCCGGACAATCCCGTCTATGTGAGCGTAAACGGCAGCAAGAAGCTTGGCGTGCTTCTGGCTCCTGATGGCGGAAAGGATTACGATGTGCCGGACATCGACGGCAGCGGCGGCCTCTTCGATCCTTCGCATTATGGCGAGCCTGCCGACACCCCGTTCGGTCCGGACAGCGTCTTCGACAGAGAATTCACCATGCTGCTCGATAACGGATTAGCTTTTTATAACGGCGTTCCCGGCTTATATGATACAATTAATGGGAATGTATTCCCCCACACGCCGATGTTCGTCGTGAAGGAAGGGGAAGTGGTGAAAACTACGATCATCAACCGAAGCGCCGTCGATCATCCCATGCATCTGCATGGTCATCATATGCTTGTCCTAAGCCGGAACGGCGAAGTCACGACCGGCAGTCCCTGGTGGTCGGATACGCTGGATGTCCTGCCCGGCGAGGTGTATGAAGTCGCATTTCTCGCAAACAATCCCGGACTCTGGATGGATCATTGCCACAATCTTGTACATGCGGCGGCAGGCATGACGATGCACCTTATGTACGACGGAGTCTCCTCCCCCTTCGAGATCGGCAGGGAGGTGCTCAACCATCCCGAATAATCTCTGGCAAGTACAAGATTTCAAGCGCATTGAAGATTGGAATAAGGGTTACAGTTGTATATACTAATAGAACGGAGTGTTTAATCATGAATATCAAAACAATCGGAGGCGCGCTCGCGCTCCTGCTAGGTGTCGTCCTGCTCTTGAATCAAGGGGAGTCGTTTGGTCCCGGCAAAATCTTTGCCTACTTCTGGCCATCGCTTTTCGTTATGCCGGTTGGCCTGTTCTTCCACTGGCTGTATTTCAGCGTGCTGGGGCGCAAGGGCATCGGCGTACTGATCCCTGGCGGCGTGCTCATCACAGCGGGCATCGTTTGTCAGATCGCCATGTTATTCGGCAACTGGGAGTATATGTGGCCCGGCTTCATCCTCGCGCCTGCTGTCGGCTTGTTCGAGTTTTACTGGTTCGGCAACCGCAACAAGTGGCTGCTGATTCCGATCAACATTCTAACTGTGCTGTCCCTGCTCTTCTTCGCGGTCTTCTCCTTCGGCGCCTTGATGGGCGAGATGTTGAAAGGCCAGCCTTACTTCGCGATTCTGCTCATTCTGGGCGGTGCCGCGCTGCTGACGCTGCGGAGGAAAGCCGACTAGGGCAGCCAACCAAGGAGGCCATCTGTCGTCATGCTAACGTTCCAACAGAAAATTGATATTATCGCGTCCTTTCCTGAGCTTCAGCGGAAGGACGTTTCGCTTGGGCGGGTCAACTTCCACTTCGAAGAGAGCGTCCATGACAAAAAAACCGTCGTCTACCACCTTCATCCCAATGGCAACGGCTTCGTCTACGCAGGTCTTCTCGGCGATGTGCACGTGGATTCCAAGGGTTTGGTGAATATACGCGACTACTCCGAGGAAGAGCTCCGGAGACTGGTCGCGCGCTCCATCGCTTCGCTATCGGGGGACGGGCCTGCCGACGCCGAAACCTCCGGTTCGGAACGCGCTGCCGCGAACAGAAGGCCCCTCCCGGTCACCGAACGGTGGCTGAGCCCTGGCGGCGAAGCCTACACGCTTCTCTTTGATGAGGAGATGTGGTACCTGTACGCGGGCGACGCAATCGACATGGCCTTCGAATCCTATAAGGAGGCTTTGGAATATTTGGCAGAAGAGGAGTTTCGACGGGGTTAAAGGATTTTGCCCTGTTATTGTCTAATTGTACTAGTTACAACTTAGATAGCAGGGGGAACCTCCGTGTCCATAAAAGCCAAGTTATCCTTATCGATCTCCGGTATCGTGGCGATCATTTTGATCCTGAATATCGGGTTTTCTTATTACACGTCGAAGCTGGCGCAAGAGGTTGCACTGGAGAGCCAGATGCGCAGCATCGCGGAACAGCTCGTCGTATCGGTCGATTCTTTCGAGAATGTTCGCGTCCAGATCGACATCGAGCTGGCCGAGCAGCTTCGGTTCGCGGCTCTAGCCGCAAAGGGGCGTCTGGATCCCGATATCCGCAATATTAGCAATGAAGACTTAATCAACCTGAGCAAAGAGCTCGGACTGCATGACATTACGTTATGGCAACGAATCGACGATGAGATCGTATCCGTTCGATCCTCCAATAAGGAAGAATTGAATCTCAATTCAAGCTCATGGGATTACTGGAATACCGCATTCCATCAACTAATGGACTTAAAGCCCGTCACCGTAAAGGAAGGACTGGCGATGGAGCACTTCTACTCCGGACCGATCAACTACGCCGTGTCCAATCCTAACGAGATTAACAAGTGGGGGTATTATTACGACGGCTCCACCAATTACATGATTAATACAATCGTCAACGCGCAGCAGACAACGAAGTTCAATCTCGTGGACGGTACAAATACTCTGGTGAAACAGCTGGTTACGTTCCAAAATAGCTTGCTTGAGATCACGGGATTCAACCCCGACTTTTTCGGAAAGAAAAAAATCATTAAAATGAAAAAGGATATTCCCGTCTACAATCTGGATGTCAGGGATATTATGTTCGGCGAATATACCTACAGCCATCCGGACGAAGACGCCGTGCACATTCAGACCGCGCTCAAAAAGAACGAGATGGTCTTCGACAAGTTCGAGGCGAACGGCAAAAAGGTGATCCGAAGCTTCATCCCTATCGTAACGGGTTCTCCTTATGTCATTGGGGTCGCATTCGACGAAGAAGAGCTCATGAAGCCCTTGCGCCAACAATTGCTTGTCCACTCGCTCATATCTCTCGGCCTCGTGCTTCTGGCGATGGGAGCGAGTTATGTCATCGCGGGATATATGCTGCGTTCTCTGCATGAGATTATGTCCAAGGTAAACGCCATGTCGATAGGCAACTTCAGCGACCCCATCTCGATCCGCAACAAGGACGAGATCGGCCTGCTGGCCGCGAGGGTCAATTCCATGGGCACCAACCTGCTGAAATATACGACCCAGCTCAAGGATACGGCAAACGAGCTGCAGAGCACGAAGCAGTATCTGGAGTCGTTCGTCAATAATACGTCGGACGCCATTCATGTCGTCGACCTGGACTATAACATTATTCAGGTCAACAATGCCTTCGAAAGGATGTACGGTTGGAAGATGGACGAGGTGCTTGGTCATCCAACTCCTAATCTTCCCGATGAATATGCAAGCGAAAAGCTCGCCATCATGAACAAGGTGCTATACGGCGATTCCGTAACGGATTACGAGACCGTCCACCTTACCAAGTCAGGTGAGCGGATCGATGTCAGCATGACGGTATCCGCCATCCGCGACGAGGAGGAGCAGATCGTCGCCATCGCCACGATCTCACGTAATATTACGTCACGCAAGCAAGCGGAAGAAATGCTGAGGCGCTCCGAGAAGCTGTCAATCATCGGACAACTCGCGGCCGGCGTAGCCCACGAGGTTCGCAACCCGCTTACTACGCTGCGCGGATTCGTGCAACTGCACAAGCAGACCGGCACCTTGTCGGAAACGCATCTGGACCTCATGTTGTCCGAGCTGGACGACATCAATATGATCGTCAGCGAATTCCTGGTGCTCGCCAAGCCGCAAGCCAACCAATATGCGCGGGTCGAGATTGTCCCCATCATCAGAGACATCGTGATGATTATGGAGTCGGAGGCGCGGTTGAACGGGGTCATGCTATCTTATGAGGCTGAGGAGAATATACCGGATGTTTTCGTTGTGGGCAGCCAGATCAAACAAGTCATGATCAACCTCATCAAAAATGGCATCGAGGCGATGCCGGGCGGCGGCGGCAAGCTCGATATACGTGTTGCCCTGGTGGATACGGATGAGGTCGTCATTCAAGTCATCGACCAAGGCTACGGCATCTCCGAAGAGGATTTGCCGCGACTGTGCGAGCCGTTCTTTACGAGCAAGAGCCAGGGCTACGGACTGGGCCTTATGGTATGCCAGCAGATCATCGACAATCACAAAGGCAGCCTCTCCTTCTGCAGCACGCTTGGAGAAGGAACTTGCGTCGAGGTGCGGCTGCCCGCAGCCCCGCCCCTGGATACCGATGCGACAGCGGCGCCCGAAGACGCGTAAGAGCAGGAGGAATGAGATAGATGGATTCCTATCACCTAACATGTAATAAAGCTTCTTCTCCGGCGAACGTAAAGCGAACGCTTAACGTGCTCATCGTAACCGCAGTCGACGCCGAACGCGATGCCGTGCTGCGCGGTCTCTCCTCAAGTTGCGGAGCCTCGCCAAGAGATGGAGATATTATAGCGACTGATGAGAGACACGAAAGACAGGCCTCTGTTAAGGACGAAATAGACGGCGGCACAGCCGTTCGCTTCGAGGTCATCGCCGCTGGCGTCGGACCTGCCTACGCCGCAGCCGGCACGGCTAAGGCACTCGCGCGCGGCAATTACGACCTCGTCATCAGCACAGGCATCGGCGGCGGTTTCCCAGGCGCAGCCGCCATCGGGTCGCTGGTCGTCGCCGATGCCATCGTCGCAGCGGATCTCGGCGCCGAGACGGCGGAAGGCCAGCTCACGCTCGACGAGCTTGGTTTCGGCACGTCCCGCGGGCTCGTCTCCGCCGAATGGAGCGCCAGAATCGCAGCTGCGCTCCAGGACGCTGGGCTGGAAGCGGCGCTGGCCCCGATTCTGTCCGTCTCTCTGGCGACGGGCCGGGCCGAGACGGCTCAGTTGCGCGGGCGGCTCGTACCGGGCGCTGCCGCCGAAGGTATGGAAGGCTACGGCGTCGCGGTCGCCGCAGAGAGCTTCGGCGTCGCATGCGCAGAGCTCCGCGCCATCTCCAACGCCGTCGGACCGCGCGACCGGGAGGCTTGGCGGATCGGCGATGCTCTTCGCGCGTTGGAGCATGCTTTTGGCGCCATTGCATCCGCTTGGCGCAGATTGGACAAGGCCGCGGCGGAGAGCGGCGGCCAAGGGGTATAATCGAGCCCGCCGGCATTGGCGAGGGTTGTGTTTGCCGCCTGAGGCAAGGCAACCGCCTTGCGGCTGGCGCTAACGGCAGCCTGAGGCAAGGAGAACCAGCCGCCCTGCTGCTGGTGGCTGGCGCTAACGGGCGCCTGAGGCAGGCAACCAACCGTCCTGCGGCTGGCGCTAACGGGCGCCCGAGGCAGGCAACCAACCGTCCTGCGGCTGGCGGTTGGCGCTAACGGACATGAGAGACGCTATTCGCCGAATATTGGCCGATTTCAAATTCTAACGGACATAGGCGACCTTATTGGCACGTTTCCCATCACATTTCGACATTGTGGGGCCCAATAACGTCGCTCATGTCCGTTACGTTTCTATAATTGGCCGAATCGCCAATATAGAGTCGCTGATGTCCGTTAGATTGGCTGAATCGCACACACTGAGTGTTGATGTCCGTTAGATTGGCCGAGTCGCCGATGTCCGTTAGATTGGATAAATCGCACCCAAAGTCGCTGATGCCTGGTAGGCATCCCGCCAGATTACGGGCTGCCACTGCAGCCTATGTTCCGCAGTCTGGTGTGTTGCTTCATTATCGCGAAACGACGAGATGCGTGACCGTCATCGTCTTCCATCCAATAGAGCAAGAAGCCTCGGCGCTTAGCGCGCAGGGGCCATATTTCCAGCTTGAGAGGAGCTTGCAAAACTAACATGAATATCGCATATTCTCCTTGTCCGAACGACACTTTTATCTTTCATGCATGGGCGCATGGCCTCGTACCCGGTGCGCCGGAACTCAACGTTACTTATGCGGATATCGACATTACCAATCACCTGGCCGCGCGGCGCGAAGGGCCCGAAGTGATGAAAATCTCCTACGCCGCCCTCCCGTGGGTGCTGGAGCATTATCGGCTGATCCCTTGCGGCGGTGCCTTGGGACGAGGTTGCGGTCCGCTTGTTCTGACGAGAGAGCCGATTGCGGGCTCCGCCGAGGGCGACCAAACAGCCACTGATGCAAGCCCGCTAGACGCGGTCGCCTTCCGCGGGGACAGCCTCGCCGGAAAAACAGTCGCCGTGCCGAGCGATCGTTCCACCGCCTATATGCTGTTTCGGTTATGGGCCGATCAGCAAGTGCCCGGTGGCGTAGGAGAGATCGTCGTCATGCCCTTCCACGAGATTATGCCCGCAGTGCGCGAAGGTCGCGTCGATGCCGGGCTAGTGATTCACGAAGCCCGCTTTACCTATGGCGACTACGGCCTGTCCATGCTGGTCGATCTCGGCAGCTGGTGGGAGTACGACACGGGACTTCCGATTCCGCTCGGCGCCATCATCGCCCGCCGCGATCTGGATGCCGATGCAATCGGCGATTGGATTCGCGCCTCGCTCGATTATGCCTGGAGCCGCCCGGACGCTTCGCGCGACTATGTAATGGCCCATGCGCAGGAGCTCTCCCCCCAGGTTGCGCAATCGCATATCGAGCTTTATGTCAACGAATTCAGCCGCGATCTCGGCGAGGCAGGTTTTTCCGCTATCGAGTCGCTGCTGGGAAGGGCCGCGAAGCAAGGCCTTGTGCCGGAATTCGATCTCGGTTTGCTAAGAAGATAGCCTATTCGTGACCTAACGGCTGTCGCCGTCCTTTAGCAGATCAGCAAGTTGCATTCCATGAAATGTAAAGGAAGTATAGCGAAATCTTATACTTCCCTATATTTGCACAAAGACCGTCAGGCTCAAACCGCCTGACGGTCCTTTCCGTGCCCGCGGATATCGAAAGTGCCGATTAACCCTCGCTTTGAACCCTGCACGCGATTTCCTCGATCTCCATGGCTACTTGAGAATCAGGTTCGCTGAGAGTTCGTACGGGAACTTCCATTTCTTGCTCCGGCCGATCGAGCGGATAGATTCTGGCCGTCTCGTTTTGCTCATCCACATGCTGGATGTAAATGCGAACGCCGTTGTACACCACATGTTCCATTATGGGAGAGTCCGCGATTTCCTGGGCTCGTTGAATATTCACCTGATATTCCCTCCTCTGCTTAATCATTAGATTGTTTGCTTGGAGGGAAATTTCTATACGTCGACAACCAGCCCTCTTGCGATCCGGCATTCTTGTCAAGCAAGAACCTCTACAGTAAATCCTCCTGGAGCATCTACATAGAACGTCCAGCCATGCGATCTTTGGGGAGGCTCGACGTCGAAGCCGTCGCTTTTCAATCGTTGATTGATCTCGTTCACTTTCTCCTCGTTCTCCTGTATGAATCCAATATGGAATGTGCCAGGATAGCTGACTTGCGTCCCTCTCATCAACGTGAGCACTAATCCGCCGTCATCGAATAGAGCCGCAAACGAATTCCCGCGCCCTCCCCCGTCTTTTAAACCAAAGTACTTCTGCAGAAAATCCCTTGCGGCCGCTACGTCGGTAACTGTGAGGTTAACATGATTCAGTTTCATAAGCCACTCTCCCTTCTATTCGCACCCTTTTCATGATAAGCCTATCACATTGATGCAAGTGGGAAGCTTTTCATCGCAACTTATTGAAAGAGCCACAGAAACCCGTCACATATCTCTAAGGATTCTTACTTCACGACCGGTCCGCTCACTACCATGAAGGAGCTTTACGCTTTCTCCCAACCGCTGAAATCAACGCAATAATGGGAGCGCAGGCTACTAAAGGCAAGACGAGCAGGGATGCAGAGTACGGTAAAGCACAGTGGTTGCAAAACTTGTACTTTTTGGAGCCATAGGCGTTACCAACACCTATAGCTGCTAATCAGAGTTACTTTTCGGTCCATCGGCGTTTTCAACGCCTATGGCTGCTCGTTCGGCTACTTTTGGGAGCCATAGGCGTTACTTAAGCCTGTGGACGCTAATCAGAGTTACTTTTCGGTCCATCAGCGTTTTTAAAGCCTACAGCTGCTCGTTCGCTTACTTTTTGGAGCCTTAGGCGTTACCAACGCCTATAGCTGCTAATCAGAGTTACTTTTCGGTCCATCGGTGTTTTTAACGCCTATAGTTGCTCGTTCGCTTACTTTTTGGAGCCATAGGCGTTACCAACGGCCTATAGCTGCTAATCAGAGTTACTTTTCGGTCCATCGGCGTTTTTAACGCCTACAGCTGCTCGTTCCCCTACTTTTTGGAGCCATAGGCGTTACTAACGCCTATGGACGCTAATCAGAGTTACTTTCAGGTCTATCGGCGTTTTTAACGCCTACAACTGCAAGTTCATTATCCACAGCCTGGTATGTCGCATAATTTCCTAAACGATGAAAAAACCGCGCATCCTCGGGGAATCCCCTTCGAATGCACGGTGTTTTTTTGCCCTGCAAAGGTAAAAAGCTTCCTGCACGGCTGCTAAAAGCCTGATTCGCTTTTGTCGGTGTCACCAACCGCGACGGATTTCGGTCCCGCGGCAATGCTCTCTTCTCCCGATTCCACGTAATGCTTCAGCACGGACAGCTTGTTCTCCCAATAACGGTCGAAGTAAGACAGCCATCGCTTCAGCTCCGACAACGGCTCCGCGTTAAGCCGATAACGCGTCTCGCGGCCCACCTTCCGGTCTTGCACCAGTCCGGCATCGGACAGCACCTTTAGATGTTTCGACACGGCCGTCCTGCTAATAGGAAAGTGGCCGCTTATCGCTCCTACGGGCATCTCTTCCGCGCTCAGCAGATGCAACAGCTCCCGCCTGGTAGGATCGGCAATGGCCTGGAATATATCAGCCTTAGGCTGCGGCGCCCCCATGTGATCTATTGTCCTGCGTACTCGGCCAGCTTCTTAACGATGCCGACCCAGCCGCCAGCCATGCGTTCACGGACGACAGCATGTTTCTCGCCGAAGGATGTTGCCGTATTCTCGTCCCAGCCGCCATGCGTCAGCGTGAAGTTCGTGCCGCCTGCCGTCTCCTCCAGCTGGAACGTCACCGTCCAGTCCTTGTCCCACGTAAACGCAAGCCGATTAGGAGGATCCAGCTCGATCACCTCGCAGCGCGATTTCCCGAAAGGACCCGCCTCCAGATGGAAGACATGTCCCAGCTCCGCCTGGAAATCATTCGGCATAAACCAAGCCGCAATCCCCTCCGAGGTCGCTACAGCTTCCCACACCTTGGCTGGCGGCGCCGCAATAAAAACCTGCTGAACGACGTCTTCCAGTTTCGTTAAAGATCCATTATTGTCCATGAACATTCCTGCCTTTCGTATTGTAATGCTTCATCATTTCGTCCAATAGGAAACCTTAAGGTTTCACATTCGAATTATATGACACCCAAAGGTTTCATGTCAAGCATGCCCTATAAACAGAACTTTCCAAACCCCGCAAGCACGGGCAAATTCGCTCATTCATCTCAAGCCGTTTACAATTGGCGATTGACGTATGCGCTTACGATATGAATAATAAAAGACAGCCTATTCTAACATCATGCCTAAATATCTACAGAATCGAGGAGATGCTCCATGTCTATCGTACCTCAGCTTATGGAGTTTAATAAGCAATTCGTCGAGGAGAAACAATACGAGGCCTACTTAACCGATAAGTTCCCGGAGAAAAAAATTGCCATTCTCACCTGTATGGATACACGTCTTTTTGAGCTGCTGCCCAAAGCGCTGAACCTTCGCAACGGCGATGCCAAATTCATCAAGAACGCCGGCGCCATTTTGACGCAGCCGTTCGGAAGCGCCATGCGCAGCATTCTGGTAGCCGTCTACGAGCTTGGCGCAAGAGAAGTGCTCGTGATCGGCCATCACGGCTGCGGTATGACCAATCTGGATGCTAAAGGCATGATTGCCAAGTTCAGCGAGCATGGCATCGATCCGCTGGCCGTACAGACGCTGGAAAATGCCGGCATCCGCATGGAACGTTTCCTCAGGGGCTTCAGCAGCGCGGAGGAAGGCGTCATGCACAGCGTGCGTATGATCCGCAATCACCCGCTGTTCCCGAAAGCCATTCCTGTTCACGGATTTGTGATCCATCCCGAGACGGGCGAGCTGGAAGTCATCGTGGAAGATTACAGGGAAGAAACTCCTCAATTGTAAACCCGCCGCCTTTTCTCACATCTGCATAACGACAGGCGAACGTTGACAGTTGCCCGTCCTATTTAACCACCGGTTCGCCATTTGGCGGACTTTTTTTTTGCTAAAAGAGGATCACTCCTGTTGGCGATAATACCTACCTCAGCCTCATGCTTCCGAAGCGGCTTTGCTTTGCAAAGCTGAAGGTGGCTCATCTTCGAAAGGCTTCGATAGAGGTTTTCTCGCCTTAGGACAATTCAGAACGGGAGCATTCGCCCATCCCCCGCATATGTTGAACGATAACGGTTCTGCTTATGACGAGGGGGATGGGGATGAGAATCGCGGTTGGGTTCATACACGGCATAGGCAGGCCTAAGCCGGATTTCCACGAAGAGCTGGCTGCCGCGCTGAACAAGCGTCTATCTCTGATCTGCCCCGATGTCGAGCTTGTGACGGAAGGCATCTACTGGGGAGATATTACAGAGAGACTGGAGGAGAAGCTCCTCTGCAAGCTTGCACCTTATAAGCTGCGCTGGGACGATTGGATCGATGCCCGCGGGTTCATGGTCAGCTTCGCCGGGGATGCGATCGCTTACCAGCCTATTCCCCGAGCCGACAATCCGCTTCCTCATGAATATATTTACACCGACATCCACGAACGCGTCGCTCGCAAGCTGCAATGTCTTGCCGAACGGGCGGGGGCGTCCGCTCCCCTTTGTCTCATCGGCCACAGTCTGGGAACAGTCGTAGCCAGCAATTATCTCTACGATTTGCAGAACCGCAAGCTGCCTCCCCGCATTCAATCCATCATTGCGCATGGCAATTCTCCGCTCGTCAAAGGCGAGACCCTCTCCCATCTCTTTACGATGGGAAGCCCGCTGGCGTTGTGGACGCTTCGCTACGACGATTTCGGCAAGCCCGTCTCCGTCCCTGCCGCCAAGTTCAGGCTGAAGCACGTAGGCGAATGGGTCAACTTTTATGATAAGGACGATATGATTGCCTATCCGCTCAAGCCGTTAAGCCCGGAATACGATAATGCCGTCGTCGAAGATGTCGAGGTTTGCAATCCAGGGCTCATGGCCTGGACGCCGCTTGGCTCCCATGGCGGATATTTCCGTTCGAAAGTTATTCAGGAGAGAATCTGCCAATCGCTGGCGAAGATGTATCGCAGCTTGAATCCTCAGTAGACGATGGGTATCCGTGTACAATTGGGAACAACTTATCCCTTGTTACATGCGTCTATTCTTTTGAACGGATTGGATAGAACGGAAACGGGAGACGAAGCTAATGAAGAAATGGACTTCGGTATTTTTGTTGGCTTTCGTGCTGGTATGCTGCGGCTCGTCTTCCAACGTATTCGCTGATTGGAATTCGAGATTCGTCGTGTATGACGGAGGCAGTTATACGGTAACGGATGCAAAGGTCACGGAGGATCGGATTGGCAAAAAGATAGGCAAAGTGACTCATTACTCTGACCGCGAGGATACGTATCGAGGCAATTTCTCCAATACGATGCCTAAGGGCACGGCTTACTATGCCATAATCGGCGAGGATACGAGAGACACTATTGCCGTTCAGACGCCGGAGGGCGACTACATTGCCGCTGTTTATGATGGCCGCTATGCGGGGGCGGGACCTTGGACTTCGGCTTATGTGTGGATGGGAGCGGCTGCGGTCGTAGTCCTTGCAATCATATCGGCCATGCGAGGTGCGCACTCCAAACAAAAGACGAGGTGATGTCGCGTGTATATGCTTCTCCGAAAGCTGATCAGCTCGTTTGCGGCAGGGAGCGCGTGCGTGCTGTTCTTTGCAACAGCAATTAACAATGGAACCCCCGACCAGTTCATCTCCACGCTTGGGGTCGTATCGTTCGTCGCGTACCCTGTCGTATTGATGTACGGTACAATCGTGTCGCTTGCGCTAGAATATGTAACGGACAAATGGGTACCTCATCGCGCAGCAAGAATAGGGCTGTCGGCAATTAGCCATACGTTTTTTGGCGCCTTGTTCGGTTGGCTTACGCAGTTGGACCCGCTCGCGGTATGGGTGGTAGCGATTTTTGCCGTTACGGCGCTGCTGTACTTTGGGGTGGACATGCTGCTTCGAATAGCGGAGAGGAAGTCTTGGCGCAGACTGGCGATCATTGTGATGGTGGCGATGCCGGCGCTTGCCGTCGTGGGGTTTGCGGTTGTATTTTCATAAGAGGGAGCGATGATGAATTGGAGGCATTTATCGGTTTTTCAGGTACATTGTTTATGCCAATTTATGCATTTGGTTTTATCGTAAGCTTTGCCGGGCTGCTTCGCGCGATAAAGAAAGACGCGACTATTGACAGGTACGTTTTCTCTTCCGGTATTTTCTTCGCTCTCATAATGTGGACGCTCAGCGGTTCGATCCTGATGGCAGGGGAGTAACGAAGCTAACGACAGGAGTGGCCGATCCACCCGAAGGCAAGGCTGGCGCTTTGCTTTCCGACTGATGGCCGCAGGGAGAAGGAAAGCTTGGTTGCAGCGGCCTATTTCATCCGCTCTCCTCTCTCCGTGCGACGACAAGACAAGGGGAATCTTCTTGTCATGCTTCCCTAATCTTGCTCCGTTATGGCAAAGCCAACTTGCCCATGACTGTCGGTCGGGAGGCTCCCGTGGCTGCCGTCACATTGTTGCTGATTCCTCTCAGAAAGTCGTTACCTAGCAAGGCGAAAATAACGGCTTCTTTCGCATCGTCGGCTAAGCCCAGCTCGCCGGAAGTCAGAATCGCCTGCTCTGGCAGCAGCTCCGCAAGCTGTCTCAGCAATGTGCGATTATGGGCTCCGCCGCCGCTTACGATGACTTCGTCCAGACGGCAGCGGGGCATGACAAAATCGTGGCACGCATTCGCGATGGATCGCGCCGTAAAAGCCGTCGCGGTCGCAACCATGTCAGCCGCCTCCAGCTCGCGCGCCTTTGCCATCTTGATGAACTCGGCTGTATAGCTGGCCCCGAACAACTCGCGTCCTGTCGACTTGGGTGGCTGCAAGGCAAAGTAAGGATTCGACAGCATCCACTCAAGCAGCTCCTCATCAGTTTGGCCCTGAGCAGCCCAGGCGCCCTCGGAGTCATAACTCATTTGACCGTCGGTCAACGTAAAGACCACCTGATCCATAATCATGTTGCCAGGTCCGGTATCGAACGCGAACAAGTCATCTACTCCTGCACCCGCCGGAATAGCCGTGCAGTTGCCGATGCCGCCGATGTTCTGGAGCAGTCTCCCCTTGGACGGATGGCGGAACAGGATCAAGTCGCCATAGGGCACAAGAGGAGCTCCTTGTCCGCCAACGGCCATATCGGCCGGACGGTAATCCCCGACCGTCAGGCATCCCGTCCGCTTGGCGATGACGGACAGATCGCCGATCTGCAGCGTCGAACGAGTCAGGTACGGATCGGTCGGCGACGTCTCCGGCATATGCCAGATCGTCTGACCGTGCGAGCTGACGAAAGCGATATCGCTCATCCGAAGTCCTGCTTCTCGCACGGCTTCGATCGCCGCCTCGGCGAACCGTTCGGCGATGTAAACGTTCATGCCTGCGATCTTCGCCACATCCGATGACACAGGATCGCATAGCTCCTTTAGACGCCCCCTTAGCGCATCATCATAAGGACGGCTATAGTAATGCACCAGCTCGACCTTCGACTCCAAGCCGCAGCCTTCAATCCGAACGACAGCGGCATCCACGCCATCCAGCGACGTACCGGACATCAATCCCACTGCGTAGACGTACGACTTCTCTTGCTTCCACTGAAACAAACCCAATCCACTCCTTCCGCACACTCGGTTGTCAGGCGAATTTGTCGGTGGCGCCGACATTTTGCCTTGTTTCTGCAACTTTTTAGGCGAGCTTGCCCAGTTTGCCGGTGTGAACGACATTATGCCTTGTAATTGCGACTTTGCAGGCGAATTTGTCCAGTTTGCTGGCATGAACGACATTCTGCCTTGTTTCCGCGACTTTTTAGGCGAGTTTATCCAGTTTGTCGGTGTGACCGACATCCCGACTTGCTTAAGCGGATTTTTTAGGCAAGTTTGCCCCGGCGATGCTGACATCTTGCCTGGTTTATGCAACTCGCTTATGCGGCGGCTGCTACTCGCGCACAGCAGATGCGCCTCATAGCTCCGAAAGCGCGAGCAGCATGGCGCCATGCGCCGCGTCGCGCCGCGCATCGATACATCGCAGCCGCGGGTGACGCGCCGCCATGCCCGCCTCGAACGCTGCGCGCACCTGGCTGCTCTGCAGCAGCACGCTGCCGAGCAGCGCAAGTTCGCCGCTCTCGGCGAGGCCAAGCGCTTCCGCGACGGCAGACGCCGTGTCGACGAGCGCCAGCGCGTTCCGCTCCGCGATGCGCAGAGCGGATGCGTCGCCCGCCTCGCAAGCGGCGGACAACAGCGGTGCGAGCGCGGCGATGTCGGCTTTGTTGCGCTCCTTGGCGTAGACGAAGCCGACGAGCTCCTGCACCGTCGACAGGCCGAGCCGCGCGTAGACCAGCTCCGTCACGACGGTCGGAGCTTCGCGGCCATCCGAGGCTCTTACGACGGCGGATAGCAGATCGCGGCCGATACTGTAGCCGCTGCCTTCGTCGTCGATCAGATGGCCGAAGCCGCCGGCGCGATGCACGGTTCCGTCCGCGTTGCGGCCGTACGCGATGGAGCCGGTTCCCGCGATCAGAATCATCCCGTGGGGTCCTTCGTGGGCGCCCCACAGCGCCGTCTCATGGTCGCCCACCAGCACCAGTCTGCCTGCGAAGCCCCCCTCTCTTAAGCCTTCCGTCAATCGCCCGCTTACGGTAGGGTTGCTGATGCCGGCTGCTCCTACAGCCATCGCGACACAGGCTCCGAGACCTCCCTCGCAGACATGTCCGACATTCGCAGCAATCTCATGCAAAGTCGCCTTCACGCTGGCTTCGTCCTGGCCGTTCAAGTTCAGCGGACCCGCGGAGAACCTGTGCACAACACGTCCACTCTCCTCCGCCACCGTTACGGCCGTCTTGGTACCGCCGCCATCCAGTCCCGCCACATAACGCATGCTCGTCAACCTCCGCTTATCCAATCTATTATGAGAAGAAACGCCTGACAGCGATCTCGTTTACCCCGTACGATAGCCACGCCTGGCTGCCGAAATTATAACGGACACCAGCGACCCTTAGAGCGCGAAATCGAACAAATTGAGATTTTAACGGACATCAGCGACTCTTACAGCTTCGAATCAAGGGCATTTCTCCCCTTTTAAGCTTCTAAGAGTCGCGTATGTCCGTTACAATCGCGGCTAACAAAAAACAGGCGGCTAAGGGTCGAGAATGTCCGTTACATTTCCGCCCCCATCCGCCAGCACGCCGCCCGTTTTGCAGCAAGAGGAAAATCGCCCTCTAATATCCTCGTCTCCGCCCTTGCTTGCAATTCAAAGGGAAATCCTACCTCTAATCCAGACCGAAACGCTGTATTTGAATAGAATCCCCCGATTAAAGGGAGCTTTTTCCTCTATGCCGAGCTCATAGCTCGATTTATCCAAATCAGAGGGAGCTTTTCCCTCTATTTTCCGATGCGATATGCGATTGGCCTCTTCAAGCCTCCCAGTCCCGGTCTATCGCGCAACTCCCGACTCCCGATAAGAACAAGGAAGCAGCTGCAGCGGCTAATACAAATGAAAGGCCTTCTTCCGCTCGGCAAACGCCAGGCTTTCCTCGGAGAACCTTCCCAGCAGTCCGGTCAAGTCGCCCCCACTCTCCCGCACGCCCGATTCGCCGCACAGCAAATCAATAAACGGCCTGCCGTTTTCCCGCACCGGCGGCAGGAACGAGAATGCCGGAAACATCTCCTTGATCGTAAACAGCAGCGTCAAGCCAAGCTCTACCGGCCGCAGCGCAGCCTCGTCCAGCACATGGACGTACACGCCCCGGCACAGCTCTCCTTCATGTTTGGAGAACGTCGGCTTAAAGTACGTCGGCCGGAAGTACGAACCCGGCAGTCGCTTCGCGTTCATCTCCGCTGCAAGCTTATCGGCGTCCACAAACGGCGCCCCGATGATTTCGAACGGAGCCGTCGTGCCGCGCCCTTCCGACAGATTGGTCCCCTCGAACAGACAGGTACCCGGATACAGCAAGGCCGTTTCGTAACGCGGAATGCCCATCGACGGCGGAATCCAGACGCCCCCGGCACCCGTGAAACGTTTCTCTCGATCCCAACCTTCGCAAGGAACGACATACAGCTCCGCGCCGAGTCCCTTCTCCGCATTCGCCATGACCGCAACTTCCCCCGCGGTTAACCCATACCTCATCGCAAGCGGATAATTGCCGACGAACGACGTGAACCCTTCCTTAAGTACATTTCCCTCAACCGTCACGCCATTCAGCGGATTCGGCCGATCCAACACGACAAACGGTTTGCCTGCCGCCGCGCAATCCTCTAGCGCATAAAGCATCGTATAAATAAACGTATAATACCGGGTGCCTACATCCTGGATATCATAGACGACCATATCGACGGCGTCCAGCATCTCCGGCGTCAATCGCTTGGAATCCTTGCGGTACAAGCTGTATACGGGAACGCCCGTCGCTTCATCCACGTACGTGTCGACAAGCGCCCCTGCGGCCAAATCGCCTCTCACCCCGTGCTCCGGAGAGAACATGGCTGCCAAGTGAAACTTCTCATGCAATGTATCGATCGTGGAGCGGAAGTCCGCCCCGAGCCCGGTAGGCGACGTAATAAGTCCCAGCCGCTTCCCGCGGAACCAGTCGGCGTACTCGTCCACCCGATCAACGCCAAAGCGTATCGTCCCCATTCAGGTCTTCCTCCTCACTGCCCGTTCTCCACAAACGTCTGCTCACGGTGAAATCCGTCGGCCTCTGGCCGCACCTCGAGCATCCCTTGACTCTCTAAGACGCCCTACGGTTCTCCTTCTGCCATCGGCCGTGCCTCAAGCATCTCATGACTCTCTAAGCCGCCCTACAGCTCTCCTTCTGCCTTCAGCCGCACCTCGAGCATCTCATGACTCTCTAAGCCGTCCTACGGCTCTCTATCAGCCGTAGGCCGTGCTCCAAGCACCTTATGCCGCGCCCTACAGCTCCGACTGGCGCAGACGCATCGTCTCCGGCGGGATCATAAACGTCTCGGCGTATTCCTTGCGCGCCTCCAAACCGCGAACGCGGGCCAGCGACTTATAGTAGTCCATGTAGTTAAACGACTTGCTGCCCGTCACGAACCAATGCGTCGACAGCGCCTCGATCCACAGGTCGAACGCCTTCTGGTCGAAATCTACATACACGTAAGGAACATAGCCGACCGCATCCTCCCAATTCTCACCATAATACAGCTTAGCCGCAAAATGTGGCGGAAGCTCGCGCTCCATCGCGCCCAAGCCGGCGAAAAACCTGGCGTCGTTTACGATCCGATGCGTCGTGGCATGATCCTTGTGCATGCTATTGCAATGATGCGTAATAATAATATTCGGCTTTACCTCGCGAATGACGTCGCACACGCGCAGCCGGATCTCCTGATCGTCCGGAATTTCGCCGTCGGGAATCTCGAACACGCGCGCCTCGCCGCCCAGCATGCCGGCGAAGGTATGCGCCTCGCGGATTTTTTGCTCCCGGTACTCGTTAACGTCTTGCCCCGCAGGCACGCCGCGCTCCCCGGCGGTCAGCGCCAGCGTCGCGATCTTGTCGCCCTTCAGATAGTGGCTGGCCAGCACGCCCCCTGCCACCAGCTCTACGTCGCCTACATGCGCGCCAATCCCCAATATCGTAATCGGTTGTCTATCGCTCATCGTCCAAGCTCCCCTCTCATCGTGGCGAAGGTTTTCGCCGTCCTGAATCCCGCCCGCTCGTAGATGCGCAGGGCCGGGTTGTTGCTGCCTGTATACAGGGACATGTAATCCGTGCCAATCTCCTGGAAAGCCTCGCACAACCGGAAGAAGAGGCTCGAGCCGAGGCCGTGCCCTTCATGCTCCGGATGCACGCCGATACCCGCAAAATAACCCCGGCCGTTCTCCTGTCTTACGACCGGCCCCGCAAATCCGACGGCGCGGCCATGCTGAGCTGCGACAACGACCGGCGTCCCGTCCGCGAGACTCTTGCCAATCTCCGCACGCCAAAGCGGATTCCCTAGTACTTCCAACATCTCTTCAACGCCAGTATGCTTTGTCGCATCCAGCATCTCGATGCGATAACCGGCCTTAGCCGCCGTCTCTTCCTTCGCAAGGATGCTCTCCGGCACCTCGAAGCCGCCAAGCGGCAAATACATCGCGCACTGAACGGCGCGTTCGATATAACCGAGCCGCTTCAACGTCTCGTGCAGCAGGCTGCCGGCAGGCACGCCCGGAGCATTGTTATGCTCGTGCCCCGGCGTACTCGGAACGTACCATGGCAGCTGCATGGGATTAAAAAACAGCGTATCCGCATGTTTTTTCCCCAGCTCCGCAAATCGCGCTTCCATCGCGCGCACAAGCGTTTCCGCCTTACTCTCGTCCGCGTATTCGTCCGCAAGCAGGACGCAGGTAATATAACCCGCAACATCGCCAAGCGGCAGATCGTTGCCGGAGCAGCCGCAGGCAAAACCGACGACGCGGTTCTCCTCCAGCCATACGAACGTGCACAACGGATCGAAATACGGGTTCTCTGTCAGGATTGCCGCGAATGACTCCGCTGTCATCTCCTTATAGCCGTCTCTCGCGGCCACAAGATTCCATAACGCAATAACCTCTGCTGTATATCGGTCGTTCCATGTTTGAAGCATCGTAATTCCTTCCTCCTCGGCTGAGCAGCAGAATCCGCTTTCCTCGCAATGATTCGGGGACCGTTCTTGACGATTCACATATCGCCCGATAGCACCGCACAGTACTCGCAGTTCCCGCTATTCCAACAGCATCCGCCGTTCTCCGCGGTTCTCGCCATCGCCATTCCAACAATTCCGGTAAGCTCCGCCAGTAGCCAATAGCTGTTGGTCGTTACCCCTTCACCGCGCCTACCGTTACCCCTTCCAGGAAGTAGCGCTGAAGGCTGAAGAACAGAATGAACATAGGCACAGCAGAGATCGTTGCCCCCGCCATCATCGGTGCGAAATACGTCGTATTGGCGAAGCGGAAGTTTTTGAGTCCCACCTGGATCGTCTGCATATCCATCGTGTTCGTGACCAGGAACGGCCAGAAGAACGTGTTCCACGTCTCCATAAAGGTCAGGATCGCCATAACGGCCATAACCGTCTTCGAGAGCGGCATGATGATTTTCACGAAAATCTGGAATTGGTTGCAGCCTTCCACCTTGGCCGACTCCAGAATTTCTTTCGGAATCGTGCTCATAAATTGTTTTGCCAAGAAGATGTTATAGACGGTAACCAGCGTCGGCATGATAAGAGCGCCGTACGTATTCTGGATTTCGAATATATTCACGATCAAAATATAAAGCGGTACTTGCGTGACCTGATAAGGGATCATCATCGCCGCAAGCAGTATGGCGAACAGCACGTTGCGACCGCGGAACTGGATCTTCGAGAACGCATATCCCGCCATCGTGGCAAATACAACGTTCGACACCATGACCACGGTAGCTACGACAAGAGAGTTGAGAATCCAGCGATACGAATATTCGCTGAAGGCGAAGAAGAACTTGTAAGACTCCAGCGAGAACTTGCCGGGCCAGATGGAATAGCTGACCGCTCCCGCTTCGACGGGATCGCCAAAGGACGACATGATCATGAAGTAGATCGGGAATAGCGTCGCCATGGCGAACAGAAGAAGGAGGATGACTAGAATGGTGTTGCGCGTATATTTCGCTGTACGATTGCCTAGATGATTGTTAAACAGTGCCAAAGCAGGTCCCTCCTTCTCTTAATATTCCACGTCTTTGCCCAGGAATTTGAATTGAATGAACGCGATGACGCCGATAATGGCCGCCAATACGAGCGACTGAGCCGCCGCTTTGCCGAATTCGAAATACTTGAATGCCGTATCGAAGATCAGAAGGCCGACCATCGTCGTGGAATGATCCGGGCCGCCGCCTGTCATCAGATAAGCGTTCTGGAACACCTGGAACGACCCGATCACGCCGGTGACCAGCAGGAACAGCGTCGTCGGCTTCAGGCAAGGCAGCACGATATGCCACATCTTTTGCCAGAATGTCGCTCCGTCGATCTCCGCCGCCTCGTAGTAGCTCTCGTCGATGCCGAGCAGCGCCGCGACATAGATAATGATGCTGGTGCCGTGGCTGGACAACCAAGACATGAGCACAAGCGAGAACATGGAGGTCGAGCTGGAGCCCAGCCAGTTTTGACTTGGGATACCGAACATCCCGATCAACTGGTTCAAAATGCCGCCGGGAAGCGGATCGTAGATCCAGAGCCATACGACGGACAGGGCGACGCCGGAAGCGACCGCCGGCAAGTAGTAGATCGCCTTGAAAGTCGTCTGCGCCCACTTTTTGAGCGGCATGATCGCGATCGCGACCGCGAACGATATGATTAATGCAACCGGGACAGTCAGCACCGTATAAACGAGCGTATTCCAGATCGCTTTCCAGAACAGCTCGCTGGCGAAGATGCCCGAGTAATTGTCGAATCCAATGTATTCCGAGCCTAATGGCCGGTATTCTTGAAAGCTGACCAAAAAGGCGCTCACGACCGGATAAGCCGTAAACAGCGCATAGACAACGAGCGCAACGGCGATGAAAGCGTAGGCCCATGCCCCATCTCCGCGATTAAGTCGATTCTTGACGTTTGACGCACGAGCCATAGTAAGACTCCTTTCCCTTGCCGCGTTACTTCTTTTAGAGGTAGTTCAAAAAGTCCGCTTCCCATTACGAAGTAATTCTAGAAGCTTACTCGACGTCGAATATTGAATTCAGCCGAACCTTCCGGTGCTCACGTAGCTTCCACTACGCTCCGCTCCTCAGGTCCTGGCTTCATCCAATCTTCTCGGTACTGATAACCGAACTTTTTGAACACGTACTTTAAGAGATATTTCAAAAAGTCCGCTTTTGATCACGTAGTATCCCTACAGCTATAAATTCGGATAGCCGCCTCGGCATGAGAGCGGCTATCCGAGCGAAATTCATTAATCTTGCACGATTCCGTCCGCTCCGAAGGCCTCAATAGCTCCTTTTTTCACGGCATCGTACATCTCTTGAGGCGTAATCTCGCCTGCAAGCAGCGCTTGCAGCTTCGGAATAACAACCTCGTTCTCCAGCTTGATCGCCTTGGAACCCAATTCTACAGGGATGTCAGGACGGGCAGGAGCTGCATGCTCCAACATTTTATCGACAGCTGCGATATTGTCCGGATTGCGATTCGACTCCATGCTGGCTGCCGCTTCGCGGGCGCTCTTGGTAATATGCGCTGCAAACAGGTCATTATTCGTCGTTGCGGCTACCTGACCGCTGGACAGGAAGTAAGCTGCCTTCGCGATATTCGCTTTATGCTCGTCTGTTGGATCCTTTTTGCCGCGGAAGGCGACATAACCGTCAACGACCGCATGGGAGACCGGCTCTTGACCTGCAAAGGATGGGAGCGGCAACGCGATATAGTCCACTTTGATGCTGCCTTCAACCGCGCTTCCGTCCTTCGCGTCGATCTTCGCGTTGTTTTTGTTCGCGGAGTTTTCGAAAACGGCAAGACCTTTGCCCGTAATCATCGTCTGTCCCGTCAAGAACATGTTCCAGCGTTTACCGGCGTCAACGGAGCTGAGCTCCTTCGGCATGGAGCCGTCGTCGATCAATTCGCGAACCGCGTTCAGAACGGTCAAATAGTTTTTGCTTGTGTATGCGTATTTCAGATCCGTTGTAAATGGAGACGGCATGCCCGCGTTTTTCACCAGAATGCTGAGGTAATCCTTGGAGGCTACGCCAGCCGTTGCGAATACGAAGCCGTAACGCGACGTCTTGTCGTCTTCCTTTACGACGCCTTTTTTGATGGCCTCGCGGAATTCATCGTACGTCCAACCTTCTTGCTGCACTTTCTTCCAGTCGACGCCGGCTTCTTCGAGGAATTGCTTGTTGCCGCCGATGGAGTGTACTTCCATGTAAGCCGGCAGGCCGTACAGACCGTCGCCGTTCTTCATGTAAGCAAGCGCCGCTTCATCGTAGTCCGCGATCATGTCCGCGCTTACCAGATCCTTGATGTCCAGCAGCATGCCCATCTGAGCGTATTTCGAGATGCCGTCGGAGCCGATAAAGGCAAGGTCCGGAGGGCTGCCCGCGTTTACTTGCGTATCCAGCTTCTGGGTCATGTCTTCCCAGCTGGCAGGTTCGATTTTCAAAGTCAGGTTCGGATACAGCTTGTTAAAGTCGGCTTCCATCTGCTTGAAGTTTTCTTGATACGTTGGGGATACCGGCGGCAGAAGCGCCGTGATGGTGTCCTTCGCCTCCGATGCTCCGCCGTTCGCAGTGTTAGACGGCTTCGCCGATGGGGCGGGCTCGTTGTTGTTGCCGGAGCCGCAAGCGGAGAGCGTTCCTAAGGATAAAGTCAGAGCAAGCACAGATGCAGCAATTTTAGTTTTACTTTTCATTGCCAAGATCCTCCCTTTATTTGAAATTCTATATATACGATCCGTCCCAGGCGAACCGCTGTACCCCTCTGATAAAAGAGCAGCGGGTCCGTATGCTTAAAAGATGAAGAACATTATAAGGATAAATCTATAACGTTCTTCCCCTTCGCGCAAACCTTACTTCACTTGGGAACAGGCACGTATAGCCCTCTTAAGGTTGCCGCCGCAGTTCGCCAGCACTTTCTTCGCCTCTTCGGCTCCAAGCCCGGACTTGATCATCATGATCGCCAGCTTGCAGTCGAGTTCGGACTGTCGCAAGTATTGCTCCGCCGTAGCTTCGTCCGTCCCAGTCGCCGTCCTGATGATTCGGAGGGATCGGTCGAACAGCTTCTTGTTGCTGGCCTTGAGGTCCACCATCAGATTGTTGTACGTCTTGCCTAGCTTCACCATCGTGGTGGTCGTCAGCATGTTCAGTACAAGCTTCTGGGCCGTTCCCGCCTTTAATCTCGTGGAGCCTGCGATTACTTCCGGGCCCACCACCGGAGCGATAGTAATTTCCGCCGCTTCCGACAGCTTCGTGTCCTTGTTGTTTACGACGCCGATCGTGACAGCTCCCAACTCGCTGGCTCTGCGAAGCGCTTCGATAACGAAGGCCGCGCTGCCGCTCGCCGAGATTCCGATGACCGCGTCTTTGCCCGTCACGCCGATCTGATCGATCAGCGCCCTGCCTTCATCGCCGTCATCCTCGCAACCTTCCACGGGGATTCGCAGCGCCTGATCGCCTCCGGCAATATAGCCCTGCACGAGCGATGGATCCACGCCGAACGTCGGCAGACATTCCGAAGCATCCAGCACGCCTAACCTTCCTGACGTTCCTGCTCCGATATAGAACATTCTTCCGCCAGTCGACAGCGCATGATGAAGCGCTTCCACGGCCAACGCAATGCGAGGAATTTCCTGCCTCACCGCCACGTGTACCTTGGCATCCTCCTGGTTCATGAGCTCCAGCATGCCTTCGGTGGACAATTCGTCGATCATCCCGGTCTCGGGGTTGATCCCTTCCGTCGTCAAGCTTGCAAGATAGTCCTTCATCGTGATTCCCCTTACGTGATCATGTTTGGACAAGTTGCTGTCCATGTGATCGAATTCCACCCTGTTGTCGACGCTGCCCATATTGCTAGTATGGTTATTGTCTTCAGTGTCATTCGTGATGCGTTTGTTGTTGTTGTTCATGACTCTATATTAAGAATTTATTTCAGCTCCGTCAATAGTTTTTGAAATATTATTTTATACTGTCATAAAACATTGGCATTTTATATCACAATTTGCGCGAGAGGCACAAATGCCGTCGAACCTTTGGCGGTGCGGCTTTCCGGCCATCTTCGGGGTAAGCGCATTCATCATCTAAAGTTTAAAATTTCCAACTTGTCCTTAAGAAAATACGGAGCTGGATTCGCCGACAACAGACCATCCCGAACGAATGTAGGGGCGGCGGGACGGGACGCCGGCACGTGAGGACGCTAGGATGACGGGACGGGTCGCTTCGCCAAGACGGGGCGCTAGGATGTTGTAGGGACGGGACCGCCGGGACGACAGGATGACGGACGGGTCGCACAACATGGAAGCTAAACTCCGCTAGGCTACTCTAGCAGCTACTTTACAGCAGGTCACTTCAGTATGAATTGTGCAAATATACTCAAATATTTATACTGAAGTCTCTCCCTGGAGGTAAATTGTACAAAGATACACAATTCACGTTCCATTTCGCCTATTTAGGCACTTCTCGAGACTAAAATTAGGGATAAATGTACAAATTCACGAATCTCTAATCCGTATGTAGACTAATTTGTGTATTTTCGTACAATTACCACTTTGAACTCCTCTTTGATTACCTCACTGACCAGGTCCACCAACATGCGCTAATCCTTTTCTTTTAGAACACCTCCTCCTCTTCCGGCTCGATCAAGTAGCGCTTCTGAAGAATTAATTCAGGCTCTGCTGCCAAGTATTACTCAAAAGCCCGAGCAGCAAAACACTCCAGACCGGAGTGCCGTTCATGCTCGTTAATGGGGAGCGTTACCCTCTGCGCTTGTTGGATAGCCCGAACAGCAAAAACACTCCAGCCCGCGAGCTGGAGTGTCGTTCGTGGTCGCTATTGAGGAGCGTTACCTTCTGCGCTTGTTGGAGATGATGCTTCTGCTCTTGGAGAGATACTTCTTGACCTGCTGATAATCCGCGCTTGCCACGCCGGCGAACAGCATATCGATAATCGTGAGCATCGCGATGCGCGATCCCATGGCGCCGCTGCGAATGGAAATCTCCGGCGTCGATATGCTCAACAAAGAATCCGCCTTATCGGACAGCTCGCTTTTGCTATATTTCGTGATCGCCACAATATGAGCACCATTTTTTTTGGCTATTTCCAGCGAATCGAGTATTTCCACCGTGTCTCCGGAATTGGAGATAAAGATGGCGACGTCCTCCTTGGTCAGCAAGGAAGCGGCCGTCAACTGGCTATGACCATCCGTAAAAGCATGACAAATCTTGTTGATCCGCGTAAACTTCTGCTCGGCGTCCTGAGCCACCAGCCCCGACGCGCCAATGCCGAAAAACATCAGACGTTTGCTGGATTGCAGCGCCTTGATGGCACGGGCTACCGCAGGGCGGTCAAGCACGCTAAGCGTATCCTCGATGGAACGCACATTGTTGCGTCCGATGTTGGAGATGATCGTACTGAGGTCGTCGCCAGGCTGAATGTCGCTATATTGTTCGCCGCTGTCTTCGTCCATGGAGCCCAGCGACGCAGAGATGCTGACGATAAAGCTGCGATAGCCGTTATACCCCATCGTCTTGCAGAAGCGCAGCACCGAAGCGTCGCTTGTTTTGCTGCCTTGCGCAAGGCTCTTGATCGACAAATGCGGAATTTCTTCCTTATTCGCAAGGATATATTCCGCCACTAGCCGTTCGACCGGGGTCAGACTATCCTTTCTGTCGCGGATCTTGATTAATACGTTATCGTTTATCGCCATATGACGTTACCTGCCGTTTCGTAGGTTTTGTCGCCACTAAGAAGCTGATCTGGATAGTCTGGCCGAGAGCTCGGAAGCTCGGAAATTCCATTGTGGTTACATAGTATACGGATTCCTGCCAAATTACAAGTGTTTGCATCGGATATATGGACATATATCGAGTGACGAGTTTCATAAAATATTATTTTAAAATATTATTATCATTTTGAAGTAAATATTGCAAATTTTATTGCCCGAAATTCTTTTAGCATGTTATAATGGGCACCAATTGACGTGCATCTACGCCATTATGATGAATCATAAACGAGCAAAGGATGAGGGACATGGGAACAGCATTAAAAATTGCCATTATCGGGGCAGGAAGCACCTATACCCCGGAATTGATGGAAGGCATTATTAAACGCAAAGACAATCTGCCGCTGACAGAGTTGGCGCTTATGGATATCGACGCGCGCAAGCTCGAGATCGTTGGCGGGTTATGCGAACGCATGGTGCAGGCAGCGGGAATGAACTGCAAGGTCGTTAAAACGATGGAGCTGGATGAAGCTCTCCAAGGAGCTAGCTTCGTGCTCGGCCAGATTCGCGTCGGCAAGCTGCCCGCTCGTGTGCTGGACGAGAAGATACCGCTCAAGTACGATCTGATCGGTCAAGAAACCTGTGGAATCGGCGGCTTCTTTAAGGCGATGCGCACGATTCCCGTTATGCTCGACATCGCGAAGCGCATGGAGCAGCTATGCCCCGACGCTTGGCTGATTAACTTCTCCAATCCCGCGGGAATCATTACGGAAGCGATTCTGAATCATACAAATGTGAAAATGCTGGGACTATGCAATGTCCCTTACAATATGTACAAGAGCATTCGCGAAACGCTTCAATTGCCAAACGCGGATCTGACTTACGTCGGACTCAACCATCTGAGCTGGATTACGGCCATCGAACAGGACGGCAAGGACTATCTGAAGGACGCGCTCGAGATGGGACTCAACAGCGAAGCAATGAAGAACATTCCTTCCAGCGGCTTTAGCCAGGAACTGGTGCAGCTCGTAGGCGCTATTCCTTCCTCCTATATGGAATATTATTATTTCAAGGACAAAAAGCTGAAGCTATTGAAGGACAGCGAGCAATCCCGCGGAGAGAAATGCATGGACATCGAAGAAGAGCTTCTGGGCATCTACTCCAATGCAGAGCTGCATGAAAAACCCGAGCTCCTGGCCTCGCGCGGCGGCGCCAACTATTCCGAAGTCGCGATCAGCCTCGTCGATGCCATCTACAACGACAAGCAGGAGGTCCATGTTGTGAATCTGCTAAACGGCGGAGCGCTGGACTTCATGGAGCATAACGACGCCATTGAGGTAGCTGCAGTCATAGGCAAGGATGGCGCGAAGCCGCTTGTTATCGAAGACTTCGACAACCGCCATATTATCGACTACATGCGAATGGTGAAGGCATACGAACGCGAGACAGTCGCCGCGGCCGTCGAAGGCAGCGAAGAAGCCGCCATGCGGGCGCTGATGATGAATCCGCTCGTTGGCGATTATAATACGGCGCTGGCTTGCTTTAGGGAATTGAAGGAAGCGCACAAGGAATATTTGCCCCAGTTCAAATTCGAATAACGCAGGGAGGAGTGGGAATCGCCATGAGCAAGTACGTCATCGGCGTCGACGGCGGCAATAGCAAGACGGATTATTATTTGTTCGACCTGAACGGAACGCTTAAGGATCATATCAGGTCCGGCACCTGCAGCCACGAGCAGTTCCCGGAGAGCTACGCCAAATCTTACAGCGTTATGCATGAGCAGATATCGATACTGCTTGCACGCGGCGGGTTGTCCATGGCGGATATCGCGGCAGGAGCGTTCGGACTTGCAGGCGCGGACATTCCTTCTCAGAAGGCGCAGCTGAACGACGTTATCAAACGTCTCGGCTTCACCCGCTTCGCGATGGACAACGATGCCTTCCTCGGCATCAAAGCCGGGACGGCGCACGGCTACGGCATCTGCTCTATCAACGGTTCAGGCGTCTCTACCTGCGGCATCTCGAAGAGCGGCAAACGTCTCCAGGTCGGGGGAGTCGGCAGCGAGCTCGCCGGCGACGAGGGCGGCGGCTTTTACCTGACGAGGCGTGTTCTGCGCGCCATCTACGACAGCTTCTATCGCCTGGGCCCGGAGACGTCCATGACGGAGCCCGTCATGGCGCTGATCGGCGCATCTTCCAAGGAGACGTTTATGGATCGGGGCCTGGAAGGTTTGGTGGCCCGAAGCTTGCCGTATACCGAGATCGTGACGACGCTTCTGGCGGCTGCTGAGCAAGGCGACGCTGTCGCATCCGGCATCGTCGACCACTCTGCCCGCCAGCTTGCCTATTCTACGGTCGGCTGCTTGGGGCATCTCGACTTCGACGACGATATGCCTGTCGACATCGTGATGGCCGGCTCCGTCTGGGCGAAAGCGGCTTCGCCGATTATGAGGGATCGTTATATGGGGTTCGTCTCGGGCTTGACCGGCCGGGAATGCCGATTTATTTTGCTGCAGGAACCGCCAGCCGCAGGAGCCGTACTTTGGGCGCTTGAGCTTGCGCTCGGCGCACCTGCCGATGACGGGCTTCGCTCGAAGGTGATCGAGGCGGTACGCTGACTTCAAGCAAACATACAAGGTAAACCGGCTGTCGCCGTCCTATGGGGGCCCGGCGCGTTTCATTTCGAGAAATATAGAGAAAGGTTATCCTGCGTTCGTTCACCGAAATGAACGAATGCTGAGGATAACCTTTTTTTGCGGCGATTGCTCGTGCTCATTACATCTGGTTAGATGAGTCCCGACTCCTTCAACAAACGCTGGACCATGACGGCCGCTTGCGCGCGGGTCAACTTTGCCCCAGGCGCGAGCTCTCCGTTCGGCGTGCCGGAGAGAATGCCGGTCGCAAGCTCCATATTCAGCGAAACCTCTGCCCATGCCGACGCTTGAGTAGCGTCCGGGAATCCGCTCAATGGATTAGCTCCAGCGTTTGCCTTGTCAGTCAATCCCGTCCACCTCATTACATTCGCAATCATTATCATTGCCTGTTCGCGCGTTACGTCATCGTTCGGACGGTACGTTCCGTCCTCGAACCCTCCGATTAAGCCATATTCGTATGCCGTCCCTATTGCCCCGGCATACCAGTCTCCTTCGCGGACGTCGGAGAACTTGCCGATACCGGCTTGCGTATTTTGACCAAGGCCTAGCGCCCGCACCAGAATGGCCGCAAATTCCGCGCGCTTAATGGAACGATCCGGAGCGAACAGCCCCTCTCCTATACCTTCGATGATCAAGCGCGATCCCATATCAAGGACGGCGCTGCTCGCCCAATGCCCCTTCATATCGTCGAATGCCGCCTTGTATCCGATCAATGCGTAATCGCTATTGGTCAGGCTGTTCATCGCACCTGCGTATATCCCGTTATTCACAAGCATCCGGGTCGGTACATGCCTAACCGTTCCGTCGGGATCGATAACAACGCCCGTAGACATCAACCTGCGGTTAACCCCATTTGGTATGGAAATGGTCCGCTCAACATAAGCTGCAAAGTTGTTCGCTTCGATTTCCAGGTCGCCGGCTTTGACCCATACTGCGAAATGAACCGGAGGCGCGATGACCTGAAAGTTTCCAACTTCAGCCCTTTCCCTTAGCAGACGGACGATACGGTCATTCGAAGGGGCGATTTCGATACGCACGACGGCATCCTTCGCCCGAACGTTCGGCCCCAATTGCTCCAGCAAGGCTTCCAGGCCCAAAAGAGACGTATCAATGGCATACGTTGCAAATGCCGTGCGCAATTGGATCTTGCCGCCTCTGTCGATCAATGCCTTCAGAAGTTCCATGCTCAGCTCTGCTGCAAGTACGTCGCTCTCCGCATCCGCTTCAATCTCGAGGACGGTCCCCTGCGAATCACCGGCCAGCGTCTGATTATCCTTGTTCCAATCGATGGTCACCGTTGTTACTTTTCGGCCTTTGCCGTCCGTAGTACTGGTGATGTCCGCATGTCCCTGCTTGCCGTTGATGAGCAAGCCCTTCTCTTCTCCGGCAGCTGGAGTCGGCGTTGGCGTTGGGTAGACCGTCCCGCCTTCGTTAGGAGTCTCTGTCGCCTGAGCCGTCCACTTCGCGTACAGCGTCACATGGCCCGTCACCGCTGTCGTGAACAAGTACGACTCCGTCAGCTCCTCGTCGGTGTACCAACCTCCGAAGGCATATCCCGTTCTTGTCGGAGCTTCTGGTGCTTCCACAGTATCGCCGTGCTCCACCGTCACTGCCTCCAATGCACTGCCACCGTTGCTCTCGAAGCTCACCGTGTACACGCTTTTCGTCCACTTCGCGTGCAGCGTCACATGGCCCGTCACCGCAGTCTCGAACACATACGGTTCGGTCAGTTCTTCGTCGATGTACCAACCTCCGAGCGCGTATCCGGTTCTTGTCGGAGCTTCTGGTGCTCCCACAGTATCACCGTGTTCCACCATCGCTGCCTCCACCGCACTGCCGCCGTTGCTTTCAAAGCTCACCGTGTAGACGCTTTTCGTCCACTTCGCGTACAACGTCACATGGCCCGTCACCGCTGTCGTGAACACGTACGACTCCGTCAGCTCCTCGTCGGTGTACCAACCTCCGAACGCGTATCCCATTCTGGTCGGAGCTTCTGGTGCTTCCACAGTATCACCGTGTTCCACCATCGCTGACTCCACCGCACTGCCGCCGTTGCTTTCAAAGCTCACCGTGTAGACGCTTTTTGTCCACTTCGCGTACAACGTCACATGGCCCGTCACCGCAGTTGCAAACACATACGGTTCCGCCAGTTCTTCGTCGGTGTACCAACCTCCGAACGCGTATCCCGTTCTGGTCGGAGCTTCTGGCGCTTCCACTGCCGAACCATGCTCCACCGTCACTGGCTCAACCATGCTGCCGCCGTTGCTCTCGAAGCTCACCGTATAGGTGTTCGACGTCCATTTCGCGTACAACGTCATGTTTCCCGTCACCGCTGTCGTGAACACGTACGACTCCGTCAACTCCTCGTCGGTGTACCAACCTCCGAACGCATATCCCGTTCTTGCCGGAGCTTCTGGCGCTTCCACAGTATCACCGTGTTCCACCGTCGCTGCCTCCACCGCACTGCCGCCGTTGCTTTCAAAGCTCACCGTGTAGACGCTTTTCGTCCACTTCGCGTACAACGTCACATGGCCCGTCACCGCTGTCGTGAACACGTACGACTCCGTCAGCTCCTCGTCGGTGTACCAACCTCCGAACGCGTATCCCGTTCTGGTCGGAGCTTCTGGCGCTTCCACTGCCGAACCATGCTCCACCGTCACTGGCTCAACTATGCTGCCGCCGTTGCTCTCGAAGCTCACCGTATAGGTGTTCAACGTCCACTTCGCGTACAACGTCATGTTTCCCGCCACCGCTGTCGTGAACACGTACGACTCCGTCAGCTCCTCGTCGGTGTACCAACCTCCGAACGCGTATCCCGTTCTGGTCGGAGCTTCTGGCGCTTCCACTGCCGAACCATGCTCCACCGTCACTGGCTCAACTATGCTGCCGCCGTTGCTCTCGAAGCTCACCATATAGGTGTTCAACGTCCATTTCGCGTACAACGTCATGTTTCCCGTCACCGCTGTCGTGAACACGTACGACTCCGTCAACTCCTCGTCGGTGTACCAACCTCCGAACGCATATCCCGTTCTTGCCGGAGCTTCTGGCGCTTCCACAGTATCACCGTGTTCCACCGTCGCTGCCTCCACCGCACTGCCGCCGTTGCTTTCGAAGCTCACCTCATACGTCGATGGCGCGAACTTCTGCACCCGATGGTTGCCCGTCTCGGTCACATAGACGTTGCCGGCACGGTCCACCGCGATGGCGGCAAGTCCATCGAACTCGCCTTCACCCTTCCCAGGAACCCCCCAGCTCGCTATCAATTCGCCGTTGGGATTAAATTTCTGAATTCGGCTTTTACCTTCGTCCGTCACGAACAGATTGCCTTCGCTATCCACCGCCATGCTGGAAATATATCCGAAAGCTCCGCCCTCCGGCTCGCCCCAGCTTTCCTGCAGATGCTCCCCGTCCGTTTTGAAGGTTTGGATGTTGGTCGAATCGCCCGAATAGACAATCCCTCTTGCGCTATCCACCGCGATGGTAGTTGGGCGGAAGTAGAAGCTGCCCGGGCTCATCACGCCCTCCATCTCCAGCACTTTGTCTCCTGATGAATCGAACTTGACGATCTTATAGCCGCTTGTATTAGCTACATAAATAAAGCCGTCGGCATCCAGCGCAACCTCGCCCGGGTTCGATAGATACGAAGTCTCGTTCAAATGCGTGACCCCATTGCTCGCTGGATCAAATCGCAGCAGCGCGCTGTCGCTTGTCATATACAGGCGTCCCGCTTCGTCGACCGCCAGGCCGTATGGCGAGAAGTAGGAATCCTCTCCGTCTCTTGCTGCAATAAATGCAAATTCACGGTCGAACAGTTGAATGCGCTCGTTGCCCTGATCGGCGATATAGATATGTCCTTCAGCATCGACGGCTATACCTTCCGGAATGAAGAACTGTCCTTCAGCGGAGCCGTACGACCCCCATACGGCTTGCGGCTCGAGCGTATCCGCATCCAGCTTCTGTACGCGCCGGTTGGAAGTATCGGCTACATACACCGAACCGTTCGCGGCAACGGCAATCCCCTGCGGCGAATCGAATTCTCCGGCGCCCATACCATAAGAACCGTGAGTGGCCAACACTTCGAACGATGCATTCATGGCGATGACCGCATTCTCATCGTAATCGGTGGCGTAGATACGGCCCATTTCGTCTACCGCTATACCATGCAAGCTCCCGAACTGCTCCCCTCCCTCCAGCATGCCGAGATAAGCGCCATAACCATTCATTTTTATAATGCGGTTACCCCGGTCCATGACGAACACATTGCCTTCGCCATCCAAGGCGACATCGACTATGCTGTCGAAATGACGCTCCACCTCGCTCGAGTCGTAGAAGCTCGTCCATTCTTCTACATGATCGCTCATCGTATCCAGTATCCGGATACCGCCAAGACTATAGTCGGCTACATAGACATTTTCGCCATCCGCATCAACGGCCATCCCCGAGACGTCCATATCGGCAATATGCCAAGTGTTCTCGACGGTCATGGCAGTCATATCGATCTTATGTACTTGCTCCTTGCTTCCAACATATACGAATCCTTCGCCGTCCACCGCAATGGCACGCGGGGAAATCGAGCTGTCGCCCTGCCACTCGGCCATCACCTCTCCATTAGGACTCAGCTTGACGATTCTGTGGCTGAACTGCTCCGCTGCATAAACATTGCCTTCGCCATCCGTTGCCACATCCATCACTTGATCAAAATAATACGCGCCGCCCGGAAACATGCCATCGAATACATATGACTCCTGCGGCACTGGATCCAGCTCCGGCTCCGGTTCGGCCATCGCTTTGTTCGGCACTCCCCATCCCATGCTTCCCGCCAGCAGCAAGACGAGCGCCCATTTCCCCGCTTTTTTCAATCCTCTTCCCAGCTTCAATTTCGCGCACAACCTTTCCCGGTTTCCTATTACCCTATTCCACATACTAGCACCTTGAATTCCGGGAAAATATTAACCAAAGTTAATTTTCAAACAAAAAAAAGGCTCAAACCAAAATCAGCGCTTGTCTCAGATACATGTGCAGTCGGCCTACCGGCTTTGTTTTCATACGATATTTCGCTCAAATTACACCAATTACTATGGATATCAGGTTGATTGGAGTGGAAAATCGTACAAAACTCTTTGAGGATTTGTGCTGCCTATGCCCCATTGGTCTCCCGGACCTTCTCATCAAATCAAGCAATGATTTTGAGATAGAGCCAAAAAAAGATCTCCAAACCCGCTTTTGACGCCGGTCTGTAGATCTTCGTTCGCAGGCGGGTTGTTCACTATCCCCCGAAATCCTCTCTTACGAGATCAGAGTTGATGCCGATCGCCGCACGACTGCCTTCTCCGGCTGCGATAGATGTCTGGGCCGGCGCGATTACCGAGGTATCGCCCGCCGCATATACGCCGGGGATGCTTGTGCGGCCCAAGTTGTCCGTCTCTATGCCCCCTTGCCCGTTTATGAGACAGCCCAGCATTTCGCCGAACGGCGCAGCCTGCCGCCAATAAGGCGAGATGAAGCCTCCCGAGCGCTTCGCTTCCGTCCCGTCGTGGAATCGGACTGCTCGCAGTTTGCCGTTGTCTCCGACCAGCTCGGCGATTTTTTTCTCCGTCACAACCACTCCTCTGCCGTTTAGCGCCTGCACCTCCGTCCTGTCAAGCGATCTAGAGGAGCCGTTCGTGCAGACAAGCAGGTCACGGCTCCATTGATACGCTAGACGAGCCAGCGAGAATGCGTTCGATCCTTCTGCGATGACGACGAGCGGCCCATCCCGGAGCTCCCAACCGTCGCAATACGGGCAATTGAAGAGACTGCTGCCGTAAAACTCCGTCACTCCCGCAATTTTCGGCAATGTCTCCTTCAGTCCAGTCGCGAGCAGCAGTTTCCTGGCCCGGTAGGTTGCTCCGCCTCGGTCGCGCAGGAGAAAGCCTGAACCATCCAGCGGAGCCACCGCCTCGATCCGGCGGTCAACCGGCCAGACGGAAGGATAACGGGTGAGCTCCCGCCGAGCGAGCATCCTCAGCTCTTGCGGCGTAGCGCCGTCCCGTGTCATGAAACCATGCGTATGTCTTGTCACCGCGTTGCGCGGCGAATGGTCGTCGAACATCAGGACGCTCCGCCTGGCTCTGCCGAGCATCAGCGCCGCATTCAGTCCTGCCGGCCCTCCCCCGATAATGGCGCATTCCGCTTCCACTCCGCCACCGCCTTCCTTCTTCCCATCCGTCATCTGCCATACAGCAATCTCTTATGTATATCGCGAGAAGGCTGCCGACATGCATGCATACGAAGGGAAGGAAGCCGCAATGGCTGCTGTCGGTCCCGCTGGAAAAGCGAGGCTGTCATCTCCGGCTGATCAAATGGATCACGATCCGTCCAATCCCGACAAAACCTTCGCAGAGTTTCAAGTAGGCCGTACCAGCGTAAATCTCTCGCCTAACTTGGCGTAGTCGTTCCCCGCCAATCGGCTTACGGGCTTTAACGCTTCCGGATCGATACGCCCGTTATTGTACAGCTTCTCGTCAATATGGAACCTGACGACGCGGCCGATGAGCAGGTCGGTCGACGGTACGCCGGTATCTCCCATAAGCGTACCGCCAAGGGGGATGGCTTGCTCCAGCACGCATTCCAGACGGATCGCCGCCTCGGATACGCCGGGCACGGAGATGATCTCGCTGGCGACTGGAGTCAATCCCGCCAGCTCGACCTCGCTCACATCCGGAGGCGCGGGCGCCGCCGTCACGTTTAACGCTTCCACATAACACTCATCCGCGATATGCGTCACGAATTGCCGCTTCGCAATGGCATTGCGGGCGGTGTCCTTCTGTATGCCGCCTTTACGCTGCACCGATACCGCAATCATCGGAGGATCGGCCGCGACAATATTGAAGAAGCTGAAAGGCGCCGCATTTAACACTCCCTCCTCCGACAACGTTGTAACTAACGCAATCGGCCTCGGAATAATGCCTCCTATGAGCAGCTTATAATTATCCTGGGTGCTCTGTCCCTCCGGATCAATCGAAATCATCGTCATATCGTTAATCTCCCTTCATTAAGCGCGATGCGCGAAAGGACGACTGTCTCCCGGTCGTGCCGGGATGAGCCGTCCTTTTTATCGTAACCGATTATAGGAATGCCGAACATCCCCTGCCCTGGATGCCTCATTCGAGCGCAAAAGTTTGTTTAAACCACGCAGCAGCGGCATGCGCCTCCGCGCTCGTCAATTGGTGGCCGAACCGATCCCATCGCACTTCCACAACCGCCCCCGCTTCGCGTAGCAAAGCATCCAGCTCCTTCGTCTCGGTAGGCGGGCAGAGGGGGTCATTTTCGCCTGCCGCTATGAAAACAGGCACGCCCGATAAATCCGGCAGCTTTATGCCGCGAAGAGGAACCATTGGATGAAGAAGGATAGCGCCCTTGAGCGAATCCTTATAATGGAACAGCAGGCTTCCCGCTATGTTGGCTCCATTAGAGTAGCCTGCCGCCACGATATTGCTCCGATCAAATCCGTACTCCGTCGCCGCTTCCGCCAGGAACTCATGAAGCTCCCCAGTCCGGTATACCAGATCCTCGATGTCGAACACGCCTTCGGCGAGTCTGCGGAAGAATCGCGGCATGCCGTTCTCCAGCACGTTCCCTCTTACGCTGAGAACGGAGGAGCCCGGTGAGATCAGCTCCGCCAGCCCCAGCAGGTCGCGCTCTGTGCCTCCCGTCCCGTGAAGCATTAGCAGTATAGGCGCTTCCTCATTTTTGCCCTTGATATAGAGATGCTTCATCTTCATCGTCATTGTTCAGATTCCCTCCAATTCGCGCACCTCGAACGGTGTCAGCAGCTTCTCGATCTCCGCGCGGTTCTTTTCGTACCATTCGGGCAGCATCAGCTTCTCGCCAAGATGCTCCGCGTCTTCGTCTCGAGCGAAGCCCGGGGGATCCGTCGCGATCTCGAACAAAATTCCGCCTTCTTCCCTGAAGTACAGCGCGTTAAAATATTGTCTATCCACAATCGGTGTAGGCTGGTAGCCGCTCGCGGCTACGTGGCTTCTCCAGAGCGCGTGCTCCGCGTCGTCTTTCGCTCTCCATGCGATATGATGCACCGTACCGTGACCTCCATGGCCCGGGGCCATCGCGGTAGCGTTAACGTCGATGATGTTGCCGATGTCGCCGAAAGAACGATAGCGGACGTAACCGACATCCTCGCCAACTTTCGTTAATCCCATGACATCCTGGAGCAGCTTGCCTGTCGACTCTGGCGCTCCGCTAAACAGAACCGCGCCTCCGAAACCTTTGATCGCTTTGTCCGTTGTCACGCCTCCGAACGACCATTCGCTATTGGCTCCTTCCGCCCGGGCGACGATTTCGCCGCGCAGCCCGTCTGTGTCAGCGAAGCCCAGGTACGTCTCGCCGAATCGCTGCGTCTCTTCCACTTCGACACCCAGCTTAGTCAAACGCTCGCGCCAAAATGGCAGCGCGCCTTCGGGAACAACATACGTCGTGATGCCGACTTGACCCGCTCCGATCCGGCCTCTGCGGGATTCTTCCCAAGGGAAAAACGTGATGATGGTGCCGGGGCTGCCGCCTTGGTCGCCGAAGTACAGATGATAGACTTCCGGAGCGTCGAAGTTGATCGTTTTTTTTACCAGACGCAGTCCCAGTATCCCGGCATAAAAATCGGAAGTGGCCTGTGGATCTCGTACGAATGCCGTAATGTGATGGATGCCTGCCGTTTGTGCACGACCCTCGAAGCTCGCTTGCCCTTGCGCGTTTTGGATTGTCATAAGAATCTCTCCTCTTTTTGCATAATATTTGTGAATCTTAAAATTAAGATATATGTTCGATAGAAGCAGTCCTTCCTGCCTAGTGTGGCTACTTGTAGGACTGCTGGGCGTACTTTCCTAATTTCTTGAGCAGAATGCTGGCCTGCGCCTTCTCTTCGTCGGTCAGACCGCCAGTTGCTTCTTCGATGCATATAGTATGCGCCGGGAACACTTCTTCTATAAACTTGCTGCCTTCATCCGTAATTTCGCCGTAGATCAACCGCCGATCTTCCTTGGATGCGCGCCTGCGGCACAGTCCCTTTTTCTCCAGCTTATCGATGACGTATGTGATGTTGCCGCTGCTCATCAGCACCTTACCGCCAATCTGCTGCAGGGGCTGTGGCCCGCGATGGTACAACATCTCCAATACGCCGAATTCCGTTCTGTTGAGACCGTGGCTGCGAATATCCCGATCAATGTGGGCATTTACCCACTGGGTGGCCCGCGAAAGCGCAATGTAAAGGTCCAGAGAGACATTGGATTTAGCAGCGTTGCCTGGTGTCGATTGATGGGTTGGATGGTTGTCACTGCTCATATTCATCCGCTCCTTTCCTTCAATTTGAATTATCTTAAATTAAAGATATCAGAAGACGCGGCTATTGTCAACTGCCGATTGAAAGATCATTCGGTTTGGGAGAAGCGCTCCGCTAATCCTTATATGGATTGCCGCACGTAAGACATACATCGTGCACACCGACTTAAAGACCACCACTGGGCAGAAACCCCTGGGAAAGCCGGTCTAGACGTCTTAACTACCGCCAACCAAGCGCATCTGCAAGTTTAAGTCGGTCTCACCCATGAGGGTTGCAACAAACGTTACATCAACAGTGCGATTGGATGTTTCTCATAGTAGATCAATTATTTTACAGCCTCTTTTTGAGAGAGTGAGCCAAAAACGCAATCCCTACCTAGTTGTAGTCACATTCTCCCAATAATTGTGTTAATTACTTTTTTCTATGTCACTTTACTTTTCTTGAACATGCCTAATTCCGTTCGCAACGGGGGTACTTCTCTTGATGAACCCCTTTTCTTTCCTGTGGATGTTCGTGTAGGCGCTCGGAATAGAGCGTTTAGGAACTGGATCCAAGGATGAAACATATGAATACGGAACAACTCGAGGACGCGCCAAACGCTTTTCTTCGTTTCTAAGTGTAACTGCATGTACTGTGCAAGCATAAAAGTGATCAGCGTGAGGTAAATCTGGTTCCAAATCGCTTGTGGTTTGTAGCTATGCAGTTTCTTCAGCCTTAGATGTTGTTTGATCCATTTGAAAAAAAGCTCGATTAACCATCTGCATTTGTAGATATGAGCGACTTCTTCGGCCGTGATGTCTAGTCGCGAGGTTAGCAGACGGTAGAAACGCCCCTGCTCATCATAAAACTCCACGAGTCGAATGCGTTCTTTCATGGAGCGGAAATCGCCGCCTACGCTAACGATCGCATCTCGGGTGATGGAGCCATCTGGCGTTACTTGCCTTTCTTCTACAACGGTGGTCAGGGCACGATCCCGCATACGCATGACGAAACGAATGCCTCGCCGGATCCAGTTATCCATGTTTTTGTAGTTATCGTAGCCACGGTCCATGACATAGGTCACGGTGGACTCGGTCACAAGCTCAACGGTAGCCGCTCGATCTCCGACGTTTAACGTCGATGGGATCACGGCATCGGGATAAACGACATCAGGCGAAGCAGTCAAGAGACGTACGTGCAGTTTGACACCGCTGGACGTAGACGAAACTCTGGCCCAGTCTCCAAGCACAAGCGGCAATTTCACCTTGGATGAGTCAATAAGAGCTAGGCGCCCAATGCTAGGTGAAATGCCCTTCAGATTTGCCGTCAGCTTCTGGATATGAACCAAGCCATGGAGGAAGAGTTCATGCAGCATTTCCGTTGGAATCTGGGCCAATTTACGCGAAAGTTGTGCAGCGCTAATGCAGGGTAGATCGAGAACGGATCGTAATTCGGAGTGCGCGTAGATTTGTTCTTCCATCTCGACATAACTCTGCCAATTATTGAACTGAGCAAGAACGAACACCAAGATGCTTTTGCTAATCGTAAGCTTCTTCGCATAGCGATCGGCGTAGAGTAGACGATCCTGTACATCCAAAGGCAGTAAAGAAAGTAGTTGACGAACGACAGTGTTTTGGGTTACGTTATCCATGGTTTGGACTCCTTGTTTAGAGGTCGTGGACAACGTGCTACGTCTCTAAATGTAGGAGCCTTTTTCTGTTTTGTCCATGAAAAACGTGCAGGTAATTACAAATATAGTAACTTCTGTTTGAATCATGTGAGGTTTACTGCAACGTTAATGGGTCTCGTCGACTTAACGGCCGCCAACCGAGCTCATCTGCAAGTTTAAGTCGGTCTCGTCGACTTAACGGCCGCCAACCACGCGCATCTGCAAGTTTAAGTCGGTCTCGTCCACTAGCGTTGCATCAAAGCTTACACTGTAAATAAATTTTCTAAAAGTAACTAATTTTGTAATTTTGTGTTCCTTTTTCATGGACAAAGCATGAAAAAAACTCCATTGTAATGAGGTAGGATACCGATCCATACACCCAATACAAAGGAGTAGCCGTAATGAGTGTATCGGATAAACAGGTCGTTCGTCAATGCCTTTCTCTTTTACCTTTGCAAGATTTTGTTGCCCCTTTTCTGGATTACCGGAAACAGTTCAAAACGGTTCAGCTGCTCAAACTTTTTATCACCGGGCAATTGCTGAACTGGGACTCCCTTCGTACCATAGAAAGCGCTATTCGCTCGGATGAAGGGTTTCAGGCTGAGTTTCAAGTGAAAAGCATCAGCAAGTCTCAGCTTTCACGTCGCATGAATAGCCTGCCCGTCGAGATTACACAAGCTTTGTTTGCTGCCGTGGTGCATGCCCTTCGAGAGCCGATCAAACCTTCTTTAAAGGGAAAGAAGCCCGTGTTGGCTATCGTCGATTCCACAAGCCTTCGCATGCCGCCTGTCTTAGGCGATTGGGCGTATGTGACGGAGAAACAAAACAGTGTAAAGGTCCATACTCGCTTGGTGTTTATCGATGAGCATACCGCGTATCCTGACCATATCGTGCCCTCCACGGGCAACATAAGCGACTTCTCAGGGTCGGATGATCTTGTTGTGGTCGATCCCAACGTGCTTTATGTCATGGATCGCGGTTACGTTTGTTATGTCAGGATGGAGAAATGGGTGACGAACAAAATCGATTTCGTCATTCGGCTTGCGAATCATCACTACGCCGAGGTTCAAAGCGAAAGACCGTCCACGGGTGAACGCTCTACCATCGTTCGCGATGCCGTGGTTATCCTCGGTAACCAGCCTAAAACTAAAATGAGAACACCACTACGCCTCATTGAGTTCTACGATGATCAAGGCCGGTTTTATCGGATCGCAACAACCAGACATGACCTACCTGCAGAAGAACTGATGGACGTCTATCGCAATCGCTGGCTAATTGAACTGTTCTTTAAATGGCTGAAGCAGCATCTGAAGTTCGCCAAACTCTACAGCTATCAACCGGATGCGGTGTGGAATCATATTTATCTAGCATTGGTCGGATACGGATTATCGTATCTGGTTAAACGTGAGCTCCATACGACGCATTCAACATGGGATATTCTCCGACTCATTCGCTTGTATGCGACGAAGAGGTGGTCGGCCTTTCTGACAGAAGTACACAGAATCCCAAAAGCCTGTAAGGTAACCAAACGAAAGACGGGTCCACCTAAGCTGCGAGAAGCCACGGAAACGCCTGGTGTGCGAGTACAACAGCCAAAGAAAAGAAATAGGTAATTTTTTTTGGAAAGGTAGCCTACGCTTAGGTGGAGCTGTCTTTTAATTGCAGGTAACATAAAACTTTGTAAAAATCAGCACGTTGTAGTGTTACAACGTGAGTGTGGAAGCATTAATGCAACGCTAGTGGAGGTTTTCCTATTAATTACTTTAATCAGAATTATGAATCCGTGTTAGAGGGCGTTTTTCCCATTAAACCATAATGATTGGCTGCTTCGGAAAAGAGGTTATATGTTTCTTCAGACGTCAGACCGCTGGCCACGAATAACGGGTTCATCTGCACTAGCGTTGCATCAAAGCTTACACTGCAAATAAATTTTCTAAAAGTAACTAATTTTGTAATTTTGTGTTCCTTTTTCATGGACAAAGCATGAAAAAAACTCCATTGTAATGAGGTAGGATACCGATCCATACACCCAATACAAAGGAGTAGCCGTAATGAGTGTATCGGATAAACAGGTCGTTCGTCAATGCCTTTCTCTTTTACCTTTGCAAGATTTTGTTGCCCCTTTTCTGGATTACCGGAAACAGTTCAAAACGGTTCAGCTGCTCAAACTTTTTATCACCGGGCAATTGCTGAACTGGGACTCCCTTCGTACCATAGAAAGCGCTATTCGCTCGGATGAAGGGTTTCAGGCTGAGTTTCAAGTGAAAAGCATCAGCAAGTCTCAGCTTTCACGTCGCATGAATAGCCTGCCCGTCGAGATTACACAAGCTTTGTTTGCTGCCGTGGTGCATGCCCTTCGAAAGCCGATCAAACCTTCTTTAAAGGGAAAGAAGCCCGTGTTGGCTATCGTCGATTCCACAAGCCTTCGCATGCCGCCTGTCTTAGGCGATTGGGCGTATGTGACGTAGAAACAAAACAGTGTAAAGGTTCATACTCGCTTGGTGTTTATCGATGAGCATACCGCGTATCCTGACCATATCGTGCCCTCCACGGGCAACATAAGCGACTTTTCAGGGTCGGATGATCTTGTTGTGGTCGATCCCAACGTGCTTTATGTCATGGATCGCGGTTACGTTTGTTATGTCAGGATGGAGAAATGGGTGACGAACAAAATCGATTTCGTCATTCGGCTTGCGAATCATCACTACGCCGAGGTTCAAAGCGAAAGACCGTCCACGGGTGAACGCTCTACCATCGTTCGCGATGCCGTGGTTATCCTCGGTAACCAGCCTAAAACTAAAATGAGAACACCACTACGCCTCATTGAGTTCTACGATGATCAAGGCCGGTTTTATCGGATCGCAACAACCAGACATGACCTACCTGCAGAAGAACTGATGGACGTCTATCGCAATCGCTGGCTAATTGAACTGTTCTTTAAATGGCTGAAGCAGCATCTGAAGTTCGCCAAACTCTACAGCTATCAACCGGATGCGGTGTGGAATCATATTTATCTAGCATTGGTCGGATACGGATTATCGTATCTGGTTAAACGTGAGCTCCATACGACGCATTCAACATGGGATATTCTCCGACTCATTCGCTTGTATGCGACGAAGAGGTGGTCGGCCTTTCTGACAGAAGTACACAGAATCCCAAAAGCCTGTAAGGTAACCAAACGAAAGACGGGTCCACCTAAGCTGCGAGAAGCCACGGAAACGCCTGGTGTGCGAGTACAACAGCCAAAGAAAAGAAATAGGTAATTTTTTTTTGGAAAGGTAGCCTACGCTTAGGTGGAGCTGTCTTTTAATTGCAGGTAACATAAAACTTTGTAAAAATCAGCACGTTGTAGTGTTACAACGTGAGTGTGGAAGCATTAATGCAACGCTAGTGGGTCTAATCGACTTAACGGCCGCCAACCAAGCGCATCTGCAAGTTTAAGTCGGTCTCGACGTCTTAACGGCCACCGACCGAACTGGACCGGCAGTAGTCCGTTCTCATCGACATTCGCCGCCCTCGCATCTCCAGAAAAGTAAAATCCCCGCCACCGCACCTCATATGGCACAGTCGCGGGGAATGCACATTCTCTTCTTAAGATTCAAAAAGCAGATGGCGTAGGGGTTGTCCAGCCACCCCGTACGCAGAGCCTAATCTGCAACGGCTCCCCCTGGCTTACGCCTGCAACGGCTCCCCAGACTACGCCTTCAACAGCTCCCCACGCTACGCCTGCACCGGCTCACCTAGCTTACGCCTGCAACGGCTCCCCAGGCTACGCTTGCATCGGCTCCTCAGGCCACGCCTGCATCGGCTCCCCTGACTTACGCCTGCAACGGCACTCCAGGCAACGCCTGCAACGGCTCCCCGGCTACTCCCGCAACGGCTCTCCCCTGGCTTACGCCTGTACCGCGGCGGCATGTCCATCCGCTGGCGGCGAGTCCGGTCTGACCAGCGCGTGTTTCTCCCACTTGCGGCTGCGCCAGCGGAAGTAGAAAATAATCGCGCGGACCCACTCGTCTGCGGCGATCGCCAGCCAAACGCCCGGCAGCCCCATATCCAGCTGGAACACGAGCAGATAGCCGAGAGGCAAGCTCATGCCAATCATCGAGAAAACACCGACATAAAGCGGATACTTCGCATCGCCGGAAGCCCGCAGCGAGTTTACGATGACGATATTAATCGTACGCCCTGTCTCCAGAATGAAGCTATAGAGCAGCACCTGCGCCCCTAATCTGAGCACATCGGGATCATCCGTAAAGAAGCCGACGAGTTTCTCGCGGAACAGCATCACAATCACGACGACGATCAGCGTGCCGATGCTGGCGGAGCGAACGCTCATCCAGACGCGGCGGTACGCAGCGTCCGGGCGCCCTTCGCCGACAAGACGGCCGACCATGATGGACGTGCCGATGCCGATCGCGAATGCGAACAGATAGATCAACATCGAAATATTCGATGCGTATTGCTTCGCCGCCAGCGACGCCTCGCCCAGATACGTCGTGTAAGCGAGGAAGACGATCTGGCAGCTATGGTACATCACCTGTTCCAGCGCGGAAGGGATGCCGATTTTTAAAATTTTGCCTACAAATTCCTTGGACAGATTTAAATAATAGCGGAACTGGATACGCACTTCCATAATGCGATACAGCAGCCAGAAGAAGACGACAACCGCGATAAGGCGGCTGCCGATCGTCGAGATCGCCGCGCCTTCCACGCCCAGGGCCGGCATGCCCCAGTTGCCGAAAATCAGCGCATAGTTGCCGATTATATGGATAACGTTCATGCCCAGCGCGACAAGCATCGCTTCCTTTGTAAATCCGTGCACGCGAATGATCGCTGCCAGCGAGTTGATAATCGCTTGCAGAAAAATCGCTCCGCCGACAATTTGCAGATAACTTTGGGCGTAGTCGTACACTTCGCCTTGCAGATTCAATGAACTCAGCAAGTAACCGTTAAATGCTACGAATCCGATACTCAGCACCACGCCGACGATCAGATTGAGCGTAACGGCGAGCGCCGATATTTTGGCCGCTTCAAAAAATTTCTTCGAACCGATATACTGAGCCACGACGATGGACGCCCCGTTGCCGATGACCTCCAGCAGCAATATGGCGATGTGCAAATACTGATTGGACGCGCCTACGCCGGACACCGCATTGTCCGAAATCTCGCTCAGCATAAACGTATCCGCGATCCCCATCATCATGAACAACGCCACTTCAAGGAAAATCGGCCACGTCAAATAAAACAACTTAAGATCCTTGGCCTTCTCTCCTCCGCCAAGAACCTGTTGTCCAGTAGGTTCACTCAAACTCTTCACCTTCATCCTATGTCTATTCTCTATTTGAGTCTGTCGTATCGTAACATAGAATGGGGGCTTACGCATACGGGAATTTGCTGGTTAACGAAACTTTCACGTTCCTTGCTTCGGAGAGAGGCTGCCGCCACGGATAGCCCCCACGGTCAGCAGTAAAAGCGAGGTTCCCACACCCAGGGTCAAATCCATGTACGGCCAATATTCATTCATCTGCTGGAAGTGATTGATATTCGGAGAGATCAGCACGGACATAGACACAAGAAGGACGCCTGACGGCAGTACCATCGACCGGTATTGTTGAAGACGGAACAAATGGGCGAGTGTCATATGGAACACATAGAAGTACAAAGAGGTCTTGATGAAGCTCGTCAGCAGCCACATAAAAGCCAGGATAACCTCGATTCGCTGAAGGAATTGGCCCACGTCGATCTTCTTCGCCAACGCGTAGCTGGGATACATGTTTCTTGCGGCCAGGTCTTGACCCAGAATGGAGACGGACAGAAAAATAATGAGCGCTATTATCACTCCTCCGAACAGTGCTCCCTTCAAGAAGCTGCCCCGAATGGCTCCCGAATTACTGACATGGGGAATAACCATTAGCAGCACGCTCAGCTCCGCAAACGGGTAGGCCGTCGTCGACACGGCGCCTTGCACGACTGGAGCAAGCCCATTCTCCATAACCGGAAGCAGCTTGCTCGTCTCTATACTTGGCACCAAGAATAGAACGAATACAAACAGGAACAGAATCAGCACGGGAAAAAAAAATTCGCTTGTCCTTGCGATGCACTCTAATCCAAGATAAACCGCCATAAGGACGACGGCCGCATAGAAGATGTGGATCGCATGAATCGGCGTCTCCGGCATCATCTGAGTCGTCATGAAGTCGCCAATCTCCCGCACATGGGCAGCAGACGATAAGAATATATATACGAGAAAGGCACATGCTATGGCGCCCCCCAGCCATCTCCCAAGCACGGTCTCCGCATAGTCCACAAACGTCCTTCCGGCATTGCGCTTTCCAACCGCGCTGTACAGCAGCACGACACCGATTCCGAAGACGATGCCCAGCAGTGCGGAAATCCAGGCATCTCGCCCCGCCGCTTGCGCCGGGACAGCCGGGAGGATCAGAATCGTGTCGCCGATCGTGATATAGATCGCAAGAAGCGCGAATTGTCTGCCGTTAATCAGCTCGAGGTTCTTCATCCCTCATTCACTCTCCTCAGGCCAAACGTCGTTTCTACCAGAATGTCGATCGGACGAAAAATCGCGGCAAGCCAGTCCATGGGATTAGGCAGCCCCGCGTCCAAACCAAGTCCCACCGAAATTCCCGTGCCGAGCGCAAGCAAGAAGCCGAACAGCCCCAACTCCTTCCACTGCTTGCTCCGCCACATGCGCGGTACCTCCAGAACGCATATACAAGCGGCTATCGCCGCGATTCCCGCTATCGCCATCGTCTTCCTACTCCTTCATCTCGTCGAGGAATGACTCCCCTACCGTTCCGATTCTTCTGATCTTCATATCGACTTTGAATGAAACCTTCAGCTCTTTAAAAATTTGGTCCCATTCATTCTGGACGCGGTTCCAATATGACGGGTTTGCACGATGAATCGCTTCGCCGAAACCGAACACGTCGGTTCCCAGCTTCTGCGCTTTGGCGACAGCTTGTTCCGCGTTCAGTCGCATCGTCTCCTCCGCTCGCTTCTCAATCTCCTCCAGCGAGTTCCTTCCCGTAATACGCATGTGGCATTCGACGTCCACGACATTCGCCTCCGAGCGCATAGTGACGACGACCTCGGGCTTGCCGTTCTTCACGCTGCCCTCCATTTTCGACTTCGATCGGATGACCTCGACGGCAAGCTTGCCTCCCTCGGGGCATGTTGTCTCCACCATGGTACTGTTGAGACGATTCGTGATATCACTGAAGCCCTTGCTCTCCGATTCATTTAACCATCCGATCAGCTTGTCGGAGCGAAACACGGCAATGCCTTGGTACTGCAGTCTCGTTGGCGTATCCGGCGTTTTCAGATTTTGGAGCTGGCGCCCGACAATGGGATCACCTTTAATCGTGATGCCGGTCAATGCGGGCTGTACGCCCTTATCGACGATCTCCGTGATGAGATCATCCAGCTGCACCGACACGGTTGGCGCCCAGGCACTTTCCGATACTTTAAGCGAGGAATACAGCTTGGCGGCCGGAATTTTCTCCATAGGCGTGAGAATGCGCAAAACGTCGAACGCCTTATGACCTTTGGCCACAACGATATAAAAGTCCGTCCGCCCTTCCTGATCGCGAGACAGCAGGTCGAGCGGCTTCCCCATCCCTTCCCGGGCAAGCTCCTCTCCAATCACATAGAGGCGCAAATGGGCAAAATACAGCTTTCGCGGCGTCACCGTCGTCATTCTGCGGATCGCCTCCGCCATTGTATCGCCTGTTGCGTCGTAAGTGGTCACCGGAGAAAAACTGCCGCCGGACGATCCGGCCGCAACCTCGGACGGATCGACGACTTGCACCGATACATGGTAGCCGCGTTCCGCCTTGTCTACGCCGATCGCCGTGACAATCGCAAGGTCGTTTAGCTCCCGGCGATTCCAGCACCCCGTCGCCGTCGCAAGCGAAAGGATGAGCAGAAGCGTGCCTAGCGTCCTGCCTCTTCGCATAGTGATTGCTCCTTCTCCTGGCTATTTGCCCGGCTTCGGCTTCGCCGCCTTCGCCGGCTGCTGCCGTTTGCCGTTGGACCCCGTCATCAAACTCGGCCTTTTGGTCATCATCCAGTGCGGCAACCGGAAGATCGCATCCTTCTGATCTTCAAGCTTCATGGGGGCAAAAGGGGTCAAATAAGGAACCCCGAACGTACGAAGACTGGTAAGATGCAGCACGATCGCGAAAGTTCCCAAAATGATGCCAAACAACCCGAACGACGCAGCAAGTCCCATCAAGGGAAACCTGAGCATCCGGATGGCATTGGCCATGCTGTAAGCAGGGAACACAAAGCTCGAGATCGCCGTCGTTGATACGACGATGACCATCGCAGCAGATACGATTCCGGCATCTACGGCAGCTTGTCCAATAACGAGAGTGCCGACGATGGATACGGCAGGACCGATCGTCCTCGGCATTCGGAGCCCAGCCTCCTTCAGAATTTCGAAAGCGACCTCCATCATTAAAGCTTCAATAAAGGCCGGGAAAGGAATGCCCTCCCGTTGAGCGGCGAGACTTATTAGCAGCTGCGTAGGCAGCATCTCCTGATGGAAGGTTGTAATGGCCACGTAAAGCGATGGAAAATACAGCGCGATAAAGATGCCTACGTACCGCAGAAGCCGAATCAATGTGCTGATGTCCGAACGGTGATAATAATCTTCCGCCGCGTGCAGAAAAGAGACGAACACGGCGGGGACGATCAGCACGAACGGCGTTCCGTCGACCAGTATCGCGACCTTTCCCTCCAGCAGTTCGGCGGCGATCACGTCGGGACGTTCCGTATTGTAAACCGTCGGGAACGGCGTGAACGTCTCGTCCTGAATCAACTCCTCGATATAGCCGCTCTCCAGGATGCCGTCGATATCGATGTTGTCGAGACGCTTTCGTACTTCCTCGACGATTTTGTCATTCGCGATTCCCTGCATGAACATGATGGATACGTCCGTCTCGGTTTCTCGTCCGATCCGGCGCGTCTCCAGTCTTAGCCGCGGACTTTTGATTCTGCGTCTAATCAGTGCCGTATTCGTCCTCAGCGTCTCCGAGAAAGCTTCTCTCGGCCCCCGTATGACCGATTCCGTGTTCGTCTCCGATACGCCTCTGTCCTTCCAGCCCTTGGTCCCCGCGGCAATGGCGTGGTCGAGGCCGTCCAGCAGCACAATCGTGTTTCCCGACAACAGGGCGTGGAACAGCGACTTGAACACGTGCACGAACTCCAGCTCTCCCACGGCCAGGATATGCCGCTCCAGCTCGGATACGACCTCCTTGGCGCCCCTCCCGGTCCGTTCGTGCTCCTGGTCGGCGTCGTCCGACATCGCTCTATCCAGAATAAATTCCGCTACGAATTGCTCGCTCGCCAATCCTTCGGTAAACACGATGGCGGCCGCCACGCCTCCGCTCAGCCGGATTGGCCGAATGACGATATCGTCGCTGCCTCCGAGCACTTCCCGAATCGTGTCCAGATTGTCCTTGAGCGAAGCCGACAACGGCCTTGGCGTTTCTTCCGCATCGTTCCCGTCCAAGCCATCCTGGCGTGCCGATGAACGCTTCCAGCTTCTCATCCTGCTCATTGGTTCCATCCCCGATTGTTTGGCATTGTCTTTCCTATAATATGGTCATTTCTCGCCAATTTTAGACAAAATTTTCAACACAAAAAACTCGAAGATCCGCTTGACTAGACGCCAAATTGCCGTTATGCTTATGAACAATATATCGTTACAGCCATGAGTGGAAGTAGTACCTTGGGGCGGATGTCCGCAGCGAGCCGGCGGTTGGTGAAAGGTCCGGCGCAGACGTCTAAGGGAATGGATCCGCTCGCTTCGGCCCGAACCTCGAATGCGAGCAGTAGGCCCCGACGGCAGCTCCCCCCGTTATTCCAGGGAGACATGAACGAAAGCACGCAAGCGGCCTCGCGCTGTTTTGCTCCGTTCGTGTAAGAGTGCGGCCCTTATGGCCGAATTCGGGTGGTATCGCGGAGTTCACGCTTCGTCCCTGTTACAGGGGGCGGAGCGTTTTTTTGCGTTTACCGGAGCGGCTGCAATTACGCGAGCACACGACCACTATCCCAAAGAAATGAGGTTATCCCATGTCCAACAAACGATTCCTGTCCGGCATCAAACCCAGCGGCGATCTCAACATCGGCGGCTACATCGGCGCCTTGCGCCAATTCGTTATGATGCAAGAGGAGGGCGAGTGCTACTTCTTCGTGCCCGACCTTCATGCCGTCACCATTCCGCAAGATCCCAAGGAGCTGCGAGAGCGCTCGCGCCAGATCGCGGCATTGTACATCGCCGCGGGGATCGATCCCCGCGGCAGCGCCATCTTTATGCAGTCGCATGTATCCGCCCATGCGGAGCTCGGCTGGTTGATGGAGACGCAGGCTCACTTCGGCGAGCTTAGCCGCATGACGCAATTCAAGGATAAGTCGGACGGCAAAGATACCGTCAGCTCCGCTCTTTTCACTTACCCGGCGCTTATGGCCGCCGACATCCTGCTGTACCAGGCGACGCATGTGCCGGTCGGAGACGACCAGAAGCAGCATCTGGAGCTGACGCGCGACCTCGCCACCCGCTTTAACAATCGGTTCGGAGAGACTTTTACCGTGCCGGAGCCGATCATTAGAGAAGTTGGCGCCCGCGTCATGGGCCTTGACGATCCTTCCAGCAAGATGAGCAAAAGCAACCCGAACCAAAGCAGCTACATTCTCCTGCTCGACGAGCCGGGCGTCATTCGCAAGAAGTTCTCCCGCGCCGTCACCGACTCCGACATGAACGTGCGCTACGACTGGGAGGCGAAGCCGGCCGTCAGCAACCTCATCGAGATCTATTCCGTCTTCGCGGATATCGGGATCGCAGAGGTCGAGCGCAGATTCGAAGGGCAAGGCTACGGCGCATTCAAAAAGGATCTCGCCGAAGTCGTCATCGCCAAGCTCGAGCCGATCCAGCAGAGATATGCCGAGCTCGTCCATTCCGAAGAGCTCGACCGCATCCTGAAGGACGGCGCGAACCGCGCCGCGGAAGTCGCGAATCGCACGCTGAATGCCGCCAAAAAGGCAATGGGCTTCTTGACGTTCTAGGTTCATAAAGGAAGGGGATGCCCCAAGTCATCGCGACTTTCGGAGCATCCCCTTTTTAATTCATTGTTCAATGCCATTTACTGATTGCCTTCGACCAGCAAATCGACGATGATATCCAGCTGCTGCTCGACCGAGATCGGATCGCTGAACAGAAACTCGTCAAAATCGATCGGGTATATATAACCGGCTTTGCCTGCAGGCGTATTCTGGATAAACTTATCCACCCTCTTCATGTCATCCTCTGCGCCGTCATTTACGGCGAGCAATAAGCGATCGCCTACGAATTCGGGGATCACTTCCATCGATATATCCCATGTCTCTCCGTCAATAACGTCCTTCTTTACTTTCTCGGTCGGCTTCAAGCCCAGATACTTGTAGATGATGTTGCCCCCCATATTGGTATCGCCGTAAATAAAGATCGAGCCGGGGCGCACATTCAGTATCGAGAAAGTTTCATCCGCCCCAATAACCGGGCTGATCTTTTCTTTGTATTGCGCGATTTTTGCCGCAAACGCCTCATTCCATTGCTTCGCTTCTTCCTGCTTGCCAAGAATATCGCCGAACATCTCGACATCCTTGATCGGATCGTTGTGCTGCTCCACGACAATCGTCGGCGCAATCTGGCTCAGCGCTTCGTACCCGCCTTCCACGACCTCCGCGAACGGCTCCGTTGTCACAATCAGATCGGGCTCCAGCAGCAGAATCTTCTCCAGATCGGGAGGATTCCCGATATTCGTAATATCGGAGGTATCGCCAATCAGCGGATTATCCAAAATGTGTGGCGTTGCGCCAACCGGCCTGACCCCTACCGCCATCAGTTCGCCCAAATGGAAGAGACTGACTACGCGCTGAGGTTTCACCGGAATTTCCGTTTCGCCTTTCAAATGCTTGTACATACGTGTCTCTGCAGCTCTACTTTCTGCAGTTGCCTCTGCCGAAGCTGACGGCGAGGACGGCGCCCCCGTATTGTTGTTGGCCTGGCATGCGCTCAGCAGCAAGGTTGTGCATAGCAGCATCATCGCTCCGAACGTTGGTCTTGAAAATCTAAACATTGATGTTTCCCCTTCCCCCATCCATTGATAACAAGTCTCATTCTCATTATGGGAATAGGGCTCAGAGGATACAATAGACGATTTTAACAGCCTCAATGGATTATTCTGAACTGCCTGCCGACGCTCCTCCCGGTATTGCAGCGGGGAGCAGCCCGTATGTTTCTTGAACAAACGGCTGAAATAATAGACATCCGCATAGCCGACGCTGCCCGCGACCTCCTGGATACGAGCCTCCGAATGCACCAGAAACTGCTTCGCTTTGCGAATGCGTACATGAATCAGGTATTCGATCGGGCCGACGCCGATCTGGCTTTTGAACAAGCGGGACAAGTAGCTGGCGCTGCAGCCGTACATGCCGGCCAGTTCCTCGGCTGTCATCGGCTTCCTGTAATGTTCGTGAATATAATGAATCGCTTCGGTTACCAGGTTCGGTCTGCCGTTCTCCTTTGCCGACATTCGGAGCTGCCGCATAATCTCGTACACCAACGGAAGGAAGGCAGACTGCGCCTGAAGCTTCTCCATCGGTGTTGTTTGCTGCCACAGGCGATGCATGACCAAACACTTTTCCTGTAGAACCAGAGACGCGCCGGGATGGAACGCATATGGCATGCGGAAGCTCTCCTCCTCCTCCGGCGAGTCGCATTCCGCCCTGTACAGAATTACATAACAGGCATAATCGCTTCCTAGCGGCGCCATACCCAGCTCCGATTCCTTCCCTCCATGCAGAATGTGAGGCGCACGGGCTTGATAGACCGTCCCCGACAGAGTCACCCTTGCCTCCCCATGGGTCGTAATGATAAAAAAGCTGGCTGGCGTTACATAACGATCAGGGAGCGTTCCCTTCTCCGCGCTATACTCCCGAATATCCAGCAGTCTAACGGCGGCCCGGCTCCACCGTTCGATGTGGACTTCCCAATCCATACGTTGCCCCCCTCTCGCTTTTTGGCTTATGCCTCCCACCATTTCCGGTTCGGATAACCCCCCTCCGTTCGCAGAATAATGCTCTCTCCGATCATCGGGGTCGTGATCGCAACGCCTCTACGCTCCGCTTCCTTCGTCACGCGAATGGCAGGATCATCCCAACTGTGCATCGCGAGCGTAAAGCCTCCCCAGTGAATCGGCAGCAGCAGCCCGCCCCGCACGTCGAGATGCGCCTGCACCGTCTGCTCCGGCAGCATATGGATCGCCGCCCACTTCTCGTCGTATTGCCCGCATTCCATCAACGTCAGATCGAAGGGACCCAGCCGATCCCCAATCTCCTGGAAGTGCGGACCATACCCGCTGTCCCCGCAGAAAAATATATTCCCTTCTCGGCCCCGCAGCGCCCAAGAGCACCATAAGGTGCTGTCCCGAGTCGTCGTTCCCCTGCCGGAGAAATGCCTCGCAGGCGCGCAAGCCAGCTTTAGGCTGCCGACCTCGCGTTCCTCCCACCAGTCCATCTCGGTTATTCGATTACGGGAAATTCCCCAACGCTGCAAGTGCGCTCCTACGCCCAGCGGCACGAAAAAGTGTCCGACCTTCGCTTCCAGCCGTTTGATAGAGGGATAGTCCAGATGATCGTAATGATCATGCGAAATAAAGACGTAATCGATTTTCGGAAGAGCCTCCAACTCCATAGGCAGCTTGCCTCCATAACGCTTGCCGCCGACGATGGGAAACGGCGATGGCGCCTTGCCGAACATCGGATCGAACAGGATCGTCAGCCCATCCATCTGCAGCAGCGCCGCGGAGTGGCCGAACCAGATAACCCTTGGTTGCAGGCTCGGCCTAAGATCTTCTTCGCCGAGCGCAACATACGGAACTGCTTCGCGGGGATTACGATCGGGATTGCCCCGAATGAATTCCCAGGCGGCAGGCAGCATTTCTTTGAAGCCCATCAGCACCTTCGATTCGAGGGGATAACGAAACTTCCCGTTGTCATAATGCGGAAGACTCGCATATCTCCCGAGTTCTTCGCGGGAGGGTCGGCCTCCGAAGACGGGGACGACGATTTGTACAAGCGGAACGGCGACAACGATAACCAGCACAATCAGAATAATAATCGCAAGCGTTAACCACATCTCGGTTTCTTCCTCCATCCTGGCTTCGATTCTCGCGTTTCGCGCGGTCGAAGCCACTCCACCTATCATATACTACCATCGTAGACCGATCGCAGGGCAAAAGTAAAGAGCCCCCACATCGTCCTATACAGGTGGTCATCGTCCTTCTTGGATAAGAGGAAAATCACCCTCTAATGGCCCTCTCCTCGTCATCCCCTGGGTCATAGAGGGATTTCCTCCCTCTAATTTAGGCCGAATCCCTACATTTAAACAAAACCAATATGATTATAGGGAGGTTTTCCCCTTAAGATCGGCAATCAGCTCAATTCAGTATGATTAGATGGAGCTTTTCCCTTTATTTCTAGATTAGGCATACGATTGGCTTCTTCTCCCATTTGGTCGTGCAACAATGCAATGTTACCGTAGGTAGAAAGTCAAAAATGAACTGGCTGCGCCGTTTTCGCGCAAGATTGCTGGTTTCATTCCGAAAATGATGGGGCAAGTATGGAGGAAAACTTATGCTATCCTATCATCCGAAAAGAGACAGCCGGGCTCCAAGAGCCTCTGCTGCCTCCGTTCTTCCGTTCGCCGCATTTTAGCCAAGCCGACTGTCTGAGTAATGTGCCATCGCGTCTCGCATGAACAGGGCGAGACCTTCTCCAAACTGGTCGATATTACGCGCAAATCGTTCGTCATCGACATACATCTGTCCGAGACCTTTGAACGCCTCCGGCGAATACGAACCCATTTGGTTCAGCAGCGTGTACCATTGGCCGATCGCCTCTTGCGACGCTTCCGATGTCGGATCGTCATGGCGGACGGCCGCCAGCTTCCTGTACAATTCGTTCATCTCGTCCTGGAAAGCCTGCATTTTGCCGTCTTGCTTCAGCTTCTCCATCTTCGCGTTCGATTCGTCGACGGCCTTGTCGCCCCAGCGCTCTCTTGCCTCTTGTTCGTATGGGTTGCTGCCGAAATCGAAGCCTTTGAATTTTTCTTCGTTTGTCATGGTTACCTCTCCCTTCGCGTGTCTGATCGTCTGCTCCACCGTTCGGAGCAATTGCTCCAGCTGGCTTCGCTTCTCGTTCAGCATCTCCCGATGCCGCTCCAGCGCTTCCAGCCGGTCGAACGATTTGCTTGTGACGATTTCCTTGATTTTTTTCAAAGAAAAGCCAAGCTCCCGAAAAAATAAAATTTGCTGCAGAAGCTCAAGGTTTCGCTCCGAGTAGTCGCGATACCCCGCCTCCGTGGTCCCGTCGGGAACTAACAATCCGATCTCATCGTAATGATGCAGCGTGCGCACGCTGATCCCGGTCAGATCCGCAACCTCTTTTACCTTCATGGCGCCTCGGCCTCCTTTCAAGCTTTACTCTAAAGTATCACGCAACGTGAGAGTCAATACGTTTTTTAATGCTTTCTTATATTTCTAGAAAATCGACGAATAACCTGTCTCATTAACCCAATCCAACAGCCTTCGCCGCTTATACAATATATGGAGTGCCAATAATGCACGGACGGAGGAGTGATAAGTTGTCCAGCTTAAAGAAACAAAGCAAAGAAGTGCTCCAGGAGAACACGGTGATCAGCATGAGCCTCGTATTCGAGGACGGCAGCACGAAAGTAATGAATCTGGAGGGGCAGGAGCTGTCCAGCAAAGCCGCCAAACGGCTGCTCGAATCGATCAAATGGGATTCGGTCGCGGAAGTCACGTTCGAGGTCGATGAGGATGAGCGCGACGGCGAAGAAGGCGACGATGATGAGGACGACGATCTAGATTACGATTTGGATGATTATTTGGATGACGAAGAGGATGAAGAAGAGGACGATTAGGAGGAGGTTTAAGAGGAGGTATAAGAGGACGTTTAAGAGGACGTTTAAGAGGACGTTTAAGAGGACGTTTAAGAGGACGTTTAAGAGGACGTTTAAGAGGACGATTTATTCTGACGCCTATGTCCTCTAGTCCTCAAAAGTTTGGGGCTGTCCAATAAGTCTCAAAAATAAAAAGTTGGGCGGAAACGCCGTCCAACTTTTCGTATTATAAGGTCAGCCAGAATGTTCTGGTTGGCCTTTTTGTGCACCTGCTTTTTCAGGAAAGTGGCGAGGTGGATGCCTGCCACTTAACATTCAACCAAAACGGGGCGTCCAGCATTCCGTTTTCACTGATTTATTGAAAAGTCATTTGCCAGGTGCAGGCCAATTGGGTGAAATGTGTATGAATTTTCATACACGTTTGGCCAGGTGCAGGCCTATTTGGTGGATTGTGTATGATTTTTCATACACGTTTGACCAGATACCGGCCTGTTTGGTGGATTGTGTATGAATTTTCATACACGATTGACCAGATGCAGGCCTGTTTGGTGGATTGTGTATGAATTTTCATACACGATTGACCAGATGCAGGCCTGTTTGGTGGATTGTGTATGAATTTTCATACACGTTTGAACAAGCCCCCATATAATCGAGCCATAAGGACAACGGGTACCTTAAAAGTTCACTTCTCGGACAGCCCCTTTCGGCGTTGCTTCCCAAGAGAGCAGAGTACGCAACGACGATCGGAATGCAGTATGCAGCGCAGCACAGTCGGCGCAATAGTCCGAAAAAGTTGGGCTACAGGGCCCGATAAAGTAACTCCGAGTTAAGCAATAGCCCGAAAAAGTCGGGCTGCTGCGCTCTGAGAAGCCCAACGAGTGCCATCCTTGGACGGAGAACCTTGCTGTTAGGGAAAAGCAAAAAAAGACTGTTCCTCTCCCTGCGGAGAGAATGCAGTCCTTTTTTTGACGGCCTTGATTACGAATCTATAACCAGCCTTCAGCCTCGCCGTGCCCAAGTTGATTACCTCTTATCGACAAAACATCAACCTTTAGGAGTGACTATAGAGACTCGTCACCCGAAGGATCTGCCCCGTCCATATCGTAGGCCTCTCCCTCTTCGGGAGCATCTTGCTCGCCAGCCTCTTCCGCTTCGAAAGCTCCTTGCTCGCCCGCAGAATCCGATGATGCCTCGACAACCTGGCTCGACGGTGCCACTCTCGGACTATTCCACACCTCAAGAATGTTGCCCGCAACGTGACTCCAGGTAAAGTTATCCTCCGTCAGTTTGCGGCCGTTAAGCCCCATCTGCCGGGATTCTCCCAAGTTGGACAGCATCGCGTTAATTTTTGTTGCGTATTCCGCCGGGTCCTCCGGATTCTCGACGATCACGCCGTTATTGCCGCGGATGATCTCCGGATTGCCGCCGCGCGCAGTCGTAATAAGCGGCAGCCCTGCCGCCATCGCCTCGTAGTGAACCCTCGCAAGCGGCTCCTCCCAGATCGACGTGCAGACGAACATATCCGCCGCGCAGAACCACTTATGCACGTCGCTTGCCTGCACGTATCCCGTCGTCATAACGGGGAGCGGCGACGTCTCCGCCATTGCCCGAAGATAAGCGATATAATCGCTGATGCGGTCATCACTGTACCAGGCCGCTCCCACGATGACAAGCACGGCATCAGAATGTTTGACCTGGGACATCGCGCGTACGAGTACATGCGGTCCTTTGTTGCGTGACAACCGACCGACGAATAGAATAACTTTTTTGTTGCCAAGTCCGTGCTGGGCACGAATATCTTCCCTGTCCTTGAGCGCCGCCCTCGACTGCTTCCACGGGGCGAATCTGCCCAGATCGACGCCGGAATAGACCGTGCGGATCTTGGATTCCGCCTGCGGATAGTCCTTGCAGATGGCGGCACCGATGTAGTTGCTGATCGTAATGATCGTATCGACCCGCTCCACGACGGCGTCGCCTTCCTCCCTGGCCAGCTTGTGCGGGTTAAACATGTCGTTATGCATGCTAAGCACGATTCGGGCATTCGGCATGATCTCCGAGATAGGCATGACGAGACGCGGCCGGTTAAAAATATGAACGACATCGTAGGAAGTCCCGCCAGCCGCTAAATACGGGAGCATATTGCTCATATAGGTCTCCAATGCCCCGTTTGATTCGAAGCGCAAATAACGTACGCCGTCCACCCGCTCGTCGCTTGCCAGTTCGGGATCGTCCCTGCCAATAATCGTGATGTTGTGTTGCGCCTTCAGCAGTCCGACCGCACCGCCGATATACGTCTGAATGGCTCCACCCCTAATATTCGGTACCGGCAGCTTCTCCGTGCAAATCATCAAAATGTTCAAGCCCAGTCCTCCTTGCCGACTTACTGTCACGGTAAGCCGAGAGATACAGCTTCACGCCGACCTTCTTCTTTCCTTTGTTCCAAGCTGACCTCGTACGGCTTCCGCCCGCTGCCTTTTTCAAACTATCCCTGACAGCAGCTCCCGACTTCGAAGCCGAAGTGGAACGCTTAGGCGGCTGGCCCCCAGCGGCGGTACCTCTGGACTTCTGCCCGCCGCTGGCCGCGCTCGGCTTGCCGGACTTCGGCTTTCCTGCGGCAGGCGATGAGGCTGGCCCCGTTCTGTATTTGTAGCGTTTCATGCGTTCTCGTTCTGGCGACACGGCTTTCCCCGGCTGGCGCAACGGCGATACGGCCTTTTCCGGCTTGCGTACGGCCAGCCCCTCTTGCGAAGGCAGTTGCTCGGATCGCTGAAGCTTGCGGAGCTCCTTCTTGGATAGCTTCTTTAACTCTTTCTTGGACAGCTTCTTTAACTCTTTTTTGGACAGCTTTTTTTCTTCTTTTTTGATCAGCTTTTCTTCTTCTTTTTTTGTCAGCTTCTTTAACTCTTTTTTGGACAGTTTCTTTAACTCTTTTTTGGACAGCTTCTTTTTTTCTTTTTTGGACAGCTTGCGCGGTGTTTCTCCGCCCGGAATGATCTTCGCCTTCCCGTCCGGATTGAGGACAATACGAATGGCATCGTCCTTAACCTTGTCCTTGCGCTTGCGTTTGGAGCCAGGTATCTCCACGATCGGCGCCGCGCCTTCCTTGGCATAATCTTTGTAGCGGTACGGTCCGCTCGGCGCAGCCGTCACGTCCGGATAATCTCCGGCCGCATACTTCGTTTTGTCTTTCTCCAGCTCGCGCAGCACATCCCACTTGTTCGTCTCTGTCGCGACGACGCGGTCGAGAATGGCGTTCAGCTCCGTATTCATGAACTCGACGGGCGTAAACACAACCTCTTTGACGTGCTTATAGAATTCATTCGGGAACGCCATGTCTATCCAGAGCAGCTCGAATGTCTCTTGATCCAGCGGGTTCGCGGAGTGATACGCGTCGATGACTCCTCTGATCCACTCCAGATCCCAAGCGCCCATATCGTCCATGGTGCTGGTAATGATTTTGCGGAGATCGCGGATAGGGAGGTCGAAGGCGACCCCGTCAAGGTCGATGACCCAGATGCCGCCGGGACCCATCTGTCCGTTGGACCAGCCGTAATCCTGATGGGCTAGCCCCCAGTGGGCCTCGCCTTTCGCGACCATTCTTTTGTAAGCCGATTCCTGGAACCGTTTGAGGATATCGCGCGCCTGCCCCTCGAACGTATCCAGCACGGACAATAGATGTCCGCTCGCTTCCGTGTTGGGATAAGCATTGGCAATATGGCGGAACCAGCCAATCTTCGTCATGATCTTCTGGTACTGGCTCTCCCACTTGTAAATACGGGACGATTTGCCCGCCTCGGCAGGCGGCTCGTAACCCTTCGACCATTGATGAAACTCCCCGAGACCGTGGCACAATGTCCGCGCTCCCTCCAGATCGATCTTCATGACGGGCGTCAACGTATCGATCCAGTCCGTTACGATCCACAGCTTCCCTCCGGCTACAACGGAATTGCGACCATCCTTGGTGAGAATAATCCCTGGCACTCTGGCTCCCTTGCTGACTACGTACTCCTGCGCGCCGACGCTGAACAGGCTTCGCTGCGGCGTCCGATGCAGCACCTTCAAACTCCTTGGTCCGCGGTTTGTCTCAATCCGCCAGATGGCGCCGCCTTTGTCCGGCTTGGACGTTATCAACGTCATTCCGCTGACGCTCATATCGTAGGATTTCATGACCTCATACGCGAGCTTCTCCACTTCGGGCGGCACGTATTGCTCCAGGTTATAGGAACGCATCGATTCGTCCGAAGACAGATCATCCCAGGGCACAATTTGATATTGTTCCAACTAGGCTACCTCCACTCTAGTCAAGCTAAATAAGCGATGTCCTCTTATCTATATGCGCCGCTACAGTCTATCGATTGGACATGAGTGGAGATGAAGGCGCCCTATTGCCTAGGACTGGCCTATCGTTCATATTTAGTAGAAGCGGAACTCTACCAAATTCCGAACGTGATAGACGCTCGATTGGCGGCAGGCCGCGGCGCTATCGGGAACTCGCACGATTGCCGAATCGCGATGCCGATGTCGCGAATTTGCAGTATGAGAGTGACGCAATCATCGACTACTTCGCCGCTCACAGTAATGTTACGATGAGGGTACTGTCACGATTATCGAATAGGGAGATGAATGCAACACATGAGCAAAATCATTCGCATCGGCATCATCGGAAGCGGCGGCATCGCCGGCGGCCACCTGCGTGCCTATCAGAACATGGAGAACGTCGAAATCGTAGGCGCGGCGGATATCGTGCCTGGGAGAGCTCGGCAATTCCTTGACGCCGCGGGCCTGACGGAAGCACAGGCATTCGAAGATCATCGCCGGCTGCTGGAGCTGGAGTTGGACGGCGTCAGCATCTGCACGCCGAACGTCTCCCACTACCAGACGACGCTCGACGCGCTGCGGGCGGGCAAGCATGTGCTGTTGGAGAAGCCGATGTCCGTGACGCTGGACGAGGCGATTGAGATGACGCAAGCATCGCGGGATACCGGCAACATGCTGACGATCGGCTTTCAGCCGCGTTACGACCCCAACATGAAGCTGATTCGTCAAGTCATTCAGGAGGGCAAGCTGGGCAAGGTGTATTACGTGGAGGTTGGCGGCGGACGCCGCAGAGGGATGCCCGGAGGCACCTTTATCCGCAAGGATCTTGCCGGCGCGGGCGCCATGGCGGATATCGGCTGCTACTCGCTCGACTTCGCGCTGCAGGCGCTTGGTTCTCCCAAGCCGCTGACGGTGTCGGCGGTGACTTCGAACTATTTTGGCACCAATCCTGCGTATCATTCCGAAGCAAGCCGCTTCGACGTCGAGGATTTCGGCGCCGCCTTCATTCGCCTGGAGGGAGGCATTACGCTCCAATTCAAAATCTCCTGGGCTATGCACATGGACACGCTCGGCGCCTCCATGTTCCTCGGCACGGATGCGGGGCTTAAAGTAACGCCTGCCGGTCAAGGTCCATGGTCGGGCGTATGGGATGGACAGGTCGGCAGCATGACGCTGTACCACGATCTGCTGGGCCAGCATACGCAGACTCCCCTTCCCCGCATTGAACATACCTTGAACGTGTTCGAGGAGAAGGTGAAGGACTTCGTCCGGGCCCTGCGCGACGGAAGCGCCGCCCCGATCCCTGCTTCGGAAATTCTGTACAACCAGGCCATCATCGACGGCATCCTGCGTTCCTCGGCGGCAGGCAAGGAAGTCGATATCGAGCTGCCGAACATGGGCTAACAGGGAGGAACGGCCATTCTCCGATTAGATTATCGAGAGAATGGCCGTCATCTTTCCCATCGTTTTCTATTATTCACACGAGGCACCGATCTGACTTCGCCTTCTACTGCATGGGCAGCCAAGCGACCTTCCAGATGCCTGCTTTATTACGCAGTAGTTGGAAGCCCCGCACCTCCTCCTCAGTTCCACCGAACGTTGGCCTTATCGTAATCGTCGCTTGATCTGACTCGACCTCCTCGCCCAGCCTATAACCCATCATGAGCCTATCCCACATCCGCCAAGTCCGTTGCGCAAGCCCCTGATCATTCGAAATTTCATTGATATAGGTGTCGTAGTCGGGAACCGTAAACCCCTCTTCTTGAATCAACAAGGCGTAAACGGTTTTCTCATCCCTGTTCAACTGAGCCTGCACGTAATAACGGAAAATCCCGATCGGGGGCAAGTCTTTCAGCAGACTCTCATCGCGACTTGCCGCGTACCGCTCGTAACCCTTCATTTCGTCGGAGGTCATTAGCCAATTCTCGGTCATCGCGGACAACAGCAGCCTTCGCCTCTCGTTCTCCGCAATGAAAGGATTGGGCACAAAATCCCTCGCTTCGACAAAGCCCGCAACGCCATCCTCGGATCTTATCCGATAACGCCCGTTTGCCATCTTCTCTTCGACAAACACGCTGTTAAACCATGGCACCTCGATCTCTCTGCCGCTTATATCCTTGATCACGGCTCCTTGCCTCAGAACGCCTTCCATTGCCATTGCCGGATCCCAATCCATTAATTCGGTCTTCCGCAGCCATAACTCGCCCCCGTAAGGCTGATCATAGGTTACGATATCGACGCCCACCCAGTCTTGGAATTCCTTTACGACTTTGACGACTTTGCCAGCGTCGACCTCAGGACCCGACGGCTCCATCTCCTCCGGATTCACGCTCATCGTCACCGCGCTCTCTGCAAACATCAAATAGGGCTCGACGGCATCGACCGGCGCCTCATCCTTGTCCTTCGTCAAATACCACGCGTTCATCCATCCCACATCGCCCCCCTGGTTCACCTTGGCGTATTCCCCCGAAATATCCAGCACCTTTAACGGGACGCCTGTCGTTACCGTGTATACGGCCGCTTCCTTTGTATAAGGATTCGGTACCGTATACAAACCCGTTTCCCCCTTCGCATAAAAATCGCCGACCATGGGTTTCGGACCTTCCGTTGGCCGGGGAGTAGTTTGGGGCGTTTCCGTCGGCAGGGTCATAGAAGGCTCCGCTCCGAACCAACCGGCAGGCCGCAAGACGAGAATGAGCGCCAGGACGGAAGCAACCGCCAGCCCGGACGCGGCATACATCCACATCCCGCTCCGGCTTCTCCATCCGCCGTCCCGAGCCCTACGGCCGATCTCCTTCATGCGTTCCTCCGTAAACGTGCGTTCGCGGAACGGCCCCGCCTTCATCCGTCCATACCAATCCGGCCTATGCTCGCTCATGGACGCCGCCTCCTTCCCACATCTCCGCGGCTTTGCGCCGCGCTCTCGACAACCTTGATTTCACCGTGCCGACCGGCAATCCCGTCAGCTCGGCCATCTCCTTGAGGCTCATCTCGTATTTGGCATCCAGTACGAGGAGCTCGCGGTATTTGGCCGGAAGGGCCATGACGGTCTCCCATATTTCGTCTGCCAGCTGGTTGCCCATCGCCACGGCCTCGGCGGAGGGCTCTCTCCCCGGCCGTTCGGGTTGCCCCACCGGAATGACGCGCCTTAGAAACGCGGATCGCCGATAATTAAACGCGCAGTTCCGCGTAATCGCGAACAGCCACGTCTGCATGGACGATTCGCCCCGGTATCGATTCGGGCTTCGGAACACCTTCAGGAATGTTTCTTGCGCAATATCGTCCGCCCAATCCTTTCTTTTGGTCAGGAAATACGCATAATTCCATACTTCCTGGCCGTGTTGCCGCATCAGCTCGTTCAGATCCTCAGGCGAAAATCGTTCGACGAACCTCCAGTAATCCTGCTCCATTCCGACCACCTCTACCCAATTAGACACAGGATATCGTCGTTAGGTTCCACCAAGCAGCAGAAATAGCGCTCAAGTATAGTGAAAACTCATACTTGAACGCTATTTGCAAAAGCACGGGTCATCCGCCTTGGCGCGGACCTGTTTTAAAAGCCGGCCTAAACATCCGCTATTTCCGTTTTGATTCGTTAATCAGCGCTTTGTTCTTTTCGTTAAAAACGCCGTTGTGAGAAGAGACATACGCCATAGAAGAAGCCTTGGGCTCGATGTGCAGCTTGGCGCCGTTAACAGCTAGAGCCGCATCCGTAAACGCTCCCGCGATCAGGTGAAGCTTGTTGGCATACGTCGCAGAATCACCGGCCGTGAAGATGCCGGGGATGCTCGTAGCCATACGCTCTCCGGCGACGAACTGGCTCCATTCCATCTTCAGGCCCCACTCGGTCATCGGTCCCAGATTGGCGGGATGGCCATGGTTAATGATAACGGCATCCACTTCCAATTTGACCTTCTCGTCCGTAGGCTCGCCTGCCGCATCCGCCTTCGCAAGCGTCACTTCCCGAATGCTGTCTCCATCGCCATGGAGCTGGGAGATGACGTAGGGATTCATGACCGCGATGTCGGATTCCATAATGTGGCGGACGTTTTTTTCATGGCCCCCCAGCTTTTCGCGCCGATGGACCATCGTGATGCTGGCCGCGATGGATTCCAGCTCCATCGCCCAATCCACCGCCGTGTCGCTGCCTCCGGATAACAGCACCCGCTTGCCCCGGAAGCTCTCCAAATTCATGACCGTATAATAGAGGTTCGTGATCTCGAACCGTTCGGCGCCCTCTACCTCCAGCTTAGCCGGACTGGGCACGCCATATCCCACTGCCAAAATGACCGTGCGCGTCCAATGCCGCTCGCCGCTCGTCGTCGTAAGCATCATTGTCCCGTCGTCCAAATGCTCCAGATACGCGATCTGCTGTCCTAAAACGATATCAGGCTGGAACGTGTTCGCCTGCTGGATCAGCTTTTCGATGAGCTCAGAGCAGCGTACGGGCGTGACGCCTCCGACGTCCCAGATCATTTTCTCCGGATAAATAAGCATTCTGCCGCCAAGCTCGTTCTGCGCTTCGATAAGCTTTGTTTTCATATCCCGCATACCGCTGTAGAAAGCCGCGTACAATCCCGCCGGTCCGCCGCCTATTATCGTTGTATCAAAGAGCTCGATGCGATCCCCTGTTATTGGGTCAACCGTCTGAACGCTCTTATCCGAACTCATGATTTTTCGCCTTCCGTAAGCAATTTAACGGCTTCGTCCAGCGTCACTTGTACAGAAATAGGGTCGTAATTGAACCATATGTTGGCAGGCAGCTCATAAACCTTGCCATTCTTCACGGCAGGCAGGTTTGACCAAACGGCCAGTTTCTGGGCCTCTTTATACGCCCGGTCGCCTTCTTCATCCGTAACCAGGACGAAGATGCGATCAGCCGAGTAATCCGGAATATTTTCCAGGGAAATGTCCTCCGTGCTCGTAAAGTTCGGATTTTTGGCCACTTCCGCCTCAATGGCGGCCGGCATTCCCAGCTGCAGTCCCTCATAGAAGGCATGCCCAACGTCGCGTCCGCCGTACACCCGGATGGAGCTGCCGAAGAATCGGATAATGGATACCGTCTCTCCCTCCGCGACATGCCCCTTCACAGCTTCTCTTGCAGCGATTGCCTTCTCTTCGTAGTCGCTAATATAAACTTCTGCCTCTTCTTCCTTATCCAGCAGCGCGGCAACGGCGCGAAGCTTCGCCCATACATCGTCGGCGCTCCATGGAATGATGACCGTAGGCGCAATCTTGGAATAATCGACGTAATCCACTTCATCGAAGTCGGTAGCAAGGATCAGATCCGGTTCCAGCGCTACGATGGCTTCCTTGTTGGGAGGGAATTGTCCGATATCCGCCGATCCCGACGTAAATTCGCTCAAATTCGGGCTTTGATCGGGCAGCAGTCGAGTAGACGCGCCCGCAGGCTTAATGCCAAGAGCCGCCAGCTCGCCAACATAATATGTAGCCGCAATCCGCTCAGGCTGAGCTGGTATGGAGACATCTCCGTTTACGGTCGAAACGACGCGCGCTTCGGGTTTTGTTTCATCTGAGGCAGTCGGACTTGGACTTGCAACCGATCCCGTTGCGGCCTTGTCTCCATTTGCCGGCGCATTGCCATTTCCTCCGCAGCCTCCTATAATCAACATCGCCGCTACGATTATGGACAAATACAACTTCATTTTCTTCTTCCCCCTGTTAGTCACTATGGATAATGATAATCATTATTATAGGGACGCGAGCAGCAGGCTGCTAGAGCGTATTATTAGAGGTTACTGGTCATATTGTTAACTAAAATGAGCTTACTCCTAAAATATCAGGAATTTTTTTCAACTGCGCTTCTATATAAATGGGATCGTAGTGCAGCCAGTCCCGATAATCCAGATAGATGAGACGATGGGACGACGCCACCTCGAACGATCGCCAATGCTCGTTGGTTTGCAGGAGATGGCTGTGTTGATCGCTGTCCGGCGACAGAATAACGACATTGACGTCGCCCGCGCATTCCGCCATTTGGCGCATCGGAATCTCCATGCTATGCAAGTTCGGTTCCCCGGTTAATTTGTTCTTTATTTGAGCTGGCGGCTCGAACCCCAGCATCTCGTAGAAAATACATCCCACATCGCGTACCCCGTACAAATAACAACGGTTGTTCTCGAGCTTGAACACGCTGACCGTCGTCCCGGGTGCGTACCGCCCGCCGATTTGGCGCCGCACCTCATCCGCGATGCCGTCCAGCCTGCTAATCAAAGCTTCAGCCGCTTGCTCCCGCAGAAGCAAAGAGCTGATCGCGCGCAGATGCCCCCGCCAATCCGTTCCCAGCCAAGGGATATAGATGACAGGCGCAACGCCTCTCCATCTGGCCTGCTTGTCCTCCGTATCGTACGTCAAAATAAGCTGTGGACGACTGTCGGAGAGCAGCTGTCGCTGTCCTTCGATGGAGAGCAGCGCCGGAAACCCATTGGTTTCTTTGCGAACGTCGGGCGATGGCGCATCCATTCCCTGTCCAAATCGGGCCGCGACCGGCATGACGCCCAGTGCCAGCAGATGATGCGTGTACGGATACTGCAGCGACGCGATCCTCTCCGGTACGAAGGACGTCCGGAACAACGAAGGACCGACTCCCATTACTCCCTTAAAACGTTTGCTCATATACCAGGAGTCGCGAAATCCCGATGCAAGAGCCACTTCCGTCAGATCCCCTCTATTCTCCCTGCCCAGTAGAAGCAGCTCCGCTGCCCGATGCGCACGCAGACGCTCCAAATAGACGGAGGGCTGAACACCCGTCATTTTCTTGAAAAGGATGGAGAAATAGGCGTCGGCCACGCCTGCCATGCGAGCGAGCTGCTCTCTCGTCAAAGGCTCCCCATAGTGATCCTCCATATAATGCGCAACGCTCATGACGGATTGCTCCGTCGTCGGCTGCTCAACCGATCTGTTGCGGCGCATGCCTTCGCCATGCCACCACACCATCATTTGCTGCACGAGCATGTGGGCGATCAAGCTCTGCTGAGGATGGTCTGCCTGCATATGCATGGCGTAATAGAGCCGTTCGGCCAGAGGTGCAAGCTCGTCGGCTTGAGCGGCAACAACAATCTCGCCTTCCGGCAGCCAGGAGGCCCCCTTAGTCGACATGTGACTTGTGGCACTTAAACTCGCAAGCACATCTGTATTCTCGTGGATTCGAAGCTCCAGAAACTCCATCCAATAAAGCTTCCACTCGCCTTTCGAAAGCTCCGGCTGCAAGATGATACCCTCCGAAGCCGTTCCGGCAGCGCCAACGAGCGCACTGCCTGGCACCAACCTCGTAACGGCATCCCCTTCGGCGCTCGCGTGGACATGCCCCGAGCCGGCGATGCCCAGCAGCATCCAGGGAAAGCGCGATTGCAATTTCCGCTGAATGGGCTCGCGGCTGACCGTAAGATGTGTGATGGATCGAAATGCGTAGATCAGGTTCACGCTCGTGTCCATGTCCTCAGCTCCTTCTATTTCCAAGTCCATTATACGCCCCCGCAAGCCGAAAATCCTAGCATAAAAGGTGAAGGGCCTGGGCTCCCCCTGCCTTGCCAGCGCCTTGCTCCACGCAAATAAAGGCGAGCCGCAATCGCGGCCCGCCGTCCCCAGTTCTGTAATTCGCCCGCGGGGCGGGCCGAAATGCTTAATCCTGTATTACGCGACTGTCTGGCAAGGTTTCAACGGTCGGCATCGGCCACTGCCTCATTGCGTATTGACGAATTAGTCGGCAATCAGTTGAGGTTCGCCCCAAAATGCCCAGTCGTAACCGTAGTCGCCCATGGAGTCCGTAATCAAGGTCAGAACGACACTCTCGCCTGCATAATCGGCCAAGGAAATATGGAACGGCTCCCAAGCCGCGCCTGGCATCATGTCTTCCGACCAAACGATGTTCCCGTTTACCGCAATACGGAATCCGACGCCTCCGGACTCGTCCGCTCCATCCTTGATCCCGGCAAACCCGGTGAGCGCAGCATCTGTACCGACGGGCAATCGCAGAGCGTATTCGACATGCGTTTGACCTCGCTGAGGCGGATGCGCGTCCAGCCCCTGCTTGTTAACATTGTTGACGGAGCCGGTTCCCGCAAACCCTCCGAAGGGAGCCTGCGCCAACCCTTCCATGCCATTGTCGAACCATAGACTGGTGTCAAATGGAGCGCTATCCAGCGATAGCGGAAGCGTCGCCGGCGTCAAGGCGTCATAAATCAGATAGACCGTATCCGATGCCGGCGCCGTTATCACGAATTTGCCGTTGCCCAGGTCGGAGAGCCCCGCTTGACCCGACACCGATTTTATTTCCGCCACTGCCTGAGGACTAACGAACTTCAGCTCTACCATTCGCGCTTGTTCGCCATTCGGCTCCAGCACAACACGAGGCTCCACCCATACGGCGGAATCATTATCTACGGTTGCTCCCGGATGCGTCTCCAGCCTGACGGTTACGGTCGTGCCGGCGAAGGAAGACAGATCAAGCTCCATAGGGGCTGCAGTCGCGCTTCTGCTAAATTGCTCTTCGCTCAGAACGACGCGCGTCCCCGGTGCAGCCTCCTTCTCCCATGCGAGAGCCTTAAACGTCACCCCGTCGCTGTGCAGCACATTTTGCTCGGACCCGAGCTGTACGCCAACCTGGAAGCTTGCTGCCACATCGGCCGGAATGTCCACATCGAACTCCAGCCAGGTGTGGCCATCTTGCCACTGCCCGATATAAGGCGGATGAGCCAGCATGCGATCTCCCCAGTGCTGCACCGTGCCGCCCCCCGCGAATGAGAAGGAAAAGCCGTTCGTGGAAGAGAAAGACGTATCAGTCTGATGGACCGTGTCATCGCCCATCGTTTCGCCTGCGCGAATCGGTCCCGCATAGTTCAGGAGGTTGATTTCGCTTGCCTGAAGCAGGTCCTCCATACGAATTACGGCATGGTTGGTCCGGAGCGCCAATTGCTTGAGGCTTACATTCTCCGGCCAGTCATAAATATGAAAAGCGTTTAAATCGCGAGGTTCGCCGTTGTACAGATACGTTTGACCGGGATTGAGCCCGTACAGTCTCGTAGCGTCATACAAACGCCAGCCCGGAATCGTTCCGGACAGTTCATAGGCTTCGGAACCGTACAAGTAACGTACAACATTGGTCCCTTGCCACGGGAAACCCGATGAACGGACATGCAGTTTCTCGCCAAAAGAATCTCTCACATATTGCGCGGTCTTGCCGTCCTCTGTACGGAAGGCGAACAGCGTGTTGCCCGTCCAGCCTGTAAAGCTCGCCTCCGGCCTTGCGTCCTGATACCAATTGGCCTCCGCGAACAACTGCTCCATGAGCGGCGTCGGATTCGCCACCTGCCCGTAGTTGGGTCTGGATAACATCGGAACGGCCCCCAGCCTGTTCTGAACCACTTTATGCCAAGCCATATAATAATCTTCCGTCATCGGATTGGCGTGATCGGGATGCCCGTAAATCGTCGTATAAGGGGCAAAGATGGCAGAGCTTGCCGGGACGACCTGATCGATCTTGCTGTTGTCCCAGGTGCCCGTACCGGAAAAGATGCCATACGCATGTCGCTGCGCAAAGGACTCGTAGCGCGTTGTAATTTCATTAAGGCTCTCTCCTCCCAACGCGATATGCGCCGGAAGCGCCTGCCTCAGCTCGCGATGCAGCGCGAGATTGCCTTGCATCATATTTTTGCCGTCAATAAGACCGTTCGCGTCATTGTACATGAGCAGGGATTGGTCCAAATGAATCGCGTCGGGACCGACTTCATCCACCAGATCCGCCATCTTGTCCACAAACATCTCGCGCCAGGCTTCCGCCGCCGGATTGATGACGGCAAAAGCAATCTGCTCCGAGCCCGCCGAATACTCCCATTTCTTCGGCGTCAGCGTATAGGGGTCCTTGACCTGATAGGCTTGCAAGGCCGCATAGGCTGGGTTGTCGAACGACACGCCGAATATATTGACATACAGCATGACCTTGAAGCCGAGTGCCTGCGCCTCTTGCACCTTGTTTGCCATATCCGCCTTGGGCGCGTAATTCGGGAAGTTGACGTCATAGGGATCCTCGCGCCATCCGGGCACCACCAGCAAAGTCTGATCCGCCTGCACCTTCTGGGCCAACTGATCCAGCATATCCGGATCTTCCAGATCGGTCAGCACAGTAAAACGAATATCGTTGGCCCATGCAGGCTCCAGCGCGGAAAGCTCGGACAGACGGAAGGTTTGATCCGCCCAATCGCGATACATTAGCGCTCCGTTGGTCCAATCCCCGGCATAAGCTTTCAGCCGCCAGTCAGTGGATGCTGCCGTTTTGGTCTGCTGGAACGGCGCCGGTGTATGCGTTTCCAATCCAATATGGAAATATCCGTTCTCATGTTTGACATGCAGGGTTTTGAAAAACATCGCATCGTCATTCGCATGCACGAGCATGCCTCCGCCATCGCCTTGAATCAACAGCATTTGCGCTTCCCAGACATCCGGATAGGCAAATTGGCGGAACCCGTAAGCGGCATCGGGAGATTCCGCCGTCAAACGAATGCCCCCAAGAACGGGAAGGATGAGATCATGCGTATCCGGCACGATCAATCCCCATTGGATGCCCGTAATCCCCTCCGCGGCGGACTCGGCATACTGGCTAATCGTCAGCGTTCCGTCATATTTGCGGGCCACCGTCGTCTCCAGTTCGGCTTTCGCCGAGCCTTCGCCCCATACATGCTCAACAGTGGCATGCCCTTTTTTGCCTGTTACGACGGCGTCGGCGGCGTTATTCCACAATGCATTTAGGGTAAGATGACGAATGCCGGTCAGCTCGCCGCTTTCGCCATAAGCCAATTGAGCGTTTCCGTAAGTAAAATCAATGTTGCCCGTTGCGGAATTAAATCCGACACGCTGGCCTTCCGCCGCAGCCCTGCCCGGAGCCCATTGACACAGAAGCAATACAGCCAGGCCGGCCAGCCACATTTTTTTGCTTGCCGATCTCATAACACGATCCCTTTCTCCTCTTGATCGGCCCGTCCTTCCTCTTATTGCTGAGCCGATAACCAATCGTTAATTTCTTGCAGGATCGTTTCTCCGCCAAGCTTATGCCAGTCTGAAACAAACACATCGAATTCATCAATGGATGCGGCGCCCATAATGATTTTGGTAAAGGTTTCCCGTTCCATCTTGTCAAGCGTTGCCCACTTGTCGATCATCGTCGGCGTCTGTCCGCCAAAAGCCGTCATGAGCAGGCGATCGCCCGTATAATGATCCATCGTCGTCACAAATCCGAAATATTGATGCGCCACCGCCCAGTTGTCGATGCTGCCGGTCTTCAAGTAGTTAACGGTAGGCCCGTATTTGTCGCTCTCCGTCAGCGTATCCCCAAGCAGGCTTTCATCCTCGTTTTCTATAGCGCGCCGCAGCAGCTCCAACGATTCCAGCACGCCTTCATTGGACACGCCGGATTGCACAAGGGACAAACGGGATGTATTGATTCTCTCGCCGTTCTCTTCCACCGTAATAAATTCGCCTTCGTCTCTCCTCGAACCGTGAACAACCTCCTCGTGCAAGTTCAGCATCTTGACGACTGCTTCGGGATGCGCAAAACCTTTGCGCACAACGACATAACCGCTCGCGGAAAAGCTTGCGCTGGCTCTGGTCGGCGTTCCGTCCACGGATGGAACCGGGTACGACTTCCACTCCATGTCCGGATTTTTTTTTACGGCGTCGATAAACACATAGGGATTCCAGTTCGCGCCAAAAGCCATGCCAATTCGGTTAGCGGCGATATCCTCCGCCACTTTATTGCTGTCTTTGACGCCGAAGTCTCGATCAAGCTGACCGTCCCTGTACATCTCGCGCAGCTTAGCCAGCGCATCCTTCATTTCCGGCTGAACCGAACCGTATACAATTTGTCCGGTTGCAGCTTTAAGCCATATTTGGGGATAAGCATGGTAAGCATTAAAAAAACCGGTTGTCGATACAATCGGACCGTACAAATAATTGCCGACCCCAAGCCCGTATGTGTCCCGCTGATGGTTGCCGTCGGGGTCCCGTTCGGTAAAGGCCTCGGCAATTTCAAGCACATCATCCAGCGTCTCCGGCTCGGACAAACCCAGCTTATCCAGCCAATCCGTTCGCACCCACAGCAGATTGGACTCATAGATCGGAGCATTGACAACCGGAATGGCAAGCAGCTTGCCATTAAACGTCGCCGAAGCGAGCGCCGCTCCTCCATCGCCCATCTGCAGCTTCTTCGTATGATCGGAGGCGTACTTCTCGTAGGCGTCCGTCAGATCCTCCAATTGACCGCTGTCCGCAAGCTGCTTGAGTTGACTGGATGATACCGAGAATACATCCGGCAACTCTCCGGAGGCGATCGCCACGTTAAGCCTGCGGTTGTATTCCCCCGTCAGCGCGGTCCAGTCATGTACAACCTGGATGCCAAGCAAGCTTTCATATTCCCGATACCAGATGTTGTTGTCGATACTGTCGCCTTGCGGATAAGTCCAGGTCTGATCAACCGGACGCGCAACACGAACCTTGACCGGCGGATCGTATTTCCCGAAAGGATTGGCACTGGCAGCGGCCTCCTTGTCCACAGCGGACGGCTCTTCCTTCGTCGCGTTCCCTCTGTTCCCACTCGTGTTGTCTATATCGTTATTCGTCGCGTTGTCGCACGCTGTCAGCAGCAGCGATACCGCGATGCAGGCTGCCAGCACGGATAAACATGTTCGATTCATTTCCCTCACCTCTGACATATGGATATATACAGATGCGCGGCCCGTGCTGCCCGAATCTATTATAAAATTGTTCGGCACAGCCGCTCTACTTGCCATTTTTCATTTTTCATTATCCTTTTTGGATACGCTTTGCCGTTCCCGGTATTCCTGGGGCGTCAGTCCCGTAGCCTTCTTGAAAAAGCGGTAAAAAGAATGTTCCGTCATAAATCCAATCGATTTCGAAATATCCTGCACGATGACGTCCCCTTGCTCCAGCAGCTTCCGGGCTTTGGCCAATCTGACTGACGCGATAAAATCGGTCAACGCTTCATTCGTGATTCGCCGGTAAAGCTTGGTCAAGTAATAGGGGTTGTAGCCCACAACCTCGCCGATTCGCGTCAATGACAAATCGCCTGCCAAATTATGCTCCACGTAAAGCCGAATGTGTTTGACGAGGTCGTCTTCACTGTAGATATGGTCGTTATGCTTCTGTTCGAACAGGCATTCGGCCAATCGCGACAAATAGCTTAACGCTTCGTGCCAGGAGCCGTGGGCATCATATTTAACCAATTTGGCCAAATCGATCATACGTCCGATTACTTTGTGCAGCTCCCAACGATTCATATAGGATAGAAACAGCGTTGCCGTGGAGTAGTAGATTTCCAGCTTCAACGTATCGTCCTGATTGACGGCGGCAGGCAATGCCGCCAATTTATCGAATTCGATCATAAAATGCTCTTTCTGACCATTTTCCAAATAAGCCGCCATTGCCGGCAGCTTGCCAAGCTGACTGCGCACCTGATGGAATTGCACCTCTACCTTGTCCATCCTTGCGCGGCGGTCATCGAGCAATATCAATTCTTTGCCCATGCCAAGCCCTCGGCCAAGCAATTGCGTCAGGGCGCTAAACTGCTCCGCAACTTGATCCCATGGAAGAAATGACGCGCTTGCCGCCAGCGATACGCTAAGCTTAAGCGTCTGCCGACAGGAAATCTGCACGGTCTCCATCGTTCTGTGCATATGACGCAGTGCCGATTCAATGGAAATGTCGTTCTCTCCCGAAGGCTGCAATATCCATAGCAGCTTGTTTCTCTCGAATCTTACGGTCAGGCATCTGGCCGACGCCGTCCATAACTCCTCCGCTATGTTCTGGATCGCATACAACATCAGCTCCCGGTCGGATACGCCAAGCTTGTCGCGCCAGTCGTCCACGCGCCCCATCACCAGCAGCACGTCTTGCCGGGCGTCCAGCGGGCACTCCCATTGCGCGAACTTGTCCGACATGCCGCGAAGCGATTGCCTGTCTCCTTGCAGAACCTCGAGCAAATAATCGTTGATCAAAAGCGGTCTTGCCATACGCATCTGGCTTTCCGCTCTCTGAATAAACGCCTTGGATTCCCCAGCCGCATACAATTGTGCGGAGGCCTTCTCTACAGCGCGAAGGATGGCGTCCGGCCCCTCCATCTTGAGCAGATACTCGACTCCGCCATTGCGCATGACCTGCTGAATATATTGAAATTCATCGTAGCCGCTCAGGAAAATGATTTTACACCAGGGCCATTGCCTGACTATTTCTTTCTGGAGCTCCAATCCATCCAAACCAGGCATACGAATGTCGGACAACACGATGTCAAACTTCATTCTCTCCAGCATTTCAAGCGCTTCTTGCCCCGAATAAACGCCGAAAGCCTCGATTTCGAGCTCGTCCGACTGCCTGAACAGGTCCAGCAGACTTTCTACAATGAACCGTTCATTATCGACAATAAGCAATCTGATCATCACTCTTCACCTTCTTCTCTTCGAATCGTCAATCGCGCTTGAAACCCTCCAAGCTCGCTCCTCGAAACCTGCAAACCGCAATCCTCGCCGAATTTCAATTGCAGCCTGCGATGCACGTTCAATAGGCCCGTGGTCTCCATCGCGCGATCGGCGGCGGCAATCGCTTTGCGCATTTCTTCCAGCCGGCTGTCACCCAGCTCTTCTCCATTATCATCCACTTCGATCATGAGCCGATTTCCTTCGACTTCCCGGAAACGAAGGGTCAGAAGGCCGTCGGCTTGTTTGTTCTCCAGGCCGTACTGGTAGGCATTTTCGATTAAAGGCTGGACAATCAATCGCGGTACCATGACCGACTCCCAGGCAATGGGCACATCCTCCAGCTCGACGAGCACCGTATCGGAGAATCGGATTTTTTGAATTTCCACATAAGCCCGGGCATGTTTCATTTCCGCGGCAAGGGTTACGTTCTCCGCCCCGCTCCTCGTAATAAACTGAAAGTAACTGCCGAGATGATGAAACATTTTATCCGCCAATTCATGTTCCCTCATCTGCACCAGACCCTGCAAAATAAAAAAGCTGTTATAAAAAAAATGAGGATTTATTTGCGATTGCAGCTGCTTCAACTCGGACTGCTGGGAACGAATTCGCTGCTCGTACACCTCGTGAATCAGCGATTGAATCTGGCCCAGCATCGCGTTGAACTGATTGTATACGTAATGGAATTCATCCCGGTTGACGTGATAAACCCTCACGCCGAGATCGCCTTTCTCGACTTTGCGGAATGACCCGATCAGCCTTTTGATCGGTTTGTGTATCAGTTGATGAATCCAATAGGAGAACACAATGACGAGCAGCAAGGCGATCACCGATACAATCCCGATCCAGTTGCGATGTTCGCTGAGCGGCTGCATGACCGTCTTCGCCGGGGTAAACACGGCAAGCGTCGCCCCCAGCGCCGGTGAATACTCATGCGCAGTGAAATAGGCTACACCGCCGGAAACCACTTGTAGCTGCCCTCTTTGCGGCCATTCGTTGCCTTCATACGATCCCAGGCCGTCCGTCAGCAGCTCCAGCAGCTCGCTATCGGTATTTGTCGAAACCTGCCACCGTCCGCTGGCATCGATCCATGCCACGCCTCCCTGCCCGCCCTCCGACATGCTGGACAACGTCCGAACGATCTCGGCGCGCGACAATTCGATCTCCATCGCCAACACCGGGGCGCGATCCGCGTAGACGGAATCGGGATATGCGCCGCTCATCAGCAGCCGGCCCTGTATCCCGAATAACGCTGATCGCATTCGCTCCGAGTCGGTAATCGCATCCAGTTCACCGTCGGTAATCTGATAATCAAAGTTGTTGGCATTAATGCTTCTGTTCAAAGCCGGTATATAGAGCGTGACATTTTCTACGAACGGACTTGAACTTTTTAGCAAATAGAGCTTGTTTTTGATGGACAAAATAGCCTGCGTCCGCTCAAAGTCGTCCAGCCGCTCCGGCGTATTGGCAAGCGCCAGCAAATCGTCGTCGTTGAGATATTCCCACTTCAGACGGGTAAGCCGGGCGAGCTCCGTCTCCAGGGAAACCGTATAAAAGTGCACACGGGACGCCATGGATTCGGATATTTGCGTCTGTACGATGTCTTGCCCGGAACGATTCATCATCAGACTGGATATATAGATCGGCACTATAACGAGCAAAAAGGACAAAACCAGCTTCGGATAAATCGTAAGCGATTTCAAAAAATCAGGCATGCGGCACCTTCCTTCATACTACTTGACCTTGCTTAGGCTAAAGCATACACCGCATTGCTTCGAGAGGACAACAAAAAGAGAGGCTACTGCCTCTCCTGTTACATTTCCAACAAAAACTGTATCGTTTTGTCTTCGAAATCCGGCAATCTCTCGTGAACAAAGTCAGGATAAATTTCCATTCGTTTCTCGGAGCCAATGGCATTGTAAGCGGCAAATTGCGTCGACGGCGGACAGACGGTGTCCAGCAATCCGACTCCCATCATCACTTTGCCTTGAATACGCGGCGCAAGATGTCTCACATCAATATAGCCAAGCCTCTCGAAAATTTCGGTTTCGCGCAAATGCTGGGGATCGTGATGGCGGAAAAACGTTCTCAGCTCCTCATACGCATCCCGCGCCAGATCCATCTCCCACACTCTTCTGTAATCGCAGAGAAAGGGAACGCTGGGTGCGGCACGATTCACGCGGGGCTCCAGAGCCGCGCATGCCAGTGCGAGTCCTCCCCCTTGCGAACCGCCGATCGCAGCCACGCGTTCGGCGTCGACCTCCGGCATATTCATGACAATGCCCGCGAGCTGCGCCGTATCGAGAAAAATTTGGCGAAACAGCAGCCGATCGGGATGATCGTCCAGACCTCGTATAATATGGCCTTTATGCGTCGTACCTTTGATGCCGCCCGTATCTTCGGAATTCCCCCCTTGGCCCCGGCAGTCCATTGTAGCCACCGTAAAGCCCAGTGACGCATAAATCAGCTTATCCGCCCAATCCGCCGAATGATGCGCATAACCATGGAATTGCAGGACTGCAGGATGCGGCTCTTCCACATGAAGCGGTCGAACCAGCTTCGCATGGATGCGCGCGCCTCCCGTCCCGTTAAAGTAAAGATGGAAACACTCGGCATACGGAACCTGAAATTCGCTCCGGACAAGCTCGACTTGCGGATCTGTTTCTTGCATGGCTGCAAGCGCCCGTTCCCAATATTCGTCAAAATCATCCGGGCGCGGATTGGTCCCGGTATATTTTTTTAATTGATCGAGCGGCATGTCGACCAGCGGCATGGGTATGCACCTCCATAACAAATGATTGCGGATCAAAGCCCGACATATAGTACAATATTTGCATCAAATTTGATTTACATTGAATCTAAAACATTTCCGCTATCGTGACAATAGCAAAATATTGAACGGGAGGTAGTATTATTTTGCTCAAAACCAATTATGAATTTCGGTATAGCGATCAAAACAATCCGTTGATGGCCATTCGACCGATCGGCTGGGAAAGCACGGCCAGCGAAACTTATCGCTGGGACGGCATGGCAAGGGACGACAAATTCGTGCTGTTCCAATATACCTTGGCGGGCGAAGGGCATCTGATCTATCATGGCCGTCATTACACGGTGCCGAAAAATCACGGCTTCTTCCTGCACATCCCCGATTCGCATTGTTATTATTACAACTCCGCTTCCAAAACGCCATGGGAATATATATTTCTGGTCGCAAGCGGCACGCATGTTTTTCCGCTCTGGCATGATCTGATGGCAAAAGCGGGCCCTGTCGTCAGCTTCAAACCCCAGGCTCGTCCCATCTCCATGCTGTGGGATATGATGCAAATTGCCGGCGACAACGGATTAAGGGACAAATACGAAATCTCGCTTACTTTATACGATTGGATTCTGTCCTGCTTGCGGCTCATGGACGGCATGCCCGACGCCGGCAAACCGCTCCCCGAATCCATTCAACGCGCCTTGCAGCTCATGGAGACCCAGTATCACCGTTTGCTAACCCTCGATGAAATTGCGGCAGCCGCCGGCGTTAACAAACATCATTGCTGCCGATTGTTCGCCAAACATATCGGCGCCACGCCGATTCATCAGTTGACGAAAATCCGTATCGCGGAAGCTTGCCGACTGCTGCGACAGACGAATGAAACCGTGGTCGCCATCGCGGCTTCCACCGGATTCGACAACAGCAGCTACTTCGGAAAAGTATTCCGCAAAATGGTCGGCGCGTCGCCGCAGCAGTTCAGGGAGCAGGACGGAAGCCTCATCTCCGACAATCAACTATTCATCAACTAGTAAGGTTGAACTTGATTAAAACTAAAAAATGTCCAAATCGGATAATCGAATGTTCAAATCGGACTCTAGCAGCGCGTTTCGCCAGTTGTTATTCTTGGCATGTCAAGGGATATCAAGAACAACTTAAGGGGGAAACAACGCGATGAAAAAACAGGCAGCAATTGTTCTGAGCTCGATTCTTCTGTTGATGACGGCATGCAGTTCACAGCCGAATGCAACGGCTCCGGAAACCGCCAGCCCGGGACCGTCCGAGTCCGGCAGTGTCGCGCCGGAGAAGAACATTGATTTAAAGGTAGGACGTTATTCATTGCCTACATGGGGTTATCCGGAAGGAGACGACTTCGCCAATAATATCTGGTACAGACATTATGCCGACAAATTCGGTCTCAATGTCACGCATGAATGGACGTCCTTGCAAAGCGAGTATAACGAGAAGCTGAACATCGTCATTGCCTCGGGCTCCATTCCCGACATGCTGATGGAAATTTCGACCAACCAGTTGGAGACGTTGGTGGAGGCAGATATGGCGGCCGATTTGACAGATGTATTTAACGAACACGCCTCTGATTTGACCAAAGAAATTTTGTACGGAGACGGCGGCTTAGGCATGAATTCCGCTACCTTCGATGGCAAGCTTATGGCTTTGCCTTACATGACCTCCGTTATTTACGAGCCCAGCTTGCTGTGGGTACGGCAGGATTGGCTCGACAATCTGAATTTGCCGGTGCCCCAAACGATCGACGATGTAATGGCCGTCGCCAAAGCCTTCAAGGAACAGGATCCGGACCAAAACGGCGTCAATGATACCGGCGGATTGGCATTCAGCAATTGGCTGTTCGACGGCATTACGTCCCTGACCGGCTTCTTCAACGGTTATCACGCCTATCCTCAAACATGGCTGAAAGGCGATGACGGGAAAATTACGTACGGCAGCATTCAGCCGGAAATGAAAAATGCAATTGCAAAGTTAAGCGAAATGTATAAGGCCGGACTGCTGGACCCTGAGTTCGGCATGAAGGACACGCCGAAAGTCGTGGAGGAAGTGACCGGCGGCAAGTACGGCATCACATACGGACGCAACTGGAATGTGTACATGTACGGCGCGGGCCTCGAAGGCCAGCCGGAGATGATCTGGACGCCGCTTGTCGCCCCGAGCGCCGACGGCAAAGAGGTGTTTGCCAATGTAGGCACCACCGTAGTCAGCTATTATGTCATCAACAAAAACTACGAACATCCGGAAATCCTGATTCAATTGTTGAACGAATACAACGAAATGGCTTACGGTCCAAAACGCAATGATCCCGAAGTGAAAAAATTCTTTGCTTTCGAAGACGGGCAAACGATTGTAGAACAAGGTCACTTGTCGCTTGTTCGGACTTTGACGACCGATGAAGCTACCTTAAAATCATTGGAATACGTCATTGAAGCCATCGAAAAACGCGATCCCAGCAAGCTGGACGAAGCGCTGACCGAAACGGGGAAATACGAGCCAAGCGTCGCTTATCTGGACGGCAAGGGCACCGGCTACATGGAGTACCATCAAGTCAAGGGCTTCCAGACAACGATCGAAAATTACGGAACGGATCGACTGATTCCCCAAGCTTATAGCGGAACTACGGACACCATGAGAGACAAGATGGGCATTCTGGGCGATTATGAGCGTGAAATGTTCACGAAACTAATTATGGGCGCGGAACCGATCGATGCGTTCGACACTTTTGTTGCCGAGTGGAATAAGCAGGGCGGCGGGCAAATCCTGGATGAAATTAATGCCGCAACCCAATCGAATTAACAGCAAAGCCAGGTCGGCCTTCTTCGTTGCAAGGAGGCCGGCTTTCGATGAAAGAGGTGACATCTTGTGAAAACATCGTCAGATACAGCGCGAATGCCTGTGCTTGATCGCCTGAGGATGCGGTTTAAGCGGGAACTGCCGTATCATCTTTTTTTAATTCCGGGCATTCTTTTAGCTATTTTGTTTTGTTATATCCCCATGATCGGAATCGTAATGGCCTTCCAGAAATTCACCGTGTTCAAAGGGTGGTTTGACGCTCCCTGGGTGGGATTGGCCAATTTCAAATATGTTATATCGATGCCCCGCTTCGGGCAAGTCATGTTTAATACGGTGTATATCTCCGTACTGAAAATCGTTTTCTCCTTGCTCGTTCCTATCGTTGTTGCGTTGATGCTGAACGAAATGCGAAGCCGCAAGATGAAGCGCGTCCTTCAAACGGCCATGTATTTGCCCCATTTTCTTTCCTGGATTATTTTAGGCGGCATTATTCTGGATATTCTCAGCCTCGAGGGCGTCGTTAACGGTATCATTAGCGCTCTGGGAGGGCAGCCGATCGGCTTCCTGTCCAGCAACAGTCTATTCCCTGGCGTGCTGATTACGACGGAAGTGTGGAAAAGCTTCGGTTTTAATACGATTATTTATATGGCTGCCCTGACTTCTATCAATCCGGATTTATATGAAGCGTCCGAGATCGACGGCGCCAGCCGCTGGCGGCAAATCTGGCATGTCACCTTGCCCGGCATTCGCCCCACCATCATTTTGCTCGCCACCCTCAGCCTCGGCAACGTGCTCAACGCAGGGTTTGAGCAAGTGTTTATTTTGCTGAATCCATTAGTCATGGACTCCGGCGATATATTGGATACGCTGGTCTACCGACTGGCCTTCAATCAGGCCCAATACAGCGTAGCTACGGCGGTAGGTCTATTTAAATCGATCGTATCCGGCGTGCTTATCGCTGTGTCCTATTATCTCGCTTACAAGCTTGCCGATTATCGCATTTTCTGAGCAAGGAGGATCATGATGAACTATCGTATGGATGGCAAAAAAATGTTCGCCATTTTCAATTATCTATTTCTTATTGTATTGGGCTTGATCTGTGTCGCGCCGCTGCTTAACACCTTGGCGATCTCTCTCAGTTCGGCGTCGGCGGTGGCTATGGGCGATGTGCTGTTTTTCCCGTCCAGCTTCTCGCTCGACGCCTACACCTTCATCGCTACCCGTTCGGAATTTCTGACGGCATTAAATGTTTCCGTGGTGCGCGTCATCGTAGGCAGCATTTTGCAAATGCTTGTCACTTTTATTTCGGCTTATCCGCTTTCCAGGGAAAACCGGGATTTCAGCATGCGTACCGTCTACGTCTGGTTTTTTATGTTTACGATCCTTTTCAGCGGGGGCATTGTTCCTTTGTACATGCAGGTGAAAACCCAGGGCATGCTGGACAGCATGATGGCGCTTGTCCTGCCAACCAGCCTGGCCGTCTTTAATATCGTACTGATGATCAACTTTTTCAGAATTCTTCCGAGGGAGCTGGATGAGTCGTTTCGCATCGACGGAGCCGGACACTGGACCCTTTTATGGCGACTGTACTTCCCCTTGTCCCTGCCTGCTTTCGCAACGATTTTGCTGCTTGCCATGGTAGGACACTGGAATAGCTGGTTCGATGGCATGTTATTTATGAATCAGACCGAAAACTACCCGATCGCCACCTACTTGCGATCGATTATCGTCAGCTTTGATTTCAGCAATGTACGGTCCGAGGACGCCGCGCTGCTGGCCAGCATTTCACCTCGTACGACCAAAAGCGCGCAAATCATATTGGCTACGCTGCCGATCTTGTGCGTATATCCGTTTTTGCAGCGTTATTTTGTCACCGGTCTCGTTCTGGGCAGCGTCAAGGGATAGTCTAACCTACATGATGAAGGAGCAAGAAAGATGAAAAAAATAGCCAGCGGAATTTATAAAATGACCTTCGGTACGCCCGAAGCCATTACGCCTGTTTCGGTACTGCAGCCCGGGACCCGCTTCGAGGCCATAAATGTTTTAAAGGATCATCCGCTTCCATTTCTGCAGGAGGACATTGGATTCGAGCCGCGCAAAGGTTCGGTTCTATTGGACATTCCTCTGGAGCCTACTGAAGAGGTGTACGGTCTCGGCTTGCAGCTTAAGTCGTTCAGGCAAAGCGGCAGCAAAAAGAAGCTTCGCACCAATTCCGATCCGGCAGCGGATCTGGGAGATTCCCACGCGCCCGTCCCTTTCTATGTCAGCACTGCCGGCTACGGCGTTCTGATCGACACCGCCCGTTATGCTACCTTCTTCTGCGGAGGCTGCAAGCGGGTCGGCAGTCGGCAGGATGAGGAAGGCTTTAAGTCCGCCGGCACGGAGAAGGGGCACTGGGAGGTCAAAAAAGGGAGCGGCAATATGCTTGTCGACATCCCGGCGGCCGAAGGGGTCGACATCTATATTTTCTGCGGCGACGATATGAAGGACGCGGTCTCCCGCTACAATCTGTTCAGCGGCGGCGGCGCATTGCCGCCCATGTGGGGACTTGGCGTTTTGTACCGGGCCGATTGGCATGCCAATCAAGAGGATGTGCTGAAGCTCGCCCGTCAGATCAGGGAGGATGACATGCCTTGCGACATCTTTGGTTTGGAGCCGGGCTGGCAAACAAACGCCTATTCCTGCACCTATGTTTGGGACAAAAGCCGCTTCCCGGATGAACAGTCGCTTATTCGCGATCTGAACGAAATGGGCTTCAGGCTCAACTTGTGGGAGCATGCTTACGTGCATCCCGACAGTCCGATTCACAACGAATTGAAGCCCTATTCGGGAGACAGCTATGTGTGGGACGGCCTGGTGCCGGATTTCACGCAACCGCAGGCCAGAGAAGCATTTGTCGGCATTCATCAATCGACCATCGATGCCGGGTTATCCGGCTTTAAGCTCGACGAATGCGACAATGGCGATTACATCGGCAACTGGGGATTTCCCGATTTTGCCCGGTTCCCGGGAGGAGCGGACGGCGAGCAGATGCACAGCCTGATGGGGCAGCTTTATCAGCAGACGATGCTGGACCCGTTCGTAGCCGCCGATCGCCGCACCTACGGACAAGTGCGCGCTTCGCACGCGCTCGCGGCTCCTTATCCCTATGTCCTCTACAGCGATCTGTACGAGCATAAGGATTTTGTGCGGGGCATGGCGACGGCCGCATTCTCCGGACTGTTGTGGTCTCCGGAAGTCCGGCAAACCGCAACCAGAGAAGAGCTTCTGCGCCGGATTGGCGCCGTCATCTTTTCGCCATTGGCCGTCCTTAACTGCTATATGATCCCATCTCCCCCGTGGAAGCAATACGATCACGACAAAAACCATGCGGGAGAGTGGCTGGAGGATTGGCCCCAGTTGACGGAGCAATGCCGCCAGCTGCTGCAGCTCAGAATGCGTTTGATTCCTTATCTCTATGCCGCCTTCGGCAAATACAGTGAGCAAGGCGTCCCGCCCGTTCGTCCCCTGGTGCTCGATTATCCCCACGATCGAGAGGTGTTCGATTGCTTCGATCAGTTTATGGTCGGAGACGATATATTGGTTGCGCCCGTTGTCTATGGCAGCGGAGATATCCGCAACCTTTATTTGCCGGAAGGCCGCTGGTACGAATGGTCTGCGGGAGAGTGGATCGATGGCGGCCAATGGATTACGCGCCAGGTGCCGGTAGATCAGGTGCCGATGTTTATTCGAAAGGGAGCGCTGATTCCTTGGGCGGCGCCTGTCTCATACGTGGAGGATGGCGGCATGCTGGAGCTGCATCCCATATTATACGGTGCGGACGAGGGGAGCTGTTCCCTGCTATGCGACGATTCCACGAGCTATGCCTATCGAAGCGAAGGATTAGCCTTCGGCACAATCAACGTAACCGGAGACCGTACAGTCAGCGCGGATGCCATCATCTCCAGACGGTACACGATCGGGGACGTCACATTCGTCAAGGACGAGGCGTAAACGAAAGGCGAATCGGAATACCGGAATTGATCACCCGATCTGATTTCCGGATCCACTCATTTACGAAGCGGGCACCCTCACAAGTCTTGTAGACTTGCAGGGTGCCCGCTTCTTACATCTGTATGATGGCTTTACTCCATAACCGGCTCCAACTGCCGGAGGTCGAATCTCGCGCTGCCTTCGCTTACGAATAGGCCCCATCCGCCGCTTTTGAAGTCGTACAGTCTCGTGCTCATGGCAACCTCTCCATTGATATAGACCACACACACTTCGCCTTCCAGGTAAACCTGCAAGGTACACGGCTTATTCGGCCCCAACTGCACGGGACGTTCCATGCCAACCGCATAGGGAACATCGCCCTTTCGCGGCCACTGATCCACAACGATTCGGCTTCGCCCCGGCTCAAGACGTATCATGTAACCTTGTTCTAACGTTTCATCCGTCCGAAGAACAAATCCGCAGCTTCTCGTGTTGCCGTCAAACTCAATCTTGGCCTCCAGCTTGATCGCTTCTACCGGCAGCAGGCCGCCATAAGAACAAGCAAAATGATCGGGAGCGTCAACCGTTGCGGAACCTTCGGCAAAAGCCCACTGCCCGAGAACCTTGCGCAAAACAATGTCTTTTTCCAGGGAGAACATCCCGTCCACCGTGTCCGGAGCTTTCACCGTCAAAGCGCCGTCCGGCTGCTGCTGTATTTCGTGCACGACCAGATTGCCGCCCCATTGCCAGGTGCCGCCATCATGCTCGCCTTCCCGGGTCGGGTTCCACCCGAATGCGTATCGCCGCTCGCCATCGCTCCATGTCTTGGCCGCATAGAACGCCCGCGTGTCCAGCGCGTCGTTGTCCGGCGCCAGCCAAGGCCCCTTAAGCGACTTGCTCATCCGGTAGTGGGTTACCGTACGATCGGAGAAGGTCGAATAGATCAGATACCACCAATCTCCCATGCGGAACAAATCGGGGCATTCGTGAGTGGTATACAGATACGGCGCCCAAAACGGATCGCGCACCTCCCAAGCCGTCAGATCCTTGGAGGCGCACAATGCGACACAGCCGCGGCGATTGGCCGGTCCTTCCTTAAGCCGGGCTGCAAGCAGCATCCAGTATTCCCCCGCCTCCTCGTTCCAGAATACAAAGGGATCTCGCCAATCATGCACTTCATAGCGGTCCTCAGGCGCAAAAAAAGCATCCTCCGGTTTCTTCTCCCAGTGCAGCATATCATGGCTGACCGCATGCATGACCGCTTGTTGCTTCTTGCCTTGCGCCGGATAATGGAAGTTGTTGCCCGTATAGAAAATATGGTAAAGGTCGCCTGCCTTCAGAATGCAGCCCGTATAAATATATAAATCCTGTTCCGACTCGCCGCCTCGCGGCAACACTTCGCCATACTCCTTATAATGCACAAAATCTTTGGTTCCGAGCAAGAACCACGGCGTGCCTTCGCCATACTCCTCCTTGTTGCGCCAATCTTTCAAATACAGCAATCTGAATTCCCCATCCTCATAAAAGGGAATCACATCAGCGAGCCAGCCATCCTCCGGCTTGTAAAATAGATTGTTCATTGTTCGTCTTCACTCCCCCATATTGGCTTAAAGCCTATTATAAATAGGGGGGAACAGGCTATCTACTCGCCAATCTTCACTTTTGACTATCCGGTTTGGACCTGCTTTACTTCAGATCAACCCTCAGCGGGATACATTGCCTGCACATATTCGACGGTAGCGACGATCAGCCGCTTTAGCACATCGAGATCGATATCGGCCAGCTTGTTCACGTAGACGCAAGCCGCCCCGGTCGTATGTTTGCCGAGCGCCTTCAGCAGCTCCTCGCGTTCCGGCTCGCATGCCGTCAAGTAGAGGCTGATCTTCGCCTTTCGCGGGGAGAAGCCGGCAAGCGGCGCATCCCCTTCGTGGCCGCTCGCATATTTATAATGATAAGAGCCGAAGCCGATAATGCTGGGTCCCCACATCTTGGCCTCGTAACCCGTCGTCTCAGAAAACAATTCCAGCAGCCGGTAGGCATCCTCCCGCTTCTTGGGACTTTCGACCGCTTCAATGAATTCAATTACGCTATGTTCGGTTTCCTTCATCTTCGGCTCGTAAGCCATCTGCTTCATCTCCTCATTCCTGCATTGCAACAGGTCGTCTCATGCATTCAAAATAGCAAAAATAACGGCGAACCGCAATCGCGGCCCGCCGTTCCCAGTTCGGCAATTCGGCTCGGGGGGCGAGCCGAATTGCCTAACCCTGTACTACGCGACGGCCTGACGGGGGTTTCACTTGTCTGGCGCACGCTGCGCTACAGCGTTCTAAGGAACTGCCCCATCCGCTCCAGCGCCTCATTAATTTTCGAGAGCGAAGTCGCGTACGAGCAGCGGAGAAAACCTTCGCCGCCTTGCCCGAAGACGTCGCCCGGCACCGCAACCACCTTAGCCTCGCTCAATAGTCTCTGCGCAAATTGCTCCGAGGTCAGTCCCGTATGCGCGATAGAGGGGAACGCGTAGAACGCGCCAAGCGGCTCGTGACATGGCAGGCCGATTTCCTGCAAGCCTTTAACGATTACTTTGCGCCGCTGGCTGTACGATTCGACCATAAAGTCCTTCTCCTCCCGCCCGTTCCGCAACGATTCGATCGCCGCGATCTGCCCCAAAATCGGCGCGCACATAACCGTATACTGATGGATCTTGAGCATGGCCCCGATCAATTCCCGATGTCCGCACGCGTAGCCTACTCTCCACCCCGTCATCGCGAAGGACTTGGAGAACCCCCCGACAAGAATGGTCCGATCCTTCATACCGGGAAGCGAGGCGAACGAAACGTGTTTGCGATCGTAGGATAGGTCCGCGTAGATTTCGTCGGCAATGACCACGAGATTATGCTCCTGCACAAGCCTCGCGATCGGCAGCCAATCCTCGTAGGACATAACGGCCCCCGTCGGATTGTTGGGATAACACAACATAAGCACCTTGGAGCGCGGGGTCAGCGCTTTGGCCAGCAACTCGGCCCTTAGCTTGAATCCTTCCGCAGCGAGCGTCTCTACGGCCACCGGCACGCCGCCGCCAAGTTGCGTAATCGGAGAATAGGAGATATAACATGGCGCCGGAATGAGAATCTCATCGCCTGGCGTCACGATGGCGCGCAGGGCCAGATCGATCGCCTCGCTGCTGCCAACCGTAACGAGCACCTCGTTTCCCGGCTCATATTGCACCTTGAATTCGGCGTGCTGGTATTCGGCGATGCCTTCCCGCAGCTCCGGAAGTCCCGAGTTCGGCGTATAGGACGTTCTGCCCTTCTCCAGCGCGGTGATGCACGCATCCCTGACCAGCTTCGGGGTGGCGAAATCGGGTTCCCCCACTCCCAGCGAGATGATGTCTTTTCTGCCGTCAATCAAGTCGAAAAACTTCCGTATGCCCGAAGGTTTCATATCGCGCACCGCCTTGGATACGAAGTCCCCCATGTTAAGCTCTGCCATTGCCATTCTCCTCTCTTGTCATGTATCCCATAGACAACAAAAAAGACCCGTCCCCATAAAGGGACGAGTCTGCACCCGTGTTACCACCCTAGTTTCGCTTCCAAATGAAGCGACACTCCGCTCACGTATCCATCAATACGCGTTCCTTGTAACGCCGGAATTGCGGCAGAGCTTACTCTAGGTTCAGCCTGCTTCTCGGAGATGGCTTTCTGTTAGCGCCCGAACGTTGGTTTGCACCAGTCCCAACTCTCTGCGGATCGTTCGCTTAACGTACTCTTTCTCGTCGTCGAATTTCAATTGCATATGAAATTAGTAGCAATCATAATTCACGACGCGATGATCTGTCAATGACAATCGACTGACATCAGGAAAAATGGGCGCTCCGGCCTGCCATGAGTGTGCCGCCGATGTAAAAGCCGAGACGCTGCTGCGCTCGCCCTTTGCTCATCTGCCATGAAGGGAATGGAACAGTCAGAGCCGAGTCCCTTACACTTCGCGCCGCAGCGCGCTCAGAACGTCGATGCGAGTCGCCCTTCTCGCCGGCCGCTGGCCGGATATCAAAGCTACGCCAAGCGCGATCAAGCAGGTTAGCGCTGCCAGATACGGAGGAATGACCGAGAACTTGAAGTCTGCCGGAAGACTCTCCTCCATAAGCACTTCGATCATGATGGGCAAGCCTGCGTTTACCGCAATGGAGATGGCGTACGACACCACGGTGCCGATAATCGCCCCGAACAAGCCGATCAAGCTGCTCTCCAGCAGGAACACTCGTCGAATCACGGACGGATGCGCGCCGATCGCCTTCATAATGCCGATATCCTGCGCCCGCTCCGTCACCGCCATCGTCATCGTATTAAAGATGCCGATGGATGCGATCAGAACGGCAATCGTTCCGACGAAGATGAGACCGATCTTCATAATGGTAAAGAGCATGTTCACCTGCTTTAGCTCATCCGCAATGGAATGGTTGAAGTAACCTTGCTCCCGGATCTTCTCCGCGATGCCCTTTACCTTCGAAGCATTTTCCGCAACGACGGTCACATCCTGATATTGACGCTCGCCGGTCGGCTTGGGAAGCTGCTCGATCAGCTTCTGCACCTGCTCCTTCGTCGGCTCTACCTCAAAGTACGGCAGTTCGCCGAGCTGCGTGCCGGTAATGGCTTCGATCTGCGTCAACATCTCTTCGCCCATGTAGATGTTGCGATCGCGATTCCACTCTTTGGTCGGCTGCTCCGCGACGCCGACAATGACGGTTTCCAACGGCTTCTTCGCCAGTTCTCCGTCCTCGTAGTAGCTCACCTGCAACGTCATTGTTTTGCCAAGCCACTCCGAGGCAGCCGGCAGCTCGCTGGACGGCCTACCCTCCTCGTCCATGACTTCGCGAATATGGTAACCGATGACGATTTCATTATTCCCTTCGGGAAGCCGGCCTGCGCTGAGGCCAAAGCCCGCTTGCTTCTCCGCTTCGAAATCCATGCCGATTCTCTGATTGACGTTGACCGGATTGCCATCGATGGAAGGCTCCATATACTGCTGGATATAATTGCGGTAAGTGACCGCCTTGACGTTAGGGAGCGACTGGAAGTAATCGATGTCTCCTTTTTGAATGCCTTGCGAATCGAACTTGTCGGGATTTTTGCCGTAGATCGTAATTTCCGTTACCAGCCGGTCGCCGGTAATCTCCTCGACCATGCTCTGCTGCAGCCCGAAGCCGACAGAGGCGAGTACGGTCAGGAATGCGCAGCCCATAGCCGTCGCCAGCACGGTCATAAACAGACGCGTTTTGTTGCGTTTCATGTTCTGTCGTACAAATCGCAGTTGATCGCCAAACTTCATGAGTGATGTCCTCCTTTCGCCAGGTCAATCGTTTCCTTGATGCTTTCCACCGAAACGAGCGGCGCTTGGCGAGCCAGCCTGCCGTCCTGCAGACGGATTGTGCGATGAGCGACGGAGGCAACCTGATCGTCATGCGTAATGATGACAAACGTGATGCCAAGCTCATGATTGAGCTGCTTGATCATCGTCAGCAGCGACTTTTCGTTTTCGCTGTCGAGACTGCCCGACGGCTCGTCCGCCAGCACGATCGGCGGCTCCAAAACCAGCGATCTCGCGACCGAAACCCGCTGCTGCTGCCCGCCGGACAGCTCGCTCGGATAGTGGCTGGCGAATGCCGCGATATCGACGTTCTCCAGCATTTTCTCGACCCGCTTCCGTCGTTCGGACTGCCCCACTCCCTTGAGCACAAGCGGCAGCTCGACATTCTCGTAGGCGGTCATGCTCGATATAAGCTGAAAGTTTTGAAAAATAAAGCCGTAATGCGCCAGTCTGAAATCCGCCCAAGCTCCCTCGTCCAGCTTCGTGACCATTCGTCCCGCTACCGTAATTTCCCCAGCCGTAGGCCGGATATAGCCGGACATGAGATTCAGCAGCGTCGACTTGCCCGATCCGCTCCGGCCGACGATAGCTACGATCTCTCCTTTCTCCACGCTGAGATCGATATCATGCAGAACCGGTACGATCCGCTCCTTGCCTTTCTTGCCTATCTTGAATTGATGACTGATGCCCATCATCGTGATCATAAATTTCCCATCCTTTCGCATTCGTTAATCCGATAGCTCAAGCATAACTCTCATTTTGTAAGGCAACCGTAAGCGAAGCTAAAGAAAACCTTAAGATAGCTTTAGAAACCTCTAATCTCTCCTCACATGCCCAAAAACACGATGCAACTTTTGCAATTTTTGCATTCCCAAGCCCTCTCCAATATTTTGTACAAATATGTATATACACCTATTTGACTCTACAAAAAAAGGACCCACTGCAATGTGAAGGGCCATCGATTTTGGGTCTGTTGCCTCGGGTATCAGACTAAGGTTTTGTTTGGTTCGAAAACTTTCCAATCAACCACTCAAGAATCTTTACCTGATGGGCTCCTGATGCACGTCAACGTCGAAGCTGAGCAAGCAACTTCTCCTAAGAAGGCCTTTCGAGTGTCATATTTGCAGCCCCTTCGTTACAAGCGGAACTGAGCGCACATAGATTCCTGTTCATTCCGAAGCTCCCCAACTCTTCTTCCCCACTCACTGCTATCTGCTACTTCTCTTAATGTACCAGAATCTGTTACCTTACCTACATTGTCATAGAAGTATTGTTTGAGCTTCGCTTTTGCACCTTGCCTTTTGGTGATCAAGTCATGCTATTTCCCTCGCTTTGGCTTACGCCGACTTAAATCTCGAAATGCAGACGGGCGGCGAACTTTAGATCGATGTCGCCGACTTAAATCTTGAAATGCAGACGGGCGGCGAACTTTAGATCGATGTCGCCGACTTAAATCTTGAAATGCAGCCAGGCAGCGAGCTTTAGATCGATGTCGCCGACTTAAATCTTGAAATGCAGCCGCGCGGCGAGCTTTAGATCGATGTCGCCGACTTAAATCTTAGAATGCAGCCGCGCGGCGAGCTTTAGATCGATGTCGCCGACTTAAATCTTAAAATGCAGCCGGGCGGCGAACTTTAGATCGATGTCGCCGACTTAAATCTTGAAATGCAGTCGGGCGACAAGCTTTAGATCGATGACGCCGACTTAAATCTCGAAATGCAGCCGGGCGGCGAACTTTAGATCGATGTCGCCGACTTAAATCTTGAAATGCAGTCGGGCGACAAGCTTTAGATCGATGACGCCGACTTAAATCTCGAAATGCAGCCGGGCAGCGAGCTTTAGATCGATGTCGCCGACTTAAATCTTGAAAAGCAGACGCGCGGCGAGCTTTAGATCGATGTCGCCGACTTAAATCTTAAAATGCAGCCGGGCGGCGAGCTTTAGATCGATGACGCCGGAGAATCTTCCTTTGCAGCGATGAGGAAAAACCGCAGGTCGTGGCATCCTTCGTACACCAGCACCATAGACCCATTTGCAATATTTTCGCATTCCCGGAATTTCTCGACTTCCTTCAAGACATTGAGGCGTAGCTTCCCTTTATGCTTTTCTGCGAATCGATCCCAATGCCCATGTTCATCAAGAAGATGTGTTTCAGAATGTTGGATTCCATACTTTTATCAAACCCAAAAAACAAAACAAGGCGGAATACATCCCACCTCGAAAATTTTATAAAATCTAAATTTAAAAAAGGGCGACATTTTCATTTCTCCCCTTTGCGGGAAAAATCGAAAAAATGTCTACCCTGCTCGCTAGAACGGGGGCGATGTGCTCGAAATTTCATACTCAATCGAACACAGCCCCTTCGACGATCCATTGTACTCGACATTTAATACTCAATCGATCACTTGGACCTCCAGACGCGCCATTGTACTCGATACTTCATACTCATTCGAACGCACAGCCCCTCCGACGCACCATTGTACTCGATATTTCATACTCATTCGATCGCCCGACCCTTCAGACGCGCCATTGTACTCGATATTTCATACTCATTCGAACGCACAACCCCTCCGACGCGCCATTGTACTCGATATTTCATATTCATTCGATCGCCCGGCCCTTCAGACGCGCCATTGTACTCGATATTTCATACTCATTCGAACGCACAACCCCTCCGGCGCGCCATTGTACTCGAATTTACATACTCGTGCGTGTCGGTCGTCATATCCGCCAGCTAATTAACCGCCCGTTCAATCCCCGAATCATATAAATTCTATATAAAGAACAACGGCTGAAATAATTCATAATTTCCTAATCAATGAAAACCCCTCGGCGGGGAGCCATACGCTTTCGCTTACGGTCTCGCCCGCCGAGGGGTATCGGTTACCTATATGGGTTGCGTTTTTTAATTCGCCGCTTTCATCTGCTTGCTTCGCAGCTGACCGCAAGCCGCGTCGATATCCGCGCCATGCTCCAGCCGCACGCTTACGCTAATGCCTTGTTTCTTCATGACGTCGTAAAACGCGCGGATGGAATCCTGTTCGCTCCGTTGATACTGGCTATGCTCGTCGACGGGGTTGTACGGAATCAGATTCACGTTAACGAGTCCCTTGCGCGGCTTCATCAGCTCAGCCAGCTCCAGCGCCTGCTCCGTTCCGTCATTGACGTCCTTTAGCAGGATGTATTCCATTGTCATTCTCCGACGGGTTTTTTCCAGGTAATAATCAATGGCATCCATCAGCTTCTCTATCGGAATCGCCTTGTTGATCTTCATGATGCGCGTACGCAGCTCGTTGTTCGGCGCATGGAGCGATACCGCCAGATTGACGCCTAGATCGCCGTCCGCGAATTCCCGAATCTTGCCCGCAAGACCGCTCGTCGACACCGTAATATGGCGCGCGCCGATGGCAAGCCCCTTGTGATCCTTAACGATGCGGATGAAGTCGGACATATGCTTATAGTTGTCGAACGGCTCGCCTATGCCCATGACGACGATATGGCTGACCCGCTCCCCTTTGCCGGCCGCATCCAGATGCAGCTGCACGTTCGCGATCTGCTCCACAATCTCGGCGGCAGTCAAATCGCGGCTCTTGGCCAACAGCCCGCTCGCGCAGAAGCTGCATCCGATATTGCAGCCGACTTGCGTAGTCACGCAGACGGACAGACCAAACTTATGGCGCATCAGCACCGTCTCGATCAGATTGCCGTCCGACAGGCGGAACAAGAATTTTACGGTACCGTCGACGGACTCCTGCTTTACATGCTCTTCCATCGTGCCGATGACAAAGTGTTCCTTGAGCAAGGCCACGCAGGTCGGATGCACTTCCTCCATGCGGTCAAAGTCCGTTATGCGTTTGCGGTACAGCGATTCCCACACCGCCGTGGCCCGGAACTTCTTATGTCCGTGCTCCGCCAGCCATGCCGTTAATTGTTCTATAGTCAGTCCATAAATGGATGGTTTGCTCATTTTGCTTCCTCTCTTCATGCCCTTGTGTCGGCCGCAAAATCCTTTGGCGCTGGACATACAGCCTTATTGTCCCAAAATTCCAAGCGGAATACAAGAGCAAGGAACCGCAAAGAGAAATGGTATAAAATAACTAAAACGATTATTTCCATTGAGCATCGGCCAATCGAAGGCTAAAGTGAAAGAAAACCAGAACGAAAGCAGGCAAACGAAATGGATACAAACATTGGCGCCAAGGCTTCTCTTCCAGACAGAGAGCTCCGGGCCCGCTGCGAAAGCTGCTTCGGTCTCTGCTGCACGGCGCTGCCATTCGAAGCCTCCGCCGACTTCGCCGCCACCAAGGCGGCCGGAACGCCCTGCCGGCATCTGCAAGAGAATTATCGATGCGGCGTTCACGACAGGCTCAGGGACATCGGCTACCGCGGCTGCACCGTATTCGATTGCTTCGGCGCGGGACAACGCGTATCCCAGGAAACCTACGGGGGAGCAAGCTGGCGAGACGAACCCAAGCTAGCCGGGAACATGTTCGAAGCCTTCCATGCGATCCGTTTGCTGCACGAATTGCTTTGGTATTTGGGAGATTTGTTAGCAAGGCAGGAGACCGCAGACATTCACGAGAAGCTTCGGCAATATGCCGCAGCGACGGATGCCCTGGCATCGCTGCCCGCCGAAAAACTGCGCCAACAGGATATCGCGGCACATCGAATGGACATTAATCTTGTGCTCATCCAAGGGAGCGAGCTTGTGAGGAAGGGATTCGTTCGCGGAGGCAAAACTGCCCTGCCGAAATATAAAGGAAAACCGATCGGTCCCAGAATCGACCTCATGGAAGCAAACTTAAGGGGCATGGACTTGCGAGGCTTCAATCTTAGGGGAGCCTATCTCATTGCGGCTGATCTGTCCGGCGCTGATCTACGTTTAGCCGACATGATCGGGGTCGATCTGAGAGATACGAATTTATGCGGGGCAAATCTGAGCGACAGCTTGTTCCTCACGCCATTTCAGATCAATGCCGCCAAAGGAGACAGGGACACGTTACTGCCTCCGGCATTGGAACGACCATCGCACTGGAGATAAGGCCCTTTATTGCTCTGCAGGATATTTGTCGCGTACGCGCTCAATACGCTTCTTCATGTCATCGTAGCTGATCGCGCCAAGAAAACGCTCACGAATGATGCCGTCTCCGTCTACGATGAAGGTAGCCGGATAGGCGGCTACACGGTAATCGTCCGCGGCCCTGCCTCGCCGATCCAATACGATCGGAAAGTCCAGCGACCGCTTTTCTACGTATTGCCGCACCTGTTCCTCGCCCTGCTCCTGGCTCGTCACGTTGACGGACAGAATCGCTACATCCCCGCCCTGCTCCATATAATCTTCATGCAACTTCTGGACATGCGGCATCTCCGTCATACAAACCCGACACCATGTCGTCCAGAAGTTGACGAGCACCGTCCGCCCCTTGTAATCTGCCAGCGCGACTTCTTCTCCAAATAAGTTATTCAATTCAAAAGCGGGTGCGATATTTCCCGCACGCGCTCCAACGCCCGAATTACCGTTACGGTTCTCGATCCGCTCCATCAGCCGCTCCGTCTGATCGAACGCCATATAGCTGACTAACACCAGCAGCAGCGCCAGCCCGGCGCCAGGAACAGCCATTCGCCGCAAGCTGCTATCCGCACGGGCGCTTTCCTCGCTCTGGTCCTCTTCTGCAGCTTTCCTTGGCCTGATCCGCCATATTCCGGTCAGCAGGAATACGCTTGTCGCAGACACAAACAGGCCCAGCCAGTGCGCATACCCCGCCGAAGCCCTGTCCAGAATGATGATCGCCATCAAATACACCGTACTCCAGCCTGCCGCGAATGCACCGGTAATTCTCCAAGCATCGGCTGCTTCATATATTTTGCCATAACGATATTGGAGGTAGGTTAACCCGCACACGCACGCCAGCCAGAAGCCGATCGTTCCGCCGTCATAATAGAGCAAAGAAAGAGGCTGCCGAATAACGGCAACCGCATCAGTGAGAAGGAGGCTTCCCTTCCAGACCGCAATCCATATCCCTATCGCGTTCCAGGCAGGTGACGTATCCCGCTCGCTTCGCCCTCTAAGGCGCAATCGGACCGCAAACAACCCCATAAGACCTGCGGTCAATACGACCAGAAGCTCCGCATTGAGCACCAGCGAGCCAAGCTGCAGATTCGTCACTGCCATTCACGTCCTTCCCGTTTCCTTGTCTACTTCCTAACGTACACGCCATCGCCGTGCGAGCCTACGGCAGCTGCCTTGTAGACGCCTTGGTCGTCCACGAGGACGAATAGTTCGTAAAATTCGAAATCATCCTCGAATCCAAGCGGAAGCTCCATAAGCACATAATAAGGCGTTACCTTTTTGCCGTCCACCGTAACCGTCCCGTATTGCCATACGCTAAGCGTCTCGGCTTCGAGGTAGTCGTTTCCTTCCGTCGCTTCAATCGTGCCGGCAAATACGCCATCTGCAGTCAGCTCGGCACGGGTAGATCCGTAGTATCCGAACTCTCCCCACTCGCCGTCAAGCTCAAAGGAGCTCCACTCGTAGGGCAGCGCAATAGATGATTTGCCGCCGGAAGCCAGCTTAAAGAAAGCATCGAATGCCGCTTCTTCTCTTGCCCCTTTGTACAGCTCCAGAACTTTGGCAACCTCGGTCGTGTATGCAAACTGTCTCCGGGAAGCCTCGGCATATCCCTCATCGTCGCCGGAGTAACTGTCGGCAATCGGCTCGTAAACAAAATCTTGCATCATCGGGTTGTATAAGTAAATGTTCGCGTCGCTCATGAGCCAGTCGCGATGCTCTTGGCTGATGGACGGAATCAAATGGAAGAAGTACAATTCTTCCTCTTCATCGATCGACAACGCGAGCGTGGATAACATCAGCTCGAATACATCGCTCCGATACAGATTTGCCGTTGCCGGCTTATCCGCGTCCAGCCAAATCCCCAGATCCCAACCTTCTTCGACCGCGTTTGCATAATCGATTTCGTAGCCGGCCGTGCGAGCCAGCAGAGTAACGGCTTGCTGGTGGGTGATTTTGTTGCCCACGCCGAACTTGCCTTGCCCGATTCCCGTCGTGACGCCATTTGCGTACGCCTTCTCGATATCCGCATACGCCCAGTGCGTCTTCGGCACGTCGGAGAAGGTCGGCACGGCCGGCGGAGCGAACGGCTTGTCGCCTTCGCGCTCGCTCAGACGGTTCACGATCGCGATCATCTGGGCGCGGTTGACCTCCTGATCTTCTTGCAGCCCTTCATTTGTTCCGTTAATCAAACCTAGTTCGAACAATACTTCCCCGTGAGTCATCGACTTCGCTTCGCCTTCGGCGGCGTAAGCAGCCGTCCCCATGCTCATCAGCAATAGAACAGCCGTGAGCAGCAACCATCTCTTTAACAACTTGTCCACCTCTACCGTCTCGTTTTATTTTCGACATCTCTTTCTTCATTCGACAAATTCCTCATTTTCCCTTCTAACATATCACGGGTTCTTTCCAATCCAGTAACAATGATCACCGACATCAGCTATAATCCCTTATCCAAACTTAGACAAGCTCCGCCCGCTGCGCTTTCGTCAACCCTTTGACGACCAGTTCGTAGGAGTGGCGGATCATCTCTCTAATGTCGTTATCCGGGACCGAACCGTCTATTGTAACGGTATTCCAATGTTTTTTGTTCAAATGGTAACCCGGCTTCACCGCTTCATGTTCCATTCGCAGGAGCTCCGCCATATGAGGCTCGCATTTCAGCGAGATATTATCCACGCTCCCATTCGTCCCGATCAAAGCAAACATTTTGCCGCCGACCTTCATGACCAGCGGATCCGGTCCGAACGGATAGTCTTCCATCGCGCCATTTAACCCTTTGCAATACGCCGCCAGTTCCGCTCTCTTCATTCCCGCACACCTCTGCTTTCAATATGATTGGATACTACATGGTCAAAACGCCAAAAAAAGCGGGACCGCCGTCCCGCTTCTTCGCTCCATATGTACGGCTGGCTGCCGCCGTAATTAGTCTCTGCTCGCCAGCTTCGAAAGCAGACGGAGAATCTCAATGTACAGCCAGACGAGAGTCACGAGCAAGCCGAACGCGCCATACCATTCCATATACTTCGGAGCGCCTTGCTCTGCGCCGGATTCGATGAAGTCGAAGTCCAGCACCAGGTTGAGCGCCGCGATAATAACGATAACGACGGAGATGCCGATGCCGATCCAGTTGCTTTCGTGCAGGTAAGGAATCGTGACGCCGAAGAAACCGAGAACGAAGCTCAGCAAATACAGCAGCATAACGCCCATCGTAGCCGCGAATACGCCAAGCTTGAAGTTCTTCGTCGCTTGGATGATGCGGAAGCGGTACGCGACCAGCAATGCAATAAATACGCACATCGTCAGCGCCGAGGCTTGCAGCGTAATGCCGTTGTACAGGCTCTCGAATTGCGCGGAGATCGCGCCAAGGAACAATCCCTCGCAAGCCGCGTAGATCGGTACCAGATACGGGGCCGCCGTTGGCTTGAAGCTGATAATGAGCGCCAGGATGAAGCCCGCGATCGCGCCGCCGATGGCCAGCGCCATAATGTTCGTTTGTCCGTTCGCGTACATGCTCCAGGAAGCGAATGCGCCGCCCAGCAGGATGGCGAGCGTAATGAACATCTTGTTTACAGTGCCTTCGATCGTCATGCGTTCTCCGCTGACGAGCGAGCCTGTCTTTTCGAACGTTGAATCTCTTAACGTGGGATTGCCGCTGCGTCCTAACACGCCATGATCACCTCTTCGGATAGATTAGTCCTATCGTATCATATTCTTACAGTTCTGACATCATGTCCTTATGCGACTTTTCCTTCAGGAAAACCATATCCTTGGGAGACTATTTCAGGAGTAACGATCTCGTCGCCCGCAGTTGCATGCCTCGTCCGGACAAAGGATGCGTACAAACCGAAATTAAAATCGAAGTGTTATTAACAACTTCGGCGGCTTGCGCGCCTTCACGAAGCGGGAGTTGAGCGTTTTGCAGGCTGTTGGCCTCACCAACTTGCTTGCAGTGCGCTCCTAAACCATCTTAACTATTCTACTACCTACTCCGGAGTTGCAAGGCTATCTTAGCACGGCGCATCCTCTAACACGAAGCAGCTACCCCTGCATGGCGTAACTCCCAGCACGATGCGGCTACCCTAGCACGTAGCGAGATTTCGAATGCTAACGGACACAGAAGGAGCTATGTCTGCGAAATCCGCCAGGTTCGAATTTTGTGAACGTCAAATAGCCCCTACCTACTCGCCGTATGGAGGGGCTCGACTTTGAATTAGCCATGGAGATGATCGCTTCCTTCCGAACGGACGAAGCCGATCGCGTCTATGTGCGTGCGGGCAGTTGGTACACAAGTCACGATCTACTTGATTCCTGCAACGCTCGTGGCTTTCATTTTTGCAAGAGTCAAGTTACTATACATTATAAAAATCCGTAGGAGTGTGCCATAGCTTGGAAATCCACCCATGAAGGCGTCTGCTCACTATCCATCTAAAATAGTGGGCTGAAGGATTAATATGTAAAATTCACTTCGTAGCCTCAGTTGCACCGGTTATATCACTGCTTGTTGGTACGGTTGTAGTTCTAGTACTGTAACCATACATTAACTTCCCACTATTAGGACTGCCGTATAAATCATTTAGTCCGATAGCGTGTCCAAGTTCATGAGCTGCGGTACCATTATTTGCTGAAGCAGTCCTGCCATCCATTTTGCTTTTGTTATTTTTGATTCTCCATGTAGTAAGATGTCCGCTTGAGTTAGAAGAGTAATCATAAAATGCAGCTACAGTACTAGTATCAGGATCTGAATAAGTAGAATAATAACCTTGTGCAAGTATTGAAAACGACGAATTAATAGTAACTGTTCCTGACCAGGAACTTGCGCCAGTAGTTGTGTAACCTAAATAAGTTGCGTCTAGTCCAGTAGCATTGTAATTAAATGTTGAACTAGACTGATGATTGTTACAATCTACAACATATCCCAACAATTCTGATCCCAAAAAACAAGATACTCCGGAAGGATGGGCTGAGACTGCAGGAGTCGTTAATGATAAAAAGCATAAAAGCAGTGAAAATGTTACGATCTTTTTCATTTGATTCATTCACTCCTATTCTTGTTAAGTTGTTCAACAATCTTATTCATAAATTTGTTTTCATATAGAATTTGAATATCTTTTACTTCTTTTTGATTTTTCTTAAACATTTCCGTAGAGACCTTGTCTTCTATATCCGTTAATTCATCTAAATAAAGAGATTTCTTCTCTATTCTACCATCGTCTATTACTTCATACATTCCCGTCTCTTCACCAAGTATCCAGTAGGTATTTGAGACAGTAGCTTTGTTTAAGAATAGAAAATATTCATCACCTTGCCCAAACATTGTATTATTATTAAATGACCAGGTACTGTTCCCTTGTTGAAGGATATCAATCGTGCGATTTACTAAACCTTCATCTCCCTTAAGAAGCTCCAGAACACTTGCTTGATAAAGTGTCTTAGGACTAGGCTCATCTATTTCTTTGATCGCCCGTTCAATTTGAACTTTCGCTATTAGATCTGCTCTCGTTACAGCCTCATCAAAATTGAATACTTCTAACTCTGCACGAATGTTTCCTTTCAATTTGTTAGTGGAAGAGGCTTGATCTGGGATTCCATTTTGATTGAGTTCTCTCTTGGCTTCCTCCTGGGATCCCAATACAAAAACTAAAGCTATAAGTAGACAAACAGCCCCGCTCAAACTATATATTTTTTTTGACATGCCTTAACCTCCTCTGAAAATTGTAGCCTTTCGACATCTGTCGAGGCTGATGGGCAAAAGGTTTCTTCAGATCATCATTACAACCGTTTTCTCCCCTTTTTGACACAATCTAAACAACCAGTAAAATATAATATTTACCAGATATTAACATGTTTAATTTTAACTTTTTTATCGCGAAACGGAATAGGTTCCTTGAACTAAATGAGTCTATCGTAATTTGACTGATCTTGAAAAATAGTGAAGCAAAACACACAATGCCATGTTTCTTACACCGCACCATGGTTGTTGATTGCGTGTTGGATCTATTCCCCATATGCTTCATGCGTTGACTTTATAACCCACATTCCGCATGAACAAATCCCCCGGGTAGACCTCATATTGGTGAAATAGCGCTTCTCTTGTCCGTTAGCTTTCGCATATGCCCCATTTGCCCCGAATAGAGTCGTCTGTGTCCGTTACACCGCGCGCGTTTGCAGTTGCCATCGAGTAAGGTCGGACGCTGCTTGCCAGCATAGCGCATTCGACACGCCGCAACCTGCCATTATAGCACCTTCGCCTCGGCGTACCCCCAGCACAACGAGGCGCCTGCGAGCCCGTATCCCCGCACAAAAAAAAAAGCCCGGACAAAGGCGATTAACCTTTGACCGAGCCTGCGACCATACCCTTCATGATCTGCTCTTGGAAGATCAGATAGATGACGATGGTCGGGATGACAGCAATAAACATCGCGCCCATGGTCAAGCTGTAGTCCGTGCCGAAGCCGTCCGAGAAAAGCGACAGGCTAAGCGGCAAAGTCTTCAGCGCTTGCGAGTTGATAAACACCAGCGCGAAGGAGAAGTCGTTCCAGAAGCGCAGAAACGCCAGGATGGTAACCGTCGATATAACCGGCAAGCATAGCGGGAAGATGATGCGTCCGAATACGCCCCACCAGCCGTTGCCGTCAATCATGGCCGCTTCCTCTACTTCTCTCGGGATCGAGGCCAGGTACGCCATGCCGAGGAAGATCGCGATCGGCAGCTCGAATGCCGTGTACGGCAGAATAAGCGACCAGTACGTATCCAGCAAGCCGATCTTGTTCATAAAGATAAAGAGCGGCACGAGCGTACTGTGAATCGGGATCAGCATGCCCAGCAAGAAGATTCCCTTTATAATGTTGTTCATCTTGAAAGTGAAACGCTCCAGCGCGTATGCCGCCAGCGTGCCCAGCACGATGGTCAGCACGACCGCCGCCAAAGTTACGATGGTCGAGTTGATTAACGCTTGACCCATCTTTCCCAGATCCCAGGCTCTCGTTATGTTGTCAATCTGGAAGTTCTGCGGCCAGGCATAAGGACGGTTAAAAAATTCCTGATTCGACTTGAACGCGCTGATCATCAACCAATACAGCGGGTACAAAGTCACAGCCGCATATACGAGCAGCAATGCTTTGACCACGCCGGAGACCGGCTTCCGCCAGAGCGAACCGTTCGAATCCGAGGACCGGACGTCAGTCGTTCCTTGCATCGTCTATCACTCCTTCATCCGGGTGCTGATTAGCCATGCCCATTACCCGCGTCTCTTCGTAATGATGTAGTTAAGCCCAATGAGCAAGGCGCTGATCAAAATAATCATCGTGGATACGGCAGAACCGTAACCGTAGCGATAGATGGTGAAGCTGTTGTTGTACATGTACGTTGCAAGAAGTTCCGTCGATTGCGCCGGACCGCCGCCCGTCATGACGATGACGTGGTCGAACGCCTTCAGGCTTCCGGAGATGCACAGCACGATCGTAACGACGACCGTTCCCCAGATGATCGGCAGCGTAACGTAGAACAGCTTTCTCCAGCCAATGGCGCCGTCGATCTTCGCCGCGTCGCCGATCTCCGAGGAGATGTTCTGCAGAGCGGCGATGAAGATGATCAGATAAGGGCCGATATTCGCCCAGTTAATCGGAATGGACACCGCAAACATATTGATCTTCGGATCGTCGAGCCAGGCACGGGTCCAGGAGTCCAGTCCCAGCACCTCCAACACTTGGTTCAGAAGGCCGATCTGCGGATGGTAGATATACCCCCAGATGAGGCCGACCACGACTGTGGACAGCACCATCGGCAGGAAGAAGGCAGACCGGAGAATCCGGTTGAACCAGGAGTTTTTCAGGAGCAGCAGGGCAAGCAGGAGGGCGATGGGCACTTGGCCGATGATCGCCGACGCGACGAGAATGAGGTTATTCTTCAGCGCCCTCCAGAATATGGGATCCTGCAGCATCATTTCGTAGTTATTCAGCCCGATGAACTTGGCGGCGCCAAGCCCCTTCCAATCAAAGAAGCCGTAGTAGGCGGACCAGAAAATCGGGATGATGGCGAAGACCAGGAATATCAGCAGTGCAGGAAGCAGCGCCAATACGACGAAGCTTTTACTGCGCAGGGATGCAGGCATGACAGCAGCCTCCTTGGATAGCTAGAGTGTGATTGATACTATTGCTGAGTGGAGCGAACTTGCGCGTCTTGCAGCTTTTTAGCAATGTCCTCCGGTTTGTCGCCCATCATCAGCCCTTGCAGACCATTGTTGATGGCTTCTCCCGCTTCCGCGGAGAGGTAAGCGTCATAGACCGGCGTGATGCCGGATTCTTTGGCCAGGTTGAACGCTTTGAAGTACAGCGGGCTGACTTTGGACTCGTCCAGCTCCATCTTGTACATAACCATGGAGTTGCTCTCCGCGATTGCCTTTTGCCCGTCCGGACCGCTGACCGCGTAGATCAGATCCAGCGCCGCGTCTTTGGCCGCGCCTGTCGTTTTCTTGCTGAGCGCAAAGCCTCCGCCTGCGCCGCCGGAGATCGTGCCTGCCGCGCCTGCTCCACCCTCGATGGCTGGCAGCGTCGTCACTTCGATCGGAGCGATCTGCTCATCCGTTGCGGATGCCGCCAGATTTGTCAGCGTCCATGCGCCGGATACCATCATAGCTGCTTTGCCTTGTACAAAATATTGCTCGGCCTGCGTATTGTCGATACTGTTTGCGCCTTCTTGGAACGCTTTGTTGTCTACAAGCTCCTTAAACTTGCTTAGAGCCTCTACGAACTGCGGATCCGTGAACGAAGCGCCATCGCCCTTAACCGCTTTCAGGAACCACTCTGTTCCCGTAACGCGGTCAGCCAGGGAGCCGATGATCGTCGATTGCGCCACCCACGGCGCTTTGTTGCCCAATGCGATCGGCGTGATGCCTTTGTCGTTGAATGTCTTAACGGCAGCCATCAACTCTGTCCAAGTCGTCGGCACCGTCACGCCGTTGGCGTCGAACAGGTCTTTGTTATAGTACAGGAACGAAGTCGCGGACATCGCGAGCGGAGCGGAGTAGATTTGGCCTTCTTCGAAGGAGAAGCGGTCGAACGCGCCTTCCATGAAGTTGTTTTTCCAATCCGGGTTTTCGTCCGCCAGCTCCGTAATCGGCTGCAGAAGTCCGGCATCGTAAAATTCTTGCGATTGGCTGCCCGCGTAAACGAAAAACACGTCCGGCATTTCGTTAGCTGCGGCAACCGTGCTCAGACGTTGACGGTATCCGTCGACCGGAATGGCCTGCGCGTCCACTTCTACGTTCGGGTTGTTTGTTTTATAATTTTCGATTAGCTCTCTAACCGCTTTGGCGCGCAAGTCGTCGCCAGAGAAGTTGTGCCATACCGTAATTTTCGCCTTCTCGCCGCCGGCGTTGCCGCTGCCTCCGTTGCTGGATGGCTCATTGGCGCCTCCGCAAGCAGCCGTCATTAAAGCTAACATCGTGGTAACGCTGACAATTAAGGAAAGTCGTTTTTTCATATCGTTTAATCCCCCTCCATGTAATGTAATCTAAGTATAGTGGGCAAATCCTCATCGGCGTAGGGGGGAATCTTCAGTCCCAATAGGGTGAAAATTCACCTTGCCCCAAATATATGGCATCGCTTCCAATGCTGAATAATCAACCTTTAGACTATCGAACGCTCAGAGTCCACCTTATCCGTTGTCCCCTTTCGACCTATTCCCTCGCATGAAAGATCCTTATTATGGATGAGCAAAAACCTTACACACAAGTAAACGCAATCATCTTATTTTTTCTTATACTGAAGTATTATTACGCAAAAAAACATCTAACATCCAGACGAAAATCGTTTCGCCTGATCGATTAGATGCATGGGTACAAGACATTTTTTATATTTCTTGCCAATTCGCTGCTCCCTATCCGCTTCAATGCCCCGTAACCTGATCACTCGTTCGTTCACCCTTGACGAAACTGCGAAGGCGTTACGCCGGTATGCCGTTTGAACAGGTGATTAAAGTGCTTCATATCCTCATAGCCTACCCGCTTTGCGATTTCGCTAACCTTCGCGGGCGTTTCCCGGAGCAGCTTCGCGGCCCATTCCATACGGGCCTCCGTCAAGTATTCGATATACGTTTTGCCGGTCTCCTGCTTAAAGAGCTTGCTGAAATAATTGGGATTCATATGAATGTTCGCCGCGACCTGGGCAAGCGTCAAGCTCTGGTCCAGATGCTCCCGGATGTACGCGAGCGTCCGCTCGATCGCATCGCTTCGCCCGCCGTTTAGACGCTTGTATTCCGCGAGGACCTCTGTCAGCACCCGAATCATCGACTCTTCGGGGCATTCCGCAAGCCTCTTCTCATTCGTGTCTTCCATGCTGGATATGGACGGCGTCGGCCGGCCGACGGATTCCGCCGCGCGCTCCAGCCAGCGCACGCCTGCGACGAGCAAGGAATGCAAATACGATGTCATCGTGCCCGGGGTCGCTTCGGGGTCTCGCAAAATGGCCGCAAGCATCTCCCGAATCCAGGTCCGCAAAGCTTCCTCGTTGCCGCCGCGCAGCACCGCGATAAGCGCCGCTTCTTCCTCCTGGGAACAGACGGCGCGCATCCCCTTGCGATCCTTGATTTCCTCGTAGTCCAGCACGCCGCTTCCGCCGGCCAGCCAGCGATACGCCACAGTCTGCTCTGCGGTTCTGAGCGACTCGCGCAGCTCCACGAGACCCGCGGCTCGTTTGCCGATGACCGCAAAGACGGGCGCGTCGGCTGTCCGCCCAACAGCGTCAATCGCCGCGCGCACCGTTCTTCCCGCTGCCGGCTGCCCTGATCGGAAGAAGATCAGCCAGCCGTTGTTCCAGTCCAAAATGGCGCAGTTTAGCGAATCCCTGAGCTTGTCTCCGATCAAGCGCAGCGGTTGCTTAAGCTGTTCTTTCATATGCAGCGATTCTCCCGGGCTTATCATCCAGAGCTCCAGCGTCTCCCAATCCGATCCCAGCCGCAGCTCCGGATAATGGGACAATACTTCATCGATCTCCGCTTCCTCCGGCGTATGCCCTCCCCGGAGCAGCCCGTCCAGCAGCTTCCAGCGAAACGCCGTCTGATGGGCTTGCCCTTCCTGTACGGCAGCCCTGCTGCTGACGATCTTGCCCCGGGCTTTCATAACCGCGGACATAATATCTCCCGGACGGCTTGTCTTCAGCAAATAATCACCGATCCCGTTCCGGATCGCTTGCTGGGCATAGGAAAAATCGTCGTGGCCGGACAGGACGACAATCTCGATCCACGGATAATCGCGCTTAATGGCATTAGACATCTCCAGTCCCGTCATGCCCGTCATTCGTATATCGGTCAGCACGATATCCGGCTTCTCCAGCGGAATGCGCATCAGCGCTTCCTCGGCGGATGCGGCAGGCGTCAGCAATGTAATACCGTTCTCCTCCCATTGGATGACGGTGCTTAGTCCCGTTCGTATAATAACCTCGTCGTCCACGATAAGCAGCTTCATTAACGCTCCCCCTTTCCCTCGGATTGCCCTGTTAACGGCGCTGCCGATTCACCGGCCTCCAGTTGCCTCTCCCGCTCCAGCTCGCGCTCCTGCTCTCGCGCAACATACGATGGCTTGATCGAGAACGTCACCTTCGTGCCCACGCCTTCTTGACTCTCCAAAATCAAGCCTGACTCAGGCCCATAATGCAGCAGCAGCCGGTTATGGACGTTGCGAAGGCCGTAACTGCTGCCCGTCGAGGCAGGGGCGTTCTCCATCGACCCATCCGGAGAATGCACGGCGGCCCGATGATCGATTCTCTCCCTCAGCTCCTCCAACTTCCCGGGGCTCATGCCAACACCGTTATCCGTGACGGAAAACGTAATGATCTCGCCATTCTCCCACGCTTTGACCCCAATGCGGCCCTTGCCCTCTCTCGTGAGAATACCGTGCAGCATCGCGTTCTCGATCAGCGGCTGAAGCAGCAGCTTGAGCATTCGGCGATCCAGCAGTTCCGACGGAATGTCGGCTTCGTAATCGAACTTGTCGGGGTAGCGGATGCTCTGAATATTCACATAATGATCGATGTGCAGAATTTCCTGGCTGATCGCGCAATATTCCTGCCCTTTGTTTAGACTAAAGCGCAAGAAGTCGCTAAGCGAGCCTACCATGTCGGCGATCTTGGATTCGCCTTTCATCAGGGCCATCCAATGCACGGACGATAAGGTATTGTACAGGAAATGCGGGTTGATCTGCGCCTGCAGCGCGGACATGTCCGCTTCCTTCTTAAGCGCTTCGTTCCGCTTTACCTCATCGGTCAGATTTACGATTTTCGAGCTCATCCGATTGTACGTAATAATGAGCTGTCCGACCTCGTCGACCGTCTCGACCGGCAGCGTCGGCAGCGGCTCGTCCGGGCTTGCATGCTTTAAAAACCGCGTGAGCTGCGACAGCGGGTTCGTCACCTTTTGAATAAGGAATAAGACGAAGGCAATGACGAAGACCATCGCGACGCTGACGGCTATGGCGGTAAGCGTCAGGAAGTAGCGATTCTCGGCCTTGTACGACTGCACGGGCGTAATTCCGACAAGCTTCCACTCCACTGCTTCCATAGAATGATGCAACACAGACTTGCGGTCCGCATTCTCGCCATAGTAGAAAGAACCCGACAGATCATGGAACGGGCTGATCCCGGGATAATAGTCTTCCAATCCAAGCTCCGTGGAATACCCGTCCGGACCAGCCAGAATTCGATTGTTGCCGTCGAGCAGCAGCACGATACCGCCGCCCTCCAGACCGGCCTGCTTGAGATGAGTGGAAATGACGGATTGCAGCAAGCTGATCTTGAGCATGCCGAGGTCGAAATATCTTTGCGTGCTGCGAATGGGACGAGACATCGTAATAACTTCATTGCTGCTATCGGAGGTTACCTGAAGATGAACCGCCGACCACCACTTGGGATGCGTCGCGTAATAGTTCGGAATGCTTTCCGTAATATCCTTGAATTCGGAGCCCACCACCGACTTAAACGAGACGGGCGGCTTGTCCGCGTCAGGTTCGATAATGACGTTCGCGATATACGGCTTCGAAATGGACAACGTAGTCAACAAACCGATGATGGAGGTCTGCTTAAAGAGATCCTGCTCCGGTGTCCTTAAGTAGTTCTGTACGTCAGGATGGCCGATGAGGAATAAGGATTGGTTCTCGACGTCGGTGACCATGTTCTCCAGATAGGCGCCGATCTGGCGAAGCGTGTTCATCCCCGAGCTCTGCGCCTTCTCCTCCGTCAGCCCCGCGGCTATATTGTAGGAGAACAACCCGAGAGACAGCACCGGGACCAGCACCGAAATAATAATCAATAACGACAGCTTGTGCTTTAGCGAGCGTCCCAGCCAATTCTCCATAGCCATCCTCCGTTTCGTCGCTTCAAGCCATTGGCAAACAGGGCGCCACGCAACTCCCATGACGCCCGCTTGCCGATTGACGCGCACAACTGCAGCACGACGCCCTTATACGAATTCATCCTCCAGCGAGCTTCTGAATTCGTCAACGTCCCTGTTCGCCTTGCGCTGATTGCATTCGTAACACGCGCAGATGCAGTTGGACGGCGTCGTGTGTCCGCCCTTCGCGCGCGGCAGCTCGTGATCGATCGTATCGCCGTATTGGCCGCAGAAGCGGCACGTATAGTTGTCTCGTGTCAGGATCAGCTTGCGGAATTCCTTATTGCTGTAGAGACGCCTGATCGTCGAACGATTAACGACGACGGCCGCGCCTTCCCGCACCAGAATTTGCGCCAGCTCCAATTCGACCTCCTGATACCAGCGGCGGCCGTTATCCGTCTTGCCGCGCATGCGGATGAAGCCGCTGGCGGTCGTTCGCAGGTAGGAGGCGTCCGCGGGATCATGCGTGCCGCGCTTCGGCGGCTCCGCCAGCAATCTGGGCTGGGCGGCGGGCCGCCTCTTATGCCCGCGTCCTCGCTGCTTGCTCGTGGCGGGGTCGCTCGAGGAAGCCGCTTGAGAGCCTTGGCCGGCAGAAGGCTGGGCCGCTTCCGCTTTCGGCGCATGCTGCGGATGCCGGACCGCTCCTTTGGCAGGGAGCGATTCGACAGACTGCCGCCCGCGGCGGCAATCCCGGCAAGTGCCGCGCCGGCCTTGTCCGCCCGCGCGTCGCCCCGTGCGGCGCAAAAACTCGTTAAGCGGCTTCATCTCGCCGCATTGCGCGCACAACTTCGTGCCTGTATGTGGATGTTGGTTGGGTTCGGAATGTTCGGTAGTCATACGAAGAGTATAGCATATGGGGGCCGTTTCCTGCATGTTCGGGAGGCAAGGGATTGGAGGATTTGCGGGAACCTCAGAGAAATACCGAAGCTCTGAGGACCTGCCTGCGGACGGCGATACGCCCTCCGACATCTATCGTTGCGAGTTATGGATTCGGATTTCACATTTATTGTACATACGTACGGTTTCCTCCGACCGATTCTCTCACCGCTTTCAACCGTTTCATAACATCATTGTCGCCGCGTCCGAAGTAGTCATGAAGGCGGTTGTATTCCTCGTACAGCTTGTCGTAAAGCGCAACGCTCTCCGGGATCGGCTTGAACGTTTCCTCGCGCACGCGCGCCATCGCCGCCGCCGCGTCGACAATGCTGTCGTAGCCGCCCTTCTCCGCGCCTGCAGCCACCGCGCCGAACATTGCCGCTCCTAAGGCCGGCGTCTGCTTTGATGCCGCGATCTTGATCTCGCGGTTCGTCACATCGGCGTATATCTGCATCAGCAGACGGTTCTTCTGCGGCAGCCCTCCGCAGGCGTACAGCTCGTTCACCTCGACTCCGCTCGCATGGAACGCCTCCACAATTTTGCGCGTGCCGAACGCCGTCGCTTCCAGCAACGCGCGGTAAATTTCCCACGGCTTCGTCTGCAGCGTCATCCCGAGCAGCACGCCCGTCAGGTCGGTATCGACGAGTACGGAGCGATTGCCGTTCCACCAATCGAGCGCCAGCAAGCCGGATTGTCCCGGCGTAAGCTCCTCCGCCTTGCGGGTCAGGTACTCATGTACATGTTCGCCAGCCGCTTCCGCTTCCTTAAACACATAAGCCGGAGCCGCCTCCTCCACATACCATTCGAAAATATCGCCAACCGCCGATTGACCGGCCTCATAGCCGTAGTAACCGGGAATAATGCCGTCCTCCACCACGCCGCACATCCCTTCGACTTCCTTCTCCTCCGTTCCGAGCAGCATATGGCATAGCGAGGTGCCCATTGCCATGACAAGCTTGCCCGAAGTTACGACGCCGACGCCCGGCACGCCGGCATGCGCGTCTACATTGCCGACCGCAATCGCCGTTCCCGCCGCAAGCCCCATACGCGCCGCGAAAGCCGGCGTCAGCTCGCCGGCTTTCGTGCCGAGCGGCTCCACCTTGCCGCGCAGCTTCGTCTCCGTCAGCTCCGCCAGGCGCGGATCAAGCGCTGCGAGAAATTCGCGGTTCGGATAACCTTCCGCCTTGTGCCAGATTGCCTTGTAGCCCGCCGCGCAGCTATTGCGGGCAAAGTTGCCCGTCATTTGGCCAACGACCCAATCCGCCGCTTCCAAGAATTGATCTGCTTTTTCATAAATTTCCGGCGCTTCGTTCAGAATCTGCCAGACCTTGGCGAGCATCCATTCGGATGAAATTTTGTCGCCGTAACGCGCCAGCCACTTCTCGCCCCGCGCCGCAGCGACCTCATTGATCCGATTCGCCTCGTCCTGCGCCGCATGATGCTTCCACAGCTTCACCCAGCTATGCGGATTGTCCTTGTGCGCCTCTTGCAGGCACAGCGGCTGCCCCGCCGCATCGATCGGCAGCATGGTGCATGCCGTGAAGTCGATGCCAAGCCCGATCACATCGGCGGGATCAACCCCCGATTCCTCCATAACCGCCGGAACCGATGTCTCCAGCACCTCGATATAATCCAGCGGATGCTGCAGCGCCCAGTCATGCTCCAGCATGATGCCGCTTGCCGGCAGTGCCTCGTCGATGACATGATGTCGATATGGCGTCACATGCTCCCCGATCTCCGCCCCGTCCGCCAAATCCACCAGTACCGCCCTGCCCGACTGCGTGCCGTAGTCGACGCCGATTGCATACTTGTTGCCCATTCTATCTTCCCCTTCTTATAAAAATATTGAAGCCCCTAATCGCATTTGCCAGCTACGCACCCGCAGTGCATATCCGACGTCTACGATTAGGGGCTCGTCCTGAACTTAGTGAATGATATCGTCTCTGGTTTTCGCTTTCTCGTTCATGAATGTTTCGTAGTCCTGAACGCCGCCCTTGATCAATTGACTGCGGTAATCATTCAAGATTTGGAGCGCTTTCTCGTCACTTGCGGCGAAATAGGCGCTTTCGATGACATCGCGTTGCGTATTGCTGTCTAGCAACGTTTGAATTTTGTCGAATTCCGGATATTCGTTATTGAAATAACTCAAACGGTAGCCGTCCACAACCGTCAGCCCGTAAACCTCTTTCGATGTCTCGTACAGCTCGTCAACTTGAGCCGCATCGCCGGCCGCCTGGAACATCCGGTTCGGCAATCCGTATACGCCGAGCGTATAAACGCTGCCAATTCCTTGGTTGACGGCATAACTCGGATCGCTCTTCGCGCTCTCCAAAAATTTCTCCGTATGTTTCGGCTGACCTGCGGCATCCTTCGTCCAGTGCTCTCCTTCAACGCCAAGATACACCAGAAGTTTGCCTTCTTCGCTGTTAATAAAGTTCAGATAACGCATGGCCGCTTCCGCATTTTTCGAATCAGCTCCAATGAACATCCCGGGCACGCCGGATTGTCCCTTCAGAACTTTGGATTCGACCATCGTATTCTCGCCGTTGGCATCCGCAATCGGCCCTACCGGCACATATTCCATCTCCGGATGGTCCACGTATAGCGACTGACTCAGCACGGTATTCATATGCGGATAATGAGCGCTCACCACCGCTACGCGGCCTGTCGCCATCTTTTCCTTCGCGACCGTGTCGTTCTGGCGGAACGCCTCGGGATCAAACAGTCCCTCTGTCACAAGTTTCCGCATGAATAACACTCGTTTGTCGGTCAATTCCGAGAAAATGCCAAGACGATATTGCTCATCAATCTTGGTGAATGCCGTAAAGTTGTTCTCCGTAAAGGAGTTCAGCATCGAACCGTAGTTCCAGCCGTTCTGCCATGCTCCGGACGGTATAACGGGTCGTCCTGCCGTATCGGTAAAATTGCCGTCCTTAATTTGCTTAAGCAACGGATACAGATCCTCGGAATGGCGAATATCGGAAGGCTTCACGTCGAGCGCCTCGAGAATATCTTTTCTGACGAATACATTGTACGCCCATTGCGTCGTATCTTCGGGGCTTAGCGGCGTGTGCATCGGCAGCAAATAACGCTCCCCGTTGAACGATGCGTCTTCCAGATCGTTTTCCCTGAAATCGGAAGCGACTCCAACATTGAAAGCATCCTTCATATTGGAACCGTGCTTCTCAATCAGGTCGTTCAACGGCATAATAAGACCTTCGCGCGCCGCTTTTTTGATCGCGACCGTATGGACATCCTGGCCGCCCCAATAAGGAGCCATGACCATGTCCGGCATGTTGTTCGTGGCGAACAGCAAGTTGAGCCGTTCGATTTCGGGAATCGTAATCCACTCGACATCGAGTGTAACGCCCGTTTTTTCTTTAATAATCTGAGCCACCGGATTGTTCGCAAGATCGGACGGCGCGAGGAAGGACAACCCTTGCCAGGCCACCAGCAGCTTCAGCGTCACTTCCTCCGGTTTCCCCTCTCCGCTTGCGTTGTTTTGCGAACCCGCGCCGGGGGAAGCAGACGCCGAGGGGTCATTGTTTTTGCCGTTGTTTGTGTTCGTGCAGCCTAATATGGCAACCGAGCAAATCAACATCGCAAGGCCAAGCGAGAAGCTTTTTTTCAACCAACTTTTCATGGACCGTACCTCCTGAAGGGATGAATGTCTCCCTTATTCTTTGATTGAACCGATCATAACGCCCTGCACAAAGTACTTCTGCAGAAACGGGTAGACACATAGAACCGGAATCGTCACGATGATGACAAAAGCCATTCGGAGCGCTTCGGGCGTCGTATTCGAGACCGCTTTGGCCATCAAATCCGAATTCATGCTTTGCTGCATCGCATTGGCCTCGAACGAAGTTTCGGCAAGCACCTTCTGCAGCAGCGTTGCCGCAGGTATCAAGTCGGGATTGTTCACGAAGAACGCCCCCGTCACCCAGTCGTTCCAATGCGCGACCGCTACGAACAAGGCGATCGTAGCCAGTACGGGCTTGGAGAGCGGCAAGTAGATCTGGAAGAAAATGCGCAGGTCGCCTGCGCCGTCCATTCGTGCCGATTCCGACAAACTGTGCGGAATGTTCTCGAAGTACGTTCGAATAATAATGATATTGAAAAAGCTGTACATACCCGGAATGATGTAAATCCAGATCGAGTTGATAAGTCCGATTTCCTTGTACAGCATATAGAGCGGTATGATGCCGCCGCTGAACAACGTCGTAAAGAAACAATAGAAAATAATATATTTTCTGCCGGGCAAATCTTTTCTAAGCAGCGCGTACGCCGCCATGGACGTCAGCAAAACCGACAGAAACGTTCCCACGCCTGCGCGAAGCACCGAAAGGCGGAAGGCGCTCATAATATTCGGATTGCCGAATGCGGTCTGGTAGTTGGCCAGCGTAAATTCTCTCGGCCAGAAATAGATGCCGCCCTTGAGCGCGTCTACGCCGTCGTTGAAAGAAAGAACGAGAATGTAAAAAAACAAATAGACGGTACTGCATCCGAACAAAATAAGAAACAGGTAGTTGCTTATCGTAAACCACTTTTCGCCGAGCGTTTCTTTGTAGACCAATTAACGATCCTCCTCCTTTCCTTGGGCGCTTACCATAGGGAAACTCCCGACGCGCGCCTGGAAATCGAGTTGGCCGCAAATATAATGACGAGGGAAACGACTCCCTGAAACATGCCGGCAACCGTAGCCAGGCTATAATAGCCCTGCCGCAAGCCCATATGGATAATGTACGTATCCAGAATTTCGGATACCGCCAGATTGCTTGGCTGCCGCATCAGATAGATTTGCTCGTAGCCCGCGCTCATCAGCCCTCCCATGGACAAGATCAGCATGATGCCGATAATCGGCCGAATACTTGGCAACGTGATATACCACATACGCTGGAACCGTCTGGCGCCATCCATGCTGGCAGCCTCATAAAGCTCGGGATTGATTGCCGATATGGCAGCCAGAAATATGATCGTGTTCCACCCTACGTGTTTCCATACGTCCGACAATACCACAATCGAGTGAAACCATGACGGATCTCCGATAAAGAAAATGGGATCTCCGCCAAACCATTTTGTTTTCAGCTCATTGATAGGGCCGGCGTTCGGCGACAATATTTTCGAAAAAAGCGTCATGACCACGACCCAGGACACGAAGAAAGGCAAATAGGATACCGTCTGGATCATCCGCTTGAACCAACGGCTTCGAATTTCATTCAGAAGCAGTGCCAGCCCGAGCGCGGCGGGAAAACCGAACAGCAGCTTCAGGAAACTGATAAACAGCGTGTTGCGAATCAAATCCCAAAATTTGTAATAGTTGACGAATTGGTCAAAGTATTGCATGCCCGCCCAAGGCATCTCCCATATCGACTTATTGAATTGGAATTCCTTGAACCCGAGCGTAATGCCGTACATCGGAATATAGGCAAAAATAAAGTAATAAATGATTGCGGGAAATAAAAACAGATACAAATATTTGTATTTCCACAATTGCTTCAATCTCATACAATCTCAACCTCGTTACGCGACGGGTAAGGCGGAAATTGCTTGGCCGGCTGGGCCTGGTACCAGAAGGCGACAGAGCTGATATCATGCGTTCCCGGATAGAAGCGACCTTCATCCCGCCAGCCGAGCGCCTGTATGGTCACCTTCAGATCGTTCCGGAAGCGGATCGGGTCTACAACATGCCAGCGATACATGGCGTGCCGGTGCTGCGATTGATAGAGTCCGTCCGGAGCAAGCACTTGATGCATGCCCATATAAGGCGTCGTATACGTCCGGTATTGACCGTCGACATCCCAATTGAATGCGCCTCCGAAATAATCTTCCGTTCCCGTTCCACAAATCGTGGGAAAGGCATCGTCTCCGTCCATATAAAACTTGATTTCCCCTTCGCCCCACCATCCGTTGTTGTTGATGCCCCAGCCCATAACGGTACCGACGTAATGCCCCTGTCCTTCAATGCCGTCCACGATCGTGTATACCTCTCCGTAAGGCAGCGGATTTTGCCGTCTGAACTGGGCGTGGAAATACGCGGCATCGTCCGGCACATCGGTCAGCGCATAGTTGATCTGGTAGTAGATAACCTGATCCCGGGAAGGATGAATATTTTCCAGCGTCATGTAGCAACGCTTGCGGAAAGGCATTTCCCAGAAACAATTCATGCCCCGATTCGGATTGACCGCAACCATCATCGAGCTGATTTGCGCGAATGGCCCCTTGGTCGGGACTGCCGGGTCCATGAAGGCGAACGGTGTTGCAAAAAAGTCCGACAGCGGGCATTCCACGGAAGGCTGCTCGTTGTCATCCCAATAAATGCGCAGCACAAAGTCCCGCCCGATCGTCCCGGCGCACCACATGCTCTGAATGGCGCCCTGATCCTGAATATCCGCCAGAACCAGCGTTTCGCCCGGCTTCACCCATATACAAGGCCTGCATTTCCAGCCCAGCCCAAGCTCGCGAGCGGGTCCCTTGGGATCAGCCTCGGCTTTGGCTCCGCCGGCAACCTCTCCTGTCGGGTTCTCCGGTGAAATCGATCGCGACCTCGCGTCGGACAATTTCCATAAGTTGTTCGGATGCGTTTCCAGGCCGTTAAACATTTACATCGCTCCTTCTGTCTTCTGATGTATCTATCATAATGTTTGCCGGCCCGGCGCATAATGGAGGAATCTTTGTTGTGGATTGGACGAAACTCAATTGTTGCGGTATTCCAGCGGCGTGATGCCGAAGCTTTGTTTGAATTTTCGGTAAAAGTACTGCACGTCGTCATAGCCTATGCTCGTTGCGATTTGCGATACCGGCATTCCGGTAAGGCGCAGCAATTGCTGCGCCTTCTCCATTCGTATACGCGTCAACTCTTTCACGAAAGTTTCTCCCGTCTCCGCTTTGAACAAGGTGGATAAATAATTTGGATTAATGGCAAACTTGCGGGACAGCTCCTTCACTGTCAGGTTTTCGGCATAATTAGCCCCCATATAGCTCCTGACGTTGTGAATAATGGCGCTGCAATCCATCGGCAACGAATGGCCCGGCCTGACAAGCGTGGCGATCGTCGTCAACAAATATTGCACCAAATCCTCGGTCCGATCAAAGTGTCTTGCCACATCCATATTTAAAAAATCAAAATCAAGGGAATCTGGCAAATCCAGCTGCTGTTGTGAGCTTATCCGCATCAGCGTCCGTATAATCTCCATATAAACGAGTCGAAAATCCAGCAACGACGCATCTTTCAGCTTTTTGTTCGCAAGCAGCTCCGACAAGATAACTTCTACATTGCGAAAATCGGACAGCTCAATCGCTTTGCCGAGCAGACTGAGCTGCTCCACCGGAATCTCCATTCTCGAAGATACGAAGGCGTCCTTGGCATAAAACACGTTATGGTTGCCTTTGATCAAACGCAAATCCAATGCCGCTCGCGCCTGCTTGTACAGTTCTTCCGAAACCCGGTCCAGCGGAGAGCTGACCCCTATCGTTACCGTTATTTTCAACAGCTTGGTTACGGTTGTAAACAACCGAAAAATAAAAGGATCGGTATTTAGACCGCTTTCATCCGACGGGTCAACTTGCAGCAATATATGCACCTGGTTCAAATCCTGCAAATTGTTGCCGATTAGAAAAGGGCGGTCGGACAGCAAATTTTCGGCGATGTTTTTAATCGCAAATTTGATCAAACCCAGATCGTCGTAATGGAACCGTTCGCTATTGTAGTTGGAACGATCAATATGGACGATAACCAGCGTGTATTTCATATCGGCACGGTCAAACTGACGTAGATGCTCCGGCAACTGCGCGTCGGCATACCCCCACTCCTCGAGCAGCCCTTTGGGAAACGTCTCCTCATGCCGCGCCCTGCTTTGGGACAAGACGTGATTCAACATTTTCTCCTCGACCAGTTGTCTCGTCTTCTTTATTTGAATGTCGTGTCTGGCCTCCGACTGCTGCCGCTCCCGGCTGCTCCTCACATCCTCGCAAAGCTTGAAGAACACCGCCCGGAACTGTTCTTCCTTGATCGGCTTCAGCAAGTACCCCATAACGCCCATATTGAGCGCCTGCTCGGCATATTCAAATTCCGCATGGCCGCTAATGATCATAAAGCGCAAGTCGAGCCCCGTCTCTCTGACCGCCCGAATCAATGAAATGCCGTCCATATCGTCCATTTTGACATCGGTAATGATAATATCGGGACAATCCGCATCTATCATCTCCAGTGCGGCCCTGCCATCGTCAGCCTCCCGAATCCATTCGTACGGCATATTCAATTGCTGCAATTTAAACACGATTCCTTTGCGAACCCACTTCTCGTCATCCACGACAAGCACCTTGTACATCATTGCTCCGCTCCTATTTCACATATGGTACAACGATCGCAACTTTGGTCCCGATACCCGGATCGCTTTCGATCCGTAATCCGTACGACTGACCGAAGGTCAGATTGACCCTCGAATGCACATTCTGCAATCCGATACTGTGACCGTGACGCTCCCCGGAGAGAAGCGTATCATTCAGTTGCCGCACCTCTTCGCGGGACATGCCCGCGCCGTCGTCCGTCACAATCAGCCACAGCTGCCCGTCCCGCTGCTCCGCCGTCACTTCCATATGGCCGACGCTTCTGCTTCCGCGAAAGGCATGCAGTATCGCATTTTCAATAATCGGCTGCAAAAGCAGCTTCAGTACCTTGGCGCTTTGGAGTTGTTCTTCCACCTGGATGGAAAGCAGAAAACGATCGTCGAAGCGAACATTCTGAATCTTGACATAATGGACGATATTATTCAGCTCTTCGCGAAGCGGAACCAGAGAGTCGCTTATGTTGATGCTGTAGCGCAGCATGTCGCCGAGACTTTCCGTAACCGCGCTGATTTCTCGCGCGTTCATCACCGTGGCCATCGCATTGATGGATTCGAGCGTATTGAACAGAAAATGCGGATTAATCTGATTTTGCAGCGCCGACAGCTCCGCCTTCTTTTTGGACAGGCTCTGAATATAGTTTTCCTGGATCACTTCATCCAACCTTCGAACCATCGTGTTGAATTGGCTGTCGATAATGGCGATCTCGTCTCTGCCCTCGATATATTCGGCTATTTCCAGCTTTCCTTCTTTAACTCTGGCCATCTTATTGATAAAACGCCGCAGCCGCTTCATCAGAATAAGCGACATCAAGTAGCTCATCATCAGCGTAAAGATGAGGATGAGAATGACAAAGAAGATCACTTTATTGAACACAGCCTTGGTTTTTTTCTCGATTTCGAAGTCGGGAAACAGAAACAAAACCTCGCCGTTCAACGCTTCGATCCTCTCGCGCACCAGAACCTCACCCGAATCCAAAAATTCAACCATGGCTTGACCAGACACGGCTCCGCTGTCGAGACGGGCCGCAAACGTTTCATTAGATGCGTACAAAATGTGGTTTCGGCTGTCGCGTATCGCAAATTGAAATTCGTTTGATTGCTTTCTGACCAGGCTTTCCTCGAAAAACAGCTCTGCCTCCACATCGATTTTGAGCCAGGCTAGCGTCCTGATGGATGTGTCTACGGACAGGTCCTTCATCGGATTTGCGAACGATACGATTTTTTTCTTCAATCCAAGCGTCCGGTAGTCAAAAACAATCGGCTCCAGCATATAGGTTTCTGGAACAGAGGAAAACCAGTATTCGTTCTCCATCACATCGAGACTTGCGACATGCCTGCCGTCTCTAGGAAATTCGGGATTTTCGGCGTAAAACATAATATTGTAGATTTCCGGGTAGTCGGAAAAGATGACATTTTTGATTTCGGAAGAAAAGAGATTGCTGATGTAAATCATATCTTGGGCATCATAGCGGTACTGATTTTGCATAACGGTCTGAAACGTCTGATTGGCTAATAATGTTTCTTGCAGGTTTTTGTAGATATCAAGCTTGTAATTCAAGTTGGCGACATATTGCCCCGTGACATGAACGTAATTCGAGCTGACCTCGTGCCTGATGGACAGTTGCATTTCCTTGACAAACAACCAGCTCATCAGAAAAACGGGAATCATGACCATGGTAAATACCATGGCCACGATTTTATTGGAAAGCGACATATTAAGAAATATTTTTCGCATTGGAAAATCCCCAGCATTTTTTTCTAGTATACTAACACATTACACGTTCATATGCAGTAAAATCATCACTCTGTCGGGTGCTAGGCTGAAGGTATTTCGATGACGGATGCTGCCCGCCGGTCGACTACAATGTGCGTAATGAAATTCTTGTCGCTCCCTCGCTACCCCCGTTGCCGTTGATCGCCCTAACTTCAACCTCGTACAGCGTATTGGCTGCAAGCCCGGTAATATAGGCGCCGGTAACTGCCGACACGCTTTCGGGCCAGAGTGTCCATGTGCCGCTGCCATTCGCTCTGAACGCGATCGCGTAATCGGTTACGGCGCTTCCTCCGTTCGAAATCGGAGCCTGCCATGTCAGCGTAAGGCTCGAGCTTGCGGCAGATATGGCCAGGTTTTCCACATAGCCGGGTTTAGCGCTCGCCCGCTGTTGATTGATGCGAATGCTTTCCTTGGCCCATGCCAGATTGGCGTCGCCTCCGCTTCCCCTGGATTTGGTAATGTGGAACCACTCTGTCCAGCCGTTCCATGGGCCGAACGTGACGCCCGCCGAACCCAGCTCCGTTACGGCCAGCGTCTGCTGCAAGGCCCGCCATTGCGCCGTTTTTCCATATACATCGCTGGATGGGAACACATTGGTCGAATCATAGCCGGCGATCATGAACGAAGCAACCGGATAACCCGCGTCCTTCCACGTCTTGAGAAACCGTGTCGCCCAGCGCGTTCTCTGCTCTTCGGTACTGCCGTCGACTGTCAGCTCCCAAGGATGAATGAGCAGCACATGCGCATTGCCGGCCAAGTCTGCAGGTTTCGGCCCATAAGCTCCCGGCAGTATACCGCCTTCCGTTTCTTTCGGCAGTCTTGTCGGATCCAGAGCAAAACCGATCTCCATATCGTAATCCGATGCGACGGCTTCCGCTATGTCTGTTAAATTGTTATCGAACAAGGATGACGCATACGGCTCCATCTTGACGGATTCGATGAAGGATACGACCTGCTTCGCCTCGCCGTCCACGTTGTACAGCTTCAGCCAGCTCGGCGAATCGCCCCAACGCTCGGCCCAATAGCCGATTCTGTCCACTAGCTTTTGATTGGCGACGCCAAAGTCCAGATAAAAGGACATGGTGCTTGACGTCTCGATCAGCGGGTAGAAATAAAGCCCTTCTTCCTCAATTAAAGCAATGAGCCGATCGTAATCCTCGAAGATTTGTCCATCCGTACGATTGCGCCAAGCATTCATTGGAAGAAATTTGGAGCCGCTTAACGTGTCCGCTCCGAAGAAGCTGATTTGCACCGCATTGATGCCGATCTCCTTCATGCGCCGAAGCTGAACACGAATGTCTTCTTCCTGAAAGCCCATTTCGGTTTCCAGCGGCGACGCAGTATAGGCGCTCAAATAATTGCCGTTCGGTATGCCCGGGAAATACAAGGTGGACGCCAGCACATTGGAGGCAGCGGAGTCGTCCGCGATTTTGCCCCAGGCATTGCCCAGCTTGCGGGACAACACGTCGGATTCCAGTCCCGTACCGTAGCTGTTGACGGCGCGAATCCGGAAGTCATACCATTGGTCTACCATCATGCCCGAAATGGTCGCCGTCCTGGCCGAGGTTGTGCTATGGAGCTGCCAAGCACTTGAGGACGCTAGTTTGTACTCGACCCGGTACCCTGTGACCGGCTCGTAGGAAGAGAGCGGCGCCGACCATTTCAGCGTGACTTGATTGCCGGCAACAGTTGCCTTCAGCTTCCTCGCCTTGTTAGGCGCCAAATAATGCCCGGTCTGATCCGCTTCGATCGCCGACCGCTCCACGGAGCTTAACGCATCGCCGAATATGAGCGCCTCCTGCAAGTAGCCGACAAGCCCGACGCCAACCGTATTGCTGCCAAGCGTAGCCGTAGACGTCAGCCCCTTGCTGCCCATCGTGCCGGCAACGACTGTTCCGTTCAGGGATAGGGAGGAAGAGGATCCGTTTATAATAGCAGTACTCACAAAGCTTTCCCGGAAATCGAGACCCGGCGCTTGCAGCAGATGACCGGCGTTCCCGACCCGCATCTCATTAGCCGCCGGCGCTACGTTCCAGCGATACAGCTCGGCGCCGTTCGGGTCGAATAGATAGCGGCTGCCGTTGCCGAACGTCGTTCTGCCGACCATATTTATGGAGAGCGGAGCAGGCACATTGATGCCGCTTAAAGCCAGCTCATTGTACTCATCGAAGTAAATAGCCGCCCTGCCGTCCAGTGTCTGCAGCACGCCTCCGCTCACGATGAGCGGCTGCCGGGCGGGGATGGCCTGCACGGCATTGGCTGCATTGCCGCTCTGGTCATACCAGACGGCAACATGACCGTTCGCGCGTCCCACAAATTCCAGAAGCGCTTCAAGCTCAAGTTCGCCTTCTGCGTCGCTGTAAATATCCATTGTCGTATGGTCGTCGGATCGTCTGACTTGAATGAGCGGTCCATTGTAATCGCTTACCAATTGACGCAAGCTGAACAAGGCCTCTTGATTGTCTGCGTCTTCCACACCTTGTGCCGCCGCGTTGCCCGCATTCGGTACCGCGATTATTCCCAAGCCGCAAATCAGGCAGACAAGAACCAATTTCAAATGATGAACCACCATTATCCACAACCTTTCGCCATTAATACCATCTATTTTACCGAACATTGCCGTTCGGCATAATAGACAAACGTTAGAAGGCAGGTGGACATATCTCGATTATGCCGGCACTTGAACCGCTACAGTTCCTTGTACTGGTTCGGCGTCAAACCCGTCTGCTTTTTAAATACTTTGTAGAAGTATTTCAGCTATATCGAACCGGATACGATAAAAGGAATGGAATACCTGGAGGCGATCCGGGCCGTGTTCAAGCCGGAAAGGATTTCTTAGAAGAAGAATCGAATACTAAGCACATTCCCTCTTCTGTATCGCAAGTTTCCGATAACCTGTTCGAGAAGCGCACGCAATGACAGGATTTTCGGCAGCCCGCTTGATAAAATAACAATCGAAGGAAGGTGACGCGCAGGTGGAAGCGCTCATTCGCATGATGAACGCTCTGGATTACATGGAGACGAAGATGGAAGAAAAGCTGGATATGGAAGAGATCGCGAAGAAGGCGCATTCGTCCACGTTCCACTTCCAGCGCATGTTCCACTTCCTAACGGGCATGTCGGTAGCCGAATACGTCAGGAAGCGGAAGCTTACGCTTGCCGCTCAGGAGCTGGCTGCATCAAGCGCCAAGGTGCTCGACGTGGCCCTCAAGTACGGCTACGATTCGCCGGAATCGTTCGCGAAGGCGTTCCGCCGCATACACGGCATTACGCCGTCGGAGGCCCGACTGCCCGGCGTTCAGTTGAAGGCGTTCCCCCGCCTCTCCTTCCACTTATCCTTGAAGGGAGACCAAGACATGGATTACAGAATCGAAGACAAGGAATCGTTTACGATCGTAGGCAAGTCGCTAGCCGTATCCTGCGTGGATGGCGAGAATAACAGAGAAATACCGAAGTTCTGGGGAACCAGCCACGCGGATGGCACGGTTAGGGCCCTCGAGGAGCTGGCTCCGGGCGAACTCTGTCTTGGCGTCTGCCTCGACATGAAGCCCGAGACGGGCGACTTCAACTATATGATCGCCGTGAAGGCTGACGAGGACAAGGCAACGGGCGATCTGGTCGCGCGCGCGGTTCCAGCCTTGACTTGGGCGATCTTTACGTCCATCGGCCCCATGCCGGACGCCATCCAAAACCTCTTCGGGCGCATCTACTCGGAGTGGTTCCCCGCCACGGGCTATGAACATGCCGGCGGACCGGAAATCGAAGCTTATACAGACGGCGATACGACATCCGACGAATATCGCTGCGAGGTATGGATTCCTATCGTGAAGAAGGCCAAGTGAGAAAACCTCTATCGAGGCCTATCAGAGATGAGCGACCTCCTGCTTTGCAAAGCAAAGCAGCTTCGGAAGCATGAGGCAGGTAGGCAGCGTCATGAATGTTTTATCGCCAAATAGATTTTCGGTTTTCGAATGCTTTAGATCGATGACGCCGACTTAAATCTTGAAAAGCAGCTAGTCAGCTAGCTTTAGATCGATGACGCCGACTTAAATCTTGAAAGGCAGCTAGTCAGCTTGCCTCAGATCGATGACGCCGACTTAAATCTTGAAAAGCAGCCATTCGGCTAGCTTTAGGTCGATACCGCCCATGAGGGTTGCAACAAACGTTACATCAACAGTGCGATTGGATGTTTCTCATAGTAGATCAATTATTTTACAGCCTCTTTTTGAGAGAGTGAGCCAAAAACGCAATCCCTACCTAGTTGTAGTCACATTCTCCCAATAATTGTGTTAATTACTTTTTTCTATGTCACTTTACTTTTCTTGAACATGCCTAATTCCGTTCGCAACGGGGGTACTTCTCTTGATGAACCCCTTTTCTTTCCTGTGGATGTTCGTGTAGGCGCTCGGAATAGAGCGTTTAGGAACTGGATCCAAGGATGAAACATATGAATACGGAACAACTCGAGGACGCGCCAAACGCTTTTCTTCGTTTCTAAGTGTAACTGCATGTACTGTGCAAGCATAAAAGTGATCAGCGTGAGGTAAATCTGGTTCCAAATCGCTTGTGGTTTGTAGCTATGCAGTTTCTTCAGCCTTAGATGTTGTTTGATCCATTTGAAAAAAAGCTCGATTAACCATCTGCATTTGTAGATATGAGCGACTTCTTCGGCCGTGATGTCTAGTCGCGAGGTTAGCAGACGGTAGAAACGCCCCTGCTCATCATAAAACTCCACGAGTCGAATGCGTTCTTTCATGGAGCGGAAATCGCCGCCTACGCTAACGATCGCATCTCGGGTGATGGAGCCATCTGGCGTTACTTGCCTTTCTTCTACAACGGTGGTCAGGGCACGATCCCGCATACGCATGACGAAACGAATGCCTCGCCGGATCCAGTTATCCATGTTTTTGTAGTTATCGTAGCCACGGTCCATGACATAGGTCACGGTGGACTCGGTCACAAGCTCAACGGTAGCCGCTCGATCTCCGACGTTTAACGTCGATGGGATCACGGCATCGGGATAAACGACATCAGGCGAAGCAGTCAAGAGACGTACGTGCAGTTTGACACCGCTGGACGTAGACGAAACTCTGGCCCAGTCTCCAAGCACAAGCGGCAATTTCACCTTGGATGAGTCAATAAGAGCTAGGCGCCCAATGCTAGGTGAAATGCCCTTCAGATTTGCCGTCAGCTTCTGGATATGAACCAAGCCATGGAGGAAGAGTTCATGCAGCATTTCCGTTGGAATCTGGGCCAATTTACGCGAAAGTTGTGCAGCGCTAATGCAGGGTAGATCGAGAACGGATCGTAATTCGGAGTGCGCGTAGATTTGTTCTTCCATCTCGACATAACTCTGCCAATTATTGAACTGAGCAAGAACGAACACCAAGATGCTTTTGCTAATCGTAAGCTTCTTCGCATAGCGATCGGCGTAGAGTAGACGATCCTGTACATCCAAAGGCAGTAAAGAAAGTAGTTGACGAACGACAGTGTTTTGGGTTACGTTATCCATGGTTTGGACTCCTTGTTTAGAGGTCGTGGACAACGTGCTACGTCTCTAAATGTAGGAGCCTTTTTCTGTTTTGTCCATGAAAAACGTGCAGGTAATTACAAATATAGTAACTTCTGTTTGAATCATGTGAGGTTTACTGCAACGTTAATGGATACCGCCGACTTAAATCTTGAAAGGCAGCTAGTCAGCGAGCTTTAGATCGATGTCGCCGACTTACGGAACAAGCCGCAGGTCGTGGCATCCTTCGCAAACCAGCAGCTTAAACCTATTGGCTATGTTTCCTCAATTCCGAAACTTCTCGACTTCCTTCAAGACATCGGGGCTTAACTTCCCTTTATGCTTTTCTGCGAATAAACCCCAATGCCCATGTTCATCAAAGAAGATGCGTTTCAGAATGTTGGGTTTCATACTTTTACCACATCAAAAAAGAGGCGGGAGACATCCCACCTCGAAAATTTTATTTATTCTATAATTATGAGAAAAACTTCTATCTAAAGTACTGCGGTGGAGCGACCTCGTTTATGTGGAGAAACGGCCTCCTTCCGCCGCTACCGCTATGCTTAAATAAACGTCCTCGTATCCCGATTGCGGCCGAACTTGTAGGCCGCGACGAGGCAGAAGGTTAACGCGAACGCCGCCAAAGTGAGGCCGTTCAGAACCAGCGTCGCTGCAGGCGCGCCGGATTGTAGCCCGTCAATGCCCTCCAGCAGCCATCGCTGCGGCAGAAACTCGGCAATCGCCCGCAGCGGCGTCGGCATGGCCTCCACCGGGAACATGCAGCCTGCGATCAAGCAAGTGGGGATGATCAGCAGGTTCTGCAGCGCGTTCGCGTTTATGGCGTTCCGCGAGAACGCGACGATGACCAAGGACAATCCCACCGCCACCCATGCAAATAGCACGAGCGCAAGCGCAATGCTCCAGACGGGGGCCCCGGGCCGGATGCCAAAGCCCGCCGTCATGACCGTCAGCACGATGGCTACCTGAAGCATGAGAAGCAGGACATTGGCGGCGACGTTCGACGCCACGTAAGCTCTCGAGGAAGAGGGGGCGGCCAGCAGCCTGTAATACGTCCGGTTCTCCCTCTCTTTGATCATATGGGTCGACAAGCTGACGGCGGAGAACATCATGACGATCACGAGGTAACCAATGGATCGGTTCGTCATGTTCCGACCCGCGGAGAGATCCTCCGACGTTTCCTTCCGCAGTCCGAATTCGGCCACCGCATCGAGTTGGGCATACCGTTCCTCGAAGGCAGCGACGTCCCCGGACGTTGCCGCCGCAAGCGCGCTTACGTTTTCGACGTACCGATTAAGCATAAGCTCCACGTAAGAAGCGACTTCCGAACCTTCCAGAGCCATTAACTCCGCTTTCGCATCCGCGCTCCCCTCGATCAGAGCCTGCGCGTAACCTTCCGGTATTGCAATCGCGACATCCAGCTCCCCCGACAGCACGACTTCTTCGGCCTCGCCGATGGACGGAAGCGTCACGATTTCCATAGGTTCGATGTCTTCCAGATAGGCCAGGATGCCATCCGATACCGGCTCCCCCGCGTCCAGATTCACGACTCCCACGTTAAGCGGGCTGGGATTGGCGCTGCCTCCGATGATAAGGAAGGCCAGCACGATGCCGATGACCGGCGTAATCAGGAAAACCAGCAAGCTTTTATATCCCCGCAGCATGGACCGTATCGTCCTTCGCAACAACCAGATCATATCCTTCATCTATAACCCTTCCTTTCTGCGCATGATCCCAATCGCAGCGGCCAGGAACAGGACGGAGAAGCCCATGTTTAGAAGGATCGCCGCGTATTCCGCGGACATCCCGCCAATGGGACTTTCCACGCCGCCGTAAATGACCGAAAGCAGCCCGTCGTTGGTCCAATCCAGCGGCGAGAATCGCGTCAGCTTGCTGAAGAAATCCCCGTTATCCACGTTTTGGAAGTACGATCCGCCGAAGAGCGCCGCCAGTTGAATGATCGTCATGATGACGGCGCCGGACGCCTTCGATCCGAGCATATAGCTGCTGCCAAGCCCCAAGCTGATCGCGAACACGATTTGCGAAGCCAGCACCAGCAGCACCATAACGGGATTGTCTCCCCAATCGGCTCCGTACATATATTTGCTGAGAAGCACGATAAGGATGACGAAGAACATATGGAGCAGGAGCGACCCCGTTATTTTGCCGGCGAAAATCTCCGCCTTCGTCACCGGCGCCACCAGCAGGCGATTAGCCGTATGGCGAACGCGTTCGTTCTCGATCAGAAGGCCCGCCGTCATGGAGATGTACATGATGATCATCGTCGTCACGGCTACCGAATAATAATCGATGGCGTTCGGCTTCGGCGGCGCTTGCAGCATCCTTGTCTCGAAATGTTCCCCCGATGATGCGGCTCCCTCGGCCGCGCCCGCAGCTTCCGGCAAGACGAGAGACAGCTTGCGATGGTCCGCGTATGCCGATAACAAGCCCTGGACGATCGCGTTCTCGGCTCCGATCCGGTCGTTGCCGTAATAGCGGATGCCCTCGTCGCCAATCGTTGCATAGCCGATGTAACCGCCGTTTTGCACCTCGTCGATCGCCGCTTGCTCTCCCGTTCTTGCTTCTTCGAAGGCGATCCCCTTTACAATAATCCCACTGTCGCCCCGCTCCGTGCCTTCGAGCCCGCCTGTCTCGTCGATAGATCTTCCGATCCAGGACTCCCAATGCTCCTTCGCTGCTTCGTCCCCGCCTGCCGAGTACAACACGCGGACGGATCCTACGGCCTCTTTGCCGTTGAAGTTGCCCGACAGCACCGAGCCGAGAATGAGAATGAGCAGAACGGGCGTAGCCAGCATAAAGATCAGCATCGCCGGGTCTCTCGACGTCATCAATTCCTTCATCGCAATTCGCCAAACGTTCACGCGGTTCTCCTCCTTTCTTCTCCTGCCATTCTAATCATCCCTCAAGCTGCGGCCGGTCAGCGTCAGGAACACCGTCTCCAGACTCGGCTGTCTCTCGTCGACCGAGCGGATCTCCATGCCGCCCTCCATTATGCATTGAAGAACCCGGTTCAGGTTGCCCACCTCGGCGTCCGATTCTACGCGAACCGCGCTCCCTTCAACGTCTACGGCCACGGCCCTCACTCCGGCGATGCCGCGAAGCTTATCCTCGTTCAGTCCTTCCGCGGATTTCAGCTCGATCATTAACGTCTTTCGATCGGTAATGATCGACTTGAGCTGCGCCTTCGTCCCTTCCGCGATCATCTTGCCATGATCCATAATGGCGATGCGGGTGCAAAGCTCTTCGACTTCCTCCATGTAATGGCTCGTGTAGATAATGGTGCAGCCCATCTCGTTAAGCTTCCTGACGGAATTCAGAATGTAGCTGCGCGACTGCGGGTCGATGCCGACCGTCGGCTCATCCATCATGATCAGCTTCGGACGGTGGGCGATGGCGCACGCGATGTTCAGCCGCCGTTTCATGCCCCCCGAGAAATTCCGCGGGAAGCTCTTGTGCTTGTCGTCGAGCCCCGCGAACGCGAGAGCCTCTACCGTGCGACTCTTCAATTCCGCGCCCCTCAATCCATATAATCCGGCAAAAAAATGAACATTCTCATATGCCGTCATATCCTCGTAGATGGCAATTTCCTGCGGCACGAAGCCGATGTTCGACTTCGCGAACCTGCCGTTCCGCGCTATATTGCGATCCAGCAGCCGAATCTCGCCTTTGCTCGCCGGAATCAAACCCGCGATCATGTGGATCGCCGTGCTTTTGCCCGCGCCGTTGGGGCCCAAGAGTCCGAATATTTCGCCCTCCCTAATGCTGAGCGACAATCCGTCGACCGCCGTAAAGTCGCCAAACGTCTTCGTCAATCCCTCCAGTTGCAGTACGTTCATCCGCATTCCCTCCCGTAACTCTTTCGTCTTGCCCTTATCGTACAAAAAAAGATGAACCCCGCGGAAGTGCGCAAGTTCATCTTCTGACATGAGAAATCTCATGTTTATGAATATGGCGATACTCATGCCTTGCCGCAAGGAAGGAGCGTCGTGACGGAGAAACCCGCCGAGCCGTCTACGATGACCTTGCCGTTCGCGGACGCCGCCCGCTCCTCCATGCCGGCGATGCCGAGTCCCTTCACGATCTTCGAAGCTCCGACTCCGTTGTCGGAGACGCCGGCCTTTACCATCGTGTTCAGCACCTCGATATGGACCGATACGGTGGTTGCCCTGGCATACTTCGCAGCGTTCGTCAGCGCTTCCGTCACGTTGCGATGGATAATTTGCCAGTGCAACTGCTCGATTCGGCCCACGTCCCCCTCGAAGGTAAGCGCGACGCGCAGCCCCCCGTGCGTGGCCGCAAATTCGTCGATGAACAGCCGCAGCCGGTTCAGCCCAAGCTGCTCGGCCAACGGCTTCATGTCCCGGAGGACGAGGCGAATGCTCTCGATGCCTTCCTTGGAAATGGCGATCGCGTTGCCGAGCAGCTCGGCGGAACGTTCCGGATCTTTGGCCTGCAGCCGTTTGGCCGCCTCCATCTGAATGAGCGCTCCCGTCATGGAATGCCCGATCTTGTCGTGAATATCCTGCGAGAGACGGTTGCGTTCCTCCAGCTTGAACGTATACTCCGATTGGCGGATGTAGTCGTTGCTCTCGCCAAGACTCCTTTGCAGGCGATGGATGTCGGCGCGCAGCGCCTCCATCGCAGCCTTAGCCGTCGCGGATTGACGGGCGTGCCTGTCCAGCAGCAAATGGAACAGCAGCGAGAGCAAGGCGATTAGTCCGTAGGAAGCCTGCAGGTCGCCTTGAAGAAGCGGCAGCGGCGCCAAGGCAGGCAAGTATAAGAGAGCATGCCATTGCGAGAATCCGGTATTGTCATGGACGCCGCGTTCCGCTGTCGGCTGCAGTGTGCCGGAAAGCGGCGGACCGCCGGGGGCGTCCGTATACCGCTCGCTCCCGTCCGGCCAACTCAAGCGCGTCATCGTATACGCCGCTCCGGATGCCTGCCGCGCCGGGCCGCTCGTTTGGCTATACGCCGCTTCGGAGGCTTGACGCGCCGAGCCGCGCATTTGGCTATACGCCGCTTCGGACGCCTGACTCGCCGGGCCGCGCGATCGGCTGTATGCCGGTCCTTGCACTCGCTCTGACGACCGTAAATCTGCCATGCTCGCGGCTATTCCATACAGCTGAATCGGCAGAAACAGCGTCATCGCCGGCTCGACGAAATAGGCAGCGGCGGCGATGAACAGCGTTGCAAGCGTCTGAGCGGCTCCTTTCCACGCTGGCCCGCGCTTCATATACGCCAGCAAGTCAAAGCTGATGTACAGAAGGATCGCGATCGTGTCCAGGGCCTGCCGGCCATCCCCGTAAGTCGTGAAAACGACGTATAGCAGCAGGACGAGCTTGAAGCCGATCAGCCATGTTTCGGGCCGCAGATCGCGCCCCATCAGCGGCGCCCCTCTCCGGTCAAATAATAGATCGCGATTTGCGTACGATGTTCGAGCCCTGTTTTGCCCAGGATGGATGTGATGTGGTTGGCGACCGTACCCTCCGACAAGAAGGCTTGCTTCGCGATCTCCTTGTTGGACAGTCCTTTCGCGATCAGCGACATGATCTCCAGCTCCCTCGCCGTAAAGAGGTCCCTGTCGATGTTCTTCCCCGCGCCGTTCTTCGCCGATTTCTCATTCTCCGATGGGCTCATCAGACCGGCGGCAAGCTTCTCCATTACGACGTCCTGCAGCACATGATGCCCGTTATGTACCGTGCGGATCGCATCGCGGATTTCCTCTGGATCATTGTTCTTCAAAAGATAACCTTTCGCCCCGTTCCGCACCGCCTCCGAAATGAAACGATCCTCGTCGAACGTCGTCAGAATAAGCACCTTCGTCCGCGTCCGCTGCGTGATTCGGCCCGTCGCCTCCACGCCGTTCATATTCGGCATCTGCACGTCCAGCAGCGCGACATCCACCTCATGCTCTTCGCAATAGGCCACCGCTTCCGCCCCATCCTGCACCGTCGCCAGCACCTCGAACTCCTCGAACGTGGACAAGATGATCTTCATCCCTTCCCGGATGAACGAGTTGTCGTCCGCTATCAATACGGTAATTTTCAATGTCTCCGCTTCCCCCTTCTCGATGTCCCGCTCCCGCCTCGATTTGTTTTGATCTTATCGCATGCCGGTGGCGTTGTAAACGAATAATGCAGGCAGGTTACTCAAACATTCTAACGGACACCGGCGGCGCTATTCTGCCTCAAATCGCCGATCTTGAAATCCAACGGACACGGATGACCTTATTCGTGCGAATGAGGCTGGGAGCAGCTTGTTACTGGCCAAATAGCGCTTCTCCCGTCCGTTAGAATTCGAATAGCGGCGTTTCCATCCAAATAATGTCGTCTATGTCCATTAGGCTCGGGATGCAGGTGGGTCTTCGTACAGGGAAGCGGAAACGGGACAAAATAAGGAAATATTAAACTTTTCTTAATGGGCGGGAAACGTTTGTCGGGTATAGTCGTGAGGTTGGTAAGCCCAGCATGATGTTCATATTTTGAACGGCGACTCCTGCGGCGCCTTTTCCAGATTGTCGAAGCTGGCGACGAGCAGCGCCTGGTCCCTGTTGCCGAACACAACGATAGGAGCCCGTCCATGTGAAATTGAATGAAAAAACTCCTTAACCGGGAGGTCAAGGAGTTCTCAAAAGCATGTTAAGACTTCAGCTTCGATAAATTAGCGAACCCGAATCTCGCCGTCGTAAGAAGCGATGACGCCGTACAGATCCGGACGCCGGTCGCGGAAGATGCCCCACTCTATGCGCTGCACTTCGAGCTGGTCGAGATCGAACTCGGCGACGAGCACCGTCTCTTCGTCGCGACCCGCCTCGGCCACCATGTTGCCCTGCGGACCGGCGATGAACGAGGATCCGTAGAAGTTGATCGAGGAATCTTCGTCGCCCTCTTCGCCGATGCGGTTGGACGCGATGACCGGCATAAGGTTGCAAGCCGCGTGGCCTCTCATGCACATCTGCCAGTGGTCCTTGGAATCGATCGTGCCGTCCTGCGGCTCGGAGCCGATCGCCGTCGGGTAGAACAGCAGCTCCGCGCCCATTAACGCCATGCTGCGCGCCGCTTCCGGATACCACTGATCCCAGCATACGCCGATGCCGATCTTGGCGTAACGCGTCTTCCATACTTTGAAGCCCGTATCGCCGGGGTTAAAATAAAACTTCTCCTCGTAACCCGGTCCGTCCGGGATATGGCTCTTGCGGTATTTGCCGAGCACCTCTCCGTCGGCGTCGATGACCGCGAGCGAGTTGTAGCGCGCGTAGTTTTTCTTCTCGTAAAAGCTGATCGGCAGCACGACGTTCAGTTCTTTCGCGATTCCGCGGAAGTGATTGATTGCCTTGTTCTCTTCCAGCTCCGTCGCGTAGACGTAGTAGTCGGCTTTCTCCTTCTGGCAGAAATACGGCGTCTCGAACAGCTCCTGCAACAGAATGATTTGCGCGCCTTGCGCCGCCGCTTCGCGTACTAGTTTCTCTGCTTTGCGGATGTTCTCTTCTATATTCGTTGAACAGCTCATTTGAGTAGCTGCTACTTTAACGGTTCTCATGGGTATGTTGGCCCTCCTTGTTTTTTCTGTTACGCCCGGCGAGCGGGCATTTGCTGTGTCGTGCAATGGACGTTGCCGCCCTCGCGAATGATGGCCATGCCGTCAATCGTGCGGATCCGGCGATCCGGGAAAGCCGCCTTCAGCTTCTCGATCGCCTTGCGGTCGGTCTCCTCCGCCGCTCCGCCGAACACTGGCAGGATGATACCGCCGTTTACGAAGTAGAAATTCAAGTAGCTCAGCGTAAGACGAGACTCCTCGTATTCGGCGTAAGGCGGCTGCTCGAGCTCGATAATCTCCAGCTTGCGGCCCTTCGCGTCTACCGCTTCGCTCAAAATGCGGCGGTTCTCCTGCGTAATCGCGTAGTTGTCGTCGGATGGATCTTCGCATACTTGCAGGATAACCTTGCCTGGCGCCGCGTAGCAAGCGATGTTGTCGACGTGACCGTCCGTCTCGTCCCCGCTAAGTCCGCGCTTTAGCCAGATGATGTTGTCTACGTTCACGAACTCTTTGACATAACCTTCGATCTGCTCGCGGCTAAGCTCCGGATTTCGATTCTTATTCAGCAGGCACTCTTCCGTCGTGAGCAAAGTGCCTTCGCCATCCGTATGGATAGAGCCGCCTTCCATAACCAACGGGGCGTCGAATTGTTTTACGCCGACATGCTTCAGAATTTGCGGCGCTACGGCATCGTCCAGATCCCATGGCGAATATTTGCCGCCCCAGGCGTTGAACTTCCAGTTCACGCCGGCCAGCTCTCCATCGCGGTTTACGACGAATGTCGGGCCATTATCGCGCAGCCAAGCATCGTTATGCGCGATAGGCAGACATTCCACGGCATCGTTGCCCGCAAATAGCGCGCTCACTTTGTCGAGATCCAGAGGATTTACGACGACCGTGATCGGCTCGAATTCCGCGATGGCGTTTACCAGCTCCGCATAACCGGCGCTGACTTCCTCATAATGCTCGGGATAGACCATCGAGGCCTGCACCGGCCAGCTGATAAACGTACGTTCATGCTCCGTCCATTCGGCCGGCATTGTATAATTCAATTGTTTCGGATTCATATGAATTGGTTCCCCCATTATCGCAATCGCAAAGTACTTCAGACGTTCCTTACCGCTGAAACCATCCTTATCATATAACAAATCAACCTTGGTCTCAATTGTCGGATTATGAAGGTAATCCATTGCCGCAACTTCAATATCAGGCTTAGCGTTACATTCATTAGAAAGGCGGGAGCACTATGCGGAAAAAAGCGCTCATTTTCATCGGCTGTTTTACTATTATGGTTGCTTTGGCAATCGTAGGCGCCAGGGCTGTCTACAACGATCATCCCGGCTTTTTTAATATGTTCAAAAGCTTCACCGTTCGAATCGACAATCAATCGGACTTTGATCTTGTAAAGATCGAGACTGGCATTCTTCAAAGCGATGCGCAGGGAAATACGATAGAAACCGGCTCAACAGACGTCGTAAAGGATACTCTCGTCAGTGGCGGAAAACGGACTTTCAAGCCTAATCTAAGTATTCAAGGCGAGGGCGGGGTGTATATGAAAGTGACTGATTCCCGCGGCCAAACAGAAACTTACAGCGTATGCTCATACACGGAATCTTTGTCTGGGCAGACTGACGTTACTGTAACCAATGACGGTGTGAAGATCGACCAGGATTGTTACTGAAAATCGCGGAAAAAGGCTGTTGGCAGTCCGTGACCTTTGGCGGTGCAGCGCGTAACATTGTCGAGAATAATAGGTCAAGTAGGGAGAAAACTTATACTTTCTTACTATTCACCGTGTCTGTAGCGGCAAGTTTTGTTTAAATTGTTTTGTCCCGTTGACCGGATTTTGCCTGAAACCTATTATTGAGATAATTAACATGAAGGTGAGTGATTCTCATGCAAATGCTTAAATCCAATAAGTCCATCAATACGGTGCGGAAGGGATAAATCTAAATGATCCCTTCCGTGGTAAATCTAATTCACGGAGGGAAAGTAAATGTCTTTTAGTTACTATGGAGAACTATGTACGGAGGTCTATGACCTTACTAAGAAAATCGGTCAATCTTTTGGCGGTGATATAGAATATTACCGTGACAGACTTAAACATTGCAAGGGTCGTATTCTTGAAGCAATGGTCGGGTCTGGACGTGTAATCATTCCGCTTCTCGAATCAGGTCTTAATGTAGATGGAATCGACTATTCTCCTGAAATGTTGGCTTCTTGCCGTCAACGTTGCGAGGAACGAAACTTAGTCGTCAATTTGTACGAATCAAATCTCCAAGAACTTTCTTTGCCCGATAAATATGAAGCTATTATTATTCCAGGCGGTTCTTTCTTGTTAATTGAAAAACGAGAAGAGTCACTAAACGCTTTGAAGTGCCTCTACAACCATCTTCAGCCAGGCGGGCGTCTAATTCTCGACCTGTTTCTACCTGACAATAACTTTGATCGTGGTCAGTTTGGTGAAACGTCAACATTCAACTTAGCGAATGGAGACATTATCACAATGGAAGACAAGCTTGTTGAAGCAGATTTATACAATCAATACAAAGTTTCATATCTAAAATACGAAAAATGGCGTAACGGTGCACTTATCCAGACCGAATTACAACGTTTCGCATTACGTTGGTATGGTATCGAAGAATTTAAACTCGTGTTAGAAAGCATCGGCTTTTCGGATGTGGTTGTATCTGCTGATTACGAATACGGCAAGGCACCAACAAATGGGAAGCAGAAATTTGTTTATGAAGCGATACGACAGTGAATAGACCACAGGGGTTCTTGGTTGTAAGCACAGCAACGGGAAGAACATATGAGTCATGCTTGCCGCGCTGAAGCCGTTGGACGTAATCGATGCCTTTTCTTGGCCAAGCATGCTTCTTCAAGTTCACGAGTGAGATTCACAACGATCGGAATGATTGCCAGCTCTTCAACACTTTTGCCCTACTCGTTAGTTCCTCTACCTTTCTAACTTAAGGAAAATGCAAAACACAACCCGCGACAATATTCGTCACGGGTTGTATTCAGTTGACTATTGGGCTGCTGCACGGGATTTTTTTATACCGTGGTCTCCGTGGTCTGCCGGTTCCTCGCAGCTACCGGCACATCCCCTAACACCCGCTCCGCGAACCGCGCGCCCATCAGCTTGTAGCCTTCCGCGTCAGGATGCAATCCGTCTGGCAAAAGGCCGGCATCGGCTTCTCCGAACCAGTCCCTTCCGTCCCTGTAGGTTAAGTAACAATCGCCATGGCGTTGCAGGATATCCGCCGCTTCCGCCACCTGATTCCGGTAATCCTCGACTGTCATGCCCAGCAGATTCGGCCTCGTCTCCCGGTCGGTCGCGAAGATCGGAGACACCAAAATAATCGGCGTGACGGGATGCCGCTCCCGAATGGTTTGCACTAGACCGATGACGGCGGGCAGAAACGTCCGCGCGCTAAGCGTGTTCGCGCCATGTACGTTAATGCCGACGCACAAGGTGATAAGATCAGCAGGTAGATCCCGGATCATACGGGCAACCATGGGCTCAAGCGCGCAATTGCCGGAGAATCCTAGGCAAGTCAAATTGAGGTCAAGCTGCTTGGCCGCGATAGCCGGCCAAGTCTGCGTCGGGCTGGCCGCCGATCCGCATACCGTGATGGAGCTTCCATACGTGACCCATTTCGGCCGGGCGTCCTGCGGTTGTGGCGAAGCCGACTTGCCTTCCTCGAGCTCCAAACCGGTTATAGTCATGTGGCCGCGTTGGGGCAGCCAAATTTCGATGTTTTTGCCACCGCCGGGGAGATTCGCCCATTCTGCTGCATCCGTACCCTCTGGCAAGTCCACAGTGCCATGCAGCTCTCCGTTAACGACACAGTCGATCCTCAGAACGAGATCGACGGGGAGGAAACGAAGCGTTATCGTCGGCGAGTCCGTTCGGAATCGCAGTCGAACTCCCGCGCAGATGCCCGCCTGCCCGTCGATGCCGTTAGGCGGGAACAGCTCGTACTCTGTATGAGGTATGCGCCACGGCTTGACGCCATCCTCTCGCCGCTCCACCGATACTGTGCCTGCGAACCAATCTTCCGTTGGAATGATCTTCACTGGGTTGACCCCTTTCTCGAACATGAAGGAAATATCTTGCGCTCTACTGTTGCCAGTATAACGCTCACTATTGCCCTCCCGCCATTACAGATGCAAAGGAAATCATGATCTTTTCGCGCATTTTGCTTGCTGTAAGCCGAAAAAGCCCCGCTACAGCATCAAAATATTTTTTGATCCTCGGAAGTTTTGTATATCCGCTCAAAACTCCATTCATTTTTCGTACAAACTTGTTCCCATAACGATTCTGGCAGCTCATCGCAAGGGCACCACAAATAATCGGCCACATTTGTTTCTGCAGACGTCCACATGTCACTGACACATTCCAGACTGTTTTTTTCAATGATAGCAAACCTGATGGATCTTCGATCTTTGGCGGACTTGCCCTGCTTCTCGGAAAGCTCGTCCAACCATTTCAGTTGATCCCTAGTTTCTATCATGCTTTTCTTCAAGTCTTCCCCCAGTTGTCCGGGCAAGCCGTCCGCAACATCCAGCATCATGTCATGCAGCTCTTCGGAATTATAAATGCCGGTATGCAAAACCTTGTAATAGGAGTCGCTGTCGCTATATAGTTCTTCTCGGTCTCCTTCTTTGCCATACCCGTCCGTCCCCACAACACCCCAGAACGTATCGGTGTATAGTTCCTGAGGAATATCATAAATGTCTTTAATTTGGGTCAGATAAAACCCCAGAACATCCGATTCCGTAGCATCAATGGCTCGGCTTACTTGCCGCACTCGCTCCCCATGATATGGATTAAAGCTATGTCCGCCGGCAGCTCCGACCTGTTTATATTGCGCCGTGATGATAAACTTGTAGCCGGGATTAAAGTTTTCTTCGGTCAAGAAGGTATCAGAGGGCTCCACTTGAAGAACAATATGCTTTACATATCCCCATCTTAAGTCATCCCACACCTTCACGAACTTAACCTTCATAATGGCCCTCCGCAAAAATATCCGTATAATATCGTTCGAATGTTTGAGTATAAATACTATCAATAAACAGCATCGTCGAGCCATTGTCATAATAGTTGTAGGCGAGAAATTTTTCCGTAAACTTGTACAGCCTCTTCCTGAGATGATGAACATCCAACGAAAACCTTGCCGCCAGCTCGGTATCGAGAATCTTTTTGTTATCGTAAATCGCCTGGATCAGCTTCGCATTTTCTTTGTCCATCAGATTTTCGATATGGCGACGCAGATAACGATGCATCTCATCGCTGACTTCTCTGTCCATCTTCTCGTAATCTCTGTCTTTCCATAATTCGTCCAGAACGCCGAGCGATAGCGACATAAAGGAAGAGAGGTTATACATGATACATCCGTATATGCTCTCTTCGGAATTGTCGTTAAACAATCCCAATGCGCCAAGTGATATATAATACGGCACATCTTTCGCCAGATACCCCTTTATGCATGCGAGAGTAGGTAGAATCTGCTTGTTATAAAATTCATTTAATGCAACAGACAAATCCGGGGCCAATTTCCTTACCATAAGGAACAATGCTTCGATAGCATGATCGCTGTCTGCTCCGGATATCCGATTGAGTTCCTTGAGGTTAATCAGAGATCCAAGCATGTTCAGCCTTAACACGATATCCTTCATTGTTGCCCCTGTAATAAAGTCGCCACCCACATCCGTATGCCACAGATTTATGTTCAGATGCTTTAGCATCAACGAATTAATCGCATTGCATTTGCTTATGATTGCGTTGCTAAGCGCCGGATCGGCGTAGCCGTTTGGCCTCGACAGTTCTTCTTTTAGCGCATCCAGCTTCGCGTCAGTCGATTTTTGCCCATCCTTGATTGTTTTCATAATTAATTTTGTATCAAACGTCAGGTTTTCATTGATATAGCCGTTGAGCCGGTCAAGATACTCATGCAAGATCGAGACAATTTTCTCTTTTTCCGTAAATTGAAGCTTGGGGTTTTTAAGAAAAAAATCTTCAATGACGCTTTCGCGTTCGTCGTTCGAAAACAACTCCGAAATCGATGAAACGGAAAATTGGGATGCGTTGCCGGAAATATACTGATCCAGCTTCTCTTCCGTAAATTCATCGTTTAGATTGCTTAAAAAGGTTTCTCTAAATTCCAGGCCAATGCGATCAATTTTTGTTTCCTTTCTGTAATCCTTCCAGTTACCCGCTTGTTGAATAATCCAAGAATGTAGCGTGGCAAAGCTGCTTAATCCGCTCACAAAACTCAAAAGTCCCAATGTTCCACTTCCCGTTCATCTATATAGTCGTCAATCCCTCATCTAATCTCCCGTGTTTCCTGAACCATCAACAAAACGCCGCAACCCGGATCCAGGGTTGCAGCGTTCTGTTGCCTGCCGATCCTATCGTTGAAGAACTTCTTTCATGCTGAGATCCGCTTTCTTCGACTCTTCGACTTCGAACAAGCCCTGCTCCTTGAATCCGAACAAACCCGAGATCAGATTCGCGGGAAACGAAGCGATCGCCGTATTAAACGCGACCACGTTCGCGTTGTAAGTACGACGGCCGGCCGACAGCTTCTCTTCCAGATCGGCGGCGGTGTGCTGCAAGTGCAAATAGTTGTCGCCGGCCCGCAGTGCGGGGTATTCTTCGGCAAGCGCCACGATACCGCCGAGCTTTCCGTTAAGCTCGTCCAGGGACTTAAGGTTGTTGTTCCCCCCGATGTCCGCTCTTTGCCGGACGATTTCCTTGAGCGTGCCTTCTTCGTATTTGGCATATTCCACGACCGTATGCGCAACCTTGAGCAACGCGTCATAACGTTGCTGCAGATAGATTTCGATAGCGCCTTGCGTCTCCTTGATTCTGTTGCGCATACCAAGCAGGCTGTTGTATTTCACGATGATGTATAAGACGACTGCAGCAATAAGGATGATAGCCCAAACCATGATATTCCTCCCATGATCTTATTCGACTAAATATAGGCCTATTGTAGAATGGATTTTGAGGAATAACAAGGAAATTTTACTCATATTGTCGAATGATTCTACCCATAGACCTACTACTTTATTAACGAAAGAAGGCTACTTGATCATGCTCCCTTCCTATGAAGAGGTTACCAGAAACATTTCCGCGCTCGATGCATGGGAGCGGCTGCGCCACCATCGCAACCGCAGCATCGTTTGGCGAGGCTGGGGCATAACGATCGGGCTTGCCATAGCGGCGATCGGGATCGCTGCCATGTGGTACGCTGTCGAAGCCTCCGAATCCGTCAGCAGCGGAACCGACGAAGAATTCGAAGGCTACTTCTACCTCTTTCTGTTCGGTATCCTTATCGTCATCTGTTCGCCCATCTATATTCGCCAGGCCTTCCGCAAAGCGCACAAAAGATACAGCCGCTTTTACAAGGAGCTGATCGTACCGCCCATGGTCGCCAATATGGTCAGTCAGTCCTCCTACCCCGAGCTCAAAGGAGGGCGCTTCAACTGCCGCTACAAAGCGAATGGCCATATTTCGAAAAATAAACTGATGGAAATACCTATATTCACCCATTTGGGAGATGCGAATCTGTTTCATGGAGAGGATTATTTCGAAGGAACGCTGGGACTAACCGACTTCCAGCTATGCGAGATCCACGCCCAAGAGGAAGAGAGGGATCACGACAGCGGGAACAAGGTCAGATCGACCCTGTTCGAAGGGCTGGTGTTTATCGGGGATTTTCACAAGAGCTTCGAGGGTACGACCGTCATCGTATCGCGTAAGGGCAAGATCAGCCGGTATATGCCTCATGTCGGGGACTCCATGAAAACGATCAGCCACGAATTCGACAAGATGTTCCGCGTCTGGACGACCGACGAGACGACTGCTCGTTATCTGCTGCCTGTGGATATGTTGGAAAGGCTCGCGGCGCTCCGCAAGCGGTATCCCAAAAACGCGATGTCCATCTGCCTGCACGACGGAAAGCTGACGATTGCCATCCACTGTATCGACTACTTTGAGGCCAAGGGAATCAAGAAGCTTGAGGACGACGGCATTCTTCATACCTACAATGAAATTCGATCCATTCTGGACGTTGTGGATCTTCTCAATCTGAACACGCGGATCTGGAACAAGCCGGCCATGACGCAACAACAAAAGTCTGCGGGCTCCGAAAAACGGAAGCATGGTCGTTAATGCCGACTGACGCGCGTCTTCGCCGAACGCTCGCGGCAATAAGCGCCATTGGCTATCGCAGTTCATATGCAACGCTTCTCCGTGCCGCATTTCGGCTTGAATCCATTTTGTATTATACTTGGAGCAAGAACGGTAACAGGAGCTGATTAACGAATGAGCATGAAGCAAGAGCTAATCTCAAGGCTGACTACATACGTGCAAGTAGATACGCAATCCGACGAGAACAGCGAGAGCTGTCCTTCCACGCCGGGACAAATGACGCTGTTGCGCATGCTGGTGGAAGAACTAAAGAGCATCGGCATGGCAGACGTCACGATCGACGATAATGGCTACGTGATGGCGACGCTTCCTGCCAATACCGACAAGGAAGTGCCGACAATCGGCTTTCTCGCGCACGTCGACACGGCTACCGATATGACGGGAGCGAATGTAAATCCGCAGGTCGTCGATGCGTACGACGGCAGCGACATCGTCCTGAATGCGGAGCAAGACATTGTCCTATCATCTCGCGAGTTCCCGGCGCTCTCCGGCCATATTGGCAGCACGCTGATGACAACGGACGGCACTACGCTGCTGGGCGCGGACGATAAAGCGGGACTGGCCGAAATTATGACCGCAATGGCCTATCTGATCGCCCATCCCGAGATCAAGCACGGGAAGATCCGCGTCGCCTTTACGCCGGACGAAGAGATCGGCCGCGGCGCGCACAAGTTCGACGTAGCGGCATTCGGCGCGGAATACGCCTATACGATGGACGGAGGTCCGCTCGGCGAGCTACAGTACGAGAGCTTCAATGCCGCTTCCGCCATTGTGACGATCAACGGCAAGAACGTGCATCCCGGCACTGCCAAGGATAAGATGATCAACGCAACGAAGCTGGCGATGGAGTTCCATGCCATGCTGCCGCCGCAAGAGGTGCCTGAGCATACGGAAGGTTACGAAGGCTTCTATCACCTGAACAATATGGCGGGAGACGTCGAGCAGATGCGCCTGCATTATCTCATCCGTGATCACAACCGCGAAAAATTCGATGCCCGCAAGGCGGAGATGACGCGAGTGGCAGAAGCCATGGCGGCCAAATACGGCGAGCAACGCATTGTGCTGGAGCTCAAGGTTCGTTACTACAACATGGGAGAGAAGATTGAACCCGTATTCCATATCGTCGAGATTGCCCGGGAAGCGATGGAGAGCTTAGGCATTAAGCCGCTCGTCGAACCGATCCGCGGAGGCACCGACGGCTCTCAGCTCTCCTTTATGGGACTGCCGACGCCAAACCTGTTTACCGGCGGCGAGAATTACCACGGCCGTTACGAATACGTCTCCGTCGATACGATGGAGCTCGCCGTAAAGACGATCATTGAGATTGTGAAGCGTTACGAAGCTCGCGCTTAGCGCTCATCTTTCACACATGCAACAGACCTCGGGCGGTTCGCGCCAAGAGGTCTGTTGTTTGTTGCGGGAGAATCATGATGCTTGTTCGACAATCTCCTCAAGGGAAAGTCCTTCCGGAGATAAGTCGCTATAGCTTTGGCGGTAATCATCCTGTTGCCAACTACTAAGTACAGATGGATCGATAATCGTTTTATCCATCAGATTTAAGTACTGGGGATTGTGCTCCTGTATCCATTGCCTCGCTTCCTTGATATCTTTATTTCCAGGAACAACGATGGACTGCGGTATCAGATCAAATAAATTGTTGTAGGATTCGCGTTTTTCATACAATCGAGTAAAAACTGCGGTGCGATCGTCGTACACGTCAAGCGATTCATCCACCAGCCTGTAATAAAAGCTTTGCACTTTGGCATTTTGGTCGACCGGAAACGGTCTCTCGAATCGAAGTAGCTTAAGGCTGCGCCGATCGTTATTGAACCATTTATTTTGCTCGTAAACGACCGCATACGAAATATTGATGGCCGAATCGTCACTTACCTCGTTATATTGTTCCTGCGTGCTGGAGATCATATTTTCACCCGCCGGGCTAATGGAAAGGCTGTATTCGTTCATGTTTATTCCCGATCCGTAAACTCTGTCCACCTTGATTTCCTTAGGTTGTAAAAAAACAATGATACAGGCGCCAACCAAAAGGGTGGCGCAGCCAAGTCCGACAGACAACAACACAGACTTTTTCACCGATCCCCCTCCTCGTATAATCATGTTTGCAAGTCTCTTGTTATTAAACGAATATCAAAGCCATTGGTTGCGTTAAAGTGCGTCGTGCAAGGCAAAACGGTTACGCCTTCCTTTGGAGGCGGGGCGTGTCTCGTTCCGAGAATTATAGGGAAAGTACGGCGAAATCATATACTTTCCTATAATTGAGAAAGGACGCTCCCAAACCCTCGGTTTGGTTACGTCCTTCTCATTTTCTTGTGATACCTATCCGTTATGCGACGCGGCGGAAGCATCCTGCTGCAACATCCGCCTCTGCCCCCCACGTTCGATACTGGAAGCAATAAGCAGCTGCGCCGCGAAATACGTAGCCATGATCAGTACACCCGCGAACGGCAATTCGCCTACGAATTTATTCCAGGCCAACAAGGAATCCGATGCGATAAATAGCAGCGCCCCGCCCGCGGCCAACATGCTTCGGCTCATTATGGCCGACCAGCCCATGGCTCCGATGACGACGATATAAACCACAACGGGGATCCAGAGACCCTTCTGGCTGTCGTCGGTCATCATGCTGTCGTAAAATCGGCTTCCTAACACAAGGGAATAGCCAACAATCAGAATGCCGGACGTAAATCCGATTGCCATGCCATGCCGCTTCCCTTCCTTGTTCTGCAGCTCGCTGCGCCCCCTCCAGCGCGTCATCATCGCCGCTACGTAAAACAGGTGTCCCACCAGGAAAGAGCCCAGACCATACACGAACCACGGATCGTTCGGCAGCAGCAGGAACGTATCTCCGCCGATGCTAAACACCAGACCCGCCAGGACTAGCTTTCGATAGGCCGAACCGTTTCTCCCGTCTCCCGAAGATACCGCCGCAAGCACGATGATAAGCGCCATGGGCAGTAGCTTAAATAACCAATGCAGCCATTGCTGGTCCACCGATAACGTCGCCAGATGGACCATCGCCGTGAGGACGATGAGCGTGATCAAACGTTTTTTATCCATTTCGTTCTATCCCCCTTATGTTGCTAAAGTGTCTTCATCGCTGCAGGATCAGCCCGAATGCTCCCTGCCCTCCCAGTCCCTGACGAACGCGCTTGTCGGAGCCGGCCAGTGTTGGAGCAGCATGACGATCAGCCATGCGGCGGATGCGCCAGGCAGACCGGTTATAAAATAGAATACGCCCACGAATGCGATAACGTTCGGCAAGCATGCCAAAGCGGTAGAAACAGTAGATTCTAGTCATTCGGCCGCGAGTGATGCATGAATTGTAAGCGCTTAAAAAAGGGGATCAACTTAAGCCCCGCTCGCCCGCTATACAGTAATATTGACTATACTACGATTGCAACACAGCGGAACCGGGCTGTCAACGAAAAGATGCGCACCCTTGTCCAAGGACGTTCAAAAGCCAAGAAAAACAGCTTCTTATACAGGGTGGTCACCATTCCTCATGGATAAAGGGAAAAACGCCCTCTAATTGCTCCATTCTCGCCGTTCCCTGGGTTTTAGAGGGATATCCCTCAAATTCCGGACGTATCCCTATATTCATTCAAAACCTATACGATTATTGGGCACTTTTCCCTTTAATTCGTGCAAATAGCTCGATTCATTGCGATTTAAAGGAGCTTTTTCCGTTAATTTCTGGATTAAGCGTACGATCGCCCCCACCAATGCTCGAGGATGTGCCCTGCGTTTAATCGGAAGTTTTTATCGCCAATAGGAGCGGTCAAAAAAGAAGACTCCTTATCCGCCGTAACCGGATAAAAAGTCGTCAAATTGCATTCAGACCTGTCCTCGTGTTGGAAACGGACTCGCCGCTCACCCTTGCGCAACCAAATCCTGTTGGCCCAGCAAACGGCCGAACAAGCTGCGGCGGTCGCTCGCGAGCTCCGCATAACGGCCTCTCTGGACGATCGCTCCTTGGTCAACGACGATAACTTGATCCGCTTTCCGAATGGTCGATAGTCTATGCGCGATAACGATGACAGCTATTCGTTCTCGCAGTCGCTCCAGCGTCTCCTGCACCCTCCGCTCCGTTTCCGTGTCCAGCGCGCTTGTCGCCTCGTCGAGAATCAAAACAGACGGTTCCCGCAGCAGAGCCCGCGCCAGCACCAGACGCTGCTTCTCGCCACCGGAGAGCCGAACGCCTTTATCCCCGATCTCCGTATCCAGCCCCTGCGGCAGCCTGCGAACTACATCGGCGGCGCAAGCAAGCTCCAACACGTTCCAAAGCTTGTCGTCCGAAGCGTCCGGCTCCATCAACAACAAGTTGTCGCGAATACTTGCGCTAAAGAGAAAGGGCTCTTGCGACACATAGCTGACGGAACGCCGCAATGACAGCAAATTATCATCCGTCAGCGGCTTCCCGTCCAGCCGCACCGCTCCCCTCTCCGGACGGTTTAGCCCCATGAGCACGTCGACCATCGTCGTTTTGCCTGCGCCCGAAGGACCCACGATAGCTGTCATGCCCTGCGCCGGAATGACAATGTCCACGTTTCGCAGCGCATACGCTTCCTTGCGAAGGTCGTAACGAAACCAGACTCCGTTCAGCTCTATTGCCTCATTCAGCCTGATGGGACTTACATTGCTAAAGCTCTCGATTTGCAATTCCCGCGAACGCTCGCATTCGTTCTGAAGCTCCACCAGCGCTTCGAATGACGGAATCATGTTCGACAGGTTCTCCAATCGGGATTGCATGCGGACAACAACTGGCCACAACCGCGAAAACAACAACACGACAAGGAGCAGCTGGGCGGGTTGCGACTGGAACAAGTGGACAAGAAGATAAACCGCGCCGGCGAGCAGCACCGAGGACACGACGCTATAAAGCATCTGCGAGTTCGTCTTAAGCCGCGTAAATGCCACTGCGTTATCCTCAGCTTGACGGCATACGTCGCCCATCCAGTCCGCATGCGCCTGCTCCAGCGTATTGCTTTTGATATCTTTGATTCCGTTCAGGTGATCCGTAATGCCGGCGACGTACACCCTCGACAGCTGTAAATTTTGCTCCCCGAACTCCTCCGATCTTCGCGTAAAATAACGCGAGCAGACCAGCAAAGCCAGGCCCGCGGCCAGGATGCCCGCCGTTAGCCACGGAGAAAGCAGAAACGCAAGAACGATTTTAACCGCTGCAAAGATTAGCGAAGACGCGAATTGAAAATAAGCGCTTAAGCCGTTTTTTACCTGGGCGATCTCCGTCGTCATGATTTTGACGATGTCCGACTTCCGGTGCCGAATAAAGAAATCCCAGTTTGCACGAAGCAGCCCCTTGTAAGTATCTTCCCGGAGCTTGCGAACGAAGCCCTGCTGTATTTTTTTGTTCAGTATCGTCTGATGGCGGTTGAATAGACTTTGGCAGACGGTGATAAATACATAAATCGAAAGAATAAGCGTCAAGCTTTGCGTCCTGGGCACATCCTCGAACCATTGGAACAGCCAGCCAACATATGGCATGCTGCCCGAATCGAATTCGATAAGCCCTGTAATGGCGATCAGCGGAAGAATGAGCAGAAGTCCTACCGATTGCAGCAGGCCGATGAGCAGCAGCGCGACCGAATTGAGCCAAAGCACGGGCCCCGCATAACGATAGACTTGCCTTGCAAAACCGAAAATATGGCTCATAGGCGAAGACAATCGATAACGGGGGAGTGTACAACTCGCGTAACATCGCCTCTCATGACGCGTTCTCCCGCTTTATAAGGAGATTTTCGAGCACTAGCTGGACAAGTGCCGGAGCGGAGTATTGATCCCGCTGCCTGCCAAGCAGCATCATGTCCGTCCGGTTTGCCAATCCCGCGATTGTCCGGAAATGCCACTCCAGCAAGCCCATAGGTTCGATCAGAGAGCGATGGAAGGTGTGGAGAGCAAGCGTGCGCAGTCGCTCCGCTCCTTCTATAGGAACAAGCTCAGTGGCGTCTTCCCGCTTCGCGAGCTCGAATATGCCGGCAAGAGGCATCGGGGCATGGCTAAACCTCGCAACCGGAACAGCATATTTCGTACGAATCTCTTCCGCCAATTCGGCCGAATGCGCCTGCCGCTCGTAGACGACACGAAGTCCCTCCCGGCTGACCCCTAATTCGCTCAGGCTCTCCTGCCACAGCTTCTGTTCGGGGAGCGCGGGCCAGACGATCGCCAGCTCGTTATCCGTGTCCGGCAGGACGACGGGAATAATGTCATCACTGACGAAAGAGAACCCCTGATCGAGCAAAGCCTTCGTCAGCGTCGACTTGCCTGCGCCCGAACTGCCGACAATCGCATACGCCAGGCCGTTTTTGGCGATAGCGCTGCCGTGCAACGGGAGAATATTTCGCTGCAGCAGCAGAATCGCCATGCAATAACCGTCGAGAAACAGACGAATACGCTCCAATTGCGCGCCTTCTTCGGGGCTAACGATGACCCGGGTACCCGCTTCCACCGAATAGACGGCCGTCTGACCAATCCGAAACAGTACTTTGTCATCCAGTACGACGAACGCGTCGTCCGGAGTAGATACCTCCTCCCATAAAGCGTTCAAATCTCCCCATTCGACCCAAACGTCGGTGCTATGAGATCGGTCCTCCGCCGGCTTGGCGCCCGGAAACGGGATTTCGGTGGCAATATGTAATCCGAAAGCTTTATAGGTGTACCCCTTCCACTGCTCGATCATGGCAGGCCTCCGATTTTCCTCTGTTATTGTTCATTATTAAGAATTGCAAAATGCATCTATCTGTTCCTGTTCAAAAAGTCCGATTTTCAGTACATGGGCGTATGCTTCCGATGCTGCGTTTTTTCCAAAAACGCTGTAGAAGGTTGGATGAAGATTAGGGACTGAGGAGCGGAGCGTAGTGGAAGCTACGTGAGCACCGGAAGTCCCGTCTGAATGCAAGATTCGATGTCGAGATACTTCCAGAGTTACTTCGTAATCAAAATTGGACTTTTTGAACAACCTCTATCTGTTCGAATAAGCCCAAACCCCTTACAGATAGGGATAAGGACTTATCGAATCATATGGCCTTTACGTCTGTCCTAGCTGCCGAAGCCGATGCTCGACGATCCCGAGCCTGAGCCTGAACCGGAGCCCGATCCTGAGCCGCCTTTACCTTTGCCTTTTCCTTTTCCCGTCGCAGTCATCTTAATGTCGAGTGTTTCCAACTTTGGCGTTACCCACTGTTTTTTCCCCAAACACAACACCTCCACTCGGGTATGAGATGCTAAACCAGGTTGAACCGGCTGCGCCGACCTTTTACGGCGAAGCGCGTTTCGTTACGAGAAATATAGAGAAAGTATGGCAAAATGATATACTTTCCTATATTTCAAGAACACGACGTTAGCCTGTAAAAAGAATTCTATTCTGCGCGGTTGTTCTTAATTAAGAACACCTCTACCTCATCTTACTGCCATCTTTACAAATTGTCAATCATGGATTGAAGGCGCCTCTACTCCACTTTCTTTTTGCAAAACAACGGGCTGCAAGCGAACCGCAATAGCGCCGCTCGGCTAGTACTTCCGCCACCTTGCGGCAAGCGGGGGCTCCCACGCTTTGAACGAATACGCTGCCAAAAAACGCAAAAAAAAGCGAGACAAACGGTCAATACCGCTGCCTCGCCATAGCTATTTCCGTTCGTTACGTAAATAAGATATCATTCAGCATGCGATGAAGGAGCAACGCACACTGCTGTCTAGTCGCTTCTGCTTTAGCGGAGAAAACAAACGGGTCACCTGAACCTTTCAGCATTCCTACTCCTTGAGCACTCGAATAGGAGGGCTCAAACCAGTCCTCCAGTTGCTCCTGAATCGCCGCGTCCAGCGGAGCGGAAGCCGGAAGGGAATGGCCGGCATAGTTCAGAGCTCTGACAAGCATGGTAAGCATCTCTTGATGATTAATGGTATCAGCGGGCCTGAAGCTGCCGTCTTCATAACCCAGAATTAGACCAGCTTCAACCGCTGAGTTCACGTTCCCGGCGAACCAGTCTTGCATCTTGACATCATGGAAGCCGGTCTCAGCTGGGGCCGTCGACGGCAGAAGCCCCAAAGCGCGGTTCAGCATGGCTGCGAATTCAGCGCGCGTAACGGACTGGTCCGGCTTGAACGAGCCGTCAGGGAAGCCGTTTACCACCATTTTGTTGGCCAGAAACTGAATGCTTTTTTTGTACGCTGCAGAATTAGGCAAATCGTTGAAAGAGACGCTGTTCTTTGCAACGGCATAGATAGAGTTTCCTTTTCGGAATAGGCTAGCCTTTAACACACCATCAGCATACTCGAATTTGACTGGTACAGGTACGTAAGACTTGCCATTCTGAGCAAGCATGAGACCCGCCAGCGAGTCATAAGACGGTTTAGCCATTTTAAAAGTAAGCACATGCTCCACATAGGAAGCAAAGTCATTTAACTCTTGTTTTTTACCGCTCACTACAGCATAAGCCTCGAAGGCGACCGGCACTCCGAGGAGTTCGGTTCCTAGCGTTAACGCCTCCTCCAATTCATTCTTGGATTCCACACGCTCCAGCCTAATCTCGAAGCGCTCCGCTTGGCCGGCTCCCTCTACCGCATCCTGCAATTCCTCTGCGCGAATGATGAAGGAGCCCGAGGGCGTCGTGAACTCAAGACGCGTGTCCCGACTTGTCTTTAACAGATTCCGAACGCCGCTGCCCGTAAGCTCGAATACGATAATCGTTTCCTCGCTGCCGGTCTCCAAACGAATCGTGCGATCCTCAGCGAAGGAATTCGTCTCTGTTTGGGACGTCAGTTCATCATTCGCGATCGCAACTCTCCCAATCCGTTCGCCATTAATCTGCTCAATCTCTGCCTCCAGTAAAGTTTGCTCCGCCTCGTCTGTCGGCTCTTTAGGGGACGGCAGGCCCGAACCTCCCGAAGGAGGAAGAATCCCCCCGTTGCCGCCACCGCCACCTCCTGGGTTCGGAATCGGGATCCCCCCGCCGCCACCTCCATTCGACTGGGGAACAATTACAACGGTACCATCGCTTTCATATTTGCCGGGAGATGTTTTAGTTACGATCAATTTTTGTCCGGGATTACCGATATTGTAAATCTTCAAAGCTACCGTATGGCTTCCGCTTGGCACAACCGTCTCTCCAAGTAAATATCCTCCGTCCGTGTATACGCTAATCTTGTCACCGGGATTAACATTAGTGACCCGTACCTCATCATCAGCGCTGGCATTTTTCGTAATCATTATATCTCTAGTTTCAATGTTCGGCGTTGTATAACCGTCGAAGATGATAATCTGATAATAATAAGCGCTGGACCCCTCGCGTTCTTGCGTTAAAGCCAGGCCCATGGCGCCGTCAGGGAGAGCGGTTAACGGGAGTTCGTAGACATACGAAGTTTGGCCGCCTGCCCTTGTGGCCAGACTTTCTCCAATCGTCCCCTCGTTGCCATAGAACCAAAGCTTGTAGGTCGTATTGGCATATTCCGCGCCAGGCTTCCAGCTGACCGTCCCCTTCACGCTTCCACTGCTGGCAGAGCCCGCTGTGAACGAAAATTCGCTGGCGAAATAGGCCGGGACGTCCCAAATCAATGCAGTTGCTGGCGGAATATCCGTCAGAGACTGGTTTTTGGGACTAGAGAAAGCTCCTATATATACAGCATTCCCAGGAATATTCGTGATGTTGAGATTATACACGTAGATGTCATAGTCTGGGTCGTATTCGCTCCATGTCTGGACGGGGGAGATTTTGTTTTTGTCAGCATCCAGGTAGAAGAGGCTGTAGCCGTTAAGATGATTATCATCCTCTGCCGGATGGAGGATCGCGATTCCCGTAACCTGATTCGGCAGTTCTCCAAGATCGACGACCTCGAGCAGGGCCGGAGTCATCATCGACCGAATATATTCGTTCATGCCTTCTACGCCCCGGAACTTGTACAGCTGTTTCTCGTTGGATACGTACAACGTTCCGTCGCCATCTTGAAAGACCTCCCTTATGGCAAACGGCAGTCCTGCCGTCTTGGTGAAAGTTTCCTTATCATAGATAGCAGTCGCGCTGAAGACATTATCTCCAAATACGTGGGTGATCGTTTCCGGGTATGTGCCAGCAATCGAACCTGGATCGGAAAGACTTGCCTTCTTATTGCAATAGTACATGCTGTCGCCACTTATTAGCATGCGGGAGTTGCAATTCAGCCCGGTCACGGTTACCGATGATAACACGGTCAAAGTATAGGGATCTATTTTTTGGATCTCACCGTCCTCCGCGATATAAAGCACATCTGAGACCGATTCGTAATAAGCAGCTCCATCGTAAGCCCTTAGATCGCCTACCGCCACATCTCTGGTGCCGTTAGTTGCGTGAAATTCCCGGAATGTATCCTGTCCCCAATAAAAAATATGTCCCTTGGATGGAATGACCCGATCAGGGTTGGAGTCGATTAAAACTCGCTCCACATTGCTTTGGATATCATTAACGTCGATGATGCCGATATGAGTTTCCCCTCGTAACGCGATATACAGCTTCCCATTCAGCAATGAAATATCCGTTGGCTTGGATCCCACGTAACGCTTGTGCTGGAGCGAAAAGTCCGCTTTCCTCAATACTGCCAGCTCATTTGTGTATGAGGAAACTAGATAAATATTCGGATCCGAATCGCTTGTAGTCCAGCTGTCGATTGCATAATTACTGACCACGGATCCTCCCGGCCCTGCCATAAACTCTAATGTGGGCTTCATTGCAAGCAAATTAAAGTCATAAGCCTCGATTATGTTGGAGGTATGAGTACCCGGTTGCAGAAAGGTGCGGCCGCCTGTGCCCAAAAGCACTTTAAGCGCATCATATGGGAAAGTAACCAATGGCGTGTATTGTTGCTTGTCGATTATGCCCTCACTAGTCGCTACAACAGAGGCGTTCATATCCATCAGCTTGGAATCGAGGTGTAAAAAATCCTTAAACCTAGGATATGCCCCATGAATCTGAGCTAAGCTAGTCCCATTTAGCCGAGATCCTCCGAAGAAGACATCCGTTCCATCGAAACCGACGTATGGCGACGGAAATCCGAAGCCGTAATTCCCATCATAAGTGCTGTTGTCCACTAATTGATTAGTCTCATAGTGGATTGCATAAAGATCCGATCCGGTTGAGCCTTGTTCGCCTACATACACCAGCTTTGCAGCCTCATTGGCTTTTAGTACAGCTCTGCCGATAAAGGTTCTGGAATAAACCAGATTGCTGGCTCTAGTGTTTTGATCCAGACGGTACAACTTGTCATCCGCCGTCGAATACAGTACCAGGTCTTTCGTAACCGTCAGTCGTTTGGGTTGACCTGTTGTCGCTAACAGTTCCTTCTTCTCGCCGGTACTTGCTTGAACGACCTGGATGCCAGTTGCCCCTGATAGGGCGATAAACAATTGATCGCCGTATTGCTCGATGTCGGATGGCATGCTTCCAATAGACACTGTATTCGCAATGGTTAGCGTGTCCGCATGGATGAAGTACAGCTTGTTGGTCTCCGAGGAAATCGCATAGATGGCACTTGCTTGTTCATCATATACCCAGTCCGTCAAGCTACCATCCAACGTTAAGGTATACGTTGGAGTTGCAGCCGGTTGCGGCAGCTCTGTCTGCAGTGTGCCTGCCCCTTGAATCGTCTCTTGGTAAGCATGCGCTATGCCGGCGCTTCCCATATTTCCAATCAATGACAATCCCATGGCCATAATTAAAAATAAGATCCTCATCCTTTGCATTCTCCGAATTAGCACGGGCTGCATTCATCCTCCACAATTTTATAATTTGGAACTATCACCATTTAGTCCCATGGATACTTGATATTCTCTATTACGAACACTTTTCCCTTCTTCACCTTGCTGTTTACGATAAAATAATTCAGCCGCTCCGCTCTTTAGCTTAATACCTTCGGCAAAAGATAGGAAATCATGTTAGATGATTGTGCCGTCGTAGAAAAAAAGAACCCTCCGGCCCGCTGCGGATGGTTCATAATTTTAAAAAATTCCCGCCTTCACAAAATTCCTGCCTGATTAATCATTTGACCTGCATCCCATGAAGCGCATCCAATCCAGCCTGCTCGTCCGGCAAAAAGAACACCTGCTTGCCTTGGTTCGATTCGTAGATGAAGTCCTTCAGGCTGTTGCTGTCGTATCCGCCGTATTCGCCGATAATGGCAAGCTTGACCCCATAATTCACGTATTTCTGGAGGATGTCGCCCGCGAGCTTCGTCTTCAGCTCAAAAAAATGTTCGCTCACGGCCTCCTTGCGGATCAACAGCTTGTTGCAGCCGTCCGTTTCGTAGCTCACTGTAGCCATCAAGTCCAGCGCGTCCTGCACGTCGCTCACGACTACTCCTTCGCTCTCGATAATCGCGACGCGGGAATCACCCCGCACATCTAATCGTATGTTCATTTTGCCCCTCCTTTATTTTCGCCCTCCGGCAGCGGACGCAACTCTTGCACGCCATGGATATGCGCCACGCCCTCCTTGCACAGTCCATATGGCTCCCAGCGGCAGTCCGAACATAATGTCCGAATATCGTCCGGCCCCACGTTGCTCGCCACCCTGGATAACACGCCGCTCCAACTGGAGCGACTGCCGATCGCAAGCCCCACCTGTGCCAAAATATCGCGATCCTTGCGGTACACGGAATCATTGCGGCAATGGGAAGGCTGGTCGCTCGGGAACGCCCGGCATATATCGTCAGGACCGTCGATCACTTCAATCACGGTCTCCGGATGGAGCCGCAGCGTCTCGTAAATCCCGGTCATGTTGGCGCAGAATCCGTCCGAATACCCTTTGCCCCGATAACCCAGCAGGCAAAGCAAATGATGACCCCTTAATGCAATCGCACCCATGCCGGCACCCCCTTCTCCTTCTGCCATACCAGGCTTCGGCCAAAACTAAAAAGTCTGCCGAGCTAGTCACGACCAGCAGTCGATTGATCAAAATATAGCAGAGGGATCCGCATCCCGCAATACAAAAACCGAACTTAGGATGTTTTACTTACTATTGTTGAGAGACATTATATTATATAGTAAACTGATAAGGAAGTACTGTTACTACAACACAACAAGGAGGCTTATCCAATGACTATAGAAAAAAAAATGGAGATCGGCATCAGCACGTTCTTGGAAGCAACAAATGGCCCGGATAGCCATGCCGCACGGCTGCGCAACGCAGTGGAGGAAATCGTGCTTGCCGATCAGGTCGGTCTCGACGTATACGGCATAGGCGAACATCATAGATCGGATTATGCAGCCTCTGCCCCCGCCGTCACGTTGGCGGCAGCTGCCGCTGCGACCAAGCATATCCGCCTGACAAGCGCTGTCACCGTCCTCTCCTCGGACGACCCCGTGCGGGTCTATCAAGACTTCGCCACGCTTGACAGCTTGTCGAACGGCAGAGCCGAAATCATGGCGGGCCGCGGTTCATTTATCGAGTCGTTCCCTCTCTTTGGATACAGCTTGGACGACTACGATTCCCTGTTCGAAGAGAACTTGGAGTTGCTTCTCGCGATTCGCAAGTCCGAAAAGGTAAGCTGGCGCGGAGGCCACCGTCCCGCATTTGACAACCTTGGCATCTATCCGCGAGCCGTCCAGGATCCGCTTCCCGTCTGGATCGCCACCGGCGGCAGCCCGGAATCTGCCGTGCGCGCGGGCATGCTGGGGCTGCCGGTCGTCTTCGCCATTATCGGCGGAATGCCGGAGCGCTTCGCTCCGCTTGTTGATCTGTATAAGCGCGCCGCCATACAGGCCGGACATGATCCGCGCAAGCTGCAGATCGCGTCGCATTCCCACGGCTTTATTGGCGATACGACAGACGGGGCGGCCGACCTTTACTATCCTCCCACACAAGCGCAGATGAATAAACTTGGACGCGAGCGCGGCTGGCCGGCTTATGACCGATCGGCGTTTGATGCCGCTCGTACGCTGCGCGGAGCGCTGTATGTCGGCGATCCTGAATTCGTGGCCGAAAAAATCGTCTTGCTTCGCAAGAACCTAGGTCTCACCCGGTTCTTCCTTCACCTCGACGTGGGAGTGATGCCGCATCGCGAGATTCTTCACTCCATTGAGCTGCTTGGCACCAAGGTAGCACCCATCGTTCATAAGGAGCTGGCTCGCATCGAAGGGTAATTTTTCGTGGAATGCACAATCGAAGGATCGGCCATGTACAGGGCCAACACGCCGTTGGCCGCCCTCGACTACAAGACAAGCCTCCAATTCTGCGGACTTTCGCAGAATCGGAGGCTTTGTTTGCGATTATGGCACTTAACGCCAATCACATCTTATCCAGCTTGACTATCGTCTATTCGTCCACTAGCTCATAGCTGACAAACGCAAAATGGGTACTGTCCGGCGACCAAGAGTTGACGTTGATCGTTCCCTGTCCGCCAAATAGCTCCGCCAGCACGCGATACGGTCCGCCTTCGCTGGACATGGCGCGCAACTCCACGTGTTTGTTCCGTGGGTGGTCGCCGGGATCCACATCTCCCTTGCGGTAAGCGATGTAGACGACCGTATTTCCGTCCGGCGATACATGCGGGAACCAACTGTTGCTCTCGTCGAACGTCATCTGCGTTTGCTCGGAACCGTCGGACTTCATGCGCCAGATTTGCATCAGACCGCTGCGAACGGAGTTAAACCAGATGAGTCGGCCGTCCGGCGAATATTCCGGCCCGTCGTTTAATCCCGGCGAGTCGGTCAATTGCTTCTCCCGGCCGCCCGATACCGGAATGGTGTAGATATCGTACTGCCCATTTCGCTCGGCACAGTAAGCCAGCGTGCTTCCGTCCGGCGACCAGCCATGCAGATAGCTAGGCCCCTCCTCTGTCACCAGGACCGGCTCTCCTCCTGCCAAAGGAAATACGTAGACACGGGACTTTCCGTCCTCCGCCGTATGGTGGCTGACCGCGATCTCCGTATGATCCGGAGAGAGCACGTGATCGTTATTGCACCGGTTGGCGAAGCCGGACGGGATCTCTTCGCTGACGCCCGTTTCCAGATCGAAGGCATAAAGCTTTCCTTCGCTGTTATAGATCAGCTTTCCTTCTCTCGTCCAATTCGGCGCCTCAATGCGCCTATCGAACGCGGCCAGCACGGTACGCTGTCCGGTATGCACATCCAATGTCTCTAAATAACTTCTGACCTTCCTCATTTTCGCCCAGTCCCTTCCCTTGGCCTTGACCTTGCCGATATGCTTGCTACAAAGTTAAACGCTTTTCCCGTGCTTCCGTTGCGGAAAAAGCCGACTTTCCCCCGGGAGCGGCACCCCTTGTCCAGACGATTCCGCCAACGGTCAGCATAACGAAGCCGGCCGCTTAGGAATACGCCTCCCGGACTCCAGTATGCCGCTGCCGCTGCGCCGATAAAGGGAGCGATCAGCATGGAGCTCGTCTGAACGGCTGATGCCAGCGACGACATGGGAGCGATGGTGTCCTCCGTCGTCTCCGTCTGCATGAGATAGCCGAACGGAACGGCGGATTGCGCTCCGCAGTAGCCGATGAGCGCGGCCCCCAGCAGCCAACCCGGGAGATTCGCCGGAAGCCAGCCAAGTCCCGACAGGCCCGCCAACGCGAGCACCAAACCGGATAGCAGGCCAGCCTGCGCCATGCGGACGATGGGCCGATGGCGCCAGCCGTCCCAATAACCGGCGGCGATCGCCCCTGCTACGCTTCCGGCGCCCACGCAGCCGATCAGCAGCGCGAAGCCTTCCTCCCGCAGCCCGGCGTCTTTCGCAAGCACGGCAAACAGATTGTCGTACACGAAGATGAGCGCATACGTCAGCCCCATATAGATCATGCCGGCCCGGAGCAGCGGTCTTCCCTTCATATGCGTTATCGCTTGACGCAGAGCTCCGCCTTTGCCGCGTTCCGCCCTTCCCGCTTCCGTTCCCCACCGCGGCAATCCTGCAAGCGCGGCGGCAGATAAAGCATACAAGGAGGCGCCTATAACGAACGGCGCGGCTTGCCCCAGCCACAGCGCGGATATCCCGCCCAGCATCGGTCCGACGATCTTGGTCAAATTCGCCGAAATGCCGCTAAGCGAAGTCGCCTGCGCCAGCCGTTCGGCTCCTACTAGCCCTTTCACGGCTTGCTGCCGGACGGGATCGAAGACGGAGCTGACGCTCATCTTAAGGAACACGAGCACAAGCAATACGGGCAGCGAATCGGCCCATACCATCGCGAATACGATGACGGCGCGCAGCGCGTCGCATAGGATCAATATCGTTTTGCCGCGGAATCTTCGAAGCCTGACGCTTGCCCATGGGCCGATGACGACCCACGGGAGCCCGACGCATGCCGAGTAGAGCGCCATCTCCGCGGGGCCGTGCCCCCATGCGTACACGATCAGCGTACTGATCGCGACAAAATCCAGCCAATTCGCCAAGTCGGACAAGGTTTGGCCCGTCCATAACCTGCGAAACCCTCGTTCTCTCAACGGCTGCCACATGCGCGCGGCTCCCGGAGCGGAAACTTTCATGACGAAATTCCTCCATCCATAACGTTTCCACTACCTTAACCGGCTATTGTCAGAAGGAGATCAGAGAACCGCCTCTTCGTCAAAATATTCGCCCAGCTGGCGCCTCATCTCGTCTTGGATCTCGTCGAGCCCAATCGAGCGTATGAGCCGCTGCCAATCCCCCTCGAAACGGCGGCGCACTCCGTCCCAGCTTCTCTGCCTGGCGAATTCTAGAATCGTGTGCAGCCCGTGCAGAAGGTGTAGGACGAATTGCGACTGTCCCAGCACGGCTACGCCTTGTTCCATGTTCGCCTGGCCGCCGGCGGGATCGGAAGAATAGACGAACAGTCCTTTGAGCAGAAGAAACTGCCCTTCCTCCCGCCTGTATGGGTACTTGCGCAGCTCCTCCTCGGCCTGTTGAAGAGCAAGCCGCCGATCCTGATCCTCTTCCGCATGCAGGGCGTATGCCAACCTCAGATTGGCGTAATAGGGAAACAATCCTTCCCAGCCGCGCTCTCGCGCCTCCGAGATCCGGTCCTCCAGACGCAACAGCGCCTCCTCGTATTCCTCCCATTCCAACAGCAGATGAATGATCGTCATCGTCTCCAGCTCGTTCTGCCATACCGGCGGCAGCGTTCGATCGCGCAGCGCCGCTTCGATAAAGGGACGATTGCTCCCGGGATCGACGTATTGATGCAGATACAGAAGCAGGAACGCCCGATCCTTCAACGAAGCGGCCTCGGGATCCACCGCGAACCGGACATCGCCCTCCATCGCGCGGATCAGCAAGCCGAAGCCGGGGTCTACGTCGAAGCCGAACATCTCCCTCTTCTTGTATAGGGCAAGCAGCGCGTCCCCGCGACCATATCGCAGGTAAGTACCGGCGACGCCGCGCATGTCTTCGTTGAATGCGGGAAGCCCCAGCAGCGGATTGACCGATGCCTCCCGCTTCTTATAGACGAACTTATAACCCACGCTTCGCACCGTCTCGATGCCGAGCTCCGTCTCCCAGAGCGCGAGCTTCTTCCGTAGCCGGTAAATATGGTCGTCGACCGTTCGGTCCACGGGCGCTTCCATCGTCCACAGCGCATCCAGCAGCTGTTCGCGGCTGAATGACCGGCTTTCGTGGCGGCATAGAAAGTCCAGCAGCGCGAACTCCTTGGGCAGCAGCGCCACGCTTCTTCCGCGGAAGGACGCTTCCAGCTTGTCTCGATCTAGTTGCAACGGTTGCCGCACGGGTCCCATGGAACGCTCCTCCTTCTTACGCAGATAAGTACATCCATTATAGAAAAGGGGCACCCGGGGAGCAACCGCTCCGCTTCTCCTTTCTAACGGACAGGTGAGACGCTAATCCTCGATTATAACGTGACTCTGAAATCTAACAGACACACGCGACGCTATTCCCACCGTCTGAGCAGCTTTCCTCCATATTTAGGACAAATAGAGGCGCTCCTGTCCGTTACAATTTGATTATGGAGATAAACAAGCAAATAGAGTCGCTCTTGTCCGTTAGATTCTCAACCTCTACCTTCGCCAGGTAATGCTCATCTTTCCGTTCGCAATCCCCATCTGACACGTTGCATCATTTCCCAAGCAATAAAAAAGAAGCGCACCGCCCGACACGGATACGCTTCTTCTATATGGGGTTTCCCGTTCACGGGGATGGTTTCGATTACTTGGCCGCGTACATGGCCTTCTTTAATTCCTGATTGCGCTCGGCGAAAACATCGTTATGGGAAGACACCATGCCGTAGGCATTGGCTTCCGGCGTGATGAACTGCTTTGCCTTGTTGACGGCATTGGCCGCATCGTGGAACGCTCCCGCGATCAGGTGAAGCTTGCCGTCGTGCGCCAGGATGTCGCCCGCGGCATATAGACCCGGCACGGACGTTTCGCTGGAAGAAGAACCCGCGATGCCCCACGCCTCGTGCATCTTGATTTTCACTTCGCTCTTCTCCAGCAGGTCGGAGTCGCGCTCGAAGCCGTGGTTGATAATGACCTCGTCGACCGCGAGCTCCATCTCGGAGTCGTCTTCGTGGTTGTTGATCATGACCGAGCCTATGGCTTCCTGACCCGGCACCGCGATCAGCTTGCCGATCGACGAATTGAGCAGAACCTCGGCAGAGCTTCTCTTGAGCTTCGACACTTCCGCCTCATGGCCCTTCAGAACTTCCTTCCGGTACGTCAAATACACCTTCTTGGCGATCGGCTCCAACTCGTTGGCCCAATCAATCGCCGCGTTTCCGCCGCCGGAGATAAGAACAACCTTGTCTCTAAACCGTCCGAGCGACTTGACCGTGTAATGCAGATTGGTGACCTCGAAGCGGTCCGCGCCTTCGATATCCAGCTTGGTCGGCTTAAGGATGCCGCCCCCCACAGCCAGAATGACAGTTCGCGAATAGTGCTCGGCGCCGGAGGAAGTATGCAGAACGAACAGTTCTTCTTCGTTCTTGGAGATGGTCGTTACTTTCTCCCCGGTGACGACTGCCGGCGAGAACGTTAGGCCTTGCTGAACGAGCTGGTCAATCAGCTGCTCGCCGGTAACAGGCGTCAGACCGCCGATGTCCCAGATCATTTTCTCCGGGTAAACATGAACCTTGCCGCCCAGGAACGGCTGGAACTCGATAATTTTCACTTTCATCTCGCGCAGTCCCGCGTAGAACGAGGCATACAAGCCGGCCGGCCCGCCGCCGATCACGGTTACGTCGTATACCGCTTCTGCATCTATTGTCATTGGGCATAACTCCTTAATTAGGATTTCTCTTAAAGGAATCGTACCACAAATATATGAGAATGAAAATCATTACTGAACTTTGGACACAAAAAAGCCGGAAATCATCCGAGACGACTCCGGCTGCTTCGTGCACCATGTATGTTCTCTTGGCTCTCCTAATGATTGGGATCTCCCTTGGCTAACTGATCCTGGGCGAGGCGTATAAGCTCTTTCACCATGGAGCCCCCGATCCGCCCGCCGATATGTCCGGCTTCCTCGGTCGTCAAATTTCCGTTGCCGTTCGGCTTAAGCGGGACGCCTAACTCCTTGGCCACCTCAAACTTCACGTTGTCCGGCCGATTCGGGTCCACCTGGTAGCCTTCCCGCTTCATCACTTCCGCCTTGAATGCCGCCATTCCTTGCTCGGCTCCGGGCACGGCATACTTTCTTCTTCTCGCCATTATATATCGCTCCTTCGCTGGGTACTGTCGATTAGCTATAACATGCCCAGAAAGCGATAAATTAAGCATTGGCTGTACATTCGAAAAATTAGTTAACTTTGATCTCCAGCAGCTCATACCGAATAATGCCCACCGGCGCGTTGACGTTGATGATATCGCCGACCTTCTTGCCCATCAACTCTTGTCCCAGCGGACTTTCGTACGAAATTTTGTTGTCCGCGACATCCGCTTCCGCAGGCCCCACCACTTGGTATTCAATCTTCTCGTTGAATTCGATATCGTTTAACGTAACGATCGAACCTACGCTGACTTTATCCAGCGCGATGCTTCCCGCATCGACTACTCGCGCAACTTTCAGCATTCTCTCGAGCTGCAGGATGCGCGTCTCCATAAACGCCTGATCGTCCTTGGCGGAATGGTACTCGCTGTTCTCCTTCAGATCGCCATAGCTGATGGCTACTTTTAGACGCTGTGACAGCTCCTTGCGTTTGACCGTCTTAAGCTCCTCTAGCTCGTCTTCAATCTTCTTTAAGCCTTCCGCCGTAAGAATCAATTCTTCTTTGGTCATTGCCGCGATCTCCTCTTTCTGCTCTATAATCACGCCCGACTAGCCGGCTGTGTCCTCTCTGTACTACTTTACCACTGCTCTCGGCCATTTCGGTCGACGCACTCCTAGTAGTGTACCACATTTCTACTTAGGTGCGGTTATGCTCCTCGCTTTCTGGTGTGTGCCGCAACCTTTCACAGTTCGATAACAACGTTTTGCCCTCTAGACATCGGCAGCTAATTGTTTTACGATGCTGTGTAGAGACGAAGAACGTCCCGTACCAGCCTTTGACGGCTTACGGGGCGTTTTTTTATTTTCCACGGGAGGCGGTGCGCCTATGAATTTCGACCAAGCACATGCACAATTTGTCAAACAGCACCTGTCTGCTAGGTCCGGCGAAAGACGTGACAGACTAGAAAGGGGGCATCGGCATGCCGAGACCCTGTTTCTGCGTCAAGTTTGGTGGCTGCTTCGCGGCCATTTCGAACATCTGCATCCTGAGTACGAGGTTCCGGATTGGCGAGGACGATCCTATTTTGCCGATTTTGCTTGGCTGCCCGGCTTCATCAAACTAATCATTGAAATTAAGGGATACGCCACCCATGTTCAGGACATGGATCGGCGGAAATTCTGCAACGAACTGAATCGTGAAACGTTCTTAAGAGCCATGGGCTATCAGGTTATCTCGTTCTCATACGACGATGTGGAGCAGCGGCCTGACTTATGCCTGACTTTGCTGCGTTTGCTTATCGGCCAATATGAGACGGGACAAGTCCCGGTCTCCCGAACGCTTCTGGCCGAGAAGGAGGTCCTGCGATTGGCTATGCAGTCGCCGGCACCGATCAGACCTATTGATGTCGCTCGACACTTTGAAATCGATAACAAGTCGGCGCTGCGAATGCTGCGAAGTCTTTCAACCGATGGCTGGCTGATCCCAGCGTATAGCGGAGCTAAGCAGCGAATCGTGCGATATGAGCTTGCGCCTCATGCTGTAAATTATTTTTTGTAAGCGCACGGCTGGTGTATGGGTGCCCCATTTTGGGCTTACTGAGGGACTTGGGGGGTACTTGAGAAGCTATTTGGGATGATGCTTGGTGCTTGGGTTGGTGCTTGGGTTGGTGCTTGGGTTGGTGCTTGGGTTGGTGCTTGGGTTGGTTCTTGGGTTGGTGCATGGGTTGGTGCTTGGACCGGTGCTTGGGAGATGTAATTTACGGTTCCGCTTCGGGCCGCGCTCGTGTAACGGTTAACACGAGAAAATAGGAGGATTTCCTCCCTCTAATTCACTAGATTTCGTAATATTTCATAGTTTAAAAGGATTTCCTCCCATTAATCAACATCATTCAACTCACATTGGGTCTATTCGCCGTATTTATAGGGAGGTTTTCCTATTAATTACTTTAATCAGAATTATGAATCCGTGTTAGAGGGCGTTTTTCCCATTAAACCATAATGATTGGCTGCTTCGGAAAAGAGGTTATATGTTTCTTCAGACGTCAGACCGCTGGCCACGAATAACGGGTTCATCTGAGGGTAATATGGGGACCATCATCATGTAAAAGCAGTGCATACCCAACTGCTCTTTCTATGCCTAGCGCCTAGCCAACTAGTTGTCATCCTTGAAGAAAAATATTGTTACGAGCTCTTACATGGGTCAACGGGTGTGATGCAATATTATGAAATGTTGTGGAATATCACCAAGTAGTGCAATAAACAAATTTCATTGTTTCCCACATAACTTTGTATTACTTCATAATACGAACTATTTTTGTTGATGATTTAAGGACACATGAGGCTTCCTGATGAATTTCGGATGAAAATGTTGAGTATTACAAAGAGCCTCCTAGTATGACCAAGTGTTGTCCAGTAATACTAAATCGTTATGATTATACAAGGTTTTTAGTGTTACTAAGTACTGCAATAGGGTGCGTTGAGGCGCGAAGCAATGTGAAGCAAGGCTGCGCAAGCGAAGCTATGTGAAGCTATCCAAGCTATGCAAGCTATACGAAGCAATGCAAGGCTATGCGAAGCTGCGTAGCTGTGCGAAGCTATGCGATGCAAGGCTATGCGAATGTTTCGAGCTACTGACTTCTGTCTGCTCCATGTTTCTCAGAGTCCGTTTTTCAGCGGGCGGGGCGACCATCTCTCTACCCTGCCCCTCACTCACTTTTCTCTACGTTCCGTTTTTCCAGCACTGGCGAGTCAATTTTCTCCTGTCGTCCCTATCCTAAGGTGGATCGATGCGTTCAATAAGTCCCAAAAATAAAAAGGTTGGACGAGAAAACACAAGGTTTTTCGTCCAACCTTTTTGACCATCTGCTTTTGCAGGAATGCAGCGAGGCGGATGCCCGCCAAGCGCTACCGCTCCTCCCTCAGCTCCAAGCCTCGACATCTTCTTCGTCCACTTCTTCTTCCGCCGCATTAGCCGGCGATTCATCCGCTGCCGACGCGGCACCCAACTGACGCGCTGCGATGAAGGCGGCCTGAATTGCCTCGTCGCTGGCACCCGACATTGCCAGGTACCGCATAATCGCGGCTTCGCCGGAATCAGACTCTATCGGCCAACGTATACGATCTGCCTGTTCGCCGGCGCTTGGCGCAGCACGTTTCCGCGCGTCATCTACCGCGCCTTCATCCATCATTGCACGCGCCGTCGATGTTTCCCGCCATGCCGCATTATGCTGGGTATCATGTGCCGCCCCTGACTCCACGCCTTGCAATCCCTTCCGTTCCACAGGGACGCAGGTCTGCAGATTGCGAACTCCGTTCGCTGCGACCTCCCTCTCTACCAGATAACGCAGCGAGTCCATCAGATTGCTCTGCGCGTTGAGCCAGGCCATGACGAATGCATTTTCGTTTTTGCGCGTCTTCAAGCTAATATTGTCGCCCGGCTGCTTGGTCTTTTTCATTATGCTGCACCTGCCTGTCCCTTATGTTGGCGTCGCCCGCCTTTCCTCCCCGCCTATGCCGGCTGGACCATCTTCTGCTTAAGCGCCTCGTAGATTTTGCCCCGGACAAAAGCGTCGAGACCCATCGCGTTCATCTTGACCGCATAGTCGGATGGCACGTACAGCAGCAGAATTTCCCGTTCGTCGCACAGCTCCTTAAGATACGGATACAGCACGGTCCGCATCAGTATGCTGCCGCCGCCGTAGACGCAGATCAGATCAACTTCGTTGCGCGCCTTGGTCAGCTGGCGTTTTGCCTGCTGCACGATTTGCTTCACCTGGCTCTCCAGCGGCCGCTTCAGCGTGTTCAAGGCTCTTGCATGGTACTTATGCTTCGGATTTTTGAGCACGTCGCTGAAAAATTGTCGCGGACTATCGGGCAGATGGATCTGCCGGTTAAACTCCGGCAGCGCCTCCTCGATGGCATAGCCGGCGCCGTGATGGCTGCCATGCACGAATTGACGAAGGAACTTGTTCCCTTCGGTAATGGGGTATTCCGTGGATCCGTCCCCGATATCAATGTGCAGTATTTTTTTGTCCTTGAAGTAGCTTCCGTTAAACTTGTTTTCCATCCCGTACGATTCCGAGAAGTGGTCAAACAGCTCTCCCTGCCGCCAATTTCCCTCCGCATCCTTCTGCAGCGTAAAGATGACCGGCGTCGCCTCCGGCACCACCTTTACAAACGGGAAACTTAGCTTGACCGATACGCGGTGAGTACCGAGATGCACCGTTACATGATGGACCCCCGACATGAACCGCCGCTCGAATCTCGCCGCAGACTCATCCGTATGCTGCGTCACCGGCAGCGCCGTCGCCATATCGACCTCCACCTCTAGAGGCTCCATAATGGAGCCGCTCTCCTCATAAGCCCTTTGCACGGCAACCGCAGCGATTTGAGCGAGCGTATTGACAATGGGCAGGTCCATGTCGCTTTTCATATCGATGCCGATCTGAATATTGTCGATCACCTCGCCGCTCTCCAGCGCGAACTTGCCGATATAATACATGCCAGGCCTCACGGCCGGCGAATCGATCGTCACCACAAGCTGCTCCTGCAGCCCCTTCACGAAGCTCTCCGGCGCCTGCTCCTCCCGCCATGGAAGCCCGTCCACCCTGCAATTGACGTTCGGCTGCATGATCAAGCGCCCGTCCACGATCAGATCATGCTCGCTGTTCCCATTATCGTTGCCTACGAAGAAATGATAGTTCATGACCGTTATCCTCCTCAGGAATATAAATATCGCGCCCGTTAGGCGCCTCCGCGTACAGTTGTCCATTGGCCTGGCTGCCGCCGTTCGGCAATCCTTAGTCATACTTTGCCATACTGGGCCCTGGCCTTACATCTAGCGGAGGTCATGTAGGTCCATTAATGTTTTTTCATGAAATAATGTCGATACAGAACGTTTGTAGGAAGGATTTCTCCGATCAGCGGTTTCTGCAAGGCCGCATTTGCTTCGCAGGCCCTATCCGTTCGGACGAGCACCTGACCAGGGGCCTAAGACAGTCGAATTCGGCTGTCCTAATGTGGCAGCTCTCTCAGAGCAACTACACCAATTTGACGCCTGCTTCAGTCGTACTCGATCATGTCCAGCATCACTTCCACCCTTTCCTATCATTGAAAAAAAGCCTCCTCCCTCCGAGCAACTCGGAGAGAAGAGGCATCAGGACGCCTATCGCATCCAGTGTCAGTCGTTTATGATATTCGCGTCGGGCGATTTGTCGGCTACTAGATTGAGCTGTATGCCATGCTCGAGATACGCCTTCAATCCCGACAATACGAACGTAAAGCCTTGCGTAGAATCCATCGCCTGCTCCAGCAGCTCGTCCGCCGTCCCTTCGAAGCCGTCGTTGACGATCGTGACAAACGTCTCGCTCTCGCCCCGTGCAACGAACGTCCACTCCACGCGGGTTCCCCAATCGATGACGATGCGGCTGTTCTGCTCAACGGCAAGGACGTCGATATCCGCCCCGACGCCATACATCTCCCAATCCCAGCGCACTTTGGCGCCGCTCTCCAGCTTGCCGCTGCCTTTCGTGAACCAGAACTTGGACGTCACTTCGGGATCGACGAAAGCCCGAAACACCTCTTGCACAGGCCTGCGAATCAACATCTCCGCGCGTACGACGGGCGGCTTACCAAGCGTATTCGACATGCTGCTTCCTCCTTGGACAAGACAAAAATGTAATCATTGCCTAGATGATATCATAACCGTTCCCTGCGCCAAAAGAGTTTTCCTCATCGCATTCACGCCTAAAGCGGGACCAGCTTGTCGGAGCCCTCCGCATAACGATAAGTACGTATTGTTTGAGCCGATTTCTCGCCCCCCGACAACGACAAGCCAAATAATCCCGTTGTCGGGTCGTAAGACACCGCATCCCCTTCACCCGCCCCGAGCAGCTCGCGAATGCCGGCATAATACAGCTCGTTGTTCCGCTCCTTGAGCACATAGATCTGGTTGCCCCTGCCGGACACCGCTATCAGTTCCTCGACGCCGTCCCCGTCCAGATCGCGCTCGTGCATGGCGGGATAGTGGAAGGTGAGGAATGTCTCCAGGCCGTCTTCTTTCTTCCGCAGGTACCACGTCGTTATACCGATGCCGTCGATATGACCTTGCGCCGATATTTTTAGCATATCCTGGCCGAACAACCGCACCGTCTCATGATTGAAGTCGAAGGAATGTCCCATCCCCCAGGAATAGATACGCTCCGGTCCCGTGAACGCGTCGTACGTGAAGCCAAAATATTCCTCATCGGCCGGCAGCTCGGGAAGCCGCAGATCGGCACTATTAATCGTATACCTCAACAAGGTCCCGACCCCATCCCATGACTTGCTGTCCAGCAGCGTAATGTCGTCATAGGTTAACGTCTCGATCGCGTTTCTCCCCGGACTGCCAATGGGGTGCGCACTATTGCCGAGTCCCGGCAGCAGCTCCGGCGAACTCGACATTATGGCATCTCCTCTCTCAAGCCGTTCGCCTTCCAGCAATCCGTACGCGACGGCGATCTCGCCTCCAGACGTCCTAATCTTGCGCTCTCCCAGCAAACCAGCCGAGGCAGTCCGCTGGTCTTTTATGTCGCCAACCCGCCAGCCGCCATCTTGCAGCGTCAAGACCAGAATCAACGCGGCTGCCCCAATCGCTGCGGCGGACATCGCCCTCCGCAGCAGCTGCCTGATGCCGCCGGCTCCCTTTCCCTTGTACGCAAACGCCCCATCCGCGCTCCGAAGCACCGTACGTTTCATCTCCTCCGTAAATCCCTCTCCGGACATCCTTGCCAATCCCTGCCGCCTCGCCGTATCGTACCAATCCGGCTTTCGTTCATTCACCGTTCATCCCTCCTCTTCCGCTTTTGTCACCATCGAGTGCTTGCATCGGCTTCCACGTCGGCATCGTCGGCATCATCGTCATGCCGTCCCCTCCTTCAGCGCCTTCTCTACCGCCTTGCGGGCCCGGCTCAGCCGAGACTTGACGGTGCCTTCCGATACGTCCAGCAGCTTCGCCATCTCCGCCATCGGGAGACCATGCTCCAGATCAAGCACCAGCGCCTCGCGCAGCTTGACGGACAACCCCATAATGATGGTCCAGAGATCCCGCTCCCCCTGTTTGTCCAGGTAAGCCGATTCTGCCGATGCTCCTTCTCCTCCGGGATGCACCCGCTCGAACAGTAGAATACGCCGAAGATAGGCAGACTTCCGTTCGTTGATGGCGAGGTTGCGGGTGATCGACAGCAGCCAGGTTTTTATGGACGATTGTCCTCGAAAGGAATGGAACTTCTGGTAAGCGCGAATGAACACCTCCTGAGAGATGTCGCATGCCAGCTCGCGATTGCGCGTCATCGCGTACGCATACCGCCAAACCTCGTCGCCGTATTCGTCCATGAGCCGACCCAAGTCCAACTTGTCGATTGACTCGATATGGGCCATATACCGGAGATCCATGTTCATGCTCGCCCCCCTCTACTCTATTAGACAAGACAATGCCTATCCTGGTTCCCCTCTCGACAAAATAATCGGCAAGGGATGACTAAAACAATCCCAATTATGGAAAACTCCATATACTTCGACTTCCAGACCCGGCAAAGGAGGCCTACATGCTATCATCCGTCATTTCTTATATCCCCACATGGGAAGTATGGCTCCAGGCCGCCATCGCGTGCCTCGTACCTATCGCGGCCAGTTTCGTTTACAAGAAAACTTACTCTCTTGCAGGCAAAGGACGAAATCCCAACACCGCGGAGAACAAGAAAGATCCCGACCTCCCGACACCCGACAACTCGCCATTTAGCGGCGACTACGCAACCGATCTCGCTACCATTCGCGAGCGTATCGGCGGCAACAGCGATCTATGCTCTCGAGAGTTTCGTATGGCGAAGCTTAACGTCCGCGCAACGCTGTTCTTCGTGACTGGCATGCAGAACGACCGGGTGCTCGACCTTCAGTTGATGGAGTTTCTTATGTTCGAAGCCGGCGCGGACGTGTATGCCGAACCGGAGCGGCTGCAAGATCAACTTCCCTTTAACAATCTCCTCGAAGCTCCCAGCCTCGACAGCTTTAATCGATCGGTGCTTTTCGGATATACCGGGCTGCTGATCGAGGGCCAGCCGAGCGGTTTGCTGATCGAGTGCCCGGACGGAACCAATCGCGCAGTTCAGGAGCCCTTGTCCGAGGCGCTCCTGCGAGGTCCCAGGCTTAGCTTCACCGAGATGCTGAGCGTGAATACGTCGATGCTGCGTCGGCAAGGCCTCAGCGACCAGTTGGAAATCAAGACCTTTCGGGTGGGCACGCGGCTACAGAAGGATCTCGCCCTGGCCTACATCAAGGATATTGTCAATCCGGATCTGCTGGAGGAGGTTAAGGCCCGCATTCAGAAAATGGACTTCGACTTTATCGCGGAGTCGGGTTATATCGAGGAGCTGATCGAGGATAACTATCTAAGTCCCTTCCAACAGCTCCAAAATACCGAAAGGCCTGACCGGGTCATCGCCGCCATGCTGGAGGGACGGATCGCAATACTGTTGGATGGAACGCCGTTCGTCCTCCTCGCGCCCGCTACGTTTAGCATGCTGCTGCAATCTCCAGAGGACTACTACGAGCGCTGGCTGCCCAGCTCTTTGCTGCGAATGCTGCGTTTTGCCGCCGCTTTTATGGCGCTGATGGCCCCGTCGCTCTACATCTCGTTCATCTCGTTCCACCCGGGCCTGATCCCCACGGAGCTGGCATTGTCCATCATTGAGACTCGTCTTGGAGTACCCTTCCCGTCGCTAATCGAAGTGCTTATCCTGGAGGTCTCCATCGAGATTCTTCGGGAAGCCGGCATCCGATTGCCCAAACCCGTCGGCCCGGCGATGGGCATCGTCGGTGGTCTCATTATTGGAGACGCCGCCGTACAAGCAGGCCTCGTCAGCCCGTTCCTGGTCATTGTCGTAGCCGTCACGGCCATCTCATCCTTCTCCATTCCGACCTACAGCGCAGGCATAACGCTGCGGCTGTTACGTTTTGTCGGGATGATATTCGCGGCGTTTCTAGGCATGTTCGGCACAATTCTGTTTTTCCTGCTGCTCTGCAGTCATCTGACGAAATTAAAAAGCTTCGGCGTTCCTTATCTGACTCCGGTATCCCCGTTCCGTCCCCGGGACTGGAAGGATCTCTTCTTCCGCGCGCCGCGCGCCTTGATGAAGCGAAGACCGGCCATGATGAAGACGCAAGACGATAAACGCAAATCGTAACTCTGGGAGGAGGTCTCTACTTGTTCATTCGTACCGACGATCGAATCACCACCTCGCAAGCCATTGTCTTTCTGATAAATACGATATTGGGCGCAGGCATATTGACCATGCCGCGAAGCGTCACGCACGCGACCAAGTCACCGGATGCATGGGTTGCCGTTCTCTTGGGGGGGATCATCGTCATTCCCGCCATTCTGCTTGTGGTCAAGCTGTCTCAACAGTTCCCCGGACAGACGATCTTCCAGTACGCCAGCCGAATCGTAGGCAAGCTGCCGGGCAAGGCGTTCTGCCTGCTTTTCGTCTGCTACTTCCTGATTATTGCCGGCTTCGAAATTCGTTCCCTGGCCGAGGTCACGCTGTTCTTCCTGCTTGAAGGAACGCCTATTTGGGCAATCGTGGTGCCCTTTATCTGGGTAGGCGCCTATCTGGTCAACGGGGGCATCAATGCCATTGCGAGGGTGTATCAGATCATCTTCCCCATCTCTATGTTCGTATTGCTCATCTCCTTTGCGGTCAGTTCCCGCGTGTTCGACATCGATAATCTGCGTCCGGTTTTCGGAGACGGTTTTGCTCCCATCCTTGCAGGCTTGAGGGCATCTATTCCGGTCTTTGTGGGCTACGAAGTTATCCTAACGCTGGTCGCCTTTATGGAGCATCCGCGTCAAGCCGCCAAAGCGATGATCGGGGGGGTTGTCATTCTGCTTGCCGTCTATCTGATAACCGTGATCTTCGTAGTGGGCGGCATATCCATCGATTCTGCCATGACCAGCACCTGGCCGACCCTCGATCTCATTCGCAGCTTCGAGATAAGCGGATTTTTTGTGGAACGGCTGGAATTTCCGTTAATGGTGATCTGGCTTATGCAGTTGTTCTGCAATTTCTGCAGTTTCTTTTTCCAATCTTCCCTGGGTCTATCCCAAATTTTTAATCTGTCCTACCAACCGGTCATCTTTGCCATGGTTCCGATCGTCCTGTTGTCCACCATGGTTCCCAAAAGTCTGCAAGACTTGTTGCTCCTTGGAGATATGATCGGCATAATGAGCATCAGCTTGTTCCTTCTCCTGCTGCTGCTCGCGGTGGTCTGGCTGATCCGCACGAAGGGATTGAAACAACATGTCTAGCCCCCGCAAGCGCGTCCTCCTCACTTTGGTTCTCTCCGCCGTTCTTGTCATGCCGACCGGGTGCTGGAGCAGCAAGGAAATCGAGGATGTGGCCCTGTTTACCGGCATTGCCCTGGACAAAGGACAACCCGCGCCGATCGAGAAGGAATTCGAATCCAAGGGCGCAACCTATTCGAAACGGAATAAATTAATGGCTACCCTACAGTTGGTGCCCTTTAAATCCCAAAAAAATCAGGGCAAAAAACAGGACGGCAAGCAACCTACTTTTCTGAATATATCGGGAAGCGGAGACTCTGTCCTGGAAATTCTTCGTCAATTTTCCATTCGTTTGGACCGGCCCCTTATGGGACATCATCTCAAGGTAATCATCATCTCCGTCGATCTGCTGCGCAAACAGTCGATCGAGCAGTTGACGGATTTCTTGCTGCGCGATAACGAAATTCGTCCCAGCACTCTTGTTTATGTAAGCCAAGGACCAGCCAGGGATACCTTAATGTCCAAAAAGCTAAATGAAGTTCCTTCGTTCCATATTTCCAAAGCAGTGCGAAATCGGGCACGGACCAGCAAAGTACTGAAGCCGGTCACATTGAGCCGATTGGATTCGTTGACACACTCCAAAAAAAGCTTTGTCCTGCAGACGCTCGTAACAGGCGGCGACGAACTGGAGCTGTCTGGCGCTAGCATCATTAACGCCACCGGGCATTGGATCGGTTCCTTAAATCAAGAGAACACGGAATGTCTGGCCTGGCTGTCCGGCGATCGTAATGCGGGAGTGATCAAGACCGATGATTGGAACGGAGAGACGATTACTTACGAAATAAAGTCCTTGCGCAGCAAGATCACGCCCCAAGTAAAAGGAGACCAAATCTCATTTAAGGTCGAAATCCATACGCTAGGGCGTCTCATCGAGACATGGGACGAGCAGTCTCATCCGACAACGAATGATTACGCAAACGCGCTCGACAAGCGGCTCGAGGACAAACTCTCTGCAATGATGGAGGAGCTGATGGTTAAGCTGCAATCGAAATACAAGAGCGACGTTGCCGGCTTCGGTCGAAGATTGGCGATCGAGAATCCCGCCGCGTGGAAGAAGGTCAAAGAGGATTGGGACAACGTGTTCAGCCGTTCGGAGATCACGTTCGCCATTAAGGTAAGGATCAACGATTTCGGTTCATTTACAGAGGATTGACAGGTTGCTGAGCCCTCCGGTCCTCTTGCGTTGCGGTCGATCGGGAGGGAGCTGTTCCAAAAGCGTTCGCATGACACGGGGTTCCGTTCACCCCACTCTCACAAACATTATAACGTTATATTGTAATTTGCGATTTATATGCTATTCTATGGTTAGGGTTGTTAGCTTGGAATAGACTATTGCCTATGCGGGAGCAAAGTGAGCAGAACGCGGGCAACGGAAATGTGGTGAAGACATGCAAGAGCAGGAACGTTACATCTTGCGCGATTTGCGACTCTTGGATGGACAGCCGGTAGATATCGCTATACAGGACGGGCGTATTGCGGGTGTGTGGACGGCAGGGCAAGCTTCCCAGCAATGGGAGGAAGCCGCCTCCATCGACTGCTCCGGGCAATACGTGTCCAGCGGGTGGATAGACATGCACGTTCATGCGTTCCCCGAGCTTGATCCGTACGGCGACGAGATCGACGCCATCGGCGTGGAGCAAGGCGTGGCGACGATCGTTGACGCGGGCAGCTGCGGCGCGGATCGGATCGGCGAGCTGCTGGCGAACGGGCAGAAAGCGCGAACGAATCTGCTCGCTTTTCTCAACATCGCTCATATCGGCTTACATCGCATCGATGAGCTGTCGGACCTCGCATGGATCGACGGGAGCAAGTTGCGTAAAGCGTTAGAGGCCCATCAGAGCTCTATCGTTGGACTCAAAGCGCGCATTAGCAAAAGCGTCGTTAAAGACAGCGGCATTGAACCGCTCCATCTGGCACGCCGATTCTCCGAGGAAACCGGGCTGCCGCTTATGGTGCATATCGGCTCCGGGCCTCCCGCCATCGAGGATGTCGTCCGGTTGCTGGCGGACAGGGACATCATTACGCATTATTTAAATGGCAAGGCGAACAATCTGTTCGATGGCGAAGGCAGGCCGCTGCAAGTGTTGGTAGACGCCTTGGCGCGCGGAGTTCGGTTGGACGTTGGGCATGGCACGGCCAGCTTCTCGTTCCGGGTTGCGGACGCAGCCAAGAGGCATGGCATCCCGCTGCACACGATCAGCTCCGACATTTACCGCGGCAACCGGAAGAACGGACCCGTGTATAGCTTGGCTAACGTGATGACGAAGTTCCTGCATCTGGGATACACGCTGGAAGAAGTCGTCGCGGCAGTCACGTCGAACGCGGCAGAGTGGCTCGGCAAGCCTGAGCTTGGACGAATCGTTGCCGGAGATACCGCCAATCTGACGTTGTTCGAGGTGCGGCAAGAGCGCATGGAGCTGGTCGATTCGGAAGGTGAACGGCGAATTGCGGATCAACTTATACAAGCCAAAGGAGTTGTGGTGGATGGCAAGTTCATTAAATGCGAAGTACGGCCTTAAGAGGGTTATTAACGCCAGCGGACGAATGAGTATTCTGGGCGTGTCCGCTCCGACGGACACCGTCATGGACGCCATGAAGCATGGCGGGCAAAACTACGTCGAGATCGCCGATCTCGTCGACAAGGCCGGCGACTATATCGCCCGCATTTTGGGCTCGGAAGCGGCCGTCGTCGTGAACTCGGCTTCGAGCGGCATCGCTTTGTCCGTCGCGGCCATCGTTACGGGCGGCAACAAGCGAGCCAGCTTGCGCCTGCATATGGAGCCGATCGCGAAAAACGAGGTCATCATGCTCAAAGGCCACAACGTGCAATACGGCGCGCCGGTCGACACGATGGTATACCTGGGCGGCGGCAAAGTCGTCGAGGTCGGCTACGCCAACGAAGGCAAAGCCGAGCATATCGAAGATGCAATCGGCCCGAACACGGCGGCTATCCTTTACGTAAAATCGCATCATACCGTGCAGAAAAATATGATTTCCGTCGAAGAAGCCTGGGAAGTCGCTCAGCGAAATAGCGTGCCTCTTATCGTGGACGCAGCAGCAGAGGAAGACTTGCAGAAGTATGTGATGGTGTCGGATCTCGCCATTTACAGCGGCTCCAAAGCAATTGAAGGCCCGACCTCCGGCATCGTGGGAGGCAAGCGCAAGTACATCGAATCCGTGAAGACGCAGCTGCATGGCATCGGCCGCAGCATGAAAGTCGGCAAAGAAACGACGTTTGGCCTGCTGCAAGCGTTGGACGAGTACAGCGTAAAAGAAGATAGAAGCGAGCAGGAGAAGGAATCGCTGAACCTGCTTATGGGGCTGAACGAGCTAAACGGCGTCAACGTTACGGTCGTGCAGGACGAGGCTGGACGAGCGATCTTCCGCGCTCGCATCGCAATCGACGCGGCAGCGTCGGGCACGACAGCCAAAGCGGTGGTCGATGGCCTGCAAAACGGCGACATCGCCATCTATACCCGCGACTACGGCGTGCGCCAAGGCTACTTCGACATCGATCCTCGCCCGCTAATGGGCGACGACATGGAGGTTATCGCGACGCGGGTTCGCGAGCTGGTGACTGGTTAGGATCCAAATCCTAACAACGCCGCTATCCGATGGAGCGGCGAGGTTGACACGAGGGTACTGAGCCGCATATGTTGCTTGTTGTGTCGACTATAGCCTGGAATGCGCCGTATGAGCTCCAATACTCCTACACATCTGCTTCAAGAGGAGCCACATGCGGTGCGCGTCAACGGTGCTCGATTTCCCTCCCCGTCTGCGCTGGGATGCGGCGACGAACATCGGATGCGGCGATTGTACTCGCTTTTTCATACTCATGCGGCACTCCGAGCACCGGATGCGGCGATTGTACCGACACACGCACGCCAAGCCACAATCATGACAGCCGATTTTTCGGCGAATACTTGAATATCAGGAGGATACCAACATGACAACCACCGCAAAACGCTTCTACAAAGGGCGCGTGGCCCTCAACGTGCTGACAAACAGCATCGACAACGCTAAAGAAATTTTCGACGCGGCCGAAGGCTACGTGCTCGTCGGCGTATTGTCCAAGAACTACCCTACGGTCGCCGAAGGCGTAGCCGCCATGAAAGCCTACGGCGAAGCCATCGAAGACGCCGTCTCCATCGGACTCGGCGCGGGCGATAACCGCCAAGCGGCTGTCGTGGCCGAGATCGCCAGGCACTACGGCGGCACGCACATCAACCAAGTGTTCCCGGCTGTCGGCGCCACCCGCGCGAACCTGGGCGAGAGGGACAGCTGGATCAACAGCCTCGTGTCGCCAACGGGCAAAGTCGGATACGTCAACATATCCACGGGTCCCGTAAGCGCAGCGCAGGACGAGCTTGCCATCGTGCCGGTAAAGACGGCAATCGCGCTGGTTCGCGACATGGGCGGCAACGCGCTCAAGTTTTTCCCGATGAACGGACTCAACGCCGAAGACGAACTCCGCGCCGTTGCGGCGGCTTGCGCCGAAGCCGGATTTGCGCTTGAGCCGACAGGCGGCATCGACAAGGAGAACTTCGAGGCTATCCTTCGCATCTGTCTGGAAGCCGGCGTGCAGCAGGTCATCCCTCACATCTACTCGTCGATCATCGATAAAGCCACTGGCGCGACAATCGTAGAAGACGTGCGCGAACTTCTCGCCATAACCAAACGTCTGGTAGACGAGCATGCCTAAGCGGATTGCGGCATTTGGGGAAGTCATGATGCGCCTGCAGGTGCCGGGCTACGAGCTGCTGTCGCAGTCGAACACCCTGCAATATTCGTTCTCCGGCACCGGCGTTAACGTCTCCGCCGCGCTGACCCGCTTCGGTCACACGGGATATCTCGTCTCCACCCTGCCGGATCACTCCGTCGGCGACGCGGCAATCGCCTACTTGCGGAAGCTGGGCATTACGGCATCGTTTATCAGGCGCGACGGCAAGTACGTAGGCATGTACTTTCTGGAGAACGGCTTCGGCGCAAGAGCGAGCCGGGTAACGTACACAAACCGTCTGGAGAGCAGCTTCAACACTGCGGCGGAGGACGCATACGACTTCGCGTCGATTGCCCGGGAGATCGACGTCGTCCACTTCTGCGGCATTACACTGGCCATGAACGATACCGTACGCAGCCAAATGAAGGCGTTCGCTCAAGCCGTCAAGTCCGCTGGCGGCACGGTCGTCTTCGACTGCAACTATCGTCCGAGCCTGTGGGGCGAAGGAGCTTATGAGAAGGCGCGGCCTTACTACGAGGATATGCTGGGACTGGCGGACATCGTTATGATGAACGAGAAGGATGCGTTGCTGACGCTGGGCATGTCAACCGACAAGCAATCGCGCCGCGAACAGCTCATAGATTTAATCCCCGCAGTTGCGGTAAAATATAACATACGCGCAATCGCGGGTACTCATCGCTCCATTAACGGCGACAATACGCATGCGCTGCAGGGCTTCCTGTACAAGGACGGCCGCTTCACGTTCGCGGAGCCGCTCTCGTTTGCGGTCCATGACCGGATCGGCGCGGGCGACGCTTATACGAGCGGCATCATCCATGGCGAGACCGCCGGCTGGACGCCCGAGGAGACCGTGGCTTTCGCGGCGGCGGCGGGCATGCTCGCCCACACGATCGTGGGCGATACGCCACTGTCTTCCGAGAGCGATATTCGCAAAGCAATGGCGGCGACCGTCAGCGACGTAGAAAGGTAGTGCAACCCACCGTGAACTTGTCCAGGAAATCGAAACCGTTGTATATGCAGATTAAGAGCATCGTGAAAGACCGGATTTTGCACGGGGTATATCCCTTGGGCAGCATCATTCCTTCCGAGCCCCAGCTCGAGAGCGAATTCGGCGTCAGCAAAATCACTGTCCGCAACGCCGTCAGCGAGCTCGTGCAGGAAGGTTATCTGGAGAAGGGCAGCGGCAAAGGCACGAAAGTCATCCGCAATACGTCCACGTCGAAGCTGTCCAAGCAGAAACGGTTTACCGAGGTGCTCGTCGAAGGCGGTCATCGCATTCGCAAGGAGCTGCTCATCGCCGAAGTTGTCGTCAACGAGCCCGGCACCTTGCCGCATGCCCTGTTCGGCGACCAAGCTTACCGCATCGAACGGCTGTACCATCTGAACGACGAGCCTTACATTTACTATATGCATTATCTCACCATGCGGGCGGGGGGCATCGAGCTCTCCGATCTCACCTCGCAGTCGCTGTACGATATGCTCGAGGAGCATGAAGTCGCACCAGAGAAATTCCGCGACGAGTTCGAGGTAACGCTCGCTCCCGCTTACGTCGAGCAGAGACTAGGCGTTGCCGCAGGCACACCACTGCTCAAGCGCTCCCGCTACTCCTACGACGGGGCAGGCCATTTGATCGAATATAGCGAGGGGCTGTACCACACGGCATTGCATAGCTATGTGGTGAATTATGATGTTTGAGGGTTGAAAATTCCAGCTTTCAGGCGGTTGCCGTCCATCTGATAAACCGTTGATATCTATTTTGCTCATTCCTGCCATTCTAAGCATACGATATCGGGGCTGTCCAATAAGTCTCCAAAATAAAAAAGGTTGGGTGAGAATACTATGGTTTAGCTCCTTGGTTTTTGGCATCCACTGCTGCTTTCTTGAGCAGAGTGTCGGCAAAGGAACACTCAGAGAGGCCGGTCGGTTTGTGCGATTTTTCGTACAACAGGAGGTCTTGGGGAAGCCATTTCGGGAATTATGTACATAAAAACGTATAATTGTTCGCAATTCGAGCCCAAGGCTCTGTTTGTATACGATATTTCCTTCAAATTACACCCATTACTCTGAATTTCAAGTTGATCTGAGTGAAAAATCGTACAAAATCCCCCTTTTGGTTTATCTATATAAAGAGAGGTTGTCCCCAAAGTAAGTCATCTGCGATGACTTACTTTGGGGACAACCTCTCTTAGCTTTATGTTCGCCTTAATATCCAAGTGCGCAGCTGGATTTCCCGTTCTTCCTGGTCCTGGCAATAACTCGAAGTAATTGTTCGAGAACACATACTCCCCAAATCATAGTGCCATTCTGTCCCGGCCTGGCGATTGTCCGGTCTTGCTCTTAAACGTCTTTGAGTACGTACGCTAGCCCCCTATGAAGTTCGTCTTCCTCAGACCGAAGATTTGCCGCCGGCTTCCTTCAGATTCCACCTCACTATGGACACCCATACCTTAAGCAATGGCTACTACTGCCTTCGCCATTCGGGACTTGAACCCTAGAGATAACACCCATGCTGGGCACACACAAAAGAAGCCCCCGATCTCGTAAGAGAAATCAGGGACTTCACATTATTTTTTCCCGACTTATAGCTTGCCCTGTAACATTGCTAGTTTACGAGACATAGTAGATTATGGTATTGTTAACGCTAAATGATGTACTATAAGGGGTACAAAAGTCATTGTGAGTGCGTGTACTGTTTCACCGATTCCTAGATCGGATGGAGCAGCTGAGGGATGGGGATCCCGAGCCGCCGAAACGATGGCTTTATTCATTAGAAATCTAGGCTCTCTCTTTTCTAAGCGTTACCGTTAGTATTAAGTTTAAATAGACCGTTTGCTGTCCCAATTCTACTTCCAAACTCTCCAGAGTCAGTAAATATCACTGACTATAATGATGGTTATACAGCGTAACTGACAGCTCCCGATCCTAGGGGCTTTTTTTCATTTGAGATTAGGGAAACGGTGCTGCTCAATCATGCTATTCGGAATTTGCTAAGGGAAATGATGAGAGGATGGATCCGTGAGGAGAGGGTTATAATTCCCCCAAAAAAAGAGGAGGCTAACTGCTGATTAATGATTCAACAGGTAACCTCCTACGTTTTCCTCTTCACCGAATAATTTCTAGTCCAACCTAGCCGGTTTGATCGTATGTCCAGGCATAGGTGCCATTGTGACGAACTCTATGACGATTAATGAGGGTTGTATTGCTAACATCAATACCTGCTACAGTTATAGCAAATGCGGCAGTTCCTGCCCATTCATGTGTTCTTCCGGAATCTAGAATTCCTGGTCCATTGCTGGTAGTGTACTTGTGACTCCATCCAAAGCCGTTTAAGACAGAAGCCCAAGAATAACTGCTGATAACTGTATTCTGATCAAATGTCCAATTCGTATTATAGTCAAGTTGATAAAGTGTATTTCCAAAGAGAGCTTTCGCTCCTTGACTAGATGTCATTACATAGGTTTGAGTAGCCTGGGGCCCGTATTCTACAATACCTTGTTTCGCATTAATTGTAGGTTGCTTTGTGACAGTCACAGAATTAAACAGTATAATTCCCTCATCCTCAAGCACAACCTCTTTGTAGCGCTCGGATTCCGAGAGTTGCAAATCTTCAGCATGTTGCTTAAACAGTTCGTGGATCTCTTGTTCGGACTTCTCTTGAGACCTTTGATTTCCTTCTGTAGCATACGCACTTGAGGCTACGGTAAGAAAAAGGACTGAGCACAATATAATCGTAGACATTTTCTTGAAAGTATTTTTCATTTTTGCTATTAAACCTCCCATAAAAAGTTTATAATGGATAATGAGGTGAAGAGGAAATGTTAAAAAAACTTTTAAGCGGCGTTATTATATTTCTTTTTGTCCTAATTATCGCAGGCATTATTCAATATATTTCAGGTCAAAAGTAACATTGCCCTTTCTTTACTTAATAGTATACTTTTTCCATCTTTATTTCCAACATTATTCCAAAGATGGTAAATTAGTTCCAGTTTCCTTTGAGAGATCCATGACTCCGGTCTCAATCTTGGGACTTCGTCTGCTGCCTCATGCGACGCATGCGTTAATCCTGCTGCATGTGACCGCGCTGTCGTCCGATCTCCTGAAATACCCGATCAAGAGCCTTTAAACTCTCCGTGTAGGACGGATATCTCTTTTGGGATTCTCGGCACCTCTACCCCATCCGGCGTGTTTTTATGCTCATGAATGATTGGGTTTTCGACGCGTCCAATATCACGATGCAGTGCATGGATTTCGTTTTCGTTTACTTTCCGGATCCGCTGCAAAAAGCCCTTGGGCTCGAGCTCCTTGATCTGTTCTTTCAACCGCTCTTGCTCCTGGCGCTGCTTCACATAGGACTGCATTTCATAAACGATCGCATTATGCGCTTTGGCAGCGCGGTTGATATCTCCGCGATCCGTCTGTTTTCCCTTCTTCTCTATATCGCGGACGGTCGCTCCTTCGTGAATGGTCGGTACCCGGTCGGTAGCGCCGACAGCATATTATCTCGTGACAGCACTTCCTCGATCATCCTTCGATACACTCCCTTGCGTGAACGATTCTTTCTCTTTGTGCCGTTGATGAACTCCGCCCTTCAGGGTACCCTCGCGTATTCATCGCTACTTTTCCCAGATAAATCCTTTCGGATTGTCTGCTTTCATCATTCATCCTCGAACGTCAAGATTTCTCATTCCTATTCCATGTTCAGTCCTTCCGCAGACTGTTGCAACAGTCTGCGTACTATGGCGTCTGCTGACTTCTGTACGTTCAGTTGCCCTCACGGGCAAAGTTACGGAGTTTGCTCCACCTTCCATACAGATCTCCCCAGGTAAGAACGCTATCTTCCTCTCCATCTATCTTCTCCATTTATTCTCGTACGCCTTCGGCAGTATGGCTTTGACTTGTTGTGCAGTCTCATCCAACGTACGCTAGCCTCCTATGAAGTTCGTCTTCCTCAGACCGGAGTTTTGCCGCCGGCTTCCTTCAGATTCCACCTCACGGTGGACACCCTTGCCTTAAGCTATGGCTAATACTGCCTTCGCCATTCGGGACTTGAACCCTATAGATAGCGCCCATGCTGGGCACACAACCAAAATACGGTCTCCAAACTTCCTTTGGGACCGTATTTATGATGTCTTTATTATGCTCATCGAACCTTATCACCGTTAACAATTAATGGACAATCAATAAGCTTCCTTGAAGCGCTAGTGCCTAATCCTCTTCCGGCGGCAGCAGTTCTCGCAGCAAGCTCTCAAAGTCAGCGATCGGCACGGCCAAACCGGCCCGTATCGTTTGGTCTTGATGCGAGATATCGGTAGTGGCGTAAACGACGGCGATGGCTTTGCCATGCTCGTTGATGACGGGAGAGCCGCTATTGCCGCCATAAATCGGCGCATCAAGGGCCAGGGCCGGCTGTTGACGGCCTTGAATCGGAACCAAGCCTATTACAGAGCCTTCTATGGCGATTTGTGTAAAAAAAAGCGGATTGCCAATCACGTTGATAGGATCGCCAGGCTCCCATTGCTTTTGGTTCCGCTCCATTTCAATAAATGGCAGCCGTTGATTCCCGATGTCCACCTTCAGTATGGCGATATCCAGATCGGGGTCGCTCCCCGACAGTTCCGCTTTATAACTCTGGCTATGCTCCGGAAATTTCACTATGATATAGCCGTTGTCTTCGATTACGTGATAGTTTGTCACGATGTAGCCGCCGTCAATGTGAAATCCTGTGCCTTTGCCGTTGTCCGTGCTGACTAAAACAACCGCTTCTTTATAGCTTTGGATTTCAGCCTGGCTGGATAATTCCTTCGACTTGAACAAGAGGGGCAGCGTCTTCATGTTGTAGATTTGCGGCCAGAATGCCAATATATTTCCGACCAGAGCGGCAACGAGCAGAAAAATGACCGTATTTCTGATCCACTTGCGCCGCGCGGCAGATGAACCTCCGTCATCCTCCTCCTCTTCTGCCTCAAAGTCCCATTCCTCACCCTCATAAGGGGTATGATTCTCATCGTTGTCATTCTCTTTGTTGTCTTTCTCTTTGTTTCGATTCGGATGATTTTCATTTTCCATGCGTATCCCCCCTACTCGCCGTTGTCTTGTCCCGTTATTGTAACATCAATCCCGCAGCGATTTGGTTAAAAAAATAAAAGGCGGTACAATTGGGAAAAAGACGCTTCCTTTAGGAGGATGAACGATATTTCTGGATCGCAAGCAACAGCTTTACTTTCATTCCTGCAATCCGAATCCTTTATTCTGAAGGAGGGGGAACGGGTAGACATGGACTGCGGACGTACTTCGGCGTTCGGTTTCGTGCTGCGGGAGAGCGTGCATTGCCTTGCCGAAAATGAAGCGGCATTATTCGAGGCAACGGTAGATGAATGGTTCTATGTCCCGCATCTTTCCGGGTTCTCGGTGCGCAACCGGGAGGTAGGCACGGCCGAAGTGCTGATTGTCCGATTCGAGGAGTCCGGAGCGCTCGCGCTGGGGGAGCAGAGACCCTACTCTTGCCGTCTGCCGCACTCCCGCATGTGGGCTGAGGCGTTCGCGGCGGCGGTCGACACTCCCTTTGAGTCGCTGCCGGACGTAACGCGGCTCACGCTGCAGTCGCATCTCTATGCTCTGACAGCCGCATGGCTGTTGCGGTCGAAGGAGGACGAAGCAGACGGCGCCAAAGCGTTGCTCCGGCTGATGGAGAGGACGTACCGCCTGATCGCCAATCGTTTCAACGAGCCGCTGAACCTGGAAGAGATGGCTCGCGAATCAGGAGTCGGTACAGGTCGATTTTATCAAGCTTTCAAGGAGCATACAGGGTTCACTCCTCATAAGTGGATCACAGCTATGCGCCTTAACGCGTCATTATCGCTGCTGTCGAATTCGCCTGCCTCGATTATGGATGTAGCGCATTCCGTAGGTTACGCCGATGAGCTGTACTTCAGCAGGGTGTTCAAGAAGCATATGGGCCTCTCCCCAACGGAATATGTGGCCCGCGCCAACCGACGTATCGCCAATTTATGTACGGTGTTCGAAGGGGATTTCAAGGCGCTTGGCATTACGCCCGCCTTCTCGCCGCCAAGGGGGTGGACCGAGCGTTGGCAGGAGCTGATGCCGAGACTTCGGGCTGCTCAGCCGGACATCATCTTTACACAGCCGGTGCCGGAGGAAATTCTCCTGGAGCTGCAGCGCATTGCACCGGTCGAGATGATCAGCTGGAAAAATTCGGATCTCTCCTGGAGGGATCGGCTTCACCGCATCGGCCAATTGCTTGAGCTCTCCGGCGTCGCGGACCGCTGGCTTGCTCAATTCAAGCTAAAAGCAGCTAACGCCAAACGACTTGTCCGGCTCATGCTCGGCCATACCCCTTTCCTCATTGTATCCGCACATTCGGGCGGTTATCGCGTATACGGCCGGCGGGCGAAAAAAATGAGCGATCTATTCTACGATGCGCTGGGCCTGACATCTCCTGCCGCAGTGCAGCAGATCCGCCTTATCGAAACCGAACGGCTGGAGGATATCTCTGCGCTTTGCGACAATGCGCTGCTGCTCGTCCCCGACACCTTCTCCGAGTGGCAAGAGAGCAAACTGATAGCAGACTGGAATATCCTGCATCCGAACCGGACAGAATGTCTGATCATCCGCCATCCGGCACCATCCTTATATAATGCATCGTTCTATGGCGGACTTGTGGACGAGACGGTGAGCCGGCTGATGGGAAGCAATATATAATCGCGCAAAAAGAAAAGTCCATCCCGTCGAAAGGGAAAATCCATTCCTCGGCGTAGAAAAAGATGTAGAATAGGAAATGATGATAATGATTATCACTAACGAGAAGTCGCGTTTTGGACATAAAGGTAAGGAGAATGCAAACAAAATGGAATTGACAGAGGTTATGAAACAACGACGTTCTGTGCATAAATTTCAGGATCGGCCGGTGCCGGTGGAGCTTGTCGCAGAGCTGCTCGAAACCTCGGTATGGGCTCCGAATCATAAATTGACACAGCCATGGAGATTCGTCATTGTCCAAGGCGAAGGACGCAAGAAGCTGGCTGAGGTCAGCCGTACGGTCCATGAGCGGCGGGAGAAGGATCCGGTCAAGTCCAAGACGCTCGGCGAGTTTGGCTACAACAAACTGATGGCCGTACCGCTCTTTCTGGCGGTAGTGATGAGAGAGGATACTCAGCTTGCAGTCCGCGAGGAGGACTATGCCGCAACTTGCTGCGTTATTCATAACTTTGGCCTGCTCGCTTGGGAACAGGGAATTGGCGTGGTGTGGGAAACCTACGGGCTTATCCATCAGCCGGACTTCCGAGCCGCGCTCGGCGTTCAGCCGGGCGAAAAAATCGTAGGCAGCCTTCATGTAGGTTATCCGGCAGCCATTCCGCCCGCTCAGGCAAGAATCCCGGCAGCGCAGCTGCTGACAGTAATCGAGAGCTGAAGAACCGCTCATGAGACTATGGATTGTCATTGTCGCCGCGGTCTTGCTGTCTTTCGTATCCTTATTCCTAGGTGCTATCGATATTAAGATTAGCGATCTGTTTAATGGAGATACGGACAAGATCGATATTTTCTTAGTTAGCCGAGTGCCTCGTTTGATGGCCATCATTTTGGCTGGAGCCGGCATGAGCATAGCGGGCTTGATTATGCAGTCATTGAGCCGCAATAAGTTCGTATCTCCTACGACTGCAGGCACATTAGATGCAGCCAAGCTAGGCATTTTAATATCCATGCTGTTTTTTACGAATGTCACCTACACGCAGCAGATCCTATTCTCATTTGCATTTGCTTTGGCGGGAACCTTCGTCTTTATGCAGATCCTGGATCGAATTAAATTCAAGGATGTCATCTTCGTTCCGCTCATTGGCATTATGTACGGGAATATATTATCGTCCATCACGACGTTTTTCGCTTACGAGGCCGATCTTCTCCAAAATATTTCGGCATGGCTGATGGGCAGCTTTACCCTTGTTATTTCCGGCCGATATGAGCTGTTATATATAAGTGTTCCAGCTCTTGTTCTAGCTTATCTATATGCGAATAAGTTTACGGTTGCTGGCATGGGCGAGGATTTCGCAAAAAACTTGGGCTTAAGCTACAAGGCCGTCATGAACATCGGTCTAGTATTAGTGGCCATCATCTCCACAACGGTGGTGCTGACAGTCGGAGTTATTCCGTTCCTTGGTTTGATCGTTCCGAACATTGTTTCGCTCTATCTAGGCGATAATTTGCGCAAAACGATCCCCCACACTGCGGCGATGGGCGTAGTTTTTCTGCTCATTTGCGATATTATCGGGCGGATTGTGATTCATCCTTACGAAATTCCGGTTAATGTAACGGTAGCGGTGATTGGCAGTGCGATCTTCTTAGTGATGTTGATTAGGGGGAGAGCGTATGCCAAAAAATAGTATGAAGCTTGTTATTCTCGCGATATTATCTATCGTCTGCATCTTGTTATACGCGTTTTATGATATCAAGGGCGGCTTTGATTACGCTTTTCCCAGACGGATGCTTCGAATTGCGGCTATGGTCGTAACGGCAATCGCGATTGCCTACTCTACCGTCGTATTCCAAACCATCACGCGAAACCGGATATTGACGCCATCGGTGATGGGCCTTGATTCCATGTACGAAGTGGTGCAAACGTTCATTTATTTTTTTGCGGGCTCCATATCCGTTTGGGTCCTCAACAAGTATTTGAATTTTGGCGCCGCGATAGCCGCCATGGTATTGTTTGCGCTGATTTTGTACCGATTTTTATTCCGGGCCGATAAACATCCGATTTATTTGCTGCTGTTGATCGGGATGATTTTAGGCACGCTGCTGGGCAGTTTCGTCACTTTCCTGCAGGTGCTGATCGATCCGGTCGATTATTTGAGCCTGCAAAATCGATTATTCGGCAATTTCATGAATGTGAAGAAGGATCTGTTGTACATTTCCGTTGGCATCTTGTTTATCGCGTTTATTTACGGATACAGGATCATGGATAAGCTGGATGTCATGTCGCTCGGTCGTGAAAATGCAATGAATTTGGGCATTCCCTATGACCGGATGGTGATGAATATTTTAATCCTCTCCTCCGTGTTGATTGCAACCTCGACCGCGCTCGTGGGACCGATCACCTTCTTTGGACTCATTGTAGCGAATTTGGCTTATCAATATTTAGTGACTTACAGGCATTCTATTCTCATCCTGGGAGCCAGCTTGATTGGTATTGTCGCGTTGGTGGGAGGGCAGTTCCTTGTCGAGCATATTTTCGAATTGAAGACGACGCTCAGCGTCATCATCAACTTTATCGGCGGGATTTACTTCATCTACTTATTACTTAAAGAAAGCAGGGCAGCGGGATGATCGAGATCAAGGGTTTAACCAAGTTATTCGGCAAAAAGCCGGTTGTAGAGGATGTTTCCATTACGATTGAACCGGGTACGATTACTTCGTTCATAGGCCCGAACGGCGCCGGTAAATCCACGCTGCTCTCTATGGTGAGCCGGTTATTAGATGCGGATACGGGAGAAGTATTGCTGGATCGCAACAATGTCAAGAAGTGGAATTCCAGCGAATTCGCCAAACGGGTTTCCATACTGAAGCAGGCCAATCATATCAATGTCCGATTAACGGTACGAGAGCTTGTCGCATTCGGTCGATATCCGTATTCCAAAGGGCGGCTGACCTCGGCAGACGAACAATTCGTGGATCAAGCGATCGCTTATATGAATCTGGGCGAAATGCAGGATAAATTTCTGGATGAATTGTCGGGCGGCCAGAAACAGCGGGCTTTTATCGCCATGGTCATTGCGCAGGATACGGAATACATTCTACTCGATGAGCCGCTTAACAATCTGGACATGAAACATTCCGTGCAAATCATGAAGATTCTTCGCAATCTTGTAGATGAGCTGGGGAAAACCGTCATTATCGTGCTGCACGATATTAATTTCGCCTCCGTCTATTCCGACCGTATTGTGGCGCTCAAAAATGGCCGTCTGGTCAAGGACGGTCCGACGCACGAGATTATTAAGACGGATTCTCTGCGCGATATCTTCGATATGGATATTCCGATTCAAGATCAAAACGGATGCCGGATTTGCGTCTACTTTAATTCCTAGACAATCCTTCTATTCTTGCACGCCTTTTTTTGGATGATATTGATAATTGATATCAATTATTTTAAATAAAATGAAAAACAAGGAGAGATTCGTAATGATGAAGAAATGGAAATTGGTAAGTGCAATCACGGCCATGTCGCTAATGCTGGCAGCCTGTGGCGGGGGCAACAATAATGAGGCCGGTCAGAACGCCTCCGGCGGTTCTGCCGCAAGCAATCCGCCTGCTGCAGGGCAGCCGACTGCCGACAACGGCTCAGCAGATGCTTCGGCTCCCGCATATCCCATGACAATTAGCTCAACCATTGCTTCTACTGAGAACGAAGAAAAAGGAACCATCGCATTCCCGGACGTAACGTTCGAGAAGATGCCCGAGAAAATCGTCGTATTCGATTACGGGTTCCTGGATACATTGGATGCGCTCGGCGTAGAAGGCGTCGTAGGACTTGCCAAGGATTCCAGCTTGCCGGCTCATCTCGAACATTTTTCGGGAGATGAGTATACGAATATCGGCACGCTAAAAACGCCTTTGTTCGAGGACATCGCCGAACTGGACCCGGACGTTATCTTTATCTCCGGCCGTCAATCCACTTTTTATGAAGAGCTGAAAGAAATTGCGGATGTCGTATTCGTCGGAACACAGCAAAACGACTACTGGAACACCTTCCTGGCTTCCGTAGACATCGCGGCTAAGATGTTCGGCAAGGAAGCAGAGGCTGACGAGTATCTTGCCAAATTCGACGAAGCCCTGAAAAACATTAATACGTTAGCCGGCAATTATGAAACATCTTTGGTCACCATGTATAACGAAGGAAATCTATCCGGCTTCGCCTCCAACTCCCGCTTCGGCTACATGTATGAAGTATACGGCTTTAAGCCGGTAACGGACGATATCGAAGCTTCTTCCCATGGCTCCAACTTCGGCTTTGAAGCCGTGCTCGAGTTCAACCCGGAAGTGCTTCTCGTCATTGACCGCACCGCGGCAACGGCGGGCAATACATCGAATATCGAGGCCGACATGGAGAACGCGATTATTAAGAAAACTAAAGCGTATCAAAACAACCGCATCGTTTACCTGGACGGTCCGCTCTGGTACCTGGGCGGCGGCGGCTTGCAATCCGAGCTTGCCAAAATCGAAGAAGTATTGGCTGAACTGAAATAATAGCAACGCAAACAAAGCTGCTCCGAAGTTATGTATCGACTTCTGGAGCAGCTTTTTAATTTGCTTGCCACAAACTTATTGGCGATTGTCCTGCAAAGCCTCGATTCGGTGACTAATGGTGGTTCAACTCGGGGGGATCAATCCCGGACCGTCATTACTCCGTTCTTCTCTTCTCCAGCTTCTCCATAAATGACTCTTCGTTGTCGAACAAGTCGACGCCCATGAGATACGAGAGGATGCGCGGCAGGTCGATATTGTCGATCAGACCAACGAATTCCCCGGAGCCTGCGCCGTATGCGTACACCGGCAGCTCTTCGCCCGTGTGGTTGCGGGAGCCCCAGCTGATGAGCGCATGCGCGGATACGACCGTACCGATCTCATTCGCCAGCGTCGTGTTGTTGTTCCAGTTGACGCTCGTCAGATATGCTACGTCTTCGTCAGTAAGCTCGAAGCCGACGATCGGCTCAACAACTTGCTTTACGTCGACAAGATAAGCAGTTGTCTCTTCCGGCTTATCCGCCGTTGTGCCGATTGCAGCTTGCAGCCCGATCAAACCGGCGATGGAATCAAGAGCGATATACGAGGTTCCCTTCTCGATGAACAGATCGGCATCCAGCGCCTGGGAGCCTGCCACGATCTTTTTGCCGCCGAGGTCGATACGGAAGGAAGCGCCGCCGATAGAAACTTCTGCTGCAAAGGCCTGCGCATGGTAGGTCAGCTCGCCGTCCAGCTCCGCTACGATGTCGCGCACCGGAACGTAGTAGCTGCCGTCCACAACCTTGGCGTTTTCGATGCCGACGGTCCGGGCCTCTTCTTTGAGGGCGCCCAGTACCGCATTGGAGCTGCCTTTGGCATTTTTAAGAATGTCGATATTCTCCTTGTAGCCGCCTGGCGTATTGCCGATGTTCATACCGCCAGTCTCGTGATCGCCGACAACGACAACCAGCGTATTTTTGTCCTTCTTCGCGAACTCAAGGGCTACGTCCACCGCTTCCTCGAATGCAAGCATATCCGTCACCAAAGCAGTCGGGTCGTTGGCATGACCGGCCCAGTCGATTTGGCTGCCCTCTACCATGAGGAAGAAGCCGTCTTGATCCTGGCTAAGCGTCTCTACCGCCAGCTCCGTCATTTCCGACAAGCTTGGGACGTTGACCTTATCGCGGTCGATATCGTATTTCATGTCGCTCATGGCGAACAGCCCCAGAACTTTATCCGACGTTACGTCATCGAGTTCGCTTCGGTTGGTGATATAATCGTAGCCTGCCGCTTCCGCCTCGGCAACAAGATTACGCTCCGGCTGCTGGCCGCCTTCTGCCTGCGGCAAGAACATATCGCGTCCGCCGCCCAGGATGACGTCGACATTATTGATGTATTCCGTCGCAAGGGCGACTTCGTTGCCTCGGCTCGGATCATGGGCCGTGAATACGGCCGGCGTGGCGTGAGTGATACGAGACGTAGCAACGAGGCCAGTCGACTTGCCTTTCTCTCTTGCCGCGTCCAGAATGGACTCCGGCCGTTTGCCGTCCGGAGTTACCGCGATAACGCCGTTGTTTGTTTTGTAACCGGTCGCCATTGCCGTGCCGGCCGCCGCGGAATCCGTAATGTTCGTGTCGTTGGAATATGTTTTCATAAGACCCTTCGCGTACCGCTCGAAGGACAGCTCTTCCCCTTTGTAAATACGCGTTGCTGTCAGATAGCTGATCCCCATGCCGTCGGGAATCATAAGAATGACGTTTTTCGTGCTCCCTTTGTCCGCCGCGTGCGCAACCCCAGCCAGACTGCCGAACAGAAGAGAAGCTGCGATCATTACTTTGCCTGCTGTTTTGCCGTTGACATTACGTAACATGGTTATTAATTCCTCCCTTTGTACAGATAGGTACAATATAGAGGAACAATATTAACGGATTATTATCGAATTAATAAGCATTTGTAAAATAAAGGAATAGAGCAAAATCATGACGCAGTCTTTCTCGACAAGCTCCGGCTTGCTAAAGATAAAGATCCATCGTTCCGCTTCCTATCCTATCTTGCTCCCGATAAAAACCGATTTTTTAGCGAGCCCCGGGTATGAATCAGCATCATAGGTATTAATGCTTCCGTTTTTCGGGCGACGCGCCTTTGGCCTTCCGGATGCATGGCTGTTAACAGCAATCGAAGATAGGCTGTTGTCATCTGCCGAAACACCCCGTATTTCAACGCCTGCTGCTCGAAACCCAAGCCATGTGTCAGCCCCCTATGGAGCAAAGTTATGCCGACCAAAGCTTTTACCTCTCGAAATTCGGGCTGATCCTCAAACGCTTCGCTGATTTGCATCATCGATCTTCGGGCAAGCCTTGCTGTTTTAAGCGCCGCACGGTCCGGGCCCTCGGCTTTAATCAATGCCAATATCGTATCGTTATTAAGATGAAGCTCCCCGATCATATCTCCGTCATGAATGAGTGTCGAATCCTGACATAGAATGCTGCTTCCCCGATGTCGTTTTATCATAACTGTACATATGCCAAAATGCGTAGTATGCAAGCTGCGAAAGCGTAAAACCCATCCAAAACCTCGTTCCCAGACCATCCAAACGGACTGCATCGCGGATTTGCCAAAGCCGACCATCATAAAAAACATCTCCTGTTCTAGATTGAACGAATCATTCTGTCTTGCGCAATCCGATGATTTCATTATAGCTGTACAAAGAAACAACCCGAACGGACTGAGGTATAGATTTGGACTACGACTTTAGGCGGAGCAGGCATTGGGCTGCCACGTTCATCCCCCCCTCCTAACGGCTCCATTACGCCCCAAACGTCAGGTAAGAAATGAACGGAGCAACTGTAACGGAACTGAAAGGCGTTATTTCAGCAAAAACGCGGCAATTCCCAAATCTAAAGGAACTGATAGCCCTTATGAAGGGCAAAAGTCCGCGGTTTGCCTGGATTTCTCAAGAATAACGTCGCAGAGTTCCGTTGGATTTTAAAATCATGCCAAACGATCCATATAAGGGCCCTCATTTCCGTTAGGAGGATGGCGATGATTAATTGCAGCTTCATTTCCAGTTTTGCACACAATGAATCGACGGCCTCACAGATGACGCTATTCTTCAATCGTCGCTGGTGTCTGTAACAAAAAAACTCGCCTTATCTCACGTAAACCGCAAGATAAAGCGAGCTTTGCTCCCGTCAGCGATAACTGCAATCGACAGACTTGACGGCCTCCTCCGCTACTTCGGCGCCGGTCTATTGAAGGGGACAAGTAATGACGACCTGAGTGCCGATCCCCGGACGGCTGAACAGAGTGACGCCGTATTCGGGACCGTAAGCCAACTGGATGCGCTCATGCACGTTGCCAATGCCGTAGCCGGCTTCCTTGTCTCTGCGCATAATGTCCGCGGCGCGTTCGGGCGACATGCCCGCGCCGTCGTCCACCACCTCGAAGACGATCGCGTCGCCGAGCCGGTACAGCCGAATGACGATGTTCAGCGGCTCGTCGTCGCTCCAGACGGCGTGCTGAATGGCGTTCTCCACGAAAGGCTGCAGGATAAGCTTGACCGTCTGATGCCGGAACAGCTCCTCGTCAAGCTGCCAGTGGACGCGGAACAGGTTGTCGAACCGGACGGACTGGATTTCCACGTAATGCCGCGTAATCTCGATCTCCTTCTGGATCAGAATGACCGGCTTGCCTTTGCTCAGCGAGGTCTTGTAGAAGTTGGACAGATGGCGGACGATCTTGCTCACTTGCCGATCCTGATTCTGGACGGCCAACGAGGAGATGACGGCCAGCGTGTTGTACAGGAAATGCGGATTGATCTGGCTCTGCAACAGCGCCAGCTCCGTCTCCTTCCGCATAATCTCCTTCTTGTACACCTCGTTGATCAGCTTGTCGAGCTGGCGTTTCATCGTATTAAACGATTCCGCCAGCAGGCCGATCTCGTCCTTGCTGTCCTGCTTCAGCTCGAATTGGAACTGCTCGTCTCCTACCTTCCGCACGAACCGCGTCAACGTCTGGAAGCGGTTGGAGAAATAACGGGCCGTCATGGCGATCAGACCGACCGACAGCAGGATGCTGATCGCGGCGATGAGCAGAATGCGGCTCGACGCCTTGTTCGCTTCGCTCAGCACGTCGCTCAGCGGAATAATCGACACCGTCTTCCAGCCGATCGGCAGCGTGTCGTAGACGACAAGCGATTCCATACCCTTAACCGGCCGCTCGAACGTACCGCTTCCTCCAGCGCTCCAGCCGCCTTCTTCCAGCACCTGACGAAACGGCTGAAGAATCATCGACTTGTCCCGGGTCGACAGGATGGCGCCCTCCCCATTGACCAGATAGATATCGCTCGCCTGCGCCTCTTCGCCGAACAGGGAGTAGAGAGCGCTCTCCTTCACATGGATGGCAAGGACGCCGTACGGCCTCTGCATATCGTTGTTGTTGAGCAGCCTCGCGAGGGTAATGACGGGCTGCTTGCCGCCGTTCTCCATAACGACGCTGTAGACGGCGTTGCCGTATGATTGCTCCAGCTCCTTGTACCACTTCGCCTCTCTCATCCCCTCGTCCACGCGCTGGATGAACATGCCGTCGCTTGGGATCGATTCGTTGAACGGATAGATCGTAATGGAATCGATATCGGTATTGGTGAGCTGAATGCCGAACAGCAGGCTGTTGATGTAATCGTAGGCGTGCACAAAGTCGATCCCCCGCCGGTATTCCCGGGTCAGCCAATCCCGCAGCTCCGAATCCATGTACAGCAGGCTGGATATTTGCTCGTAATTTTTGAGCTTGTTGTCGATATTGCTGCTGAGCTGGCTGTTCATCGTGCGCATCCGGTCATGCGTCTGCGAGACGAGCTGGTTCTGGAACACCTGATAGAAATATAACGAGATGGCCAGCAGCGGAATGACGGAAGCCAGCAGGAAGAACACGAGCAGCTTGTTGCGCAGCGCCAGATTGTTGATGAACCGCTTCACGGCCTTCATGGCGCCGAATGCCCCGGCTGGCGGTTGCGGTATTGGTTCGGCGTCAGCCCGCGCCTTTTGTGAAAGACGGCGCCGAAGTGGGATGCGCTTTCGTAGCCGACGAAGGTCGCGATTTCATGAATTTTCATATCGGTATCGCGCAGCAGCTCCGCCGCGCGGTCCATCCTTACTTTAGTCATATATTCGAGAACCGTATATCCGGTATATTCCTTGAACAGCATGCGCAGATGATTGGGCGACAAATAGGCGTATTCGGCCAAATAATCGATCGTCAGCGCGCTGCCGAATTCGAGATCGATCAGCGACTTTACCTGATGGACCATGGCGGCGTGACGGTCGGCTCCCCCCGATGGCGCGGGCGTAGCCTCGATATATTGGCCGCTGCCGTGCTTCGCTATATGGCGGCCTCGGAATTGCTGCAGGTGCAGACACGTCTCGTACACCTGGCTGAGCGGAACGGGATGCGGATACAGACAAGTCGTGATCCAAGGGCAGACGTCCGCGAGCTTCGCGTGCCATTGCTCCGCCAGATGGACTTCTCCAGGCGCGGCCAATACGACCAGCCGATCCTCCTGCCATTCGAACGGCAGCGCTTGGGCATCGGCCATCAGACGCTGCATGCCTTGCAGCACCTTGGCTTTGGCCTGGGCAGGCTCGGACGAATCGCTTGCCGGCTTGTACGCGGCGTCGATCGTCACGAGCATCGCAGAATAGACGCCCGTCGCGCCGGGAAACAGCTCGTCCAGCAACTCTTTAAGCTCGTTCTCGACCGCGGCGGGCGGCTCCTCCTGCAGCAACTGCTTCGCGTATTGCGAGGCCAGCGCTCGGGAGGACAGCCTGCTTCGTTCCTCTTCGGCGCATTTCTGCCGCACCTTCAACATCCGTTCCTGCAGCTCGTCTATATCCAGCGGTTTCAGCAAGTATCCCGATGCCTCGAGCATCAGCGCAGACTTTACATAGGCAAAGTCGTCGTAGCCGCTCATGAAAATAATAATGAGCCGCGGCCAGCGTTTTTTTGCCGCCTTGGCGAATTGGATGCCGTCCATGATCGGCATTCTGACATCGGTAATAACGATGTCGGGAGACAGCTCCTCCATGCGGCTGAGCGCCTCGCGGCCGTTTTTGGCCGTGCCCGCCACTTCGAACCCCATTTCCTCCCAGGGAACGAACCGCTTTAGCGTTTCGATCTCGATATGTTCGTCGTCGACCAGCATTATTTTGTACATGTCCGCAAGCTCCCCCCTTGCCTCATCCTGCTGATGATATCAGTATCCCACCCTGCCTTCTTACCGTCAATCGACCCCGGAGCAGGTTCGTTCGAATTCGACAGGAAACGTAAAAACGCGATATGGATTATCGGCAATAACGGGAGTCATAATGGAGATAGCCGGCAAATCCAATACAGAAACGAGGGGAAAACATTGCGCCCAGACCGACATTCTTCGACTGCATCACTGGGCAGGAGGCTGTATCGGCATCGCTATTTGTACGTGATGCTCATACCCGCTTTCATCTGGGCTCTTCTATTTGCATACGCGCCTATGGCGGGATTGTACATGGCCTTCGTCGACTTTCAGCCGACACTCGGCAACTTCTGGTCGTCTTTTTTCGGCAGCGAATTCGTTGGATTCGAGTGGTTCTCCTATTTCTTCAACGGCAGCGATTTCAAGATGATCATGCGCAATACGCTGGTGTCCAGCGTGCTCACGCTCCTTCTCGGATTTATCGTGCCGATCCTGCTTGCGCTGGCGCTAAACGAGGTGCGCAGCCAGGCATTCAAGCGGATTGTCCAGACGGCTTCCTATATGCCCTATTTTATTTCGTGGGTCATCGCTGCCAATATATTCGTCGCTCTGTTAGCATCCGAAGGCGCTGTTAACGAACTGCTTCAGCTCGTCGGACTGACAAAAGAAAGCATCCCGTTCCTGCAAGAAGGCAAGTACTTCTGGGGAATCGTATCGGGAGCCAACACGTGGAAGGAGATGGGATACAATTCGATCATTTATTTGGCGGCCATCTCTTCCATCAATCCCGATCTGTACGAAGCTGCCAAGGTAGACGGAGCCGGCCGAATCAGGCAGATGACTTCCGTAACGCTGCCCCTGCTGCGGCCGACCATCGTCATTTTGCTCATCTTGTCGGTGGGCAATCTGATGAATACCGGCTTCGACCAATATTATTTGCTTGGCAATTCGCTTAACAGGGAGTATTCCGACGTGCTCGACACCTATTCGTTCCGGTACGGTCTGCAGAACAGCATGTTCTCTTATGCCGCAGCCGTTGGCCTGTTCAAGTCGGCCGTCGCGTTCCTGATGGTGCTTGCGGTCAATTCGATCGCCAGGCGCATGAACAGCAACTCATTATTCTAAAGCAAAGGAGTGCAGGCAGGATGACACGAGACCGGATACTGAATCTGACGGGCAATACGCTGCTTTACGGCTTATTGGGCCTCGTTTTTCTCGTCACATTTTTCCCGTTCTGGCAAATTTTCATTCTGTCCATCAACGACGGCACGGATTCCTTGCGCGGAGGGTTCATGCTCTGGCCGAGAGAATTCAGCCTTGATAGCTACGCTACCGTCTTTTCCAACCCGGAGATACTGACGGCGATCCGGACGACCGTGCTCCGGACCGTTCTCGGCGTTCCGTTGACCGTCGCATGCATCGCGATGCTAGCCTACGTGCTCAGCAAACGAACTTTGGCGGGCAGCCGATTTTTGAATCTGTTTTTCATCTTTACGATGTACTTCAGCGGCGGACTCATTCCGACCTATATGGTTATCAAGTCGCTTCATCTGATCGACAACTTTCTTGTTTTCCTTCTTCCGGGATTGATCAATATTTTCTGGATGATCCTGGTGCGCACCTTCATGGAGCAGTTGCCGAAGGAGATCGAGGAATCGGCGGAGATCGACGGCGCGAACGACATTCGCATTTTCGTCCAGGTGATCCTGCCCGTCTGCGTGCCCGTGCTGGCCACGATTACGCTGTTCGCGGCGATCTTCCATTGGAATGCCTGGTACGACTCTTACATCTATACGTACAAGCCGGATCTTAAGACGCTGCAAGCCGTGCTGGTCAAAATACTCAACCAATACCAGACAGGCGACATGCTGTCGCAAGCACAGCAGCTTGCCAACGAGAACAAGCGCATTCCCGTTACGGGCGAAAGCATTCGAATGACCGTCACGATGGTCGCGACGCTGCCTATCATTCTGGTTTATCCGTTTCTTCAGAAATTTTTCCTTAAAGGCATGCTGCTAGGCGCTGTTAAAAGCTAAATTTTACATCAAGGGGAGTTATGACAATGGCTAAAATTACATTTATCGGGGCGGGAAGCTCCATCTTCGCAAAAAATATATTGGGAGACTGCATGCGGACGCCGTCGCTGGCCGACGCGCATATGGCGCTGTTCGACATCAACATGGAGCGGCTGGAGCAGTCCGAGAAAATGCTGCAAAACCTGAATCAGAATCTCGGCGGCAAAGCGACGATCAAGTCCTACACGGATCGCAAGGAAGCGCTTCGCGGCGCGGATTACGTCATTAACGCCATCGCCGTCGGCGAGCTGATCCCGACGATCATGTCGGACTTCCAGATTCCCGAGAAATACGGCTTGCAACAGACCGTCGCCGACACGCTTGGCATGGGCGGCTTGTTCCGCGGGCTCCGCACGATCCCGGTCATGGTCGATATCGCCCGCGATATGGAGGAAGTATGTCCGGATGCCTGGTTCCTCAACTACACCAATCCGATGGCAATCGTGACCGGGGCCATGCTGCAAGCGACAGGGGTTAAGACCGTCGGACTGTGCCACAGCGTCCAAACCTGTGCCAAGGAGCTGCTTGAGGGGCTTGGCATGCCGCATGACAATGTCCGCTACAAGATCGCCGGCATCAACCATCAAGCTTGGCTGCTGGAAGTAACGAGGAACGGCATTGATCTGTATCCGGAGATTCGCCAGCGGGCAGGAGCGCGTACGGATCGTCATACCGATATGGTACGATACGATTACATGAAGCTGTTCGGCTATTATGTTACCGAGTCCAGCTCGCACGGCTCCGAATACGTGCCGTATTATCACAAACGCCAATATCCGCACTTGAAGGAACAATATACGCTGCCGACGGACGGCTACAAAAACTGGGGCAGAGGCAAAGCCGAATACTGGCATGAAGTAAACGCGATGATCGAAAACGCCAATTTGACCCATGAGCGTTCGCACGAATACGCCTCCTACATCATGGACGCGATGGAAACGAACGTACCGTTCGAGATCGCGGGCAACGTGCTCAACACGGGCGGCCTGATCAGCAATCTGCCCCACAACGCCTGCGTTGAAGTGCCGTGCATGGTGAACGGCAACGGCATTTTGCCAACGCGGTTCGGAGCGCTGCCGCCGCAATGCGCCGCATTGAACCAGACCAACATCAACATGCAGCTGCTGACGATCGAAGCGGCGTTGACGGGCAAGCGCGAGCATGTGTATCACGCGGCCATGCTGGATCCGCATACGTCTTCCGAGCTGTCGCTCGACGACATCGTAGCCATGTGCGATGAGATGTTGGAAGCAAATCGCGATTTCATCACGATTAAATAATCATTCCGGGGAGGGTCTACACATGAAAAAGAGAACAAAAGCCGTCGCGCTAACGATGGTATCCGCCATGCTTTTGCTTACGGTATCGGCATGCTCCGGCGGCAAAAACGAACCGTCGAACGGAAACGGCAATACGCCGGCCGACAGCGGGCCGATTACGTTGACTTTTTTCGATAAAAATACGGGAGATCTGTTCACGAATCCGGTGGCCGAGGAAATTACGAAGCGCACGGGCGTCAAGATCGAGATCCAACAGCCGACGGGCGATCCAAGCGAGAAGCTGAATCTAATGCTGACCAGCAACACGCTGCCGGACATCGTGCTCATGGACCGGCGCAGCGATATCGTGAACCGCTACATTGCGGCCAAGGCGATTATCCCGCTAAACGATCTGATCGACCAGCATGGCCCGAACATTAAGGAAATGTACGGCGATGTGCTCAACAAGAGCCGACATTCGGACGGCAACAATTATTATTTGAACAACTGGTACGGCATGGACCCCGATCCGGGCTGGAGCTTCAACATGCGGGCCGATATTTTGAAGGAGCTGGGCTACGGGGACCGCATCGAAAGCGGGGAGAGCTTTACGCAAGAGGAATTCGTCGATCTGCTCAAGCAGTTCAAAGAAAAATACCCGCAAGTCGACGGCAAACCGTCGATCCCGCTAACGTTCAACGCCGACCATATGCCGACGGTAGTGGGCACGTTTAAAGGGATGTACGGCATGAAATCCTACTACGAATCGGACGGCCAAATCGGCCTGGAGGTCCGGGAGCCGCGCTATAAGGAAATGATGGGATTCATCAACGATCTGCAAGCGCTAGCCCTTCTCGACAACGAATGGGCGATCAACAAAACGCAAATCTTCGATCAGAAGGTGTCCAGCGAGCGCGTATTCGCCGTCGGCGGCGGCGAGCCGCTTGAGCCTAACCGTTTGCTGCGCGAGAAGTACGGCGAGGATACGGATAAGCAATTCCTCGCGTTTAAGGTGACGGCGCCGGGCGTCGATCCGTCCGCGACGACGTACGGGCCGCGCAGCTCGCTCGGATGGGATGCCATCGCCATTACGGCGGCCAACAAACATCCGGAGCAGACGATCAAGTTCATGGATTTCCTGGCGAGCGAGGAAGGCCAATATTTACTCATGTGGGGCCTGGAAGGCGAGCATTGGGAGATGGTGGACGGCAAACACAAGCCGTTCCCGGAAGTGCTGCAGGGCTTTAAAGACAACTGGAACGAATATTCCAAGCAGACCGGCATCCGCAAGTGGACGTGGTTCGTCAAAAACGGCAACGGCTCCGACGGCACGCCGCTCGATCTCGTAGCGAAATACGAGCGCAACGCATATAACCAGCATGCCATCAAGTCCATGAAGGACTCGACCTGGGATACGGCGATCTACGACAATCTCGGTCCGGGCGGCGGCACGCCGGATGCCCTGAACGAGCAGAAGATCAAGGACTTGCTGTCTCAAGGCTTCACCCAGCTGGCTTACGCCGAGAGCAAGGATGAATTCGAAGCACTCTACGCCAAGCTGATGAAGGATCTCGAAGACAACAACGCGCCGCGCATCGAACAAATTTATACGGAAAATTATAAGAAGCAAATGGAACTGTGGAAATAAGAAAGCCATGCCAACGAAACCAACCCGCTTGGAAGGAAACTCTTCCCGGCGGGTTGGTTTTTGGCTTGCCTCGGTTTCTGCTCAAGGGATGCGGGAGTTTGCCCTACTGTGCGTGTGCGCGGCGCTTCATCACCCGCACGCCGTGAACGGGCAGCACCGCCGCTTCTCCCAACGCTTCGCCCGATTCCATGTCCGTGTATCGGCAACCGTCCAGCTTGATGCTCTGCTCGCTGCCGCTGAAGTTCATCAGGAACACGTAGTCGTCCGTGCCGTCCGTGCGGACTTGGGCGGTAACGCCGGGAGGCAGCTCCGTCTCGATCGTTCGCTTCGCGCCCGCTTCCTCCGCCAATTTGGCGTAGAACGTTTCGTAAAATTCGTCCTTCGCTCTTGTGGCCAGGTAATAGGCTTTGCCGTTGCCGAAGGAGTGGACGGTCAGCGCCGGACGTCCCGCGTAGAAATCGTTCCGGTAGACCGCGAGCGCTTCCGCGCCTTCCAAGTGGATGAGGTCGCACAGTTCATGCGCCTCGAAAGCCCCGGCGAGTCCGAGCGGATTGCCGTCCACGAACGCGAGGCCGTTGCTGTCGCGGTCATACAGGGCGTCGAGCTCCTCGGACCAGATGCCGAGCGTGCGACGCAGCGGACCGGGGAAACCGCCCATGTAACATAGATCGCTTTCACCTACGATGCCCGACCAATACGTGGCCACCAGCGTGCCGCCTTCCTGCACGAATGTTTCCATGCGCGCGGCGGATGCCTCGTCGACCATATAGAGCATAGGCGCAACAACCAGCGTGTACTTGGCGAGATCGTCATGCCTGCCAATAATGTCCACCGGGATGCCTAGCTCCCAGAATGCCCGGTAGTGCTGCATAACCGTCTCCTCGTAATGCAGACCCATGTTTCGCGGTCCTTGCGCGTCCTTCATCGCCCAGCGATTGTCCCAGTCGAAGACGATGGCCGCCTTGGCGTCGACCGCCGCGCCGACAACGTCCGTCAGTCGTCCAAGCGTCTCTCCAACCCCGGCGACGTCGCGGAAGACGCGCGTATGACCGTGTCCGGCATGATCGACGACCGCGCCGTGCAGCTTCTCGAACGAACCCCGGCTCTTGCGCCACTGGAAATATTGGACCGCGTCCGCCCCGTGCGCAACGGCTTGCAAGGAGGAAAGCTTGTGCATGCCCGGCCGCTTCAGCTTGCTGACGGACTGCCAGTTGGTCGTGCTCGGCGTGCTCTCCATCAGCACGAACGGCCGTCCTCCCTTGATCGAGCGGAACAGGTCATGGTCGAACGCGCACGCGGCCGCGATGCCCGCGTCCCCTTCCGGACCATGCTCGTGCCACTCCGGATAGGCATCCCAGGACAACACGTCCAACACGTCCGCGAACTTGCGCGGATCGACGCCGTCGTGCTTGTTGAACAGATTCGTGGTGACCGGAAGGTCGGCATTAATCTCGCGAATCGGCGCGATCTCGGCGCGGCAGAAGTCCACGGTCTGATCGGTAATGAACCTGCGCCAGTCCACGTTAAGCGCATGAAGCCGACTCTCTCCGTGAGGCGCGGGGGACTCGATTTGCGTCCAGGACGTGTACGTATGGCTCCAGAAAGACGACCACCATGCCGCATTTAGCGCGTCCAGGGTGCCGTATCGCCGCTTCAGCCACTCGCGGAAGGCATCCTGGCATAACGGACAATGGCATTCGCCGCCGTATTCGTTGGAGATATGCCAGCCGATCACGGCGGGATGCGACGAATACCGCTCCGCCAGCTTCGCGTTCATGAGCCGCACCTTCTCGCGGTACACCGGCGAGGTCAGACAATGATTATGCCGGAAGCCGTACAGGTTGCGGACGCGATTGCCCGCCACGCGCAGCACCTCGGGGTATTGCTCCGCCATCCAGGCAGGTCTGGCGCCGCTCGGCGTCGCCAGCCAGACGAAGATTCCGTTATCGGCCAGCCGGTCCAGCGTCCGATCCAGCCATTCCCAAGTCCATACGCCCTCCTCCGGCTCCAGCGCCGACCAAGCGAAGATGCCGACGGCCATGACGTTGATATTCGCCAGCTTCATCAGCCTAAGGTCCTCCTCCAGAATGTCCGGCCGATCCAGCCACTGATCCGGATTATAGTCCGCGCCGTGCATCATGACGGGCAGCTTGCCGCTAATCGGCGGATAACGTTTTGCCATTGTATATGTCCTCCTCTGTCTTCTTCGCCATGCGGCCCGCTCGCTTATTTGCATCGGATCTCGAACACCCGGGCATGATCCAGCCCGCCCGTCGCGATAACTTCCAGCCTAAGCTTGCGCACCCGCTCCAGCTCGGCCTGGCATACGACTTGCCGACCATAATTGTCCCGCACATGCGCCACTTCCGTGTATTCGCCCGGGAAGCCGTTCCCGGCACCGCTCTCCGCTTCGACAAATGCCAGCAAGCGGAACTCCTGCAGCGTCTCCGGCTGCGGCCCCCACTCGTTCTGCCGATGAAGAACGTCGTCGTGCGTCAGCGTCAATCTCCGATGCATGCCCGTGTCGAGTACGACGGCAATCTCCCGAATGGACATGGGCGTCTCCCATTCCAGTTCGATCCACGGCGCTTCGTCTCCCGGCTGCGACATCCAACGATGCGTGCCGGGCGAAGTCAGCTCCGGCCTCGCGCCCTTCGGCCCGTGCATGGCGCGGGTGTGCCCGTCGATAACGCTTGCCGCCGGTCCCTCCGGCTGCTCCGAGGACGACCGGACAACAGCCGCACTCGACAAGTACGCCGACGTGCCCGGATACACTCCGGGCAGGTACGCATCCTGTTCCATCAGCGTCCGCTGCGCGTCGCGCACCAGCTTCGGATCCCGCCATGCCAGCTCGAGCGGCACCCCCGCCCGTACGGCCGCCGCGGCGAAAGTGCCCGCGCCCTGTCCCATGACGGCGCAGGTCGCCATGACCCGCGTGCTGGAGAAAGCGATGTGCGTCGCGGAGATATTGCGTCCGGCGAACATCAAATTGTCTACATTGGCGCTAATCAGCGATCTTAGAGGAATGCCGTATACGTAATTCGTGACGGGCTGGCTGCAAGGCTCGATGTCCTTCGCCTCGATGCCCTGCGGAGGATGCGTATCCATCGGCCACCCGCCGTATGCCACGATATCGTCGAAGTGAACTGCCGCCTCCAGATCGGACTGAGTCAGCATATGCCGTCCGACGAACCGTCTTGATTCCCGCTTGCCGGGGACGAATCCGAACCAGTCAAGCGCCCAGTTCTCCGACTCCGGGTGATGCCCGCTGTTCTTGATGTGATCCCATACTCCCATCATGATCGCCAGCAGCTCGTCGCGAATCGTCTCGTTATCGGCGATCGTATCCATCAGCCCGCCGAATTCCACCCACCAGTATCCGTAACCCCAGGAAGAGTGCTCGCGGTACTTGAGATCCTCTTCGGTGTAATGCTTCGCCCAGGTCGGTGGCACGAACTTCATCGGTTTTCCCATGTCCCTCGTCGTGAACAGAAGCGAGGAGCCGAGCCGATACGCGTCGCCCTCTGCCTCCGCATGGGATTCGCCATATTGCCGCGCAGCCTCGCGGCCCGTGACGTACTGAGCCCCCGCCTCCTTGCCAAGCCGCCCGTCGCCCGTACAGTCGATGTAGATATCCGCGATGATATCGAAGACATGCTCCGTGCTCTCGCGGGTTGCCTTGGCCGCGGCGATGCGGCTTCCCACCATGGTCACGCCAACGAGGGATGTGTTCAGCAACAGCGTCAGATTCTGCTCCGCCCTGCATTTCTCGTACAAGATGAGGTCGAACATGGAGGCGCTCCGCTGCGGGTTGCGCACGGCGTTCTCCAGCATGATCTCCTCCATGATGCCGCCCTCGCGCGCCTCCGTCTCCAGCGCTGTCCCGCGCTTGGAATGGGCCGCGCCCACGATATGCATGCGGATCTCCGAGGAGGCATTGCCCCCCAGCACGGGCCGGTCCTGGCACAGCATCACCTTGGCGCCGTTCCTCGCCGCCGCGATAGCGGCAGCAACGCCCGATATGCCGCCTCCCGCAACCAAAATATCCGTATGTTGAACGATTGTCGTCATTGTTGCCAAATCCTCCCTGCGCCCGATTGGCCTGAAATTAAAATCCCCGCCGCGACCCTGGAGGACGATGCGGGGATTGACTTCACATGTTATTTCGACGCGTTAATCGCGTCGTCCGCGCGTTTCTTGAGATTCGCCAGCGTATCGTCGATGGATTGCGCGTTCATGAATAGCTTCTCCGCTTCTTCCTTGAACGCTTTCTGAATCTCCGATTGGCCAGGCGTCTTTGTGAATTTCTTGAACGTGGAATCCGATTCCAGCAGACGCACCAGCGACTCTCTGTCGATGTACTTCTCGGATTCGCCGATGAGCAGGGACGCCACCTCGTTCATATCCGCCTGCTTATTCGAAGGCATTCTGCCTCCCGGCACCATATCCATGTTGCCCTCCAGGAGATACCAAGCGATGAACTTCATCGCGGCTTCCTTGTTCTCGCTCTTCGGATTGATCATCAAATGGTCGCCCAGACCGCCCGAGTTCACGTTGGTGCCGGCCTCGTATTGCGGAATTTGCGCGAACGCCACCTGGAAGTCGCGGTTCGGATACGCTTGCTCATCCTTGATGTAGCGGATCAAATACGAGCCGGTGAATACCATGGCCGCCTTGCCGTTCAACAGCTCATCCTGCGGCTGCAGCTTGTTCATGGCGGCCTCCGCGAACGGATAGGTCACTTTCTCGTCGATGAGCGCCTTCTGCAGCTCCAGCCCTTTCTTGAACGAAGGGAGCGACTGGAAGGTCGATAAGCCGTCCGCTCCGTAGTATACGTCGGTTGGCTGCTGAGTCATGGCCATATCGTAAGCAATCGGCTCCCAGCCGGGATTGAAGTAGGCGCCGTATTGGCCATCCTTGGTCAGCTTCCTGGACAGGTCCGCGAACTGGTCCCATGTCCATTCGACCGGCACGGACTCGCCCACAGCCTCCAGCGACTTTTTGTTGAGCATGATCATCTGATAGCTCTTGGAGGATGACAGGTAATAGGAGTTGCCATCGACCTTGCGGATGTTGTCGTTGCCGATTACGCCGTCCACATCGAAGCCTGCTGCCGCAATCAGCTCATCGAGCGGCTCCGCCATGCCAGCCGTAATACGACGGTTCAGGTTCGCGTCGCTGAACGTCATGTAGATATCCGGTACATCGTTGGACGACAGCAGCGCGGTGTCGAGCTTCGTGTTGCCGGATTCGTCGTTCACGAACCGGATATATTCCACTTGAATATCCGGATTCGCGGCGTTCCATTTATCGATAACGACCTGCGGACCCGACTCCTCCGGCACGCCGCCCCAGAAGCGGAGCTTGACCGGCTCGGCCGGCTTCTCGGAAGCGGTTGCCTCCTTCGTCGGCGACGGCGCGGCGCTGGAGCCGCCGGCATTGCCGTTATTCGTTCCGCCGCTGCATGCGGACATGAGCAACGTGAAGCTCAGCAGCGTACCTGCGATAATCGATGATTTCCTGTTCATTGCATTTCCCCCTGGCGTAAGTATAGTTTGGCTTACGATTCAGTTATAACAATTGAAAGGCCGTATTCCCATGTCATATTCTTTTCTTCTGCCGTGATTTTCTGAGAAGTCATCCTTTCAGCCCCGTGCTAGCGATACCCTCGACGAACCAGCGCTGACAGATCGACACGATCAGAATCAGCGGAGCCAGGGCGGAGCAGGAAGCCGCCATAATAAGCGGATAATTGGTTCCGTTCTCGTCCATATAGCTCGTCAGTCCGATCGGAATCGTGAACAGATCGCGGTCGCGCAGCAAGATGAGCGGGTTCTCGTATTCATTCCAATGCCAGGTGAACGCGAGAATAAGCAGCGTGACAAGCGCCGGCTTCGTTAGCGGCAGCGAAATCTGCCAGTACATGCGCCAGTAGCCCGCGCCATCGACCTTCGCCGCCTCAAGCAGCTCATTCGGCAGCGAGCTGAAGAACTGGCGCATCAAGAACGTGCCGAGAACCGTGAACATGCCGGGCAGAATAATGCCGAGATGGTTATTCACCAATCCCATCTGGTCAAACATGATAAATCGAGGCACGAACAGCACCTGACTCGGAATGATCATCGTCGACAAATAGACGAGGAAGATGAGCTCCTTGAATCGGAATCGCAGCTTGGCGAACGCGAAGCCCGCGAGCGAGCTTGTCACCAGCGTGCCGACGACCTGCAAAAACGTAATTTTGATGGAATTCCAGTAGAAGACGCCGAACGTGACGCCCTCTGTCCACACCTTGCGATAATTGTACCAATCCCACTTCTCCGGAATCCACTGAATCGGATAGCGGAAGATGTCGGCGGCATTCTTGAACGAAGCGGACAGCATCCACAGGAACGGCAGCACCATCAAGAGACCGACGCCCAGGAAGACGATCGTCATGACGATCTTCAGCCCGGTTTCTCTCGTACGCGCGTTTGCCGAACGGCCGACTCTTCCGTTGTCGTGCGCTAGAATTGATTTTGCCATTTTTTCTGAGTCCTCCATTGGATCATGGTCACGGCGAAAATAACAAGGAACAACACCCACGAGATGGTTGCGCCGTAGCTCATATCCCTGAATTCGAACGCCTGGGTATAGATGTACAGGGCAAGTACGCTGGTGGAATGCATCGGGCCGCCGTTCGTCATGACCTGCACCTGCGCGAATACCTGGAACGAAGCGATGACCAGCGTCACCATGATCAGGAAGCTTGTCGGCTTCAGCAGCGGGACGGTAATGGACAGCAAACGCTGACGCCCCGAGGCGCCGTCGATATCCGCGGCTTCGTACAGATCCTTGGATATGCCCTGCAGACCCGCGAGATACAGCACCATGGCATACCCGATATACGTCCATACGGTCATGATGATAATGGCGGCCAACGCCCAATCGGGACTGGCCAGCCAGCCGGGCGGGCTATCGATGCCTATCGACCTCAGGAAAGCGTTGATGGGGCCTTCGGACGAATTGTACATGACCCGCCAGACGACGGCGATGGCCACGAGACTGCTCATGTAGGGCAAGAAGATCAGTGTCCGGATCAGACTCTTCATATATACGAACTTGTTCAGCGCGCTGGCGAACAGGAGGCCGATCAGCATGGCTGCGGGCACGCTGACCACCGAGAAAATCAGATTGTTTTTTAGCGACTTGTAAATCATTTCGTCCTGCAGCGCCCGCTCTATATTCGCGAATCCCGTAAACGTGATGCCGCCTATTCCCTTCAAGTAGTCCCACTCCGTAAATACAAGAAACAGGCTGAACAACAGCGGCAGCAAAATAAAAAAGGCGAAGCCCAGCACGTTCGGCAGGATGAATAAATAACCAGCCAAATTCTCTTTGCTTTTTTCCGTCCACTTCATACGTCTCATCTCCTCCTGTTCCAGTATAGAATCGATTGGTACGGATCTAAATGTGAAAAACTAAGAAGAACCCGTCAATATCTTTGAAAACGAAAAAAGCCTCCCGGAGGAGGCAACGACGATTAAAAGTATAACTTCATCCCGTTGTATTAAAAAATAATCAAAGAGACGTGACGGTAGACTGATCCTCAACGGAAGTGCATCTTCCGATACTCTAGCGGGAACACGCCTTCGATTTTCTTGAAATATTTGCTGAAGTGATTGGAGTCGCCGTAACCCACCATCTCCGAGATTTCATAAATTTTGTAGGCGGGGTCCTTGAGCAGCTCTCGGGCCTTCTCCATCCGGACGGATGTCAAATAGTCGACGATCTTGCTGCCGGTTTCCTTGCGGAACAGCACGCTCAAATAATTTTCGGCAAAGCCGACCCGCTTCGCCATGTCGGACACCTTGAGCTGAGTGGCATATTCGTCGTGAATCATGTCCAGCACCTTCTGAATTTCCGGCCGATACTTCACGTTGGCCGATTCCCGCACGATGGCAGCCGACTTGCGAATCCAACCTGTCAGCCAGCCCCGGATCTCCTCCAACGTCTCTCCGTTGCGAATGACATCGAATGGATACCGTCCCTCGTATTCGGGCAAGGCGTAATACGGAGTTCCTCGTCCTTCCAGAGCCTTGTTCCAGCCATACAGCAGATGCAGCAGTTCGTCGCGCACCAGCTCGGGATCGCTGTCATCTTGTACGCGCCACTGGGCGAACCAATCCTCAAGCTCCGTCATGACGGGATCCTCCGAAGCGCCGGAGAACAGCTTCAACCAAGCTTCTTCGCCCGGAACCTGAATACGGACGGTCCCCGCAGACGATGAGAAGCCTTTGGCGTCCGCGAATGCAATGGTTCCGCTCCCGCAGAAGAACCTGCGCTGCAGAACCGACTTCGCTTCATGGAAGGACGCGTACAGCTCGGACAGATCATTGTACGTTCTCGATACGCCGCAGCTTATCGAGATCTTCGCATAGGCGCCGGTCGCTTCCCGCATATGTTGCAGCATCTCTCCGCCAATCTCCGAAGAGACGATGGCGAAGGTGCCGCCGCTCACCTCGATAAGCTCCCCGCCCCCGTATTTGCGCAGAATCTCGTTCAGCACGTTGGCTACCGTGTAGGCCAGCAGCTGCTCGCTCCGGAATCTGTTCTCTTCAATGACATGCTCGTAGCGGTCGACGGCGACGACCGCCGTCCGGTAGCGCCGCGCGCTGAATTCGAATTCGGCATCCGTCGTTGCATTCTCCAGCTCCAACCGGGTCGTATGCTTGGTTAGCAAACTTCGGAGCAACGCCTCCTTCGCTTCACGATCCAGACGATGCATGCGGAACGCGGCGCGGTGCTGTTCCGCGAGCGCCTCCTCCTCTTCGCGCACTTCCTGCTGAAGCCGCTTGCACTTCTCCAACAGTTCCTCCGGCACCCACGCCAGCTTCAGCAAGTAGTCAACCGCTCCGAGCCGGAGCGCCTGCTGCACGTATTCGAAGTCGTTGTGATTCGACAGGATGACGCATTTCGCCATGGGCCAACTCCCGCGAATCCGGGAGATCAGCTCCAGGCCGTCCATGTCCGGCATCCGGATATCCGTCAACACGATATGGCAATCCTCCCTCTCGAGAATCTCCAGCGCTTCCACGCCGTTCTGGGCTTCCCCAATGATGTGGAATCCATGCTCCGACCAAGGAATCAGCGTTTTCAGGGAAAGCCGCACCAACATCTCATCGTCGACAATCAGTACATTCGTGTTCGTCATTGCGGTGGCTCCTCTCGAATTGGAAATGTGACCATCACTTCAAGCCCGCCTTCCTTCGAAGTTCCCAGCCGGATGCCGAACCGGGTGCCATAATGCAGCTTGATGCGGCGGTCGACATTCGATATGCCGATCCCGCTGTACTTGGCATGCGGCTGCATCAGCTTATCCTGAATCTCCGCCAGCTTTTCCTTCGGAACGCCGTTGCCGTTGTCCCGAATCGATATTTCCAGACGGTCGTCGACCGCTTCGGCGGCAATCGAGATAAGCAGCGGCATGCGTCCGCCGTGTATAATGCTGTTCTCCACAAGCGGCTGCAGCGTGAACTTGAGCACGGACAACTCCGCAAGGTCGGGCGCGACCCGAACATCGATCGTAATTTGGTCCTGATACCTGATTTTCTGCACGGAGAGGTACAGCTCCAGGTATTCGAGCTCCTGCCCCAGCGTCACGAACCGTTGATTCATCTTCATCGAGAATTCCAGCAGCTTCCCCAACGCCGTAATCATGTCGCTGACGTTGCGGTTCGTATTGGACAGCATCGCCATCAGCTTGATGGAATTGAGCGTGTTGAACAGGAAGTGAGGATTGATCTGCGCCTGCAGCGATTGGAAATGCGCCTCCTCCTTCTGCCTCTGCTCTTCCTCTACCCGCCGCATCGAATCGCGCAGCCTGATTACCATGCGGTTGAAGTTATTGCCCAGCAAGGCGATCTCATCGTTTCCCTTGACCGGAACGGATGTCTGGAAGTCGCCGGAACCGACCTGACGCATGGATCGCAGCATGGAATGGATCGGCTTCGTGAAGCGGATCAGGAAAAATAGGAAGACCAGCATGCTGATCGTGAACACGCCCAGAATAGACAGAATCGATTGGCTCTGCTTGGCGTTCAGCTGCGTCAGAAATTGCTTCTCCGGAACAAGGCTAACGACGTACAGACCGATCTCCCGCACGAACGATACGTTGGCCATGTACGTTCCGTCCTCATGCTCCAACTGCTTAATCTCGCCGGGACTATTCCGGAGCTCCGCCGATTCCGCGTCGCTTAACGGCTTGACCGGCTCGCCCTTGGGATTCCTCAGCTCGCTCCCCCCGTCCCATAGCAGCAGCGAAGGAAGCGAGCCTTCCCCGCCGGATGCTTCGGACGGGAACACCGATGGAATCGGCACGCCGATAAACGCCGCGCCGATATCCGATTGATCCCGCAGCGAACGCGACATCGCGAAGTAGCCGCCTCCAGCGGATTGACCGGTGTTGCCGATCCGGGGATCGAGGCGGAACGGATGCATCCACTGCGGGAAGCCGCCGCCTTCTTTGGCCCGCCTGTACCACTCTTCTTGCACGAGAATGGCATAATTTTGTTTCATATCGAACGAATAGAAAGTGGATACCGCGAGCCCATTATCATTCGTGTAGATGAGAAAGGCGCTGCTGTCGAGCAGAAGATCGCGAATCGTCGTCATCCTGCGCTGCAGCAGCTGCACCTTCATATATTCGGTATAGTCCTCGCTCCATTCCGACAATTCGTCTCCATAATACTGCTCGAAGTCGGTTTCCAGCAGGAATAACGCTTTGATCATTCTGGTCGCGACATCGTTCACCGATTTGGCCGTGCGGTCGGCAAGCTCCTGATTGGCGTAATTAACCTCCTGCGCGACGACCTTCTGCGACGTATAGGCGTAGTTCCAGAATATCAGCAGTGTCGGCACGATAACGAACAACAGGAGCGAGATAATCAACTTGCCCCTGAACGATTGGAACGGACTTAATCTCTTCATGCTGCTCGCCCCCCGTACAGCCAGTATAGAGTCCTCTGCAATCGCAGGCAATAAAACGTCCTGCAACTCGCCGCGATCTCGTAGAAGATCACGGAAAACGCATAGAATTTCACGGTTTCGGACCCTTTTAAATTTCTAACATTTGAGCTGGCAATCAAAAGGCTATCGCAGGAAGCAACGCCGGAATGAGGCTGGGAAATAAGTTGCTATCGTATTTGAAGAGCAATTACGACTTGTATGTGCTGCTATTTGAATTTTGCAAGATTTCTTAGAAATACACCGATTTTCATGAGTTAATCCCCTGTTTATGCCCTAGCGCTTGCTCTACACTTTAATAGAGCAAGCGCTTTCTTTACAAATGTTGTCTGATGAGGAGGGGGAACATGAAACGAATTTTCGTTTCGGCTTTAATTATCATGATGCTGTCAACAATGTTCCAAGGAATGGGGGGAGGAGATCGCGTCATGGCTGCGGACGAGCCGAATGGATTTGATGCGCTGCGGTTAAAGTGGCAGGCGATGCTGATCGGCAGCGATGATTATGATCCGAATGACGTACATATCCATGCCCGAATAGTCGACATTGATACCGCCGCGCAAGGATATTGGGAGGCCATGGAGAAGTCGGAGGATCGCAGCTATCTGTGGGCTGACATCGGCAATGTCGCTAGTGTGAGCGCGGAGAAAACAAGCACGTATACCAGGCTTGCTGCGATAGTGACCGCTTATGCGACGAGAGGGTCGGCTCTAGAGGGCAACCCTGATCTAAGGGGAGATATCGTCGGCGCTTTGGATTGGTTATACCAGGAGGCCTACAATGAGACGATGCCCCAGAACGGCAACTGGTGGGATTGGCAAATCGGCGTTCCTCGTCAACTGCTGAATATCGCGGTATTGATGCATGACGATCTCAGCGAAGAGCAACTCGGCAAGTACATGGCGGCTGTCGGACAGTTTGCTACAAAGAAGGACCTTCTGAGATACACCGGCGCCAATCGGGTTTGGCTCGCCAATGTAATAGGTCTGATGGGCGTCCTTACGAACAATGGCGGGCAAGTTGCCGATGCCAGGGATGCTTTAAGCGAAGTGTTCCTGTATGTGGCCACGGGCGACGGCTTTTATGAGGATGGTTCCTTTATTCAACATGTGACGTTGCCGTACAACGGAGGTTACGGGCGCGCGCTTCTGATCGATGTCTCCAAGCTGGTCAATTGGCTGACGGGCTCGGAGTGGGAGGTGACGGACCCGAATGTCGCCAATGTGGTCCAGTGGGTGTATCGGGCATTCGAGCCGCTTATGCATAAGGGTCTCATGATGGATATGACTCGGGGCCGCGAAATATCGCGTTATTATTCGACGGATCACACATCCGGTCAAGGGATTGTGACGGCCGTCATGAACGCCGCCAATTTCGTGCCGGAACAAGATGCCGCAGCTTTCCGCAGCATGGTGAAAAGCTGGATTCGGCAAAATACGTACCGCAATTATTATCAATATGCGGATATTCCGTCGATCATCCAGGCGAAAGCCATCGTCGAAGACGCCGAAATTCCGGAACGCGACCATCCCCATGTCTATCGGCAATATGCGAATATGGACCGCGCGGTGCAGGTTCGCCCGGATTATACGTTCGGATTGAGCATGTCCTCAAGCCGAATTTCCACGCATGAGGCGGTCAACCTGGAAAACATGCGCGGATGGTACATCTCCGAAGGCATGACTTATCTGTACAATAACGATATCTCGCAATACACCGACGACTTCTGGCCGACCGTCAATCCGTACCGGCTGCCGGGGACGACGGTGGATACGCAGCCGAGGAACAGCGGAGCCTTGTATCGCGATCCGTTGCGTGAAGCAGGCGGGGTCGAGCTGGGCGAATACGGCACCTCCGCGATGAAGCTGAAAGCTTTCTCCAGCAGCATGGTCGCCAAAAAGTCGTGGTTCAACTTTGACGATGAGATCGTGGCGCTTGGCGCAGGCATTACCAGCTCCGACGGCCGGACCATTGAGACGACTATCGAAAATCGGAAGCTGGCCGGCGCGGGCGACCAGGCATTGACAGTGGACGGCGTGGAGAAAGCGTCCGAAACCGGTTGGACGGAAGCGATGACCGACGTTCAGTCCATCCATCTGGCCGGCAATGTGCCGGGCTCGGATATCGGGTACTATTTTCCCGAAGGGGCTAAAGTGAATGCACTGCGCGAGATGCGGACGGGGGCCTGGAGCGATATCGATCACCGCGCAACCGCGCCGACGGACCCGATCATCCGCCCTTATATGACATTGTGGTACGATCACGGGGTCAATCCGGAGAACGAAACGTATCAATATGTGCTGCTCCCGAACAAAACCGCCGCGGACACAAGCGCCTATGCGGATGCGCCGGATATTACGATTCTGGAGAACTCGCCTGATGCGCAAGCGGTGAAAGAGAACCGATTGAATATTACAGGCATTCAGTTCTGGAATGACGAGATCAAGACGGTGGGCGGCATTACAAGCAACAAGCGGGCTGCCGTCATGGCGCGCGAGACGGAAGAAGATCTGACGCTGGCGATATCGGATCCAGCCCAGAAGAAATCGGAAACGATCGAGCTGGAGATCGAGAAATCGGCTACGGCGATCGAAACGCTGGACTCCGGTATTACGGTGACGCAATTAAGTCCGACGATCAAGCTGACCGTTCATGCCGTGGAATCATTGGGACAAACGTATCATGCCAGCTTCCGGCTTAGCCCGGTAACCGAGCTGCCGCAAACGCCGACGAACTTCAAAGCCGAAATCGGGCAATATGGCGAAGTGCAGCTGACTTGGGATATCGCCAGTCAAGTATCGGGTTACACGGTGGAGTATGGCACTTCCAGCGGCAGCCTGACCGAAAGCGTGGATGTGGGGATTTCGACCAGCTACGCGCCAACCGATCTGGAGTTGGGTCAAACGTATTATTTTACGGTAAAGGCGTATAACGATTTGGGTGAAAGCGAAGCTTCGGATGAGCAAGAAATGATGCAGACCTTCATCGTGGTTGATAATCTCTCGCCGAAGGTCACCGCAACCGGCAATTGGGCGTCCAGCTCGGCTACGGGCACGAATATGGGGTATACAGGCGCCTACTATGCTTTGGACTACTGGCATGATGGAAATTCGAGCAGCAGTGAATTAAAAAACGTCCGGTACACCCCCGATCTGCCGGCCGGAACCTACAAGGTATCGATTTGGTGGTTGGAACATTCGAATCGCTCTACTGTAGTGCCGGTAGAGATTCATCATAAAGGGGGAGTCGATTCGGCTGCGTTGAATCAGAAGACTCCGGGCAGCAAGTGGCATGAATTGGGCACATACGCGTTTGCCGGCGGCAGTTCGGAGTATATTATGATTTCGAACGAGGGCGCCAACGGCTACGTAGTGGCCGACGCTGTCAAATTCGAACGGCTCAACATACCCCGTCCGGAAATCGTAAGCGCAGCGCCCGGGTCGGAAACGATTGAACTGCAATGGACGCCTGCGGATAAAGCAACAGGATATGTTGTGAAATACGGCACGACAAGCGGCGAATATTCGCACGAAATCGAACTATCCGATGTGACAAGTTATACATTGACGGAGCTGACGAACGGAACTCCTTATTATGTAACGGTGTCCGCCCGCACGACAAACGGAGAAACGCCGGATGCCGACGAGTTTATAGTAATTCCGTATTATACCAAAATCATGGATGACGCGGATTCCGCGGGAGTAGCCGTGACTGGCGATTGGGCTAACGGTGCGGCAAACGCGGCAACCTATGGTTCAGGCTTTCTGCATGATCGCAATAATGGAAAAGGCGAAAAAAGCGTAGTGTTTACTCCCGGTCTCCCTGCAGGAAGTTATAAAGTGTATGCACGGTGGGTAGCGAACAGCAATCGGGCGAACAATACGCCGATCATTATTGATCACGCCGGGGAGTCGGCAACAGTCAATGTGAATCAGAGGGTTGACGGCGGGGTATGGAAAGGATTGGGACGTTATGACTTTAACGGGGATCCGTCAGAGAAACTAACGATCTCAAATACGGGAACGAATGGATTTGTTGTCGTGGATGCGGTTCGGTTCGAGCAGGAACTGCCGGAAACCCCCGAAGTGACTGAAATTGCGGCCGGCAATGGCAGCGCTACGGTACATTGGACCCCAGTCTATAATGCAACTGGATATGTAATCAAATACGGGACAGTTCCCGGGGAATATCCGGAGAGCGTCCAGGTAAGCGTTAATGTTTCCAGCCATACACTTGCCGGTCTGTTGAATGGAACTACGTATTATGTATCCGTATCGGCGCTGAGAGCCGCGAGCGAAAGCCCGAATGGAGCGGAAGTGGAGGTTACACCGCAAGATACCCAGCCCCCGACCGTGCCGGGCCATGTGACGGCGACGGCGATAAGCGCAAGCGAAGTATCGCTGGAGTGGAGTTCCTCCACGGATGACGCAGGCGTATCGGGATATAAGGTATACCGCGACGATACGGAGATTGCGGACGTGACCGACACGGCTTATACGGACAGCGGCTTGTCGCCGGCGACAACGTATGCATACAGGATCGCCGCCTACGATGCCGCAGGCAACACGTCCGAGCCAAGCACCGCGGTTACGGCGACGACGCTCGCCGAGGAGGAAGAGCCTGGAGAGGAAGAGCCAGGCACCGAGCCGGAGACGCCGTCAAGTTGGCCGGTAGCGTTGCCTCCGCAACATACGGTGATTCTCTCCAACGGAGTGGCTACGATCAAAGTTAACGAAGTGAAATTAATGCAAGAGCTGCAACATGCGGGAGGGGACATTCCTCCGGTAATGGATTTGGCCTCGCTGGGCGGCGGGGATTCGGATACACAAAAGCTGGAGCTGTCGCCTCATGCATTAAAATTGCTGAAGGAACACGGCAAAGGATTGGAACTTCGGGATGAAAGCATTCGTTTCCTGATAACTCCGGCCGCCATTGCAACGGAAGGGCTGAATGATCCGCTGATCATTACGGTGAACCGCAAGAAGGGCGATGGGCCTGCCTTTGCGGGGCTGTCCTCGCGCTCCGATGCTTTCAGCTTAAGCCTGGAAGCCGGGGGCCAACCGGTATCGTTGGATGAACCGCTGCAGGTTGCGCTGAATGCCGGCGATGCGCGGGAGGACCGGAAGCTTGCCGTCTACGCTTATGACGAAGCAACGGGCGAATGGACGTATATTGGCGGCACCTATGATGCCGACACGAATACCATCACGTTCGAAGCAAGCCATGATGCCGCCTATGCGGTATTCGGGTACAACAATCCGTTTGCGGATGTGGCCCGCGTACCATGGGCCCAAGAGGCGATAAACGAGCTGACGATGAGAAGCATCATGAAAGGAACGGGTGCAGATGCATTCGCGCCAGGCAGGGCGATTACGCGAGCGGAATTTGTCGCTCTCATGAATCGTTTGCTGAAGCTCGATGAGGTAAGGAATTCGGGACAATTTGCGGATGTGGATTCTGGCGCCTGGTATGCCAATGACATCGCGACGGCATTCGATGCCGGCATCATTCAGGGCGATGGCGAACGGATCAATCCGGATTCGTCGATTACCCGGGAAGAAATGGCTGTGATCCTGATGAGGGCTGTCGCTATCATCAAGACTGACGACACGGACTACTCGGGAGAAATGACGTTTGCGGATGAATATACTATCGGCTTATGGGCAAAAGCGGCGGTAGGACAGGCAGCGCAATTGGGCCTGATAAACGGCAAAGCCTCGAACTTCTTCGATCCCAAGTCCGTGGCAACTCGTGCGGAAGCGGCTGCGGTTATGTATCGAATGTTATTACTGTTTCAATTGCCGTAACGGACTTCGGGCCAACGGCAAAAAGCTGAAAGGCGGCATTAGGGAGTCATCCCTGTGCCGCCTTTTTCTGCATACGGCATCTCGATGCAACTATATAATCGGAGCGGAATCGCTAATTCGACGGGCTGTCCGGAGCCCTTCATTGCTCCTTAGTTATATTCGAAGATTGCCGTTGCGGTAGTATCCTTGTCGCCGACGATACGCACCCAATGAGCGGAATAACCGTCCGCGAACGCGTGGGCGCGGCTTTCTCCGGCCGGCACGGTCAACTTTGCGTAAGCCGCCCAGTTCCCATCTCCCTGAACGTCCACCTCTACGGTGAAAATGACGTCCTCCGGCCCCGCGTGGCTGAGCTTCAGCGACTTGCGGACGTAGCCCAACATTAAATACGGATCGGACGGTACGCCCGCCTTAACGGCGCTCTCCCTCCAAGGCCCGCCCGTGCCCTTCGGAGCGCCGAATTTGCGCAGCTCGTCGACGCTGCCCAGCCAAAGGCCGATCTCTCCGTTCGCGTCGCAGATCGTATGCTCATCCGGCGATCCGTCCGCCCGCACACCCGATAACACGAGCAGACCTCTCCATGAGCAGAAGTCGTAAATCAGCTTGTTGTGCGTGCAGATCGGCTGGATCTTCCGCAGTCCGCCGGAGCGCTCGTCGGGCAGCTCGTAGAACGAACCGTGGAGGTTCATGAGACTCCGCTCGGTAATAATCTCCCTGATGCCCCGTCGGAATCCCGATGCCGACGGCAGGTCGAAGTCTCCGTGCCCCCTGGGCAGGCGGAAGCGATTGCCTTCCTTGTCCGTCACGATGACCGACGCTTCGTCGACCTTGAACTCCGACTTGGGCGCATAATTCTCGCGAAGCGCGCGTTCCAGCTCCGGCTGATCGAAAGGCCGGACGACCATGTCCTCGCGCAGCTCGTAAAATGAAGTTCCCGTTATGTGACCGGCAGCATCCAGACGGTTCGATGCAATATGGAGCGGAAGGGAAGGATCATTCGTCGCATACAGAATGGCCTCGCTTCTTCCTCCCGGTAAGCCAGCGTCAGCCAGCCCCGCGTTCACTTCCCCGAATCGGGGATTGCCTTCGGCGGGATTATAATGCAATGCTGCCGATACATGATTGGCGCCCCGGTCCGGCGTAACGCGAATCCATTCGCCCTCAAGCTCGGCTGGGAACAAATGATAGGCATAACCTTCCGAGGCTACTTCAAGCTCCGCGTACGCGGTCCAGTCCCCTCTGCCCGTCGCGTCCAGCTCGATGCTGAACGTGACCGGCTCCGCCTCCCGATGGAAAAGATGGAGAATTCTCCGCTCGTATCCCGCGAATTGGAACGGCTCGGAGGATTCGCCTGCCAGCACGGCTTCATCTGCCCACAAGCTGCCCCATCCCGCGGGTTTGCCGAACTCCTTCAGCTTGTCGAAGCTGGTGAATACGAGATTGGACTGGCATTTGCCCGTCATCGGGTTCGCTTGCGTCGAGGCGTCGTTGCAGCCAAGCACCAGATGGCCGTTCCAGTGATCATAGTCGACGATCATCTTGTGATGGACGGAGATCGGCCGAATGCCCGCCGTATTGCCGTGCGAGAACGCAGGCGGGAATTCGAAGAGCATGCCGAACATATCCATCAGCCACTTCTCCATGCCGATATCCCGGATTCTCGGCCATTCGGTAAACCAGCCGTCGTCCGCGCTGTGCGTATAGCTGCCCATCGGAAGCCGATAACGTCGCCATGCGCCTCCGTCGCATACGTTCAGCAGCACGGACTTGGCATCCCAGCCCAGCGCCCAAAGCGGTGATTCATCGTCGGGAGACCCGTACAGACCGCCCGGACCTGTCACCTCCGTATATTTGTTCGCGTCTATGATCGTCCAGCTCGCCCGTTGACCGGCATCTCCTTCCCCGCTCCACTCTGCCAGCACGCCGCCAAGCCCATTATTGGAGACGACAAGCCTGCCCTGTCCGGTATAAGCGCCCTTGCCATGAACGCCCGGCAACAGATACGGGCGCTTTCCTTCCGACACATAGTTGGGATCGCGGTACAGGATGTTGACTTCCAGCGTGTATACATCCACCTCGTAGATGCCGGATTCCATCGTATAGAAATACACTTTGTTCTCGGGATCGGTCAAATGCCGGGCCACTCCGGTCAGACGCCCCTCCATCCGGTCCGGCGTCACAACCCGGACCTCGCCAGCGGCGTCAATGAAATAGGGGCCGATAATCAGCTGATTCGACTCCTTGTGAATCATCCGATTCGCATGCGTGCCGCCAACGCTCAGAGGATGGACGGCGGTCGTCAGATCCTCGCCGATGATGTTCAATTTGTCTTTGCTGCCGTAAGGGGAATGCGTAGGATACGTAATATACCACAGCTTGCCGCACCATGGAACCAAGGCGCCTAGGCCGCATTCCAGCTCTTGCTTCTTCTCGTCTCCATTCGTCCATGCCAGATGCGGGTAGATTCCGCTGAAGTTGTAATACGTCTGTTCATTAACCGTAACGCTGTTCATGGCTTTCATCCTCTCTTGTTCATCGATCGTCAACTTACACGAGTAAGTATAAAGGAGCTCTCCTCCAGACCGCAAACGACGAATCACACGAATTACCACCGCTTTCGGGCAAAAACAGGCGTTAATCGCCTGAATGCTCCTATTTTATCATCATATTACACGAGTAAGTAATTATACTTGTATCTCCTGCGTTCAGTTGATACGATAGAAGACGGCCACACAAGCAGCGGAAGGAGAGGGTTACATGGTCAGCCGCAAAGAGGTGGCGGACAGGGCGGGCGTATCCGTCGCGACCGTCTCCTATGTGTTAAACGATAAGCCCGGCGTCAGCGATGCCGTGCGAGAGAGGGTTCGCTCCGCTATTGAGGAATTGGGGTACAAGCCGAGCTACGCGGCTCGCGCGCTCAAGACAAAAAAGACGAACTGCCTGTCCGTCTTCGTCAACTATCTGGGAGATCCATTCGAAGCCGGATTGCTGAACACGCTGGAGCAAAGGGCGGGGCAACTGGGTTATTACGTTTATTTTCATACGTATCAACAGGGGCAGGAGGAAGACTTTCGCCGTTACTTCTCGGGCAGAATCGACGGCTTGCTGTTAATGGGGCAATCCTTGGGAGAGGGAAAGCTGAGAGCGCTGGAAGCCGAAGGCATTCCCGTCGTCTCGATCATGGAGCCCGTTATCTCCGAAGGCATTGCGGCGTTCGTCGATATTGACTGGGAATCCGGTATGGCTGCCGAGATCTCGCACCTCAAGAGTCGGGGGCACGAGCGGATCGGCTTCATGGCGAACGGCGGCAAGGAACATCCGCATGAGCGGAGAACGCAGGCTTTCTATACCTCCATGGAGAGAGCGGGACTGCCGGTTGCCGAAGATCTTCTGTACGGCGGGGGCAGGCTGGAGCAGGCGCAACAGGCAATGGCGAATCATATCGCGCTCGGAATGCCCGGCGGCCATACCGCATTCATAGCCGCATCCGACCTAATGGCAACCGGCATGCTGGCCGCCTGCCGGGAAGCGGGCGTTCAAGTGCCCGGCACTCTTGCGATCGCAGGCTGCGAGAACATCATGATGACGATGCAGACGACGCCGGCCATTACCGCCCTGCATTACCCGCGTCCCGAGATTGCGGCATTGGCCGTGGAGTTATTGGTAGGCCGTCTGAACGGAGAGCCTATCGCGAGCAGGCGTATGGAAGCCGAGCTGCTTATTCGGGAATCAAGCCGCTAGCAAAGGGATACAAACATGCAATAGGGCTGCCAATCGGCCTGTTTGCGAGGTAGGGCTGCCGCCCCCTCGCCCGCTCCTGCGGCGACGTATCAGATATAGCCCAACTTGTTCCTGGATAACCCTTCCGCGCGCAAAATCTCCTCTTCACTCCATCGCAAGCCCGCCGGTTACCGGCGTGTAGGTACCCGTAAGGAATCGAGCGGCATCTCCCGCGAGGAAAGCAACGACCCCCGCGACGTCTTCCGGCTCGGCGATCCGACCAAGCGGGGTGAAGCTGCCGATCATGCGGCTTTCCTCCTCGGAGACCATCAGGCTATCATCGGATTTGACGAAGCCGGGAGCGACGACGTTCGCCGTTATCCCATAGGGCCCGAATTCCTGCGCAATATATCGGGCAAAGGCATCCAGCCCTCCCTTCGCCGTGCCGAATGCAATATGCCCCGGGACAGGGTCCTTGCCTTCCGTTCTGGACAGATAGACAATCCTGCCGGATTGCTGTGCCATCATCGTGGGGATAACAGCCTTCGTCGGCTCGAACGCCGCCTTTAATTCATCCGTCAACTGTCGTTCGAATGACTCCCAAGAAAGCTCGGCAAAGGCGGCGGCATTAACCTCCCTGTCGGCATTGCATATGAGAACATCAATACGTCCGAACTTACTTTTCACGGTCGACGCCAGTTGTTCCATCTGCTCTTCGCTGCGGGCATCCGCATCAATGGCAATGGCCTCCCCGCCATTTGCCATAATCTCGTCAGCGACGGATTGAGCAGCCTGTTCGTAACCGAAGTCGTGAACGACAACCCTTGCGCCTTGTCTGGCCAACTGAATGCACGTCGCTCTCCCTATACCCCGGGCGCCGCCGGTCACAATCGTTACTTTCCCGCTCACAGACATCCTGTTCAACCCCTTTCTCATCCGCTTACCCTTCATCCGATACGTTATACTGCTCTGCAATATCCAGCGCGGCCTGCCTCACCTTGGCAGCAATAGAAGCAGGCTCAAGCACCATGGCGTCCGTCCTGTAATGAAGCACCATCCCGATCAGCCAGTTCTCATTCGGGTAGGTCGTTCTTACAATAAGCCGTCCATCCGGCAATCGTTCAATATCCTGCTCGTCGAACCGATCCATCACGGACACGGTTGCGGATGCCTGGAACTGAAGCGTAACCGGAATACCCTCGCGCCTCTCCGGCGCCGCCCATCTGTCATTTAATTGCGCAAGCGACTCCGCACGGCGAACGAAGGTGTCTGCTTGTACATGGAGCTCCCGAATCCGCGACAGCTTGAAGATCCGATAGTCGCCGCGCAGTCGGCAATAGCCGTGGAGATACCAGGAGTAAGTTTTCAATACAAGCGCCATCGGCTCCACCACGCGCTCTTGTTCTTCACCCTTTCTGCTCGTGTATTTAAACGTCAGGAGCTTCCGGTCATTAACGGCTTGGCGAAGCGTATCGTACCGGCTCTGGTCCTCCTCGCTATTCTTCCAAGGGGTGAAATCGATCTGGATACGATCTCCTTCTCCCGCTCGGCCTTGCTCGGCCTGCGCTACCATTGCGCCTACTTTGCCGAGAAGGCGATCCATATTGGAGCGATCATAGGCCCTCGTGGACTCCAGACCGCGTAGCGCGGCGGACAAGGCGGTCAGTTCATCGAAGGAGAGCAGCTGCCGATCCAGCCGGAAGCTGTCCATAATCTCGTATCCGCCCTCCATGCCCGTATAGGAGACGATGGGAATGCCGGCTTGACCAAGCGAATCCAGATCTCGATAGATGGTGCGCAGCGACACCTCAAGCTGATCCGCCAGTTCCTGCGCTTGTATTCGCTTCCGATTGAGCAGCAATATCGTAATGGTCATTAATCGTTCCAGCTTCATCGTCATCTCTCCTACGCCGGCACGCTGTTGCTCGCCGATCTATGAATTAGTGGGCGGTTGCGAATTCCTCTCCTTCGGCAGCCGGCTCCATCTTGGCCTTCGTCATTGAGAAGGCGGCAAGCAGCGCCAATACGGCGGGTATGAGGCTCCATGCGAAGACGGTACCTATAGAGCTCGACAGCCCTGCGGTAATGGTATCAAGCAGCCCGGAATCGACGGATTGACGGAATGCCGGATTCAGCAGCGAATGGGGGTCGCTTAAGTTCAAACCGGCCGGTACAGCCACGTCGCCTTTGCCAAGCGATTCGGTGAGCTTCGAGAGCAGGCTATGGCTTTGCACGATGCCGAAGATGGTAATGCCAAGCGCCATGCCGAGCGAGCGATTGAAATTTAAGGTCGAACTTGCGGCTCCTCGCTGCGCCGGAGGGAACGAATCCATTACGGCGGTGCTAAGCACCGAGAAGGAAGCGCCGATCCCAAGACCGATCAGAATCATAATCATCGTAATAGAAAGTCGAGAAGATTCTACCGTAATTTGCGAAAGTAGGGCAAGACCCGTCAGAAGCAGCGCCAGCGTCCCGATCATAATGGTGCGGTATTGCAGCTTCGTCATCAGGAATCCGCCAAGCGTGGCCGTAACCACCGAGCCCACCATCATCGGCAATAAGGTCAACCCCGAATTGGAAGCCGAGCCTCCAAGCACGCCTTGCACGTAGATCGGTATAAAGATCGCCGCCGTCATGTACGCCGCGCCGCTGAGCATCGCGACCAGGTTGCTCGTTGTATATAATCTGCTACGGAACAGGCGGAACGAGATAATCGGCTCTGCGGCCCTCTTCTCCACCACAACCAGCAGCAGAACAAGCACGACGAAACCAGCGAACAAACCGAGAATTTGCGGCGAATCCCATGCATACGTTTTGCCGCCAAGTTCAAGCCCGAGCATGAAGCAGACGATAGCGCCCACTAGGAGAACGGAACCGGCCCAGTCGATTTTTTGCCTGGCATGTTCCGTCGATTCTTTGTAAAACAAAGCGATCGCCAGCAATGCAATACAGCCCAGCGGCAAGTTAATGTAGAAGATCCATGACCAATCGAGATGATCGGTAATGTATCCGCCCAGCAGCGGGCCTACAACGCTTGACAATCCGAACACGGCGCCAAACAATCCCATCATCTTGCCGCGCTCCTTCGGCGGCATGACGTCGAAAAGGATCGTAAAGGCGATGGACACCATCGCTCCGGCCCCGACGCCTTGCACGGCTCTATAGAGGCTTAACTCGACGATGGATTGCGCCATTCCGCATAATGCCGAGCCGATCATGAACACGATGATCCCGAAGATAAAGAAACGTTTGCGCCCATACATATCGGACAGTTTGCCGAAGATCGGCATGCACGCCATCTCGGCCACCATATACGCGGTAGTGACCCACACGAACTTGTCGAGCCCTCCCATCTCTCCGACGATCGTTCCGATCGACGTTGAAACAATCGTGTTGTCCATGGATGCCATCAAAATAGCTAGCAGCAGCCCTCCGACGATTACTCCCAGTTTGTTTGTCATCATATTCCATCCCTTTCTTGTACCTTAAGAATTGATTGGCGAGCAATCATCTATGAACATCTTAAGCTACCCTTGTTGACAACAGTGTGTCAGGGAGGAACCGGTTCGTTGGATTATTTCTCTAAGCGTCTCGCGGTCTCTCCTTCGCAGAACGGTCCGGCAATTCGGATATGCTCCCAGGGCTCACCCGGATTGGCGAGCCGCCATAGCAGCTTGTCCGCCGCCTTATAGCCGGTCTCCCGGATAAGCAGCTCCGGCCGGCTAAGACCAGGTACGGCGGCTACCGGGCCGTTGGCCAGCCCGATGACGGAGAGCTCCTCCGGCACGCGATACCCAAGTTCGTCTAAATTGCGGAACAGCCTCTCGATATCTTCGTCGATACCGGCAATGATGGCGGTAGGCTGCACTTCATCCAGCTTGCCCTGCAAGGCTTCGGCGTCCCAATCGCCGGTTAGCTGCGATTCAAGACCGCAAACCAGTCCATGCTCGCCCATCATCTCCTGAAATGCCTGCCAGCGCCTTGCGAACCCCCGTTGGCTGCCGATGTCGCCCACATACATAATACGCGCGTGACCCAGCCGGACCAGCTTGTCGACAGCCATGCAGACGGCTTCGTAGACGTCCCAGATGACGCTGTCGAGCTCCGACAAAGGCCTGGGATAGTTGATGAGCACCTTCGGCAGCGACAGGCCAAGCAGCTTGCGCTCCGTCGTGTCCGACAGCAGCCTGGGAGCAATGAACAAGCCGTCTGCCGTAGGCAGGCTTATACGCTCCAGCCATTGTTCGAATGCGTTGTCGGACAAATCTTCATCCAGCGTATGACACTCCAGGCGGTGGTCCAGCAGCTCAAGCCGCTGACGCAGTCCTTCGGCCAGCAACGTGTTGTAATTCGTCGATTGACGAGACTGGATAAGCGCGAAGCGCAGCTGGAAGGTCGGGTACGGAGCGATGCCCCGGCTGGCGAGTTCCCTCGCCTGGGCTACGGTCAGGTAGCCGCGCCTATACGCCGTGCGGGCTATCCGGGCCCGCGTCTCCTCGGACATACCGGGTTTGCCTCCCAGCGCCTTCGATATCGTCTGTATGGATAGGCCGAGCTCGGCCGAAAGATCATGTAGCGTAACCGTCTTACGCGTTCCCATAGCGAGTTCCCCCTTACTTTCGGCTGCCGCAGCCGACTACCAGCGAGTATACGAAACATACTTCGGCCTGCTTAACCCGGCAGCTCTGTTTCCACTATTTTAAACTAAAGTTAAACTACTTTTGAAGCCATATCCTCCCTATACTGAAGGTACTTTCGAGGGAGGGATAAGGGATGAACAGAATAGATGCGGATGTGGTGATATGTGGTGGCGGTCCGGCAGGTATTAACGCGGCGCTCGCAGCTGGAAGGACAGGCGCAAAGACGGTGCTGATCGAGCGTTACGGCTTTCTCGGCGGCATGTCGACGGCGGCGCTCGTCTATCCATGGATGACGTTTCATACGACGGGGGGCAAGCAAGTCATCGCGGGCATTGCGCAGGAGATTATCGACCGGCTGATGGCGGAGCATGCATCGCCCGGCCATGTGCGCGATACGGTCGGCTTCGTGCGGACGATTACGCCGTACGATCCCGAAGTATACAAGGTGCTGATCGTCGACATGTTGCGAGAGGCAGGCGTTAAGGTGCTGCTGCACAGCCTCATGGACGAGGCCGTCGTCGAAGGCGACCGAATCGTCGCGGTTAGACTGGCCACCAAATCCGGCAAATACGAGGTGACTGCGAAGCAGTTCGTCGATGCGACGGGCGACGCGGATCTCGCCTATTTGTCAGGCGTGCCGTGCCTGCAGGGCCGCGACGGGGACAGCTTGACCCAGCCGATGACGATGAAATTCCGCATGCGCGGCGTCGATCTCGCCAAGGTGAAGCGGTACATGATCGATCACCCGGATGAATTTTACAAAAAAACGCCGTTCGACGAGCTGGAGCAATTGCCGTTATCCGGCGTGCTGGGCTACTTCAAGCATTGGCAGGAAGCCGAGCTGCCCATTAACCGCGACCAGGTCCTCTTCTTCACCGGTCCGGGGCCGGATGAGGTACTTGTCAACACAACTCGCGTGCAGGGGCTGGACTCGACGAAGCTGGAGGATCTGACGGAAGGCGAGATTCAGGGGCGGAAGCAGGTTCGCATGGTGGCCGACTTCATGACCCGCAATCTGCCAGGCTTCGAGAACGCGTCCATCTCGTCGGTCGGGGCGCAGATCGGCGTTCGCGAAAGCCGCAGAATCGACGGCCAATACACGCTGCAAGTCGATGATGTCGTGAGCGGCCGAACGTTCGACGATTGTATTGCGCGCAGCGGGTATCCGATCGACATTCACGATCCGTCCGGCAAAGGCGTGCAGGCCGCATGGGTGCAGGGCGACGGCGCCTATGACATCCCGTACCGCTGCCTCATTCCGAAGGGAATCGTCAATCTGCTCACGGCGGGACGCTGCATCTCGACGTCCCATGAGGCGCTGGCGACAACGCGGCTTACGCCAAGCTGCATGGCGACGGGCCAAGCCGCGGGCACGGCCGCCGGCATAGCTTCGGCGCAAGGCATTTCGCCGGCCGAGATCAGCGTCGCGCAGCTTCAAGAGCGCTTGATCCGGGACGGGGCGCTGCTCAGCAGCGGACAATCGTCGGTTTACAGCGTGATTTGAGCATAACTACGTAGAAACGCCGCCTCGACCGAGGCGGCGTTTCTTTTCTCTCTATCTTATTCGGCTTGCGGCGTTGGAGCAGGATGTGCTTTCACATATTCCAGTACGTTAAAAATTTGCTCCGCAGCTTCGGCACGGGAAATCTCGCCTTTGGGATCGAAGTTCCCTTGGTCATCCAGCTTAGCGACCTTATAAGCAATCGCTCGTTGAACGGACCCTTCGTAATCGATGGTCAGTTCGGCGCTGTCGGCAATCTGAACAGGCGCAAGCTTAATCTTTGGAAGATCGAAGTGAGCTTCGATCGTGCTGATCAGTTGATGAGTGAACTCTTCCCGGGTCCATTTCTGGTCAGGATCCAGATCGGCCGGCAGTTGAACGCCATTCACGCTTGCCGTAATTAGCGCATTCGCATACCACGCTTCATTGTTCGCGTGCTCATAATAGTCCGTCGCTTTCGGTTCGACCTGGAATCGGACGAGAGCCAGATTCAAATCCGCGGCGTTCACAATCAATTGAATGCCTTGTGCCGCTGTGATCGTGTCATTCGGGGCAAACAATCCGCTCGACACGCCCTGGACGATGCCTTCGCTTTGCAAGAATTCGATTTTATCTTTAATGGCAATATTCGATATATCCGAGAAAGTGGATGAAGCCGCAAAGCTTTGACCTGCGAACGTTAATGATAGTGCCGCAACCGTAGAAAGAGTAATCATCTTGAATGTTGTTTTCAATGTTCTCACCTCGTAAAGTTTTGGAATTCCGCGATAAAGTATTCGCTCGTTGATTAGACTTCCGGCAATCTTGATTGCCTGTCATTGTCCTCACACGATAAATACAATCGAGAAGCCTGTTATTTTTCACGATTCCCAAATTTTTTTCCGTACTGTGCATACACGTTCGATACAATCGGCTTCGCTTGACAGAACCGGGGTTTATCATCTATGATCATCAACAACACTTGACAGCAACAACTGCTTCGATCAAGGAGCATGTTCCCGCAAGCGGCGGCTCAGAGAGGGACCGGCAAGGCTGAGAGGTCTCCCCCGAACGGAACATTCCCGCCTTGCCAGCAGCATCGGCGAACTGAAGTAACCGTTGCCGGCCCCGGCCGTTATCCGGATGAAGGATTGCTGCCGCGCGCGGCGATCGAACCAAGGGTGGTACCACGACACATTCGTCCCTGAACGAATGTGTCTTTTTGTTTTACGCACTAATAGAAGGAGGCAACGTACATGCGTCAATCCCAATTATTCGCGACTACCTTGCGAGAAGCGCCCGCGGAAGCGGAAGTCGCCAGCCATCGCCTGCTGCTCCGGGCCGGATACATTCGCCAGCTGGCTGCCGGCATCTATACGTATATGCCGCTCGGCCGGCGTGTTCTTCGCAAAGTCGAATCCATCGTGCGGGAAGAGCTGGAACGCGCGGGCGCGCAGGAACTGCTCATGCCGGCACTGCAGCCCGCCGAGTTATGGAAGGAGTCCGGGCGTTACGACGCTTACGGCCCCGAGCTGATCCGCCTCTCCGACAGGCATGGACGCGAGTTTGCGTTAGGCCCGACGCATGAGGAAGTCATCACCTCGCTGGTGAAGAACGAGATCGGCTCCTATCGCCGACTGCCCGTTACGCTGTACCAGGTGCAGACGAAGTTCCGCGACGAACGGCGTCCGCGATCCGGCTTGCTTCGGGGGAGAGAGTTCCTGATGAAGGACGCGTATTCTTTTGACGCCACGTTGGAGGGTCTGGATCGCTCCTATCGCAAAATGTACGACGCCTACCACCGTATCTTCGAACGCTGCGGATTGAAGTTTCGTGCGGTCGAAGCGGATGCGGGAGCGATCGGCGGGGAGGGCGGCACGCATGAATTTATGGCGCTGGCCGACATTGGCGAAGATATCGTCGTCGTATGTCCTCAATGCGATTATGCCGCGAATCTGGAGAAAGCAGCCTCGAAGGCGGAGCTCGCCGAGCATTGCGGCAAAGCTCTTCCTGCTCTCGAGACAATCCATACGCCGGACGTGCGCACGATCGAACAACTGACCCGGCACCTTGCGATTCAAGCCGGCGATGTCATCAAGACGATTATTTACTCGGCCGACGGGAATCCGGTCGCCGTACTTGTACGAGGGGACCACGAGGTCAACGAGTTGAAAGTCAAAAATCTCTTGGGCGCTAACGAAATCGTGCTGGCAGACTCGGAAACGGTCATGAAGGCGACTGGAGCGGAGATCGGGTTCGCCGGGCCAATCGGCTTGTCTATCCCCCTCCTCGTCGACGAAGCCGTTGCCGCCATGGAACTTGGCATCGCCGGTGGCAACGAAACCGACTATCATGTCGGCAACGTCGTCCCGGGCAGAGACTTCTCCGTCGAACGTTCGGGCGATTTCCGATCCGTTAAGGAAGGGGAGCTCTGCTCCCGCTGCGAAGAGGGCCGCCTTCAATTCGTGAAGGGAATCGAGGTTGGCCATGTGTTTAAGCTCGGGACCAAGTATAGCGAGGCGCTGGGAGCCGGCTATCTGGACGCGAACGGAAGAGAGCAATCCATCATTATGGGCTGCTACGGCATCGGGGTGTCCCGTGTCGTCGCGGCGATCGTGGAGCAGCATCACGACGAGCGCGGCATGGTCTGGCCGGCTTCCGTCGCTCCGTACCTTGTCCATCTCGTACCTGTCTCCGTCAAGGATGAAACACAGCTGCAGGTCGCCGAAGATTTATATGGAACGTTGCAGCGCATGGGCATCGAGGTGCTGATGGACGATAGAGACGAACGTGCCGGCGTGAAGTTTAAGGATGCCGATCTGATCGGTCTGCCGATTCGCATCGTCGTCGGCAAGGACGCCGCGGATGGCAACGTCGAATATGCAGAGCGACATTCCGGCGAGAAGCGGCTTGTAACGGTCGCGGAAGCGCTGGATCGCATAAGCGGCGCCAACGCGGCTTCGTTTCACTAACACGGTATGCAGACAAGGAGCTGTCGACAGGAACGGTTGACGCTGGCTTTCTGAAACCGACTTGTGTCGCGAACGGTTATATCCATTTGTTCTTCTATCTCCGTTCCGATATTGGGGTATAATGGAAGAGGGATTGCAATCCAAACAAAGGCGGTGCCGTAATCATGAAATTTAGCGAGTACACATACGAGAGACCGGACGTGAAGGCGTTCGAGGGAAGGTTCAAAGAGCTGCTGGCCGCGTTCGAGGCAGCGGACGGCTACGAGAAGCAAGATGCGGCGATGGCGGATATGAACAAGCTGCGCAGCGAGTTCGATACGATGCAGACGATCGCGAGCATTCGCCATTCCATCGATACGAACGACGAGTTCTACAAGGCCGAACAGGATTTCTTCGACGAAAACGGACCTGTCGTCCAGGAGTTCGTGACGGACTACTACCGGGCGCTTGTCGGCGCCAAGTACCGCGCGGAGCTGGAGGCCAAGTGGGGAAGTCAGCTGTTCCGTCTCGCGGAGCTGTCGCTCAAAACGTTTAGCCCCGAGGTCATCGAGGATCTCCAGCAGGAGAACAAGCTGTCGACGGAATACTCCAAGCTGATCGCCTCCGCGAAGATCCCGTTCGAAGGCGAAGAGCGCACGCTGGCGCAGCTCGGTCCGTTCCAGCAATCCACGGACCGCGATATGCGCAGACGCGCCGCGGAAGCCTCCTCCGGCTTCATGGCGGAGAACGAGACGACGCTCGACCGCATCTACGACGATCTCGTCAAAGTGCGGACTCGCATCGCGAAGAAGCTTGGCTTCGACAACTTCGTGGAGCTCGGCTACGCGCGCATGAGCCGCACGGATTACGACGCGGCTATGGTTGCGAACTTCCGGGGCCAGGTGCTGGACCATATCGTTCCTGTAGCAACGAAGCTGAAGGAACGTCAGAAGAACCGTATCGCGATCGACCAACTGCTCTACTACGACGAGAATCTGGCTTTCCTGTCCGGCAACGCAACTCCGAAGGGCGATCCGGACTGGATCGTAGCGGGCGGCGCCAAAATGTACGAGGAGCTGTCTCCGGAGACTGACGCGTTCTTCCGCTTCATGCAGGACAACGAGCTGATGGATCTCGTCGCAAAAAAAGGCAAGCAAGGCGGCGGCTATTGCACCTATATCAGCGAGCATAAAGCGCCTTATATTTTCTCCAACTTCAACGGCACTTCCGGCGATATCGACGTGTTGACGCACGAGGCCGGCCATGCGTTCCAGGTGTATGAGAGTCGCGGATACGCCGTTCCGGAGTACGCCTTCCCGACCTATGAAGCATGCGAGATTCATTCCATGAGCATGGAGTTTCTGACATGGCCCTGGATGGAGCTGTTCTTTAAGGAGGATGCCGACAAATACCGCTTCCATCATCTCGCCAGCTCGCTGATCTTTATCCCGTACGGCGTGACGGTCGACGAATTCCAGCATTACGTCTACGAGAATCCGGACGCGACGCCGGCGGAGCGGAAACAAGCGTGGCGCGAGATCGAAAAAAAATATTTGCCTCATCGCGATTACGGCGACAACGCCTATCTGGAGGCAGGCGGCTTCTGGCATAAGCAGGCTCACATTTTTAACTCGCCGTTCTATTACATCGACTACACGTTGGCCCAGCTCTGCGCGTTCCAATTCTGGAAAAAGTCGCGCGAGGACGGCACGGCCGCATGGAACGACTACCTCAGTCTGTGCCGTCTTGGCGGCAGCCTCTCCTTCACGGAGCTGGCGAAGTCGGCAGGACTCGACTCGCCGTTCGAAGACGGCTGCGTATCGTCCGTCATCGGCTCTATCGAGGCGTGGCTGGACAGCGTGGACGACAAGGCTCTGTAGAGGACACCACCCACCCTATTCGCGCTATTCGAGTAACGTTTCCCTATTTTGAGACTGAATACGGATTCTGGTGTCCGTTACATTTCCATAATGGGGTAAAGCGTCGAATTAAGGTCGCTGTTGTCCGTTAGATGTGAACAAAAACCAGCAGCATCCACGAACGAATGGGTTCTGGACTGCCGCTGGTTTTTTTCGTAATCGCTAATGGCGCCGGACTGGTAGGCTAGCTTTGATAGCCTTTGCTGCCATTATAATTGCGGCAACAATTTCTCCAGCTTTTCGATAAAAGAGTCCCAATGACCCGAATTTGAAAATCCGATTCCCCATTCCACATCCCGCAAGGCCCTTCTTAGTTGAAGAAGTTTATCTATTTCCTCCGCGCTTAGTTCGTTGATTGGCTCCACCATATTATCATGAGGGTAGTTACTAAGCTGATCATATAGCGCGTCTAATAATACGCTTTCCGCTTTGGTTATAAAACCTGCTCCCGAATTCAAATCTCTAATGACCATAATATCTTGCACAACATCGCCAAGCTTCTCTCTTACATGCGACGGTTGCTTCCATTCCGACTCAATCTGATAGGCAATGGCGCCTTCCAGTTGATCGAGATCCCACTGAATTTGGGACAGGGTCAACTCATGCTTGACCGATGTTACCCGTTCTTTCAATTTGTAATTCTGATTGACAGCCAGTATGAGTGAGACCACCAATACGGCAAGGAGTATCGGCACTATCATTTTAGTCGTTTTTTGCATAGGAATACTCCCACCTTTAGACATAATTGTATCGTTGGACGTATTCTCCGAGGATTACTCTCCGGATACTATCTCAATTCTTCGATATCTATGTAATTGCCTTGGTTGTATCGACTTACCCGTTCTATCCATCAGCAATACGAGGAGGAGGCAGAAAATGAAAAATCGTCTGCCGTACCGATTACGTCCTGCACTATTATCTTTGGGGTCCTTTGCTCGCGTTTGGAGCTTTCTACTCGGGAACGAAGCTGGTAAGACTCGGCAGAAACAAGCAGCTCTCTCCATGAAGAGACTTAAGCTCGCCTCCGAACCTGCAAACAGCGTGCCAGATAATCGAGATGTTTGTCCAGCGTAATGGGATTATAATTTGCCCAGTCGTCGCTCACGACGTAGCTCTTTCCTTCCTGGACGGCAGGCAGCCCCTGCCAAGCCGGATGCTGCAGCATCCGGCGGCCCGCTTCTGCCATCCTTTCCGAACGGGCCATGGCAAAAAAGACGCGATCCCCAGCATAATACGGCAGTTCGACAGGCTCAATGCGCTTCCACTTCGTATTGGGATCGCGATCCATTAACGATCGGACGCCGGCCGTCGGTTCGAAGCCGATGCCCTGATATAAGGAATGGCCAAAGTGGTGGCCTGCATAGACGAACAGCCCGTCGTCGTGATAGATGAACGCCGCCGCGGTCTCCCCCTCTCGAACGCAATGCTCCAGTCTGTCCCTCGTTCGAATGGCCTTTTTTTCGTAACGTTCAATCCAGCGTTCCGCTTCTTCCTCCCTCTTAAGCAAATGTCCCATGGCGCGCAGACGCGTGTAGACGTCGCTCTCCCAATCGACCTTCACGGCATCGGCGATCCCAGACAGTTGGTCGGCAGTGGGCTGATCCAGGTAACTCGGGAACAGGATTAAGTTCGGCGACAGCCCCGACAGCTGATGCAGATTAATCTGCGGCAGGTCCTCCACGCCCCGAATAGATCGCGGCGCTTCAGGTATCGTACGCAACAACGCGTTGTTGGAGCCGACCGGCAGCACGCCCAATGCCAGCAGCTCCCCAAGATACTGAATGGAGAATATGCGCTGGTCCGCTCCGCAGCCGCCATGCGCATAACGGGATGGAGGCATTCCGAACTCCTGCTTGAACTTGCGGCTGAAATAATATTCGTCGCGATAGCCTACCAATGCGGCTACCTCACCAACCCTTCGTTCCTGACGGGACAACAGTTCCTTGGCCTTATTCATGCGCAAAACCGTCAGATAGTCGAGAGGCGAGCGGCCCGTCATCGCCTTGAAATGACGCTCGAACCGCCAACGGCTGATTCCTTCGCGCTCGGCAAGCCCGCCGATCTCGATATCCTCTCCGTAATGTTTCTCCAGGTAAGCGATGGTCCGCTCGATCGCCAAACGCGGATCCTTAACCGCCTTGGCGGCATTTCTAGCAGACAATACGTCATAAATCAGCTCCTGAAATCGAACATGACGATGGAGTGACAGAAGCGCATCTTCCGCGCTGCTCTCTCTACTATCGCCAATGGCGCCGGGCAAAGGTGAACGCAAGCTCGCGTTGCTCTGCTTCCGCTGTAACCCCAGCAGCTCCGCCAGTCTGATCTCAAGCCGATGCACGGGCCCGCACGGAAACGGCCGACAGCCGGCTGCAAGCAGCTGCAAACCTTGGCCGCCGCTTGGAATAAGGAACTTCAGCAGGTATACTTTAAGCTCCGTTTCGCTAACCACTTTGAGCTCCGTCTCGGCGCCTGGCGAGAGCAACAGACAATGCCCCCGATCTAGAAGATGCCTCCCGCCGTCTGTAAGGGAGATAATGAGGCCGGCTCCGTCCATGGCGGCCAGCAGCGTATATTCGTTTGCCTCGCCCAGCGACCACGCCCGGTCGCCGAAGTAGCTCTGCTTCGCGATTCCCGTCAAATAAACTTGCGGAGGTAAATCTGCGGGTATTGCTCCATTCATATCAGGCATTTCAGGCATTACAACTCCACCCCAAGTGATAACGATTATCAATTAATGCGATTATAACGAAAATAGCCAAGTCACGCAACGTAAAGCTGCGCCCTTGGCTATTATTGTCCAAACAACAACCGTAATCCTACTTGGCGGTCAGCTCGGCGGCCATCTCGTCCAGCAGCCACTCCAGCGACAGCGGGTCGTTCATGGCCCAGCGCGAACCTACGATATACGCCTGGTTGTTCTTCACTGCAGGAAGCGTGCTCCACACAGGACCGTTTAACACCTCATTAAGCACCTTTTTGGATTCTTCGTCATCGCCTGGACCTACCAGGAAGATGCGATCGCCAACGTATTCCGGCAGCTTCTCCAGCGAGATCTCCGCCCACAGCTGCGACGGATCGCTTGCGAACAGCTCCGTTACCTTGGCGGGAACCTGGAAGTTGAACGCATCGTACATAGTCGGACCCAGCCGTTGTTTGTTGTATACATACAGCTTCTTGTCCGAGTAAAGGACGAATGCCGATGCCGTCTCTCCTTGTTTAATATGAGCCTGGACGACTTCGCGTTGCTTCGCCACTTTCTCGTCATAGCCCTTCTGCCAGGCCTCCGCAAGCTCCGGCTTGCCCGCCAGGTCGGCCGCCTCGCGAACATGCTCGAATGCGTCAGCGCCATAAGCGACAACGACCGTCGGAGCGACTTTGGCCAGAGCATCCACGTCGGCTGCCTCCAGGAAGTCAGGCACCACGATCAGGTCGGGCTCCAGCGCCAGCACCTTCTCGATGTTCGGCACAAGTCCGTCCCCGCCGATGTCTTCAATGCCCTCAAGCTGGTCTTGCGTCAACACCAGCTGCGCGTTCAGATAGTTCGTTCCGACGATAGGAACGCCGAGCGCCGTAAATTCGGAAGCGTAATAGTGGGCGATAATGCGCTCCGGACGGGTCGGAATTTCGACTTTGCGACCTAATGCATCCTCGTATTCGCGCGTGCCGGACTCCGCTGACGGAGAAGGCTCCGACGACGACGTCGGCGACGCTTCTTGCAATGGGGATGGGGAAGCAACAGGCGCGTTATTTGATCCGCAAGCGGCCAGCAGAAGCGCCGTCAGCAGCAGAACGAGCAGGGTGATCCCATTTTTTTGGCGTGCAGCGGTATACATCGTAATTCCTCCATTTGATAAACATTCTCATTATCGACGTATTCATCTTACTCCCCTCCATCCGCTTAATCCATGGACATTTCCCGCAAAAAAACTGGACAAAATGCGCGTATCGACTCTTAAGTCGAAAGTTCAACGAACACCGTCGATCTTGTTGCCGCATCGAGCTCCGTGAGAAAAACGCCTGAAGGCGTCCTTTTCTATAATCGTCCTCGTTTCGGCGAAACCGCGTAGAGAAAGTATGAGCAAACTTATGTTTTCCTCTATATTAAACAGCAGCCTTCGAGCGTAATTGTACATTTATACACAAATTCATGATCGGAGATCGGCCACTTACAATAAATTGTTCAATTATACACAAATTCTTATTAAACTTCCCCGCCCAGGAGTCCGCAAAGTCAATATTTGTGTAGATATACACAAATAAACCTAAAACTAACGCTTCTGGGCTAATAATTGTGTATATTCGTACAATTGTTATCGCACGCTTATGTCCCTGACGACATAATGGCAGAAAACCGCCAGGCACAAGCTGTTATTCCAGCCGATTGCCTGACGGTTCTTGAACATGAATGAAGGCCTATACCGCTTTCCGCTCCATAATCGTTGTTACATCATATGCGTTCTGCCGGCTCCTGTCCCCAACGACGCCGATCCTGAGCTGCCGAGCTTGCAGCCGCGTATTGCGTCTGTGTGCTCCCCTCCGGAAACACTACTGCGTCTACGGGCTACCTGCAGCTGGCTTTCACTCCTACAGCAGTCCTACTGCAACTGCATGCTCCCCATCCGGCAACGCTACTGTGTCTGCGGACTACCCGCAGCCGGGGCTTCCGCTCCGGCGGGCGGAGCTGCTCCATCAGCGGGCGGCTCGAAGCCCTCTGGCGGTTGACCTCCCTGCATGTCCCCTTCAGGACGCTGGCCGCGATCCGGGCGCTGGCCGCCTCCGCCGCCCATACCGCCGCCGGGACCGCCCATGCCCATGCCGCCACCGGTCGTAATGCCGGATTCGTTCACCCAAGTGACTGTGCTCGTCACCTCGAACTCTACGATCTTCGTGTCCCCGGAGTAGATGACGTATGTGCTGCCTTGCTTAATGTCCGGAGAGCTGAACAACACGGATTGGAACGTCTTCTCCGGAGCGAAGGCCGCGATCTCGTTGCCGTCGCCGTCGACCAAACGTACACTCGTGCCGCCTTGAAGCGACTGCGGAAAGGTCATTAGGATCGACTGCTGCGTAGAGGTCTCCGACGTTGCCTGCACCATGCCGGAGCTGCCTGCAGCGATCAGCAAACCCCCGCTGATGTCGAACGTGCCGTCGTAGTCGAGCGAGCCGTTGCCGTTGCCCGTCGGTCCGTTCACGTAGACCGTTCCGCCGCTCATTACAATGGAGCCGTTGGCATCCAGCCCATCGCCGTTCGCGTTTACCGTGATCGTGCCGCCGCTGATCGTCAGCAACCGATCGGAGCCTGCCGCAAAGCTGTCCTGCGAAGCACGGCCCGGCATACCTGCATTGGAATCGTTGCCGCCCGCAACGTTAAAGCCGTCGTCCGATGCCGTTAACGCAATCTCCCCGCCTGTGACGGTAATCGTCGAGCCTTCTACGCCTTCGTAGCTTGTCGTAATATCGATCGTACCTCCGGCAATCGTGACCGAAGCGTCGGCGTGAATGCCGTCATCGCCGCTTGCCAGCAAGAAGGTGCCGCCATTAATGAGCAGGCTGCCGTTCGCATGCACGGCATCATCCGCCGCGTCGACTTCGAACGCGCCTCCGTTCACTTGCAAGCCGCCGCCTGCCTTCAGCCCTTTGGCGCTGGTGGACTCCGTCGCCGTGTTGGCTGCGGCGTCAGTCGGCGCCGCCGTACCCGTACCGCCTTGCCTGCCGCCCATCATGCCTTGGCCGCCGCCCCAGCCGCCGCGTTCCTCGACATGCGTCTCGCCGTTCGCGCTTCCGCCGCCGCTGACCAGTTTAAACGCGCCGTCTTCGACGAGCAGCGAGGTCTCCGCTTGAATCGCGTCGTTGCCCGAGACGATATCGAATGTCCCGCCGCCTATCGCGACAATCCCTTTGCCCTCTTCCTCCGCGTTCGTCGACTTCAAACCGTCTCCGCCCGCATACACGGTCAGCGTCACGCCATCCAGCGCGGCTACCCGGTCCTTGCCCACCAGTCCGTCGTCGACGGACTTTACGTTGATTTCGCCGGACACAAGCAGCAAATCATCCTTGCTTTTGATGCCGTCATTGTAGTTGCCCTCCACGGTAAGCGAACCGGTGCCGTTAATGATCAGATCCGCCTTGCTGAACAGCGCCGCATCCGGCTCGTCCGCCGTTGCATCTGCGTAGACATAATCCGCTCCGTCCGTGAGCGTATTATCGGTCCCTTCTTCCAGCGTGACGATAACCTTCCCGGCCTCTACGATGTAGAAGGGCGAATTGTCCTTGTTGCTTAGCCCGACGCCGTTCAACACGACATGCACAGTCTCGTCCGGCGCATCGATCGTAACTTGTCCATCGTTCAGCTGTCCGCTCAGCACATAGGTGCCCGCAGCCGTTATACTGACCGATCCGTCGTCCGCCGCCTTCGCCCCGCTGCCGCTCACGGCAGCGCTCGCTCCCTCGAAGGTGATGCTCGTCGCCGTGTCCGCACTCCAGGCTGTATCGTAGTCCTCATCATCGAACGTAACGAGATCATCCATCGTAAGATTGACCTTCTCCAGAGCTGCGGAACCCTCGGATCCCTGGTTTGCCGCCTGCTCCGTCGATGGGATAGCCGTAGCCGCTGCCGCTCCGTCGTCATTTTTGCTGCAAGCCGACGTCAGAAGTACGGCGCACAACGCGATAACGCCTATATAATGTTTGATCTTTGCACTCTTCATCTGGTATCCTCCCTTTCCGAATCTCCGAAATCTAAATGTTAATAATCCGCCGCTACGGTCGGCGTCATGGTCAGGGACACATCCAGATTGCCGTTCCGGCAGCGAATCGCGTCCAGCAGTTCCTTCTGGTTCACCGTCTGCCCGAGCGTTACTCCATACACCAGCTCGTACAGACTTCCCAGCTCCGTCGTTCGTACTCGCTTTAACTCATACGCCACCCCGAATTGCTCGAATACTTCGCGGAATGCTTCCTCGTAGCCCAAACTCTCCGGAATCGTGACCTTCAATTGCTTTTGCTCGGCCTTTCTTGCGCCATACTTGATTTTGCTGAGCACGAACATGAGCACGCACAAGATGATCGTAAACAGCACCCCATAGCCGAAAGCTCCGACGCCGCACGCAAGTCCGGCCGCCATCGTAAAGAGCACGTAAGCAATGTCCTTGGGATCGCCGGGCGCGCTGCGGAACCGGATGATGGAGAAGGCGCCCGCTAGGCTAAACGCCCGCGCGATGTTGCTGCCGATGAGAAGGATAATAATGGCGACGATGACGGGAAGAATAACCATCGTGAGCGTGAAGTTCGGCGAATATCCGCTCTGGTTCGTGCGCATGTAAGTCATGCTAATAATAACGCCCAACGCGATCGCGATCAAAATGGTGGCTACCGCCGAGCCGAAAGTCATCGTCGTCTCTGCCGTCGTTGGATTAAATAAACTTTGAAAATCAAACATATAAGACACGCTCGCTTTCCTGTTGAGGTGTAGACTGGGATTGGCTGGACGCTGCGGCTGCGAGGCCCGCCGTCGTGATGAAATTGCCTCCCGGAACGACAATGCTGCCCAACCCATTGCTGCCTATGCCCCCGCGCACCGTTTTTTTGTATTCGTTGCCGTATTTGGAGAAGCTCGTGCGGTACAAGCCATGCTCCGAGAGCAGTCGCGACAGCCACATCGGAACGGTCTTCTCCGCCTTGACCTCCATCAGCCACTTGCCTTCGGGATTTAGAGGCTCGCCGTGATCGCCGAGCTCCAACCCCAGATCGTAACGCCGGTGGCGGATGTTGGTATCGAAAGTAATGCGCAGATCGCGGCTCTCCTTGCTAAACATCGCTTTACGCTCATAGGCCAGATATACCTTGGGCTCCAGCTCATAGCGGCTCAGGAAGTAAGCAATCTCGGCGACCACCTGCTTGTTCATGTAGGACTGATGCTTCGGGGCAATCCCCGTACGGACGAAGTCGTACGCCTCGGCCAGCCTCAATCCCGTTCTGCGCTTGTTGACGATGCCGAACACCTTCTTTTTGAGCTCCAGATACACCTTCGCATCCTCGCCGGGTACGCCGTAAGCCCTCAGTCTGAGCTTCTCCCTGTATTTCGGCTTGGACAGACTGGTGCGGATGAGCGAATTATGCGTCGTATCAAAATACAAATTGCAGATCGAATAATACTCATGCTGCTTGTTATAGTCATCCAGCTCCATATAGTCGAGCAGATCGTAGTAGAAGCTCCGATATGCCGCATCGTCGAGCAAATATTTATTTTCGTATCGGTTAAACACCTCAATGGCCATTGCCGATCCTCCCTTTCGTCGCTTGCCGCGTTCACAGTGCCGCTTGCCTTGTCTGTATATTAGCCCTTCAACCTTGAATGAACCTTAAACACCTTTACAATTCCTCCAAAAAGTTTCCGCTTCATTAATATGGAGCCGTCCGCAAGCACCCGCGCAAACTCTTTGTTATCCGATGCAGGCCGCGCCGCAAAGTTAAGGTTGATTCAAGGTTGAATTGCTATAATGAGATGACCAACAAAGACTTCAAGCAAGGGATGATACACGATGAGGATATTGATCGCGGAAGACGAAACTCATTTGGCCGAGGCCTTATCACAAATATTAAAGAAACAACATTACTCCGTAGACGTCGTGTTTGATGGCCGTTCCGCCTACGATTACGCCCTGAGCGGCATCTACGACCTGCTGCTGCTCGACATCATGATGCCGGAGATGGATGGCATGACGGTGCTTCGCAAGCTGCGGGGAGAGGGCGTGTCCACACCGGTCATTCTGCTTACGGCCAAAGGAGAAATCACGGATAAAGTAGCCGGGCTCGATCACGGCGCCGACGACTATATCGCCAAGCCGTTCTCTACCGAAGAGCTGCTGGCGCGAATTCGGGCGGCGCTGCGCCGTAAGGGCGAGGTCATCCCCGAGGAGGGCATCTCCTTCGGAGATATCGAGCTGAGCACAGCCCAATTAAAGGTCACCGTTAAGGGCAAGGAGCTAAAGCTTAATCTAAAGGAATGCGAGCTGCTGGAGCTGCTGGCGACACGAAAGCAAGCAGTCACGTCGAAGGAACAAATTATCGAGAAGCTGTGGGGATTCGATTCGGAAGTAGAATATAACAACGTGGAGGTGTACATTTCTTTCCTGCGGAAAAAGCTGACCTTCCTCCACTCCGAGGTGAAGATCAACACGATCCGGGGCGTCGGCTACGTGCTGGAGGTGGCCAAATAACATGTTCAAAAAGCTGAAAAACCGTTTCCTCCTGCTCAACCTTGTGACGATCTCCGTCATGATGCTGGTCGCCTTTGTCACGATCTATACGATCACGTATCAGGATGTACGGAGAGATATCGATATTGAGCTGCATAAAACCTCAGAGTTTTTCCGGATGCCTCTCGGCGGAGACGGCAAACGGCGGTTGCCGGGCGTCGGCTTTCAGAACGGTCTGCCGGGCACTCTGCCGATCCTATCGGGCTACGGAGGACCGCCCCCGGGCAGAACCGTCTCGTTTATGCTGCTGGCAAGCGCGGACGGCACGATTAAAGCGGCGGATTCGCCGTTCGATTTGGAAGATGGTTTCTACGAGGAGGCGCTGCGCAAGGCGCTTGCAAGCGGCGGGGAGACCGGGCAATTCGCGCATGACGGCAATGACTGGGCGTTCAATGCGCAGGAAACGAACGCCGGCACGTTGTACGTATTCATGGACGTCACCGCCCAGCAGGCTATTTTGACCAAGCTGATCTACACGTTCGCGGCCGTTGGTCTCGGAATGCTGATCGTCATCTACTTCATCAGCCGTTTCTTCGCCAATCGATCCATTCGGCCTGTCAAACAAGCCTTCGAAAAGCAGAAGCAGTTCATCGCCGATGCTTCGCATGAGCTCAAGACGCCGCTGGCCGTCATCGGGACCAATACGGACGTGCTGCTCGCCAATCGCGAGGATACGATCGCCAGCCAAGAGAAGTGGCTGCACTACATCAAGCAGGAGACCCACCGGATGGCGAAGCTGACGAGCGATCTGCTGTACTTGACGGAGATGGACGAGTCGCGTTCCACCATGATGCACGCGGCATTCGATCTCAGCGACACGCTGGAGACGATCGTGCTGACGATGGAGGCGGTGATCTTTGAGAAGCAGCTTCGGCTGGATTACGACATCGAGCATGGGTTAAAGACGCTCGGCAGTCCCGAGCAGATGAAGCAAGTCATCATGATTCTGCTGGACAACGCCATCAAGTACGCGAATCCGCGCGGCGAAATTACGATCGCGCTAAAAAAACAACAGCACGATGTCGTGCTGTCGGTCACCAATACCGGCGAAGGCATCGCGCCGGAGCATCTCGGCCGGATCTTCGACCGCTTCTACCGTACGGACACCTCGCGTACCCGCTCGCAGGGCGGCCACGGACTGGGCCTTGCGATCGCGCGGTCCATCGTGGATCAGCACGGCGGCAAGCTGCAGGCAAGAAGCACGGTCGGCGAATCGACGACGTTCCTGCTGCAGCTGCCGGCTTACTAAAGTGTGCGTTGAGAAAACCTCTATCGAGGCATCTTGAAAGGCAGCCAGTCGGCGAGCTTTAGATCGACGACGCCGACTTAAATCTTGAAAGACAGCCAGTCGGCGAGCTTTAGATCGACGACGCCGACTTAGTCTCCACCCGGAGCGGCTGCACCCAGCATACCGAGGAAATAAAACACATTCCGAAGATCCTCATCAATCGTGAAGATGACATGTCAATGATTTACCAGAAATACTTCCTGTTCCAATAAGAAATCCGCTTTCGAGAACCGAAAACTTTTACTTCTTTATATGGTCAAAAAGTCCGATTTCAGTACAGGGGAGCGGCTGCAATTTATGCCGATCCCCTATCGCTTTTTCAGCATCGGAGAGAGAGCTTGGCTGTAGATCCAATGGCCGTAATCGTTCGGATGGTTGATGTTGTTGAGCAGCAGGCTCTCATGCGTCTTGCCGGCTGCAAGCTCGGCTGCCCAGGTGGCATGTGCGTCTAACACTCCGATGCCATATTCGTCGCCCAAGCGGCGAATGACGTCGGCATACAGAGCGGTTTTGCCGCTCGTATGCTGCCAATTCGGATTGGGCTCGCATGGCGTTACGAGAAGGATATCGCTATCGCCGGCATTGCGGATCGTATCGATCATAAATCGAAGGTTCTTCTCGAAATCTTCAAGAGTAGTCGTATGGCCGTCTGCCTGCTTGTTCTGATCGTTCATGCCGTAACCAATAGAAACCAAATCCGCGTTGAGAGGAACGACGTCGCTAGCCACTCGCCTTACGCCGCCGCTTGTATCCTCGCCGCCTATCGCTTTGTTTACAATCTGAATACGGCCTTCCTTATATAAGCTTTGCAGTGTGTCCCTGATTCTGCCGAAGTACGCCAAACCTTCTTCGCTGGCTTCTCCACCCGTGCTGATGCTGTCCCCGTAGACGACGTAGACGGCTTCTTCTCCCGCTTTCAGCTTGCCGGCCAACCGCCTCAACAATCCCGAACGCTCGATATCTTCGGTCGTCAGGCTACGGTCCTCCGTCACGGACTCCGTAGAGTAATCCACGTATACGGTGTATGCCTGATTGCTGAAATCGGAGTAACGATTGTGATCGAACCCGCTTACCCCGTACATCGGATGAAGGGAACCATCGGGAATACGGCTGCCGTTCGCGCGGCGAATCGTGCCTTCCTCATAGTCGACGATATAGTCCTTGCCTTCCTCATACTGGATCGTATCCGCGAGATCCTTTCTCGAACGGTTTCGCATAGCTGTAGACTCGCCGGCCAGCGGTTTGTACCTGAGGGGCAAGGCTTCTTCTTTCATAAATACGAATGTTTCCGCTAGTTGTTTGTTTGTCATCTAACGACTTCACTCCTCATTGATCAGGCCTCTCCCGATTCCGTCCCCTTCGACCATTCGAGCACGATGCCCAGAAAAAAATCGGATTTGCCCATGATGATGTTCCAGGCTTGTTCCGCGTCTTCCGCCTTTATCCTGTGGGTGATAAGAGGCAGCGTTTGCAGCCAGCCATCGCGTATCCCGATTATCGTATCGTCCATCCGCTGTTTTGTCCACCCGGAGGGGCTGTGCAGCGTGATCTCCTGCGGCCGCAGTTCCTGGATATCGACCATCCCCTCTGTTCCGAGAAAACCGGCCGATACAAGATGACTATTTAGCTTCATCGCGGGTTTCAGCTCGCGAAATGTATCCATGGCTCCGACCGTGTCGACGACTACGGCAATATCCGTGCGATCGCCGATCCAATCCGCCAGAGCCTGCCGTTTCAAATTGAAGGAGCCAATCGACGAAGGCAGCAGCGCCAATCTTTGGTCATGCCTGCCCAGAACGGTCACGTTGGCTCCTCTATGGGCGAGCGTCTGCGCGGCCCATTGACCGACCATCCCGTCTCCGATGACGACGGCGATATCGCCAGGTGCCACTGCGGGACGTGTGCCGCAATTGTATCCGACTTGGGTGAGAACCGCCCCGCTGTATGCGATAGGCTCAGCATTTTCCGGCAGTTTCCAAACTTGGCTGGCGTGGGTAACAGAAGGATTGATGTGCCCGCCGGAGTCAAACATCATTCCGTTTACCATGCTGATTGAAGCAAACACCCGATCCCCGGGTACCAGGCCCGTTACTTGTTCGCCGACGCTTCTAATGATGCCAACCTTCTGATAACCGGCCACTTGGGGGAACGGCAGCACATCCCCCGGCCGTGTGACTTGTTCACCGGAAATTCTCTCCCCGTACAGGAAGGAGGATTCCGTGCCGTTGCTGATCCAGGAATACTCGAGATCGATGACGACATCCTCGGGTCCCGGCTCGGGAACATCAACTTCCATATAACAAACCTGTCTTACGCCTGTAAAGACGACGGCTTCGGCTCGCATGTTATCCCTCCTTCGCAGCGGCTGCGAAATCGACAGGAGGGTATGCGAAAACTTTGATCGCCTCTTGTTTTTGCAGCAGCTCGACGGTTTCCTGGTATCGGTATAGAGGAATGTGGTGCGTTTGCAGGCATTCCGTGTTTAATCCTTTATGGACGACAAGGTCAAGGAGCAGCTCCTGGTCGCTTTCTCCGAATTTCCGATATCGATAAGATTCCAGCTTCATGCCCTTTAACCAGAGATGGTCTCCATATCTGATTTCTCCCTTGAGGACGCCAAAAATGACTACATGCGAGTCTGTTCGTTCTAACAAAGCTTGAACGGACGGCGCAGCCCCTACGCAATCGTAGCCGAGGTCGAAGCGCTCATCCTCCAGATCGTCCAAGTGCTTTGCCAATCCGATCCCAAGTTCATTTACATACGCGATCCGATCGCGGTTAATATCAACGGCGACAACCCTTGTAGCTCCCATTAATCGGGCGGCCTGCATCGCAAGCATACCGGCAGGGCCTAGTCCGGATACGAGCATCGATTTGCCGGATATATCGCCAAATTGCAGCAGTCCGATCAATACGCACTTAAGCAATTCAAAGGAAACGGCTTGCTTCCAACTCACTTCATCGGGAAGTTTAATCAACTCATGAGTGCGGTAATTCAAGTATTCCGCATAGGCGCCGTTGCCTAACAGATGCTCCAATGCCGCCACTCGGTCCCCAACCTTAAGCGACGTCACCTTGCTGCCAACCGCAACGACAGTCCCTGCCATCTCATGCCCGGGGAAGCCTGGCAGCAAAGGATAGTCCGGTTCCTTGGTCGCATCAAACATATCCTTGCCGCCCATCATATTCATATCCCATCGCGGGCAGGTGGACACGATCTCTATGCGCACTGTCACTTGATCATCTTGCGGAACTTCCGATGGAATCGTAATAATTTCGAACGCATTCTTTCCCGTTATCTGTAGCGCTTTAATTGAAATCAGCCCTCTTTCATTTGCAGAATATGATGCTGTATGGGTCTAGTGTACAATAGAACAGGCATTATGTATTTGCATTATATACTCCTATTCAATTAAATAATTCCCTTTAATTTAAGCACTCAATAGGTATTTCTCTACATTCCGTTTGCACACGATTGACATCAATGAAATTAACTTCTTGCCTCTATAGGTTCTTTCCGTAAAAGTTGTCATGCTAATCCTATAGTCTAGGAAAGCCTTTTTCCTTCTAACGGACAGGAGCGTCGCTATTCTTCGATTAAATGATGTTTCTAAAATCTAACGGACACACGCGACCCTATTTGCAGCATCCGAGCAACCTTTTGTTATATTTCGGCCATAAAACGTCGCTCCTGTCCGTTAGAATTTGATCCTTGCGTAAAACCGGCTAATAGTGTTTCGTGAGTCCGTTAGATTATGGGACGGCCCATACTCTGTAGGTGTAACTCCGTTCGTTATTCGCATTCTAGTTACATTCCGGTACATCGACGTTTTTAACGCCTACCAGGGCGAGATGCAATATCGGATCGTATTTGGTCCCTTGTTATGGAGGCTTTTCGTGTTTGCTATTAAACGGATTGGCTGTATACTAGGGTAAAACAAAAGATATCATATTATAGTCCTTTTATTATTTATAAATGTCCTTATAATCAATGGTTATCTGACTTTTTACCGATCATTCATTTGAACAATATTGACATTGTTTTCTGAAGGAGGGATCCTGTTGAAAATTAGAAATTGCGGGGCGGGAACCTTATCCAGGTCGGCGGAGCTGCCTGGCGGGGGGATGCACCCGTCCAGTTATGAAATTCTCTATATTACCGAAGGGAAAGTACGGTTTAAGTGGAGAGCGAATATATGCGAAGCGGATGCGCCGGCCGTATTTATTTTGGCTGCCTCGACGCCGCATGAGCTGGAGAGCTTGCAAGCGGAAGCGAAATTTCGTTTTCTGGAGCTTGACGAGATCGAGGAGTTCCCGTTCACCGACCAACAAGTGGATGAGTGGAATTTCATGCAGGCCCATAAAGGCATCTATTCCAAAACAATGCTCGCATCTTCGATTCTTCAAACTCTCGATTTTGTTTATCATCTCCAATCGACGTGCCTGGCCGGACAAGATTCGAACCTCGGGGATGTATGCTTGCTGGAGATCCGCAAGACGTACAAGCTTATCGCCCATATGATCGAGGATCCGGAAAAATCGGCTGTCGAAGAACGCAAGGTGAAGCACAAGTCGCGCGCCGCGGTAGATTTGCTGATTGACTACATGGATTGGCGGTATAAAGAAAACGTTACGCTGGAAGCTCTTGCGGAAGTCGTCGCCCTGGACCCCTCTTATCTCGTGCGGCTATTTAAGAAGCATATGCAGATGACGCCGTTCGAATATCTTCGGGACCTTCGTTTGAAGGCGGCTGCCAGCTACTTGTCCGGAAGCGATCTGCCGATAAGCGCTATCGCCCAAGATACGGGATTTGCCAGCGTTCATTACTTTTCCCGGATATTTAAAGCCCACTACGGGCAAAGCCCGGCGGAATGGCGCAAGCATCTGAAAGGACCGAAAGAAAAATCGAACTGAGGAGGGTTTTAGATGGATCAGGAACGTTATACCGAACAAGTAACTGAAGGCTATGAATACCGTAAAAAACAAAAAGATGAATTTGAAGCTTTGATTGAACGGATGCGCAACGATTCGGCTGCGAGACGCACTGCTTTTTTTCAACCAAACACCGCAAGCGTAGCTGAATACGAGCAAGATGCTAGACGAATGCGAGTGCAAGTAAAAAATATGTTAGGATGGCCTCTAGGCGAGGAGTATGCCGCTGATTTCCATTCGCACGCCGACGTTGACGCGGTTCCGGAAGCGAATGTAATTTACGTGTCCAAAGATGCGCTGGGAAGCATTTATCGCGTCGAAGTCGAGGCTGGTTTCGGTTTAACGACGTATGGCATCTTGTTCCTTCCGCATGCGCCCGGGCCGTATCCTCTTGCCATCTCTCAACATGGCGGAGGGGGGACGCCCGAGCTCTGCTCGGGTTTTTATGGCGATAATAATTATAACGATATGACACGCAGGGTATTGGAGCAAGGAGTAGCTGTTTTCGCGCCGCAATTGATCCTTTGGAACGATACCTACGGCCCTGAGCATCAGCGAAACGTATACGATAATCAACTCAAGCATTTGGGAAGTTCCATTACCGCGGTTGAAATATTTAAAATCCAAAGGGCGCTCGATTACTTAACTTCCAGGCAGGATATCGATCGTTCCAATATCGGGATGATCGGATTATCTTACGGCGGTTTTTATACCCTGTATACCGCCGCGCTCGATACTAGAATAAAGGCGGCCTATTCGTCCTGCTTTATCAATAATCGATTTGTTATTGATTGGCCCGACTTCACTTGGTTTAATGCGGGAAACCGATTTTTAGATGCGGAGATAGGTTCGCTGATCGCTCCGCGGCATTTATATTTGGAAGTCGGCATCCGGGACGAGCTTTTTCAGTATGCGCATGCCCAGCCGGAAATCGATAAGATTGCCGCACTTTATCAGAAGTTGAACATTGCGCATCGGTTTTATGCAAAAGCTTTTGACGGGGAACATGAATTGGATTTAGCGAACGATGGGATTGAAAGCTTCTGTAACGTGCTTAAGGGGGATTCAGGAATTGCGTTTTTTCCTGAACAGGATTAACAACAAAGATGAAGTTGCTAAAATTCAAGAAAATTAGGGGATAAGTTTAAGGCGAAAACACCTCTTCTCTAAAAAATAAGGGGCGTTTTCGCCTTAACTAGAAATTGCTTATCTATTTATTGATAAAAAGATCAGACTCTACTCAAACGTTATATCCTCATAATATCCTTTGGCTTCTATATACTCTTCCATATTGTTCCCGGACAATTTCGTACCGTTAAGTTTAACATTGGTAAACCGGATATCCTGCACGTTATGCATGTCGTCGACGCCGTAAATCAACGATTTTCGCGGAAGCTTGCCGCGATAGAAGACATCTTCGAAGGCGATGCCGCTCACTGAACCAAGCGGTACGCCAGGTACGAATTCGTCCGTCTTGATCTGAAACAGCATGGAGTCCTCGGGAGCTTCGAACTCGTCGATTTGGATATTTTTAAAGCGAACATTGCTTATCTTATTTCCGCCTGTGGCCCAGAGTTGAATGGCGCCGTTATATTTATTCAGATCCCATACGCCGCGCTGATTCAAGATATGGATATTTTCAAAGCTTACTTGATCGATCGAAGCGTTCGGCGTGGTGCCCAGGCCCAGCAATATGGGACGTGCGTTGTCCGCCCAGAATATCGAATCCTTAACCGTAATATTCGATGTCTTCCCGTAATGGTACATGACCAAATTGTCGTCGGTCGTTCTTATAAATACGCCTGAAACACGAGCGTTTTTGCTGCCCGAGAGGTGGATGCCGTCAGCATTTACCATGGAGCCGAAAAAATTGATGTTTTGGATCGTCGTTTGGTCCGTAAAGTTCATAACAACCGACCACATGGGGTAATCGATCAGCGTAATGCCCTCTAGCTTTGAATTTGCGCTTTTCGTAATCCAGATCGCTCCGCTTCGCCCCTCGGCATAATTTCGGGGCCGCAAAAGTTCTCCGCCATACAAGATGCCGCGCCCCCGGATCGTGATATTATTCCGGTCATCTGCGGAAATCGACCCTTTAACGACCGACCCCGGCGCCAAATAAACGGTCGTGGCGCTTTGACTTACGTAAAACGCTTCACCCGCATGCCAATTGCCATAACCCGTAGACGACATATAAAAAGTGGACTCGTTGTCATCGACGATATTTTCATAACCCGAGAGTGCTCCTCTGACCGCTTTCCCCTTTGCGATGTTCGTCGAATCGCCGTTCTTATAGAGCCGGAACTCGCTTACTAGAGAAGCCATAACATAATGGCTGGAACCGGTATTGCCGAGCAGGACAAGCTTTACATATCTGGCCTTCACGTTTCTTAATACGTCGGTAACGGTCCCTTCCTTCCGGTTCTCGCGTCCGTCATATATTCGCACGTACGGATCCTCCGCTTTCTCCTTGGCCTCGATAATGAAGCGCTGCGGTCCTTTGGCGAACCACTGGGAGTCGGTTAACGGCTGCACGAAATCGAACTTATCCAGCTGAAAGATGTCCCCGAGATCAAGCTCGACCCACATGCCCTTAGGCAGCTCGTGTTCACCCGGCGTAAAGTAATACGTATTTTTGCCGTCCGGCAAATAAAGCGGAACGGGATCGCCCGGATTTACGACGTACACGTTCTCTGCATCCGGTGATGGAACGTTTTTATCAGGCGTATTGGAAAGGATGTGCAAGTTACCTTCGCTCCAGCTGCCGTTTATCATGATCGTAGGCTTTAAAGGCGCCTTGTCGTCCTGAGTGAGCGTAAAGTAGAGGGTGTGCTTGCCTTTTTTTCTGGCATTGATTGGATAGGCGCTCGGCCGAATTTCAAATTTCTTTATTTCCGCCGGATGATAAGTCACCTTAAATTCTACCGTACCGGTAAAGTCAAGGTTCACCATGGCCGCATCCGTAGGAACGTCCTGTTCCTTCTGTTCGCCGTTCTTTACGTTGTATACGTAAAGTTCCTTCCAGGCTTTCTTCCCGTCCCCGCGCACCCATACCGAGAAGCTGTCGTTCTCTTCCCATTCGGGCGTTTTCCAAGTAACGACTTCCGCCGGGGCCTTCCCCATTTGCGGCTTTGCGGCAAGCACCTCTCCATTGACCAACAGAGCTGCCATCAAGAGCATCATCACCAACACCTTCATCCTATACCATCCTCTCCGTATCATGTTCAGACGATCCGCAGCCTTATCCTTTCACACTGCCCAGCACGATGCCCTTCATAAAATATTTTTGCAGAAAAGGGTAAAGGACCAGAACAGGCATCGCGGCCATAAAGATTTGCGAAGCTTTGGTCGTACGGTCCGATACTTCCGCCAGCGCCTTCATATCCTCTGCCGTCAAGTTTCCTCCTGCGGTGAACATCTCCGTGCTTACGACAAGCGTCTGCAAATAGGTTTGCAGCGGATAATTCGCCGGCGAGTTCATATAAATCAGGCCGTCGAACCAGGAATTCCATTGACCGACACATGTAAAAAGCAAAATGGTCGCCAGCGCGGGCATCGAGATCGGAACCATGATTTTCCACAACAGCTGCCAGTGGGTACAGCCGTCGACAAATGCGGCCTCCTGAATTTCCTTCGGCGTACCGCGAAAGAAATTGAGCAGCAGCACGATATTAAACACTGCCACCGCTCCCGGAAGAACAAGCGCCCAGATCGTATCGAGCAAATGGTAGTTGCGAATGACCATATAAGCAGGAATGAGTCCCCCGCTAAACAGGATCGTCACAAAGAAAAACCACACATAAAAGGTTCGCATGGGGAAATCCGCCCGCTCCTTCGACAGCGGATATGCGGAGATAATGACGATCGCTAAGCTGATGACCGTCCCCAGGACAACCCGTTTTATGGAAACCAGCAGCGATTGCAGAAATTCCGGTTTGGACAGCGCGTATTTATAGGAGCTCAACGTAAAATCAACCGGCCACAGCTTCACCGCACCCGCCGTTGCCGCCGAGCTGGAGCTGAAGGACAACGCGAGGATATTAATGAGCGGAAGCAAGCAAACCACAGCCAAAACAATCAGAAATACATTGTTGAAGAGGAGAAAAATTTTACGTCCAAGCGAGTCGTTGATGTCCATGAATGCTTCTCCTTTCTTTAGAAAATGCGGTATCCAGCTAATCGGTAAGCCAGCCAGTAAGAGGCTCCGACAAAAATCAAAGAGACGACCGATTTGAACAGGCCGACAGCTGTCGCAACCGCGTACTGGGCATCGATAAGGCCAAGCCGGTAGACGAACGTGTCAAGTATATCCCCTGTCCGGTACACGAGCGGATTATACAGATTGAACACCTGGTCGAAGCCCGCATTGAGCACGCCGCCGAGGCTCAGCGTCGCCATCAGCACGATGATCGGCAGCATGCCCGGCAAGGTCACATGGATCGTCTGCTTCCATCTGCCCGCACCATCCATGACGGCTGCTTCGTACACGGTTGGATTGATGCTCGTAAGAGCCGCTAGGTAAACGATCGTGCCAAACCCGAATTCTTTCCAAACGTCCGTGACGACAAGCACGTAAGGAAACAGCTTATCGTTGCCGAGAAAAAATATCGGCTTCATCCCGAACCAGCCCGTCACTTCGTTCAGCAGCCCCTGCGAAGGGGAGAGAATATCGATCAGAATCCCGCCCAGGATAACCCACGAGAGAAAATGCGGCAAATAAATGAGTGTCTGAACCGTTCGCTTAATCGATGATTTCCGCACTTCATTCAGCAGCAAAGCCATAACGATCGGCGCCATTTGGCCGAATATGATTTTTAGAAAGGCGATATAGATCGTGTTCCAAAGCACCTGGCCGATACCAGGCATTTGGAGCATAAATTCGAATTGATCCCAGCCTACCCACTTGGAAGCGAAAAAGCCCTTGGAAGGAATGAATTGCTGAAAGGCTATGACGATTCCGGCCATCGGTATGTAATGAAAAAATATCAACAAGAGAACTCCGGGCAGCAGCATTAGATGCAAAGGGAGATACTTCTTCCATAGTCTTCTTTTGGCGGCAGCCGCATGCATCGCTATCATTCCTTTGTGTAGTCAAGTCAGCAAGAAGGAAGCAAGGACAAGCCCGCCTCCCCCAAGTTCTTCCGTCTATTTTTTGGCTTTGTACCAGTCATTGACCTCGGTTGTAATATCGTCCCCGCCCAGCTTCTTCCAGTCAGCGACAAACTTATCGTATTCGCCGATGTCCGCTTGGCCCATGATGATCTTCGTGAACACTTCCTGCTTCATTTTGTCCAGCGTGCTTTTCTTGGCTGTCATCGTCGGCGTGCTCGGACCCGAATATTCGTCAACCAGGTACCTGTTATCCTTCACATAGTCGCTTACTACGTTCATGCCGCCTTTTGGGCCCGCCCACTTATAGGAAGACCAGGCTTGCCCTTCCTCATTGCCGTCTTTGAATTTGCCGGACAACCACAGCTGGTAAAGATCATAATGATGCTTCACGTCGGCAATCGGATTATCCACGTACTTCCCGGCATCCACGGATGCCTGAACGCCCCGGTGAATATTGATGAGCTCCAGCGGGTCGCTTATAATGACTGCCGCAAAAGCCGATACGTTGATCTCCTTGTTTTCGCCTCCGTACCAGTATGCGTCCAGCCGCCCTTCCGGACCATATTGCTTCTCTACCGCAAAATTCAGCAGCTTCACGAGCGCTTCCGGATGTTTGAACCCTTTGCGAACGACGTAGTAGTTTCCGACCGGAACGCCGCCCGAGGTGCTGGCCGGCTTATCGTCAAAGGAGATCAGCGGATACGGCTTCCAATCGGACTTTTCCTTCTTGTAATGATCGGTCAGCGGCCACCATACGGCGCCTTCACCGGAGTAAAACATCCCTGTTTTGTTGGATGCGATCAGCTCATATGCCTTGGCCTGATCCTTGACCGCAAATTCCGGATCGATCAGACCGGCCTTGAACATCTCCTGCAGCTTTTCCAGCGCAGGCTTGAGGCCCGGCTGAATGTCCCCGTACACCAGCCCCGATCCGTCCTTGACCCAACGGCCGGGATAAGCATGGAAGCTTTCGAAGAAGCCCATCATGGAATTCAGATCCTTATTGATTCCGCCGAGCCCTATCGTATCCTTTTGGTTGTTGCCGTCCGGGTCTTGGTTAGCGAACGCTTCAGCGATTTTGTATACGTCTTCCATCGTCTTCGGCTCCGTCAGATTCAGCTTCTTCAGCCAGTCTTGACGGATCCAAAGCATTTGGGCGCCGGTGCCGGTAAACGTTACGCCCGGAAGCGCAAGCAGCTTGCCCCCGAATGTGGAAGCTTTAATGCCGTTTCCTCCGTCATTGGAGATGACCTCCTTCGTTTTATCCGAAGCGTACTTATCGAATATGGCCGTCAAGTCTTCGACCATATCGGCGTCGACAAGCCGTTTCAGCTCATTGGCGTTTACCGTCAAAATATCCGGAATATCGCCCGAGGCAATGGTGACATTCATTTTTTGCTGCCATTGGGTTTGCGGAACGCTCCACTTATTGACAAGCTTAATGCCCAGCTCCTCTTCATAGGAGCGGTACCAGATGTTGTTGTCGATACTGTCGCCCTTCTCGAATTTAAGGGACGGCGGCAGCCACCTGGCCGTAGTCACTTCAATCTTGGACTCGTATTTGCCCAGCGGGTCGGCAGCGGTTTGTTCGTTTATGCTATTCCCTGCACCTTGGTCATTTTTGTTCCCGCCAGCTCCCTCGTTCGTGCCGCTGCTACATGCCGTTACGAAAAGAAGCTGTACAGCCGCGGCGAATAGCAGGTAACGCTTTAGACTTGCATGTTTCATGTTTCATCCCCCTTATGCTGTAAACGCTGTCACTTGCTTGAATCAAGTATAAGCCCGTTACATAAACTTTCGTAACAGGCCGTTTCTTTACATTCGCTTACCTATTTTTTACCTCGATCATTCACCGCGCGCCCGGTAATCCTGCGGCGTAAAACCGCTAGCTTTCTTGAAAAACCGCGTAAAATGCGGCGGTGAAATAAAGCCGAGCGTTGCGCTGATTTCATGAATTTTCATATCCGGTTGGAGCAGCAGCCGCATGGCTTCCTTCAATTTCGTCTCATGGATGTAGGCGAGCACATTCGTGCCCGTCGCCTTCTTGAACGCTCGGGACAAATACGAGGGATTCCACTCGGCAACCTCGGATAAACGCATGAGCGACAGGTCATCGCCCAGGTGATCGCGGATATACCCCTTCAACAGATCGATCGTCCGGTCCCGGCGTTCCGTCTGATCCTGCCGCTGCAGCTCGAAAATCGTTTGGGCCAGCCGGCTATAATAGCCGATCAGTGACGCCGAATCAAGCGGAAGGCCGGAAGGCTGCAGCAAAGGCGATAAATCAATATGAGCCGATAGGCGCTCGTGCAGATTGAAGCGGTGTATATGACGCAGAAAAACGAGCGAAAGCGCAGCATAAACCGATTCGATCCGCACAGGCTCGGCAGTGAAATGCTTCCACTCGGCATCTAAGGCTTCTTCTTGGCCGGCGGCCAAATAGTCGCCCATCAGATCCGATTTGCGCAGCATTTTCGCCCGATAAAGCTCCGTCTCGTCGAATTCCACCTGAACGAGTCCGTTCCGGTCGCCGGCTTGACGATTGCATTCATGCTCCAACATCGCCCAGCGGTCGGCGATATCCTCCCACTCGCAAGGCGAACGGTCCAACAGGCAGAACAGCGAAATATCGAAGGAGCGCAGAAAGACGCCTTCCGCATTCTCCGCATAATCCCGGACAGCCAGCTGAATATCGCTCCACATGGCGGGCTCTTCCGGCTGCTCGTCCGGGTTGCTTGCCGGCGGTTGTACGAACCAGGCGATCGTGTCTTTGCCGACAAATATATACCTCATAAGCAGACGGGAATAACCGTACTGATCCTCGATCGCTTTCATTCCCGCATGAAGCTGCGTCTTGCCGGCTTTCCATGCTCCGCGGTCAGATGCCATAAGCTTGGCCATCATAAGGAGTACGGGACGCCGCGGATCGAGCGGCATGCGCAGCTCCTCGAATTGTCCGGCTAAGTCCGGCATAACGTCGGCTTCGCCGTGGAGCAGCTCGCTTAACAGCTCGTTCTGCAGCAGCGGCAGCGATTGTTCCATTTGCTGCATCGCTTTGGCCATAAGTCCCTCGATCTGCCGCTCTCCCGCAATATCCTCCGTCAGCTTGCCGATCGTCTCCATTATTGTTTCATGACCTTCGGTCTTTAGCAGGTAGCTGGTATTGTCATACTGAATAGCCTCGTACACGTAATCGAATTCGCTATGCCCCGTCAGAAAGACGACCTTGCATCTCGGCCACAAACGGCGAATGTGCTTATGCAGCTCCAGTCCGCTTAGAACGGGCATCCGGATATCGGTCAACACGATGTCGAACTTCCCTCTCCTTATCCATTCGAGCGCCGTCTTGCCGGAATAAGCCTTGTACAATTCCAGCTCGAAAGGAAACCGTTCTTCCAAAAGGGTGTAGAGACCGTCCGCAATATCAGGCTCGTCGTCAACGATCAGCAATCGAAGCATGTTCCTTCTCCCCCTTCCATATCGCCAAGCGAATTTCCAATCCTCCGAGACGGCTGCGCCTAATGCCGATTCCACCGCTTTCCCCGTATTTCAGACGCAATCTTCGATGAATGTTCAGAAGACCGGTCGTTTCGATCGTGCTGTCATCCATCTCCAGCAATCGCTGCAGCTTCTCCAGCCGTTCGTTATCCAAGTTAGGGCCATTGTCCTGCACCAGAATCAGCAAGCAATCGTCCGCCTCCTCGAATGAAATGGCTAGAAGACCGCCTTCCTCGATATGATCGAACGCATGCTCGAAGGCGTTTTCGATTAACGGCTGAAGAATGAGCCGCGGTACCAAAACCGCCCGGTAGGACTCGGGCACTTCGCCGAACTGCGCCTTCATCCGCAGTCGGAAACGCCGTTCCTGAATTTCCACGTAGATCATGGCGTGCCTGGCCTCCTCGTAAAGCGGAACCTCATCCGAGGAATTGCGGGTAATATACCGCAAATAACTGCCCATTTGCGAGGCGAATTGCTTGGCGCTGTCATGATCCTCCACCGCTATCATGTTATACAGGGAGAAATAGCTGTTATATAAAAAATGAGGGTTAATTTGCGACTGAAGCTGCTTCAGTTCGGCGCGCTGCACTAATATTTTGTGTGTATACACCTGTTCGATCAGTTCCCGCAATTGGCGGGACATCTTATTAAAGCCTTGAAGCAAATAACCGAATTCGCTGCGGCTGTTCACGGCGACCGCCACGTCCAAATCCCCCTTCTCCATCTTTCGGAACGCCTGCAAAAGCGCCAATAACGGCCGGTGGATCATTCGGTACAGGGAAAAGCAAAGAACGATAATAAAGACGAAAAACACCGCTATTAATACCCAGAACAGTTGCTGATAACGGTACAAATTGTTAAACAGGCTTTTCTCGGGGATATAATGAATGAGCGAGAAACCGAGCAATGGCGAAAAGCGAGAGGATACGAGCACGTGATCGTCGCCTTTCCCCACGCTGCTTATCTTTTCATATCCGCCGGGCACGCCCGATTTATACCGGTCGATATACCGTTCCAAAAACGGATTCTCGTACTGATGCGTGCGAACGATAAATTCGCCGCTCGGATCGATTAGCACGGAGCCGCTATTCTCGCTGCTTTCCAGGGCGGATAACGACTTGCTCAGCTCGTTCGGGGAAAGCTCCACAATGATGGAATACAGCGCATTTTCGCCTTCGTACAGATCCCGCACCTCATGAACGAGCACGATGTACGGGATGCCGCCGAGCACATAGATGGCTTTTCCTGGATTCTTCTGAGCCAGATCGCGGGTAGCGTCGAATTGCTCGCGAGCCATCGCGCCGGCCCCCTGCATAGCGGATATCGTGCGGTCGATGGAAGGGATATGAGCGGACACATCCGATATGTAAACGCTGCTGTTCTTCAGAGCAAACAGCCTGTCCTGCAGTCGCAGGATTGCCTGGCTTTTGTCGAATTTGTTCATATAGTCCGGAATAACCGCAAGCTTGTTCAGGAACTCGTCGTTAATCAGATCGAACTGCAGCAGTTGAATCCGTTCGACTTCCTTTTCCATCGCACGTATATTCGCCTCAACCCGCGACTCCATCGAATTGGATATTTCGCGGCGCAGCGACTCCCGCCCCCCGGCGTAGAAGTTATTTCCGATCAAGACAATCGGTATCAGCAGCAAAGCCAAAATGATGGCAATGCGGAACAACAGTGAGCTCTTCAGCTTGCCCAGCCCCGTACGGATAATCCCACCTCCATTTTCTCCAAGATTACCATAAGGCGGCATTTTAGGAATACTGATAATTTTAATGGTATAAGGTTGAAGGGCTGTCGTTGTCTTTGATGCTTGACGAAAAAGGGGATCAAACGGCGCTGACCATAAGCGATAATTTGCTAGAGGCGGTTATATCGGGGCGCAAAAAGCAGGAAACTACAAAAATAGAGAAGACCGGGAATTTTCCGGCCTTCTCTAGATGGAGCATCTGATCGTTGCCGCGCGGTTTATTGCTCCGCCACACAGACGGGACTGCATGTTCCTGCACCCCTGTCTGTCTGCCCACCAGTCGGGGCCGCTGTCTACTCGTCAGTCTGCGCCCCTGTCTGCTCATCGGTCGGGGCCGCTGTCTGCCCGTCAGTCTGCGTCCCTGTCTGCCCGTCGGTCGGGGCTGCTTGCCCGCGAGCTCCCGCGTTGTCTTGCATCCGGTCTGCGGGGCCGCCTTGACCACCAAAGCCCTGACCGCGTTCAAAGCCGCCGAATCCCATGCCTCCCATTCCGCCGCGACCGCCCGGACCGTTCTCGCCCAGCTTCGAGAGATCGACCGAAGACGCATCGACGAGACGGTCCGGCGCAGCCTGCTGCCCTTCCGACGTCGACGGGATGTCGCCATCCAGCTGCCCCTGTATGCTCTCGACACGCAGCGTGCCAAGCTTGATCAGCTCCGTCACAGCCGCCTCATACTCTTGATATGTGTTAAAAGCGCTTGGATCCGCCTTCACGCGCTCCGCGATCAGCTCGTTCAAGCTCTGCACTTTTTGCTCGAACTTGCCGTCCGCAAAGTAGCCGTCGACGATTTCCTGCAAGTACTCGTGATACTTCGCCTTGTACGCCTCCACTTCCAGCAGCTTGCCGAGGATTGGCCGCTCTTCTAGCGTTACACCGGTCACCGGCGTGTCGATGGGCTGGTTGACCACATCCGAAGCCGAGCCTCCCATAAAGCCGCCAAACGCCATGTTGTAATCCCATGGCAGCATGCTGATCTGCCCGTTATTCTCGTAGAGGTAGTAATTGTGTGCCATGTTGGACGTATAGCTGTCCATATTGACAACAACCGTATGAGCCGCAAAATATCGCAGAACGGCGTCAACGTCCACGTACTTCTCCAAGTCCGTACCGCTGCTTAAATTTTTCAGCGCTTCGATGACACGCTTATGGTCCTCCTCCGTCGTCTTTGTCTCCGCGTTGTCAAAGATCGCGGAGTAGCTGGCGATCTCGTCGTCGGTATACACCAGCGAGACGCCGTTGCCTCCACCGTTCATACCGCCGCCACCGCCGCGGTTGCCTCCGCCCATGCCGCCGAACCCTCCTTGCGGAGGCGCTCCATTTGCTCCGCCGGTGCCCGGAGCCAGCTGACCCTGAGCTCCTGCTGCCTCATCGGCTGTTTCTCCGCTGCCAGCTTCTCCGCCGGGCATAGCCGTTCCGTCGTTCGTGGGCCTGTTGCCGCCCGGCATGATCATACCGCCGCCCATGCCGCTGTTGTCGTTGTTCGGCTTGTACAGCTCGCCCTCGTCTCCCTTGGCGCGGGCAAGATAACCGCTGTCGATGTCTTCGACGGCGAGATAGAAGCCCCATTCCTGGTCGTTCACCTGTATGTCGGCGAAGGCAAACAAGGGGGCGTCCACGCCGATATAGCTCATAATGTCGTAACTGAGATACTCCTTCATGTAGCTGTTATCCGTAATCATATTATTGACGACCAGCTTGTCGAGACCCATCCAGGTCTGATCCTTGACGTATTCGTCGAACTTTATCTTGAAGCTGTAGCGATCCGTCGTATCGTCGCCCGCCACTTGCCTTAAGCTGGAGTTGCCCTTCGGGCGGATCCCGACATTCTCGATCGTGGATCCATTGATTGTAATACTCGCCGAAATATACTGCTCCTCCGTCGCCGTATCCAGCATTCCCTGCCACTCTGTCTCGTCCGCTTCAATAGAGATCGACATCACCTCCGTCTTTTCCATCTCCGCGGCATAACCCGCAGCCGATGCCGTACCCGATTGACGGCTTCCTCCAAAGCTGCATGCCGCCAGCATGGCCAAGCACAAGAAAGCTGCCAGGATCTTATTCGCTTCACCCCATCGTTGCATTGCGATCGCCCTCTTTCCACACTTATTTGGTCATAGCCCCATTGTAACCCCCTATTCTTAAATGAATCTGAACCGCCGCCAGTAATAATTGCGGTAGACGATTGCACAGCTCCAAATAGAAAAAACTCCGGCGCTGACCACAAGCGCATCGGAGTCTTCTTCTATATATGTATATATGTGTCGCCCCTTATTGAGAGAGTCGAACCCGCGCCGCGCGTCGGCCTTCCACTACAAACCGGGCCGCGGCCGGCAACTGAGCCTCATTTACGTCTTCCAACGTAACGAAGCCATGAGGCTTGTACCGCTCCAGCAGCTCCCAGAACAATGGGTATTGCAGCTCGCCAAGGCCTGCAGCCGTCCCCTGCAGCCTGTTCCCGTCCTCGGAACGAACACAATCCTTTGCATGGGCGCTGACGATCCGGGGCCCCAGCAATCGGAACGCCTCGCGAACGATATCCTCCTGCCGCTCGAAGTTGCCGCCGTTCATCAGGTTGCAAGGATCCAGCACGACGCCTACGCAAGACGATGGAAATCGCTCGATCGCAGCAGCAAGCGTCTCCGAAGAATCGATCAGATGGCCTTGCGCCGCTTCCAGTCCGATCGTGACTCCCCAGCGCTCAGCTTCTTCCACCAGCTCGTCCAGGGCACGATCCAGCCGTTCGCGATATAGCGGAATAAGCGCGGCATCCTGCGGCGTTCCCACTTCTGTTGCGACGATCGGCGCTCCGAAATGGCGCGCATGGCGCAGATGCTCCTTAAAGCGATCCACATTGTACCGGTAAGTCTCGTCATCCAGGTCGATCAGACTCGCGTAACAGCCCAGCACGGCGATTCCGACGCCATGCTTCGCGAACGCGCCTCCGACTTCATTGGCAAGTCCCGGACTCAGCGCCCCAAGCGGAAACTCTATGTCCGAGATCGCCTTGCTGAGAGCGAGCTGGACATACGAGCAGTCCGTTGCGGCTATCTTGGCCGCGAGTTCCTGAAACGGCTGCCTGCCTAACAAATGAGCTAATATGCCTACCGACATCCCTTTCCCCTCCATATCCTGCTTGTCTGTTTATTCATCCTTGTCCCGCATGTCCTCGGCAGCCGCAGAAAATCCCTCTTTAAATCCTTCTTCGGGCCAATGACGGTAACGATTCAAGTCGATCCGTCCTCCCCGCTCCACCTCGACGCCTTCTTCGCCGAGGTAGAGCTCCTGCTGGAAACGCGCTTCGTCGTCCTGCACCGCGATTTCTCCCTTCGCGTTGACGACCCGATGCCAAGGCAGTCCATGCGCCGCGCTCATGCTGTGCAGGATGCGCACGACCTGCCGTGCTCCTCTGGCACTGCCGGCTTGCTCCGCGATCTGGCCATATGTCATCACGCGCCCTTCCGGTATGCTTTTAATGATGTCGATAACGGCTTTCGTGAAAGGCTGCATGGTTCCCCTCCCCCTGATCTTCTTCTTTCGGTTTTCGAATGCTTTAGATCGACGACGCCGACTTAAATCTTGAAAAGCAGACAGTCGGCGAGTTTTAGATCGATGCCGCCGACTTAAATCTTGAAAAGCAGACAGTCGGCGAGCTTTAGATCGATGCCGCCGACTTAAATCTTGAAAAGCAGCCAGTCGGCCAACTTTAGATCGATGCCGCCGACTTAAATCTTGAAAGGCAGCCAGTCGGCCAACTTTAGATCGATGCCGCCGACTTAAATCTTGAAAGGCAGCCAGTCGGCGAGTTTTAGATCGACGACGCCGACTTAAATCTTGAAAGCAGACAGTCGGCGAGTTTTAGATCGATGCTGCCGACTTAAATCTTAAAAAGCAGCCGGTCGGCGAGCTTTAGATCGACGACGCCGACTTAAATCTTGAAAAGCAGACAGTCGGCGAGCTTTAGATCGACGACGCCGACTTAAATCTTGAAAAGCAGACAGTCGGCGAGCTTTAGATCGATGCCTTCAGAATCTTCCTTTGCAGTGATACGGAAAAAGCCGCAGGTCGCGGCATCCTTCGCACACCAACAGCTTAAACCCATTGGCTACGTTCCGCAATTCCGGAATTTCTCGACTTTCTTCAAGACATTGGGGCGTAACTCCCCTTTATGCTTTCTTCGAATCGCTCCCAATGTCCTTGTTCATCAAAGAAAATGCGTTTCAAAATGTTAAGTTCCATATACTTTTACCATACCAAAAACAAAAACAAGGCGGAAGACATACCGCCTCGAAAATTTTATAATGTTGAGAAAACCCTTACAACCGGATAACCGGCCGCAAGGGCTTCAATTCTTGTCTATTTGATGCATGCTCATTGGATATGACGGGAAAGACTACAGGACTCTTCTTGCCGTGGAATAACGTTTCGAGTAATCGCTCAGCTTATTAATGCGAACGCCGTTGAAGGTGCTGCTGATCGTGTTGTGAATGAATTGTCCGTTGCCGATGTAGATGCCGACATGGCTGACCGCGGACGACTTGCCGTTATTGAAGAAGATCAGATCGCCCTTTTGCAGATTGCTCTTGGATACGTATTTGCCCGCATACTTCTGGGAAGCCGTTCCCCACTTGAGACTTACGCCGTATTTGCCGAACACGTACTTGGTGAACGAGGAGCAGTCGAAGTAGAGCTTGCTTGGATTATTTACACCGTATTTGTACTTGACCTTGCCTTGCAGCGACTTGGCAGCTGCGATAATGCCGTTTGCCTTGGCGGAAGCCGAAGTTGCCGAAGCTGTGGCCGCCTCAGCTTGTCCGATATGGGAAGTGCCGAAGGCCGCGTGACCCGACACGAGAGTTGCGCATACTGCCGTTGCGATAACCGTCTTCTTGAACCAGTGGTTTTGGTTTGTCATAGGATGATATACCTCCTGATGTCTGATTTGCTACATCCGGAGTATAGCATGCATAACTGGGCACAAGTGGTTTCTTAGTGGTTTCTCATTAGACAATACCTGCACATGGGGGAGATTATTTCCAACGGCAAACAAGAGACCGATAGAATCAGTCTCTTGTTTTTAACACTTTTTCACGCAATTAAGCCGCCCTGAAATTACAAGCTAAGTCGCTTGGCGTTCTCCAGCACCTTGCCCAGACGATCCAGGTTCTGCTCATTGCTTCTCTCGCACATAATCCGGATGGGCTCAAGCTCTTCCGCATGCCGAAAGCATTGACGAAACGTTACCCGCGTGCCGCCTTCCGCATCTTCGAACAAGGCCGTGACCTGGAACGCAGGCGCCTCGGCATGCTCCAGCACGATCCGCTCGTTCGGCACTATTTCGATGAACGTATTTCGGTTAGGATAGTCCGTCCCATCGGGCCCGTGCATAGTGAGGCGCCACACGCCGCCAGGACTAAAGTCGATTTCGTGGAACGTATTGGTAAAGCCTTCCGGTCCCCACCACTCGGCCAGTTGGTCGGGCGTCGTCCATGCCGCGAATGCCAGCTCGCGAGGCACATCATAAATCCGGGATGTCGTTAGTTCTAGACCATCATCCGCTGCAGCCGGCTCCGTCAAGGAGCGCCCGAGCGCGTCCAACATTTCGCCCGTGCCATGCTCCCGAATCTCCACCGTATCATGCCCGTCGAGGAACGCGCCTTGCTCCGTGAATATCAGCCTTGTGCCCTCTTCGACATCCAGCAGCTCGATCGTTGTAATGGAGGTCGAGATGCGAACATCGCCCATGTCCATGCTGTAGGTATAGATAATCCGCTCGTTCGGCACAATATCCTGATAGACGGCGTCGTACACGAAGAGAGGTCCGCCCTCCGCTATTTCGCCACTGCTATACTCTCGTCCACCGATGCGGAATTCGAAAATATCCGGCTTCGAGAACCACTTCACTTTAGCATCCAGGTCGGCCCATGCCTGGTACACCCCATCCCGCGTCGCAGGGTAAGTCCGTTCAACTACAAAAGTGCCATGCTTGACAAAACGTTCGCTCATTACGATTCCTCCTTAGAGCCAGGCATTCCGCCCCTTCGGGCCAGCAGTGCGCCCAACAGATTCAGCTGCCCCTCCCATTTGTTCTGCCGATCCATGATCGGTTTGTCATACTCCGCCTTCATCGTCTGCAGCAAGCCGGTGAATTCATCCGCCGATACCTGCTTCTTGCCTTGCAGCAGCTTCGCCACGTAGCGGAGCTGGCCAAGCATCTTCTCCTGCCGCCGGATGTCTTCTTGCACCCGATTAATTTGCAGATTCACCACGTCCAGAGGCTTCATGCCGCTGCCGGACATCGCCGCCTTCACTTCCTCCAGCGACAGGCCGAGCTCCTTCAGCGACACAATCTGGTAAAGACGCGTCACGTCCTCCTCGCTGTACAGCCTATGACCCGAATCTGTCTGCGAGGATGGAGAAAACAGTCCGATTCCGTCGTAGAATCGCAGCGTACGCACAGTTAACCCCGTCAGCTTAGCCAGATCGCCGACCTTCCACTGCTTCTTCATGGCTCATCCCCACTCACCGGCGCCGGCTTGCTGCCGGTAAGCCTATTATAAAACCTTACGTTACGTAAGGTGCAAGCCTCTATTTTTCAAATTCTTGAAGCAACGCCGATGCTTCCTCGTGATCCGGCTCCAGCTCCAGCAGCAGCTTCAAATAACGCACGGCTTCCTCTTCCTGCTCCTGCTCGAAGCAGCAAATCGCCAGACAATAATAGACAGTCGAGACAACCTCGTCCTTCTCGGCCTCGACAGAAGCCTCAAGAAATGTTTTCGCTTCCTTGTAGCGATCCATCTCGAACAAAATCAGACCGGCATCCAGCGCCAGATCATATTTCTGCTCCATGACATAATAAGAGGACCACATCAGCTCGATACCCCTTGTTATATCGTCCAGCTCATCCTCATACGCATCCGGCAGCAGCTCGGAGATCCGTCTCGCGCTTTGAGCGAAAAACTCCGCGTCGTATCCGCCAAGCCGCCAGAAGCCAAGAAATTGCTGAAGGCCCATCGTATCCAAGTGGCCGTCCAGCCACTCCTTTAGGCTATAGAATTCATCCGGCCCGAACCGCTCGATAACGCGACGATACGCAAGGCGAGTATGGACGCAGGCCTCCGGCCGCTCCAAACGAAGAATACAGCCTACGTTAATATTCTTGTAATGCTGCGGAGGAAATAACGCAAGCGCTCCTTGCCGCTCGAACACGTATTGAAAGGCGTGATAATTGGCCGTAAAAGAAAACCCACCGTGACGGATCAGCTCCGGAGGCGGAGCGTTCCTCCAATTGTCGATTCTATGGTCGCCCTTATCGGCCGTGATTAATGCAGAGCCTGCCGTGGACAATGCGTGTAATCGCTCCAGGCAAACGAAGCCCGAGGATGGGAACAGCAGATGGGACTCGTCCAATTCCTCCTGGTAGAAAGCAATTAAGTCGCGATAGAAATAGTCTTCCCGCTCGTATTCGGGCGCCGGACGATGCTCGTAACGCAGCGACAGCCGGTCGAGCTTCGCCGCCGCCTCTTCTCCCTCGTTTTCTCCACGCTGGGCAGAACGGATAAACACGTCGGTCTCGTAGACGCGGCCGTCTCCCATATAGAGCAGTTCCTGAGGGATGCCATCGAAGAAGTAATTCGCCACGATGACAAGGGGCTGCTTCAATGCGCCGGCGACGATTGTCTCACCAGACACCAGCAGATGAAGCTCCGTGTCCTGGACAGCATCGAACCGGGCCACATCAAGCGTGCCGTCCTCCAGAAACGGTTGCAAGGCAGGATGTTCCTTCCACGCAAGCACGTTGCTCATCGCCAGATCCGTCATCCAATAACGAAATGGCGGCAGCGGGATATCCGCATATTGAATAAGCGCGCGCAGCTCGTGCAGCACATGGCAAGCAAGCCTACCCACGCCTGCGCCCACCTCCACGATGCATACGGGCTCTTCTGCGAGGCCTTGCGTTGCCCGGTCCATCAACAGACCGAAGATCATCTCCGCATATGCGCCGCCGATCATCGGATTGCTGGTTATGTATTGAGGAACCTGGTCGTTATGCCAAGCCGTCATCCCCGCCTCTTCGTAATATTGCCGCTGAATCTCCCAGATCGGCGCCTCGCTGAACCGGTATCTCCGTTCGTTCGTAACGCTCATAACTATGTTGCCCCCGCTCTCTTATGGTTTCCCCTTGTCATCATACCTTTTTTTGCCCTCCAGCACGAATATATCTCCTACAGGACAATACGCGATTCATGTCGAATAAGGAGAGATGATGAAAATACGACCAACGACAACCTTCAAATATATTATTATATTAGCTGTCCTGTTCAGCGCGCTCATCGGACTTCGCTGGGCCTGGTCCGAGCTGTTCCATACCGAAGAGCTGCCCCGCCCCGTCGTCGACGGGGAGCTCGACATGCGCGGCATCGATCTGTCCGACTCTCCCGCCTTTTTTTTAAACGGCCAGTGGGAGTTCTATCCCCACCAATTTCTTTATCATGAAGACTTTGCGAGCGGGAACGCGGAGCATTCCTCCGTCATGGTTCAGGTTCCTGGAGATTGGAAGGACGCTCTGGCGCCCAATTCCGACAACTCGTACGGCTATGGAACCTATCGCCTGCGCGTGCTGATCGATCCCTTGAATCGTCCCATCACCATGTGGCTAAAGAACATCCAGGCAGCTTCCGAGGTCGAGATCAACGGCTTCTCCGAGGGGCCAATAGGCACTGTTACCGACAGCAAAAATAATTACGAGCCGAAGAGCATTTCTTATACGGCTTCCTACTACACCACCGGTACGACCGAGCTGAATATCTTGATTCGAATCGCCAACTATGACGAGCCGTTTAACGGGGGCATTACCCGCTCCATTCGATTCGGCTCCGCCGCCGCGGTCGACATGATCCGCTGGTACTCTATCGGCTTCCAGCTTGTCACATTCGTCGTTCTGGTGCTGTACGGCACCCTTGGTTTTATTTTATACGCCTTTAACCGAGAGGAACGCACCTTGCTTTCGCTTGGGATGCTGACGATGACAGTTGCGATTGCCATTACGACCGGTCAGGACAACCTTATGCTGCTCTGGCTGCCGATCGACTATGCCCTGGGCTTTAAGCTGCGGATTATCTCACTGCTTTGGCAGAATGTGTTTATTTTGCTCGTATTCCGAAGGTACGCCCCCGCCCCCGCCGGGAGCCCTTGGCTGCGCCGTTATGTCGCCTTGATCGCCGCTGTCACCTGCGTCTTGCTTGCGGCTCCGGCTTCGTGGACATATAGCTTCCACGATCTGTATGGTTTTATGGGCTTGTATCTTTTCTCCTTCTTCTGGTTCCTCTTTACGACAGGCAAGCTCTTGTTCCAGAAAGGTGGAGACCGCGACGTCGTCTTTCTGCTATTGACCGCAGCCGGCATTACCTCCAATATTTCCTGGAGTATAATGGAATCCAGCTACGATGTGACGACGGTCTACTATCCTCTCGATATACTGGCTTCGCTGATCGGCTTCTCGGCTTATTGGTTCAAGAAGTACTTCCGTCATGCCAAGAACAACGCCATGCTCAACGAACAATTCCGCATTGCGGACAAACTCAAGGATCAGTTCCTTGCCAATACTTCGCATGAGCTCCGAACGCCGTTGCATGGCATTATCAATATTGCGGAGACCGTTGTCGCCAAGGAGAGGGAAAAGCTTGATGAGGGCAGTCTGAGGGATATGGAGCTGCTCGTCACGATTAGCAAGCGAATGTCTCATACGCTTGGCGATCTGCTCGACGTCGTCCGGCTGCAAGAGCATCGCATCATGCTGCAACAACGAGCCGTCCCCATACAATCGATCGCTCCTGGCGTCGTCGGCATGTTGCGATACTTGACGCGAGGCAGGCCCGTCACGATTACGATCGATATGCCCGAGTCCTTGCCTCCGGCTTGGGCGGACGAACAGAGGCTCGTCCAAGTGCTGTACAATCTGCTGCATAACGCGTTGAAATATACGGAGTCGGGGACGATATCGTTATCCGCCAAACATCGCGGCGGCAAAATTGTTATCGCCGTTACGGATACCGGCGTCGGCATGGACGAAGATACATTGTCCCGCATTTTCCTCCCCTACGAGCAAGGTACTTACGGTCGTCAGGATGGAAGGGGCATCGGTCTGGGCCTCAGCATCTGCAAGCAGCTCGTCGAGCTTCATGGCGGAGAGTTGACCGTACGCTCCGTGCTCGGGCAGGGTTCCGTGTTCAGCTTCGCGCTAAAGACTGCGCAGGGCGATTCCAGCCACGTCCCCGAAGCCGCCGCTTCATTGGAACAGGATCCTGGCACAGCTCCCCTGCCCAAAGAAAGCATTGACTTATTGAGTCCAGATCTTGACAGTGCGGAGGCGCCCTCCGACTTTCCGCCGTTGCTGAGCGATGGCACCACCATCCGTATCATCGCCGTGGACGACGATCCCGTCAATCTCAGCGTGCTTGCCGGCATTTTGTCAACGGAGCTTTACACGATAACGACGGCCAACAGCGCGGGAGAAGCGTTGGAGCACATTCGAACCGCACCATGGGATCTGCTGATTGCCGATGTCATGATGCCTGTTATGTCCGGCTATGAGCTGGCTCAAGCCGTTCGCGAGCATTACAGTCTCTCCGAGTTGCCCATCTTGCTGCTTACGGCGAGCAGCCAGCCTGCGGATATCTATGCCGGCTTCCTGGCCGGCGCCAACGATTATGTGACCAAGCCCGTCGACGGCATGGAGCTGAAATACCGCATACGGACTCTTATCGAGCAAAAGCGCTCCGTTAACGAGCGGCTGCGGATCGAGGCTGCTTATCTGCAGGCCCAGATTCATCCGCATTTTCTGCTAAACGCGTTGAATTCCATCATGGCGCTCGGCGCCATCGACACGGACAAGATGCAGGAGCTCGGCAGTATGTTCGCCTCTTACCTGCGCATCAGCTACAACTTTATCAATACGAATGAGCTGGTCCATTTAACACACGAGTTGGAGCTTGTGCAGGCCTATCTGTATATCGAGAAGGTACGGTTCGGGGATCGTTTGATTGTCGAATGGGAGGTCGACGAATCCATCCATTTGTCCATTCCTCCCCTGTCTATTCAGCCGCTGATCGAAAACGCCGTCAAACATGGCATTATGAGCCAGGACAGCGGCGGGACACTCCGCCTTTATATCGAATCTACCGAAGCCGGAGCCTGGATCGAAGTGCAGGATGACGGCAAAGGCATGGAGCAGGAAGCGGCTTTCCGATTGTTAAACAAGGGGATGAATCGTCAGGGCGGTATTGGCCTTGCCAACACGAACCGACGGTTGCTGCAGCTGTACGGCCGCGGCTTGTCCATTTCAAGCCAGCCCGGGAAAGGCACAACCGTATCGTTTTTCGTCCCGTTTACCGAGCGTTAGTAAGCGGACCGCGCGCCAGGGCTAGCGAGCGACTATAGCTCGCTATAGCCATATCGCGGGTAATGGCCAGTTTTAGTGTCAGGAGCCATGGCTGCTGCAGCCGGCCACAGAATAGGCTATCGCAAAAGGGAGAATCCGCCGCCGGATTCTCCCTTTCCCGTTATATGTAACCTGACACGGGCCAACGCCAGACACACGCATCCACTGATCTCCAACCGGCACCTGGTAACTCCCGCCAATCCCCCGCTTTCCGCTTATCGCGCGCTTCGGTGCATGACATAGGCCAGCACCAGTCCCCCATTTAAGATTCATTCAAGGTCGCCGCTTTAAGATAAGGGTCTAGTATCCCGCAGGAGGAGTGATTGCCTTGATACGTATGCGCAAACAAACCATGATCATTACTCTTATAGCCATCGTGCTCTTGACCGTCGCTTTCATCGTGTACCGGCTGGCGGATCGCTATCTCATCGAGCACTTCGAGGTCATTGTCGAACCGAGTACGCAGATCCCGAGCGCGGGCACAAGCCAGGGCTCAGACACTGAAAGCACATCAGACGCTGCAGAGCTCTCGAATGACGAGGAAAAGCAGACCACGGCGCATTGGGATGACTGGAGCTACGAAGACGAGACTCAGACCATCCAGATCGAGAAGGTGCAGACCGGCTCCGGCGAAGATAAAATCACCTACTACGTGGCGGATGTCACCTTCCAAGACGAGGCCAATCTCGACACCGCCTTCGCCAAGAACGCCTTCGGCACCAACATCATAGAGGACACGTCGACGATCGCGGAGAACAACAACGCCATATTCGCGATTAACGGCGACTATTACGGCTTCCGTAGCGATGGTGTCATTATCCGCAACGGGACCTTGTTTCGCGACGAACCCGCTCGCGAAGGTCTGGCGCTATACAGTGATGGATCGCTGCAAGCCTACGCCGAAGAAGCGATCTCTTCTGACGCCCTACTGGAGGCGGGGGTCACCGACACGTTCTCCTTCGGGCCGGCTCTCGTGACGGAAGGAGAGATTGCTGGCGACTTCTCCAGCGTGAAGATCGACAAAAACTTCGGCAACCGCTCCATTCAGGCCGCCAATCCTCGTACGGGCATCGGTATGGTCGCACCGAACCGCTTTCTGTTCGTCGTGGTCGACGGACGCAGCTCCGAGAGCCGCGGCATGACGTTGACAGAGTTCGCTGAACTATTCCAAGATCTCGGCGCGGTCGAGGCGTACAACCTGGATGGCGGGGGTTCTTCGACGATGTATTTTATGGGCAGGGTTGTCAATGATCCGCTCGGCAGGGGCAATGAACGCGGCGTCAGCGACATTATCTATATTCCGAAGTCCGTATAAGGAGGCAGCCATCATGACCATACTCATCCCCTCTTACGAGCCTGACGAGCGGCTGATCGCCCTTGTTCGCAAGCTCAAGCAAGTTAGCGAGGACGACATCCTGATCGTGGACGACGGCAGCGGCGAGGCATACAAAAATATCTTTGACTCCGCATCGGCAGTCGGCTGCACAGTTCTGACACATCGGAGCAACCAGGGCAAGGGCTGTGCACTTAAGACCGGCTTCGACTACGTGAGGCAGCTAGGCGATGGCGACGCCGTCGTTTGCGCAGACAGCGACGGCCAGCATCTGCCAGGCGACATAATGAGAGTCGCGGCGGCGATCCGCGATCGGCGAGGGCATATCGTGCTGGGCAGCAGACAATTTACGGGCAAAGTCCCGCTGCGCAGCCGCATTGGCAATACAGCTACCCGCATGGTGTTTAAGCTGGCGACCGGCCAGCCCATCCAGGATACGCAGACCGGACTGAGAGGATATTCGCCGGATCTGCTGGACTGGCTATGCCAATTGCCCGGAGACCGATTCGAATACGAAATGAACATGCTTCTGGAAGCACCAGGCGCAGGCTACGAGCTAGTGGAGATGCCCATCGACACCGTCTATCTGGATGAAAATAAATCATCGCACTTCCGCCCGATCGCCGACTCCGTTCGCGTCTACATGCCGTTCTTAAGGTTCTGCGCATCGTCCGGTCTCGCTGCCGTCCTGGATTTTGCCTTGCTGCTTCTGTTGCAGTGGCTGACCGGTAATCTGCTTTTCTCCGTGGTAGGCGCCCGCGTGTTCAGCTCTCTGATCAATTATGCGATCAATCGACGATTTGTGTTCTCCAGCAGCTCAGGCCATGCAGCGGCCATGCGGAAGTCCATGCCCCGTTACTATACGCTGGCTGCGGTCATAATCGCCCTCAACTATGGCATGCTCCACTTGCTCCACGAGAATGTCGGCATCTCGCTCGTAGCAGCCAAGCTTGTCACAGAAGTATCCTTGTTCGCGCTGAGTTATTGGGCGCAGCGCAAGTTCGTGTATGAATAACGCTCCTATATAGCAAGAAAGGCGAGGACATCCCTTGGACGTCCTCGCCTTTCTTCGTGCGCGCGGAAATTGAATTGCCGCTGTTTTGTCTATTCCAAATTAGCGTGCTGCCTGAACATCGCACCGGTGCCTTGCGCCAGCTTCTCCATAAGCCTCAAAATCACCGCGTCGAACTGAATCAGCAACGTCTGCTCGAACAGCGAGCCCATGGGTTGCCTGGTGACGCGATCATCGCCCGACTTTTCCTTGGACACACCGGGCAGCTTGATAACCAGGTCCGCCAGACATCCGATCGGGGAATCCGGAGCCAGCGTCAGCGCCGCTACGGAAGCCCGCAGCTGCTTCGCCTTCTCCGCCATGGCGACGAGAGTGCGGGTCTCGCCGGAGCCCGACCCGATAATTAGCACGTCGCCTTCCGAAATTCCCGGAGTGATCGTCTCTCCCACGACGTAAGCGTCTATGCCCAGATGCATGAGACGCATCGCGAATGCTTTGGCCATCAAGCCGGAGCGGCCCGCGCCGGCCAAGAACACGCGGCGCGACGCCAGAATCGCTTCGGCAAGCCGCTCCTCTTGCCCGCCATCGAGCTGTGCCGCGGCAAGCCGCAGCTCTTCGATGATTTCGACGGCGTACGCCTTCTTGGAGGCCACGGTTAGGCTCCTTGCTCGATGAGCTGGCGCATCTCCGCCGCGGCTGCCTGCTTATCCGCTTGTCCGGTAATACCGCCGCCGACGATGACGAGATCCGGGTTCGCTTTGATGACTTCGGGAAGCGTGCTTAATTTGATGCCCCCGGCGATCGCCGTTTTGGCATGTTTAACGGCGGATTTGATGGTGAGCAGATCCGCGAACGAATTTTGACCCACGGCTTGGAGATCATATCCCGTATGCACGCAGATGTAGTCGACGCCGAGCGCATCCACTTCCCGGGCACGGCCCGCGAGATCCTTAACCGCGATCATGTCCACCAGAATTTGTTTGCCTTGCTTGCGCGCTTCTTCGACTGCGCCCTTGATCGTCATATCTTCGGATGCGCCAAGCACGGTCACGATGTCGGCTCCCGCCTCCGAAGCCTTCATCACTTCATAGCCCGCTGCATCCATGACCTTCAGATCGGCGAGCACTCTCAGATGAGGGAACGCCTCCTTGATTTCCTTCACCGCGCGCAACCCCTCGTTAATGACGACGGGCGTGCCGATCTCCACGATATCTATATAGGCTTCGACTTCCTTCACCAGTTGTTTGGCCTGCGGAATATCGACCAGATCCAATGCCAATTGCAATTCCATGTACAAGTCACTCCTCGCGTTTATCTTAATAAGTGTGGAACACGCAACTTATTGTATGACGACGGGGAAGACTTGAACAGTACGCACTATTCGGTGACATAGTTCCCAATTGTATACCAACAGCGTCAATCAAGGTGGAATGGCCGTTGCTTTCCTCTGGCAGGGCAGCGCGTTTCATTGCTTATCAATGATCGCTCGAGGTTGGCGAAGCTTCCTTGTCCACCCGTTCTTGATGCTTCAGCCCCCAGTCGGCCAGCAGATGAAGCACCTCCCCCATCGTCCCTCCGTATGGGGTCAAAGAATATTCGACCTTCGGAGGCACCTGCATAAAGACCTCCCGATGAATAATGCCGTCTTCCTCCAATTCGCGGAGTTGCTGGGTCAACATCTTCTGAGTAATGTCCGGCATGCCCCGCCTTAATTCGCCGAATCGCCTGGCGCCGTCCATCAGATGGCATAATATGACCAGCTTCCATTTGCCTCCGATCACCTTTAGCGTCGTCTCCACGGAGCCCTTAAACAACTGATCGCCCATAATGTCGCTCCTTCCACCGTTCGTCGCAAGCTATCGCCGCCAAGCGACGATAGGCAGCCTGTTTGCCAGAATCGTCCTTCCATGATAGCCGACTCTTCCCGCAATCACAACAGCCCGCAGACAGATCCCGAAGCTAGCGCAGTACACGATGGCAAGTCGCCCCTAGGCAATAGAATAACAACGGACAGTCCGCAGGCCGATGAGTCGACCGTGCGGAACTGCCCGTTTCGATTGATTTGCTCTTGCCCTATCGCGTCGCCAACCCCAGCTTCTTCGCAAAATACGCAAAAGCCTTCTCGGAGCAGACTGGACCGATCGCTTGGCCCACCTCTGCCTTCGCTTCTTCCACCGACAGCTGCCTGACATCGCCGAGAACCGATCGTATCCACGAGTCCGAAGTCTGGTAACACATGCTGCTCCAGCTCTCCTTCTGCTTGGCCGAGCCGGTAATGACGATGTAGCCGCCACTTTGAAGCTCGTTCAGCGCCTTGTCGTACTCCTTCTTATCCTCTTTGGCATCGAGTCCCGATTCCTTCCGCAAGTGACGGGAATCCGTATTGCCTTGCTCGCTCAAAATCCCGTAGATCCGATGAGCGGCCCGCGACATGGAGCCGGCTTCGAAGAGATCGCGGACGGACTGGTTGCCGGTCAAAATCGTCCTGACCGCGGGATACAAGGCGCTGTCGATAAACGAAGCTTTTGTCCCGAAGAACCTGCCGTATGCGGCCACGCCTTCCTGAGCGATCCGAATGCGCCAAAGCCAGGGATCGGTAGCCTGTTCCGTATGCCAGGCGCTGTCTTCGGTAACGACGGTCAGCGCCGGATGCTCGGGAGCCAGCTCCGCGAAAGGAAATATCTTATATTTTTTTACTAGCTGCACGAATTCCTCATATTCCGTTATCTTCATCTCTGAGCGCCCCTATGCAAACAGACTGATCAAATTGCCGTCCGGGTCCTGAACGATGGCATAACGTTGTCCCCATACCGCATCCCACGGCTCGCGATGTCCGCCGTAACCGCTCTCCACAATTCGTTGATACAGCTCGTCCACCTCTTGCGCGTTCCCGCAAAGAAATGCGAGCTCGATACGATGGCCCGCGGGCTCTGTCCAACCGCCATAGATATCCGCTATCATCTCTTGTTTGTCGAACGCCAAGCGGACGCCGCCCTGCGCCTCGACCTCTACATGCATGTCGTTATCCTTGTTCTCCGGGATGCTGAGGCCCAGCAATCGGTAGAAGGCAAGCGCCCTGCCCATATCCTTCGTCACGATGCCTACCATATCCAATCGAATGCCCATCCGTTCATTCCCCTTTCGCTGCATTCTGTATTACTGACGCATAATCATTGTCGCCAGTTCTACACCGATCATACCTCAATTCCAGCCGGCATAATAGGAAAAAACGGACATGTTCATTCCTTCGCCCACACTTGCCCCGGCGGTAACCCGTAATATCGTTTGAACGTCTTGATGAGATGGGACTGGTCGTAATAACCGTATTTCACTGCAAGATCGGCGTAGCTCATCCTGGCTCCAGCACCCCCATAAATCTCCCGCAGCATGCTCTGGAACCGGATAATGCCAAGCATCTCCTTCGGACCGACGCCAATCTCCCGTTCGAAAACCCTACGCATATGGCGTTCGCTGAAGCCCAGCTTGTCCGCAAGCTGGGCAGGGGACAATATGCCTTTGTAGTCGTACATATAGTTTAACCCGTTATAAAGCAAGCCGGGCATTGGGACATCCAGGCGAGAAAGCAGTCCCGAAAGCCGGCTTTCTGCAAGTTCGATCAGCTGCGATACATCCTTGGCGTACAGCAGTTCCTCCGACAGAAAAAGACCCTCGGCTCCCCACATGTCGTACAGATACACCCGCTCCGAGGCAAAATCCGAGACCGGAACGCGAAGAATGGAACGAGCGGACTCCGTATACATGCGAATGCCAAAGGAGGATTGCTCCGAGGCGAGATCAATAACGAGGCAGTTCGTCATCAGACCCGTGACGAAGGCGGCATGGCTGGCGGAGGTCGCCCTGCGATCCACGATAATATCGACGCAGCCGTCGGGAATAATCCGGTGCGGTTGGCTCCCCGATCGCGCGTCGAAATCCACCGTCCAATAACAAGCCACATAGGGCGCCAAGAAAGCGCTCGGCGCGTATTCCCTGTAGCTGTAGCCGGAATGCTGCCGCTCGCTTTGCAAAGTCGGCGACTGTACGGGGCGGAATAGGTTTGACATGCAGCGGAGGCCTCCCTGCTTTTTAGAATCGTCGTTACTAGCGTAACATAGTGTCGCCATGCAAGGAAACGTCAGGCAGAACCCTCTATGCGCCAATGCATCGCGGGGAATTGGGCCTACGCTTACACCTCCGGGCCGCCCCACGCCAAAAACCCGTCCGAATGTTCGGACAGGCTTTGCGCTCCCTTGCAGAAGCGGCGGTCTGCGCAAGAAATTACTTTGCGGCGGCGGCGGAAGTTCTAACTTGCTCGCTCGCTTTCAGCGCTTCTTTCAGGCTGATTCTGCCTAGTTTGCTACCGCTTTTTTTGTCAATGCTCGGAGGCATAACGACCATGGATTTCACCCCCTTTCGAGATTCATGCTTTTCCGGCAATATGGATTTACTTCCGTTCCCCTGCCTTCAGATAGGCCCAAAGATCGGCAAACGCCGTCTCGTAGACGACCTCTCGACCGGTGCCGCCTTCGCGTTCCCCGACGTACTTCGCAAATTTGGCATAGAGCCGATTCAGATACGTTTGATTGGCAAGCACATAAAATCGCACCAATCGAACCCCGCGATTATCGTTCTCTACCTTCCTGACCCAATCCCCGAACCCGCGATAGAAGATCCAACTGCTTCGATAAGGTTCGGCCAATATCGCGGACTCGATAAAAACCGTTTCTCCATCACTCTCGTAGCGGTATTGAAGGTAGGCCGCGAGCTCGCCCTGTTCGTTCTCGTACAGCATAAAGCGGCTGTCTTGAAGCGTCGTCATGAGATGCTCGATTGTCTCCAGCAGAGAAAGCTGCCGATCGAACTGATAGCTCTCGGCGATGTAGAACTTCGCGAATCGCGCATAATCGGAGTCCGTCTCGCAGTTTTTCGCGTACAGCCGCTTTGACATGCTATTTCCTCCATTTGGTTGCAAGATCAAGAATCGATCGACCGGGACGCGAACCGACCGACATATGCCTTTAGTTGTGCCAAGGTGACCCGATAGGCGTACAAATCGCCGGCAGCCGTGCCCGATACGCTTGTCCTCTCCGCGAACTTCCCGAACAGTCGTGCCAAATAGGCATCCTGCTTCGTCCAGAAAACAAGCTCCGCAACCTCTTCCGTCTCTTCTTCGAGATACTCCGTTAGAAACTGCAAACCTCGCAAAAAAACCGGCGTTCTCCGGCATTCCTCTACCAAATAAGCAACCTGCAGCTGCAAGATATGGCGATCCTCGTAATCGCCTTCTCCGGTCCCGCGAATGTAGCCTAAAGCGCCTACGGCTTCTCCGTCGTCGTCGAGGCAGAGGATGCACCGAGAATCCTCTATCAGCAGCGGGCTTGCTATAAAGTTAAACGATACGGGGAAAGAATATGGCATTCCGAGCCCCTCGTAATGACTGAGCAGAAAGTCCAAATATTTTCTGTGGTACATGTGGCTCGCGCTCACGGAAAAAGTATAGTACATAGAAACGCCGCCTCCATGCTTTTGACATTATTTTATTACGTTTCCACCGTTTTGCCTATTTACTTTTGTAAGTTTTCCCGAAAGATTGTCGAAATCGCGGAAAATCGCTCTCATGACAAAACGGACGACATCGTTTGTCCGATGTCGTCCGTCCTATGACGCTCGCTGAGGGAGCAGGATGTTAGATCTTCTTGACGAATTCCGACTTCAGCTTCATTGCGCCGAAGTCGTCAATCTTGCAGTCGATGTCATGGTCGCCGTCAATGAGCCGAATGTTCTTGACCTTCGTGCCGATCTTCACGACAAGCGATGTGCCTTTGACCTTCAGGTCCTTAATGACGGTGACGGAATCGCCATCCTTAAGCACGTTCCCGTTCGAATCTTTCACGATTTTCTCTTCTTCGCCGCTCCCGTTTGCGTCGTTCGGGTTCCATTCGTGGGCGCATTCCGGACAAACAAGCAAGCTTCCGTCCTCGTAAGTATAAGGCGAATCGCACTGTGGGCAATGGGGTAGCGTGGACATAATTCAAAAACTCTCCATTCATTTAAGTTAATTAGATGTCGTAACCGTTCATTCTCTGATGGGCAAGTCGCCTTTGTCCATGCTACCGCATATCAAAGCTCGCTTTCAACCCAATATTTGTTGGAATGCCCTAATGCACTTGCCCTCCGGGGCATCCAGAACCGCGAATTTAATCTCCTTGAACAACCCGACTAGCCCTTCGTCCAGAAGCAGCTCGCGCCACCATCCGGCCACCTTCCACGGGTCATTCCGGAAGACTCCGCAGCCAAACGCCCCCAATACCAGACGCTGGTCTCCCATATCCGCGAAAATAGCCAAAGCTAATCGCATCCGATTCTTCATGGCAACTTCCGCTTGCGCCGGGTCCTCCCCCTTCAGCAGCACTTGACCGAAATTCACGGCGGGCAGCGTCAGTACAGACGCCCGAAAGGGAGTTTCCGCCAATTGAAATTTCTCGTCTCGAAAGAACACCACGTCCGGTGAATAGATGGCATGGTCCGTATACATCATTGAGCTGCAGGCTCGGTTAGCTTCATAGTAGCCTTGGTTCCGAAGCAACGTGCCGTATAGGCCGCTGGATGCGGCAAGGCTTTCCTCTTGAGCCATGGCTCCGTTCAAGAACCCGCCTCCGGGATTCTTGGCGCTGGCAAAGTTCAGCACCCCGATTTTATCCGTTGCCGACACCGCCAATTGACTCGTTGCCTTGACCGTCGCCTCATTAGCCACGGCATAATGAGCGCTGTCCCCCCCTGGCGAGACCGGGAGATTGCGTACCAAAACTGCACCTTGCTCGGGCGTAATCAGACGACTGCCTTTCTCAGACCGTTGCTGCGCTTCCGCTATCTCAATCTTCCGACCCCCATGCTCGTAGAAACCACGCTGCTGAATATCGACCGTTTCCTGGGCTATTTTTTTGCGATTCATTACGCCTCCTCCTTTCGTCCAAGTAGAATGTCTCGGACCTCCATAAGTGCAAATCCAAGCAAGTTCGTCCCCCTCCACTGCAAGGGGTCCTTTGCCTTGGGATCGTCCTGCATTAAACCGATTCCCCAGATTCGGTCGTAGGGACTGGCTTCGACGATAATGCGCTTTCCGGTTGCTTTCAAAAAATAGCCCAGCTCCGGATGCTGAGAGAACTTGGCTTCGTTGGCTTGCTTGACGATACCGTAGCTGCGATCCTCCCATACCTGGCCGTCGAAGCCGCTTACCCTGCGTCCAAGCTCCTTCATCGCCTTGGGACTGTCGGCGCGCAAAATGGCTGCAAGGGAGGCTTCGTCATGGAATAACCGCGCCTTCTCCGCCATCATGTATTGCTCCGCGCAGCTGTACCTGATCCCTTCAATGACGAATGGACTCTTCCACCATTGACTCAAACAACTCTTATCGACCTGTTCCCCTTGCTGCGTATGGCCCCAGAAGAACAGAAAATCGAACTTTCGTCCCGTCGAGCTTAATTGACGCAAAGATTCGATATCATAAATCAAGAATAACCCTCCCTTGTAAAGCCGGGTTGACCTGCAAGACAAGCCGCCGCGTTGGTATAATTGATTGATAATGTTTAATTGATATTATCATTTTAATAATATAAATATAACAAAATCATTTCCAACGCACAAGGTCATTTATTATTATAGGCAAGTGTCCCAGCTGGGGCCTTCCATAGACGACTGGCACGCTTCAATAAGAAAAACTTCTATCGAAGTTCTTCGAGAATGAGCGACTGCGTTTCATGGTTGTATTAATCGCTAAATCGAATTTCAATTTCTGATCGCTCGAAACCTTATTCAATTGTCATCAGAACGAAACCCGCCAGCTTGGCTTACAGCTGACGGGTTCTATCTTGTGCCGCTATTCACTCGCGCGGCAGCTCGCCGATGATACCGGCATAATCGGCGCGTCTTTTCTCCCAGACTTCTTTGCGAGGCTCGTGCTCGCGCTCGTCGAGCAACGCTTCGACGACGTCGAGACAAACATGCCAGCCTGCAAGATCACGATGCGAGTGATCCGTAATCTTCGTTATTTTCTCAATAAGGAGAAGACGGCAGCCATCCTCTTCGGGGTAGAGCTCGAAGCGCACACGATCCTCGCCCCACGTATATTCCAGCACGGACTGCCGCTTCATCTCCAGAATAGCCATCTCTTCGAACGTGCCATCCCCCATGTCGAACTTAATGACGCTTCCCTCCCGGAGTTCTTCGACTTGCAGCTCCGAGAACCACTTCTTCAGCTTGTCATTTTCGGTCAGATACGCCCATACCTTCTCGACGGGATGCTTCAGCTTGCGCTCGAACCTGGCCTCGTATCCTTCTTCGGTTTGTTTGACAACGGCTAACATCGTTTGCCTCCTCTTCGCTATAGCGGCTTCTTGTCGTCCTGCTCCAACGCCATCTCCAGCTCGTCCAGCTTGTAGCTCCAGAACCTCCGGTATGGCGCAAACCAATCATGGACTTGCCGCAGCGGCCCTGGATTCACCCGGTAGATGTGCTGCTTCGCTTCCTTCCTCGCCGTAACCAGCCCCGCTTCCCGCAATATTCTCAGATGCTTGGATATACCCGGCTGGCTAAGGGGCAGCAGCTCCACCAGCTCTCCGACGGATCGTTCACGAACGAGCATCAAATCCAGCATCGTCCTCCTATGCGGCTCCGCCAACACTTCAAATAGTTTGTCGCTGTTCATACAAACATATTACTATTCGGTTATATTTCCGTCAAGTTATGCGTTTGGCGTGCCACTCGCCTCGCCTCCTTCCTGTGCTACAATGAACGAAAGGAGCTGATAGCATGGATATTCTGCGCCTAATGGCGGAAGAGAAAATCAAGGAGGCTATTCGCCGAGGCGAGTTCGACAATCTTCCCGGCGCGGGCAAACCGCTCCCGCCTGACGACATGGAAGGAGTCCCCGAGGACTTGCGGGTCAGCTACCGACTGCTGAAGAATGCCGGCATCGTGCCGGAAGAGATCCAGCTGCGCAAGGAAATGGTGACGCTCGGCGATCTGCTCGCCGCATGCCGAAACGACGGCGAGCGCTTAAAGCTCGAGCGGGAGCTTTCGCTGAAGAAGCTCCGCTACCAATCGCTGATGTCCGCGCGCGGCTGGCAGGCATCCGGCGCCTTCGCGGAATACGAAACCAAGGTGCAGCAGAAATTGACGGAGAACGAGTCCGAATCGTGATTCGGACTCCAAGATCGACGGGGGAGGTGTAAGAGATGGAGGAAACCATCGCTTCTATTATTCTCATGTGCGAGAAGCTAACGGAAGAAGAGCAGCAATTAATCGCCGATGGGCTATCCAGACATTTTGGGAGAACCGTTCAAAGTTTGATTCCTGCGCTCCCAACTTTTAATTCGGAGGAACTGAACATCACTAAGTTTGTAATCAACGGACTCATTCTATCCAAAGAATACTCGCCTGATGTCAATAACCCCCACTTAACTATCGTTTGAAGCGGGAGCTTGTAACGACCCGATCGTACAAACGTCTTGTGCGACTCCGATCTTTTTCGTTCGGAAGAGAACGTGGTGTTACATCCTCGGATAAGCCTTCGCTTACCGATGGGCAGACTGACAGCTACCCTGCAAGCCTAGTCATGCTAGGCCTGCACCTTGTAGAAGGTACTCTTTTCCCTTCAGACAGAGATTCATCGCACCGATCCGGTCATCATTACTTGCATAGCCACAGGCCAGGCAACGGAATCGATGCCCCCGTTTATCCCGGTTCCCTTTTGCCGTGTGACTGCATATCGGACAGGCTTGCGAGGTGTGTTTTGGATCTACGGCAATGGTCATCGCTTTCGCAAGCTGCGACTTGTACGTTACCATCTCGCGAAGCTGGCGGAACGCCCACGATACCGTCACATAGCGATGTTTACGCCTGACCTTTTCCGTTGCTCCCCGAATCCCGGTCAAATCCTCCAGCACAAACAACGTATTCGCCCCATATCGGGTCACGAGTGCCTTACTGACTTGATGATTAACATCGGTCATCCAGCGGTTTTCTCGTTCTCCGATTTGCTTCAGCCTGCGACGGGATGAAGGCGTTTGTTTGCGCTGCAGCTCTGAACGCAGCCTTTTGTAGTTCGCTCGTTTTTGTTTGAGCTCTCTTCCTCGAAAGAATAGGGTTTTGCCATCGGTGTCATACGCCGTGGCTACAAAGTTGACGCCCAGATCAACGCCAACGACGTGTTCGATTTCCGCCGGCTCAGGAACGGCTATTTCTTTCGATACCGGAATATGCAAAAACCACTTTCGCTTTTTATACACCAGCTTGGCCGTACCGAAAGTCCACGAACCGTCGAAATAAGCTTCCATTCCTTTCGCTTCGAAAGGAACCTTGATACGGCCCTGCAGCGTATTGACGGAGAACAGCCCAGCGCCCAGGTTCAGCGAATAATCCCGGTTCCAGACAAGATCATATTCCGGCTTCTTAAAGCGTACAAGCGTCCAGGCATGGCCGTTACTCCGAAGGGCTTTGTATTTGGCAATCACGGTTTTCATTACTGACTGAGCCATTTGGGAGCGCAGGCCTAGCGTACTGCGAAGGGTTTGATACGTCATTCGGTGCAAGACAGGCTGCCCGAGCTCTCTCTTCTCGAACACAAGAGCAGAGACAAAATCGCAGCCCTGCCGATAAGTGATCATCGTTTGTTGCAGTGCCCTCATTTGACTTTCTGACGGTTTTATTTTGAGTTTAGCCGTTACGGTTGCGATCATACGTTCGTCTCCTTTCTATCCGTATTTTAGCATAGCAGGGAGAACAAGAACATACGAAATATCCTTCAGGCTAACGCCTGACGCCCATTCCTCCCCCGCTTATAGAAGTCGGGAGTATCCTGGGCGATTTTGATGAAAGAGGCATATGAACGCTTGAAGGATACGAATTTATATAACTTCCTTCCTTCTAGCCAACAGCCCATACAAGATGATCCCCGAAGCCGCGCTTAACGCCGCGCATATCGCGATCACGCCGTAGCCGGCCTGAAGGCCGCGGAACAGCCCCTCTTGCGTCTCCGCGCCTACCATTCCTTTAACAAGCTCGATGACGCCGCCGATCAAATAGTTGCCAAGCACGCTTCCGACGCCCATAACCGTCACCGTAAAAGTAATGGCCATGTCGCTCTCGCGAGGGTACCTGCGCGCAATAAACGCCATAACCGTAGGATAGATCATCGCAATGCCTACCCCACCCGCAGCAAAGAAGTACGCCAGCTTTTCCCCGCCGAAGATGGCGACGAACGTGCATGCCGCAGAGAACGACGAGAACAGGATCAGCGACACCGTGAAGCCGATTCGGTCTGTCAGCGGTCCTAGCAGCAGCCTTGCCAGCGCAAAACAAAGGAAAAACGCGGACAGCATGCCCGATGCGCTGACCGTGTCCCAGCCGTAAGCCTTCTCCAGGAAGTTAACCAGCCAGCCTCCGACCGCCAGCTCCGATACGACCCCGAAGGTCAGCACGCAGATCATGAGCCAGAGAACCGGGTCCCTCATAAGCCGCTTTAACGGAATACGTTCCTCATGCTGAACCTCGTCGCCAGGGAAAGTCGTAAACATGGCGATGGCCAGCGGTATAACAGAGAGCAGCAGGACGACGAGGTACATCCCGCGCCAATCCAGCGTGTGGCCATTAACGGTCACCGCCATCAACCCGGTCGCCATCAGAGGCGCGACCGTCGAAGCGAGTCCATAGAAGCCGTGCGTCAGGTTCATCATCGTTCCCGTATTTTTGACGAAGATTCGCGCTCCCAGAATAGCCAGGCCGATCTCCAGCATCCCGTTGCCGATGTACATCAGGAAGTAAGAAGCCGAGAATGCAGGATAATATTGCGAGCCGAAAATAAATACTCCCGACGCCGCCATGACTGCGAATGCCGCAACCGTAACCCATCTGATTCCCCATAATCGGGTCAAATAGGCGGTAAACGTACAGGCGAGCAAATAGCCCAGCGAATTAAGCGCCAATAAGGTGCCGAGCTGCGATTCATTAAGCAGGAAGTCGAATTGAATGCGCGGTATGGCCGGCCCTTTAATATTTTCCGAAAAACCGAAGATAACAAAGCCAATAAAAATCGTTGCGAGCTGCATGACATAAATCTTGTTGAATTTTCCCTTGCTCTTACTCTTGCTGCTGTTGGTGCCCTCCACGTTGTCCCTTCTCCCGTTGTTTATCTTCTCTATATGGTTGGAGCAGAATGACTGGGCTTGCCCCTGCTGCCCTTAAAATAAGTAGCGTTGATGCCCTTTCGCTTTATACGACCCGGCGCCTTCCAGCCGAAGCAGCGTTTCCTTGATGGCAAGCCCGCCGCGGAAGCCCGTAAGCGTGTTGTTCTTCCCGATAACCCGGTGGCAAGGAACGACGATGGGCACGGGGTTGGCGCCATTGGCGGCGCCGACCGCCCGCACGGCCTTCCCTCTGCCGATCGCGATAGCGATATCGGAGTAGCTCCGAGTCTCTCCAAAAGGAATGCGGACGAGTTCGCGCCAGACGTCATTCTGAAATTCGGTGCCCCGGAAATCCACCGGAACCGTAAATGCCTTGCGTTCGCCTTCAAGATACTCCTTCACTTGCGTGCAATAGGGACGCAACTGCTCCATGCTTTGGACCAGTTGGGCATCCGCCACTCGTTTGTTAACGGAAGCAACCAAATATTCGAACGGCTCATGCGGAAAGGTGATCTGGCACAAGCCTTCCTCCGTCGCCGCTACATAGATCGGCTGATCCCCGAATGCGGGATGGATAAACATATCCCAATACACGCTCGTACGTTGTCTCGATTGCGATGTCATGCTACCATCTCCTCTGCTCGATAGGATATATCCTATAACGTCCGATTAACCCACAATACCAGCTAATAAACATCCAAGCAAGAAGAGAAAGGAAACGGGAGCCTGCCGAAAGCTTCCTCGATGATTGGCATATCCGTATCGGGGGTCAGAGACTTATATATGCCCGTATGCGGGTTGGATTGGCTAACGGAACGGCGCGGCGCGTGTCCAATTGCAAAAAAGTGCAATTGCAGGGGATAGCTCATACGCTTACAATATGCGCGTAATCATGTAATCAATAGTCCTTACAGGGGTGAAGTGATGCAACATACAGTTAACGTCTATCTAGCAGGAGATTCCACGGTACAAACCTATGAGCCGGAGCATGCGCCGCAGGCGGGCTGGGGCCAATATATCGCCGAATATTTTACGAAGGAGGTTCGCTTTGCGAACCACGCAATTGGCGGCAGAAGCTCGAAGACGTTCATTGAGGAAGGAAGGCTGCAGACCATTCTGGAAGAGATCGGCAAGGGTGATTATTTGTTCGTCCAGATGGGTCACAACGATTCCACGAAGAGCAGGCCGGAGCGTTATACAGAACCTTTCTCGACTTATACATCTTATTTAAAGATGTACATCGAAGGCGCCCGGAGCCGGGGGGCCATCCCCGTGCTGATCACGCCGGTCGGCCGGCTGCACTATGAAAACGGAGAGTTCTTAAACGATTTTCCGGACTACTGCATGGCTATGAAGCAGCTTGCTGCCGAAGAGAATGTCCTCCTCGTCGATCTGATGACGGAAAGCCTGGCCTATTACTCTTCTGTCGGCTACGAGGAGACAAAGTCGTTTTTTATGGTTTCCGTAAACGGGACCGACCACACCCATTTCACCGAAATCGGGGCACGCCGAATGGCGAAGCTCTTAGCGGATCAACTGAAGAGCTTGCGGATCCTGCCCCGTTTATACGCTGCTGCCGATACCAAATGAGCCCTCCAATTATTTCATGGAAAGAACCACTTTGATCGGATATACTTTACAAGCACAGGCGGGATAGATTCCTGCCTGCGCATGAAAGCGGTTCCCTATAATTGATTCGGAACGGAGGGAGTTCATGCTCCAGCGAATGGGCGGCTACGCGAGAACGGGAAGAAAAAATAGAAGCTTTTACCGAAAAAGCTTTACTTGGTTCTTATTCGCCGCAAGCGTACCGGGGTTGATCATCGCCCTGGCGACATACGGATTCGCGGTAGGGCCGATGCAAAAGAACATCAGCGACCTGCACCAGAATCAGATTAAGGAACGCGCGCAGAACATCGACGACCAGTTCGGATCCGTGGAGCAGGACATCTCCCATTGGGCGTTCAATCCGCGGTTCGGCTCCGACCTGAAGGAGATGAATTTCGTCTACCAATTCAGGGACACCTACGACATTACGAAGACGTTATTCATGCTGCAGGGCTCCCATCCGCTCATCAATCAAGTGCAGCTCTACATCAACGGACACAATACGGTGCTGTTCCAGCCCGAATTCTATATGCTGGACGACTCTGCCCAGATCGACGGCTTTCAGCGGATCATAGCGGAGGGAACCAATATTTATTGGACGGATTGGCTGCCTGCCGCCGAAGGGAATGCGCAGAACGCGGACACTCCGATCGTGCTGGTCCACAAAATTCCGGGAGACAGCAGCTCGCCGTTCGGCGTGCTCGTCACGGAGCTCAAGCGGGAGAAAGTCATGAACCTGCTCAAAACCATGACTCCCTACAACCAAGGCTTCACGATGCTGCTCGACAAGAAAGGCGAGCTGCTCGTCGCCGACCATGCCGAAGAAACGGCCGTCAATGAGCGTCTTCGCGCGGAAGTGCTGGGCCGGGAGGAGCCGTCCGGCACCTTCCTGTTCAACCGGGACGACATCACGTATTCCGTATCCTACGGGAAGCTGACCCGCCTGTCCACGGAGTGGACGTATATTTCGGCTACGCCGATCACGACCATCACGTCCTCCGTGGTGAAGCTCTCCAACACGATCTTCCTCGTCAGCGCATCGGGACTGGTCCTGGCGCTGCTGCTCTCTTGGCTTGCTTCCCGGCGGGTCTATCTGCCGGTCGAACGGCTGCTGAACAGCCTTAAGTGGCATAAGGGCGAAGATCTTGCCCGTGGCATGGACGAATTTCAATTTTTGGAGAACCAGTGGAACCAGCTGCACGACGAAAGCTTGAATCTCCGCAATCGGCTCGACGAACAACGGACCCATGTCCGTTCGGGCTTCCTGCTTCAATTGCTGCAAGGACATCTCGCTTCCTACACGGAGAAGGACTTGAAGAGCAGAATGAAGCTCTACGGCTGGGATACCGACGACCATCAATTCCGAATTCTGCATATCCAGCTGACGGGGTACGACATTCTGACCGAGCGGTTCTCGCAAGGGGACGAAAGTCTCGTGACCTTCACGGCCTCCAATATTATCGAGGAGCTTGCCGCTGGGCATTTCGAGCAGTTCAGCGTCATGAACTTCCATGACTTGACGGTAGCGGTGCTCGTCATGTATCCGGACGGCGAGCCCATCGGCGAACGGATTCAATCGCTGGGGACGGAAATTACGAAAGCCATCAACGGCATTATCCATATGCAAGTCACGATCACGTTCAGTGGAGCGATGGAGAGGATTCAGCTCATTCCCGACATGTATATGGAAGTGGAGCGCGCGACGGGCTACCGCAAATTCGTCAATCAGAATCAGTTGATCGATATGGAGCAATTGACCGCCCATGCGGACGGCAGCGAGTTCCATTACCCCTTCGCGCTGGAACGGGACATCGTCCATGCGATGAGAGCGAGCGACAAGGAGGAAGCGGAGCGGCTGATTACCTTGTTCCTGGAGGAGGTGCTGTCCGCCCGCGGCACCGAAATTTTGGTCCAGCAAAGCATGCTGCAGCTGTTCGCGACGATCCAGCACGCCATTCTGCAGTCCGGCCTAAGTCCCCATCAGCTGTTCGGCGGCGAGAACATGTTCGGCCAACTTTCGCAAATCCGCGAGCCGGAGAAGATGCTGGGCTGGATGAAGCGGAAAGTCATTCTGCCTTTCATCGACGAGAGGGACGCCAGAGCCAACATCGAGCTTAAGCGGCTCGTGGAGTCGACGATCGACTATGTCCACGCCCATTACGCGTCGGATCTTTCGCTTGAGCAATGCGCGGATTTGGCCGGGACGAACAGCTATACGCTCAGCAAATATTTCAAGCAATTCATGGGCATCAATTTCATTGATTACGTAACGGAGCTGAGGATCGATAAAGCCAAGACGTTGTTGCGCGAGACCGATCTTAAAATCAACGACATCGCCAGCGAGGTCGGCTATCAGCAGCGCTACTTCAACCGCATCTTCAAGAAGCAGGTCGGCCTTACGCCGGGGCAGTTCAGAGAGCAGACGGAAGGCTGAAGCCAAGCCCGGAAACAAGAGAGTACCACCCCGGCAACAAAGTTCCATACGTTCGAAAAAGCCTTGATAATCAAGGCTTTTCTTATGCAAAAATGTGAAATTGATTGTCTTTCGCCATGGAGCGATACTGGGAAATGTAAGCGATGACATCTTGGCGCGATCGATACAGAAAGGGTGAGTGAATGAACACGGCGCTTCCTTCCGATTCCAAAATATCCATGACGCGGGGCAACCCCAAACGGAGACGCTGGCTGTCGAGGCTGAAAAAAGACAAATGGTTGTACCTCTTGTTGCTTCCGGGGTTGCTGTACTTCCTAGTGTTCAAATATTTGCCCATGTGGGGCGTACTTATCGCCTTCCAGAACTACCAGCCGTTTCTGGGCCTCTGGAATAGCGAATGGGTTGGCTTCGAGCACTTCCGCAATTTTTTCGCCAATCCCGACTTCTTCCGGCTCCTGCGGAACACGCTGATTCTGGCCGTATACGATCTGATCTTCTTCTTCCCGGCGCCCATTATTCTGGCGTTATTATTGAACGAAGTGAGATTGGCCTATTTCAAAAGAATCGTTCAAACGCTCGTCTACGTGCCGCACTTCGTCTCCATGGTCATCGTGGCCAGCATGACCTACGTGTTCCTGACCACGTCGGGCGGCATCATCAACGAGCTCGTCGCCTCGATTACGGGCAAATCGATCAACTTCCTGGCGGATCCGTCCTGGTTCCGGCCCATGATCATCCTTCAGATGATGTGGAAGGATTCCGGCTGGGGCACGATCATCTTCCTGGCCGCGCTCGCCTCCGTCGACATGGAGCAATACGAAGCGGCGGTCGTCGACGGCGCGAACCGCTTCCAGCGCCTGATCTATATTACGATTCCCGCCATCAGCAGCACAATCGTCATCTTGTTGATCCTGCGGCTGGGAAGCTTCCTGGACAACGGCTTCGAGCAAATTTTCCTGATGACCAACTCGCTCAACCGGTCCGTCGCGGACGTCTTCGATACGTACGTCTATTTCGTCGGCATCACGCAAGGAGCCTTCAGCTATAGCACCGCCATCGGCTTGTTCAAGTCGGTCGTCGGCATTCTGCTCATCTACGGCAGCAACCGTCTCGCCAAGCGATTCGGACAAGAAGGCATATTCTAGGGCGGAGAGGAGGAGACAAGAATGAACAGCAAGCACGACTCGCTCGGAGAGAAATTGTTCGACGGCTTTAATTACCTGCTTCTCGGCCTACTGTCGCTCGTCACGGTATTGCCGTTCGTCTACATTATCGCCGGCTCCTTCGCAACGGAAGTGGAGCTGATGGAACGCGAATTCTTTATCTTCCCGAGGGATCCGTCGATCGCGGCGTTTCAATACATTTTCTCGACGGATACGATTAGCCGCAGCTTGATCAACTCGGTCATCATTACGATCGCCGGCACGCTGGCCAATCTGGCGTTTACCTTCACGATGGCCTATTCGCTCTCCCGCAAAGATTTGATGGGACGCAACGTCATCATGAACCTCGTAATCTTCTCGATGCTCTTCAGCGGCGGCATGATCCCGGGTTATCTCGTCGTGAAGGAGCTCGGGCTGCTGGATTCCTATGCCGCGGTCATTCTGCCCGGCGCCATCAGCGCGTTTAACATGATCATTATCAAAAACTTCTTCCAGCAGCTTCCTCCCGGCTTGGAGGAATCGGCCCGGATCGACGGCTGTACCGACCTTGGCGTCCTATGGCGCATCGCGCTGCCGCTGTCGAAGCCTATCATCGCCACGTTCGGCCTGTTCTACGCGGTCGGCCACTGGAACAACTTTTTCTCGGCGCTTCTGTTCCTTAACGATCACACCAAGTGGCCGCTCCAGGTCATCCTGCGGGAGATCGTCATGCTGTCGCAGCTGGCCGCCGGCGATATGGGCGCCATGGATCCCAATTTCATCGAGCCGCCGGATCAATCCGTCAAGATGGCCGTCATCGTCGTCGGCACGCTGCCGATCCTGCTGGTCTATCCGTTCCTGCAGAAGCATTTCGCCAAGGGCGTGCTCTTGGGCTCCATCAAAGGCTAGATGAACGCATTCGCGTGAAATCTATAGAAAGCAACCATTCAATAACGAGGAGGGTTATCAATGAAACAGAAAGTAACCGGTTTGAAAAAAAGCTTGGCATTACTCGTCCTGTCTTCGGTTATGGCCATATCGGCCTGTTCCGGCGGGAACGGGGGATCGAATGGCCAATCGGAGAGCGCTCCGCCGCAAAGCACGAACGCCAATTCCGAAGGCAACGGGAACGCAAAGGAAGAACCGTTCAAGATCAGCATCATGATGCAATCCTTCGATACCAACCTGCCGAAAGCCGACAGCCCGGTCATCAAGAAGCTGGAGGAGTACACCAACACCGACCTGGACATTCAATTCGTGCCGAACAGCTCTTATCCGGACAAAGTCAACATTACGCTCGCCTCCGGCCAACTGCCTACGATCATGGTCGTGGACAAATCGCCAAGCTTCATCAGTTCGGCCCGCGCCGGCGCGTTCTGGGAGGTGGGTCCTTACCTGAAGGATTACCCGAACCTTAGCCAAGCCAACGACATCGTGCTGAACAACTCCTCCATCGACGGCAAAAATTACGGCGTCTACCGGGGCCGCGTGCTGGGCCGGATGGGCGTTACTCTTAATCAGGTTTGGATGGAAAATCTCGGATTGCAGCCTCCGAAGACGATCGACGAGTTCTACAACGTGCTGAAGGCCTTTAAGGAAAACGATCCCGATCAAAACGGCAAGGACGATACGTACGGCGTCGTCATCACGAAATACGCGGGACCTTGGGACATTATGCAGGTCTGGTTCGGAGCTCCGAACGGCTGGGGCGACGACGGAAGCGGCAATTTGGTGCCGACGCACATGACGCCGGAATACCGGGAGGCGCTGCAGTTTTTCCGCAAGCTGTATGAGGAAGGACTTGTTAACGAGGATTTCGCCGTCATGGATTCCGCCGTGTGGAACGATCCGTTCGTAAACGGAAAAGCCGGCGCCTTTGTGGACGTGGCGGATAATGCTCGCCGCCTTAATAGTCCGATGCAGGAAAAGGCGCCAAGAGACAGCTCCTACACCAACGTCTACCAGGCGCCGGTCGGTCCGAAGGGCCATCGGGATATGCCGACAACCGGTTATGCCGGCATGCTCGCGATATCGAAATCCGCCGTCAAGACGGAGGAGGAATTGAAGAAGGTTCTGACTTTCATTGACAAGCTGAGCGACGTGGAGATGCAGGATCTGCTCGGCTACGGCATGGAAGGCGTTCACTACGACATGGTGGACGGCTATATCGCGCCGAAGGAGAATCTGGACGCCAGTCTCATTCAGCAATACAACGGTTTGAACCAAATGCTGACGTTCATCGGTCCGGTCGGGGCAACGTTGGAGCAAACGGATGTCAACAAAATGATCGCGGAGGTGCAAGCGGCCAACGAAAGCATCGTCGTCGCCAACCCGGCGCAGCCGCTGGTCTCCGAGGTGTACGCGCAGAAGGGACAGCAGCTTGACAACATCATCGCGGATGCCCGCATCCAATACATCGTCGGCCAAATCGACGACGCGGGCCTCGACAAAGCCATCGAGCTATGGAAGACGACAGGCGGAAACGATTATATCGCGGAAATCAACAAGCTCCACAAGGAATCCCAGCAATGAGAAAACCTCTATCGAGGCCTTTCAATGATGAGCGACCGCGTTCAAAGGTAGGTTTTATCGCCAATAAGAATTTGTTTTTCGGCTAAGCCGAAAACTTATAAATTCTTATGTGGAAAAAATGACGATGGACAGTGCCGCGAGCAACTCGCCGCACTGTCCATTGCTACATCGGAGGCGAATCGGCATGAGCCAGCAAGATAGAATTCCCGTTCTAGTCCGTCAATTGGACATTAATCAGGCAGGGCTGCGCAACAAAATGCTGCTCGGCGATCTGGACGGAGACGGCCGCATGGAAATCGTCATGGTCCAGCCCGACGGGGGCATCGATGACCGGTACGTTCCCCATCAGGTCCAATGTTTGACCGCTTTCGATCTCGACGGCCGCCTCCTGTGGCAGGTCGGAACGCCCGATCCGAATTGCGGGGGACCGGGCTCGGATTATCCGGCGCAGCTCTACGATATTGACGGCGACGGCTGCTGCGAGGTGCTGTGCGTCATGAACAAGCGCTTCTTCATCCTGGACGGTCGTACCGGTCAGGAGAAACGTTCCTTCGAACTGCCCTCGGAGCTCGCGCATGATTGCATCATCCTGGCTAATCTCAGCGGCGGGGCCTATCCTTCGGATATTATTTTGAAGGATCGGTACCGAACGTTATGGGCGCTTGACCGCGATCTCCGCCTCTTATGGACCTATTCGGGCAATCCCGGCCACTTCCCTTGGGTATTCGATGCCGACGGGGACGGCCGCGACGAAGTCATGGCGGGTTACGACCTGCTGGATCATGACGGCAAAAAGCTTTGGTCGGCACGGAATCTGGAGGACCACGCCGACTGCATATGGGTCGGAGACGTTCTGGGCAGAGGAGATGTACAGATCGTCATTGGCGGGAGCGTAACCGTCATGTATGACGTCCAAGGCAAGGAGTTATGGAGGTATGAAGGGTCGATCGAATCCCAGCACATAGCGCTTGGCAAATTCAGGAGCGACCTGCCGGGACTGCATATTGCCGGTCTCGACCGGATTAGACGCGGGGACACGGGTGAGGCATTCTCCGAAAGCGGCAAGGATGGCCTGTTTTTGCTGGATTCCCAAGGCGCGGAAGTGTGGAAGGAAGACCGGCAGACTAACGGCTGGCTGACCATCATCGAGACGCTCCCCCGTTGGGATGACGGGCCGCTGGATTATATATTGGCCTACCGCCGGGGAGGCGGCGTCCCGCCAACGCTGTATGACGGCCATATGACCGTGGTAGTGGAGTTCCCGAGCGACGGCTATGTCGCGCACGCGGACTTGGCAGGGTCGGGACGGGAGCAGGTGCTGATCTACGACCATTCCACGGCCTGGATTTATGCCAGCATGCCGATGGAACTGACGCCTCGTCAGCCGGGAGTGCCGTTGCCCCAGCCCAAACGTCTGTACAGCTCTACGCTATATCCTGGCGGAGAGTATCGCTGAGGAAGGGGGCATGGGCAATGGACGATCGGGACGACGCCGAGCTTGGGGAGCTGCTCTATGCCAACCCGTTGGGTTGCGCCGAAGACGTCGCGGACTTCGTCATGGAGGGCGACGGGATGGCCAGCTTCCCGCTTGGAAGGCTTCGGCTGGAGAGCAGGCGGGACCCGAAGGATGGGCAAGCCGCCAATATCGTGTACTGGTGCAGGGAGCACTTCCAGGGCGACATCGCCATCCGATGGAAGTTCTGGCCCATTCGCCAGCCCGGGCTGTGCATCCTGTTTTTCTCCGCCGCAGGGAGAGGCGGCGAAGACTTGTTCGACCCCGCTCTGAGTCCCCGAAGCGGCGAGTACGACCAGTATCATAGCGGGGACATAAACGCTTATCATATTTCTTATTTCCGCAGGAGCTATGCCGAAGAACGCCGCTTTCAGACCTGCAATCTGCGCAAAAGCCACGGCTTCCATCTCGTGGCGCAAGGCGCGGACCCGCTTCCCGCCATCGCGGACTGCGATCCGCCTTACTTCATGCAGGTAACGAAGCGCGGATCCCTGATCCGGTTTTACATCGATGAGCTTCTGTTATTTCAATTTCTTGACGACGGGGTGACTTATGGTCCCGTGCTGGACCGCGGCCTGCTCGGCTTCCGGCAGATGGCGCCCATGATTGCGGAATATTCCGAGCTGGAAGTGTACCGGCTGCAAAGGAGTGATATGGAATGACAGGTAACAGTGGCAAACTAGCCTTGTCGTGGCTTGAAGGGCGGCCCGCCCTGCCTGCGGGCGTCGTCTGGGGCGCGCCCTGGAAGCAAGGCGAGCTGGATCGCCGCACGCCTATCAGGCTGCGCGGTCTGCAAGGCGCCAACGTGGCTATGCAAAGTTGGCCGACGGCCTATTGGCCGGACGGCAGCGTGAAATGGACGGCTCATGCGGCATCGCTTCAAGGGGACCTGGAGGACGGATATATACTGGAGCAGGGACAAGGATCTCCCCTTGCGGCTGCCGAAAGAATCGTCATACGGAAAACGGCGGAGCATATCGAGGTGGACACCGGCGCCATCGTCTGCCGGGCGAATCGTTCGGGGCCCTCCGTTATTCAAGAGATGCGGATCGGCGGAAGAACGGTATGCTCGGACGGCAGGCTGGTTGGCATGCGCGAGGAGCATCATGCCGTCTCGGGCCATAGAACCGTCGTGGAAGAGCCGATGAACAGCGTCGTCGAGCATGCAGCCGTGGAACAGAGCGGCCCCATTCGCGCGGTTATTGCCATACGGGGCCGCCATCAATTATCGATAAGCGGCCGCAGGTGGCTTCCGTTCACGCTGCGACTCGTATTCTATGCCGGGCAGCGGTCGATTTCCATCGTTCATACCTTCCTCTATGACGGCAACCCCCATCAGGACTATATTAAAAGCTTGGGCATTGCTTTCTCCGTTCCGATGAAAGGCCCATTATATAACCGTCATGTCCGCCTTGCCGGGGACACGGGCTGGTTCGGAGAGTCCCCCAAGGGACTCATGACATTCCGCTTGCCGGAGAGGCAGCGCGAGCTGTACGAGCTTCAAGCCGCGGGATTACCGATTGCCTTTGACCCTGCGCAGGATGGCGAACTGCCAAGTCTCCTTGCGGATTCGCCGGAATGGGGGGATTTCAAGCTGGTCCAGCCGTCCTCCGACAGCTATGACATCCTGAAACGGACGAAGGAAGGCTGTAGTTGGATCCGTTCCGTATCCGGCAGAAGAGCCGCCGGGCTGTTATATGCCGGCGGGGACCATGGAGGACTGGCGATCGGCGTCCGCCGCTTCTGGGAGAAGCACCCTTCCGCTCTGGAAGCGAAAGGACTAACGGGAGACGAGGCGAACCTCACCTTCTGGTTTTGGTCGCCGGACGCCCCGGCCATGGATCTGCGACACTACGATACCGATACGCACGTCGTCTCCTGCTACGAAGGAGCGGATGAGCTTCGCAGCACGCCTTACGGCATTGGCAACACTTCCGAGCTGACGCTTTGGTGCTGCGAGTCTACGCCGGATCTCGATATGCTAGATGCCATGGTACGGATGAAGGATTCTCCGCCTCTGTTGGTCTGCGAGCCTACGCGCTACTGGGAAACACGCGCACTGGGGTCCTGGAGTCTGCCGAATCGCTCCACGCCCGTGAAGTCCCAGCTGGAAGACACGCTGGATGGCTTGATCTCCTTCTACCAGGAGGAGATCGAGCAGCGCCGATGGTACGGCTTCTGGGACTACGGCGACTTCATGCACAGCTACGACCCCGTGCGGCACAGTTGGAAGTACGACATCGGGGGCTGCGCCTGGCAGAATACGGAGCTCGCTCCGAACATCTGGCTGTGGTATATGTTCCTCCGCTCCGGCCGGGGCGATATCTTCCGCCTCGCGGAAGCGATGACCCGCCATACGAGCGAGGTCGACCTCTATCACATCGGCGAATACGCGGGACTCGGCTCCAGGCACAACGTGCTGCACTTCGGCTGCGGCTGCAAGGAAGCGCGAATCGGCATGGCGGGGCTGCATAAGTTTTATTATTATTTGACGGCGGACGAGCGGATCGGCGATATCATGGACGAGGTCAAGGATTCGGATTACGCGACGGTTCGGCTGGATCCCATGCGTGCTTATTTCGCCAAGGACGAATTCCCGACGCATACCCGAAGCGGACCGGATTGGGCGGCGTTCTGCTCCAACTGGCTCGTCCAGTGGGAACGGTACGAAGACGCCTCCTACCGCGACAAGATGCTGCGAGGCATCGAGTGCCTGAAGTCCATGCCGAACCGTCTGCTGACCGGCCCGGTCTTCGGCTACGAGCCGAAGACCGGCGAGCTCCTGTTCATGGGCCATGAAAATTACGGCCACCACCTCATGATCTGCATGGGCGGGGCGCAGGTTTGGGCGGAGATGGCCCATCTGCTGCAGGACCCGGAATGGGATGCCATGCTGGCCGAATACGGGGAATTCTACAATTTGCCGAAGGAAGAGAAGATCCGCCGTTCAGGCGGCACGCTGCAGGGCAAGGATTGGAACATCCCCATGCTGTCGACCGCCATGATGGCTTTCGCGGCCCGCCGGACGGGGGACGGCGAGCTCGCCAGGCAGGCATGGGAGTATCTGCTGGCCAGCTCCTACAATTGGAGCGTGGAAATCCCGCTCGAGACGCAGGAAGTGCCCCGCCAGTCGTTTGTCCGGGAGATTGCCGAAATACCTTGGATCTCCACGAACACGGTCTCGCAATGGTCTATTAATACAATCGTCTGTCTGGAACTCATCGGGGACGAAGTGCCCGAATCCATTGCCGAGCATAAGAAGGAGAATCTAACATGATGCAGATGGAGCATTTGGACCGGGGACTGGTCGCCATGTGCTCGTCCGAAGGCGTCTTCCTCAGCTGGAGGTTGCTGATGAGCGAAGCCACGGGGCATGGCGAACGCGGTCTGACCGGCACGGACTTCCATGTCTATCGCGACGGCGCCCTGTTGGCTGCCGTGAACGACAGCACCAATTATCTCGACCGCGGCGGAAGCGCGGCATCGGAATACGAGGTTCGCGCGGTTGTAGACGGTCGCGAGACGGAGCGCGGCGAGTCCGTTAAGCCCTGGCGGGACAACTATTATGAATTGCCGCTCCGGAAACCCCCGGACGGCGTGACGCCAAGGGGAGAAACCTACACCTACTCCGCCAACGACATGAGCGTCGGAGATGTCGACGGCGACGGGCAATACGAGTTTTTCGTGAAATGGGATCCCTCGAACGCCAAGGACAATTCGCATTCGGGCTACACCGGGCCCGTCTATATCGATTGCTACAAGCTGGACGGCACGCTGCTGTACCGCATCGATCTCGGGGCCAACATTCGGGCCGGCGCGCATTACACGCAGTTCCTCGTCTTCGACTTCGACGGCGACGGCCGCGCGGAGCTGATGATGAGGACGGCTCCCGGCACGAAGACGGTCCGGTTCGGCGGACAGGACAACTTGCCTTCGGAAGCGTACATCACCATGCCGGAAGAGGATCTCGCCGCCGGCTATAGCCATCAGGACGATTACCGGATGAGCAGCTCGGACTACTATGAGCATATCGTGGAGCTGTTCATGCGCTGGCATCGGCACGAAGAAGTGACGGCCGGCCATTGGCCGGCTAGCTTGGAAGCGTGCTTCGGCATGGAGAAACAGTACGATTATCCCTTGACCTGCGAGGATGCGGAGAAGCTGACGGATTATCTGATGGATGTCTATGCGCCCGCCCGAAACAGCCGCAACGCGCTAAGGAAAATCGAAGGCTTCGTGCTGGACGGCCCGGAATATTTGACCGTATTCCGCGGTGAGACGGGAGACGAGCTGCAGACGATCCGCTACAAGCCCGGCCGGCATGACGACGGGCTGATGTGGGGCGATTATGCGTGGAATCGCATCGAGCCCGGCAACCGGGTAGACCGTTTCCTCGCCGGCGTTGCCTATTTGGACGGCGAGAAGCCGTCCGCCATCTTCGCGAGAGGATACTACACGAGGTCGACGGTCGTCGCTTACTCATGGGACGGCCGCCAGCTCAGGGAGCAGTGGATCGCGGACAGCGGCTGGGTGACGATGAACAACCCGTTCAACGATACGCTTCATCTCCCGGACGGGCGCGATGAGTCATTCGGCGCGCTGGCCAGGCAGGGAGCGCATTCCTTGAGCGTGGCCGACGTGGACGGCGACGGCTGTCAGGAAATTATATACGGCGCGGCGACGATCGACCATGACGGGTCCCTTTTATATAGCTCTGCGGATGTCATTCCCCAAGCAGGCGCTTCGTCGGGGGCCGAGGCCGGGGCGGATAGAAAGGTAAAGCTCGGCCACGGCGATGCGCTTCACGTCGCCAATATCGATCCCGATCGCCCGGGACTGGAAATATTCATGGTCCACGAGGGCGGCGCGTCCGTGCCGTACGGCTACACGCTGAGGGATGCGGGTACGGGTGAGGTGTTGTACGGCGCTCCGGCGGATGGCGATGTGGGCCGCGGGATGATCGGCCAGGTGGATCCCGCATGCCGCGGCCTGCAAACGTGGTGCAGCGAGGATATTCACAGCCAGGAGACGTTTGGCTTGATGACGGCGACAGGAGAGCGGATCGAAGAGAAGGCGCCCGGCACGAACATGAACATTCGATGGGCCGCCGACATGACAACCGGGATCATTAGCGGCTCCTTTGACGAGCCGGTGGCCATTGACGATTGGAAGAGAGGCCGCCTCCTGACGGCCGAAGGCTGCCGATCCAATAACGGTACGAAGGGCAATCCCTGTCTCGTAGCCGACATATTCGGCGATTGGCGCGAGGAGCTGCTTGTAAGGACGGCGGACAGCTCCGCGATTCGGATCTACGTCAGCACGGAGCTTACCGACCGGAAGCTGTACACGCTGATGCATGACGCCCAATACCGGGTCGGCATCGCCTGGCAGAACGTCGTGTATAACCAGCCTTGTTATCCAAGCTTCTATCTGGCGTCGGATCTCGATTGGCGCGCGGTGCCTCTTCGGCGGTCGGCGGTGCAGCGCGTTTTATTCCGAGAAATATAAGCCCAGTATAGAGCGAAACTTATACTTTCTTATATTTCAAGAAAAGGACCTCAAATCCCACTTTGCAGTAGGATTCGAGGTCCTTTCACGTATAAATCGGGAGTTGTGCTGTGCGGGTCGTGCTCGTTCCCCCTTCTCGCGAATAAGGGGAAAAACGCCCTCTAATGTCCCCGTCTCCGCCCTTGCTTGCGCTTTAGAGGGAAATCCTCCCTATAATCCCGACCGGATCGCTGTATTCGGGCATAATCCCCCCGATTAGAGGGAGGTTTTCAGACTGTTGAATAACCTCATTTATGCGGCCTGGGTTTGAGTCATAGAGCGGTATTTGGTGTTAATTGGTAGAAACAGTATCTGTACATGCTGTAGACCGCCAACGAACATCTCCTTCCAAGCCAGATGCCGCGCAATTTTCTTCAGATTTTGGGAAATTGCCGTCATCAAAGACTGCTCCCGCATTTTGTTTATTCCGCGGAGCTTGCTTCGACGATAACCATGAAGATTTTTGGCATCTGCAAAGCTTCGTTCAATCGTTTGGGCGCGAAGTTTATACAGAGCTTCACCTTCTGGGCTTATACGGTTAAGCATCACTTGTTCTTTATGCGCTTCCCAAATATGACGCTGAATCTTACGTTGCTTATTTTCGGCCTGCGTGCACTGTGACAGCATTGGACATGAAGCGCAGCTACTAGGGGCAGAAACGTATTCCCGGTAACCTGCACGATTGGTGGTGTAGTAGCTCAATTGTTGGCCAGCGGGACAAATGTAAACATCTTTTTCCGTATCATAGATAAAGTCACTCTTTGCCAATAGGCCCGGTGTTCTGCTTGCCTGTCGATAGTTGATGACGGGGAAAATATTCATCTCTAATGTTTTTTTGCAAATGTAGGGCGTCATATAGCCGGAGTCCAGTAGCACGGCCTCTAATGTGGCATCAAAACCAAAGGTTTGGATTTGGCGTTGCAAGCGCTCGAGATAGACGGTGGCGTCGTTTACATTGCCAGGTGTCACATGAACGTCTGTGATGATATTGAATTTGTGATCCACGGTGCGATGATCGAGATAATGGAATCCTTCTGGCTTATTGCGGCGATTCATATAACCACAATCCGGGTCTGTGGCACTGACTTTATGTTTGGTGACTTCCACCTCCTCTTTCGGAGCTAAAGGCTTTTTTTCGTGAAGATCTCGATCCTCGTTCACGGCTTGGTGAAGTTCTTCCAGATATTCGTGAGGCGTCTTCCCGATGACTTGAACGGTATAGGCATTATTGTTGGCATCGGCTCGAACATGCGTCGAATCGGTAATGAGTACGCGGCCTGCCACCATGTGGTGTTCCATCGCCAAACGCACAACTTTCTCAAAAATCTCCTGAAACAGGTTCGTTCCCGCAAAGCGGTTGTTTCGGTTAAAACTAATCGTCGAATGGTCGGGCACCTTGTCTACGAAACGCAGTCCCAAAAACCAACGGTACGCCGCATTAGGAAAGATCTCTTTTTCTAACTGGCGCTCCGAACGAATGTTGAAGAGGTAACCAATGAGCATCATTTTGAATAATACGATGGGGTCGATAGGTGGTCTACCCGTCGTTGCTGTGTAATAGGGACGCGTTAACTCGGTAATAAAGGAGAAATCGACATGGTCGTGAATGACTCGAAGAAGATGATCTTGAGGCACCAATTGTTCCACACAAACCAGTTCCATTTGATAATCGGTCGAAGCGTCTGACTTATTGGTGTTCCACACGATAACCACGCCTTTCGAGTACAATTTATTACCTTTATTATACCTAAATTAACGCGTTAATTTGGTGAATTATTTAAAGATTGGTGAGTTTTTCAACAGTCTGAGGTTTTCCCTCTATGCCTAGCCGATCGCCAGATTTATTCTGATTAGCGGGAGCTTTTCCTTCTATTTTCCGCCAGCGGGAGCAACGAGCAGGGGAACGCACAAGCTGTCGAACAAGCTGTCGATCATGCCCACCAACTCGCCTGATCTACCTAACACGCTGAAGCTGCTCCATCTAGATTGACTCATTCTGTGCCAGCTTTGCTTAATTTAGGTCGTGTCTGAAAACCCGCTCAGGGGCATCTTTCACCGCCTTTCCGCCCCTCTGCTTCGTCACTTTTGCTTGACGTAGCCTTAGGTAACGCCTTCACAAAAGTTCCTTGCATGGAACGAAAATTCGGCAAAATCTGCTCCCCTCGGAGTATTCAGACACGCCCTAGCACGGAATGAATAAATTTCTCCAACGAAGCAATATCCGTTATGTTGTTATTGCACGCCCGTCCGTCCGCGCACACATAATGCCCCACCGACTTGTAATAATCCGAGGAAGCCTGGGCAGGCCTCTTCTTCGCAACGGCTGAGAACAGCACCAGCTCTTCATAGCGGTTGCACGCGAAGCAATAGCTCTTCTTATTGATTGCCGTGAACCTTCCCTCGAGGCCCAAGAATTGCTCCCCGTTATGATAGACGATGAACATCTTGCCCGTAGAGATATCTGTCCAGCTCAAGTAGGTGATATATCGAAAGTCGATCCCCGAGAGGTCCGGAATCTTCAATTTCTTATTCTTGGGGAACAGCTTCCGAATCTGCCCTCCGGCGATCGGGGGGAACGGCACCAGGTACGGCTCGAGCGCCTGCACATATGCGTGACACTCGTCCGCTGTTCTTAGCTCCGTCACGAATTCCAGCAGCGCCTTGCCCTTGTCCGTTAAATCCGGGAACAACTCCGTCGCCTTAAGCTGCGCGCCATATCGGACGGAGTCCAGAATCTTGGGATCCGCGACCGATCTTGTCGCGCGCAGGACAGACTCGGCTTGTTGTCTAATTTCATTATATTGGTAGTTTCTAATAAACGGTTGGCACATTAAACTTCAGCCCCTTATTCGAATTGGTCAAGCAAATAAGGTGCAAAGCCCGCTATTAGAAACGATAAATGCTCATTCCGGCGATAAGCGCCCGATTCATGCAAAGTATCGCCTCCTTATCAGGCTTTGCATGAGGCCTTGCCAATCCGGCAATCTCGAATTGCCATGAGTATCACCTCCGAGGGGTTCAAGTAAAGCTATTATAACTCTCCCATCGGCCGAAGGAAACAGGAATGCGCCGGCGGACTCCGGGATGATGGGCCAGTCCGAATGATGGCATAGCCGACGAATCCCTATGGCGAATCGAGGGGCGAAATCCCTTTGGCTAAGCTGCTTGTGGCGTCGAACGCGGGTTGAGCTTCATTCCTCCTGCGCCTCCAGCCATCTCTCCATCAACGCATCCAGACGCGCCCGAAGGTGTTCCATCTCCGCCCAGCTTAGCTCCATGCGGGACAAAGCGTCAGCGTCCTGTGCCGGAATGCCCGGTACCGCGTCCAGCTCCGCCAGCCGCCGCTCCACTTCGGCAATCTCGGCTTCCAGCTGGGCGCCAGATTTAGCTTCCTTCTCCTTGAGCGGCTCCGCTTGTTTAACCGAACGCTCACGCTCCGTTCGCGGCCGGCTCCGGATCGCGCTATCGCCAGCGCCTGCCGCTGGGGCCGGGGCGGGGGCAGCGCCTGCAGCCGCTGCTGCGACGGCCTTCCTCCTGCCCCTCTCCGCCTTGTATTCATCGAATCCGCCCAGATAGACGGAGAGACGGCCGCGGTCCAGCTCCCATATTTTCTGCGCCAACCGATTGATCAGGTATCTGTCGTGCGTCACGATCAGAATTGTGCCGGGGTAGTCCTCCAGCGCATCCTCCAACGCCTCTCTGGACGGGATATCCATATGATTCGTCGGTTCGTCGAGAATGAGCAGATTCGGCTTCCCGAGCACGAGCAGCGCCAGCCTGAGACGCGTCCATTCTCCGCCCGATAACATACCTACAGGCTTAAACACTTCCTTGCCGTAGAACATGTAGGCTGCAAGGCTGTTCCGAGCTTCGCCCTCCTCCACGCCAGCTTCCTCCCGATAGTAGTCCAAGATCGTCTGATCCGGATTGTCCGGTCGCTGCTGCTGAGCCAGATAACCCGCCTCGACTCTCGAGCCCAGTTTCAGCTCCCCGCCGTCCGGGTCATGGTCGCCTAACATAAGCTTCAGCAAAGTGGACTTGCCGGAGCCGTTGTCGCCGATCAGCATAACCTTCTCGCCATAATGCAGCTCTCCGGAGATGCCATTTAACACCATTGTCGCCCCAAAGCGCTTCTCAACGCCGTCGAATACGACGACTTGCTTGCCAGAGCGCCCGGTAGGACGAAGCCCGAACTCCGCCTCCTTGCGATCGATCGCGGGACGCTTAAGCTTCTCCATGCGGTCGAGCGCTTTCTGCATGCTTGCCGCTCTCCGAAAGAACTTGCCGTTATCGCCGATCCTGCCCCATTCCATCAGCTGCTTGATCGTCTCGCGCATCTTCTTTATAACCTTCTGCTGCTCTTGGTAATCGGCGAACTGGCGGAGGACCAGCTCCTCCTTCTCTTTGGCGTAGCCGCTGTAGTTGGCATGGAAGACCGTCGATTCGCCGTCCTCCAGCTCCACGATTTTCGTTACGACACGGTCGAGGAAATAGCGATCGTGGGATACGATCAGACAGGCTCCGTCGTACCCCAGCAGGTAATCCTCGAGCCACTCCACCGCGCCCATGTCGAGATGATTCGTAGGTTCGTCAAGCAGCAGCAGTTCGGGCTCTCTCAGCAGCTCGGAAGCGAGTCCGACCTTCGTCTTCTCCCCGCCGGATAATGTTGCGTAGGCGCGCGCGTACCACTCCCGCGGGATACGCAAGCCGTCGGCCACTCCGTCGATTCTGGCTTCCAGCTCGTATCCTCCGTCCCGCTCGAAACGCTCCTGCAGCTTCGCATATTCCGCCAGCAGATCCTCCAATCGTTCTGGACGTTGCGTCGGCGAAGACATCTCCGACTCCAGCAGCGTCATGCGAGCGCGGCAATCCAGCAAGTCCCGGAAGCCGCTCTCCAGCACCTCGCGTACAGTCATGCCGGGGCTCATATCCGGCATTTGCCGAAGATAGCCGATCCGCGCGCCCTTGCTGATGGCCAGCATTCCTTCGTCAGGAGCGTCCAGCTTGGCGATCATGCGGAGCAAAGTCGTCTTGCCGCAGCCGTTGCGGCCGACCAGCCCGGCTTTCTCTCCATGCCGAAGCTCAAAGGTGACGTTTTCCAGGACGAGCTGGGCGGCATTGTATTTTTTCACGTTCTGACAATTTATCGTTAACATAAGGGTTCCTCCTCATAATGGAGGCCCTACCTGCTGCTCGCAGATCTCCGGCGAGTTCATTCGAAGACACCTGACATACAAGGTGAAACGGCTGCCGCCGTCCTTTGGCGGCGCAGCGCGTTTCAATCCGAGAATTATAGGTCAAGTATGAAGAAAACTTTCCTATAATTAAAAAAAGGACGCAGGGAAAATTCCCCACGTCCTGTTCCGTTCGATCCGTTCAGGTTAAGGTAGGAGCCTCTTCGCAAGTTGTGTTATCGTATGGTCATAAGTGGACAGACTTCTCCCGTCTTGCGCCAAACCATGAACGATGCCAGCCATCGCGATGGGCAGCCGGCTCACTTGCGCGTTCACAACTTCCGAATTCATCCTACCTTCACCTCCTCTTGCATAATTAGTTTTCAGTATACAACAGCCTCTGCGCCTTCCGCAACATACATACGCGCAAATGGAAATCCCTCTGTCCTACGGCTTTGTGTCGATCTGTCAGGACTCCGTCTCGTACAATTCCCGGTCCAGTCCCGTCAGATAAGGTGTCGCTTCGCCAATTACGTACAGCCGCAGTCGATGCATCGCACGCGTACAGGCGGTATAAAACAACTTCCGCTCGCTCTCCCGATTGTACACATGAGCGGATGCGTCGTAGATCAAAACCGCGTCGAACTCGACGCCCTTGGCCAGATAGGCCGGAAGAATGGAGATGCCCCGTTCGAAGGTGAGCGTCTCCTTGGTGATGAGCAGGAGATTCTCGCCTCCTGCAGCCGTCAGGCTATCATAGGCCTCGCGGCTCTCCGCCGCGGTCTTCGTAATGACGGCGATGGAACCGAAGCCTTCCGCTTGCAGCTTGGCGAGGTCTTGCAGCATACGCGCCGTTCGCTCCCCGTCATTGTCAAGCATCGTCACTACCGGCTTGCCCCCGCTCCGGTCAAATGGCACAATCCCCTCGCCATCGGACAGCAACGGCTTCGTAAACGACACGATCTCCCGCGTAGAACGATAGCTTCTGACAAGGCGTATGAGCGTCGTATGCTCTTCTCCGTAGAGTCGGACCAGCGGAGAATCCGTCTCCTGCAGATTGGTCGCCTGAGGAAAGATCGCCTGCCCGAAGTCGCCTAGCACCGTCATGCGGGCGTGGGGGAACAATCGTTTCAAGAAGGTGTACTGGAACGGCGAATAATCCTGGCCTTCGTCCACGAACACATGCCGCACGTCATTGTTTCTCCGGGCGCCTTCCACAAGCTCCTTCATATAGAGAAACGGAGTCGCATCCTCATACAGCAACTCCTTTCTCTCCAGCTTCTCTTGCGTTGCCCGGCATATATCGCTCCATAGCGATGGCAGTTCCTGCTCTCCTGTCATGTCCCGATACTTTGATACATCGTCGAACAGACCGCTGTAGAGACCGATCACATCGACGAACTTGAGACGCTTTACTTGCCGCCGCAGCGGCGCGAACCTTTTCTTCGCGATCATGCGGCGCAGAAACTCCTCCTCTTGATCGCCGAAGTCGAACACATTCTCTTCTCCCAGCTCCCGCTTGGGGACGTCGCCGTACGCATCCAGATATTGTTGAGTAAAGTCGAAGACCGCGTCTTCCTTCTCGTATTTTTTCCTTATGGAGCCGTATGCCGCTTGATAGTCCTCCATATCCAGATAGTTCAGTTCGTCCTGGACCCACTCCGCCGCACGCTCCTTGCGTTCCAATACGGCAAGCTCCTTTAGCAGCCAGTCGCGCAGCATGGTGATCCGATTCTCTAGCGAGACCGAGCTGTCGAAGCTATAAAATTTAGAGGACATTTGTTCCGCGGTAACGAGTTCCCTGTCCATAAACGTAATGCCGATAAACCTCATTCCTTGCAAGCACAGCCACTCCGCATACCGACGAAGCGCGTCTAGAAAGGCTTCCGACGCTTTATACCGAATCCCTTGCTGCCTGGCCTCATACGCGTCCCTGTCCTCCGTTGTCAGCGCAAATTCCAATCCGTCAAAAGGGCTCTCAACCGAAACTTCGGGCTCCAGCCAATGGGCCAGATACTCCTGAAAGGTCGTCTGCTGCATATTGTCCTCGCCGAGCTCCGGGAGCACGGTGGACACGTAGCTGTTGAACATGGGATTAGGAGAGAACAGGACGATCTGATCCGCCGTCAGCCGATTGCGGTATCTATACAGCAAATAGGCTGCGCGCTGGAGCGCGGCGGATGTCTTGCCGCTGCCGGCCGCTCCCTGCACGATGAGCATGTGGCTCTTAACGTCGCGCACGATGGCGTTCTGCTCCTTCTGTATCGTGGCCACGATACTCTTCATGGCCGTGTCCGCCCCGTTGCCCAGCGCCTGCTGGAGCAGCTCGTCGCCGATCGTGACGCTGGTATCGAATACATTGCGGAGCTCTCCGCTCCGAATTTGATATTGCCGCTTCAGCGCCATCGTCCCCCGGACGGTCCCGCCGGGCGTTTCGTAGTCCGCCTCTCCCGGAGAGGCATCATAATATAAGCTTGCGATGGGCGTTCTCCAATCGTACACCAGGAAGTTCAAACCTTCTTCGTCGACAAAAGAGGAGACGCCGATATAGACGCGCTCAGTAGCCCCTTCCCCCTCCTCCGCGAAATCGATCCGTCCGAAATAAGGCGATGGCAGCAGCCGCTTCATATTGTTCCATTGCTTCAGACGCTGGCGGTGGCTTCGCTCCCGCTCCGACAGCAGCGCTTCCTGCTGCTTGATGCTGTGGAACGTTTCCTCAAAATCCTCGTCCGTGCTCGTATTAACCGTGACTTCTTCCCAGAACTGCTTGCGGATATCCGTCACTTGATGGTGAAGCCCCGTAACCTCGGGCTCCAGTCTGTCTATCTCCTTATGCAGCTGCTCCGTTACGGATTTTAGCCGCTCCTGCTCTACCTTCCAATCGTCGGCGCTGATCATCTCTTGCGAACACGCTCCTTCGGTGGTTATGGATTTTTTTAAAAACCTGGTTGACAATTCGGCGATTCACATGATATTATAGAAGTATAGATAAGATGTTCTAACTCCGTCTAAATTAATGTGGTTCGCACAGATTTATTAATCATAACATAGACTGTTTGTCATGTAAACAATTCTAAATGATCACATAACCAAAGACGGCCTCTGTCGATGACAGAGGCCGTCTTTTTTGATTGCTGCACAACTTGCCACGGTATGCAATTCCGATCGCGCTGAGAACGCACAGGGTCCGCTCGGCCCCGGATTGCACCCTCGGCCGTTGTCAACTTGCGCTATTCACTGCCCAAACTGCACGCAGCCCTGGGACAGTAGCCACTGCTTGATGTCGGCGAACAGCTGTCCGGCATCCTTCTCGTAAATGATGGCTACTTCCTGCCCATTAGCATAATTGAAACGGATATAACCGCCTAATCGGCGATTGAACAGCTTGCACCCGTATTGGTTCTCGATGACCAGATCCGGCGGAAAGGCTTCGCGGCACAAACCCGCCAGCCGCGGCAGCGTAAGTCTGTCTGGATCGGGCGGCAAGCGCAGGAAGAGATGATTCCTCGTATCCGACCGTGGCTCGTAATACACGTCATCCTCTTGAACATTGCCGTAAACCTCGCGAAAAATTTCGTCCAGCGAACGCGCATAAGCCCCGTCGTCTTTCGGCTCCGATACATCCAGCGAGATTCGCTGCAACTGGTCCCCGTGCCGAGGGAGCCACAGCAACTGACCGGTCGGTGGATGCACCGCAAGGAAATCTCCGTCCACCGAGCTCCCGATCGCTATCAGCTCGCCGATTTGCTGCCGGGTAATGGGGCTGTCCTCGTCATGCTCCCACAGGTCGTAATCGACGAACGGCTTCAGCACCTCCGCATCGGGCCAATAGACGTTCATCCAACCTCTGTACGTCCCCTCGCCGAAGCGCTGGAGAAAACGCATATATCCCGGCGGGAACACGGCTGCCGCCTTTTCTTCCGGAACCTGCCCGCCCCGGTCAAGCAGCGGATACGATTGGGATACCAAATACATGGCCACACCTCCAGTTGAGAAAAACTTATACTCCTACCTACTTGGCCCCGGCCTCCACTAATAGCTTCTCGATCCCCGCGAAGCCTTTCGAACGGGCATGCTGCAACGGGGTCACGCCTTCTTTGTCCGCCAGGTCGACATCCGCTCCATGCCGAATCAGCAATTCCACGGTCCGCTCCTGCCTCTCGTTCCCGTTATTTAGAATGATGGCCTCCAGCAGCGCCGTCCAGCCCAGGTTATTGACATGATTGACGTCGATGTCCGTCTTCGTCAGCAGCTCTTGGACAACCTCCACGTAACCGTGCTCGGAGGCGGGAATTAGAGCGGTGCCTCCGTAACGGTTCGTAATGGCGGGATCGGCGCCCGCTTCGATCGTAAGCTTGAGAATTTCCAGATACCCTTCCGCCTCGGCATATAAAAACGGCGAGTTTTTCATCCCGTCCCGTATATTGACGTCCGCCCCCGCTTCGATCAGCGCCTTCGCCATCCCGATATCGTTGTTGTAGGTCGCGATCATGGCAGGCGTGCGTCCTTCTCCATCCTGTACATTGATGTCTGCCCCGTCTTGCAGAAGCTTTTCAATGGCATCCTGCTGCCCCGCTTTCGCGGCAGCCAGCAACCCTTCATTCAGACTCCCGTTCATGCTCCCACTCTCCTCATCCCGATTTTCTGCAGCTCCGCCGTCAGAATCCGCGCAGCCTTGAAGCAAAAACAGACAGCACAGCCCGATAAGCAACCACTTCTTCATGCCTCATTGCTCCTAACCAACCCGATGTATTTCATAAGCTCCGCTATCGCATGGAATTGCGCCTCAAGCTTGCCGTTCAGTCGCTGAAGGGCGTACTGGAACGATTGATCGACCGTCGAATAACGATGTCCTTCGATTTCGTTCAGAAGATCTTTTAAATTCTCGATGTAATAGATTGTTTTCCTTAAGCTGCTGATGACCAAAATTTTGCGAAGCTCGGCTATCGTAAAGATCCGGTAACCATTGTCAGGATCCCGTGCCGATACGATCAGCCCTTCCTTCTCCCAGTGCCGGATGGCAGAAGCGTTGACTCCGGCTAGCTCCGCCACCTGTCCGATGCTCATTCCATCCGTCAGCTTTACGTTGCGATAACGATCGAATGCAGTATGCCGGACCATTCGAATGATATCCTCGACGCGCCTTTTCTCCTCCTGGGCTATATGCAGCTGCCCGTTTACCAACCATAGGGCATCCGTTGTCTCCCCGCCCTTGATCTTCCTCATGACATCGTAAGCCAAGGGGATTTCATAGCCCTTCAATAACCACCGGATGGTGATGAAGGCCTGGAGATGAACGGATTCATAACATCGGTGATTGCCCCCGCCTCTAGGCACGTCGGGAAGCAGCCCTTGCTCTTCGTATCTTCTTAAGGTGGTGGTACTGACACCCATACGCCGTGCAACTTGACTCGGCGTGTAGACCTTCGCCATGCTCCAGCGCCTCCATCCTTCAAGCCATACCTTAAAGTGCTTCGTTAGCTTTACGACCTACTCTACATTATACCACCTGCGTTCTGCCGGACCAAACCGGACGATTGCATCCATGTTGTATCGTAGAAGATGAAACAGATACCGCTGAGGAGGAATGAACGCATTGAAAAAAAACATATCGTTAAGCGACGGTACAGCGCTTGAGATCGGTTTGGCCGGCAATCCGGCCCATCCGGTCGTTATGCTTCCGGTGTTCAAGCAATCGGTGTACGGCATAGATGCCGACAACTTGCGCATGTGGGGCGTCGATCCCGAGCTGGGCAAACACTTGGTCGAGGGGCTGTCGGACCGGTTCAGGATTTTATATTTCGACTATGAGGGGCATCTCATGGGCAATCCCAGGCCGGAGCTGCTGACTCCCGATTCCATCTGCCAAGACTTCCTGCAAATCGCAGACGAAATGAATGTACCTGTCTTCAGCTATTACGGTTACTCCTGGCTCGCTCTCGCGGGCTTGCAATTGGCCATTCGAAGCAATCGGCTGGAGAGCTTGATCATGGGAGGATTCCCGCCGCTCGAAGGGCCGTACAAGGAGATGCTGACCGTAACGTCCAGGACGCATGAGCAAGCCCTGCAACAGCAGAACCGCTCCGGCGATGTCTTCCAATCTTCCAACAGCCCGGAAAGCAGCCCGGAGGGCTTCGATTGGAGCAGCGTCCAGATAGCTTTGGATCCCAAACAAACGAAACAATTCTACACCTTGTATGACCATCTGCGGGATTTCGACGACAAGTCCATTCTTGAGCTGTTGAAGCTGCCGAGACTTGCTTTCGCGGGGGAGAGGGACACGATCGTATATGGGGAAAACTTTGGAGGCGTGACGGTAGATATCGCGGGGGCATTGCGCAGGCATGAAGCGGCTTTGACAGAACAGGGCTGGGATATTGCGCTTTTGCAGGGGGAGGATATGGACCATACGAAGGCAATGCAGCCGGATACAGTTCTGCCCCTTATCAAACCATGGCTGACGAAGAACTTGCTGGCCTAATAGAATGGCTCGGTCTCAGGGGGACCGAGCCTTCTTTGCCGTCCGCCAGATCAGCTATTCGAACAATCCCAGAATGCCGTCCGGCAGCCAAAACTTCTTGACGACCAGGACGACGGCAAGCACCACAACGCCGATTATAATATTTTTGACCAGCTTGTTATTGTTCACGGATATCCCCTCCATTGTCGTTATATTCGGATTCGCACGCGGCTTCTTTACTTGTCGAAACGCTGTCTGCCGTAAGCCAGGAAGCATAACGCTCCCGTCAGTGCCGTCCAAGCAAGCAGATTAAGCATCTGGCCAGCGATGCTGCCGAATGCGCCATCCCGATGAAGCTCCGTAATGGCAACCACGTATTGCTGCGAAGGCAACCAGCGGATCACGTTCATGAGAACGGGCACATCCAGGTCAGGCACGAATATTGGTCCGAATATAAAAAACAACAAGACGGGCAATCCGACAATGGAGGACTCCGATGCCGTACGCGCGATTAGGCCGATCACCGTCCCAAGCGCCATGAAAATCATCAATAACAGGACGGAGAGAATCGCCAAATATGCGATATTAACGTCGGGCACGCCGGATATGACGATACAAGCAGCGATGACGATCAAGGCGAACAGAACCGTCGTGGCGCTTTTGCCCGCCAGCACTTCAAGCTTAGTAGCCGGGGACAGCATCAATGCCCGGAGCGTGTTCTTCTCCTTCTCCTCGGCGATCATGGCCGCCTGGACGAAGGCGCCGGTAATGGAGATGGCGACGAGGATGGGAACCGTCAGGAACGTAAGGTCGGCGGGGTCGCCGTCCTTCTGAACGAACAACAGGGCAAGCAGGATTGGCATGCCCGCATTGAGCAGAATATGCGGATTGCGAATGCCGTCCTTCCACTCCTTGGCCACCATCGCCTTGAATCTGCGCATCGAGAACATCATTCCAGCCCCCTTCCCGTCAACTGTACAAAGATATCGCCAAGAGTTGGCTCGTTGGAATGAATCGCCAGCAGCCCCCCGTTTCGCATGAGCGCGCTCACCTCGTCCGCCCCCGCTTCGTTCTGAGCGATCACCCGGCTGCCCTCCCGCGTCGTTACCGTAATGGTACGGTCGCCGTAGCGCAGGCGAAGCGCCTGAGGGGTATCCAGCGCTGACAACTCCCCGTTGTTCAGGAACGCGACGCGGTGGCAGAGCTGCTCGGCTTCCTGCATATTGTGCGTCGTCAGGAAGATCGTGGTGCCCCGGCGGTTCATCTCCAGCAGCGTCTCCCGAATGCGGCCGCTATTAACGGGATCCAGCGCGGACGTCGGCTCATCCAGGAACAGAATATCCGGCTCGTGCAAAATCGCCCTGCCCAGCGTAACCCGCTGCTTCATCCCCTTGGACAGCTTCCCGACGGGCGTCTTGCCGTCGCCGGACAAATTGACGGCTTCCAGAACAGCCCCGGCCCGCTTCTCCGAGACGCCGTACAGCCGGCAGAAGAGAACGAGGTTATCCAACACGCTCAGCCGGTCGTACAGTCCGCTGTTATCTGTCAACACGCCGATTCGTGCCAGAAAGGCGGGACGACGGCTGCGGCCGGGGTCGCTTCCCAGCACCTGAACGCGCCCCGACGTATAGATGAGCTGCGAGGTCAGAATTTTGACCGTCGTTGTTTTGCCTGAGCCGCTGGGACCCAGGAATCCGAATATTTCCCCTTGCTGGACCTCGAAGCTGATGCCCTTCAAGGCTTGCTTCTTCTTGTACTGCTTCCCGAGGTTCTCTACCTTGATAATCGCTTGCTTCACAATGAACGGTCACCTTCCCTTAAACTCGCGTAGCCGGTAAGCTCGACTCCAGATTAACCCTTTGGAGACCGACTTGCCGCCAAATAGCCATGGAAGGCGTCATTTTCGAGGTGAATTCAGCGTTATCGGGGGCGAATGGAACAGGATCAGAGACCGACCATTCCTTTAAGCTCCTCGAATTTCCCCTTGGAGAGGGGGATTCTCGATCGCTTGTCGTCGTCGAGCACGAGACTGTAGCTGTTGCGGCTCCATACGATCAATTCGGCGATAACGTCCAGCCGGACGATATAAGAGCGATGGCAGCGATAGAAGCGGTAGGGCTTCAGCTTCTCTTCCAGTTCCGACAGCGTCCAGGCGCAAGCGAAGGCTCCAGAAGTCGTAAACAAGCTTGTCGCGCCCTCGTTGCTCTCGATGTACCGAATGTCCTGGGGATCGACGAACACATATTTGTCCTCCGTCTTCACCATCAATCGCGCCAGCTTCATATCGCTATCGGGCACCGCCTGCGTTTCGGAGTCCGACTGTTCCGGGCGGGAGGCTTCCGGCTCGGCGTATTCCGCCGCTTCCTGGACGGTGATCGGGGTCAACGCGTCTCCCGTCAGATGGAAGATCCGGTTCGAGATCGACAACGCCTGCTCAAGCGTCGAGCAAGTGATGAGCACCGCCTTGTCCTTGCGGATAAGCTCGTCGATCAATCTTCGCACGACCATGCAGCTATGCAAGTCCAGATTCTGCTCCGGCTCCTCCCAGATCACGAGCTCCGGATCGTGAACGATGCTTCTAGCGAAGCCCAGCAGCCGCTTCTCGGAATCGCTCAGTCTGGAGATCCTTTCCTCCGCCTTCTCCTCCAGCCCAATTACGCCAAGCAACTCCTGGACGGAGATAGTCGCGTCGTATAACCGCGCCCAGAATTGCAAGTACTCCCTCACTTTCAATCGTCTGTAGATGCCCTCTTCGAGACCGCAGAAGCCCACCAGCTTCGCGGTATCGGGATCTGTAAGCAATAACGGCTTTCCTTTATAAAGAACTTGGCCGGGAGAAGCGGCGTCTTCTCCCGTGATGGATCTAATTAAAGCGCGACCAACATCGTGATTGCACTGCACGACGGTGCACTGTCCGGATACCAGCTCCAGAGGGGCGATTCTTTCCTGCTGCGGCCTCGACGCCGCACCGCTACTCTGCTTCATCATCATCTATGCCCAGCCTCCCGTTCTCCCTATTATTTCACAAAATCCCTGTTGCCGAAATGCTAACGGGCAACCCTGCAGAGATGCCCGTAATTAAAAAAAGAGCAGGCTCGCGCCAGCTCCTTGTCTTGCCGATGTCCCCGGACCCTCCGGCCTACGGGCTTAAGATAAGTACGATGACGCTTCGATCTCTCCCGAAGTCCCAATCAACGAATACGTCGACGATTCTCGCATTAAGTATTTGCTCCACATGTTTATTATTCCGCACAAATTGTTTCTCGAGACGCGTCAACGCCTCCTTCAAGTGTTCCTCGTCACGAAGCCGGATCAGCTCCTTGCTCAGATCGATCAGGATCCCGTTTCGGACCACCAGCAGCGTTCGCTTGTTCAACTGGCGGGAGTAAATGTGTTCCGGCTCCTTTTGAATGCGGCCGCTCATCAGAATCAGCTCGCGATGAAGCTCCTCCTGGCCTGCGTAGGGCTCTCTGGCCTCTTCTGCCGCAGCGCTCTCTTCTATCGCGGCATTCTCATCGGACCACTGTCCTACGAAGACGCCGGAATGATAAGGCAACTCCCAGTCATAATAAAAATCGAGGTTGCTTATACCGGTTAATACCAGCAAATAGGCCTTAATCTCGGGGACTAACCAAGACATCACAATGTCCCGCGTATGTCGTACGGTCTGTTGCTGTCCCTGATTCAGCAGGATTCTCTCTGTAGGCGTCAAGAAATTACGCAGATAGATCACAATATATGGCCTGTCTACGCTTACATAGATGGACTGAGGCCCTTTGCCGAATGCATCTCGCAGCATTTTCCCAATATGGCTTGCTATTTCGTTCTGGAAATAATTATCATTCATATGCTGTAAGTTCATCCTTAGTCTGTGTCCTGAAATTTCCATAAAAATAAAAAAAAGCCTAAACAAAGGTCGCGATTGCAACATTTATTTAGGCTTATGTCCAGCGCTATCTCTGGTTCATTGCGGCCAGCTAAATTCCGAGTTCGTATAAATGCTATTGCTAGAATGCGAGCCTTTATCGCGTGAAAGAATAAGGTAATAGCATCATATCTGTTACCCTCACTTTATCTTAATGATTTTATGCCTAATTAGCAAGGTCAAAGCTTGTAAGATCGCACGAATTCTTCTAATGCTTGCTGCAAGGACCCTCTTGTCTCAACCCTTTCGTGCAGCGAAATTCCCAATTCGACCATCGTGCTTGTCATTTCTGGTCGGATGCCTGTCATAATGGCCTTGCAGCCTTGTATGGAGGCGCCGTTAACGATTTTAAACAGCTGCGACATTATCTTGTCGTCCATATAAGCAACGCCGGATAAGTCGATGATGATTTCTTTCAGCTTCAGCTGATAGATCCGGTCGAAGGCATGCTCCTGAATCTTCTTGATGCGAGCCGTGTCCAAGGTGCCCATGATGGGGAGAATCGCCGTATGTTCATACAACGGAATGACGGGAACAGATAATTCCTCGATCATAACGCGTTGATTCCGCAGCACTTCGTTCTTGAACTCGGCATAGCTGGATGCGAAATGCTTCAGGTAGGTGTCCAGCGTATAGTTGATCTGCCTCTCCAGCTGAAAAAACTCAATTTCGGTCTGTTCTACATTGGCATAGTAGTGGTGCAACAAATCCCAATAGGTTTTGCGGAGCATCTGGATCCATTCCAGCTTCAGTATCAAGTCCAGGTTATGGCTGGCCCAATTCCTCCCATGTTCCTTGGCGTGCGAAATAAGACCTTGCTCGTTGCGTTCATTCAGCAGCATCACGACGGTATTTGCCGATTCCAGTATGGAGGCAGGGCTTATATCGGACACATTAATGAGCTCGAAGATTTCTTTGCCCTGCAGCTTGAGCGTCTCGAGAAACTCAGGCTGATTCGTTAAATAAAATTCCGGAAAGCTATGGTTCTGAACATACTTTACGTTCATAGGAATTGCCTCCCACTGATTCGATGTCGGATGATGAACCGGAAATTCGATAGAAAACTCCGTTCCTGCTCCCACCTCGCTTCTGACCCTTATGATCCCGTTATGCTCGTATACGGAAGCGAACACTTGCGTCAGTCCCATCCCGGTGCCCTCTGATTTCGACGTATAGAATGGCGTGCCCAGCAGCTTGAGCTTCCCCTCCGGGATCCCGACGCCCGTATCCGAAACCTTCACGAACAGTTTGTCGCCCGATTTATAATGCTTGACGGTTATGGTTCCGTTGTCGCCAGTGGCTTCGAAGGCATTTTTGAGCAGGTTAAAAAAGGCTTTTTTCAACTGATTCCGTTTGCCATAAATTCTCGTATCGCAATCCGAGAATTGTTTTTGAATGGATACCTCATAGGATCGTTCTTGAAAGAGGTACAGCAAGGCTTCCAGCTCGGAACACAGTTGGATGTCATCGAAGGGCTCCTCCTCCAGATCCGGCTTCGAGACATGCAATAAATTTTGCATGGTATCGATAGCGTTTTCCAGCTCCGCGTAGGCGAAGTCCAAATACTTATGCGGCGCTTCGTGTTTAAGCAATTGAAGAAAGCCTTTAACCGCGGTCAGGGGATTCTTTACCTCATGGGCGATGCCCGCGGCGATCTGGCCGACAGATGCCAGCCTGTCCAGTCTTAGATCGGACTCGCTGACTTGATGTTGCTCGCGTTCTTGAAATGAAGACAATTATTGTACCTCCTTCTTAAGGGATATAGACAAAAAGGCCCAAATAGCAGCTCTCTTGTTCGCAGAGCTTCTATCCAGGCTTATGTCCAGCACTGTCTCTGGTACATTAATACCTTTTATGTTATGGGTTGCAGAGCGAAGACGATGACGCTCTTAGCGAGATGCGCATCCCAATCTACGAACACATCGTTAATCCTGGCGCGCAAGAAAGGCCCCAGCCGATTGCTGTTATTACTGACTTCACTTGCTCACCTAGGGATCATCCTTGCCTGAAGGCCAAAGCGTGTTGTCTTTCGCCCATTTTTATTGTACTCATACTGGGGATGGCGTTCAACCACTTCTCGCTCATTTTGTCACATTTGACAACGCTTTTTCCGCGACAAGACGCATATGGTTTCATCCGCGCCTTTAAACAACAAATAAATCCCTACTGCCGGCCTCGGGATATTTTTTATTGACAACCCGCCGATAAGACTATATATTTTATGATTATGATAATCATTATCGTTAATAAGCTTTATTATCCCATGAATTAGCGTTAGCTAAAATATATTTCAAGATAAGGAAGGTACACAAATGAATTCCAAACGCAAGTACTCATTATCCACGTTGTTCGTTGCCGCATTGCTTGCCATCGCGCTGGCAGGCTGCTCCAGTCAAGCCTCTAATTCCACTCCGTCGCCTTCCCCGACAACAAGCGCTGAAGCGCCTGCCGCTGCGACTGAAACACCGGCTAAAGACGATACGCAATATCCGATCGTCATCAAGCATGCTCTCGGCGAAGCGGTTATCGAAAGCAAGCCTGAGCGAGTTGTAACCATCCAATGGGCGAACCATGACGTTGCTCTTGCCTTGGGCGTCGTTCCCGTCGGCTTCTCGGCAGCGAACTACGGCGTTCAAGACGACAGCGGGTTGCTACCTTGGACAGCCGCGAAGCTCAAGGATCTCAACGTTACGGAGCCAAATATCTTCCAAGATACAGACGGCCTGGACTTCGAAGCCATCTCCGATGCGAATCCGGACGTCATCCTTGCCGCTTACTCCGGCATTACTCCGGAAGACTATGAAACGCTGAGCCAAATCGCTCCGGTTGTCGCTTACCAATCCAAGCCGTGGGCAACAACATGGCGCGAGCAAGTTCTCTTCTCGGCGGAAGGCATGGGCATGAAGGCAGAGGGCGAGCAGCTCATCAAAGACACCGAAGCTTTGATCAAGGAAAAAGCGGGCAAATACCCGCAAATGCAAGGCAAAAAAGTCGTTTGGGTCAACTTCTCGGCTAAAGATATGTCCAAGCTGCACCTGTATACGCCTGCAGACCCCCGCGGCGCATTCCTGATCGAGCTTGGCATGGAATATCCGGAGAGCGTCACGAGCCAAATCACAGACCCATCTGCCTACTCGCTGTCTTTGAGCGCCGAGAATGCCGAGGCGCTGAACGATGCCGATATCATCATCGGTTATGGCGACGAGAGCTTATATGAAGCAGTAAAAGCAGACTCCCTGCTGGGCAAAATCCCTGCGATCCAACGTGGATCCGTCGTGTTTATCGGCAACGGTACGCCGCTGGCCGCATCCGGCAACCCGAATCCGCTCTCCATCGCTTATACGATGGACGAATACTTGGCATTAATCGGCGGAGCAATCGACAAGCTCAATGAGTAGCTCTTCGATTCCGAACACGGGCAAGCTTAATTCGCATATGCCCAAAAACTTCGCCCTGGTTCTGGTCGCTTGTATAGCCTTGCTGGTCGTATGCGTGTTGGCTTCGCTGGCCCTGGGCTCCAAGCCCCTGAGACTCCACGAAATAATGGACGGATTATTTCGTTCCGACGTGGACTCCTACTCGGCCAACATCGTACGCAAGCGAATCTCCCGCACCGTCTTCAGCTTATGCTGCGGAGCGGCGCTCGGAGTGTCCGGAGCGCTGATGCAAGCCGTCACGCGCAACCCCATTGCGGATCCCAGCATTTTGGGCGTCAACATGGGAGCTTCGTTATTCGTGGTGTGCGGCATCGCGTTCTGGAACATAAGCACGGCGAATCAATATATATGGCTAGCTTTGGCCGGCGCTGCGATTACTGCGGTGTTCGTGTTCGGAATCGGCTCAATGGGGCGTGGCGGTGCCACGCCCATTAAGCTTGTTCTGGCAGGGGCGGCCACAAGCGCCGCTCTCGGCTCTCTGGTTACCGCTATCATGATTCCGCGCTCTTACGTGATGGACCAATTCCGGTTCTGGCAAGTCGGCAGCGTGGGCTCGGCCAGTTGGAGCGGAATCGGCACATTCGTCCCGTTTTTGGTCGTCGGGCTCCTGATCGGGTTCCTTGCGGCTCCCGCACTCAATGCATTGGCGCTGGGGGATGACACGGCGACCGGTCTCGGCGTTCGAACGGGAACGCTCCGCTTTACCGCGGCGCTCGCCGGCGTGTTATTATGCGGGGCGACTACCGCGCTGGCAGGACCGATAGGATTTATCGGACTGTTATCCACTCACGTCATCCGCTTAATGATAGGACCCGACCTGCGTTTTGTTATCCCGATGTCAGCCATTGCCGGCGCCGGTATTCTTACCATAGCGGATGTGGGCGGCAGGCTGATCGGCAGACCCGGGGAGCTTGAGGTTGGCGTCGTGACGGCGTTTATCGGAGCCCCCATACTAATCATAGTCGCTATGAGATCGAAAGTGCGTTCATTATGACCAATAACAATTCGACGATTACTCTAATTATGGCAGGCCGGCGACAGAGACGCGGCCGATGGATGCTTGTGACGGGTTTGCTTGCGGTGCTGGCATGTATGTTGTGCTGCGCTATGCTTATGTTAGGCAACACCATCTACCCCGTACAGGACATTATCCGAGCGCTGTCGGGCGAACAGCTCAAGGGCGTATCCTTTGCGGTTAGCACGATTCGCCTGCCGAGAATGCTGGCAGGGCTTTTTGCAGGATTTGCATTCGGCATTGCGGGATATACGTTCCAAACCATGCTGCGCAACCCGCTGGCCAATCCCAACGTGATCGGCATTACGTCAGGCTCCAGCGTGGCAGCCGTCTTCTGCATCGTTATTCTTCAAGCCAGCGGGGCCGTCATATCGATAGCATCCGTCATTGCGGGACTTGCCACCGTCATCTTGATCTATGTATTGTCCCGAGGCAGGTCGTTCTCGATTGGAAGGCTCATTTTAGTCGGGATCGGCATACAAGCCATGATCGATGCCATCATCTCTTACCTGATGCTGGTCAGCGCGGAACAAGATCTCCCCGCGGCAATAAGGTGGCTTACGGGCAGCCTTAATGGCGCCCAGATGGACAGGCTGCCGCCCCTGATGATAACCGTATTGATCTGCACGCCTATCATCATGGTGCTTGGCAAGCAGTTGAATCTATTGGAACTCGGTGAACAAGCGGCTACTTCCCTTGGCGTCGCCACGGACAAGACCCGGATCGCGCTTATCGTGGCCTCCGTCTGCATGATTGCTATCGCGACCGCCACTACAGGTCCAATTGCTTTCGTCTCCTTTCTTGCCGGACCGATAGCAAAGCGCTTAGTCGGAATCGGCTTCTCGAACATCATTCCCGCCGGGTTGGTAGGCATTAACCTGGTACTGGCGGCGGATCTCATCGGACAATTCGCTACCCCTTACAGATTCCCCGTAGGCATCATCACCGGATTGCTCGGAGCGCCTTATCTCATCTTCTTGTTAGTCCGAATGAATCGGAAGGGAGAATTATAATGAAGCCGACACATCACTTCCAGGTCGAACGGATTGTAGCAGGCTATGAGAATCGAACAGTCATTCACGGCGTGGATCTTGTCATACCCAGCCATAAGATAAGCGTCATTATCGGCTCCAACGGGTGCGGCAAGTCCACGCTGCTTAAGACGATGGCGAGGCTGATCAAGCCCGAGTCCGGCACCATCACGCTCGACGGGAAACCGCTGAGCAAAATTCCGCCCAAGCAATTGGCCCGGGTGGTTGGACTGCTGCCGCAATCCCCCATCGTCCCTGAGGGTATTACCGTGACGGACTTGGTCGGGCGGGGGAGGTTCCCCCATCAGTCCTTGTTCGGCAACTGGACGAAGAAGGACTACGCGGCGGTAGCCGAAGCGATGGAAACGATGCGGATTACCGAATTCGCCAACCACAATATCGACGAGTTGTCGGGCGGTCAGCGGCAACGCGTCTGGATTGCGATGGCATTGGCGCAGGAAACGGATATTCTATTCCTGGACGAGCCGACGACCTTCCTGGATATTACTTATCAGGTCGAAATTCTGGACCTGCTCACCGACTTAAACCGCAAGGCAGGCACAACGATCGTCATGGTCCTCCATGACATCAACTTATCCGCGCGATATGCCGATCATATTGTCGCCATGCACGAAGGCAACCTCGTGGCCGAAGGCATCCCGTCCGAGGTCGTGACCAGCACGCTCGTAAAGGACATCTTCGGACTGGACTGCACGGTTATACCGGACCCGATATCGGGATCCCCTATGGTCGTGCCAAAGGGACGGTATCATGTGCAGGCGGACTATCCTGTTTGAACAACTTAACAACATATCCCCATGGATGGAGAAGAATCGCCTCTTAGCACAAAACAAATCCCCGACCTCAGGGTCGGTTAGACCTTTTCCAAGCCTACGCGGGCATACTGCCAATCCGGCGCATGGTATCTCTCCATCAGCTCGCGAAGCTTGGCTTCATACTGCTTATGAAGCTCCTCTTCGCGAACGGGCTTGCTTTGCTCCGGATCAGTCTCAAGATCGTATAACAGATGTTCGTCGGTTGCGTTATGATGCGACTGTGACGGTCTGGGTACCCGGTAGACCGGCATCGTCGTCTGCGGCAGGAAACGGTCGATCTCGCAGACCTCGTATTCGGTCGGCTGTCCGCCCGAACGAACCGGCACTGCCGTGTGATGGTACGCCAGGCTTCCGGGAAGCGGCTTGCGGCAGTATGTAAAACGGCCATCCGACAAGTTGATGTCTTTGCCGAAGTAACCATACAGCACCGCATCGTGATGAGGCTCGTCGCGTTCGAACAGATGGAAGAACGATTGGCCGTGCACATGGGCCGATGGCTGCGCTCCATGGCATTGAAGCAAAGTGGGCATGATGTCCATCGTCGAAGTTAATGCGCTCACTCTGCCTCCGTTCATGGGGGCGCCAGGCATATAAGCGATTAATGGAATGTGGACGAGCTCCCGGTAATCGAACATATAATTTTTGGCCCAGTATCCGTGCTCGCCAAGCAGATGCCCGTGATCCGTCGTCAAGATGACCGCCGTATCCCGCCACATATCAAGCTCGTCCATCTTGTCGAGCAGCTTGCCAAGCCAAGCATCCGCCATCGTCAGCGTGCCGGCATAACTCTTGCGAATATGCGCGATCGCCGCCTCGTCCTCCTCCTTCGCGTCCACGGGAGCATACGCCGGCCAATCAAAGTGATAGCGGTTGTTCCAAGTATCGTTGTAAAGCTCGCGATACTTGGACGGGCACATGAACGGCTCATGAGGGTCGAATACCTCCAGATGCAGATGCCAGTTATCCTCTTGGCGATTGCGCTCAAGGAACTTGATGGCCTGCGAGAAGCATTGCGGCGTCGGATAGTCTTCGTCGCGTTCGGAATCCATCCGGCTGCGGTTGACCCAGTCCTGCCGCTTGCTCTTGCCGCGGAACTTCGGCACTTCCGGCTCCTTAACCCCGGGATGCCAGGGATCGCCTTCCTGGCCTCGCATGAACTCCCAGGTATGGAATGGCGTGTGGTAGCCCCAGCCATTGGACTCGAAGTAATGATAATGATCCGTAATCAGATGGCTGTAGACGCCCGACTGCCGACGCAGCTCCTCGGGATACGCTTCGTCGAACGGCTGCAGCGGGCTCCATTGCGATTCGAGAAAGTTGAGCCGTCCCGTCATCAGCTCTCGCCGCGCGGGCATGCAAGGCAGCGAACCGCTGTAATGCCGGTCGAACACGATGCCCTTGGCCGCCAATCGATCCAGGTTGGGCGTCTGCACCCAGCTTTCCCCGTAACAATTAAGATAATGGCGATTAAGGGAGTCCATTAGTATAAAGATCGTCTTCATCACACATCTCCCGGCTATAGAATTTTATTTTTTCCTGGAATGCAGTCAGACTTTATAGACAAGCTATAAAGTCCGACTCGTACTTCTATTCGATTATAGTCCTTCTTGTTGTTTTACGAAATCATAGATGTCTTTGGCCAGGAATGCCGTATCCTGGTTCTCTGCATACCAGTTCTTCATCCATTCCTCGGCTTCCGGTCCTCTGCCTTTCTCCCATACCTTTTGCGCTTCCTCCAGGGCCTGCGCCACCGAATACGAGGAGCCGCTGACGATCGCCTTGACCCACAGCTCGCCGATCGTTTTGTTCGTCTCGCCAAGCGTAATGCTAAGCTCGTTAGGCAGCTGCGGCATATGCTCGGAATGCGTAATTTCCGCATATGGACGGTTCAGATCGAAGTAGATATCCTTGCCCAGCTCGAACATATCGAGCCCTTCCTTCTCAATCGGGATCTCCGGGTTGAACATATTGGCGGTGCCGCACTTGCCCTCCAGCACCAGCATGGACGATGACAGCATCGTAGCATCCGTCATGTAGCCAACTTCACCCTTCTTGTCGCCTTCGGTCAAGACCGGGCAGCCGGCGGTGTCTAGCTCATGATGTACGCCTTCCAATCCGAATTGCAGCGCTGTTCCTGTAGACGGCTTCGCCAGGAAATCGATGTAATCCATAACCGCTTTCGGATCTTTTGTGCCTCTGTTCACGGCCGCCGTCATTTGCACCGGATTCTGGAACGTCGGGTTAAAGGATCCTGCCGGGCTTTCCGGATAAGCGATCGGAATGATTTCCGCATCGGGAACATTTTGCTTCAAGGTGACATATTCGTTCTTCATGAACTGTTCCCACTTCAGGAGAACCGGATAGATGCCCAGCTTCCCTGTTACGAAGTCTTGCTTGGCCTTTTCGCCGTTCTTGTCGTTTAGATAATCGCGATCAATGATGCCTTCATCGTACAAGCTCTTCCGGAATTCGGCAGCCGCTACTGCGCTGTCCCAAGCGCGTACGACCTCGCCGTCCCGCACAACAAAGCCCATGTTCTGGAAGATTTGGTCTACCGTAATGGCAGACTGATGGCTTATCGCCATACCGTAAGTGTCGTCCTTGCCATTGCCGTCAGGGTCCAGTTTCGTGAAGGCCTTAGCGACTTCGAACATCTCTTCGGTCGTGGTCGGCACCTCCAGATTGAGCTTCTCCAACCAATCCTTGCGGACGAAGATGGCGCGGATTGGCGTTACCTCGTTCAGGCGGCCGACGTAATAGAGCTGGCCGTCGCTTAATGTTCCGGCTTTCTTGAGATAAGGATATTTCTCGAGCAGCGCCTTATATTCGGTGCTGTGTTCATTGATGAGATCGTCAAGCGGCATTAATTGCTTCTGTTGATACCAGGTATCCTTCGGTCCGGCAGCGTATTCGAACAGCAAATCCGGCGCCTTGCCGGAAGCGAACAAGGTATTGAACTTCTCCGTCGATTCCCAGCGCGGTATAGGCACGTACTTGACATTGGCAGGTCCGTTCTCGTTCAGCCACTTCGTCCAGCGGTTATCCTCCATCGTGCCTTCCGCCGCTGGAACGCTGCCGCGGTCGTACAGCGAGCTTGTAATATTGCCTCTAGCTTCTCCGGAATCTTGTTCTCCTGCTCCCGCGGCGTTATTATTATCTTTTGCCGAGCATCCTGCCAGAAGCGCGCCCGTCATGCAGGCCGTTGCCCCCATGATTAACCATTTACGTCCTGTTGCCATATGAATCCCCTTCCCTTTGTTGGAATGTTATATATCACAGACAATCCGCTCGGTCAAGCCAGGCCATTCCCCCTCTCATTAACCTTTGATGGAACCAATCAGCACGCCTTTCACGAAGTACTTCTGCAGGAACGGATAGACGAGAAGCATGGGGATGACCATGACCATAACCCCTGCCGATTTGATGGATTGCGGCGTAATGTTCTGAATATCCTCGAGCTGCGTGTTGTTCAGATCCTGCATAACCGACTGGCTTTGCACCATCTGCTGTACGAGAACGGATAGATTGTATTTGCCCGACTCATTAATGTAGATCAATACATTCATGAACGCATTCCAGTACGTCACCCCGTAGAACAAGGACAGCGTTGCAATCATGGGCAGCGATAGCGGCATTATGATCCGGGTCAAAATATTAACTTCGTTGCAGCCGTCAATCCGTGCCGCTTCTTGCAGCTCCTCCGGCAAATTCTCGAAGTAGCTCTTCATCACCAACATATTGTAGGTGCTGATCAGGCCAGGCAGCCAGAGGGCGAAGTACGTATCGACCAGGCCCAGGCTCTTCACGACCAGGTAGGTCGGAATGATGCCCGCTCCGAACAGCATGGTGAACACCATAAAAAGGGTGAATGCCTTTCTGGCGTAGAAGTACTTGCGGCTAAGCGGGTACGCGGCGAGAATCGTAAACAGCATGCTCATCACGACGCCAACCAATGTAATGATCAAGCTGTTCTTGAACGCGCCCATCACATTGGTCCCCTTTAATAGCGCTTCATAGGCCTCGAGCGAGAATCCTCGCGGCCACAGCGTGACGAGACCCGACATAATCGAGCTCGAATCGCTTAACGATAAGGCGATAATATGGATCAGCGGGAACAAACAAGTTAAGGCTATAATCGTAAGAACGATATAATTGACCGTGTAGAATACTTTGTCGCTGTAAGTTGCTTTCATGTCATCGTCCCCCTAGAACAATCCTTGATCGAATCTGCGAGCCAGCCAGTTGGCCGACAATACGAGTACCAGTCCGACCAAAGCTTCGAACAATCCCATGGCCGAGCTCAGACTGAACTGAGAGCCCTTGATGCCCACCCGGTAAATATAAGTGCTGATGACCTCCGATATATTGGCGACGACCGGATTCTGCAGCATGAACACCTGATCGAAGCCGACTTCCATAATATTGCCGGTTGCCAGGATGAATAAGATGATGATCGTCGGGCGAATGCCGGGAAGCGTGATATGCCAGATCTGCCTGAACTTGTTGGCTCCGTCCAGACTTGCCGATTCATAGAGGCTGGGATTGATCATCGTAATGACCGCCAGATAGATGATCGTTCCGAAGCCCATCTCCTTCCAGATCCCCGATGTAATGAAGATGCTGATCCAGGAGAATGGTTTGTACAAGAACGGATATGGCGATCCCGCCATCTTCTCGATCCAGTGGTTAATAAAGCTGGATTCCATGGAGAAGATCGTCAGGACGATGCCTCCGATAATGACCCAGTTGAAGAAGTGGGGCAAATAAACGATCGTCTGGACCGTCCGCTTGAAGATCATCTTCCTCGCTTCATTGAGCAAAATGGCGAGAATGATCGGCGCGGGGAATCCGAATATCAGTTGCAGGATGCTTAGTACCAAAGTGTTGCGGATAATGGCCAGCGTCTGGGTCTGGCTGAACAGCAGCTCGAAGTTATGAAACCCTACCCACGGACTTCCGAAGACGCCGTCGAAGAAGTTGTAATCTTTGAAGGCGATGATGTTGCCCGCGATCGGCGCGTATTTGAAAATGGCGTAAAAAAGGACAACCGGCAAAAACATCATCAGTAGCGGCAAGTTCTGCTTAAACCTTCTCTTCCGGTGCAGCTTCCGCGAGTACTTGCCGAGTTGTTCCGCATCTATCGGATTAGGCTGTGCTGGTTGCATGGCTGTCATCAATCCACCTCTCCACTATGTCGAACACGGAATGTCTCGTGCTTCGCATCAAATTCGATAAGGTAATTGTATTGGTTCGCATGACCGAATTCCTTGAAATATTATCTCTAGAACTAGAGAATTTATCGTTTTTGCCCGCTGAACAGCAATAACCCGCCATCCGGGTATGAGGGATGGCGGGTTATTGTTCCCTATTGATTATTGGAATGCTTGCGATATTCTCTTGGAGAATGTTTGACGAATTGCTTGAATACCGTCGTGAAATAATTGGGATCGTCGTATCCGACGGACTCGGCGATTTCGGCGATTTTCATATTGGTATTGCTTAACAATATTTTGGCTTTATCCATTCTGACGCTCGTCACATAGTTGACGAAGCTTTCGCCTTTTTCCTTTTTGAACAGGTTGCTGAAGTAGTTGTGGCTTAGATGCACGACCCCCGCAACTTCCGTCAAGCTGCAGCTCTCCATGTAATGGTCTTCGATATATCGAATCGCCTTGGCGATAATATTCTCGTTCTTGTGCTGAAGCCAGCTCCCGAACTCGCGGTAGAACAGCTCCGCCTGCCCCGACGTCCACGTCAGCACATCATCCGGCTCGTTCATGAGCCGAAGGGCGCTCAAGGGCTCGCCGATATCAAGGATGGATTGCTCCTGGCTGAATTCCTTCTGAATGATGACATACAAGGACAGTACGAGCGTCAATGCTTCCAGCTTGGCCTTCTCGATGGGCAGAGCCTTCAGACCTGCCGTATAGTCGGCCACATACTCCTTCATCAGATCGGACTGGCCCAGCATAATCTTGGACATGATCTCGTCCTGCACGGCTCTCACTTTATTTTGATTAACCGTCTGCAATTCCAGCGTCGAATCGGGCAGGGCATCCGTACGGCTGCTCTCGCTCGCGACGGCCTCGTAACAGGCAGGCAATTGGGCCACATTCTCGATATAGCCCACGGGATGGATGACGTTCGGAATGCCCAACACCTGATCCAGCGCATCCCCCAGCGACCCGGCGAACTCCGGTATCGAGGGGTGAGCTTCCAGGAAGACGGCGTATACATCATGGATAACAGGCAGCAGCTTGCCCTTCAGCCTGAACGTTCCTATCAGCTCTTCCACGATATTCGTAAGGGCGAATTGCAATAAAGGCAGATCGCTTTTCCTGTAGGACTTGGTATCTGGCAAATAGGTCGTGACCTTCAGCATTAGCAATTCCTTGCGCGCGAACTTCCCGTGAATGTCCTCCAGCTTGTTCGGATCGTAAGGCAGCCTCAGCATGAGAGAACGGACGACATGTTCTTCGATTAATTGCTGCTCCAGCAAGTGGACTTCCCTCTTCTGCAAATCCTGCATGATCAACCGGCCAGCCTTATCGAGAACCTTGAGCAATTCCTGCTCCGGGCAAGGCTTTAGCAGGAAGTCCAGGACGCCGTATCGGATCGCGGCTTGCGCATACTCCAGATCCTTGTAGCCCGTCAGGATGACGACCCTCGTTCCGGGGAAGGTTTCATGAACATGCCGGGACACCTCTATGCCGTCCATATGCGGCATGCGCACATCCGTCATCACCAAGTCGGGGCTTAGCGTCCGAATCTGCTCGATAGCCTCAACGCCATTTCTCGCTTCCCCGATGACGCTCCAGTTCGGAGCATTTTTTTCGATTAATTTGGTGAGTCCTTTGCGAATCGTAATTTCGTCATCGACAATCAATACTCTGCAGATTTTCATCGTTGCTCTCCTTTGTCGACAGTCTCCGTCTGATACGGCAGGATCAGCTTCATCGTGGTTCCCGTTCCAAGCCCGCTGACCAGCTCCAGACCGTACGGAGCCCCATAGACAAGATCAATGCGCCGCAAGACGCTCTTTACTCCTAGCCGCTCGCGTCGCTGTTGTTCCGCCGTGCCAGCGCTTCTGAGCATGATTTGCTCCGCGGTATCCGAATCGATTCCGCAGCCGTTATCCGTGATTTCGATTCGCAGCTGATCGGCATGCCGGTAAGCATGGATTTCAATAAACTTGTCGAGCTCCTTGTCTCGGAAAGCATGGACGAACACGTTCTCCACGAGCGGCTGAAGCAGCAGTCTGATCAACAGACAATGCTCCACGTCTTCGTCGATGCGAATAACCGTTTGTAGATCATCCTTTAACCTTGCTTTCTGGATATTTAAATAATTTTCAATTTGATGAATCTCATCCTTCACGGTGATCATCTCGTTGACGGGCTCCAGCGCGAACCGTAAAATTTCCGACAATGACAAGACCAGCTTCGCGGTCTCCATATCATCCTTAAGATAGAGCTCCCAGTAGATCGTATCCAACGTATTGTACAGAAAATGCGGATTCAGCTGCGCCTGCAAGGCCTTGAGCTCCGCTTCCCGCTCGTTTAATTGCCGCTCATATACTTCGTGGATCAAGGAATTGATATTAGCGGCCATCGCGTTAAAGCTTTGTCCGATCAATGCCAGCTCGTCTTTGGTCTGAATCTCGATATGCGTCTCGAAGTTCCCTTGCCGGAGCTGCTGCATGCCTCTCATCAACAGCTTCAACGGCCGCAGCAATTGCTGGCTGGTGACGGTGACAAGAATCCAGGCAAGGATGATGCTCAATATAGCGGAATAAACCGCCACTTCAACAATCTTCTGGCTGTCCTCCTGCATATCCTTCAGAGAGACGGAGCTGACCAGCGAGAAAAAAATTTCTTCGGAGCGGCTCTTGGTAAACAGATGCGGATTCTCGTCCACCGTAAGGATATCCGTCTGGCGCAAATCGAGCAGGTCGGTTGCGGCTATGCGATCCAGTTGGGGCTCATCGGTGTAGAGCAATTGATTTCTTGGATCAAACAAGTAGACTCTTCCGGTCTCCTTCTCCTTCAGCGAGGTCAGAAATTTGGAAAACAACGTCTCGTCGAAGATCATCACCATGACGCCATAAGTGACCAGATGCGGCGTCTTCATCAGACGGGAGGCGACAATTACATCCCTGAACCCGCTTTCTTCTACGGAGCTGGGCAGCGCCACCCTGTCCCATACGATCCCACCGTCGGTTCCCTCCAGATTGGCTGCGATGATCCGGTATTTCTCATCTCCCAAAATGTTGACGGCTAGGCTGTTGTTCGTGTAGATAGGCTGACCGTTCAGATTGTACAAGTATAAGGACCGGAGCTGGGGAGCGTCGAGCTTGACTTTGTTCAAGAGCTCGTCCAGCTCTATCCGATCCAGATATTGCTGATATTTTGCATCATCGCGTTCGCTCATCGAATTCATGATGATTTCCTCGACGTAGGGATTAAAAACAACGTAATCGGATATGCGATAGATATCTTGAATCCGAAGCTCCAGTCTGAGCAAAGCCTGCTCATTCGCCTTAGCGAATTGTTTGCTTAATTCCGTCTCGAAGATGTCAAGATGGATACGATAGGAAATATAGCCGCTCAAGCAAAAAACGATCAAAATGACTGCGGATAAACTGGCAATCAGCTTCATTTTGAAGCTTCTGCGCGAACGAAAGCCTTTGGGTTGTGCTTGTGCCACAGCTCACACTCCATTAATCGCGGTTAATCCTAATCCCTCTCCGTTTTCATCAACGCCTCCTGCTCCCGAAAAGCCGAAGGGGACAGGCCGTACTTTTTCTTAAACAATGTCGAGAAGTATGTCGTATTGTAAATACCGACCGATTCGCTGATTTTTGCGGCCGTCTCGCTCGTAGAAGTCAGAAGTTCCTTGGCCTTCTCCAATCGGATACAATTCAGATATTCACTAAACGATTGTCTTGTCGATCCCTTGAACAACTTGCCCAGATAACTTGGAGACAAGTCTGCAATATTAGATACGAGCTCCAGGGACAAATTGGGTTCCGCGTAATGCTCCTGAATATAGTTTTGAACCTTCTCAATAACAATGTTGTGCTTTTGCGCGTTTATCCAGTGGTTTTTCTCCTCGATCAGACTGCGAATATTGGCGCAATATCTATTGAAGAGGTTCTTGATTTCCTCCAGGTTCCCGGCAGCCTCGATTTCGGTAACCGCGTCCAGATACTCCGTGAAGTTAGAGTCGGGAATATGCCGCAAATAATCAAAATGTTTGAGCAAGGAAAGCATGATTTGCGTGCTGTACGTAATCACCTGATTGACCGAGCCGTCTGAAATTTGCTCGATAAACTGTTCGGCGGCTTCCCGAATGGCGTCCGGTTTGCCGGATTGAACGGCTTCGATCAGTCTCTTCTCGCAATCGGTCGGATAGCTTGTGGTCGTCATAATATGCGGGCGGGTTATCTGGGCGTCCAGAATCGACTCTTTTCCATAGATCAGTCGATACTTCACGTACTGCTGTGCCGAGTTATAGGAAAACGAGATGTTTTTTCTGCCATAGCTTATATCGCCAACCCCTATAGAGACCGTAAGCTTAAAGTATCGCTTCAGGAAACTCTGTACGTTGCGCAAGGCGGGTACCAGCTCCTCTGGCCGCTCGTTTTTTGCATACTGGCAAATGGCTACCCCTTCGTTCTCCCCTGTAGTCAGATAATCGCATGTACCGAGAGACTCCAGCATCTCCTTCGCAATATTGCCCAGGGCGAAGCGCAGCAGCGACTTCTGTCCGCTTTCCGCCCCTCCTCTCGCCGGCTCCAAATCATCGAACTTGAACACGATCACGCAGAAATAGGACCCGGCAAGCTCCTCGTCGATGTCCCGAATGAGTTCTTCGGGCACGGAGGTATCGGGCGATTGGCTTCTGAGCAGCGAATGCAGATAATGGTCTCGAATCGTTCGCGACGATCGGTTAATCACGAATTGCATCGACTTTTCTCTTTCCTCCTGCGAAGCGAACATATCGGCCATGACCTGGTATTCGTCGATAAACGATGACTGCGGAGCGGATGTTTTCTGCATGATTTTCTCGAACAACGCGGATAGCGGCCTATAGATGCTTTTGCTCAGAAAAATGGATACAAGCAAGCCGATCAGCACGATTACTCCCGTCACAAGCAGCGTAACATTGCGAAGATGGTTAATGTCAGAGATAAGACTGGAGTAGGGAGTAACGCTCACAAAATACCAGTCCAGTTCCCTGGACTTTACATAGGCCACCAGATGCTTCTTATGATCAATCGTCGTCGTAAAGCTGTTCTCCGTCTCATCCTGACCCAAAATCCGCTGCACGTACCCCGTACCCGACAAATCGTCCAGAAACTGATTCGAATCCGTATGAGACAGCACCTTGCCTTCCTTGTTGATGACGAACACGTTGTTGGTTGAATCCGTTTTTCCGATTTTGCGGATCGTCGTCAGGATGGACTGCTCTTCTACATTAATGTAGATAAGCGGATTATTTGTGGCTCGCAAAGAGAAGTCCGGGTACAACAGAAAGGTCAGGAACTGCAGCGGCGCCCTCTGATTGCTATTAGGAACGGTCAGACTCCTCGGGTAAAACTCCATATATTGTTCGGCGCTGATGGCGTAGAGCGAAGAATCAAACGGAAGCCCTGCCGTATCGACGACCGTCGCCGTGGACGGTCGATAAATCCCGATACTGTGGATATACGGATACGAGCTTTGAATCTGGGACAATTGTTGAAAGACATGGTAATTCCTCGTCTTATCCTCCTGCGTATCATGCAAAAATGAAGTAATCTCCGGTTGGGTGAGCAAGGAATTGCCGATCGTCATGGCTTGGTTATAGACGACATCGGATGCGTAGCTTATTTGGGATAACACGGCTTTGGAATTGCGATCTATTTCTTGGATAGCGCTCCTCGAAAAAAAATAAAAGAGATAGGTGGAGAGCAGACTGACTGTGAGAAGGATGAGCAGGAAGTAGGAGATGGTCAGCTTCTGGAATGCCTTATATCGAACAAGCCGATCCATAGTAAGTCGCATGAGAAGCCTCCGTTCCAGTTAGCTAGTGTAATCTAACCAATATAGAATAAACCCGCTTAAAAAGATACTTCATTCCTTATAAATGATGGTCATTTCGGATATTTGAAAGCCAATGTACGAATAGTGAAAGCGAAATCCGGTATTTAAAATTGGCAGCACCCGGACTCTGATATAGAGTTAATGCAACGCTCACAAAACTTATAGGAGGATACGAAATTGGAAAAAAGACAGCGACAGACATTCGGCATGTTTATGGATATCCGCAAGAACGGAACGTCTTACTTGCTGGTCCTCCCGGCGATGGTTTATACATTCATTTTCGGGTATATGACTTATCCGTATATGATCATTGCTTTTCAACGATTTAATTATACAAAGGGGATTTTCAATAGCGAATGGGTGGGGCTGCAGAACTTCGAGTTTTTCTTTCGCTCCTACAAAGCCGTCACAGTCACCTTTAATACCATTTTCCTGAATTTGCTCTTTATTGCCTTTGGTACGCTGACGGCTCTTGTGATTGCGCTCGTGCTGAACGAGCTGCGCAAGAAGCTGTTTGTCAAGATCAGCCAATCGGTCATGCTTTTCCCGCATTTCATCTCCTGGATCGTGGTCAGCTATGTGCTGTATGCCTTCTTCTCCATGGATATGGGACTGATCAATAAATTGTTGAATATGCTCGGAATCGCCTCTGTCAACTGGTACACGGAGCCGGAGGTCTGGCCCGCCATCCTCACTGCGATGAACGTATGGAAGGGCGCGGGCATGAGCGCCGTCATCTATCTGGCTACCATTACCGGCATCGACGAAACCTTGTATGAAGCGGCCGAGATCGATGGGGCCAATCGATGGCAGATGTGCTTGCGCATCACCCTTCCTCTCATGATGCCCACTGTCATCATTCTAACATTGCTTTCGATTGGAAAAATTATGTATGGGGACTTCGGCATGATCTATGCCTTGATCGGCGACAACGGCACCTTGTATTCGACTACGGACATTATCGATACGTATGTCTTCCGCTCGTTGCGTCAGATCGGCGACCCTTCCGAAGCGATGGCCGTCGGGCTGTTCCAGTCCGTCATCGGGTTCATCCTCGTCTTCGGCACGAACGCGATTACCCGCAAATTTTTTAGAGACGGCGCTTTGTATTAAGATCCCGCATCGGCAGGCATCTGCCGCGGCGAGGTTTCAGGAGGATTAGTCATGAAGAAGTTTTCCCTTAGCAAGACGGTGATGTATGCGCTGATCTCGATCTATTCGGCGATCTGCTTTATTCCGATGCTGCTGGTGCTGATGATATCGATCACGGACGAGGATGCCGTATTAAAGAACGGCTACAGTCTTTTCCCGGAGAAGTTTTCCTTATATGCTTATAAACTGATCTTTACGGGCGGCTCTCAGGTGATGCAGAGCTACACCATCTCCATCTTTGTCACGGTCGTCGGCACGCTTCTGGCCATACTGGTAACGTCGATGGCCGGCTATACGCTGGCGAACAAACATGTGAAATACCGGAATCTGCTGGCGCTTTACTTTTTTATCACCATGATTTTCTCCGCCGGGATCGTGCCCTGGTATATGATGAACCGCATGCTCGGTCTGACCGACAATATTCTGGCGCTGATTATTCCGTCGCTGCTGTTTAGTCCGTTTAACCTGTTCCTGGTGCGCAACTTCATGAACGGCGTGCCCGACTCGCTTCGTGAGTCGGCGACCATTGACGGGGCCAACGATATTACGATCGCGTTCCGGATCTATCTTCCGCTGTGCACGCCCGTTCTGGCGACAATTGCGCTCTTTTACGGACTGGACTACTGGAACAACTGGTGGAATGCGATCATGCTGATCGACGACCAGGATTTGTACCCGCTACAATTTATGCTTCTGCAGCTGCAATCGGAGATCAGCATGCTTAACGAGATGACGATGCTGGCTGGGACAAGCGATATGACGCTGCCTTCGGAATCGGTCAAGATGGCGACGGCGATCGTGACGATCGGTCCGATCGTATTCCTCTATCCGTATTTGCAGAAGTACTTCGTGAAAGGCTTGGTCATCGGTTCGGTCAAAGGCTGATGGCTAAAACGGATATATTCCCTTAGGGGTTTATATAAATAAAATCTCGATATAAGGAGGTCAATTTTTATGAAAAAGCATCACGCGTTTGTATTAACAGCAGTGCTTGCCCTTTCGACATTGGTGGGATGCGGCAAGGCATCCGATCCGGAGGCCACGGGCAATACCGGCGGCAACTCTTCCGAGTCGCAGTCGGAAAATAACGAGAAGGCTGCAGAGACGGTCAAAATCAAATATTTGGTTCCGGGTACCGAACCGAAAGACTACAAGGCAGTGTATCAAAAGGTCAATGAGAAGCTGGCTGCCGACGGTGTAGGCGTTGAGGTGGAGAAGGTCTATATCCCGTGGGATGCATGGGATCAGAAGCTCAACCTGATGTTGTCCACCGGCGAGGAATTCGATCTGTTCCACGTTATGCAGGACCGTACGCCGTTCTCCAGCTACTATAATCGCGGCGCGCTTGCGGATATCTCGGATGCGATCGACAAGTATGGAGAAAATCTGAAGAAGTCCATCCCGGACGATATTCTAGACGGCGCCAAAATTAATGGAAACTATTATGTCGTTCCTTCTTATTGGGTTGAAATGGCAAGCGAAGGCCAGTTCAATATTCGTCGCGACATTCTCCGCGAGAATAATCTCGAAGAGCCGAAAACTCCGGAAGAATTGATCAGCGCTTGGGAAGTCGTCATGAAGAACTGGAAGGGAAGCAACAAGCCTTATCTGGGCACCCGGGCGGACTTCGACCCCATCTTCCTGCATACGTCTATGCTGCACCGGACTTATGATACCTTCCCATTTACAGTGAAGGATAAATTCTTTTACGTGAATCAGAACGGCGAGATCAAGTCCTGGATCGAGACCGAGGAATTCAAGAAGGATGCCGCCTTTATGCGCGAACTGTACACGAAAGGAATTACTAATCCGGATATTCTGGTCATGAAGCAGGAGCAGGTCGATGCCCAGCTCGACAGCGGCGAATGGTTCGTCCGCCTGGGAACCGGCGGAAGCCTGAACGGACTTAAGAAATACAATCCGGAAGCCACTGTAGACGATATCGGCGTGGTATGGTTTAACCCGGAGAAAGAATATATGCGCCCGCTCACCTTCAAAAACGGCAATGCCGTGCCGGTGAACAGCAAAAATCCGGAAGCGGCCGTCAAATTTATGGATTGGATGCTGGCAAGCCAAGAAAATTATGATCTGGTTCAATATGGCATCGAGGGCGAGCATTACACCAAGGACGGCGAGAAAGGCTTTAAGCCGATCCGGGATCCGGAGAACAATAACAATTCGAGATACAGAGGATCCGATTCGCAAAACGGCAACGTAAACTTCATGCGTTTTGACCTGGAGACAAGCATTCCCGACAACAACAAGGTTCTGTTTGAGCCAAATCCGAATGCCATTAACAGTATCGCGGCGAACTTCGTTTTCGACCCGACAAATGTGAGAACCGAGTACACCAACATTTTGTCCGAAGCTTCCGCGAGCATTACTCCGATTTATATGGGCGTGCAGGAATACGACAAGGCCTTCCCGGCCGCGCTGGAGAAAATGAAGAAAGCCGGTCTGGATAAAGTCGTGGCCGAATACCAGCTGCAATTCGAGGCCTATCAGGCTTCTCAAAAGTAAGCGAGCCGAAAACAAACCGGAAGGCGTTGAGAAAGTTGACCTTGAAGCAGCAAAGACTAGCATTTGAAGCGGCAAAAAACATCTACGAAAGCGCGACATTGGTCTTTCATGGCGTAGACGGGTTTGATGTTTACAATATTTCGATTCCTTTTGAACGGGACGGAAAACGTTACCTGTTCGGACGGGTTGAACGTCGGAAGGAGTGGGCCCGCTCTTGGGTCCGCCTCTTCGAGGAGACGGGACAAGATGAATGGACCGTGGTAAAAGACAGCATGATCTATACGCTGGAGGATCCTTACATCAGCGAGATCGGCGGCGAGCTTGTGCTGGGCGGGACTCATGTGCAATACGAGAGAGGGAAGTACAGCACGTTTTTCGGCTATTTCTTCCGCGGCGCCAATCTCCACGATTTGTACTACTTCACGACCGGACCTGACAAAATGAAGGATATTCGCCTTGTTCCGCTCTCGGACGGCAAGATCGGCGTCTTCTCGCGTCCGCGGAACGCCGACATGAGAAGCAAATACGGCAGCGAATCCATGATCGGCTTTACGGTCATCGACAATTTGGATGATCTGACGGCGGACGTCATCGAAAATGCGCCTTACATTCACGGCATTTTCGGAGAGGGCGAATGGGGCGGCGTCAATCAGGCTTACCTGCTCGACAGCGGCAAAATCGGCGTCATCGGCCACATTTGTTACCGAGACCAGGACGAAAATGACGGGGAATTGCGGGTGTATCTGAACATGTCCTTCATCTTTGATCCCATTACCCGGGAATCCTCGGATCTTCATCTAATCGGAAGTCGTCCCTGCTACCCGCCGGGCCCCGCCAAAATGCCATATTTGGTCGACTGCGTCTTTGCCTCGGGCATTGTGATGCGTCCGGACGGCAAGGCCGATCTGTACAGCGGCATTGGCGATTGCCAGGCTGGACGTTTAACGATCGACTATCCGTTCGCAGGACATGGTCGTCTTGTTTAGAAGAGATAGAGGAGGAAATTAATCGATGCAAAACAAGATGATTGGAGCGCTGGCGTCGAGCCCGCTCATTACCCGTCATCCGGCGAATCCCGTGCTGGACGCGGCCCGCGTTCCGTATCCCACCGCGCTGGTCTTCAATGCGGGAGTAGCCAAGATGAACGGCCGCTACGTCATGGTATTCCGCAACGACTACGGCTCGTTGGACAATAAGACGATCGAACCGTCTCATACGACGGATCTCGGCATCGCCTTCAGCGACGACGGCCTTAACTGGACGGCGGGACCGAAGCCGATCTTCAAGATGCGCGACGAGGAGATCGTGCGCGCCTACGATCCGCGTCTGACGGTCATCGACGGACGATGCTACATGTGCTTTGCCGTCGATACAAAACACGGCATTCGAGGCGGCGTCGCGGTGACGGACGACTTCGAATCCTTCGAAGTATTGAGCTTGTCGACGCCGGATTTGCGCAACATGGTGCTGTTCCCGGAGCGAATCGGCGGCAACTACGTCCGGCTGGAGCGGCCGTTCACGGTATACAGCCGCGGCGGAGCAGACCGGTTCGACACCTGGATCTCGGAGTCGCCGGATCTGGTCTATTGGGGCCGTTCCGAGCTGCTGCTGGCGGTGGAGCAGGTGCCGTTCGCCAATGACAAGATCGGCCCGGCCGCGCCGCCCGTTAAGACGGATAAGGGTTGGCTCACCACGTTCCATGCGGTGGATATCGATCCATCCAGAGGGAAAAACGGCTGGGAGCCGACCTGGAAGAAGCGGTATACGGCCGGCATTATGCTGCTCGATCTCGACAATCCGAAGAAAATCCTCGGCATGAGCTCATCGCCGTTGCTGGCGCCCGAAGCGCCGTACGAGACGGACGGAGGTTTCCGTAACGACGTCATTTTCCCAGGCGGCATGGTGCTGGAGGAGGATGGAGAAGTAAAAATCTATTACGGAGCCGCCGATACGGTGGAATGTCTCGCTACCGCCCATGTGGACGACCTGATCAGACTCTGTCTGGAAGGGTAAAACCAAAAAGCAGCTCCTTCCCCTGAGCGGGGAGGGCTGCTTTTTGTTATGGTGTTGTGTACCCTTCAATCTGAGGCAGTCACGGGGACCAAAGCACGAGCTTCTTGCCGAATGTCCTCTCGATTAATTGAACAGGAACCTGGAGCTCCATCGAATCTCCGATATATGCGCCTATAGGATCGTCTAACGGCGTGCCGTTCCATATCGCTTCATTGCCCCAGCTTCGGACAACCAAGGTCGCGTCCCCACGTTTAAATACCGCCTCGCTCTTCTCCTCGGTCCATGACAGATTTGCGCGGATCTCCTCCGCAATGTACGACGCGGGTAGTCTCGTGACGTTATAAGCTTCGATCTCTTTAACCGATGAGACCCCGTCCATCGCCTCGCCGGGGATCTCGAAGCTCGCGGTCGAGCCCGTAACCGGATGAGGGAAGCTAAAGATCAGCTTGTCCAGCAACAACGACTTCGACTCTCGAAGCGCCATTACCGAATGGTACATATTGGCCAGATCAGCCTCTTCCGCCGGCCGCTCCATATTTACGACTAGATCGAATGGCAGTCCTGTCGTACCGTAATGAGGCACTTCTCCCCGAATGGAGGCATAATCATATTCGGCGACCTTGCAACAAGAGAAATCGATGTGGATAAAACGGGCGTATTCGGCCTGTACGGTCTGCAACAGCGACTCCGCTTCTAGCTTCGCCTGCTTCTTCCATACCGTCGTGGCGTAGTCATCCGATAATCCTTGCTCGCGATTTTTATTGACATACACGTTGAATTCCAGCGAAGGATCCGAGGCAGGCTGCACGGTCGCGACAAGCGGCTCGATGTTGTCCCAGAGGTAACGAGTGCTCACCACCTTCATTGACTCATCGTAGGTTTGCGCCAAGTAACGCTCCGTCCGCTGCTCGAATCGGAACTTCTGATAGAAACCTTTTTGGAATTCCACATACAGCAGGATTGGAACAAGCACGATCGCGGCGATTCCGATTACGACTATTTTGCCAAAATTACGTTTCATGAAGGTTCTCCTTTAGCATTAGGCCGTGGTTATACCCTCATTAGACGGGGCAACGCTTCGTTTTGTTGCCTCAGGCTGCACTGCCGGCCTCCGAAAAAAAAGGGACTTCCCTTTTCAGGAAACCCCTAATTGCTTATTATTTACCTTTACTGAAGGCTTGAAGCCACCTCGACCAACCGTTCCTTTGTCATACTGGCCGAATCCGACTCTACATGATGGACAATCGTTTCGCCTTCCTTCTCTTCCATCCACATGATTCCTTGCAGCACGTTGCTCTCTCCGAACAGCGATTGATCATTTTTGGTGTAATGCGCCTTATATCCGTCTAAATCCAGCTCTTCGTATACGGTTGAAGGCGAAGTTAAAGCTTCCGTCTTTATGGAAGCATCGCTAATAATCTGCCAGGTATAGTATAGAGCCTCGTCATTGACATCCCTGTAGACCGAAGTGTAGTACGACTCCGGACCTTCGGAGGACGGCTCCGTCAAGCGCCACAAGGGTCCATCACCATTCGTAGCATTATGTTCGGCTATCATTTCATTCATACGATCCATGGCATCCAATCCCATAAGAACATGGAACGGACTTTTCAAGGACCCTGCCTTCAGGGTGTAGGCGCCTCCAAGCAGGGAGTCCGGCAACGTTTCCGTCACGCCTTTTCCCTCCAATACGGCTCGCCACTCCAGGGCTCCGGCAATCCAGTCCGGACTTGTGACTCCGATAGGCAATGGAGCGCCACGGTACTCCGAGAAAACCTCCGGCAGATAAACAACAGCCGTAGTATCCGGCGCCAGTTGATCTTGTACCATCTTTAACGACGCCCGGGCATTATCCAACGCTTCGGGGCTAATTGTCAGCGCCTCATTCGATTGCATACGAATGGAATATTTGCCTAGCGAGTCCGAGAATAACAGTTGTGTGCCCGCATAACCGAATCCGCACAGAACCGCTATGACAGCAGCAATAATGGCAACCCTTGATAAACCTCTTTTGTTTTTCATATGAATATTTCTCCTTCCGTCCATCGCCATCCGTCCATAATCGGCCATGATTCGCTCATCCAGCGAAGGAGGGCATTCCAGCTCGGCCTGATCGCGCTTGAACGCTTCCATTAACTTCCGTTCAATAGACATAGCCATTTCTCTCCTTTCCCCCCTGGATCTCCTCGAATCGACGGCGCAACTGCTTCAGGGCGTGATGATGTCTCGATTTGACCGTTCCCAAGGGGATGTCCAGCAGCTCCGCAATCTCTTCCAGCGAACAGTCCTGGTAGTACCTGAGAACAAGGATCTCCCTTGCTTTATGGGATAGAATTCCCAGAAGCGGCTCAAGCTCCATTCGGTCGCCTACAGCGGACAACCGCGCTTCGGCTCGGCCATCCCAGGACTGGCCCGCTACCGTTTGCAACTTCTCCGCAATTCGAAAAATTCTCCAGCTCTTCCTCTTCCAATTACGCACTTGCCTGACAATCAATCCGTTAAACCATGCTGTAAAAGGCTGCTCCGATCGATACTTGTCCGCGCTTCTCATCAACTCGATATAAACCTCGCTCATGATGTCCCCCACATCTTCCTTGCGGGGAGAGAGATAATGAATCAGCCTGTAGGCATGATTGCGCGTCGCCTCGTATACCTTTCGGAATGCCTCCTCATCGCCCTTGCTCATCCGGATAAGCCATGGGCTCCAATCAATATCCTTCATAGGACCGGCCTCCATTCAGGTGTTACATTATCTATTGGTCCGTTTTGGATAAAAGGTTCATTGCTGCAGAAAAAGCTACTTAAGATCTTATAGCATATAGAAGAAGCCAGGTTAAATTTTTTTATAACCGTTGTATCCTTGGAGAGTCTAAACGCTGTTGCTTATAATAAAGGTGATGCTCAATTAAATTTAGGGGGAGTCCGGAAGATGGATATTACCGTTCAATTGGTACGGGAACTTATAGACAACCAGTTTCCTCAATGGAAAAATCACAACATTACCCCAGTCGATAAAAGCGGACATGACAATCGCACCTTCCGTCTGGGCAGCGAGATGTCCGTCAGGCTGCCAAGCCATAAACGGTATGCTGCGGCTGTCGAGAAAGAGATACAGTGGCTGCCTGTCTTCAAGCCTCTGCTGTCCTTGCCGATCCCCGCGCCTATTGCGAAAGGAGAACCTTCGAAAGATTATCCATTTCCTTGGTCCGTCAACCAATGGATTGAAGGCGAAACTGTCACGCATGGTAATATCCGCAGCCAAAACCAATTGGCCCAAGATCTTGCGCGATTTCTGCTCGAGCTGCAGGCCATAGACGCAAGCAAGGGGATCCCCGCGGGCGTTCAAAACTTTCATCGCGGAGGAAACCTCAGAATCTACCATGACGAAACGTTATCCGCCATCGCTAAGCTCGCCGGCTCATACGATCGGAAGTTGTTGTCGGACATTTGGGAGCTCTCCCTATCTACAGGATATCAATCCGCTCCGGTATGGTTGCATGGCGATATCGCCGTAGGCAACTTGCTCGTCCAGGAGGGACGCTTGAGCGGCGTTATCGATTTTGGAACCATGGGAGTGGGAGACCCGTCGAGCGACCTTGTTATGGCTTGGACATTTTTCGACGATGACAGCCGCGCTGTCTTTCTGGAGCACATGAACGTTGACGAAGCTATGATTAATCGGGCACGGGGATGGGCTTTATGGAAGGCTCTCATTACCTATGTCGGGAACGAGCCGGGTTCGGAGCTCTCGGTGTGGGGGCATCACGTAATAGATGTTATTATTGCGGAGTATAAACAGCGGCGTCAACTTCGTCATTCTGAAGGCTGACCCTATAATTCGAAGCAGCGACAGCCAAAAGGACGAGAAAATAAAGTCCTGGACTGTCGCTATTTTATTGAAACCGCTGACCGCATCACACCGGCCGCCGCGCCATTAGGGGTTAGGAGAACGGTGCCCAATCAGTCACTTCACTAGGTGGCATCCTGCTGTTCCAGCCATCTTATAATCACATGGTTTGTTTCTTCCGGCTTTTCTTGCTGGATCCAATGACCGCAATCCAGATTGACCACTTCCACATTGGGCACAAACTTTGTCAGGTTTTCAGACCTCTGGACCGCATCCCGGTCGCCGTAGATCATGAGTGCGGGTTGTTGGATGATAGGGTCAGCGTCCGCCAATAAACGCCAGTTGCGGTCAAGGTTCCTGTACCAATTAATGCTGCCCGTGAACCCCGCTTTTTCGAAGGCAGAGACGAAAACGGCCAACTCGCCGTCGCTCATCAAGGGCTCACCGAGCGGTGTTTCTGCTCTGGCGAGATTGATCATTGCCATGCCCGGCTGAGGCTCTGTGGGGGGCACGTTCTTCCGGTACAGGTTGCGAAGGAACCGGAACGTATTCTCTTCCAATATGGCGTCTGCGACGCCTGGCTGTCGATTGAAGTGGACGAAATAGAAGTCGCCGCCAAGTATTTGTTCCATGAACTCGATCCAGGGTTTTTCTCCACGCTCCTGGTAAGGCAGGCTCAGATTTATCACTCTGTTTACACGGCTTGGATGCAGCAAGGTCAGCCCCCAAACAACCATCGCACCCCAATCATGACCCACAAAGGTGGCATCGTCGTAGCCGTAGTGATCGAGAAGCGCGACGAGATCACCCGACAAGTGTTCAATGTCATAGTCTGTTACTTCGGTCGGACGGGATGAGTTTCCGTAACCCCGCTGGTTTGGGACGATGACATGGTAGCCCGCTGCGGCAAGGGCGGCCACCTGATGGCGCCAAGAAAAGGCATGCTCTGGCCAGCCGTGACAGAGGACAATGGGTTTTCCGGCATTTTGTCGGCCTGCTTCAAAGACTTCGAGTTCAACACCGTTGACTGAAATAAGGGTGGGCTTGGGGAAATTGGTTGAATTAAACATTGAATCAAAACCTCCTTCTTGTGATACATGTAGTATAATGGACAAAAGGTGACATCTTATTGTCACCGTTCCGAAATCATGTAGAAAAAAAGAGGGCGATTATGGACAAAGTGGAGAGACTCATTTCGATTATCATGATATTGCTGAAAAAAGAGGTTGTTTCTACAAAGGATTTCTCGCAACTATTCAATGTTTCCAAAAGAACGATCCTTCGCGATATGGAAACATTGAGCTTATCGAACATCCCGATCTACTCTGTCCATGGGGTCAAAGGCGGCTACGGCATAATGGATGAATACAAGGTTGATAAACGCCTTTTAAGCAGCTCCGATTTACAGAATATATTAACTGCGCTCGGCGGATTGGAACAAATCCTCTTTACTGAAGAAGTTGAAAGAACGATAAAAAAAATAGAGGCAATGGTTAGTCCATTGTCTCTAAATCGTTCCATTCATCTGTCGTTTTATGATTGGGAAGGTCGGGCCGAGATCCTTGAAATCTTAAAAGCATGTCAAGAATCCATTTCAAAGAAAAGGCTGGTTTCGTTTGATTATACAGATAAAGAAGGGGCTGTAACGAATAGAATGGTCGAGCCCTATGAGCTGCATTTTAGCGAATCGAGTTGGTACTTGAAAGGATTCTGTTTACATCGACAGGGATATCGCACATTCAAGTTATCCCGAATCGATCATATGACTATGGATGAACGCGCGTTTCATCCTAGAGACGATTGGTCAGAGCAAGGTCGCGTTGCAAGTTATCTACCGCAATTCGTCACGATTAAGGCATGGATATCGCCTAGCATAAAAGATCAAATCATCGAAAGGTATGGTCGAAGAAGTATTGAAGACCTTAGTTCCGGATCTTTATTAGCAACCATTTATGTCCCTCAAAATCGTATGGGATTTCAATTACTAGCAAGCTTCGGCACTCATCTAAAAGTTGTAGAACCCAAAACCTACGTTGAAGACTTTCGAAATTATTTATATCAAATGATGGAGAACTATTCCTGATAAAGGTCTCGTCTCGGCATAGTGTCTCGTGTGTCGTTTAGAATCCGCTCCAGTCCATATGCTATACATTAGCCTTTAAACCCGCCGTCGATACGCGTAGTCCGACCTTATGAAGATGGGAGACCTGGCCTAGACCGGTGCAACGCGGAACGGCCCAATGCGGACTTCTTTCCTCCAATAGAATGGTCGTCACCGAACTTGGAGGGAGCCAAAAGCCGGACCAAACAAGCGGGAACGGAAGCTCTAACAAATGCGATAGCCATGTAAGTCCGAAGCCCATGTGGCAAAAGACGGCAAGCGTTTCTTCGTTCGAAGCGTCGATTCGGTAGCGCCCGCCTTCCCTTGAGTAACCGTGCCGCCGCAAAAAATCGTCAGAATCCCGTTTGATGGTATCGTAATGATCAGTGAAGTGCTTGTAAGGCGTTTGCCCCGGCCAAATCGAATGATCCGGATAAGGCAAGCCGGCACGCACCTTTTCGCCTGGAATGTCCCATGCTGCCACAGACTCTTCTTTTTCGCCGGAAGCTTGCCAGCTTAATTCTCGGGTCCATGGCTCAATGACCGGTTCAATGTTAAGTAAATCAGCAGTATATCGCATGGTATGGACAGCACGATTAATCGGCGAGGAATAGATGCGGTCGATATCCATACTCTGCAAATGATTAGCAAGCGCTTGAGCTTCCAGATGTCCTGCCTCCGTAATGGTGTCATTAGGATAATCAGGCTCAGCATGACGAATTAACAAAATTTTCATATCTCTCTCCTAAATTCATTATCATGGAAATAAATAATTGACTGGGTATTGGCGGGTTCCCACCTTGTACGATCACGTGCGTTTCAGAATAAAGTTAAGGCCGTTTACGCTTCCGGAATTGAACCACATCAGAATATTGGCCCCTGGCGAAACTGAACTGGAGGCAATGTCCAGGAATAAACCGCTACCAGCGTTGATCAGGTTATATTTTGTCCCGTTCTGGACGATCCACCAACGCTGTGCCGCTGTATCGTTGCTTTCGTTCTGGGCAACCGGATTGCTAAGAACATTGACGCCGTTCTTATTCTCCATCACCTTACCGGTGAGGAAATTGGTGATTTTGTAAGATCCGTCGCTTTGCCGCTGGAACAGGAATATCTGCTCCTTGGAGTTGACCGTTCCTTTTGCGGCAGTTTTGAACTGCGTGCCGTTGTTCGAATCGGCTATGCTAATATTTGTTGCGTTGGTGTTGTTCGTGATGAAATAATACGCGTCTAGTATTTTCACAGGAACGATCGGCTTCCATACGGCGTACAAGGTGACGCTGGAGTCCGCCGTATAGACCTGTTTCGGCTGGTAGACTCTAGTCGTTCCCGCGCTGCTGGTATCCCATCCGTCAAAGTAGTAGCCCGCACGTGTCGGGATCTCCCCTGACAGATTCAAGCTGACGCCGTTAACCTTCATCTGCGGCGCAGGCGCGCCCGTTCCGCCGTTTGCGTCGTAGCGTATGGACAATCCCGCCGGATTCAAGGCGAAGTTGAGACCGTTCGCGCTTCCGGAGTTGAACCACATCAAGATATTGGCCCCCGGCGCGACCGAACTGGAGCTGATATCCAGGAATATACCGCTACCAGCGTTGATCAGGTTATATTTTGTCCCGTTCTGGACGATCCACCAACGCTGCGCCGCGGTATCGTTGCTTTCGTTCTGGGCTACCGGATTGCTCAGAACATTGACGCCGTCCTGGTTCTCCATCACCTTACCGGTGAGGGAATTGGTGATCTTGTAAGATCCGTCGCTTTGCCGCTGGAACAGGAAGATCTGCTCCTTGGAGTTGACCGTTCCTTTTGCGGCAGTTTTGAACTGAGTTCCGTTGTTCGAGTCGGCTATGCTAATATTTGTTGCGTTGGTGTTGTTGGTGATGAAATAATATCCATCCTCCGCTGTCGCAGGAACGATCGACTTCCATACGGCGTACAAGGTGGCGCTGGAGTCCGCCGTATAGACCTGTTTCGGCTGGTAGACTCTTGTCGTTCCCGCGCTGCCGGTATCCCACCCGTCAAAGTAATGGCCCTCGCGGGTCGGGACCTCCCCCGATAGGTTCAAGCTGACGCCGCTAACCTTCATCTGCGGCGCAGGCGCGCCCGTTCCGCCGTTTGCGTCGTAGCGTATGGACAATCCCGCCGGATTCAAGGCGAAGTTAAGACCGTTCGCGCTTCCGGAGTTGAACCACATTAAGATATTGGCCCCCGGCGCGACCGAACTGGAGCTGATATCCAGGAATATACCGCTTCCCGCATTGATCAGGTTGTATTTCGTACCGTTCTGGACGATCCACCAACGCTGCGCCGCGGTATCGTTGCTTTCGTTCTGGGCGACTGGATTGCTAAGAACATTGACGCCGCCCTTGTTCTCCATCACCTTCCCGGTGAGGGAATTGGTGATCTTGTAAGTTCCGTCGCTTTGCCGCTGGAATAGAAAGATCTGCTCCTTGGAGCTGACCGTTCCCTTCGCGGCAGTTTTGAACTGAGTGCCGTTGTTCGAGTCGGCTATGCTGATATTGGTTGCATTGGTGTTGTTGGTGATGAAATAATACCCGTCCTCCACTGTCGCAGAAACGATCGACTTCCATACGGCGTATAAGGTGACGCTGGAGTCTGCTGTATAGGCCTGATTCGGCTGATAGACTCTAGTCGTTGCCGCGCTGCCGGTATCCCACCCGTCAAAGTAATAGCCCTCGCGGGTCGGAATCTCCCCTGACAGGTTCAAGCTAACGCCGCTAACCTTCAGCTGCGGCGCAGGCGCGCCCGTTCCGCCGTTTGCGTCGTAGCGTATGGACAATCCCGCCGGATTCAAGGCGAAGTTAAGACCGTTTGCGCTTCCGGAGTTGAACCACATCAAGATATTGGCCCCCGGCGCGACCGAACTGGAGCTGATATCCAGGAATATACCGCTTCCCGCATTGATAAGGTTGTATTTCGTACCGTTCTCGACGATCCACCAACGTTGCGCCGCGGTATCGTTGCTTTCGTTCTGGGCAACCGGATTGCTCAGAACATTGACGCCGTTCTTATTCTCCATCACCTTTCCGGTGAGGGAATTGGTTATCTTGTAAGATCCGTCGCTTTGCCGCTGGAACAGAAAGATCTGCTCCTTGGAGTTGACCGTTCCCTTCGCGGCGGTTGTAAACTGAGTGCCGTTGTTCGAATCGGCTATGCTGATATTGGTTGCGTCGGTATTGTTTGTGATGAAATAATATCCGTCCTCCACTGTCGCAGGAACGATCGGCTTCCATACGGCGTACAAGATGACGCTGGAGTCCGCCGTATAGACTTGTGTCGGCTCGTATACCCTAGTCGTTCCCGCGCTGCTGGTATCCCACCCGTCAAAGTAATAGCCCTCGCGGGTCGGGATCCCCCCTGACAGAGTCAGGTTGACGCCGCTGTGCTTCATCTGCGACGCCGGCGCGCCTGTCCCGCCGTTTGCGTCGTAGAAAACCTGGTTTGCATTGAACTTTAAGTCAACAAGTACCGGATAATGGTCGGAGGCATTAATTGCGCTATCGTTTACATATACCCTATGAGTCAGGGCGGTAAAATGGCTGGGATTATAGAAAATCAGATCTTCATTGACTCTATGTGTCTCTCCAATGCCAACAGTATGGAATGTACCGTATCCCGGGGTGTACTGGACTTGAGCGTTGTCGGTCGCATCTAAATAACCGTTCTGGATGACATGATCATAAGGCGCATGACCTTTCCAGAAGTACCAGTCTCCGCTAAGGATAACGGGAATCTCTCCGAACTTAGCCAGCAATTCGTTAACTCTATTGATCGTTTGCTCGGAAAAGATTGTAAACTTTCCTCCCGGCATAGACTGATCTCCATAATGGTTGTTCGAGACAAGGAAAACGCGGTTTGTCGCCAGTTCCTTGAACAATCCCCATGTATGGTGATGAAAGTACACTAGCTCCCCGCCGTAAAGCCTGTAACCCGAGTCGATGACCTCATATTTTCCGGTACGGTATGCGATCGGAGTTTCATGATAGGACCCTAGTCTCGGGTCATCCAGTCCTGACAAGTCGTATACGTTCTCGAAAGGAGCCTTATCAATCGTATAATAATCTTTAATTAAATCAGTAATTCGATAGGATATATCATTTAAATATTCATTGAAGGTAATGATGTCTGGCAATGTCGCAAGGTAGATATCCGCTGCCAGTTCTGCGCGTTTCTGGAATGAATAACCGTTCACGAACTCCGGCGAAGGGAATAAGATATTGCTTTGCATCACTTTCATATTCGTATCGACGGGAGACACCGCAAAAGCCTCAGCTTTGCAATCTCCGGACAGATCTAGGCCGGTTCCTATTTCCAGGCCGCTCAGTCCGTTCATATAACCTTCAAATGCGTCTTCCGCCTTGTCTGCCGACATCTTGCCTTGGCTTACGATAAGAAGCTTATCTCCCGCGGGCTTAATGGTGTAATAAACATTGGGCCTGTCGTACGCCGTATAAATGTCTCGGCTTGCCTGTCTTGATGTGCTTCCCACAAGGATTTCATAGCTGTTTTCCGGTTCGGAATCGGGCACGACCTCTAAATTCGCCCCTGTTTTATTCAGGAGCATGTCGCGCACGTTGTTTGCCGCTTCCTTTGAAAAAACCAATTTCGAGTTATAAACGATTTTATATGCCGTGATCGGATTGCCATTAATGGTGTAGTCCGAAATGCCGCTGTCCCATGTGTCTTCGTCCTCGCTGTCCTGCATGATAAGACCGGCGTATACCTTGATGTTTTTTATGGCGGACTTTACCGTACCCGGAGCGGTGGTATCGGCAAAGACATCTTGAATAGCCAAGGCAAGGACATCGCTGGTATATCCGGATTCAAGATGTCTTTGCAGCGGTTTGCCTACATCCCCAGTAAGAAGCTTGACTCCGTTGATGTAAACGGTCATCTGATAACCGTCGATTTCAAGAGCCACATTATTGAAGCCATTGTCAACATAAATACTGCCAGCCTGCTTCATAGCGTCGTCATAATCGACGTAGGACGCGTAACCGTTAGGATTCTGTCCATACAATAGGGTGCCTTTACCCTCGGGATTGTCCTCGAAGCCGGCCGAACTTACATAAGAACCGTTGGTGCTTATGCGAAGCCCGGTACCTGCGTCAACAGGCATTTTATTTTGATACGTTATGGTATATTTGGATCGAGAGTTAAGAGAGAGATTGGTATAGCCCCCGAATAAAGCTTGGTTCGCAACATAGTGTCCGTATAACGTTTCGCCTACGACGCTTTTATTCAAAGTCGATATCGTTGCGCCCTCAACCGCGTCATAAGAATAGGTCGCCATGTCTGCGGAAGATTGGTGAGAGATACCTGGCGTATATACTGCCCCCTGCGCTCCGGTTGCAGGCTGCGTTAAATCCGATAGATCAAGCAGCAGCTCGCCGTTTTCTACAGGCGTTATGCCGCCGCGAACCAACAAGCCTTCGTATACCTTTACGTCATTAAGCCTCACAAAAACGTCGGCGCCAAATGTAAACAGGATCATCGATAAATTCTCGGTGCCAAAATCCAAAACAGGGGTAGCCCCGACAAATTTATAAATGCCGCCCGATTTTATATAACATGAGATTACGCCTGTTTCGCCGTCTACCTCATACTTAAAGTATTGAGTCGCTCTTCCGTCTTGATCGATATCAGTATCCTTGTCCGGATAAGTAACAAAACGATAACCTTCAGGACCTTGTTCGCGACTGCCGATTTGATACCGTGCCACATACATCTGTCTGGAGCCGAAGGTATGAAATCCATAAGATACAGCGCCGTTGCCGTTAAGGTTCTGCGAATCGTTAAAGGTATGGACGCCCGCGCTTCCCGAAGCTTCATCCATACTTCGAGTAATCGAAAACTCAACTGTATAGCTATTGTTCTTAAGCGGCATATTCGGAATTTCACCGCCCCAGAAGTACCCGGATCCCGCGGCTCCGGTAATCGTCACCGAAGAACCGTCCTGTGACACGGCTACATCTGGCGTTCGCAAGTCGGCTTTACTCCTAAATCCCCAGATAGAATCATTGAAATTTGCCTGATACAACAATGCTCCTTCCTGAGATTCGAGAGCATTGGCCGATGCCGGGGCTGATGGGAATAGCGTAAGAATCAAGAAACCCGTGAGCAGAATGGAGATCAACTTATTATTCATAATAATTCCCTCCTCGATTAGCCATTCATGAAGCCACATTTGAATTAATATCCAAGTATCTTCCAGCTAACTTATTCATACTCGAGTAATACTCGCCGAGTGGGTCGTCCATTGTTGCGTGTGCTGTCATACACCGCGGCTGTTATGCCGCCTGGGCCTACCTCCACTACCCAATAACAGGTGCGGGTTCGTCCGTCCACAATCGATCGCAAGGTGTGATAGCCAATGCCGTTCTTCACGCTCTCATGCCCGGTGTGCATATGTCCCTGAAGCACCACCACGGATTTATTGCAGTTCTCCAGTGTGCGGCGCACCTCGGGGGCGTTTTTGATCACATGGGGGTCCTCGAGATCATCCAGCAGCGCGTGCACCATCAACACCACGACGTCCGACTGCGCCGCCGCCAAATCAGCCTCTAGCCAACGTAGTTGAGGATGAGGCAGGTAACATTCGTCCCATTTGTTCGCCTCCGGCTGGTAGGGTATGCCCTGAGCGTTGAAGTTACAATCTAGCGCAACGAAGTGCACACCCTTGTGATCGAAGGAATACCAGGTTTGTCCGCCCGGCATCTCAAACAATGCGGCCAGTTCGGCGCTAGGCACCGAGTCTACATCGTGATTACCCAACAGATAATACATGGGACCACGAAATTCACGCATCACCGGCATGATGGCGGCCAGTGCCTCCCGGCCCTTGTCCGGCCGATCGGGCCAGTCGATGAGGTCTCCCAGGTGTACGCAAAAATCCACCGACATGCCGTTGAACTTGTCCATGCATTGACGCGTTTTACCCAGGGCGTTCCGGTAATACCGCCCCATCCGCATGGGGCGGTCTGCATATTGTATGTCTGCCAGTAGACCAAAGCTAAACGGTTCCATCTCATTGCTCCTTTGATCGTGGGTTTGTGACCGGGCCGCTTGTAACAACAAAAACCAGTCCCAGAATCCCGAGGCTGGTTTCCGTCATTTCATATCATTTCACTTCATTTTATTTGTCCAAAAAGGCTTGAGCTTCTTTCTGTGCCTTCTGAAGCGTTGCAGTAATGTCGGCATTGTTCAGATAACTCTCATCCAGCGCCAATTTGAAGGTGTTGGACACTTCGGCGAAATGACTTGTGATCATAAAAGGACTCCTCAAGATCGGAAGTAACTCTAATGTCGTAGCGAACTGAGGTTTCTCCTCATACATGGCCTTCATCTCGGGCAGCTCATAGGCAGATTGACGAGGTCCGAAGTACCCGCTGGCAAGCATCCATTTGGCGGAAACTTCCGGACTGGTCATGTATTTCACAAACTCCCAGCTGGCATCTATCTTTTCTTGAGGGTGCTCGCCGATGATGATGAAGCCGCCTCCGCCCAAGAGGGCAACGGGTTCTTTGCCGTCGCCAGCAGGAAGTTTGGCAATGCCCCAGTCGAAAGTCGCGGTGTTGGTCACATTGCCCAAAGAGCCGCTGGAGTTTGTCATAATAGCGGTGGTCTCGGCCAGGAAATTCTCCGCCGCGCCGCCGTAACTGGTGTTATCCTCGGCCAGGCCGGAGTCCATCAGACCTTTGAAAAAAGAGACGGTTTCGATGAGTTCGGGATTATCAAGGGACATGGTATCCATATCCTGATGGACGGCGCCGCCGTTGGAGAGCGCCAGAGCCTCGGTCATCCAATTGTCGCCCATAAACTCAAAGGGTACCAGGCTGGCATCGTGGGCCTTGATGGCCTCGGTGGCCGCTTTCAACTCGCTCCAGCTTGCAGGAGGGTTCTCAGGGTCCAGGCCTGCGGCTTTAAAGATATCTTTGTTATAATACATAATCGTGCCGCTGTGCTGGAAAGGCATGCCGTACAGCACATCGCCAGGGTATTCGAATAAGGTGAAGAAGCCCGGTATATAATCGTCCAGAAAGTCCTTCGGCTCTTTGGCGATCAGAGTGTTCAGATCCACCAACGCGTCAATGCTAAGCAGGTTGGAGAGACTGTAGCCGCTGAGAACCACATTCGGGGCATTGCCGCCAGAGATGGCCGTCAAGGTCTTCTGCATGGTTTCATCGTAGTTGCCTGTGAAGGTGGCGGTCACGCGGACTCCGGTATTCGCCGCGTTGAATTCTTTCACGATCCCCTCCATAGCAACGGCCAATGGTCCCGAGGTCTGAGTAGGGAAATAATAGACCAGTTCAACCGCTTTGCCGTCACTTGGGGACTTAGTGGACGAGTCGACTGAATTGCCGTCACCGCACCCCGCCAGAAAAACGATCGTCAGGGACAACACGGTGCCGAGCAGTGAAAACCTTCTGTTTTTTTTCAAGGAACTTTTCTTCATGAATGATTTCCTCCATTCGATATTTTATTACACACGCCAACGTGCATAATACAAGTTACAGGCATCGCATATCCTGGGCTTTATTAATGGCCGGCTACTTGATGCCCGAGGTGACGAAACTGTCCACCAGTTGACGCTGGAAAAACACAAAGGCCACTAAGAGAGGCAAAACTACCAGAATCGCCGCCGCCATGGTCAGTCCCCATTCCGAGGCGCTTTCCGCCTGGATGCCAAAGTAGGCCATGCCTACGGCGAGGGTGCGCTTTTGCACCGATTCGGTGATGACCATGGGCCAGAAATAGTTGTCCCATTGATACACCAGTGATGTGATTGAAAACGCGATAATACGAGATTTTATTGTAGGAATGCCTATCACCAGCATGTACCTGAAGTCGCCGCAGCCGTCGATGCGCGCACTGTCTTTCAGTGCGGCTGGTATCTCCAGAAACGCCCCGCGAAATATGATGATGGCAATGGCCGAGGCAATGCTCGGAAGGGCAATGCCTAGCAGGGTGTTGTACAGGTTCAATCCGTTGATGGTAAGGTAGTTGGGCAACAGCAAGCTCTCTGGGGAAACTAGCAGCCGCGCCAGCACAAACAGGTAGAAAAAGCCCATAAACTTGAATTTAAAGCTGGCAAAGGCATAAGCAGCCGGAATGCTGATACAAAGCTGGGCCACCAAGACTCCCACCGCCACGATGATCGTGTTTTTGTAAAAAACGCCCCAGGGCGCGCGGCGCAACACCTCCTTCATATTCTCCACAAACATAAACTCCGACGGGATAATGGCGAGCGGCTGCTTCAGCACGTCCATCTGGTCTTTCATACTGGTGATGATGATCCATGCCAAGGGCAACAGGAACAAAAGACTGACAACGAGAATAATGGCGTTAACGATCACAGTGGCTGCGATTTTTTTGCGTTTGGCCACCGCGCCGCTTTTGTCCCAGTCAACATTTGTTGCTTTAGCGCTCATATTCCACCCTCCTCTCACCAAACTTCAGATAAACGATTGTGAACGCAACTAATACCAGCAGGAATATCGTGCTCATGGCACTGCCATAACCAAGACGTCGATTGATGATGCCTTCCTGATAGATGTAGTACATCAGCACATTGGAGGAATGGCCCGGACCGCCCTGGGTCATAATCGCAACGAGATCCATAGATTGGAAGCTGCTGGTGACGCACAATAGACACACGACAAACAGCGTGGGCATCAGCATAGGCAGTGTGAGCATGAAATAACGTTTGACATGGTTGTTTGTTTCAAGCGCCGCAGCCTCGTAATACTCCTTAGAGATGTTCTGCATCCCCGCCAAAATCAGCAAAAAGCTGAATCCTAGCGATTTCCATACCGAGACAATAATGAGTGCAAGCAGAGCGTAGTCATAGCTATTCAACCACTGGATGCGGTGGTCCAGCAGCAGGTTAATGGCGCCGCGAGAAGGATTGTACAGGTAGATCCACACCATAGCGGCCACCGCGATGGGCAACACATAGGGGTAAAAGGCCGACAGCCGGAATAATGTGCGGAATTTAACCATATTGCTGTTGGCCACCGCCGCAAACAGCAGCCCCAGCCCCAAGGTGAGAATGACCTGGGAGAAGCCGTAAATGGCCGTGTTCCCAACAACGCTCCAGAAGTGCCTGTCCGAAGTCATGTCCGAATAGTTGCCAAGACCGACAAATTGCATTTGGGTCGCGATAGCGTTAGTTTCCATAAATGATAAAAATACGGTGCGTAGCATGGGATATACGCTAAACACCCCAAAGATGACAACCATAGGCAAGATATATAGATACGGTTTAACCGACCATTTGGCCAATGATCCTCTGCTCAATAGCTTCCCTCCGTCCCAAACGATTGACCGTTTGCGCAATATGCAATATCCTTTGATAAAGCTTGTCATTCATAAAGAACTACCTTGATGAATGCTTACACCTCCTCATTCGACAATTTAATCGCTTGCTTTATTAACGAAATGTAAACGCTGTTATAAATTTAAAAGAAGATATTGTCAATCACGCGGATCCGGTATCAGAGAGCGAATGCACGTCTTTAACGCTGTAGAAATGTTTAATAAGCATTTTCTCATTCCGTTCTACTTTTGTCTTATCGTCCTCAATCAACCTAGATCGAGCACCTTTTTACATTCAGAAAATCTTAACATAAATTAATAATAAATTTACAAATCCCTTATAATAACTATCGTTTAACCCTTCTAAATCATAACGCACTTATTCTAAGCAGGAAATATCAACAAGTAGTCTGTTTTTAGCATTTAGTAGTTTGTTCATTTAGCCCTTGTGGGAGGCGTCGCAATATGCAGGAAACACCCGTGGAATTCATAGATTTGTGGTACTACAAGCCGGATGGTTTTGCCGAGCTCGGCGGTGTATGGCCTGTCCGTATTGGAACTAACATCGCAAAGCCCAATTATCGGAACGGGCCGCGTCAAACTCCCTATTGCAATATTCATTTCATCCATGAAGGAAATGTGGAATTTGTCTATAACGGAGAGAAAGTCGTGTTAGGCAAAAGAGACATGTTTTGTAAATTCCCGAACACGATCTATTCCTATCAAATTGTGAATTCAGAGCATCCTCTTCGAATGACATGGATCACATTCGACGGCCACCAGGCCCGGCAAATATTGTCGATGATTGGTTTTTCCGAAGAACAGCCCTATCAGAGGGGCACAGTGGATAAAGACATGGAGTTGTTGCTGCAGCAAATTTTTCAGTGGTGCAAGGGAGACAGCCGTAAACATCTGATGACGATGTACAGTCTGATGTATCGTATATTCAGCAAGCTGCTGCCCGACGCTCGTTCAAGTTATACTCAATCGCAAAGCGAATGGGTAAGCAAGTGCCTGGATTTCATCCATGCCTATTATACGGAAAAAATCACCGTGGATGATCTGGCGAAGTATGTAGGCCTGCACCGAACATACCTGTCAAAAATTTTCACCAAGGAAGTCGGCATGCCGCCTTCCGAATATTTAATAAAGACAAGACTTGAACAAGGCAAGAAATTACTTCTGGAAAGTTCATTGTCCGTAACCGAAATAGCCTTGTCCGTCGGCTATCCCGATATCTATTCGTATACCCGCGCATTTACGCGCCAATTCGGTTGTTCTCCGAATACAATTCGCAAACAGGGATAAGCTGCGAAAGGTCCATTAATCCATTTGTCATCGGGCGAAATCAGTAAATACGAACGAAGCCTAAAATCTGGTGATAGACACAATCACCAAATTTCCGGCTTCTCTGTTTTCGGATTTATGCTTGCCAGTTTATGAGTTAAACATTGCTTAACTCTATTGAGTCAGACCCGCGCGTAAATACAATCATTTTGCGATAAAATGATGGATACTTTAAAAATCTTTTTTTCAATTGTCCTGCATCTGCGACTTATACGATTGCAATTTTCTTTGCGTTCTCCTATACATCAGATAGTCGAATAGATTGGCTGCGCATATAACGCCGAGCACAATTCCCAAAACAGGCACAAGCTCACCCTTATCATCCACGCTACTGCCCGGGAAAATCATTAATAATGCCATAAAGAAAGCAGCCACGATAACGGCAATCAGGTTATTGATAAAAAAATAGGTTCGAGCTTTGGCCAAACTAATGGGAAGCAGCGCCGTCAGCCACTCTGTAATTAATCCAATGAGGAAACCGATGCTCCCGCTGGCTAATACGCTGATCAGCCTAACGTCGCTTGGAACAGCCTCATGGTTATACATAAGCAGCGCTACGCCAATGCCGATACCGAGAAAAAACGATTTTATTACGTTTGCCAGGTTCATATTTTCCATGTGGTTTCCCCTATAGGTTGAGTGTGTGCCTAAGCTTCTTCGAGAACATCTTGGATACTTCCAATTCGGCGCCATTGTCCATTCTCAGCATATATCTGGAATTAAACCAAGGAATGATTTCTTTGACATGCAGCAGATTGACAAGCTGCGATTTATTGATCCTTATGAACCCTTTGGCTGCCCTAGCGCAACTACACCGGCTAATATCTTTATTCCTCTCCTCATAAAGGCACCTCCGTCTCGACTTTGCTTCCACCCCAATGTAATCCGGAATCCAACAATTTAATATGCTTTTGGACTCAACGGTCGAAATTCGGGGTTAAGCCGTCTTTTTCGTGCTACGACCGTCGACCAAGACAGTAGGGCATGGAGACCGTGACGCATCATAACAGCTCTTTACAACCTCTTGCATCCTTTATTTCCCTAAAGTTAACGCTTACACATGCTCCGACACAAAAATTACAGGGAAATGCTTGTTTTTTCACGCTGAACTGCGGCTAAATTTGCAGAGATCATGTATAATAAACAATTGAGTAACAATTGGACAGGAGATTGGAAGACGAGCCTGCCGGGAACTGCCTGGTTTGTTAGCGCGCTGGTATGCAAACATGCCAATGAGGAAGAGACTAAGCTGAAGAAGGATCCCGCAGACCGTAACCCGATCGGGAAGTGCGGCAAGACCATAGAGCAATGATCTAAAAAACACAATGTAGGAGGCAATCAACAATGGCATTGGAATCTATGAAGGACATGCTGAACAAAGCGCTTAAAGAAGGTTACGCGGTAGGACAGTTCAATATCAACAACCTGGAGTGGACGCAAGCGATCCTCGACGCGGCTCAATCCGAGCAATCTCCGGTAATCCTCGGCGTATCCGAAGGCGCGGCCAAATATATGGGCGGCTTCAAGGTCGTTACGGCTATCGTTAGCGCCCTGATCGAAGAATCCAAAATCACGGTTCCGGTCGCTATCCACCTCGACCACGGCTCCAGCTTCGAGAAGTGTAAAGCGGCTATCGACGCCGGCTTCACTTCCGTTATGATCGACGCTTCCCACCATCCGTTCGAAGAGAACGTAGAAACGACGAAAAAAGTCGTTGAATACGCGCATTCCAAAGGCGTTTCCGTTGAAGCCGAGTTGGGCGTTGTTGGCGGACAAGAAGACGACGTTATCGCTGACGGCGTAATTTATGCGGATCCGAAGGAGTGCTTCGAGCTTGTTCAACGTACGGGCATCGATTGCCTCGCTCCCGCGCTGGGCTCCGTGCACGGTCCTTACAAAGGCGAGCCGAACCTGGGCTTTAAAGAAATGGAAGAAATCTGCCAAGTGATCAAACTGCCGCTCGTTCTTCATGGCGGCACTGGCATCCCGACGGATCATATCAAAAAATCTATCTCTCTTGGCACAGCTAAGATCAATGTAAACACCGAGAACCAAATGGAGTTCACGGCAGCTGTTCGCAAGGTTCTAGCTGCTGACGGCGAAGTTTACGATCCGCGTAAATTCATCGGCCCGGGCCGCGAAGCTATCAAACAAACGGTTATCGGCAAGATCAGAGAATTCGGATCTTCCAACAAAGCTTAATAATCGGACAGGCTCATGCCTGCCGAGCCAAGGTGAGACGGCTGTCGTCGTCCTTTGGCGGCGCCAAACAGCCCGAAAATCCTGTTGCAGGATTTTTGGGCTGTTTTTTGATTAGCGTACGATGAGAAACTCGTTGCCGGGGCTGTACATGGCTTGGCCCGGAAATCGGCTTCTCTGCACATTTGTGCATTTATCCCTATTTTTTCAACAAATGGAGTCCAGTACAGAAAATTTGTACGAAAATACACAAATTATCGCTTCCTAACGTCGTTCGGGACCTCTTTGAACCAATAATTGTGTATATATGTACCGATAAATGGCCCTTCCCTCATCTTAATTGTGTATTTTCGCTCAATTGTTGTACTGTTTGTGAAATTATCCAAACCCCAGGATTAACTCGCTTATACCTATATTTTAAAAGATACAGTCGTCCCCACACCCGGTTCGCTAACAATGTTAAGACCGGCTCCGTACAAACGATTAAGCCGAAGGTCTATATTGCGCAAAGCGATACCTTGACCGGCACCAGATTTTAGCAGGACATCCGCTTTTTCCTTCTCCATACCTATTCCGTTGTCGATGACCGATATTACGACTCCATCTTCTTGCTTTGCGATCTTGATCCGAACCGTAGCGTTTTCTCTGCGCCTTATCAAACCATGACGGATCGCATTCTCCACAAGAGGCTGAATCGAATAAGGCGGAATTCGCAGCTCCAGACCCTCCTCTTCTATCTCCCATTCCACGCGCAACCAGTCAAATCTGGTCTGCTCAATGAACAAGTAGGAGCGCACCAGCTTGAGCTCATCTCTCAAACTGACCAAATCGCCAACACTCTGGAACTTGAACTTTTCTCGCAAATAATTGGCCAAATGTTCAATCAGCAGCAGCATCTGCCCGGGATCAACCGCATGCAAGGCGGCAATCGAATTTAAAGTGTTGAAGAAAAAATGAGGCTCGATTTGCGCCTGCAGCCACGCCACCTCCATGCGAATACGTTCTCGCGACGAGCCGGTAAGCTCAGTCAGAGCCTGCACTCTGACGCGCAACTCTCTGGCATTAACCGGCTTGGTGACATAATCATTGGCGCCTGCCAGGAAGCCTTGCTCAATATCCTCCGGCCTTGTACGAGCAGTCAGCACCAGCACTGGCAGATCAGACATCGTATATCGCTCTCGTATTCGCCGCGTAAGCTCATACCCTGTCATTCTCGGCATCATAATGTCTGTAATGACAAGGTCCCATGACTGTTTCAGAAGCATTGCCAAGGCGTCGTCACCACTTGTAACGGTCGTTACCTCATACGCATCGACGGAAAGCAGGGATACGAGCACCTTCAAGTTCAAAGAGTCGTCGTCTACAGCCAATATGCGAGGCCTACCCGTCATATTGCGTGCGGTCGGCTGAGCCTGGACCGTCTCTGCATTTATAGTTGGAACATAGTCGATCGGTTTCCCATATTCCTGATTCGCTTTCTGGACAGAAACCAAGCTGGCAAACGCGGTCTGTGCTCCAGCCCCCTTTGCCTCAACACCATGCTCAAGCGCCATCGTAAAAATAAACCGAGAGCCTTGGTTGGGAACGGAGTGCACCTCGATCGATCCTCCATGAATTTCAACCAACTGTTTGCATATGCTCAGCCCGAGGCCGAAGCCGCCCTTATAGCCGTTTATCGCGGCTTGCTCGTAGGGCTCAAAGATTCGAAGCAGTATCTCCTTATCTATGCCCACGCCTGTATCCGATACGGTGATAACCGCTCTGTTCTTTTCCGTATGCGCCCCTACAACGATCTCGCCTTGGTGCGTGAACTTCACTGCATTATGAAGCAAATTAAATAATATCTGAATGAGACGGTTCTCATCGGCCAGAATATTCGGGAACTCTTCGGACACTTGATTTTTTAAAATAATCGGCTTGCCGTCAGCTATAAATCGAACCATGTCTATTACTCCATTGACGACCGGCTGCAGAGCAACACCTGTTAACTGAAGCCGTAGACTGTTATCCTTCAATCGTTCAGTGTCGAGCAGATCATGCAGCATAAGCGACATTCTACGACCGACTTTCAAGATCGTATCCAATTCGTGGATGCTGGTATCGCTGATGATCTCCCTCTCGCGCTTCAGCACAACCTGGGACATGCTGATCATCCCATGCAGCGGATTGCGCAGCTCATGGGACGTATTGGCCAAAAACTCATCTTTTCTCCGGTTGATCTCTTCCAGCTTCGCGGCAAGCTCCCTCTGCTCGGTATACATGACGTAGTAGCGCTTAATCCAGATCGAAGATAACAGAATCATAGCTAAAATCAGATCAAAGGGGTAAGACATGGTTTTGGTACCGGTATAGATTAATAACAGCCACCAAAATATTTGATTGGCAAACGCCAAAAAAGCCAGAAATTGCAGCAAACTGTTTGTAATGCCCCGCACCGACTTGCGTAGCGCAGACACGGTTAGAATCAAGATCACCGGCGCAGCGCACAGAAAGATAGCGTACTGCAAGGCATCGCTGCTCTGTGGCGGCAACGCAATGCTTGCAGCGATGCCGATGACGGCCAACACGCTGTAAACACGCCTTACAGGAACCCGCCATGCCGCTGCCATCTGATCGATGGTTATTCGCAGCAGCGAATACATCAATACGGTAAGGGACAAACATAAAATTTTGTAGCCCCAGGCATAGGAAATTTGCAGCCATTGATGCAATAATTTATCATCGCTGCTGTTTAACATGATGGTGGTATAGCTTAAAATAACGAGGGCAAAGTATAACCAAAATTGCTTCCGTTCGATCATAAAAAAGATGATCAGGTAAGCTGCCTGCATGATAAGCGCAGCGGCGATCAAATATTGTGTCGCCAGGGAGAGCTGCCTTTCACGATATATCGCTTCGTCTGTTCCGAATCTAAGTGATCGCACCAGTCCCCCGCTTCGCGGGTCGGAATAATTGGCAACCTGAATGACCAGCTCGATTGTACGTTGCTCGTCCGCCATGAAGGTCGCGGTGTAAGGCAAATTTTCCGCCCGATACTCCTGCTCCGTACTCGCCGGACGACCGGAAGAGGCCATCCGCCTGCCGTTAATATACAGCTCCGACGAAGTGCGAGCGCTAGGTGGTAATCGTTCCAGCGGACGCCGCTTTCCAGCCATGCAAATCAAGCCTTCCGTTTACAGCGTAAGGCTGCTCGGAAGGCTTAAAGAGATCGAGCCAAACAAGTCGGCCAATCGTCAGTAAGGAGACGAAAACGAAGATCGTAATGAAGACATGGTGTTTTTTCATAAAGTTCTATATTCCGTAAAACCGGCTATAGTCCTTCTCCAAAACTTGGAGTAATTTTTTTTTTTGAAATTACCTATTGCTTATTGCGATTTTTGTGATAATATATCCTAGTGGAAGTGAGAAAGCCGATATTCAATATATCCTGATCATTGAAGCAGATAATTTTTGACCACAACCCATCGGGGGAGTTAAGGCCATACGGACAGCCGGGTCAAATGCCGATTGGCAACTTTAGTTGCCTTATTGATTGAGTTAAGAGCTCAAATTTTATAAGTTGGTTACTTTACAACCTGTGCATCCGCACATCAACTTGTGAAACGGTCAATAAGAGTGGTAAAAGTGATTATTTGCTATATAGACTCTGATCAAATGATGATATATCCGAATATTAAAGAGCTTCCTTACCGAAGTCTGTTTATTACTGATGTACTGATGTAATAAGACAGCCCCGAGCTTTTTAATTGGTGATGATATCAAAGCAAGTGTGATGCGCGACTAAGCGTATTTGCATTTGCTTTTTTTGCTTATTGGACGTTGATGGCAAATGATGGCAGGTAGCAGATACAAAGGCGACTCGGAATGATATGGAACGCAGTTCCACCACAACCCACAACGTTAGGAGCTAAAAACAATGAGCAAAGCACTAATCATCGGCTGCGGCGGCGTAGCCTCGGTAACGATTCACAAATGCGTACAGAACAGCGACGTTTTTACGGAAATTTGCATCGCAAGCCGGACGAAGTCCAAATGCGACGCTTTAAAAGAAAAACTTGATGGCGGCAAAACAAAAATTTCGACGGCTCAAGTTGATGCCGACAACGTGGATGAGCTCATTGCGCTGATCAACGATTTCAAGCCGGACATCGTCATGAACCTGGCGCTGCCTTACCAAGATCTTACGATCATGGACGCATGCCTTGCAACAAAAACGCATTACATGGACACAGCTAACTACGAGCCGGAAGACACGGCTAAATTCGAATACAAGTGGCAGTGGGACTACCGCGAGCGCTTTGAGAAAGCCGGCATCACGGCGCTTCTGGGCAGCGGCTTCGACCCTGGCGTAACAGGCGTATTTTCCGCTTACGCGCTCAAGCACTATTTTGACGAAATTGAATATATCGACATTCTGGACTGCAACGGCGGCGACCATGGCTACCCGTTCGCGACCAACTTCAACCCGGAGATCAATATCCGCGAGGTTTCGGCTAACGGCAGATATTGGGAGAACGGCGAATGGATCGAAACCAAGCCGATGGAAATCAAACGCGAGTACAACTTCGCCGAGGTTGGCCAAAAGGATATGTACCTGCTGTACCACGAAGAGCTGGAATCCCTTGCGGTGAACATGCCGGGCCTAAAGCGTATCCGCTTCTTCATGACTTTCGGCCAGAGCTATCTGATGCACCTCAAGGCGCTTGAGAATGTCGGCATGACTTCCATCGAGCCGATTGAATACGAAGGCAAAAAGATTATTCCGCTTCAATTCCTGAAGGCGGTATTGCCGGATCCGGCTTCGCTTGGACCTCGCACGGTGGGCAAGACGAACATCGGCTGCATCTTCCAAGGCAAGAAGGACGGTCAAGACAAAACGTATTACGTCTACAACGTCTGCGACCACCAAGAGTGCTACAAAGAAGTGGGATCCCAAGCGATTTCCTACACAACGGGCGTTCCTGCCATGATCGGCGCTGCGATGATTCTGACTGGCAAGTGGAACAAACCGGGCGTGTTCAACATCGAAGAGTTCGATCCGGATCCGTTCATGGAAGAGCTAAACAAGTGGGGACTGCCATGGGTCGAAGATTTCAACCCCGTGCTGGTCGACAACGATCACGCCGATTCTAAGAAAGCGGAGCTGGTTCGCTAAGATGCGCTTCGAAGAACTCCCGACTCCTTGTTACGTAGTTGATCACGAGCTCATCGAGCGCAATCTGAAGATCCTGAACGGCGTCATGCAGCGGACCGGTGCCAAGATCGTATTAGCTCAGAAAGCCTTCTCGATGACGGCCATGTATCCCTTGATCGGACAATATCTTAGCGGCACCACGGCCAGCGGCTTGTACGAAGCCCGCTTGGGCCACGAGGAGATGGGCAAAGAAAATCATGTCTTTGCCCCTGCCTATCGTGAAGACGAGATCGACAGAATCATCGAGATTTGCGATCACATTATTTTCAACTCCTTCTCCCAACTGGAGAAGTACAAGGACAGAGCGCTTGCGGCCGGCAGGAAGGTCGGCCTCCGCATCAACCCGGAGTGCTCCACGCAAGTCGGACACGAAATTTACGATCCTTGCTCCCCGGGCTCCCGCTTCGGCGCCAAGCGCGACCAAGTACGTCCGGAGCTGCTGGAAGGCGTAACGGGCCTGCACTTCCATACGCTGTGCCAACAGAACTCGGATGATCTCGCCACGACGCTGGATGCCGTGGAAGAGAAATTCGGCGAGTTCCTGCACGGCATGGAATGGATCAACTTCGGCGGCGGCCATCATATCACGAGAGAGGATTACGATCTCGAGACGCTCGACGCCTGCATCAACCGCATGAAGGACAAATACAATCTTCAAGTATACCTGGAGCCGGGCGAAGCCATCGCGCTGAACGCGGGCTACCTGGTTACCTCCGTTCTGGATCTTCATGAGAACGGCCTGGACATCGCCATCCTCGATACGTCGGCAACCTGCCATATGCCGGATGTGCTGGAGATGCCTTACCGCCCGCCGCTCGAAGGTTCGGGCGAATCCGGCGAGAAACCTTACACGTACCGTCTCGGCGGGCAAACTTGCCTGACGGGCGACGTGATCGGCGACTATTCGTTCGACCAGCCGCTCAAGGAGGGCGACCGTCTCGTATTCGGCGACATGGCGATTTACTCCATGGTTAAGACCAACACCTTTAACGGCATGCCGCTTCCGGCGATTGCCATCAAGTACGCCGACGGCGACTGCAAGGTTGTTCGCGAGTTCGGTTACGAGGAATTCAAAGTTAGACTTGCATAAAAGCTTAATCTAGAAAAACCCAGCTAGACGTTCGGGGAATCCGAATTGCCTAGCTGGGCAGACGTTTGGCGCCGAGTGCCTGGTGATGTGACCGGGTACTTGGCGTTTTGTTGTTTGACGTTGGGTGCTGGATGATGGGGACGTTGGCCCTGAACTTAGTGTAACGCGCTAGTGGTGCCACGCTAATGGACATCAGCGACGCTATTCAACGCATTATGGGTATTCTATAAACGTAACGGACATGAGCGCCTCTATTTGTACGAAACAAGCCGTATTCCGCTTGATTTCGCTGCAATAGAGGCTTTTATGAGACTGTCGATTAATTATGCATAAGTTAAATTGTAGGCATGTGTCTGGTAAGAAATGAACGGAGCAACTGTAAACGGAACTGAAAGGCTTTATTTAATCAAAAAGCGCGATTTCGCAATTCTAACGGAACTGACAGCCCTTAAGAGGGGCAAAAGTTCGCGGTTTGCCTAGATTTCTCACGAATAACGTCGCCCAGTTCCATTAGATTCTAGTATCACGTCAAATGATCAAAATAAGGCTTCTCAGTTCCTTTACAGGTTGTCGATGATCGATTATAGCTTCATTTCCGGCTTTGCACACAATGAATCGACAGTCTCTTTATGTCTGTTAGAATGTGGAATGCGCCATAAATCCGATTTTAGCGTCTCTCATGTCCGTTAGATTTCTCAACTCATTCAAAGCGGGCTGTAGGCGCCCAGTCCGAGACGCTGTGACAACAGCGCTCAAGGGAGGAGTCAGCCTCGTTCCAGTCCCAATCGAACATACTGCTCCTCCGGGGAGTCGTGCTCGGCCATCAATTCTAGCATCAATTTGATCATACGACGCTCGAGCTCTTCATCTTGGATCGGATGCTGCTGCCGCGGGTCTTTTTCGACGTCGAACAACATCGTGCCATAGCCATGGAAACGGTCCGACCGCGCCGACTCGATCTTGAGGAGCGAGACGCCTTTAGTAAAGGCGAACGGCGGCTGCAGCTCAATCTGCTGCAGCTCTTGCACAGAGAAGCGGCTGCGCATATGCGTTGGCATCAGGGTGTAGTTATAGAGCGGCATGTTGTCCGGCGATACTGGGGCGCGCATATAGACATATCGTCCATCCGTGACGTTGACATGCGCGCCATGGACGCCAAACAACGCAGCTTCACGAACCGGAGCATCCGAGGCGATTGCATCCTTAAGCGGCTTGCCGGTCATATCGGGCGGGATGTCGACGCCAAAGAATTCGAGTAAAGTAGGGGCAAGATCAATGTTTTGCACCAAGCTTTGTCTTCGCTCGCCGTGCGCGCCGCAGCGGGGATCCCATATAAACAGAGGAGTATGGGCAACCTCGTTATAAAGCGGTTGGATGCATTTTGCCCACCAGTCATGCTCGCCGAGCAGAAACCCGTGATCCGTATTTACGATGAGCATGGTGTCCTTCCACATGTCGTTCTCATCCATGAGATCAAGCACTTTGCCCAAATAATGGTCGCACATCGAAAGGAGCGCGGCGTATTCGTAGCGCATATGCTCGACGTCCTCCGGCGTTTCATTGACTTTGTCGTAAGGCGGCCAATCAAAGTGTTTGCCCGAGTAGTCATGCGGATACATTTGACGATATCGCTCAGGAGCAAGGAAAGGCTCATGGGGATCAAACGTCTCCAACTGCAGAAACCAACGATCCTCCTGCTGATTTGTCCGAATAAAATCAAGACCCGCTTCGAACGTTCGCGCCTGCGGGTAGTCCGCCTCGTCTTTCAAATAACCGCGATTGACCCAGTCCTGGCGATAGATGCCGGTTAATGGTCGCTCCAATGTTTGTGGGGGAATCTCGGGATCTCGCAGCTGGCCTCTCCACGGGTCGCCTTCTTGACCGCGGATGAGATCGTAAGTACTGTATCTCGTATGATACGTGCCGCCGCCATCTTCCCAATAGTGCTGATGGTCCGTCACCAGATGGGTATGTACGCCATTGGTTTTTAAAAGCTCGGGCATTGAGTCATCGTACGGCTCCATCGGACCCCAGCTGCGATGAAGAAAGTTGTAGCGCCCGGTTTGCAAGTCCTTTCGGGCTGGCATGCAGGCCATGCTTCCGATATAACTGCGATCAAAGACAGCCGTTTTTTCGGCCAGCCTGCTAAAGTTAGGCAGGTGCGTCCAATCGCAGCCGTATGGAGGCAGCATATGCCGGTTTAGCGTATCAAACATCACCATTATCGCTCTCATATAAGCACCATCGCTTTCCGTTAATAGTGGCCTTCTCCTAAATGGTAACGCAGCGCATGCTTGGCAAATAGGGAGAGAATAATGATATTCTAGTAAAAAACGAACATGACTCGGCTTGTATAAAGGGCGGTGCAGCAGTGAGCTTAAGCGATAATTACAAAGCGACGATCAGGTTCGCCTTCGAATGGCAAAGGAATGCGGAATGGAACTCCCCTGTCTACAGCAACCCGAATGTTACGTTTTGGTATGTGCTGGATGGCGCCCGCAGTCTGATCGTCAATGGACAAGCTTACGAGCTTAAGGCTGGCGACTTGGTCGTTATTCCTCCGAACGCGGCATTTACAACACATTGGAGCAGAGGTCGGTGTATGCCGTTCCATTATTTGTCCGCATGTATCGCTGTGTATGTGCACGGTATTGAGTGGTCCGAATTATACGGCCTTCCTAAGCTTTGCAGGTCTACTTTGGAGTCGCAAGCCGCCGAGCTGACCGAAAGCTGGCAGGAGCTTGTTTACTCATGGAAGCGGACTAAAGCGGCAATCGACACGGATAACATAAGAGATTCGCTATCTATTCGGCAAGTGACTGCGCAATTGAAAATGCAGGCCGTCTGTTTGAGCTGGCTATCTCATCTCATGGCATGGATGGAGCCGCATATGGTTACGACAGATCCGGTCATCGATGAGCGGGTTCGGCGGGTATGCGCTTATATTCGGGGCGCTTATGCAAGCCCGATTCGACTTTCCGATATGGCGGGCGTCGTCAATACGAGCGAAGGACATCTGCGTTTGCTTTTCCGCAATAGCATGAACATATCTCCCTATCGTTTCTTGCTGCGGGTAAGGATCGAAAAAGCCGAAGAGCTGCTGCTCGCAACGGAAGCTTCGCTTGCCGATATCGCCGGCGATGTCGGATTTGAAGATTACAGCCATTTTAAGGCGACCTTCCGCAGGCTAGTCGGCGTCTCTCCTTCCGTTTATCGCAAAACCAACCGTATGTACGAGTAACCCGGAAACGTTGGAGAATCCCGTATTCAAATATGAGTATTTTACAAAAAAGGCTGAGTCGAATCCATACAAGCCCGGCAAGCTCCCCCAGTATAATGAGTAAGACATCGATGAAATCGCTTGCAAGGGAGGATTCAACTCATGATCGAAGGTTCTGTTCCGAAGAAACGCCCGCTGCTGCGGCAAGTTCTTAAAAATCGCACGTTGTATTTATTTTTACTGCCGGCGCTTTTGTATCTTGGTATTTTCCAGTATGCGCCATTGTACGGCCTGCAGATCGCTTTTCGCGACTTTGTTCCAGTCCAAGGCGTCTGGGGAAGCGAGTGGGTCGGCTTTAAGTATTTCGAAAACTTTTTTAATTCGTATTCGTTTTGGACCTTGCTAAAAAACACGCTGCTCCTCAGCTTATACGAGCTGCTTGTTTCGTTCCCCTTTCCCATATTGCTTGCTTTGGTGCTAACGTATACGCCGATACCTTGGCTCAAAAAAGTGACGCAAACCGTAACCTATGCGCCTCATTTTATTTCAATTGTGGTGCTCGTCGGCATGCTGTTCGTTTTCTTGTCGCCTTCGAGCGGCATCATTAATATTGTTATTCGCGCATTTGGCGGCACGGAAATTGATTTTCTCGGCGATCCGGGCATATTCAGACATTTGTTCGTTTGGTCCGGCGTCTGGCAAACGGCAGGCTGGGCCTCGATTATTTATATTGCCGCGCTGGCCAGCGTCAGTCCCGAGCTTCATGAGGCTGCCACGGTGGATGGGGCAAGCAAGCTTCAGCGGATTTGGAATATCGATATTCCTTCCATCCTGCCTACCGCCATTATTCTGCTCATTCTCAATGTCGGCCAGGTCATGAATGTTGGCTTTGAGAAAACATTTCTTATGCAAACGGCTCCCAACCTGTCCACGTCTGAGGTGATCAGTACCTATGTGTACAAAATAGGCATACAAGGCGCTCAATTCAGTTATGCCTCCGCCATAGGACTGTTTAACAACGTGATCAACTTTATCGTATTGATTGCGGTTAACAAGCTGGCTAACAAGACGACAAAAAGCGGACTATGGTAGGAGGGAAAGCTATGTTTGCGCGTGAAAGCAAATCGGATATCCTGTTTAATATTATCGTTACGGCAATCGCCTTGGTGGCGCTGCTGGTTACCTTTTACCCTTTGTACTTTATTACGATTGCCTCCATCAGCTCGCCCGAGGACATTCTTTCCGCTAAAGTTATTTTTAAGCCGTCTGGCGTCGATTTTTCCGCCTATCAGTTTATTTTTGAAGATGAGCGGATTTGGAAAGGTTATGCCAACACCATTCTGTATACCGTATGCGGGACATTGTTTGGTGTAGGGGTGACGACGCTCGCGGGCTACGCTCTATCTCGCCAGGACCTGGCCGGACGCGGGTGGCTGATGAAAGTTATGGTATTTACGATGTTTTTTAACGGCGGTTTGATCCCTACTTATATGGTTGTCAAAGAGCTGAATCTGCTAAACACGCCTTTTGTACTCATGATATTGGGCTCCGTTTGGGTCTATAATATAATCATTAGCAAAACCTTTTTTGAACAGACGATTCCGAAGGAGCTGCTGGAAGCGGCATTTATCGACGGCTGCGGCAATTTCCGTTTTTTTATGTCGGTCGTTCTGCCCGTTTCAAAATCCGTGATTGCCGTAATCGCATTGTTTTATGCGGTCGGGCATTGGAATTCTTACTTTAACGCATTGATTTACGTGACGGAACGTAAGCTGTATCCTTTACAGCTGATCTTGCGAGATATTTTGGTGCAAGGTCAGACGCTGCCGGCGCCAAGCGATGCATCGGAGCTGGAGGCGCTCGCCGAAAAGCAGCGTATTGCCGAGGTGATCAAATATGGCGTCGTTATTGTATCGTCCCTGCCGCTTCTTGTTATCTATCCGTTCTTGCAGCGCTTCTTTGTAAAAGGAGTTATGATCGGCTCCGTTAAAGGTTAATTACGAAAAAGTATTCATTCTGTCAGCAAGGGGGAGCATTCGTATGACCTACCGTGTGATGTTGATCGACGATGAACCGTGGGCAATGGTTTATTTGAAGCAAACGTTTAACTGGGAGGATAGGGGCTTCGTTATCGCTTCCGAGGAGAGCAACGCCAAAGATGCGCTTGATTCGGTAAAGGACGTCCGGCCGGACGTTATCTTTACCGATATTCGAATGCCTGGTTTGACGGGGCTCGAACTGATGAATGAGGTTAGGACGCTCGGGATAGAATGTGAATTCGTCATCATGAGCGGCTTTGCCGAGTTCTCCTACGCGCAAGAAGCAATAACGCTGGGCGCCTTTGAATATTGCCTCAAGCCGATTGCCGCCGACAAGGCGGATCGGCTTCTTGTACGTCTGCGAGAGCGGCTTGGCGCCAAACCCAAGTCTTCGGAGGAGCCTTACGGCCTTGCGCTCCCGAACGAACGCAATCTGAAATTCGAGGATATGCTGGACTATATTCAGTCCAACATTCAAGATAAGCTGCATCTGAAGGAGCTCGCCAATCAGTTTTATTTGAATTCAAATTACTGCTGCCACCTGTTTAACAAATATACCGGCAAAACGTTTACTGAGTACGTCACCGAGCTGCGTATGAAAAAAGCGGCCGGGTTATTGGCGAACCATCGTCTCACCATAGAAGAAGCGGGCAGCGAGTCCGGTTATCCCGACTACTTTTATTTTAACAAGGTATTTAAAAAGTATTATGGACAAACCCCTTCGGAATATCGAAAGGCAGTCAATCAACCATGAAAATGAAATGGAACTTTTCCAGCTGGCGAATACGCACGCAGTTCGGTGCTATATTGGCAGTCTCCATGCTGCTTATTCTCATCATCCAGATGATTTATTATTTCCAAATGACGAAGGTGACCAAAGAACGTGTGGAGCTGTTTACAAAAAGCAGCATCAAACAAGTTGTCGATACCACCGACATTATTTTTGAAAAAGTGAGCAAAGCAGCGATTTATTTCTCGTACAACAGTTATTTGCAAACGTTTCTTGCCATCGACGACCCCTTTGAAATTTTTCAGGCCCAAAAGTACATCGAAGACATGATTACGACGGCTGTCGAGATCAACTATGAAATCGAAAATGTAGTCATTTTAGATCCGGCATTGAAACGAAAGTATTATTATAACTCCATTCAGGTATCCAGTGCGCTCGATCAAATAGAAACGACTCTTCGTGAAGGCGACGGATCGAAGGGTTTTATTTTTTTGCAGGGCGATGAGATAGAAAATCGGGATTATCTCGCCTATGTCATGCCAATCGTTTATAGTGCGCCTGATGCGAGACGCGGGGAAAATTTGGGGACGATGATCATCTTTTTGAAGCTGGATGCCTTGCGAACGATTATGCATGAAGCCGCGCCGTCAGACGAAGTAGATCTCGTGATTGTTGATTATAAGGATAGGGTCGTAGCATCGAACTCGGAGCAAATCGTTCCGGGATCGGTTCATCAGGGGTCGCTTCCCTCCAAGCCTTCGGAAGGTATTGCGATCAGAGAGAAGATCGGCAGTACAGGCTGGAACATGGTAGGCGTTATTAAGATACCTAATGTTGTTAAAGATTACGAGTTTTTAAAAAGCTTTTCGATGATCGTCGGCATTAGCATGCTTGTTTTGCTCGTTTTGTTCGGCCTTGTGTTCCATCGCAGCTTCGCCAAGCCGTTATCCAGGCTGCTCGACGAAATTCGAAAGGTTGGCGTCGAAGACTTCGGCAAACGAATTCAGGCATCTTACCAAAGCGAAATTGGAGGGATTGCCCTCTATATCAATCGCATGCTTCAAAAGCTCGAGCTCATGAACCACGATCAGCTATTGGTGCAAAAGCGGATGTACCAGATTGAAATCAGCAAAAAGCAGACTGAGCTTTATGCCCTGCAAAGCCAAGTCAACCCGCATTTCCTGTTTAACACGCTGCAAAGCATCGGCGGAATCGCTTATGCCAAGCAGGCGCCGGAAATTGTAGATATGACCGTCTCGATGGCCGAAATCTTTAATTATGGCATTAAAGGCAACGACAACGTGACGATTCGAGACGAGCTCCATATTGCTCGGCAATATTTAAATATTATCGATATTCGCTTTAACGGCCGATTCCAATGGGAGATCGATGTACCCGATGCGCTGCTGGAGCTGAACACGATAAAAATGATTCTTCAGCCTATCGTCGAAAATGCCGTTTATCATGGGTTGGAAAAGAAGCTTGGCCAGGCAAGTTTAAGCATTGCCGGATGGCTAGAGCAGGACGGCTTGTGTATCCAAGTGAGGGATAACGGTCCCGGGATGACGGGCGTGGAGCTGGCGCGCATCAAACAAATGATTGCCGACATGGCTGAGCTTGAGCTCGGAAGCGCAGGCAGACAGAAAATCGGCATCGCAAATATCCAATGGAGAATTCGGGTAAGCTACGGCGAGCCATACGGTCTAACGGTCGATAGCGTCGAAGGGGAAGGGACAACCGTACAAATTAGAATTCCCATTCTTGCAAACAAGTGAGTTCATGACAAAGAGCGCTGAGTTCTGTCCATACAAACGCGATTTTAACTTGCCTATAATAAAATAGAAGTCGATTGAAAACGTTTTCTTCAAGGAGCAAAAGGAGGGCTACAGCACAGATGAAGATGCAACAATGGAACAAAAAAGCAGCGACAATAATGGCCGCTACGATGTTGACTGCCGTAGTGTCAGGCTGTTCGGGCGACGGAAACGGGAATAAGGAAGGGGATTCCGGAAAGGAGATCTTTAATGCGACGGGCATGCCGATCGTAAATGAGCCGATTACCTTAAAGCTGCTGGTGTCCAAGAGCGATACAGATCGGTCGAGCTGGATGGATAAGGAAGCCATTAAAATCATTGAAAGAGATACGGGCATCAAGCTTGATATTACAGAGGTTCCGGCCATGGCATGGAACGAGAAAATCGGGGTGACGATTGCATCAGGCGATTTGCCGGACGTCATTATCGGCGGCATTCCTAACTTGACGTTAAACAAAGGTTCGCTAATGCCGCTAAACGACTTGATCGAGCAATACTCTCCAACTCTGGTGGAGCTGTATGAAAAACATCCGGAGTACAAATTCGCGGGCACCCTCCCTGACGACAATCTTTATTCGTTGCCGCTGCTTCAGACCAAAAGCGGAAACACGGGGGTTAACTTCTCGATCAACCAGGAGTGGCTGGACAAGCTGCAATTAAAGGTGCCCGAGACGACGGAAGAGCTCTATCAAACGTTAAAAGCGTTTAAAGAAAAGGATCCTAACGGCAACGGCAAGAAGGATGAAATTCCGTACAGCTTTTATACGGACGAAAACTACGGTCTGGACGCGATGCTGTGGCATTTTGGTTTAGTCAACGACGAAACGGCGCATGTCATGGTCGAAGACGGAAAGGTGCTGTTTGTTCCGGCCGACAATAGATATTTGGACTATTTGCGTTTCCTTCATAAGCTATATGCCGAGGGTTTGATCGATCCGGATGGTTTCGTGCAGAAGAGTACGGACCTGTACACCAAAGGCAACAAAGGACTGCTTGGACTTTTTAATCATCACTCCTATGCCGATATTGCCGTTGGCACTGAAAATGCAGAGCATTACACCGATATTCTCCCGATGAAAGACGCCAATGGAGAAATTACGGTTCTGGGATCGAAATTCGCGGGAGATTTGGACATCGATCAATTCGCCATCAGCGTTAACTCCAAATATCCCGAAGCGATTGTACGGATGTACGAGTATATCAATTCGGACTTCGAGCGAATGATGACGATGGCTTTTGGCCGCAAAGATGTAATCTGGAAAGAAAACGCGGACGGAAAATGGGAAAAAATTACGACCCTTCCGGAAGGAATCAACAACTTCGCGGAATTCCGCCATACCGAATCGCCAGGCATGAAAGGCTTCTATCTACTCAAGGACGAGGATATCGAAAATCAAAACGTTACAGATCCGCGGGACCTTAGAGAGCAAGACAAAAACATATTTTATAAGTCCTATTTGAAAGAAGAAGTCATTCCTAAAGGGATGGATACCATCGAAGCGGAGCAGGAAAAAAATAATATGTTTACGGAAATCGACACCTATATTCAAAATTTCCTTGCTCAGTCCGTACTGAAAGGCGTAGATGACAAGCAATGGGCCGCACATCTCGACAAGCTTGAAAAGCTGAACATTAAACGATATGTGGAGCTATACCAATCGTTCTACGACCGTTCCCAATCGTTCAAATAAGCATGATACAGATAACGTTCCTGTATCGGCACTATTGAACATAGCAAAAAAGGCCCCGCAAACCTTGCCTGGATCCTTGATCCAGGCAAGGTGCGGAAGCCTGACAGCTCTTGAAAACGCTACTGTGGATTCTCGTTGGCTTAACGCTGCCTCTAGCCAGAGACTCTAAACTCTTCATTGAATACGAAACGATGGAGCACCCACTCCGCTACGCCGATCAGGAACGCGATAAACGCCGTTTCGCCCCAAGACAAGTCCCAACTGAAGCCGTAGGACAACACGGCCAGATAGATCGCGGCCAGCACGATATCGCACAAGGCGGCAAAAAAGTTGTTCGTCGTCCGGAGCAGGAATTGATCGCCGATCAAATAGGACACCACTGTTAAACCGGTGGCGGCGAGCGCGGCATTCCAGAATCCGATCTCCGTATAGTACAAGAGGAGCGCGACAACGATGGCTCCGTTGACAAGCCACTTCAATATAAACTTCAACATCCGGGTAAGTCGACCTCCTTAAAACTGCCGGTTACGCTGATTTATCCGCGTATAGGTATAGAATTCCACACCGGGCAGACTTTATTCGGCGACTCGTATCCGAGGAGATTGAACGAAAGCTACTTAATAACGACGTACTCCAAGTTAACCAGCTTCGCGTAGGTCACGATTTGGTCCGTCGTTAGATTTAAGGAAACAACGGTATGGTGTCCGCCGCCATTTTCGATCCAGGCCCTGACCCCGTCCTGGAAGTTTGGCTTCACGGTCCACAACACGCGGGCGACGGGCAGCTTGGGAGCGGGGATCGTCGGCTCGAACGCGGATACCTCGTTGATGAGCAACTTATAATGCGTGCCGAAGTCCGCCATGGAGACAACGACGCCTTCGCCGGCTTTGCCGTCGAATACGAGGCGCGCCGGATCCTCGCGATCGCCGATCCCAAGCGGAGACACGATGATCCTTGGCTGGCTGCTCGCCAGGGTTGGATCGACCTCGAGCATATGGGATTGCAGGATCGCTTCCTGACCGGCCGCCATCTCGTATGTGTAATCCTCCATAAAGCCCGTGTTTTGATTGCGGCTCATGACCTTTAGCAGGCGGTCAAGCGCGGCCGTCTTCCAGTCGCCCTCGCCGGCGAAGCCGTAGCCTTGCGCCATCAGGCGCTGCACCGCAAGACCCGGAAGCTGCTTCATGCCATGCAGATCTTCGAAATTCGTCGTAAAGGCATTGTAACCTTTCTCGTCCAGGAACCGTTTGATAGCGATCTCGTAGCTCGCTTGGATTCTGACGCTGGCTTCCCAGGCTTCCTTGCCGTTCTCGCCGTATTCGAACACGTAAAGCTCGGCGTATTGCGCCATCAGGTCGTCGATCTCCTGCTCGCTGACGGCGTTTACGTATTGCACGAGGTCGCCGATGCCATAGTAGTCCACCGTCCATCCGAATTGGATCTGGGCTTCGACTTTGTCTCCATCCGTTACGCCGACGTTGCGCATATTGTCGCCGAACCGGGCGACTTTAATGTTAAAGCTTTCGTTGTACGCAACTGCTACGTCCATCCAATCGGCAATCTGCTGCTGTACTTCCTGACGCTCCCAGTAGCCGACGACGATTTTATTTTGTTTCTGCAGACGGGCGTTGATGAAGCCGTATTCGCGATCGCCGTGAGCAGCCTGGTTGAGGTTCATAAAGTCCATGTCGATCGTAGCCCAAGGAATGCTTTCGTTGTATTGCGTGGCCAGGTGCAGAAGAGGCTTCTGGAGCAGCTTCGTGCCGCGAATCCACATCTTTGCGGGCGAGAACGTGTGCATCCACGTCATGACGCCGGCCACCTCGTCGCGATAGTTAACTTCCTTCATGATGCTAGTAATCTTATCCGCGCTGACAGCCAAATCCTGCAACACAAGCGGGTATGGCAGCAGGCCGCTGTTATTCAAGGCATCCGTCATCGTCTGCGCGTGCGCCTTCACTTCGGCCAGCGCCTCTTCCCCATACAGATGCTGCGAACCTACGACGAACCAAAATTGTTTATCTGCTGCTGACAACCTGATCATCCTCTTTTCTATATGATATGTGGAATAAGTCCCTTACTTCTGCCCGTAGTAGGCGTCCTTGCCGTGCTTCCGGAGGTAATGCTTATCCAGAATGCCCTGCGGCAGCTCCTTGGCAAAATGGTTCAATTGCCGAGCATACAGATTCATCTTGCACACTTCCTCCAGCACGACGCTGTTCACGACCGCCGACTTCACATCCTTGCCCCAAGTGAACGGCGCATGGCCTTGCAGCAGGACGGCCGGAATCGCCATGACATCCAGCCCGCGCTGCTCGAACGTCTCGATAATGACATGCCCCGTCTCCGCCTCGTATCCCCGGTCAACCTCTTCCTGGTTCAAAAAGCGGGCACAAGGAACCGCGCCATAAAAGGTATCCGCATGCGTCGTGCCCATGACGGGCACATCCAGTCCCGCTTGCGCCCAGATGGTCGCCCAGGTGGAGTGGGTGTGCACGATACCGCCGATAGTCGAGTAATGCTTGTACAGGACGGCATGCGTAGCGGTATCGGAGGATGGCCTTAGTTCGCCTTCGACCACGTTGCCATCGAGATCCACCACCACCATGTCGCTCGGCTTCATCTTCTCGTAGCTCACTCCGCTTGGCTTGATGACGAACAGGCCGCTCTCCCGATCGATCGCGCTCGCATTGCCCCAAGTAAATTTCACGAGACCGTGCTTCGGCAGGTCCAGATTGGCTTGATATACTTCTTCCTTCAACTGCTCCAACAACGTTAGCGCCCCCCGTTCTCTAGCAGATGCTCGACGGCAGCCTGCTCGATGGCCAGCCCTGCCTTGTAGCGTTTGACGAAGGCCCCAAACCCTTCGACATCCTTGGCATCCGGAGCGATCTCCGTTCCTTCGACATCCTTGAACACTTTGCCCTCGAGGAAGTCGGCCAGGCTCTCTCCCGAAGCCTTGCCCGTCAAGTAGGAGGCCAGCAGCGCCATGCCCCATGCCCCGCCTTCTCCGGCCGTGGACATCACCGAAACAGGGACGTTTAGCGCGGCGGCTACGATCCGTTGTCCCACGACCGGCGTTTTAAACAGACCTCCATGGGCCAGAATGCTATCGATCGCGACCTGCTCGTTCTCGGTCAGAATATCCATCCCAAGCTTCAGCGCCCCGAAAGCGCTAAACAGATGCGTCCGCATGAAATTAGCCAGATTGAAATTGCTCTCCGGCGACCGGACGAACAATGGACGGCCTTTCTCGATGCCCGTAATATTTTCGCCGGACAGATAGCCGTAGCTGAGCAGCCCGCCGCCATCCGGGTCGGCCTCGAGCGCCTTGTTCAGCAGCACGCTGAACAACTTGCCGGAATCGATATCGATGCCCATCGCCTCGGAAAATTCGCGAAATAATCCCATCCAGGCGTTGAGATCGCTGGAGCAGTTGTTGGCATGCGCCATGGCGACCGGACTGCCGTCCGGCGTCGTGACCATATCGATCTCCGGATATACCTTGGACAATTCCTTCTCCAGCACGATCATGGCGAATACGGATGTGCCCACGGAGACGTTGCCCGTTCGCTTCTTTACGCTATTGGTCGCCACCATGCCCGTCCCGGCGTCGCCTTCCGGCGGACAAAGCGGAATGCCTGACTGCAGATCGCCCGCAGGGTCCAGCAAAAGCGCCCCCGCTTCCGTAAGCTCGCCGGCCTGCTCGCCGGAGACATACACCTTGGGCAGGAGCTCCTCCAGCTTCCATGCGTAGCCTTTGGACGCAATCCGATCGTCGAATTGACTTACCATCGTTGCGTTGTAATTATGACTGGCATCATCAATAGGGAACATGCCGGAGGCGTCCCCGATGCCGATGGCTTTGTTGCCGGTCAGCAGCCAGTGGATGTAACCCGACAGCGTCGTTATGAAATCAATGCGAGGGACATGCTCCTCCTCGTTTAAAATCGCTTGATATAGGTGCGCGATGCTCCATCGCTCGGGAATATTGAATTGGAATAAGTTCGTGAGCTCCCTGGCCGCCTGCCCCGTCGTTGCGTTGCGCCACGTCCGGAACGGAACTAGCAGCTCGCCCTTGCCGTCGAATGCCAGATAGCCATGCATCATCGCGGAGAAGCCTATGGAACCTGCGGTCCGAAGAGTCACCCCATAATTCCGGTCTACTTCCTGCTTTAATTCGCGGTAAGCGGTCTGGAGACCCTTAAGGATATCCTCCTGGCTGTACGTCCAATAACCGCCCTTTAGCTGATTCTCCCACTCGAAGCTCCCCGATGCGATCGTCTCGAAGCTTTGATCGATCAGTACCGCCTTGATCCGCGTCGACCCCAATTCTATCCCTAGCGATGTTTCGCCCTTGGTTATTGCTTCCTTTAAGTTCACTTGACCCCTGGTCACGTTTATCCTCTCCCCTTCGCGGTTGCAAGTCCAGACGATTGTTAATGCTATAATAGCCGCTCCCGTCTGTCCGACAGATTCCATAATAAACCAGTCGCTTGACATATGGAAGAAGGCGCTTTCCCTAACTGACAGCCTTAGTATATTTTTTGTACGTACATTTGTCAATGAAATTGAATAGTTATACCCACAATGTCCCCGTCACTACCTTTTGTTGCATTTTCATTCTGAAATAATCGTGTTAGAATATGTACGTACAACTTTCCGAACACTAATGAAAGAAGTGGATATCGTGAAGCCCAAGTATCAGATCATTATAGATGATATTAAAAGCAACATCCTGTCGGGGACCTACAAGGCCGGCGAACAAATCCCTACGGAGCTGGCTCTTCAGGAAAGCTACGGGGTCAGCCGGCAGACTGTCAGGAAGGCCATTCTTGAGCTCTCGAACGTGGGGTTTCTGCGGAGCGAGAAAGGCTCCGGCACGTATGTCAGCAGCCAATATCGTTCCAAAACGGGCGGAGTCGCTGCAAAAAAAACGATCGGCGTCATTACGACCTATATCTCCGACTATATCTTCCCTTCCATTATCCGCGGCATCGAGAGCCGTCTGAACGAGGATAACTACTCCCTGCTGCTCGCGAGTACGAACAACGACATCATGCAGGAGAAGAAGGCGCTCGAGATGATGTTGTCCTACGGCGTGGACGGACTCATAATCGAGCCTACACGAAGCAACGTCTACAACCCTAACATTGCGTACTACTTGTCGTTTAAGGAACGGGAGGTTCCTTTTACGATGATTAATGCCTATTACGAAGAGCTGGAGGTTCCATTTTTTTGCCTCGACGATGTGCAGTCCAGCTATCTCGCCACTCGGGAGCTGATCGCCAAGGGCCATACCCGGATCGGGATAATCGCGAAGATGGATGATTTGCAAGGGAAATATCGCATGAAAGGTTACATCAAGGCGCTTGGGGAAGCCAAGCTTCGATTCCACCCCGAGCAGGTGCTGTCCTTCGACACGGAGACGAAGCCGGATCTGTCCGTCAATCTGGAGGAATTCCTGGTCGATAATCGGGAAACATTGACCGCGCTGGTATGCTATAACGACGAGGTGGGTCTGGAAGTGGTGCATGCGTGCCGAAGGCTTGGGATCGGCATTCCGGACGAGCTGTCCATCATAGGCCAGGACAATTCGTATATCGCCAAAAACGCGAATATCAAGCTAACGACGCTGACCCACCCCCAAGAACAGATGGGGCGCGATGCGGCCGATTGGGTCATCAAATATTTGCAGGGCAAACGGGACTTGCCGGCGAGCATCTACTATCAGCCCGAGTTGATCGAGGGCGAGACGGTAAAGGCGATTTAGAGAGCATGGTTCTGGTTGCCAAGGATGCAAATAAGGCACTCGGGTTAGAGTGCCTTATTTATATAGGACAAAAAATTACGTATTAATTTTATTATTTGTACGAGCTCAAATCTTTTCTAATGCATCCGTTTCCACGGCTAACTTATCTTTTAATTGTTCAATCTCGGATTTTGTAATACTAGTAACCAGCGCTAACGTTCTTTCGGACGCCAACCCGGCTTGTTCTGCCGCTTCCTCGTTCCGCCCCAGCCCTTCAAGCGTTTTCGCATAATAGTAATACGAATCCGCATACCTAGGCGATTTGGCCATCACCTTTTCATACATCCTTGCCGCCTCGTCCAACCTGCCCAACATGTAGTAATTCTGCGCCAAGTTATCCGTAATGGTCAGATCATTGTCGTCGTACTCATAGGCTTCCTCATTAAACGCAAGCGCAGACTCCAGATCGCCTTTCAGCAGCTTGAAATACCCCAGGTTTCCGACCACCGTCACCGTTTTATAATCCTGACAGATTTCCTCCAGTAGCCCAATCGCCTCGTCCTGCCTGTTCAGCAGCCAGTACGCGGTCGCCAGATTGGACTTAGCCTGCATGCGAACATCCGTTGAGGTAGCGACCAGCAGGAGCTTCTGCAGCACTTTCTCCGCCTTCTCCTGCTCCCCGACCTTCATAAGCAAAAATGCATATTGAATATGATGCTGAGGGTTGGCGTTTTTCGATTTATACGCCTTCTCCATAAACGCCAGCGCTTTATCCAGGTCCCCCTGCGCATAAACCGCATTGCCCCTCAAAACATACCACGTCGAAAGATTGGCGTAGATCACATAAATCAACAGTCCGGCAATTAACCCGATTCCGAGCAACCAGTGCACCTGAAATCCAATAACAATTACAATGAATACCCCAGCCAGAATAAGCAGTACTTTCACGATTTGCGGCACTGTCCTTCACCTTCTCCCTCAAGTCTAAATCAGCCACAATAAGTATTTCTACATAAGTCATTCTAACTCTTTTCAAAAATAATAAATAATTTATTTATGTGGACGATTCTCCATATAAGTTGTTCTTTTCTCTAATATCCGGATTGTCATCGTTAAATCTATAATAAACACAGGAATGAAAGCGATTCATAAGTACGTTGCAGAGGTGAGGGAATCGGGATGAAACTAAATTTGCTCCCTGTCCGGGCTATTAAGGCAGGAGAAATCCGGAGAGAAAGCTTCCTTAAGTACATGGTAAAGAATAAAGCCCTATACATCATGTTGCTGCCAGGGTTGCTTTATTTATTAATCTTTAAGTACATTCCAATGCTGGGAATCGTGCTTGCCTTCCAAGACTATGACATCTTCGAGGGCATACGGCGGAGCCCATGGGTCGGCTTGCAGTGGTTCGAAGAATTGTTTAAATACGAACGATTTACCAGATTGATCTGGAATACGCTCATTATTAGCTTGTACCAGCTTATCTTCTCGTTTCCGGCACCGATTATACTCGCCTGTCTTTTAAATGAGCTGCGGCTAAGATCATACAAGCGGGTTGTGCAAACGATTCTTTATTTGCCTCATTTCTTGTCCTGGACGATTATATTCGGGTTAACCTATATGCTGTTATCGACAAGAATAGGGCTAGTCAACCAGATTGTCGACTACCTCGGCTATGAGAAGATCCAATTTTTACTTGAACCCGGCTACTTCCGGACGCTAATCGTATCTACAGGCATATGGAAGGACATGGGCTGGAGTTCCATTATATTCCTTGCCGCACTTGCCGGCATCAATCTATCGTTGTATGAAGCGGCCAAGATTGATGGGGCGGGTCGCTGGAAGCAATTTCTTCATGTTACTCTCCCCGGAATCATGCCGGCGATTGTTATCTTGCTGCTGCTGCGGATTGGTAACATCCTTGATCTTGGTTTCGAGCATATCTACGTATTTTTGACCCCCATCACTTACCAGGTAGGCGATGTTCTGGATACCTTCCAGTATAGAGCCGGGGTTGTCGAAGGGCAATACAGCTTTACGACGGCAATCGGAGTATTTAAGTCGGTAATCGGCTTTATATTATTGGTCGTCGCCAACAAAGCCAGCAAAAAAATAACGGGAGAGAGTCTTTATTAAGGCACGGGAGGAGAGCACCATGAAAATCAAACAATCATTAGGAGAAAAAACGTTCGACATCGGCAATATTTTGTTCCTGGCCCTCATGTGCATCATCGTCCTTATCCCGCTGCTTCATATTATTGCAGGTTCATTCAGCTCTACTAACGCACTCATTCATTCGCAGGTCAAGCTATGGCCGGTAGAGTTCAATTTCGATAATTATGGGCAGGTTCTAAATAACTCGTTTTTTTGGAACTCGTTCCGGGTTACGATCTTCATTACCGTCGTAGGCACGATTATTAATCTTCTTCTTACTGTCCTGATGGCGTACCCTTTGTCCAAGTCGGGCCTGCGCGGCCGCAAGATTGTTGTTTTGATTATCGTATTTACGATGATCTTCAGCGCGCCTCTTATTCCGACTTATCTCGTTGTGAAGTCGCTTGGTCTTATCAATACCCTTTGGGCGCTGATTATCCCCTCCGCAATCAGCATGTTTAATGTCATCCTTTGTCTTACCTTCTTCAAGAGCTTGCCTGAGGAGTTGTTCGAAGCGGCTCGCGTAGACGGCATGTCCGAGTATGGTATCTTATTCAAGATCGTGGTCCCGTTGTCGGTTCCCATTCTTGTCACGCTGACGCTTTATTATGCCGTTCACCATTGGAATAGTTACTTCTCGGCGATGATCTACATTACGAAGCCGGATCTGAGACCTTTGCAGCTATACTTATACTCCATGATCGCGCAGGGGAACACCAATGATGTGTCCTCCAACATCATGGAAGAGCTCGATACGTCTCCGGAAGGACTAAAAATGGCGACAATTATTGTCGCGACCGTGCCAATCATGTTTATCTACCCGTTTATACAGAAACATTTCATTAAGGGGACTATGCTTGGTTCGTTAAAAGAGTAAGCTTGATGTCCGCGCCTATGATGCGTTGATATATGAACAAATACATTGTAAAAATGGGAGGTTCGTTTTGGATGCTTAGAAAAAAAATGTTGTTAGGTATTACTGCAGCATTAATGGTAGTTTCAGCTTGTTCTGGCGGGTCAAATGCACCAACGAGTACGAATAAGGGAGAAGCAGGAGGTGCTCAAACGACGGCAAAACCGACGGATTCGGTTAAAGAGGTCGAAAATACCGACCCCGTAAAAATCAAATATTTCGTTTCGGATAATAACTTCGTACTTCCTGATGGTCCGATGTCGGAGCAGAACTATGTCAAATATCTGGAGGAAAAAACAAATACGAAGCTCGATATCGAGCTGATTGCTCACGGAAAATACGAAGAAACCTTGCGACTGAAGTTCGCTTCCGGCGATACTCCGGATTTATTCACGGGATATTCTTTGAATTATGCAGGAGCGCAGGAGCGCGTACTGCCGCTTAATGATTTGATTGATCAATATGGTCCAAACTTGAAGAAGGCTATTCCTCAGGAAACCTGGGATTCCGTTACGATTAAAGGACAAATTATTGCGTTGCCCAATGTGCTGCTGACCTCCAACAATACGGCATTATATGTACGTAAGGATTGGATGGAAACGGTCGGGGCCTCCGTGCCAACTACATCTGATGAGTACCTGGATCTGTTGCGGGCATTTCGCGATAAAGACCCTAACGGAAACAAGCTGAAGGACGAAATTCCTTTCTCTATGAGGGAAAAGTTCACTTGGTGGGCACCCATCAAAGGGATGTGGGGCTTGGCAGGGAATTACGTGGAACACGAAGGCCAGATTATTCCGTCTGTTATTCATCCCAATATGAAGCAGGTTCTTGCTTACCTGAAACAAATGTATGATGAGAAGCTGGTAGATCCTGAATTTTTGAACAATACGGGCCCTGTACAGGAGAAAAAAATTCTATCCGATCTGGTAGGTTCCTTTAATCATGAAACCTTATCGGCAAGCAATTGGAATTTCAAGCTTACAACGTCACTAAAAGACACGAAGCACGAGCTCATTACCATTCCGACACCGCGAGGTACCGACTATGAGGGTGCTCTAGGGGGGAATCTGGCCCCTAGCAGCCGTTATTGGTTTATTATGAAGACTGCGCAAAATCCGGAAGCGATCATTAAGATGTTCGATTGGCTCGCTACGCAAGATGGAGCCGTTTTCGCGCAATTCGGTCTTGAGGGCGACACCTATGTAAAAGAAGGCGACAAAATTATTTATGATACCGCCAAAAACAAAGAGAAAAAGCTGGATCTGCGAGCCGCATTACTCCGCGGGGTTGGCGCAGGGTTAGATCCGGAAGCCTTGCTGGTGCGCAATGAGGAAGAAACAAGATTGTATCAATTCTCGAAGGATGCCATCGCTTTATCCAAACAAGAAGGGGTGGCCGACGTCATGACAGGGCTTCAAGATCCTAAAATCCTGTCGCGATTCCCGGATCTGAAACCGGATACGGGCGCCTTGTTCCAAGAAGCGGCCGCCAAAATCATTTTGGGCGATGTATCGATCGATTACTTTGATACCTTCGTAAAAGAGTACCGCGAGCAAGGCGGGGATGACCTTATTAAGGAGCTTACAGAGAGCTATAACGAACTACATGGCAAATAACATGAAGTAAGCGCAGGTGCCGGCATGTACGATTACCGCTACATATCGGCGCCTGTTTCTTATAACTTTTATAATCGAAAGGGGAATCATTAATGAAAAGAAGTAAGCGCTTTATCGTATCCAGGCTGATGTTGTTTATTTCTTGTATCTGTTTGTTGTCTCCCGTTCTTGGCCCTAATCAAGCCGAGGCTTTTTTCGGGGAAAAATTCGAGCCGGCGGATGGGAAGATCCTGTCCTCGGCTGGTCAACGGCCTTATAATATTGCTCCCATGATGATGACGGCTGATCCCGACCGCAAGCCTGCAATCGTAACCATGTATGATCCATTGCTGAATACGAATTTATCGGCTCCCGTTCTGGAAGCCCCCGCCCTTTATCCTGGCGCCTATCTTCAATTCGGTCAGTCTCTAGGAAGTGAAGACTCGGAATTAGACGTCATCAATGCCGGTACGGTAGACGAGAAAATCCATGCGCTTGCCAGAAGGTACAAGGAGGTTCCGGCTAATCTCTTTATCCGCATCGGGACGGAATTTAACTGCCGGAATTTTACGGCCGCCAAATATGTAGCCGCTTACCAAAGAATCTGGCATATTTTCGAGGATGAAGGGGTCACGAATGTAGCCTGGGTATGGACCGCTTGCGGACGGCCTATGTGGTCGGAAATCTCCGCCTTTTATCCTGGCGATCAGTATGTGGATTGGTTCGGATACGATCATTGGACCAAAAATAAAATTACGATTGAACCAAGACCTTCGTACGTTTCCGCCGCTGTCAGCCGCAGCAAACCTATTATGTTAGGAGAAACGGGCGCCAATTATATGGAAAGCAATAGCGAAAATTGGGCGGATCTTGGACTTAAATTTTTTAACGAGCTGAAGGCATCCGGCGTCAAAGCATACAATTATATTAATTTTGATTGGGAGACGAAGTACGGTGTAGGAACAACCTGGGGTAAGGGCATGTATACGGAAGATCCCGCCTGGATCTCTATATACAATACAGAGATGGAAGACAGTATCTACATTCACCGTGATTCATCCTATTATCAGCCTATCGCCTTGAACATGCAGATCGCGGCAAGAATTCCTAACCTGGACTACAGTGCAACCGGGCTGCCTTGGAGCAAGTCGGCGGATGAGTACAGCATGCTCACAGGGTACGATTACACCATTGCCACGCCCGGAACTATGATCTATAGCGACAGCAGTCCGACCAGCAAAGCCTATTGGCTGCAAAGCTCGACTGGAGAGCTGTCCATCGATATCACCGTTCCGACAGGATCGTCCGGCTACATTCAATTGGATGCTTCCGACCCGAACTTTGGTCATGACATCTTTGTCGGAACCCGCCAAGTATACAATGAGATCACTCAAACCAATAGGGTAAAGTTCAAATATGAAGCTTCGGATATTGTTAGCGGCAAGGTGACTGTCACGATAAGCAAACCAGGTTCAACAGATATTAGATTACGTGCCCTTACCGTACAGATGATTTCACCTTCAGCCCCGACTGCGCCTTCCAATGTAAGGATTGCAAAACAAACGGAAAATACCCTGAAGCTAGCCTGGTCGGCAGTGCCTGGAGCAGAAGCGTATGCCATCTACCGCGATGGACAGATTATTGGCTACAGCAAGACAACCACCTTCAACGATAATTCGGATTCTAATTACGCAGGGATTGATTCCGTTTATTTCGTAACGGCGTTCGATGATCGCCAAGGGGAAAGCAATATGTCCGCGCTTGTCATCTCTGAGCGGATTCAACAGACGGTTAGCCCTGCTGCCGATTCTTATGTGGATGGCGAGCCTTCGAAGATTAACGTAAATTACGGGAATCGAACGGAAATGATTGTAAAGAACGGTACGGGCGACAGCTTTGATCGGATGTCCTTCTTAAAATTTAATCTTGCAGACGTTGATTTGTCCACGATCGGCAGCGCCAAGTTGAAGGTGTATGTGAATTCAACAACGGCTGAGGATGTGTTGACCGTCTATGAGACAAGCGACGATTGGGTTGAAACGGACCTTACATGGAATAATCAGCCTGCTCTAGGCAGTGCAATCTCCAATGTCAGCGTTGCTGCAGCGGGTCAATATTATGAGTGGGATGTCACTTCATATGTTAACGCCCAGATTGCTGGAGATCGGATTCTTAGCGTTGCTCTTTCGTATGAGGCCATTCCATCGAGTTATGCAAGTCTCTCCAGCCGGGAAGGGGCGAATCCGCCGGAGCTTATTCTAAGCACGCGCGAATATTTGCTGGACGAAAGCTTCGATAATGGATCGACTGGCATAGCGCCGTCATCTTGGGATGTGACAACTGCCGGCGGTACGGTTACCGTTGACAATTCCCCAGGCGGGACGAATAAAAGTCTGAAGCTGCTTGACAACAGCTCCGCCGCCGCAGTGTCCGCCGCAACAAACTTTACGGCATACGCCGGAGATGTAACTTATGAATTTGATATGCTAAGCGCACAGACAAACGGGAGCCTGGGCATAAGCGGAAGAAGCCTGGCGGGGACCAATGCATTTACGTTAGCCTTTAGTCCCAGCGGCAATATCTATACCTTTGATGGAGCCAATCAATACCCTGTTGAAACCTACGCGGTCAACACCTGGTACCACGTTAAGATCGTTGCAAGAACATCCGCGAATACATTTGATCTCTATATCAATGGCGAATTGAAGGCAAGCAACCTTCAATTCCGAAACTCCGCCTCAAGCTTGAAGGGGATTTATCTTAATACCGGAGCATCCGTACCTGGCACCTTTTATGTAGATCATATTCAAATTTACAAGTAAGGGGTGTATGATGATGATAAAACGTTTTCAAGTACTCGTTATTATTATCATGACATGGACGGGTTTACTGGGGGTTGTCTTATTGAATAAGGATTTGGCTCATGCCAATAGTAATCTGGCACTCGGAAAATCGGCGATTATTAACCAAGGCGGAACGCTGGGGACAACTGATGCAGCCTATATAACGGACGGCAATCCCTCCACCATGTGGAGATCCTATGCTCCCGGAACGCCCTCGGTATTAGCGGCATCCGTAACTTTGGACTTAGGCTCGATGCAGCTGTTTAATAAGATTGTCCTTACCGAATACAGGCAGAAGGCTAATCAATTAATTGTAAGCATCTCTGATGACAATATCGGTTGGAGCGAGGTCTATAATCAAGTACTCCCGGCCACTAGCGAGACCAATCGGACAACAACGATTGCCGTTGACAATCTTGCGGCCAGGTATATTAAAATTTCAGCTCCGGACGCGACCTACGCATTCGGCATCCATGAGCTCGAGGTCTATAACATATCCAGCTTTTCCAGCATGATTGTTCGTACGGACCTCTACGGCAGCCCAGGCGTAACCATCGGCTACCCGGAAGAAGATTTCCATTTGTACCTGCTGATCGGACAGTCCAATATGGCCTCGAGAGCTCCTATCGAGCCGCAAGATATTGCCGCAGTTCATAGAACCTATCTGTTTAACGGACTCAATCAATGGGAGACGGCAGGGGCTGGCCTGGTAACCAATTATCCGGCTATCACTACCCTTCAAGGCTTGAACAGGTACTCTTCCGTAGAGGTTAATACGAAGATCAATGGATATAGCTTAGGCAGTTCCTTTGCCCAGGCGATTACCGAGGAATTTCCTCACATCGGGGTCGGCATCATCTCCAATGCAAGAGGCGGCACCACGATGGCCCAATGGCAGAAGGGAAGCGGTACAAATCTTTACGAGGAGGCGGTCAGAAGAACGCTTGCGGCCATGGAGTCCGGTACGCTTAAGGGCATATTGTGGCATCAAGGAGAATCCGATGTCGGTCATGTCGGTACGTATATGAGCAGTCTCAATATGCTTGTCACGAATCTGAGGGAGGATCTCGGCATGCCGGATGTGCCCCTAATCGTGGGCCAAATCTTGCCTGGCAAGAGCGCCTCCTTCAACAATCTGCTTACAACCATAGATCAGCATATTGACGAATCGGACTGGGTTTCCAGCAGCGGGACCTCTTCTGTAGGAGACGGGACGCACTTTAATAATGCGAGCCAGAAGCTGCTCGGTCTGCGGTATGCGGATAAGATGATTCCTCGGTTATATAATGAGATTCCGCTTGTGGATCTGATCCGTGAGAACTTTAATGATAAACCCGTCGATACCGCGCCATCGAATTGGACCGTGACAACGGCGGGAGGAACAGTCACGGTTACAGATGCGGCGAGTACTGGCGATAAACACCTTAGACTGCATGACAACAGCTCGGTTGAAGCCGTCTCCGCCGCCTTGAACTTCACCCCGTACGCCGGTGATTTGACTTACGAATTCGACATGATGAGCAGTAATACGAGCGGAAGCATGGGCATAAGCGGAAGAAGTCTGGCGGGGACCAACGCATTTACGTTAGCCTTTAGTCCCGTCGGCAATATCTATACCTTTGATGGCATCAGTCAGATCAATATCGTTTCCTACTCTGCCAACACCTGGTACCATGTTAAAATTGTTGCGAAGACGTCTACCAATACGTTTGACCTCTTCATTGACAACGAAATAAAGGCAAGCAATCTTTCATTCCGTAATTCGGCGGCTAGTCTGAAAGGAATTTACTTAAATACGGGAGCATCCGTACCGGGTACCTTCTATGTTGATAATGTGCGCGTGTATCACTTCTAAAACCGATTTCACGAATGGAGGTTCCTGGTTATGAACTGCTCGGAGCTGCGACTGAAGTGGAAGGACATGCTTATAGCTAGCCCTGTGAGCAGCCGTGATGAAGCGGACGCCGATCTCGAATTAGCGTTGCAAAGGATCTCGGATGAGGCGAGATCCTATGCGGATACCATCCATCTACACGCTGATCGCAGCTGCCTGTGGCAGGATTTGTCGGGGACGCAATATGATCTCGCCATATTTACAAGCTATCGGCGTATTAAAGCATTGGCACTGGCGTACGCGACAGCAGGATGTCAGCAATACCATGAGACTGTTATATTCAATCATATTACGGATGCGCTGGAGTGGCTTCATCTTCATCACTACAATGCGGACAACTACGGTCGATTTCGGCTTTGGTGGCATGTTGAGATCGGCATTCCACTCGAGATCAATGATTGCCTTGTCCTGCTATATGATAAGCTCTCTCCTGCGTTCATTCGCAAACATGCGGAGGCTATCCTCCGCTTTTCGCCAGACCCGGTCTTCTACAATTACTCAAGCACGGCTCATTATGGTACCAAACCTTCAACCGGGGCTAATCGCTTGTGGAAGTGCTCGGTACACGCGATACTAGGATCCGTGCTTGGGAAACCATCCATGCTTGCCGCCGCGACAAGCGCAGTATTGCCCGTGTTGGATTATTCCGCTCAAGGAGATGGCTTTCATCGGGACGGCTCCTTTGTTCAGCACGATTGTTATGCGTATAATGGCGGTTACGGGAAAGCCTTCCTTAGTCATCTGGTACGACTGTTAAATTGGCTGAAAGGCTCCGAGTGGGAAATAACGGATGACCGGACGGGCCATTTGTTTCATTGGATAGAGGAAGGTTTCCTCCCTCTTGTCTACAAGGGCGCTCTTATGGACATGAGCAGAGGCCGTGAAATTGCCAGGTCCTACTCGCAAGACCATGAGGCCGGCCATCAATTAATAGATGCGATTGTGGAGGCTATTCCATTATTCCCGCATAGGGAAGTCGAACGTTGGAAGGTACTTGTCGCCTATTGGATACGGTCGGATACTTATCGAAGGTATTATTCGTACGCGACGCCCAGAATGATTCGGCTGGCCAAGCAAGTGGAGCAAGAGGCCGGGCAGTTGCCCCCGAATAGCCCTTCCAGCGCCAAAGTTTATGCCGCAATGGATCGGGTTGCTTATGTGCAGCCCGATTACGGCTTCTCGGTCAGCATGTACTCGTCTCGAACGGCTGCTTACGAATGTATCTCGAGAGTCAATCGCAAAGGCTGGCATACTACGCACGGGATGACTCAATTGTATACCCAAGATCTGGATCAATTTAGTGAGGGATTCTGGCCGACGGTTGATATGCAACGACTGCCTGGTACGACAGTGGATAGAAGTCTCAAGCCGGAGGAATACGGTGCCGGCAAGCTGAGTTCAAAAAGCTGGGTGGGCGGGGTTGAGCTTGAAGGGAAATTTGCGGCTGCCGGTATGGAGTTGGAGGGTTTGCCAGACTTGCATGGCGAACATCCGGGCCGCTCGCTAAACGCGCGGAAATCATGGTTCCTATTGGGTGAAATCATTGTATGTCTAGGCTCGGATATCCGCATGGATGGAGATCATCCCGTTGAAACCATTGTAGATAACCGCAGGTTGCATACGGACGGCGGCGGGCAGACCACGGTTAATGGCAGGGTCAACACACCGGAGGAAGAGGGGGCGCACAGATGGCAGTCTGTCCGCTCCATCCATCTGACGGGCTTCCATAACGGCGCCGATATAGGCTATTATTTTCCAGAGCAAACACCCGTTATGGTCATACGCGAGACGCGGACCGGCAGCTGGAGCGATATCGGCATTGAACAGAGGGATCAAATAAGCAACGGTTATTTGACTCTAGTCCTGGAGCATGGGATACGCCCCGTTGATGGCCAATATTGTTATGCGATTCTGCCGGGGGCGAGCCAAGAGCGGCTCCTGCGCATGGAGGAGCATCCCGCTTTCGAAGTGCTGGAGAATAGCTCGCAAGCGCATGCAGTAAGGCATAGCGCCTTGGGGTTAACCGGCGTTAATTTCTGGGGAGATGCGCAAAAGACGGTGGGCAGCCTGACGGTAAACGCTAAATCATCCGTCATGCTGCAAGAAAGCGATACGGATTTAATTTTTTCCGTAGCTGACCCCACGCAATTAAATAAAGGCATCATTGAAGTTATCATCGATAGTACGGCCACGGGCATTGTCGCAATAGATCCGGTCGTCAAGGTCCATGAGTTATCGCCGCGGATTCGGTTATCCGTTGATGTACGAGGCTCGTGCGGTAGAAGCGCTCGAATTAAACTTCAAAAATAGGACGGATAGCTATGAGATGGATACTCGCAATACGCCGTTCGTTGAAGTGGAAATTTATCGTACTGGTGCTCCTGCTTGTTATCGGATTGGTATGCTCGATTGGATATTTCAGCTATTATGAGAGCTCGAAGACGATCCGGCAGGATGTTGGTTTGTTCAGCGATCAGATTTTAAAGCAAGCTAACCTGAATCTTGATCAATTTTTTCTGGATTATGAATACGGCTTTTTGTTGTTTGGTTTAAGCTATGAATTCGAGCAGTGGCTCCGTGCAGACAAGGACGATCTATCCGAGCAGCTAATTATGGAGAATCGGCTGGAGACGAAGTTCGTCCTTCCTTTTAAATCGCAGTATCCGGATTTGCTTTCCGTGTCCCTCTATAATGATAACGGAGTCGAGAAGCTGTTCCGGGAAGACCGCAACATTTTTCCGGATTTGGATTATTCGGTCAAGCAGGAGAGCTGGTTTTCGGAGGTTCGATTAACGAAGAGACTTCAAATGTTCGTACATCAGCCCGTGCTGTATAAAGCTACAGGCGCGACCCAAGTACTAACGATGACCAAGAAGTTCGATTACGGGAATAGCAGCGGCTTCATCAAGATCGATATTAATCCGTCTCGTATCCTGCAAATACTGAGCCAGATCCATTTGGGTCGCAACAGCATTGCGCTAATAAGCGGTCCGGACGGCGGGACTCTACTTCAATCAGGCAGTGAACGTACTACTCTTGACCCGACGATCTGGGCATCTGTATCCGCGAGCGACTCGGGCTCCTTCTACTCGAAAGCAACCAATGAAATGATTATGTTCCAGACCCTGCCCTATACCGGCTGGAAAACGATTGTTATCGTGCCCTACGAGAATGTAGCGGAAGGCGTTTATCGAGTAAGGGATTTCACTATTATTGTTGCAGTCATCAATATCATTATTGCAATAGGTCTGATTTGGATGATATCTTCTTCGCTCACATCCCGATTACTGAGACTCAAATCGTGGATCAAGGAGACGCAAATGGGTAATCTGAGCAAAAGAATTTCCATTGGCGGTATTGATGAGGCGGCAGAGCTTGGATTAGCCTATAATCGAATGCTGGATGAATTGGAGGGATCGATGAACAATCTGACGGAGTCGCGATTGCTTCAGCAGCAGGCCGTATTCTCGGCGCTGCAATCTCAAATTCATTCGCACTTCTTGTACAATGCTTTGGAATCGATTAATTCGATGGCTAATCTGGATGGAAACCAGGGCATCATGGACACGACAGTGGCGCTGTCGAATATGCTTCGTTATACATCCAACTACCAGCAGGAGCTGGTTACACTGCAAGAGGAGATCCAGCATGCCGGCGATTTCATCAAAATTATGAACATTATGTACGGCGATCGGATCGAGCTGATTTATTCGCTAGAAGATCCCATGCAGCGGATTTATTGCTTAAAGGCCGTTATTCAGCCCATTATTGAGAATAGTATCAAACATGGCTTCGAGAGAACAGGGGCGCCCATGAAAATACAGATCCGTGTCGAGCTTGAAGAAACATACGCGACAATCATGATTCATGATAGCGGAGAAGGCTTTGCTCCGGGCAAGCTGGAAGACATCCAGTCTATACTTGGGAGACCGGGCACTCCAACGGATTATCGAACGATGCAGCGAGTAGGTCTATTGAATGTACATTATCGCATTCGAGTCTATTATAAAGACGCCGATGCGGGTATACGTATCTCCAATCATCCGGATGATGGCGGGGCCCTCGTACAAATAAAATTCCCAATAGCATCGGCATCAGGGAAACCGTAGGAGAAAAGGGGAGACTTATCATGCTGCGAGTTCTAGTCGTAGAGGACGCTCCAATTATTAGAAGCAGTATTATCAAGTCCGTCGAACGCTTTGATCCTACCGTCATTGTCAGCGGCGAAGCAGCCAATGGAGTTGAAGCGCTGGAATGGTTGGAGGACTACCATGCCGATCTATGTATAACCGATGTAAAGATGCCGCATATGGATGGCTTGGAGCTCATTTTTCAATTAGGCAATCGTTATCCGGAGATGGTAGCGATTGTTGTATCGAGCTACGATGAGTTTGATTATGCAAAACAAAGCATTGAGCTTGATGCCATCGATTACATCCTAAAGCCTGTTGACCAGAGCAAGCTCAATCGAGCCTTAAGCAAGTCTATCGAGAAACTTACGGCATCCCGATTACAGCATGCCAGCGCTATATTCATCAAGCGATTGCCGCATCACCGCCCCATCATGAATCAATGGCTGGAGCATATCCGCACCCTTCGCGTTGAGACCATGCCAATGCTGATCGTAGAGACACTTGCCTTGCTGAGAGACTGGGTAGGCGAGCAATATTTTCTGCTCAATGCCTTGTCCATGTGTTGGCTTCAAACGGTCATAGAGGAGCTGCATGATCCCAAGCTGTCCCTTTCCTTTGATTTGGACGAAGGCCAAGACCTGGGCTTGGGGGAAGATGTCTTGGAGAAGTTGAATTTGCGTTTTTATTTTTCATTATGCGCGGTGAGACGTCTCGAGGAGGGGGCCCATTGCCTGATGCGCAGCATGAGAGAGGTCCGCGTCGGCCAAGGCTCGAGATTGATTGAGAATACGAAGCAGTATATTTCCGAACATTTGGCTGAGAAAATAAGCATTCAGGAATTGGCCGATCTAGCTTCAATAAGCCGCAGTACAATTGCGGCGATGTTCAAGCAAGAGACGGGCTCTACCATTAATCAGTACGTCGTGGAGGAGCGTATGCGCAGGGCAAGGGATATGCTTCTGAACACGGGCCTGCGAAGTTATGAGGTTGCCAATAAGGTTGGGTACGAGGATGTCATCTACTTCGCGCAATTATTTAAAAAACATTATGGGTTCTCCCCAATTGAGTATAAAAAAAGAATGGAGTCCTAGCACGAAAATGAGTAAACGAGAACAACAAAAACAACAACGCCGCCAAAAAATGATCCAGACTGCAAAGGATTTATTTTTGGAGCAAGGCGTGCAAAATATACAAATGCAGGATGTTGCGACTGCTGCCGACGTTGGAATAGCAACCTTATTTCGCTATTTCCCTAAAAAGGAGTATTTGGTTATTGCCGCTACGAATGCGATTACGGATGAAATGGCCGCGAATGTAGGACGGATTGTCGAGAAAACAATTTCCGCATACGAAAAAATCGAACAAATTCTGGATTATTATATAGATGGATCCAAGGATCCCCAGCTTCGTTTGGCAAAGTTTTTCGAGTCCTATCATTTATACGAAAAAATAGCGGCAGAATCGCCCGAGCAATATGCGGAATATTTATTCGCACGAAGTAAACTAGCCCAAATTTTATTAACATTGGCCGAGCAGGGCAAGCAGGACGGCTCATTGAGACCGGATGTTGATTTGGATGTGTTTATCATGACGATGGTGCAGAATTTCAGCATATTCACATTCAAATCAAGCCTGGCCAACCATGATGCCACTCTTTCGACGTTGCTTTCGGCGGACAAGCAGCTTGCGATGATGAAGGATGTATTTTTACGCTATATTCGGGCATCCCAATAACGGGCGTATAGATTGACATTCCAACGGGAAAGTTGTTTACTAGTAAGTGTGAATAGTGATAGTCGACTATCACTTTAAGCGAATCTATTTTAGGAGGGCTTATTATGAGTCGCTTATCAGGCAAGGTAGCCATTATTACAGGAGCAGCGCAAGGTATGGGCGCGGCACATGCAAAATTATTTGTAGAGCACGGCGCAAAGGTTGTTTTAACCGATCTAAATGAGGAAAAGGGGCATGCATTTGCATCCGAGTTAGGCGAGAATGCTCTATTCGTTAAACAAAACGTAGCCTCTCAAGAAGATTGGACAAAAGTCGTCGCGAAAGCCGAAGAAGCTTTCGGTCCAGTAAACGTATTAGTAAACAACGCCGGCATTACGATGGCTAAAAATATGCTTGATCTTACAGAAGAAGAATACCGTCGCATCGTAGACATTAATCAGGTGTCTGTATTCTTGGGCATGAAAACCGTGGCAGCTTCGATGATGAAAGCTGGCGGCGGTTCGATCATCAACATCTCTTCGATGAACGGCCTGGTTGCCGGTGCCGTAGGTTACACGGATACTAAATTCGCAGTGCGCGGCATGACAAAAGCAGCTGCGATCAACCTGGCGCCGATGGGCATTCGCGTAAACTCCGTACATCCAGGCGTTATTGCAACGCCAATGGTTGTACAAGAAGATACAAAAGCGGCTGTAGAAGCCTTCTCTCAACACATTCCATTAAAGCGCGTAGCCCAACCGGAAGAAGTATCGAATATGGTATTGTTCTTGGCTTCCGACGAGGCTAGCTACTCTACAGGTTCGGAATTCATTATCGATGGCGGACTAACTGCACAGTAATATGTTCGCGGAACTTAAAGAGGCCGATTTTCTACCAGGGTAGAAAATCGGCCTCTTTAGGAGCATGTTGAGAACTGCTTTTTACACTCAGTAAGGATTCGTAGCAATAAAACTCGCCGTCTTCACGTAGATGCGCGGATTTAGCTTCAATTGATTGACGATTACTTCCGCGATGTCCTCCGCTTGCATGAACTTCGAATCGTTGTTTTCCTTGATCAGATTGAGATCAAGCGCCAGATCCGTGGCGACCGTACTAGGGTTCAGAGCCGTTACGCGAATATTATTGCGACGAACCTCTTGCGCTAACGATTCCGTGAAACCGATCACCGCGAATTTCGATGCGCTGTAAGCGCTGGAGGTAGCCGCTCCGCTTAATCCGCTGGTAGAGGAAATATTAATAATATCCCCGCCTGACTTCTCGATCAATTGAGGCAGCACCGCACGCGTGACATAATAGGTGCCTAGCAGATTCGTATCGATGATCCGTTTCCACTCTTCGGGGTCCATATCCAATACGGTGCCGAATGTCGCGATTCCCGCATTATTGATTAGAATGTCGGCGGAGCCCAGCTCGCTTCTCAGAGCTTCCACCGCGGCTTCCACTTGCTCTTTGGAGGAGATATCGGCGGTAGCATAAGCTGCTTTAACGCCCAGCCCTTTCAATTCGTCGGCCACTTCCTTTAAGGAAGCCTCGCTCCTGGCAACCAGGCCAACGTTTACGCCTTCTTTCGCTAATGCGACAGCCGTCGCTTTGCCGATCCCTCTTGCCGCTCCTGTTACGATTGCTACTTTTCCTTCCAACGATTGCGCCATTGTGCAGCTCCTCTCCATTCTGTACCCACATTATATCAAAGAAACAATTTCATCCATAAAGCATTGTAGCGTGCTCGATATATAGGAGTCTTTGCGCCAAATAAAAATGGTCGTAATTTCATGATAAGGCTCAGGTACGCTATGACCAAACACGGTGCCCTTGACAATCAGATCGGTAATGGATGATTCCGGAATAATCGTCATTCCTATTCCTGCGGCGACGCTGCCTATAATCGTTCCGAACGTTCCGAATTCCATGATCTGCTTCGGGATAATCCCCTCCGCCTTCATCCAGCTTTCAAGCCGTTCCCGATATCCGCAACCTTTATTGTATAGCAAAAGAGGCTTTTCCGTTATTTCCTCGATACGAAAGCTTTCTCCTTTGGTTACGAGCACCAGCTTTTCTTGAAAAACCTCAAGCTGTTCGATAAAAGGATGCCTGATGGGGCCTGTAACAAAAGCTCCATCCAGCTTCATATCAAGTACTTGTTGGACCAAGTCATCGGTAACTCCGGTTTTTAATGATAATTCAACATTGGGATACTTTCCATAATAAGAGGATAGGATGTCCGGCAGTGCATTCACCGTCTCCACGATCCCGATTTCCAGGACACCGGAGGGGTATGACTTATCCTCGAATAGATGTGCCATCTCCTCCATCCTCGACAAGATCTCCCTCGAATGCTCCAACAACCGCTTTCCTTCCGGGTTAAGGATCATCCCGCGTTTATGCCGATAGAACAATGGCGTCCGAAGCTCTTTTTCCAGCAGCTTTATTCTTGCTGTGACATTGGATTGCACGTAGTTTAGCTCCAATGCGGCTTTACTGACACTGCCATGCGTTGCAACCGCCTGGAATATTCTCAAATCATTAAACTCCAATGCAACCTCGCCTCTGCTCTCCAATGGAAACATGTTTTTCAAGTATCATTATAAATGATGATGAAAGTGATTTTCAATCATTTTACTATATCCATTCTCCTTCCTATAATGAGTGATGTACAAAGAATTGGGCAGATTTTCTATAGGGAGAGACTACACATGCTAAACAAACAAGTCATCATAGGTTCCATTCTCTGTCTCATTGCCAGTATGTCATGGGGAGCGATGTTTCCTGTTGCACACATTGCTTTGCAGCAAATTGATCCATTTTATTTTTCATTTATCCGATATTTTGCCGTGGCCGTCATTCTTAGCGTGATGCTTTGGATAAAAGAAGGGAAAGCGGCATTCCGTCTGGAAGGAAAGGGCAAGACTCTATTGTTTTTTGGAACGATGGCATTTGTGGTCTATAACATGGCCATTTTCTTCGGGCAGCAGCTCATGGGGGAATCCGGGACAATCGCCGCCTCCATTATGGAAGTGCTCATGCCGATGATTTCCGTTATGCTCTTGTGGATCACAACCAAAAAAGCACCGAATACATACACGCTCACAAGTGTAGGTATCGCGCTCGCCGGCGCTTTGCTCGTTACTACCAATGGGAAATTTACATTTTTTACGATGGCTGGGCAACATCTTGTTCCTTTGCTTCTGATTTTCACGGGAGTTGTGGGATGGGTCGTGTATTCGATGGGGGAGAGCCGATTTAGAGATTGGTCGATCCTGCGCTATTCCACACTCACATGTTTGCTAGGAACCGCAGTGTCTTTCATCATCGTTATGCTTGCTTCCGCCTTTGGGTTGGTTCCCGTTCCCGGCTGGCACACGATACTTTCGATTAAATACGAAATGTCCTTTATGATACTACTGCCAGGGCTTGTAGCCCTGCTGTGCTGGAATTCAGGGATCAAACGGCTATCGCCGCTTAACGGCATCTTATTTATTAATTTTGTTCCAATTACCACTTTCGTCATTATGGCCTTTCAAGGCTATCAGATTAGCAACTATGAATTTTACGGTACGCTGCTCATTATCTTTGCCTTAATACGGAACAATATGCACCAGAGGAAAGCACAGCGGTTAGAAGACAACAAAGCCTATTCCGCTAGCCCTGTACTTACTCAAATCAATAAGCAAAAAGAACGATCAGAGGCAGCGCTCTGATCGTCCTTTTTTTCGATGAAGTTTTTCGGTATTGGTTTATTTAACTAACAGTCCCGCATCTGTTGTCGGATTTTTGGGTTTGCGATGGAAGAGACGATCAAGTCCTTTGTGCATAAGCGGAAGGACGTAACGATCTAATCCAAAGCGGCCAGCGTTCGTGCCGGCGAAGATGACCATCAATCCAAGAAGCAGAAGCCACGGGTTCGTGCTTACGGTACCTGCGAACATAAACATGAAGTTCATTAAGGCTCCGAAGAATGCGGCGGTAAGCGTTAGTGTACCAAGGATGAGTCCAAGTCCTACCAGAAATTCTCCCCATGGTATAGCGACGTTAATAAATCCAACGTTCGGTAATGCAAAGTGTTCTACAAATGCAGTGTAGGTCGGGTAAACCGCTTCACCTGTAGCTTTATCAAGCACCGGGTTGTTTACGGCCGCGTTGAGGAAACCCGTTGCATCGAAAGGCGTTGCTCCCGTAATTTTATGCCATCCAGCGTCTAACCATGCGAACCCAACCACGAAGCGAACAATAGTGACTAGAATACCGGCGATTTTATGCTCTTTCCAAAATTTTAACATGAAACTCACTCCCGTTCTTCATTATTAGTAGCGGTATGGCGTTAGATTAGCTTCAATCTCGCTGATGGTTGAGATCGTTGTATATGATTCATCAGGATCACCGTCCTCGTTGGTTTCGATTGATGATTGCTTCTTGTTGATGTCTTTATTATAGAATGTAAAAACGATTGACATTGTGATTTAAATCATAAAGTTGAGGGGTAACATTTGATCAATTTGTGAATAAATTCACAATAGTTGGCGTGTAACGAAGCCGAAACCAATCGTCACGTTCAGCACGTTGCTCAAGAAAGCAGCAGTGGATGCCAAAAACCAAGGAGCTAAGCGAGAACAAGCCGCTTAGCTCCTTGGTTTCTTTCACTTAGCATCCAAGCATTAAGGCTTCAATACGGATACGAGAGTTTCGTTATCCCCGGATATGACCGTCACTTCGGGCGGTAATTTCAGGTCTTTTACGAACAACGTTTCTCCGATTTCCATCGCGCTGATGTCGAGCTCGACCACGGACGGCAAGTTCTTAGGCAAAGCCTCCACTTCCACATACGGGTCCTCGACCTGCACGACTCCCCCCGACTTTGTTCCAATAGGGCTACCCAATAGCTTTACCGGAAGCTTCGTACGAATAACTTCGCCCGACTGAACAAGCTGGAAATCGACATGCAACAGCTCGCCGGTCACCGGGTTGCGATGAAGGTCCTCCAGCAATACCGTCAGGGAATAGTCATCTGCCAGCTTAAGCTCGATAAAGCCGGAGCCGCCTTTCTTTAACCATTTTTCAAATTGCTTGGTGGATATATGAATGATTTCGTTATCTGCGTTTTTTCCGAATACAACCCCGGGTAAACGTCCCTCCCGACGTAAATTCCGCAGTCCGGAAGATTTCAATCTCGGACGTCTTTCTGTATGAATGCATGCAGCCATGCTCTACCTCTCCTTTACATGAGTGATTTTAGCGCTGTAATAGCAGCGGTTGAACCTCCCCGGCACGGGGATAAATAGAGAAACATAGCATCACAACCTCCATGTCCTTTCGGATAGATAGACATACATTAAATGTAAAAACCCGTAAATACAGACCAAGGCACCCCACTCCGAAGAGTGGAATGCCTATGGGTTTCATTCACCATATCATAGATTGTCGGCCGTGTCGATACGCGCTGGCAAAGGATTGTTATCCGAAAATAAATCCGGATTATCCTTGAGCATGTCCGTAATGACCTCAGCCACCAAAGCTGCATTGCATACTCTAACGACGGCATCGCCCAACAGCCCTTTATACATCGCTCCCTTGCGTTCAAGCACTTCGTCCACTTTCCAAAAATGCTCGGACCACGATAACCCGCAATGTCTGCGGGAAGGCACAGGGATTTCGGTTCCGTCGGACAAAACCGTATACAGCATCTGGTGGTCATCCGTTAGTCTTCCGGATATATCCACCCATTCCTCGACCCCATGAATAAAGGTGTTGCGCTTTAAATCGACTCCGACCAACATAATCGTTGCTTGCCGGTCAAGCAGCTTCCCCCAACTGGAGCCTCTGGCGCATGGAGTATCGAAATGATGGTCGCTGTTTGTAAATGCATGTGCATCTCTCCCCAGCGCCGCCACGGAATGAGTGGGATGCCATGAACGCGCCACGCCCGGCCTTTTGCGAAAAAGTTCGGGCAAAATGCCGACGCAAACCGGCGACTCCTCCACGTAGAACCTCGGATTCTCTGCATTTATATGCGACCATGTATGAGTGGGCAACACTAACAGACCATCCTTCATATAGTCGGACAACACGTCCAGGACCGTGTCCGCGCCACCATCGACTTGTCCCAAACTTTTCATCGACGAGTGAATCAATAACGTGCCAGTTGCATCAATACCTAGCTGATCTAATTGCTTCTGCAGGCTCTCTTTCGTGTGCAACCTTTTCCCCTCCAATCGTAATATCCTAACAGTTACCATCCTGATTCCCAATTCAACTCAATTAACGTCAAGTATATTTCTCAGTCCATCCAGGTTGCACACAATTATTTTTTTCTGATCATTGCGTATCAATTGCTCGTTTTGTAATTCCAATAACAATTTTGTCACGGTTTCGCGTGCCGTTCCTGTCATATCCGCCAATTGCTGATGCGTTAGCTTCAAATCAATTAAAATACCATCCGCTGAGGGTACTCCATGTTGTTCTGTTAGTCGCAGCAACATGCGGGCAATACGCGTGCGTACGTCGTGAATGGTCAAGTCCATGATTAATTTATTGGCATCGCGCAGACGATCCAAAGCCGTTCCCAATATACCGATAAGGATTTCAGGCTTGCTATTGACTAAAGGAATGAAATGGCGTTTTTTCAAAATGCATAAAGTAGACTTCTCGATTGTCCTCGCCGAAGCAGAGCGTACTCTTTCATTCTGCAGCAAAGCCATCTCTCCAAAGAAATCTCCTTCTCTAAAAATAGAAAGAACCACATCCCTGGAGTGATTATCTTGATAAATTTGAATAACTCCGGATATAACCAGATAAAGTTCATCTCCTTCATCGCCTTCTAAGAAAATGGACTCGCCTTTTGTATATACGCGTTTGCTGCATAACTTGGAAATTTCAGTTAAATATTCATCATCAAGTTGCTCGAAGAGCGGGAAATTTCGTAATAGCTGCAGATTCATCTTCAAAGCCTCCAGTACGAGCCATAATTTGAAAGGGCCATCCTCCGGCAGCCTGTTCAGCCACGCCAGATATGACCCTTTCTTAAAATATAGGGAAGTATAAGTTCTTCTATACTTGGCCTCTATTTCTTGGAATGAAACTTACTGCGCCGCCAAAGAACGGCGACAGCCGTTTCACCTTGATCGTGTTTTAAATAGCTTTTCACCTTTCAACCAGCTTGCTTCGTATTATCGTTAACGCTTCCCGCGCTGCCTTTTCGCCCATGGCCATGTTATGGTTAGACAATTTAAACGATACCTGATTTGTCGTAATTTCGGGCCTAAGCACGACATCCGCGATTTGCGCTTCTTCCGAAATAATTTTTCGGCTCATAATTTCAATCGTGTTGAGGATCGCCACTAAAAAGCTTTTCGGTTCCCCTAACACCGGCGTACTCAAATCAACGGCGATCACCACGTCGGCCCCCATGCTTTTGGTTAGCGCAACAGGCACAGGATGGACCACCGCACCATCCACCAGGTAGCGTTGCTGATACTGAACCGGCTTGATGAAACCGGGAATCGCCGTCGAAGCGCAGATCGCATGGGAGACTCTGCCTTTATTGAAAATGTGCGCTTCGCCGCTCACCGCATCCGCAGCTACTGCGGCAAACGGAATCGGCAAGTCCTCAAAGTTGACAGGGCCGATATATTTTTCAACAAAACGGGCCATTGGATGATTGCTTACTAACGCCTTCGGAGGCATCACAAAGTTAACAAGCTGCCCCCAACGAACGGTTGGCAGCACCTTCTCGAACGCGGAAACAGGCTGCCCCCCTGCGTATAACGCCCCAATAAATGCCCCAACGCTTGTTCCTGCAATGATGTCGATGGGAATGCCCTCTTGCTCCAACAGCTTAATAACGCCAACATGCGCGGCTCCCCGCGCGGCGCCACTGCCCAGCGCAAGCCCGATCCTCGGTCTTGTTCCCGGCTCGCGGTTCCTTCCGAATCGCAGATGACGCTTAAGGATCATTCGATTGCCGCTGACAACATGCGCTTCTTGCACGACCGTTTTCAGTTCCTGGACATTGCCGTCAAGATACGGATAGACCGTCATCATATTCATCGCGTCATGGGAGATCAATTCCTGCGGATCATCAGAGCCCGCGGCCAATAAAAACGCATGGACGAGCTCGGGGATGTCCTCCTTTCGCTCCCTGAGCGGAATCATCTTTACCTCTAGTGCACGGGTATCCGGTTTGTCGCAGGCTGTCATGAGAATGCGCATATCTCCTGAGGATTGGAGCAATCGACTTAACAATTCCAGCGGCATCGAATCCACATTTTCCAGTACGATGGTTCCTTCTCTTGCCGCCCGCGCTTTCATATCCCAATCCTCTTGAAGGAAGTTTGTCCCGTCCATGCTTACGATTGGATATTCGGCGCGCCGGGACAATCGATGAATTTCGTATGCGACATGCGACTTGCCGACGCCTTTTTCGCCCACGATACATACCGGGTCTTCCCGCCGAGCACATTCTGTAATGTCTCTGCGGAGCCCATGCATAAATTTGCTGCTGCCAACCAACGGTCCATATTGCGCCTGCCGCTCCAGCTCCAGCTCCCGCATGACGGCGAGGCTTCTCGTATATTCCTCCGCCACCCGGTCGTTGGACTCCTGAATGCGCTTGATCATCGCTTCGGTCATATGCTGTCGGAACGTAGTGCTCCGGTCCATCAATAACAGCAACCCTTGCCGCGGCATTGCTACCGTCACTACCGTGCCGACAGCCATTACGGTAGCACTTACCGTTTTCCCCGTCAGACAGGACATTTCCCCAACGAAATGTCCTCGCTCCAAATTCGCTACGAGAATCTTTTTTTCATTCTCCAGGTACACATCCAATTTGCCGGACAACACGATATGGAATACTTCGCTCGATTGCCCCTGCTTCAGAATAATCATGCCGTCAGTAAACGTATGTTTCGTTAAATAGGGATAGATCGATTGCAAATCTCCTTGCTCTAATTCTATCAATAGCGGGTATTCCCGTATTTCGTCGAATTTCAACGGATACACCTCCCCCTGAGTCAGCGTAGCCTTCGCTCCTTTCATTTTATGGCATCCCTCCCGCCTTTACAACGTTAAAGAAAAAGGGCGCCCAGATGGGCGCCCCGACTTATGCCTCGGATGCTTCGGTATATCGCTTGAAACTGTCCATAATCGCTTGCCAGCCCGCCTGTTGGAACTCAACGGGGTGAGTGCTCTCAGGGTCGAAGATTTCAACGACCTTCGTTGTCTCGCCTTGATCAACGAACGTAATATCCACCTTCCGCCCGTCTCCCATCGTGTAGGAAATCGCCTCATGCAGCTTCACTTCGTCGTAAGTTCCGCCGAAATCAAAGCCCATGCTGCCGTCTCGCGCTTCCATCCGTGTAGTGAACGTGCCGCCGACCCGCAAATCATTTTCCGCTTTTGGCGCATGCCAATCCTCCGAAGGTTGATTCCACTTCGTGATGTGGTCCGGCTCGGTCCAATAACTCCATACTTTTGCCACAGGGGCTTGAACGACGGTCTCTACGGTTACTTTCGTCTGATTGCTTGTTTCCATTGAAAAGGACACCTCTTTACGGGAATTTTTGCTTCTCCCTTATATAGACGAATGCAGATCGCCATATTCATCGGTCTATTTGTTCCGGAAGTCCTAATCGGGTAAATAATTTTGCATTAATGAAATTTTGAACATGGAGGATTCGACGATCCCTCATTTCAATTACATGGATGCCCCAAGGAACCAGCACGGATGCCTCCTTGCTCGGTACGTACTGCGCCAAAGCGGGATAACCTCCATTGACTGTAGTCCGCAAAAATTTGGACCCCTCGCAATGCCAGCGCGTAAGCGCAAAAAACTTGGACAAATCGTTCTGACCGCTTATCCACATGGCGAAAGGCGGCATGGACATGCATCCTTCCTCCTGAAACAGCGACACCAGCGCATGGATATCGAATTGTTCGAAGGCCTCCACATACCTGGAGAGGAGATCAGGATCGGGATGGACATCCATCTTGCTGTATTCTTCGGAACGAAGCTGCGTTCGGTCCATCGTCTCTCTGGCTCGTTGCAAGGCGCTGTTGACCGCTGCCGACGACATTCCCAACGTTTCCGCAATTTGTTTGGAAGACCATTCGAATACGTCCTTTAGAATAAGAACCGCACGTTGACGAGGCGGCAATGTTTGCAAGAGCGCGATAAAGCAGAGCTGGAGGGTATCCTTGCGAACGAGAATATCCTCCGGATTTTCTCCAAAATCGGGCGAAGGCCAAATCCAAGACGAGTCTGGCAGCATTTCGACAGGTTCGACAATGGCAACCGCCGGGCCGGATCGGTCAACGGAAAGAGATCGGCGTTTGGCTTGCCTCAGCTTGTCCAGGCATAAGTTCGACGCTATGCGGTAGATCCATGTTTTAATGGAGGAATCCTGCCTAAACGTGCTCCAGCTTTGCCAGGCCCGAATGCTGGTTTCCTGAACGGCATCGTCCGCATCATCCATGGATCCCAACATTCGGTAACAGAACGATGTTAACCCCGGCTTAAAGCTCTCAAATAACTTCATATCAAAAGCTGCTTCGTTCATCTTGGCCTCCTTGGGGCGATAACCCTAAAACATTCTCCTTTCATCATATTCGAATCGCCCGGCCGCCTCAATCAAATATCGCAATTTCGACTGACGCCGCAACCAATGCTCGCCTACTGTTTCACAAAATAGAGTTTATCTACATATACCGCGTACACGTTTGAGGAATTATCCGCCGGCCAGATATAAGCGTATTGATTGTTGGTTTGAGAAGGAACAAACGATCCGATCTTGATCGTATGCCATAACATATTTTCCATTGCGGCAGCCGGCATTGTCTGTGTTCCGAATGGATACGACGTTGTAGTTGCATCATATACTCCGTAGGAGAACGCGTTTCCTGACGGAGTTACAAATTGGGGTTTTCCGTTTGCGTCGTAGTTCAAGTCGTCGGCATATTTGATCTTAACTACCGCATAGAGATCGTATGTTGCACCCGGAACAAGCTGGTTTTTATTCCAAAACCATTGCATATCCCATCCGTTTGCAGCTCCGACTACCTTAACGGCTGTTTTTCCATCCGATGCCGATACGTCAACATTATTTTTAGTAGCCCCTCCGAACATGCTCAAATCGATGTCTTGCCCAACGTAAACCGTTTGGGTTGTATCTTTCTTCAATTTGAGTATCTTTCCGTCCCCGGCCGCAAAAGGCAGGCTGCTTATTTCATAACGGTCCGGATAAGTCGTAAACGGGATGACGGCGTTGGTGAGCGAATCTCTTATTTCAGTAATATTCATGCCAAGCTTTGCCCGATCGATTTTGATCGTGACATTAGCAATGTTTAAACAATCATGATTGACAACGACCAAGTACTTATCTCCCGTAGCAAGATTTTCGTGAGTGGTTACATCTGCATGGGGATGTGCCGAACTGGTGGTATTGCCGCCTCCGATCGTTGTGGCGACATTCGCAATTTTGGTCATGGATAAGATAGTAGGCTCCAGCGTTTTTATTTCATCAAATAAAGTTTGAACGGTAGTGAACTTCGGCCCCCTGTTATAATGCTCGTCGACCATCCCTTCCCACAAGCTTTCCGTTTGATAAATAAAGTAAAGAAATCCCTTGGATCCGTGTCCAATGTTGAGATAGGTCATTGCCCTTGTTTCGGCCGCAATGGGGTCTCGCAACCCCGTCGGCTCATGCCCGAAATTCTGTATGACCGTCCACCATGGAGCACGGTTTTGAATATCTTTTTTGGTCAGCATGTGAAGAAAGTCCAGATAGGGTTTATAATCAATGTTCGAATAATAGGGGTGGTTCATGTAATGGGTGAAATCCCCGACCGGATACCCCAAAGCCGCCCCGTATGGATCGGTTAATAACGTCTGCGTTTGTTGGACTCCGTAGTGGAATTCCGTATACTCCGGAGCCACATAGTCTATTAAGGCTTGATGGTTGGGGTCAATCGATTCCGTTATTCTTTTGGCGTTTTTCAATAAATTCGCATGATCCATATCCAGGTCCATCGGCTCGTCTTTCAGTACGTACGCGTATAATGCAGAGTGATTTTTAATGGGAGAAATTCGATTGTTTATCTCGTTATACAAAGCGACTTCATCATTCGCCAGCGTCGGATTGTATAACGTGCTGTATGCCATCGGAAAGGCCATCACCTTAATATCATAAGCGGCTGCCCTATCTAAAGTATCTGTATAAAGCGCGGCGGGTCCATTCCAGTTGGCGATACTGACAACATTCATATTGGCATCCTTCAGATCCTGAAAGCTGTTGTTTAAATAGGAGATTCTGGCGGAAGATTGATACGGAATTTCTCCTCCCTCGAACCATGTTCCCCGAGCTACAAAAGGCTCTGGCGCATTAGGAGCATTTAAGGATAATCCGGTAATGACCTGAATATTTTTTTTATACAAATCCCCGCTGGCATTGCTGACAACGACTGTATACATCCCATTGGGCACGATTGCATTTGCGTTATTTCTGCCGTTCCACGAAAGTTTTACCGTACCGCTCTGGTTAGCGCCGCTGACCAATGTTTTAACCAGACTGCCGCTGCTATCGACGATCTTTGCGCTTATGTTTTGAGGTGCAGAAAGCGTATACGTTATTCCCGCGGAATCGTTAAGATCGTCCTGGTTTCCCGGGGAGATCTTATACGGCTTCGCTTTTATGAGCTGGTCTGGATTATCATTGATTTGCGATTCGTTTATCGAAATCAGATCTACCTTAATGGAAGGAAACTGGGAAGCGTTGTTTACTTGATAGAAGCTGACATGGTAAATATGGGTTGGATCAAGAGATAATGGCGCGGCGTTAATTTTGATTCCGTAATAAAATTTAAACTTATCTTGCGTCTCCAAGCTAGCCGTACTGTACACCTTTGGTGGCACAATATAGGTAGCAGTCGTCGAGTCATACAAAACAACGCCAAAAATATCGCCTGTCGAAGAATGCCAGTCCGTTCGATCGATCTGTACAATTGCAGTAATATCATAGGTTTCATCATTCCGAAGCTTAGAGCCGTCAATCGGCGCTTGAATATTCCAGTTGCCCCCGGCTCCATTGTATAGAATAGCCGCGCTATTATCGGAAGCCAGCGCGCTTGAAGTCAACACTGATGTGTTATGGAGAATAAAGCTGCTGTCCTGAATTACAATGGAATCGTGCGGTCTCAGGATGATTTCGTCAACGTAGATTTCCGAGGCCTGGCTCGCGTTATTGGTTCCTGCCACAAAAAAAACAAGTTGATTTACGCTTAAATTCGGCACGAATGTCCCCGCACGATATTCTTTCCATACCATGTCTTGCGTTTGGCTTAAAGGCACGGACTTTTGCGGAATGATAAAATTGCCGTAAGTGTTATCCCAGACTCCGAACGAAAATGCATCCCCTGCGGGATTTGCCGGCACATGATTCACTTTGACCCGAAAAAAGACATCGTAGGATTTCCCGGGCTCCAATTCACTAAAATCCATGCGATTATGCGAGATATTCCAATTATTGCTTGTGTTTATCATTTTACCCGCAAAACCATTTCGCGCGGTTGTGTCCGTCACGGTTAAACCATCATTGTAATAAGTAAATTGATTCTCTTCTATTACAAAATCCGCGCCGGATGCCGTGGTTTTTTCGAAACTCCACAATAGAGAGACAGCCAAAAAAATCGTCAGGAATAGAGTTGATTTCTTTATCTGGTTCATATTCAACAACTCCTTATTCGTTATTTGATTTTCCGATTTAGATCAGTTCCGATTTTTGCAGCAGCTTTTGAATGATCGTGGCAACCTCCGCCCTTGTCATTGCTGCTTTAGGGCCGAGGAAGTGGCTGCTTCTGCCGGATACGATACCTGCTTCGATACATTCGGCGATGCTGATTCTCGCCCATTGGGCGACGGTGGCAGCATCTTGATAAGGCTTGAGCTTCTCCTCCGGAGTCTCGGACTGGAGCTTTGCCCTCAAGTTGGTGATCGACATCGCTCTGGCGATGACCGTCATGGCTTGTTCGCGAGTGATGCTGTCATTCGGCCGGAAAGTTCCGTCTTCGAGTCCATTGATCAAGCCGTAAGAGACAGCCGCACGAACGTCGCTTGCATACCAATCCGTCGATTTGACGTCGGAGAATGTCGATGCCCCGTTACCCGGCTTGATTCCCAAACCGCGAACCATGATTGCGACAAACTCGGCGCGCGTAATAGCCCGATCGGGATCGAACAGCTGATTGCCGACTCCGTTAATAATCATGCGCGAGCCGATGTCTTGAATCGCCGCTTTCGCCCAATGACTCTGCGTATCGCGGAAGTTGATCGAATGTTTGATTAGTGCGTACGTGCTGTTGGTCAAACTGCTTATTTTTGCATGATACTTGCCGTCAATCCGCACGATTGCGGTCGGCACATGACGCGCTTCTCCGTCTAAATCGACGACGACGGCCGTCGTGACATCGTCGGGGTCGACCTGTTCCGGGATGGCAATCATACGTTCCACATACGATTCGAAGGACGCAACATCATACGTCGTATCCCCATAGCTATATTTGACGGTGAAATCGATCGGCGGCACGACGATTTCGAACATGCCCCGGCTCGCTGCGCTTTCGACCAGTCGGATCATATCGGCTGTTGAAGAAGCGATTTCGATCTGAATCCGGATGTCGTTTAGTGAAACCGATTTGCCTAGCTTGGCCGCTATCGCATCAATGTCGATTTGTTGCGCAGGCAACGTATACGTTCCACGTCCGGTTTGGATTTCTATAACCGCTTGTTTGTTCTCCAGATGCTTAATCGATTGACCATTGAGTACAGCGATCACCGCGTCGGCATCGGCTTGAGCCGGAATCGTCACTTTGACCGGTTGATCTTGCAAAGCAAGGTTGCTTTCCAGCTTGTCCCGATCGACAACGATAGTGACGACGGCCTGACCATTCCGGTTTGAGGTCGTTACCGTTCCCAATTTTTCCGGCTTGCCGTTAATGATGATCTCTGCATTGGCGATAGACGTTTCCGGTTTCCTCGGCCCTGTCGTTGTCGGATCTCCGGAGCCGGGTTCGTGAGGCGAGCCTTTTGGCTGCAAGTAAATCGGATGGAACTGATCGCTGCGCCACGGCTGACTTCCCGCCCAACCGATAAACACCGAATGACCGTGATAATTCCGGAAGAAATGACCGAGCAGGCTTTCGGTTTCATTGGGATCGACGCCGATCATGTCGAAAGGAATGGCCTGCACCACGTTCCAGCCGTTTTGATTAATGGCGGCATTGCTCTCGATTCGCAGCTCCGATTGAAACGCTGGACTGGATTTCGGCTCCAAGTGATAGATCAAATTTTTGGCGAGCGGATTTGTCATATAGCCGTAATAAGAGCTTGCATTATCTTTCGCGATAAAGGTTTCGACCGAATCGTCTCCCCCGCTCTTCCACCAGCCGTTGACAATTTCATTGCTGATCTTCGCTTTATCGGTCATGATTTCGCTATCGATATTCTCGTAACCGACATACAGGTAATCCTCGTCCCACAGTAAATACGCACGGGTGTCAACCGGAGGAGGCGTACGTTGGCTCATCACCAGGAAATCGGAGAACGGCTTGGCATCCGTCCAAGGACCGGAAGCAAAGTCGAGCGAGTTCAGGATATCCTGCTTGCTTGCCGAAGTTTCGACTGCCGTCGCACTGTATTCCTTATGGCCGATTTGTTCCAGGAAGGAACGCAGTTCTTCAGCTACGTCTGCAACCTCGGGGTTGTTTTTCACATACCGCAGCAAAGCGTCGATCATCTTGAATTGAATGCCATCCCACTTCGCCGCGTCCAGATAATCCGACATTTCCAAGATGGGATCGCCTCTGAAAGACTCGCGAAGGTCCACGCGTTTTTGGGCATACGCGTAGCTGTTCTTGATGAACGCAAGATCCTGCCTGGCCTCATCTTCGTCGGCCGGTACTTCAGCCGAAGTTCTCGGAAAGGAAAGCGCTGTTGCTTCATAATATTCGAACGACTGCATCATCAGCTCCGCCCGAACCTTTTGCTTGCCTGCCGTTGCCTTCTCGACCGCCTGTTCCATCAATGCGCGCGCGGTTGCCAATTCTTCCTCCGTTACGTCTTCCAGATAACGATAGTCGAGAAACGGCAAGAAGTTTGTTTTGACATCCTGATTCGCCCAGTTCAAATACCAATCCGTCTCGAAAATGCGATGGGTCCAGAAGTTTTCCCAGATAGCGTAGTAGTCGGCCATATAAGGAGCGGCATCCTCGCCCACGGCTCTCACGAACCATTCGTGCATCAACTCGTCTACGTCTTGATCGGGATCCCACTGCAGCTTAGCCATAACCCATGGTTTCGGACCTTCTCCCCCGAAGTTGGGGAACAATTCTCCGACGTGTCCGATTACCTTGTTATCACTCGCATATTGATAGACTTCCGCCATTGTCTGCATATAGAGACGAGGCACATGGTATAACGAGCCATAAATATAATCATAGAATCCGATATTGGATGCGACTGCCGTCCAGGCTTCGGTTAAAGCATGATCAACCGCTTTCGCATCATCATCTCCCCATATCATGCGATCAACCGTAATATACGGCACGACATTCTCGTGCAGGGTAAACCCTGTCGGAGGATCAATAACGTTTAAATAGGCGAGCAGCCCGAAATATTTATCCGCAAACTTCCCGTTGTCGTATTCCGTAACGCCTTCCGCCACTTTGTTGACCCAGGCGTAGTAAATATTGGACATATCGACTCGGCCCATGGAGTTGGTCTTATTGGGATAATTGGGGTGATTCGGATTTGCCTCGCAATAATGAATGCTGTCGTTCGTCCCGAGCGAATAGGAAATCGCTTTGGGATTAGCCTCGAAGTATTGTACGATGCGGCCCACCGCTGCCGATGCAGTATCATCGTTGAAGCAGGGCTGCCATTCATACGGATGCGTTGGCAGTACGCCGCCCGGATAATATTCGGGATGGTCGCTGAATACGCTAGGATCGAATAACGTGCTTAAATTATGATGAAAGCTCAAGCTGTCATGCATGCCATTGCGTCGTGCCCATTCGGCATAAATATGTAGGCCGTATGATTCGTCCGTGCCGAAGAAATGACGCGCGATGACGGCAGGCTCGTCTTGAATAAGTCCCGCTGGCACATCAATCGTGCTTTGCCGAACTACATCATCGCCATCGGGACCCGGCAGCAGCCAAACCGCGCCTGCAAACTGTTCCAGGAAACGATAGACGCCGAATTCCGTGCCCCACTCCGTAGGCCCGATAATCGTAATGGAGGAGCCTTGCGCATCAATGATGTAACCATCATCCTTCATCGGGTCAAGCAAATCCCGATGACGGGCCTCCATGCTGTATCCTACATGGATGCGAGAGGCGCCACTCGGGTCTGTCAAAGCCCAATCGCGGGACATCACGGGCAGTTTGACCCCTGTCGATTGCTCGATATAGTTCTGCAAGGTATGCGCTGCCTTAACGATTTGCTGCTCCGCTTGTTCGGGATAAACAATGACGGCATGAGCCGTGCCGCTATCCACGATCGTTACGGGCTCCGTTTCGTTTTCTTCGTATTTCACGGCGATAACCCGGTCCACGTACAAGTTTTCGATGAGGGCGTCCCCCGTATGGATATACAGATAAGGCTCATCTTGCGGATCGGCTTCATAAATCCAGGGCACTTCGACGTAATGATATTCGCCGTCCGCCAGGGGCGCTCGGCTGATCGGCGTTTCGTTTGGCTTGGACGAGGAGATGCCGACCTGGAATGCGTTTGTCCCCGATGCCAATCCCGTTTCCATGCGAACATTGGCATACAGCTTCCATTTGCCCGTGGAAGGCATTGCTTGCGCATGCAGCCGAATCGCCTGGATGCTCGTATTTCCGGGCAGCTTAACCGCTTTTTGATTCCATACTTTCGCGTCTCCGACGACTTCAGCCGGAGCGGTGAGCTGGAATTGATCCTCCTCCATGCTTACCCAATCACTCTCGGGCACGCCGCTCAGAAAATCCGGTTTTTCTACCGGCATGACAGGCTCGTATTTGACAGCGATAATCCGGTCCACATACAGATTGGCAATTGTGCTATCCTGGGTAGAAAACCAAATCGCCTGGGACTCCTCATTGGGATCATATTCATATAACCAGGGGAACTGGATGTAATGATACTCCTCGTCCGTAGAGCCCGTAAGACTTATTTGTCCCGACTGTGGATTTGACGAAGATATGCCGTAGCTTAATAACGGATCCCCCATTTGCGCCGTTCCGCGTTCAATCCGTATATGGGCATAAACTTTCCACTGACCCTCGGCAGGCAACGCCAATCCCGGCACCTGTATGACCGGCCCTTCGGCATTGCCGGCTAGCCGTGCAGACTTTTGATTTGCGGCCCCCTGATCCGCGACAACTTCCGCCGGGTTATTCAGAGCGAATTGATCCTCCTCTATTTTTAGCCAATCGCTTTTCGGCACGCCGGTCAAAAAATCCGGAAGCTGTTCGTCGGGCGTATACTTGACTGCAATGATATGATCCACATACAAGTTTTCAATGGAAGTGTTGGCCGTAGAAAAATACAAATATTGATAAGCCAAATTGGAATCATATTCGTATAGCCATGGGAATTCAACATAATGATATTCCTCATCCGCGTAGGATGAAAATTTCATCGTCGCCGAATTCTCATAGGGCGGATAAATACCGTAGCTAAACGCATTTCCCGCGTTTGCCGATCCACGATCAATCCGCGCATGCGCATAAATCTTCCACTGACCCTCTTGAGGGAGGCTCGCTCTATGCAGCTGTATCGCCCAATCTATTTTATTGCCGGCTAATTGCGCGGCCTTCTGATTTGTTGCCTTGCTGTCATCGACGCTTACCGCCGGATCATAAAGAATGAACTCATCCTCCTCGAACTTCACCCAATCACTATCAGGCACGTCTACAAGGAAATCCGGCAGCTCCTCGGACCCTTCCGGGCTTTCAGCCCCGGAGGCGGCTGCGAAAGCAAGGTTTTGACACAGGGATAATACGAGAATAAAACAGCAAATCAATGAAATCGGCTTTTTCAACAAATCGTTCATCTCCTCGTTCTCGGATTTATTGCAGCTTGAATTCAAAATGAAACCGCTGTCATATTTTTATAAGCGCCCTCGATATAAACTCACCCCTCCTGTTCTTACCATTGTTTTTATTAATTCGTTTATATACTACCAGATAGATTAAATATGATGCAATATATATTTTATGTAATATATTATATATAATATAGATTGGGTCTTTATTCAGCCCTTTCTCCTAGCGGGGATACTGTTTGTTATATTGAACGCGATAAGACTAGTAAAGTATACTAAACAGGAGGTCAAGCGGTTTTACGGAGAGGATTGGGGTAATTGCTTAATCGAAAGTTGTTTACCTTGATTATGGCTGGCGTTCTATTGACAACGTATTTTTTATTACGTTCCCTTCACGTATTCGACACGGGTTCATTCCAAGCAGAGAATGGCGTTCTTTCTTTGCAGCAATGGAATCCTCAGGATAAACGGATTATTCCGCTTGACGGCGAATGGGACTTCTATCCCAATGAGTTAATCGTGCCCAAGCCTGGCGAGGATGTGTTTGGGACGTATCAGGGCATACATCGATCTATCTCTGTGCCTGGAGCCTGGGACGGTTATATAGCAGAAAAAGCAACGCCTTTCGGTACCGGCACGTATCGTTTGCTCATACATGTTCCAGAGGACGATCGTTACGGGGTCAAGCTAAATACGATTCGAAATGCAAACAAGGTGTATATCAACGGAGAAGAGCTTGGTTCCGCGGGCGTTCCTTCCAAAAGCAGTTTGGACTATCGCTTCGACTTTAAAAAGTATGTCGTCCTGGAGCAGAGCAGCAATAAACAGCTGGAGCTTGTTATACAGGTTGCCAATCACGATTATGCCGTTGGAGGGATCGTCAGCTCGCTCGATTTCGGTCTGGCCGATCAAATATTAGCGTTGCAGGGCCGAGAAAAATTTATTGAAGCTTTCCTTATTGCGGGCTATTTGCTATTTGCATTTATTTATTTCACATCGTATTTGCAGCATAAACGAAAATTCAGGTATGAGCTGTTTTTTAGTCTGTTCTGTCTGGCGCAGGCTGTACATATTTCGACAATTAATGAACGATGGATCTACTTACTATTTCCCGAGCTCGGTCCATTGGCCCAAATCAACATACAGGCTGTTGCGCTTACCCTGTTCGTGCTCTTTTTTCTCCAATTTGTGTATCATTTTTTCAATATGATTGCCAGCAAAAAAGTCGTGACGGCATTAAGCTGGTTGCTCGGAATTCAAGCCTTGGCCGTAACGGTGTTCTTTGCAGCAACGAATCTACTGGAATATGTTCCTTTTTCGGTTATCCAATTCATTGTCTCGTTGACTACGGGTATTGGTTTTGTATACATCCTGATCATGTTGATTAAAGCCTATAAACAAAAAACCGATGAGTCCCATTATGTGCTGACGGTCGTTTTTACCTTTGCGGCCTACGGCTGTCTGCTCGTAGCCGTCCTCTTGTTTGAGGTCGACATCGAAACGCCTACTCTGCTTTTATTCCTGATTATGGTTATTAGCTTGGCGCTATTAATGAGCCATCGTTCCCAACAGGCTTTTAAACGGGTTGAGGAGTTATCCAGCGAGTTGCTCGTATTCGACCGCATGAAGGATGAATTCCTTGTCAAAACCTCGCATGAGCTTGGAACGCCGCTCCACGGCATTATTAATCTATCCCGATCGCTGATGGAGGGCGTAGAAGGGCCATTAAAAAAGCAGCAGCAAGAAAGCGTTATTTTAATAAATTCGGTTGGCAGAAGATTGGCGGGTTTGGTTGAGGATCTTTCATTTGTATCCCGAATCAAGCAAGGAGAAGTATCGATTGTATCCAGACCGATCCAGATTCGCGTTGTCGAGGAAGTGCTTGATGAGATTGCATATGTCATGCAGCCCACTCAGCAGGTACAAATCATCAATAAAATCCCGAATGATATGCCGCTGGTCTATATGGAAGAGCAAAAGCTGAAGCAGATTTTTTTCAATCTGATCTATAATGCGATTAAGTTTACAAAGCAGGGAACGATCACGATTTCTGCTTGGGTCAATGAAGAGCACATGCACATATCGGTGCAGGATACCGGGCTGGGTATTGCGAAGGAGAATTTAGAACATATTTTCACAACCTTCTACCAAGTAGAGAGCACCAGGCTGCGCGAATCGGAAGGGCTTGGTCTAGGTTTAAGTATTACGAAACAGATTGTAGAGGCTGCAGGAGGGCATATTGAGGTAACCTCCGAACTAGGTCAAGGCTCATGCTTCACCTTCACGATTCCACTGGCAACCGAGGAGCAGCTGCTAGAGTATTCGGATAACGACGCCGATCGGGATGAGCAAGCGATGACGGCGAGGTTGAACGTGCAGGACCTGCAACAACCTATTCCTCAGACAAGAGTAAAGGGCTCAAAGCCTTATACCATACTGGTCGTAGACGATGAGCTTACCAATCTAAAGGTGCTTATTAATTGGCTTCATTCTTTGGATTATAGCGTAATTGCGGTAGGCAGCGGGCAGGAAGCGCTGGACATCATTGAGAAAGAAAAGGTGGATCTCTTACTATTGGATTTAATGATGCCGCAGATGACGGGGTATGAGGTTTGCAAAACGATCAGGCAAAAGCAGGATTGGGTAGAGCTGCCGGTCATTATGTTAACAGCAGCAGGACAATTGTCCGATTTTGTTGTTTCTTTTCAATTAGGGGCTAATGATTACTTGCAAAAGCCGGTAAACTTGGCTGAACTAGAGGTGCGAATCGAGTCCTTGCTCCTTATGCAAAAGTCAGCCCATGAAGCGGTGGAGAATGAGCTTCGCTCCTTTTACGCGCAAATTACGCCGCATTTTTTGTATAATACGATCAATTCGATTATTTCGCTCAGCTACTTTGATCAGGAAAAAACAAGATTGGCATTGGATCATCTTGCTACCTATTTCCGTGCAAAGCTGGATTTCCAGAAACAGCGTTCGCTCATCCCCTTAAGGGAGGAGCTTCAGCTTGTAAAGGCCTACTTGGCGATCGAACAAATGCGTTTCGACGACAGGCTGCATATCGAATACGATATTGACGAGACCATTCACATCGATATCCCGGCGATGACGCTCCAACCATTGGTAGAAAATGCCGTCCATCACGGCATATCCAATAATAAAGCCGGCGGAACGCTGCGGCTAGCGATCGAACGAGAACAATTCGAACGCGGGCAGCAGCGAATCAAAATTACGATTGCGGATAACGGCGCAGGTATCCCTCATGAGAAGCAGCAGGAGCTCATGCACGGCAAAAGCGAGCGGCTCGGCTTTATGAATCCGTTTCGTAAGCTTTCGCTTATTAAAGGAGCAAGCCTTGACATACACAGCGAAGAGGGCAAGGGAACGACAATTATTATTCGTATGATGGAAGTTAGGTAACAGAAAGGAAATAACGCAGCCGGATGGCTGCGTTATTTCGTCTCCCTCTACAATGGCGGGAGCCTGTCACAAACCTCTGACCATAACGTTGGTTACATTCTGACTACCATACTGTCTGCAAACGCAAGTTATTCCCTTATTCCACATAAACTAACTGCTTTCTCTCAGAGTCCCAGCGCCATGTTAAATCGCCATGCAGCCGTAGACCGCCATACCACTCATTTATTCCCTTCATCTCTACCCAATCCTTTACTCCCGCGGCTACTGTCATCCCTACCTCGGTTAATGCAACTTCGCATTTTTCAAAGGATGCGGTTGTTTTTTTGCGATAATCAGGAAATGTATGAGGGCCCCGTATCTCCAAAAGTGCATGCGGCCGTTCCGACATACAACGCAGTCGATACCAAAATTCTAAATCACCCATTCCCAGCCCACTCAATCGGTTCCCGATTTCTTTAAATAGCTCGCGCGAGTTATTGACCCCATGCCGGATCAACTCCAAAGTTGATTGCTCTACGATTCCCAGTCCATTCTTTACGGAAGGCAGGCGGGATACGTGCAGTTCAAGCGCCGCGTGGGCGAAAGGCAGGGCCGATGTATCCTCATGCAAAATTTCAACATGCCTTTCTACATCCGGGGAAACGTATGCCTCCCAGATCCTGCTTCCCGTCTCAAGTTCCTTCTGCCCGATCCTCTGCCACGTACCAGTTAATGTTTCCAACTGCTTTGCTGAAAGTTGGCCCAGTCCTCGAAACAGATCAATACCCGGATAGTCGCCAATACACAATAAATTTAGTTTTGTATGCCCAAGCGTCTGCTTTGAAAACCAATGCAACAAATAGCTTAACATGAGCTGATCAAACAAATCATGTTCGAACCATAATACGATCTCGTTGTATTTGTGGAAGTTCTGCAAAACCTGTTCTTGCGACTTATAATGGGTCACATAGTCATCTGCCGAAATACCCAACGTTCTCTCCAGATATTCCACTCTTGGCGACCTCTGATGGGGTTCGTCCATTTCAACGAAGACCGGACCTACCGGATACACTTCTCTCCAGACCAGGATATCTCCGCGGATATTCCCCGCCCTTAACTTATCGCCGACGGTATCTCCGTTTACGATATGGAGCATCGACAAACCTCCTTCGTAAAGACTCAGTACACCTTGTGAAAATAGTATACATTAAATCGGAGCTACCCATCGGATCATTTATTCAACCTCTACCCACGCTCTCTTCTTCTTAATAACCACAAAGCGACGACAATAAATACCGCTCCTACAACATAAAATACAACTTTACTTGCCTCACCTGTTTTAGGAAGGACGTTTATTTCTACTGTTTTGATTGTCGGTTCAAATGGTGTTGGCGTTGGCTCTTCTGCCGGTTCCGGTTCTTCTGTTGGCGTTGGTGTTGGCTCTTCTGCCGGTTCCGGTTCTTCTGTTGGCGTTGGCGTCGGCTCTTCTGTCAGTTCTGGTTCTTCTGTTGGCGTTGGTGTTGGTGTTGGTGTTGGTGTTGGCATTGGTGTTGGTGTTGGTGTTGGTGTTGGTGTTGGTGCTGGCGTTGGTGGCACGGGAATATTAAATTTCAATAGCACATTTCTTTGCACATCCAATACAGTGGCTGCGACCGCGCCTAAATCTTGAATATCATCGACATATCCCACTGACGAAGTGATGAACACATCGTTGACAGATTGCCCCATCATAAATTGGAGACCAATATCTACATCCAAAGCCTTATCATCATAATCGCCTTTAGCGATTGTAATCGTAATCGTCCTACTGTCAAGACTTGCATTGTCGTATGTTGATTCCACTACGGTCGCATTTGGATATCTAGCCTCCGTAGCACTATCAAGCTGGACTGATGGTAAAATGACCGTTCCATCATCGTTCTTTTCCGTTGCTTTATAGGATGCCGATACAACCAGGTTATCATTTGCATCAAGTGATAATTCCTGCTCAAATACATCCACATCCGCTTCTGTATAGGTTGGCCCTATCGGATCTAAACTGATGTAGTAATTAAACAAATCCTCTCCCGCTGGTGTTGGCGGATAATGCTGCCCGCGCCAGTTATCCAAATCCGCTCCATTCGTGTAATGCCAAATGGCAAATTGCGTAGCCCAAAGAGTCATGGTTTCGTCCAAACCTGTAATACCAGCGGCCGCTTGTATGTCTGCAACACTTTTCGTCGGAAAACCATTGAGCAGAATCGCTCTTATCGCATCCCCATCAATTGCCCTTCCTTTAATGGAGTAGTTGTTAATATCTTTAAGTGGTGAGAAAAATTCTTCACCGGCACGATAACCGTGAAGATCATTCGTACGTGGATACTCTCTCGACCTATCAAAGCAATAAGCTAAAATGCCGGCAGGAAGACCTGCACCGTTCGGCCTTCGTTCATAAACTCCGTTATTATATTCAGCTAAAACAATGATAGGGTAATTTCGCACATCAGGAAACCAATGCTCTACGACTTCAAACTTCTCGACAACTGCAGGAGCTGCTTGGATAAATTGAAATGAAGTTGAACCTAGCAGAATAATTAGAAATATGGTTAGTTTCACTTTTAGCTTATTCATTGACATCTCCCCTTCTCACTTCTGACTTTTTTTCTAACATCTATCCTCCTAATCATCGCGGTTATTCTAGAAACACCTCTCGGAGATGTTCCTTTCCTACCGATATCGGTCTTTGCTGTCATTTATTGAATATTTTTATCGAATACGATTAACAATCAATGGAACTCAAAGAAACCACTCCTGAAAAATAGAGTGGTTCTTTGAATTATCTAGTTAAGACTTCTAAACTGCCGGCTTTACAATTCCCGGGCTTCCGATTCGGCGACCGTCTTTACTTTCTCCAAAAATTTAACAACGACCTTTTCGTTTGCAAAAATCATAAATAACTTAATGAACCACCTCAAAGCTTTATTAGTTGCCGTATATCTAAACCTTGTTTTATGATGATCTAATCTAAATAGCTCATAGTAGGCTGTAATCTCAAAATAGTTTGCTAACGTAAAACCGATTTTCACTTTCTTTTCATTCGGAGTATTCAAATATTCCAACGTGTGGACATCATACTCTTCCGTTCGTTTGCCTTCTTTGTACTTTTGACGGTAAATGCTCCCGACAAACTCTTCTGTAATCTTGACCGGTTTATTTTCAACCACCTGCGGCATAATCTTCTGCATTTGTTCTAATGAACCGTCAAAGTATGACCAAACTTGTTCTATCGGTGCATCGATCTCAATTTCACTAGTCCATTGTTTCATCTATACACCCCCTGTTAGGATTCAATCAAAATTTAACGGCGGTTCCTTGCGTAAAACTGACTATGGAGTTGACGAACTTGCTCTGCCAATTCAGGAACAGGTCCATCTATTGGGGTATCCCGAATAACATCTTGAATGGGAAGATTTCGAACGCGCGATGGAGCTACCCCCATTTCACTCAACCATTGTACCAGCTGTTCGGACGAACATACATAAACGATACGACCTAAACCAACCCAACCGTGAGCCGCCGCACACATAGGGCAATGTTCGCCAGAGGTATATACTGTCGCCTTGCTTCTTTCTTCAGGCGTCAGGTTAGCGGCTGCCCATCGCGCCAAAGCAAATTCCGGGTGTTGGGTATGGTCGCCGCTTGCAACGTGGTTATGATCTTCTGCAAGCACTTCTCCCTCGGCGGAAACAAGGACTGAACCAAATGGCTCGTCCCCTTTCTCCAGCGAAATTGCTGCCAATTCAATCGAACGTCGCAGGTGCTTTAAATCCAAATCGCTTATCATAACTGATTCCTCCTCGTCTTTCGAAGATTAATATTTTTCCTACTAAAAAACCGTTCGTTCCAGAAACATACTGGAAAAAGAACGATTTTTAAGTAGGTCGCTTACGATGACTTAAGTTAATATGCGATCGGTTTATTCGCCCGCCAGCATGAGCTTCTCCAGCTCAAGCGGTTCAACGTACACTCCGTCCTTGAATGCTCTCATGTTTCCGCCAGATATTTCATCAATAAGAACAACTTGCCCGTCCTTTTTCAATCGGCCAAATTCCAACTTAATATCATACAGCTCGATGCCCTTCAAGCTTAGCTCGTCCTTCACGACTTGACTGATTTGCTTCGTCAGTTTTTCCAGCGCCTCGTACTCTTCGGCTGACAAAATACGCAGCATTTCAAGAGCAGACTTGCTGATCGGAGGATCTTGACGCGCATCATCCTTTAACGTCACTTCCACAAATGCATCCAGTGTTTGCCCTTCTTGCGCATACAAGCCATAACGACGTAGAAAACTTCCTACCGCGCGATAGCGACATATGACCTCAAGCCCTTGGCCGAACACAGAGGCGGGAGCTACGGTCATCGTTGCTCTCTCGATATCCGCATCAATGTAATGCGTCGGAATGTTCGCTGCATTTAATTTCTCGAAAAAGAACTTCGTCAAGCGGAGTCCTGCCCGCCCGGCACCTTCCATAACTAACCCGACTGTATTGGCGCCAGGATCGAATACACCATTCTCCCCTGTTACATCATCCTTAAACTTCAACAGATAATCCCCGTTTTCCAGCTCATATACATCTTTTGTTTTCCCTGTGTACAACCGATTCACAATGTGTATCCCCCTTCTGCAACAGTTAGATCCAGTAAATATTTTATATTATAGCATAAGCGCTGAAAGGTTAAGTTCATTTTGGCTCCAAACCCTGTGATTCGGCTAATTAATTCGGATAACCAAACCACAACTTAATAAAATTTCCATCCGGGTCGAAAACATCAAAGGACTTTCCGCATCCGCCACTATCTTTAATCGGGCTCGTCCTTATACCCGCTTCAACTAATCTGCTATGGCATTTTTCAATGTCCTCGCTAATTTCCAATAAGAGAACATGATTAGGTCTTCCTTTATGATTAAAAGCTAATCGTTCTTCTCCATCAGTTTGTACAAGCATGATTTCAACGCCTGATGCAGGATAGATAAATACCTCTGTGTTGTCTGTTTCAATAGGAAGACGATTTTTAGTGGTGTTAAGATAGAAACCCAATTGAAACACATAGAAGTCGACTGCACGTTGCATATTTGTAACTGGCACTTCGATACAAGCAACTGATTTTACTGTTGCTTCTTCTTTCACGCTTGGCAGCATCTTCTCATGTTTATTGATTACTTGGTCCCCCATAATCCATCACACCACCTAAATAAATTAGACTAATCACCATTCATAAAAATTTTCCTCGATCAGCTCCTCAAATGAATCCGCTAATAACTTGATCTCCCCGGTATCGTGATAACAGATGAAAACCTTTCCTGCCTGATCGATGATGATCGGATCGCCGGACCCATCCATGGAAATGACATAACCGGTTTGCAAAACTTCTGCAATGGGAAGCTCCTTAAATTGCTCTCGAAACTCCAGCGTCAAATCGACAACCGTTTCATTTCCGAGACTAGAGCCATTAGAGAAGGCATGTACCGCTAGACCGGCATATGCTCCCCCAAACGTTCTGATAAAGTGTACGTAGTCCTCGTGAAAGTTTACTTCCAACCGCTGCTCGGCCTTAACAATCTCCTCTTGGCTCGCCGGAAGGCCTACTAGCGTGCGATTATCTTCCCGATGAAGAAAAGCCATTAATCTCTTCATTAACACATCATTCATGAGAAAAACCCCTCCGCTCCCCATACTATTTCCCAGCATGATGCTGTTAGTCTAATCATCAGTATGATGGAATGTAAGCACCGTTTCAACCTTGGTGTGATCGATAAGATAAGATATGTTCCTAACGAAAGAAGAACCCCCCATCCTTGATAATGGATGAAAGGTTCTTGCATTTATCCGCACGACAAGCGCCTTCTGCAACTTACGGCGGAGCTATGATTTACAGATCGATCAGATGGTTCTCCTTCAACATTCTTGCGACCAGCGTCGTCACCTCGGCGCGCGTCATCTCCGATTTCGGATTGAGCAGCTTGCCTCCGTTCCCTTGCACCAATCCCGCTTCAATCAGCAGCGCGACATCTTCCCTGGCCCAGGCCGACACGCTCTCACCATCCTTGAAATTCGCCAGCGAGGCGTCAATCTGATCCCGATGGTTCGCAACCTGTGGATCAATCAGACGATATGCGCGAGCCAGTATGCTCATCCCTTGCTCTCGTGTAAGGACCCCGTTTCCGTTAAACCGGCCATCCGGGTAACCATGGACAAGGTCATAAATATCTGCTAACGCCACAGCGTCGCGGTACCAGGCGTTATCCTCCACATCCGCGTAGCGACTGGCCGGCACATTCTGATCCATCAGCCCCATGCCGAGCATTACAATGCTCACGAACTCTGCACGTGTCACATTGCGATCCGGGGAGAAATAATTGCCGCCGGTTCCTTCCAGATTAAGCCGTGCAGACATATCGAGGATCTCTGCGCGCGCCCAATGACGATCCAAATCTGCAAATTCCTTCGGATTCCGAATGACGGCGTAAGTTCCGAAGCCGCGCATGTCATGAATACGAGCTACGTAACGGTTATTGACTTTCGTTACCTCAGTCGGCACATGAAACATACTTCCGTCCGCATGGATGACAACGCCAGTCATAACACCGTCTAACCCCACCCCTTCAGGCAATACAATCTCCTTCACAACATAACCGTTCAAGCGCCCTGGGTGAACCGTTTGACCGTTAAACGAGAAGACCAGATCAAGTGTAACTGGCGACACGATCCATTCATTTCCTTGGGCAACCGCTTGCCTTTGAGCGCCTGTCGCCTGCTTTTGCGGGGAGCGCTTGATCGTAATGTTCAAAGCAATATCCTCAAGCTTCGCTTGATCCCACTTGCCAGCGATCGCATCCAGATCCAGAAGCTTGGCTGACAGCGAATAGTTAGCCAGCAGATTACCGATGTCCAGCGTCGCGCCAGCATCGGATAGTTTCCGAATCGATGCCGCAGTTAAACCCTGTACAATGATTTCTCCCTCTTCCGGCACCTGTATCGCCAGTTGCTGTCCGTAGCCCTGCGATAGAATATCGTACAGCTTGTCAAGATCGACTTGAACCGTTGTATGCGTTCCTTCCTCGTCCGTTCTGACGGTTCCGACAGCGAATAAAGCGGGCTTGCCATTCGCTGTTACAGCCATGCGGGAACTCTCCGTACCCGCTCCAGGAGACGTGATTCCGCCGCCGTTTCCATTCCCGTTGCCGTCTCCGCCCCCATTCCCGTCATCGTCATTCACCGGTTCGCCATATATAGATACTTCAGCAATACGCGGATTATTTGATTCCGCACCGCCAAATAACAGACGAACTTTGGATGTCGACTTGTTGGATAGATGGATGTCCTCCGTCGGAATCCTGGTATCCGAGTACATATCCAACCAAACGTTATTGTTCCAATATTGCAATTTAAATGAGGTTAACTCATTGTCCGCTCCGTCCGCTTCAACGATGGTTATTCGGGAAAGGCTAAGTTTATTCGGGAACGAATATTCCAGCCACGCCTCCCCATCGGCCATATCTACCGGCCCGCGAGAAGGATCGGCGTTCGGCGACCAATAGGTGTCTGCCACGCCATCAGCAGTAAATCCTGCGACAATAGGCATCTCATACCTGATGGTGCCTTCACTGTCAATCATAACACCGGGAGTCATCTTCTTAAGCACAGTGGTCCAATCGTTATCAGGAGCCGATTCATTCGTAATGTATCTGTACTCCATCCCGTTATACATATGAGTAGACGTGTTATACAATACATTTGAATTGGAGGATGCCGCAATGGTTGCTGTCAATGCCGCATTCACTTCGCTTACCGTGTCCAATTCATCCGACGTCAACACATAGGCGCGTAACGCATCCGTAGCAAGAGTAACATTACCGTCAACAACATGAACTGTACCCGCAAACTTTCTGCCATCTGCAGTCAGCTCATACAGCTTAAGCTGACTTTGATTTCTCCAGTTCGCAGGAAGCCTCCATGTATTCGTATTTCCTTCCACACTGTACACAAATATTCTGTTCGTTCCATCGATTGCAGGGATAAATCGATCTTGTCCCTTGGCGATTGTCACATCCCCATCCGTAACTGTGACTGCCTGCGTGCTCTTATCGATTTCATAGATAATATCTTCTCCCCAGCGTGTATAGGTTCTCGTGGCCTCATCTACATATTCCTCTAAACCGCTATTGGCAATATATCCATTCAATAGACTATAAAGAAATGTCGTTCTTGTGAGACCGACCGAACTTTGATTACTCGCTTCGGCGACATTCAAATTGCCATTACGAATATTATCGCTCACAAGCGTGCCCCAAATATAATCCGCCGGTTGTGTAGCGTACCATCGCGTAGCATGCATGATCGACATACCCGCATTCATAAAACTGTCAATTAGGGTCGGACTGACGTAATTCTTGAACATGAATAGTCCGTTCATTCTCGCTTCCGCAGCGTAGAACTCTGTAGCTGTATAGGTTCCCAGCGCCCTCCAATGATCAATCTCCCTGCTCTTGGCATAACGTTCTTCAGCTTTGCCATAACCGTTGTAGGGGTAATCCAGCATGACATCTTGATACATAATCAGAGGCGCCCAGTACTTCTGCACAAAATCATTCTGTCTGTTGAATGGATAACCATTCTTCACATCGGTATAATGACTGATCTGGTAAGCATCCCAACCAAATACACTGGATGAATACGAAATTTTCCCCGTACTGCTGCTTCGATCACCATATATACTCGGAGTCGTATCTCTTAAATAGGCATCGCTGATATCCGTCATGTCGCTCATGTTGATATGGAAGGATAAATCTCCCCCATAACCGGCCATGGCGTTCTTCGCTGCAAGCATCGATGCAGGCGTGCCAAGCGCAGGGTTGTAGTAGATCTCATTGATGCTAGGCCAGCCGTAATCATGTCCCCTGCCATTCCAACCCACATATTCATAGGACTGCCTGCCGACTCCATCTGTCATGTTATTCACTTGTCTTTGGATCTCCACCAATTGATCCAGCGTCGAATACACAACCGTAAATCCTTTAAAGTAGCTTGCATCCCCTGCATATCCAGGGAAGGCGCCATGTGTCTGACTCCAACCGCCGCCATTAAAAAACGTTTTCAGCTCAGCCGGCAATTGAGGGAGTTGGGCCTTCACCCATAAGGCGCCATCTTGCCAGTCTATTTTATCATTATGATTGGAATCCTTGCCGATATGGACTCTGCTCTCATAAACCAACGGCTTTAAAATATTCAATGAGGTTTCTTTGACGGGTCTGGAACCGTCTGAAAGTCTATGTTGATATTCTGTCTCGAATATGGTTGCTTCGCCGTCAGCATTCGCAACGCTTAGTGATTTGTCAAACGAACTTGGGATATATACCGTACCTACCGCTTGTTTGTTCCACACGAATCCAAATGACGCTTCTGGCATACTGAAAGCATCCAGATCCCCCAATAGACCAATATTCTCCGAATAATTAGAAGCCGCAACACCCGCTCCTGCCATATCTGTCGTGACCCTTAATACCGGGGAATTGAGAATCACTCTAAAGGGGGCGTCTTCCTCATCGCCCGTAATTCCTGTAAGCGTTTTAATCAACGTGGTGCCGACTACCTGGAAACGATAGTCCAGGGTCACCGTTCTCGGTGTTCCATTAATCGATACATCGGCAACGGTTACAGTGTATGTTGCCGTGTCTGCAGCCGCTTCGTTATAGACAACTGAAACGGGATAATCCGTTCCATTAATCGTAATGTCGGGGGCGCCGGAATTGGAGATGGAGGCCCCTTGGATCACGCCGCCACCGGTCAACTTGTAGTTTAGAACCTGCGGATAGGTTTTATCCAATGTAACCTGGATGTCCGGGGTCCCTATAACCGTTGCATGATTATCGGTGTCGATAGAAACACGCCAGACCGATTGGCGCGAACCGGCAGTCACCGTGTAGTTTACCGGTCCCGCTGTGAAATCCTGTGCCGTATCCGGTGTGATGACAGCTTCGTCATAAAGTGTAAAGAAAGGCTCAAGCGCTGATTGGTCCTCTTCCTCCGCTACGAACAAAGTAATGGTTTTGCCAACCTTATCGATTACGGCTGCCCTCGTCTCAATTTCCAAGGAGGCATTATGAATCATGGTCCGATCGTCAAGAACGACAGACACGCTCCATGCCGATTGCTCGGTGCCGTGAGTTACCGTATAGTTTATCGGTCCCGCTGTGAAGTCTTGTGGAGCCCCCGGTGTAATAACAGCTCCATTATGGAGTGTAAAGGAAGGCTCTAGTGCCGATAAATCCGAATCGACCGGTACAAATAGGGTTACGGTCCTGCCCACGTAATCGATCGCTGCCGGTTTCGTTTGGGGGGCCAAAGAGGCATCAAGGATATCCGTCACATTAATATCCTTGTTTATGACCTGCAAATTATCATAAGTGACGTCGGTTATCGCCCAAGCAACAAATCCTATTTGCCCCGGTACGGGAGATGTTCCCATATTATTGGCGCGATGCGGTCTAAACCCATCATAAACGACGGCATCCCCATATTCCACCTTCAGATTATCCCCAATATAGGTTACCTTCAACGTTGTGGGACCCTCTGCCAACGTCAGACCGTCATGTATGATATCAGACATAACGCCGCCAATCCGCTCGCGGATCCGCAATGCAGTTCCATTCTCGATCGCTACCCACGTATAAGTATCCGAATCTACAGCCCGGAAGACGAGACCCGTGCGCGCATCGTCGGTATCCGTGATGTTAATGTTCGCACTGACAATGCCATCCTTAATGACTGGACTCTTGGTGTCTATCTTTACCACGTTGCCCAGATCATTGCCTGAAATGCGAACATGCTGATTAAATACATTATAGGTTAATTCGCCTCTGTCATCGGCTGTAAGAGCAATGAAATCGCCCGTTGTATCTGTTGAGAAATCGTTTGTGTACGTTGTCGCAGGATTGTTGGCGCTTGCCTGACGGGAAAATAATAAAATAAGAATCAGCACCATCATACCCGTAATCATACTTTTGTAACGATGCGAGACTTGCATGAATACACACCCTTTCAATTGTTAGGATTCATATACCGATCATGTTGTCTCTGCCGCCCATATATCCAGTCTGACAGGCCCAAGCAGCCCTGAGGTTAAATCTCCTCGATAACGCGTCGGGATCGTAACGTAATGATTGGCCAACGTATTATAGACCCGAATCTCAATTTCGTTATCTCCTCTCCGTAGCCAACGGCTAATATCCTTCCTCCACGGAGGAGCCGTCAGCGTCCCCGCAATCCCGCCGTTCACCCGAATCTCGGCGGAGGAGGCGACATCCCCTAAATCCAACAGGACGCGGCAATCAACGGGATTCTCCGGAAGGCTCCAATTCACTCCTTTGCGATAAATCCCGCCGCCGGAATAACACATAAGTCCGTCAATATCGGACCAGTCTCCAAGCGCGAGGAGTCCCCTGCCGCAGTCTAGCCGAATGGGCTCCGGCAACGCAGCCCCGGCATATGCCGATTTGTCATAAACGACGCGGATGGCGACTGCGCTAGATTCCAGACAGCTGCTATCAGAGGCAAGCCGATAGACGGTTGCGCCATCCTCGCGAATCGTTGCGCTCAGGATCGGCCACTCGTTGCCGTCCACCCATGCCTTTATTTCACCGTGAGCCGTAACCTCCATCGCTTCCAGTGCCGGAGGCGCTGTGAATCGATACCAGCCTGCGGGATCCTCCCGCTCCGGAAATATGTCGTACGGCAGCAGGCCCGGCTTGTTATACCAACTCATCGCAAGCGGCAATGGCTCGCAACTTTCCGATAACGCCTCCGGCAAGGCCACGATGACATGCCCCCGACCGACCGCATCATATCGCAGCAGAAGCCGATTAACGCCGGCAACGGCCGGCCATTGCCCGGCCTCAGGCTCTATTAGACGCCCGTTCAGCCATATTCGGCTTGGAACCATTCCTCCGAGAAGCAATGTTATCTTCATATCCCTGTCACAATGGAAGGAAGACCATAAATAAGTGAGACGCCCCGTCTCTTCCGCTTCATATTCCGTCCCGGTCCAAGTGAACCGCTTGCGTCCAAGCGCGATGAAGTCGTCGGTGATCTCGCCCTTAAGCCCATGAAAACCTTGGTGACCGGGATCCTCCTCAATGCCGAATCTCATCGAGAATTCGTAGGTTTCCCATACGTTCTCATCGTTCCCGATCCTCACGGCATCCCCTTCCGCAATCGACTGTAATCCGGATAGATTCGCCTCCAGAACATCCGTATCTATGCGATCCGGCAACGGACCGAGCTTCCAGAAGAATGGTCCGTAACCATAGGTTACGAGAGGCCAGTCGGAGTCATCGCATTCGGGTCGACTCCAAGGGATCGCCACGTCCCCCCCATCCTGCTCCCATGCAAACTGGAAACGACGGGCTTCGGCGCCGATGCAGCCCTCTGTAGGAGGTAATCGAAAATCGCCGAAACGGTTGTTCATCGTCGGCAGCAATTCAAACGTCCATTTGCCGTCCAGTGTAATATCCGCGACTTGTCTTCCGGATTCGGACGAACGGACCGATTTCACCCCGGGATCATCGTCTAACGAAGGATTCGTTTCTTGATCCCGATGAAACACAATCAACTGAATTTCGTCCCGACCGAGCGGAAGTTGGACGAAGGTCCCTTCCGGCGTAATCTTATGCGCGACGATCCGCTCGGACGTGCCATCCCAGGGATTCCATAACTCGATGGATCCATGGCAGCGAAAAAAACATTCCGAATGAAGCTCTGCTCCATAAACCGCATATAACTCAAGGTCCCCCATCTTACGATGCATGACGTAGGGAAACTCGTCGCCCTCCGGCTCTCTCATGCAAACAAAATCCCGGGGAAATGCCCCCTGAATGAACGCCGCGGTTTCCTCATAGCTCCGAACGACCGCGGATGCGCCCCCCGCCGCGTTACGATTAATATGGACGCCTTCCAGTTTGGCGGCATGAGCGCCCGACAGTCCGAACAACGCTTGTACTTTGGCATCCACCTCCGCGTCTGCCGCTCCCATACGGTCGCTTGCTTCCGGCAACGGACCGACGGCAATCACGATTCCGCCCGCTTCATAGAAGGCTAATGCCTTTATAAGCGTCGAGTATCTCAACGCGCGCATAGCCGGAAGGATCAGGACGCGATACGCTTCGCCGGAAACCCTGATTTCCCGCCCTGTCAGATCGGCCTTGTCCAACGACTCAAAATCGATAAAATCAAAGTCGATGCCCCGACGATACAAATATTCGCCGACCCCGAAAGCCGTTTCCACGGAAGCCTCGCCGGATATTCCGGCTTCCATCGCGGCTACGGGGTACATAACCGCGACATCGCATGCATGCACGCCCTGGCTCAACAAATAACTAAGACGTTCCGTGCACGCCAGCCACGATTTCATATGTTGCCAATACGGCATTCGGAAATGGTTGCACGGGGGAGCCCACTCCCACCAGCCGCCATAAGTCGTATAATAAAGTCCGTGCAGGGATAGCAAGTTATGTCCCGACAAGAAATTCTTGAAAGTCGCATCCGCCAATTCGGCGGTTGTCGTTCCCCATCCGCTGCTGTGATACCCTTCCAACCAGGTGCGCGGCCGCTCATTGAGATGGGCGATGGAGCTTGCCACTTTATTTTTGACCAAATCACAAGACAAAGCAGGCTGGTCGCAGCCCGGGCCCTGATTCCATCGTTGCGTGCGGAAATAGTCGCCAAACTCGGCAACTTCCTTGCCTCTGCCGCCATGATCGCACCCGAAGATAATGCCCCGTGCCTGATGCCACTCGTATACCGGCTGAAAATAATTTTTTTCCGACAACGCGACCATTACATCCCCGTAATCCATACGAATTTTCGAAGTGCGCTGGCCGATATCGACAAACAATGCAGCGGCTTCCGGCACAATATCGTAACCCTTGCTGCGTATGAACTCTTCCTGGAATCGATCGTTCCACAGTTGGCCGCGAATGCCGAAATCAAGCTCATCCGAGAAAAAGAAACCAAGCCGCACGCCGGGAATGCCGGCCAATCTGTCTTCGAAGCGCTGGAAAAAGTATTCGACGACTTTGGCTCCGCTTTGCGGATGCATGACATCGATTGAACAAGGGTTCTTCTCCGCAAATACGGCGACGAGTTTCCACTCGCCCTCAGGCTTCTGCCAAATCAGCGTTCCCTCATCCCGATTAAAGGGCAACCCCTGCAGAACCTCGACTTCGCTGCCCGATTCATTATCGATCCCAAGCCGGTAAGCGGTAACACTGATCGTATTGTCGGGAAGTTTGTATTCCCGGTCCCCGTCGTATTCCCATTCCCGATAGGATAGAACGGATCCCGCTATATCCGGATGATGCTTAATGATCTCATCGGTATATCCCCCTTGCCCGGGGGTACAGAGCGTATAATCGCTTAAGCTTACCGACATTCCGTACGCTGCCGCTTTTTGGGCAAACCAGACAAATAACTCCCACCATTCTTCGGAGAATAACGGGGGATCGCTCGGAAACGTAAGCCCGTATGAATTCCCGCCGTGATCATCATGCGCGTAGTTGATCTGCAGGCCTGAGATATGGCTATCCTTCAGCTGCTCCAGCTGCCACTCCAACCGTTCCTTCGTTAGTGGCTCTCCTACCCACCAATAAAAAGGGACTTCGCCATAACCCGGCGGAGGAGATAAGAAGCCTTCGTAAATACTCCCAATCGTTGCTGTTGACATTCTTTTCATCCTTTCACGGAGCCGATCGTAATTCCGGACACGATCTTGCCGGATACGAATAAATACAAAATAAACGTAGGCAAAAACACAATCATCGACGCCGCGAATATCCCAGCATAATTGCCGGTGTTGGCATATCCGTTAACGATAGACTGAAGTGCGAGAGCAAGCGTGTGGGTTTTTTCGTTATTCGCAAATATGAGAGCAAAAAAGTAATCGTTCCAAACGGACATAAAGTTAAAAATCGTAAGCGTCAGTATCCCGGGCTGTGCAATCGGCATAATGATTCGTATAAAGGCCTTAATTGGACCGCATCCGTCGATTGCGGCCGATTCCTCCAGTTCCTTCGGAATCGAGGAGAAGAATCCAGTGAGCAGAAACACGCCGAAAGGTACGTTTGTAAAAATATAGATGAGGACCAAGGTTAGAATGGAACCGGTCAACTTCAACATAACGAACAGTGAAAATAAGGGAATAGAGATTAGCAAGCCAGGGATCGATAAAGCCGAAATGAACATCGTATCTATGAGCCTTTTCCCTCTAAACGTCACCCGACCCAAAATATAAGCGGCGGGGGCCGCAACCGCGACGATACCAAAACATGCCGCCGACGTATAGATGACGCTATTAAGAAAATACCGGCCGATGTTCTCCAATTCGAACAGATTCGTATAATTCGAGAAGTGGAACCCGCTTTGAAGCAAACGGTTCGTGAATATTTCCCTCGTCGTGCTGAAAGAAGCGAGAAACGTATAACCGAACAGCACAAGCGTAAACAACAACCAGGAAACAAGCGGAATATAAGCGACGGCCCGAATCGTTTTATTGTGTCTCACATCGTCCCTCCTAATATTCCAAACGATCTTTGCGGAAAAATAAATTGATTAAATAGGAGCAGAAGAGAATGGCCAACATAATCATTACGCCGATGGTTGCGCCCGCTCCGACATTAAATGCTTCTTGCTGGTATGTGGTTTTATCAGCCCCAAATACCTTTAGATACATATAATAGCCCGGCGTCATTGTTTGGGCGTTCTTTAACCCGAATACGGCCGACCAAACAAAAAAATTGAGCGCCGAAATCGTCCATAGGACCAAGGTCGTTCGAAATACGTCGCGCAGCAGAGGCAGCGTGATCATAAAAAACTTACGAAAAGCCCCTGCTCCTTCAAGCAGTGCCGCTTCGTAATAATCCATAGGAATCCGATCCATTCCCGCTCCAAGGATTAACATGAAATAACCGATGGATCCGAAGCAAAAAGCCAGCAGCATGGATAAGAAAATATGCTGATCATCCGTCCATTGGATGCTTGCAAGCCCTGTCAATCCAATAAACTTAAAAAAGCTGTTTAAAAATCCGAAGCTGGAGTTGAAAATATACTGCAGCCACACGACGGATAACACGACAACCGATACGGTATTAGGGAGGAAGATGAGCGCGCGCCAGAAACCTTTGCCACGAACCCCCGAAGAAATAATGGCCGCGAATAAAAAGGCCAGAGTAAATATGATGAGCCCCCCGGCAATCCATATGACAATGACATTCCACACCGAACCCATAAAGTAGGAATTGCGCATCAAAGCTTCGTAATTCTCGAAACCTATAAAACGCCATTCCGTCATTCTGCTCGATAAAGCGGGAATCTCATAGAAACTCATAAGGGCAGCCCGGATCGTCGGGTATAAAAAAATGGATAAGTAAATCGCAACAGCCGGAAAAAGGAATAGAGCGATTACCGACTTTTTGATTTTCAAAGATAACGCCTCCTAAAACTGCTTACCATAACTCCTCGACACGATATCGATATGCGATAACCATGACGACTATCGCATATCGTAAGACACTGAAGTGAGGTTATGCTCCTGCGTGGTATTTTTTAGCGGCCTCTATCATTTTCGTCACATACTGCTCGGCATTGATTTTACCCGTTACCAATTCCATAAATACGGGTATAATGGACACCGAAGCAAAATCTCCAGCATTGTTGATTCCGCCTCCCCAAGGCAAATTGACCTTCGCGTTCTCAAACGCTACGGCAGCTTCCTTCAGGGTATCTGGCCATTCGGTATCGATCGTAGCCGGAATAGCCAACGCTTCCTTCACCATACCCTCTTGCGCCTTTCTGCTTGCCAGGTATTTGACCAGTTCGAAGGCCGCAGGAATGTTTTCGCTATTTTTATTCATGAATATACTTTGGGAGCCGAAAGTTAGTCCTTGCTGTCCCCCTTTTCCGTTGCCGTTCGGCACATCCGGGAATTGGAACGAACCCCATCTGAAATCCGGCCCCGCCGTATTAGATACTTCGTTTGGCAACCATGTCCCATTCAAATACGTTGCCGATTGTCCGAGAACGAGATCTTGCTGAGCCGCAGGATATTTGCTGCCGGCAATTTTCTCCGAGAAATACCCTTTTTCCCGCATCATCACGATATCATTTGCGAATTGATGAATCATCGGATCGTTCCACATTTCGCCCGTTTTGTCTTTGACCAATTGATCCACCCAATCGCTGCCCATCGCGCTGCTCAGATAACCTCCGATAAACAGGTCGCGGTAGGCGTCATCGAATGTAATCGGTGCGACGCCGGACTTTTTAATCAAATCGCTGACTGCAAGAAACTCGTCCCAAGTGGTCGGGACCGTGGTAACACCGGCCTTCTCGTATACTTCTTTGTTATAGAAGAACAGCACCGCATTGGGCTGATGCGGAATCGCATAGATTCCTTCTTCCAGCCCTACGCTCGAAGATAACGAATGGACCCAGTTCATGAGGCTCGGTTGGATCGAATCCTTTACCGACCCCTCCATACCGATGGCGTTGTCCGATATCAAATCATCGAGCTTAAGAACATGTTCCGTCAAGGTCGCCAATCCGCCGCCACCCGATGGATCCCCTTCCCAAATATCTACTTGTTCGCCGCCATCCAAAGAGGGTTTAATCAGTTTAAACAAATCCCGTCCGTTGAATTTCACTTCAACCGTCACCTCGGGATTAGCTGCATTAAAATCGGCAATCGCCGATTCAATGACTTTGGCTTGCGGTTCCGAACTGCTCCACATGGACCAGAATACGACTTTTCCCTTCAGATCGCCGGCACCCTTCCCGGATTCGGAAGAAGTTGGAGCAGGGCTCCCGGCACTGTCGGCGGAGGCCGTAGGGCTTACATTGTTTGTTGTGTTGGATTGACTGCATGCAGTAAATAGCGATACAAATAGTGCGAGTAACATGGACAACATCGAAATTTTTTTCAACCTTCTGTTCATCTGAATTGCCTCCCGGATTCATCATTTTGCTTACAAGATCAGTATACAAAGACGAACTCCCCCCTTACATTGACGGGATTGTACAAAAATAGCATGAAATTATCCGATTTCTTCGCACGCAAAAAGAGCGCCGCAGATTGTACAATCTGTGCGCTCATTTCCACAAGTATAGCTCTAATTGGGCCGCGTCAGGAGGATAACTCACGAAGCGCGGCAGACGTCTTCTCCAGTTTTTCCTGCCACTGTTCGACGGTAGCCGTCCCATCCATGATATGGCCGATCGTATCCCACAAGTCGTCATTAATGTTCATTGTCGTGCGAGGCGTCATTCTCCATTGGTGGATAATGGGGATCACTCCATGCTCCATAATTTTCATCGAATCATAGAAAACGGAGGATATATAGGGTTTAGCTATCTCCGCGCCATTTTTCAGTGCCACGATATTTTTGGTTTTTTCCGCATTTAGCCTCGCGACATCCTCTTTATATTGATACTTTAGAAACTCCTTAGCCAGTTCGATATTTTTGGCTTTAGCCGGAATGTACATGCTGTCGAAGAAAATCGTCACATACGGCTTATCCCCTTTTTCGAATACCGGTGGGGGGAGGAAACCGAATTCGAATCCGTTTTCCCTAGGAGAATCCTTCATTTCATTTTCGATCCAGGTGCCGCATGGAATGAATAACGCTTTACCCTGGAGAAAATCCGCTTGGGCCTGGATGTGATTAAGCGCCACCGTGCCGGGCATCAAATACCCTTTTCGAGCAATCTCTTCGTAAAGCTCCATCGTTCTTCGCACCGCCTCGGTCTTAAACGCTCCGGGTTCATAATGCTCGGTTTTCCTGATGGCCTCCATTCCGCCTTGGGACGCTACCGCGGGCCAAAATACGGATTCGTTATAACCTGCGTATATGCCTTGATAAGTAAACAGGGAACGTCCATCCTCCTTGGCAATTTCGCCAAGCTCCATAAACTCATCCCAGGTTTCCGGTACTTTCCAGCCTTTTTCCTCAAATAGATTTTTGTTGTATATCAAACCTAGCGATGATGTGTGCAATGGGGCGTAATACATTTTTCCGTCGCCCATCGGCTTTGCATATTCCAATATGCCGTCGATCAGCTTGCTTTTCAACGGTATATCCTCATCAAGCGCCTGATCCTCGAATACTTCCGTCAAATCGAGAAGGAGCTTATCTTCCATCATCGCCTTAATCGTTTGGGTACTCTCGCTCTGGGGGACGTAAATGAAGTCGGGAGGGTTTCCGGTAACGATCTGAGGCTTCAATATTTCCATAATTTTTGGGCTTGAAATCAGATTGACCTTTATGCCCGGGTAATCGTTCTCGAATTTCTGGATGACCGCAATCCAATAGTCCTTGCTTTGCCCGCCTTCGAATACCGCAACGTTCAATTCCTTTTTGGCAAAATCCTTCTTCATCTGCCGAGTGCCCGCCTGATCCGGCTGATCTTGCGTCTTGGAACAAGCTGCAAGGACAAGCAACGCAAGGAGTATAACGTACATACGGAAGGGTATAGCTCTTGTCTTTCCAGGTCGCCGCATCTGATCACCCCTTCTCTTATGGAATGGCGGAAAACTTCTTGCGATATTCGGAGGGACTGACTCCGACCGTTTTCCGGAATAAACGATTGAAATAGACCGGATCGTCGATTCCGACGGAGGCAGCAACCTCTTTGACCCGGCAATCCGGCAATTTCAGCAGTTCCATCGATTGGAGGATTTTGAGTTCGTTCATATATTGAACGATGCTCTTACCGGTATCCCGTTTAAAAACGCGGCACAAATAATTAACGTTTAGATTAACTTCTTTGGCGAGTTGATCGAGCCTAATTCTGCCTTCCCTATTTTCATGCATGATGCTAATGACGCGATTCACTTCTTTCCGAAATGAACTTCTTTTGATCGCTTGAAAATCGCTCAGAATTTCCTGCAAGGCTTGTTCGGTAATCGCTATAAATTGTTCGGCGGTCTCCGCTTGCGTGATAGCCCCTTTTCTCGAATCGGACAGTATGACGATATCGGGCTCCAAGAGCGATCTGTCATCCGTTCCGGTGACCGCTCTCCATTTCATTATCCGATACTCCAGATCCGCGAGCAGCGTCAAGAAGTATTGCTTGATCTTGAGCGGCTCGATCTTCATGGTATGCAGTTGTTCCGCCATGTCGGCCATGCATGCAGATAATCGCTCGGAATCCCCCTCTTCTACCGCGCTCGTGATCGCTTCCGACCACAGTCCCGATGCAATGGGCCATTGGGATAGATCCACTTGCGATGCGATCAGCATCGAGCCGGCGCCGCTATAAAATGTCGCTCGGGATGTACGAAGACAGTGATCATATTGCTCTTGAAGCGCATGAATTCCTTCGAAACGTTCGCTCAAAGTCGAACTAACGCTTAAATTCAAATACAACTTCAATAGACCTACCAGATCGCGGACAAGCATCTGCCAGCTATCCTCGCTAAGCCCGATGTCTTGTTCGTAAATGATGACCGTATAGTTCCCGTTTCCAAGTTCAACGCAATCGCTTCGATATTTATTGGATACCGTTTCTTTAATGATATTGGCGACGGAGAAATCCAGCAGTTTCTTGTTTTTAATCTTTCCGTTGCTTGATGCGTCTTCATAATGATCGATTTTCAAATAAATCAATCTTCCGCGCAGCGTATTCAAATCCAGCCCGTACTGTGTCGCCTCAACCCCTGCGGACAAATCGCCAGGATCCCCATTTTTCAACAACTCTTTCCAGAAGGCATTCTTTTGTTGAAAGTACGCCTCATTCAGCCTGATTTGCATAGAAACGTTTTTTTCCTTGAGCTGCCGCTCCTCCGACAATTGCTCGGAAACCTTGATTAATAACGTCAGCAGCTCTTCCGGCTTTAATGTGATTTTCAGTAAGTAATCTGCGGCGCCCAGCTTCATCGCTTCGCGAACGTATTCGTAATCGTCATAATTGCTGAGTACGATAAATTTCCCCGCATAACTTTGTTCGCGCAGTTTCTGAATCAATTCTATACCGTCCAGATTGGGCATCTTCAGATCCGTAATGATAATGTCGGGTTTGTCCTTGGCGACCTTATCGAGCGCCTGCAACCCGTCTCCTGCCGTACCGATAAGTTCAAATCCGTGTTGTTCCCACTTCATAATCGTTTGGAGCGTAATTCGTACAATTTTTTCGTCGTCAACGACCAACACCCGTATCATGGCTGTCCTCTCCTCCTATCGGCAGAATGAAGGGAATCGTAATGAAGATCGTTGTCCCGCGATCGATCTCGGAAGTGATTTCCAATCCGTAAGGCTCTCCAAAATGCAACTTGATTCTTTCGCGCACGTTGCCGACCCCGATGTTGGCCAACCTGTTTTTATTCGGGTTGCCATCGGACTCCAATAGCAAATTCAATTTGTCTTCCGGAATACCCCTGCCGTTATCCTGCAACATGATCCTCAGCGTATTGCCGATTCGCTCGGCAGAAATAAAAATTCGCGGCTCTCGATCTATGCCTTCGAAGCCATGGATAATCGAGTTCTCGACTAATGGCTGGAGCAGAAATTTAAGGACCTGGGCATCCAATAGCTCATCCGGCACGGCACATTCCATCTTTAATGAAGTCCCGTATCTAACTTGCTGGATAACCAAGTAATGACCAAGGTTTCCAAGCTCGTTCCTGAGGGATATCTTTTCGTCTTTCTGAATAATGGTGCTCCTAAGCAGCTCTGCCAGAGCCCCCAAGCCGTTGCTGACGCTGTCCGCCTGACTTAACATCGCCGTCCACTTCAACGAATTCAGGGTATTGAATAGGAAATGGGGATTAATTTGCGCTTGCAGCATTTGCAGCTCGGTCTCCCGTTTCATGGCTTGTTCCAAATTCGTTTTTTGAATTTGCATGGATAGCTCTTGGGTCATGTTATTGAATTTATCTGCCAGATATCTGATTTCGTCTTGCCCGTCGTCGCTAATCCTGGCATGCAATTTACCGTTCATCACTTGATTCATACCCGAGATGAGTTTCTTTAATGGCATGGAAACGCTTGCGGAGATCAGTATGGTAAATAAAAAAGCGAAAAGGATGCATAGCAGCACGATCCAAAAAATTTCCTTCTGAATATCTTTGGATTCCGTGTTGAGATAATCGTATGGCACTAAGCCGATAATTCGCCAGTCCAGCTCTTCGTTATGCGAATATACGGCAAAATAGGTTCCCGTTTTCGTAGACACTGTTCCCGTCGCTTTCGGCGGCTCCATCCATTTTAGTAGGGGGTCGTCGGACGATACATAATCTCCGGTTGGAAACAGATGATTTTTACTGGACAACAGGGTGCCGGATCCGTTCAAAATCACTTGGTCGCTGCCCTCACCCATATCCACGCTGCCAAAAATAATTTGGGAGAACAAATGTTCATCGATTCCGACGAACAGATAGCCAAGCGGCCCTTCCGTTCCGTTCATCGCCGGTATTCTTCTGATCAGCATGAGGGTGTGTTCACCGTTGGCCATCGTTGCGACCGTCCATGTATCGGCTTTAATATTCCGTTTGGCAAGGTCTAATAATCGCGGAATCTCCCCGTTTTTAAGCTTGCCATAACCGTAGTCGTACAGGACTTGATCGTCGCCTGTCTGAATCTGCAACGTTTTTATCGTCGCAAACAGCCAGAACTTATCCTGAAGCACGGTATTTTCCATGTACCAATGCAGTTCTCTGATCTCCATATCATTTAACTGATCGTAATTCCGCAGCGCGTTTTGAATCTCTGAGTTTAACATGATTTGATCGGCCAGGTTTTCGTACTTCGTCACTTCGGTGCGAATATTGCTCGTCAACAGCCGCAAGATGTCCGAAACGAACGTACTCGTTTTCGCGCTGATTGCTTCATTGAATTTTGTATAAGACAGAACTCCGGTGAAACCCAACGGCAGAATGGATAGGAGCAAAAAAGTAACGATAAGCCGGGCTTGTATGCCCGATTTACGCGAAAGTTTGACGACGCGATGCACGAAATCCATAGGGCTTCCCCCAGTCACAGCCATTCATACTAGATAGTAAATATTGTAACATAAGATAGTAGAGAACCTATAGGACTAGGCTATCTGCTATCTTATGTTAGTTAATCCGAGATTACGGCACTCGTACACCAGCGGTACGATAGATTTTAAACTCATTGATGCCTGGGATCGCAGAAGCCGCATCGACAAGCAATCTCGTTTTATTCGTCGTAAACTCCGGTACATCGATTTCTTTCCTGGCGCCTATCGTCGTTCCCTGATAAACATGGATCCAGGATGAGGACTGATCGTCCCATTGTTGAATGCGGAAAGACGTGATGCTGTTTCCGGATTCCGAAAGCACGATTCGATTCACTTTGGTTTCAACGTCGAACTCTGCTTGAAGCCATGCGCCGTTCGTCTCATTTTTGGCACTCCAAAACGACTCCTCCGTCCCGTCCATCGCCCGCGAAGATTGAACATCGTATCGATAAGTGAAATTGTTCGCCGCCGTGCCGATCAAATAGGTCGTATATCCGTTTGAATTGTAGCTGTTGGAGGACGCAGAGGCCTTCGCCGACATGGCCAGGTTCTGATCCGCAAACAAACCGAACTCTTTAATGGAAGGTTGAGCGAGCATGGAAAGGATCGATAACCTTACTTTCGTCGTTCGGATGTCGGAAAACAGGCTGGTAGCCTGACTGCCGATCGTTGTCCCTGTATAGGCTGATTGCCAAACTTGATTGTCCTCATCCCAATATTGGATCGAATACTCTGTAACGTGATTGCCGGCTTCGGAAATAACGGCCCTGTTTATCGTCGTTTCTCTTGCAAAGCTCACTTCCAACCAAGGCGAAGTATCATCAACTTCCGCCGTCCAACTCGAAGCGACACTACCGTCTACCGCATGCTGACCGGTGTTTATGGCGGACGAAACATGAACCGCCTGGGATAAAGCTTGATTAACAGGACCGGCCTCAGGCATTTCACTGCCGCCCGGCTCCAATACATAAGGCGTGTCGGCAAGAGTTGCGATTGTAACGGCACCATTAACGACAGGAATGCGATCGACGAACGATTGACCAACCTCCGTTAATTCATATCGATCCACGGTAGTTATGCCGGCCCAACTGGATGGCATCGTCCACGATCGTTGATTGCCGGTCTCGCTGTAAACATAGATTTTGTTCTCGTCGTCCGGCGATGGGATAAACCGTTCTCCGCCAATAGCCATAAGAACGTCACCTTGCTTCAACGTAAAAAGGCCGGTTGATTTATCCAATCTGGCAACCAAATCGGTTCCCCAGCGGATCTGGTATTTCGACGCGTCCTCCACATACTGCTGAGCGCTATATTGACGCAGGGTCGCTTGGATCAAATTCCGTAAATAATGATCCTTAACGAGAGAATCGGCCAACAGATTTGCTTTTCCGCTTAAGTTGCCGTACCTCCCCCGACTGGATACCATATAACCGAACAACATATCGTAATCCTCGCCTGGATCTCCGCTGATCACTTCGTCTTCGAGAAAATTGCTTTGCAGAATCGTCACACCTGCATTAATGAAATGATCGATGCGACTCGTAGTTTTATACTTTTTAAAGGAGAATCCGCCATTTCTGCGTTTTTCCGGAGCATAATACTCGGTTGTAGCATACGTTCCGTGCAAAGCCCATTGATCGATTTCCTTTTTCATGGCGTACCACTCGTCGTTGATGGTATATCCGACATCCTCGCTAGTGTGCGGCAGCATCACATCCTGATAGACGATCGTCGGTGACCAGTAAGCATTGACGAAATCATCTATGCGCGACAAAGCCGTCCCTTTCACCAAATCTTTGAAGTGGCTGATATACCAATTGTTCCATCCGAAATAATCATTGGAAAGTTTACGATTGCCTACGGAATCTTTGGCCGCAATGTCGGGGATCGTCTGATAGGAATTGCTTAATTCCGATATATCGTCCGCATTGACATGAAAAGACAGATCCGCATTGTACTTTGCCATTTCCTCGCGCGCCCAATCCATCTCGGAACGTCCGCCTAAAGCCGGGTTGAGAGGCTGGGACGCCCAATCGGGCCAGTTCCAGTCATGTCCTTTATATTGCCAGCCTACCGTCTCGTAGCTTTGCCGGGACAACCCGTCCGTCTCGTAGAACAATTTGCGCTGCTGCGCGACCAGAACGGGGTAACTCGTCATCCTCATCGTCTGTTCCGGGATCGGCTGGTCATCGAAAGGGAAGGCCAAGTGTGTCTGGCTCCAGTTCCCGCCGTTCTGATAATGGGCCTCTAAAGCTGCAGGTAACGGCGGCAGTTCCCCTCTAACCCACAGCGCCCCGTCCTGCCAATCCTTAATTCCGTCCCCATTGATGTCCGTGGAGATATAGGTCTTGCTTTGAAACCAGACGCCCGGCTTGATGGAGTGGAATCGATAGTTATATTCGTTATCATAAATGGCTGCGTATTTGGAAGATCCCGAGCCCGCGATTTGCACCCTGAACGGCGTAATCGTCAGGTTGTTATACGCAGCTCCTACGGCTTCGGAAGTATAAACAAAACTCCAAGGGCTCGATTCGTTGGCCGCGGCAAGGGCGCCGAGAGCGCCGATTTTGTCGATTCCGCCCCCTTCGCCTGCAATGCCGCCGGAATAATAGGCCGCGCTTGCTCCTGTCTGAGCTGCCGTTACCTTCATAATTGGAGATGTAATTCTAATCGTTTGCACATTGGGCTCTCCTGCACCGGTAATCCCCGTAAGGCTCCTTACCAACGCATTGCCCTCCAACGTAAAGCGATAAGCGAGGTCCACCTGGAAATCCGGGATGCTCACGACGTAATCAGCAGAGTCGGGCGTAGAGGAGAAGTCGGTTACAGCTCCGACGTAATCCGTGCCGTTGATATTGATGCGAGGGGATGAAAAACCATCAGCACCGTAAAGCATGGCCCCGCTTGCATTCAGTTTGTACGACAGCGGCTGCGGAAAGTCTTTATCCAAGCTAACGGTTATCGTCCCATTCGTAATATCCTGCATTCTTGCAGGATCCTGAATAGCTTGTTGAACCACGTTTTTAAAACTGGCGTTGCCCTCCGACCAAACGACAAAACCGATCTTGCCTGCCCCGGTTGTCGTCAAGCTTGTCAACGTGCCGGAATATACCTGATTGTTGTTCAACCATACCGTGATTTGTTTTCCAAAAAACTGAACTTTGACATCATACCAGGTACTGCCGTTTAACGGCGGAGTCGTGAAGAATACGTCCGGATGGGAACCCGACGCATCGCGGATTCGCCAATGGCCCGCACTATCCGAATATTCGTAGCCGACCCACATATAGCTGCTTTCAGATGTATATCTGAACATCCCCCCGCCGTTGCCGCTTCCCGGAAGGAAACTGAAGGAGTAGATCCCATTATCCACATCATTAGAATTCATATCGACCACATGGATGTCTTTGTTCAACGGCGCGGCGATATTCATCTTCCCTCCGTTTACGGACACGGTTCCCGGGGCTATGCCTACAGTTGTATTGGTCCAACCGCCCATGCTGTTATTCGCAAAGCTCTGCGAGTAATAAAGCGAGTTCATATCTTGCTGAACCACGTTTTTAAAACCGGCGCTGCCCTCCGACCAAACGACAAAACCGATCTTGCCCGCTCCGGTTGTCGTCAAGCTTGTCAACGTGCCGGAATATACCTGACTGTTGTTCAACCATACCGTGATTTGTTGGCCAATAAACTGGATTTTGACATCATACCAGGTATTGCCGTTTAACGGCGGAGTCGTGAAGAATACGTCCGGCTGAGAGCCCGACGCATCGCGGATTCGCCAATGGCCCGCACTATCCGAATATTCGTAGCCGACCCATATGTAGCTGCTTTCAGATGTATATCTGAGCATCCCTCCGGCGTTGCCAATTCCCGGAAGGAAACTAAAGGAGTAGGTCCCATCATCCACATCATAAGAATTCACATCAACCACATGGATGTCTTTGTTCAACGGCGCGGCGATATTCATCTTCCCTCCGCTTACGGACACGGTTCCCGGAGCAATGCCTACAGTTGTATTGGTCCAACCGCCCATGCTGTTGTCGTCAAAATTCTGCGTGTATGTCGCTGCAAATACAGGCAACGGAACCACAGTCATCGCTAAACCGAGTACCAGCATTATAATTGTAAGCGTTTTCCAGTTTCTGATCGCGAGGCTCATTCCCTATCATCCTCCCTGGATTTGTTCTCCTGATCACTATAAAACAAAAATATTTATATCGACATTCACAAAGATGAGAAAAAATAGTACGATTTTGACTTCTTGAACACTGCATGAGAACTTCCTCGACTGGGCGTTCCCTCGCCCACTCGAAAAAGCTAGCGTCACCGCCCGTGTAATAAAGGTATCAGATCCGCCTTTTCCCCCATCGAAAAAAAGATCGCGTCACCTTGCCGTTTGGCGAAGATGATACGATCTTAAGTATGCTTAAGTTGCTTGAGGCCTTCCTCGTTTTCCTCCAAGGGGGGATGTCCTGCAGGGTACCGAAAGTAGTCAGAGACATCCATTCGCACAGAGCTAATTAACAGAAGGGTTAAAGTTATCAGTGCCAACACGCCTATAATTGCTCGCTTTCTAAAGTTGTTTTCCTTATTCATTAGACCCTTCCTTTCCATTTCCTTAACCGAGGTCTCTTCGAATTCCACAATTCGATGCAGTAAGGCGTTTCCCAAGTATACAGGGTGGAGTTTAAAACCAGTTTAAACCGGAGATCATTCTTATAAGTCGTACTGGGCCAATCGTTCTCGCAGCCCTTCCGCCATTTCCTTGGGCAGCTCCCTTATCTTGATATCTTTGCCCAGAAAAAGCAGCCAGTTGGCGACGTCGGCCAACGCCTCCGAATCGTTAACGTTAACGAAAGTTTTTAATATGGCTCTCGTCTGGAAGGGATCGGTATAGGACAGGGACACCGTTAGCGGATGGTATTTTTTGAACTGGGCAATCGCCTTGGGGCCGAGCTCCAGAACAAGGTTGATGGCCTCCTCCCGCTGGCTTAGCTTCTCCCGTATCTTTTTCCGGCTCAGCCGCTTACTCACGGGATAAGGTTCTACATCGATAAGATGATCGACGGAAAAGACGACTCTCTTTTCTTCCGCCAAGTCGAAGCCTTCGATCAGCCAGAGGCTTTTTTCGCGATATAAGTGCAAGAGATAGACGGGATACGACTTCGTGTCGTTGCCTTCCCGGAGCGTGATCCACAAGTAGTTGTCCGCAAGAAGGATGCCGATCAGCTTCTCCAGAATGGGATGGGGCAGGTCCGACATCTCGAGCAGATCCGGATTATTCGGGTTGGTCCCTTCGAACAGCAGGATCTGATTTAACAGCACAAGATCGTCCTGCTGATTCTGCGAAATGAGTCCCAATAACTTCTCCGCCAAGGACTGACGGCTCTTGAGGTAAGGGAGCTGCTGATTCCTTGTCGCCATAAAGGCGATAAACAGCGCTTTGATCTCGTTATCGGTAAAACGAACGGTCGGCAGGACGGAATTGTTCATGACGAAATAACCCCCGTCCCTGCCCACTTCGGCGACAAGCGGCATCCCCATGGCCTCGATTTCCCTGATGTCCCGAATGGCCGTCGAGCGCGAGATGTTAAATTCCCGCATGATTTCGGAAATGGTAAAGGAAGCGCGGTTGTTGATATACCGCATGATGATATTGATCCGCTCCACTTTTTTCATCGCTGCCTCCTAAACAGTGTCACTTTTTGACATGATTAAAAGTTATTATAAACTCAGCAGGGGAAAAGCAAAACCATTTCATAAAAAAGGATGGATGAAAACATGGCAAACTACACGCTTGAGGAAAAAGAAGGCTTTACCGTATTGGGCATGGGAACGGATCTGAAGAGCGATTATACCGACTATGTCGGCATCAACAAGGAAAAGCTGGACTTCTGGCAAGCGGTCAAACAAGACGGACGGCTTGACGCGCTAAAAGCAGTGGCAGCCAACGACTTCATCTTCGCCGTCAACGAAGCCGTCAACCAAAAAATGATGTATTACGCCGGCGTAATGACGGATACTACATTGCCGGATGCCACTCGGGTGATTCAATTCCCTAAAGGCGAATATCTCGTTGTCCAGGGAGAAGCCGAGACGGCCGACGTGCTGAGCAACCAGCTTACCGGAATCGCCTTCGGTCAAGTGCTGCCGGAAGCCAAGGACTTCGCCTATGTGGGCGGACCGAACGCAACCGTCGAGATGGGACAACGGGACGGCTTGGTGTACGGCGAAGTGTGGATTCCCGTCGTCAGGAAATAAACCGAATACTGGAGGAATGGACATGTCCTACGTAGTGGATTACAAAGAGGTGTCTACGGTTGGCCTGGAGTCTTCGCCCGTGCAAGAAGCGCTTGCCGGTCTACGCGCGAACGAAGCTCGCTACTTCATGAACAAATACAAACATGAATTCACCGTCACGCCGGCTGCCGCAAGCCCGGAGACGTTGGAATACGTAAGCCGGATCCTGAAGGAAGAACGCGGAATCGAATTCGCGGCCAGGCCGCTAGAAACATCGAGCTTCCAAGTGGAGAACATCCGGTGGTCCTTCGTCTTCTACGAGGATGGCCTGGGCGTCAATGTCTTGTATACGATCGATGATCCCAAGAAACGGGCGGTTGGATTTAAGCTTTCCGAGGGAATGGACGTGCCTCCGGAGTTAGAAGGAAAGTTTAAGTTCGCCCGGCAGAAGTCGAAGCTGGCCGGCACGATTCGCGGATCGTTTTTCGTGATCAAAGGGGAGTATTGAGGGTAGGGTACGGCGGTGGACTTTTGAGGCAGGATTTAAGGCCAATAGAATTACGGTCTTCGAATGGCGAAAACTTGTATATTTTTATTTCGGCACACGGCAAACAGCACGCCTCATCAACCTGAGGGTGCTGTTTTTTCTCGAAATACCGCGAAATCAATTTTGAGCAAATAGCTTTTTATCAAAGAACATTAGGATCACGGAGACGATGGGCAAAATGCAAGGCATCCCAACCACGAATCTCCGTTTCGATCTGTAAGGCTTCAGTCAAATCGCTCATCGCTTCTTCCGTCTCTTGACGAATCAGTTTAGATTGCGCGCTGGACTGTTTATCTATGGAACGCAATTTCTGAATAACATAACGAAAATATTGGGTCAGTGCCTGATACAACAGCGTCGATTCGTCGGAATGCGCCCCTTGATGAGCAGCCTTGTGCCAAACGTCCTCCAGTTCCTCGACGATTCGTCTGCTCACTTCGCTTCGCTCAGCCGGAATTTCGGGTTCGTCCTCCTCTTTCGCCCAGGGGCTCACCCCGGTGACTACCGCTTTTCCCTTGGAACGATGGTCTCTAATCCAGACATCCGTGTATCGCAGCTTGAACCATCGGGTGTTGTATACCGTCAGTTGGGCCAATTGTTGCTCTAACGCATACAGCAGCGTTTTTCCCGTATCCCCATGTTGACCGAATGCTGCCCTGCAATATTCATCGATGAGACCGGCCTCGTCCAAAGAGCTGTTCCAAAGCTTGCGGGCAAACATATACAAATTCAACCACATAACCGGCGTCTCCGAATTGAACTCCCGATCTGCCAAGTTGTTTTCGCGCGGCAATCCCATGATTTCTTCTTGCATAATACGCACCGACTTCTCGTACGGCAGCAGCAAACAAATCATTTCCTGCACGCCCATAGAACGGTATTCTTCAATATCCTTGCAAATCGTGCGGGCCAAAGGCGGAAACAGAGACGTCATCATCCAGTAATCCGCATAATATTCGTAAACTGACAGACTGGAATGGTAACGCTGACTGCAAGCTTGTCCCCAATCGGCTACAATTCGACGAAACCGTTCGTCCCGATCGCCGGCAGGCGAGCCGATGGTTTGACGGTAATCCCGCCCCCAGCAAGCAACCATGACGTCAAGCGAAGCCGCTTCGGGCATCGATTCCAGCATTGTCCACTCGATCTGCGCATTATAAGCCAGCATTTGAATTCGGACAGACTGTCCATCTGCCTCAAGCTGATCTCGAACTGTCTCGAGAAATGTCGTATAATTCGATACAAAGCTCTGCGTCGAACAAGATGGACACTGACAGAAATACTTGTTATCGTTCGGGAAGAGGCTCAGCGTGTCCATATCCGGTTCCTGTCTGCAATAATCGACGATGCGGCCAATCAGGAAGGCAATGCCTTCCTGATTGGAGAAGCAAGGTTGAGCTGCAACTCGACCGCCTTCGTACCATGCAAACCACTCCGGGTGTACCTCAAAGTAATCGCCTGGGGACAGGAACCTATCCAAGCTGTGCCCTCCAAGTCCAAGACGCAGTTGTCTCGCCTGCATCTCCGGACGCAACGCCGCTTGATGCTCATCCCAAAATTCAATCGTCATCATAAGCAGATCGCAGCCGTTCTTGCTCATCCAATCGATGACGCCGATCGCATACGATGCGGACTGCACGCCCTCCAGTATTATTCCTCTGCGTCTGAAGTCGGGGCGATCATGCCGCTCTTCTATCCACACCTTGCGATCAGTTGGCTCGTAAATAACCTCATGATCAGGCGTCAACCAACGCATGCCCGCATACAGCTCGAGAAATCTATAGGTGCCGTACAAGACTGATCGAATCCCGTTTCCTTCAATGAACACATTGCCATTCCTGTAGGTGATGGCAAAACCGTCCTCCTCTACGGTCGCCAATCGCTCGGCCATGATGCGGACTACAATCGCATTCTGAGTCGATTCGGACAATACGCCCCTTTGTATCGGAAGGAACATGCCATGCGCCCGTCGCACATACTTTTGCATCTCTTCCGCTGCAAAAGAAAGATCCGTCGTCATTGGCCCGTCAATGATAATTTTGCCGCGTACCTCATCGAATTCAAACCAACAACCATTTCCTATCATTCGGCGAACTTCCTCCTACATCTATCGTTTTGTGAGATACGTTTCGAGCCGATCAATGATCGTGACCGCCTCCGCGCGGGATAACGCCCGCTTGCCTTGGAACGTGCCGTCCGGATAACCCTTGACCAACCCCAGCCCGGACGTAGCTTTAACGAATACCAGCGCCCATGACGAAATCTTGTTTTCATCCGTGAATCGGATCCCTTGATCCAACGCGGCGTCCAGCCTCAAATCCAATACTCGCCCCAGCACCACCGCCATGCTTTCACGATTGATCACATTTTCCGGACCAAAAGACTCGGCATTGTAGCCTTTAATAAATCCAAGTTTCGTCGCGGTTGCAATCGTCGATTCCGCCCAATGCCCTTCTGTATCCGCGAATGAAGCCGTTTGTTTGCCTGCGGGCAAACCAAGCGTCTTCACCAGCATATCCACAAATTCGGCGCGGGTAGCGATTTGATTCGGCTTGAAGTTGCCTTCCGCATCCAGTACGAGCGCCCCCGCCGCAGCCAACTTGGCAATTGCTTCTTTGGCCCAGTTGTTTACTGAATCGGCCGGCATATGTTGAGCAGGTCCAGGTTCAGTCGGCTCCGTAGGCTTGGCTGTCTCGATTGGTCTGATTGTCTCTACTGGCCTGGTTGTCTCGACCGGACTGGTTGGCCGATCCGTTGGCAGAGTTGTAGGCGGAATCGGCCGCGTATCGCTGATCGTGAGATCAAACGCTGCGCTTGGACCGTATTTATACACAAAATACAATTTATTCGCGCCGACATCCAGCGTATTCAGATAGGCTTCCGTCATCGTGACCCCTTCATCGCCCACGGTAAAATCACGATTGTATTGCAAGCTGTGTTTGTCGTCCCGCACAGTTAGGAACTTATTGTTTTTCATATCCAGCGGCACCTGAACAGGCGTAGCGTGATCCGGATTTTTATCGTAGAAGGCCGAATGCGCCAGAATGCCTCCATCCTCCACGGCCGCATACACGTTGCCGGTCCGTTGATAATGGCTTAACGCGCGATGAGCGTCCGAGCCTACCGATTTGAACACGACATCGCGGAAAAAGTTAATATCCGTAAAGCCCGTAGGCTGTGCGCCCAACGTTGTGGATAACACATTCCTAATCGCGGTAACGCCGCCGTATGAAATTTCGCCGTTGGCAAACGCGCCGCGTGTAATGCTGTAGTAGTAGTCCGCGCTGCTGCTAACCGAAGCGGTATACTCTACCCCGCTTTCTACGGGGACGGGGACAGGCAGTTGGAACTCGCGCCAACCTGACACGCCGCGCTCAACATCCCATACGAATGGCCCGGCCATCAATTCGTTAGTCTCCGCGTTCCAAAGGCGAACCATGTGATCTCCGCCTTCTTCGGTCGATGTAAATAGGCGTACCGCCGTAATAAAACCATCTTCGTCCGTTCTAAATTTGATTCCGAGCTCCAGTTGCATCTCGTCGCGCGCCACTTCTTCCGGGAGCTCCGTAAGCAAGCTGCTCTGCAACGTCGTATCAAACACGATATCCCGGAAGTAGTTGTTGCCCAGTCCGCCCCCCAAAGACGGCATAACACCGAGAGCGCCGCTGAAACGCCCTTCCTCGAGATTTAATGGACCAATCTTTCTGCCACCGGCCAGCGATCCTGGAGTGGATGAGAAATAATGATCGGAGCTGGTATCGACGGAAACGACATAACGTTTATTGGCCACGACTGGAAATGATACCGGTAGATGGAACTCTTTCCATCCCTGCGCATTGGTCCCGCCCGGGGCTACCGTCATTGTCGCCCGTCTGCCGGCCGTGCCGCTTGGTACGGAAACCACATATTTTGTATTTGCGGTTACATTCAGTGGCGTGTCCAGGGTAAATTCTTTCCATCCCATCGTGCCCGATGGAATATCCCATTGCCCACTGTAAAGCACGTTTTTGCTGTTATAATCAAAGATTTTTACATGACGGCGTCCTGCATCCATCTCTTCGCCATACATGCGGATTTTCGTAATTTTCCCGTCTACTTTCGGTTCAAAAATACTTCCGTAAAATAACGGCTCGTCGGCGCCGAAGGTTATTTTTGTCGCGTCAATGTCTTCATACATGCTCACTTCTTCGATTTGCCCTCCGTCATCGTATTCCATGACGACATCCCGGAGATAACTCAATGTGTTGTTCACCAAAAACGGACTATTGCCCGGCATGGTGTTGCCACTGCCATCCGAGCCGTATCCGCCGGCAAAAGCTCCGCCGCTAATCGCCCAAAGGCGATCGTCTCTCACCGGATCGGGCGTTAGCTCCCAGGCATATGGGCCTGCAAGCAAATGTCCGGTTTCAGCATCCCAGAATCTTACGGCATGCGTTCCGCCTTCGTTTTTGCCCACATAGATTTTCACTTTTGTTACAGCACCGTTCAAATCCGATGAAAACGCGGTACCCAAATTCAAAGGAATGGAATCCGCTGCATCCAAAGTAACCGGAATCTGATCGTACATCATAGATAATTCATTGGGGATACGAAGCACTACATCCCTGAAGAAGTTTGTGTTTTCGTTTACTGTCGGCCGTTGACCCGCATCTCCTCGAACCGCCTGCAAACCGCTAATATAGGGATTGACCGGCTCGTCGATCGGACCGCCTGCCATGTAGCCTTCAGGAGCGCTCACCGATACCGTATACGTTTTCCCGCTTGTGACGCTAAGCGGTGCCGGCAGCTTGAAGGTTTGCCAACCGGCGTCTTCAGTGACAAGCTCCCAGTTATAAGGACCGCTTACCAGGGCGCCGGACGCATGCTCCCAAATAGAAACGCGATGAACCGCATCCGTATCGGCCGGCGCATACATCCGCACATCCGTTACGGTGCTGCTGAAGGTCGGCTTAAACGTCATGCCCAACTCTTCATCGGTATCGGACGCTTGGAACTGCGCACCTGTCGCATCATTGCCTAGCGCTCGGGTATCCGGGAAAATCTTGTCCGCCTCTTCCGGAAGTTCCGGCGGGGCCAGCGTGCGAATCGCGCGCACTGATGCACCGTACCCGGAGGAACGTTGATCCTTGCGATTCAATACCGTCAGACGAACGGTATGGCTACCCTCCGGCAGTTCTTGCGCCAACACATATTCATTGCCGATTTCATTCTGGGCTTCATACAAATCGATATGGGGATACGTGAGACCATCGATTTCCACCCCCAACCAACCTCGATCAGGACCGCCGTCAGCAATAACAGAAACAAATTTCCCGTCAAAGGCAAAGGTGAGGCTGTCATTGGGCGTAGCGGAGAGAAGGCTGTCCCCGGTATTGACCCAAGCGCCATTCAATACGACCTCTTGATCACTTGCAGGCGTATCTTCTACTTTGCCAGGTATGACCGTAAACAGGTGATTTTGGAGCATTTCGCTGAAAAATTCGAAAGAGAACAAATCGGAACCAATCGTTTTCCGATTGTGCGTATCTACGACATGGCTTGCGAATGGAAGCGAAACGCGCTTATTTCCTCTGCTTCCGCCTGTATAGGCGACAACCGTTTCGTAAGATGCGATGGTGTCGTTGGGTTGCGTTGCATTGCCGACCAAATCCAGATAAGGACTTATTTTGCCGTCTACGGCGTACGCAGGCAGTCCCGCAATATTTTCGATAATATTTTTGAGATACGCGCCTGGAATTAGGAACGATCCGCTGAAGATGGAAGTCCAGTCTCCCATGTCCTTGCGGGCAAACGATGCGTAGGTGCTACCCGAATACGTGCCGATCGTCGCGGCGGCAGGATCGTCTACATAGAAGGATGGTGTAAAAAATTCAGCCGGCTTGAGACCAAATCGGCCAGCTCCAAACGATGACACGCCATGCGAGTTGAAATACAGATTATCCATGACAACCGGGTCGGTCGGGTTGACAATATCTGTGGTCACCTCAGTCATGGCTGTTTTTTTGACGGTCATGCCAATCAATTCGCTGATGTTCTCTGCCGATTGACTGGTTTCGTTAATATAGCCGGGCGCCCGAACAAAGATCAACACGTTGCCGTCCTTCTTTAATGCGTCAAGCTGGGCTTTTTTGGACGCGTCCACATGCCAGGAGGCTGGGAATAGATATACCTTCACGGACGAAGGGATTTTGTCCAAATCTTTTTGCAAATACAGTCCGTAGCTGATGCCCAATGAACGTAGTTGATACTTTTGCTGCACAATGCCGAAATACGTCGTGTTGCCCGAGGTTTCCTTATACGCATGATTGTCTTCGTCAATAATCAACGCTACCTGCGGCGAATAGGCGTTGTCATCCCGATTCAGATTGACGCTGGCATAGGCTGACACCAGAGTCTCCATATCCTGCCATAACGCATCGTCATTAAACCATCCCTGGGCAGTCAAGTCCATCCAATAAAAACCGTGTCCCCTTACCAGTGCACGCACGTAATAATTCCGAAGCGAAGTAATCGTTTCATCCAAGGTGTTTGTTCTGCCGAAACCCGCATCCGACGCGCTCAAATGCGACCGATGGTCAATTTCCTCAATAAACAACTTGCCGTTAGCCATTATGGTGTCCACCGAATGATTATAGCTGGCGCCACTGCCGGGATGCCGGTCATCGTAGTCGACAGGTGTCGAAATCATATCGATATAGGGCGAAGCCATCACCTTGTCCACTGCGAAGGCACCCGTATTGGAAGGAGTCAGCCATTGCGAATAAATATAAGTGTAACCATACATCGCCCCTACAAGCGCTTGATAGTTCGTTTTTTCCTTGAACAATCGCGCGCTATATATGAGCGCTTCCGCGACTACATCCTGATAAAACAATTTGTAATCCAACGCTTGGGCACTATTATGAACCGTATCGAAAAAGTAGCCGTCGCCGGTAAAATCACGCTCGGCCTTTGTCGGGATTTCAGCTGTCGCAAACGTGACTTCTTCGTCTTTCCATGCCTCTTGCAATGAGGCCTCATTGCCGTATTCCGCTTCCAGCCAATCCTGGAATGCCTTCACCATATACGGACTGTAATCGTCATAAGCGCGCTCGCCTACATTGGCCTGAACCCATTCGCCGGATTCCATAAACATGATCTGGAACCCGATGACGCGATCCGCATAAGACTGCTCTTTCAACCAGTCCATGTATTGGTCCACCAATCCGCGCATATGCGTTCTCCAAGTAGGCGAGGTGACGGATGGCCAACCATTGTAGACATCCTTGTTGCTCAGTCCATTATGCGATATTGCCCATTCGTCATCGGGGAAATCGGCAGGCAAATTGTTGTAGCCTGCAAAATTGGTATGATTCCCGCCCAAGTCGATACGGAAAATAAAATGGGCATCCGGATCGTTCTGAAGCACGCGATTCGTTGTTTCGATGTTTGTAGCAAAATCCTGCAAATGGTTATACGTCACGTACATATGCCGGTTGATGGACTGCGATTTGGAAACGGTCGAATATAAATCTTCCAGCTTGGGTCTTGCCATATTCCCAGTGTAACCATACAGAAAGATTGGCAATTGCTTCTCGCCATTGATCCGAAGTACAGGACCGCCCTTCTCCTGGGTAACCGTAGCCGTCACCGGCCACTTGTCTTCCGAAGCGCCGGCAATTATCGGGGATTGCGGTTGAGCTTGAGGTTGAGCTTGCGCCCGGGTAACGCCGGACAGGTCGCCCATGACCAGCGCCGCGCACAGAAGAATCGGTAGACAGGTACTTGCTTTCCTTATTAACCGCTTAAACATCATCAACTTCTCCTTTTCGATATAATGGAATCAATAATGCCTTCAGTTGGTTCGATAAATCCGAATGTCCCAGCCAACGTTATCCTTTACGGTCACGAGGATCGAATCGGGAAGTCGCACTTCCATCGCTTTATCCGCCTTGTTCCAATAACTTTCGATCCGGCCATGCGGCGTAGGTATTGCCCCCTCCGCCCATTCCAGATCCGTGTCAGGCGGACACACCCGGATAGCGTTGAAGCCAGACGTTTCCATTTCGATACCTAGCAGAGTCGTTCCGAACAAATAGGCGGGTGAAGCAGACCACGAGTGCGCGTGACTCCGCGTCAAGCGATTCGGTAGCGCATGAGGGAACGTCTCCCAACAGGTCGTGGCTCCGTATCGCACCATGCCTCCCCATTGCTTGCGAATCATGGCAAGAGCGCGATCCAATCGGTCAAGCTTCCTCATTGCTTCGCAATAATAAAAAGCCATAAACGGCGTAGCGACGTTAACCCACTCTCCCGGCGTGTCGAGCAAACGCTGCGCCACAATGTCCGAAATGTCTTCGGTAACGCAGTCCGACAAGTATACAAGCAAATGCGTTTGCATGCTTCTTGTCTTCGATACGCCTCCTTGACGGTCCAGGCCGTCGAAGTAGCTGCCGGCTTCGGCATCCCATAAATGTTCTCGAAGAGACGTCTTAAGCCTGCAGTATTGGGCATCGAACGCTTGCTTGTCCGCTTCCTCGCCTCTATCTCCCGCCATTTGGCCAACCAATTTGCAGCAATAAGCGAGCATGGCCTGATAGGCTGTTACCGTCCCCGCATAGGGCACGTCCAGCTTCGCCCAATCGAGAAAATTCCAGGCGCTAATGTCGAATAACCCCTTCTCGTTTACGAAAGCAAGGTAGGCTTGCACGATTTTCTTCAGTTGGGGGTAGTTAGTCTCTTCGAATGCCGTATCGCCTGAGTACATGACGTATTCGCGGCACGCAATGACCCAACTGAACGTCCAGAACGGTATGGCTGCTTCCCAGTCGGTAGGATAAAGGGCAGCCAGCAGGGGGCTACGTTCACCCGACCTCGGAACAAGCTCCAGGCAATGGCGCACGAGATCGTAGGAACCGTATACGCTGTAGTTCGACAACGCGCTAATTCGACTGTCTCCTACCCAAAATACTTGTTCGTACGTCGGACAATCCGTGAAAGTATCCTCCATGCAAAGCAGGTGCGTCCTGCGGCTGATCGTCCATATTTCGTTCAGCATCAAATCCGAGCAGCGGAATTTTCCTTCCTCCGACACCGGAAAGCTCGTTCTGCATACGCGGACCTCCCGCAGCGACACGTCATTCCGTAGTCCCCGAAACGTCAACATCAAATAGCGAAAGCCAAACCTCGTTGCCGTTCTGTATGGTTGCACGCCTGCTTTTGTCACGTACCGGAAGCTATTGTTCAGACCCTCCGTAAATTCCATTTCCCCCCGAACCATACTTTCGAAGCCATAACCGTCTATCGTCACCCCCGGTTCCGCCTCGACTTCGAATGCCACGTTGCCAATCGTGATTTCGCCGAAATCGATGATCAGCTCAAGATCGACGCCCGGATCGGAAGCCTTGATTCGGAGCGCCTCACCCGGCGCTCGAAGCATGCGGCCATCGCTCCACAGAAGTGGCCGCCTCTTCAGAATGGTCTTGGACGTTAGAAGCGCAAACACGTATTCGTCGTCCATAACGTTAAATGATGGAACGTCCTGGGTCTCATTCACGTATTTGGAAAACGCTTTCACGTTGCGACAAGTTGCTATTTCCTTCAGACGGTGATGAGCCCGATTCAAGCCGCTGTCTTCCACACCGCCATACACAGGCTGAACGCCATCGGCGACCGGTATCGTTTGTTCGATAGGTCCAAGCGTCACAAATACCGTATCGCCGGCGCTATCCGGAGGGAGCAGCGGATGTGCGAGCTTCACCCGGATAGGAAAATCGAAGAGGATGTGGCAAAACAAATCATCATGCACGCCGCAAATCTCTATCATCATCAAATGGAAACCGATCGACAAGTCAATCACAAATTCTCTGTTGCTGTCATCGAGCGCGTATCGTACGCCCCCAATGATTACATCGCCGTACACACCATTCCACTTGTGACTGGGAAAAGCAATCCGGCCTGAGATCGACTCCGAAACCTCAATCGCCGTGACCAGAAAACCGCTAAATACCCGAGCGTTGGCATCTCTTGCATCGGGGTAGAAATTGTCTCTTGCGTTGACGGTAACGACACGTTTAACCGGAACAACTTCTCGTAATTCGACAATTTGACTCGGATGTTGCTCCCATGACGACATGAGCGGAATATCCCGGGGCCGCGGCAGGCCCCACGGCAGCATACCTGCGGATCCGATAGCTGCGGTCAAGGGCCACTCCGCGTCGTCAAAGGCAAGGTTGATCCATTTTTCATCCCAATCGCGCGCATCGTAATGTTCCATCCAACCCAAGTTGACATTTCGTTTGACCGTATGCTTCCGGTATCCTTCGTTCTTCATCGCTTTCCAGCTCTTGTCGCTGCCAATCAACACCGTGTCGAAGCGGCGATGGATCTCGAGCTGCGCTAGCAACCCGGCACGCGCCTCGATGTACTGGTAATTGGAATGGCCGAAATGCCATACTTCAATCGCGATCAGGTTATCGCCTTTTTGTAGCAGATGGCTCACATCATACGTATCAAAGTACCAGTGTGCAGTCGACGAGCGAATCGGCCCCTCGCCAAGCAGATTCCCGTTGAACCATAACCGATAGCGAGAATCTGCTGTGATGTGCAGCTTTGCCTTTGCAGAGTCGTCTGTCTCTTCCAATTGAAACGATTTCCGGAAACAAACCCGTTCATTGACAGGGCGGTCATCTTGACCCGCCCATATCCACTGTCCTAACCACTTCACTGATTCCATGCCTCCTACCCTTTCAGCCCGCCCATGTTTAACCCCGAAGTGATCTTCCGTTGCAGCAAGGCATACAAGACCAGCGTCGGAATCATGACGATAACCAATCCTGCAAATAGAGCTCCCCAGTCGGTCGCATAACGCTGCACTTCCATCAGGAAAGCGATGCCTAACGTCAATGTTCGCTTGCTTTCGGAAGAGATGAAAGACAAGGCCATGATGTACTCATTCCAAAATGTCATGAAATTAAAAATCGTGACTGTAATGAGTCCGGAACGAGCCATTGGAGCAATGATTCGAAACAACACGCCAAAGTTATTACAGCCGTCCATTCGGGCGGCTTCCTCATACTCCCTTGAAATCGAAGCCAGAAATCCGGTCATCAGGTAAACAGTGAACGGAATCGCACTTGCCGCATACACCAGCACAAGCCCAAATCGATTGTCCAGCAAATGAATTTGGTTCAACATCATGAACAATGGGATGATGCTGAATGCAATCGGAATAAACATCGCAGACATGAAGATTCGTTTCAATAATCCAGAGAAAGGGAACGTATAACGGACGAGAACATATGCCGCGGTAAACGCAAATCCGTTGCATAAGAGAATCGCGAAGACGGATACCGCAACGGAATTCCACATATAGCTCCCGATACTCGCTTCCGTAAATGCCTTAACATAATTCGTGAAGTCGAACACGGTCGGGAACGAAAACGGGCTTGCATAAAACTCTGTTGTCGTTTTGAAAGAAGAAAATACTGTCCATACAAGAGGATATAACACGACGACACTATACAAAACCAGCGGAATACGGGTCAGTATGGATGTGATCTTCCTCATCTGTTTCCGTTCTTTCATCTTAAGTACCTGCCTTAGTATTGTATCGATTCTCTTTTCGTCAATCTGTCGGCGAGCAGCGTAAGGGTGATCGTTACAAGCAACATCAAGATGCCAACCGCCATACCATAGCCGTAGTTCCCATTCGAGAACGCCTGTTTATACATGTAGGTCATCAATACTTCAGAAGCATTATTGGGACCGCCCGCCGTCATAATATTGATGTAAACAAACACCCCGGTAAATACGCCGGACAAAAAAAATACAATGGTAATCCGAATAATGTCCCAGATGAGCGGTAACGTAATGAAGAAAAACCGTTGCACTTCGGTTGCCCCTTCAAGCAATGCCGATTCATACAAATGGGTCGGAACGCCTTCGATTGCGGCGATATAAATAATCATATAGTAGCCGACCGCCTGCCAAACCATGGGCATGGCGATCGCCCATAACACCGTATCCGATTGACCCAGCCAGGCTTGTACCCACTGCTCCAAACCAAGGGCCTCCAGGATCGAGTTGAGAATCCCGAACGTCGGATGATAAATAAATGACCACAGGATAGAAATTACGACAAGCGCCAGCACATTGGGGAAAAAAAACACCGTACGATAAAACATTTTTTCCTTCAGTTGCTTGCGTGTTAACACCACGGCAAAGAGCAAAGAAAGCGACATGGTAAGCAAGGGTACTATTAATAGAAGAAACAGATTATTCTTCAAGGCAATCCAGACGATACGATCATTCCACATGACCTTGAAATGTTCAAAACCAACAAATACACGATTGTCCGTCACGCCGCTCCAATCGTAAAACGCCATAAGCAGCGCTTGCGCGAAAGGATATACGGAAAATGTTCCGAATAACGCAATCGTCGGCAATAAACATATTGCCACAAATAGCACATTTCGTTTTTTATCCATAATTCACCTATTATTTCGATTTGCTGATTGCGTCTCTCAGCCTGGCTGTCGCTTTCTCTATTCGATTCGTCCACTCGTCCACCGTAATATTGCCATTCATCAGATCGGTAATCGGATTGTAAATTTCATCGCCGATCACGATCTCCGTTTTGGGCGCGACTTTCCATTGGAAAATGAGTGGCTTGACACCCTCTTCGAACACTTTAAGCGAGTTATACACCGACTCCGGAATAAATGGTTTGGCCATTTCTGCGCCGTTCTTCACCGCTAATACGCCAAACGATTTCTCAGCATTCAATTCAACAATCGCATCGTTGTATTGATACTTGATAAATTCTTTCGCCAATTCCGGATTTTTCGCCTTGGCCGGGATAAAAAGCGCCTCAAAACTTGTTTGGGCGTACTGTTGTCCACCGGGCTCAAATGCAGGCGGAGCCAAAAATCCAAACTCAAAACCTTCCTCTCTCGGAGCGTCCTTCATCTCGTTTTCAAACCAGTTGCCATTTGGGATAAAAAGCGCTTTGCCTTGCATAAACTCCGTTTGCGCTTGCGTATGATTCAGCGCGACGGTTCCGGGCATCAAGTAGCCTTTTTTCGCGATATCGTCATACACGCCAAATGTTTTAAGTACGGCATCCGATTTGAAGGCGCCTTCTTCGTAATTGCTGATGTTGTCTAACGCTTCCATACCTCCAGCGGAAGCAATAGATGCCAAAATGACAGAATCATTGTATCCAGGGTAAATCCCCTGATAGGTGAACAATGATCTTCCTTCGCTGCGCGCCGTCTCGCCTAATGTAAGGAACGCATCCCACGTCTTCGGTACTCCCCAGCCTTTTTCTGCGAACAGCGTCTGATTGTACCAGAGGCCGAGCGTCGACATATAAAAAGGAGCATAATAGATTTTCCCATCACCTAAGGGCTTGGAGTATTCAAGAATATCCGGAATAATTTTATCCTTCAGGGGCGCATTGTTATCCAACGCCGTGCTTTCGAACAGATCATCCAGCTCCAGCAAACCGCCTTCTTTGAGCAACGATTTGATTGTTCCCGTGTTTTCGTCCGGCGAAGTGTAGATGACGTCCGGTGGGTTACCCGCAACAATCTGCGCTTTGATGGCGTCCATAATTTTCGGATTCGAAATCAAATTGATGACAACGCCCGGATAATCGGCCTTAAAGCGTTCTACTACAGCATCCCAGTAAGCTCTGCCATATCCACCTTCAAATACGGCAACTGTCAGTTCCTGATTCTCAAACTGCTTTTGAGTGGACTCCGGTGTCGTCGCTTCGTTTGGGGTAAGGGCTGCAGTAGGTTCTACGCTCGGTGAAGGTGTCACCCCATTGTTCCCGCACCCTGCCAGCAGGGCGATACTCAACAACGGCAAACAAATGGTTTTCAATGCTTTCGACGTCCAGTTTCTCATTGCATGACCTCCGTTTATGATTGTATGTTTGAACATGTTAATCATAATACAGGCACCTTGCCCGCAAACATGGAGCGTCTCTACTTAAACCTGTAATCTCTCTACTTGTCTTTGCCTCGCGCCTGCTTCATGATTTCGGACGGATTGCGACCAAAATGCTTTTTCATCAGCTTATTGAAATAAAATGGATCATCGATACCTACCGCAACAGCAACATCCTTGACTCTGGCATCCGGGTCGAGGAGCAATTCGTATGCTTTCTCCATCTTCCGCTCGATAATGAACTGGGCGAAATTCACTCCCGTCTCCGACTTAAACAGCCTTGAGAAATAGGCCTCGTTCATATTGACTTCCCGAGCTGCCCTGCCTAATGTGATTTTTTGCGACAAATTGGATTGAACAAAATCAATAGCCTGCTTTATTTCCTTGCGATAGGACCGGCCTTTCAACGAAGATAACCCATTCGTGATTCGTTCCATAAACGCGATGGCTATGGCGAAACATTGTTCAAAAGTCTCCGCTTCAGAAACCTGAGACTGCCATGCGTTACATTCCGCCGCCAACTGCTCATCCCCCTCGACCGCCAAACTTTCCAACTCTTCGAACAGAGTACGAATGTAAAGTTTGACTTCCCGAGGGTGCGCTCTTCCCCGTTTTGCCTCTAGCATAACGCCTTCAAACCATATCCTGCCCTGGGATGCATCCCCGCGGTCTACCACAGTCTTGATATCCCGAAGCATCTGCGAGTAAGCCCCACGCTTCCATGTGCCGAGGCTCCTTACTGCTGTACGAGCGTCCATGATGACGCCCTCTCCATCATAGAATCGAAATTCCGCCGCTTCCCTGCACTCGGCAAACGTATCGCGCAACTCGCTTAACGTCATGCAAAGCTGCCCGTGTACAATACTGACCTGCAATTCAAGATATTGCCGCAACATTTTGGCAATTGTACGCGACAGACGATCGTTGGCCTGGAATGCTTCATCCGCTATATGTCCTTCGAGCTGAAATACGGAAATGAACAGCTCCTTCCTGCTTAACTCCACAATTTCGGTATGTCCTTGTCCGTTCAGCACGTCCTTGACGATGTTGACGACGGCATAAGAAAGCAACTGCGTGTCTTTGAGCTTACCCGTCGATAGGGCTTTCGCATAACCGTCAATGACTATGTACATGGGGAGTCTGGGGACATCTCGCAGCCCGACACCCATTCGTTCAGCTTCCGCCAAGGCAGTCTTGGTGTCATCGTCATTTTCGAGCAACATCTTACGCAAGGCATTTGTCTTCAAAAAGTTAAGATTTTCGCGCTTCGCTATCTCAGATTTCAATGCTTGCTCCAGTTGCTTTTTTTCCCGAAACAATTCCTCCTTGGCTCTGTTCAATAATCCAATCAATGCAGCCGGCTGCAACGTCAGTTTCAACAAATAATCCATCACGCCCATCGTTAGCGCGGTACGAACGAATTCGAAATCATCGTAGTTGCTCAATACAATTATTTTCCCCGCAAACTCGCGTTCTTTTAGCGCCCGGATCAGTTCGATTCCGTTCATCTTCGGCATTTGCAAGTCTGTGAACAAGATATCGGGCGTATCCTTTTCGACTGCTAATAACGCCTTACGCCCATCAGAAGCCGCATCAAGCAGCCGAAATCCATGTTCCTCCCAAGGTATGATCATTTGCATCGCAATTCTCGCAATTTTCTCATCTTCCACGATTAATACTTTAAGCATGTGGGTCCTCCTCTAATCGCAATGGAATGGTGATGGCAACAACCGTCCCCTCTCCAATCTTACTGTCGATGTGTATGCCGTAATCGTCGCCATAATGGAGCCGTATGCGCTCCTGCACATTCGATATGCCAATACCCGACAGCTTCTTTGCATCATTTCCCTCTAACCTTTGCCGCTCAAGCTCGTCCATCCCTTGACCATTATCCTGAACGAGAATTTTTAAATTTTGCCCCTCCCCAGAGCAAATAATCTTCAATTTTCCGTCCACTTCTATCCCATCCATACCATGGATAATGGCATTTTCAACAATGGGCTGCAGCATGAATTTGAGTACCCTTCCGTTAAGCACTTGCTCGTCAATTTCAAATTCGACATCAAACGAATCGCCATATCTGATCTTTTGAATTACGACGTATGATTCTATGTTTTTCAATTCCTCGGCTAGTGTTATGGTCTCCTTTTTGTTAATAATGGTATGTCTTAGCAATTCCGCTAACGCGCCGAGCCCTTCGCTGACGACTACGGCCTGAGACAACACGGCGGTCCATTTCAGCGAACTCAATGTATTAAACAAAAAGTGGGGGTTAATTTGTGCCTGAAGCATCTTCAACTCAATTTCACGCTTCATTTTCTGCTCTTGGCGATTTTGCTCGATTAAGGAACGAATCTGCTTGAGCATTTTCGAAAACGTAGCAGCCATGTAACCGATTTCATCTTTGCCTTGATCGCGTATATTTACTGCAAAATTACCTTCCATTACCTGTCTCATGTTTGAGACGAGATGATTGACCGGTGTCGAGACGCTGCGAGATATAATAAACGTCAGTAACAACGCTACGAGCAAGCAGAGAAGACCAACCATAACAATGTTATGAGCCATTTGGCGCGATTCCGCATTCAGATACGCGTATGGTATCGTACTGACGAGAAACCAATCCGTGCTGAAATCATAAGAGTAGGATACAAGGGAGCTGTCTCTGCCTTCACCATTGTGCATACTAAAAACGTAACTGGGCTTGCTAAGGCGGCGATCTTCTTCAATACCTTTCAAAATTATGTCTCCGTATTTCTCTCCCATAGGAATCGCCGTGTTGTCGCTCGAAATGATAACCCCCTTGGCGTCCATGATAAAAATGTCGGCGCCTTCTCCCATGTTGATATTCCTATAGGTTTGTTTCATAAATAACGCTTCGTCAAAGGCGATGATCATAACGCCCAATTTCTTAAGGGAATAGTCTCTTGCATGTATGGTCCTGACGAAAACAATTGTGTCTTTGCCAAGTCTGGTTTGTGCGTAAGTCCAGACGTCCATACCTTGGCGTGCTTCTGTCAATCGGATGAAGCGCTCGATCACTTGATCCGAGAAGGAATCGTATCCCACATCGTAGAAAACCTGATTATCATTTGTGCGAATTTGGAACATACTGATATTGCTTAATTGCGAATATTTTTCGCGGAGCATTTGGTTCAACATTAACGAGTAGTCCCATTTCACCTTATCGGTCAGTTCATCTACACGTTCTAAGCCGTCTTGCACGATTGCATCCATCATGAACTGATCGGCCAACACTTCAATTTTTTTGGTTTCCACTCTCGCCACTTGTGTCAACAGGGCTGTAACTTCGGTCGAATAGGTACTGATCTTGTTATGGATTGCGGCACTGGAATCCCGATAGGAAACAAACCCACTAACCGTTAAAGGCACGATTGACAAAAAGAGAAAAGAAACAATCAGCCGGTTTTGTATTCTGGATCTCCTAATCGCATTGCCAAATCGAGCGGGAATCGCGGCAATCCTATGTATTGCGCGTTCACTTGGTTTCCCTAGCCCATTTTTCTGCATGTATACTCTCCCCCCGGGTAGATCACTTCACAACCTGTTATATAGAATAATAATTCATCATTGGCATTTGTACAGAAATTTTGTCGTTTTGGAGAACACCCGGTGGTCCTTTGTCTTCTACGAGGGTGGCCTGGGCGTCAACTTCTTGTATACGATCGATGTTTACTTGGATTTCAACACAAATCTAATAGTCGGCCATGGCTGCCTGCTTATTGGTGACCGCGATCGTATACGGTTCATCGTATCATCTCCAAGGCCAAACACTTGTGGCAGATTTCAGTACGTTTTATTGAAGACAAAAAATCAGGGCACCCCGATATGGAATGCCCTGAATTCATGAAATGACTTGTATTCTTGCTTCAGCCGATAGACTGCTGCTCTTTTTCATATAATTGAAACATATCCATACCCGTGTCCAGAGACTTGGCGTTTTGGAAAGCTTCCTTGACGCTTCGTTTGTTCTAAATGAGGTCGTAGAAAAACCTCAGAACAAACATGAGCGCGTCATTTCCGTCTGGATAATCATCTGGCCCGATATAGACTTCGCAACCACTGTCGAGAAATGCTTGTGCAGTCTCTCGTTCGCCCAATGAGCATCCGTTGCTGATTACTGTTTTCTCCGCCAGATTGGCAAAACGTCTGATCTCCTCCGGTCCAAAGTCACCCTTGGGTTCTCCGGTTTCATAGACACTTTCGTCCAGTTCCGGCATGATTAATTGGCCTTCATCGCCATGGAAGCAAAGAACGATCACATCCGTATTCGGATATAGGTCCTTACCGGATAAGATATCAATCAGATCATTCGGTCTGCCAATCCAATAAGCAAATACTCTTGCCCCGAAATATTGATTTTTGTATAACAATATAGATTGCATACATATGGAGGACCTCGGGCTTTGGGACTAGAGGTTATACGTTATATATTTACTCCGATCATCGAAAAACTCCTTCCATAGAAACGATACGGCCGGCTCTTTGCCACTCACATTTTTCGCCGCTGCACTACAATATTTCGATATATCCTTCTGTTCCATGCACGCGAATTCGTTGTCCATCCTTTATCAGTTTGGTGGCATGATCCACTCCGACAACAGCTGGTAAGCCATATTCACGTGCGATCACTGCTCCATGGGTCATCAGTCCACCAACTTCGGTGACAAGTCCTTTTATGGATACAAATAATGGTGTCCAGCCAGGGTCTGTAAAGGAGGTAACTAATATATCTCCATCTTCCAGATCTGCTTCTTCCATATTTAGGATAACACGTGCTCGTCCTTCTATCACTCCGGATGAAACGGGCAAGCCTACAATCGCTTCGGCTGGGAGATTTTCTCGGTTGTACTTACCCATAATGATTTCACCATCAGAGGTGATAACACGCGGGGGAGTTAGTTTTTCATATAATTTATACTCGTCTTTACGTTTGCTGATGATCTGGTAATCAAGTTTATTTGTGCGTACCACTTCGCGAAGTTCTTCAAAAGCGAGATAGTATATATCTTCTTTATCATGAAGAACTCCCGCTTGTACGAGTTGTTCGGCTGCTTTCAATAATGCCTGCTTATAAACGAAGTAGCGATTAATCATGCCGTATTTTGGATATTCACGATAACCAATGAAATTCCGAATTAGGTCGATCATTTGTTTTGTTTCTTTGGCTTTTTGTTCGCCATCTTGGAGTTGTTCCAATCGATCTAATATCTCTTGTTCTTTTTTCAGAGCTTCCTGTCGCCCTTGTTCAAATTTCCGTTTGCCTGAACCAGACTCAGATTCTTTTATGTGATTGAGAATCATGGGAATAAGAGTAGTTGGTTTTTCACACCAACGAGTTTTAGTGATATCGATTTCACCAGCACATCTCATGCCATATTTGTTGAGATAAGCCATCATGGTCTCTTGGGTTTCCCGTCCACCCTTAAACTTAACCAATTCATCCAAAAAGTTATCATCTTTTACATGCTGTAAATAATGAATTACTTCTGGAAAAGGACGAATCACATCTGCAACATCCAACAACTCCAGACCCATTTCCGAAGTAATATTGTTGGGTACAGATTGAGACAGCGTGTCTGCTACGTTTTTTTCACCTAACCACTTGTTCATTTTTTCATTGATCCATGTTGAAGCATCCATAGAAGCTATAATCACGCCTAAACCTTTGGGGTCAAATAAAATCTTCGTTAATTGCTGGATATCTTCTAGAATAAAATCAAATAAATCTGATCCTGATTTCGTTTGGATGTTATGTTTTAACTCTTCGATTGATGATTGACTACTCTTAATCAAATCAGAAACGATTGTCGGATCGTGTTCGATTTGTGCTTGATAACCTGAAGACGCCATACCGTTGTTGCTTTTCTTGGAACCTATTTCTTTTTTATCATTTGATAACACCTTTATAAAGTCTCCACGCTCTATAACGGTCATCAGTGCATCTTTTATGAGTGGATCAGATTCCCCTAAGGCCTTTAAATAAATTTCTCTTTCAGATGAAGACAATTGATTTGTCACATCAACAAACAATCTTCCTCCAGCTTTCCGCATAGGGGCAGGAGTCGTCAAGAGGAAAAAAGACAGCCCCAATGGTTTCATGGGCTCGGTCATCATTTGTTGATGACCGACAGATACATAGACGTGATTTTCTTGATCATTCGCTTCAGGGATCGGGTACAAAGTAGTGATTGGACGACTCTGGACAATATAAAATGTATCATCAACCAAACACCATTCGATATCTTGCGGGCAACCAAAGTATGCTTCGATCTGTCTTCCTGTACGTGCCAGTTGCAAAATCTGCCGATCAGTAAGTGTTTGTATCTTTTGCTGATCGGGATTGATCTGCCGGGTTTCTGTTCCTCCGGCTTTTAGTCCATAGATAGCCAATTTCTTGGTTGCTATCATCTTATCGACGATTTCTTCTTCTTTTACTTTATAACAATCGGCAGATACCAAGCCGGAAACCAGTGCTTCTCCAAGTCCAAAACCGGCATCGATCGATAGCAACTTACGGTTAGAAGTAATCGGATCAGCTGTAAATAAAATCCCTGAAGCCTGTGGCAGAACCATCCTTTGTACGATAACGGATAAATAAACTTGACTGTGGTCAAATCCGTTTTGCATCCGGTAAATTACCGCACGATCCGTAAATAGGGAAGCCCAACATTTGCGTAAATGTTCCAATATGGCTTCTACTCCGACAATATTTAAATACGTGTCGTGTTGACCAGCAAACGAGGCATGCGGTAAATCTTCGGCCGTCGCGCTAGAACGCACGGCATAAGCATGTTTATCGCCATACTGGGTGTGATAGTGAGCAACAGCTTTCACAACATCGGAAGGAATTTCTGCTTCCATAATGATTTGTCTAATCTTCCTGCTGATCTCAGCAATTAGATCTCGATCTCCTGCATTTAGCCGTGATAGTTGATCCAACAAGGATTGCAACGTTTCATTTTGTTTGATGGCTTTTTGATAAGCTTCTGTCGTAACACAAAACCCTTCAGGCACTTGTATTCCTTGAATTTTAGATAATTCCCTTAAATTTAACCCTTTTCCTCCAACGTGCGAAAGCTGCGTTTTCTCCATTTCCTGAAAACCCAGAACCAAAGAACTCAATCAACATCTCTCCTAACCATTAAATTTAGAAAAAACATTTGACAAGAGTTTGCCGGCATGGTACATTTAGAGTATAAGATGCGATTATTTTGCGAATTTCTAAAAAAGTTGTAATTTGATTATATCATCGTGTCCTGTTTATGTACAATAAAAAGAAAAGAACCTGATCATTTTATCAGGTTCTTTTCTTTTTATTGATTTCACCCTCCGTTAAAGGTGCTCACCGGCTTGGAGGCCTACGAATAGGATAGAAGGTTTGTTAAGTCCGACAAGCCGGAGTCTATATAGATCCCTCCATAAACCTGATGAGGTAATCCTCGGGCTTCGCAAGGAAGTCGGAGAAGCTGCACAAATCCGAGTAAGTCTTGTGCTCCACGTCATAACAGCCCAGAACCTTGGTCTTCGGGTTCCACACCAGCTGCAGGTCGGAGTAATTGTCGATGTCGGCCGATAGACGCAGCAGCTTTTGCTTGCCGACTTTCATCTCGATCGTATCGATCCATGCAAAAAAGTCGATATATCGAATGTCATATTCATTTGGCGCCAGCTCCAGGCGTAGCTTGTCCCCTGTAAGAAAGTCGACCAGCTCGCCGGATAGTTTGTACGTTTTAAGCGCCAGCTGCTTGTTAGCGGCATTATGAAAATCGGCGGGCTCCAGCGATTTCAAATAGTCGGCCATGGCTGCCTGCTTATTGCTGACCGCGATCGTATACGGCCTCTCGCCGTCTTTCTCCGCTATCGTGACGTCCGCGCCTCGTTCCACTAGAAACTTGACCATGTCCATCGCTCCCATGCGCGCGGCCACGGTTAGCGGAGTCGCTTGATAAGGATAGACCATATCCGCTTTGTTGTAATTGATGTCCACGCCCTGGTCGAGCAGGTACGTTAGCGTCTTATAATCATGGTCCGACACGGCTTGACGCAAGACGGGACCGCCATGCGCCCGAATATCCAATCCCAGCTCATGAATAAGCGGAATATGGCTTTTGTTGCCATAGTAAGCCTGCGAATAAGCGCCCGACCCCGTGTGATTGGGCTTGTCCATCTTGGCACCGTGCGCCGCAAGGTAACGAACGACGTCCTCCTTGCCGTAGCGAACGGCTCGCAGGAAAGCCGGGTTATGATGGACATTCAGGTTGACGCCATGTTCCACCAGCAGCTTTACGACCTCGAATTTCTGCGATACAAGCGCCAGATCGAGCGGGCTCAGCGTCGTGTGTTTGCTAAGGGCGATACCCTCTTCGATATTCCAGCCAGCCGCAATGGCAGCCTGTAGAGCCGGTATCTCTCCTTTGTAAATGTGCATCGCGATTTCCGGCAGTTGCTCGAATTTCCCTATATCTTTCAGGACGATCATCCGTATCCCTCCTCCATTAATATCCCAATCTACTCCGGCTGAGCGAAACCCGATTCGCCTACGCCCCTACTTCACCCTTATTTGCCCTTACTCTGCCGCTTCCGCCAGCCAGGCCCGCATAGCCGCATACCGAATCCCGCGCCGGCAATCTCTGCCGCCAGCCCTTCTAATTCTTGGGTCGGTATCATGACCGTCACCCCCTTACGATTTCGTTGGAGTACATGAGGCTTATCTCCATTATAAGGAAAGCTTATCCGTTGGGCTGTATGCCATCTTAACCATTTATCGTTATAATGGAGGAATGGATTTACGAGCGGCCAAGCTCTAGAAAGGAATATCCGCCATCATGACGAAAATGGAGACCAATCGAATGACCGAGCTAAGCGTTGCCCAGTGGCAGGAGCTGATCGCCAGCTGCGCCCGGGAAGCGGCGAGCAGCCAGTACGAAAGGAACTATGGAATCGAGGTGCGCTCCAAGATGCGCCCCTTCATGTCGGAAATGACGCCCGAGGAGGCCTGGCTATTCGAGCTAAACGCCTTGCTATTCTTGCTCGGCAAGCAAGCGAACGGCCGCCAATTAAGCTACTCCGCCCAAATGGCTGTATCCGAGACGGTTCATGCGCTCGAGAGTCACCTCCATAGCGGCTTGCTGCCGGAGGTTGCGGTCAAGCAAACGGGGCGACTGCTGGAGACGACCGCGTACATGCGCGAAACGGCGCTCGGGCGTGCATGGACACCACCCTTCTATCTGGATATCTACGCCGAGCTGTGGATTTCCCTCATCTCGTCAAAGGCGGAAGGCCATCGTCTCCTCCAGGAGGAGCTGGCGCATCTGACCGAAGCCGTGGAAACGGCAAACGCTGCGCAGAACGGGGAATTGAGAAACCATGCAAGGTCGGCGGCAGACGTCGGCGCAACGTTTGGCAGTGGATCGAGCAAAGGTAATGGGCTCTTCCCGCTCGTCGCCCGCGCCTGGATGCACTTCTGGCTGGAAGAGGATCAACAGGCTTGGCGGCTGCTCGGAGCGGCGGAGCGGCATGGGCTAGAGCTTGAGCAGGTGTTCCGTTTTCTGCGCCTGCTGGAGAAGAGCGGCAATTGGATCCGGCTTGAAGCCTGGCTGAGCCATTGCGCGAATGAGCAAGTCGGGCGCAGCCCCCGCAGCCTTGGCGAATATGGACGCTACTGGGATGCCGTCGTCGAAGTATTGCCAGAGGCCGAGGAACGAATGTGGAGCGCGCTCGCGAGCCTGCCTCCCTACTGCAGCAGCCTGTACGTGGAGAAATTGATGCGCTATGGCCGCTCACGGCAGTGGATCGATTATCAGCTTAGCCACGGCAGCGATCCGTTCGGCTTTCGAGCGAAGGATCTGCAGCCCATCGAGAAGGAGGCGCCGGAAGCGCTGCTGCCTTTCTACCACCAAGGCGTGGAGAGATACGTGTTGCAGAAAAACCGCGACGGCTACAAGCGGGCGGTCAAGCTGCTCAAACGGCTGGCCAAGCTGTACAAGAAGCTAAAGCGCGAGCAGCGGTGGGAAACGTACATCGAGACATTCGCGGGTCGGCATAGCAGGCTGCGGGCCCTTCAGGAAGAGCTGCGGAAAGGAGGGCTGATTCCATGACATCGGCTACCTTAAACATGGATACCCTGTCGGTTCGGATGATGTTGACGTCGCATGGCGACGCGTTGTTCTTCGCGGACCCGGATTCGCTTCGGGAGTGGACCGGACTTGAACTCAAGCATCGCCTGTTCGCCTGGCACGAGCCGTCCTTCTACGGCACCGAGCTGGAGGTCGTTAAAGTCGGGGAGCTCGAGGCCGTCGTGCTTCCCGCCGAAGAGGTCATCGCCTTCTTCGCTTCGGGGCCGCTCTTGGCGCATATCGAGTGGAAATGGGAGGACGATGCCGCGCGCTTGGCATCATTGGCTCCATTGCTGGGCGAGTGCCTGGAGAAGAGATTGTACGCCCCCGACCTGGCGGCTTACCGCAGCGGCTCGCTGCATTGGAGCTGGGATGCGGCGGCGGCCCTCGCAACCTTCGGACAGGCTCGCCGCGACGAGCTGGATCTGGAGCGCGCTGGCTGGAACGATGAGGCGCGCGCCGGGCTGAAGGCAGCCTTCTCGGCGGCCGTCACGTGCCGTTACTACGGCACGGAGGCGGACGAGGCGGAGCTGCGCCGGGAGTTCCCGGCTCTGTTCGCGCGAGAGCACGCGAGTGCCGCGACGGCGGGGCTCGATGCCGAGTCCTGGCTCGTGCAGATCGGCTGGAAAGCGGATGTCGCGCCTTTCCGCCCCCTACTGCAGCTGATCGAGCCTTGGGAGGGCGACGAGTACCCCCGCTGGCGGCTGCGGTTTGTGCTGCAGGACAAAAGCGATCCCGCTACGCTCCGAAGAGTGCGGCTCAGCGACGGCGGCGAGGCGACCGGCAAGTGGCCCGACGCGTGGGCGGAAGCCATCCGCAGCCGCTCGGCCGGTTGGCTGAAACGGCTGCGAGCCAGCCTTCCGCACGATCGGCTGTCGCGCGGCGAAGACGTGCTCGGCAAGCCGCTTGACGACGAGGCGGCCTGGCGGTTCCTCAACGCAGACAGCCGCCAACTGCTCGAAGCCGGCTGGCAGGTTCTGCTGCCCGCATGGTGGGAAGCGGCCAGCCGCAAGAAGCCGCGGTTGCGCGCGGCGGTGCAGTCGGAGGACGAATCCAAGAAGCGCGGCCGCGGCAAGTCGCTATTCGGACTGGAAGCGATTCTGAACTTCGACTGGCGCATCTCCATCGGCGACGCCGACCTGAACGAGCAGGAGTTCGACGAGCTGCTCGCGCGAGGGGAGCGTCTCGTGAAGTTCCGGGACCGCTGGATCGTGCTCGACCCGGCGCTGATCGCGCAGATCCGGCGCATGATGGAAGGCATGGACAAGAGCCAGGGGCTGAGCTTCCAGGATGTGCTGCAATTGCATCTGCTCTCGCAGAGCGAGGCGGACGGCGTGGCGTCGGACGCTGGTGCAGAGACTTCCGCGGCCGGTGCGGCCCGCGTTGAGCTCGAAGTTGAGCTCAACGCGCATTTGACCGGGCTGATGGCCAAGATCAACCAGCAGAGCGAATGGCCTCGACTGGATCCGCCGGCCGGTCTGCGCGCCGAGCTTCGCAGCTACCAGCAGGATGGATTCGCCTGGCTGGCCTTTCTTCGCCGCTTCGGGCTTGGGGCCTGTCTCGCGGACGACATGGGCCTCGGCAAAACGGTCCAGCTGATCACTTATCTGCTCCACGCCAAGGAGCAAGCGGACGAGGGAATGCGGCTCCCTTCGCTGATCGTCTGCCCCACGTCGGTGCTCGGCAACTGGCAGAAGGAGATCTCCCGCTTCGCCCCGTCCCTTCGGGTGGCGATGCATTACGGCTCCGGGCGAAAGAGCGGCGACGAGTTTCGGCAAGAGGCCTGCAGCGTTGACGTCGTGCTGACCTCCTTTGCTACCGCCTCGCTCGACCAAGAGACGCTGGCCGGGTTCCAATGGGGCGCCGTCTGTTTGGACGAAGCCCAGAATATCAAAAACGCCGGGACCAGACAGGCCGTGGCGGTCAAAAGCTTTCCCGCGCTCCATCACATCGCGCTCACCGGGACGCCGATCGAGAACCGGCTGGCGGAGCTATGGTCGATCTACGATTTTATCGTGCCCACCTACCTCGGGACCGCCAAGGCGTTCCAGGACCGGTTCGCCAATCCGATTGAGCGCGAACAGGACGGGCGTCGCACGGCGGAGCTAAAGAAACTAGTAAAACCGTTTATGCTGCGACGCAAAAAAAAGGATCCCGCCATCCAGCTCGACCTGCCGGACAAAAACGAGATGAAGACGTATGTTCCGCTGACGTCCGAGCAAGCTGCCCTGTACGATAATTGCGTCAAGGAGCTGCTCGAGAAGCTGAAGAAGCTCGACGGCATTCAGCGCAAAGGCGCGATTCTCGGAGCGCTGACGCGGCTCAAGCAGGCATGCGACCATCCGGCTTTGCTGGATGAGGATGCGGGAACGGAGCCGGAGGATGGCCCGCTACAGACGGAGGCGATCGTCGCCCGCTCCTCCAAGCTCGAGAGGCTGCTGGCGATGGTCAAGGAGCTGCGCGAGTCGGACGAGCGCTGCCTCATCTTTACGCAGTACATCGGCATGGGCAAGATGATCCGGGATGTCCTGCAGCGCGAGCTGGGCGAGCCCGTGCTGTACCTAAACGGCAGTACGCCGAAGTTGCAGCGCGACCGGATGGTCGAACGGTTTCAGTCCCGCGACCTTCCGCCGTCCGAGCAGCCGAACGTATTCATCCTCTCCCTCAAAGCGGGCGGCGTCGGGCTTAATTTGACCGCGGCGAACCACGTCTTCCACTTCGATCGCTGGTGGAATCCGGCCGTCGAGAACCAGGCGACCGACCGCGCCTACCGGATGGGCCAGACGCGCGACGTGCAGGTGCATAAATTCATCTCGCTCGGCACCCTCGAGGAGCGCATCGACGAGATGCTGGAGAACAAGCAGCAGCTAAGCGACAACGTCATCTCCAGCTCGGAGGGCTGGATTACCGAGCTTTCCACGGATGCGCTGCGGGAGCTGTTCTCGCTGCGGCGGGACTGGTCGCGCGATTGAGCGGGATTCGCCCAATCATTGATCGCCTTCACCTTCAATCGGATTGTGATAAATTGGATGCCATTGGGCATGCTACTTTATTGTCATCTGGAAGCTTGGAGGGATACGTATGGCGCGGATTCATACAGCTTTGAAGAATATGGGAATGAACAAGATCGGTTTCATATATGTCAACGACATTCGCGGTATTGTCCGGAATTGGGCCGCTCTTGTCATCGTCTTGGGACTTGCCGTCCTGCCTTCTCTTTATGCCTGGTTTAACATTGAGGCATCATGGGATCCATACGGACGCACGGGTGAACTTAAAGTAGCCGTAGTCAACAAGGACAAGAGCGCGACGCTGCGCGGAACGCCGATTAACATCGGGGAAGAAATCATCGCTTCGCTGCAACGAAACCCCGCAATCGGCTGGGTATTCACGGACGAGAGGCAAGCCCTTCAAGGGGTGGAACATGGAAGGTACTACGCCAGCATTACCATACCGGAGAACTTTTCCGCTCGTATTTCCACCGTGCTGTCGGACAACCCCGAGAAAGCCGTACTTGTCTACACCGTCAACGAGAAGATCAACGCGATTGCACCGAAAATAACCGCCCAAGGTGCAAAAGGCGTTATTAATGAAGTCAATCATCAGTTCACCAAGACCGCTTCCGATATCATATTCCGGATATTCAACGAACTCGGGATCGGGCTTGAGAGCAACCTGCCGGACATCGTCAAGATTCGCGATGCCGTCTTTAGCCTGGAATCGATCATTCCGGAGCTGAATCAAACCGTAGACATCATCGCGCGGGATGCATCCATTGCCAATGAACGGATACGCAAGCTGCAAAGCAATCTGCCGATCGTGACGGAGCTCGCTAAGGAAGGAACAGACTTTGCCCAACGCTTGGGCGAATTCCTTGACCACAGCTCGGCTGTTATGGATGAAGCGGCGCCCGCTATCAAGCTGCAGCTTGCCTTGCTACAACAAACGGCGAATGCCGCGGCATCGCTGACGGATATCCTTCGGAACGACCATTCGGACCTGGAGCAGGCGTATCAAACTTTAACCGATCTTTCTCAACGCCTGACCGCCGCTTCCGATAGAGTAGGCAAGCTAATATCCTTGTTCGAACGGCTCGCCCCATTCAGTAATGGCAGCATGCCCTTGCCGGTAACGGATAAATTGCGGGAGATCGAGAATCGCTTCAATCAGCAACGAACATTAGTCGATGGGATCGCAAAGGCCATAGAACAAGGCGCGCAGCCTGCCGATAAACTTTTCGACGAATTGAACAGGATAGCGGGAGAGTCTTCCGACGCTCTCGGAAGCGTCCTTGACCGTTATGATGAAGAAACAACGCCGAGAATAAGCCAGGCCATCGATCATGCGAAACAAAACGTTGCCAAGACTCGAACCCTGCTGGCGGATGCGAACGAAGCGCTTCCCGATGTCGAGCGGATGGTTGCCGATGCAGCCAAGCTTCTGGACGTCGGCGAACAGAAGTTTGCCGATCTGAAGCAAGAGCTGCCCGAAGCCGAATACAAGGTAGGAAAGCTGGCGGACCGGATCCGGGAGCTTGAAAAGATGGGGAGCTTGGACGAGCTTATTGATCTTCTAAAAAACAACAACTCGCTGTTGAGCGACTTTTTTGCCAACCCTATCGTTTTAGAGGAAAAGACGCTGTTTCCGATTCCCAATTACGGCTCGGCTATGTCCCCCTTCTTCACTACGCTTTCTTTATGGGTTGGAGCGCTGTTGCTCGTCTCTCTGCTCACGGTCGAAATCCATCATCCCGATGTACCTTATCGCAGCTATCAGGTTTACTTCGGCCGCTTTCTGAGCTTTCTTACGATAGCTCTATTACAGTCTTTGCTGGTCACGCTTGGGGATATGTGGCTGCTCCGAACATACGTCTTGGATAAGCTATGGTTTATCGTGTTCGGTTTGCTGTTGAGCGCCGTGTTCATGTTGATCGTGTATACGCTCGTCTCGGTATTCGGGAATGTCGGCAAGGCCATGTCGATCGTACTGTTAGTCCTGCAATTGGCCGGTTCCGGCGGGACATTCCCGATCGAGGTGACTCCCGCCTTTTTTCAGGCGATACATCCGTTCCTACCCTTTACCTATGGGATAAGCATGATGAGGGAAGCAGTCGGCGGGATCCTGTGGGACATCGTCCGCCGGGATTTGCTGGCAATGGCCGCTTTTGCCGCAACTGCGCTGTTAGTCGGGCTTGCTTTGAAGGATTCCATCAATCGTATATCCGCCCGTTTCGTACGAAAGGCACGGGAGAGCAAGCTCATTCATTAACGCGCGTCCCCCTCAACAAACGATCGAGCTCATCAGATTTATGATCGACGGGCTGGCCGCCATTAAGCTCCTTCGACCATATCCCTTTTGTGATATCCAATATAGCCAATAACCATCATGGCGATGCTAATCACTGTTATCGCAATAAAGGCTGCTGCATCAAACGTTTCTACCGGCATCCGCGGCAACCAACTTTGAACGGCTGTTTTGGAGAACCATTCCGGCAAGTCCAAAATGCCTTCGAAATAGTTTAAAACAAAAGAATAGCCAAGATAAACATAAACCGCTTTGCCTAGTCTTGGTGCCCAACCTAGAGCCAAAGCGGCAAGACCGATAAAGAACAACACGGAAGGAAGAAAGTTATAGACTGCGGCGATAAAATCGCCCAGCTTCATGAGAGAGCTGCCACCCATCGCAGAAATGGCCGTCCCGCCAAGTCCGTCCGCAGCCAATAGAATGCCAACGACTGCGGCAATGGCGGCCAAACCGACACTCGTCCAATAGAGCTTGGCCCGAGTCACTCTTGTAGAGTATAGCTGGCTTAAATGCAGCCGCACTTCTTCCAAAAAAAGTTTGTTCACGATGGCTATCGGCAGAATGGAAACCAGGCCCATCATAACCATCATAATGGTCCCGGTAAATGCCTCTTCGAGTGAAACGCCGGATATCGTAAACATTTGACTCATCAATTCATTGCCTTCAATGAAGGTCTGCATATCCCCATAAATAGAACCGTAGGCTGCTCCCATAATGACGAAAGCAATCAACCAGCTCACGGTTACGCCTTTGTTAAGCTTGATAAACAAGCCATGTACGGATAGCAATGACTTTTTTGCCGAACCCCGGCCTTCTCTCTCAGGCAAATAACCGGCACCCATATCCCGACCGCCTTCAAGGGCAAAAGCCACGACCAAGACGATGATACTGAAGATTACAGCCAAAATCAGCGGGAACCAGCTGTTGTCTGTAAATGGATAAGTCAGATAAGTCCAGCCCATCGGATTGATCATGGAGAAATCCACATTCGACACATCCGTACCGGCGCGAAAAATATAAAGCAAGCCTACAATTCCCAGCGATGAACCCGTTGCACCGGATGAGGTCGGCATAATTTGCGCCATCATTAATGCGATCACGGCTCCCAAGACCCCAGCCATCCCGATGGATGCGCCAAACAAAAAGGATCCTTCTGCCGAAATCGTATCTACGCCAAAGCTAGTCATAACTCCGCCAATAAGGAGCGCCAATATCGTTTGGATAATGACGACTTCGGTAATCACCGCAAGCGAATTCGCTTGGCGACCAACCTGAAAGGAGCGTACCAGTTCGGTAAGTCCATATTCTTCTTCTTTGCGAGTATGGCTCACTACATGCAGAGCAGCGATAATCATCGCAAACAAACCGCAAAATAACAGCATTTCATGCGCATACATTGCACCCAAAGTATAATCGGCTGCGGCATCAACAGATGTCGGACCAACCATGGATATCATGGCAGGATTTTGCATGGTTTCATACATCCCCTGCAAGCCTTGCTCCTTGCCGATTTCCCCAAATGCCGGAACAAAACCGGCAGAAAACAAACCCAGGCCTAAAATCCAGATGATGATTTTTTTCCAATCGCGTTTCAGATATAGAGCAAACAGTACATCCCAACGTGCAAATTTTTCTTTCATCATCATTGCCCCTTCCCGCTCTTAGACTTCATAATGACGCATGAATAAGTCCTCAAGCGTAGGAGGAATGGCTTCAAACTTCCTAACGCCTAATTTTGCCGCTTCGGATAAAATATCATTCATACATTCATTGTCCGCGGAGAATGTCGCTTGATTTCCTGTTTGCTTGAAATCATGGACACCGTTAACGGAGGCCATTTTGCCCACATCGCCTTCCGTTAATAAGGTAACCGTAGACCGGGTTAAGTGGCGCAATTCATCCAATGTCCCGGTTTCTACCACTTTGCCTTGGCGAATGATTACCACCTTATCGGCTAGACGTTCCACTTCGCTTAAAATATGAGAGGACAGTAAGATGGCTTTCCCCGCATTCTTGATTTTTTCAACCTCGTCTTGAAATACAGCTTCCATCAATGGATCCAGACCGGAAGTCGGTTCATCGAAAATATACAAGTCGGAGTCAACGGACAACGCCGCAATCAAACCGACCTTTTGCCGATTTCCTTTAGAATAGCCTTTGGCTTTCTTCTTAGGATCCAATTCAAAGCGTTTAATCAAATAGTCGCGTTTGTTTTTGTCTCCGCCGCCATGCAATTTGATGAATAAATCGATAATTTCGCCGCCGGTTAAACTGCCCCAAAGGGCTACGTCCCCTGGAACATAAGAAACTCGTTTATGAATCTCAAGGCTATCCTTCCACACATCCTTTCCGAAGATTTTTACATCACCGGCATCCCGATTGATGATTCCGAGCAAGGTACGAATCGTTGTTGACTTTCCAGCGCCGTTTGGCCCGATAAAGCCGACAACTTCCCCGGCATTTATCGAAAATGACACATCATGCAACGCTTTAAGTTTTCCGAACTTTTTTTGCAAGCCTTGAACTTTCACAATTTCTGTCATGGCACTAACACTCCTTCTTTACAGGTCGTATTAACGTGTTTACATGTGTAAGCAAAGCTTCATCTCGCTGACTTATGAACTATTACCTTTGTTTCAGTTCATATATACATGAAATATAGATCGATTAAGACTAAATTTGAGATATATATTCATTTATATACCCATTTATCCATTTAGTCAATTGCCAAAACATTAGTTTAGAACTCCGCGTTGTTTGATCATTCACAACTATTTCTATATACTAAATTAGGAAAGAAAAATATGAACTTGGTTTTCCGGATCTACTCTTATTTAAATTATTTAGAAAGCAGGAGTCAGAAATGAATGGATTTGAAAAGAGGACACAGGAAAAAAAAAATAAAGTTTTGGAAGCAGCATTTCACTTGATTAATGCCAAAGGCGGCATAGATAGTATAACGATGGATGATATCGCCCAAAATTCCAATGTTGGCAAAACAACGATTTTCAAGTATTTTGGGAGCAAAGAGAATCTGATCCATGAAGTGTTTAAGTATTTTCTAAATCAAATGGGGGAAACCGCCCAAAAAATCATGTCGGAAAATAGACCTTTCGAAGAAACCCTCATTGCCATGAGTCAAAATAAGATTCATTATTTGGAGAAAATAAACAAGCAGTTTTATTTGGAGTTAATGAATTTTTTTACGAGTAAGGATGATGAGGGCTTATCTTTGATGATGCAGCAATACACCGATACGAGCTTTGGTCTTATGCTGGATTTATTCCATCGCGGACGTAAAGAAGGGAAGGTTGATCTGAAATATTCGGATGAGTTTCTTCTGGTTTATTTCCAAGCCCTTGTGGAAGGGATCTCCAGCCCGCACATCTACCCATTAATACTCCCTTATACCGCCCAGTGGACAGAATTGATGATTAAAGGTATTGCACCAGGTAAGTAAACAGAGCACCTCCAACAGACCAACCGCCAATTAAGCAATTTCATTATGTATTGGCGGTCGGTTATTTCGCGTCGTCCACAAGCGCTATTCGAAAGCCAAGGTCATCTATCTTGAACTCAGGCATGCTTTTCCTTCTAACCGTTGACCCGCAATTGTTCTCAACCTCAGCCCAACTGCCTCCTCGGAAGACCCTATAGTTCCCATATCGATTAGGATCATATAGATCCCAGCACCATTCCCAAACATTGCCGATCATATCGTAAAGGCCCCAGGGATTGGGCAGCCGCTTTCCGACTTGTTGAGCTGATCCATTGGCGTTTTCTTGATACCATGCGATCTGATCAATTGATGCATACCGATACCCTGTGGTCCCCGCTTTACATGCATATTGCCATTCAGCGTCTGATAGCAGTCGAAAACCGTTCGCCTTGTTGTTATATATTGTGTTCTCGCTTTTTCCGGCGATTGTGTAGCATTCATTCCTGCCAAACCTTCTGGACAATTCGTTGCAAAAAACAAGCGAGTCTATCCACGAAACTTCCGTAACGGGGAGGTTGCGCACGTTCGGTTCTACTTCTACTCCGTGCAATACAAAATGATACATATATTGTGTTACCGGATACTTCATGACAAAGAAAGGTTCGATCGTTTCCATCCATGTAACAACCTTTCTTTCGCGTCCGTTGCCAGGGTCTGATAACGTGTAATCCGAACTAAGCCATTTATTCGTATTTATATAATCGCGTAGTTCAACGGATCCTCCCTCTATTGGCACCATCATATTCATGATGTCTCTTAGAAAACGCGCTTTGTCATTTCCGTATTTTTCGATCATGTTATTCAACCCCTTTGTTTAGCCACTGAGGAGAATTATCTCATAGCGATTGCTCATTTAGAAGGGGTCCGAAGGTTCGACGGTTTCCGAATGCCAAGGATATGTACCGACTCCCGAATTCCATTAAGCCCACGGGCAGGATAGTTTCAAGGGGTTGTTGAAAATTAATGGGTAAGGTGGTTTTAAATCGGAATCGAGGAACTATTTCGAATCATGTTCACACTCCTAAATGATTTTACCATCTGTTTTTTTGTGTTGGGATGTAGACGGTTAGAGCCGTCCCCTGATCTTCACAACGGTAGAACTCATGTGCTTCCAATTGCAGTCTTCCCCCCTTAGGATGCACAATCTCAACCGATCCTGTAAGCTCGCAACGTACGTTGTGATCGATCCACCATTCCCTAAATTCCGCACTTTGTTCTGACAGCGCGGCAATAAATTCTCCGTACCACGGGTCCTCCATATTTCGGGCGTAATAGGTGCGGAATTGCGCCAACAGATTTTTAGCCACACGCTCCCAATGGACGAACATAAGACGAATCTCCGTCATTGTAAACATCCGCCAAATCATATTATTGCTGTACTTCTCTCCGCTACTGAAACTACCGATAACGAGGGGTGCCACCCGGTTCCAGGCGATTATATTCCACCTTTGATCTGAGAAAAAAGCGGGAAAATCGGCAAATTGATCCACGATAATTTGAAAAGACGGAGGGGCCGCAGTACCGGGATTAAGAACTGGGAGAAGAGGGGGGCGCTGATTCGCTAATGTATACAGATAAATTCGTTCGTCCCTATCGAGTTTGAAAGTTCGTACTAAACTTTCGAGGATCTGTTCGGATACCCGGATATCGCGGCCTTGTTCCAGCGCCATGTACCACGGCAAGGAAATGCCGGACAGGACGGCAACTTCCTCCCTGCGCAATCCGGACGTCCGACGCTTTGGACCTACGTAGTTCAATCCCACCTCTTGCGGAGATATCCGGAGACGGTGGGTTTTGAGAAATTTCGCCAACTCTTTACAACGTTGTTCGTCGTTCATTCTAACCGCCTCCCATAACTGATAGTAATTATATTAGTTTACCGACTATTACTATAGATAATATTACTATAAATGCTCATCTTTTTCATTTCCTCCCCAAGGCATATACTGAGTTCGAAACCGAATCTATTTGGAAGGATTGAGCATAGAATGACAACTGTTCTTTACATTACCGCACATCCGCAAAACGGGTCAGAATCGTACTCCATATCGGCTGGAGAAGCGTTTATCGATGAATATCGGACGGTCAATCCCGGGTGTGAGATCATTCACTTGGATTTATATAAAGCCGACGTCCCGTCGCTGGATGCGGATATTATAAACGGGAGGAGCAGGTTAAAAGAGGGGGTGGAACTAGAGTAGTTGCCGGAGATCGAACGAAGCAAAATCGTCCACTTGGAAAAGTTAATCAGTCAATTTATTCAAGCAGATAAATACATTTTTGTAAACCCGATGTGGAATTTCTCATATCCGCCAGTTATGAAAGCCTACATCGACGCCATAACGGTGGCGGGCAAAACGTTCTCATACACGAAAAACGGTCCAATCGGATTACTGCAAAATAAGAAGGTGCTACATATCCAAGCGAGCGGTTGGATCTATTCGGAGGGCCCAGACATCGAGGAAGAAATGAGCCATCGTCATCTGAAATCAATTATGCGTTTTATCGGCATAACCGATTTGCATGCATTATTTATTGAGGGGCATGACCAATATCGCGACAGGGCTAGAGCAATAAAAGCGGAAGGTTTAAAGCGTGCACGCGAACTTGCGGCTACATTCTAGAGATTATCATACGCGTAACATTGCTGAGAATTATAGGTCAAGTATGGAGAAAACTTATACTTTCGTATAATTGCATAAAAAAGCAGCCACTCGCAATCGAGCGGCTGCTTTACATTATTCAAATGAGCCAAACAGCTCACGCAAGTAATCTCTACGCCCATGCAAAATACGGTGGATGACTATTGTTTCATTCATAATCCTGTAAAATATCAGATACGGATTTACTACAATAAATCGATATCCTCGTTGAATAAGGGAATATTCGTCGTCCGATAATACAGAACCTTTATTGGGGAAATCCGCCAAGCTTGAAATACTATAGTTTAATTTATTCAGCATATCCCCCGCCATATCAACATTATCTTGTGAAATATACGAAAAAATCTCGTCCATATCATCAACTGCTGCCGGAGTATATTTGATCTTATTCTTTTGCGGCATCGATCTTCCTCCGCATTCTTTCCATTACCTGATCATGATCAAGTAATTCTGAACCTTCGGCAATCTGCTTTTCCGCTACTAAAAGCTTGGACTGCAACTTGATGCGAGCCTCCATTCGCCGATATGCCTCATGACTCATTACAACTAAATCCGCTTCTCCATTACGTGTCAAAATCACTGGCTCATCTATTTCATGGCAATATTTCGAAAATCCGTTGTAATCATGTCGAATTGTTGTTGAGGGCTTGATATTCATTCTTAACAATCCCTTCCCGAATGACATTATTCTGACTACATTATATCATTTAAAAGACACTTACTGCTATCTTTCGCTTTGCCACTTTGCGATACGGTTTAGCTTAACGTGTCCTACTTATTTATAATTTCCCAGTTTTGTTCGGCAGTCTTTTCCCCAAATAACTGAAGTAGCGCAGATTCAATAAGCGCAAAGTTAACCATGTACTTCTGCGGAAATTCGCAGGCTTGGCCGCCTACCGTCATTTCAACAAACTCGTCTTCTTCCTCCAACGGACCGAGAAGGTTATGAATCGCAGAGTCGGTCTCCACAGTAACGATGAACTCGTGACTTCCGCCGCCGATCATCATCATGTTTTCCTCGTATCGAATCGTGACCAGACTTCGTGTAAAACCATCCATCCGCCGAATGATGTCCAGGCACGTTTCAAGCGATGCATGGGAATGCTCAATCGTATTCGCCACAGCTCCATTCCGCTGTTCCTCATAAACGGTAATCACCGGTCAACACTCCTTAATCAGTAATCTCGAGCCTCATCGAACCAGCGTTGAGCCATCTCCTCTGTTAGAGGCTGCCCAATCTGATGATCGGACTGGCTCAGTTGCCATACGGCTTCGCCAAGGTCCTCTCTCTCGGTGGTTTCGATGCCTTTGAGTGTGTTAAAGCGAACGGTGAAGGCGGTAATGGCCGCCTCGGCTTCGGCAAAGCTGCGGGCTTGAGCCAAAGCTGCCTTTGCATCGTCATAAGCTTCGTTAGCCAGCTTGGCCAGACGTTTGGGCCAGGATGCGAACGGGCGGCCATATTCAGTCGTCCACCACTCAGGCTTTCGTAATTTGCTTATTGAAGTATAGCCGGTCCAAGGACGAGTATTGGCGCGTGTTTTCAGTTGCTGTTTAAGACGCTTGCCCGCGGTCTCTTCCACATTGTAGGCGATAAATCTGTCAAGTAACGGCCACGTATCCAAGGAGGGCAAGTCCTCCAAATCAGGCATAAAGCGCAGCTCCAGATTCGTTAACCCGGTATGCCGAGCCAACAAGTCCATATCGCAGAAGTTCCCCCATAAACTCAGCGAGTTAAGGTTCGGGAAACGGTCAAGGCATTCCAGCGAGATGGGCTGTCCCAGCGGCGTGTTTTGCAGGGTCAGGCTCTCCACTTGGTGCAATTCGCCCAGGTCGGGCAGCATGAAAGGGGGATCATTCCTGCGACGGCCGGTTTGCGGCGCTAGCGTCAGGGAAAACGGCATATCGCCAGTGGCCGAAAAACGCGACAGGTCGCCGGACAGGTTCAGGCGGAAGGGATTTTTCGGAAGCTTCAGGCTCAGGCGACCTTCGGACTGCTCCAGCTCGATATGCAAGCTATGCAAAATGGACGGGCTGGCATCCACCGCCGTATCGGCAGATAGGATCGGAGCCCACGTCATCTCCTCAATGGGACGTTTCTGCGCCCAGTCAAAGAAGCCTGCGTCACTGCCTGCATAGTACAGAAATCGTGGCCAGGGCGAGCCCGCAGGAGTGGCAAAAGCATCGAATACGGTCCAATCGATGCGCGCGCCTTGTTCGACGTGAAGCTCCGCTTTTTTCCCCAATTTCGACGGTCCGATGGATAGACTGCCTACGCCGGGCCGCCTATCAAGAGTGTGGCTGCGGGGACCTGTCAGGTCGATAGAATAACGACCATCTTCCCTAACAGAACCGGAGGAAGGTTGGGCCTGGTTATCATTTGGCATTTCTGTCATCCTCTCTTCTATCTACTCCTCATTCATTCTTATTTATGAACGCTCGTCAATCAGCCGTTCCAGAAACTCCGCAAACGTTGAAGCATACGTGTCGATCAAATCATTCATGAGATCATAACACATGATCGGAAATTCACCCTGTGCATCTCTAGTCGATGTATCAAAATAATAAAGCTCGTCGCTATCCGGAACGAACACGTCCAATCTGTGGGGAAACCGACTAACCAACCATTCCTCGGCTTTATTCAGTCTGTGTATATATAGAATGTCGCCGTCGTATTCATCCCGGTATTCCGGAGGGGCGATCGTTAAAATCTCCCCGCCGCTCAACCGGGCATTCCCGTAATGAGCCAACCACCAGCGATAAGATGGCGGCAGGCGGAATCCTAATTCCTCTTCGACTTCCACTATCCAGCTCTCTTCCGCGCCACGACCGGGAAACCATTTTAACGCGGATGTCGTTTTCAGTTTTTCTGCCAAACGCTCATACATGGGTTCAATTCTCTCCCTCTATACTTGTTTGTTATTGGTTCGATCATTTGCCTCTTTTATAGGCATTAGCCAATTGGACGAGATACCAGACAGCCGCACCCGCAAGGGCAGTTAAGGCAAGATTTATGCAGCCGAACACGATCAGCGACTTCGCTTTGCCGGGGCCGATACGGAAAGCGGCCGCAAGCTGGAAGACGGCGGGGAGAAGAAACGCCAGCCAAGAAACGGTTATAAGCTTTTCTGTTTTGAAGCTCCACCATACCGCCGAACATGATGCAACGAGTAATACCCAAGTGCAGATAAACTTTAATGCAAACATGATTTCGGCCCTCCTCCATTTCCCTTCCTGCATACATAAGTTCAAGTCAACTGAAATCCCAATTTCAATAAAGATTGTTGTATCTCCTGGTCTACTTTGCTTTTGGCCGTCGCGAATATGACTGTAGATAAAGAACTTGGCAGGGACTGATGGATAAAGCCATCGAAATCGACTGCCGTTTTGGAGATGCGAAGCTTGCGAAGAGAAGGCAATTGCTTCAGTCCCGTCACATGGGTTAAAGCTTTGCAATTGGAAATGGAGAGCTCCTCCAACGCTTTCATCTCCCGGTCAAAGGCGATTTCATTCAGTTGAATCTGGTCCTCGACGACAAGTCTCGTGATGGATCGGAAGTTCGCAATGCTGGACAAGTCATGGAAACCGCGGACTCTGCATATCTCCAGGTCGTCGATGTCATTTTCCTCGATTTCCCGGATATGCTCCCGGCCCCCTAACAAGATGCGAAGATGCTTCAGCTTCCTCAACCGGTTAACAAAATGAAACGGCAGTTTGCCGATGGAATGCAGCGCGAGATAGTTTAAGTCCTCCAGCTCGCCTACCGCATCGAGATTTTTTACTTTGCCTCCGACATGCAAGTGCTCCAATTGCGTATAAGCTTTAAAATGTTGTAGATTGAGCGTTTTTTTATCCGACATAATCGTTAGCTCTGTTAGAGATCGCAGCGTTTCAATGTCCAAAATATCCGAATTTTCCAACTCGTATATCCCCACGTGCAAGTTGCGCAAGTGCTCCAGCTTGGCCAATGCTTCCGTGTTATGCGCATTGGCGAGACTATTGATATTCAGCATTTTGACATGGGGAACCCGCAAGAGCGTATGACAATCAAAGGACAGGGAATAGTGGGCGTAGAAACGCACCCCGAAATTCTCATCGTAACGGGCGCAAAGCTCGTCCACTTCCTCCAAGATAGACCCATAAAAGTCCGGGTGGGAGAACTGGACAAAGACTTGGTTGCCGCCATGCAAGTCCTGCTCGATCTGGACCCGGTCCAGCGCAACAGGATCGTTAATCAGAATCTTCCTTTTCCATAGCTTACGCATGAGTGCTCCCTCCTATCGGCCATGGATGACAAGTCCGTATTTGCCGAACATCCACGACCCCTTCAAATCCTGCATCGCATCAGGGCTTATACGCACGGAGGGCTTTTGCTCCTTCATCGCATCCGCATCATGCGCCGAGAAGCGAAGCGGCTTTGTCCTTTTTTTAATAAAACCCGTTATTTCATCGAATAACGTATAGGTGAGCGGCCTATGATCCCGGATATCCTCATAGACATAATACTTCCCTTGTTCATCCTCCACATCCACTTGAAAGCCCTTAGGAAACGAAAGCAGAATGCAAGGCAGCTCATCCTCCGCCCATTGTCCGTAATAGGGAAACGGGACGCCCTCATTTCGCGCAAAAAATCCGGAGCTTTCCTTATCGGCCGTTACAGCAATGGAATAAACAAAGTGCGGGTAATAACCAGTCCCTTTTTCCGCTGTCGCAAAGTGCCGATAAAAGGCCTGGTACGCCTCATACACCTGATTCTGATCATGCTCTGTCCGGGCAGAATTGGTTAGATGAAATTGCGCCTGCTTATCGTTAAACAGCTTCAAAACGCTTTTAAACTCTTCTGGACTTATAAAGAATCTAAGCTTGTAAAATCCGCTGTTCTTAAAACTCATATTTCGCGAAACTTTCTTTGAGCGTTTCTTCGTGCGGTACCCACTCCCAATCACTCCATAGCGTCGTTTTCACGATTGCTGACAGCTTATCTACCGCTTGTTCCGGACTCGTCGTGTTAATGAGATCGTCCAAAGCCTCATTGCCGATACCCAACGCCGTCCGCAAGTAGTCATCATTTATGCGCTCTTCTCGGAGTTGCTCATATTCATCTCTCGTCCATTGCTCGCAAAAGATTTTTTCGGCTTGAATGTCCCCATTCTCGAAAAACGATACCTCGAATAGCTCATCATTCATATAAGCGGTGGTCATCACCGGGCCTTCGATAAGCCCGGACAACGCTTTGCCAGCTTTCTTCACCGTACCCCATCCAAAATATTCGTGAAGCACGCTGATCCAGTTCTCGTTGCTTTGGCTTATGTACATGACTTCTTTAGTCTCTTGTGCCTCTTTTCTGCCCAACACTTTGCCATGCCCTTCGCTCAGCTCTCTAAGTGCTTCAATTGTCTTCTCGAGGTTACTCGACTTAATATGCAAATTTGCGAATGATCTTCCCATGTGATGGCCTCCTGCATTTAAGGTAAGGTTGTTACAAGCTCATACCCCATCTTTTAGCCCTATGTAATATGGGGCTTAACTCTATTATAAGGATTGGTTATATCGATTCTACCGACTTTTTTCCTGAGTTATGGAAAATTAGTCCATTATCGCTCAAAAAAAGAGGGTGTCTCATCGTCGATTAGGACTTGAGACACCTTCAATTGAGCACCTGTCGTTAACAATTATAATTTTAGAGCGCTTTCCCCTTTCTCTACAAAATGCCGCCCCACGGAGTAGTACTCCTCCTTATTCACGGCATCGTCCAGCCACTTCATCAGCTTTACCCCATCCTGTTCGGCTTTGTAGAAATGATTTAATGGAGAGAGCGTATGCGGTGTCCTCCCCGTCTTCTCGTTAAGACCATAATCAGTGATGTAATAATAGTAGCCTGGCACTACATCCGTTAGCTCTCCGGCAGACTGCAGCATGCGAGCCGACCAGAGATCGACATATTCGCCGTCATCCGAATCGTCATTATTCAGATCCTTTTCAAAGTCGAACAGTAGCTCGTCATAAAGCGTATTGGACTGCAAAAGTACCGCGTTGTCCGGAAGCAGCTTGCGGTTCGCCTCGAATACGGACGAAATCAAATCGCCGTGAACTTCATATCCGAAGGTTTCTACCATGTTAGCCTTCCATTCGTTATCGATAATATCCGGCCAGCGGTCGGAGTTTAAGTAGGAGCCGTCCGAATATTGATAAATGCGGGTATTCGGGTAGAGTTTTGCAATCTCGGGCGCCCAGAATGCAGCTCCGAATCCTCCGGCGCTTTCTCCCGCAATGAGGATCTTTTCCGGCTCGGCGAAATGGTTTGTAATCCATTCCAATGCTGCTCGCGTATTGGTTTGACCATTATAACGCATTGTAAACGGCTTGCCTTTGGCGTCCGTATATTCCTTGGATTCATTTCCGATATGCAGATCACCGGTAGAATAAGGGATATATACAATATTCCAATCCTTGAACGGATTGTCGGGATTATCATTTTCCAACAGGCCGCCAAGTGTACTTACTTTAAAGAATGGAATGTTAGGAAAGTAATATTTGATCTCGCCGTTCTTCATTACATTACTCAGACTAATCGGCTGCGCGGCAGTCGCCGCATCCCAGGCCACGCCGCCCCCGGAAAAATAAATGATCAATTTATCTTCAGCAGCCGCTCCCTTATTGGCAAGCAAATAGTATTTGGAACCATCGGCTGAGATGACTTGTGCATCCTGGTCAAACTTGATTTTATTCCAGACATAGTGCTCCGCAGCATCCCATTTATCCGGTTCGGCAGGCTTTTCAAGTACAAAAAAATAAACATAACCTGCTAAACCAGCTGAAATAAGCACAATTCCGCCTATTGCAGACAAAAGAATCTTGTTGATTCTCTTCATTGTTTTCTTCCTTGTCACACAAAAACCATCCTTTCAACCATAAAGTTATGCAAAAAATTCTCAAATAAAAATAGACTGTGTTCACTACCGTCTGTAACGCACTGTCGATCAGATTTTTTCGCTTCTTTTTATGAGTAGTAACTCAACGCCAGACATCAGTAACGCAGATCCTCTTAGCAATTACAGGAATTATACCATGTTCACAAGCATACACCTTCATGAATGGTGTTGGTACCAAGGACTGCTCAACTACCGCCACTCCAAAGAACATACATATGCGCCGTACATTGGTTTCTTCCGAGCAAAGCCTCGATGGCAAGCTGTTTATTGAATTTGTTGCACTCATTTATCTTTCTTACATCAAAAAGCAAATGCAGGATAGCGGTTTATTTAAAACGTATACGATGCAGGGCATTCTCGTCGATGTCATCGAATGTTTTGAAGCGCCCGGTCAGAAACTCCGGATCGGTGAGCTTCTGGAGTTATGAACCTGGATTTACTGTATGAGAAAACCTCTATCGAGGCCTTTCAGGGATGATCGACCGCGTTTAAAGGTGGGTTTTATCGCCAAATAGAATTTCGGTTTTCGATTTTTCGAAAACTTATAAATTCTATTGTGGTAAAAAAGGCCCCCTAGGCTGAACACCTGGAAAAAAGCGTTCAGGCCTGGAGGGCCGGTCTAATTATTTATCTTACTGCAAAATGATTTACCAATACATTTTCCAGTCCTTGGACAGACGCACCAGCGCCTCGAAGTAATAGTAGTCTCCCCACAGATTGCATTCATCCACGCCCATACCTTGCGGAACGCTATATACGGCATGCAGCAGAAGTCCGTTGCATTCCGGCTCAGAAGCGGCAGAATAGCTACGGATAAGGGAACGGACGATGGCTTTTGCCATCTTCTCGTACATTCCTTTGTCCGAATCCGTCTCCGGCAGAGCCTCTACGAGCTGCAGCATTCCGCATGCGGCTACGGCTGCCGCCGAACTGTCTCTCGGCACTTCTGGCCCCGACAGCGACAAGTCCCAATACGGAATCAAATCTTCGGGAAGTCTGTTCCAGAAATAATGGATCAGGTTTTGGCCAAGCTTCAAATAGTGTTCATCTCGTACGTAGGCATAGTTCAGCGGAAATCCGCATATCCCCCATGCTTGCCCGCGCGCCCAGCAGGAATCGTCGGCGTAACCGCCGGATGTTTTGCCGAAGAGCGGCTCGCCTGTTTCCGGATTCATGTAGTAAGTATGATAGGTCGATGAATCCTCGCGAACAATATGGGAGGCCGTCTGCTCCAGATGGCGCTCGGCCGCTTCCGCATAGCGGCGTTCGCCGCTTACTTCGCTTGCCCAATACAATAGTGGCAAGTTATTGAGACAATCAATAATAAAACGTCCGCGTTGATTGGGATCGCTCAGGTTGCCCCATGCCTGGATGATTCCCGCTTGCGGCAAGTAACGATCCATCAACCGATCCGCCGCTTCCAACGCGGCTTCTTTCGCTTTTAAGCTTCCTGTCAATTTGTAAGCCGATACGCAAGATAGGGTATACAGAAAGCCAAGATCGTGCGTCTCGATATCGATTCGCTCGCGAATACGGCGATCAAAGCTTTCCGTATGAATCTCGGCCGCCGCACGGTATTTCTCTTCTCCCGTCACCTCGTAAGCGAGCCATAGCTGCCCGGTCCAGAATCCCGTCGTCCAGTGGACATTGTCACCCGCCTCGTATTGTAGAGAGGTCGTCGTTGGTCCGGGAAAAGCATGCGTAAAGGCCTCGAGCTTGCGATCAATCTGCTTCAAAACAAACGATATCGCTTGTTCCAGTTCGTCCCGCCCGAGCGTCGTTGACGCAAATTTATCTCGAGATTGAATTTCTTCCTTCATAACCGTCTTCATGTGAACACCTCGTTATGTGATGTCTTGCCCTTCGGCATCTCCGGCTATCGGTATACCGTTATCGCCTGCAAGGAGATCGCGAATCAATTCTTCAAACAGGACAAAATGTGCATCCAAAATTTCGTCCGCGCTTAATACGATACCGCCCGCATCCAATCCCATGCTTGTTTCGTAAACCACGCTCGCCCCTCCGCATACATGATGGACGGCCGATGCCAAATTAAAGGACGGGGGCGGCGACTCCATTCCGTCTTCGGCCGGCGTAAGACGACTGATATACGGCAGGCCCCGTTCGCTTGAACGCTTATCCAGCCGTACGTCGAGACAATGCAATCTCTGTTTGACCGTATGCGGAATGTAATGGGTCGGCAGCATGCCGTTTTTTCCGTTGCCACCGGAATGAAGAAGGACGGTCATATCCGGCGCTTCATCAGCCGCAAGACGCAGGAGAGCTTTCGTTTCGTTCGCGAACGGTTCAAAAAACTGATCATGCATCATATTGACGCCGTCATCATTAAAGTAGGCGCCGAGAAAATCGACATGCTCGCGAATCGGATGCGCCTTCTTGCAATCCGGGTACCCGCACAGCGTGCCGTCCTTCCAAGTGCCTTGCATATAATAGCGCATCGTTTCCATTGTTTTGCCGGAGAAGCTGTCGAACGGAACACGCGCCCTGCCGTCCGGATTCATGCACGGAATGAGAAGAAAGCGAAGCCGCCGGGCATGCTCGAATATATAATCATGCCGTTTCCCCCTGCCGTCGACTCCCTTTTCCAGAACATGAATGAAATGGAGGAGCGCGACGATTGCGTCCATTTCACCGCCGTGAATCCCTCCGACGAGCAGAACGACAGGAGCCGAGCTCGTCTTGTCGGCGTAGCAGGACAGATCGCCCGCTCCGGCGGCGGAGCCGTAATTGGCTTGCCGCCTTAGCTCTGCCTTCGGGCCGTATTCAAACAGCGTCACTTCTCTATGGCCGGCCGAGCGGACAAGGACGCTCCTGCGCCCCGTCCGAACGGAGCTTGCCGCCGCATCAATATGCTCCGGCCTGGATGTCCACCAGTCAGGATGCGTTCCCACAAGCTTTCCCTCCCTGAACAACCGCTTATTGCGCGGTCAGCTTGATATAATCATTGCCGAGCGTGTAGCCTGAACTGCTAGCGTGCTTGCCCGTGACGATGAACCTGAACCGCTTAGTGCCTGCGGAGCTGAATGTATGCTGGCCCATATCGAACGTCTCATAGCCGTCAACGGAAGCATATTGATCCTTCTCCGTTCCAACGTACACGCTTTCCTGTGGCAAATAGAGCTTGAATTTTGCGCGCGTATTGTTGGTTTTGGCATGCAATTGAATCTGATACGTTCCTGGTGCCGGCACATCGTATTCGTACTCTACATAATCGTTCACGGCCGTCGAGTTCAGCTTCTGCCACAGGTTGTTGCTGGCCTTGGAATCCAGATGCTGCGACAAAGCCGCTCCCGAGGTAACGGCAGGCAGCTTCTCCGCTTCGCCCACTAGCTGGTATTCCAGCTTTACGGCATCGGCAATCGTATAGCCCGGATTGGTTGATAAAATTTTAATGGTGTTGCTCGTTCCGGCTTGCATATCGTAGTTGCCGATAAACACCCATTGTCCGCCGTTTTGTTTTTGGTTGACCGTTTTGTACGTATCGACGCCATCGGCGTCCCTTATTTCCAAAGGCGCGGCGGCCGGCCGATTGGATGCCGAGGCCCATTGCATATACAAAGCGTAGTTTCCGCTTTTCCCGATATACGGCGTCCACATGGCCCACTTCCCGGGATCGGCGCTGCTCGTATTGTCCGTCAAATAATCCTCGCCGTAATAACCGGCCACGTTGGACAAACTGCGCCATGCCGTATCGCTTGCGAACCCTTTGTCCTTATTGTCGACGATAATGACATCCTGCGCGGCGGGCGGACCCGGCGGCACCGGATTAGCAACGGGAGTACCGGTCAAGCTGAACTTCGCCTTGAGCGATTGGCCCATCGTTCCATTCACGTCGGCTCTGATCTTAATGGTCGGATGGTATTGTAACACCGTAATCCCGGGATCGGCGGAGATCAGTCCGGTCGCGCTTCGAGCGATGGATAGCTCGATGTAGCCGTCATTAAGCTGGGTAGGATCGGAGACGGCGATCTCGATGTCGCCGGATGTTTCACGCGTCATCACGGACGCGCGGCGGTTCGTTGTGATCAAGTCAACCGATTTTACGCCGTCGTTCCAGAAGTTGGCCGCGACGATACCCAGCCCCGTTTCCTTGACCGCGTGGACCTCGGAGGTGTTCTCGAGAACGACAATATCCGGAGCGGCCGCGTAATCCCCCGTTTGGACGGCTGTTTTATTAGGCAGCAGCACGTATTCGTACTTCTGTCCGGAAGGGTTGATCCCGTGGTTGAACCATAGATTCAAAAAGTTGTTCGTGTGCATCGCCGCCGACGTGACGGGACGGTCGTTGATGCTGGTCCAGCTGTCCGTTCGCGATTCGCGCAGGGCATTGACCGTTGCCGTCCCCGGAAAATAGTAGCCGATATCGGAGCCTGCCACGTTGCCGGTCAAATGAGCCCAGCTCGTATTCGACATGGTTTCGGACCATCCTACAGTGCTCGGCTTTGCCGTGCCGTTAACGATAAGCGCGTTGCCGCCGCTACCGTTCAGCTTGCGGTTCTCGACGATGCTCTCTACCGCGATGCCGTCCGTGCTTCGAATATCCGACCCTAGCGCAACGATTTCGTCATCAAACATAAACCATGATTTTTTGGCACTGAGATTCTGATTGTACGGATGCAGCGACATGCCGGATACGCCGTATAAGCCGGCGATGTCCGAGCCGCCGACCCATGCTTGATCGGAGAATCGTCTTGTCAGGCTGACGGAATCCTTCAGTACCGTCGTGCCGGGAAGACGAAAGGCGTTGACGGTCGGCCAGAAGTTGTCGCTGAACTGCGTCAAATCATTGTTGTACAAATAGGTCATCCCGTCCGATGTATGGTGCGCGCGCAAATTTTCATTGTGCATCGTCTCGAAATTATGAACGCGCATCGAATGCATGCTTACGCCGAAGCCGAACCCCGGCCTCAGATGGACAAGCCGGTCCATGGCGGGATACCGATGATGCTTCACCAATTCTCCTCTTGGAACAATGGCGGTATCGTTCATCAGCTCTTTCGTCCAAACAATCAGATAGATGGGGGCATCCCCGTAGAAGTTTCTCGTCGTGTCTTCTTGCAGCCAATACTTGGCCATTTGCTTGAAGGCAAGCGCGTCGCTTGGCGGCGCGAACTGCGAAAGCTCGATAATGGTGCCGATCAATTGCTGCCCGGAAACGTGCTCCTGAAGCTGCTCTCTGCTCGCCTCCCGGCCGGACACCATGCTCATCATGCCGCCCTTATAAATCAACGGTTCATAGGAGTCATACACCCATTGATATATATGGCTCAAGTCGGGGTCGGTTACTTCCCAAGTCGAGCCGTCCAGCAGCCGCACCATACCGGTCAAAGTGGCGAGCAGCGATCTGCCGTACCCCCCGTTGTAAGGGATATAGTCATGAAATATATAGGAGCCGTCCCTATAGAAGCCAGGCCCTTTATCCACATAGTCAAACACGTCGCTTAACGCGTCCCGGGCGGAAGCGATTTTGGTGCCGTCCTTCACGATAATGCCTCGAACGGCAACGATATTCGCCTTCCATACGCGGTTGGACGACGTACTGACCGTGTCCCCGCGCAACAATGTCGGATCGGGACTAAATGCTTCGACCGCATTCATATAATCCGTAATGGCGGAGGAGGCCAGCTCGTCGTAAAGCAGGACGACCGTGTCGTTAAGAGCGGCTGGAACGCCGATTTCCCAATCCCACCAATTATCGTAGCGAGTCACGGTCTCATTAAAGCGGTTGTCGTACAACCACTCCAGCGCGCTCTTCATATCGGACAAGAGGGCCGCATTGCCTTCAAGCGCGCCGCCCGCCGTCCGGTATGCAATAGCCATGCTTTTCAACCGGCTGTAGCTTCGCGTAATATCCGCCGATATGGCGGAGCTGGCGGAATCCGTCCATAAGAAGGTTCTTCCGCTCGACTTGTCCATACTGTCCCAGAACGTCTGGGCGCTTGAATCGATGGAGCCGATTCTTGCGGCGATGTCGGGATCGAGCGGATCGTAGCTCGAACCACCCGTCAATTTGTCCTCCAGCTTCGCGCGGAGTCCGTCATATTCATCGGCGGCTCGAGCATCCGATGGGGGAATCAAACAGAAGACAAGCGCAACGGCCAGCCATATATTCAGGATTCGGCGGCCGCTGCCCGCTCGATGATTCGTTCCGAATTCAAACATGAAGCATTCCTCCTTGTTTATATACAAGATAAGCAATTACTTCAAACCGGTATTGGAAATCCCTTCAACGAACTTGTTTTGCGCCACGAAAAATACGATAAGCAGCGGCAGAGTCGCCACGGTGGACGCCGCAAGCAGCAGCGGCCAATCCACGCCGGCGTCCGTCGTCAATAACGCAAGACCGATCGGTAGCGTAAATAGTTCTTTCGTATTGAGATAGATCAACGGATCAAAAAATTCGTTCCACCTGTCCAGAAACGTAAAAATACTGACCGTCGCAAGCGCCGGAACCGCAAGCGGAAGCATAATGTAGCGGAAGGTTTGAATGGGCGAGCAGCCGTCCAGCTTGGCTGATTCATCCAGTTCATCCGGAATCGTAATAAAAAATTGCCTGACGATAAACGCGCCGAAGATGGCTCCCGCCCCCAGCATCGGAGGCAAAATCAACGGAATATGCGTATCGACCCACCCAATCTCGGACATCCAAGTGAATAACGGAATGGCGGTGACTTCGGTTGGAATCATCATGCCCGACAACAGGACAAGAAAAATCGGGTTGCGCAGCGGATACTGCATCTTGGCGAAGCTGTAGCCCGCCATTGCGGCCACCAAGCCGGTTCCGGCAGTGACGATAACAGCAATATATACGCTATTGAAAAAATAAGAGCCGAACGGCATTTTCGTGAAAATATCGGCATAGTTTTGCCAAACCGGCGGATTGGGCAGCCATTGCGGCGGGAACTGGAAGACAGCCGCCTCCGGCTTGAGCGACGTTGTCACCATCCAGAAGAATGGAAACAACATGCCCAGGCTGACAACGGTAAGTCCTGCATATATCCATATCTGCCCGACGATCCCTTTATTGTTCATAGTGCACCCACTTTCTGCGAAGCTGCCATTGCACGATGGTGAGCAGCAGAATAATAAAGAACAATATAAACGCGATCGTCGACGCATACCCGAATTCAAAGGATCGGAATGCAAGCCGGTAAATGTAGTACACCATGACATAGGTGCTTGTGCCGGGTCCGCCCTGCGTCATGACGTACACCTGGCCGAACACTTTCAGCGAACCGATAATCGTAATAATCGTAGTCAGAAAAATAGCCGGCGAGATGAGCGGAAGCGTAATGCTGCGAAAGGCCTTCCACGGCGAAGCTCCGTCGATTTTGGCGGCTTCGTAATAGGACGTTGGCACAGTCTGGAGCGCGCCAAGGAAAATGACCATGTTCATCCCGACGTTTTTGAGCGCGCTGACTAGAATAACAACGGGCATCGTCCATGTCATGGAGTACAGCCACGGAATGTCCGTACCGCCGAACTGCCGGACGAGCAGGTTGACCAGACCGCCGTCCGTTGCAAATATAAATTTCCACACGATGGACCAGACCACGAAAGAAACGACGACCGGCGTAAAGATCGCCGTGCGGAACAGTCCGATTCCGGGCAACTTTCTCCGGAGCAGCAAGGCGAGCAGCAGCGCAGCCACGATATTGATCGGCACCATGCCGGCAGAGAAATACAGCGTATTGCGCAGCGTCGTCCAAAGTACCGGGTCCTCGGTCAGCGCCCGGGTATAGTTGTCGGCTCCGACAAACTCCAGATTGTTCATCAGCGACCAATTGGAGAAGCTCATAATGAACGCATATACAATCGGACCAAGCAGGAATAATGCAAAGCCCAGTACGATCGGTAAAATAAAGGCGTAGCCATAGACCATTTCCGTTCGCCTCAGGCTGCCGATTCGCATAGATCCCACTCCTTCATTTGCACCCTTCTTATTTCAACAGCGGATTAACGGCTTGCTCCATCAATTTAAGAGCTTCCTCGGCTGAAATGATGCCTGTCAGGAATGCATCCAAATTCGCGGCGATCTGCTCGTCGATTTGCACCCAATTGGGATGCCCCGGACGAATGCGCCCATTGTCCATGCGATCGTAGGCCGAAACTTTCATGGTTTCCGCGGATGGATGCGCATACAGATTCAAGTAATCGTCGGAATTAAGAATCGACTTGCGCTGCGGCACGAAGAAGTCGGCAATGGTTGAAGCGTTTTCTTTATTGGTTAGGAATTTCAGAAACTTCGCGGCCTCTTCTTGCTTCTCCGATTTGAATACGGAATATCCCGCAAATCCAAGCGCTACGGGGTGTCCGCCTGCTCCGGTCGGCACTGGCGCTATATCCCAGTCAAAATCGACCTTGTCGCGGTATTTGCTCGTATTCGTGACATTTTCGAGAGACATGCCGAGCTTGCCGCCGTCAAACGTAATTTGAGAACCGATGCTTGGGTGGGAACGGCTCTCGAGAAGCTGCTTGTAATAGTTCAGCACATTTACGCCAACTTCCGAATTCAGCGTAAACGCCGACATGTCTTCATTAAACACATCTCCGCCCATCGCCCATACGATGCCAAACAAGTAATCGCTCCAAAGCTTCGTGTTGACGCCGAACGTGGCGCCGAACACGCCTTGATTCGGGTCGGACAATGCCGCCGCCGTTTTTTGCAGCTCCTCATAGGTCCAGTTGCCCTCATTGAACAGCTCCATCGGCGTCTTCAAGCCCTTGCTTTCGAACATCGTCTTATTGTAGAAGATGACATGCGGCGGCGTGGAAAACGGGATGCCGTACAAACCGCCATTATGCTGAAAGATTTCCAGCGTACTCGGAATAATGTCTCCGAAGTCATAGTCCGGATCGTCCTGTACGTAGCTGGATATGTCCAGCAACTGGTCGTTTTTCAGGAATTGAGGCGCCATCCGCTCGGCCAGCCAAGCAATATCCGGCGCCGTCTTGGATGCCACCATGATCGATAGCTTCTGCTGATAATCCGCGAACGGAATCGACATGACTTCAACGCTTACGTGAGGGTTAAGCGCCTTGTATTCCTCCGCCAGCGCCTGATACGTTTCAACGCGCGCTTCGCTCCACACGCTCATCGTCAGCTTAACATCCTTCTTTGGAGCAGAGCCTTCCGTATTCGACTTCGCATCATTTCCCGAAGACGCCCCTTCTCCATTACCACCTCCGGAAATGCTCTCGCCTCCCGCGCAGGCCGCAAGCAAACTAACCAGCATAATCATGACCGCAATACCAACCCATTTTTTCGTCATAGGGCTCCCCTTTCTTGAAAGCGTTTTTTTCGCCTTCTCATTGGTAAGTATAGCAACGTCGGTACGGCTCCAAAAACCACGCAGGTTATTGAAAAGGTTCGTAATCTTCACCATTTTGCCGCTCGGTACGGTCTCGGTAATCAGTCGGCGTGCAGCCAACGGCTTGCTTGAATATGACCATAAAATGTTTGGCGCTGGCATATCCGCATAGTCCGGCAATCTCGTAAATTTTCAGTTTGCTTTCTTTCAACAGCTTCTTCGCTTTGTCCATTCTGCAGCGTTCGATATAATCGGAAAAGTTGATGCCCGTCTCGGCTTTGAACAACGTCGACAAGTATCTGTGATTCATATGCACCTCTTGCGCGATCGCTTGCAGCGTAATGGGCTCGTGCAGACGATCGGCAATCCGTTGTTTGATCGTACGGATAACTAGCCGCTCCTGCTTTGCGTCCTCCATATCGACGGAGGAGGCAAGCGGCGACTTCCCGTCCCGCACTTTGTTTAGGAACAGAGTCAATTGCAGCCGATTGATCGGCTTGAGCAAGTAGTCGTCGGCGCCGTACCGTAACGCCTTCTGGGCGTATTCGAACTCGCCGTGCGCGGATATGATCAATATTTTCATCTCCGGGTAACTCTGATGAATGCGCTCAATCAGCTCGAGACCGTCCATCCCTTTCATTCGGATGTCCGTGATGAGCAGATCCGGCGCCTCACGCTCCAGGCGTTCAATCGCTTCCGCCCCGTCGGAAGCTTCGCCGATCACCTTGAAACCGCTTACCTCTTGTTCCACAAAGTCTCGCATGCTGTTGCGAATTTTCAGTTCATCCTCCACGATAAAAACGGTCACCATCATTTATCCCTCCACTGGAACGGCAACCGAATCAAGAAAGCCGCGCCGCTCTCCACGTTATAATCCATTTGAACACCATAAGGTTCCCCGTATCGAATGCGAATCCGCTGGAACACGTTTCGTAATGCGACTCCTTTGCCTCGCTTGTCGTCAAACGCAACAAGCTCGGTGAACAAGTGGTCCCGCCGCTGCATTCGCTCCTCCAGTCTGCTCTTGAACTCGTCGGTCATGCCTACGCCGGTGTCGGAGATGCGTATCCATACATCGTCTTCCTCCATCCAAGCTTGAATCGTCACTTCTACCCTGTCAGAAGACGATGCAAATCCATGCTCGATCACGTTTTCTACAAACGGCTGCAGAACCAGCTTCGGTACCAGACAACTCTCGAAGGAGGAATCCACCTGATTCGTCCATACAAGCCGGTTATCCAATCTTGAGGATTCGATTTCGACGTACGCCTCGACGAACTGCAATTCGTCGCGCAGCGTCGCTGAACCGATCTGATTATGAATCGTGTAGCGAAGCAGCGCGCCCAGATCCGAAATCAGATCGGACAGCTCCATCACGCGATGCTTCATCGCCACCGCGTTCATCGACTCCAGCATGTTGTACAGAAAGTGGGGATTGATCTGGCTTTGCAGCGCGGACAGCTCCGCGTCGCGTTCCCGAAGCTTGGTTTCATAGACTTCCCGAACGAGGCGGTCGATTTCCGCCACCATATTGTTGAAGCCGACCGACAACACGCCGATTTCATCATTGGTAACGACAGTCGACCGGACATTGAACGAGCCGTTCTGCACCAGCTTCATCTTGCTGCGCAAATGGTGGATCGGCTTTACCAAATAGTTGGATGTAAGCAACGCAAGCAAGTAGGCCAGAAGCAATGCGGCCCCGGACGTGAACAAATTAGAGCGAACCAGCCGGTAGGCGTCCTGCTGCATATCGATGACCGACGCTATGCCGACGACTTGAATGCCTGTATAGTCCGATACGACCGAAGCCGTCAAGTAATCGTCGTTTTTCATATAAAGCAGCGGATCTTCGCTCGTCAAGTAAGGGTAGAGCAGCTGTTTGTCCCGGTCGAGCAAATATAGCTTATCGTGCGCATTCGGCTTGCCGGATGCATAAGCAATTAAAGACTGAAACGCCCCTGCAGTCAGGTCGATCTTAATCATTCCGAGATAGTCATAGCTGTATGGATCGTAGATTTTCCTGGCAACCGATATCGTAGGGTTGTCATCCTTGGAATAATAGCGGGTATGATGAGGCTTTACGATGACGAATTCCCCTTCGGACAACTTGACATCACTGATCCAAGGCTCGGACGCTTCGGACCATGTGTTGCTCACTTTCGATTTGCTGCTGAACAGATTACCGTCCGGCGACATCAGCACGACATTGCGAATTTCGGGGCGGTCAAACTCCAATGAGGAGATAAATAGCATCATCTTCTGCTGATCGTTAAAGGATACATGGGATTTCCGGCTTTCGTCCCCCGTATGCTTGGACAGGATGTTTATCACCTCGTTGTCATAATACAAGGCGAGTGAAAGCCTTTCCATTTCTTTGATGAAGCGATCCAAATTAATGTGGATCTGCTCCGTCATTTGTTTCGTGTTAACGGCGGCGCTGACCTTCACCTGCGACATATACCCCTGGTAGGTGACAATGCCGCTGATTACGTACGGGATTGTAATTAAAGCCATAAACAGCACCATGAATTTGGCTCTGAGCGGAACAAAAAGCTTGTCCCATTGCTTCATACGCATCCTCCTTTTAATGTCCGATAAGTATACTGGAACGACCGCTCGAAAGACACCATGCAAAGTATTGAAATGGTTCGTGTTATATTCTGAATATCGGAAGTTGAACGTCAAAAGAGAAGCCCGGAAATACATTCGGAGCTTCTCTTTTTCATCAAGAATATATCGTTGCCGTTACTTATGATACGGCTGCTTCATTCAACGCCAACAGCTGCTCCAATCCTTCTTTTAGCGGCGACTCTGCTTTTCGTGCGGCTCCTTCTAGCTTCTTCACGCTTCCAAAGACTCGGCACAGTACCATTTCAAGTTCATGAATCTCTTTGCCTTTCAGCGTCTCGATTAGTGCCTCGGCAAGCTCAGGACGGTCGATAGTTAGATTTTTGACCTGTCTTCCCTCGTCATTCCCTGCCAGCAAAATGGATACGATCACCGGCATATGCTCTGCCTTTACGCCATGCGCCTCGATAAATGCCTGCGCATACCCATCCTGTACCATTTGGTGCTCCGTATCCACCAGGTCCATATAGCGGCATACCAATGGGAAATAATCCTCGCTGTACAAGCCAAGGCCCAGTACGGCATAAGTGCCCGGCATAACCGATTTCTCGCCCGGCTCCACATCGCTGTACCACGCGAACTCCTCCATCGCTGTATCCGCATATTCCGCAATTTTTGGGAACAACGCCCGGTAGTTGAGTGCATTGGCAAAAAACTGATGCAGCTTGGACTTTGCCAGCTTTTTAAACGGAAGCAGATGCTTTTGGCTGCTTTTCAGCTTTAGATTGTACCCTTTGGGGAAGCCCTGCCGCAACAGTTCGATGATATAATCGATCGCTACTCCGTAGGCAGCCTCCTCTTCAGAGAGAATCCGGATGTCGATCATCTGCAATACGTCATTGTTGCGGGCCTCTACTCTCTCTCCCCGATAAGTACTCGCAAATTTCCCGCTGCCTATTTTCAAATAATCTGCTGCCCGCTTTGAACCCAATTGCACCGCAAGTTCTAGGTACTTCAGCCGAGTATCCGGATCAGTGAAGCCAATCTGTACGGCAGTATAAAGGAAGAAATCCATTTCTCCAGCATCTACGGAAGAATGAATGGCATCCTCCTTCAACACCCATTCGTTTCCATAAAAACCGGTTTGGTTAAAATGCCGCGGTAAAAAGTAATCCTGCGCCCAATGTTTGAAGGCCGAAGTATATTGGCTGATCCAAGCGTTTTTGCGCTCTTGGTTCGTCTTCAGCTTATCGGAGAGTCGTTGGATCAACGGTTCAATCTCTTTTACTTGCTGCTTCATCAGATCAGGATTGACCAAGTGGTTGGCAAAAAAGAAAAATTCTTTTTCTCCTGGTATCACTGGTGGATCAGATAAAACCTTTGTGTGAACAAATTGCTCCAGTGTCTGTTTCAATTGACTCAACTTTGGCTCATTGATGATCTGATGGTTAAACGATAATTTCGACTGTTCCCATTCAAACTCAAATACAACTTCAAACTTGTAATCAAAGAAACTCGCTCCCAGCTCCTCGGAACGGAACAGTCGATCTACACGTTCGCACAAGGCAGGAAAGAATTCCTCAGTTAAAAGTTCATCGGTCAACTCTGTTATATAGGAACCCGCTTCGACTTCATAGGAGCTGTCAGACCAAGAGAATGGCTCGTGCACATCGATATGTATGCGTCCATTTGCCCATGTAAACTTGCCTTTTCTCCATGCTACTCGAAGATAATCATTGATTCCGGCTTGCAGCCTGCTTCTATTTTTAAGTTCATTAATTCTCTTGCTTTCTTTTGCGTAAATCGTAGTGACTTCCTTCCATACCTCATTCAGAAAAGCTTCTACAGCGTGATTCAACGGCTTCCCCTCCCACGTTCTTTTTATTGATTTACCTAATTGAGTTAACTGGCACAGTATCATAATCCCCAAACCTCATCCTGTCAAGAGATAATGTGATGGGGATTGGATAGACAGGAAAGGAGGGTCTGCATGAACAGAGTGGACAAAATCAGATTTAAGCTCCTATACGGTAAAGCGCCCGAAGCAGAATGTTACGGGTACATGGAATTGAATCGGGATGGCAATATGATTGCGCTCTACAATAGGTATGGCGAGGAAATAGACATGAACGGCGGACATGAAATTGTCAGGGTACGGACAATTGGCAAATTCGATGATGAAGACCGCGATAACTTTTATTCCTTGTTGGAGAGCGATGATGCAGGATAATCTGCACGACAGAATATGAGCTAAAAGCCGCCGCTGTGCCTCAGCAATTTCCTCTTGGCTCGCCGGAATGCCTACTACTGTGCTATTATCTTTCCGATGAAGGAAAATCTCTAATCTCTCCATTAACGCATCTTTCATATGGAATGTCAGTAAAAGATAAGGAGGGTTTATGTTGAACAAGAAATCGCTCATTGCAAGATGGGACGACGACCAGCTCGCCGAAGTGAATCGATTGCTTGCCGCTGTTACAGGCAAACATAACCTGCATCAAAAAGACCGCTCCTTTCCATCGTCCCCCTATGGAAAAACGGATGCTGGACTAGAGGATTATCGGGGAGTTGCCCTGACCGAGACCATACAATACCTGACAGTGCAGGGCGCCGATCTGTCTTATGCGCGTTTCGATTATTCTGCAAGCTTGAACACCTCAACATTTACAAATTGTTGCTTTGACGGGGTCAAGCTGGATAGCAGATATGTGAATCATACATTCAGCCACTGTTCTTTCCGAGGAGCAAAGCTAAATCATGCAAGGATCGGTAAACAATTTAACGATTGCGATTTTACAGGCTGCAATTTAAGTAAAGCGATAGCGAACGATGTATCGTTCATACGCTGCCGTTTTTCCGACGCCAATTTTCGCGAGGCATTATTGTTGTATTGCCGGTTTGAGGAATGTAGTTTTGATGGAGCTTTTTTTCATAACGGTTCGTTAGCCGGAAGCCGCTTTACGGGAGAGACTGGCTTGCTCCCTGTTTGGGGAAATACGATACTGGACAATGTCAAAATCAAAGAATGTGATTAATTAAAGAAGAAATTCAAGAAAATTGCCAAAAACCTGCTACTGGATTTTGTATCTCATCCGTCCCGATCTTGGTGAAAATATAAAGAGAGCCAAAACCAAAAGGATAGCTGTAATCATCTTGAAGCAAAGTTTCGGGGTAACCGTCTTCATCTACCTGAAATAGAAAAGAAAATGATTCATCTTTCAGCTTCGTATAATAATAATCTTCATTTTGAATAAGTCTCGGGTTTCCGCCTAGTTTGATCAAGAAAGACTGATCCATTGCTTTCTCGTCATTGCTTAGTGCCCCGTCCGAAATTGCATGTCTTATAAGACCTGGGTTAGTGAACATATCTTTGACGCTTTCAGTTGAAATTGGATGCTCAATCACCTTTATCGAGCAATTAGGATACATATTGTTTTCCAAATATTCCTCATAGTCCTCAGGAATGAAGATCGAAATCATGCTCTCAGGTTTATAGGGAATGACGAGGCTCAAATAAAAGTAATATTTTAGGTTACCTTCGTGGATGAGGTCATCTCGATCATCAAAGAAGTCAGGTGCATTCCCGCCGATCCAGCCTTTACCCTGTTCGTTCGAAAGGCTTGATTCTGCATAATAAAGAATACTGTCCGTTCTCTCAACTAAAATATTCTTGTGATTTTCCATAGGCATATTACGAATCCCCGTTCATGCGTAAATTTAAACCTTGAAGCGATATCCAGCGCCCCATACGGTCTCGATAAACTGGTGCTGCGCCGGGTCCTTCTGGATCTTGTCCCGGATCTTCCCTACATGGACCGTGACCGTGGCGGTATCGCCATAATTCTCGATCCCCCAGACCCTGTCCAGCAGCGCCTCCTTGGAATAGACCCGATCCGGGTTTTCCGCGAGGAACAGCAGCAGGTCGAATTCCTTTGCCGTCATCGTAACCTCCGCCCCGCGCAGCGTTACCCGTCTTGCATCGACCTGGATCGCGAGTTCGCGAATGTTAAGCTCGCGCGACTTACGGGCATGCGAATGGCCGGTGCCTGCCGCGACACCGGTCAATCGGTCATATCGTTCGAGATGGGCCTTTACCCGCGCCACGAGCTCCGTCGGGCTGAACGGTTTCGTAACATAATCGTCCGCCCCTAAGCCGAGGCCCCGGATCTTGTCGATATCCTCTTTGCGGGCGGATACCATAAGCACCGGAATAAACTTGATCTCTCGGATCCGTCGCAAGAGATCAAAGCCGTCCATGCCCGGCAGCATGACGTCCAGAATGATTAGATCGTATTCCCGTTCCAGCGCTTCTTCAAGCGCTTGCCGGCCGTCTGCCCGAAGCGTAACCTCGTAGCCGTTTACCTCGAGAAAATCCCGCTCCAGCTCGGCAATCGCTTGATCGTCCTCAACAATTAACACTTTCCGCTTCGACATCTCACGCTCTCCCCGCTTCGTTGCTATCCCGTTTCATCGGAATGCTGATCATCACCGTCATGGACTGTCCCGGTTCGCTTTTCGCATGGATCGTTCCGCCATGATTCGCAATAATCTGCTTCACGATGGCAAGGCCTAATCCGGAGCCGGCCACGTTCTGATTCCGGTACGTATCCGCTCGATAGGAACGATCAAAGATCCGCTCCAGCTCGTTCGGGCCCATCCCGGGTCCGTTATCCGTAACCGCGAATACCCAATCCTTCGACTGCCGCCCGAAATAAACGTGAATATGGGGCTCTTTCTTGTCCATGAATTTCACCGAATTGCCGACTATGTTCTGCATGACGCGCCTCATCTTCTGGACATCCATCGTCACAACATCATCTTGCCCCGCCTCGTATTCGCCCGTCAGCCGCACGCCCGCGCTCTCGCATTCCATTTGAAGCTCGCTCATCGTCTGCCGATAGAACGGCTCCAGCGGCACCGTCTCCAGGTGGAAACGCTCTTGCTCGAGATCCAGCTTCGACAACAGGAACAGATCGTCGATCATCCGGTCCATATCGAGCGTCTTGGCATAAATCACGTCAATATACTTCTTCAGCTTCTCCGGATCGTTCGCAACGCCTACCCGAATCCCCTCTACATAGCCCTTGATCGAGGTCAGCGGCGTCTTCAGATCATGCGAAATATTCGAGATCAGCTCCTTGCGATTCTCCTCTAGCGCCAGCTGAGCGTCGATCGACCGCTGCAGCTCGCTGCGCATCTTTTCATACGAGCGGATGACGCTTCCCACTTCGTTGCGCGCCTTGGATTCCAGATGGAAGTTCAAGTCCCCTTCGGCAATGCGCCGGGATCCTTGTTCGAGCTTTCGCAGCGGCCTTACGATATCCTTCGTCGTGATCCAGAGCAGCGGGACCAGAATAATACCGACCAGAATCGCGATGCCGAGCAGCACGAATTGCTCGAATCGGCTCGTATTGGACTCTGCAATCGTCATGTCGGCCACCAGGTAATACGTTAAAGGATCGTCGATTTCAGGGAAATCATAGGCAATCGAAAGCAAGTCGCGTTCCTCCCACTCGCTCGCGACGAACAAGCCATCTTTGTCCGGCCCAGCCGTGGACACATCCTGCCGCAGCTGCCCCAGAAATGCCTCACCTTCGCTGAGCGCGCCGTAGCTTTCCCAGCGCTCCCCTTGCCGGACGACAAGGAACCCCCCGAACGGCTGCAGCCGATCGCCAATGGAGGCTCCGAACGCGGGGGACGTCAGTTCCTCCGGCGTATACCGCTCCGCATAGCGCAGGTCCACGAACAGATCGATGCCGCGAGAGAACGCTTCATGCGGGGATTGATCCTTCACGATACCGCTCGCGAGATACGAGAGGATCGCCGTGACGAGTCCGACTCCGGTCATCGCAACGATAATCGCCGTCAGTATCGTGCCAAATAAATACGTTAACATGAGTTTCAATCGAATGGACATACGTCAGAACCCTTTTCTCTGGAAGGCCAGCAAGCCTAATATAGTGCCAATAATATAGTAGGCTGTCATAAATAGCAACGTTGAAATGGTCATGCCGGCATTCCCCCCATACAGGAGCGGCTGCAGCCAATCGGCATAGTCCGTGACGAAAAACCGATTCAGCTGCGGCTCGAGAAATCCGACGACGCTCATTGCCATCCACAGCACGACGCTTACCGCCAGCCCAACACCGCTGCTTCCCACCCATAGAGACACGCTATTCGCCAATACGAGCAACAAGCCGCTGAACAGGATCGCGCCGCCAAGCTCCGCTAAACCCGCCCCAAGCGAGGAAGCCGCGGGCACGCCCTGAAGAATGAAGCCTCCAACGAATGTCGGCACGAACATACACAATACAATGAAAGCAGCGGCCGCCAACCCCGCGAACAATTTCCCCAGGAAAAGAAACTCCCGGCTGATCGGCAGCTTCAGCGCATGCTTGATCGTTCCCTTGCATTCGCCGACCATTAGGTCGCTGCCCAGCGCCGCCATAAGAAAAGGGAGCACGACCGCAAGCAGCAGCTCGATAGCCGTCAGCGGGAGGTTATCCTCCAGTCCGAGGCGGTCACCGATAAAGACGAAGAGAACGCCAATGATGAAGGAGAGAAGCAGCAGAACCTTCAGCTTGCCCCCGCGGAACAGCTTGCGCAGCTCCTCTGCGGCGAGGTAATTCATCTGCGCGATCATACGGCCCCGCTCCTTTCCTGTGCGAGATGATGCAAATAATAGTCCTCCACGCCCGCAAACGACTCCCGAACCTGTGCGATACCCGCCGTATGGATATGCCGCCCTTCGTAAACAATGCAAGCATGAGTCATCCAGTCCTCGATGTCGTGCACCTGATGCGACGACACAATGACGCTCATCCCCGTGTCAGCCACGAGGCCGCGCAGCATCAACGCAATCTCTCGCCTACCCTCGATGTCCATGCCCGAGAACGGCTCATCGAGCAGCATCAGCTTGGGCCGGTGAAGCAGCACGCTGGCCAGCTCGAGCCGCTGCTTCATGCCGGTGGAATACTTCTTGATCTTCAGGTCCCGGTGCTTCGTCATGCCCACGAGCTCCAGCGTCTGCTTGATGCGGGCTTCGTCGACACCCGGGTATAGCTTATGGTAGCATCTCAGATAGTCATATCCCGTCAGATAGAGGTACGGAGACGGCTCTCCGATCATCAGGCCCATGTACGGCCTCGTCAGCTCGGGCCGTTCGGCGACCGAGGCGCCGTTCCAGCACGCTTCCCCGCGGTCTGTCCCAAGCCAGCCGGCCATCGCCTGCATCGCCGTTGTCTTCCCGGCGCCATTGGGTCCCAATAAGGCGACAACCTCACCGGAATGCACGGTGAGGTTCAGCCCTTGAATCCCGCGACCGCCGGGATAGACCTTCGTCAGATCGTTCACTTTGAACATATTCGCATGGTCCTCCCGAGGTCAATTGCGTTAGCTGCGGTCGTCGAAAGTTGCCGCGTCGATCATTTCCACGGGCTTGCCGGCAGGGTCATACGCATCCGGCGTCGTGGCATTGATGCCGCTAACGTCGCCTGCGCCCTCCATCTCCACGCGGTGGGTGACGCCTGCCTTATCTTTGCCGCTCACCTCAAGCTCGCCTTGCACGCTTTGCACCTCGTTATTCGCATCGACCGTCATTTGCAGCCGCACATGTTCAATGGCAACGTCTTTCGTCAACTCCGGCAATTGAGCTTCCAGGTCGATTCCCTCAAGTCCTTGGAAAAAAGGAAGTTGTTTGAGTTGCTCCCACTCCGCATGCGCTTCCGGCGCATGTGCGCGCCCCACCCGTTCCTCAGCCGATGCCGCGTCCAATAGTAAACGTATCGGGAGCGGAATGTCCTCTTTGCTGATGTCGACCGTAATCGTCTTCGAGCCGTCTGCCAGGTTAGCCACGCTGAAGTTGTCCTTCAGATCGCCGACCATGAAATCGAGGAGCGCTTCTTCCGCTTTGTTCATCGGACGATCCTGGAACTCCTCATCCGACCATTCGCGATAATCGCCGGCGTGTTCATCGTTCATGTTGATCACCTGATAATGCAAATCATGCGTCCGGTCTACGATAAAGACCTTGTCGTCGCCACTGCTGTACAAGCTGGCGTTTCGTTCGACACCCATGAGCGTGAAGTCGAAGTCGCCGCTGACGTTGTGCCCGCCGCCTGCTTCACCCATTTTCGCCAAACCGTCCGCCTTCAGCACCGTCTGGCCGTCAACCGTAACGCTAAAGTTTCCGTTGAACGTCGCGCTTTCGATGGCAGTCCCCGACGTATGATTCGCTTTCAGCACCGATTTAAACGCATCATAACCTTCCGTGTTCGGACTATACGCGAAAGCCGTCGCCGTAAATAGTGTTATGGCACCCAATGCCGCGCCTATCATGATGAATTTGTTTTTCTTTTTCATTCTCGCTCGCTCCTTTAAGGTTGTATGGCCTCTCTCGCCTACAACTTCATTCTAAAGGAGGAGTCTAAAGTCCCTCGAAAGCAATTCGAAAAATTTTCTAAAATCGGGGAATTGGGTAATTCCGCCTCGCCTTATCCGATAGTGAGGACAATCTTGCCGCGGCCGTGCCTTGTTTCGATCAGTTGGTGTGCATCCGCGACCTGTTCAAGCGGGAACGTCTGCCGGATATGGATGCGCAGCTTGCCCTTACTGTGCAGATCGACGAGCTCGGCCAGACGGGCGGCGGAGCGCTCGCCGCGGATGACACGGAGACCAAGCTCCTCGATAAGGTCGTAAGCGACAAACGTACAAATACGGTTTCTGTCCTGCACTAAATCGACCGAGGCACGCACCGCTTCCGCCCCGGCCGTATCGAACGCGGCGTCGACGCCGTTCGGCGCTAGCGCCCGTACTCGCTCGACAAGCCCCTCCCCGTACGTAATCGGGATAGCCCCGAGCGAGCGCACGTAATCGTGGTTGCTTTCGCTGGCTGTGCCGATGATCGTCATGGCCCCCCACTCCTTCGCCAACTGTACCGCAAAAGCTCCAAGCGATCCGGCTGCGCCATGGATCAACACCGTATCGCCCGGTCCAACGCCGATGGCTTTCATGGCGACATACGCACCCTGGCCGTTGCCCGTCAGCCCGCCTGCCTCTTCCCAGGTCATACTGCCGGGCTTACTTGCGATTTGATCAGCGCCCACGACCACGTATTCGGCGTAACAATTCAATAGCCCGAAGCCGAGCACCTCGCTGCCTATGTCAAGGCCGGTAACGCCTTCGCCCACTTGATCGACGATGCCCGCGAACTCGTTGCCCGGAATTTGCGGAAGCCGAATGTCAACGCCCTGCGGAGTCCACCCGCTCCGCACGCCGCAATCGTAATGCTGTACCCCGGCCGTTTTCACCCGAACCCTGACTTGACCTGGACCGGCCTGCGGATCGGGAAAAGACATGACCTCCATAACCTCGGGTCCACCGACCAAACGAAATGCTGCTGCTTTCATCGTACAATCCTCCTCCTGTTTATCCCTTTTTCTTTATCAACGTGCAGTGAAAATCGTAGTTTTCTCGCTACAGGTTTTATTTTACAATTACGTATAGATAAACAGAAATATATCTTATAACATAAAGGTCATATACTCGGGTATATGGAAAGGAGAGACGCAAATGGAATTGCTGCAGTTGCAGTATTTTCGAACGGTTGCCCGGATGGAGCACATGACTAAGGCGGCACAGGAGTTGTTAATTGCGCAGCCTGCGTTGAGCAAGACGATATCGAGGCTGGAGCAAGATGTAGGGGTTCCGTTGTTCGATCGGCACGGAGGCCGAATTCGCCTGAATACGTTCGGCAAGGCGTTTCTGGACAAAGTCGAGAAAGCTCTCACCCTATTGGAATAAGGAAGGAAAGAAGTATCCGAGCTGGCGGGACTCGAGCAAGGGAGCATTCACCTCGCGACATCGACGCTGGACCGGTTATCGGATGCGCTAGGCGAATTTCTCGCGCTTCATCCGGAAGTCAACTTCAAGATTACACAGGCTTCAATGGAAGAGATGACGCAGTTAGTGGAGGCAGGCGGAGTCGACCTGTGCTTTACGGCGCTGCCAATCGATCTGCCCGATATTAGCGCGGTATCCGTCTTGAAGGAAGAGGTTTATTTGGCTGTTCCCCAAAGACACCGTTTTGCCGGAAGAAAGAGCATCCGGTTAAGTGAACTGGCGGAGGATCCGTTTATCGGATACAAGGAGGAATTTCCTTTTCAGAAAATGAACGATTTGTTTTTTCAAGAAGCCGGGATATCGCCTAACTTCGTCTGCCGGGTCGACGAGCCTGCCGGCATTGCAAGTCTTGTCCAGACCGGGCTTGGCGTTGCGCTTGTAGGAAATTGCGGCGGTCCCAACTCCCCGCTAAGCTTGCTGCATATTGAGTTCCCCGTTTGCCAGCGCAATTTCCAAATCGTATGGCATGAGAAGCGGTACCTATCCCTCGCTGCGCGCAGGTTTCGCGATTTTTTCATCGAGTACTATGCCAAATCAGCAAAACGGGCATAGTAACTCTTCCTCCCGATTACTTAAAGCTAGTAAACTAAGTTTACAAAACAAGCCTGCTGAAACCTGCTTGTGGCAATAAAGCAACCCTGTTATACTGCTAAAAAGATTATCTCCCCCTATAAACGAAAAGGCTGTTGATTCGAATGTTATTATTTTCCCGGTTATGCAAGTGCAAGCCCCCAATCCCGTAATCTCAACAAATAAATGATTTGATTGAGATTTTGCAAGTATAGGGGGAAGCAAAAGTGTTACGAAAAATCTCAGCACCATCATTATTGTTGTTAATCGTATTGGTAGGATTTCCGCAAATAAGTGAAACGATCTATACGCCGTCACTGCCCGATATTGCGGAGCAGTTGCAAGTCAGCGGCAATCGTATTCAATTAACATTAAGTATCTATTTTCTCGGCTTTGCCGTAGGTGTATTTTTCTGGGGCAGATTATCCGATCTAATTGGCCGCAGACCTTCCCTTTTGTGGGGGATCGCTGTCTATGGAATCGGAAGCCTTGGCTGTTATTTCTCGCCGTCTTCAGAATGGTTGCTTGTTAGCCGTTTTATTCAAGCGTTTGGGGCAAGTACAGGCTCTGTTGTGACACAGACCATTTTGCGGGAGAGCTTTCCGAATGACAAGCGACATGGCATGTTTGCCCAAATTTCTGCCGCACTCGCTTTCACTCCGGCTATTGGACCATTGCTGGGCGGATGGATAGATCAATGGCTCGGCTTCCGTGCTGTCTTTATGACCTTAATTGTGATGAGTGTTGCCATATTCGCCTTTACGTGGACCTCCTTGCAGGAAACGCGAGATGCAGCTTCGATTAAAAAGACTAACTCCTTTGCGGTAGCTCGTAAAATGCTTACAGATGGCCGCATCTGGGCATTCGGCTTTTTGATTGGCGCAATGAACGGGATTCTTTTTAGCTATTATTCCGAGGCCCCTTTTATTTTTATTGACTTCTTCGGACTGGAGCCTGGCTGGTTTGGGTTGCTTGGCATTTGTGTGGCCTTGTCGTCTATTATGGGCGCCATGCTGTCCAAGAGGCTTCTAAGTCGGCTAACCGCTGAAAAAATTATTGTCTGGGGCTGCCTTACAGCTTCAGCCGGGGCTTTGATATTAGTGGCCCTCGTTTTGATCGGACTTCAGTCCAGCACAATCTCGTTGGCCTTCTTCGTTGCCTGCCTATTTATTTTGCTGCTCGGCGTCGGTATGGCGATTCCGAATTGCCTAAGCCTGGCTCTTGTTCAGTATAAGGATGTGGTCGGCACTGCAGGAGCGGTATTCGGGCTGGGCTACTATTTACTTGTCAGCCTGATTACGAGCGGTATGAGCTATTTGCATAACGATTCTTTGCTTACGATGCCGCTTTATTTTCTCTGTCTGGCCATTGTAATGATCTTGGTCAGCACAGCTTTGGTTAGCAGGAGCACAGTAGGAAAGAGCCTTCAAACGAAGCGATCATAAGATTTTGGAGCTGGCCTAACTAGGTCAGCTCCTTTTTGCTAGAGAGGGCTCCGAGTGTGTCGAGTATTTGTGCTTCCTTCTGCAAATTTAGCATTACTTCGTCAAGTAAAATTTCATGTCTAACTCTGTTTACGATCACTTGTGGTAGGGCTCACCGTATCATCTATAGAACTAAATCGAAAGGCCTTAGAAATCATTTATACTATTCTGCCGAACGTTTAAAACCACGTTGCCTTTCTTATGGCCCTGCTCCACGTAGCGGTGAGCTTCCGCCGCTTGCTCCAGCGAATAACGGCGGTCAACGACCGAACGCAACGTGCCGGCCTCGATCAGTTCCTTCAAGTAAATCAAGTCTTCGGCGCTTTCCTTCATTGTTTCGCCAATCACCTTCTTGCCGCTCGTCAAGTTGATCCATAAACCTCGAACGATTAGCAATGGGCTTACTTGGACCGCTTGCAAGTAGAACCCTCCAGGTGTCAGAAGCTTGATGCAAACCTTGAATGGACTCTTCCCAACCGTATCGAAAATAATATCGTAAGCCGGACCGCCATCCGAGAACCGTTCTTTCGTATAATCGATCATACAATCGGCACCGAGCGATCTTACTAAATCCACATTCGATGTGCTGCATACTCCGGTCACCTCCGCGCCGAAATGCTTGGCCAGTTGCACCGCATATGTCCCGACGCTGCCTGAAGCGCCATAGACGAGCACTCTGCTGCCGCGCCGGATGTTGCCCTTCCGGAGAAAATGCAAGGCCGTACAGGCGCCGACCGGAACCGCGGCCGCCTCCTCGAACGTCATGTTCACCGGCATTGGTGCGACACTTCCCGTCTGCGGCAGGCATTTGTATTCCGCGTATGCACCGAAACTGGCACCACAGGCGGCATACACGGCATCTCCTGGCTTGAATCGAGTAACGCTTCTGCCCGTCGATTCGACTACGCCGGCTAATTCGAATCCAAGAATCTTGATTCGTTTCGGTCTCCATAAACCGTTGAACAACCGTGCCAGGAAAGGATCTGCCTTACGTAATCGCCAATCCCCCGCTGCGGCAGTTGCCGCATAAACCTTAATCAGGATCTCGTCGTCTTGCGTTACCGGCTTGGCGACCTCCCGCAGCTGCAAGACATCCGGTGGCCCATACCGCTCGTATACGATTGCTTTCATCCCTATCCCTCCATTTCTACGGTCCCAGTTCCGCGCGGGTGTAATGCATTTTCCCTTTTATCTTGTTGTTTCTTCGAGTTGTTACGAGCGCGACCTCTTTTATTCTCATATCAGGCTTTCTCACGCCGTTTGGACCAGACCGAGTACCCCAACCAAGCCAGACCCAATCCTACCGGCACCGCCAGTATCCGATCGTACGGGTGGTGGATCAGCGAAGACAGCGGGAGGGGCAGAAGGGTCCCAATGGTAAGCAGACCGGCAGCCCAGCGCGACAGAATGCCTGCGCGGAGCGTAGCGATGCCGAACAGCAGACCGCCGAGCAAATACAAGCCTCCTGTTACCGAATAGATCGTTTCGAGGAAGCCGACATTGATATCGCCGACATTGCCGCTTGGAATTCCCAACATGCCCTCGACAAAGGTTGGCGATTCCGCAGCGAGCGGTGGCGAGACAAAGGCTTCGATGAATTGAAAAGCCATTGTGAGGGCATAGAAGATGCTCAACAGGAGATAACCGGCCAAACCGAGCCAACCGGCCTTCTCCACTTGCCTTGCGTAGATCCCCGTTACGCCGAGCATGCCCAGAAAGCACATGGCGACGCCCAAGTAGTGAACAATGGCCCATCGACCGGTGTTGACTGACGAAAGAATATCGGCAGGATGGATCATCTGAACGACGATAAACAGGATCCCTGCCAGCATAGCGGCTATACCTGCGAAACGGATAAGATTCGGGGCTGTAATAGCGGCTCGCCGATTGGTTTGCATATGCTCGCTACCCTTTAGAACTGCGGTAGGTTGATTCGTTGTCATAGGTTTGTCTCCTTTTTTTCGAATGATTAGGATATTTGTTCTCGTTGCTATTCGGACCATTCGCCTGATTGGGATCAAGCTGGAGGACCGAGACCAAAGGCAAGCCGAGATCGCGAACTTTCCTGAGCACGCCGTGCAATGCGGGCTGATCGACCACTTGAACAGTGAGGATGGTTGTTCCGTCGCTGTCGTGGGTGAGGCTTAGCCCCTCGAACCTATAAATCCACCGGTCATCAAGGTGGCCCTTGAGTCGAATTTCATACAGATCGGGGTTGTGATGTTCCTCTGTGGAACCGTGTGTTTCACTCATTTTTTACCGCCGCCTTCCTTGCTTCTTCACGTAGACCAATGAGGTGGAATTGTTCCTTGCATAATTAAAAATACACGTACATAGGGTGAGACCGCATCACCACATGTGGTGAGTGACGTGGTGATTTGTTCAACAAGGGACTTGCTGAAAATGAAAAAACGCCCGGCAATTGTGCCAGGGCGTGGGGGGATGAACTATTCAAGCTCACTTTAATAGATCGAGTTCCTCAGCGCGGCGGACGGCTGCCCGACGGTTATTTACCTCAAGCTTCTCGTAAATGTTCTTGGTATGGGTCCGTAAGGTGTTCAGGGACACCCTGAGTTCGCGGGCCATATCCGGGCCGCTCAAGTCGGTTCCGAGCAGTCGAAGCACGTCGCGCTCACGTTCGCTTAGCGGTTCTCCCAGAGGTTTGCGAATAACCGGTTTGGCAAGCATTCTGCCCTCTTCTTTCCCAAATGCCGTCAGAAGGCGTCGGACATAGTTCGGGGCTATCCCCTCTTTCTCAGCCGCTTCCAGCAGGACCTCCAGTGGCCGGCCTTCGTCTGCAAAAATTCGGACGTAGTCTTCCCGCTCGGCAAGCGTTAAGGCTCGTTCCAGAAGCAAAAGCGCTGCAGGGATGTCGCCTTGCATATGGCGAGCAATTGCCTGCAACACCAGGATTTCGATCGCGCTTCCCGACCTTCCTCCTTCTTCGGCTGCTTGAAGGAGACGCTCCAGGAGACCGATCGCCTCAAGTAAGGTTCGATCCGCACGGTCGCTTCTATATTGGGCCAGAATCACCCTTGCCAGGATGATGTGCTCGAATTCGCGCAGGTAGCAAAGATCGTCCTTGGCGGACAGACCCTGCTCCCGTGCCCAATCGAGGGCTTCACCTAACCTCCCCTGCTTAACCCGCACCCGCGCCTTCAACGCCGCTATAGGACGTACATTTAGGAAGAAGTCGTCCACATACAGGGACTCCGCCTCGCAGAGAAGATCGTGCGCGTCGTTCAAATCCCTTTCGGCCTCCCGTATTCGAGCCATTGCGACTCGCCAGCGATACCGGTATTGCGGGAACCCAGTGTGTTCCCCCTGCTCCTTGCTTCTTAACAGGTTCCGTGTGGCGGCCTCCAGATCGTCATGCTCGCGGCAAAGTTCGCTCATTCCTACGTAAATGTCTGCCGTCCCCCGCAGAGCAGGCTCGCCATGTTCCGCCGCAAGCTGCAATCCCCGCTCATAGATGTGCATCGCCTCGCGGAGTCGGCCTTGTGCGATCCGTATTTCGGCCAAAGCGATGGAGCCATTGATCGCGTCGGAGATAGCCCCAGCCTGCTGCACGCTTGCTATGCCACCGGCAAATATCCGGCGCGCCTCCTCGAGATCCCCGTTCCTCCATAATGCGAGTCCCAGAAGCGCAGTCGCCGCTCCGCGCGGAAGATGGTCATCCTCTGGCACGAGTTCGAGCGTTCGCCGCGCGTAGTTCATGGCGGTGGGCACATCACCGAGAACCAAGGCTAGTCCGGCCCGATACACGGTGATCAAACCCGGGAGACGGCGAAATTCCTCTTCGTCCATAACGACCATCATGACCGGGCGGCCTTGCTGTCGTTCACCCGGATCTGCCACTGTCTCAAGCCATTGTTCGGCGTCTCGCAGTCGGACCTCAACGGCATCTAATTTGCCTCCGGCCAGCAACGCCCCGGCATACCAGACGCTGAGCACAGGTCTGCAACGGATCAGTTCGTCGGGGAGCTCCTCCAGCCAGTTCAACATCACAGCCTCTTGTCTGCTCCTGCGCAAGGCTGGTATCGCCAGCTCGATCAAGCCTGCCGCCCGCCCGAAATCATTGCCGGCCAGCGCGTGTCGGATCGCATCGTCCGGCAAGCCATGCCGCTCGAACCATATGCTTGCGCGCTGATGTAATGCAGCCACCTGATCGGGCTGATCCGACCTCAAATGGACAGAGAGAACCTCGGCGAAGAGGTGATGATAACGATACCATTGGCGCCTGTCATCCAGCGCAACGACAAAGAAGTTGCCTCGCTCCAAGGATTGGAGCCGCGCTATGCCATCCACCTGGCCGGTGATGGCATCACATAACGGTCCATGCAACCGGTCGAGAATGGAGGTCTGAAGCAAAAAGTTCCGGGTCTGGTCGGACTGGCACTGAAGGACCTCTTCGACCAAATAGTCCATAATGTACCGATTGTCTCCGGCAAATTCCTGAATGAACGTAGGGATATCCTCGCGCCCCTGCATCGAGAGCGCCGCCAGCTGAAGCCCAGCGATCCAGCCTTCGGTACGGGTTTCTATCGCCATAATTTCGTCGGCCGTAAGATTCAGACCCATGACCTGATCGAGGAACGCGGCCGCTTCGCCGGGAGTAAAACGCAGGTCGGTGTCGCGCAGCTCAGTCAAGTGGCTCCGGGCGCGTAATCGGCCCAGGGGAAGCTGCGGATTTTCGCGTGTGGCGATGACAAGGTGCATTTGTGGAGGGAGATGCGCGATTAGGAAGTTGAGAGCACCGTCGATCCATTCGGCATCAATAACATGGTAGTCGTCCAGGACGAGGACGAATTTGTATGGGAGAGCTGAGATTTCATTCAACAAGATCATTAGAATCGATTCGATTGACTGTGGATTCGGGGATTTGAGTGCAGTAACCGTGCCACCTCCAATATTGTCCTCAATCGTCCGCAGAGCAGCGACAAGGTGAGACAGGAAGCGCACAGAGTCGATATCCCCTTCGTCCAGCGACAACCATGCGACAGGTCGATCGCAACCAGCGACCCATTCGCTGACCAGCGTAGTTTTGCCAAAGCCGGCTGAGGCAGAGATGAGGGTCAGCTTGCGGTCCAGACCCTCGTTTAGCCGATCGATCAGGCGCGGTCTTTGGACAACGTTTGTCCGTGGCACGGGGATAAACAGTTTTGTGGCTAAAATGGTCATATTCATCGATTTATACTCACATTCAAATGAGTTCCGCCCGTATTTTTTAAAATAAGGATCACCTGCTCCATCCTACTACTTCATATGATTCATTTTATCGTCAATTTTAGCTTTTCACCACTTCATATTTACTTTAACAAAACGCCTTGTACCATGGCACCTTCCTGCACTTATTCTGCAGGCCTTTCGCCCTACTTGTGATACGGTTCAGCTTAACGGGGCTATCGGCGAAAAATGCTAAAGGAGCTGTCGCGGCCAGCTCCTTCGTTGATTTGCTTATAGAGTAGAGGGACTTCATATCCACTCACAGCCTTTTTACAACTGATAGGGCGGAGCTTTTCCGGCTACAATATTATCAGGATGAACGTCTGCCTGCTCATAGTCATTCATACAGAGAAGGATATACTCTACTTCTTCTAACGGCATTTGCAATTGTTGGCTGACTTCATAAAGTCCCATATTCTGCGTAAGAAGTTCCCGTGCTTGATTTATCTTTCCATCTAGCCAATTGTTTTCCAACATCCATTTTTTTACCTTAGCTAAAAATTGATTTTGCGTTTCCTTATCTGCATACTTCTTATATTTAGGAACAGACTCCGACATATAAGTATAGAGATAAATCCCTAATGCCTCACGTTGTTCATTTTTAGACATCAGTTGATACCGTTCATAGATTATGCTCATGTCTAACGCTAAAGTATTATCATTGCTATCAAAGCGTCTGAATGTTTTTCGGCCATAACTTTCAGGTAACACACGCCAGACAACAATGATATCATACGGAAACTGCCATGTTTCTGCTACTTCTTCTAACGGTAATAGTTCATCACTCAATTGACCTACACACGTTCCATGTGTATCTAGATAAAAAGCTAGTTTCATTCATGCCTCCTTCTTGTAGACAATATCAATCTCACTGCCAAATTTGAACTCATTATATACTATCAAAGTTTTAGCAAACATGACATCTAAGAGGTCTGCTACCTATTCCACAGATGATCTTGTTTTCTTAATATGCACAGAAGGCCACCAAAGTAATTGGCGGCCTTGTTATCGGTATTCAACTATCGTTCTCCGTAATGGATTCTTGAGGCATTTTTAGATTTTTTCTATCGGGATGCATAAGTACAATTCCCCACTATTGTCCTTTGGATTATAGAACTCTTGAATTGCTCCGACGATTTGATAATTGTTTGTGGGCAAGTAATCCGAAAGAATGTTATTCAAGGTATCTTGATATGTCTCTTGCGTACACTTTGACACAATATATTTGAATGCAGGGAGAGTCCACTTCCACCATCCCTCTGGAGGTATCGCATCGTCAGTAACTTCGCATCCCGCTAAATATTTGCCTCCTTCTTTCCACCTTTCAAAATTACCGCTAACATCACTCATAGCTCCCCAAATGCCAACAATGTTTCCATCAGCATCTTTTTTTGCGAGAGCACTGATTTCTATGAAATTACTGTTTGCTTCTTTCCATAGAGGTGGTATCCAATTTGAACTTTCAGATGAAAGTCCTTCCCCTAATTTACCAATTACAGAAAACCGCTGCTTTTCAATAATTTCGACCACTTCGACAGCCTCCCTAGAGCTTTTGATAATTGACAAATTCTACAAGATGTTTCAACTATCCTACCTGTTAGCTTAATTTAACAGCGCAGCAGCGGCATTTCGGGCTTCAAAGCGACTTGCGTATTTGATGTGTTCATGGTTATCGTTATTTCAAGCTTGAACTTAGGCACATTTGAATTCAGGCTGCTTTTTATGCTTATACTTAATGCTCCACTGGCCTTTCTTATTAATGACATCTACTTGAAACATGCGGAGAAGAAGATTGAGAATATTATTAAAGAGAACTCGGACGAAAAGCTCCAAGATTACCACATCGACAAAAAAGGTGGACGTAGCTTCTTTCTACCGTATACGGTGTTATTCATCCTTCCGATCTGTTTGACCTTGGTTTACATCAACTTGTTTTAATACGACTTGATTCTTAGCAAAATGTTTACGGCGCGTTACAATCAATTTCCGCACAAGATAGTGTGCGAATGAAGCTCGGACTACTTTATTCCGTAAAATGCCCCTATATGCCAAAACCAGCCATTAGATTGCTGGTTTTGAGCTTATAGGAGCTTAATTGGTTTTACGAATTGAGAAATGCTTGTTTTAAATAACCAAGTTAACATTGTAATGCTGGCTCTTAATCGTCGGTGCTGTTGGATTCAACTATTGTTCTCCGTAAGCTTAAGCAACTTTCCCGGTTACCGCCATTGAACGATATTAGGCGCCATCACGAACTCTTTCAAACATGCACTTTTTGAGCAACATCCCATAAGTATCCGAATGGATCCTTTAATCTTGCTCTTATGTCCCCCAGAAAGTCTCTTCGGGTTCGATTAGAACCTCGGCATCTCTATTTTTCATCTTTTGGATGAGCCTATAAACATCCTAAACATACATATAAAAAATAACTTGTTGAATATGTTCACTAGATGGTCCAAATGCATCCTCGTTTTCTTTGCTTAGGGTAAGATTAAGACCTGGTCTAGGATGGTTTGGAATCTCGTCATTCTCAAACCTATTTTTTTCTCTTCATGATACTCTCCTTAGGAAAAAGCACCAAAAAAATAGAACTTCCTTATCAATCTCCCCTTACTCCATCGGGATTTCATGATATAACTCGATTAAGTTTCCTGCGGGATCTCTGAAGTTCACACTCCTTATCCCATATTGTCTAGAAATCGGCTCCGATAAAAATTCAATTTTTTCTTTCAGCTCCAGAAATGACTTGTCTACATCCTTCACCTGAAACACAAGTACCATACGATCATTAAATTGATCGTTTACAGAATAAGCCTCGTTGATTGCATCAGCCATGGACTTTCTATCAAAAAGAGCTAGCGTGGTATTTCCTGCATTGAAATCAGCATATCTGCCCTCTTCCGTGCCCCATATAGGTTCAAATCCCATTACATCCCGATAAAACATAAAACATTCTTTAAAGCAATCCACTAGTATGCGAGTGTGAGTTAGTTCCATTTCAATGTTCCTCCAGACTCATATTTTTATAATAAATGCCAACACCTTACAATCACCATTATAGTTTCTATGTCACTCTTGTTGATTGTAAAAAACGGACTGACTTCAATAAAACATGTATGTTACCTCAACGAATAACGGCAACCGATCGCGTGGCCGGCTGCCGTCATGTCGTGGTGCTATTGACTCCCGTTAGTTGAATCCTCTTAAGTGGCCTGCTCCTTCAGGAGTCTTGCCCACATGTAGAATATACGAAATGGAAGCTGCGCCTCCAGAACTGTCCTACGCGGTCTCCTTCTCCTTCTCGCGCAACTTCATTACCACCTCACTTCTGCTTATCCCCCACCAAATCAATCCGCATACCACCGCTGCAGGAACAATCGCCCATAGCCCGGCCCACCTGTACCCTGCCAAGCCCGACCAGATGGACAGATGAGGCAGCAACAGCCAAAATCGTGATAACCGAATCGCTCGTTTGACCGAATCGCCTTTCCATGGAAACTGTGCCACGAATTCCTCAGCGTACCACTGCTCCCATTGCATGCGCAACCAAGAAACACCGATAATGAGGAATCCTATTATTAAGGCAAAAGCAGCGGGCGGAGACACCAGTGTTGATGCGTACGACGTAACAAACAGGAATCCGATCCACACCCGAAGAGGCATCATAGACCGCAAAAAAGCTTTCAATCTCATCTCGGCCAGCAGCGTACCCGCATCCGTCCCTCCAAATAAGCGTTGGGAACGCCTGAATAACAGCGGACGCTTCACTTTAACGATAGGCTTCGAAGGTATGATACGGCTCATCAAGAATTCCGTGCTGCTCAATCGCGCGTTGCGCTCGCTTCTGACCTCGGCCTCATAATGAATGCCTGTTCGCAAGCACACGAACAACGACAGCAGGAATACGAATGACATGCCAATCCAGGCTGGTATGAAATTGGATGAGCCAGGCGAAAGCATAAGCATCGGTATCAGATAAGCTGCCGCTAATACGATCAGCGTCACGAGTTGCAGCAGCCATTGCCGCCAACCTCGCGCGATGTTTTTCAACTGATGGAAGACCGTGGATGTGAACATTCCGTACAGCCAAGCATACAGATATGCTGCTCCGATATGCTCCCATTCCATTCCCTCAGCCCTAATCAGAAAAGGTAAGAGTATAGCAAAAGGAATCAGCAGCACAAGCGCCTGCTTCAAGAAGGAAAAGAACATGCCGTATCGCTTCAGCATCTGTAGCCACCTTGGCCGTTGCAACAGGAACAACCGATCCGCTTCCTCCATATAGGTTCGAATACGTCCAAACGCCATCAATACAAAAATGACGATCGGGTACAGCGCTGTCCAGGGAACATCAATCGCCCATTCGGGTAATCGTTGCCAAAGCTCCCGATAAAGCCCCCCGAATATGACGAGACCTGGAATAACCAAATATAGCCATACCGTCCAATCGAGTACACTATTCCATACCCGGAATTGCTCCTTTCCATTGTTTTTCAACCGAATAAGGAATAAGCGTCCTGGTGTTAACAATGTCTTGTTTAACATCATCTTACCTCCTTACGTCAAAGCAAGGAAGCATTCGGATAACGCAGCATCCTCCGGGCATCCCGCATCTATTCTAACCTGCTGAAGCGTACCTTGCGCCACGACGGACCCTCCATTGATGAGCACGAAGCTCTGGCAGATTTTTTCAGCGGTATCCAGCACATGCGTAGACATCAGCACACCTGCGCCTCGTGAAAGCTCGCTCATCAGCAGCTCAAGGAAGTCGCTTGTAGCGCGCGGGTCAAGTCCAACGAATGGCTCGTCCACTACATAGATATCCGGTTCCAGCAGGAACGCGATAATAAGCATCATTTTCTGTTGCATGCCCTTAGAGAAGTTCACCGGATACAGATGTTTTTGTTCTGTCAGTCTGAACCGGTCCAGCAGAGCTTCTGCTTTGCACTCAAATTCGCCTTCCTTCAGTCCGAATGCGCTTGCCGCAAGCCTCAGATGCTCCCACAGTGTAAAATATTCATAATATATCGGCTGCTCTGGCACATAGGCATAACGTTTGTGCTTGCCTCCCAGTTCAACTTGCCCCTTCACATGAGCCAGCAGGCCAAGAATTGTCTTCACTGTCGTGCTTTTGCCCGCTCCATTCGGACCGATCAACCCAACAAGCTCGCCCGGTGCAACCCGCAGTTGGATATCTCGTATTATTGGCTTATCCTCTTCATAGCCCGCCTCATCAATCGCTATACGCAATACATATTCTTCAGAATTTGTTGTTTTCTCTTCGTTCATCTTAACCACCACATCAGCTCCTAACTCGGGCATACTACAACTATTAATTCCTTTCCTGAATATGCATTACGAAGCAGCCATCCACCCGGTAACGGCATTTTGTTCAAAGCAACTCAAGTCGAAACAGCCACTCATCCTTGGCGGTGCGATGCGATACCGTGAATATGGTGTTAGATGAAGTACCTGACTTCTTGCCTTAAATTCAAAATTCATTACGGTCTTTCATATTTATCAATTATCTTCCATACCCCTTTAGAATATTTGACAGTTAATGTTATTGGAGCATGAGATCCATATTTCGATTCATTTGAACTAATGTCAATGCCTTCATATTTATATGTAATCCATACCTTTCCAATAAAAAAGAAGTGCAGCGCTTTACCAGTACTTAATGAAAATTTGATTTTATCATTTGAGCTTGAAGGATATATTCCTTGTCTAAAAAACTTATTCTTTAGCTCAGGTTCAACGTATTTCCCTTCGATTTGAGCATCTTGATCAGGATGTAAATAAATTGTCTTTAACGTATCTTTCACACTTGCGAGTATCCAAATGTAAAACCAAATATACAGGACCAAGAACAGAGATAAGGACAAAGTAATATAAAGTTTTTTTCTACTCATTGTTCTCTCCTTCAGGAATTTCGTCTTCTAACGTCTTATTCACGAACTTCGTGAATAGCCCGTCATCCCCTTATTTCAGAGCCCATTACCTATTCTTCATCCTATCACATAAATGGAAAACAACGGTAAATTTCCTAGCCAGAAAGAACTAAAACACTCCTGAACCAAATGGTCTCAGGAGCCCTAATATCGAAATATTCTTCGCGTTTCCCAATTACTCCCCGCAAACGACTGCGAAAAATTTCGCCGTCACTTATGATAAGGCCCAGCTTAACGGGCCTATCGGCTTTACCGATCGGACAGAGGCGGCTCGTCCTCTAACCAGTTCCACTCATTATTTTGGATAAACCGGCTCACTGCTTCGTGCGGAGCTATTCCCCACGCGTGAAAGGAACGAATACACTCCACAAAAGCCTGGATCGTTTCCCTCTTGGGATTCAACAACATTTCTTCCTGCAATTCAAAATAACGGTCCGGTATATGGGTTAGCGTTCTTAACACACCCATCATAGACTTGTGGCATGGGAACAACACTCGGTTATAGGCGAGCAGCAGACGACCGGAGAACAAAGCGACCTGACCGATCGCATGGATCAGTAGATATTTGTTTCCCAATTCGATCGCCCGATTCGCAAAGTAGCCACCATAAAGCTCTACTTGAGCAAAGAAATCCTGGAAATTCCTTTCCCTGTTTTGTTCGGGATAGACGGGGATTTTTGCGACTATATCCTCCAGTCCAGAAATCCGCGAGAATGCAACGAACGCCTTTTCGAACGAAGCACGGGTCGGCTCGCTGCCCCTGACGATAGCAGCTTCAAGGAAGCTAAAAGGTATAATTTTACCATCGTAATAGCCGCCTGGATAGTCGCATCCTTCACTCGCCAAATAAAACAATTGATCTCGTTGTTTCTTCTCTTCAAATAAATCATCGCTCACGACTAGATAGCAATCAATGTCAGAGTCCTCGCGTGCAACTCCTTTGGCTACAGACCCGGCGATAATAATAGCTAGAAACGAAGGGTCTGTGCTTAACTTGCTAACTAGATAATCAATCGAATTCTTATGATGGGCTCGTAACGTAATGCCCCTAATCTTGTTATCCGTGGTAACCCCCCCTTATTTTCCCACAATCTTAACATAGCAACCTTCATCTCTTTAGGGGTATTTCGGACATCCAATAAGGGTATTTAAGACATATTGAAAAGCCCATCATATCTCTGTGGAGAACTATTCCGGCAAAACTTGCCGTTATTTATGATACGGTTCCGCTTAACGGGCCTATCGGCGAAAAATATGCTGAGGCGTGTAACGACCAACCTTCTACCCAACCTGCGATTTTGATCAAATCTGCTTAATAAGCACACTAAAGGCCACCGAAGTAATCGGTGGCAAGATTGTCGGTGATTCAACTATCGTCTATGTGGGATTCCTTATAAAATAGAGATCCCTCTAATATAAAAATTTAGAGAGACCTAAGCAGTAACCAATTATGAATTTAAAGTTTTCTTTACATTTCAGCATGAACATGTCGAATGTGATAGTATGAGAAAAAATTTTGTGGATTTTTAGCTGCAATCTTTATTCATCTTAATATGTAATTGGAATTTGTGGGAATTAGGCTAGGAGGCAAAATGATGGGGAAGAATGTAATTCTATTGATGACAGCATTGTTTTTATGCTTTACTTTTGGAGGCTTTCTGATTGATACCCCAACAGCAGCAGCAAAAAGCTCTTCGGATTTCTCGGATTTGAAGGACTTGGATGCCGCAACAAAGGCCAAGTTCGATGCCTTGATCTCGGCAGGGGTATTTGATGGTGTAGCGGAAGGCACTTTTGGTCTTAAGGATGAGATGAATCGAGCGCAATTCGCTAAGGTTGCAGCAAAGATTTTTGATTTGGAGGTCTTTACGGACCTAAAGACGTCGTCATTCTCAGACGTCAACGCGAATGATGCTGCGAATGGTTACGCATTACCTTATATCGAGGCGGTGAAGACTGCGGGCATTACGGACGGATTTTCAGAAGGCCAGTATAATCCGGCAGGTAAGGTAACCAAGGAGCAGCTGGCTACGTTTTTGGTTAGAGGCCTTGACTTGAAAGTAGACGATTCCGCTTCGCTAGATGACAATTCTGTTTCCGACTGGGCGAAGGGGTATGTCGCTTTAGCGATAGAGAAAAAAATACTGTCGAACGGTGAGGACGGAAAGTTCGGTGGAACGACTAACGCAACGCGTGACCTTCTCGTTCTGGGTGCATATGAGGCCAAAGAACAATACCGTCCAATCGGGAAATTGCAGATCTCAGCGAAGCAGACAGGCCTTAAGAAGATTACAGTGTCCTTCAGCGCGAAAGTTGACTCGGCTAAGGCCGGTCTATCCGCGACGAAAGGCGAAGTTGTACAAGTCGATTGGAATGCTGATAACTCTGCTGCTACTTTAATCTTCGCGAAGCAATTGGAGCCAGGCGACTATGTCATCAAAGCAAGCGGCTTAGATGTCGACGCCCCCAATCCATTAACTACCACCGTGACTGCGATTCTCGAGAAAATCGTCAAGATTGAATTCACTTCAACATCCGATACAATTGCCAGATCGAAAGCGGTTGCTATCCCTATTAAGGCTACCAATCAGTTCGGCGAAGAGGTTGAAGATATCTCCAAATTTGAAGTACGAAGTAACGGCTCTGTTTCAATCGACCCAGTTAAGACGGCTGTTATTGCAGACACCTCGATAGAAGAAGGAAATAATCGTGTTTCCATTACCGTGTCCCACGAAGAAAGTGGAGTTCAAGTTAGCAAAATTTTCACTGTCGGCGAAATGCCTGTGGCTAATAGCGTAGAACTCTACGGGCTCCGTGATATGAACGGACAAGAGGTGTCGCAAGTCGAATGGGGTAAAAGTTATTATGTAAATTTTGATGCCTATGATCAGTATGGCAATATCATCTTGCACAACCCTGCTAGGACTGCTTATTTGGTCACTGCCACTTCTTCTGATCCTTTTATAGCTTCTCTTGGAACGGTGGGGGCAGCATTCGCTGGCGACCCTGGTGCCTTGTCACTTTCGGTCACATTAAGAAGCTATTTAGGGATTGGTTCTAATTATAACAATGTTTCTATATCCATTTACGCGAACGGAACAGGCAGGATGGATAGTATATCTTTAAATATAGCTGCGCTTCCACCGGCAGTTGTTGCGCCGATAGTCATTCCGCCTGCGCCTAGCGTAGTTGCGCAACCAACAACCGACATATCAAGCGGGGTTGTAGAGGTGGGAACGAGTGTTGCGCTGAGCGTCGCGACACAGGGAGCAACGATCTATTACACAACGGATGGCAGCACGCCTACTATTACCAGCATGCCTTATACCTCTCCAATCCCGATAACCGAATCAATGACGATTAAGGCGATCGCGGTAAAGAGCGGCTGGACGAATAGCTCCATTGCGAGTTTTGAATATGCCATACTTATCGAATTGCCTGAATCGATTGTATCCACCTCATCTTTGGTTGTCGGACAAGCCTATACAGGCAGCGTAGCGGCATCTGGCGGAACAGGAGCCCTTACTTACACGATTACGAGCGGACAGCTGCCTCCGGGATTGGGATTGGATTCGAGTACGGGTGAAATTACTGGAAATCCAAGCTCTAGCGGTTCGTATAACTTCACGATCAGCGCAACGGATTCGGCTATAACTCCGGCTACAGCGTCTATGCAATATATGGTGACGATCGCATCGCCAGCCCATACCTTGACCCATCTGACATCCAATCCGGCCAATGTTATGTTGATGGCTTTTGGTGCGACAGAAGCACTCGCCATTACGGCCAACTTCAATGACGACACATCGATCAACGTAACCGCGGACGCGCAATATGAGAGCGAAGACGAGAGGGTCGCGACGGTCAGCGCCGAAGGTGTCGTGACGGCGGTGACGAACGGAACCACGAACATCGTCGTCACCCATGGCGGCCTATCAAAGCATGTTCCGGTGATGGTGACAGCAGGGCGCCAATTGGAGTCCATTTACGCCTCCTTGTCATCTGTCTCGCTAGCAGTAGGGGTGACAGCTAACGTCACAGTCACGGCGTTCTTTGACGACTCGGCGGAGGGGGCGACCGCTTGGGCAACGTTTGAAATCGAAGATCCGGACTTAGCCGCAATCGATGCCAATGGCTATCTTACGGCGCTCAAAGCGGGCAAAACTAGAATTAAAGTTACGTTCCTTTCTGAAGAATTTATTACAGACGAACTCATTATCTGGGAATAGCCCGTCCGTCAGCCTCCGATTCTATCGGGGGCTTTTCCTTTTTTGTTAACCATCCCCGAGATAGTAATAGTTGCATCAATTCGAGTGGCATCTCGAACTGGAGCGTGGTACTCGTCATGTTTGGTGCTCCAGATCTTGACTAGCTAATCAAAGCAGAACAAGTGAAACCGATTAATGTCTATGAAGATGTTACGTTTAGAGCGAACAATTCGTCCTGCTTCATCCCTATGAGTTATCCGCGTCAAGTAAGTCTTTTCATTACAAAAGTTTCGCTTCACTTATGGTAAGGTTCCCCCCGATTAATCTTAAACGCCCTATAAACCTGCTCCAGCACCAGCACCTTCATCATCTGGTGCGGATACGTCATCCGCCCGAAGGACAACTTCTTGTCCGCCCGATTCATTACAGCGCGAGACAACCCTAGCGACCCGCCGATAACGAAGGCGACGGATCCACCGCCGTAGATGGCCTGCTTGTCCAGGTGGGCGGCGAGCTGCTCGCTCGACCATGTCTCTCCCTCGATAGCAAGCGCGATGACGTGCGCATCGGGCTTGATGGCCGCCAGGATGCGCTCGCCCTCCCGCTCCTTCACCTGCTCTGCCGCGGCGGCGCTCATGTTCTCCGGCGCTTTCTCGTCCGGCACCTCGCGCAGGTCCAGCTTGGCGTAAGCGCCCAGACGCTTCGAGTATTCGGCTACCGCGTCGTTCCAGTATTTTTCCTTTAATTTGCCTACCGTTATCAGTTGTATCTGCATCGCTGTGGAGCTCCTTCGTGAACCAAGGGACCGACGCTGGGATTGCGGACATGCACGGACGGCCCTCGCCTTTGTTTGTTAAAGCTATTGTAGTCGAATTAACAGTTCGAAGTCGACCAGCCGCCCTTTCGCGACAGAGTCTGCAAGCTCCGGGAACGCAAAATTACCCGATTTTTCTCAAAAAGAGATTCAAATCGGGCTGTTCGAGGTATATGGAGGTACACCGTTAGACCATCCTATTGCCAAGGAGGTGAGAACTCATGGCTCAAGATGTTCTGTGCGAAGTGAATTCCTGCAAGTACTGGGCGGCAGGCAACAAGTGCAATGCTTCCTCGATCTACGTTGTCAGTCACCATGGCAAGAAGGCGAGCAACTCGGGAGAAACGGATTGCAAAACGTTCGAACCTAAAGTTTAAGCAGCACCACCTGGGCAGCCGAGCCACCGGCTGTCCTTTTCCTTGCTCCCTTATATATTAACCAATAATGATAATTATTATCAGATATTCGGAAAAATTTTTCTGCCCGCGTATATCCGGACCGCCGCAAGGCGAACCGGCCAACGCACGGCATATCCGGCGCAGCACGGCTCACCAATTTACAGATCCGTCTTAGACGACCAAGAACTCTGCAGCGTCCTCGCAGAAGTCGCATTTTCTCGGCGGATCCCAATCCGCGAATTGCGTTTCCTTCAGGTCCACCACATCCGGCGCATCTTCGTATTCGTCGACGAATCGTTCCAAGGCTTTTTCAATATCCGGTTTGCATACACAATACATACGTTTTCGCTTCCTATTCTACAGTTGGTCTAGTCACATAACGGCTTTCTCCAGAATAGCAGATCAAGCAGTCCCCTGTGAAGCACGGTCATCAAAGTTTAGCTTCTCTTTACTTCCTCACATTCGTCCTTGCCGCCCCGGGCCGGTAATTCAGGATAAGCACCAGCTGCTCCTGCATATAAGCCGGTTCGTATTGGAATCCGCCCTCGATCCAGTGAAAGACGAGTCCCATAAGAGCGTTCATGGAATACGCCTGCATCAGCTCCCGATTGATCGGCCCCGTCGTCTCGTGCTCCAAGTCCTCGTTCGAAATCCTCTTCACTGCCGAGAACATCTTTTCTTTGACCATGGGCAGCACGTCGCTCTGGAACAGGACCGTATAGGCCTCCCTTCTGCTATAAATATGCTCGAACAGCTTCACCGCGGTTGCCGGCATCTCCTCCACCTTGAACAGCTCCACCTGATCGTACGGCGCGCGGAACGCGGCAATCAGCTCTTCGATTAGCTCGCCCAGCACCTCGTCCAACAGCGCTTCCTTGTTCTCGTAATGCGTATAGAACGTCCCCCGGTTGTAATTGGCCGTCTCCACGATTTCCGTGATGGACACTTGGGAAAAGCTTTTGCCCGACATCAGCGACAGCAGCGCCTCCTTCAGCGCCAGCTTGCTCCGCAAGACGCGGCGATCGACCTTCGTTTTCCCCATATGCCGCATCCTCCCTTATTTTCCTTCAAAAAGTATTCAACAATTCCCATCGCATTGTCTATTATCGAACAAATGAAAGCGGTTTATATATGGTTTGCCCCAAATTCATTATAGTATAATAACCTCAACAGATGTGCTCTATTGTACAGCTGTTCAATAATTATTTTCTCCTGCGTATCAGTCACTAGCAACAGCGCATACTAACCAAAATTCGAGGAGGAACCACTTATGAAGCTTCAAAATAAAGTAGCCGTCGTCACAGGCGCGGCATCCGGCATGGGCAAGGAAATCGCGCTTCTCTTCGCGGCCGAAGGCGCCAAAGTCGTCGTCTCCGACCTTAATGTCGAAGGAGCAGGCAAAGTCGTCGAGGAAATCACGGCGAAAGGCGGCACGGCCGTCGCAGTCGCCTCCAATGTAGCCAAGGAAGAAGACGTTCAAAACCTCATCGATTCCGCGGTCAACGAATACGGTACGCTTGATATTCTGATCAATAACGCAGGTATTATGGATAACTTCGTGCCTGTCGGCGATCTGACGGACGAGCTGTGGGAACGCGTCTTCGCGGTGAATACAACCGGACCTATGCGCACGATCCGCAAGTCGCTGCCGATTTTTCTGGAGAAGGAATCCGGCATCATCGTCAATATTGCATCCGCGGGCGGCCTGTTCGGCTCGAGAGCCGGAGCGGCTTATACGGCAGCGAAGCATGCCGTAGTCGGCTTGACGAAAAACGTCGGCTACCAGTATTCGGTCAAAGGCATTCGCTGTAACGCCATAGCTCCAGGTGGCGTTGCGACGAACATCAGCACATCTATTAATGCGCCGAACGAATTCGGCATGGGCCGCGCCATGGCGGGCATGGGCATCAACCCTCGTACAGGAACTCCAGAGGAGATTGCCAAAGTAGCTCTGTTCCTCGCATCCGACGACTCCAGCTTCATCAATGGCACGGTCGTGACGGCAGACGCCGGCTGGACGGCTTACTAAGCCAATAACCGAACGACGCGCCTACTCTCATTCAAACGGCGACCTAGAATTTCTATCGTCAGTTTTAACTGCAATAAACCGCGATCCCATGGGAGCGCGGTTTATTTGATGTGTCCATTCAGCAACATACTTAACTAAAAAATCAACGAAAATGCTTCTTACTCGAGCGACCACGAAAACAAATTGTGCATTTATAACCAAATTCAGAGGGTTGAGCACGTTTTTCATTTCCGGAAAACTGCCACGTACGAGAGGTTATTTGTCCATACTTGCAAAATAAGCTATTGCGTACAATAGCCGCCGGCTTTAGATAAGTATTGGAGGATACCCCTAATACATCTTCAAAAGCCTTTACATGGGTGTCCAAATCCAATACGATAATGTTGGTAAAGACTGGGGTATTTAGAATACGGGACAGCAAACCTTGTAGTCTCCCTGTTAGTATTTTTGTCTCCCGATCGTCGGCTGCTCCATATGATTGTCAGTAAGTGAAACCTTCATAATCGCCAGTTATATTGTATTCTCTCCTGAACCCGTACATAATAAATCGCCGCTCATCTTCCAGCGGCTGAAGTAAGTCGTGACACTCAAAGAAAAGAGGCCTTCGGCCACGCATAGGTTGGATCAGAAACTGAGCTATTTGGGGAACCAGCTGGGAAATATAATGCGTTTGACCAGGCGTTACAATCAATGCGCGAGCAATATTAAACGGATCGTGATCGAGACTTTCTCCAGACCCAACGTACAAATGGAGATCTGGGCTGTGGTCATTGTCTTAAATTAGTGGCTTTGGTATGGGAAGAAAACTTTAATATGCTTACGTCTACGCTCTTACTGATAATTATGGTGCAGAATAGAAAAAGACCAAAATTACTTTTTAGAGAGAAGGTATATAATGAAATTTAAGATATTATTCGTTATTTTACTATTGTGTGCTGCTATATTATTTTTTTATTACTCAATCAGCCCATTAAAAATTGTTGGATATACTGTTATTCATGATAAAGCAATAATAATTGAAATTAAAAACGAAGGGAAGAGCGATATCCAGATTGAGAATGTATTGGTGGATTCTCATCTTAACCACGTTCTAATAGAATTTGGAGTTAGTTACTCGTTACAAGTAGTAAATGGAACTGGATTGAATAAGGATAACAATATACTGTTTGAGGAAATAGGAAAACAGAAAATCCATCCTGATTTAACATATAAAAAAAAGATGGAAGAAATACGCATGAGGAATGGAACCCCAATTCATTATGGTATTCGCATTAATGACGAAAATATCAAAGAGGTGATTGTCAGCTATCGATATTGGGGAATGAGATTCTCTAAAAAAGTAAATTTTAAAAGTGGGGACATAGGAAGCGCTAGTGATGTCCAGAAATCGGAACCATTTTGGGGCCACCTAGTTTAAATAAATAATTAATCGACACTCCTATAGAACGTTTCAAAAAAGACGTTGGTGACTCCTTCGACTTTGAACAACAGCCAGAGTCCTTCGACTGGATTGAAATTCGGGCTGTAAGGTGGCAGAAAAAATTTTGGTGCGGAAATACCCTCATAGCAGTTTGTAACGACGTAGCACGATGAATGCTGCTGTTATCCAGAATCAGATCGATTTTTCCGTCAGGGTAAGCAACGAGAAGACCTGTAAAAATCGAATAAAAGCAGGAAAATCGGCTTTTACTTCTTCTCGGTGATGCAGAGATCCCCCGTTTCAACATTAATGGCTCCAAATAACTGCGATCCTTCGTATTTGCTATATGTTAGCACTTGCATTGTCTGACGCGTGGAAACCAATTTTTTTCCAACGCTTGTGACGAGCGAATGAACGCTTGATTCATCTTTAAACAGCAAATGATTGATTTTTCAGCTTCAAGTTACTTTTTGAATAGAGTGAAAGCCGTGCTTGTGGAAAAACGCTTGGTTCTCTTAATCGGCGTAAAAGTCGCTTTAATAGAGCAAAATTCATCCTTTTCAACATGAAGCTGATCCCGCGAACACTCATTTTGATGTTACATTCCCGCTTAATTCAAATCGCTACCAACGAGAACATCCAGGTGCACATTGTTAGTTTTTTAATTGCGTTGTACATAGAAAAGAAGCATACTCACAAGAAAGCCGGGAGAATTATAAGATAATAGGTAATAATGCAAAAAATTAATCAGAAATAAAGTAAACCTAAGAGCCAAGTTCCAGAACGCTAGAACTTGGCTCCTAGGTTTGCCTACTGCCTACTACTAATCAATGTTAATAGGTTGCGAAATACATGCTGTTGTTAGTGCCCATATCATAGTGATAATAAATATTATTGGTTGTTGTAGACCACGTCATTTCGTGAGCATTTTTGTGCACTGTAGTATTATTTCCGTTAAAGGAACCGATTGGTGTTGGGATCGTAAATGCAAGAGTATATTCACGGTCTGTACTATAACTTTTCGTTGTGCTTGCATTTTTAGAAATTTCAAAGTAAGCACCGTGTTGATTTGCTATAACTTCAGCCTTCGGCTTACTATTCGAAACATTATGAAACCACTGGACCGTAGCGCTGGAACCTACAAATGATTTAGGAAATACTCTGTGTTCCGTACGAAGGTAATCATTACGTAACCAAATTTCTTGTTCTTCATAACGATAAAGATATTTTGCATAAACTCCCCGAGTTGCTCCATTGCATATTGACGATCCGTTGAACGAAATACATGTCCCATCAAAGTTATAAGTTGCCGTCGTACCGCTAACAGAGGTCATTTTAACAGAATTATCAATTGACCACCCGGATCCTGTTCCCTTAAAACCAGTACTTAGACTATTCTGGGCCGATGTAGTTAATTTAAAAGAAGCTTTTTCACCATTTGATAAATTAACTCCACCTATTCTTGTATCCTGCGTATATTCATTTGCGTTTACGGTACATCTATATACAAAATTCCCTATATAAAAGCAACCGTCTGGACGATCAGCAAGTGTGCTTACTGGTTTGTCCTTGTCATTTTTAGGTCTGTTGTCTTCACCTTTAAAGTTAATTTTAACATTTGTCGGTTGTGCAGCTTCTAATGACTCTAGGTCTTTATGAGCTATTTGTTTTCCCTCTTTAGGTTTAGAAACTGTGAAATATTCTAACTTAAATTCTGCAAGTGGCGACACAAAACTAACTTCATACACATAATCTTGAATATCACTTGGGGTATCCTCGAGCCTTTTAGTCGTTTTCTTTGCATTGAATAAAATTTTACCGCTTTTATCAACTTCTCCTTGGAATACAACTTCAGGTTCTTCCACTGTGTTAAGTAGTCTAACAGTTACAACAGTACCTACTTCCGGCTTACCCTCGATGTTAAACGCCTCTAATGTTATTGAATCTTTAGTTATTAATTCCAAATTATTGATATCCTTGGCAGATACAGAATCTACAGTCGAGAGAGAAATTGCTAGAATGGCTGTAATAATCAATGACTTAAATCGAATAATTTTCATATTCTCCTCCTAAAAAGTATATTTTTTACTTCTCTTAAATCTTATAGAAAAGGAATTTTTTTGTCAACTGATTGAAATCGACATAAAATTACATAATTATACAAAATAGAGGTGTCTATTGCAACTCAGGCACTACTCCAGTTCCTGCAGATCTCTGATCATTGACCGCGCTAGGGCGTTTATGCAAACTATTAGAATAATCAAAAATTGGTAAATATAACTTATAACTACTTGGTTGAGAAAGTTCCTGCAACGTCATAGAATCGGCCATGATTCTCCTTGTGTGCAACAAAGAGAAAGGATGAAGAAGAGCATGGAGCAGATCCACCACTTAAAAGAATTGTAGCGTCAACAGTTGGGACTATATCAGATTGCTAAGGAGTTCGGGATGGATCCGAAGACCGCGCTCAAGTACATGGCGCAGAGGGATTTTTCCCCGAGGGCGCCGGAAACGTAAACACGAGAATCCAAGCTGGACCCATACAAAGCGACAATTGAAGCCTGGTTGAAGGCGGATGAGTAGAATCGCTACAAACAACGGCATACCGGGAAGCGCGTGTATGAAGGCTATTAAAGACGTACAACCTGGAATTCGACTGCTCTTATCCGAACGTCAATCGTTACGAGCGTCTGGTGCTTGGGCGGCAGCAACTGATCTAGAATGGATTCCTTGAGTTGGACTAGCATCCAGGCGAGGCGCAAGCCAGGCGAGGCGAATGTGACGTGATCTTCAACGGTGTCCACAGCGCCTGTCACAACCTGGGCGTATCTTTTCCACAACGCGGCCTTCGTTCAGTGCTTCTGGGAGAGAGAACTGAATGCCTCTGTCAAGAACTGAGGGATGTTCAGGCACGTCGGCGGTGTACCGAAGAGTCTGGTACTGGACAACGCAAACGGCTGACGCTGCACTTCAGGCGCACTTCGGGTTCGCGGTCACATTCTGCAACCCGGCCAGCGGACATGAAAAAGGCAATGTCGAGACAAGGTCGAATATGTCCGGCGCAACTACTTCGTCTCGCTGCCTTCCCGTCGCTTGAGGAATGGAACACGGACCTGCTGTAGATGTTCGATCCGGCAACCTCCGTGAGCATAAAAGAAGGAGACGTCGATCTGTGCGTACTGTTCGAAGCGGACCGAAAAGCGATGCTGCCACTGTCTCGGTTGCCGTTCGAAGCTTGCCGTTATGCATTTGAAAACGAATAGATACGGCAAGTTTGTATTGGACGATAAGCATACGTATACTTCGACGCCGCTGCAGGCCGAGGAGAAGAATGTGGTGCGTGCGGGAGCTCACATCTTAGAACCGCTCGAAGTGTTGGACGACACCATCTCTTGACATCACCGGTAGTTCGGAAACAGTTCGTACCGATACGGTCGATTGGCTGACTACGCTCATTGCCAAACCGGGGGCCTAGAAGAACAACATGATGTGCTCCCCAGCTGTCTTACGATGTACGCGACTACATGGACAATCTGGACCTCAGCGGCCTTCGGCAGGCGCTGCGCATGGTTAAGGATTTATCCGGGCGTTATGGGGTCGATAAAGCAGTCACCAGCTTGCAGAAGTCGATTGTGAGTCGTCTTGCGGATGGCATCTCGGCCAACACGGCAATGCCGGGACCGGACATTCGGCTGTAAGACGACGCGTTAATAACAAAACCGATAGGATAACTACGAATTGGATCGAATCCAGATTCGCACCAAAATGCCTAGTTTTATAGGTATCTTATTTTGAGTCAAAACCCTACGGCTATGCGATGAGGAGCGACGTCCAAGCAAGAATAGTTTCTGCACCAAGTGTTCCGGGAAGAGCCGAACACCGCGAGCTTCTGCGCAAAGCACGTGTTTATTCCAGCATGCCGCCTTCCTGATCCGTAACACGTTGTAGGGCTAAGAAATTTAACACACTGCGTCTTCCGACGACGCTAAATCCAGATAAGAAGAACCCGGTGGTGTTCGGTCCAGTGCGCATCTTGCCATTGCGCTGGGCGTGAAGGCTAGCAAGCTCGCCATGGTGACCCGTCTCCTCACCGAAGCTACACTTGTCAGTCGACTGAGCGAGAGCAAGCGTGCCGGAGCGCTAGAGCGCACGATGAAAGATTTGGAGAAGACAGAGGCTTCTGATTTTTGCCGAATGGGGCAGCATGTTTAAAAACGACCTGATGGCGGCGGCCCTGATTGACCGTCTGACGCATCACAGCCCACTGGTCGTGTTTCAAGGGCGAAAGCTACCGCTTGAAACACATCCTCATGCACCAAAAGTAGCCGTTGAACAGGAAACGGATCAGGGATTGTTGATGATTGTTGATGACTAACCAGGGAATTATCGATGATAAAACCAAGGGAAAACCGTTGATCTGACCAGGGAATTCCTATTGACCAAATCAAGGAATACTACTTGACAAAACACATACAACGGCTCATGGAGCAGCGTCTATAGCTGTTTTCGCTGGTGGGAAAAAGCGGGTATTTTTAACCGTATGTTGGACGTGTTGGCATTCGAACCTAAATCAGCTTTGCTGCTTTGTCTACGGAATGGGTGGTTTATTTGGTGCACCATCTAACATTTATATAACCCAAATACTAGTAAATCAACAAGCGTGCATATTTTTACTTCTTGCAAACAACACAAAAAAACTGCCGCTCCCAGCAAGATCCATTGGATCTCTACAAGTTGCGGCAATCTCATTCTACAACCGGCCAACGCGTAATGCTTCCCTTATTCCTCGTCCTCCGCCACGCTTTCGCCCAGCTTCAGCTTCGTCTTCTTGAGCTCGCCGTCCCGGTAATACGAAATTTCGATGGAATCGCCGATTTTCTTCTTCGAGTAGAGGTACTTTCGCAGCTCCATCGTCGTCCCGATCGCATGGCCGTCGAAATCAACGATGACATCGTTGAACTGCAGACCTGCCTTCAGCGCCGGGCCAACGGCTTCCAGCACGATGACGCCTGCCAGCACATTGTCCGGAAGCTTCAGATCCGAAGAGGCCCCGCCGGCTTCTCCCTCGCCGCCGTCGGGCTCCTCGCCATCCTTGCCTTGCTCTGCTGCACCCTCGGAGTCCTCAGCGCCAGAGCCGGAGCCCTCCTCTTCGCCAAGCCAGCCCTCGGGATCCTCGCCGAACAGATCGCCGAGATCGCCCATATCCTGCTGGCGCCAATACTGCTGCAGATCCAGCGTGTATACGCCAAGGTAAGGACGCGAGACAAAGCCTTGCGCCATCAGCTCCTCCAGCACGGGCATAGCCTTATTGATGGGAATCGCGTAGCCGATGCTTTCGACGCCGAAGTCGGCGATCTTCATGCTGTTGATGCCGACGACGCGGCCATTGAGATCGATCAGCGGTCCGCCGCTGTTGCCTTGGTTAATGGCAGCATCGACGCGAATGACCTCCTGCTCCCAGTCAATAACGCCGTTCTGATTAAGAGAGACGGGCACGACCTCTTCGATAACGCTGACGACGCCCATCGTAATGGACTCGCCCAAACCGAGCGGATTGCCGATCGCCATTACGAACTCCGCTTTGCGAAGGGCCGAAGAATCGCCAACCTCCGCTACCGTGTCGATGCCTTTGTCGTCGATCGCAAGCACGGCCAGATCGGTGATCTGATCCTCGCCGACAACGCTCGCTTCCCGTATTTCGCCGTTCGTGAGCACGGCACGCACCTTCTGGGCGCCCGCTACGACATGGTAATTGGTTACGATGTACGCCTTGCCGTCCTTCTTCTTAATGATGACGCCGGAACCGACTCCCGCTTCCCGCAGGATGCCCTCGCCTTCCTTCGCGTCTTCGCCTTCCAGCTTCTGGCCGCCCAGCCCGAAGCCGAAGAGCTGCTCGTTAATAATGCTGACAACGGCCGGACTCACCTTGGCCGCGGCATTGATAGCCCGCTCCGACGGGTCGCCCGTCGCGACGAGTCCGCTCGGCGTCGAGCCGCCCATGCCGCCTCCGCCTCCCGGAGCGCTTCCGAAGCCCCCGAAGACCGCCCCAAAGATCAACGTTGCCGCGACAGCGCTCGTGAACGATGAGATGAACGCGATTCGCACATTCGACCACTTGCGTTCGCCGCTTCTGTATGGAAACCTGGAGTCCTCTTGCCGGCTTTGCCGGACGGTTCGCCTGGACACCTTGGTGGAATAAAAATCGTCGTCGAAAATGCTCATCGGAATCGCTCCTCTCCTTGGAACCGAACCTTATCTCTTTTTTCATAATCTAGGAATGTTTTCGGAAGAAATGACTAAAATAATAATAGATTAGAGGCAGCCGCAACAACATTTTTTTACACTAGGAGAGATGTTCATGAAACAAAGCACGCCCGCCGCCTGGGAGCAGGTACAACTGGCGGCCAAGCTGGCCGACCTGAAGGATGACCATTACCGCACGGTACTAACGCTGAGCGCCATGCTGGAGCTCTTAATCGACAAGGGTTTGCTGTCCCGCGAGGAGCTTGCCGTCAAGGCCGAACAGCTGGACGAGCAACTGGAGAGTCTGATCGCCGCTTCACTTCATCCCATGGCGTAGGACGGTCATGGTATGTATGACGCAGCGGGAACTCCTCCTGCTTATAAAATATTCCGTGATTCTCCAATATAGAATTGACCGTGAGCATCGCCAGATCCATTTGATTATGATCCAGACTAAGATGGGCCAGATACACCCGCTTCGTCCGGTCGGTCATCAATTCCAGCAGCGCCTCGCCCGCCGCCACGTTGGACAGATGGCCCACGTCGCTTAAAATGCGCCGTTTAATATTCCATGGATAACGGCCCATGCGCAGCATCTCGGTATCGTGGTTGGACTCCAGCACAAGCACGTCCGAATCGATAATTTGCCGTCTCACCTTTTCGCTGACGTAACCGAGATCCGTCGCCAGGCTCAGCTTCTCGCCATCCTCTTCGAAGCAATAGCCGACCGGCTCCGCCGCATCATGCGAGATCGGATAGGACTGCACCTGCAAAGAGCCGAAGGTCAGCGCTTCGCCGGACTCCATAATCGTCCGCTTCTCGGGTGCGATCGTCCCGATGAGTCGTTCCATGGCTCCCCAGGTCGCTTCGTTCGCATAGATCGGAAGCTCGTACTTCCGCGCGAGAGCGCCCAGTCCCTTAATATGATCGGAGTGCTCATGCGTCACAAACAACGCATCGATCTCATGGCAGCCGATCCCCTGCATGCGCATAAGCTCCTCGAGCTTCTTCATGCTTAGCCCGGCATCGATGAGTACCGTAGCGCCATTCCCCTGCACGATCGTCGCATTTCCCGTCGAACCGCTTCCAAGTACCGTAAATCTGAGTCCCAAACCGTCCAATCCCTTCTCCTGCTACCCATTGGCAACACTGATATCGCGGGCCACATCGTTCGTATTCGACGACCTCTGCCCTATCCCCAAGCCAACTTATCCTCTTCCTATTATACCTCTATCAATCTCTTATCTACTAAGTAATTTGAAACGGTATCTATTAAAAAATCGCATGAAATAATAGCAGGATTGGACTCCCTCTATCTAACCATGTGGAGCCCGTCTCCATCCATACGAACTTATTCCCAATTGGATATGCTTCATATCAGCCTGACATCTATCATCCAGACTTGGCGCCGCCTTCCGCGTTTCCATCTTCCGCGCCATCCGTCGTTACTTCGCCGCTTATGGCGTGAACGTAAAAGATCTTGCCGTCCTCCAGCATCACACGCCATGACGGCGCCGACACTTGCTTCTCCGAGTCAAATATTTGCCCGTGATAGCCGAGCTGAATATCCGTGATAACGGACCCTTCCTTTAAATACGTCTCGATTAGGCTCGCCACGACCTTTGCCGCGGGCAGCACCTGCTTCTCCTCGCCTCTGCCGATCAGCTCGATCCGATCCTGCAGGTAACCCGTAATCTTAAGATTGCTATTGTACAGCTCCAGCTTAACGTTGAACATAGGGCGCCCGTCCACCATCCGATGATGGACGAATACGCCTTCCCTGCTGTTGTGCAGATCGTACACATAATGCTCCAGCTCCGGCACTTCGTCGCCGATTGCCCGGATCAATCCCTGCTTGTTAAAGTTAAGCGCGCTGTCGACAGGCGTCTCAAGCTCCGTAGGCTTAGACTTCTGATGGACATCGGAATGGAGCAGATACGTCAAGTCGCCCAGCTTCGGCGTATCCGACGGCAGGTTGGCCGATAACGTTATCCGCTTCTGCTGCATCAGCACCACCTTATCCTGCGGCAGCTCCGCCGAATTCACGTTGGCGTCCAGCTGCTCCCGAATATCGTTCCACAGCTGATAGCCAAGCAGCACATTCAGCATCAGGAACGAAATAATCAATACGCTCTTCGCTCTGCCCCAATCCAATCTCCATCACCTCCTGTTTCTGTCGTCAAGCCTTCCCTCGCCGGAAGGAGCCGCGATCCCGCTCACGGGAGGGTCTGCCGCCAAGTCTGTTTCCCCGTCTTCGCGAGCCGCCTCCGAGTCCCCGGGACTGCCCGGCTCTTCTTCCTTCTCATTGCCGCCCTGACCCGTGGATCCAACGCCCCCTGACGCTCCTTGTCCGGAAGCGTTGTTTCCTGCGCTCGCAGCGGCACTCCCATTCCCGGCATCCCTATCAGAGCTTTCGTCCTTACCCGAACTTAAGCCAGCGATAGTGTCTTCGCCGCCATTGCCGAAGCGATCCGCGACAAGCCCCGACAACCCTCTGCCGTTAAAATCACCTGCGGTCGTGCTGCTTTCGAAGCCGTTACCCTGTCCATCCTGATTCGCCCGGGCCCCGGTACCGCTGTCCACTCCTTCGCCATCAGGTATTGCTTCCCGGTTATCCGCGGACGCATCCTCCGAGTCGCCAGCTGCCTCCCCTTCTCCGCCAGCTCCGCCTTCAGGCGGCTTGGCCGGAGGCGAATATCCGACAGGATACGCGTCCGTCAACACTTCTTCGGTGCCGTCGGATAATCGAACTGCCCATACGGGATCCAAGCGCAGCAAGTCATCCTCCATCGGCACAGGCCGCAGCGCCGGAAACAGCGCCGTGATCTCGCTTCGCCGTTCGTAACCCTTCAGCCGCTGCTCCAAATTCTCTCCGCCAGGCAGCCAACGCACCTCGCGATCCTGGGCCTGGGGCTTCAGCGTAATCAGCGATCTCGAATATTCCGTCACGACGCCTTGTTGCAGCGTGAGCTGAATTTGGCCGTAATTAAACGGGCTGTTGCTTACTACAGGATACTGCTCCACATACTTGCGGAACGTGACCAGCTTTTGCTCCCTGTCCGCTGTCGTGCCCACCAAGGCGTGAGTGCCATCCCAACCGCCATGCTGATTAATGAATTCCACCGATGCATATACATTCTCGCTAAGCAAAACATCGCTGCTCTGCGTCGCGGCCGGGTTCGTATAGTTGATCCACAGGCCGTTTTGCTCCACCTTGAGACCGCGTTTGCCGTCGGTATAGATCTGCGACCCGCTGCGATCGACGATCGCTCTCGTCGTGCTGGGATCGAAGAACAAGCTTCGCTGCATCTGCTCCGGCGAATACGTCTCATAAGGGAAGGTCATCGCCGTCGCCTGCAAGGACTCCTTCGGCGCATACAGATCATCCCCCACCATCATATACTCGGGCAGATGCTGGCCGAAGCCGACATAATCCTGCACGTCGCGCACGGTCAAGTCGGCGCGTACCGACTCGTAGACGATGCCTTCCTCGCTGCTAAAGAAGAAGGTACGGATCTCCTCCGTATCCGTTGTCTTAAAAATCCAGATCCGATCGATGCTGTCGTTAAGAAACAACAGATCGCCTTCCAGCTTCAGCAGCTTCTGCAACAGATCGACGGCGATGCCGCTGCCAAACCGCAGCTCGATGCCGATGTCGTTTTTGCGCACCTCGTTCCAGTCGATCAGCGTAATCGGGCTGCGCTGGAAGCCCTTGAACTCGCGGCCGATTAGCCGCTGCTTCAGAATCATTTCGTAGAACTGCGTATCCGGATAGATCACCGTATGCCGATCATCGCCCATATGGATAATAAGGTCATCGGGAAAAATGGTGTTCTCCACATGAGACTGCGTACCGAGACGCTCCGTGTTTACGTAATCTTGATCGCTTCGCACCGTGGCGCCAAGTCTCGGCATGCTATAGGCAAGCAAGTAGCTCTGCAGCAGGCTGAGCGCGACCAGCACGATCAACACGCCCGTCTTCACTCGTTCCATCATTCGGGATCGCCTCCTTCCTGAAGCAGAGGAAGCGTAAATGTCACTTTCGACCCCTCGTTCAGCTCCGAATACAGCGCAATCGTACCGCCGTGCGCCCTCACGATTTCCCGGGCAATGGACAGGCCAAGACCGGTGCCGCCCATATTGCGTGATCTTGCCTTGTCGACTCGGTAAAAGCGGTCGAAGATGCGCGTCAGATCCTTTTTCGGAATGCCGATTCCGGTATCCTTGACGCTGATCTCTATCGAACCGCCGTCCGCCGTTCGCCGCGCGGTCAGACCGATCTGTCCGCCGTCCAGCGTATACTTGATGGCATTGGATATGAGATTGTCCAGCACCTGGTCGATCTGATCACGGTCGAGCCAGGCGTTTTTGAGTCCCCGCTCCACTCCGACAGTGGCGGATATCGACTTCTGTCGCAGCTGAAAGGAGAAGCGGTCGGCTACTTCGTCCAGCATGTCGTGAATATTCGTCTGCCGTCGGCGAAGCGGCGCCTGATTGGAGTCCAGACGCGACAGATGAAGCAAATCCGTTACAAGCCGTATCATGCGCTCCGTCTCGTTGCTGATGACGCCGACGAAACGTGTCGACAGATCCCGCTCCTCCAGCGCTCCGTCGCCAAGCGCTTCGGCGTAGCTCTTGATCGTCGTGAGCGGCGTACGGAGCTCATGCGACACATTGGCGACGAATTGCCGCCGCGACTGCTCCAGCTTCTCTTGCTCCGTGACGTCCTGCAGCACCGCAATCATGCCGGTGATCCCCTTGCCTCTGCGATGGATGGGCGTAAACGTAACCTTGAGCACGGAGTCTCCGGCTTCAGCGAGGCCGGCATCTTCTTGCGGTCCGCGGTTCAACACAATCGTGCCGCCGCGTCCTTGCTCAAACTCCGCCAGCTTATCCGGCGTAAGGATGAGCAGCTCCGACAGCTTCGCGTCCTGGAGCGTGTCCACCTCGAGCATCTCCAGCGCACGGCGATTCCAGACGATAATAACGCCGCGCTCGTCCGCCGCAACGACCCCGTCGCTCATGTTCGACAGGACGGAGACCAGCTTCTCGTTCTCCTCTTCGTTCGCCGACAACGCTTCCTTGAGCCGGATGGTCATATCATTAAACGCCATGCTGAGCCGCCCGATCTCATCATCGCCGAGTACCGGCGCCTTTAGATCGAATCGTCCATCCGCGACCGCCTCCGCCTGACGCGTCAGTCCCTGGATCGGACTCGTGATCGTATGAGCGAGCAAGATGCCGAGTACGCCCGTCAATCCAAGCGCGATCAGCGTACCCGAGAAGAAAATCTGGTTGACCCGATTTACCGTCTCGTACAGCTCCGTCATCGACGCAACAACGTAGACAGCGCCGACTACCTTATCGTTATAAGTGACAGGCAGCGCGATTCTCTTCTTTCGCGTATTGTCTTCGTCGATAATCTCTTCTTCGTTATCGGGAATGTTCTGCAGCGCGCGGCGAACCGCAAGCGAATTGTTTTTTTGCCCGATATTCGACTGATGCACCTGCAGCGACGTCGCGACGACCTTCCCGTTTGCATCAAGCACTTGTACCTCGGCCCCGCTGATGCTGAACAGATTGCGTACGACCAGATTAAGATCCTCCGTCGTGTTATCGGCGGAGTCTCCATCGCCCTCCTGGTTGGGGAGCAGGCTTGGAGCCGCGAACTTGGCCAAAATGTCGGCCTGCTCCTTCAGATTGTTCGTAAAGCTCGTGATGAGCGAATTTTTGACCGTGCTGATGAAATACACGCCAATAAGCTGCATCGCTACCAAAATGAGCAGCAGATAGATAATGACGAGCTTGACCTGAATCGTTCGGAAGAAGCTCCGTCCCTTCATCCGTACCCGAAGCCTCCCGACTTCGGATTGCGCATCATGTACCCCAGCCCGCGTCTCGTCATAATGTATTCCGGACGGCTGGGATCATCTTCGATCTTCTCGCGCAATCGTCTGATCGTGACATCCACCGTACGAACGTCGCCGAAGTATTCGAAGCCCCATACCGCCTGAAGCAAATGCTCCCGCGTCATGACCTTGCCGCTGTTGCGCGCCATATAATGCACCAGCTCGAATTCGCGGTGTGTCAGATCCAGCGGCGCTGCGTCCTTGTACACGACATACATGTCGGTATCGATAAACAGGTTAAACAGCTTGAGCCCTGTTTGCTCCGCATGCGGATCTTGACTGCCCTCCGAAGCCGCCGCGCTCTCGGACTGCTTGTCATTTTTCGTCTGCCGCCGCAGATGAGCCTTCACCCGAGCCAGCAGCTCGCGCGTGCTAAACGGCTTCGTGACATAATCGTCGGCGCCCAGCTCCAGACCCAGCACCTTGTCGATCTCCGTGTCCTTGGCCGTCAGCATAATGATGGGCATATGGAGCTTCGTACGCACCTCGCGGCACACATCCATGCCGTCCTTTACGGGCAGCATCAAGTCCAGCAGCATCAGATCGGGCTGTTCTTCGAATGCCAGCCTGACAGCCTCTCCGCCGTCGAATGCGCAGATGACCTCGTATCCTTCCTTCTCCAGGTTAAACTTCAATATATCTGCAATCGGCTGTTCATCATCGACCACCAAAATTTTACCGTGCATCGTTTACACCGCCTGTCGCTTGTCCAATAGATAGTTGCCCTTATATTCTAACATACGGGGGCGTCCCGTTCACAATGAAATTCCCTACAGGATGGCAATTTATCCTTCTTGTCCATCCTATAACTTCCATGCAACCAACCTCGCCTAAGCATCGTCTACAATAGAAGAAGCACCCTGGGAATTTGGGCTCCCAAGATGCTTCAATTATGGTCGTATTGGATATATATATTATAAGTACTTCAGCGGATTTTGGATCACGCCGTTCTTATGAATTTCGAAATGAAGATGAGTGCCCGTGGAATTGCCCGTATTGCCCATAATGCCGATGGAGTCGCCCTTCTCTACTTTGTCGCCTTTGCTGACTTTATACGAGCTGAGATGCGCGTAGACGGTCTTGAATCCGTTCTTATGGTTAATAATAATGGTCTTGCCCGTGCCTTCTTTCGTGCCGACGAACTCCACGACGCCATTGTCAGCGGCCATGATCGTCTTGCTGCCGATGAGATCGATGCCGTTGTGCATCCTTCCCCACCGCTGGCCGAACTTGCTCGTCAACCTTGCACTGGCTATCGGATAGCGGAACTTGCCCGTGCCTTCGTCCAGCACGACCATCGTACCTTTTTCGATGACGGTAGCGATTGGCTCCTTCAATACTTCTTTTTTTACCAGTTCCTCGGAGACGACATAACCGTTCTCCTTCTTGATGCTGTAGGTGAGCCGCTGTTCGCCCTCTACGCCTTGCGTAATGGTTTTGGACTCGCCGACGCGCATCTTCTCGTTCTTCGTATACTCGACGGGAATTGCAATCTTCTCCAGCTCCACCAGGCTCTCGGTCGTCACGACCGTCAGCTCCGGAAGCTGTACGGTCAAGTCCAGCTCGTCCCCTATTGTAATCTTGTCATCCTTGATCCACTTATTATTTTCGCGGATAAAGTCGGACGTTATATCGAACTTCTGCGCGATACAGCCGATGCAATCGCCTTCTTTTACGACATATTTGGTCGGCTTGGTGCTGCCCGTAATGATCTTTTTGTAGATATCGTCCGCATTCGCAATCTTCGAAGGTTCCGTTTCAATCTGCTCGATCGAAACATCCTCTACAAAGGTTACATCCGTGACGACACGTCCCGGCTTGGTAAGATCCGGCTTAGCCGCATCCGCCGCCGCCGCTTCGGCATCCTTGTCGTACGACAACGTCGTAACCGATCTGCTGTCCTTCTTGGCCGCTGCCGCCAGCTCGGGCGCATACTTGCCCTGCACGCGCGATAGAATGTCGTCCGCCGTGGCCTGATCCTTTACGACTCCGATGACGTTGCCGTCTATAACCACTTCCACGCCTACCGCATGCGAGGTTGTTGCGCCAGCCAGCTTTGCCAGCGTAGCCTCCGTCTCCGGAACAGCCTTGAAGCCGCTGGCCTCGACGTATGTAATTTCGCCGGTGTCCACTACCATCGTAATGTCCGGATTGGCTTGCTGCACCTCTTGCGTCTTCGACGCGATCCACTGCTCGACTTCGTCTTGCGTAGCTACCGTTCCTAATTCAACGCCATCTTTATATACGTGATAGAATTCGAATGTATTTCGTTCTACATATTGCGAGTATTGCTGGTAACCGACAATGCCCGCTACTGTAAGCAGAATTGCCGCGCCGCCGATCAGGCCGGTCGTCTTCTTCCGCCAGAATGGGGTAGAAACAACCAAGTCTGCGGTCTGGTGTTCGGTCTTGCTATCCAAGCCTTGTGAGCCCTTACGTCGAAAGTAGCGGGTGGAATTCTCCCATACCTTCTTCATACGACTCATATCCCTGAAACCGGTCATGATAGTCTCCTTTTCGCATCGCTTCTGAAAGAATCGCGCATTAAAAATAGAAAAAAGGCGAATAATCCCGTTGGATCACTCGCCTAATACTTTAACACAAGCCTAACAAATGGAGCAACCGTTGCCATCACAACGTAAAATTAATATTTTTTCAGAATGCTCATCATGTCCTCATACTCTTTCTTGTCGAGATGCTGTGCCATAATCTGTTGAATGTTGGTTAATTCGCGTTCTGTAAGCCCTTCCTCCATGTACGCGGAGATCTGCTGCAAGGACTCCTGGGGGAGCTTCGCCATCAATAATTCGAACAGTTTATTTTTGTCCTCGTCGCTTATCTTATCCTTCGTCTCCGTCAACTCGTCCGTCGTCAGCGCCGTCTCCTTCCCGTCTACGCCGTCCGATCCCCCGATGCCTTCCAGCGTTCCGCCTTCTGCGACAGCTCCGCCACTCTCGCCCTCAGCGCCTGTGCTGCCTCCTTCCGGCGGCTCGACGCCTCCGGCCGCGCCGCTGCCTTTGCCTACGCCGACATCGGTAAGAGAGGGCTCCTCGATCTGGCCAAACGCTTCCTGGGCTCCGTCATCTTCCGTTGTGCCGCTATTCTCGGCCGCGAGATCCTCCGAATCTCCGTCCGCTTCCGAACCGCCTTCGACGCCGCTGGCGCTTCCTACGCCGCTCTCCTCCACCGTTGTATGCGGGTCCGAGCCCCACAGCTTGCCCCATACGCCCGACATCGCCAAAGGCGGCACTTCGATCGGCAGCTCGTATTGCTTTAATATGGATTCTACATAACTCGTTACAATATACCCTGTCGTCCAGATCGACAAAAAGCTGATGATTAATCCCGCGGCCACCAGCTTGGCGATCCACGCCAATCCTCTAAACATCCTATCATCTCCTAAGCCGGCTCCAGGCATGAATCTTAGCCTCTGCCTCTCGCAGCCGTTCATTCCTTTCTACCAGTATGGTCAAGGTTGAGAGAGGACATTCCGCATTCCGCCTTGCAGGAGAAAAAAAGCCATTGTCTAAAGGAGCGTCTTTCGCTCCTTCAGGCAATGGCTTTGGTATGCTGCTTTAACCAGCTATTCTATTCGTAGATCGGACGAACCGGATTCGTCTGCTCGCGGTTGCGGCCTACGGAGAAGATAGCGATCGGAATACCCGTCAGCTCCGAGATGCGGTTCAAGTAGCTCAGCGTATTGGCAGGCAGATCCTCCAGCTTCTTCGCTCCCGAAATATCCTCGCTCCAACCCGGATACTCCTCGTATACCGCTTCGCACTCGGCCAGCGTCTTAAGACTTGCAGGGTAGTGCTGGATAATCTCTCCGCGGTACTTGTAGCCCGTGCAAATCTTAACGGTGTCCAGACCCGTCAATACGTCCAGCGAGTTCAGGGACAGACCTGTAATGCCGCTGACGCGGCGCGCATGACGGACGACGACCGTGTCGAACCAACCGACGCGGCGCGGACGTCCAGTAACCGTACCGTACTCATGACCCTTGTCGCGGATCAATTGGCCGATCTCGTTGTCCTGCTCCGTCGGGAACGGGCCGTCTCCTACGCGAGTCGTGTAGGCTTTGGCAACGCCGATAACCTGCTGAATCTTGGACGGACCGACGCCGGAGCCGATGCAGACGCCGCCCGCGGACGGGTTGGAGGACGTTACGAACGGATACGTGCCTTGGTCAATGTCGAGCATGACGCCTTGAGCGCCCTCGAAGAGCACCTTTTTGCCTTCGTCGATAGCGTCGTTAAGCACCACGGATGTATCTGTCACATATGGACGGAGTACTTCCGCGTAGCCCAGGTAATCCTTTACGATGGAGTCCGCGTCAAGCGCCTCTCCGCCGTAGACTTGCTCGATCAGATTGTTTTTCTCAACGATGATGGCGCGAACGCGGGATTCGAATTCCTCCGCATCCATCAGATCGCTGATCCGCACGCCGTTGCGGGCCGCTTTGTCCATATAGCATGGACCGATGCCCTTGCGCGTCGTGCCGATCTTGTTATCGCCCTTGCGGTCTTCCTCAAGGCCGTCCAGCACAAGATGGTACGGCATGATCACATGCGCGCGGTCGCTGATCTTCAGGTTCTCCGTGGAGAAGCCGTTCTCGTGAATATAGTTAATTTCGTCGATCAGAGCGGCAGGGTTAATAACCATGCCGTTGCCGATGACGCAAGTTTTATCATGATTGAAAATACCGGATGGAATCATCGTTAATTTGTATTTCTTATTGTCGATGAGGATGGTGTGCCCGGCGTTGTTTCCTCCTTGGTAACGAGCAACAACGTCAGCTCCCTCTGCAAGGAAGTCGGTGATTTTGCCTTTCCCTTCGTCTCCCCACTGCGTACCGACAACAACAACCGTAGACATAATCATACCCCCGTTCGATGCATAAAAACATCGAAAATTACCGTCCTTGCGGCAGATCCGGGTTCTTCACCGCGTCACTTACCAGAAGACAGCACTAATAGTGTAGCAGTGCGACGCGTAGAAGTCAAACGAAAAACGAACAATTGTGCGGACGTCCACACAATTGTTCGGATATTTTACGATGCCTGAGACGGATCCTGATGCGCCCGGTCCAGATTGACGAATTTATTGAAGTTTTTGAGGAACACCAGCTCGACCGTGCCGACCGGTCCGTTCCGTTGTTTTGCAAGAATGATCTCGATAATATTCTTCTTCTCGGATTCCTTGTCGTAATAATCGTCCCGGTACAGAAACGCGACGATGTCGGCATCCTGCTCGATGGAACCGGATTCCCGAAGGTCGGACATCATGGGGCGTTTGTCTTGCCGCTGCTCGACGCCCCGGCTGAGCTGGGACAGCGCGATGACGGGCACTTCCAGCTCCCTGGCAATCATCTTGAGCGTCCGCGAAATTTCGGATACTTCCTGCTGACGATTCTCGCCGGCCTTGCCCCGTCCTTCGATCAGTTGCAGGTAGTCGATCAAAATCATGCCCAGCCCGCGTTCCTTCTTCAGCCTTCGGCACTTCGCGCGAATATCGGCTACCGTAATGCCCGGCGTATCGTCGATGTAGATCTCGGCCTCGGCCAAGGCGCCGATCGCCATCGTCAGCTTCTCCCAATCGTCGCCTTCAAGGCTGCCAGTCCGCATCCGGGTCGCGTCGACATTGGCCTCGGCGCATATAATCCGCTGCACGAGCTGTGCGGCGGACATCTCCAGCGAGAAGATCGCGACCGTCTCCTTGGCCCGCACGCCAACGTTTTGAGCCACGTTAAGGGCAAAGGCGGTCTTGCCCACGGAAGGACGCGCCGCGACGATAATAAGGTCGCTTCGCTGAAAGCCGGCCGTCATCCTGTCTAGATCGACGAAGCCTGACGGAATGCCCGTCGGCCCGCCCTTGTTGCTGTACAGGAACTCAACCTTCTCGAATACCTCCATGAGCACATCGCGGATGGAGATGAAGCCGCCGCTGGAGCGTCGATTGGAAATTTCCAGAATTTTTTTCTCGGCATCGCTTAGCAGCACGCCGACGTCTTCTGCATTCGCATACCCATCCGACACGATATTGGTCGCGGTCCGAATCAATCTTCGCAGCATCGACTTCTCTTCGACAATCTGCGCGTAATAATCAATGTTGGCCGCCGTCGGTACGGCATTAGCCAGCTTGGCCAAGTAGCTAACGCCGCCAATCTCCTCCAGCAAGCCTTGATCTTGAAGATGGGCTGTAAGAGTAACGAGATCGACCGGCTGGTTGTTCTCGCCCAGCTCGATCATCGCTTCGTAGATGCGGCTATGGCTGCTGCTGTAGAAGTCTTCGCTGCGAACCCGTTCCATCGCTGTTATGAGCGCCTCCGGCTGAATCAGTATGGCGCCGATAACAGCCTGCTCGGCTTCCATATTTTGCGGGGGAACCCGGTCGAACATTAATTCCGTACTCATGCTTCACGCTTCTCCTCTCGGTCATCGCTCTTGGAAAATGGAAGACAGGCGCAGACGAATCTACGCCTACGCCCACCTCCGACATCTTCCGCTTATCTTAAACCTGATGATTGCTCTTGCTTATTCTTCGGCCGTCTGAACGTTCAGCTTCGCTTTCACTTCCGGATGCAGCTTGACCGGCACCTGGGTCATGCCCAGCGTACGGATCGGGTCTTCCAGCTCGATCTTGCGCTTGTCGATCTTAACGCCGAGGCCCGCGAGCGCCTCCGCTACTTGCTTGCTCGTAACGGCGCCGAACAGGCGGCCGCCTTCGCCGGCTTTCGCTTTTACGACCACGGTCATCTCTTCCAGCTTCTTCGCAAGCGCCTGAGCGTCTTCCTTCTCCTTCGCCTTGCGTTTCGTTTCCGATGCGTTTTGTACCTCAAGCGTCTTCAGATTGCCGTCGGACGCCGCTTTCGCGAGCCCCTTCGGCAACAGGAAGTTGCGTACGTATCCTTCGGAGAGATCCTTTACCTCGCCTTTTTTTCCTTGTCCCTTTACGTCTTGCAGGAAGATTACTTTCATTCGAATAACCCCTCTTCCGATTGTATTTGGTGCAGCACTTGCTTAAGTTTGGCCGCGGCTTCGCCCACCGTGCCTTCCATCTGAGCCGCCGCGTTCGTCAGATGACCGCCGCCGCCCATCCGCTCCATGACGACTTGCACGTTAATGCCCCCAAGGGAGCGAGCGCTGATCCCGATGAGTCCATCCGGTCGTTCGCCGATGACGAACGAAGCCAGAATATCGGTCATATTGAGCAGCGTATCCGCCGATTTGGCGATCAGCAGCTGCGAATTGCGCACGCCCTGCTCTACCACCGCGATGGCGATATGGTCGTACATTACTTCGGCATGCTTAATAATCTCGGCCTTGCTGACGTAACCTTCCAGATCCTCTTGCAGCATACGCTGGATGACCATGGGATCCGCCCCGTTCCTTCGCAGGAACGAAGCCGCCTCGAACGTACGGGCTCCCGTACGCATCGAGAAGCTTTTCGTGTCGACCGTAATGCCGGCAAGCAGAGCAGTCGCTTCCCTAATGTCGAGCCCGACCCGGTCATGAATGTATTGCAGCAGCTCGGTGACAAGCTCGCAAGCCGACGAAGCATAAGGCTCCATATAGACGAGAATCGCGTGATTGATAAACTCCTCGCCCCTGCGGTGATGGTCGATCACGACGATTCGATCCGTCGCCGTCAGCAGCTTCGGCTCCTTTACGAGCGAAGCCTTGTGCGTGTCGACGACGACCGCCAGCGATTGCGGCGTCATTAGCGTCAATGCCTGCTCCGGGGAGATAAACCGCTTGGACAGTTTCTCTTCTTCGCGCAGCAGTTCCATGAGCTTCTCCATAGAAGGATTGATACCCTCAAGTACGATATAGGCTTCCTTGCCAAAGAGCTGCGCGGCCTTGAGCACGCCGATGGCTGCGCCGATGGAATCCATGTCGGGGAGCTTATGGCCCATAATAATGATATTATGGCTCTCCTTCATGAGATCCCGCAACGCATGCGCCACGACGCGAGCCCGCACGCGAGTCCGCTTTTCTACGGCGTTGCTCTTGCCGCCGTAGAACGACTGGCGTCCCGCCACCTTGACGGTAGCCTGGTCGCCTCCGCGGCCCAGCGCAATATCGAGACTCGTATGCGCCCATTGACCGAGCTCCATAATCCCCTCGGCCCCGGCTGCAAATCCGATGCTCAGCGTGACGGGGATCTTTTGCTCGCCCGCCATCTCCCGCACCTCGTCAAGAATGACAAATCTGGAATGCTCCAGCTGTCGGAGCGTCTTATGATCGGTAACGAGCAGAAACCGGTCGGACGTGAGCCGCTTGAGATAGATTTTGTACTGCTGGGCCCATTCCGTAATTTCCGTAGTCACTTTCGCGAGCAGGGAGCTTCGCTGATGGTCGTCGAGACCTTGCGTTACTTCCTCCAGGTTGTCGATCATCACAACGCCGAGGGAGAGCTTCTCGTCCTCGTATTTGCGGCTGAGCTGCCACAATTCCGTGATGTTTTTGACGTAAAGAATTTTTTCTTTGGGCCGGAATATCAGCTGGTACATCTGCGAGCCTACCGCCGCTTCGATGATGCCGTCGCGATCCTTGGCATGCTGCAGCGTCGGGAATAGCTCCGTCAGCGGCATGCCGATGGCGTTGTCGCGCTCGAAAATTTTTGCAATGTACGGATTATGCCACTCCACGGTACGATCTTCATTATAGAGAATAATGCCGAACGGCAGCTCGCTGATGACATCGTTGCCGCCCTTTTTAACGCGATAAGATAAAGTGCCGAGATACGTCTTAAGGTCCTTGCGGAACGCACGCTCCGCAAAGTAGCTGTAGACGGCGACCCCGATCGTAAGGATAAGACCGGCCAGTCCTGCCGCCCAGTGAAACCAGGCGAGCAGGGCCGACAGCAAGGCAAGCACCGCAAGCGCAGCCATTTGATGCATGCCGTGCCATCTCGTAATTAGAAACTTAGGCATAGAACGTATCGCTCCTGTGCTATTGGGATTTAACGAACGCCTTCCGGATCGGGAATGCCGTATCCAGAACGCCGATCAGGCTTAGCGGAGGAATCAGCAGCACAGGGATGGCTATGAGAACGGGAACTGCCCTATTCCAATCGCGATGATGAGCAATATAGAAGAAGAAGCCGATCGCCTGAATCGCGAATACATAACTGAGCAGCGGCACCAGATTCATCAGTGCAACCGGGAGGAATGCCTTGCTCGTACTAAGCATGAACAGATCCATCACGTATGCGATCAGATAGAAAATAACAAGCGAGCGCGGAAGCTTCCAATCCCTTGCCTTAGGGAAGGCAGGCACTTCAAGCCCGCTCCGGTTCACGATTCTTCTCGCGAGATAATGCGACACGACCGTCAAGACGTACGCCAAAATGATGAAGGTGAGCGGAATCATGTTAATGATGACTTGAATAAGCGTGTCCGTGTGCGAGGAGGTCCACTCCGTCGCGAGCGTGTTCTGCGCCATCACGGTGTCGAATACGTCACGGATCATCGAGCTCATCTCATCAAGCAGGGACAGGTCCAGGAAAAGCTCGAATACGAGCAGCTCCAGCATAAGCTGGGCCAGCACGATGACTCCGACGATCCGTATCACCTTGGCCGCAGGTTCCTTTTTGCGGTATAAGTGACCCATGGCAATGCCGGGCAGCAGGAAGAACAGTCCGATAATAAGCACCGCCGGTCCCACGATCAGGGCGGCGGCTACCCACACGGGAATCGTGTGAAGGGCGAAGGCTCCCTTGGATAGCGTCGAATATAGAACGACATACGGAACCATCATGAACAGCAATGCAGGCAAGTTCAATACAGGTACAGCGAGAAGCAACAGCAGCAGAAACGCCGCCCCGCTCCACAGCAGGGGTTTCAGCCCAGTTTTCAATCGGTTCACCTCTTGCAGCTTCGTTTGCACACCCGATGATCAGGCATTTAACACCCATTATAGCACAAAAGCGGATTTCCGCATGCATCCCGTCCATTCCAACATTTGTGCCTGCGTCCAGCGGCGACCTGACTCCGTTCAAGTCCCCCTCAAAAAAAACTGCCCCGGGAGCCTTAGCTCCGCTGGGACAGTCCCTGCTGACAATAATCGATAATTTCGCTTCTTCTTACGAGTCCGATAAAATGATTTCTGTCGTCCACGACAGGCACGAAGTTCTGTACCTTGGCCAGCGAGATCATATCATCCATATTAGCGTCGATATTTACCGCTTTGTTCGTGACCCTCAGCGGCACCTCGGCAAGCTTTACCTTGTTGGTCGTCTCGAATGTCAGATCCGGCCGGCTCTTCATAAACCAGAGCAGATCGCCTTCGGTGACCGTTCCGTAATACGTGCCATCCGAGTGGAGAATCGGTACGGCCGAGTAACGATGATATTCCATCCGTTCCAGCGCTTGCCGCAACGTCGTGTCATATGTCAAACATACGACCTCTTGCTTCGGCAGCAGGAAAAACGCGATATTCATCCTTTGTTTCACTCCGTTCTATTGACCGGACGCGCTGGAGAGCGACTGTACCTCCTTCTCCACTGTCGCCGTGTACTTCGGAGGGAGGATCAGACTCGCGGACGGCGCGTCGGCATCCAGCCAATTATGAATCATGGTCTGTACTTGCTGCAAGTCCCCTTCATCGACAAAATAATACCAGGCCCCGCCATTCTCCAGGCGGCCGCCTTGGCCGAGCACCGTGTGGCTGTACATGTTCAGGCCGCTCTTCGTCAACATGGACTGCGACATGTCGATCAACTGCCCCGGCAGCATATCCGTGCTGAAGTTGTCGCCCATAATATCAATTAAGGAAGGGATCTTGCTCCACTGCTTGAGGCTTGTCGCCTTCTCTATAATAGCATGAAGGAACTGCTGATGTCGCTCCGTCCTGTTCATGTCGCCGCCCGCGTCCTCGCGGTACCGGACGAAGTTGAGCGCATCCGTTCCATTATAGAGGTCCTGACCGCCCTTGATGACGAATTTTTCGTGATCGTAATCATCGTTGACCATATCCTCTTCGATCGGAAGCGCAATGCCGCCCATTGCATCGATGGCGTCGCGGAAGCCCTCGAAGTTAATGGATGCGTAATGGTTGACCGGAGCGTCGAGCAGCTTCTCTACCGTATCCATCGTCATCCCCGGTCCGCCGAAGGCGTAAGCATGGTTGATCTTGTCCTCGCGGTCTCTGCCCACAATCTCGACATAGAGATCCCGCGGAATGGATACGAGCAGCATTTTGCCGTCATTGGGACGCACGACCGTATAGATCAGCGTGTCCGACCTTCCCGTTTCGTTGCCCCGTTGGTCCACGCCGAGCAGCAGCATGGAGAAGGGATCTTGCTTCTTTCTGTCGACGCCGACAGGTTTGACGGGCTGACGGTTTTCGACAGGCTTGTACGTGTTTTCCAAACTTTTCTCAAGCGAACCCTGCAAGAACCAGTCGAAGCCGGCCATTGCCAGCACTCCCCGATTCAAATACGCCGCGGTCAGCAGAACGACCGCAATGATTCCGATTGCATATAATCGTTTATGTTTCTTCTTCATATTGTCCACTCTCCAAGCGATTTGGTTCCGTCTGTCTCTATACCGGCAGCCTTGCTTTCTTATCATTCTAGACGATGGCAACCTTGCAGGGGTTACAAACCTATGACAAAAATTTTATCCCATTTGTGGTAACTTGTCGCATTTCGCAACCAATTTTTGCAACAAAAAAAGGTCTATTGCTTATGTACGGCGAATACAATTCTTGCAATACTATGTCCATAAGGAGCGTGACTCGTCCATTATGCAACCGGTACAAGTAAATCCGGATCCGTCTTCGACTGGCTTGGATCCCAAGGTGGCTGGCCTGCTTTGTTATTTGCTCGGCTTCATTACAGGTATCATCTTCCTCGTTCTGGAAAAGCAAAGCCGCTTCGTTAAGTTCCATGCGATGCAGTCTACGATCGTATTCGTGGCCATTGTTGCCATCAATCTGGTACTAGGCTGGATTCCCGTCATCGGATGGCTCATTTCGATTATTTTGGCCCCGATCAGCTTCATTTTGTGGATAGCCCTAATGCTGCTGGCTTTGCAAGGCAAGATGTTTAAGCTGCCATACATCGGCGACATCTCGGAGGAGCAAGCGAACAAATTCTAGTAAAGGTTTGAACACGCACCATTAAGGCTCCGATCGTATTTACACCGCCGGCCTTCATTATGAAACAGGGACAGCCCTTTAGTCGTATAAGACGAAGGGCTGTCCCTGTTCTATTTGTACCGCAATAAACCGAATGAAAAATACGCAGTAAGGGGATTACTTTTATAATAGAAACGTCTGTTAATTCTCTTTGACAAATAACCAATTGTCTCCTATGATTTATCACAGTTAATAGTTCGAATACTAATCATCCAATAGATAGTTGGGACGTGAGCGCTTTGAAGAAACAATTTATGGTGATCGGGCTCGGCCGCTTCGGCACGAGCTTGACCCGCACTTTGATCCAAAACGGACACGAAGTGCTTGCAGTCGACAAGAACGAACAGCTCGTCCAAGAAATGGCTCCCATCGCTACCCATGCGCTGCAAGCGGACTGTACGGACGAAAACGTGCTGCGCGAGCTTGGAGCAAGCAACTTCACGCATGCCATCGTAGCGATCGGCGACGATCTGCAGGCGAGCATCCTGACGACGCTGTTGCTTAAGGAATTGAAGGTGCCAAAGGTAACTGCGAAAGCGCGAAATGAAATGCATGGCAACGTCCTCAGCAAAATCGGCGCCGATCACGTCATCTATCCGGAGCGTGATATGGGGACGCGGCTGGGCAATCAACTTAGCTCGGACAACCTGATCGATTACATCGAGCTGTCGCCGGACTACAACCTCGCGGAGATCGGCGCGCCTCCCGCCATGGACGGCAAATCGCTCAAGGATCTCAACATCCGCGCCCGCTACGGTTGTACCATCATGGCTATCAAAACCGGCGATCGCATCAATATTTCGCCCAAGGCCGAGGATGCCATTCATACGGGCGATGTGCTGCTCATCATAGGCAGCAACGATGATATCCGCGAGCTGGAGAACGATTATGAACGCGCATAGCCACCCCAAGAAAAACGAACAGCCTTGGCTCGAGCGTTTCATCAATCATCTCAAAAATAATATCAGTCCGCCGCAGCTTATTACCGTCGTGTTCTTCGGGCTTATCTGGATCGGCGCGATTTTGCTCAGCATGCCCTTTTCGTCTAGCGACGGACATTCCATCGGATTGCTTAATGCGCTATTTACATCGGTATCAGCCGTTTGTGTTAATGGTCTGACCGTGCTGGATACCGGCACTGACTTCTCAGTCATCGGTCAGATTATCATTATGGTTCTGATCCAGGTTGGCGGCATCGGCTTTATGACGCTCGGCGTAATGGTTGCTATTCTGCTGGGCAAGAAGATCGGTCTCAAGCAGCGGCTCATTATTCAGCAGACGACTCAATCGACTTCGGCGCAGGGGCTCGTTAAGCTGTCTCTATATATGGTTCTTATCGTATTCGTATTCGAATCCATCGCCACGCTGGTTCTAACGCTGCACTGGCAGAGCGAGCTTGGACTGGGCAAAGCGGCATACTATGCGTTGTTCCACTCCGTATCCGCCTTTAACAATGCCGGATTTTCCCTATGGTCCGACAGCCTGATGCAGTTCGTCGGCGATCCCATCGTCAACTTGACGCTGATCCTCTTATTTATCGTAGGCGGGCTTGGTTACATCGTCATATTGGACGTGCTTCGCAAGCGTTCCTGGCGCAAGCTGTCGCTCCACTCCAAGGTCGTGCTAATCTCCTCCGGCGTATTGATCCTGGCAGGGTTCTTGCTGATTTTCCTGCTGGAGAGCTGGAACAGCGCGACGTTCGGATCGTTGAACACGGGCGAGCGGCTTTTGGCGTCGCTCATGCAGAGTACGACACCCAGGAGCGTTGGCTTTAACACCATTAATATCGGCAGCATGCTCGCCGTCTCCCAGTTCATCCTCATCATCCTGATGTTTATCGGGGCGGGATCCGGCGGTACTGGCGGCGGCATCAAAACCAATACGCTGGTCATTCTTATCCTGTCGACGATCCAGACCTTCCGCGGCGGCGGTCAAATCCACGCCTTCGAGCGCAAAATCTCGCAAGACTCCGTCATGCGAGCGCTGGCAGTCGTTATGACGGCGCTGGCTTTTGTATTAACCGTTACCTTGATTCTTACGGTGACGGAGGATGTGGCGAAGGACAACTTCCTGGCTGTCCTGTTCGAAGCAACCTCCGCGTTCAGCACAACAGGCTTGTCAATGGGGCTTACCGGCGAGCTGACTACGGCAGGCAAGATTGTCGTGACCATTACGATGTTCTTGGGCCGGTTAGGCCCTCTCACGCTGGCGTACGCGCTCGCCCAAAAGAAACAAAGCTCCAAGATCGGCTATCCCGAGGATCATATTCTCGTCGGATAATGCCCGGGCAAACATTCATCTTACACAAAGGCTGCCAGACGATACGTCCATTCATGGACTTCGTCTGGCAGCCTTTAGTTGTGCCGATGTATTTGATTTCAGATACTAATAAGGGTGGTCCCGATACCGGCAGGTTCAGCCTTAATGGCCGCCGGATACGGTCAAACCAACGAGGTCCACGAGTTTCTTGCTCTCTTCGTTCAAGCCGATAATGGTCACGGTCTTACCCTGCGCCTCATATTTGCCCAGAACCTTTGCAATTGCCGTAATCGCCGAGTGATCCCAGACATGTGAGCTGCCGAGATCAATCACGATATGTTGCGGATCCTGCTGCGGGTCGAACAACTCGCCGAAGTGGCTCATCGTGCCAAAGAACATTTGGCCCCGAATCCGGTAATGCTTAATGTCCTGTTCCGTGACATGCATGTCGGCATGCAGCTTGGCCATACGCCATCCGAAGAGAAGCGCGCTCATGATTACGCCGACCATAACGCCCTTTGCGAGATCATGCGTGTACACCACCACCGCAACGGTAACTACCATGATGATGGTGTCTGACAACGGGATCTTTCTTACATTCAGGATAGAGCCCCAATCGAAGGTGCCGATTGACACCATAATCATGACGCCAACCAACGCCGCCATCGGGATGCTCTTGACCACATCGCCAAGCACCATAATCAGGAACAACAGCACGGCACCCGCCACCAGCGTGGACAGTCTGCCCCGGCCCCCCGACTTGACGTTGATGACGGATTGTCCGATCATCGCGCAGCCCGCCATACCTCCAAAAAATCCGGTGATCGTGTTTGCGATGCCTTGTCCGCGCACTTCCCTGTTCTTATTGCTCTTGGTCTCCGTCGCTTCGTCGAGGATCGTTGCCGTCATTAAAGATTCCAGCAATCCGACGATCGCCATCGTAAACGAGACCGGCAATATAATCATCAGCGTCTCCCAGTTAAACAGAACGTCGGGAATATGAAAGTTAGGCAGCGAACGCGTAATATTGCCCATGTCGCCGACCGTGTTCACTTGAATGCCGCCGAATACAGTCACGCAGGTCATGACGATAATTGCGACAAGCGCGGAAGGCACGGCTTTAGTCAGCAGCGGCAGTCCATAAATAATGAGTAACGTTGCAGCTACGAGCACATACATGACCCAGGTGACATTCTCGAATTGAACGAGCTGTGTCATAAAGATCAAAATCGCCAGCGCGTTCACGAACCCAATGACTACGGAATGCGGAACGAACGTAATAAACCGCCCCAGCTTGAGCATACCCATCAGAAACTGAATAATGCCCGTCAGAATCGTAGCCGCATAGAGGTACTCAATCCCGTGATCGGCGACCAGCGTTACCATCAGTACCGCCATTGCGCCTGTAGCCGCAGAGATCATCCCTGGTCGTCCGCCCGTAATGGAGATGATAACCGCGATGCAGAACGATGCATGCAGCCCGACCATGGGGTCTACACCCGCAATGATCGAGAAGGCTATGGCTTCTGGGATCAGCGCAAGCGCGACCGTAATGCCGGCCAGCAAATCCCCTCTGACGTTAAAAAACCATGTGTTTTTCAGTTGTTGTAACAAAGAAATAATTCCTCTCTCTCCTCCAGGTCGTGTCTGAAAATCTGCTCCCCTCGGAGTATTCAGACACGCCTAGTAATTGGTGACCTCCCACTCTCAGAGAGGTCGGGGCCGATATTGGACGATTTTTATTATACACAGAATCCACAAGCGATCTACTGAATACCATTACGGGTTTAAACGCTTACATCCGTGTTATTCTCTCTTATTCTGTTTAAATCTCCTTTTTAGCCATCATTACGATCAATATAATTCCATGCTCAAAAGGCGATTCGAATTCGTCAGCCCCATTATCCACATGGGGATAACTTTTTTCGACGTCACCCTTTTGGAGTTATTCACTTGTGCATCTTCAATAAACGATACAATCTACAAGTCAGTCGGCAGCCAGCAGATAAAGGTCGTTCCCTTTCCATATACGCTATCCACCCGTATATCCCCACTCATGATCGCGCTAAAGCTCTGACTAATCGCGAGCCCTAAACCCGTGCCTCCATATTTGCGTGTGAAGGATGCATCAGCCTGCATAAATGGGTGAAACAGCTTTTCGAGCTGCTCTGGGGTCATGCCAATGCCCGTATCCCGAACAAAAAATTCGTAACCCTGCCGAGAATCCCTGACTTCCTTATAAACCTTGAATTCAATCAACCCGTTCTCGGTAAACTTGTTGGCGTTGCTTAATAAATTAATAAGAATTTGACGTAATTTTGTTATATCGGCCGTAATTTCTCCGCTCTCTTCGCAACTCAATTGCAGCCTGTTTCCCTTTCCGTCTACCAACGGTCCAATTGTAGTCATCACATCGTGGATTAATTCCGATATGAGGTAGGTCTCCAGATGCAGCTCCATTTTTCCAGCTTCTATCTTGGAGATGTCCAGGATATCATTGATCAGGCTAAGGAGATGATTGCCTGCTTTGCTGATTCAGAATTTGAACATTTTTTGAAATGATAGGACCCACTTTGATCAGCTAGCTTTAGATCGATGACGCCGACTTAAATCTTGAAAAGCAGCTAGTCAGCTAGCTTTAGATCGATGACACCGACTTAAATCTTGAAAAGCAGCTAGTCAGCTAGCTTTAGATCGATGACGCCGACTTAAATCTTGAAAAGCAGCTAGTCAGCTAACTTTAGATCGATGACGCCGACTTAAATCTTGAAAAGCAGCTAGTCAGCTAGCTTTAGATCGATGACGCCGACTTAAATCTTGAAAGACTGCTAGTCAGCGAGCTTTAGATCGCTGTCGCCGTCCTTTGCCTGCGCAGTAAGTTTCATTTACGAACACTTAGCCTTCCTTATGAGGCTGTCTATTAATTGTGCAAAGGTGAATTTGCGGGCGAGTGTCCAGAAAGAAATAAACGGGAGCAACCGTAACGGAAATGAAAGGCGTTATTTCGGCAAAAAGCTGCACTTCGCAAATCTAATGGAACTGACAGCCCTTATGATGGGCAAAAGCTCGCGATTTGCCTGGATTTCTCACGAATAACGTCGCAGAGTTCCGTTTAGATTTTATTATCACGCCAAACGTTCCATATAAGGGCCCTCATTTCCGTAAACAGGTTGCCGGCGATTGATTGCAGCTTCATTTCCGGTTTTGCACACAATGAATCGACATCCTCCTTATGTCCGTTAGATTCGGCAGGGGTTAATAATTGAACAATTAGCGTCACTGTTGTCCGTTAGATTTTTCAAATGTGATTTTCCAACCTTTTGTTCACAGCTCTTGGAGTTGCATCATTGTCTATAAAACAAAGAAAGAGGCTATCCTAAAACCAATTTGTGTTTTTTCGAGTCTCACGTGAAGTCGGATTTTCACATGAAAAAGGACCTTGAATTCCACTTTAAAATGGAGTTCAAGGTCCTTTCATGTAATTTCACGTATAAATTGACACATTCCCCTGTCATTTGAAAACTTTTGGGACAGCACCAATATTTACTTCTACCTGCTTTTGATTAACAGTCCTACAGCTTCCTGGACAACCTTACTGGTGTCCCCGCCCTTCTCCAGCTCTTCATGAATACATTGCTCCAGGTTTACCGCCACTACAAGCGCCAGCGTTTTGTCGACGGCGCTGCGGACAGCCGAGAGTTGGCTTACGACGTCCTTGCAGTTTTTGTTTTCTTCCATCATTTTTAATACACCGCGTATTTGTCCTTCGGCTCTACGCAGGCGCCGTTTCATATCATCATCGTATTTCATATTGGAATCCCCCCGATACATGTATAGGTATATTATAAACACATTGGGGAGTCGAGGATCAAATAAATAAGTTCACCTTCGCGTCTGCGGCATCTCCCAAATAAGCCGCAACGCCGGCATATTCGATTCCGTCGAGCAATTCTTCCTTCTGGAGACCCAACAAGTCCATCGTCATCGTACATGCAACCAGCTTCACGCCTTGCTCCTGCGCGAGCTCGATCAACTGCGGCAAGGTTAACGCATTATGCTTCTTCATCACGTGCTTAATCATCTTCGGGCCCATCCCAGCGAAATTCATTTTCGATAGACCAAGTTTATTCGCGCCTCGAGGCATCATCTTACCGAACATTTTCTCAAGAAATCCCTTCTTCAACGATACCGGTTGGTCCTTCCTGAGCGTATTCAATCCCCAGAACGTAAAGAAGATCGTTACCTCATGATCATAAGCTGCCGCGCCATTGGCAATGATAAACGCTGCTATCGCTTTATCCAGTTCGCCACTAAATAAAACAATGGTTGATTTCTCCTTTTGAGTCACATAAGGCTCCCCTTTCCTTTTTCAGTTATAAAACAGCTATTGCAGGTATCTGTTCTAGCTTCACGCTCGTTCTTACACCTTTTTAACGATAAATTTAAACACACCATTCTCTTCTCTCGCTTCAACAAGCTCGTGTTTTGTTTGATTTACCCAAGCTTTAAAATCGTTCATGGAACCTTTATCCGTTGTATGAAGCTCCATCGTTTGCCCCGTTTGAATGGAATCGATCCCCTTTTTTGCTTTGACGATCGGCATTGGGCACGCAAGCCCTTTTGCGTCGATTACGATATCTGCCATCTCAAATTCCTCCTCTTTAGTTAGGTGTGGTTGGTTTCTTATTCGTCATGCTCCGTGGGACCTTCCCAAGAGGACATGCCCGACGTGACATTCGTTACTTTAGAGTAACCTCGTTCGGAAAGCAGCTGGCAGGCGAAATCGCTACGATTGCCTGATCTGCAAACAACGAAATACTCCTCGTCCTTCGAGAGCGAATCGAGCTTTTGCTCCAGTTCGCCCATAGGTATCGAGATCGCTCCCGGAATTCGTTTAAAACTGTACTCCGCCGGCTCCCGAACGTCTATTAAAATAAAGTTTTCGCCGGCCATGAGTTTCCGGTTCAAATCTTCGTTGCTAATGACTCGCGGATGTTTTGTCTCCGGTTTTGTCTCGATTTCCAGGGACTTTCGCAGAAAATGGCGGTAGATGCCTCCTTCTTCCTTCAAGCCGATATATTGGTGACCTGTCCGCCCTGCCCAGCTCTGCAAATCCGCCACAGACCCTTTATCCGTTGCCCGTACTTCGAGCACTTCGCCGGCATTCATTTCCGCGATGGTTTTTTTGGTTTTTACGACCGGCATCGGACACGCCAAGCCCTCGCAGTTTAACGTTTGATTCGTTTGAATCATGGATGTCATATGATCTACTCCTCTCTTGTGTTTTAAATCCCTTAAACTACCTCTCCTTCCCAAAGGGACATGCCCCCGGGCATATTGGTGACCTCATAACCTAATTCTTCAAGCCGTTCGCATGCCAATCTCCTAATTCATGTTAGAATATCAAGCCAAATTTTAATGACAGTTGCGATGATCAATACGGCCAGGATCCATTGAAGCATCTTTACATTCATCTTCTTACCGACTTTCGCGCCAATCGGAGAAGCGATGATACTTGCGATTACCATGATGGCTGAAGGGATCCAGAGCATATGCCCTCCCATGATCTTGCCGGCCGTCGTCCCGATGGAGGAAATGAACGTAATCGCTAATGAAGATGCGATTGCAACCCGAGTCGGAATTTTAAGGAGGACGAGCATAATCGGAATGATGATGAATGCCCCCGCCGCACCGACGATTCCCGACAAAATACCGACCACGGCAGCCGATATGGATGCCAGGCTCCGATTAAATGTAATCTTGGTGAAATCGCCGTCTTCATTGCCTTTCTTCGGCATGAACATCATCACTCCGGCTAGTAGTGCCATAACCGCGTAGACAATATTGATGACACCGTCCGGAAGAAACTTTGAACCATACCCGCCAAGAAGACTGCCGATGATAATCGGAACCCCCATATACAGTACAAGCTTCGTATTCATGAAATTTCCTTTGCGATAAGCCAACATTCCCGCTAATGTCGCAAAAAACACTTGAATGGCACTTACAGCCGCAACTTCCTGAGCCGAGTAAGCCAAGAAACCTAATGCAGGAGGGATATACAGCAGCATCGGATATTTAATAATCGACCCGCCAATCCCAACCATTCCCGAAATAAAGGACCCGATAAAGCCGATGGCAAATAAGACGGTAATCAACATGATATCCATGCCCATAACGGAAATCCTTTCTTTTATACCCCACAGGGTATTATTTAGGTCAAAAAAATAATCTCCTCCCTACAGCCTTCTCCCGAATTCATTATTTATCGTGTACGGCGCAACGATTCGGTCCCCATTCCATCTCCCGTTGTTCTTCTTCGTTTGGCGTCATTCTGCCCATATTCGTTTGGCGAATTTCTTGATAGGCGTTTGGCTGCGGCGGAAGGTTCTCCGTCACTGCCGATCTAAAATCGTCATTGCTTTGCATGTTGAGCCCTGGATTGTTCTTATACAAGTCGCCGAGTCGTGCGGCAACCTTGCCATCTCGACCGAGCTCGGTTATCTTGCCGAAATGGGCGGGGAGTACCAGCAAATCGTCCGAGAGGCCTTTATACGTCTTGTACAGCGTCGATCTGAGATCCGCAACCCAATCCTCCGCCTTGCCGGCTAAGTCCGGACGACCGATAGATTCGACAAATAGGATATCCCCGCTAAGCAAGTATTGTTCGTCAATGATTAAGGACGTGCTTCCGATCGTATGACCCGGAGAATAGATAGGCTGGATCCGGATATTAGAATGACCAACCTTAATTTCCTTTCCTTCCTCTAGCGGCTCAAAGTCGAAAATGACTTCGGTTGCATCTTTGGGAGGGAGCCAGTATGTTGCTCCGGTTTTCTCCGCTAACAACCTGCCACCCGAGATGTGGTCAGCATGCAAGTGCGTGTCGAGTGTGTGTTTGATCTTCGCTCCTTTGTCGGAAGCAAATTGTTCAAAAACATCGATTATACGCAGCGTGTCGATCATCACGGCCTCGCCGCCCGACACTACCATATACGACAAACAACCCTTGCCAATGCGAACGAATTGGTATAGTTCCCCTCCATCCTTAAGATCGCCGATTTTGACAGGCTCCAAATAATCGCTCCAAGCTTTCATGCCGCCTTCCAGATAATGAATATTCGTTTTTCCTGCTTCGGCGAGCTGCTCCGCAATGAAGATCGATGAGCCTTCTTTGGCGCACACTACGAGGATGTTTTTGTCATCCGGAATTTTATCAAGCGCCTCGTCAACGCCATCCAACAAATCGAAGTACGGAATGTTCAATACATCTATTTTCACGCCTTCTATTTTCCAATTCATGAATTCCGACTCATTTCTGACGTCTAGAATAAACAATTCTTTTTGTGCAATGATTTTCTTCGTAAGTTCCTGAGGAGTCATTGCCTTTATCGTCGTTGTTGCCATTGTCATTACTACCTCCCTAATCGTATTTTATAGTTTCCCCGAGTGAGACTCAGCAGACTTTTAATACCCATGGGGGTATTATTTCGGGGAAATTTTATACCCCATGGGGTATACAGACATATTACAGTGTTCTTTTAGTTCTGTCAACCGTTATGCACTCGGCCTTTGTTTTTCTTAGCCATACAAACACAAAAAAACCCACGCAAGGATCACTTTTTCAAGTGTCCTGGCTTGTGGGTTTATCCGTTCTGCACTTCAGCACGAACTATTCTGTTGTGTAAGGCAGCAATGCGATCTGACGGGAACGTTTAATTGCAACTGTCAGCAAGCGTTGGTATTTCGCGCTTGTGCCCGTTACGCGACGTGGCAAAATTTTGCCGCGCTCGCTGATAAACTTCTTCAGCAGATCCGTGTCTTTATAGTCAATGTGAGTAATTTTGTTTACAGTAAAGAAACAAACTTTACGACGTTTGTTGCGTCCGCCTTTACGTCCGCTGAACTTACGCTCTGGACGCTCGTCGCCGCCGTTCTCTCTTGGTTTGAAAGCCATGGTGTACATCCTCCTTCTCGTAGAAAATTAAAATGGTAAATCATCTTCGGAAATGTCGATTGGACGTCCGTCATCCTTGAAAGGATCGCTGTTGCTATTGCCGTCGTTGCGCGATCCGCCCGAACGGCTTCCGCCGCCATAGGATGAACCACCGCCACCGCCAGCATTGCTTCCTCCACTGTATCCGCCGCCCGAATTGCCGCCGCCGTATCCGCCTCCACCGCCGCTGTTCTCATCACGCGGAGCTCCGCTGTTCTCGCGATTGGACTCCAGGAACCGGACATTGTCTGCAATAACTTCCGTTACATACACACGTTTGCCCTCATTGTTCTCGTAATTCCGCACTTGAATGCGTCCTTCAACGGCCGCTAAACGGCCTTTGCGTAAGTAGTTTGCGCATGTTTCAGCCAGCTGGCGCCATGTAACGATCGGAATGAAATCCGCTTCGCGCTCGCGTTCTCCGCCTTGACCTGCTGACGAGAATGGCCGGTCTACAGCTAGCGTGAATTGCGTTACCGCAACTCCGGCAGGCGTATAACGCAGCTCGGGATCCCTCGTCAATCTGCCAATCAGTATGACACGGTTCAACATCTCATCGACCTCCCCATTCCCTTGCGTGGACTAGACTAAGCTACGTCTCTGACGATCAACGAACGAATGACTTCGTCTTGGATCTTCATGATACGGTCAAGTTCATTTACAACTTCAGTCGTTGCGTTGAAATGTACCAGAACGAAGTAACCATCACGAAGCTTGTTGATCTCATACGCAAGACGGCGTTTGCCGATCACTTCGGATTTCGTGACCTCTCCGCCATTGGAGATGATGCCATTAAATTTCTCGACGAGAGCTTGAACGTTTTCTTGCTCGACGTCTGGACGAATGATGTACATCACTTCATATTTGCGCATATTGTTTCACCTCCTTTTGGACTAACGGCCCCATAAAATGGAGCAAGGAACGAGCCATAGGCTCGCATCTCTATACTATACCAAATCGAGAAGCCCATGGCAAGCCGAGAATCGGGAGGCAACTTTGGCGCTTCACCCTCCCAGCACCTGCAGTGCGCTTACTTCGCCAACCAGTCCGCCAGCTCCTCCGTTTGGCTTAATACGGCAATGGGATCGTAATACCAGGAACGTTCTTCCTGCCAGATGTACACTTGATTCTGCTTCACCGCCGCAAGCGAACCCCAGATCGGATCGGCTTTGAGCTTGTCTATCGTCCATTCGTTAACATCCCCGACCGTCAAAACAATATAATCGCCCACATATCCGGGCAACGTTTCCATAGACAATTCGATCCACTGCTTCTCCATCAGTTCCTCCGCAATGTCTTCTCTCGGCTTTCTTCCCAATGATTGATAGATGGGTTGCCCTCCGCGCCCAAAGTTATCCCCATAAGCCCAAACGGACTTATCCCCGAGCTCCAGAATCGTAAAGGTGGCATCCGGCGGTATGACCGCCTCCACACGCTGCTTGGCGGCTGCAATCCGTTCGTCGTAATCCTTGAGCCACGCATCCGCTTTATTCTCTAGGCCCAGCAGCTCGCCGAAATAGGCGATCTCTTCATGTGCATTTTTCAGATCGCCGTAGGGAACCGAAATCGTTGGCGCGATTTTATTCATCTGCTCGAACCGTTTCGGATCGTCTGTAGCCGTAATAATCAAATCCGGATCCAATTCCGTCATTCTCTCAGGCGACGAATTGCCGTAATCGCCGATGTCCGCTACAGCCTCAAGCGCCTCTACATAATAAGGATTCTTTAGATGTAAGCCAGGCGTCCCCACCGGAATGGCATCAAGCGCAATCAAGGTTCCTACGTAGTCGTCTGCAATAATACGTTTGGGCGACGTGGGAATTTGGATATCCCCGAACACCGTCGTGACCGTTTTGGTGCTTTCCTTCTCCTCGCCGTCTCTGCTTCCGCTTCCGTTATTATTGTTTCCGCTGCCGCAAGCCGCCAGCAATACCGCCAGTACTACCATCATTAACGCTGCCCCCAGAATGCCTCGTTTTGTTCCCTGTTTTCTCATGACCTTCTCCCTTTCCTATCTCCACAATTAGTATAATGATTATCATTATCACTAGAACACTTTACCTTCTCCCTCTGCAAAAGGAAATGTTCATGTATGATCTAGGAGCATGTCAATTTGTGATGTGGAACCTACGAGAAGCAGCCTTGGGAGACGGTGCAGTCTATCATGGAAGGAAACAATCCATCAAACTTTCCAGCTGCCGCTCTATCGACTTTGGGTCGATGCCATAGAATCTTCCGAAGTCGTTGAGAATATGCACATTGCCCCTGCGGACCGCCGTCAGTCGGCTCCATGCCTTGGACTGCAGCAATTGCCTGAATGAGAGCGAGTCATGCGCCATCGTAATAAACAAGTAGTCACAATCGATATCGGGCACTTCCATAACCGGGAAAGATAAACATCCCTTGTTCGTGATTCCTCTGTCCACAAGCTCCTGCGGAACAAGAAAGCCAAGATCATCATATAGAATAGGCGTTCCGCGACCAAAACCGCAATGGAATACATAAGCCGAATCCGCATAAATCTCCCACACCGCAGCCGTTCCCCGGACCACATGGTACGTATCAAGTTTTGCATTCGACTCGGCAGCCATGCGGTCATATCCCTTTATGATTTTCTCTGCTGCTTCCAGCTTCCCCGCGATTTCGGCTACTCGGCGGAACTGCTCGCGCCAAGGCAGCTTGGTCATTGGAATCGCTTCTACGGCTGCATAACGATATAACTGCCGATCCTCCTTGATATCGTCTGTTACAAGAATGATATCCGGCTGCAGTCTCTCCAATGTTTTATAAGATCCGATGCCCTCCGACCAGCAAAGCTCCCGCATTCCTTCCTCGCTTCGGTGTCCAGGATTTCGATGGCTCGACCATGCCGAATACGCCCCCAATACAGGCTCTATGCCCAGCCCAATCAGCATTTCCGTATAATTGTAGGTGGAAGCGACGATCCTGCGCGGCTTGTTTCTGTAATTGGCTGGAGAAAGGTTCAGAAGCGCTTTAAATTTTTTGCTCAGGTAGTAGCCGTCGCGATACCCGACATGACGCGCGATTTCGTTTAAATTCAGCCCATGTCCTTTCAGAATCAAAAGCTGCGCCTCCCTCACGCGCATAAGATTCAAATAAGCGGTATAGGTCATCCCCGTCTTCTTACGGAATACCCTCGACAAGTGCTCAGCGCTGACTTTCGCGTTTGCGGACAACGCGTCCCGACTCCACTCCTCCCTGAACCTCCGATGCAGCAGGTCGATTATGTTCGCCAGCCATGGCACATCCACTCCATCTCCTGCTTGCTTGTATTGCTCCAGCAAGGCTGTCAGCAGCTTAAGAAAGATACGCTGCGGTTCCAGGGGCTCCTCCTGCCGATTGGCCCAGGCTAATTCAAGTTGCCGGCCCATCTGGATGAAAGCATCGGACGACCCTTTGACGGGCTTCTCCGGCAAGCCTGAAGCAGCAGGCGGCATACCATCCAGCGTCAGCGCGCGATACTCCGCCACAATGGCTTTAAAAGCTTTCTCCGCTACCCACTCCAGGCTGCTGCTTGCATTGCAGCATAGAATGGTGTGCCTCTCCAGCTCCCGCTCCACTCCGTTATATATGACTCTTGCCCAGCCATCCGTCACCAGGATGATAACAGGCTCTCGTGGCCCGACTGCCGCGGTAGACCATGGCAATTGCCCGCTGCTTAGTTGATGTACCGCGATTGGAAAATAATAGGTGTAACCCGTCATGTCCGCTCCCTCCCGTCCTGTCTCAGTTATAGCGTGAATGCGGGGACAAGGCAAGCTGTGCACCGTTATCTGCTACTTATGCGATTGGGACGCTTTGTTCATACTAAGCGTTGGACAGGAGCAGGAGGCGTTTTTTATCTTCATCATGCTGCCTGACCGCTTCATACACAACTCATGGAGGTGCATCCAACGATGGGTGAATTTACGATCTTTAACCAGGGCGACCGGGCTCCGAATGACGGCACGTATATCGAGACTGGCGTCAATTCGTACCACATGGGCATTCAGAATCCCAAGAAAGTAACCTTGCACAAGGGGGAACGTTTCCCCGATAACACGAATCACGAGCGCAAGTGGATCCGGATGCCGAAATAACGTTTAAAAATATTTTGCAGCTGCATGAATACGTTGATGGTTATCGGGCATTATAATATCGACGGTGCAAGAGAGGTGTAGTTCCATTGGACCAGCAGGTGCAAGGATCTGAAGGAGAGTATTTCATCCACTACTTGTAAAGCGAGGCGTTGTGCTAAAGACTACGGTCCGTAAACACACAATTTCGATGAGCTCGAAGTGAGACAGGATACACGACGTACCAATCTAACAAAACCACCGTCGAGCAAGGGGGCTTCTCTTATGAGGAGCCCTCTTCTTCTTATCGCTTATGCTGGCTCGTAGCCGGCTGCCGTCTCGATGTAAATGACTTTCCGGTCAGCATCCCATTCTACTCCGAAGTTTAGGCTCTCGCCCAAGTCTCTAAGCTTGAAGTAATTATTCCCTTCAATATGATACGCCTGAAGATCCATCTCCACACCGTTCAAATAAATGTTTGACACGGTTGGGGTTACTAGTATTTTTTGGCGGCTATTCGTTATCTTCATTTCACCGCCAACGGCTGTATAGACTTCTCCTTTTGTCAGTTCAATGATGTTCTGCGATTGCTTGTATTCGACTTGAAAAGCCTTCTCGGACCCGCGCAACGCCATTGCTAGATCGCGAAGCTTGACATAGTTATTATCATTAATGTTGTATGCTTGGAATTCTACGTTTTTACCATCCACAAGCACTCGTGATGTTGTTAATCTCGCTTCCACTGATGGCATGAAAGCCTGTGTTGGATCGTAAGTTGCTCCCGGCTCTACGATATACCCCCACTTCTCGCCATCCAAACTGGCCCCAACCAGCCCTTCGGACGGATAGGATATATCGTAATATCGTGCATCAACGAGAACTTCTCCCTTCGCGTTGATTATGCCTACTTGCCCATCTGTGACTGCCACTTTATATAGCTGGTCACCGAGGCTTTCGATACCACTATAAATCGGAGGAAAAACTTCTTTTCCTTCCTCATTGATCGCTCCCATTGTAATGTCGTCCATATAAATATTATGATACAGAGCAATTCCATCCACAAAGTTTGTTATTCCGTCGAATTCCATTCCATCTACTAATATACGGCCCTTAGTATCGACAATCTCAATCATTCCTTCTTTTCGAATGGCCGCCTTCCCATCCATAAATGAGGTTATAAAGTGCCCTTCTGTTCGAAATAATTCTTTGCCATCACTGTCGAATACGATGGAATTACCCATCCTTTCCTCTTCTTCCGAATATTCTTGGATGAAGAAGCCATCACTATAATCGTACTTCAAATAGCTGATTCCATCCAATTGGGGCATGAATGCAATCGTATCGCCTTTTGTATCGATCATGCTTGTCTTACCATTCTTCTCGACTATTGCTCTTCCATTGTAAAAAGAGTACTTGTAATCGGATCTCATCCAAGGAAATTCCAACTCTCCTATCGGATAATCATATTGTGGCGGGACCACTACTTCCCCTTTCCAATCCAATATGCCCCACTTGTGGTTCTCGTCCGTTACCCAGAAATATTCTCCGTCTTGACTGATCATACCACTGTATATTTCGTTTTTTATGTTAAATGTGGTTTCATTAATTACCTTTCCGGTTGTATCGATAAAGTAGTACGGTGCATCTTCGTTATCTCTAACAACCGCGATCCCGTTCATAAATCCGGAGACGATCTCATATTGCGGAGGGATCACTTCTACTCCTTTCCGATTGACGAATCCTAAGCCTTTATCCGTTCGGACAGCAGCCATATCTTCAGAGAACCACCCAATATCATTATATTTAATGGGCACGACGATTTTGCCATTAAGGTTGATTACGCCTACCTTGTTCCCCTTTGATACCACCGATATTCCATCTTCATTGAAGTTTCGGACATAGTCATACTGAACAGGAATAACCTCAAGTCCATTTCGGTTGATGAATCCCCATTTTTCTCCGACACTGACTTCAGCTCTGCCTTCTACAAATGGACCGACATAATCGTATTTCGGCGGAACAATTAATGTGCCTGTAATGTTAATGAGCCCCCATTTGCCATCCTTCTTTACGAAAGCTACTCCGTCCTCAAAAGGACTAACTTCGTCGTAGATTGGAGGAATGACAAACTCATCATCTGCCGAGCTTACCGTTTTTCCTCCAGGGAGACTCCATGCAAACAGTAAGATCATTGACAGTACCAACGTTTTTTTCATAGTGGCCTGCATCCTTTCGCGGTTCTTCCTCCCATAACGACCAACCAACTCGCCAAATCGTCCGCTCTGCTGCGTTTGGCCGCATCCAGTGGCGTCAGACCGTCATAACCGACCCAATTGATGTCGGCGCCGCAAGTTTTGAGATATTCTGCGGCTTCCCTCTGCCCGCCGTGACAAGTCAGCCAGAACGCTTGATTGAGCTGTTTTTGGTTTTTAGACTTATCCTCTTCCACAAATCGTCTTACCTCATCCATGTTCCCGAGTGCAGCCGCATGCCATAATAACTGTTTTGCCCCTCGTTCGGCCAGTCGGCGCGCCGTATCCCATTGTCCAAACGCTACAGCATCACTTAGAGCTGTTCTACCGTCGATTACGGAGCCTCCAGCCTCAATATCTGCTCCCGCATCTAAGAGCGCGTCGAGCGCCTCTACATCGTTATTACTGGCCGCCCAGTGCAGCGGAGTCTCCGCATGTGCTCCTTTGAACTTGGCATTTACGTCAGCGCCGTTTTTTACTAACAATCGGATGACCTCGGGACCGTTCGGAATACGGCCTGGCCAATCCGTAGCAATATGTAGCAGCGACCTTATGCCGCGATAATCTTGATTCTTGGTTTCGATTCTGATTTTAGAAAGGCCTTCATGAGCCTCAAGCAACTTTTTCAACCCAACAGTGTCCCCGGCACGTATAACTGCTGTTATTTCCTTCGCCAACGGCTCGTCATCTTGTATGTACATCGGGATGTCATTCACTCCTTCACTTCAATTATCTTAGTTAGTGAAGCCATTACTACTGAGTCATAATTCGTTACCGAAATCTCTTCGAATTGTACGATAAATAAGGCAACCATTTTGAAGTGGAATTCATGAATATGTATGCCGCACGATTAGCAGGTGACTTGGAAGCCTCAACTTTGTACATCCGTCCAGCTAACGGACATGGGAAACGCTAAACTTCGATTTTCGTGTTTCTAAATTCTAACGGACACACCGAGGCTGTCGTTTCATTGTGCAAACGTGAAATTGCAGGCAAAAGAATCTGGTAAGAAATGAACGGGAGCAACTGTAACGGAAATGAAAGGTGTTATTCAGCAAAAAGCGGCACTTCGCAAATCTAATGGAACTGACAGCCCTTATAATGGGCAAAAGTCCGCGGTTTGCCTGGATTTCTCACGAAAAACGTCGCAGAATTCCGTTAGATTTTAAAATCACGCCAAACGATCCATATAAGGGCCCACATTTCCGTTAACACGTTGGCGATGATTGATTGCAGCTTCATTACCAGTGTTGCACACAATGAATCGACGGCCTCATACCGGACCTTACTTGCAGCATCCGAGCAGCATTTTGCTTCATTACGGTCGAATAAAGTCTCCCTTATCCGTTACAGTTTGATAATCTAAAAAAACAGGTAATTAGAGTCGCTGCTGTCCGTTAGAATTCCCAATCTGTCCATTAATTTGTAGGGGTGCACTCTCGTAATCCACTATCTGAAGTGCATGATTTTCTAAACAACAAGGAGAAGCGCATACGCCTTCCTCTGGCGAGACAACGCGTTTCCTGCCGAGGATTCTGACGTGGTGAGAAAGATCTAATGACCTCTACCTTGTCCCTTCAAGGATGATCGAGCAAGTTTAAAGTCTGTTTTTTCGTTAAATAAGTTCCCTAACTTTCGGGAACTTAAATATTCTATTGTAGAATAAAAAACTCTTCCACAGCATGCTGTAGAAGAGTTTGATTGGAATTTGTATGGCGGAGAAGGTGGGATTCGAACCCACGCACGCTTTGACACGCCTAGCTGATTTCGAGTCAGCCCCCTTGGGCCTCTTGGGTACCTCTCCGCGTATGGGTGACACAAGAGAGATTGTACCACAGAAGTAATCATCGTTGCAAGTCATTATTCAATAAAAATTCATCCCCTGCATCGTTGCCTACTCGGGTCCTCTCCCTCAGTTCTAAATGTTATTTATGCGTCTTCCTGGTCCTTGGGATTCGAACGCAGCACCTTCTTCATGTTCTTCTCGAACTTCGCTCGTGGAATAAGTACGCTATGCTTGCAGCCTACGCACTTGATCCGTATATCCATCCCCATACGAATAATCTCCATCTCGTTCGTTCCGCAGGGATGCTGCTTTTTCATCATAACGATGTCACCTAAGTCGAACTGTTTGCGCTCCAACATGATCCCTCCCACTGTGATTCGTCCTCATTCTATTAATTCGCGTTCAAAAAGTTCGATTTTCAGCACATTAGCGTATGCTTCCGATGATGCGTTTTTTTCAAAAACGCTGTAGAAGATTGGATGAAGGTAGAAACTGAGGAGCGGAGCGTAGTGGAAGCTACGTGAGCACCGGAAGTTTCGCCTGAATTCAATATTCGATGTCGAGTAAACTTCGTGGCATACATCGTGATCAAAAGCGAACTTTTAGAACAACCTCTATTATATCTTCCTTACTCTACCTCTCGATACCCTATTCCGTCTGGCTCGAAAATCCCTCGTATCTCCACCTGCTCCTGCACGATGATGGTTTTCACCTGCATGAGCTCCTCTTGGGGGAAATGAATCGATAACGCGCATCCTGCCGTAATTTCTTTGGGCGTTGGACAGATATCGATCTCAATATCTGCATATTCCAGCAGCATCTCGGCTCTTAGCGCCTGCTGGGTTGAATCAAATGCGATCAACATGACGCGCCGCTCCCTCCCTGCATCTTTATTTGTTCTGCATGGTCCGTATTGCGTATAAAATGGTTGTCCCATCCATATACTAGTAACATACTACCTATTGGAGGGATTCTATGAAGCTTCCATTTATGAAAGACGCGCCGTTTAAAGTGCCTTATACAAATGCGAATATTACGGGCATGCTTGTTCATCGGCTGACTGGGCTTCTAGAGGAAATTTCAGCGAATCGCCCCATTGTCATCGTCTGCATCGGAACAGACCGATCAACAGGCGACGCGCTTGGTCCTCTAATCGGAACTGCGCTGTTTAAATACAGGAGCCCTCACTTCCATTTGTACGGTACGCTGGAAGATCCCGTGCACGCCATGAATTTGGAGGATACGCTGCACGAGATTAATCGCAAATTCGAGAAACCCTTCGTTATCGGCATTGATGCCTGCCTTGGCCAAGTATCCAGCGTAGGATGCATTCAGATTGGGCAGGGTCCCGTCAAGCCTGGTGCTGGCGTAAATAAGGATCTTCCTCCGGTGGGAGATATCCATGTGACCGGGATCGTTAACGTTGGCGGCTTTATGGAATATTTCGTTTTGCAGAATACGAGGCTTCACTTGGTCATTCGAATGTCCGAGGTTATTGCAGCCAGTCTCATGTCCGCCATTACGAGTTATGTTCATGTATCCTCTTCCACCAGAGATCAGACTGCAGCTGCCGACTTTTCTTGATAGTCTGCTTACTTGGCCAATAGGATGACTTGCTTCTCCTCTGGTGTAAGCGGGTAATTGGATTCGCCCTTTTGCAGCGGTTTGGCATACATGTAAGTATTATCCCTGCCATGCAGACCGGAGAAAACAACTCCGTCCTTCTCCTCATTAACGATCGCCAAGGAGAAGCTGAGATCGCTGCCTCCTTCCGAGAAAGCATTGTATCTAATAATGCCGATTTTCCCTTTCACCAATGGCAATTCCGACTCTACTGCATCCACACGCTTTTTCAGCTTTTCCTCTTGTTGTTCTTGTTCATTCAACTTTTGTTTCAGCTCCAAGATCACATCTTCTAAGTTGCTTATTCCCGTATTGCCCATTACGGCAACATATTGCTTTCTTAACTTCTTGAGACGCGACCCTATAATTGCGATCCATACAATCAGCATGATGACCAGGAGCAATATTGCCGCACCTATCCCACCCATCAAGTACATTAGTTGTTCGTCCATGCTTTCCCCCATCTCTCAGTTGCCATAGTGCTTCGTTATCTCTGCCATAGCCGTTACTAATGTATCGACTTCTTCTTCTTTTGTAAATATGCCTACGCTTGCTCGTACAGCGCCAGTATCAGCAGTGCCCGCGCTTGCATGCGCTAGCGGCGTACAATGGTAGCCGGATCGAACGGCGATGCCGTAATGTTGATCGAGAATAAACGACAGCTCGGACGAATCAATATTCTCCGCCTGGAACGCCACAATGCCAGTGCGTTCCTCCCCCAGCTTTGGCCCTAACAGGCGAAGCTTCGGTATATGCAGCAGCCCTTCCATCATCCGCTCCGTCAATGCCCTCTCCTTAGTATGGATGTTCTGCACCGTCTCATTCAACACATAATGGACGCCAGCCTTTAGCCCCGCCAAGCCTGGCGTATTAGGAGTCCCTGCTTCGTACCGATCAGGCCGTACTAACGGCTGATGCGGGGCTTCCGATTGACTCCCTGTTCCACCCAACAACAACGGCTCCAGATCAACCTCAGGCGCGATATAAAGCCCTCCAGTGCCTTGGGGGCCTAACAGTCCCTTATGTCCCGGAAAAGCCAGCAGATCGATTCCTAGCGCCTTTACATCGATCGGCACTATGCCTGCGCTTTGTGCGGCATCCACCAGCAATTTCACATCATGTTCGCGGGCGATTTCACCAATTTCGCCTATAGGCAAAATAGTCCCAAGCAGATTGGAGCTATGGTTCACTGCTATTAATTTCGTATTTGGTTTTATAGCCTTCTCCAGCTCTGACAACTGTATTCGGCCATATTCGTCCGAGCGCAAGTACGTAACTTCTACGTCTTTTTCCTGTTCCAATTGGTATAGGGGTCTTCTGACGGAATTATGTTCGACGCTAGTCGTTATGACATGATCTCCTGCCTTAACTAATCCCTGTATCGCCATATTAAGAGCCATCGTCGTATTAGCCGCAAAAGCGATATCATTCGGGTTGCGAATACCGAACAGCTTGCCTAACGCTTTTCTTGTATCAAATAAAATACGGCTAGCCCTTACTGCCATAGCATGACTGCCTCTACCTGGATTAGCTCCGTCATTCATTAGCGCATCTGTCACAGCTTCTATTACACCTGGAGCCTTCGGCCATGATGTAGCCGCATGATCCAAATAAATCAACTTGCGTTGTTCGGCAGTCATTCCTCTACACCTTCCCTATCCATCTCTTTTTAAGCAGCTCTTTATGACCAACAAGGTTAACCGGTTGTTTCCATCCAAGAAAAATTCCTTATAATTGAATAATGGCATACCTTAGTTTAATCCTTCAGATGAAAGATTACAACTTAGATATGCCATTATTCAGTCCTTTTAGGCAAGCTGTTGAAGCAATTCGAGCAAACGTTCCAAATCTTGTTTATTGTAATATTGAAGTTCGATTTTCCCTTTATCCTTCTGCTGTTTAATCTTCACAGTTGTTTTGAAACGATCGCGAAGCGTCTCTTCCAGATGTTCAATGTACGGATCGCGTTTCTTCGGTTTTTGCCCTTTCTCCGGCTGGTCTTTCCCTTTATGATCCAGCTTCTGAATGGCATCCTCCAGTTCCCGCACGCTCCACTCCGAACCAATAATTTGCTCGGCGAATTCCTTCTGTACGCCAACATCTTTAATGCCCGCAAGTGCTCTGGCGTGGCCCATTGAAATTGTTCCACGTGAAACATATTCTTTGATCTCTGCTGGCAGGCTTAGTAAACGTAAGAAGTTTGCAATGTGAGAACGTGACTTACCCACTTTTAAGCTAAGCTCTTCTTGTGTCAATTTAAATTTATCCATTAATGCTTGGTATGCAATAGCTACCTCAAGAGCGTTTAAGTCTTCCCGCTGCAAGTTCTCGATTAACGCGATTTCCATGACTTGTTGATCACTGTAGTTCCGTATAACCGCCGGAATTGTCGTATTGCCGCAAAATTGCGAAGCGCGGAAACGACGTTCCCCTGCAATAATCTCATAACCTTTAATTACTGAACGCACGATGATCGGTTGAATGACACCATGCTGTTTAATGGATTCCGCAAGTTCCTTGATGGATTCTTCATCGAAAGTTTTACGTGGTTGGTAAGGGTTCGGACGAAGCTGTGATAGCGAAATCTCTACGACTTTATCATCATCATTGACGGACAGAGACGGGATTAGCGCATCCAGGCCTCTACCTAGCCGCTTGCTCATACATTACCACTTCCTTCGCAAGTTCAAGATAAACTTCTGCACCTTTGGATCTCGGATCATAAGTGATAATAGCTTGTCCATGAGACGGAGCTTCACTCAGACGTACATTCCGCGGGATAATCGTTTGATATACTTTCTGTTGGAAATATTTTTTCACTTCTTCAATCACTTGAATACCCAGATTCGTACGCGCATCCAGCATTGTAAGCAATACTCCCTCGATCTGCAGGGAAGTATTTAAATGTTTCTGAACAAGTCGAACCGTATTAAGTAATTGACTGAGTCCTTCTAACGCGTAATATTCGCATTGTATCGGGATTAGAACAGAATCAGCTGCAGTCAATGAGTTGATTGTCAATATGCCAAGGGATGGCGGGCAATCAATAATGACATAATCGAAATCGTTTTTAACCATATGGAGTGATTTTTTCAACCGAAGTTCACGCGAAATCGTTGGGACAAGCTCGATTTCTGCGCCAGCCAATTGAATCGTAGCTGGAATAACAGTCAGCCCCGGCACACTCGTTTCCACCATGGCATCTTTGGGATGTACTTCGTTAATTAATACATCGTAAATACAGTTGGAAACATCGGCTTTGTTAATGCCGAGTCCGCTTGTTGTATTTCCTTGCGGATCGATATCGACCAGAAGCACCTTTTTCCCAAGCGAAGCAAGACATGCTGATAAATTAACGGAAGTCGTCGTTTTGCCGACTCCGCCCTTCTGATTGGCAATTGCAATAATTTTCGACAATTCTTATTCACCTCATGTGTGAAACTTTTGTACAAAATGGCATCGCCGCCTTCATTGGAAGGCGGCATCATTTTGGGGAAATCAAGGTGAAACGGCTGACGTTTTCCCTTTAGCAACGCAGCGCGTTTCATTCCCGGAAATATAGAGAAAGTATGGCAAACCATCATAAATGCTTTTCCTATATTTCGAGTCAAATCGAAGCCCGTATAACCTTCTATACGGGCTTCTATCTCCATTATGATCCAGTCAGGAGCAAAGTGGAATTCAGCTATTTAGTAGGAGCAATCCTCTGAGGACTTTTTTCGTCTTTTCACTTTGTTCTATTATAGCATAGAAGAGAGGAAGAAGAGGAACTGTGATAGAAATCTAATATCTATTTTTAAGAGTTTGTTGAGAAAACCTATATTCCGGGGTCTTTAAGGGACTATGAACCTCCAGTTTTGCAAAAAAAGCTGCTTTGGAAGCATTGGGCGACAGATGATTACTAGCGTTTAGGAATTTGAATCACGATTTCATAATGATCCTCGTGATCCTTTTCATTGGTTTTGATCTTCAAACCCGAGCCCGACACCATATCAATGGACTGCCGAATAGTATTAAGAGCAAGACGTACATCCTTCGTGAAGGATATTCGTTTCGCTTTTTTATTTTTGTTCGCTTCATTTAAGAATGCGATCCGAACCTCGGTTTGTTTCACATTCAGATCCTTCGTAATAATTTCCTCAAGAACCTTCAGTTGCAGCTCTTCCGAATCCAGGGATAATAACGCTCTCGCATGTCGTTCCGAAATTTTTCGCTCCATGAGTGTAGCTTTAACCGGTTCCGGGAGCATAAGCAATCTCAGTTTGTTAGCAATCGTTGACTGGCTCTTCCCTAATCGTTGCGCTAAACTTTCTTGAGTCAGTTGATGTAATTCAATTAATTTCTGATAAGCCACTGCTTCCTCAATGGCGGTTAAATTCTCACGTTGGAGGTTTTCGATTAAAGCGATTGAAGCGGTCTGAGAATCATTGAATTCTCTTACGATTGCGGGAATGGTTTCATAACCTAGTTTCGTTACTGCACGCCAACGTCGTTCGCCGGCAATAATTTCATAACGATTATTACGAACGCGTACAACAATAGGTTGGATAACGCCATGCGTCTTAATAGTCTGACAGAGCTCCTCGATTCGATCATCGTCGAATAAGGTACGAGGCTGGAACGGGCTCGTATCAATCTCATGAATTGGCAGCTGCCTTACTTCTTCTTGAGGAGAGCGCTGTTCGGACAGGCCGAACAGGCGGGATAATGATTCTTTCATGAATGACTACCACCCGATCATATGATAAATCTATGCATAAAAATGCAATAGACTTTCCAGACATCTGAGATCATCCTTACTTTTCCCTATTAATTCGACTCCCTACCAATGAAATCCTGCTTGACACCTTATCAACTATGTAATTTAACAATTCGATTGTAAGAATACGACACTGAATATTCATAGATTAACAAATCCAAGCTTTAACGATTAAAGAAGTGCTATTCCCGCATGATAACGTAGAACAGCACTCCACTCTCCCTATAAGTTGATAATGTTTCACGTGAAACAATTTGTGAAAATACTAGATTAAAGGTTGCTTAAGCGGCGTTCCTGCTTTGCGTGGATATTTTTGGGGCGTAGTGCCTGTCTTCTGGATCACAACGATATGCCGCTCAGATCCTTCGTTAGGAAGCAACATGCCATGCTCACCTATCAGCTTACCTTTCAATTCCTTTAAGCTAAAACCCGCTTCCTTCATTTCTTCCTGAGATTTAGCACCCTTCATGGCAGCAAACTTGCCGTGGGGACGGACAAAGGGAAGGCAGAATTCATTAAGCACATTAAGACGTGCAACAGCTCTTGCCGTAGCCAAATCAAATTGATCGCGATATAAAGGCAACCTTGCAATATCCTCTGCGCGACCATGTACACACTCTACATCCTGGAGTTCCAAGCGCTCCGCCAATGCTTTTAGGAAGGAAATCCGTTTGTTTAGAGAGTCCACGATGACGACCTTTAAATGAGGAAAACAAATTTTTAACGGAATGCTTGGAAATCCGGCTCCAGAGCCAATGTCGGCAATAGATTTAATTCCATTCATATCGACAAAAAAGGATAAGGAGATAGAGTCATAAAAATGTTTTTCATAAACAGCATCACGTTCCGTAATGCCCGTCAGGTTCATTCGTTCGTTCCAATCCACCAGCATTTCCAAATAGGCTTCAAATTGCTCCAACTGGCGGGAAGAGATGGATACCCCTCTCTCCCCCAGTTGCTCAACTAACCATGTACTCGCCTTATCCATTTATGATCCTGACTTTCTTGCCGCGGTGACACGATTGTAATGTTCCAAATAAACTAACAAAATCGAAATGTCTGCCGGCGTAACACCGGCAATTCGGGATGCCTGACCGATAGAAAGCGGACGTATAACGCTGAGCTTCTGCTTCGCCTCGGAAGCGAGACCGCGTACATCGCCGTAATCGATGTCTTCTGGCATCTTCTTTTTCTCCATCTTGTTCAATCGTTCAACTTGGAGAAGTTGTTTTTCGATATATCCCTCATATTTGATCTGAATCTCAACTTGCTCCTTCATTTCGTCGCTTAATTCATAAGGGCTCGGGAGCACGCTCTCCAGTTGAGCATACGTAACCTCGGGACGACGAAGCAACGACAACGCATCAGCACCTTGCGTCATTTGCGCGGAGCCTGCTGTCTCCAGCATCACCTTCATATCATCCGGTTTCACCTTCGTACTGCGAAGTCGCTCAAGCTCAAGCTCCACCAGCTCTTTCTTTTTCAAGAACTTGCCATAACGTTCTTCCGTGATCAGACCGATCTCAAAGCCAAGCGGAGTCAGACGAAGATCGGCATTATCGTGCCGTAGCAGCAATCGATATTCGGCTCTCGAAGTCAGAAGTCGATAGGGATCATTCGTTCCCTTTGTCACGAGATCATCGATCATAACACCGATATATCCCTGCTCGCGTCCAATAATGACGCCTTCCTTCCCTTGCACCTTTCTCGCAGCATTAATGCCGGCGATGATGCCTTGGCCAGCCGCTTCCTCATATCCGGATGTTCCATTGATTTGTCCAGCTGTAAATAATCCGTCTATGACTTTCGTCTCCAGGGTCGGCCAGAGTTGAGTGGGGATAACCGCATCATATTCTATCGCATAGCCGTTGCGCATGATCTCAGCATTTTCCAAACCTGGGACGGATCTCACAATTTTGAGTTGCACATCCTCTGGCATACTCGTCGACAAGCCTTGCACGTAATACTCCGAAGTATGTTTTCCCTCCGGCTCCAGGAAAACCTGATGCTTCGGCTTATCGGCAAACCGAACGATCTTGTCTTCAATTGACGGGCAATAACGCGGTCCTGTGCCTTCGATGGCTCCAGAGAACATCGGAGCGCGATGCAAGTTATCATTTATAATACGATGTGTTTCTTCCGATGTGTAAGTCAGCCAGCAAGGCAATTGTTCGTTATCGGACGACTCTGTCTCATGAGAGAAAAACTTCAGTTTCTCGTCGCCAGGCTGGATCTCCGTCTTCGAGAAATCGATCGTATCCTTATTTACGCGCGGCGGCGTTCCCGTCTTAAAGCGAATCAGCTCGAGTCCATGTTCCTTAAGGCTTGCGGACAACCGGACCGACGGCTGTTGATTGTTGGGCCCGCTCTCATACATAAGCTCGCCCATAATGATCTTGCCTCGAAGATAAGTACCGGTCGTGACGACAATCGCCTTCGCCCGATATTCTGCGCCCGTCTTGGTCAAGATGCCTACGCATTTGCCGTCTTCGACAATAAGCTCTTCCGCCATCCCTTGGCGAAGCGTCAAATTCGGCGTTTCTTCGATCGTTTTTTTCATCAGATGCTGGTATGCGAATTTATCGGCTTGCGCGCGAAGCGCGTGAACAGCCGGACCCTTGCCCGTGTTAAGCATCCTCATTTGAATAAACGTTTTATCGATATGGCGACCCATCTCGCCGCCCAGAGCGTCGATTTCGCGCACAACATGCCCCTTCGCCGGACCGCCGATCGACGGATTGCATGGCATAAACGCTACCATATCCAGATTAATCGTCAACAGTAGCGTATCGCAGCCCATTCTAGCCGACGCAAGTGCAGACTCGCAGCCCGCATGTCCTGCGCCGATAACGATGACATCGTATTCACCTGCCACATATCCCATAATAGATCCCTCCTACTTTCCAAGACAAAACTGTGAGAAAATTTGGTCAATCAATGAATCGCCCGCTTCATCGCCCAAAATTTCACCAAGCGATTCCCAAGCGAGTCTTGCGTCAATCTGTATCACATCAATCGGTATACCCGAATAGGTTGCCTCTATTGCATCCTCAAGCGAACCTTTCGCCCGCTTTAATAGCGAAATATGTCGAACGTTGCTGACATAAGTCAGATCATTTGCCTCCAACTGCCCTTCGAAGAACATCTCGCTAATTGTAGCTTCCAAGCCGTCCAGTCCCCGCTCTTCCAGAACGGACATCCTTACAATGCGATCCGAAGCAACGTAACGTTCAACCTCGTCCATCTCCAGATGACCTGGCAAGTCGGTTTTGTTGATGATGGCGACAACCGATCTCCCTTCAAGCTGCTGAAGCAGCTGCCGATCATCGCTCTGCAGCGGTTCATTATAATTAAGCACGAACAAGATCAGATCCGCATCCTGAAACGCGTCGCGCGACCTCTCTACCCCGATCCGTTCCACAATGTCGCTCGTTTCCCGAATCCCCGCCGTATCCAGCAGACGAAGCGGTATGCCGTTTAACGTCACGAATTGTTCGATGACATCGCGTGTCGTACCCGGAATATCGGTCACGATTGCTTTGTTCTCCTGCGTCAATACGTTCATAAGCGACGACTTGCCCACATTAGGCCTTCCGACAATTGCCGTCACAATGCCTTCACGCAATATTTTGCCTTCGTTCGCGGTTTTTAGCAATTTGTCGATTTCGCCGATGGCAAGCTGACATTGTTCGCGGATATACGCGCTTGTCATCTCTTCGACATCATGCTCGGGATAATCGATATTGACCTCAATATGGGCAAGCAGCTCGATGACCGTCTGACGCAGCGCCTTGATCTTTTTCGACAACGCGCCTTCCGCTTGTTTTCGTGCAACGGAGAACGCCCGATCCGACTTCGATCGGATGAGGTCGATAACGGCTTCCGCTTGCATCAGGTCAATGCGGCCGTTCAGAAATGCCCGCTTCGTGAATTCGCCGGGCTCCGCCGTTCGGATATTATCCTGCAGCAACACGATGTCCAGCACCTTCTTCACCGCGATGACGCCGCCATGCGCGTTGATCTCGACGACATCTTCTGCCGTAAAGGAGCGCGGTCCGCGCATCAGCGTGAGCAGCACCTCCTCGATCTTCTCCCCGCTGGCGGGATCAACGATGTGCCCGTAATGAACCGTATGCGACTCGGCCTCGTTTAGACTTATTTTCGACGAAAAAATACGGGATATACCGCTAATCGCCTGCGGTCCGCTTACCCGAATGATCGCGATGCCGCCCTCGCCAACAGCGGTCGAGATCGCGGCGATCGTATCGTGAATCATGACTATCAACACCTCTTTATGCTTCTTGCGCAGAATGGAAAAACAGCAATGACCTTGGGAAGCCATTGCTGCGAATCGGATACCGGTATGGATGGTTAGGTAATAATCGCCTTACCTCAGCGCAATGACGACGCGCCGATTCGGTTCGTCTCCCTTGCTGAACGTCCTTACCTTAGGATGGTTCTGAAGCTGCGAATGGATGACCTTGCGTTCATGCGGCGTCATCGGCTCGAGAACGACTTCCTTTCTCGTGCGGATAACTCGTCCCGCCAATCGGTCGGAGAGCTCCTCCAACGTCTTGCGGCGACGCTCGCGAAAATCCTCTGCATCAAGGACGATACGAAGATGACTGTCTGAATAACGGTTGGCCACAATATTTACCAGGTACTGCAGCGCATCAAGCGTGCCCCCCCGGCGTCCAATCAGCATGCCCAGGTCTCCCCCGCCCGATACGGACAAGTAGAAACCTTCTTTCGTTTGCTTGCGATCGATCTGAACTGAAAGTCCCATTGTACGCGCGACTTCGACAAGGAACTGCTCGGCTTCCTCCAGCGGATCCGGAATAAGCTCCAGCTCCACCTTGGCTTCCTTGACGCCAATCAGCCCGAACAGCCCTTTGGACGGCTGCTCCAGCACGACAACTTTAACACGGTCTTCCGTTACTTGCCATTGTGTCAATCCATTACGCACAGCATCGTCTATCGTCTTGCCCGATGCAACGATTTTCTTCATTTTGCAAGGACCTCCTTCTTACCCTTGTCAGATGAACCACGTACGTACAGGAAGTAGTTTTGAACGATCGTATACGTGTTGCTGAATACCCAGTACAGCGGCAATGCAGCAGGGAACGACATCGACATCACGAAGATCAGCACCGGGAAAATCGTCATGATCATCCCCATGCCCGGCATTTGCTGCGTCTGCTGCTTCTGCATCATCTTCGATTGGACGAAGGTCGTAATCGCGGCTAGCACCGGCAAGAAGTACCATGGGCTTGGCTCGCCGAGTCCGAAGCCGAACAACGTTTCGGTACGGATGTCCTGATTCCAGTAGATGGCATTGTAAAGCGCGATAAATACCGGCATCTGAACGATCAACGGCAGACAGCCCGCCAAGGGGTTGACGCCATGCGTCTGGAACAGTTTCATCGTCTCTTCTTGTTGCTTCTGCGGGTTGTCCTTATATTTCTTCTTAATTTCCGCCATTTGCGGCTGTAACGCTTGCATAGCCTTGGAACTGCGATACTGCTTAAGTGTCAACGGCAGAATGAGCGTTCTAACGATAATCGTTAGCAGCAGGATCGCCAACACATAGGAGCCGCCGAACCAGTTAGCGAACGTATCAAGCGTAATAGCGAAATAATAAACGACGTTTTTCTCCCAGAAATTACCCTTGAGCAAGTCGGGCGTATCCATGGTATGATCGGCAGGAGCACAGCCTGCAAGGAGGCCCATAACCAATACTAGACCCGCCACGAGAAGCCATTTTCGATTTGTATTCCGAAACAACATTAAATCTCCTCTCTGAGAGCTTCTGCATAGTTCTATTCCAAGATAGACTATACCATAATTTAATACACAAATAAACAAGATGAAACGGCTGTCTCCGACCTTTGGCAGCGCTGTAAGTTTCATCACTAGAAATCATTGCTTCTTTAATAAGCCGGCTTTCCTCAGCACATGCCCGACGCTCTTCTCCATCTCCTTCATCTCCATGGCCGTTGCCGGCTTCCTGACGATGAGAATGAAGTCCGTTCCAGGTACGATCCGGTCCTCCATATGACGCACGATTTCCTTTACCATTCTTCTCATCCGATTGCGCATGACGGCATTGCCGATTTTTTTACTGGCCGACACGCCGAGCCGGAATGGGTCCGCTACTCTTTGCCTTGACCAATATACGACGAATTGGCCGTTCGCGAACGATTTTCCGCCCCGATAGACCCGATTGAAATCTTCGCGGCTGCGAAGACGCAATTTTCTACGCACGTCTTATATCCACCGTTCTCTCTTCATTCTATTATGAGGTTGTTCAAAAAGTCCGATTCCCATTACGAAGTATGCCAGGAAGCTAACTCGACATCGAAGATTGAAGGCAACCGAACTTTTTGAACTCGCACTATATGTCAAGTCTGTCCGAAACTGAGCAAAAAAAAAGACCACGTCCGGTGGTCTTCTGCTTACGCGCTCAGTACTTTTCTTCCCTTTTGACGACGAGCCGCCAAAACTTTACGACCGTTCTTTGTGCTCATCCGCTTGCGGAAGCCATGCACTTTAGCACGTTTGCTTACATTTGGTTTAAATGTAGGTCTCATTTATATTGCACCTCCTATATTACGTGTGGATCCATACATCGGACGATACGCGCCCGTCCAAGACAAAAATACACTTTTATAATTAAACCACGCGGAGGGCAAAAAGTCAATGTTTGCCCCTGCGCCGACGACTGCCATTTTTTTCGACTCATGCCTGTGGATAAATGAATGAACGACAAAGGTTCGACGAAAACTAATAACATGTGGACAATTTTTTGGGGCCAAAATCGAACTTTGTCGAAATGGTAACATGATATTAACAATATCTTGTGTTGTCGATAACTTTTATACACAAGCTCTTGAGTATGTGGATAATATCCGGCAATTCGTTGAAATACAAGGCATCTTTTGCTATGATAGATATGTTTTCGTTGTGGATGACCAACTATTCCACACCATTTTATTAACAGCCTGTGGATAACATTGTGAACAACATTATCCCCTATTTATAACTCACATCTTAAATATCCGTCATAATGTGGATATTTCGTGCATGCAGATAGGTATTCGACAAGTTTCCGCGCGGGCCCGCCTCTGGGCGACAGAAGATAAGGAGTGACAGTCTGTGGACAGCCATACCTACGATTTATGGCAACAAGTATTGTCCATCATTCAGACGAAGCTGAGCAAGCCGAGCTTTGACACCTGGTTCAAGGCAACCAAGGCTTCCTTCGTCGATGATTCCATACTTGAAGTAACGGCGCCGACCACGTTTGCCGCCGAATGGCTGGAAGGCCGATATACGAAGCTGATTCGAACAACACTGTACGAATTCCTCGGCAGACAGATCGATGTGCGCTTCTCCATCGAGGAACCGAAAACCGCCGCCGAGCATAGCATCGTGTTCCCTCCCAAAAACGTGCAGCCTCCTGTCTCGTCCGACGAGCCGCACACTCATATGCTTAACCCCAAGTATACGTTCGATACATTCGTCATCGGTGCCAACAACCGGTTCGCCCACGCGGCCTCGCTAGCAGTCGCCGAAGCTCCGGCCAAAGCCTATAATCCACTGTTCCTCTATGGGGGCGTTGGACTAGGCAAGACTCACTTGATGCACGCAATCGGACACTACATTATGGATCACAACCCCAATACGCGGGTTCTTTATATTTCTTCCGAGAAATTCACGAATGAATTCATTAATGCCATCCGGGACAGCCAGGGCGAGAGCTTCAGGACGAAGTACCGCAATATCGACGTGCTGCTTATTGACGATATTCAATTTTTGGCCGGCAAGGAGCAGACGCAAGAGGAATTTTTCCATACGTTTAACGCGCTGCACGAAGAACGCAAGCAGATCGTCATCTCCAGCGACCGTCCGCCGAAAGAAATACCAACTTTAGAAGACCGGCTGCGCTCCCGATTCGAGTGGGGACTCATCACCGATATCCAGCCGCCGGATCTGGAGACGCGGATTGCTATTCTTCGAAAGAAGGCAAAAGCCGAAAATCTCGATATTCCCAACGAAGCCATGAACTATATCGCCAACCAGATCGATACGAACATCCGCGAGCTGGAAGGCGCGCTGATCCGGGTCGTCGCCTATTCGTCGCTGATCAATGCCGATATTACATCGCATCTGGCCGCGGAGGCGCTTAAGGATATTATTCCGTCGAGCCGGCCGCGCATGATCACGATTCAGGATATACAGACGAAAGTTGGCGAATTTTACGGGCTGCGCCTGGAGGAGTTCAAAGCGCGAAAACGGACGAAAGCCGTCGCTTATCCGAGACAAATCGCGATGTACCTCTCGCGGGAGCTTACGGATTACTCGCTTCCGAAGATCGGCGAAGCGTTCGGCGGCCGTGACCACACGACAGTCATTCATGCGCACGAGAAAATAACAAGGCAGCTTAAGATCGATCAGGAGCTGTACAAGATCATTCAGAATTTGACGGAAAAAGTCAAAAATCAAATGTGAACAACAGAGCAAGCCTATGCACAAGCTATGCACATGTGGATAGGCTTGCTTTATCCGCTTTAAATGGGGTTATCCACATATTCAGGGCCCCTACTACTACGACTACTAAAAAATCTTTAAAATAATACCTATACAAATGCAAGTTCAAAAAGTTCGGTTTTCAACACCAAGAAGATTGAAAGAAGGTAGAAACTGAGTAGCGGAGCGTAGTGGAAGCTACGTGAGCAACGGAAGTTTCGCCTGAATTCAAGATTCGATGTCGAATACGCTGCTTGAGATGCTTCGTGATGGGAAGCGGACTTTTTGAACAACCTTTTCAACGACTTCGTCGTTTCGGGGCTGATACCCTCAAATCTTGTAGAAAACGGGTGAACAAATGAAACTCACGATTTCCAAAAACGAACTAAACGACGCGATTCAACAAGTCGCCAAAGCCGTCTCGGCCCGTCCCGCCATTCCGATCCTCGGTGGCATCAAGTTCGATGTAAACCATCAATTCGTAACGCTGACTGCCAGCGATACAGATATATCTATTCAAAGCTTTATCTCCGTAGAACAAGGAGATAAAATTATCGCGCAAATCGACAAACCGGGAAGCGTTGTGCTTCCTGCCAAGTTTTTCGTTGAAATCGTAAAAAAACTCCCTTCCGACCAAGTGATGATTGAGGTAAGAAGCGGCTTCCAAACGATTATTCGCTCCGGTTCCTCGGAAATCCAAATGGTCGGCCTGGATCCGGAAGAGTTCCCTGTCCTGCCGTCGATCGAACAGAACGACATTCTTCAAATTCCCGGAGACTTGATCAAATCGATGATCCGCCAAACGATTCTCGCCGCTTCGACAAGCGAACAAACGCCGATCCTGACCGGCGTGCTCTGGAATCTTCACGACAGCATGCTCAAGTTCGTTGCCACGGACCGTCATCGTCTTGCCAGCCGTACGACAAAAGTCGATTCCGAGCTGAACTTCAGCAATATCGTTATTTCCGCCAAGACGCTCAACGAATTGTCCCGTCTAATTCCGGATCAGAATACGCTAGTCGATGTCGTCGTTGCGGACAACCAGGTATTATTCAAGGTCGACAATATTCTGTTCTATACGCGTATTCTTGACGGCACTTACCCGGATACATCCAAGATTATTCCGCAAGTATTCGAGACAGAACTTGTGCTCGACACCAAAAACGTGATGGACGCAATCGATCGCGCCTACCTCATGTCCCGCGAAGAAAAGACGAACATCGTCAGACTTGCGACACTAGATGACGGTACGATTGAGATTTCGTCCAGTTCAACGGAGCTTGGCCGCGTAACGGAGCAGCTTGATGTAAAGCAGTTGACAGGCGAACCGCTGCGGATTGCGTTCAACTCCAAATATATGCTCGACGTGCTCAAAGTTATCGACAGCGAACAGCTGTTCATCGGTTTTTCCGGCGCTATGCGCCCCATTATCGTAAAACCGATGGACCACCCATACAGCATGTACGTCATTCTGCCTTACCGTACGACAGGTTAAGCCAAGCAAGCTGAAAGGGTGATGAAAGAATGAAAGAAGTATCCATTCGGACGGAATATATCGAATTAGGGAAGTTTTTGAAGCTGGCGGATTGCATATCCACAGGTGGACAAGCTAAATTTTTTTTGCAGGAGACGGTTATCCACATTAACGGGGAGGCCGACAATCGCCGGGGCCGCAAGCTTTACGCTGGCGACAAAGTGGAAGTCGAAGGGCAAGGCATGTTTGTCGTCACGCGCGAATAGGCGAAGCACCGGGAGGAACGAAACGTGTTTCTGACGAATATCGAATTGAGCAATTACCGGAATTATGCCGGCCTCGATCTTGCAACTCCGAACAAGGTTAACGTCTTTTTGGGTCCAAACGCCCAAGGCAAAACGAATCTGCTGGAAGCCATCTTTGTACTTGCGCTGTCGAAGTCGCATCGCACGTCCAAGGACAAAGAACTGATCGGTTGGCAAGGCGATTCCGCGAGAATATCGGGGGCGGTGGATAAGCGGTACGGCAGCATCACCCTCGATTTGCTGTTCTCCTCGCAGGGCAAGAAGGCGAAGATCAACGGGCTGGAGCAGCGCAAGCTGAGCGATTTCATCGGTTCCGTTAACGTCGTCATGTTCGCGCCGGAGGATCTCGAGATAGTCAAGGGCACGCCGGGCGTGCGCCGCCGATTTCTGGACATGGAGATCGGGCAGGTGCAGCCCGGCTATCTTTATACGCTTCAGCAATACGGCAAGGTGCTTCAGCAGCGAAACAACTACCTGAAAAGTGCAGGTCCGGGGACTGTCAACGCGACGATGATGGAAGTGTGGAATATGCAGCTTGCCGAGCTCGGTGTTAAAATTATGAAAAAAAGGAAACACTTTATACATAAATTGCAAATCTTCGCGGAACAGATCCATGCCGGCATTACGAACGGTTCGGAGAAGCTGACGATTGAGTATCGACCCTCCTTCGATGTGGACACGACGCAAGATGAACCTGTTTTATTTGATCAATTTATGTTAAAGTTATCACAAGTGAAAGATCAGGAGATTCGGAGAGGGGTCACGCTTGCCGGACCTCATCGCGACGATTTGGCCTTCTTCATCAATGGCAAGGAAGCGCAGATATTCGGCTCGCAAGGGCAGCAGCGCACTACTGCTTTGTCGCTGAAGCTTGCCGAGATCGAGCTGATTCATGAGGAGATCGGGGAATATCCGCTGCTCTTGCTCGATGATGTTCTGTCGGAGCTGGATCAGAACCGTCAGACGCAGCTCATCGAAACTTTTCAAAGCAAGGTTCAGACCTTTATTACAACGACCGGCCTGGAGAGCGTCAACACGAGCAAGCTCCACGATGCCGGTATCTATTATGTGCGAGAAGGCAGAGTCACCGTATAACGAGATGAACAGGGGGCTGGAGGAGACATGTACATCCATCTGGGCGGAGAAAAGATTATCAGGGCCGTAGAGCTCGTAGCCATCTTTGATATATCCATTGAGCAGTCCTCCAAGCTGTCCAAGCAATTCGTCGCGGGAGCCCATAAGCGCAAGGACGTGGAGACGATCGGCGAAGAAGAGCCGAAGTCTATCGTCGTCACAAAGAAGAAAATCTACTATTCGCCCATATCATCCTCAACGCTCAAGAAACGAGCCCATCATTTCGCGGCGAATGGATAAGCAATAGGAAGAGCAGTCGAGAGGAGCAGTGAGCTTGCATGACTTTGGAACAGAACACGTATGACGAGAGTCAGATACAGGTTCTTGAAGGGTTGGAGGCCGTCCGCAAACGTCCGGGGATGTATATCGGCTCCACCAGCGGAAAGGGTCTTCACCATCTCGTATGGGAGGTAGTCGACAACAGTATCGACGAAGCGCTGGCCGGCTATTGCGACAAGATCGACGTGATCGTGCACGAGAACAACAGCATTACCGTTATCGACAACGGACGCGGAATCCCGGTCGGGATGAACACGAAGCTGCAGAAGTCGACGCTCGAGGTTGTCATGACCGTTCTTCATGCCGGCGGCAAGTTCGGCGGCGAGGGATATAAAGTATCCGGCGGTCTGCACGGCGTAGGCGTGTCGGTCGTCAATGCCCTGTCGGAGTCTGTCATCGTGCAGGTTAAACTCCATGGCAAACTCTATCAGCAGGAATACCGCAGAGGCATTCCCCAATACGATATCAAGGTCGTGGGCGAATCCGAGGAGACGGGCACAAAGGTAACCTTCCTGCCGGATCCCGAGATTTTTACGGAGACGACGGTATTCGACTACGAGACGCTTCAGTCCCGTATTCGCGAGCTGGCGTTTCTGAACAAGGGCATCGAGATTACGCTGACGGACGAGCGTACGGACGTGTCCAATTCGTTTAAATACGACGGCGGTCTGAACGAGTTCGTTTTGTTCCTGAACCGCAATCGCGAGGCGCTGCATGAGACTCCAATCTATGTAGAGGGCTCGAAGGACCATATCCAGGTCGAAGTCGCGCTGCAATATAACGACAGCTACACGGAGAACATTTACTCCTTTGCCAATAACATCAATACGCATGAGGGCGGTACGCATGAATCCGGCTTCAAGAGCGCGCTGACGCGGATCATTAACGATTACGCGCGCAAAACGAATCTCATCAAGGACAACGATTCCAACTTCTCGGGCGACGACGTGCGGGAGGGCCTCACCGCGATCATCTCCGTAAAGATCCCCGAACCGCAATTCGAGGGACAGACGAAGACGAAGCTGGGCAACAGCGAGGTTCGGGGCATCGTAGAGTCGTTCTTCGCCGAGAAGTTCCAGGAGTTCCTCGAAGAGAATCCTGGCGTATCCCGTCGCATCGTGGAGAAAGGCCTCCAAGCCGCGCGCGCGCGCGAAGCGGCGCGCAAGGCACGCGAGCTGACGCGTCGTAAGAGCGCGCTCGAGGTTGGATCGCTCCCGGGCAAGCTGGCCGACTGCTCCTCCAAGGACGCGGCAATCAGCGAACTGTATATCGTCGAAGGAGACTCCGCGGGCGGATCTGCCAAGCAAGGGCGCGATCGTCATTTCCAAGCGATACTTCCGCTCAGGGGCAAAATCCTGAACGTAGAGAAAGCCCGCCTGGACCGCATTCTCGGCAATGCCGAGATTCGTGCGATTATTACGGCGCTAGGCACGGGCATCAGCGACGACTTCGAAATCTCGAAGGCCCGTTACCATAAGATCATCATCATGACGGACGCCGACGTCGACGGCGCGCATATTCGTACGCTGCTGCTAACGTTTTTCTACCGCTACATGAGGGAGATTATCGAAGCGGGCTTCGTCTACATCGCGCAGCCGCCGCTCTTTAAGATCGAGCGCAACAAGGTTGTCCGCTACGCCTTGACGGAGAAGGAGCGCGACGTGATCCTCGCGGAGTTCGGCGAAGGCGTGAAGGTAAATATCCAGCGCTACAAAGGTCTCGGAGAGATGGACGCCACCCAGCTGTGGGAGACGACGATGGATCCCGAGAGCCGTTCTATGCTCCAGGTGTCGATCCAGGACGCGATCGAAGCCGATACGATCTTCGATACGCTGATGGGCGACAACGTCGAGCCCCGGCGCGAATTCATTCAGAAGTATGCCAGATACGCAAATCTGGATATCTAAGCGGAAGCAGCCACCCATGACGGGGGCTGCTTTTCTTCTCAAGGACTGTACAGGGGGGTTAATGCTTTTTGCGTTTGATTCCTCCATAGGCTGCTGCATATCGGGTTACTTTGCGGTGCATCGACTTGTCGGCCAGCTTGTTGAAAATATAGGGATGTGGCTTCGTGTTCACTTCCAGTACCCAAGGGTGGAACTTTGTATCGATGGCGACATCGACGCCAAGCTCCTTGAGACCGGGATAGGCCGTTTGCAACTGCTTGCCGATCTTGACGCCAAGCCTCTTAAGCCTTGCTTGGAGCGCGCTCATCTCGGAGGCGGACAGATGAGAGGACAGCAGTCTCTCAAATGATATTATCGTTCCGCCGCCATGGTAGTTGGTTATGATTTTGCGAGGAGGCGCGAGTCTCCCGATAATGCCGGAGGTTTCCCATTGGTTGCTTAAATTTTTTTGCACCATGACGCGCAAGTCAAAGCGGCGGCCCTGATGCTTGAGCAGTTGAATGCCCTTCTGCACGATATAACCCTTGCGGCCCGCATAGGAATTTAACGCTTCGAACAAGGAATCGAAGCTGGCTCCATAACGTTCCGTCGTTCCGTGGTGGAAGCGGTAGCCGCCCCCTTGCCCTCCTGTACGCTCAACCCGGATGACTCCGTTGCCGTGTGTGCCGCTGACGGGCTTCACGTAGACCATCTCGTACTCTTGCAGCATGCGATGCAGAGATTCGCGGCTGTACCGCTTCGTCAGCGGGATGTAGCTGTGCATTTCGGCAGAGCGCAGGAGCACTTTTGTTTTTGCCCACTTGCTTCTGACACGTTGGATAGCCAGGGGATTCACCTCTTTCTATGGGATAGTTCCTGCAGGATGCCGGAGTTCTCGAAGCGGTGGAACGGCGCCGAATAAGCGACATCTTTTTCTTTTATCACCCGGCTCCTGGGCAAGACAGACTATGGAATGAATGGTATAATAAAAGTTGGGTCTATTTAATCTATGACCATTTTTCGCGTTCGGAGCTTGAGGAAAGGCCTATTTTTAACAATGGGTCCGGAACAGGCGATTCCGCCAAATGGAGCAGCCCTAGCGGTTGCTGTCATAACGGCACAACAGGTTTATGCAAGAATTAAATGTTAAAGATAGAACTAGGAATGGTTGACGATTCACCAGATAGATGACGTCAGGGAGGTAAAGCATGGCGGAAGAACAAAGAATGTCAGTGACAGACCGCGATATCGGTACGGAGATGCGCGACTCCTTCATGGATTACGCGATGAGTATTATCGTGAGCCGCGCGTTGCCGGATGTGCGCGACGGGCTTAAGCCGGTGCATCGCCGTATTCTGTTCGCAATGTCGGAGCTCGGCATGTCTCCGGACAAGCCGCATAAGAAATCGGCGAGAATTGTAGGGGAAGTCATCGGCAAGTACCACCCGCACGGCGATTCGGCGGTCTACGAATCCATGGTTCGGATGGCGCAGGACTTCTCCATGCGTTATATGCTCGTAGACGGGCACGGCAACTTCGGTTCCATCGACGGCGATATGGCGGCGGCTATGCGTTATACCGAAGCACGTCTGTCCAAGATGGCTATGGAGCTGCTTCGCGATATTAACAAAGAAACGATCGACTTCGCTCCAAACTATGATGGCGAAGAACAAGAGCCCGTCGTACTGCCTTCCCGATTCCCGAACCTGCTGGTAAACGGGGTAACGGGCATCGCCGTAGGCATGGCGACGAATATACCTCCGCATAACCTGAATGAGGTTATTGACGGCGCTCAGGCGCTTATCCGCAATCCGGACATTACTTCGCTAGAGCTGATGGAATATGTCAAAGGACCGGACTTCCCGACGGCCGCTTATGTCATGGGGCTATCGGGCATTCGCCAGGCTTATTTGACGGGCCGCGGCTCGGTAACGATGCGCGCCCGCGCGACGATCGAGGAGAACAACGGCAAAGCGCGTATTATTGTTCACGAGCTGCCTTACCAGGTCATTAAGGCGAGACTGGTTGAAAAGATCGCGGAGCTGGTGCGCGAAAAGAAGATCGAGGGCATTACCGATCTGCGCGACGAATCCGACCGTAACGGCATGCGGGTCGTCATCGAGCTTCGCCGCGACGTCAATCCGAGCGTCGTGCTAAACAACTTGTACAAGCATACGCAATTGCAGTCGAACTTCGGCATTAACATGCTAGCGCTTGTAAATGGCGAGCCAAAGACGCTGAATTTGCGCGACATGCTGTATCATTATTTGCAGCATCAGATCGAAGTCATAAGACGCCGTACAGAATACGACCTCAAGAAGGCCGAGGCGCGCGCGCATATTCTGGAAGGCTTGCGGATCGCGCTCGACAACCTCGACGAGGTCATCGCGCTTATTCGCGGATCGCGTACGACGGAAGAAGCGCGCGAAGGTTTGATTACCCGTTTCTCCCTCAGCCACGAGCAAGCGCAAGCGATTCTGGATATGCGCCTGCAGCGTCTGACCGGACTGGAGCGGGACAAAATCGAGGCGGAATATGCCGAGCTTTTGGCCAAGATTGCCGAGTACAAGGCTATTCTTGCGGACGAGCAGCTTGTGCTCGATATCATCAGCACAGAGCTTAATGAGATCAAAGAGCGGTTCGGCGACGAACGCCGCACGGAGATCACGGCCAGCGACGAAGAAATTCTGGATGAGGACCTCATTCCTCGCGAAGACGTAATCATCTCCATTACGCACTCCGGCTACATCAAGCGTCTCCCAGTGACGACGTATCGCAGCCAGAAGCGCGGGGGTAAGGGCGTTGTAGGCATGGATACGAAGGAGCATGACTTCGTCGAGCATCTCTTCGTATCGAATACGCATCACTTCCTGTTGTTCTTTACGAACAAAGGCAAGGTGTATAAGCTCAAAGCCTATGAAATTCCGGATCTCAGCCGTACAGCGCGGGGAACGCCGATTATTAACCTGATTCAGATTGAGCAGGGCGAGACGGTTAACGCCGTCATCCCGGTTCAAGCGTTCGACGCGGATCATTATCTGTTCTTCGCGACAAGACAAGGCGTGGTCAAGAAAACGCCGCTTGACGATTATATTAATATCCGCAAAGTGGGACTAATCGCGATCTCCTTGCGCGAAGATGACGACTTGATCGGCGTGAAGCTGACGGACGGCAACCAAGAGATCATCATGGGTACCGCCCAAGGCATGTCCATCCGTTTCTCGGAAGACGATGTTAGGTCCATGGGACGGTCGGCTACCGGCGTTAAGGGCATTGGTCTGGACGATGACGATACGGTCATTGACATGGACGTAGTTGTACTTGACAAGGATGTGCTTATCGTTACGGCCAAGGGCTACGGCAAGCGTACGCCGGTCGGCGAGTATCGGATCCAGAACCGTGGCGGCAAGGGGATTAAGACGCTTAACGTTACAGACAAAAACGGCCCGATCGTTTCCCTTAAGGTTGTCGAGAACGACGAGGATCTGATGATAATGACGGCGCTTGGCACTTTGATACGGACCAGCATGGAAGGAATCTCCACGATGGGACGGAATACGCAAGGCGTCAAGCTGATCAATACGCGCGAAGACGATACGGTTGCGACTGTCACTCGCGTTGCGCGGAGCGAAGAAGAAGTGGCTTCGTCCGAGGACGAACAGGACGTAGAAGGCTCGGAATCCGAATAAGGAATCAGCGGCAGTCGGATTTGTTAAACATTGATCCTGCGCTTTGTTCGCGGGGGAGGGGAATAGGATGGTCGCAGTAGCGGTTGCGCAGCTTAAGATGGGCGATAAGATCGGGGAGGATGTTCTCACCCCGCTCGGCGGCATATTGTTTCACAAAGGGAGAATTATTACAACGAAGGAACTGGATATTCTGCAAGCCTTCTTGGTGAATACCGTTATGGTCGACTACGGCGATGCAATTCCGCCGGAAGCCCAGCCGGCACAGGCGGCACAACCTGTACAGCAGCCGGTGACTCCCTTCCAGCAAGAGTACGAAAAGATGATCGAGGTGCTCAGGAGGCTGTTCAACAACTATGTGACCGGGCAGGGAATGCCTGTCATGGATCTTCGAGTGCAGCTCGAGAAGCTCTTGGGCCGGATATCGGAGTACAAGGTGCTCACCTTCGCGCCAAGAGTATTCCAGGAACGCGACTATCTGCTTCACAATAACGTGACTTCCGCGATGACCTCCTATCTGATCGCTCAGTGGGGGGGACTTCCGCAGAAGGATTGGATGCAGGTAGCGCTCGCCGGTCTTCTTAAGGATATTGGCAATGTGCGCATCGATAAATCGATTCTGTCCAAGCCTACCCCGCTGACGGCCGTTGAGCAAGAGGAGATGAAGCGGCATACCGTCCTGGGCTATCAGTTGCTAAAGAACGTTGCAGCGCTTAATGAAGGCGTCAAGCTGACGGCGCTTCAGCATCATGAGAAGGTCGACGGCACGGGTTACCCGCTTGGCATAGATGCCAGCCAAATTCATCCATATGCAAAGATCGTGAGCATTGCGGATATATTCCATGCGATGACGCTAAACAGGGGCTACAAGAAGGCCGTCTCTCCATACCTTGTATTGGAGCAAATATTGAGCGATGCTTTCGGAAAGCTGGATCCTGGCTATGTCAGAACGTTCGTGGAGAAAGTGACGCAGTTCCATAATGGAACCATCGTCAGACTTAGCGATGAACGGATCGGCGAGATCGTCTTCTCGGACCGTACCCATCCGACGCGGCCATGGGTGTCCATTGACGGCAAGATTGTCAACCTGGTTATCGAGCGGCAGTTCCATATTAAAGAAGTGTTGAAATAGCGCATCATAAGGGCAAGCCTATCGGAGACCGGAATCATCGGCGGACGATACGGTTTGCTTTTATTTTTTTACCATGGAATGAAAAAAGTTCGAGATAGATTAAGGAGAGGGCTTCGCTTGGAACGGTTAAAACGTTGAAATTAAATTAATTTAAAAAAACACTTGCAATCCAATAGGCGTTCGTGATATATTATTTCTTGTCGCCGCGAGAGATTGACGCCGGCAACGAAAGAAAAGATTGTTCTTTGAAAACTGAACAACGAGCGAAACTGCCCGATACAATCGCAAGATTGAATCGAATAACAAACTTTCGAATTTGGCTTGTCCAAGGAGGAAGTTTGGATAGCAACAACGTAATGAGCAAGTCAAACACTTTAATGGAGAGTTTGATCCTGGCTCAGGACGAACGCTGGCGGCGTGCCTAATACATGCAAGTCGAGCGGAGTTGATGAGGTGCTTGCACCTCTGATGCTTAGCGGCGGACGGGTGAGTAACACGTAGGTAACCTGCCCGACAGACCGGGATAACATTCGGAAACGAATGCTAATACCGGATACGCGATTTGGTCGCATGGCCGAATCGGGAAAGACGGAGCAATCTGTCACTGTTGGATGGACCTGCGGCGCATTAGCTAGTTGGTGAGGTAACGGCTCACCAAGGCGACGATGCGTAGCCGACCTGAGAGGGTGATCGGCCACACTGGGACTGAGACACGGCCCAGACTCCTACGGGAGGCAGCAGTAGGGAATCTTCCGCAATGGGCGAAAGCCTGACGGAGCAACGCCGCGTGAGTGATGAAGGTTTTCGGATCGTAAAGCTCTGTTGCCAGGGAAGAACGCTTGGGAGAGTAACTGCTCTCAAGGTGACGGTACCTGAGAAGAAAGCCCCGGCTAACTACGTGCCAGCAGCCGCGGTAATACGTAGGGGGCAAGCGTTGTCCGGAATTATTGGGCGTAAAGCGCGCGCAGGCGGTTCATTAAGTCTGGTGTTTAAGGCTGGGGCTCAACCCTGGTTCGCACTGGAAACTGGTGGACTTGAGTGCAGAAGAGGAAAGTGGAATTCCACGTGTAGCGGTGAAATGCGTAGAGATGTGGAGGAACACCAGTGGCGAAGGCGACTTTCTGGGCTGTAACTGACGCTGAGGCGCGAAAGCGTGGGGAGCAAACAGGATTAGATACCCTGGTAGTCCACGCCGTAAACGATGAATGCTAGGTGTTAGGGGTTTCGATACCCTTGGTGCCGAAGTTAACACATTAAGCATTCCGCCTGGGGAGTACGGTCGCAAGACTGAAACTCAAAGGAATTGACGGGGACCCGCACAAGCAGTGGAGTATGTGGTTTAATTCGAAGCAACGCGAAGAACCTTACCAGGTCTTGACATCCCTCTGACCGTCCTAGAGATAGGGCTTTCCTTCGGGACAGAGGAGACAGGTGGTGCATGGTTGTCGTCAGCTCGTGTCGTGAGATGTTGGGTTAAGTCCCGCAACGAGCGCAACCCTTGATCTTAGTTGCCAGCATTTCGGATGGGCACTCTAAGGTGACTGCCGGTGACAAACCGGAGGAAGGTGGGGATGACGTCAAATCATCATGCCCCTTATGACCTGGGCTACACACGTACTACAATGGCCAGTACAACGGGAAGCGAAACCGCGAGGTGGAGCCAATCCTATCAAAGCTGGTCTCAGTTCGGATTGCAGGCTGCAACTCGCCTGCATGAAGTCGGAATTGCTAGTAATCGCGGATCAGCATGCCGCGGTGAATACGTTCCCGGGTCTTGTACACACCGCCCGTCACACCACGAGAGTTTACAACACCCGAAGTCGGTGGGGTAACCCGCAAGGGAGCCAGCCGCCGAAGGTGGGGTAGATGATTGGGGTGAAGTCGTAACAAGGTAGCCGTATCGGAAGGTGCGGCTGGATCACCTCCTTTCTAAGGATATACCCAGTCACGATGATGACTGGATAGGAAGCATTGCTTCCATAGCAGTAACTCTCAGGCAGGAAGTTGCTCGCTCGTTGTCAGTTTTGAAAGACTAATCCTCTTTCACAAGCGTAATCATACCCAAGGGCCTTTAGCTCAGCTGGTTAGAGCGCACCCCTGATAAGGGTGAGGTCGGTGGTTCGAGTCCACTAAGGCCCACCATTATCATCACTGAAGTGTTGATCCCATTACGGGGCCATAGCTCAGCTGGGAGAGCGCCTGCCTTGCAAGCAGGAGGTCAGCGGTTCGATCCCGCTTGGCTCCACCAAGCACATCCCCTTAGGGAGCATGTGCGAATTTGCACCTTGAAAACTGGATAACGAAAGTAAATAGAAGATGAAAATCTTCTGCTGAACATCCTTTAGCTGGATTAACAGATGGCTGCAGCAATGCAGTTCGTCGAAAATACTAGGTTAAGCTAGTAAGAGCGCACGGAGGATGCCTAGGCACCAGGAGCCGAAGAAGGACGTGGCGAACAACGATACCGCCTCGGGGAGCCGTAAGCAGGCTTTGATCCGGGGATTTCCGAATGGGGAAACCCAGCTGGAGTAATGTCCAGTTACTCTCAACTGAATACATAGGTTGGGTAGAGGCATACCGGGGGAACTGAAACATCTAAGTACCCCGAGGAAGAGAAAACAAAAGTGATTCCGTCAGTAGCGGCGAGCGAACGCGGATTAGCCCAAACCAAGGAGCTTGCTCCTTGGGGTTGTAGGACATCTCACATGGAGTTACAAAGGAATGGATTAGGCGAAGAGGTCTGGAAAGGCCCGCCATAGCAGGTAAAAGCCCTGTAACCAAAAGTCCATTCTCTCCGAGGTGTATCCTGAGTACGGCGGGACACGTGAAACCCCGTCGGAATCCGGCAGGACCATCTGCCAAGGCTAAATACTCCCTGGTGACCGATAGTGAAGCAGTACCGTGAGGGAAAGGTGAAAAGCACCGCGGGAGCGGAGTGAAAAAGAACCTGAAACCGTGCGCTTACAAGAAGTCAGAGCCCGATCAATGGGTGATGGCGTGCCTTTTGTAGAATGAACCGGCGAGTTACGATTACGTGCAAGGTTAAGGTGGAAAGCCGGAGCCGCAGCGAAAGCGAGTCTGAATAGGGCGCTTAAGTACGTGGTCGTAGACCCGAAACCGTGTGATCTACCCCTGTCCAGGGTGAAGGTGCGGTAACACGCACTGGAGGCCCGAACCCACGCACGTTGAAAAGTGCGGGGATGAGGTGGGGGTAGCGGAGAAATTCCAATCGAACTCGGAGATAGCTGGTTCTCCCCGAAATAGCTTTAGGGCTAGCCTCGGTTATGAGTGTCGTGGAGGTAGAGCACTGATTGGGTGCGGGGCCCGCCAAGGGTTACCAAGTCTAGTCAAACTCCGAATGCCATTGACATGCTTACCGGGAGTCAGACAGTGAGTGCTAAGATCCATTGTCAAGAGGGAAACAGCCCAGATCATCAGCTAAGGTCCCCAAGTGTGTGTTAAGTGGGAAAGGATGTGGAGTTGCACAGACAACCAGGATGTTGGCTTAGAAGCAGCCACCATTTAAAGAGTGCGTAATAGCTCACTGGTCGAGTGACTCTGCGCCGAAAATGTAACGGGGCTAAACACACCACCGAAGCTATGGCAACGTAAATCCTTTGGATTTACTTGGGTAGGGGAGCGTTGAATACGGATTGAAGTTGGACCGTGAGGACTGGTGGACTGTATTCAAGTGAGAATGCCGGTATGAGTAACGAAAAGACAAGTGAGAATCTTGTCCGCCGAAAGCCTAAGGGTTCCTGAGGAAGGCTCGTCCACTCAGGGTAAGTCGGGACCTAACGCGAGGCCGAAAGGCGTAGTGGAAGGACAACAGGTTGAAATTCCTGTACCACCGTAAGCCGTTATGAGCAATGGGGTGACACAGAAGGGCAGTGACGCGGGCTGATGGAATAGCCCGTCCAAGCAGTGAGGCTGACTTGTAGGCAAATCCGCAAGTCGTTAGGCTGGGCTGTGATGGGGAGCGAAAATTGCAGTAGCGAAGGTCATGTACTCCGGCTGTCAAGAAAAGCCTCTAGCCAGGTGATGGTGCCCGTACCGCAAACCGACACAGGTAGGCGAGCAGAGCATGCTAAGGCGCGCGGAAGAACTCTCGTTAAGGAACTCGGCAAAATGACCCCGTAACTTCGGGAGAAGGGGTGCCTCGGTAGGGTGAATAGCCCGAGGGGGCCGCAGTGAAAAGGCCCAATCGACTGTTTAGCAAAAACACAGGTCTGTGCGAAGCCGTAAGGCGAAGTATACGGGCTGACGCCTGCCCGGTGCTGGAAGGTTAAGGGGAGCGGTTAGGGGCAACCCGAAGCTGTGAACCGAAGCCCCAGTAAACGGCGGCCGTAACTATAACGGTCCTAAGGTAGCGAAATTCCTTGTCAGGTAAATTCTGACCCGCACGAATGGCGTAACGAATTGGGCGCTGTCTCAACGAGAGATCCGGTGAAATTTTAATACCTGTGAAGATGCAGGTTACCCGCGACAAGACGGAAAGACCCCATGGAGCTTTACTGCAGCTTGATATTGGACTTTGGTACGATCTGTACAGGATAGGTGGGAGCCTTTGAAGCCGGAGCGCCAGCTTCGGTGGAGGCGCCGTTGGGATACCACCCTGATCGTATCGGAGTTCTAACCTGGTACCGTGAATCCGGTACGGGGACCGTGTCAGGCGGGCAGTTTGACTGGGGCGGTCGCCTCCTAAAATGTAACGGAGGCGCCCAAAGGTTCCCTCAGAATGGTTGGAAATCATTCGAAGAGTGCAAAGGCATAAGGGAGCTTGACTGCGAGACCTACAAGTCGAGCAGGGACGAAAGTCGGGCTTAGTGATCCGGTGGTACCGAATGGAAGGGCCATCGCTCAACGGATAAAAGCTACCCTGGGGATAACAGGCTTATCTCCCCCAAGAGTCCACATCGACGGGGAGGTTTGGCACCTCGATGTCGGCTCATCGCATCCTGGGGCTGAAGTAGGTCCCAAGGGTTGGGCTGTTCGCCCATTAAAGCGGTACGCGAGCTGGGTTCAGAACGTCGTGAGACAGTTCGGTCCCTATCTGTCGCGGGCGTAGGAAATTTGAGAGGAGCTGTCCTTAGTACGAGAGGACCGGGATGGACGTACCGCTGGTGTACCAGTTGTTCCGCCAGGAGCACCGCTGGGTAGCCAAGTACGGACGGGATAAGCGCTGAAAGCATCTAAGCGTGAAGCCCCCCTCAAGATGAGATTTCCCAGTATGTAAGACCCCTTGAAGACGACGAGGTTGATAGGTTCGGGGTGGAAGCACAGCAATGTGTGGAGCTGACGAATACTAATCGGTCGAGGGCTTATCCTAATCGCTTACTTGGTCATACAACCGGTAAGCAAGCTAAAGATTCAGCACACTTTCGTATCCAGTTTTCAGCGTGCAATCCACGCTACGTTTGGTGGCGATGGCGGAGGGGAACCACGCGTTCCCATACCGAACACGACCGTTAAGCCCTCCAGCGCCGATGGTACTTGGACCGCAGGGTCCTGGGAGAGTAGGACGTCGCCAAGCACAAAACGACCTGCCGCAGATTAATGCGGCAGGTTTTTTGTGCGTTCAGGGACGGTTGGATGGAGGCTGTGCCTATCCAACCGTCCCTGGGCGACGTTCCTCTCCCTATAGCTGGGAGAGTGTCCGAACCCTCTGATCGATGCAACTCGACGATGCTGGCCCGGCTTTAGAGGTAGGTTCAGACGCCGACCGTGGATGCGATTGCTTCGAAGCTAATTCACTCCCGGTGCGGAATGGACATCGCCAAGCAACGGTTGTCGCTCACGCCGACAACCTGCCAACTGAACAAACCAATTACTGCGACTACGTCGGCGACACCGACATACTGCCTCCAAAATCCATGATTACTCGAAAATAAGTCGGTGAGACCGACCTACTGGGCTCCAAACGCATCATTTTCCGTAAATAAGTCGGCGACAGCGACTTACTGAGCACCAACCGCACCATTTCTCTTAAATAAGTCGGTGAGACCGACGTACTGCGCACCAAACGCATCATTTTCCGTAAATAAGCTGGCGTCGCCGACCTACTGAGCACCAACCGCACCATTTCTCTTAAATAAGTCGGTGAGAGCGACATACTGAGCTCCAACCGCACCATATCCCGCAAATACCAACATAATTGCTCTAAACAAAAAGCCCCACTACCCTTACGGGCCATGAGGGCAAAAGTTGGATTTGAAGACAAACTTAACGATGATAGTACGAAGCTTCTTTGGACTCTAGGCGCAGGACGCCGTCCTTGCGCTGCTTGCGGAAGGATAGAGACAGCAGCATCCGAGGTACGAGCAGCCATGTATGCCAGCTTATAAGGCTAATCATGAGCGCAGGCGTCGCCCAAGGGTACACAACGCCGATAACGCATAGTCCCAGCCAAAAGAGATGGCGATGAACCCGGCGGAACAGATGCAAAGTAATGTCGTTAGCCGGCTTGAATCCGATCCATGGAGGGATAATACGCCAAATCCATTTGCGATCGGCTGCTTCATCTACCTGAATGAAGGTTACTAATAAAATAAGGATATGAAGCAGCTGAATAGCTGCGAATCCGAACAGCCAGGCAAACAGTCCGTTCATGCCATAGGCAAGCATCTGGATGCCAAGGAAGATGCCTGCAATAATGAGATGGCTGGTAACCAGCTCGGGTCTCACCATGACTCTTTTAACAAGCTGATACTGATATATAGTGGCATTCTGTTGCTGGGATAATGATTGCTTCATAGGATGATTGTCCTCTTCTCCGGAATTTACAATCCTCTTCCTTACATTTATCGGCATGCAATAGACAGTTGTGCACTACAAATTTGGGCTCAGGAATCACCAATCGCCCAGATCTGGCATACGATAACGAGAAAAACTACCGTTGCGCGCAGGCGCACATCCTCGAAAGACTTCTTTAGAAGATTTTCACATGAAACAAGTATATTTCAATAGACTATGTGCCATAATAGTAGGTAAAGACGATGGCGATAGAAAGCGGGGATTGGAATGAACGAATTTCGCGATCACCATTGCATCATTTGTGGAAGGCCCAAGGCGGAGGGCGAAGGGATTGTTATCGTAACTGGTTTCATATGCGAGGATTGTGAGACGGAGATGGTACAGACCGACGTTCAAGACGCCAAATATCCTTTTTTTATTCATCAGATGAAACAATTGCTCGTTGAGAAAAATGCTTAAAGCGGCTTCTAATAAAGAGGCTGCTTTTTTTCTTGAATTATAGGAAAGTATAAGTTTTCTCCATACTTGACCTATAAATCTCGGAATGAAACGCGCTGCAATGCCAAAAGACGGCAACAGCCGTTTCACCTTGCTCCCGGTCAACGTTTACGAGTGTGCTTTCATTCGCTACAATGTAGGCAGACACCGCCCTATGGGCTAAGAAGGGATTGCAACTAAATGAACCCTATAAATGCACCTATATATGAAGCATTAAAAAAACATGCGATCAGCAGGCCGCGAAGCTTTCATGTACCGGGACATCAGAATGGACAGGTATGGCAGGAGCTTGGAGCCGCAGCAAACACTTCAACAGGTAATACAATAGAAGCCTTTAGGCAAACCTATGATGCCATTATGGGGATCGATTTGACGGAATTATCCTCTACGGATGATTTGCATCATCCCGAGGCGGCGATCCAAGAGGCGCAGATTTTGGCTGCGCAAAGCTTTCATGCAGAAGCAACTTTTTTTCTGGTTGGAGGAAGCACATCGGGCAATCTGGCTATGCTGCTAGCAGTATGTGATCCTGGTGATCTGGTGATCGTGCAGCGGAATGTACATAAGTCGGTCATTAATGGATTGAAACTCGCGGGAGCTTCGGCCGTTTTCGTTAGTCCACAGCGCGATGCAGGTTCTGGGCTTGCTGTAATCCCCTCTCTTAGCGGGATAGAAGCAGCGCTGAAACGTCACCCGCAAGCGAAAGCAGTCTTCTTATCGAATCCCAATTACTATGGCATGGGTGAGCAATTAAATCGATATGCGGAGACGGCGCATCAATACGGTGTTCCGCTGCTGGTGGACGAGGCCCATGGAGCCCATTACGGTCAACATCGTGAGTTCCCGCGGTCGGCGATGCAAGCGGGAGCGGATGCGGCTGTGCAATCGACTCATAAGACGCTGCCTGCTCTTACGATGGGAGCCATGCTCCATATTCAGGGTAATCGAATAAACCTGGATCGCTTGAAGCAAGCGCTGGCTATCGTTCAGAGCTCCAGTCCGTCGTTTCCGATTATGGCATCGCTCGATATTTCCCGAGCAATGATAGCTTCTTTTCAAGAGGAGCTGTTCCAGCCTGCCTTAGCTCATGCCCGAACATTCCGTGCTTGGCTGAAGGCTGGTAAGCTGTTCCTTCAAGAAGCCGCCTTAACGGATGCAACCGTCAGTAGCAAGCATGACAGGAGCGTGATGATAGAGCATACTTCGCTTCAGCGGGATCCGCTTAGAATCGTGCTTCATGATTCGACCGGAACTCTAACCGGCAAGCAACTGCAGCAGCTGCTCGAAGAGAAGGGCTGTTGGGCGGAGATGTCGGATAACTTATACGTGGTGCTGCTGATCGGGATTGGTACTGGCGATGAGCATATGGAGCGGTTGAGAGATTCCATAACATCCATACATCAAGCAATTGTAAGTGAAATGGATGACATTGCGCCCAACATGAAACGATCAGCAAAGGAAGAAGTTGAAATTAGGCATTTAGCGAGCTCGGCAGTATGGGCTGCGACTGAATTAGAAGAGCCTGTGTCGTTCGGCGGAGGATGGTACCGGAACCAGCCCAGCATCCGTTTGCCGCTTCGAGATGCAGTAGGCCGCCGTGTCGCCGAGATGGTTGTTCCGTATCCGCCGGGTATTCCGCTATTGTATGCAGGAGAGAGATTGACGATTGCGATGGCAGATGAAATTGAGAGATTAGCTTCCGGAAGAGCCAATTTTCAGGGAGCAGTCGACTCCGGAATGGACACAATTGCTGTCTATGAGGAAAAACCTGGGGGCTAAAGCTCGAAAAAGCGCATGATTCAACGAATTTCGTTGTGGTGTCACGTCCGCTTTGTTACAATAAATAAGAGTACAAGTCAAGTAGGTTAGGGGAAACGGCAAGTTGACTAAAGGAAACTTCATTACTATAGAAGGCGGCGAAGGATCAGGTAAAACAACGCTGATCCAGCGTCTCTCCCATGCGCTTCGGCAGAAGGGATGGGATGTGATGACGACGCGCGAGCCGGGCGGCATTCCGATCGCGGAGCAGATTCGGACCGTGATTCTGGATCCTGCGCATACGGCGATGGATGCAAGAACCGAAGCGTTGTTGTATGCGGCTTCACGAAGGCAGCATCTGGTGGAGAAGGTAATGCCGGCGCTCGAACAAGGCGCCATCGTAATCTGCGATCGGTTCGTCGACAGCAGTTTGGCTTATCAGGGCCATGCGAGAGGTCTTGGGATGGACGCAGTATGGGAGATCAACACATTCGCCATACAAGATATCATGCCGGAACTAACTTTGTTCCTGGACGTGTCGCCTGAGGTGGGACTCTCCCGAATCAATGCGGCAGCGGACAGAGAGATCAATCGTCTCGATCTGGAGCGTCATTCCTTCCATGAGCGTGTAAGAGAAGGCTATCGGATGCTGCTGGAGCGGTTTCCGGAACGGATCGTGTCAGTAAACGCGGACAGGCTTCCGGATGACGTATTCGACGAAGCGCTGCAGGTGCTGATGGACCGACTGAACAGATAGGCAGGACGTACGATTGTCGGCATCATGACGGTTGCGGGATACGGTTGCTCCAAGCAGTTCCAGTAACCGATAACAGCCCAATGCATAGGATAAGGTGAAACGGCTGTCGCCGTCCTTCGGCGGCGCAGCGCGTTACGCAAAGGCGATGACCTAATTTAATCTTAAACGAGGGGGAATGAGGATGAAATTAGTTATTGCGGTCATTCAGGATAAGGATAGCAACCGGTTGTCGAATGCGCTTGTAAGAGAGGGATTCCGTGCGACGAAGCTGGCAAGTACAGGCGGGTTCCTGCGTGCGGGAAATACGACGTTCATGATCGGGATTGAGGATGAGCGCGTGCATGAGGTGCTTCAAGTAATCAGCGCGAACTGCAAGGTACGCGATCAATTGGTTACGCCGGTGTCTCCAATGGGCGGCTCGACGGATTCCTACATTCCGTTCCCCGTTGAGGTGCAGATTGGCGGCGCGGCGGTATTCGTCATGCCGGTGGAGAGATTCGAACACTTCTGATTGGGTGTGACGTAGATGAGAGTCGATCAAAGCTGGCGACCTTTGGGCCAGAACCGAACAAGCGGGGATACGGGCGGAAGACCCGTTCAACCGGTTAGTTTCTCCGATGTCCTGGTGCAGCAGAACGCCCAACGAACGAACGAACAGTTGCAGCAGAAGCTGCAGGACATTCATAACCAAGGGGAACGTTTGGCCAAGCTGATGACGGTTCGCGAGCTAAAGCTCTATCGGGCCATGGTCAAGAAGTTTCTGGAGGATACGGTTAAACGCGGAGTAGGACTTAAAGAAGTGCGCGGCTTCGATCGCCGCGGACGCGTAAAGCGCTATAAGCTGCTTGACGAGCTCGATGAAACGCTGGTGTCGATGGCGGAGGAATTGCTCGACAGCGAGCAAGGACGATTGGAGCTGCTTAACAAGATTGGCGAGATCCGCGGGATTTTGATCAATCTTTTGTTTTAGGCGAACCTCCTTTTAGAAAGGTAAGGACAATGATATGAGTCTTGAACGACTGGAGCAAGCCGAAGGCCAGTGGAAGGCGCAGCGCATTTTGAGACATGCGCTGCAAAGCGGCCGCGTCTCCCATGCTTATTTGTTCAACGGCCCTTCGGGGACAGGGAGAATGGCAACCGCGCAAGCGTTCGCGAAGGCGCTGTTCTGTACGTCGAATGGCTGGGATGCGTGCGGGCAATGCCTGGCATGCAGAAAGTTCGAACATGGCAATCAAACAGCGCTTCTGACGATTGCTCCCGATGGACAGAGCATCAAGATCGACCAGATCAGAGAGCTGCAGCGAAATCTGTCGTATCGGGGAACGGAGACGGAACGCACCGTATATTTGGTCGAACGAGCCGAGACGATGACGCTGCAGGCGGCCAATAGTTTGTTGAAATTTCTCGAGGAACCTTTGTCGCCGATTGTCGCCATTCTCATTACGGATAATGGACAAGCCATATTGCCGACGATCCGTTCGAGAACGCAGTGGGTGCCCTTCCTGCCGATCCCGCCGGAAAGTATGCTGGAGAAGCTTGTCTTGGAGGGGGCTTCTCCGCTTCTTGCAAGAGCAGCCGTCCATCTGTCCTCGGGACTCGACGGAGCTAGACAAATTCTCCAGCAGAATGAGTTTGCAGAAATCAGAAACCTAGTGATACAATTAGGCAAGGAGAGCTTGTCCCGATTCACCGCGGCGATGATCACTGCCCAGCAGCAGCTATTCAAGACGGATTTGAGCGCCGGTATGGATATGCTGCTATCTTTGCTTACACTATGGTTTAAAGACTTTACACAGTTCCAGGCCGGAAGGCAGGACAAGATTGTTTTCATAGATCAGTTGGATTGGATAAGCAGTCACGCGTACGACCGTTCCTTTGCAGGATGGGTATCCTGCATGGAGCATATATTGGAGGCGGGCAAGCGCATTCGGGCGAACGTATCGCCTCAGCTCGCATTTGAGCAATTATTGGTACACTTACAGGAGGGCTAATCCTTGTATAATGTCGTCGGTGTCCGCTTTAAGAAAGCGGGCAAGATCTATTACTTTGATCCGGTCGAACATCCCGTAGACAAAGAACAACACGTTATTGTTGAGACCGCGCGGGGAATCGAATACGGTAAAGTGGTGGTGGGACAGAAGCAAGTCGGTGAATCGGATGTTGTTCTCCCTCTCAAGAAGGTTATTCGCATAGCAAGCGATTCTGACGCTCAGATCGTCGAAGAGAATCGCAACGCCGCTAAGGGTGCGTTCACGACCTGTCTTGACAAGATTAAGAGCCATCAGCTTCGCATGAAGCTGGTTGATGTCGAATTTACGTTCGACCGCAATAAAATCATTTTCTACTTTACCGCCGAAGGACGCGTCGACTTCCGCGAGCTGGTAAAGGATCTCGCCAGCGTATTCCGTACCCGGATCGAGCTGCGTCAGATCGGCGTAAGGGACGAGGCGAAGATGTTAGGCGGTATCGGACCATGCGGGCGGGTGCTCTGCTGCTCTTCGTGGCTTGGCGATTTCGAACCGGTCTCGATCAAGATGGCCAAGGATCAAAATCTGTCGCTTAATCCGACCAAGATATCCGGATTATGCGGGAGACTTATGTGTTGCTTGAAGTATGAGCATGACAATTACGAGAGCGTACGCGAGGAATTGCCGGCCATCGGCAAGATCGTCGTGACGTCTTACGGAGAAGGCAAGGTTACGGGCATCAACGCATCCACGAAGAGCGTATATGTATCACTGTTTGATGTACCGGGCAAGCCGAAGGAACTGCCGCTTGATGATGTTGTCGTGAAGTAGACGGCGGCGTTAACAATCTGACAGGCGAGAGATACTCGCGCTTGATGCTCTGGGGTGGGGACTTGGAGAAAAAAGATATATTTAAACAAATGGATCAATTGGATAGCCAGATAGGGGAGTTCCATGCCCAATTCAGTGCGCTCAAGCAGATTATCAAACAATTGCTTGAAGAGAACAATCGGCTGAGCATGGAAAATCATCAGTTAAGGCTTGTGCTGAAGCGGGAGACCGCCCCCGATCGGGAAACCGTTCCGGCAGCTTCGACTCAGGCGATGGAACAGCATAACGGAACTTCTGCCGAGATAACAATTGGCAATATGGAACACGACGACAACGGTGCCGCGATTGGAGAAGGATATGACAACCTGACAAGGCTTTATCACGAAGGGTTTCATATCTGCAACGTCTACTACGGTCATCTCCGTACCGAAGGCGATTGCCTGTTCTGCCTGTCGTTCCTAAATAAATAAGCAGTATGTATCGACGGGCCGTCCTTACCTGAGGGGACGGTCATTTTTTAAATTATAGGGAAACATAAGTTTTCTATATAAGGAGAACACGAAGATGACGCAATTAAAGCCAAATGATTCATCCATTAGTCAGTCTGCGCAGCGGGAAGATCAGAAGATCGGCTTATTGCCCGGGGAGCGAATGGATGACCTGCTAACGGATACAGGGCTTAGGATTATACAGAGCCGTGAAGTCTTTAGCTTCTCGCTGGATGCTGTCTTGTTATCCAGATTCGCCAGCCTTCCGAAGCGGGGCAGAGTTGCGGATCTATGCTCCGGCAACGGAGTTATTCCCATCCTGATGTCGGCCGGAACGGAGGCAAGGATGGATGCCATCGAGATTCAACCGCGACTTGCCGACATGGCCAGGAGGAGTGTGGAGTTAAATGGGCTGCAGGAGCAAATTACCGTTATACGAGAGGATCTCAGGGAATATGCGAAGACGGCTGGCAACGGCATTTACGACGCTATTACGGTCAATCCCCCTTACATGCCTGTCACGGCTGGAGATCAAAACGTGAACGAGCATTATGCGATCGCGAGACATGAGATCCATTGTACGATCGAGGATATAGCCAGCGCATGCTGCAGGCTGCTGCGCCCCGGGGGCAAGTTGTTTATGGTGCATCGTCCTTCGAGGATGCTGGATATCGTGGAGACGATGCGGCGTTATAGGCTGGAGCCCAAGCGGATCCAATTCGTACATCCCAATACAAGGTCCGAAGCCAATATGATATTAATAGAAGCAACGCGAGACGGGAAACCTGACATCAGACTGCTTCCGCCTATAATGGTGTATAACGACGAGGGGGTACAGATCGTATGAACAGGCAAAAAAGCTACGAAGCTCCGCAAACGGTTGCCTCAGGCAAGTCTGCACCGGGCAGTCTTTTCTTGGTGGGGACGCCGATCGGCAACCTGGAGGATATGACCATGCGGGCAATCCGCACCCTCAAGGAAGTAGACCTCATCGCAGCGGAAGATACCCGGCAGACGAGGAAGCTACTGTCTCATTTCGAAATTCATACGCGGCTGGTGAGCTATCATGAGCATAATAAGGAAGCAAGTGGTCCGGAGCTGATACGGTTGTTGCTGGAAGGTCAATCCATTGCGATTGTCAGCGATGCCGGTCTGCCTGCAATCTCTGATCCAGGAGCCGACCTTGTCCGCGATGCCGTAGAACAGGATATCGCCGTTATTCCTATTCCGGGGGCAAATGCCGCTTTGTCCGCGCTCATTATGTCCGGACTGCCGACTGATACATTTACATTTGCCGGATTTCCGCCAAGGGAGAGGAAGTCGCTTCAGAAACGTTTGACCGAGCTGTCTGCCCTCAGGTCCACGCTGCTCTTTTATGAATCGCCGCACCGTATCAAGAAGACGCTTGGCGAAATGCTGGAGAGTATCGGCGATCGCCGGATTGCCGTTATTCGCGAACTGACGAAGCGGCATGAAGAAGCCATCAGAGGTACGGTCTCGGAATGTATCGCATGGTTCGAGGAGCATCAGCCGCTCGGTGAATTCTGTATCGTGGTAGAAGGCGCAAGCGATGGGGAAGCGGGCAACGGTCTTGCGAATCCAGAAGCTTGGTGGTCGAAGCTTGGCCTGGAGGAGCATGTAGCCCACTATGAAGCTGAGATGAGCAGGAAGGATGCCATTAAGCAAGCAGCAACGGATCGCGGTCTGCCGAAGCGGGACGTATATAATGAAGTGAACCGCTGACCGAATTATCCGGACAAAAAAAAGGACCTTCCTGGCCGGGTTCTAGCGCAGGAAGGCATCAAGGAGTATAAAAAGGTTAGAATTAACATGTGGATATAATGATTATAACCGATTTTTTTTATTTTGTCACAGGAGAAGGCATTTCTGATAAACAAATATGGCAAACTATTTTTCCTTTGAAGTACGACACGTTTTCGGCGTTGCCGCAGAAGATACATGCAGGCTCGTATTTCTTAAGCATGATGCGTTCGCCATCTACATAAATCTCGAGAGCGTCCTTCTCGCCAATGCCAAGCGTGCGGCGTAATTCGATTGGAATAACAACGCGCCCAAGCTCATCGACCTTACGAACGATACCAGTAGATTTCATCATCATTCATCATTCCCCTCAGATAATATATTCGTCAATGTTCGACAATATTTTATAAATTCATGTTACTATAATACCAACTCTTCCCATAACAGTCAACCTGTAAAAATCAGCAGATAGCGTGCTGTTATAAGGATATTACCCACTATAGCAGGTAATATTCTATGTAATAGAATACAACAGCTTCGACAAATTGGAAACTTAATTACGACATTATTCGACAAAAGTCGATAAAACTGTGTCGAATTTATGAACAGAAGGAGATGAGGAAATGAACGGTCAACTTAAGGAGGAAAAGGTATTTAAGGATCCCGTCCATCATTATGTGTACGTCCAGGATGAGACGATATGGAGCCTGATTAATACAAAAGAGTTCCAGCGACTGCGTCGGATCCGGCAGCTTGGGACAACCTACTTAACCTTTCACGGCGCGGAGCATAGCCGGTTCTCCCATTCCCTTGGCGTCTACGAAATTACGCGCCGCATTATTTCGCAATTCGAGCGCTACGGCTACCCCGACTGGCCGAAGGAAGAAAGGCTTGTCTCCTTGTGCGCGGCGCTTCTCCATGACGTAGGGCACGGTCCGTTCTCCCATTCGCTGGAGGAGATCTTCGATACGGATCACGAGGAGTGGACATGCGCCATATTAATGGGAGAAACTGAAATTAATGGCGTGCTTCGCTCCGTTTCCGAGGAGTTTCCTTCGCAGGTAGCGGCCGTCATTAAGAAGAAGTATCCGAAGCCGATCGTCGTCAGTCTCATCTCCAGCCAGATGGATGCGGATCGAATGGATTATCTGCTGCGCGACGCCTACTTCACGGGCGTTAACTACGGCACGTTCGACCTGGAACGCATATTGCGGGTATTGCGTCCTTATAAAGGGAAAATTGTAGTGAAGGATAGCGGCATGCATGCCGTAGAGCATTATCTTATGTCGCGCTACCAGATGTATTGGCAAATATACTTCCATCCCGTTACGCGCAGCTCGGAGATTATATTGAGACAAATTTTTCGAAGAGCGCAGCAATTAAACGAGGAAGGCTACCGGTTTGGCTGGATGACACGTTCCATTAAGCAGCTTTTGGACAATACGCTCGAGCTGAAGGATTATTTGAGGCTTGACGAGGCGCTCGCTCAGACGGCCTTCTCCGAGTGGGAGCAGGAAGCCGATCCGCTGCTCAGCGACCTGTGCCATCGATTTTTAAACAGGCAGCTCTATAAATATGTAACCATCGATCAACCGGATGAATTATTGCTTGGCGAGGTTGCCGCTACCCTGGAATCCATCGGTCTGAATCCGGATTATCATATGGAGATCGACTTCCCCTTCGATCTTCCTTATGATGTATACCGACCGGATCGGCAGGAGGGGGAAAAACGGGAAAAAGCGCCAATTTTGTTGCTGGACGAGCATGATGAAATAAGCGAGATTTCCTTGAAATCCGACATTGTTCGTTCCATCACAGGCTTGCATCAAGGAAAGTATCATTTGTATTACCCGGAGGAGCCGTTGCGGGCCAATAAGGCGCAGCTATCCGACCGAATGAGGAAGTTATTCCAACTGGATTAAAGGAGATGGACATCATGTTATTCGACACGCATACGCATCTGGACGCTAGACAATTTGACGAAGATCGGGAGGGGGTAATCGACAGGGCTCGCGCTGCCGGAGTCAGTCTTATGGTAAACATAGGATGTGACAGGAGAAGTATACCATTAACAATCGAACTGGCGGAGCGATATCCGTTTATCTACGCGGCGGTAGGATGGCATCCTGTGGACAGCATCGATATGAAGCCGGAGGATCTGGAGTGGATCGAGCGTCTTTCCAGCCATAACAAGGTAGTCGCGATCGGCGAGATCGGTCTGGATTACCACTGGGACACATCACCGAAAGACGTACAGCATCGCGTATTTCGGGAACAGATCAGGCTGGCCAAAAAGGTAAAGAAACCGATCGTCATTCATAATCGGGATGCCCATGAGGATGTTATTCGTATTCTGAAGGAGGAAGACGCGAAGGAAATCGGGGGTGTCATGCATTGTTTTTCCGGGAGCTGGGATATTGCAAAACAATGTCTTGATATGAATTTCTATATTTCGTTCGGAGGACCGGTTACGTACAAAAATGCAAGGGTTCCAAAAGAGGTGCTCGAGAGGGTTCCGATGGATCGATTATTGATCGAAACGGACTCCCCATATCTTACTCCGCATCCAAATAGAGGGAAGAGAAATGAGTCTGCATATGTGGCTTTGGTGGCTGCCGCCGCAGCCGAAATTAAGGGCATCTCGGTGGAGGAATTGGCTCAAATCACGATGAAAAACGGTAAAAATTGTTTTGGCATCGAAGGAAAGTCAGTCTAAAAGCGAGAAAACGAGACCTTTCATGCAAAAAAACTGATTTTTGCAGCTGAATTCAACTATTTATTCGGAGTTTTCCTGCTTTTTTCGTGAAAATCGCATTTTATCGCTTCTTTACAACTGGGCTCCGATGAAGGTATGATTCGTATCAGAGCTTTACATTTTGTATTGGATTTCCAGCCAAGCAGACATTTTTGCACCCTCAAAATAGCCTCTCCACATTCCCGGACGTGAACGCTTAGGCGCCTACCACATGTGCTTCACTTTGACGACAACCTCTAGTATGTCCCGAATATTCGGTTAGTAGTCGTCATAGGGTTAATCAGGGAGGTGAGAGTCTGCAAGACTGGAGTGCGTGCTTGCACGCCAATATACTATAGTCGCGTCAGTTGTAACATGCGTAACACTTGGCGGCGGGGCTATGAAGGAGGACCGAGGAAGTGGGCCTGAGTAAGAAGAAGGACACCCATGGGAAGCGATCATCCAGCATGACTTTCGCAATGCGATGGAAGCATGGAAACTTGCGTTTGATTATGTTAAGTGCAGTAATCTCAATCGCTATGACTTTCATGTTTTTGGTGTTGTTGTACGGAACGGCTGTCAAAAGCGTCTCCGTAGTAGTGAATGGACAAGAAACCGTTGTCGAAACGAAACAATGGGTCCTGCAACGCCTACTGGATGAACAAGCTATTACAATAGGACCGCACGACAAAGTGTCAGTCCCGCTTAATTCACCGATTAAGGACGGCGACCGGTTCGAGGTCGATCATGCGATTCCCGTAATTGTAAAAGCAGATGGCAAGACATCTACGGTGTACACGACAGAGAAGACGGTTGGAGCGGCGATCGAGAAATTGGATATAACCGTCCGCAGTGATGATAAAATAAATCCGCCTCTGTCCGCGGAAGTGGCAGAGGATGAGCTTGTAACAATCGTTCGGGTAGACACGAAGGTGTCGGCACTCGAAAAGGATGTTCCGTTCTCTATCGTGAAGAAAGAAGATCCGACGCTGGAGAAGGGTAAGGAGAAGGTCATCCAAACCGGCAAGAGCGGCGTATTGATCGAGCAATCCAAGGAGCAATACGAAGATGGCGTGCTTGTCGCAAGCCAGGTCGTAAGCGAAGTTGTGCAGACGGCTGCCGTTGACCAAATCGTCGCCATAGGCACGAAGAAGCCGGAACCTAAAGTCACGGTTCTGTCGAACAAGAGCCCGAGCGTGACTACGGTAACGAAAGACGACCTTACCTTCAGCGCGAAGAAAGTGTTGAAGAACGTGACGCTTACCGCGTATACCGCAGGCGTCGAATCGACTGGCAAAGACGAGGACCATCCGCAATACGGCCTTACGGCATCCGGTACGAAGGTACAGGAAGGCCGGACGATCGCAGTCGATCCAACCGTCATCCCGATGGGATGGTGGGTATACATCGAAGGCATCGGCTTCCGCCGCGCCGAAGACAAGGGCAGCGCCGTAAAAGGCAACAAAATCGATGTGTACTTCGATAGCACCAGCTATGCGAACAAGTTCGGCAAGAAGACGGGCTACACAGTTTATGTGCTGGGTCCGAACAAACCATCGGCAAGCTAACCTGCCTAAGCTTCGTAGGAAGCTATCGTAATGTTGAACTAAATATGCCATCATAAGAAGAGGCGATGCCTCTTCTTTCTTCTTTTTTCTCGCGAAAATAAAGAAGAAGGCAAGGGAAAGACGGCAGAAAGCGGGGATGGTCAGATTGATTAAGGAAATCATTGTAGTGGAGGGCAAGGACGACACGGCTGCTATCAAACGGGCTGTTGAAGCCGACACGATCGAGACGAACGGTTCCGCCATCGGCGAAGACGTGCTTCGTCGGATTGCGCTTGCTAACGAACGCAGAGGCGTCATTATATTTACCGATCCTGACCATGCCGGCGAGCGAATCCGAAAGATTGTCGCCCGTCATGCGCCAGGCTGCAAGCACGCATTCTTGCCTCAAGAGAAGGCATCCTATAAAGGCGATATCGGCATCGAGAACGCGAGCCCGGACGCCATCCGGCAGGCACTATCGGAGCTGCGCACGGAGGCGCTTAGCGGCGAGGGGGGCGAGATCACTTGGGAGGACCTTATGGAAGCAGGGCTGATCGTCCATTCCGATGCGGCACGCAGAAGGCTGATTATGGGCAAGCTGCTCGGGATCGGATACGCGAACGGCAAACAATTCTTTAAGCGGTGTACAAGCTTCCAGATTACGAAGAGCGAATTCGTGGACGCGCTCCGGGAGATGGAACAGAAAGCGGAGGGGTCTTAAATATGGAGACGGAACAAGGGAACAGAAGCGGGCAAGGCGCAAGATCGGCAGCGGATGTGGGCACGCCTAAACGAACCAAAGAAATTATCGCGAAATACGGTTTCTCCTTCAAAAAGAGCCTCGGACAGAACTTCTTGATCGATCGCAACGTGCTGAACAACATCGTCGAGGCGGCCGGATTGGACGAGTCCAAAGGGGCGCTGGAGATCGGTCCGGGCATTGGCGCGTTGACAGGGCGCCTGGCGGAGACGGCTGGCCGCGTGACGGCTATCGAGATCGATCAGCGGCTTATTCCGATATTAGACGATCTGTTCGCCGAGCAGGGGCATGTGACTGTCATTCACGGCGACGTTCTCAAGATTGACTTGCAGGAGCTGTTTCGCAGTCAATTCGAAGGCCTCTCCGGCGTCAGCGTCGTGGCAAACCTGCCTTATTACGTGACGACGCCGATCCTCATGAAGCTGCTTGAGGAGCGTCTGCCGCTGGAGAACATCGTGGTCATGATTCAGAAGGAAGTCGCGCAGCGGATGGCCGCGAAGCCCGGAGGCAAGGAATACGGAAGTCTAAGCGTAGCCGTACAGTATTATTGCGTGCCGGAGCTGGTATGCACCGTTCCGCATACCGTCTTTATCCCGCAGCCTAACGTAGACTCCGCCGTCATCAAGCTGACAGTGAGAGAGAAGCCTGCGGTAGACGTGCCGGACGAAGCCTTTTTCTTCCGCGTCGTACAAGCAAGCTTTGCGCAGCGCCGCAAGACGCTGGCCAACAATCTCACGGCTTTCGTAGGCAAGGAGAACCGGGAGGCGCTTGGCGGCCTTCTGGGCGGCATTGGCATCGATCCTGGCCGCCGGGGAGAGACGCTCTCGCTGGAGGAATTTGCGCGGCTTAGCCGGGCTCTCCTGGAGGCGAAGCTGTCGTTGTAATCGGCAAGTTGCAGAATCGCTCACCATTCGCTCCATCTGCCCATAGGATAGACGAAGAGGTGATTGACCTATGAAGCAAGGGGACCTGGTCGTCCGCAAATCATATGGAAGCGACGTTTTGTTCCGTATCGAAGCGGTTCGTTCGGAGACAGCCCTGTTAAAGGGCACGGATTATCGTCTGCTCGCGGACGCTCCAATTCCTGATCTGTCGGTCGTACGCGATCCGGAATCAACGAGAGCGGCGCAACAGGCGCGTATTAAAGTAAATGAATCGTTACGCAAGATGCACACGGATCGGGAGAAGCAGACCGCAGAGACCGTGGATGCCATACGTCAGGGATTGCAGACGCCGGATGCGGCTTACTTCGAGATGCCCGGCAAGGTGCTGCATCTGGACGGAGACGGCAATTATTTAAAGAAGAGCATGCAGCTCTACAGCACGATGCAGGTGCCGGCTTATGGTCTGCATCTTCACGAGGCCCAGATGAGCGATATGCTCTACCGGCTGCTTCCGCAGGTAAGGCCCGACATTGTCGTTATAACGGGCCATGACGGCGTGCTCAAGCACCGCGCTCCGAATGAATTGTACAGTCTGACCAATTACAAAAATTCGCAGAACTTCGTTAACGCCGTCCGGGTTGCGCGCGAATACGAGAAGAACAGGGATAATCTCGTGGTGGTGGCAGGCGCCTGCCAATCCCACTTCGAGGCGCTACTGCACGCAGGAGCGAACTTCGCCAGCTCGCCGGGCCGTATTCTGATCCATGCGCTGGATCCCGTGTACATCGCGATCAAAGCCAGCTTTACATCGATCCGAGAGACGATTAATCTTCCGGATGTCATACACGGTACCATTAGCGGGATAGACGGCGTTGGCGGCATCGAGACGCTCGGGCGACACCGGGTCGGCTTGCCGAAGCCAAAGGCTGCCGCATCGACTATGGCCAATGTAACGATGAACGCTTAACAGACGAACGAATGAGTCTTGCGGTCGTTAATGAACAACGACTATTATGTCGCCTTTTGTATATTTTTTGTCATTGGAACACAAACTATCAAAAAATAAGGCCGATTTTTTATTTTTGGGTGAAATCACCGTTGACAAAATAAATATCTGGCTGATATAATATTTTGTTTCGTTTGACAATTGGTCTTTCCTTGGTTATAATGGACAAGGAAAGAGGTGGTAGTGGACAATGGCAAAAAACGCGCTATTGGATATCAAACGCAGCTTGGAAGCCCATGTGGGAGCCAAGATCCGTCTTAGAGCAAACGGCGGTCGCCGAAAGACAATCGAACGGACCGGTACGTTGGAAGAAATCTACCCTTCTGTCTTCATTGTAAAGCTGGATGAAGAGCAACACGCTTTCAAGCGCGTCTCCTACAGCTACGCGGATATACTTACCGAATCTGTTGAAGTGACCGTGTGCAATGATGAAGGCCAAGTCCGAATCGCTTATCTTCAACACTAGATGGACATAAGCTTCATATAGGCCCTTACGGGGCAACCTGACGCAGACCTCCTTAGGTCTGTGTCTTTTTTTGGGACCATAAGAAGACCCGCATGATCCCTAGCGTGCGGATGCATACTACGAATGGATGGCAACCAAGCCTGACAAGGCAGAAGATGACAAGGAGGGATGATATGGGACGCAGGCGCAGAGGCGGCGTGATGTCGGAACAGCTGAAAGTAGAACTCGCAAAGGATCTGGGCTTCTACGGCACCGTTCAGCAAGAAGGTTGGGGCGGAATCAAATCAAAGGATGCCGGCAATATGGTGAAACGGGCCATTCAGATCGCGGAGCAAACGGCGGCACGATCGGGACAGCCGTAACGATCGACGATATTGTGACGCGGCTATGCAGAAGTACGATCCGGCTTTCGGAAGCGGCAACAGAGCGGCAAGAGTTTGCAAAAAGGGAAGCTAAGCTGTGCAGGGCCTGCTCGAGCGGTCTGGCATGGTTTAGCTTTTATTGTGCCCGTTTGTTATAATGAAGCTTACAGTTTAAGAGGTTGTTCAAAAAGTCCGCTTCTCATTACGAAGTAATCCTGGACGTTTACTCGACGTCGAATATTGAATTCAGCCGAACCTTCCGGTGCTCACGTAGCTTCCACTACGCTCCGCTCCTCAGGTCCTAGCTTCATCCAATCTTCTCGGTACTGATAACCGAACTTTTTGAACACGTACTTTAAATGAACGGGTGAACGAACCGATGAAAATTTATGAGAAAGCTCCTGCCAAAATCAATTTGCTGCTCGATGTGCTGCGCAAACGCGGCGACGGATACCACGAAGTAGAAATGATCATGACGATGGTCGATTTGGCGGATCGTCTCGAGATGGAGGAGCTGCCGCGCGACACGATCATCATTTCCAGCCAGGTGGGCTATATTCCGCTCGACGAGAAGAATCTGGCGTTTCAGGCGGCTCGCCTCATTAAGGAGCGGTATGATGTCCGTAAGGGCGTATACATCCATCTCGACAAGAAGATTCCCGTTGCGGCCGGTCTCGCCGGAGGAAGCAGCGACGCTGCTGCAGCACTGCGTGGTCTTAACCGGCTATGGGGGCTTGGCATATCGGAGGATGAGCTCTGCGACCTTGGAGCCGAGCTGGGCTCGGACGTGCCTTTCTGCGTGACGGGAGGAACGGCGATTGCGAGAGGGCGCGGAGAGAAGCTGGAGCACATCTCGCCGCCGCCGCAATGCTGGGTCGTTCTCGCCAAGCCGCCGATCAATGTGTCGACGGCCGATGTGTACGGCAGATTGAGAGCGAACGAACTGACGGACCATCCTTCCATCGATTTCATGAGAAGGGCGCTTGCGCGAGGCTCCTTCCACGATATGTGCGAAGGGCTGGGCAACGTGCTGGAGAACGTGACGCTGGAGCTGTATCCCGAGGTGCGTCAGCTGAAGGAGAGCATGCTCAGACTTGGCGCGGACGGCGTATTGATGTCGGGCAGCGGACCTACCGTATTCGGCCTCGTATCGAAGCAAGCGAAGCTCCCGCGCATCTATAATGGACTGCGGGGATATTGCAAGGAAGTATACGTGGTAAGAATGCTTACATAAAGATGGCGTTATTGTTGATTAAATCCGTATAAAAATGTTATATTGGTAATATAATATTCGGATTTAGTGGGGGGAGATGGCATTGAAGAAGTTAAAGAGAAGCTCGCGGCTCGTTGAAATGACGCAGTATCTATTATCTCGTCCCCACACGTTAATATCGCTCACAGCATTCGCAGAACGTTATCAGTCCGCCAAGTCTTCCATCAGCGAAGATCTTGCTATCATCAAGGAAGTTTTCGAGGAAGAAGGCATCGGCGACCTGCAGACACTGGCGGGAGCGGCAGGCGGGGTTAAATACATGCCTAAGATGAGAGAATCTGTGGCGCTGGACATCATGAAGGAAACATGCAGAGAACTGGAGCAGCCCGATCGCGTGCTGCCAGGCGGTTATTTGTATATGACGGATATGTTAGGACAGCCGGAACTGCTGGCTGATGTCGGACGGATGTTTGCAACCGCATTCGCAGATCGCAAAATCGACGTTATTATGACGGTGGAGACAAAAGGGATTCCGCTCGCTTACGCGACGGCGGCATGTCTTAATATCCCCGTCGTTATTGTGCGCAGAGACAATAAGGTGACAGAAGGTTCCGCGGTAAGCATCAACTACGTGTCGGGTTCGACTAAGCGCATCCAGACGATGTCGCTGGCACGCAGAGCGCTTAAGGAACAGTCCCGCGTACTGATCATCGACGACTTTATGAAAGCCGGAGGCACGATCCAAGGGATGATGGATTTGCTCTTCGAATTCAAGGCAACCGTGGCCGGCGTAGGCGTATTCGTGGAATCGGGAGAAGTGGAGCTGGAGGAGCGCCTGCTGGAGGATTACGTGTCGCTGGCGAAGCTGACGGCCGTGGATATGAAGTCGAAGCAATCCACCGTCATTCCGGGCAATTACTTTAAGGCGTAAGCGCAAGCCTGCGTTCACCATCATCTATATCCATCATTCATTGAGAGGCAGGGAACATGATGACAACACGCAAGGAAATGGAAATCGTCTCAACGGAGGCGGCGCCGGCAGCGATCGGCCCCTATTCGCAAGCGATCAAGCTGGGAGGTCTGCTCTTCACTTCGGGCCAGATTCCGCTCGACGCGACGGGCGCTCTTGTCGCGGGCGGCATCGAAGAGCAAGCTCATCAAGTATTCCGGAATTTGCAAGCAGTCTTGGAGGCGGGCGGCGCGTCCTTAGCCAGCGTCGTCAAGGCAACTGTTTTCTTGAAGGACATGAATGATTTCGCAACGGTCAACGGCATCTATGCCTCCTACTTCGGAGACCACAAGCCGGCTCGCTCCGCCGTAGAAGTAGCAAGGCTTCCGAAGGACGTTCTTGTCGAAATTGAGGTCATTGCATCGACTCTTGTCGAATGAAAACGAAAAATTATCAAAACAAAAAAAATATTTTAAATAGAGCATCAATTTACCAATTTAATAGAAGGATTTTGCATTTTTTCGTGGAAGTATACACCAAGTCTTGAGAGGCAAAGGTGGTGAACACAAGTGCAAATTACTGATGTCAGACTCCGCCGCGTCAATTCGGAAGGACGTATGAAGGCAATCGCATCGATCACCATTGACAATGAATTCGTTGTTCACGATATCCGTGTCATCGACGGCAACAATGGTATGTTCGTAGCTATGCCAAGCAAACGTACTCCGGATGGCGAATTCCGCGATATCGCTCATCCAATCTCTTCTACGACTCGTGAGAAGATCCAAGCCGCTGTTCTGGCGGAATATGAGCGTGCTGCCGATGAGGTTGCGATCGAGGAAGGTGCTTAACACGCAAGCTTTTGCAAGTATGATAAAACCTCTACCCTCGGCCTCTCGAAGATGAGCGACCGCGTTTAGTGGTAATAAATCCGCTTAGTCAGAAGAGAGAGCCGCGGCTCTCTTTTCTTTTGCCAATATATAAGCTATATTCATCTGAAGGATTGCTAGTTGGAGGAACCAGGGAGGTTATTGCGAATGACAAGAATGGCGATTGTGCTCGCGGCCGGTCAAGGCAAGCGGATGAAATCGAAATTATATAAGGTGCTGCACCCGGTATGCGGCAAGCCTATGGTAGGGCATGTGTTGGATACGGTCAAAGCCGCGAACTGCGAGAAGGTTGTCGTTATCGTCGGCCACGGCGCGGAGAAGGTAAAGGCTTATCTTGGCGACGCGGCGGAATATGCGCTGCAAGGGGAGCAGCTCGGCACAGGACATGCAGTGCTGCAGGCGAAGGAGTTGATCGGAGATATCGACGGTACGACGATCGTCGTATGCGGCGATACGCCGCTCGTGCGCGCTTCGACGGTAGAAGCGATGCTGAAGCTGCATGAAGAGAGCGGCGCGGCCGCGACCGTGCTAACGGCATCGTTTGCGGATCCTGCCGGATATGGCCGAGTGATCAGGGGAGAGGACGGAACGGTTAGGCGCATCGTGGAGCAAAAGGACTGCTCGGCGGAGGAAGCGGCCGTGCTGGAAATTAACACGGGCACGTATTGCTTCGATAACCGGAAGCTGTTCGAAGCGCTTGCGAACGTCAATAACGAGAACGCGCAAGGCGAATATTATTTGACCGACGTCGTTGGCCTGCTAAAGTCGGCCGGCGAGGTCGTGCAGGGCTACTGCACCTCGGACTTGGCGGAGGCGATCGGCGTAAACGACCGCGTGGCGCTCGCCGAGGCGGAGCGGTTCATGCGCGAGCGGATCAACCGGGAGCATTTGCTAAACGGCGTGACGATTATCGATCCGCAGAACACTTACATTGAAGCGGGCGTAGTCATCGGCGCCGATACCGTGCTGTATCCGGGCAGCGTGCTTCGTGCGGGAACGGTCATCGGAGAGGACTGCGTCATCGGGCCGAACGCGGAGATTACGGCTAGCGAGGTTGGGGATGGCGCTGCTATCAAATTCTCGGTCATCGCGGAGTCCGTCGTAGGCCCGGAGAGCGCGGTGGGACCTTACGCGAACCTCCGTCCGGGCTCGAAGCTCGGCCGTGGCTGCAAGATCGGCGATTTCGTGGAGCTTAAAAACGCGGTGTTGGACGATGGCAGCAAAGTGTCCCACCTCAGTTATGTGGGCGACGCGGTGGTCGGCAAGGACGTTAATATCGGCTGCGGAGCGATCACGGTCAACTATGACGGGTTCAACAAGGCCGTGACGGAGATCGGCGATCATGCTTTTATCGGCAGCAACGTCAACCTGATCGCGCCGGTTAAGGTCGGCGATGGCGCGTACGTCGTGGCCGGTTCGACTGTCACGCAGGATGTGCCCGCGGGCGATCTGGCCATCGCTCGGGAGCGTCAGGTCAATAAGCCGGGATACGCGGACAAGATCCGTGCGAGAGCGAAGGCGAAGAAGGAACGCAATTCGAAGTAAAACGGTTCTGCGATTCGGTCTGGCGATGCCGCCGCGGGAGCTAATTTGTTTAATTTATCCCGCGAGTGGGTAAAGTGATATGGACATCCAATTATCTAAGGAGGATTCCATATGGCTATCGCAATGCAGGCGGATGCGAGATCCGTCAAAACAAAAGGCGATCTTCGAAAGTTGCGCTTAGGCGGCATGGTGCCAGGCGTCGTATACGGAAAGCAGCTGAGCGAGTCGGCATCGGTGAGCATTCGGGAGAAGGAGCTGAAGGCGCTGCTTCGCTCTCAACCGAACGCGGTGTTGGAGATGGAGGTTCCGGGTCAGGGCAAACATTCCGTGATGGTCGCCGACGTACAAAGGGATTCGTTAAACGGCGTAATCACGCACGTCGACTTCCATCAGATCAATATGAACGAAGAGGTACGCGCGAACGTGCGGATTGAAGCGACTGGCGACTCCACTGGCGTGCGAGAGGGCGGCATTTTGTCCATCGTGCTGCATGAGCTGGAGGTGCAATGTTTGCCGGGGGCGATTCCGGAGCATATCTCGGTCGACATCTCCTCGCTTGGCATTGGAGAAAGTCTGCAGGTGAAGGATCTGATGCTGCCGCAAGGCGTAGAGGTCAGCTCCGATCCGGAGCTTGTCGTACTGACGGTGCTGGCGCCGCAGAAGGAACTGGATGAGACGGAAGCGGAAGCGCAGGACGTGGAAGCGAAAGAAGCGGAGTCCCGCTCGGATCATGCGCAGCATGAGGAGATTTCGACAAGCACGTAACCGCAATAAATTTGGGAGGCCTGCCGGGCGATCGGCGGGCTTTTCTTTATCGATAGGAATGCGGGACCCGCACGATTTTTTGGCGCTGCCTAACGCCCGCTAGGGTGATTTATGATTTGAGGGTTCGTTTTTTGCGCCGAGTTATGCTACATTAAGTTCAATGAGATAGTGGCTTGCCCCAACCTGGGCAGGCATGGAGAGGGAGAGAGTAGAAGGCATGAAGTGGATCGTGGGACTTGGCAATCCGGGTACGCAATACAGGGATACTAGGCATAACGTTGGATTCATGGTCATCGACGAGTTGGCGAAGCGCTGGGGCATCTCGGTGACGGGAACCAAATGCAAGGCGCTGATCGGCGAAGGCAACGTCGGAGGCACGAAGGTGGTGCTGATCAAACCGATGACCTATATGAACCTGTCCGGCGAGTCCGTTCGGTCGTTCCTGGATTACTTCAAGGCGGATCTTGCGGACGGCATCGTCGTCTATGACGATCTGGATACCGAGATCGGCAAACTCAGGCTGCGTTATCAAGGCAGCGCGGGCGGGCATAACGGCATCAAGTCGCTGATCCAGCATCTCGGCACGCAGACATTCGACCGGATTCGCATGGGCATCTCCAGACCGCAGCCGGGCATGGTTATCTCCGACTATGTGCTGTCTCCCTTCCCGAAGGCGGAGCGCGACAAACTGGCGGATATGATCGGAAATGCGGCGGATGCGGCGGAATTTGCGCTAAAGGCAACGTTTGAGGAGACGATGGCGAAGTTTAATCGCTAGATCTTTGAATTCAATCAGGTAAGTACGTTAAGTTGGCGGTTATCTGGGTATACTGAGGGTATAACCTATCCTCAGGAGGCATACATATGGCTGTAAACTATATATGCAGACATTGCAAGACGTCCATAGGGTCCATCGAAGGAAACACGGTTACAGAGCGGGAGCTCGGCTTCCATTCCTTGACCCCCGAGGAGCGCAGCGATATAATAGCGTATGACTCAAGCGGCAACGTAACGGTGAAGGTTGTCTGCGATTATTGCAACGAAGCATTGAGCTCTAACCCCGATCTAATGCTGATCGGCAACCCTCTCCAATAAGAGGGGATATACGAATTGATAGGTTCCGCAGAACAAGCTATGACGGCATGCGTCCGGTCGTAGCTGTTTTGGCGTGGGCGAGGATGGACGATGTAGCGGGGAACTGCAGCCAGATGCTTGGCAGGAAGCAGCGATCGGATCTCCCCGGCCGGTCATATAGAAATGAGGTGCCACAGACGTTGAAAGCGCTAATACAAACTGTCGCAGCGGATCTGGACGTACAGTCTGTTCTGTCCGGAATTCGCAAAGGGATGCGCGAGCAGATGATATCCGGACTTGCCGGCTCTTCCCGCCAGGTGTTGATCGCGGCCCTGGAGGAAGAAATCGAGCGTCCGATGCTCGTTGTCACTCATAATATGTTCTCCGCGCAAAAAATAGCGGAGGATCTGCAGGAATGTCTGTCACCCGACAAAGTGCTGCTGTACCCCGCGAACGAACTGGTGGCCGCGGAGGCGGCGATATCGAGTCCAGAGACGCTGGCGCAACGAATGGACGTCCTGATGAAGCTGTCCCGCGGTTACCGCGGGATTGTTGTCGTGCCGTTCTCGGGCGTACGGCGGTATCTGCCCATCGGCAGCGTTATGGCGGATGCGCAGATCGAGCTCAAAGTCGGCGATACGATGACGCTGGAGGACTTCCTGCGCCGTATGACTTCGCTTGGCTACGTTCGCGCCGACCGCGTCGAGGCGAAGGGCGAGATGAGCGTCCGGGGCGGGATTGTCGACTTTTTCCCGCTCACTGCGCCGCAAGCTTGCCGGATCGAGTGGTTCGGCGACGAGATCGACTCCATCCGGACGTTCGAACCTTCCGAGCAGCGTTCGCTGGATCGGCTGGATAGCTGCGTCGTGCCGCCTTGCCAGGAGATTATCGCGGACCCGGAGCGCATGGCCAGAGCCGCGGACCACGCAGCGGGGCTGCTGGAGCGCCAACTCGACAAGATGACGGATCGGACCGCCAAGGAACGGCTGCGCGCCGAGATCGGCGGCGAGATGGAGAAGCTGCGGGAGCAGGTTTATTTTCCGGAGATGTATAAGTATATATCGCTGTTATATCCGGAACGGCAGACGATCATGGACTACATGCCGGAAGATACGCTGCTGGTACTAGACGAGCCTACGAGATTGATAGAAACGTCCAAGCAGCTCGAGCGCGATGAGAGCGAATGGTCCGTCCATCTGCTGCAGAATGGCAAGTCGCTGCCAGGGCTTGTCCTGGCCAAGGATACGGAAGAGATTTTGCATCATCGTCCCTTCCCGACGCTGTTTCTGTCATTGTTCTTGCGCCAGGTGCCGCATTCGCAGCCTCAGAACATCCTGAATATGACGAGCCGCTCGATGCAGAATTTCCATGGGCAGATGAATGTGCTGAAGTCCGAGATGGAGCGGTGGAAGAAGATCGGCGCCAAGGTCATGATGCTGGCCGGCGGTGCGGAGCGGATGGAGAGAATGCGTCGCGTGCTGGATGATTACGGCATCGAACCGCCGATTATGTTGGAGGGCAACCTGCAGCAGGGCTTCGAGCTGCCTTCGTCGCATCTGGTCGTCATTACGGAAGGCGAGATGTTCTCGCAGAAGCAGCGCAAGCAGCGCAGGATGGACAAGAAGCTCGACAATGCCGAGCGGATCAAGAGCTACACGGAGCTGAAAGTCGGCGATTACGTCGTTCACCATAACCACGGCATAGGCAAATACGTCGGTATCGGCACGCTCGAGATCGGCGGCATTCATAGGGATTATCTGCACATTATATACTCGGGCGGCGACAAGCTTTCCGTGCCGATCGAACAGGTCGACATGATCCAGAAGTACGTCGGTTCCGAAGAGAAAGAGCCGAAGGTCAACAAGTTGGGCGGCACGGAATGGACCAAGGCAAAAAGCAAAGCCCGGGCATCGGTGCAGGATATCGCCGACGACCTTATCAAGCTGTACGCTCAGCGGCAGTCTACGCCGGGATATGCATTCGGCACGGATACGACGTACCAGCAGGAATTCGAAGCGATGTTCCCGTACGACGAGACGAGAGATCAGCTTCGCGCGATCGATGAGATCAAGAAGGACATGGAGCGGGAGCAGCCTATGGACCGCCTCTTGTGCGGCGATGTCGGCTACGGCAAGACGGAAGTGGCCGTGCGAGCCGCGTTTAAGGCGGCGATGGACAGCAAACAGGTCGCCGTGCTTGTGCCGACGACAATACTTGCCCAGCAGCACTACGAGACGTTTCGCGAGCGCTTTGCGGGATATCCGATCAACGTGCAGGTGCTGAGCCGTTTTCGCTCGCGCAAGGAACAGAACGAGACGATCAAAGGGTTGAAGAACGGTACGGTCGACGTCGTCATCGGGACACATCGGCTCTTGTCGCAAGATATTATATTCAAGTCGCTTGGCATGCTGATCGTGGACGAAGAGCAGCGGTTCGGCGTGTCGCATAAGGAGAAGCTCAAGAAGCTGAAGACGAATGTCGACGTACTGACGCTGACGGCGACGCCGATCCCGCGGACGCTGCATATGTCAATGCTTGGCGTGCGGGATTTGTCCGTCATCGAGACGCCGCCCGAGAACCGTTTCCCGGTTCAAACGTATGTGGTCGAGTACAGTCCGGCCCTTGTGCGGGAATCCATCGAGCGGGAGCTGGCGCGCGGCGGACAGGTGTATTATCTGTACAATCGCGTGCAGGGCATCTACCAGATGGCGGAGCAAATTAACGCGCTTGTTCCCGATGCCAAGGTATCGGTGGGCCATGGGCAGATGTCGGAGCAGGAGCTGGAGAAGACGATTCTCGACTTCCTTGACGGCGAGTCCGACGTGCTTGTCAGCACAAGCATTATCGAGACTGGCGTCGACATTCCAAACGTCAACACCCTCATCGTGCACGACGCGGACAAAATGGGGCTTTCCCAGCTGTACCAGCTGCGCGGACGTGTGGGCCGGTCCAATCGGATCGCCTATGCTTACTTCACGTATCAGCGGGACAAGGTGCTCACCGAGGTGGCGGAGAAACGGCTGCAGTCCATCAAGGAGTTCACGGAGCTGGGCTCCGGCTTCAAGATTGCAATGCGCGACTTGGCCATTCGGGGCGCGGGCAACCTGCTTGGCGCGGAGCAGCACGGCTTTATCGCGTCGGTCGGCTTCGACATGTATTCGCAGATGCTGGCCGAGGAGATCGCGAAGCGTAAAGCGGAGATGACGGGCGAGGAAGTCAAGGTGCAGAAAGAAGTGGCGACCGCGATCGATATCAGCGTAGACGCTTATCTGCCGTCGGATTACATCTACGACAGCATCCAGAAGATCGAGATTTACAAGAAGGTCGCCTCGGTTAGTTCATTCGAGGAGTGCGACGATCTGATCGACGAGTTGGTCGACCGCTTCGGCGATCTGCCTCAGGCCGTCAGCAATCTGATGTCCGTAGCGCGCCTGAAAATATATGGCTCGATCTGCGGCATCGAGCTGATCAATCAGAAGGGCGACGACTTGATCTTTAGGCTGGCATCGCCGATCGGCGGCAAGATGGCGCGGAAGGCTGCAGACCAGCTTTGTCTCAAGCTGGAGAACCGGTTCCGGCAGAGCGCGGAGCAGGAGACGCCGCCGAGCATTACGCTGCGGGGCAAGGGGCTGAACATGGAGCAGAAGCTCCATTGGTCCGAGAAGTTCTTTGAGGGGTACAAGGATATCATTGCGCCGAAGGAAGTACTGCAGAATGCGACGTCATAGGTGTAAATTCGCTTTTGTTGTCCCTTTTCTGCTACAATACTCGTATTGCAAGGTTCATAACGCGAAAGGCGAAAGGGGATTCAACATGTTGCAAAGTTCACGCAAGTCGGCATGGCGCAGAAGCGCGCTGCTTACGGTTGCGGCGGTGCTTGTCATGACGATGCTAGCGGCATGCGGCGGCGGCAATAAGGGCGAGCATACCTTGGAGTTTAAGGGCGTAAGCGAGGGAGAAGTTGTCGCTACGTATAAGGATGGCAAGGTCACGCAAGCGGAGCTCGACAAGTATTTGGCGATCTTTGGCGTAACGCAGCCATCGTACGAGCAAATTATCACCATCCCGCAATTTCAGGAAATGATTCTCGAGCAATACGTTTCTTATAAGGTGCTTGCTGGCCAAGCCTCGGAAGAGTCCTTGAAGAAGGCTCGCGAGGATGTGGACGCGCAGCTGAAAGAATATAAGGAATTTCTGAAGACGGACACGGCGCTCGAGGCGAAGGTTAAGGAGAAGAAAATCTCCGACGACGACATGTCTACGTTCCTTATGCTGACTTCGGCAGTCGTAGCGCACGTCAATTCCCTCGTGACAGAAGATGATATCAAGAAGGCGTTCGAGACTGCGCAAGCGGACTATGCGGTATCGACCGTGCGCCACATTCTCGTGCAGACGACGGAGCAGAATCAGGAGACGGGTGAGACCAAAGAGGTTCGCAAAGACGAGGAAGCGCTGGCCCGCGCCAATGAAGCGAAGGCGAAGCTGGATGCCGGCGGCTCGTGGGACGAGCTGGCGAAGACATACTCCGACGATCCGGGTTCCAAGGATACTGGCGGCCTGATGGAAGCGACGGAAGGCGGCAAGTGGGTACCGCCGTTTAAGAAAGCCGTATTCGAGCAGGAGATCGGCAAGATCGGCGACCCTGTAAAATCCGACTTCGGCTATCATGTCATTGTCGTCGAAAAACGCGACGTTAAGACCTATGATCAGCTGACAGAAGAGCAGAAGGAACAAGTGAAGAGCACGGCGGCTTACACGTACATGGAGAAATTCATGACCGACGAGATGCCGAAGCAAGAGCTCAAGATCACTTTGCCTGAACCTGAGCCGACGGAAGGCGCAGAAGAGGGCGCTGAGGGAGCGGAAGGCGCTGAAGGAGCAGAAGGTGCTGAAGGTGGCGAAGCGTCCGCGTCTCCATCGCCTTCGGCGACGGACAGCAAGTAACGCCCGCGGGTTAGAGTTTCCGTATCACTCTTCTATTCCTTCCGGCTATTTAGTGGTCGTAGAAGTTATAGTGCAAAGAAGCAGCAACGGAGTTTCAAACCGGCCTGCATGTATGACAAGAATCCCAGTCGACCAATGTGTCGGCTGGGATTTTTGTTGATCATTTTTTGCCATACTTACTCTTGCTCGGAATGACGAAACGATAGTGTCTATAGAAGGACGCTGCAGTCATGGCAAGTTATTGCAGGTCATTGCAAGTCATGAAGAGAATAAAGGGAAAAACGCCCTCTAATCCCGCTTCTATACAGGATTTTGTGGCTTTTAAAGGGAAATCCTCCCTCTAATTTCCATACAATTGACGTCTGCCCTCTAATCCACTTGATTTAGAGGAAGAATTTCCCTCTAACACTTCGAAGAAACGAAAGGACAGTCAACTAAAGGGAGCTTTTCCCTTTATATACAACACAAGCATTTAAAAGTAATCCGAGCTTGCCTTGGATGGGAAATTCTTATTGGCGCTAAAACCTACCTCATGCTTCCGAAACGGCTTTGCTTTGCAAAGCTGGAGGTCGCTCATCTTCGAGACCATTGATATCTAGCTGGCTGACAGATCTAACGGACCGTAAGAGGCCGTCAATTCATTGTGTGCAAAACTGGAAAAAAGCTGCAATCCATCATCGCTAACCTGTTAACGGAAATGAGGGCCCTTATATGGATCGTTTAGCATGATATTAAAATCTAACGGAACTCTGCGACGTTATTCGTGAGAAATCCAGGCAAACCGCGGACTTTTGCCCACCATAAGGGCTGTCAGTTCCATTAGATTTGCGAAGTGCTGTTTTTTGCCGAAATAACGCCTTTCATTTCCGTTACAGTTGCTCCCGTTCATTTCTTACCGGACTCTTGCCCGCAATATTACCTTTGCACAATTAATAGACAGCCGCCGTCAGCAATCTGATGTCCGTAGCGCGCCTGAAAATATATGGCTCGATCTGCGGCATCGAGCTGATCAATCAGAAGGGCGACGACTTGATCTTTAGGCTGGCATCGTAATTTAATCGGGAGGTTTGAGCGACTTTGTTATCGTGTGCGGTTAGCGGCAGGTCGAGGCAGGCGTTGTCACAGATCGTTTCGATTCGCTGTGATTGTGATCACAGGTTGGGGGAGGCATGGCATCTATACTTGAAATACAGGAAAACATCATTGCGCTACGCATTCTCTGTATTTCCCGAAATGAAACGCGCCGCGCCGCCGCCGGTGTAGGCGACAACCGTTTCACCTTGGGAAAGGCAATACGAAGCGACCAGACCATACAGAATGAGAGTCAATCCTATATCCATAATGGAGGAGATTATTATGCTGAATCAACAAACCATTGCGGTCATTCAATCGACGGTGCCCGTCCTGAAGGAATACGGAACGGCGATTACGGGGCGATTCTACGAGCGAATGTTCGAAGCGCATCCCGAGCTGTTGAACCTGTTCAATCACGCTAATCAGAAGCAGGGACGACAGCGGGAGGCGCTGGCCAATGCCGTATACGCGGCGGCGCTGCATATCGATAAGTTGGAACAGATCCTGCCTGCCGTTCGGCATATTGCGCAGAAACATCGCAGTCTAGGTGTCAAGCCGGAGCAATACCCCATTGTAGGCCGGCACCTGCTGGCAGCCATCAAGGAGGTATTGGGAGATGCGGCGACGGATGAAATTCTCGAGGCCTGGGCTGATGCTTATGGCGTCATAGCCGATGTCTTCATCAGCGTGGAGCAGTCGATGTACGAACAGGCTGAGAGCCAGCCGGGCGGCTGGGAAGGGTTCCGGCCCTTCGTTGTCGACAAGAAGGTCGTCGAAAGCGATGTGATCACTTCGTTCTACCTGCTGCCTCAGGATGGAGGCGACATCGCTTTATTCGAGCCGGGACAATACGTCAGCGTAAAGATCGACCTGGAGGGCGACGAACATACTCATCTGCGTCAGTACAGCTTGTCTGATGCTCCCGGCAAGCCGTATTACAGAATTTCCGTTAAGCGGGAAGGAAGCCTTGCGGGCAAGCCATCCGGCAAGGTGTCGGGTAATCTGCATGATCGTGTTGCGGAGGGAGACGTATTGTGGTTGTCGGCGCCGGCGGGCGAGTTCAAGCTGGAGACCAAAGGAGAAACGCCAGTTATGCTGCTGAGCGGCGGCGTGGGGCTGACTCCGATGGTTAGCATGGCGAATACGCTGGCTGAGCGCCAGCCGAATCGCAGGGCGGCATTCGTGCATGCCGCGCTGAACGGCAACACGCATGCCATGCGGGATGCCATGCTTCAACTGCAGGAGAAAAGCCCGGGGCTGTCCGTGCATTACTGCTACGCGGAGCCGACGCCTGAGGACCGGGAGCTGGAGCGCTACGACAAAGAAGGAGTCATTGACGCAAGCTGGCTGAAGATGCTGTTGCCTGATCCCGATGCCGTCGTCTATCTGTGCGGTCCCGTGCCGTTTATGAAGGCTATGTTCGCGGCGTTGCAGTCGATCGGCGTAGCAGAGTCGCAGATCCACTACGAATTTTTTGGACCGGCAGGAAGTTTGGCGCAAGAAGAATTACTTGCTCCCGCCGGATCGAAGTAGCCGATTGACGGTCTCTCGGCGAAGTCCGATAAATTGTCCTATCTCGTCTTGCGTCAATAGCTCGGAGATCGGAATGGGGCCTGCGAAGCTCGCGAGCCACTCCTGCAGCTTGCGCAGCTTCTCGGCCGGCGAAGTTCTCGTCAGCTGGTCGATGCGCTGCTGCATGAGGCGGAGCCGGCTCTGAAGCAGCAATGCAATCTCAAGAGCCTTCTCTGGATGCGCGGCCAGATCGTCGTACCACTCCCTGGATGGAATTATCTCGAGCTCGCTCGTCATCAGCGCGATAGCCGTACCATGGTAGGGCTGCTCGGAAACGAGCGAGTGATGAGGAATCACTTCGCCTGCCACGATTAAATTAACGACAATCATATGGCCGTCCTCGTGAACGCGGACGATCTTAAGCAGCCCGCTCTTGAGTCTAAAGAGCGGGCCGTTGTCGCCTTGTCGGAACACGGTCTCTCCCTTATGAACAATCATGCCCTCTCCCCCTTCTTCTGAATGTTTGCCTTCCCTGAGTTACCACATTCCAGTCTTAGCTTATTGTAGTTGTCGACTCGGGACTAATCAACCACTATTTCCAATTAGTATTGTTGACTGTATTTGTAAAAAGTGATATCATAAACATATCAAAAAGATATAGAGGTGAAGGCGATGAGGGAGAAAAAGGGATTTTGCGTAAGCGGGTATTTGGCACTCTTGTTGGCTTTGGTCGCGGCAGTGGGCGGTGGGTGGCTATTTGTAACGGAGTTGATGAAGGACACATCATCGTACGGGCTTGTCGCAGTCGGAGCAATTCTGATTGTGCTTGCACTCGTGGGACTATCCTCACTGGTCATCGTTCAGCCGAATGAGGCCAAAGTCATTACCTTCTTCGGCACCTATGTCGGAACTGTCGTGGAGAGCGGGCTGTGGATGGTGCTGCCGCTGTCGACGAAATCGACCATATCGTTGAAAGTACGGAATTTCAACAGCCAGAAGCTCAAGGTTAACGATGCGGAAGGCAATCCGGTCGAGATCGGCGCCGTCATTGTTTTCAGAGTGGTGGATACGGCCAAAGCGTCGTTCGATGTCGACCAATACGAAAGATTCGTGGAAATTCAGAGCGAGACGGCCATTAGACATATTGCGGCACAATATCCTTACGATACGTTCGAGGATGCAAGCACGGTGTCGCTTCGCGGCAATGCGGACGAAGTGGCAGCCGAGCTTTTACGGGAGCTGCAAGAAAGACTGGATGTCGCAGGGGTACAGCTTCGCGAGACGCGCATCACGCATCTGGCCTACGCGCCGGAGATCGCCAGCGCGATGCTGCAGAGACAGCAAGCCATCGCCATCGTGGCAGCGCGCCAAAAGATCGTCGAAGGCGCGGTCGGCATGGTTGATGCAGCTCTTCGGCAACTTGAGGATAACGGCATCGTGCTGGATGACGAGCGGCGCGCGGCGATGATCAATAATTTGATGGTGTCCATCGTATCCGACCGGGCGGCCCAGCCGGTTATTAATACGGGAACGCTGTATAGCTGAGGATCGCCGGGATGGCTAAGGAGAAGAAGGCGTTTCCCCTGCGATTGGATCCAGAGATTCATCGCGCGCTGGAGCAATGGGCCGCGGACGAGTTTCGCAGCGTAAACGGGCATATTGAATTTCTGCTCAGGGAAGCGTTGGCTAAGGCGGGTAGGTTAAAGTTGCCGGGCCGTGATAACGAATAAGTAGGAAGTTCGACACAGGCGGATAGGACGACTCACAGCTTAAGCGGCTGCGAATCGATCTATCTGCTTTTTTTCGGCATGGAGGCGATCCGGTGGGACTAAACGACGATGTAATTCGCCAATATTTGACGGAATGAATGAAATTATCGCAAGAGCCTAATCCTGTAAGGGATCGGGCTCTTCGAGTATCAGTGGGCATTATATCGAATCGAGCCGGCACTGGAGCTGTTTTCCATCGTTGATTGGATTGGCAGGAGGAGGCTGGAGACGTGCATAAGAATTTGGGAGCAGTTGAATACTATGGTCAGATTCAAAATATTACGATGGAGGGTACTCCCTTCTAAGGTAGCCAGATCGGTGGAGGCGAACCCGTCGCGGCGCAATAATGATTCGGATCTATTCGCCCGGAACAAGGTGGAACGGACGTCGCCGTCCTTTGGCGGCGCAGTAAGTTTCATTCCGAGAAATATAGGCCAAGTATGGCGAATACTTATACTTTCCTATATTTTCAAGCAAGGACTGGCATCCAGTGTATTCAAAATCTTCTAGTGAAAGCGGGGCAACAAGAAATGAAAGCAACTGGAATTGTACGACGCATCGATGATCTTGGTCGTGTGGTGATTCCGAAGGAAATCCGCCGTACGCTGCGGATCCGCGAAGGCGATCCGCTCGAAATCTTCGTGGATCGCGACGGAGAGGTCATCCTGAAAAAATATTCTCCGATCGGGGAGCTTGGCGACTTCGCCAAGGAGTATGCGGAATCGCTGTACGAAAGCACGGGCCATGTCACGCTGATCTCCGACCGGGATACGATCATTACTGTAGCCGGCGCATCCAAGAAGGAGCTTCTGGACAAGCCGATCGGCTCGGCGCTCGAATCGTGCATGGACAATCGCAAGACGATGACGGAGGCGAACGGCGGCAATTACGAGATCGTAAAGGACTTGCAGGATACGTACACCTCCTTCGTTATTGCTCCGATTATCGCCGGGGGGGACCCGATCGGTTCGGTTGTACTGTTCAGCAAGGACGAGTCCGTAAAGATGGCGCAGATGGAGACGAAGATGGCGGAGACGGCCGCGGGCTTCCTTGCGAAGCAGATGGAGCAGTAGACGAAGTCTGCTTATGATGCGCGGATGGCTTACAAATAACGCATTGCGGCAAGGCGATGCCAAATAATGAGAAGAAAGGCCGCTTCATCTGCGTATCTGCAGTGGAGCGGCCTTTGCTTAGTTTAGTTCAAATGAACGATCTCGCGGCGGGTCGACCTACCTTTGAACGCGGTCGCTCATCGTCCCTTTCCCTAATCGTTAAAGTCGGAGGGCTTCTTTTTCATACCGTTGCAGAGGTGTTTGTCTGTCCCTTTTGCGTTATAATCAATCATTATGGATAATCGACGTGGTTACAAGGAGAAATCGGGCAAAGGAAACGCCGCAAGCGGGTCTCCGAAGGGGGATTCGGCAGGTCTATGGAGAAACGGCGTTGTGTTGATGGCGGGAGCGGCGCTGCTCTCCAAGCTGATCGGCGCGCTGCAGAAGATACCGCTTCAGAACATGGCCGGCGATCGCGTATTTGGCATCTATAACGCTGTATACCCCTTCTACCAATTAATTATGGTATTGGCAGCAGCAGGGCTGCCGACAGCCGTTTCCATCGTCATTGCAACCCGGATAAAGGAGGGACGGGAGAGCGCGGCACTGCGCTCGTCCCTGATTGCCTCGCTTCTGCTGCTTGGGTTGACCGGAGTGATCGCTTTCGCGCTTATGTGGAATAGCGCGGGTCAGATCGCCGCGTGGATCGGCGATCGTTCCACGATACCGGCGATCAAGGCGCTTTCCTTTGCGCTGTTGCTCGCTCCGCTTGCGGCCGCGCTGCGCGGCTATATGCAGGGAGTCGGGCGAATGGGGCAGTCGGCGCTTTCGGCGGTTGCGGAGCAGGTCATTCGCGTATCGGTGATGATGGCGGTGCTAGGCGCAGGACTCGCCGCAGGCTGGAGCGAATCGTCGCTTGCCGCCGGTGTCATGAGCGGCGCTGTGGCGGGCGCTGCCGCCGCTTTGCTGCTGCTTGCCGGGTCTATGGCGGGGAAGCGCTTCAAGGCGGCAAGCGGAAGTCGTGTTGCAGATGATAAAGGAGACGGCAATGCGGCAATTGGGGGAGAAAACGTAAGGGGGAACGGAACGGAAAAGGGGAGCGAAAGTACTGAAAGCGGAAAAACGTTGCGGAAATTGGGTATACTTGCAAGTGAGATTAGAGAGCTGGCCAAGCTTGCGCTGCCGGCTGCTCTAGCCGCGATTGTCGTGCCTGCCATCGGCGTTGTTGACACTTTTACGGTGCCCCGCATGCTGCGGGGGGAAGAGGCGTCCGAGGCGATGAGTCTCTTTGGCGTCTACAACCGCGCGCAGCCGCTCGTACAGTTGGTCGTTATGGCGACAGCCGCGGCTGCCGCCGCTCTCGTGCCGGGAATGGTAGCGGCCAAGGCCGACAATCGGATGGATCAGCTTCAATTGCGGCTTGCTTTGCTGCTGCGGATTGCTTGGCTGATCGGCGGCGCGGCCGCGCTGGGGTTGTTTTTGCTCGCGGAGCCTATCAACGCGATGCTGTACCGGAACGCGGAAGGGACGACCGCGTTCGCGCTCATTGGCTGCACCGCGCTCGCCGGCTGCGTGAGCGCGGCCATCGCGCCCGCGCTGCAAGCGCTCGGCTCGGCGCGGGCGCCTGTCGCGCTGCTGCTCCTGGCAGCGCTGCTAAAAGGCGCGCTCAACGCCGTTCTCGTGCCCTCCCTCGGAATCGAGGGAGCGGCCTTCTCCGGCGTTGTCGCGCTAAGCGCTGCCGCCATGCTGGGAGCGGCAGCGCTCCGTCATGCGGCTGCGGGGCTCCGCCCGCCGCATGAGCGTCCCCGCCTGGCGGGTGCGGGCTGGCGCCCCGCCGCCGGCGGCATTGCCGCGCTCGCGGTCATGGCCGCGGCGCTATGGCTGTGCGAGCGCGCGCTAGGCACCGCGTTCGCAGGGCTGCCGCCGCGGGCGGCAGCGACTGCGCAGGCGCTGACGGGCGTAGCCGTCGGCGCTTGCGCCTTCGCCTTCGCCGCGTTGCGCTGCGGCGTGATCCGCCCGCCCGAGTGGCGGGCGCTGCCCGGCGGCGAGGCTCTGGCCGCCAGGCTTCGGAGGTGGCGGCTGATTCCGCCCCTGTCAAGGGAAGGCTAGCGTTCTGCACCGCGCGCACTCCCAGCGAGCGGTGGGGCGGTAGTTGTGTCACCACATGCGCCCTTAGAGACGATCGCCGGCGATTGATTCGTATGAAGGGACAAGCATCCCTTCGTTGAACTTGTTCGAGTACACCAGGCAAGCTCTATGGAGCGATCCCAAGCCGCGGAGATGAAACTGCCTTTGAGCAGGATCTGCCTTGAGATCTGCCCTGAGCGATTAATTATTGCTAGACTTACAATCACATTGAGGAGGAACGAATGTGGCATACTCGCCTATTGAAATTATCGGGCTGGGCTCCGGCGACCCCGACCAGCTGACACTTGGCGTATGGCGGAAGCTGCAGTCCGCGAAGCGGCTCTTTGTGCGGACGGAGCGCCATCCCGTGATGACGTTGCTTCAACAGGAAGGCATTGCATATACGACGTTCGATGCCCTGTACGAACAGCACGAATCGTTTCCCGACGTCTACGAAGCGATCGCTTCGGCTCTGATAGAGGAGGCGCGCAATGACAATCCCGCCACCGTCCTCTATGCCGTGCCTGGTCACCCCATGGTTGCCGAACGAACGGTCCAGCTGCTTAAGGAGCGCTGCGCCGAAGCCGGCATCGAGCTTCGGATTTCCGGCGGCGAGAGCTTCCTGGATGCCGCGTTCATCAGCCTTGGCATCGACCCTATCGAGGGCTTTGCCCTGCTCGATGCGGCGGAGCTTCAGCCTTCTTTGCTTCAGCCGCAGCTTCATACGCTTATCGGGCAGGTCTATGACGAATTTACGGCATCTGACGTCAAGCTGGCGCTTATGGAGCGTTATCCCGACGATCATGAAGTCATCATCGGCCATGCGCTTGGCGTGCAAGGCGAAGAGCGAATGATTCGCGTCCCTCTCTACGAGCTGGATCGCGATCAGGAATACGGCAATTTATCGCTTGTTTATGTACCGCGCTCCGACGACCCATCGCTTCGAAACCGTACGTTCGAGCGGCTGCACGAGATTGTTGCCATTCTTCGCAGCCCCGAAGGCTGTCCGTGGGATCGCGAGCAGACGCATCAGTCCATCCGCAAGAACTTCATCGAGGAGCTGTACGAAGCGCTGGAGGCGATCGACAATGACGATCCCGACGGCATGCAGGAGGAATTCGGCGATATTATCCTGCAAGTGATGCTTCACAGCCAGATGGAGGAAGAGACAGGGATGTTCTCCGTCTATGACGTTATTCAGACGCTGAACGAGAAGCTGATCTTCCGCCATCCGCATGTCTTCGGCGATCAAAGTGCAGGAGATGCAGGCGAAGCGCTCGTCAATTGGGAGGCTATGAAGGCCGAGGAGAAGAAGCGCAAGGGCACGGAGCGCAAGTCGCAGCTGGACGGCATTCCGCCGGATTTGCCGGCTCTGATGAAGGCTTACAAGATTCAGAAGAAGGCTGCGAAGGTCGGCTTCGACTGGGACGAGCTGGAGCCGATGCTAGCGAAGATTGAAGAGGAGCTTAAGGAGCTTCGCGAGGCGATCGCGACGGGCGATCGGGAGGAGCAGGCTGCCGAGCTTGGAGATCTGTTGTTCGCCGTCGTGAACGCTTCCAGGTTCATCGAGGCAGACCCGGAAGAAGCGCTCTCTCGCACGAATCGAAAGTTTCGTAGTAGATTTCAATATATTGAAGAGCAGCTTCGTATAAACGGCAAAACTTTTGACCAGACTGATTTACTAGAGATGGATCGTTGGTGGGAGGAAGCAAAGCGGCAAAAATAACCCGCGTCTGGCAGACTTTCGCCACAATTCGCCCCTTTTCTGCACTATTCCCAAAAAAATTTGCTGTAAGCAGCAGGATTTCTGCTACTTGAGAAGAATATGTATTCTTCGTGAGAGCAGATTTTGCCAAAGGGCATCGCCGCCTATGTGCGGCATCGCCACAAAAATATGGATAACCTTTAGGAGGAAACTATGATGAACAAAACAGACCTGATCAACAACATTGCTGAGAAAAGCGGCCTGACTAAACGTGATGTAGAAGCGGTATTGAACGGCTTCCTGGGCGAAGTAACTGACGCTCTGGCTGGCGGCGACAAAGTGCAACTGATCGGCTTCGGTACTTTCGAAACTCGCAAACGTTCCGGCCGCGTTGGCCGCAACCCGCAAACGGGCAAAGAAATTACAATCCCGGAATCCAAAGTTCCTGCATTTAAAGCAGGCAACAAGCTGAAAGAAGCGATCAAGTAATTCATGCGTCTCGATAAATTTCTCAAGGTGTCCAGATTAATCAAGCGCCGCACCGTCGCGAAGGATGTATCCGAGCAAGGGCGCGTTTGGATTAACGGCCGCGAGGCGAAGGCTAGCAGCGCCGTAAAGGTTGGCGACGAACTTCAGATCCAGTATGGACAAAAGATCGTCACGGTGCGCGTCGAGCGCCTCATGGAGACAACTCGCAAGGAAGAAGCCGGCGAGATGTACACCCTGGTGAAAGAAGAGCAGCGTCCCCGCGAGAGCGAGCTCGAGTGGGAGAAGCCTTAAGTACGAAGCAGTCCCGCCTCTCCGAGAGGCGGTCGCTTCATGCTCAGGCAACAAGAACCGCCTACGACCGGATGACCGGAGCTGGGCGGTTCTTGCTGTATAACCTCCCTTTATTCTCGATCATGGAAGTCCGCGGGGCCAACGTCATGCGGAGATCACGACTCTCTCAGACCTTTTGTTCTAAACCTTGTCCGTCTCTCATAAAGTAATAGGGAATATGATTGCGAAGCGGGGGAGAGCGGTATGGTGGAGCAGGGGAAGGGACACAAGACGCAGGATGTAAAGCTGATCGGCCGGAAGGTGCTGGAGCTGACGGGCGTAAAGAACGTGGAGAGTTTCGACAGCGAAGAATTTCTGCTTGATACGGAGCTGGGATTTCTAACGGTGGCTGGTCAGAACTTGCATATGAAGCATCTCAGCCTGGAGCAAGGCCTGGTCGCCATTGAAGGGCATGTAAATTCGCTCGCCTATCTTGACGGTGCAACAGCCGCGAAGTCCAAAGGGTTGTTCGGGAAGCTGTTCAAGTGACCCTTAGCGTACAATGGATGACGATGGCGGTCATGCTGCTGTCGGGACTCGGCATGGGTGCGGTGTTCGATGGCTACCGCGTTGTGTCGAACGAGCTGAAATTCCCCAAGTGGTGGCTGCCGGCGCTCGACGTCCTGTATTGGATCGCATCCGCGGTCGTCGTGTTCCGAATGCTGTACGCCAGCAACAACGGCGAGGTGCGGGCGTACGTATTTCTTGGACTGGCTGTCGGCGTCATCCTCCATTATTGGCTGTTCAGCAGGGCGGTTATCGTCTCGGTGAAGTGGCTTATTGCGGCCATTCGAGCTTGTATTCGCTTTATTCTGAAAATTTTTGAGATTTTTATCGTAAAACCGATTCAAATGCTCTACAAGGTGGTTATAGTTTTAATAGGATTTGGGTCTGCGCTCACTATTTTCACTCTAAAGATTGTGATACAATTGGTTCGTCCAATCGGGCTGCTGCTTGTTTGGATGACGAAACCGATCTGGCGTCCGCTGGGAAGATGGCTGAAGCCCTACTGGGACAAGCTAAAGCCCGGAGAGCGGATCGGGAAGCTGGCGGTACTCCTTCGGAGCCGCTGGACATCATGGTTCAAGAAGGGAGATCGCTAATGGCAACTGCAACTGCAACGGCGAAGAAGCCGGCCGGAACAGCCGCGGCTAAACGCAGATACAAGCTTTGGATGACGTTTATCCTTTTGTTTATGGGCTGGGCAGGTTATACTTTGTTCGGACAGCTGCAGCAGCAGAAGGCGACTCATGACAAGCTGACGTCGATCCAGACTCAGATCGAGGCGGCGAAGGCGAACAACGATGAACTGAAGCGTCAGGTGGAGCGCCTGAACGATCCTGAATATATATCTCAGCTTGCCACCAAGGAGCAAGGAATGGTGAAGCAGGGCGAGAAGCAAATTTTCCGTGATTAATCCGCCACATATTAGGCACCGTATGGGGTGAACGTCTGTTGACCTTACTTCTTCCATTCGGGTATAATCACGATAGAAGCCAATTCCTATCGGAAGCGATAGGACAGGGACTCACTAAACTTTTGAGAGAGGAACATTTTATTTTATGGCAATTGAAGTGGGCGCCAAGTTAGAAGGGAAAGTGACGGGCATCACGCATTTCGGGGCATTTGTCGACTTATCGGGAGGTGTCACGGGCCTTGTTCACATCTCGGAGATTGCCGATAACTACGTCAAGGACGTGAAGGATCATCTTAAGATCGACGATGTCGTCAAGGTCAAAGTGATCAACGTGGACAAAGACGGAAAGATCGGACTATCCATTAAGCAAGCCATTGATCGGCCGGAAGGTCAACCTGCTCCGCAGCGCGAGCGTTCGGGCGGCGGCCCTGGAGGAGACCGTTTTGGCGGCGGCGGTGGCGGTGGAGGTCGTGGCCCAGGCGGCGGCGGACGTCCCTTCAACAAACAATCTTCTGGCAGACCGTCCTACGGTAAACCGTCATTCGAAGATAAAATGTCCCGATTCTTAAAGGATAGCGAAGAACGTATCTCTTCCCTTAAGAAGAATACGGAAGGCAAACGCGGCGGACGCGGAGCCAAGCGCATCTAATTCCTATACACTCACATGCCTGTCGGCATGCGCCAATAAAGCTGTGGGCAACTTTTGTAATGCAGACTACTGATAAATCATAGAACCTTGATGGCCACACTCGTTGGTCTATCAAGGTTTTTTTCTGTAAATAAGGGATTTCGGCCGGAGAAGAGATGATATCGGTTCAAGTAACGGATCGCGCCGGGGAGGAAATGTCCGTCTCCGGTTCCCCCAGCCTATCCCTGTCCCAGAAAGCGCCGTTCGCCTCCCTTTTCCGACTTGATAATCGATTTGCCTGGCCTGACTACCGTCGAATGCTTTCGTTCCGGGTGGCTAACACCGCTAATTTGCCATTATAGGGTCTGCGTATGTCGAAGCAGGCGCCTGTTGACCGGCATTTCTGAAATATTCCTCGCCGAGCTCAATAGTTTTCCCCCATACTCTTCCATTACCGACAGGTTCCTGCCATCGTCGCCATTGAATTGAAAGCGTTCTCTATAAAATTTGTTGAGGGAGATTTGTCGGATGACGAGTCGGCCATCAGCGCAAAGCCGCGCTGGGCCTGCATTTGTATGCCACATGACAAGGCGCGCGGCGCTCTGCGGCTTTGTCGGAAAAAACTTTGGCGCGACTTACGATAACTGACAAACTTTATAAGGATGAGCCCCTATAATGGGGAACACATTACATTCGGATAAGGTGGTGTCTTTCATGAAGAAGGAGAATGCGCTTGGCAGATCCGGGATGAGGCAGGGGAGCTTCATCCGCAACCTGAAGGAAAAGGCTGTAGAGTGGAAGGCTGCAAAAGGATTTATGAATATGCTGATGGCCAAAAAATGGACGTTCCTGCTTGTTGCCGTTGCTTTTTTGCTGGGACGAGCCGTCATTCTGGAGTCGCTGATGCCGTTTGCCGTCGCTTATTTCGCAGTCATCTACTTTATGCGAAGAGACATCTACCCGTGGATTGCGGCGTCGCTCGTAGCCGGCAGCTGGCTGGCCGCCGAACCTGCGCCGTTATGGATCGCGATGGAGATCGCCGTCATGTTCTTATTGTTAAAGGCGCTTGAGACATACGAAAAAGCGGAGCTGTCCACCGCTCCGATTCTGGTCTTTATATCAACGCTGCTTGTCCAGCTGTTTAGCGTGTTTATCGGCGACAGCTTAAGCTGGTACAGCTTTATGCTCGTCGTTGTCGAAGCATCGCTGGCCTTCGTGCTGACGTTAGTCTTTATCCATGCGATACCCGTATTGACGATGACGAAGAAGTCGGCAACGCTCAAGCATGAGGAGATCATCTGCGTCATGATTCTGTTAGCCTCGGTCATGACGGGGGCCGTCGGCTGGATCCTCTATGGCATGTCGGCAGAGCATGTCATGTCCCGTTACGTGCTGCTTCTGTTCGCGATGGCAGGCGGCGCGCCGCTTGGAGCATCCGTTGGCGTCGTGGCAGGCCTTATCCTGAGCCTGGCGGACTTCAGCGCCATTGTGCAGATGAGCATGCTCGCATTCGCCGGTCTGCTCGCCGGTCTGCTGCGGGATGGCGGGAAGATGGCTGCCGCGTTCGGCCTGCTGCTCGGCACGTCGATCTTGACGATCTACATTGGCACCCAGTCCGATGTCATGAACTCCACATGGGAGTCGGTCGCCGCAGCCACCTTATTGCTTCTTACCCCGCGCGGCGTCATTCGAACCATTGCCCGTTATGTGCCGGGCACCAATGAACATGCGAAGTCGCAGCATGAATATGCAAAGCGCGTACGGGAGGTGACGGCTGAGCGCGTCATAAAGTTTTCCGATGTATTCCGCCAGCTGTCGCGTACCTTCGGGCAATTGAATCAGAAGGCGACCGAGGTTAAGCGCGACGATGAGATCGCCAGCTTTATGAACGCCGTCGCGGAACGAAGCTGCTTCTCCTGTCATCGGCGCAATGCTTGCTGGGAGGACAAGTACTTCCACACGTACAATATGATGACGGATATGATGGCTGCCGTAGAGGAGAAGCGCGTGCCCGCGGCCAAGGATCATCCTCGTTCATGGACGTCCCATTGCGGGAAGACGTCCCAGGTGCTCGGCGTTATGCAACATCAATATGAGCTATACCAGAACAATATGCATTGGAAAAAACAAATTCTCGAGTCCCGTCAGCTTGTAGCGGACCAACTGTACGGCGTGTCCCAGGTTATGGAGGACCTGTCTAAAGAGATCCGGCGAGAAGGTCAGACGCTTCATCTGCAGGAGGAGCAGATCCGGGAAGCAGTGGAGGGACTCGGTTTATCGATACAAGGCGTAGATATCGTCAATCTGGAGGAGGGAAATGTAGAGATCGAAGTTTACCACTCATTCGAGAGGGGCTTCGACGAATGCCGAAAAATCATCGCGCCGCTGCTTAGCGATATTTTGGGGGAGCATATCGCGGTCAAGTCGGAGCGCGAGCCGGCGAAACAAGGAGAGCCGTCGCTGGCGATTTTCGCCTCGGCGAAGCAATTCGAGGTGGAGACGGGCGTAGCGGGCGCCGCCAAGGGCGGGGATCTGCTGTCGGGAGACAGCTTTACCTTGATGGAGCTTGGCGGAGGCAAGTTCGCGGTCGCGATCAGCGACGGCATGGGCAACGGGGAGCGCGCGCGCCAGGAAAGCAGCGCGGCGTTATCCATCCTGCAGCAGCTGCTGCAGTCGGGCATGGACGAGAAGCTGGCGGTGAAATCGGTTAACTCCGTATTGCTGCTTCGTTCCGCCGAAGAAATGTACGCGACGGTAGACCTGGCTATCGTCGATCTCTATACAGCTCACACGACATTTATGAAGATCGGCTCGACGCCCAGCTTCATCAAACGCGGGAAGGAGGTTATTCCGATCACGGCCAACAACCTGCCAATCGGAATCATACAGGATATCGACGTCGACTTTGTGTCGATGCAGCTTCAGCCCGGCGATACGCTCATTATGATGAGCGACGGCATCTACGATGCTCCGGGATATGCGGTGAACAAGGAGATGTGGATGAAACGGATTATAGGGGAGATGAGCACGGAGAACCCGCAGGAGATGGCGGACGCGTTGCTCGAGACGGTGGTTCGTTATCACGAGGGCGACATCGTGGACGATATGACGGTACTGGTCGCGCGTATCGACAAACATTTGCCGGAGTGGGCAACCTTCCGTTGGCCGGGCGTAAGCCGCATGGAACGGCCAAGGACGGTGAGCTAAGGGGAAAGTGGATAGAAGGGAGGGCGGCTTGGTGTGATGAAGAGGAAGATGAGGATGGGATTGGAGATAAATGAGGGTGAGGAAGGGGACTGGAGGTAGATGGGGGTGAGATGGGGATTGGAGGTAGATGGGGGTGAGAATGGGGATTGGAGGTAGATGAGGTGAGGATGGGATGAAGAGGCTGAAGTGACTGAAGTGGTCGATGTGGCTGAAGTGACTGATGCGGCTAATGGGAAAAACACCCTCTAATTTCCCCTCTATAGCGGATTTTGCGACTTTAATGGGAAATGTGCCCTCTAATTACGAATAAATTGGCGGTAGCCCGCCATTTCACTCGAAATAAAGGGAACATTTCCCTCTACTACACCGATAAAATAAAAGGGCAGCAAAGTAGAGGGAGGTTTTCCCTTTAAATAGAAGAAAGTCGCCTTCAGACATGAATTCGACAGGCGGTCTTGCGTTTAACGGAGCAGATTCATCTATCTGTACTGTGCTGCTCCGCTCTGTATTGTGCTATGTCGGGCTTCTCACCTCTCAAGGTGATTGGATTTCCCGAACATTGCACAATATAAGGTAAGCTTGGGCATCAAAAAACCGCCTCGCAAAGAGGCGGTTCATTCACGATTCTCTAGGATACGGTGCGTTGAGCCGTCTTGGATGCCGATGCATCGTTTAAGCCCAGCGCTTGCGCGGTTGTTGCATGTATCTCCTGGATCAGATCCGGATGGTCCAGCAGCGTCTTGCCATAGGAAGGAATCATTTCCTTAAGTTTCGGCTCCCACGACTTGACATGCTGAGGGAAACACTTGGCGATTACTTCGAGCATAACGGATACGGCGGTCGAAGCGCCTGGCGAAGCACCAAGCAGAGCGGCGATGGAGCCGTCAGCGGCGCTGATGACCTCCGTGCCGAATTGCAGCGTGCCCTTGCCGGCAGCCGTGTCCTTGATAATTTGTACACGTTGCCCTGCTACGACAAGCTCCCAGTCCTCGCTCTTCGCATTTGGAACGAACTGACGAAGTTCTTCCATCCGTTGTTCCTTGGACAACATAAGCTGCTTAATCAGATAGTTGGTCAGCGGCATGTTCTTAACGCCCGCGGCCATCATCGTCACGAGATTATGCGGCTTGATGGACGTAAACAAGTCCAGGTTGGAGCCGTACTTCAAGAACTTCGGCGTAAAGCCGGCAAACGGTCCGAAGAACAGCGACTCCTTGCCCTCGATGACGCGCGTATCCAGATGCGGCACGGACATTGGCGGAGCGCCGACCGACGCTTTGCCGTATACCTTTGCGCGGTGCTGCGACACGAGCTCCGGCTTGCGGCACACCATGAACAGACCGCTGACCGGAAAGCCGCCGATGCTCTTGCCTTCGGGAATGCCCGACTTCTGCAAGAGGTGCAGGCTGCCGCCGCCGCTGCCGATGAATACGAACTTGGCTTGATGACGCTCCACCGCATTGGTGGCTTCGTTGCGCACCTTGAGCTGCCAGGAGCCGTCGGCTGCGCGTTTTATATCGTCTACTCGATGATTATAGTTAATGTTGACATTCTGCGTAGCCAGCTGCTTGAACAAAATGCGGGTCAGGGCGCCAAAGTTGACGTCCGTGCCGGACTCGATCCGCGTAGCGGCAATCGGACCGCTCTCCGACCGATATTTCATCATGAGCGGGATCCACTTCGCCAGTTGTTCGGGATCTTCGGAGTATTCCATACCCTCGAACAGCGGATTCGCGGACATCGCCTGGAATCTCTTCTTCAGGAAGTTAACGTCCTTCTCCCCTTGCACGAAGCTCATGTGGGGAACGGGACTGATAAAGTCCTTCGGATTGCGAATGAGCTTGCGATCTACCAGATAGGACCAGAATTGTCTGGATACCTGAAACTCTTCGTTTACCTTGACAGCCTTGCTAATATCCATGGAGCCGTCAGCTTTCTCGGTTGTATAGTTCAACTCGCACAAGGAAGCGTGACCCGTCCCCGCGTTGTTCCACTCATTGGAGCTTTCCTCTCCCGCAGCGCTGCGGCGCTCGAATACTGTAATGTTCCAGTCCGGAGCGAGTTCCTTTAGCAGCGAGCCCAGAGTCGCGCTCATTATGCCGGCGCCAATCAGGATGACGTCTGTTTTCTTAGGTTGGTTGCTCATATATACCGTCCTTAATCCTTCATTTTTGCAGAAAGGATGTAGGCTTGTCTTCGTAGGCGCCTCGGGCGATGCGACGGGGCGCAGGCTAGTCGTACATCTTTTCCGGATCATTCATGACCTTATCTCTTAGTGTAACACTATTAGAAGTAGATTAAAATCATTGCGTCTACTTTTTTGTGAACTTGACTTGACAGATTGGTTAGGCTTCCACTTCTAGGATAGAATCGATCTTTTTTATAAGTGTGAGTGCCATCATTGTGGAATGCGGTGATTCGTTGAAGTTATTGTCGAAGATGATAAAATAGAACTAATGATTTTATAAGAGGTTGTTCAAAAAGAGGGCGAGGAGCAATATGGATATGAATACAGCGATAATTCCCGTCTCGAAACTGGAGGATGATTGCTACGATTGGTGGGCGCGCCATTCGCAAGTACTGGAAGAGCAAGGAGCCATCGATCCTGAGATTGTGCTGATCGGCGACTCGATCACGCATTTCTGGGGCGGTCAGCCGGAATCGGAGACGGTGCACGGCGAGCAGAAAGCATGGCAATCCGTATTCGCCGGAAAACGAGTCCTGAATCTCGGATTCGGATGGGATCGAACCCAGAACGTGTTGTGGCGGCTGGAGCATGGCCAGTTGGTCGGGTTGTCACCGTCGTGGGTCGTGATTAACATCGGGACGAACAATACCAGCGAAACAGCGAATGCCCGGGCAAACACGGCCGCGGAAATCCGCGACGCCGTACGTGCCATCTGCGATCGGGTTCAGGCGGAAGCGCCTGCAGCGCGCATTGTGCTGATGGGCGTATTCCCGCGCGAGGAACATCCGGAGCATCCGACAAGAAAGTTAATTTCGGATATTAATGTCCTCTACAAGCAATTTGCAGAAGAACGCAATTATGTATTCCTGGATATAGGCTCGCTTATGTTGGATAAGGACGGGATTCTGTCGCGAGAAATCGCGTTCGATACCTGCCATCTGACGGAAAAAGGGTATAACATTTGGGCCGACGCGCTTCGTCGTGTACTAAGCTAGGTTCCAAGAACCTCATCCCCGCTTAATGGTGATGAGGTTTTTTTGTTGAACTTATTTATCATTGCAGCAAACTTTCCTCCAACATGCCGGGTAATACTTATAAGAACAGCACGAAAGAGGTGAATGAGGGTGAAGCAGGAGATCATTAGCCGGGTCATCCAAGGCGACCGGGATGCGTTCCGATCGTTATACGACGAATACTTCGACTATGCGATGCGGACGGCGATGCTCGTGACGAAACATGGCGAACGTGCCAAGGACGCGGTGCAGGAAACATTCCTTCGGGTGTATCGCAATATCTGGCAATACGATTCTTCGAAGCCGTTCAAGCCGTGGCTGTACTGTATTCTGCTAAGAGAGTGTTACCGGGTGATGGAACGGGAGAAGAAGGTGGTGCCGCTGGCCGGCGAGCTGGAGCTGGAGCGGATCGGAGTAGAGCCGGAATTGCCGGATACGAGCCTCGACGTATACGATGCCTTGCAATCGCTGCCCGATATGTATCGAATCCCGCTTATCTTAAAATATTTGCACGATTATTCGGAGAAAGAGATAGCCGACACCTTGGAGCTTAACGTCAACACGTTAAAGTCGCGCCTGCTCAAGGGCCGCGAGAAGATGAGAGACAGACTGGGAGGGGAGCCGCATGGATCAAAAGCATAAAGAGCAATTGCTCAAGAAGTCGGAGTATCCGGACACATGGAAGGACGATATTTGGGGCCAGCTTGAAGCCCGCCTCGATACCGAGGGGGGAACGCGGAAGAGCTCTTCCGCAGGAGATAACGGGGAACAGGCTGACGGCGGCACGGTACATCGTGATTCTATCACCGGACGGAGTCCGAGCCTGGGACGCGCAAATAACAGGAGCAACAAGACCAAACATAAGGGGATGAGAGTCATGAAAATCGGAGTGGGAGTTGCGGCTGCGGTCGTTGCGTTGACAGTATTCCTGTCGCTGCCTGCGGGTACGGCCATGATGGAGAGCGTAAAAAACTGGTTCGAGCCGGAGAAAAAAATCGAAATCGACGTCGAAGGCCAGAAGGAAGAGACGAACGGCCAGGTTCACGTCGACAAGACAAGCGACTACGCCATCTACTACGACAAGGATCGGTATAAGCTGGTGGAAGGCGAGGACAAGGATGTCATTACGACGATCGATCCGTTGCCTGAGAAATATCCGGAGGTATCGCTTACGATCGAGCAAAAGGCCGAAGTGCTGCCGGAGCAGCTGGCGAAGGAGCTTGCGGAGCAATTGCAGGGCGAATACGATCGGGTCGATGCCATCGAACGCGTGACGGCGCCGGTGGACGGTTACCTCGTTCATGCGATCGACGGTTCCGACTGGGACAGCATGGTGACGAACGTCTATATCGTAAGCAACGGGAAACAAGGCAGCTTTATCCTATCCTCGAAGTACTTCCTTGAGGCGGCCGAAGGACATGGCGCGCGCTTTACCCAGACGCTGGAGCAGTTCCAGGTGCTGGACGGAGAATAACAGGGCATCGACAGAGGGGTATAAGATTTGGGCCTTATGAAGGGCGCGACAAGTCATTATAGTTAATGGCAAAGATAGTGACTTTAGCGAGGAGGATAAGCAATAATGGCTGTCAATCCAACTGCATGCGAAGCGGTCCGTGCCACGCACAGGTTTAACCATGGTTTGTCGGAAGACACATTTCGGACGGCGCTGGATTTCGTCATGAACCGAATTGACCATCATCTGGTAGCGTTCACGGATCGTTTCCCTTCTGCCCACAGCGTCAATCAGGTTTACCAGCCTGTCGACAACGCAAGCCTGGACTATTACTCCGACTGGACTTCGTCGTTCTGGACGGGGATGGTGTGGCTCGCCTATGAGCTGACAGAGGAACCGAAATACCGGGAAGTCGCAGAAAGACATGTAGCCAGCTTTAAGATTCGTCTGGAAGAGCGGGATATACTGAATCATCATGATATCGGTTTCTTGTACTCCCTGTCCTGCGTAGCCGGTTATCGGTTGACCGGAAGCGAGGAGGCCAAACGCATTGCGCTGGATGCAGCCAAGCTGCTTTCCATGCGATTTCAGGAAAAGTCGGGCATCATTCAGGTAAGAGGTTATCTGGAGGATCGCGGGCACAAGGAGCGGGGCGTATTTATCATTGATTGTTCGATGAATGTCCCTCTTCTTTATTGGGCGTCCACAATGACGGGCGATCGCACCTATTATGATAAAGCATATCGTCATATGAGCCAAGTCATGGATCATATGGTGCGCGACGACGGATCCTCTTACCAGGTTTATCATATCGATGCCGATACCGGCGAGCCGACGCGAGGCTGGACGAGCCAAGGGCATGCCGACGAGGACTGCTGGTCGAGAGGGCAAGCCTGGGTCATGTACGGATTGCCGCTCAGTTACCGCTATACGGGAGACAAGAAGTTTATCGACGCTGCCAAACATGCCTGCAATTACTTTCTAAATCATTTGCCCGAGGATCTGGTATGCAATTGGGATCTGGTCTTTACCGATCAGGATGGACAGCGCGATACGTCGGCAGCTGCCATAGCTGCGTGCGGATTGCTGGAATTGGCTCGGCACTTGCCTGTGTTGGATGAGGATCGGACTTTATACGAAAACGCGGCTTTATCGATCCTCGGTTCGCTTGCGGCGAATTACACGACGGTGGACGATCCGGGCTCCAACGGCGTGTTGGGCCATGGCGTATACTCCCTCCCGAAAAATCTAGGCGTCGACGAGTGCAATATTTGGGGCGACTATTTTTATATGGAAGCGTTGGTTCGAGTACTGCGCGATTGGAAGCCATATTGGTAAGACGCATACGATCTCCGCTCTCTTTTTAAAAGGGAGCGGAGATTTTTTCGCAGCGATTATGCAGGGGATAACTCTGAGTCTATAAGCTTTTAATAACCTCGAATATGTTTAATTCATTCATTAATTTGACAACTTCCTTTGTTCTTTGTACGTTGAATTTCCTTAGTATTCCATTAATTTGTTTTTTTATCGTTTCGACTTCTACGGATCTCATGTCAGCAATCTGTTGGCGGTTGTTCGATTGGCAGAGAAGCTTGAGAATTTCCAGCTCGCTGGGCGTCAAGGTCGAGATGGTATTTAGCGCGGACATTAGCCGGGCTTCGGACTTCTTGATGCGAACCAGTTCATTCCGCAATTTTTTGGCAATGATGGGTCGGATCGGCGAGTCGTCATGGTACGCGGAACGGATGGCCTCAATAATCTCCTCGGGCGTTGCCGACTTGATTACATAGTCTACAATGCCTGTTTGAAACGCCGCAAATACAATATTATCGTCTTCGTGTACCGTAAGCACAATGATTTTCGTATCGGGCAACGTCTCATGAATCACTTTCGCCGCTTCGATGCCAGCCAGAGGAGTCTCCATTTCGATATCCATCAGAATAATGTCGGGCTTGTAGCTCCGTGCGAATTCAACCGTGCTTTCGCCGGTGCTGAAGGAACCTCCAATGTCAAAGTCATCCTGGGTCTGAAGAATTCTCATCAGCCGTCTGCGATGAGCCTCCATATCGTCCGCGATCAACATTTTTATATGGTCCATTGTCCAAAACCTCCATAAATATTATGTCTAGACCAAGGGGAGAAAAAAGGTAAATGTCGTTCCCTTCTTGTCATTGCTCTCCACTTCGATCTTGCCGTTATGGGCGGTCACGATTTTGTGGCAATAGGACAAGCCGACTCCCCAGTTGCTGGAGGAGGCTTTCGTCGAGAAGAAGGGAGAGAACACGTCGTTGATATGCTCGGTCGGGATGCCGGGGCCGTTGTCCTGAATGGAGATAGCCCCCCATTGGTCCCGATCCTCTATCGTAATTACGATTTCTCCGTCCGACTGGCCCTTCAAGGATTCCAGCGCATTGGTAATAATATTGCAGCACACCTCGCTCATATGGGCAATATCCATGTAAGCCTTGCTTCCCAGCGACTCGCGTATCACCTGGATCGAAACCCGGCTGTCGGAACTGGCTAACGTGGCCAGCGCTTTCTCCACGGGAACGTGCAGCTTTGCAAGCTCCATAGTTAACGAGATGCTGTTAAGTTTGCTTGATGCGCTATTGAGCGTTTCATAGGACATGAGACAGGAGTTCATGATCAAATCCAGGCTGTACAAGGCCTCGCGGTCATCGGCCAGCTTCTCCTTTAAATATTCGGCTTCGGATTTGATGGCGAGCAGATGATTTTTGATGGAATGGGTAAACGCTTTTACGCCGAGCGAAGCGGTTTTGATCCGCTTGTTAATATCCGCATTGACATTCCGATAATGAACCTCCATCGAGTGGTAGCGCGAAAACGTGAAGATCATCGTCCCCAGAGCGACAATGGATACGATCGGAAAAATATTGATATCGTAAATAATATTGCTGGTTTGAGGCTTCAAATAGTTGTGAAATTCGCGAATGAATGTCGCCTTCACCAGCACCTTCGGGGCCCAATAAAACATGATCGTATGGATCACCGCCACCGGAATGAGACAAAGCAGATGGTAGAGCATATACCTTCTTAAAAATTTGACATGCACGTTCCTGAAAAAATGGATAAAGAGCAGCACGAACGCAACGATAACGACGCCGTGCTTCAGGACCATGGAGGCGGCGTTAATAATGTCGCGAATCTCGTTAAAAGCAAGAGTCTGGGGATATCCGGCGTCGTAGTAACGGTTTTGCAGCGACAGGTTGATGGCCGGATCAAAGTAAAGCAACTGAAACAACGCCAGGATGCCGATCGGGATATAAATCGCCAGATTTTTTAATTTCCTTCTGCTCATCGTATAGGAGACCGAGAAGAGCAAAAAGGAATAGCTGAACAGAATGACGCCCGCATTCATCAGCCGAATTTGCACGCTGGGGTTGAAGTTTTCCAACACAAGCCTGTTCCATGATCCCGGGCTGAAATCATAAAATTTGCTCACGACTTCGAAATATACATTAAAACTACTGATATAGAAAATATATGAAAAAAAGGATAATAACCAGCCGATAATAATGCCGTACAAAAAATAAGTCGATAGACTGTTGAGCCTTTTGTAAGTAAAAGCAATGGTTAGAAGCAGCAAAACGATGGATAAATAAATCAAAGGATTCGTCGCCTCCTGAAAAGGGGGTATAAAAGATTCAACTTATTTTCCTCTATGGTATGCGCTTACAATGTGAGTGAGACGAAGTATAACACGCCTGAGAGGGGATTGTAAAATGAAAAAGAGATGGTCAAATGTTCTAATTCTTTCAATTATTGCTGGATTATTGGCAGCCTGTTCGTCTAATGGGGGATCAAACAGCTCAACCGCCGGCTCCACCCAATCGCCGCCATCGAACACTGGCAAAGAACAATCGGCGGGCGAAGGGAAGTCGGAAGTTGTAAACTTCACAATTCCAGTCCTGCCGGATGATCTGGAGGCCTTCCAAACCGTATATAAAGAGTTCGAGAAGGAATACCCGAACATCAAGATCGAATTCATCACATTCCCTGCAGGACAGTTCTATTACGAGAAGCTCAGAATTCAATTGTCGGGCGGCGTCGAATACGATCTGTTCGGCGGCGTATTGGATTCCCTGGTCGATACCGGGATCATCGAACCGCTGGATGAGTTGATTAAAACCAACAACATGGATGTGTCGGGATTCGGAGAGATGTTCGAAGGGATGAAAATCAACGGCAAATCTTACGGGCTTCCTTACCGGAAATCCAACTGGATGTTGTATTACAACAAGGATCTGTTCGATCAGGCCAATGTCCCGTATCCGGACGAAGACATGACCTGGGATGAATTCCGCGCCACGGCCAAGCAATTGACGAGCGGATCGGGTCAAGACAAGATCTACGGCGCTTACCTGCATCAATGGGCTCAAACCTGGTACATGCCGGCGGTCCAAGGCGGAACAACCATCATCGACAAGGATATGGAGCCGTTCCGGGATGCTCTGCAGTTCCGGTTGGATCTGGAGAAAGACGGGTCGATCATGAAGTGGTCGGAGCAAATTACGACCGGAGCGCATTATAACGCCGCCTTCCAGAAGGGAAATGTGGCCATGAATCTGATGGGCGATTGGCATGTTGCGCAATTGAGGCAAGCGGAGGCGGAAGGAAAGATCAGCTTCGATTGGGATATCGCGCCGCTGCCTCATCCGGAAGGGGTGGAAAGCAACACGACGCTGGAGCTCCCGGTTGCGCTCATGATCAATAAAAATTCCAAGCACAAAGAAGAGGCATTCAAGGTTGTCGAATTTATGACCGGCAGCAAAGGCGCGGAAATTTTCGCCAAGCAAGGTTATTTGACGGGCTTTACGAACGATGCGGTAAGAGAGGCGTACTCCGGAGACGGGACGCTTAAGCCGGAGCATATCAACTACTTCAATGATGCCAAGGCGGTTCCGGAATACCCTATGCTGCCGGGCGTGAAGAACATTATCGTAAACGGAATCTTCAAGCAAGAAGGAGAGCTTGTCTTCGTCGGCGAGCAAACGCCGGAAGAAGCGGTAGCCAAAATCGCGGAACGCGTAGCGAAGGAATGGGGCGGCATCTATGCCGACCAGTTCTCGATCGACAAATAAAGCGGCATATTCAGGACGGAAAATGTAAAAACGGATATCAATGGGCAAGCACGGTTATTGGATCAGGCTTGCCCCTTGATCAAGGAGTGGGTTCAACTTGAAAATCAAAAAACAAAGAACGATGACGCAGCGCAACAGGCTGACGGGTTATATGTTTTTGCTTCCGAACATTATCGGGTTTGCGCTTTTCGTATTCGTACCCGTTATAGCTTCCTTCTTGATGAGCTTTACCGAGTGGAACGGCTTTGGACCGTTTAAATTCGTGGGCCTCGACAATTACCTGAAACTGTTCGATGATGACAACTTCAAAATTTCGCTCATGAACAGCTTGATCTTTACGATTCTATCCGTACCGCTCACGCTGTTCCTGGCATTGATCATATCGGTATGGATGAACGCCGGCATCAAATTCGTCAAGCTGTTTCGTACGGCGGTGTTCTTGCCCTACGTCACGGCAACAATCGCCGTAGCGGTCGTGTGGCAGCTCATTCTCAATCCGTCTATGGGGCCGGTCAACCAGATGCTGCAGGCGCTTGGCGTCACGGAGCCTCCGGGATGGTTCTCTTCGTCCGCATGGGCGTTAATATCGGTGGCCATCGTCTATATCTGGCATTCCATCGGGTACTACATGGTGTTGTATTTAGCAGGACTTCAAGGCATTCCTGATCATTTATATGAAGCGGCGGAGCTGGACGGCGCGGGGCCGATTGCGAAGTTTTTCCGCGTAACGCTGCCTATGCTTTCTCCCATTATCTTTTTTACCGTGATTATCGGCGTCATTAATTCGTTCAAGGTATTCGACTTTATCTATGTGCTTACCCAGGGTGGGCCGGGTCGATCAACGCAGGTGCTTGTGTACACGATCTATAATGTGGCGTTCAAGCAATTCAGCTTCGGTTATGCGTCCGCGATGGCGTATGTATTGTTCCTGGTCATTCTTGTGTTCACCTATGTACAGTTCAGAGGCCAGAAGAAGTGGGTGAACTATTAATGAGAGAAATGGAGAGAGACAGAATGCCGCTTCCGCTCGCTGCTAACAAAATAAGTCGTTCATCGATGAAGCGTGCCCGGAAAATCAAGCAATTATCGCTTTATTTGGTTTTGACGCTCACGTCCGCGTTTATGATCTTGCCCTTTATTTGGATGATCTCGGCGTCGCTCAAGGCAGAACATGAAATATTCGGTTTTCCGATCAAGTGGATCCCGGAAAAATTTTATTGGAGCAATTACGTGGATGTGTGGACCAAGATCCCATTTCATCTTTATTACTTAAATACACTCAAAATCGTAGTGATTACCATTGTTATCTTGCTTTTCACTTGTTCCATGGCGGGGTATGCCTTCTCCAAAATCAAATTTCCGGAAAGAGACGGCTTGTTTTTTGTTTATTTGGCCACGCTCATGATTCCTTACCAGGTCATGATGATTCCGCAGTTCGTCTTAATGAAGCAATTCGGCTTGATCGATTCGCATTGGGCGTTGATCGTGCTGGGTGCCGTGAGCCCGTTCGGCGTATTTTTGTTTCGTCAATTTTTCTCCTCCATTCCGGATGAGCTGCTGGAAGCGGCCAGAATTGACGGGCTTAGCGAATTCGGCGTTTACTTGCGCATTATATTGCCGCTTACGAAGCCGGCTATTGCGACGCTCGTTATTTTCTCGTTTATGCATACCTGGAACGACTTTCTCGGGCCGCTCATTTATTTGACCTCCGATCATCTGTATACGCTTCAACTGGGCATGCAGCATTTCATAGGCGAATATACGACGCAGTACGCTTTGTTAATGGCGGCGGCGGTGTCTTCCATTATACCGACCATTATTGTGTTCATGGCGGCGCAGGATTATTTCGTAAAAGGCATCGTAGGGTCAAGCGTGAAAGGATAACGGAAGGAGGCGCGCGAATGACAAGGCAACGGCCGAATATCATCTATATTTTTGCCGATCAGTGGCGCAGGCAAGCCGTCGGATTCATGAATGAAGACCCGGTATACACGCCGCATATTGACCGATTTTCGAAGGAAGGGCTCGTATTCACGCAGGCTGTAAGCTGCACGCCCTTATGCTCGCCGCACAGGGCTTCGCTCATGACAGGCAAATATGCGCTATCCACCGGCGTGTTTACCAATTGCAAAACGGGTCTGAATATGATGCTTTCCCCGGATGAAATCGGGATCGGCGACGTATTGAAGCGGGAAGGGTACCGGAACGGCTATATTGGAAAATGGCATCTGGATGAGCCAGAACGGAACAAGGCGGAGCAGCCCTTGTCCGGAGCGGACGATTGGGACGCTTACACGCCGCCGGGGCCGAAGCGGCACGGCTTCGATTATTGGTATTCTTACGGGGCTTCCGACGAGCATCTGACTCCGCATTATTGGATGGATTCTCCCGAGAAGATTAAGATCAGCGAGTGGTCTGTCGAACATGAGACGGACAAGGCGCTGTCTTTTATAGAAGAGAATTGCGGAGGGGAGTCGCCCTTCTCGTTATTCCTGTCCTGGAATCCGCCTCATAGCCCGTTTCATCTTGTGCCCGAACGCTACAAGAAGTTGTATGAGGGTACCGTGCCGGAGCGGCGGGACAATGTCGTCATCCGGGAACCGTTCCTCGTTCATACGGGCGAGACCATTGCTGGCGGAGAACAAAGATGGGAGGAGTACGCGAGCGATTATTTCGCGGCCGTCTCCGGCATCGACGATCAATTCGGCAGGCTCATGGAACGGCTGGCGCAACTGGACATCGCGGAGAACACGATCGTGGTGCTGACCTCCGATCACGGCGAGCTTCTCGGCTCGCACGGCACGATGGCCAAGCATTCGTGGCATGAAGAGTCGATAGGCGTCCCGTTCATCATCAGATGGCCGGGTCGGATTGCAGCCGGCGCGACAGCCGAAATTTTGAACACGGTGGACATCATGCCTACGTTGCTCGAACTGATGGACATTCCGGTACCCCGTACCGTAGAAGGGCATTCATTGGCCGCGCATATAAAGGAGCATGAAGAGTTTGGCGGCGGGGTTACTGACGAAGCCGCAGGGAAAGAGCGCAGGGCGCTGATCAGCGCATATCCCGGACGGCTCGCCGCGATTACGGCATTCCGGGAAGCCGGGCTCAATCATCTGGCGTATGGCTGGCGGGGCATTAGAACCAAACGATATACCTACGTGGTGGATAAGGGTTATGCCCCGGGCGAAGGCGGAGCGCGCTGGCTGTACGACTTGCAGGTGGATCCCGCGCAGCAGCATCCGCTTGCGCTGAAGCACGCGGCGGAGCATCCCGTTGCCTCGGAGCTGGAGAAAGAACTGAAGGAACGGCTAACCGGGATTGGGGATCCATTCGAGATATGATGCCGATCTGGATCAAACGATAGGAACAACAGAATGATGCGATGCGGAGTGTGACATAGCCATGAAGGCGGAAACCATTTATACGGATATAACGGTAATTGGCGGCGGCCTTGCCGGCGTATGCGCGGCGGTAGCCGCGGCCAGGCTGGGCCGTACGGTGGCGCTGGTGCAGAACCGGCCGGTCTTGGGGGGCAATTCCAGCAGCGAGGTGCGGGTATGGGTATGCGGCGCGACCAGCCATGACGTGAATCGCTACGCGCGGGAGACGGGCATTATGGGCGAGATGTTCGTGGAGAACCAATATCGGAATCCGGAAGGCAATCCGTATCTGTGGGATTTAATTGTGCTCGAGACGGTGCTGGCGGAGAAGAACATTCGGCTATTCCTGAATACGGATGTTCACGAGGTGGAAGTAGCGGAATTGGAAGCGAGTCGCGAGACCGAAGGAGATGATTGCGACAACGGCCGGATCGCATCGGTAACAGGCTGGATGATGGGATCGGAGCGGCGAATCCGCTATATCAGCGAGATGTTTCTGGATTGCACGGGCGATGGGTTGATCGGTTTCCTGGCCGGGGCCAACTATCGGATCGGGCGCGAGGCGCGCCATGAGTTCAATGAAGATTGGGCGCCGGAAGTCGCCGACGATATTACGCTGGGCAGTACGATTCTGTTTTATACCAAGGATGCCGGGAAACCGGTCAAGTATATTCCGCCAAGCTTCGCCAAGGATATTACGCAGACCTCCATCCCGGTGCGGCGCGTCATACGCAGCGGCGATTCCGGCTGCCACTATTGGTGGATCGAATGGGGCGGAGAGCTGGATACGGTGCATGAGAACGAGCGGATCCGCGACGAATTGTGGTCGGTTATTTATGGAATCTGGGATTATATCAAAAATTCCGGGAAGTTCGAGGCCGACAACATGACGCTGGAATGGGTGGGCTCGATTCCGGGCAAACGGGAATACCGCCGATTCGTCGGCGATTATATGCTCAATCAGAATGATGTGATTGGACAGACGCCTTTCGAGGACCGCGTTGCCTTCGGCGGCTGGTCGATCGACCTGCATCCGCCGCAAGGCATGTATGCGCAAGCGAGCGGCTCCAAGCATTATCACGCCGACGGCATCTATCATATTCCGTTCCGCTCGCTTTACTCCAATAATGTGGAGAATCTTATGTTTGCAGGCCGGAATATTAGCGCCTCGCATGTGGCGTTCGGCACGACGCGCGTAATGGCGACATGCGCCGTCATGGGCGAAGCGGCGGGCACAGGCGCGGCGCTTGGCGTAAAGCACGGCGTAACGCCAAGCGAGCTTGGCCGCAGCCATCTGACGGAGCTGCAGGAGACGCTGCTGCGGCAGGATGCGTCGGTTATTGGCCTGCGAAGCCGCGATTCGCTAAACAAGGCGCAGTCGGCAACGGTGACCGCGTCGAGCGTGCAGCGGAGCATAAGCGTGGAGAAGCCGGCAGAAGCGTATCCGCTGATCAACGCCGTAGGCATCCTGTTCCCGGTGACGAACCGCTTGGACCGGCTGTCGCTGCTGCTGGATTCGGCCGAAGCGACGGAGCTGACCGTCACGTTGTACGGAACGGGCCGTAGCGAGAACTATATTCCGGCGGAGAAGCTGGAGTCGAGCACGGTCAAGATGGCGCCGGGCGAGCGGCAGTGGGTCGCATTTCCAATCCAATATGAGACGCAGGAGCCGCTTAATCTGTTTGCCGTAGTCGAAGCGAACGAAGCGGTAACGCTGTACACGAGCGGAGAGCCTTTTTTCGGGATGCTGAGTTTCGAGAAGAAGGTAAACGACTCGTCGGATTTCTCCGAATTTATGGATACGCAACTTACCATGATTTGGACAATGAAGCGGCTGATTCGCAAGCCGTTCTGCGCGATTGTGGAGCCGGCTACGGAGGCTTACGCCGCAGAGTCGGTCGTTAACGGCTATATCAGGCCGTACGGCGGACCGCAGCTGTGGATGTCGGAGCGTCTGCGGGAGGGCGCTCAGGAATGGGTGTCGCTGGCGTGGGAAGAACCGATCGCGCTATCGGAGATTCAACTGATTTTTAACGATGACGTGAACCAGGACCTGATCAATCTGCATCACTTCCGTACGCCGTTCGACGTAATGCCGGAGTTGGTGCGGGACTACCGTGTGGAAGTGTGCGTGGGCGGTGAGTGGACCGTACTGCTCCGCGAAACGGACAACCGGAAGCGCAATCGCGTTCATCAGCTGGAGCAGCCTGTTGCCGCCGAGCAATTGCGCGTCGTCGTGGAAGCGACGGCCGGCTCGAAGCATGCGCAAATTGTGGAGATTCGGGCATACGAATAAGAAGAGCGGAGCCGTGCCTGAGGCACGGCTCTTTCTTACCACATAAGAAAGTATAAGTTTTCGGTCTTCGAAAACGGCTTTCTTATTAGCGATAAAACCTACCTTTAAACGCGGTCGCTCATCGTTGAGAGGCCTCGATAGAGGTTTTCTCATAATTATAGAATTTATAAATTTTCGGGGTGGAGCGCGAATTCAGTCGCTGTCGCTACGGCGTGCGTACGTGCGCGATAGCGACAAACGAGGGACGGAACTCAGAGCCCTTATTTCGGCGAATGGAGGGGTAACGGCAGGGCTAGCGGAACTCAGAGACTTTATTGGTTGATAATAAGGGGGATGGGGCGCGATTGATATGGAATAAGAGCGCTCAGTTCCGTAAGGGTACTCGAAACCGTTGATTTGGCGAAAATAACGTCGCTCAGTTCCGCACACCTGTTTAGTTTGGTCAACAATCCCGTTTTGTTCACTCTTTGTTGCCATAGGGCTTTGCATTGCAAAGCTCAAGGCCGCTCATCTCCAAAAGGCCCACCGTATATCGCACCGGAAAATAGAGGGAAAATCTCCCTCTAATCTGGGAAAATCGGAATATCGGCTCCGCATAGAAGGAAAACTCCCTTTAATCGGGGCGGTTCGACCAGAAAACAGTGATTCGGCCAGAATTAGAGGTAGGATTTCAGACTGTTGAATAACCTCATTTATGCGGCCTGGGTTTGAGTCATAGAGCGGTATTTGGTGTTAATTGGTAGAAACAGTATCTGTACATGCTGTAGACCGCCAACGAACATCTCCTTCCAAGCCAGATGCCGCGCAATTTTCTTCAGATTTTGGGAAATTGCCGTCATCAAAGACTGCTCCCGCATTTTGTTTATTCCGCGGAGCTTGCTTCGACGATAACCATGAAGATTTTTGGCATCTGCAAAGCTTCGTTCAATCGTTTGGGCGCGAAGTTTATACAGAGCTTCACCTTCTGGGCTTATACGGTTAAGCATCACTTGTTCTTTATGCGCTTCCCAAATATGACGCTGAATCTTACGTTGCTTATTTTCGGCCTGCGTGCACTGTGACAGCATTGGACATGAAGCGCAGCTACTAGGGGCAGAAACGTATTCCCGGTAACCTGCACGATTGGTGGTGTAGTAGCTCAATTGTTGGCCAGCGGGACAAATGTAAACATCTTTTTCCGTATCATAGATAAAGTCACTCTTTGCCAATAGGCCCGGTGTTCTGCTTGCCTGTCGATAGTTGATGACGGGGAAAATATTCATCTCTAATGTTTTTTTGCAAATGTAGGGCGTCATATAGCCGGAGTCCAGTAGCACGGCCTCTAATGTGGCATCAAAACCAAAGGTTTGGATTTGGCGTTGCAAGCGCTCGAGATAGACGGTGGCGTCGTTTACATTGCCAGGTGTCACATGAACGTCTGTGATGATATTGAATTTGTGATCCACGGTGCGATGATCGAGATAATGGAATCCTTCTGGCTTATTGCGGCGATTCATATAACCACAATCCGGGTCTGTGGCACTGACTTTATGTTTGGTGACTTCCACCTCCTCTTTCGGAGCTAAAGGCTTTTTTTCGTGAAGATCTCGATCCTCGTTCACGGCTTGGTGAAGTTCTTCCAGATATTCGTGAGGCGTCTTCCCGATGACTTGAACGGTATAGGCATTATTGTTGGCATCGGCTCGAACATGCGTCGAATCGGTAATGAGTACGCGGCCTGCCACCATGTGGTGTTCCATCGCCAAACGCACAACTTTCTCAAAAATCTCCTGAAACAGGTTCGTTCCCGCAAAGCGGTTGTTTCGGTTAAAACTAATCGTCGAATGGTCGGGCACCTTGTCTACGAAACGCAGTCCCAAAAACCAACGGTACGCCGCATTAGGAAAGATCTCTTTTTCTAACTGGCGCTCCGAACGAATGTTGAAGAGGTAACCAATGAGCATCATTTTGAATAATACGATGGGGTCGATAGGTGGTCTACCCGTCGTTGCTGTGTAATAGGGACGCGTTAACTCGGTAATAAAGGAGAAATCGACATGGTCGTGAATGACTCGAAGAAGATGATCTTGAGGCACCAATTGTTCCACACAAACCAGTTCCATTTGATAATCGGTCGAAGCGTCTGACTTATTGGTGTTCCACACGATAACCACGCCTTTCGAGTACAATTTATTACCTTTATTATACCTAAATTAACGCGTTAATTTGGTGAATTATTTAAAGATTGGTGAGTTTTTCAACAGTCTGAGGATTTCCCTCTAAAGAGCAGGCAAAGGCGGAGACGAGGGTATTAGAGGGAGTTTTTCCTCTTACTCGAGAGAACGAACAGACAGGAGTGACACCGTTCCCACTAGCCCGTTTTGCCTTCCGCGTCGACCTGACGCAGTCGGCGATACTCGGTCGGCGAGATGCCGGTCGTTTTTTTGAACAGACGGTTAAACGAGGTAACGTTAAGGTAGCCAACCTCCCGGGCGATGTCGCTCACTTGCCGGGCTGTCTCCGACAGCAATTCCTTCGCCTTCGCCATCCGCAGGCCGTTCAAGTGGTCGATGAAGTTGGTGCCTGTTTTCTCCTTGATGTAGGTGGACAGATAGGCTGCCGACATGTTCAGATCGTTCGCCACTTGCTCCAGGGAAATATCCGCTCCGAATCCCGTCTCCAGGGAGTGCATGACCCGCGAGACGACGGGGTCTTCGCCCGAGACTGTTCGCATGGCCAGCGCGACGGCCACCGTCTCGGCCAGACGGGCCAGCTGCGAGCGATACTCCTCGACGGTATGGCAAGCAACCATTTCCCGCCGGATGGAGCGGATCGTCCAGCCCACCTGGGGCTCCGCCTCGTCGCCCAGATGGCGAAGCTCGCCGGTCAGTATAGCCGCCAGTCCCTCCGCCACTTCATGGTATTGACGCACCGCAGCCCCGGATTGCCGCATGCGCTCCAGCAATTCATCGATCACGCCGACGGCCGCTTCGGCTTGCCCCGCTTGCAGGGACGAAGCCAGCTTGTCCGCTTCTTTCTCCGATAAACGAGGCGTCTCCGGCAATTCCCGCGGCGCCGTAATCAATTGCGTCTCTTCCTTCGGCAGCGCTTGTCCGGCCCAGCTTCTTACCTGCTCGTAAGCATGGCCGAATTGCGAAGCATGCTCGAAGCGGGAGCTGACGGCGATCGTCACCGCGCAATAGGCGGAGCTTTGGTCCAGCAGCTCTTTGATCTCGCCCAGCATAGCCGAGATGGGCTCCGAACGGCCGTCCCGGACGACCGTGAGAATCTGATGATGCTCTAGCTGGAAGGTATGCGAGCCCGGGCAATAACGCTCAACGGCCGCCCGGATGTGCTCGCGAACGGCCAGCGAGGCGTGCTCGGGCCGGATGTTAAGCCGGGCCATCGCGTCTCCGCGGAATTTCAGCTCGTATAGAATCAGATCGTAGCTGCCGTCGGTCTCCGTCGTCATGAACTCCTTCCACTCCCCCAAATCCTCGTTGATGTTCTTGATCCGGCTCATGTAGCCATAGCTGGTCAATATGGAACGGTGCCGTGTCATCCTCCCTTGTACTTCTTCTCGCTCCTCCATTAAATGAAGAATGCGGCTTTCGATCGCCTCGTATTCGCGAATGCCGCTGCCTGCCGCCGGCTGCAGGCGCGAGGATTGACCTGCAGCGGCGGCAAGCAGCCGGTCAACCGGTTTCTTGATCCGCCTGCTGAAGTAATGGGAAACGGCGGTCGCGAGGAGAAGCGTGCAGACGAACACGGCCGCCGACCACCAGAACCATTGGCGCAGCTCGGCGGATGCCGTCGCGTAAGGGATCGTCGAATAATACGACAGGCCGTCGGCCGTCGTTGTTCGGAACCAATAGAATTGGTCGTGGAGCAGATGATCGGACCCGTTCTTAAAAACAGGGATGTCTCCCTCCGGCAATCCGTTCTGATACAGCATTCGACCGTCGTTATCCGCAATAGCGATCGACCGGTCTGCCGCCCTGCCTGCGAAAGCGGACATGGCCTTGTCCACATTGAGCAAAGCGATAACCTGAAATTCCTCGCCCGGCAGTTTGAGGCTGATGGGCAAAATAGCGGGTCCGTCCGCCACATCGGACGAGGGGAGGAAGCGCCGGGCCGAGAATAGGGTCAAAAATGACGGACTGCTCAGCTGATCGCGCCAGAAGGAATGAGAGTATGCCGGACTCGCATAGGCTCTCCCGAACATATCCGAGGCGGAGCTGCTGCCGTCCTGATCCACGGCGAAGTCGCCGATGCCGTAATGGACGATGATGCCTTCCAGATAAAACAACGGATTATAGGCGTCCGCGCGCAGCATATTGGAGATGCGATAGGCGGATAAGTAATTGGCTTCGTCCGCGCCGTAAGAGCGCAATTGCCGATTGAACTCGCGCACCGTGGCATCGTTATAGATCGTATTCAGCAGTGCTTTCAACTGGGCGATATGCGTTTCATATCGTTCCGCGACATCGATTAACGCGCGATGATTGTTGGCGACGACGTCCTTCTGCAGCCGGGATTGAAAGAACGAGAACAACAAACCGTTAAACAGCGAAAACAAAATAATGATACATATAAAAGATACAAGCAGCTGTCCGTACAGCGTGCGAGGTTTCGAAAAACGAATCTTCATCATAAAGGCACTTCCTTTCCTTGCGGAGCCAGAGGGAGTATCATGCAAGTTCTTCTATCGTATACGAAAGCGGCCCGAAAGGCTGTGACAGGCATGTTGAGTGTTTGTAAAAAAGGAATCGAAAAAAAGGATAAGCATCAAAAAAAACGTCGATTTCGCGACAATAAGCCGCGTTATATCATAAATCTGCGCCTCAAACGGACAAGCAACGGCGCCAATACGAGAAGGGATGATTGAAGCGGTGAACGACAAGCGACACGGAAGGCGGAATCCGGCCATCCATGCCATTCTTCTTATTATGGCTGCCGTCCTGGTCTTGCTGTCAGGCTGCAGCGTTAGGGAGCAACAAGCCGGAGGACAGCGGGGCGAGGAGCAGCAAGCCGATGAGGCAAGGGAGGCGGTGGAAGGAATGCCGATTGCCCGCGATCGAATCGCGCTGACGTTTTTCACCGGCCAGTCGCCGAATAATATCGGTCCGTACGAGGATAAGCTGGTATGGAAAAAGATGGCGGAGCGTTCGAATATGGACATCGACTTCCGGCTGATTCCCTTCGAGGTATTGGCCAACCAGCGGGCACTGGCGCTGGCGGGGGAAGAATTGCCGGATGCGTTCTATTCGGCGAGATTGTCTTCCGCCGAGCTCTATATGTACGGCAGGAAGGGCGTGCTTATCCCGCTTGACGATTATTTGGCCGATCATGCCCCGAACTTTTATGCCCTGCTGGAGCGTTATCCGGAGCTCAGGCAAGGATTGACCATGCCGGACGGGCACATCTATTCCTTCCCGTCCTTTTACGACCCCGAATTTCTGACCATGCTGGTCGGCATGCCGTTTTGGGTAAACGGGAAATGGCTGGAGCGGCTTGGCATGCAAGAGCCCGTCACGACGGACGAGCTGCTGGCCTATTTGCGGGCAGTGAGGGACACCGACCTGAACGGCAATGGCGTGCAGGACGAGATCCCTGTAGCCAGCGTTGGCATTACGCCCCTGCTGGATCAGCTTAAGGGAGCATTCGGCCTTGGCAATCGCGGCATCGCGCATCGGTTCGTCGACGTGGACAAGGAGACGGGAGAGCTTCGTTTCCTAAAGGCGGATCCCGCCTACCGGGAGCTGCTGGCCTTCGCGAACGGCCTGAAGGAGGAAGGACTGCTCGCACGCGACATCTTCTCCTTGAAGGAGACGGCGCTGAACGCGCTGGGACAAGCCGGCCTGCTGGGAGCGGCCGTCGTGCCGAATCCGGCGACGGTGATGGGCCGGGATGAATTTATCGGGCTGGGAGCGCTGCAAGGCCCCCGCGGCGATCGGCTGTATTCGCATATCAAGCCGCCGCTTATTCATACGGGAGCCTTTGCCGTCACGAAGTCCAACCCCTACCCCGAGGAGACGATCCGATGGATGGATTATTTCTTCGGAGAAGAGGGAGCGACCTTGTTTTTTATGGGCGAAGAAGGACGCACCTACGACAAAAAGCCGGATGGCTCGCTTGTATTCAAGGAGAGCATTGCGCAGGCGGAAGGCGGCTTGACGCTGGATCAGGCGCTGATTCCTTACGTCACCTGGATGGGAGGCAGCTATCCCGGCTTTGTACGGGAAGCGTACTTTCAAGGATCGGAGACGAGACCGGAAGCGATGGCGTCGGCGGAAAAGGCGAGACCGTACATTCCAAGCGAGGTATGGGGCCGATTCAACTTTACCGAAGAGGAGTCGCTCTGGATGTCTACGGCGGGACGGGACATCGAGCGATATGCGAACGAGGCGGAGCGCGAATTCGTAAACGGCACCCTGCCATTGAGCGAGTGGGACACCTACGTGTCGAGGCTGGAAGCGATGGGGCTGGATCAATACATGAATATTTACGAACAAGCCTACGAGAGATATGAAGCTACATTACGATAACGATTGGGAGCGTGTAAGATCGTGAAAGCAATGAACGCGAGACATTGGAAAAAATGGCTGTCGGGAGCGACGGCGGCGACGCTGCTGCTCGGTGCCGTTCCGGCTCCTGCGCCGGCAAGCGCGGCGCCGGATGCGCCCAAGCTGATGATTACGGAGCTCGTGCCGGATACGACGAATCTGCCCGGAGTCTCTACGGACGGCTACGAATTTATCGAGGTCTACAATAACAGCGGCACCCCGGTCGACTTCCGGGATTACTCGCTAATCTATCATTACATCGACGACAAAGGGGAAAAAACGACGCCATGGCCGCTTACCTTGCCGGACACGGCGACGAGCATCCCGGCGTACGGCACGATCGTGCTCTGGGTCATGAACGCGGAAAACACGGAGGAGCCCGTGGTCAACTTCAACGGCGCGTACGGCGTACAATTGACGGAAGGCGTATCGTTGTTCCGCGTCAATGGCGGAGGCGGCATGAGCAACAAAGATCCGCGCGACTTGATCATCAAAGACGGAGAAGGCAATGTCGTATCGTCGGCATCCTATCAGGACGATGATCAGACAAAGCCGAACAAGGGCATTTTTTATACGTATCCCAAAGATGGAAGCACGGCTATGGTCATGATGGATGGCCCGGGAACGTTGGCTGCTACGCCGGGCTCCGTAACGACGGATCAGGTACCGGACAACGGTCAGACCCCCAATCTGCCGCCGGTTATCCGCCATGCGCCGGTTACGGAAGCGACGCACGAATCCGATCTGCTCATTACGGCGACCGTCGAGGATCCCGAATCGGCGGCGATCGCGGCAAGCGTCTACTATCGGAACGGCTCGGAGGGCGTCTTTACGAAGCTCGACATGGTCGCGGATAACGGCGTTTTCGCCGCGTCGATTCCGAAGTCCGCGCTGACTTCGCCATTGCTTCAATACTACATCGAGGTAACCGACGGCACAGCGAGCTCGACGACCCGCACTTACGACGTGGCCGTGGAGACGGACGATTTTGACTATGGCAAAGTGCCGCCCGTCTTGATTACGGAGCTGGTGCCGGACAGCGAGAACGTAAGCTCGACGGTGAGCAGCGACGCTTATGAATTCGTAGAAGTATACAACAATACGGATAGAGAGCTCGACTTCGCCAACTACGGCCTCTTCTACCGTTATCCCGACAAGGGGCCGGCCGGGGATGTGGCATGGCCGCTGGCGGAGAAGGGCAAAGTCGTGATCCCGCAAGGGGAATCCATCGTGCTCTGGATTACGAATCCCGCCAACGAGACCGCCAAGACGGCGGCGGATTTCAACGCCAATTATGGCACGGTGCTGGAAGAAGGCGTGAATCTGTTCCGGACGGAAGCCGTGGACGGCATGGCCAACGGCTCGGCCCGCGACCTGATCGTCAAGAACCTGCTGGGACAAGATATCGTGATCGCTTCTTATCAGAATGACGATCAAACCAAGAAAAACATGGGCATCTTCTACTCGTACCCGCTTGACGGGTCGGCAAACATGCGCATGCTGACGAATCCCGGCACGATTGCCGCAACGCCGGGAACGGTAGCGGCCGAGCAAACGCCGGCGGTGCCGGTTCACCTGCCGGACGGCTCGGAGAACGAGACGCCGGTTATCGCGAATATTTCGCATGCATTCGTAGCCGGCGGCCTGGAAATCACGGCCGACGTTACGGATCCCGATGGTTCCGAGGCGCCTCAGGCCAAAGTATTCTACCGGACGAAGTCGCAATCCGCCTACGCCAGCGTGCCCATGAATCCTTCGGGCGGCGAGTACAAGGGACTTATTCCTTCTTCGGTACTCGTCGAGGACGCGGTCTATTATTACATCGAAGCGGCGGACGGCCTTGGCCGGACGACGTCCGAAGAGGCCGAGGTTAAGGTGGAGCTCGGCGACTTCGATCCGCAATCGGCGCCCGAGCTGCTGATTACGGAGATTGTGCCGGATTCGACGAACGTGGGGAGCGGCGACGGTTACGAGTTTGTCGAAGTGTACAACAACACGGACGATCCCGTGAACCTTAAGGATTACCGCATGAATTACCGGTATACGGACTCCGGTCCTTCCGCCGACGTCATCTGGCCGACGGATAAGGAGGATGTCGTGATTCCGGCAGGCGAGACGGTTGTTTTCTGGGTCATCAACGCCTACAACGGCGCTTCGACGGCAGCCGCTTTCAACGCCAACTACGGCAACGCCGGATTGACGGAAGGCGTCAATCTCTTCCGGATGTACAGCGACGGCATGGCCAACGGCGGCAAGCGCGGCATCGTGATCGCGACGAACAGCGGCATCGAAGTTTCGTCCGCGTATTACGACAACGACGAAGAGACGAAGGCGAACATGGGTATTTTCTACAAATACCCGCAGGACGGCACGAGCACGATGATCAAATACAGCGCGGGTCTCGAATCCGCTACGCCGGGCAAGGTTGCGCCGGAGCAGATTCCGGCGATTCCTGTGCGGGTGCCTGCGGACAACGTTAATCCAACGGTTGCCGATTTGACGGCAGTCGAGACGATCGACCAGTCGAGCAACATCGACCTCGTCGCGGACGCGAAGGACGATCGCATCGTCAAGACGGTGGCGCTGTTTTACAAGGACAATCGCAAGGAAGATTATACAAAACGTTATCTAAAGCGGAGCTACAACGATTCGTTGTATCGCCAGACTTTGTTCAGCCCCGAGCTGATCGGCCGCGATTACATTGACTATTACTTCGAGGTATCCGACGGCACGAATACCGTCAAGACGGCCACGAAGCGGGTCGACGTAACGGGAGGTCCCGAGCTGTCCGATCTGCGTCTTAACCTGAAGGAGAACGAGGTCGTCTCCGGGGATCTCATCCTGCGGGGAACGGGCAAGGACGTGCCGTGGAACGAACTGACAATGTCCGTCGACGGCAACGAGTTGTCCGGCGGCACGTATGCCGCTCTGGAGAGCGGAGCATACTTCGCTTTCGAGACGCAGGGCGTCAATTATTATTTCAAAAACGCGGTCGTGGCGGACGGGGAAATTATTCATACGTTCCTGGATCCCATCGACAGCTGGTCGACGCTGACCGTGCCGATCTCGGCGGACTCCCTGAAGGAAGGGGGCAACGTGCTCTCGATCTACGCCGGCTCCAAGTCGGGACCGTTCGACGATCGTCCGGAAGAGAACAAGGACGACTTCGAGATCCGGAATATTCGTCTCGTGCTGGCGGACGGAACGGAGCTGTACGATCCGAAGTTCAGCAATCCGCAACAATCGCTTAAGATGGGGGACAGCGCGGGCAAGCACGAATTCCTTGACTTCACGTTCGCGCTTGAGGCCGAGAAGCTGGCTTCCAAGGCATACGTGTGGCAGACGGCGGGCATCGAGGACGGCGATCACGTACTGACGCTGAGCCATCCCGATTATGCTACTTTGACGCGCAACGTGAAGGTGGATAATACAGCTCCGTCCATTGTGCCATCCGTAGAGGAAGGCAAGACGTATCGCGGCGCATTCGATCTGGATGCCTTGGTGACGGATGCTATCGCGGGTCTGGAAGCAACGACGGCTACATTGGACGGAACGTCCGTCGCGCTTCCTTACGCCACCTCCTCGGCGGCGTTGACTCCAGGCGCTCATGCTTTTGTCGTGAAGGCTGTCGACAAAGCAGGCAACGAGGCTTCGTCTACCGTAACCTTCGAAGTGCCGGACGAGAATCCGAACGCGCCGGAGGTTGTCGCGCCGCTCCACAATGCGGGCGATATCGGAAATGCGGCGACGCTGACCGTCAAGGCGAAGGATCCGCTGGACGATCTCATGCGCGTCATGTTCTTCCGCGGCTTCAACTATGACGCCAATGCGTCGGCCGGCTTCCAAGGGTACCGCGGCGCGTCCGATACGGAGCCGCCGAAGCGGGAAGTGCCGGGCGGCGAGAAGGCGTTCACGGCGGATGATTACGAGGCGATCGAAAGCGAGGACGGCAAGTACCTCGTCGACGACGCGACGGAGCAATTCCCGTACCAGCGCTTCGAGATAACGCTGGACGCCTCGGTGAAGGACGGCGATCTTGTGGACATTCGCTGGAAGGGCAAGTCGCTCGAAGGACGCAAGGTTAGCTTATACGCATGGAGTTCGGCGGATGCGAAGTGGATGATGCTGGATTCCGTCATCGCGGGCAATGAAGACTTCGAGCTTGGCGCGGAGGTAGCGGCCGGCGTTTATCGTCAACGGGCTGCCGAGGGTTCCGGCGATCCGGACCGTATCGCGCTTATGGTACAGGACGAGCTGCCTGTATCGAACGACCCGTACGACTTCTCGTTCGTCTGGATGTCCGATACGCAGTATTATTCGGAAGTAAAGGAATACCACAAGTACTATCGCGACAACGTAAAGTGGATCGTCGACAACCTGGACGAACAGAAGATTCGCTATGTTATTCACACCGGCGATATCGTCGACGAAGCCGATCAGGAATATCAATGGATTGAAGCCGACACGAATATGAAGGTGCTTGACGATGCGGGAGTGCCTTATGGTGTACTGGCGGGCAATCATGACGTCGACCACCAGAAGGGCACGTACGACGAGTACTGGAAGTGGTTCGGCGAAGACCGTTTCGTGAACCAGCCGACCTTCGGCGGTTCTTACAAAAATAATATGGGCCACTACGATCTCATCTCCGCCGGGGGCAACGATTTTATTATCGTCTACATGGGCTGGGGCCTCGCCGACGAAGAGATCGAATGGATGAACCAGGTCGTGAAGGCTCATCCCAATCACAAAGCGATTCTGGCGATGCACGAATACCTGCTCGTATCAGGCAACCGCGCTCCGATCGCGGACAAAGTGTACGAGGAGGTCGCGCTGCCGAACCCGAACGTGTTCGCCACGTTGTCCGGCCACTATCACGATGCCGAGCTTAAGACGGACGAAGTGGATGATGACGGCGACGGCAAGGCAGATCGCAAAGTGTATCAAATGCTCGCCGATTATCAAGGCGGTCCGGACGGCGGCCAGGGCTACATGAGGCTGATGCAGTTCGACATGGCGAACGACAAGCTGCATATCAAGACGTATTCGCCGACGTTGAACGATTACAACTTCTACGATCCCGCAGAGTACCCGAGAAAAGACGAGTTCTCGCTTGATCTCAATCTGGACGCGGAGACAAAGCGCGTCGCGACGGATTACTTCGGCGTTCGCGTGTACACGGATCAGAAGATTGGCGATACTCAAGCAACGGAGAGCGGCAAAAATGCGTCGGTGACATGGGGCAGCTTGGCTCATGACGCAAGCTACGAATGGTATGCCATAGCGGAAGACGATTACGAGGGCCGTACTCGCTCCGACATCTGGCGCTTCTACACGGGCAAAGCTCCGGAGCAGCCGGGAACGGATCCGGGCACTGGCACGCCTCCTCCAAGCGGCGGCAATGAAGGAAGCGCGGACGTGAAGGACGGCGTCATTACCGTCAAGCCGGGCAAGGCTTCGGACGGAAGCCCCGTCTTTAAGGTGAACGAAACGCAAGTGAACGAAGCGATTAAGAGCGCGGCAGAGAAATATGTCGATATCCAGCTGCGGGCGGAGAATTCGTCGGAGGAACAGCTTGTATTGGAGTTGTCTGCCGCGGCGATCGAAGCCTTGCTAGAAAGCGGCAAGACGATTCGCGTCGTTACGCCTCGCGTAACGGTCGAATATCCGGCAGGGGCGATTCCTCGGCAGGCGGGAGAAGGCAATGGTTTTGTACGCCTGCGCGTCGATATTGGCGAGACTAAGCTGACGGAAGATGCCGTCGCCGATGCCATTAAGGATGACAAGGCGCTGCGCGGAACGGGCTTCGTTTACGATCTGACCATGGTTTACGTGGGATCGGACGGCAAGGAAACGCCGATCTCGTCGTTCGGCAAGGAGGTCATCGTAACGCGTACGCTGACGTCCGAAGAGACGAAGGCTATGGATGCTGACTACGCTGGCGTCTATTATCTGGATGGCTCGGGCGGAGCCGACTATATAGGCGGTTCGTTCAAGGGGAACACCGTAACCTTCCGGACGAAACACTTCTCGAGTTACGCGGTGATGGAATATCGCAAGACGTTCGCCGACATGAACGGCCATTGGGCGAAGGACTACGTCGGCAAGCTGGCCGCGAAGCATGCCATTACGGGCATTGACGGCACGAGATACGCTCCCGACCGCGACGTGACGCGCGCGGACTTCGCGGTTATCGCGGTAAAGGCGCTCGGATTCCTGGGCCTTGAGGCCGGACAATCCGAATTCCAGGATGTCGCATCAGGCAAGTATTATGCGGCATACGTGGACAAAGCGCAGGAGCTGGGACTGGTAACGGGCTACAACGGCCGATTCCGCCCGGAGGAGACGATTACCCGGGAGGAAGCCGCGGTTGTGCTCATGAGACTGTTCGCTTATCTGAACAAGGATGAAGCGACAACTGGCGACGAAGTGGCATTCGCGGACATCGCGGCGGCGTCCCCGTGGGCGCGCGAAGCGATCGAAGCCGTGCAAGCGCTGGGTATCGTAGGCGGCAAAGGCGATGGACGTTTCGATCCGCATGCGGACGTGACGCGCGCCGAGATCGCCAAGATGATTACGCTGGCGATTCAATAACACAGAGGGATGGTTCCCATGACCGAGCGGTTGGCGGCGGCGGGGACCATCCCTTTTTTTGAACAATAAAGTCCTAGACTGTCGCTGTATCATTGAACTAACGTTCTCCGATAGCGTAATCAAAATCCTCATTCTTTCTTTATAACAATTGATAATTTGTAGTTTGCATGTTCGCTTAAGCCAACAAGAAATTGATCTATATGCTCGTTCGAAGGGAATCTGCACTCAAGAAGATAACATCCATCCCCACTGATTTTGTAATTATTTATTATGTAGTGCTCCTGCGTTTTAATATAGGCGAGCAAAGGCTGATGATTATGAGTGTTAGTAGAAATCGTAATAAAGGCGTGCATAAAGCATCCTAATTTTGATTGATTAATTTTAATCGAGTATCCCTCAATAACACCAGTATCCTCTAGTTTCGCAACACGACTTGCCGCTGCTTGTCCTGTCAAATGTACTTTTCCACCTAATTGCTTCATTGTGATTCGACTATTTTTTGATAATTAGGCTAAGATATGCGAGTCCGTTTGATCCATTATAATCCTCCTTTGGGAATACCACACTACAGAATAAAAAACGTTTTTCAATATTCAAGTCAAAAAGCCAAATGACTTGATTTAAGCTATGTCGTTCAACACGAGCATCATCTAAAATAATCACATAACAAAGCAAAGGAGATATAAAAATGAAAGTGACATTGATTAGAAATGCAACTTTGGTTGTTGAATTTGCGGGCAAGAAATTCTTAGTTGATCCATTCTTGGGCGATAAGGGTGTTTATCCGGCATTCCCTAACTCATTAAGGCAAGACCAAAATAATCCATTGGTTAGCTTACCCATTCCCCTTGAAAACATTATAAATGTAGATGCTGTTGTTGTAACCCATCTCCACTTAGATCATTTTGATGAAAAGGCCAAAGAAGTATTACCAAAAGGCATTCCAATGTTCGTACAAAATGAAGAAGACGCTGAGGAAATTCGCAATGCTGGTTTTCAGAATATAGAAATCCTTAGCGAAAATTCACGTTTTGAAGAGATTCAGCTCATCAAAACAAAAGGTGAGCACGGCCGGGGGGGAATTTTAAAACTAGCGGGCAATGTTTGCGGCGTTATCTTTAAACACGCCGATGAGAAAACTTTCTATGTCTCTGGAGATACGGTATGGTATGAAGCCGTTCAAGAAACGATTGACTCTCACAAGCCAGAGATCATTGTCGTAAACGGCGGGGATAATCAATTCCTGCAGGGCGGTTCTTTAGTAATGGGTAAAGATGATATCTATGAGGTTTACCAAGCAGCTCCAAATTCCAAAATCATCTCAGTCCATATGGAAGCCGTGAACCACTGGACCTTATCGAGAGAGGAACTTAAAAGCTTCCTTACTGAAAAGGGAATCTCCACCAATGTACTGGTGCCGAATGACGGAGAGTCCTATACATTCTAGAAATTAAAGCAAAATTCTTTAAGTTCGTAAGGATAGGAGACATTACGATGCAAGCTGAGGTTCGTAGCCGTATATTTCATTTTTGAAGGTGAACATACAGGCATTCCGTTCTTCTCCGTACCCGCAACAGGCAAAAAAGTTAGATTCTCTTTAATGATGATGCTGCGTATTGAAAAGGGCAAAATCATCGAGAAAAGATCGCATGTTGATGTTCATGATATTCTGTGGCAACTTGGTGCGCAGTAGTAAAATTGAAAAAAACAAAAGCTGCCGGGCTGCTCTGGCAGTTTTTTGTTGTGAAATGTTATTAACGTAAACTGCCCGTTAGTTAATGGGGCGTTGCCAGTCTAATATTTAATTTTCTCAGTCTACAACTTTATTTTTCAAGTCTAATACTTTATTTTTCAGTCCAACATTTTACTTATCGGCGATAAAACCTGCAAGTATGCTTCCGAAGCGGCTTGCTTTGCTTTGCAAAGCTGGAGGTCGATCAACTTTGAAAGGCTTCGATAGAGGTTTTCTCATTATTATAGAGTTTATAAGTATCCATCCCTCTTGAAAGCGGCGATTGAATGTCAAAAACGCCCGGTGAGCTGCAAAACGGAGAGGTGTGCTGGCGAGGGCGGAAATGTAACGGACACTCTAGAACCTTAGCTGCCTGTTTTTCGTTAGCCGCGATTGTAACGGACATACGCGACTCTTAGAAGCTCAAATGGGGTAGGATGCCTCTGATTTGAAGCTGTAAGAGTCGCTGATGTTCGTTAGAATTTCAATTTGTTCGATTTCTCGCTTTAGGGTCGCTGGTGTCCATTGCAATTTCGGCAGTCGGGCGTGGACTTCGTACGAGGCAAACAAGATCGCCGACAGGCGTTTTTCTCATGCTTGGGCAAGGATGCGCCTGACCTATCCCTCTAACAGACATCAGTGACACTAATTGCGCCATTTTTGGAGAACACGGATTGTAACGGACAAGTATGACGTTATTGGGCTGAATGAAGCAAAATAGGGCCCGAATGTTGCGAATAAGGTCGCCTGTGTCCGTTACAATTTAGAAACCTTGCAAAACGGATGAATAACGTCATTCATGTCCGTTACGAACTCTCGCAAAAATGGTGATGGAGGAGCATCAGTAAGGGCAATTCGAATCCGTTGAACGGAGCTACTTCTTAAACGACCAGCCGAACAGCTTGACGTGGACGAGCAGCTTGGTGAGCCAGTGGGTCAGCACGTAGACGATAATGAAGATGAGGAGCAACGGACGGAAGATAATGGCGGCCCCAAGCCAAATGACCAGCACCTGCCAAGGCTTCATCCGCTTGAACAGCGTGAACGGGGCGAGCAGAATGCGGTACATTTTGTAGCTCTTCTGCAGACCTTCCATGTAAGCTTCCCGGATCTGCTTGTCATTGGGATCCAGCCGGATGGCTTCCTTCAGCATGTTCAGGTTCTCCTCGTAGTCGCCGCGCTGCTCTGCGGACCAGGCAAGAATGAGGAAGGTCGTATCCGATTCAACGCTCAGATTGAGCGCTTCTCTAGCATGCTGGCGGGAAGCCGCGTGGTTGCCGAGGAGCGCCTCGGCATAGGAGAGGCTGGCCATGTAAGCCGCATTGTTCGGCCGGATGTCCAGCGCGGTCTCGATGTACGACTTGGCCTCCGCGTACCTGCCTCGCTTCAAGTAAATATTTGCCCGGATAAAATAATAATGAGGCTCGTAAGGGTCCACGCGCATGCCTTCGGTGGCGGCGTCCAGCGCTTTGTCGAGCTTCTCGCTGTCATGATAAGCGTTTGTGCGGACCAGCCAGGCGAGCCTGTTCTCGGGATCGCGCTTTAGCGATTCGCTGGACCAATGCAGGGCGGCATCGTATTGCTCCGTATGAACATGAATAAGCGCGAGCAAGGCATACGCTTGGTCGTCCTCGGGTTCGTCCCTCAGCAGAGCCTCCGCTTCCTCCGTTGCTTCCTTGTATCTCTTCAAGCCAATTAGATGGCTGATTCTGCTATACCTGACGTCAATGGCTTCGGCGTTGGTCATGGAGGACACATCTATCCCTTCCTTGCGGCGCGCGGGCGTAAAGCCAGAGCTGTCTAGAGCTGTCTAAAGCTGCAGCTAGAGCTGTCTAGAGTTTAAGCCCGGTCGCCTTCATATAGTCGAGCACGATTCGGTAGTCTTGGTTGGCGTCGCTGAACGTCGCGTAATTTTTTGCGGTGGAGAACCACTCCAGCGTGGTCGCCTTGCGGCTCTTGGCGGCTCGCTTGAGATCATCCTGCGTAATGGGCTCCAGGTTGCCGGAGTTCAACATGCGCTCCATCGCGGCTTCCACGGCATCCTTTACGATCTGCTCCAGATCGGCGCCGGAGAAGTGTTTCGTCTCGCGCGCAATGCGGGCGAGCTCCAGCGAATGGACCGGCTTGCCCTCCAGCTTGAGCTTTAAAATCGTCTCCCGCTCAGTCTCCTCCGGCGGCGGAACGAAAACAAGATGGTTGAAGCGCCCAGGGCGCCGCAGCGCGGAATCCAGATACCACGGGGTATTTGTCGCGCCAATGACAAAAACTTGCTCGTTTTGCTCGCGAATGCCGTCGAGCTCCAGCAGCAGTTGGTTAACGAGCATCCGGTCGTGATGCTGACGCATTTGGTTGCGGCTGCCGCCCATCGCGTCCAACTCGTCGATAAAGATGATGCACGGCTTGTTCTCGCGCGCCTTCTCGAATATATCATGCAGATTGTTTTCGCTCTGGCCGGACCACATGGACAAAATAGCTTGCAGCTCGATATGAACGAAGCTGGCATCGATCTCCCCGGCGACGGCCCGGGCGAGGAAGGTCTTGCCGCAGCCCGGAGGACCGAACAGCAGCAGACTGCCGCCCGCCTCGCGGCCGTATGCCTTGAATAGCTCCGGCTGCTGGAGCGGGAGAATGAAGTTTAGCCTGATCTTCTTCTTTACCTCTTCGAGCCCGGCGACGTCTTCGAACGTCTCCTTGGGTTTCTCGGACTCCACAAAGCTCTTGCCGTCGCTATCGAAAGACATCAATTTCAATTTATTGCGCCTGCGCGCGGCCAGCTCGTCTTGATCATTGTAATCGGACAAGTCGAATGCACCCTCTCTGCGTAAGCTTCTGGCTCTATCATACCAAATTTCGCAGAGAATGGCTTCGCGCGAACCGTCATAATCAAAAAATTATGAATATAGCATCATTGGTTCAGCCAAAAATTTGGTATAAGATGAGGTCTAGGCGTATATAGTAGATTTCGATTTTGATTCATACTTGACCAGGGAGGACGCATGAGATGATTGCATTGACGGAAGCATTCGTAGATTCGCTGGCGCCCAATCTGGCTGCGGCCAAGAACGGACGCGATTTGGTGAAAAAAAACAAGCTGTCGAACCTGCGCCGTTCCGCCGACGGCGTACTGTTGTTCGGCGATTGCGCGGGGAGCGGCAGCTCGGGTTATCAATGCTCGGCCGACTTCGTCGTCGCCGATAAGCCGGTATTCCGCTGCAATTGCCCTAGCAGGCAATTTCCGTGCAAGCATGGATTAGGGCTGTTGTACGCCTATACCGGCGGCCGGGAGTTCGCCGAAGCGGAAGTGCCGGCGGAGCTGGAGGCCAAGCGAGAGAAGGCCGAGCAGCGCCAAGTCCAGAAGGCCAAGGCCGAAGCGGAGGGAGCAAGCGGCGAAGCGGCCAAGCCGAGGAAGGTGAACAAGTCGGCGCTGGCAAAGAAGATCGCGGCTCAGCTCGAAGGGCTGGACCTGCTCGAGAAACTGGTGAACGCTTTGATTCGAAGCGGACTTGCCACCGTAGATAAGAAGGGAATCAAACATATTCGCGAGCAGGTCACCGCGCTCGGCAACCACTATTTGCCGGGGGCGCAGACGGAGCTGCGAAAGCTCGCCCTGTTGCTGGAGGAAGCTGAAGGCCGGGAGGCTTCGTTCGGCGAAGCCGTGGAGCAGCTTGCGCTGATCCATGCGCTCATTCGCAAGGGACGGCCTTATCTCGCGGCAAAGCAAGCCGACCCCGACTTGAAGCCGGACGCGGAGTCCGCCATCGAGGAGTGGCTGGGGCATGCCTGGCAGCTCGCGGAGCTTCAGGAGCATGGTCTTGTCCAGACGGGGACCGAGCTCATCCAGCTCTCGTTCATCAGCTACGACGATGCGGCGCGGCAAGAGTTCGTGGACGCTGGATACTGGCTGGAACTAGAGAGCGGAGCGATCCACCGGACGATGAACTACAGGCCGTACAAAGCGGCTAAACATATGAAGGAAGAGGACAGCTTCTTCGAAGTCGCGACGGTCGGGCAACTTTACGTTTATCCCGGCACTGTCAATCGGCGTGTCCGCTTCGACGGCGTTACGTCGGCTCCGGCCTTGGAGAGTCATCTCGCGAAGGCTCGCGAAACGGCGGAGCCCCTGCTGTCCGATGCGGTAAAGCGCGTCAAGAACGAGCTGAAGAACCCGCTTGGCAACAAGCAGCCGGTCCTTCTGGCAGCTGTGGAGAGCTTGCGGGAGACGGAAAATGGCGAGATCGTCATCGCCGATCGTTCGGGCGGCATGCTGCAGTTGGGCGATGTGCCCAAATATGGCCGGAGGACAACGGAACTGCTGCGTTTATTGTCGAAGGAAAAGATGGAGGGGGCGGCCATGTTGCTGCTGTTCGCCCATCTGCCGGAATCCGGGCGGCTTATCGCCCAGCCTTTATCCATTATTCATGACGCCGGAATCATTCGACTCTGGTATTAGGAGGCACGCCTACAATGAGCACAACCTTATTGCGCGAGCTCTACGGAGAACTCACGCGACTCTATATAGCGGGCAGCGATCTCGCTGTCGGCGATTTCCGGCTAAAACGGCTCGTGCCGCAATTGCTTCAGCTTGGCGAGCGGGCGCCGGTGTTCAAGCGGCTGGGCGAAGGCGTGGGGACGCTTATCGAGACCGCGCCGGACATTGAAAGGCCAACGGCCGTCCAATTGCAGGAGCTTACGCTGCTGCTGAGCTCCGTGCTGCATACGCAAGGGGAGACGGCTCCCTCCTCCGAGACGCGGGAGCTGGACGCGCTGCCGATGGATCTGCCCACGGCCTACTCCTCCCGCAGGCTCACCGAGGTGCAGGACGCGCTTGAAAGCACGGGCGGCGGACGTTATGAGATCATTACGCAGGCGTACAAGGACGGATTATTCCAAGACTTGCGCTTATTGATTCCGGCCATGGGGGCTCTTAACGATCCTTACGCCGAGCTTGCCGATTACATAAAGGACCATGTGCTGCCCGACTACGGCCCGCAGATTATCCCTTTGCTGAAAGGTTGGTTGAATATCGCGGGAGGACGTTCCGACGCGCGGGCGGTGGAGGTCATCGGGAAAGTCGGCGGCGAGGCGGAGCACGATTTCATCCGCCAAGCGGCCGCCGAAGGCTCGGAGCCGGTGCGTATCTCGGCGATAGGCTATTTGGCGGGCTGCGACGCTTACGTAGGCGATCTGTTGGAATGGTCGGCCGATGGCAAGAAGACGATTCGGGCCGCGGCTTACGCCGCGCTTGCGGAGAGCGGGACCGAACGCGCCCAAGAGCGGCTGTACCAAGCGTTCTCGGGCAAGGATCGCGATCTGGCGGCCGATGTGCTGTCGCGGCGGGAGCACAGCCCGCTGACGGCGCAGCTCGTAAGCGACGCGCGCAAGGAGCTGGAAGAGGCCCGGAAGCATGCCGAAGCGAAGGTGAAGCTGCCGAGCATATGGACCCGATTGGAGGCGTATTTGGACTCGTTCAGGGGCAAGTCCGTTCCGGAGCTGAACGCGTTTTACGAAGAGGTGCTGGAGGAAGGAGCGTTCTACCATGGTCTGGGCTGGACGCGAATGCTGCATGATGCCGCCCGGTATGTGGGCAATCAGGGCGGCGATCGAGCGCTTGCGCTGCTTCTGAAGCTGGAGCGCAGCCATGCCAGCTACTTGTCGTACGCCTTCCGGCTGTCGCTTCGCATGCGCAAGCCCGCTGAGGTGTATGAGCACTATTCGGCGTATATCAAAGGCGCGTTCAAGGATACGCTGGTCCAAGAACTGGAGCGCGTGTTGTACAGCTCGACCTCCCGCATGTATCCAAGATTATGGGGCTCTGGCGAGGAGTACGGCAGGGAAGTGCGCATTTCTTCTCCAAAAGAGCTGGCGGACCGCTTCGACCGGCGTTGGCTGGAGTGGGCCATTTCGCGCGATGCCGCGCTGGTGGCCGCGGTGCTGTCCGAGCCGGGAAATCAAGCGACCACGATCTATCTGAAGGACAAATTCGCCGGAATGATGGCGGAGAGCGAAGAGAGCTTCCTTGTGTTATGGGAGGGGCTGAATCGGGCGGGCGTAGGCGAAGAAGAACGGCGCGAAGCCATCGTCGCGGCCTTGGAGGGCAAGCAACGCGGACTTTACAGGTTCGATTACGAGATGTTCCGTCAGTTGACCCTGCTCCCGGCCTCTTACCGGGATCGGCTTGCCGCGTTGAAGAATCGCTATCGTTATGACGCGGCCAAACAGCTTGACTATATTATCGATTCGATGAGCGAGGTGCAATTATAATGGAAGCATTGCAGGATGTGCTCCGCCTTCCGGCGGAACGATTGTTTAAGGAGGAGCTGGACGCCTTGAAGGCGGCGGATACCGGCAAGGTGCCGGCTGGCTGGCAGCTGTCTCCCCGGTCCGTGCTTACGTTCATTACGGGCGGCGAGGCCGGCGGACGAATCATTACGCCGAAGTACATCGGCAACAAGCGGCTGGTGGAGATGGCGATCGCGACGCTCGTCACCGATCGCGCGCTGCTATTGATCGGCGAGCCCGGAACGGCCAAGTCCTGGCTGTCGGAAAATCTGACGGCCGCCATCTACGGCAACTCCGGCCTCGTCGTCCAGGGAACGGCCGGCACGACGGAGGAGCAGGTGCGCTATTCCTGGAACTACGCGATGCTGCTCGCGAACGGGCCGACGCCGGAGGCGCTGGTGCAGAGCCCCATCATGAGAGCGATGGAGGCGGGCGGCATCGCGCGCTTCGAGGAGATCTCGCGCTGCGCGTCGGAGGTGCAGGATGCGCTCATCTCCATCCTGTCGGAGAAGACGATCTCCGTCGCGGAGCTGGGCAAGGAAATGAACGCGCGCAAAGGTTTCTCGATTATCGCGACCGCGAATACGAGGGACCGCGGCGTTAACGAAATGTCCGCCGCCTTGAAGCGCCGCTTCAATATTATCGTGCTGCCTGCTCCGCCGGATCTGGAGACGGAGGTGGAGATCGTGCGCAAGCGGGTCGGCGAGATCGCCGCGCAATACGAGCTCGGGGCGGCCGCGCCGGCGGACGAGGCGCTTATCAAGGTCGTCACGATCTTTCGGGAGCTGCGCAGCGGCATGTCGCTGGACCGGAAGGAGAAAATCAAGTCGCCCGGCGGCGCGATCTCGACCGCGGAAGCGATCTCGCTGCTTACGGGCAGCATGGCGCTGGCGGCCAGCTTCGGCGACGGGGAGCTGCGCGACGCGGATCTGGCGGCCGGCCTCCAGGGCGCGGTCGTGAAGGACGACGACAAGGACAGACTTGTATGGAAGGAATACCTCGACAACGTCATGAAGAAGCGCGGCGAAGAGTGGCGGGGACTGTATACGGCGTGCAAGGAGCTTAATTCATGAGCGGAGCTTCGGCGGCCGGCGTGCGGCTATTCGGCGTGCGGCATCTCTCTCCGGCAGGGGCTTGGCACTTGCGGCGGTTTCTGGACGAGATACGGCCGACGGCCGTCCTGATCGAAGGGCCGTCCGACGCCGCCGACGAGCTGCGTCACATCGTGCACAAGGCGACCAAACCGCCGATCGCGATCCTCGCTTACACGGAGGAGCTGCCCGTTCGGACGGTCATGTGGCCGCTGGCTTCCTACTCGCCGGAATACGAGGCGCTGCGCTGGGCGGCGGAGCACGGGGCGCACGCCTCCTTCATCGATCTGCCGTCGCGTGTCGTCTTGGCGTTGCAGGAGCGGAGGGGGAAGACGTCGACATCCGGTCCGGAATTTCCGGCGGCGGGGGATGGCACGCCGGATTCCGGCAAGGTGGAGCAAGCTCCGGTGAGCGCCGGAGGGCGCGACGGGGAGGGAGATGCCGGCGGATTGCCGGACGGAAGTGAAGCTCCGGATTCGTCTCCTCTGGCGGAGATGGATCCCGGGTCGTCGGATGAGGCAGGGAGCGGACGTTCGGGCGAACTTGCTTCGAATGTTTCCCCGCCGGAAGAGCGCGAGTCGCTCTATGATCGCATCGCCGCCATAGCGGGCGAACCCGATTACGATACGTATTGGGAGCGCCATTACGAACATAATTTATCGCCGCAGGCTTATCGCGAGGCGATACTGGCGTTCTCCGCATCCATGCGGGAGATGTCCATCGGCGAGGAGCGGGTACGGGCCGCGAGCGAGTTCGCGTACAATGCCGTGCGGGAGAGCTACATGAAACGCCGCATCGCGGACGCCATTGCGGACGGACACGAGCCGGAACGCATCGTCGTGGTATGCGGCGCGTACCATGCTTCCGCGCTGGAGAACCTGGACGGGGCGATGACCGACGAGGAGATCGCCGGATTGCCTTCCGTAGGCGCCCGGCGTACGATGATGCCTTATTCCTATTACCGGCTGTCTTCCCTGTCCGGCTACGGGGCGGGAAACAAGGCGCCCGGGTACTATGAGCTGATGTGGGAATGCATGGGGGATAACCGGCTGTCCGAGCTGCCTCACTACTATATGTCCTCCATCGCTCGGAAATTGCGTGATTCGGGCACGCACCGCTCTACCGCCGAAGTCATCGAGGCGGTCCGGATGGCGGAGTCGCTGGCCGCCCTGCACGACGGAGGGCAGCCGACGCTGCTCGACCTGCACGACGCGGCGCGGACGCTGCTCGGCAGAGGCGATCTCGGCGTCGTGGCCGAAGCGCTGGCCGGACTCGACGTCGGCACCGGCATCGGGTCGCTCGCCGAAGGCGTCAGCCAGACGCCGGTGCAAGACGACCTGAACCGCCTGCTGAAGCAGCTGAAGCTGGAGAAATACCGGACGGCGGTGGCGCAGGATCTGTCGCTTGACCTGCGCGAGAATCGCCGCGTCAAATCCGAGGAAGCCGCGTTTCTGGATTTGCGCCGTTCCTATCTGCTGCACCGGCTGGAACTGCTGGGCATCTCGCTGGCGAAGAAGATGCCCAGCAGCCAGCAGGGGGCCAACTGGGCGGAGCATTGGGTGCTGCAATGGACGCCGGAAGCGGAGATCCAGACCGTGGAGGCGACGCTGCTCGGCGAGACGATCGAGGTTGCGGCCGGTTATACGCTGGCGCAGAAGCTGGCCGCTTGCGCCAGCATTGCCGAAGCCTCCTCCTTGATCAGAACGGCCTGCCTGTGCGGCATGGCTTCGCAGCTGGAGGCGGGCACGGCGGCGCTGGAAGGGCTGGCGGCGGACAGCCGCGACGTTGTGCAGCTGGCCGAGGCCGTCCGGCAATTGTCAGTCATCATCTCGTACGGCGATGTGAGACGGATGGATACGGCGCCGCTGATCCCCATGCTGGAGAAGCTGTTTCTGCGGTCCAGCCTGTTCCTGCTGGAGGCGAGCGCCTGCAACGACGAGGCCGCCATGGAGATGGTCGCGGCGATCAACGGCTTGAACGGCGTTGCCCAAGAGCATGCCGAAGCCGTAGACGAGGCCCTGTGGGTGCGCCAGCTGGAGGAGCTGTCGGCGCGGGACGACCTTAATCCGCGCCTGTCGGGCTTCGCTTGCGCCATCCTCATGGAGCGGGGCGTGCTGTCCGCGGCGGATTGCGAGCAAGAGGTGTCCCGCCGTTTGTCGCCCGGCGTGCCGGCGGAGCTCGGGTCCGGCTGGTTCGAGGGGCTGGCCCAGCGCAACCGCTATGCGCTCGTATCCCGGATGAGCTTATGGGAGCAATTGAACGGCTATATGGCCGGTCTCGACAAGGAGCAGTTCGCGAGAGCGCTCGTGTTTCTGCGACGCGCCTTCAGCGTGTTCTCCGCGAGGGAGAAGGTCATGGTGGCCGAGGTGCTCGGCGAGCTGTGGGGCGTCCAGCCGGAGCAGGCCGCCGAGCTGCTAGGAGCCGAGCTGAGCGAGAAGGAAAGTAAGCAAATCGAGGAGCTGAATGATTTTGACTTTGAGGACTTCTGATTATGAGCGCTGAACTCCAGCAAGAACTGTGGTCGCGTTGGCGCCTTGTGCTCGGCAAGGAAGCCGAGAAGCAGCTCGTCGAGAGCGGCGGAAACGCTGGCGGGCTAGAGCTTTCGGAGGACGAGAGAATCATGGACGAAGCGCTGGCGGCGATCTATGACGATACGAGCGGTAGCGGCGAGAGCGGTGGGGGCAACGGCGGGAGCAACCCTGGGCGCGGCGTCGGCGCGGGCTCCGGCAAGTCCGCTCCGCGTCTCGCGAAGTGGCTGGGCGACGTCCGCAGCCTGTTCCCCGAGGATGTCGTGTCGATCATTCAGAACGACGCCATGGAGCGCAAAGGCTGGAAGCAGCTGCTGTTCGAGCCGGAGCTGCTGGCGACGGTCAAGCCTGACATCGGGTTGGTCGGCACGTTGATGTCGCTGCGGGGGAAGATTCCCGAGAAGACGAAGGATACCGCGCGCCAGCTCGTGCAAGCCGTGGTCGACGACCTGAAGAAACGCATGGAGACCGAGATCAGGCAGGCGGTGACGGGCGCGCTCAACCGCCGGCAGCATTCCCCGCTGCCCTCGTTGTCCGGCATCGACTGGAAGCGGACCATCCAGCGCAACCTGAAGCATTACAGCGCGGAGCGGAAGCAGATCATTCCGGAGAAGTTCTATTACTTCGACCGCGCCCGCCGCAGCAAGGAATGGACGATTATCGTCGATATCGACCAGAGCGGGTCCATGGCGGATTCCGTCATCTGGGCATCCGTCGTCGGGTCGATCTTTGCCAGCATGCCGGCGCTCGACACCCGGGTGGTTGCCTTCGATACGGAGGTCGTCGACCTGACGGAGCAATGCGGCAACGATCCCGTCGACATGCTGTTCGGCATCCAACTGGGCGGAGGCACGGACATTCACAAATCGGTGCAGTATTGCGAGCAATTCGTCACGGAGCCTAAGAAGACGCTATTCATCCTCATCTCCGACTTGTGCGAGGGCGGCAATCAGGCCGGACTCATCCGCCGCATGCGCGAGATGCGCGAGGCGGGAGTGCGCACGATCTGCCTGCTGGCCTTGTCGGATCAAGGCAAGCCGTATTACGACGAGAACGTGGCGAAGAAGCTTGCCCAGGACGGCACTCCTTCCTTCGCCTGCACGCCTTCCATGCTGCCCGCCCTTGTGGAGGGAGCGCTTAAGGGCCATGATCTCCCTGCCCTGGCCGAGAAGCTGACGGGCGGGAATAAATAACGAGCAGCAAGGATGCGAAACCAAACCTTCGCTTGCCCACCGATGCGGACATCGGCTGGGCAAGGAAGGTTTTTTTGTGAGCCGGCGATCCCCGTCACAGTGAAGGGAATCGACAACAGATGTCGAATCTACTTGTAACTCAGAACTCGAAAGAGGGGCCGTATGAAAAAGAAGTGGTTCTACCGCATGCTGCTGTCCTATTCGCCGATTCTGCTGTTCCTTGTGCTCGTCCTCATTCTCTTCTTTTATGTGAAATGGACGTCGGAGACGAAGGTGCGCATCCAGAACACGAACGACCTCTTTGCGTCGCATGTGGTCAGCGTGCTGGATTCGTCCATGAAGTCGATTGAGGAATTCGTGCTGCAGCAGATGCTGACGGATGAGAAGATAACCGAATATTTGAACGGCACCGCCCCGATTCCTCCTTACGCTATGTTTGAGCTGACGGAGCGTCTGGCGGACATTCGAACGATGTTCCCGCTGGCGGGCGATGTATATATTCACAAGCTGTCGAGCAGCGAAGTGATCTCCAATAACGGTTTGCTCAAGCTGGGGGATACGTTTGCCGATAACGCGTTCCTGACAGCGGCGATCGAAAGCGGAGGAGCGGCGCGCTGGTCATCGCCGAGAGCGTACCAGCTCTATCAGGCCGATCCGTCTGCCGACGTGCTCTCGCTTGTAAAGCCGCTGCCGATTACGTCTGCCGTGCCTAAGGGCTACGTTGTCGTTAACGTGCAGCTGCCCTCGATTCAGCGCGCCTTGCTGACGGTCAACACGGATGCGTCCGGCTATCTGCTCCTGGCCGATGCGGACGGCTCTGCCATGTTCCAAGAGCATACGCCGCCGCAATCGGAGTGGGGAATCAGTACGGTCCGCTCCTCTTATACCGGATGGAGCCTCTCCGTCGGCATCCCGGAATCCGAGCAGAAGCTGATGTCGGTCTTCCTGGACGGCTGGACGCTGCCGGCGCTGATTACGATTCTGCTAAGCATCCTCGTGCTGACCTATGTCACGCATCGCAACTATAAGCCGATCGAAGAAATCATGATCCGCATCGATCGATATGCGCTGAGGCGAAGTCTGCAACTGGGAAAGGGCAACAAGCATAACGAATTTCAATTCATCTCCACCGCGCTCGACAATCTGATGGAGAAGTCCAACGAATACGAAGCGAAGCATAAGGACGATCTGATCATTCGCCGCAGATACTGGTTCAACGAGCTGATCGGGGGCGGTTTCCCGCTGACGAACGAGGAGTGGGAGAGCGAGGCGGCCGAGCTTGGCATTCCGCATTCCTTCGCATCAACCGTCGTTCTCGTGACCGTACTGGACAATCGCGAGCAATTTAGCGGCGACTACAACCAGCGCGATCAGACCCTGTTCAAATTCGTCGTGCAGGGCGTGCTGGAGGAAATCTGCCGCAATCACGGGGTCGAAGTATGGTCGGAGTGGAAGGAGGCGGATCAGCTGTGCGCCATCGTCTACTTCGGGGAGCCGAACAACGAAGCGAGGATGCTGGACATTGCCGACCAGCTCAAGGAGTGGGTGGCCGCCAATCTCCAGTTCACGGTGTCGCTGTACATAGGCACCACCGCGAACGAGGTAGACGATATACGCGGCTCGTACCGGGAAGCGATGCAAGCCGGACAATATCGTGCGCTGCATGGCTACAACCGCATCTATGCCGCTTCCGACTGGAAGCTGAACGTGCAAGGCGACTTGTACGCGCATCTGCATACGGCAAAGGGGATTATTAAGCTGGTCCGCGGCGCGGATCCGACGTGGATCGACCAGTTGGACCGGCTGTTCGGCGACATCAGGAGGGACAGGCTCTCGCGGGAGCAGACGGCCGAGGTCGTCAATTATATGTTCTTTTCGCTGGAGAAAGAGATGAACGACATGCCCGAGGAACTGGTGGCGGTCTGGGTGGAGCCGCTCAGGCAGTACACGCCGTCCTCCATATTGGCCAAGGAACTGATCGCCGATATTCAGAGCGGGATGAGCGAGCTGCTGCATCGCCTTGTGGAGTCGCTTCAATCCTGGCGGGACCGTCAGCCGCAGTTCACGCCCGTGGAGCAGATCGTTGCGTATTTGCAGGATCATTATTCGAGCCCCGACATCTCCCTGGATCATCTGAGCGACATGTTCGGACTTGCCCCGCGAGTGGTCAGCAAGCTGTTTAAGGCAAGCACCGGAGAGCGGTTCGTGGACTATGTGATGAATCTGCGGATGACGGAGGCAAAACGTCTGCTGACTTCGACCAATCTTCCCGTGCAGAGCATCGGCGAACAGGTGGGCTACACCCAGGTCATCTCGTTTATCCGCACCTTCAAAAAGAGCGAGGGGACGACGCCGGGCGAATACCGAAAGCTGCATGCCGGAGAATCCCCTTAACAACAGTCTTTACCGAAATGTTTATCGAGGAAAAATGTTAATCCACGGACGTCCTAGGCGGCGTGGAAGCCAAGCGGCCGGCCGTCCTTTCGCAAGGAAGGGACGGCTTTTTTGCATAGAACGGCAAGCCTCCGCTCTACCTAATTGTTAATCGCGGGAGAATTGGAAATTGAACGAAGTCCGTCCCTTGCCCTATAGTCGAGTTGTGTTCGGACAATTCCTGCAGGATACCGAAGACCGAAACTTCGCCAAAGACAGGGGGGTGATCCTATTCACCGGATTTGGAGACGCAACATCCCGCTCTATATGATGTTCGTGCCTATCATCTTGTTCTTCATCATCTTCAAATACGTGCCCATGTTCGGAGCGATCATTGCCTTCAAGAAGTACAACTTCGCGGACGGCATTTTGCACAGCCCATGGGTTGGACTGGATAACTTCAAGCTGCTGTTCAGTACGCCGACGACGCTGCAGATTATCCGCAATACGCTCGTGATCAGCCTTTTGTCCATCTTCGTCTCGTTCCCGTTCCCCATCATGCTGGCTATCATGCTGAACGAGGTTCGCAGGATGTGGTTCAAGCGGATCGTGCAGACGCTCGTCTACTTGCCGCACTTCTTCTCCTGGATTATTGTCAGCGGCATCGTGGTGACGGTGTTCTCCCAGCAAAACGGCCTCGTCAGCGGCATATGGGAGAGCGTAACCGGCCATACGTATCCGTTTCTGTACCGGGAAGGCTCGTGGCTGGCCATCTTCGTCGGCTCCGGCATTTGGAAAGAAGCGGGCTTTAGCGCTATCATTTATCTTGCGGCTCTCTCGAGCATCGACCCGACCCTATATGAGGCGGCGAGCATGGATGGAGCCTCCAGATGGAAGCAGATCTGGCATGTGACGCTCCCGGGGCTGCGGATCACGATCGTGTTGATGCTGATCCTGGCGATGGGACGGGTTATGGAGGTTGGGTTCGATCAGGTTTATATGCTTCAGAATTCGACCGTATCCAATATATCGGAGGTCATAAGCACTTATATTTACAAAATCGGACTAATGGGCTCCCAATTCAGCTTGACCGCTGCCATGGGGTTATTCGAATCGATGGTCAGCCTTATTCTTGTCCTGATCGCCAACGCCATCGCCAGAAGGTATGGCAATGGACTATGGTAACGGGAGGAACACATGAAACCGTCAAGAGGTGAACGCATTTATTCCATCGCGGTGTATATCGTGCTGTCGATTGCAGGCCTGCTATGCTTGCTTCCGCTCGTGCATATCGCATCTTTGTCCATCAGCTCCATGCAGGCGGTAGCTTCCGGCCATGTGACGATCTATCCGGTCGGCCTATCGTTCGATGCCTATAAGCAGCTATTTGAAGGCACTCCCATTATGAAGTCCTTTATGAACAGCATATGGATTACGGTATTCGGCGTCCTGTTCAGCATGGTCTTTACCATACTGGCTGCATACCCGCTGACGCGGTCGTACTTCTTCGGCCGAAGAACGTATACGTTTGGCATCGTGTTCACGATGCTGTTCGGAGGCGGACTTATTCCCACCTACCTGACTATCCGAAGCCTGGAGCTGATCAATACGTATTGGGCGCTCTGGCTGCCCGGTCTCGTAAGCGTCTTTAACCTGCTCGTGCTGCGGACCTTTATCGAGAATATACCGAACGAGGTCGACGAGGCATCCCGCATCGACGGCTGCGGCGAATGGCGTTATCTGCTGCAGATCGTACTGCCGCTGTCCACGCCGGTGCTGGCGACGCTGGGACTGTTCTACGGAGTCGGCTATTGGAATTCCTTCTTTAACGTATTGATGTTCATTAACGATTCGGGGAAATTCAATCTGGCGGTTCTCGTTCAACAATTGATTCAGAGTCAGATGCTGCTCTCGCAGATGAACGCTTCCGGCTCCTCGGAGCAGATCGTATTGTCTCCGGAGATGGTCAACGCGGCGGCCATTATTGTTATGGTATTGCCAATGATGGCGGTATACCCGTTCTTGCAGAAGCACTTCGTCAAAGGCGTCATGATCGGCGCCGTCAAAGGATAACGACAATCGAGAAAAGGGGATAGTATATATGCGAAATGCGACCAAAAAGAAATGGGCGGCAATCGCCTGCTTGCTTGCCGGGACGGCGATTTTTGCGGCATGCTCGAACGATGGCGGGGAACAGGGCGACAAGTCGCAAGGCGCCGGCTCGCAAGGCAAGTCGAAGATTACGGTGTCCATCTATGAGCGCGGCAACGTACCTCAGGAGATGGGGACGATCGACAATAACCAGTGGACGAAGTGGCTTAACGAGAACGGACCGGTAGAAGCGCAATACGTACCGATACCTCGCGGCGAATCGGTTCAAAAGCTGAACCTTCTGTTCGCGTCTGGCGACGCGCCGGATGTGGTATCCGACTTCGCCACGAGCTTCCGCGACCAGTTATATCAACAGAAGCAAATTATGGCGGTCGACGATTTGATCGCCGAGCATAGCGTCAGTTATAAGGCCTTGATGGAGAAATATCCGGAGCTTAAGAAAGCGGCCGCGAAGCCGGACGGCAAAATGTACGAGTTCGGCCGGGTTCAGCAGCTGGTAGGCTTCCAGGCGCTGTTTATCCGGAACGATTGGCTGAAGAAGCTGGATCTAAAGGTGCCGGAGACGCCGGAGGAGCTGTTTGAGGTGGCCAAGGCGTTCACGGAAAACGATCCCGACGGCAACGGCCAGAAGGATACGTTCGGCATCGCGCTGAGCGGCGAGACGGGCTCCGCCATCAACACCATGTTCCGCGACGTGGACTGGGTGCTGGAGGATGGCAAGCTGGTACGCGGCTGGGAGCAGAAGAATAAGGCGAACGAATTCAAGAAGCGGCTGTATGACGCCGGTCTTGTCGATAAGGACTTCCTCGCGGACAAGAACGGCCAGAAGGCGCAGCAGGACTGGAACAGCGGAAAGATCGGCATCTTCGTCGGACGCACCGTCGATCCCGTCAACGTGACGCAGTATTACGAGCCGCTGAAGAACAACGTGCCGGATGCCGAAGTCATCGCTATCAAGCTCCCGGCGTCCGAATATGGCCGCTTCGCCATCGGCGTAAACAATCCGGTGCAGATGACGACGGTGATTAACGCCAATGCAAAAAATCCGGAAGCCGCTATGAAATATATTGACTTCATGGCATCCAAGGAAGCGGGCGAGATGCTGCGTTACGGGGTGGAAGGCACCCATTCGGTAAAAGGCGCGAACGGCTGTCTAAAGCCGCAGGATGCCGCCTTGTTCAGTAAGGAAGTATCTTGGAACATCGACTTCCAGCTTTTGATGTCCCAGATCGAGCTGGAGCCATGCGCCGGCATCCTGAGCCAGCTGGATCCCGAGAAGCCGCTGGAGAAGGAATTCCTGGAGCTGGTGAAGCAGAATAACGAGGCGAATCTGGGAGAGGGCGTCGAGTATGCTTCTATCACGCATGGCGAGCATATGCCGACGCTGTCCGACAATCTAAGCGTGATCCAGACGAATGTGTCGAAGATCAGCGATTTCTACAACAAGGCGATTGTGGCTGGAGCCTCCTACACTATTGAGCAGGCCCATGCCGAAGCTCTCGATCTGTGGAACAAGTCCGGCGGCGGGGAGCTTGCGGCTTTCTACGCGGATTGGTATGAGAAGAGCAAGGATACGGCTTTCTTTGCAAAAGATATGTGGCAGTTTGCCAAGAAAGAATAGCATGCAATGATGGAGGCAGAGACCATGATGATGTTCACGGATATCGATAGAGGCAGACCAATGGCCAAAGACCCTGCCGTCGTCCGTAATGGCGATTCGTATTACATGTATTATTCGATGGCCCCCCATGTGAACAAGGAGTTGGATTCCGGCTGGGGAATCGGCATCGCTCGCAGTTACGACCTGGTGGAGTGGCGGAAAATCGGGGAAGTGCCGCAGGAACAGGAGTGCGAGCGTAACGGCATTTGCGCGCCGGGAGCCGTCGTGCTGGACGGCCGCATCCATCTGTTCTACCAGACGTACGGCAACGGTCCGAAGGATGCGATCTGCCATGCCGTCTCGGAGGACGGCGTCGGCTTTCGCAAAAACGACTCCAACCCGGTATTCCGTCCGACGGGCGAATGGAATAACGGCAGGGCGATCGATGCGGATGCCATCCCGTTTGGCGGCAAGCTGCTGCTGTACTTCGCCACTCGCGATCCGCTCGGCGAAATCCAGATGCAAGGCGTGGCGACGGCGGAGCTGGACTCCGGCTTCGGCCGCGATGCATGGACGCAAGCATGCGACGAGTCGATACTGAAGCCCGAGCTGCCTTGGGAAGAAGCATGCATAGAGGCTGCGGCTCTTTGCGAGCGCGAGGGCCGATTGTATATGTTCTATGCGGGCGCGTACAACAACCGGCCGCAGCAGATCGGCTGCGCGGTCAGTGACGACGGCATACGCTGGAAGCGGCTGTTCGACGAGCCGCTGCTGCCAAACGGAGAGCCGGGCAGCTGGAACGAAAGCGAGTCCGGCCATCCCTTCCTGTTCAAGGACGCGGACGGACGAACGTATTTGTTCTATCAAGGCAACAACGATATGGGCCGCTCCTGGTATCTGTCCATGACGGAGATCGGATGGCGGGACGGATTGCCTTTTATCATGAATAAGTAAAAGCGGGGAGCCGGTCGCGATGACCGGCTCTTGTTGTTGCTTGTGGCATCATGCCGCGCTTACGTTTAACGGACAGAGGCGACACGATTCGCGCGATTTTTGTCGCCATACAATTCTAACAAACGGGAAGAGGCCGTCGATTCACTGTGTGAAGAACTGGAAATGAAGCTGCCATCAATCATCGCCAACCTGTTTACGGAAATGAGGGCCCTTATATGGATCTTTTGGCGTGATTTTAAAATCTACCGGAACTCTGCGACGTTATTCGTGAGAAATCCAGGCAAACCGCGGACTTTTGCCCATCATAAGGGCTGTCAGTTCCATTAGAATTGCGAAGCGCGGCTTTTTAATGAAATAACGCCTCTCAGTTCCGTTACAGTTGCTCCCGTTCATTTCTTACCGGACACTTGCCCGCAATTTCACCTTTGGACAAATAATAGACAACCTCGGGAACGACGTTATTTGGCTCGAACGGCATGTTCATGTCTACACAATCGGGCAGCGGCAGTCGATGAATCAGAGAGGGGGGGCTTAGGTGCTGCAGCCTATGCAGTCCAAGCAATACACATGGTATAATAGAGACAAATAAGAATGATTATAATCCCCATAAATAGGGTAGGTACATAAAGCGCAGCATCGGAAGCATACGCAACTGTCTGGAAACCGAACTTTTTGAAACACCCGCTATCAGGTGCAAAGCCAAGCTTTAGGGTAGCGTTCGGCAGGCAATTATCCCACTTTTTGCGATTCTAGCGAGTTTATCTCTTCCAAAATAGGCAAAGCTGATAGAACAGGCTTTTACTGGAAAACCGCTCCGGCGGTATGGAGGGATTAGGGATGAAGCAAATATTGTTGGTAACGGATGGCTGCTCCAATGTAGGAATGAGTCCGGTCGTCGCCGCGGCGCATGCGAAGTCGGAGGGCATCGCGGTAAACGTCGTCGGCGTGCTGGATCATGGCGATGTAGGCGAGCTGGGCGCTTCGGAAATCGACGAGATTGCGAGAGCGGGCGGCGGTCTCAGCCGGCTGGTCAACACGCGTCAGCTCTCCCAGACGGTGCAGATGATGACGCGCAAGACAGTCGTGCAGACGATTCAGCTTGCCGTGCAGAAGGAGCTTAAGCAGGTGCTGGGCAATGGCTCCATCGAGGCCTTGCCGCCCGAGAAACGCGGCGAGGTCGTGCGGGTCATCGACGAGCTCGGCGAGACGTCGGGGTTGCAGGTTGCGCTGCTGATCGACGCCAGCGCCAGCATGAAGCCCAAGCTGGCAGCGGTAGAAGAGGCGATTCACGACCTGATGTTAAGCCTGCAGGCCAGGCAGGGCAAGAGCCAGATCGCGGTATTTCACTTCCCGGGCTCGCGTCATGGCGACGACTGCGTGTTGGACATGGGCTGGACGGAGCACCTTAACGGCATGCACTCCATCTTCCCCAAGCTGCAGATGGGAGGCACGACGCCGACGGGGCCGGCAATAATGCATGTCGTCGACTACTACTTGCGGGGCCAGGACGGGGATACGGGCCGGAAAAGCAGATATGGAACGGATGGGATGATGGGTGACTACGTCGTTTAAGTTGGAGCTTAGACGGGGGACGATCGTCGTCGGCAAGTGGAAGGGAGGGCGCTACCGGGTGGAGCGTCTCCTGGGAGAAGGGGCGAACGGCAAGGTCTACCTCGTGCAGAAGGATCGCGACTGGTACGCGCTTAAGGTAGGCGCGGATGCCGTGGATCTGCAATCCGAGATTAACGTGCTGGGAACGCTTGCGAAGCAGAAGGGCCCGGGAATAGAGCCCTTCTTGTTCGACGTTGACGATCTTTACGCGCCGAACGGGAAGGAGTATCCCTTCTATATAATGCGCTACGTGAGGGGCACGACGCTGGATGCCTACTTGAAGCAGCAGGGCGCGCAGTGGTTTCCTCTCGTGGGACTGAATCTGCTCGGGAAGCTGGCCCGACTGCATAAGTCCGGCTGGGCGTTTGGCGACCTGAAGGTGGAAAACGTCATGGTCGCGGACTACGGACATGTCGACCTCGTTGACTTCGGCGGCGTCACGGCGATCGGCAAGAGCATCCGCCAGTTCACGGAGATCTACGACCGCGGCTACTGGAACAGCGGTTCTCGCACGGCGGATCCTAAATATGATCTGTTCTCATTCGCGGTGCTCTGCATCCAGCTCCATGAGCCGAAGCGTCTGCATGCGCTAACGAAGGAATTGCTGCCGCAGAACCGCTCCACGCTGGAGCTGTCGGGCCTGCTGACGAGCAGCCCCGACCTGAAGCCCGTCGCGGGCTGGTTGAAGCAGGCGCTGGAGGGCGGCTTCGCGGACGCGGCGGAGGGCGCCGAAGCATGGCGGCTGCTCATGCACCGGCGGGATACGCGGAAGTCCTCCGCTACGCCGGGCTGGCTCAAGGGGTTGGCTGCGACGACGAGCGTGCTGCTCGCCATCTCGATCTACTGGCTTCTTCGCAACATGATGTAGTTTGGACACAAGCGGGGATACGGACACGAGGACACCGAGGATACGAGGATACGGGGACGCGACGAACGGAGGCATACATACACGATGAATGCGAATGTGCTTAACGCTGTGGAGAAGGAAGCGGCGGAACGCGGTTTATGGCAGGACGGCGATACGATCATCGCAGCCGTCTCGGGAGGTCCCGACTCCATGGCGCTGCTTCATATGCTTCATATGCTCGCGGTTCCGAGACGGCTGCGAACGATTGCCGCCCATGTCAATCACGGCTTTCGCGGCGACGAATCGGCAGCCGAGCTGGAATTGGTGAAGCGGTATGCGGAGAAGCTTGGCGTGCCATGCGAGACGACGACGCTGGCGTTAACTACTTATATAGAAGAAAATGCATTGAATCTCCAGGCCGCGGCGCGCGAGAAGCGGTATGCGTTCCTGCACGAGGTCGCGAAGCGATATGGAGCGTCCCGGGTTGCCTTGGCTCACCACGGCGACGATCAGGCCGAGACCGTGCTGATGCGCGTCATACGCGGCGCGGGACTGCCCGGCTTGTCCGGCATTCCTGCCAAACGGACCGAAAATAATGTGGAACTCATCCGCCCGCTATTGCGTATGAACAAGTCAGACCTTCTGGCATACTGCGAGGAGGGAGATATCCCCTACAGCACGGACAGCAGCAATCTGGAGCGGCATTACTTCCGCAACACGGTGCGGCTCGACATTCTTCCTTACTTGTCACAGTTCAATCCCCAGCTGCCGCTGTCGCTGCAGAGGCTCGCCGAAGTGGCGGGCGAGGAGGATGACTTCATGGCAAGCCAAGCGGCCTCGGCGTTCGAGACGGTCGTTCGGGTAGAAGACGGGGAATACGCCGTTTCCTGCCGCGATTTGCAGGGTCTGCACATCGCTTTACAAAGGAGATTGATTAAACTAATATTAAGTTATCTTTCGCAAGATACGGAAAACATATCCTGGAGCGGCATTGAGCGAATGCGCTTCGCCGCCGCTACGGAAGCGCCGTCGACTTGGCGTCATGACGCGGGCAGCGGAGTTCGCTGTTTAAGGGAATACGACACCATGCGATGGATAAAGATCCCTCCGGAAGGAGGAGGCCTGGAACCCGGCCGTTATGTTTATGAGATACGGGAGGGGATGGCGTACATACACGCAGTATCCGCCGGCTGGACGTTCCGGCTGCAATGGCTGGACGCGGCATCTTCCGGGAGGCCGAGACCGGCCTCGCGAAGCGAAGCGATATTCGACGCGTCGGAGCTCCGTTTCCCGCTGATGATTCGCAATCGCCTTCCAGGCGACAGAATTCATGTTTTAGGATTAAATGGGTCGAAAAAAGTGCAAGATATGTTCGTTGACGAGAAGATCCCTCCATCCGGCAGGGCAACCTATCCGCTGTTATGCGATTCGGAGGGGAGGCTGCTGTGGATTCCGGGCATTCGGAGATCGTCCCATGCCCTCGCGGGGGAAGGCAGTCGCAAGCTGCTTCATATTACAGCATCGACTGGCGAATAAGAAGCAAGGGTCTATTCATAAACATAGGTATAGCGTAGGGGGATTATCACTTTGCAGAATGACATTAAGGAAGTACTATACAGCGAAGAGCAGATTCAAGCAAAGGTATCAGAACTCGGCGCACGGCTGAGCGCGGACTTCGAGGGGCGCAATCCGCTCGTTATTTGCGTTCTAAAGGGTGCGTTTATTTTCATGTCCGACCTCGTCAAGGTTATCTCGGTGCCGCTCGAGATCGATTTTATGGCCGTATCCAGCTATGGCGCGTCGACCAAATCGTCGGGCGTCGTAAAGATTATCAAGGATCTGGATGTAACCGTAGAAGGGCGCGACGTCCTGATTGTCGAGGATATCATCGACAGCGGTCTGACGCTTAGCTACCTGATTGACGTACTGGAGCACCGCGGTTCGAAATCGGTGACGGTCGTCACTTTGTTCGACAAGCCGGCCCGCCGCGCGGTGGACTTGCAGCCGCATTACAAGGGCTTCACCCTCCCGGACGAGTTCGTCGTAGGCTACGGCCTCGATTTCGCGGAGAAGTACCGCAATCTTCCTTACATCGGCATTCTGAAGCCGGAAGTGTACGAGAAATAAATCGCGCTTTATACCTGGCAGGAGAGCTGATTCCGGCTCTATTGTGATGGAAAGTCATGCTATGGTAAAATATCTAAAGCGTCTGAGAGGAGGTAGGGGATGAATCGGATCATCCGAAATACTGGTTTTTATTTGATCATCTTTTTGGTTACCGTTGGCATTTTCCAATATATTAGCGGCCAGGGGGACAACACCAAGCCGTTAAGATATGACGAGCTGCGGTCTCAGATCGAGGCTGGCAACGTGTCGGAGCTGACCGTGAAGTTCGACAATCAGTCCTACTTCATAACGGGCAAATATAAAAACACCCCTGAGGGTGTGGAGAGCGAGAACTTCACCTCCCGCGTCGGCAACAGCGCGGAGGCCAAGATCGCGGAGTGGTCGGAGCAATTCGGCTTCGAGCTGACGAACAAGGAGATGGATACGCCGAGCTTCTGGGTCACGTTCCTGACATCCATCATCCCGTTCATCCTGCTCTTTGTCCTGTTCTTCTTCTTGATGAATCAGGCACAGGGCGGCGGCGGCAAGGTCATGAACTTCGGCAAGAGCCGCGCGAAGCTCTACAACGAAGAGAAGAAGCGCGTCACGTTCGAGGACGTGGCCGGAGCGGACGAGGAGAAGCAGGAGCTGGTGGAGGTCGTCGACTTCCTGAAGGATCCGCGCAAGTTCAACCTCGTCGGCGCGCGCATACCGAAGGGCGTACTGCTCGTAGGTCCTCCGGGTACCGGTAAAACCTTGCTTGCGCGCGCGGTAGCGGGCGAAGCGGGCGTACCGTTCTTCAGCATCTCGGGCTCCGACTTCGTGGAGATGTTCGTCGGCGTCGGCGCATCCCGCGTACGGGACCTGTTCGAGAACGCCAAGAAGAACGCGCCTTGTATTATCTTCATCGACGAGATCGACGCGGTCGGCCGCCAGCGCGGCGCCGGACTTGGCGGCGGTCACGACGAGCGCGAGCAGACGCTCAACCAGATGCTGGTCGAGATGGACGGCTTCGGCTCCAACGAAGGCATTATTATTATCGCCGCGACGAACCGCGCGGATATTCTTGACCCGGCGCTGTTGCGTCCAGGCCGTTTCGACCGTCAGATTACGGTTGACCGTCCAGACGTTAAGGGCCGTGAAGCGGTGCTTAAGGTTCATGCCCGCAACAAGCCGCTTACGGGCGAAGTAAAGCTGGACGTGATCGCGAGGCGCACGACGGGCTTCAGCGGCGCGGATCTGGAGAACTTGCTTAACGAAGCTGCGCTTTTGGCAGCCCGACGCAACAAGAAAGAGATCAACATGGTCGACATCGACGACGCGATCGATCGCGTCATTGTCGGCACAGAGAAGAAGAGCCGCGTCATCAGCGACCGCGAGAAGCGGATCGTGGCTTATCACGAGGCTGGTCACACCATTGCCGGCTTCTTCTTGGAACATGCGGATCAGGTTCATAAGGTTACCATTATTCCGCGCGGACGCGCGGGAGGCTACGTCATCATGCTGCCTAAGGAAGACCGCATGCTGGTGACGAAGCAGGAGCTCCTGGACAAAGTGACAGGTCTCCTTGCGGGCCGCGTCGCCGAGGAGATCTTTATCGGCGAGATCGGTACAGGCGCCTACAGCGACTTCAAGTCCGCAACAGGCATCGTACGCAGCATGATCATGGAATACGGCATGAGCGACAGGCTCGGCCCTATGCAATTCGGCAGCACTCAAGGGCAAGTATTCCTGGGGCGCGACATCGGCCACGAACAGAATTACTCGGATGCGATCGCATACGAGATCGACCAAGAGATGCAGACCATCATCAACGATTGTTACGACCGTGCCAGAAAGTTGTTGAACGAGAAGAGCGAAGAGATGCATCTGATCGCCAACACGCTTCTGACGGAAGAGACGCTGGAGATGGATCAGATCAAGTCCCTTATCGAGAAAGGCACGATGCCGACAGGCGGAGAAGGCGGCGGTACGCCGTCCGAAGCGTCCACGGCGGAGCCGATTATCGACGAGATCGGCGACGTGAAGGTACGCATCCAGCCTCGCGAGGATGTCGATCCGAAGCCGGAGACGCCGGAAGGCGGAGGTTCTTCCTCCGAAGGCGATCCGAACAACAAAGCTTAAAGCATAATGGTAGCTGTACCCATAGCAAGTACCGGACGTCCCGTCCCTCTCTTTTGAGAGGGCGGGACGTTTTTTTTTTGCAAAAATACAGGTAGGCATATGATTTTGCCTTACTGTTTCTATATTCGCGGAATGAAGCGCGCTGCACGTGGTATGCTGCAACCCGGGAGAATCGTGTTACAGCATGCCGCGTGTCGGCTTTGTGAGCTGCAACCCGAGAAAATCGGGTTACAGGTGTCGTCGGAGTAACTTTGGATGGTGTAACCCGAAAAAATCGGGTTACAGGTGTCGTCGGAGTAACTTTGGATGCTGTAACCCGAAAAAATCGGGTTACAGAGCTCGCCGGAGTAACTTTGGATGTTGTAACCCGAGAAAATCGGGTTACAGAGCCCGCCTGAGCAACTTTGGGAGCTGCAACCCGAAAAAATCGGGTTACAGGTGTCGCCGGAGTAACTTTGGATGTTGTAACCCGAAAAAATCGGGTTACAGAGCTCGCCGGAGTAACTTTGGATGTTGTAACCCGAGAAAATCGGGTTAGAGCGTGCTGCGTGTCGGCTTTGGGGTGCAACAGCCCAACTTTTGAAATATTGGAAAGCAATTCGACATATTTTTTTTATATTGCTCGGAATGAAACACTCTGCTCCACCAGAAGACTGCACACTCGTTCACCTTGGCAGACGAACTTTCCTTAGATAGCGCTCTCAATAGAGACCTCATCATTCCAAGTCACCCGTTAGGGTGGCTTGTTCTTGTATGTGATGCTGCAAACGGTTGGTGATCGAAAATGGTGGACAAATCCACTATATTGCGTCGATGTAGGCAGAGGAGAGGGAATGTAGCGGACAAGTCCACTATATATTGCGTCGATGTAGGCAGAGGTGAGCAAACGTAGCTGTAAAATCCACTATATTGCCTCGATACAGACAGTGGCGGCCAAATGTAGCGGAGAAATCCACTATAGCGGTGCCTTGATGCAGGCAGAGGCGAGCGAATGTAGCGGAGAAATCCACTATATTGCGTTGATGTAGGCAGAGGGGAGCAAATGTAGCGGGAAAATCCACAATATCGCATCAACACGGTCTGTGCACGATCAGTATCGCCGTATCGCCGTATCGCCCGGACCGTACGCACTAAATTCCTGCAGCCATCGCTGCGCGGTTAAGAAAGCAGTCGGATATAGGTGGAGCGGGTCCAAGCCATTGGGGCGGAAAGGCTGATGCTGTTTCCGAGATCGAGCATCTAATCGAAGACTCGTTGCACAGGTACGGAGCCTATGGAGGGTAAGTGGAGTAAATGTTTTGCAACCACATTGAAATAATAGCGGCAGGAATTAGCAATACTACATACGAGCTGCCACACCATATCACATCACTTGTACATTGTACAAAAAGGGGAGATTGCGGCAATGAAAAAAACGTACAGCATGATGTTTTCGCTGCTACTCGCAATTACGCTGGTACTGCCCGGCTGCGGAGCGGAAAAGAATAATACCGCCAACCCGGGAGCAGGCGGCGGAGATAAAGTACAGTCGGACGAAACAGGCAAGGACTTCCGGATCGGCATGGTAACGGACGTAGGCGGCGTTAACGATAAGTCCTTTAACCAGAGCGCCTGGGAAGCTCTGAAACGCGTAACTGCGGAGACTAGCGCTCAGACGAAGTTCCTGGAGTCCAAGGGCGAGGCCGACATGGAGCCGAACCTTAACAACTTCGTACGGGAAGGCTTTGATCTAACTTGGGGAATCGGTTTCTTGTTTACCGACGCGGTCGCGAAAGTAGCCAAGGAGAACCCGGATGCGAAGCTGGCCGTTATCGATACGGTCGTTGATGCGCCGAACGTGACGTCCATCACTTTTGCCGAGCATGAAGGTTCGTTCCTGGTGGGCGTTGTGGCGGGCCTGATGACGAAGACGGACAAGATCGGATTCGTGGGCGGATTAGAAATTCCCGTTATCAAACGTTTCGAAGCCGGCTTTCTGGCCGGCGTAAAGGCCGTGAAGCCTGACATTAAAGTCAACGTGGTATACACGGGCGCGTTCGACAAGCCGGATCTTGGCAAGAGCGCCGCGGCTACGATGTACAACAGCGGCATCGACATCATTTTCCACGCGTCTGGCGGTACGGGCAATGGCGTATTTAACGAAGCCAAGGATCGCAAGAAAAACGGCAAGGATGTATGGGTAATCGGGGTAGACAAGGACCAGTCGCTGGAATTCGGCGACGACGTTACGCTGACATCAATGATGAAAGGCGTAGAGACGGCTGTGCACAAGGTGTCGAGAGATCTGATCGCTGGCAATTGGCAAGGCGGCTCGGTGCAGGAGCTTGGTCTGAAGGACGACGCGGTTGGGTTGCCGGAGACCTCGAAGGCTAACGTCCCTGAGGAAGTATTGAAGCAAGTCGAAGAGTTCAAGGGCAAGATCGTTAGCGGCGAAATTACCGTTCCGACGAAATAGGCGGAAATCCACAGCGATAGCCATAACCACATCGTTCGTTCGTTTGTTGAAGCAGCGAGACCGGCAGGAGCCGGTCTTGTGCTATTTGTTTAAGGCATTATATGCGGATCCCGGGAGTGATTAGGAATGGGTCAGAGCGGGGCAGTCGTACAGTTAAAGGGAATTACTAAACGATTTCCCGGACTGGTGGCGAACGATTCCATCGACTTGGAGCTGAAGAAAGGCGAGATCCACGCCTTACTTGGGGAGAACGGAGCCGGCAAGTCGACGCTGATGAATATTCTGTTCGGCTTATATCAGCCGGACGAAGGGGAAATCTGGATTAACGGCGAGCGCACCGTCATTGACGGAGCCTCTAGGGCGATCGAGCTGGGCATTGGCATGGTGCATCAGCATTTCAAGCTGGTACAGCCGTTTACGGTAGCGGAGAACATCGTTCTCGGCGATGAACCGAAGAAAGGCTTGAAGATCGACTACAAGCTCGCGAATCAGAGAGTAAGAGAGATCTCCGGGCGTTACGGATTGAAGGTAGATCCGCAAGTGCGGATTCAAAATATTACGGTAGGCATGCAGCAACGGGTCGAGATTCTGAAAACATTGTATCGCGGCGCGGAAATCGTCATCTTTGACGAGCCGACGGCGGTGCTTACCGTCCAGGAGATCGAGGAGCTAATCCAAATTATTCGGAATTTGGCCGCGGAAGGCAAGTCCATCATCATCATCACGCACAAGCTCAAGGAAGTGATGGCGCTCGCGAACACCGTGACGGTCATCCGCCGCGGCAAAGTCGTCCGCACGCTGCCGACAAGCGGCACAAACGAACGGCACCTGGCGGAGTTGATGGTCGGCCGCGACGTGTCGTTCGAGGTCGAGAAGTCGCAGGCGAAGCCCGGCGAGGTGGTGCTGGACATTCGGAATCTTCGGATGAAGGGCGATCAAGGCAAGCCGGCGCTGGACGGTACAACGTTGCAGGTGCGCGCGGGCGAAATTTTTGGCATCGCAGGGGTAGACGGCAACGGTCAGAGCGAACTGATCTATGCCATTACCGGCATGCGCAAGGTACAAGAAGGAAATGTGTTTCTTAACGGCTCCGATCTGACGAACAAGTCGCCGCGCGACATCTCCACGGCGGGCGTCGGCCATATTCCGGAGGATCGCCATAAGCATGGGCTGGTACTGGACTTCTCCGTTAGCGAAAATATGATTCTGAACACGTACTTTCAGCCGGAATACGGCCGTTATGGCTTCGTGGACTTTAAGGCGATGGACAAGCTTGCGGCGGATCTCGTGGGCGAATACGACGTCCGGCTGTCAGGCATCCATACGGATGCAAGAGCGTTGTCCGGCGGCAATCAGCAGAAGGCTATTATCGGGCGGGAGCTGCACAAGGACCCCGACCTGATCATCGCGGTACAGCCGACGCGCGGTCTCGACATCGGCGCGATCGAATTCGTACATAATCGGCTCGTGGAGGCCCGAAATGACGGCAAGGCCATACTGCTCGTCTCCTTCGAGCTGGATGAGCTGTACGCGTTGTCTGACCGAATCGCGGTCATGTACGAAGGGAAGCTGGTCGGAGAGGTGGATGCAGGCAACCGCAACGACGAAGAGCTCGGTCTGCTTATGTCGGGCAACACGGATACAGCCGGGATTCCGGAACAAAGGGGGATCTAGCGGGATATGGATACGACCAAAAAAATAATCAACAAATCCTCGCTTCTCGTCCCGCTGGTCTCCATTGTACTGGGTTTGATTATTGGAGCGATCGCGATGCTGGCCGGCGGGTACAATCCCATTTTGGCTTACACCTCCCTCTTCGAAAGATTGTTCGGCAGCCCCTACCATATGGGCGAGGCGATTCGGGCCATCACGCCGCTTATCTTTACTGGCATCGCGGTAGCCTTTGCCTTTCGGACAGGACTGTTCAATATCGGGGTAGAGGGTCAATTCGTTATGGGAATGACAGGGGCGACGTTGATCGGCGTGCTCCTGGATTTGCCGTGGTACATTCATGGACCGCTCGCCATTATGACGGGTGCCTTGTTCGGGGGATTATGGGCCGGTATTGTCGGCTTCCTTAAGGCGACGAGGGGCGTTAACGAGGTCATCTCGTCCATCATGTTGAACTGGACGGCGCTGTATCTTGCCAATTACATCGTTGCTGTATTTTTGCTGGAGCCGGGCCAACAGAAATCGAAGCCGATCCACGCCTCCGCGCTTATGCATATCGACTGGCTGATCGAGCTGATGGACAGGGCCAGAATGCACTGGGGCACCTTGATCGCCTTGCTCGGCGTCGCGGTGTTCTACCTGCTGCTCTGGCGTACGAAACAAGGTTACGAGCTGCGCGCGGTAGGCCATAATCCCGACGCGGCGCTGTATGCGGGGATGAACGTCAACCGCACGATCGTCAAATCAATGATGATCAGCGGCGTTTTCGCAGGTCTGGGCGGGGTTTTCGAGGTGCTCGGCGTATTCGGAAATCAAACCATTATGGCAGCATCCCCGGGATACGGCTTCGACGGCATCGCGGTTGCGTTGCTCGGCGGCAATACGCCAGTCGGCGTGCTGCTCGCATCCATTCTGTTCGGCGGACTCAGCTACGGTTCTTCCGGCATGAGCTTTGGCGCCGGCGTTCCTTCGGAGATCGTCCGTATCGTAATCGGTTCCGTTATTTTCTTTGTAGCCGCTCATGGCATCGTAAAATATATGCTGAGGCCGTTTATGCGGAAGCGCTCGGCGGACAAGCGGAAGGAGGCGGCTTGACATGGAGGTATGGGGTCAACTTATCAATACGACGCTGGTGTTCTCTACCGCGCTTATCTTCGCTGCCCTGGGAGGCATGTTCTCGGAGCGTTCCGGCGTTGTCAACATCGGCCTGGAGGGCTTGATGGTATCCGGCGCGTTCGCCGCCGCGGTTGCGACGCATTCGGCATCGGAGGCGGGCTTCGGAAGCGGTTCGCCCTGGATCGGATTGATCGCCGCCGTTGTCTACGGCGTATTGTTCTCGCTTCTGCATGCGGTGGCAACGATCACGTTTAAGTCGGATCAGACGGTCGTCGGCGTCGTCATTAACATCCTGGCGCTTGGCGTCGCGATCTACTTTACGCGCAGTCTGTATGATGGATCGGTGCAGACGCCCCAGCTATACGACGTATTCTCCAAGGTGTCGATTCCCTTATTGTCAGACATCCCGATCATCGGGGAAGGGTTCTTCCATGCGTACCCGACGACCTATATCGTGGTCATACTGGTCGCCATCAGCTTCTTCTTACTCTTTAAGACGCCGTTTGGACTGCGCCTGCGCGCTGTAGGGGAGCATCCCAGCTCGGCTGACACGGTCGGCATCAACGTATCCAGGTATCGCTACATTGGCGTTATGCTGAGCGGCGCGCTGGCCGGACTCGGCGGCGCAACGATTACGCTGACGACGACGAGCAGCTTCGCGTACAACACGATCTCCGGCCAGGGCTTCATCGCGCTGGCGGCGCTCATCTTTGGCAAGTGGAATCCGCTCGGACTTGCCGGAGCGGCCGTCTTCTTCGGCTTCGCGCAAGCGATCCGCAACTTCGCCCAGCTGTTCGACTGGTCGAAGAATATCCCTACGGAAGTGTTCTACATGCTGCCGTACGTCCTCACCTTGATCGTGCTCGCTGCCGCGGTCGGCCGCTCCAGCGCCCCGTCGGCGCTTGGACGGCCTTATGATCCTGCGAGGCGATGACTTCTTGAAACATGCCGGACCTGAGCTAACCTTCGGTCTGGTTTTTTTATTAAAGTTCGCCGAGAGGACTCCCACTTCTTCAAGTGGCGATGTGAATCGGCGACATCTTGAAGAAGCGCTCAAAATGTTCTTCCTTTCTTCCCCTTGTAGCGATATAATATATAAGAACACATGTTCTCAATTTGGGCGAGGGAGAAGGTGAAGTGATGGCAGATGCAAAAGCCACATACAGAACTTATCAAGTCTGGGTTAAGCCGGGCCATCGGCTGTTTGGCTATCTGGATGAAGCATGCCAGAACGCCAAAAATTTGTACAATACCACGAATTTTTATATCCGTCAGGTGTTTACGGCATGGGGACGTCAGGAAGACCTGCAGCCACTGCAACAACAAGTCATGGACATGTTGGCCGCACAAATTGGCGCAATGAATGAACGACGGAGCGAGAAAAATCGTTTACACCCATTTGAGCTGCCGTCACCGGATAAGCCTTTTGTATCGTATGCCTTCCTGGACGCCTTATTCAAAGTGATGGAGCAAACGGATTATCGCGCACTCCCTGCACAGAGCAGTCAAGGGATCATGAAAGTGGTGTTCCAGAATTGGAAAGCTTTCTTTGCCAGCATGAAGGATTACCGAAAGCATCCAGAGAAGTACACGGGCAAGCCTAACATCCCGGGTTATGCTCGAGGTACAGCAAAGGAAATTGTGTTTTCTAATCAGGATTGTGTCATAAAAGGCGGGAGATTTCTTAAGTTACCCAAAACCAAGCTGCAGCTTAACATCGGTAAGTTGGGCCGTACCGAGGGACAACTGATGCAGGTGCGCGTAGTTCCAAGTCATGGACGTTACGTCGTCGAACTGGTCTTCGCTTGTCCGGTGAAAAAGGAAGAGGACGTAAATCATTCTGATTTATTAATGGACGAAAATGCTCCACATCTACTAATGGCCGTAAATCATTCTGATTTACTAATGGCAATTGATTTGGGCGTGGACAATCTTGCAACCATTGTCACGACATCCGGCTCGAAGCCGATGATCATGAAGGGCAGGATCATCAAAGCGATCAATCAATATTACAACAAAATGAAAGCGTACTATACGGGCATTCTTCGTCAGGGCAAGGAGCCGCGAAAAGGCGCGTATACGTCTAAACGATTGGAACGCTTGCATCTGAAGCGACACCGCCGGATCAAAGACCTGTTCCACAAAGCAAGTCATCACATCATCAAGCTGGCTGTGGAGCAACAGATTGGCACCATCGTCATTGGTTATAACGATGGATGGAAACAAGAATCTGCCATGGGACGTCGAAACAATCAATCGTTTTGTCATATTCCGCATCAGATACTGGTGGATATGATCCAATATAAAGCGGAAGAACAAGGGATAACGGTCATCCTGACCGAGGAAGCCTACACATCAAAAGCGAGCTTCTTGGATCAGGATTCGCTGCCTTGTTATGACGAAGGGAGAACAGTTACATTCACCGGTAAACGAATCTGTCGCGGACTGTACCGGAGCCCGAGAGGTTGGATACATGCCGATGTCAACGGCGCGGCGAACATTATGCGCAAAGTATTCCCAAACGTTTCTCTGTATGGCGCGAATGGGATAGAGGGGTTGGATGGTAACCAGACCATCAACGTGTCAACTCCGCTGGTGTTAAGCATCCTGAAAAAGTCAGGTTGAGACATCAGAAACCCCCATTTCAATCGAAGCGACAGCAACAGTAAATGGTGGGAGTATTCATATGTGCATCGACAGCAACATAAAGCACGACTTCACGTTCACGCATGCTTTGGCGTTACCTGGCAGTTGAACCTGGCTTAATGTCATTGGAATGCCCGAATGAAGCAAACACACTAGCTCGCAATGAAGCTCGCCTCTCTGGCTGGCTTCTTTTTGCTTTTTTCCGTATGATCATTTGCAGGAGCTTGATTTGGACTTGCATAAGGAGCAATGCAACCTGAATGCCAGTAATCGGAAGCAATCAAAGCTTAATATCCATTAAATACTGCGCGAAGGCGATAATTGGGCTCCCAAGCGGCTCAGAACGCGTATTCCTCCATTGACATACCCCTCTGTCAAGTGTAAATTAAATCTTAATTACACAACCGTAACTGCTACTGTCTGGAACGATGGGGGTCGGCGCGGAATCTTGACCATTTGGATACAGAGAAACAAGGGGTCGGGAATGAAGAGCAAGCATGGGCTACAATGATAAACCGCTTTTTGGGTCACACTAAAGGTAATGGAATCCCATAGTTTGTGCATCAATTCACAAAGTTGGCGACAGCCGCATCAAGATATAAACTGGACGGAATGGGACGAGCGACGAGGAGTTTCGCCGCAGATGCCGAGAACATGGCGGCAGGGCGGATGCAAGAGCGCTGATGAGCCCATATCCCTCATAAGAGGAGAGGATCTAACGTGGAAGCACTGGCACTGGAACGCAAGGCGGAACAAAACCGCGAGCTGCGCGAGAAGCTGATGCAATTGAAGAAGGAACGCAACGCTATCATTCTTGCTCATTATTATCAACGCGACGAAATTCAGGAGGTGGCGGACTTCCGCGGCGACTCGTTCCTGCTGGCGCAGAAAGCTGCCCAGACGGACGCGGACGTCATTGTATTCTGCGGCGTGCACTTTATGGGCGAGAGCGCAAAGATTTTGGCGCCGAACAAGACGGTCATCATTCCCGACGAACGTGCGGGCTGCCCTATGGCGGATATGGTTAACGTCGACGGACTGCGCAAGCTAAAGGCTCAGCATCCCAATGCGAAGGTCGTCACGTACATCAACTCGTCGGCCGAGATCAAGGCGGAGACGGATATTTGCTGTACGTCGGCTAATGCCGTCAAGGTCGTCAATTCGGTGGAAGGCGACGAGGTGATCTGGGTACCGGACAAGAACCTTGGCCACTACGTGCAGCAAAACACCGACAAAAAGATGATCATCTGGGAAGGTTATTGCAACACGCACGATATGCTCACCGTCAAGGATGTCGAAGAAATGAAGGCGAAGTATCCAAACGCGCAATTCGTCGTGCATCCGGAGTGCCGTCCGGAGGTTGTCGAACTGGGCGACTTCGTCGGCAGCACGACGGCGATCATCAAGTATTGCCGCGAGTCCGACTGCCAGGAGTTTATCGTCGGCACGGAAGACGGCACCGGCTACCAGCTTCGTCTGGACAGCCCGAACAAGACATTCCATTTTGCATCCAAATATTTGGTCTGCCCGAACATGAAGGTTAACAATTTGAAGAAGCTCGTAAAGTGTCTGGAGACGATGCATCCTCAAATCTACGTGCCCCCTCATGTAGCGGAACAAGCCCGTCTGTCGCTCGAGCGCATGCTGCAGGTGAAGTAGCATGCGCTGCTTCCCTTATTGGGGCAGTCACGACAGTCCGGTCAGGTTAGGCAGCAGCACTCCGTAAGAGCAACATAGCAAGCCTGAAGCTTAGATGCACGCCAAATCAGGAGGAGCACACATGATTCCTAGATACCTCATCGACGTGGAGCTGGATACGCTGCCGGTCGTAGAGAAAGATGTCATTGTCATCGGGGCCGGCATTGCCGGTCTTTTTACCGCTATACGCTCGAGCGAACAGCATTCGGTGCTGATGATCACGAAGAAATCATTGCTTGACAGCAATACGCGCTACGCGCAGGGCGGCATCGCGGCCGTTATATCCGAGGACGATTCGCCGGCCTACCATCGGCAGGACACGCTGATCGCCGGAGCCGGCCTATGCGACGACGAAGCCGTCGACGTGCTGGTGCACGAAGGGCCTAAGGGCGTACGAAGCCTCATCAAAATGGGCACCCAGTTCGACCTCGAAAACGGCGAGTTCGCCCTGACGAAGGAAGGCGCTCACAGCCAGCGCCGCATCCTCCATGCCAACGGCGACGCAACAGGCTATGAGATTGTCCGCGCGCTTTCGGAAACGGCCATGTCGACGCCGGGCATCGAGGTATGGGACGATCATTTCGTTATCGACCTCGTGACGGAGGATGGCGTCTGCTGCGGCGCGATCGTGCAGAAGCCGAGCGGAGAGCGGTTGTTCGTGCGCGGCAAGGCGACTATTTTATGCTCCGGCGGCGCGGGTCAGCTCTACCGCTACACGACGAATCCCGAAGTCGCGACCGGCGATGGCGTAGCTATGGCTTACCGCGCAGGCGCTTACATACGAGACCCCGAATTTATCCAGTTCCATCCCACATCGCTCTGCTATCCCGGTGCGCCAAGGTTTCTGATCTCGGAAGCCGTGCGCGGCGAGGGAGCCGTCCTGCGGAATATCAGGGGCGAGCGTTTTATGCACAAATATCACGAGCAGCTGGAGCTTGCGCCGCGCGACGTCGTCGCCCGGGCGATCGTCAGCGAGATGGAGGAGACGCGTTCCACCTTCGTCTATATCGATATAACGCATGAATCGGCGGAGATGGTGAAACATCGCTTCCCTACGATCTACCAAACATGTTTGACATACGGCCTCGATCTGACGTCCGACTGGATTCCCGTCGCTCCCGCGATGCACTATATGATGGGCGGAGTAAAGACGGATCTAAACGGCGAGACGAATATCAAGCGGCTCTTCGCCTGCGGCGAAGTGTCGTCGACGGGCGTGCACGGCGCGAACCGGCTGGCGAGCAACTCGCTCTCCGAGGCGATCGTCTACGGACGCCGCATCATTAAGCGTATCGAGGAGCTGGGACCGAACGACGTCCAGCCGAATGTCGTCAATAAGGTTGTCCGCAGCTCCGTCTCCATGCAAGCCGTGGTGGAGCGCCGACTGAAGCTGCAGAAGGTCATGGTCCGGTATGCGGGTTTGCGGCGCAATGAGTACGGTCTGCGCAAAGGTCTGGAGGAGCTGAAGCGGCAATTGCCGATCTTCCAGGCTACGTTGACGGAACGCGAGCAATACGAGTTCGCCAACTTGCTGACCTGCGCGCTTCTCACGACGGAAGCGGCGCTGCAGCGCGAGGAGAGCCGCGGCGCGCACTACAGGGAGGACTTCCCGGCGAAGGACGATCTTGTATGGCGCAAGCATACGATCCTACATCATACTCAAGGCATAACCGAGGAGCGAATAGAACATGTTTGAATGGACGACGGGCGGGTACGACGAAGCGCTGCGGACCCAGATTAGAAGCTGGCTGGCCGAAGACATCGGCAACGGCGATATTACGACCGAGACGACGATACCGGCCGATTCGCAGTCCAAGGCCGTGATCCACGTAAAGGAGAGCGGCATCATCGCGGGCATTCCGGTGGCGAAGCTTGTATTTGAGGTCGTCGATCCTTCCCTTGTCTTTACCGCGCTTATCCAGGATGGGGACCCGGTGACAAAGGGAACGGTTATTATAGAGGTGGAAGGCAGCACGCACAGCCTGCTGACGGGGGAACGTCTGGCGCTTAACCTGATGCAGCGGCTGTCCGGCATCGCCACCAAGACGAATGCTTTCGTGCAGAAGCTGCAAGGACTTCCCGCACGTCTCGTGGACACTCGCAAAACAACTCCCGGCCACCGTCTGCTGGAGAAATACGCGGTTCGGGTAGGAGGCGGAGCCAACCATCGGTTCGGCCTATACGACGCCGTCATGATTAAGGACAACCATATCAAGGGCGCGGGCGGCATCACGGCAGCAGTTCAGGCTTCGCGTAGCCGCATTCCGCATACGATGAAGATTGAAGTGGAGACGGAGTCGATCGCACAGGTCGAGGAGGCTCTGGCTTGCGGCGCGGACATCATCATGTTGGACAACATGGACAACGAACGAATGACAGAGGCGGTCAAGCTGATCAAAAGCCGCTCCCCGCATGTTATCGTCGAGGCGTCCGGCGGCGTGAATTTGGATACGATTCATGGCATCGCCGCATGCGGCGTTGACGTCATTTCCGTCGGCGGACTCACCTACTCGTTCAATGCGCTGGACATCAGTCTGGACCTGGGCGAGAAGAAGGGCGGTTCTTCGCAATGATTTTAGTCATCGACGTTGGCAACACTAACATCGTTATTGGCGTCTATAATGGTATGGAGCTGCTTCATCATTGGCGTCTCAGCACCAACCGCTCTGCCACCGTGGACGAGTATGGCATCAATATACACAATTTGTTCGGCTACGCGGGCATCAAGACGGATCAGATCGAGGGCGTCATTATCTCCTCCGTCGTTCCGCCGCTTATGCGCATGCTGGAGCAGCTGTGTCTCAAATACATGCGCAAGGCGCCGCTTATCGTGGGTCCTGGCGTAAAGACGGGGCTTAATATTAGGTACGAAAACCCGCGCGAGGTGGGGGCGGACCGAATCGTCAACTCCGTGGCCGGCATCGAGAAGTACGGCACGCCGCTTATCGTGGTGGACTTCGGCACGGCTACGACGTTCGACTACATCGACGAGGGAGGCAATTACCTCGGCGGCGCGATCGTGCCGGGCATCGGCATCTCGACGGAGGCGCTGTATCAGCGCGCCGCGAAGCTGCCGCGCATCGAGCTGGCGAAGCCGAAGAGCGTCATTGGACGCAATCCGGTGACGTCGATGCAGGCGGGCATTATTTTTGGCTATGCGGGGCAGGTTGACGGGATTGTAGGCAGAATCAAGGCCGAATTCGGCGTAAAGCCTAGAGTCATCGCAACGGGCGGGTTGGCTGAGCTGATCGCCGCAGAATCGGATACAATAGAAGAAGTGGATCCTCTACTGACGTTGGAAGGTCTTCGCATTATCTACGAACGGAATCAGGAGGGGCAATAACAATGGAGCAAGGGCAATTGAACGACATTCTGGTGCGCGGAACGGCCTGGGGCGGCAAAATTCGCGTGTTCGCCTGCCGGACGACCAATCTGGTGGAAGAGCTTCGCCGCAGACATGATACGTTCCCGACGGCTACGGCCGCGCTGGGCCGGACCTTGTCCGTCGGCGCGATGATGGGCGCGATGCTCAAGGGCAAGGAGAAGCTGACGATTCAAGTAAAGGGCGACGGACCGATCGGACAAGTCGTCGTTGACGCGAATGCGGATGGCGAATTGCGCGGCTACGTGGAGAATCCTCAGGCGCATCATGGCAGCAACGAACATGGCAAGCTCGACGTGGCAGGCGCGGTCGGCACGAGCGGTTATGTGCACATTACGAAGGATCTGGGGCTAAAGGAGCCGTATCGCGGCAGCGTTCCGATTATTTCGGGCGAGCTCGCGGAGGACTTCACCTATTATTTTGCGGTATCGGAGCAGACGCCTTCGGCGGTTGGCGTGGGCGTGCTGGTGGATACCGACAATTCCGTGCTTCATGCGGGCGGCTACATCGTACAATTGCTGCCGGGTCTAAGCGATGCGGAGATTACGCGTCTGGAACAAGCGATCGGGGTTATGCCGCCGGTCACGACGCTGCTGTCGCAAGGCGAGACGCCCGAAGGGTTGCTTAAGCGGGTTGTGGGCGAGGATGTCGTTATTCATAGCACGATGGATCTTGCCTTTAAGTGCCAATGCACCGCAGAGCGCGTGGAGCAGACGTTGATCAGTTTGGGACAGCAGGAAATTCAGAGCATTATCGACGAAGACGGCCAAGCGGAAGTCGTCTGCCACTTCTGCAACGAGGCATTTACTTTTGGACAAGCGCAGCTGGAGCAGTTGTTGGAGCAGGCCAAACCTAAGCCAGTTCAATAACCGGAGGCCAGGAAACTATGAAAAGAGGAGAAGTGCTGAAGGCAGTCGTCATTCTGCAAGCGATCTGCTTGATTGCGCTGACGGGGGCCGTGCTGGTAAAGATGTTGCCGAATGCTTTCGGCCGAGGGACGGACGTTTCTCCCCCCGTGGAGGACGGCGAGGGCCCGGAGGTCCTGCCGGGAGACGAGGCGATCGCCTCGGTAGGCGGCAAGCCGATTACAAGGCGCCAATTGACCGAGGAGCTGTACAAGCAATACGGCGATGCCGTGCTTCGGACGCTGATGCTTCGCGAGGCGATGGGGTTGGAAGCGGCCATGAAGGGCATCAAGGTAACGCAAGAGGAGATAGACCGCGAACTGGCATTGTCGGCCGAAGGGTACGAGAGCGAGGAGCGGTTTTTTACCGTTATGGAGGAGCAGCTGGGACTTCGCAGGGAGCAGGTCATGGAGGATATCCGTTACAGGCTGCTGCTCGAAGCCATTACTGCGGCTACGGTGACGGTGACGAACGAGGAGGCGCGGCAATATATTGACGCGCATCCGGAGCGATTTGCGCCCAGGACGGAGTACCATCTGCGCTGGATTCTTACGGAGACGCGGCGGCAGAGCAATGATATTGTAGACAAGCTGACGGACGGCGATTCGTTCGAAGAGCTGGCGAAGGCGTACTCCATGGACGAGTTTACGCGCGATACGGGCGGCGATCTCGGCTTTATCGAGGCGGAGGACCCGTTCTACGACGGCGCGATGCTCGCCGAAGCCGGTCTGCTCTCTATCGGGGAGACGGCCGGCCCCATCGCGCTGGAGTCTGGCTTCGCCGTCATTCAGCTCATGGGAGCGAAGTCGACGAAGGTGCTCACGGGCGGGCTCTTGCTCGCCACGGTGCGCAAACAGCTTGCGCTGGAGCGGGCGAAGCCGATGGCCGAGATGGAGCAGGAGCTGCTCGCCCGGCATGAGGCGGTTGTGATGAAGTAGCGAAGGGCGCGGCCGCTGGACGGTTGCGCCTTTTTGTCGTTTCGGGCGCCGCTACGTTGGACGGTAGGGCGTTTGGGCGGCGTTACGAGGCAGGAGTATTATAGCTCGACTGTGCCTGCATAGTTGCTGCGGCATGCCTTCCGGTGCGATGAGTATGAAAAATCATACACAAGTGGTGCAGAAGCGGCGGATAGGGTGCGATGAGTATGAAATATCATACACAAGTGGTGTAGTAGCGGTGGATATGGTGAAATGAGTATGAAAAATCATATAGAAGTGGTGCAGAAGCGGCGAATAGGGTGCGACGAGTATGAAAAATCGTACACAAGTGGTGACTGCTCGGGTGAGTTGGCGGCGGTGCGGGAACAGTAATGTTGGTGTTGGAACGTAGCTTCCGGCAAATCTGATGTTATAGCATGCATGTACTCCATCGTCGAATGCGGGTTAGAGGAAGTTGGGGTAACCATGAAGCAACCATGAAGGTTCCGTCCATTCGAGGGATGAAGGGGTTGTCTGTACCTGTGCGGTTCCTGGGCTGAAAAACGCCTGCAAAGTAGCTATTGACAACGGAAGCATGAGATTGTTAAGATGGAATAAGTATAATACCAACTATTTTAGTCGGATTAAGGAGGCTTTTCACTTATGGCAAGAATTGTGCAAAGCATTACAGAACTTATCGGCGATACACCACTGGTTCGTCTGAACCGCCTCGTACCTGAAGATAGCGCAGAAATATACGTGAAGCTGGAGTACCAGAACCCGGGAGCAAGCGTAAAGGACCGCATCGCGATCAGCATGATCGAAGTAGCGGAGCAAGAAGGCGTATTGAAGCCGGGCGACACGATCGTCGAGCCGACATCCGGCAACACGGGTATCGGTCTTGCTATGGTAGCGGCAGCTAAGGGCTACAAGGCTATTTTGGTTATGCCTGAGACGATGAGCCTTGAGCGTCGCAACCTGCTTCGCGCATACGGCGCGGAACTCGTGCTGACGCCAGGATCGGAAGGCATGAACGGCGCAGTTCGCAAGGCAGAAGAGCTGGTGAAGGAGAATGCGACATACTTCTTGCCGCAACAATTCAAGAACCAGGCGAACGTGAAGATTCACCGCGAGACGACGGGACCCGAGATTGTAGAAGCGATCAACTCCCTCGACGGCAAGCTTGACGCGTTTATCGCGGGTATTGGCACGGGCGGCACGATCACTGGCGCAGGCGAAGTGCTTAAGCAGAACTTTGAAGGCATCAAGATCTATGCGGTAGAGCCTGCGGCTTCCCCGATCTTATCCGGCGGCACCCCCGGTCCGCATAAGATTCAAGGCATCGGCGCCAACTTCGTGCCGGACATTCTGAACCGCGAGATCTATGACGGCGTTCTTACTGTTGAGAACGAAGAAGCGTTCGAATACGCTCGTCGCGCGGCGAAAGAAGAAGGCATCCTTTGCGGCATCTCCTCCGGAGCGGCTATCAGCGCGGCGCTGAAAGTGGCAAAAGAGCTGGGTAAAGGCAAGCGCGTTGTCGCTATCGTTCCAAGCAACGGCGAACGTTACCTCAGCACGCCGCTGTTCAACTTCGAGAACTAAGACTACGCGATTCATGCAGCACGCATCCCATCATGAGGCATCCTGGCGGTATAGGGAGAAGGACCGATGACGGCGTGTGGCGAATTTGCATGACACAGCGCAACGAAATATACCTAAGCGCCTTTCATTCTGCGGAGTGGAAGGCGCTTTTCTTTTGCGGGCCGATTCGGTATACTAGGCGCTAACAAGAAAGAAGGACGGGGGGCGAGGGTGATGGTCACCGCTTGGGAAGAATGGCTTCGGTGGCGTGCCGAAGGGAAGTATACGACGTTGCCCTGCGTACTGGAGCTGCCTTATCAACCGCATGGCGGAGATATAATCGCTTCCTGGGAGGAAGTGTGGCAGGACGCATCGCCGTATGCGTTCGTATTGGAGAGCGGCAAGGTCGGCAGCTTCACTTATTTGGGAGCGCATCCCGATGGCGTTATTAGGGGCAAAGGGCTGGAAGCCGAGTCGATGACCTTTCTGTCGCTCGAAGAGCAGGCCGCCCAGCGCAAGCACTGGAAGGGCAAGCCGCTGGACATCGTTCGTCAGTGGATGGGCGATAGCCGGGGGCCGCGTCTGGATCGGGGGCCGAAGTGGTTGGGCGGCTGCGCGGGCTTCTGGAGTTACGACATCGTTCGCACCATTGAGAAGCTGCCCGAGGTCGCTGCAGACGACACGAATATTCCGGACTACTTGTTCATGCGGATGAACGAGCTCTGGGTTGTCGACCATGAGCGTTCCGTCGTGTATTGCGTCGTCCATAGTCCGGTGGAGATCGATACTTCGGAGGAGGCGCTTCGCGAGGCGTATGATCGGTCCGTGTCCCGGACGGAAGGGATGGCCGATTATTGGCTGACTTGGTTCGAGGAAGAGAAGGCGACAGGTCGCGCGCAGGCTCTGCGTGAACGCCGGAAGGCGCTGCTGGAAAATGATTCGCTCCACATTAATATCGAAGAGCTGCAAGGGCTGAACTCGCCTTTTACGAAGGATGCGTTCCAGGATGCCGTTCGCCGGATTCAGGATTACATCGGGCAAGGGGATGTGTTCCAGGTGAATCTGTCCCAGCGTCAGAGCCGCAAGGTGGAGGCTGCGCCCGAGGAGCTGTACGAATGGCTGCGATTGTTTAATCCATCGCCGTATATGGGCTTTCTGCGATGTCCTGATTTTCAGCTGGTATCCGCGTCGCCGGAGCTGCTGGTCGAGCTCGTGGACGGCCGGCTCGGTACGCGTCCCATCGCGGGCACCAGACGCCGAGGGCGTACGGAGGAAGAGGATTTGCGTTTCGAGGAGGAGCTGCGCACGAACGAGAAGGAGATTGCCGAGCACATTATGCTCGTCGATTTGGAGCGCAACGATCTTGGACGTATCTCCAGGTACGGGACGGTTAAGGTGAAGGAGCTTATGGTCGTCGAACGTTATTCTCACGTGATGCATCTCGTCTCGCAGGTCGACGGGGAGCTTGCCGAGGGTAAGGATGCTTATGATGTCATTGCCGCGACATTTCCTGGCGGCACGATCACGGGAGCGCCGAAAATTCGAACGATGGAGATCATCGAGGAGCTGGAGCCCGTTCGCCGCGGTCCATATACGGGATCGATGGGATGGATTGACTATAACGGAGATATGGAATTTAATATTATTATTAGAACGATGGCGGTACAGGACGGGATTGTGCACATTCAAGCCGGAGCGGGCATCGTAATCGATTCCGATCCGGAACGCGAATATTACGAGTCTCTGAGCAAGGCCAAGGCGCTGTGGAAGGCAATCGAATACAGCGGCCGTTTCGCGGCGGAGTAGAGCAGAGCAAAGCAGTCGCATTCACGATGAGAAGAGAAGAGGACGAGGGGGAGACGAAACATGATTTTGGTCATCGACAACTATGATTCGTTTACGTACAATCTGGTGCAGTATCTGGGAGAGCTGGGCGAGGAGATTGTGGTCAAACGGAATGACGAGATTGATCTGGCGGGCATCGAGGCGCTTCGTCCGGATCATATCCTGATCTCGCCGGGGCCGTGCTCTCCGAACGAGGCGGGCATTAGTCTGGCGCTGATCGAACGCTTTAAGGGGGTTATCCCGATTTTCGGCGTCTGTCTCGGGCATCAATCCATCGGACAAGCGTTCGGCGGCGAAGTGGTGCGGGCGGAGAAGCTGATGCACGGCAAGACGTCCTTGATCCATCATGATGGCCGAACGCTCTTTGAGGGGATGGAGTCTCCATTTACCGCGACGCGGTACCACTCGCTCATCGTGAAGCGGGAGACTTTGCCGGATTGCCTCGAGATTAGCGCAGAGACGGCCGAAGGCGAGATTATGGCGCTTCGTCACAAGGAGTATGCGATTGAAGGCGTGCAGTTCCATCCGGAATCCATCATTACGGATCACGGTCACGCGATGCTTCGCAACTTCCTGCGTCATACGGCCGGAACACTGCAACGATGAAGATATGGCTGAACGGTAGCATCGTAGATGGGGGAGAAGCCGTGATCTCGGTATATGATCACGGCTTTTTGTACGGGCTTGGGTTGTTCGAGACGTTCCGCACCTATGGCGGGGAGCCGTACTTGCTGGAACGGCACTTGGACAGGCTGCGCGGCGGATGCATGGAGCTGGGTATTCCGTTCGCCATGAAGGCGGATGAGCTGCGCAGGGAGATAACGGCGCTGCTCGCCGCGAACGGACTGGCTGACGGCTACATTCGGCTGACCGTCAGTGCCGGAGTTGGCGAGCTGGGGTTGCCTGTTGGCGACTACAGCGACCCAACCGTGCTGATCTTGGCCAAGTCGCTTCCGGTGGTCGGGGTGGACGCGCTGCGCCGAGGCCGGGAGCTGCGACTGCTTCGCACGCGGAGGAACAGCCCAGAAGGTACGGTGCGGTTCAAGTCGCTACATTATATGAACAACATCATCGCCAAGCGGGAGATGTTGGGGTTGAATGGTCGAGACCGGACCGAGCAGATAGCGTCGTTGCCTTCCCCTGGCGCGGAGGGGCTGATGCTGAGCCGGGACGGCTGGTTGACGGAAGGTATCGTGAGCAATTTGTTCTTCCTTCGTCAGGGCGTAATCTATACGCCTTGCATTGAGACGGGTATTTTGCCTGGCGTGACGCGAGCGCGCGTGATAGAGCTGGCGCGTGATACGGGCTATGAGGTCGAGGAAGGCTTGTACACATGGGAACAACTGCTTGAGGCGGAGGAAGTGTGGCTGACGAACTCTATTCAGGAGCTGGTGCCGGTAACCAGGCTCATCGACTGGGACGGTCTGGAGCGCAAGGTTGGCATTGGCGAAGCGGGAGCTCTGACGCTGGAACTGCTGGACATGTATCGATCCGACACGGAAGCGGCAACACTGTAAGAATATGTAGCGGCCGATGCGGCAAGCCGATCGTGCGAGTGCCTTCCCCCAGCGCTAACACATCGGATCCTGGCGCTCGCCCAATGGGTATGGATGACTGGTGTATTCGGCCGATAGAAAGTACGGAGAGTAACTGTAGCAGCAGGGAGGACGATAAGTGATGGACAGCAGGAATCAGTCTGGTGGAGCGCGAGAGGTGCGGGGAGAAGATACAGAGGATCGACGCGATGTCCAATTGACGGGCGCGAGCGAAGTTGCTTTTGCTCCGATCTTTCGTAAGCGGAGCTACGACCTGGGCGGCGGCATACAGTTGTCGCTGGGAGATCGGACGTTGATCATGGGCATCTTGAACGCGACGCCGGATTCCTTTTCGGACGGCGGACGATATATGGATGTGGAAGCAGCCGTGGCCCACGCCCGCAGCATGGTAGAGCAAGGCGCCGACATTCTCGACATCGGCGGCGAATCGACCAGGCCGGGCTTCGACACCGTCAGCGCCGAAGAAGAAATTCGTCGCGTCGTGCCGGTTATTGCCGCAGTGCGCGCTGCGCTGCCGCATATTCCGTTGTCGATCGACACGTATAAGGCATCGACCGCTCGCGCCGCTCTGGAAGCCGGCGCGCATATCATCAACGACATCTGGGGTCTCAAGAGCGACCCCGACATGGCCGCCGTAGCGGCGGAATACGGCTGCCCCGTCATCGTCAGCCATAACAGACACGCCCGGGACTACACCGACTTCGTCCCGGACGTGCTCGCCGATCTGCGCGGCAGCATCGGCCTCGCCCTGGCGGCTGGCGTCGCCGAGGATGCCATCTGGGTAGACCCAGGCATCGGCTTCGCCAAAACCTACGAGGACAACCTCGCCCTGCTCGGTCGCCTGCGGGAACTGACGGCGCTCGGCTGCCCCATATTGCTGGGCACCTCGCGCAAGCGGTTTATCCGGCAGGCGCTGGATCTGCCGGTCGATCAGGTCGCCTGGGGCACGGCGGCGACCGTCGCGCTGGGCATCGCGCATGGCGCTCAGATCATGCGCGTGCACGATGTGCGCGAGATGAAGCTCACGGCGCTGATGGCGGACGCCATCCATTATTTGAGCGACTAAATACTAGGCGGTACTTCTCCCCCGGCTCGTCCGTCAGGCGACTCAGTTAGCTGGGAGAACCTCGCTCGACGGTCGGCTGACTTATTTAGCCGTGAGATTCCCTTTCCCCCTGCTCCGCCTCGTTTGTCGGCTCCTTTAGCGGGAAAACCTCCCACTAATCGCGAACGTAGGCGCATATCAGCACTAACAGAAGGAAAACCTCCCACTAATTGAGGCAATTTGCCAAGCACAAGGCTGTAGGTGGCATATTAAAGGGCGCTTTTCCTGTTAGTGTCGATAGATAGGTGGGTATGGAGAATTTAGAGGGACAATTTCCCTTAATTCGTCAAGCGTGCGGTTGAGCGGGGTCGCGAAGCCGACATTCTTCGCCAAGCGAACGATTGAGCGAGACGGCGGAACGCAGCGAAGCGGCAACTGTCCGTAGCGAAGCCACAACTGCACGCAGCGAAGCCGCAACTGCACGCAGCGGAGCCTGCAGCTGCCCGCCCGGCAGGCGCACTAACGTACACGTGTGACGCCCTCGGCTTGTCTATGCCGCCAACCGAGGACCTTTAACCCAGGTTACTTTGTCGGAAGCGGCACGCATGGGGAGCGGCTCGCATAAGGGAAAAGCACATGCAGGAGGAAGGAGCAACTATAGTGGATTTGATGAAGGTAACAGGTATGCGTTTCTATGGCTATCATGGCGTATTCCCCGAGGAGAACAAGCTGGGGCAGCAATACTATGTGGATCTCGAGCTGAGCCTGGATCTGGATCAAGCGGCGCGGGAGGATGATTTGGAGGCAACAGTCAATTATGCCGAACTGCACGCATTGACGAAAAGTATCGTAGAGGGGCCACCCTTCAAGCTGATCGAGGCGTTGGCGGGCTGCATTGCATCGCGTCTGCTGGAGACTTATACTAGGATCAACGAAGTCACGGTGCGCGTGACGAAGCCGCATCCGCCGTTCGACATTCACTTCGACGGCGTGACGATCGAGCTGCGGAGAAAGCGGGACGGCCATGGCGGCATCATCCGAGCATAAGGCGGCATCACAGGCCCCCGCCAAGGAAATCGGCAACGCGGGGCATGCCGACGCAGCGCCAGCCGCTGAGGCGGTCGCCCAGACCACGGCGCCGCAGCCATCCGCACCGCAATCGCCTGCGGAATCGGCCGCTAGGCCGGCAATTGTCTCGCCGTTGTCGGCGCCTATTGAAGCAGTCGCCCAGACCACGGCCCCGCAGCCATCCGCATCGCAATCGCCTGCGGAATCTGCCGCTGAGCCAGCACTTGTCTCGCCGTTGTCGGCACCTGTCGCCGCCTACATCGCCCTCGGCTCCAACATGGGCGACCGAGAGGCGCATCTCATGCGAGCGATCGGGGAGCTTAACAACCAGCCCGGCATCGAAGTGACGGCCGTGTCGGGCATCTACGAGACGGATCCCGTCGGCTACACCGACCAGCCGGCCTTCCTGAACATGGCGGTTGCCGTCAAGACCGAGCTGGCGCCGCTTGAGCTGCTGCGGACGCAGCTGCGGCTGGAGAGCGCCCTCGGGCGAATTCGACAAGAACGTTGGGGACCGAGAACCATTGACCTTGATCTTCTCCTGTACGATAATGTCAGAATGGATCAAGAGGAGCTGACGCTGCCGCATCCGCGCATGATGGAACGCGCATTCGTCCTTGTTCCGCTGCATGATGTGATCTCGAGTTCGCATCCGCTGCATGAGCAGGTGTCCACGACGTCCGTTGCGGCGCTTCAGGCAGGAAAGGATGGCATTACGTTATGGAAAACAATCAATTGGCGCAGCGCGTCAGAGCCTTCAGGAAGCTGAAAGGCTACACACAGCAGGAGCTGGCCAAGGAGCTGGGCGTATCGGTTGCGGTACTTGGATCGTTGGAACGCGGGACGCGCAGAAACGACCCCAAGCTGCTGCATCATATTGCGAAGACGCTTGGCATCAGCTACGAAGAACTAATGACAATTAGGGGGGAGTAAGGAGCGGCATGCTGAGAATCGGGGACATCCAGATGAAGAACAGAGTGGTACTGGCGCCGATGGCAGGCGTGTGCAACCCTGCTTTTCGCTTAATTGCCAAGGAGTTTGGAACCGGGCTCGTCTGCGCCGAGATGGTGAGCGACAAGGCCATTCTGCACGGCAACAAGCGTACAATGGAAATGTTGTTCGTCGACGAGCGCGAGAAGCCGCTTAGCTTGCAGATCTTCGGAGGGGACCGCGAATCGCTCGTGGAAGCCGCCAAGGTCGTCGACAAGCAGACGAACGCGGATATTATAGATATTAACATGGGCTGTCCGGTGCCGAAGGTAACGAAGTGCGACGCAGGCGCCCGCTGGCTGCTGGATCCGAACAAGATCTACGAGATGGTATCCTCCGTCGTAGATGCCGTCGACAAGCCGGTTACCGTAAAGATGCGCATCGGCTGGGATGACGAGCATGTATATGCGGTCGAGAACGCCCAGGCGGTCGAACGCTCGGGAGGCAAGGCGGTTAGCGTGCACGGACGGACTCGGGAGCAGCAGTATACGGGCAAGGCCAACTGGGACATCATAAGAGATGTCAAAAATAACGTAAACATTCCAGTCATCGGCAACGGCGACGTCTTCTCGCCCGAGGATGCGCAGCGGATGCTGGACACGACGGGCGTCGACGGCGTCATGATCGGGCGCGGCGCGCTGGGCAATCCGTGGATGCTGTATCGCACGATCCAGTATTTGCAAAATGGCGAGCTGCTCGGCGATCCAGCGCCACGCGAGAAGATGGAGGTCGCGATACTCCACCTGGACCGCCTGATCGCGCTCAGGAACGAAGCGGTCGCCGTACGCGAGATGCGCAAGCATCTGGCTTGGTACCTCAAGGGACTGCCGGGCGGCGCTCGCGTCAAGGACGCCATCATGGAAGAGACGGGCCGTGACCGCATGGTCTCCATCCTGGAGACGTATATTTCTTCACTGGAGAATGAAGCCGAAGGAGCTCCGGCGCCTTCCGCAAGCGCGAACCGCGCTATCGCAGAGGAGATTGTTCACTAAGGGAAGCGACCTCTCATTAATATGTACTACAAGCGGTTATTCGACATCAGTCGACAGTAACCGCTTTGTGTCGTCATGGGCTGCGAGACCGACGGGAGCAGCTTACACCGAATAGTCTGACTTCGATTGACATTCGTGGTACGTTGCAATATAATCGTCCAATATAATCAAAGTTTTCATATAGAATGCGCTTTATTAGAGCGTTGGTCTGTACTACCCAATACGTAATATATTAAGTAACAGTGAATTCATACACGGTATGAAAATTAGTCACGCGACAGGAGAATCGGGAAGATGAACGATAAGCAAATCATTCTGACTCAAGATGGGCTCAAGAAGCTTGAAGAAGAGCTTGAGAATCTGAAGTCGGTTAAGCGTCGTGAAGTTGCCGAACGGATCAAGATTGCCATCGGTTACGGTGACATTAGCGAGAACTCCGAATACGAGGACGCGAAGAATGAGCAAGCCTTTATCGAAGGCCGCATCATTACCCTTGAGAAGATGCTTCGCAACGCGCGGATCATTAATAATGACGACATCGACATCGATACCGTAAGCATCGGTTCGATCGTGACCGTAGAAGACCTGGAGTTCCATGATACGATGGAATACGCGATCGTCGGCACGGCGGAGTCCGATCCGCTCCAGAACAAGATCTCGAATGAAAGCCCTGTCGGCAAGGCCATCCTTGGGAAGAAGAAGGGGACGGTCGTAGAAGTGAACGTGCCGGCGGGAGTTATTCAATATAAAATCATCGATATCAAGAAATAAGGCGTGAACGCCGATTTCGAAAGCTTCCTCACGGGAAGCTTTTTGAACGTTTATGCATCTTGTGGTCAAAAGGAGATGGAAGCATTGTCGGAACAAGAGTTGAACAACGAGCAGGAGCTGAGCGAGCTTTTGCAGATTCGCAGAGACAAGCTGGATGAATTGAGAGGACTCGGCGTAGATCCGTTCGGACGGAAGTTCGAGCGCACGCATCATGCCAAGGACATTCTGACCGAGTACGAAGGCCTCAGCAAGGAAGAGCTGGAGGAGAAGGCGGTTAAGGTCAGCATCGCCGGCCGCATCATGCAGAAGCGGGGCATGGGCAAGGCGGGCTTCGCCCACATCCAGGACCTCTCCGGACGGATCCAGATCTATGTGCGCAAAGATTCGGTGGCCGAGCACAAGTTCGCGGCGTTCGATCTGCTCGACATCGGCGATATTGTAGGCGTACAGGGCACCGTGTTCAAAACAAACACAGGCGAAGTATCCGTCAAAGCGCTGGACGTCGACGTACTGACCAAGTCGCTTCTGCCGCTGCCGGACAAGCATCACGGTCTTAAGGACGTCGAGCTGCGCTATCGCCAACGTTACGTCGATCTGATCGTCAACCCCGACGTGCAGCAATCGTTTATCACGCGTTCCCGCATCATCCAGTCGATGCGCAGATACCTCGACTCGCTGGGCTACCTCGAGGTCGAGACGCCGACGCTGCACAGCATCGCGGGAGGCGCCGCTGCGCGTCCTTTTATCACGCATCATAATGCGCTGGACATGCAGTTGTATATGCGGATTGCCATCGAGCTGCATCTAAAGCGCCTGATCGTCGGCGGCCTCGAGAAGGTCTACGAGATTGGCCGCGTCTATCGCAACGAAGGCATCTCCACGCGTCATAATCCGGAGTTTACGATGATCGAATTGTACGAGGCGTATGCCGACTACAAGGACATCATGGCGCTGACAGAGAACCTGATCGCCCATATCGCGCAAGAGGTGCTGGGCACGACCAAGATCAACTATCAGGGCCAGGAAGTGGACCTGACGCCGCCTTGGCGCCGCGTAACCATGGTCGATCTCGTCAAAGAAGTGACAGGCGTCGACTTCGGAGTCGAAATGACCGACGAACAAGCGCATGCGCTGGCCAAGGAGCATAAGATTCCGGTAGAGCCGCATATGACGTTCGGCCACATTCTTAACGCGTTCTTTGAAGAACGCTGCGAGTCCACGCTGATCCAGCCGACGTTCGTCATGGGCCATCCTGTCGCGATCTCGCCGCTGGCGAAGAAGAGCGAGGCCGACCCGCGCTTCACGGATCGCTTCGAGCTGTTTATCGTGGCTCGCGAGCATGCCAACGCGTTCACCGAGCTTAACGATCCGATCGACCAGCGCGAACGCTTCGAGTCGCAGCTCATCGAGAAGGATCAAGGCAACGACGAGGCGCATGAGATGGATGACGACTTCATCCGCGCGCTGGAGTACGGCATGCCGCCTACGGGCGGACTCGGCATCGGCATCGACCGTTTGGTCATGTTGCTAACCGATGCGCCATCCATCCGCGACGTGCTGCTCTTCCCTCATATGCGGGAGCTGCGTTCGGGCGAATAATTTCGGCACCGACGACTAACATATTTAATCGACCGCTCAGTATAGCTGGGCGGTTTTGTTTTGGGCATTTCAAGTGTATGTACGCATATTGGGGCTGAACCCTTCTTTATTATGGAAAAGTTTATCAAAATAACTACCTGAAAATGCATCTTTCGCACTGAAAATATACCTGTCGACTCATGTCGAAAGTAGGAGTAAAGAGTCATTTTAATCATCAAAGTTGTCATAAACGCTTGTTAAGCGTTTTCATAGACAGATTCTTCCTTTACCCGCACGGAAGAGGTGCTATATACTAGTAATTAATGATAGAACCTCCAGTCGTAGTCTGTCTACTTATGCCGAATTGACTAATTTGATGATTCAAAAGTGTCGATTTCCGCATATCCTTTCAAAATAGCAGCCAGCGACCGATAAAGAAGTAGTAAGGAGGTTGCCATCATGATCGACATACATACGCATATTCTGCCCGGAATCGACGATGGAGCCGCGAACGCGGAAGATGTCGCGGACCTGGCTCTTGCCGCATGCGAGGACGGGATTACATTATTGATTGCAACGCCTCATCATGCCAACGGCACTTATCTCAACCCAGCTGCAGAAATACTTACATTAGTAGAAGAATGCAATGAGCGATGGCAAGAATCGGGTATACCTCTAAGGGTGTATCCCGGCCAGGAGATTCGCGTGCACGATGATTTGCTGGATGCGTGGCATCGCGGTGAGCTGCTTACGCTGGCGAGCTCCAGATTTATTCTGCTGGAGATGCCTTCGTCCCGTATTCCCAAGGGAATGTCGGAGCTTGTGCACGAGCTGGTTCTATTGGGGCTGACACCGGTGATCGCCCATCCGGAACGCAATGCCGAGGTGGTCAAACATCCGGAGCGGCTGGAGGAGTTGATCGAGATCGGCGCTTGCGCGCAGGTCACGACTCATTCGCTGCTTGGGGGCTTCGGGAGACGAATCGAACAAACTTCCATGGAATTAATGAGAAGGGGCTGCATTCATCTGTTATCCTCGGATGCGCATCATGTGCAGCGAAGAGGATTTCGTATGGGCGAAGCCTATTCGTTCATTGAGAGAACAATGGGAGAACAGTGGGTCGTCTACCTCAAGACCAACGCAGCCGGTATCCTGCATGACAGACCTTTTGGCGAGCAACCGTATATCGATCCAACCAGGTCCGGCGGCAAGGTCAAGAAGCTGTTGTCGACCATCTTTGCGCGCTAGAGAAGAACGCAAGACCGTGTTAATGAGGTTCCATTTGCGTCTGTCCTAACAGGCGGGTGCATTAATTCTAATATAGAGGTGATTGAAAGTGACTTTTAAAAGAAAACTAGCGGTAACGACAATCGCGGCAAGCGTAGCGATGTCCGCATTCGCGGGAATTCCTCTCAGCAGCAAGGGGCTGTCTGAGAAGCTTGGTTTTGGCGGGGTGGTATCCGCGGCTACTTTAACGAGCCAAGATTTGATTAACCGTATCAACACAGTTTATAACGCTCTTAACGTTACGGGTGGCATGAACGCGGTGACGACTCTTCGTTCGTCGTTCGAAGCTCTTACCCCATCGCAGAAGAGCGCGATTGCTGTACCAATCGTATCCAAGCTGATTCCAGGAAGCGATGCAGCCTCGGAATTAAAGAAAGACAGACTAAGAGATTTGCTTATTGAAGCTATTGAACTATCGTATAGCCCATCTGTTGACGAACTGGAAGCGATTCGCGAAGAGTACGCGGACGATCTGAAAGAGTATGCAACAGCTGCCGGCATTACTGATCTGACAGTTGACGATGTAGTTGAGTATTTTCTCGCTGTACAAGATGCAGTAATGAATAAGCTTCGCACATTAAACTTAAATGCTATTAATGCTCTGATAACTGACTCGGCTGCTTTAAACGATCTGTTCGAAGAGATTCTTGCGGCTCTGCCGGGGACATATGCAGCCGAGCAAGTGTTCTTGCACTACGGAATAAAGACGGAAGACGTAGTCAGTGTACTTGGTAATGTGAAGGATGAAATTAACCAAACGCAGTTTACTAATGCAGCAATTGCCTTGTATGAGGCATACAAATACCTGGCTAACCCGGGTACTGGAAACCCAGGCAGCGGCATCTACGTACCTCCTGCAACTATCGATATTCCAGCCGAAGTTAAAGCGCTGGAAGAGAAGTTTGAGGAGCTTGCCGAGAAGCTGGAAAACGCTAGCGACGAGGAGAAGGCTGAGCTTATCGCAGAAGCGATTGCAGAGGCGCAAGCTTTGATCGACAAACTGTCCGATCTGGCCAACTCGGTAACCGTTAGTGGTGATGTTGCGACGCTGAAGCTGGACGAGAACAAGGCTTTGGCTGCCATCGCCGGTATTGGCGCAGTTGTTGACGCTCTTGAAGAAGCGACTGGCGAAACAATCGAAAACCTGGATGTAACGGTCGATTTCGGCAACGTTGTCCAAGATAATCTTGTTATTGCTCTATCCGACGCTGTCATGAAGAAAGCTGTTGAGGTTGGACTCACAGGCATTATTCTGAAAGTTAGCGGCCTGGTGGTTGATCTGCCGGTTGGCGGTACGTTCTCCAATGCTGTAGACTTCAAGATCAACAAATCCGAAGCTACGGATGAAGTAACAGGCGGCTTGTCCGCAGTTTCCGATGTATACGAGTTCAACCTCAACGTTGGCGGCAAGGCAGTAACAACCTTTAGCAAGCCGATTCAGATTACGTTCCCGCTAGGCGATACGAAGGGTCTTGATATCGAGCTTCTGACCGTTGCCAAGATTTTAGAGGAAGGTCTTGAATTCCACGGCGGCCGCGTCAAAGGCAAAACAATCATCGAGAGCCGCGATTCCTTCTCGTCCTATGTAGTCGTAGAGAACTCTGTTTCCTTCGACGACACGGCGAGCGTAGATGCATGGGCTGGCCGCGCAATCGAAGTCATTGCGGCTAAAGGAGTTATTCATGGCAAGCTGGAAGGCGAATTCGACCCATCGGCCAAAGTAACCCGCGCACAATTCGCGAAAATGCTCGTTCGCGCGCTTGACCTGAACAACCAGGCTGCAAAGGAAAAATTCGCAGACGTGGAAGATGACGCATGGTACGCTCCTTACATTGCTGCAGCTTCCGAGAACGGCATTATCTATGGCCGCTCCGCAACGAGATTCGATCCGCATGCTGAAGTTACACGCGCAGAGATGGCTACGATGGTTGCACGCGGTCTAAAAGCAACGAGCGGTGCAGCAGACATTGAAGATGTCGAAAAAGCGCTGCAAGCTTTCGCCGACGCGGAGCAAATTAACGAAACGCTGAAGCAAGGCGTGGCGTTTGCTGCCGAACATAGCATTGTAGTAGGCAACGGAGGCAAGTTCGCTCCTAACGCAAGCGCAACACGCGCTCAAGCTGCTGTTATCATCTACCGTGCATTCAACTTTGAGGTTTAATTAAAAGTTGATCGTACATTGCGCTGAGTCATAAACTCGGCATGGTGTTACTAATGGAATAATCTTCCTCCCATGTGGATGGGAGGAAGATTTTTTCGCGATTACCGCCAATGTTGTAGTAATATATCGGATCATAGGTTAATATTAGGATATTCATAGTTCAAAAGGCATGAAAAAGAGATTTGTGCTGTGCCTAATGGAGGAGTATTAAGTGTCAAACGAACTAGATTTGCGACAGTACATGACTATTATTCGCAAGAGACTCCCATTCATACTCATACTCGTTCTTCTCAGCTCTGCGGCTGCGGCCGTATTCAGCCTGTTCTTTAAGGACCCTCTATACGAAGCCTCGACGAAGATCATCGTTAATCAGACCCAATCGCAGCTAACGACAGGACAGCTGGACTTGAACCAAATAAATACGAATATTCGCATGATTGATACATACAAGGAAATCATCAAGACGCCGGCTATCCTGGATAAGGTAGAAGAAGGTTACCCTGAGCTTGGGTTAACGGCAGAGCAGTTGGCGCAAAAGATCAAGGTCAGCTCCGTTAATAACACGCAAGTGATGACGCTGGTCGTGGAGGATACGGAATATCGTAAAGCGGCGGAGACCGTAAATGCCGTGTCGAAAGTGTTCCGCGAGGAGATTCAGCATATTTTTAAGGTGGAGAATGTGTCCATTCTAAATGAGGCGGATCCGACGCGCGAGCCTGGACCCGTATCGCCAAACGTGCCGCTTAATATCGCCATTGCATTCGTCGTCTCATTAATGGTTGGCGTCGGTATCGTCTTCCTGCTGGAATACCTCGATGACACGATTAAGACGGAAGCGGATGTGTTGGAATATCTGGATCAACCAACACTAGCCATGATATCCAAGATGAATGCGGAGGATTCCGGACAGGATCAATCGCGCAAAAAAGCCAATAAACCTTACGTCAGGGGGGAATTAGAGCGTGTCACGGTCGAAAAATAAACGTCAGTTGATTACCCTTACGAATTCCCGTTCTCCGATATCGGAGTCCTACCGGGCCCTGCGTACGAACATAGACTTCTCCTCTATCGACGAGAAGCTGCAGGTCATTATGGTTTCTTCCGCGGGACCGGGCGAAGGCAAGTCGACGACGATTGCGAATCTCGCAGTCGCTTACGCACAGTCAGAGCGCAATACGCTGCTGATTGACGCCGATCTGCGGAAACCTACTGCCCATCATACCTTCTCCGTCTCCAACAGATGGGGACTATCGTCCGTTATCTCGAAGCAATGCACCATCGAAGAGGTTGTCCAGATGACGGATATTCCGAATCTGAATGTCATGACGTCGGGGACAATCCCACCAAATCCGGCGGAGATGTTAGGCTCTAACCGGATGTCTGCGATTATTGAACATCTCAAGTCGCAATACGACGTCATCCTGATCGATACCCCGCCATTGCTAGCCGTTACGGATGCTCAGATCGTAGCAAGCAAGTGTGATGGAGCTATCTTGGTCGTCGACCAGGGCAGGGTAAAGCGCGACATCGCCAAGAAGGCGATTCAAAACCTGCAGGCTGTAAATGCGCGAATACTGGGTGTCGTACTGAACAACGTGAAGCGCAAGGCCAATGAAGAAGCTTACTACTACTATTACGGAACACAGGAATAAGCGGGGCTTATACGAAAGCCGGAGGTGAAATGGGATGAGTGTACGGAGAAGGAATTTTATTATACTGGTAGTTGACTTTCTAATCATATGGGCGTCAATAGTCATTGCTTATCTGTTCCGATTCAATGCAGACATCCCTCCCGGCTATGTCTCGCAATTATTTGTATTTGCAGCAGCCTCGACCTTGGCCGTCAGCTTAACGTTCGCTTACTTCGATATGTATAGGCGGATGTGGCAGTATGCCAGTATTGGCGAAATAATTGGGTTAGTGAAAGCAGTAATAACGGGCATTGTACTAGCCTATCTATGGACTTACTTGATTACAGGCAATCGAGTGCCGTTGTCGATCACGACTAGAACGTTAGAGACCATGCTGTTGTTTATGGGAGGCTCGCGCTTTATATGGCGGCTTATCCGGGTTAACCGATCAGCCAAGAATGAGATGAAAACGAATATATTGGTCGTGGGAGCAGGCGATTGCGGGGCGCTTATTGCCAAGGAAATAATGACGAATCGCAGCTTTACCCAAAGCAAGCTTGTTGGCTTTATCGATGACGATCCTTACAAGCGCTATATGCAGGTCATGGGTTATCCCGTGTTCGGCAGTCGTGGCGACATCGTAGATGTTGTGAAGATGCATCATGTTCATGACATCGTCATTGCCATGCCGTCTTCCAAGCGAGCGGAGATTAGCGACCTTATTAATATATGTATGACGACGGGCGCCAAGGTGAAGATCATACCGGCAATCGACGATATTATTACCGGCAAGCTGGCGATCCAGACGTTGCGTAATGTCGAGGTCGAAGACTTGTTGGGCAGAGAACCCGTCAATATTGATTTAAATGGCGTCATGGATTATGTAACGGGCAAGATTGTCCTGGTTACGGGCGCGGGCGGTTCCATCGGTTCGGAGCTTTCCCGTCAGATCGCCTCTTTCTCTCCAAGCAAGCTATTGCTTCTGGGGCATGGCGAGAACAGTATCTACACCATCGAGATGGAGCTTAGAACGAGGTTCGCCCAGGTTGCCATAGAGACCGTTATTGCAGACATACAGGATCGAGAGCGTATGGATCAAGTATTCGGGCAATTCAAGCCGCAAGTGGTCTTCCACGCGGCTGCGCATAAACATGTTCCTCTCATGGAGCGCAACCCGTCCGAAGCGATCAAAAATAATGTGTTCGGCACTCGCAACGTCGCCGATGCGGCGGACAAGCACGGCGCGTCACGTTTCGTTATGATCTCATCCGACAAGGCAGTCAACCCCACTAGCATTATGGGCGCGACGAAACGAATTGCCGAGATGTACATACAGAGTATCAATAATACTAGCCGCACCCAATTCGTAGCTGTTCGATTCGGCAACGTGCTAGGCAGCAGGGGCAGCGTCATCCCTCGCTTTAAGGAGCAGATCGAAGCCGGCGGACCCGTAACGGTAACCCATCCGGAGATGGTTCGTTACTTCATGACGATTCCGGAGGCCGTTCAGCTTGTCATTCAGGCTGGCGCATTCGCACGCGGTGGCGAAATCTTTATCCTGGACATGGGTAAGCCGGTCCGTATTTTGGATCTTGCCAAGGATCTGATTCGTTTGTCCGGTCTGGAGCCGGATGTCGACATACCGATCCGCTTTAGCGGCTTGCGCGAAGGCGAGAAGCTGTACGAGGAGCTGCTGACCGAAGCCGAAGCGACTACGGCAACCCAGCATGAGCGCATCTTCGTAGGCAAGGCTCAATCTCTCGATCGCCAGGAGCTGGAGCTCAAGCTTTTGCATCTTAAGAACATTATCGGCTCCGAGCCGCAAGTTGTGAAGGCAGCCATTGAACAATTAGTACCATTCTTTATACAGGAACATGTCGCATTTACCCTTGAGCCTGAGTTACAACATGATCGGAGGGCGATCTAGATGAGACAACGCAAACCAAAGATGAAGACTTGGAAAAAGGTTCTGATATGGGCAGCTTCCATCATTGTCGTGCTTGGCGTAGGCGGTCTCTTTGCAGCGAACTATGCGATGGACAAAATGATTGCACAGCTTTCAGCTAGTTTAGAGGACGAGCTGCTGGAGGAAGTCATTACTACACCTACGGACGCTCCAAGCGGTGGCGGGGATGGGACTGTGGATCAGCCAGCTACTACTAGTGAGCCGGGTGGTGAGGGTTCAGAGGAGCAAGCAGAAACTGATGGTAGCGCAGGTGGCCAAAACAACCAGTCTGAAGTTGAAAGCAAGCCTAGCCCAACTAATGGCTACTCCGCAGAGATATCGACGGATAAAGCTAAGGATGTACAAGATAAGATTACAGTCGCGGAAAAAGCGCAACTGGCTTCCGTATTCTTAAAGCAGCTTAGCATGGATGATATTAAAGCGTTACAAGAGCTTGCAAGTGGCGGACTTGGCATAGAGGAAAAGAAGGAAGCTCGCACACTTATTCTAGACCGACTTACCCCGGAGCAGTACGACGAGCTTATAGAAATCGCCAAAAAGTATGGTATGAGCCAAGGCAGAAGCTATGAAGAGGTATCCAAGGACAAGTAGAGCTGACAGGAGGAGACGACATGCGAGTAAGGAAAGCCATTATTCCTGCTGCGGGGCTAGGCACACGCTTCCTCCCAGCTACTAAGGCAATGCCTAAAGAAATGCTTCCTATAGTAGACAAGCCGACCATCCAATATATCGTCGAGGAAGCGGTCGAATCAGGCATTGAGGATATTATTATTGTAACGGGTAAGGGCAAGCGAGCCATTGAAGACCACTTCGACAACTCCTTTGAGTTGGAGCAGAACCTGTTGGAGAAGGGCAAAATGGAACTTCTAAGCGAGGTACAGAAGTCCTCAAAAATGGTCGACATTCATTATATCCGCCAGAAGGAAGCCAAGGGATTGGGACATGCGATATGGTGTGCCCGAAAGTTTATCGGCAATGAACCATTCGCCGTGCTGCTTGGCGACGATATAGTACAAGCCGAGAAACCATGCCTCAAACAAATGATTGAACAATACGATCGGTACAGCTCCTCCATTATTGGAGTCCAAAGCGTTCATGAACATGAAGTGTCCCGATATGGTATCGTGGATGGCAAAATGATTCATGACCGCTTATTTAGTGTTAGCGGACTTGTTGAGAAACCGAAGGTAGAAGACGCTCCATCTAATATTGCTATAATGGGTCGTTATATATTAAGCCCCAAAATATTCGGAATACTAGAGAATCAACAGCCGGGCGCGGGGGGCGAGATTCAACTTACCGATGCGATTGCTTCTCTGAATCAGCAAGAAGCGGTATATGCCTACGATTTTGAAGGCATTAGGTACGATGTGGGAGAGAAGCTGGGTTTCATTAAAACGACCATAGAGATGGCGCTTAAGAACGACGGACTGAAAGATGAATTGATGGAGTACTTAGAGACGTTGTTGAGAGAACGTATGGCCAACGTGTAGAAAAAAGAACATAGTATGTCACAACATCGGGGAGTGTTATTAATTCATGTATATAAGAATAAAACGATTAGGCGATATCGTACTATCGTTAATAGGTCTTATACTATTATCACCATTACTTCTCATACTAGTAATTGCAATAAAGCTGGAATCCAAAGGGCCTGTTTTATTCAAACAGAAACGAGTTGGAAAAGGTAAGTCTCATTTCTACATTTTGAAGTTCCGCACAATGAGAATCGACACGCCGAGGGATACGCCTACACATTTGTTGCAGAACCCGGATCAATACATTACCAAGGTAGGCGGATTTCTGCGGAAAACTAGTTTGGACGAGCTACCACAAATCATAAACATACTTGTCGGCCACATGAGCATTATCGGCCCAAGGCCGGCATTGTGGAATCAATATGATCTTATCGAACAAAGAGAAAAGTATGGTGCCAATGATGTTTTGCCTGGATTAACTGGGTTGGCTCAAATAAATGGTAGGGATGAGTTGCCAGTCGATGTAAAGGCCAAACTTGATGGACAGTACATTCAAGGCATTGGCTTTTCCCTAGATGTCAAATGTTTTTTTGGAACATTGATTAGCGTTGTTAAAAGAGATGGTGTTATAGAGGGTGGAACAGGTAACCTATCAAGTAAAAGGGCTGACAAATATTTGCAGAACTGAGGATTATATATGCTAATAGAAAACATGTTAGTATCAATCATAACACCAGCCTATAACTGCGAAAAATATATTTCTATGACTATAGAGAGTGTTCTCGAACAAACATATACAAATTGGGAAATGATAATTGTCAATGATAGATCAACGGATAGCACAGAAAATATAATATTAGATTATGTCAAGAAAGATAATAGGATAAAATTAATTAACCTTGAAGAAAACTCTGGAGCGGCTGTTGCAAGAAATACAGCTCTATCAAATGCAAAGGGAAGATTTATTGCATTTTTAGACTCAGATGATATGTGGAAAAAGGAAAAACTCAAGATACAACTCGATTATATGATGAAAAATAACTTTGGTTTTACATTCACATCATATGAATACTTATTAGACGAGAATAATTCTAACACTAAGGTGTTTTATGTCCCTAATACCCTCGATTATAGTCAAGCACTTAAGAATACAGTGATCGGTTGCTTGACTGTTGTAATAGATAAAAATATTATTGGAGAATTTAGAATGCCTCTTGTTAGAAGGGGGCAGGATAATTTGACATGGCTGATGATATTGAAGACAGGCCATTTAGCATATGGATTAAATAAAAATCTGGCAGATTACAGGTTAGTAAATGGGTCTTTATCAAACAGCAAATTCAAAGCATTAAAGAGACAATGGAATAACTATAGAAATGTAGTTAAGTTACCTATACATCATTGTCTTTATTACTATTTGTGTTATGTAATTAATAATGTAAAAAAGTATTACTTTAGCAAATGACAGATAAGTTTTAATGATCTATTTTTTTGATAAAAGGATGATTGAGATGAAGATAGTAAAATTTAAGGGCGGATTAGGAAATCAATTATTTCAATATGCATATATGAGAGCGTTAGAACTGAAGTATGATTGCAAAGACGTTATTGCAGATCTTTCCATTTATGAACATACTAAGGGTGATCGTATCCGTGTTCCACGAATTGAAAAACTAAATGTCAAAATAAGTAAGGCTCAAAAAAGTGATATAAATAAAGTCTGCTATTTCACACATGCGGGAAATACTTTGGGATTGCAATACAAAAGTAAAATTTTGTTAGAAACGATTTTTAATTCTAAGTACTACTTTGAATTTGATAGAAGTTATAGAGAGATAACGAAAATTATTAATCATAGTTATTTTGATGGGTACTGGCAATCATGGAGATACTTAATTGACATCGAAGAAAAATTAAGAGAGGAAATCACTCCGAAATTCAACTTAAGCAATAAGACTGTGGAATTTATAAAGAAAATCAAAAATGAAAATGCAGTTTTCTTAGGTGTGAGAAGAGGAGATTATATCGAAATACCTAAGAATAGAAAACATTATGGTGAGTTTACAGAAGATTATTATATAGAGGCGATTAATTATATAAGAGAACGAGTTGATAACCCGGTTTTTTATATTTTTTCTAATGATATAAACTGGGTTAAGAAAAATATGAATTTTGATTGTGACGTAGTATACCGTGAGGACGATGAACAAATAAGTGATGTTGAAGAACTTTTTATCATGGGCGCGTGTAAGCATGCCATAATCGTAAATAGTACATTTTATTGGTGGGGAGCTTGGTTGATAAATAACCGAGATAAAATTGTAGTATCACCTAAACAATGGTTTGCGGACGATAAGCCTATAGATATTGTTCCGGATAATTGGGTTAAAATATAATTTGGAATAAAAAGATATTTATAGGTGGTGTTGGTGCAATGAAGAAGAGATTACATTTATTTATGATAGATCCACAATCTTCGGGAACCATGGGGTCGTATGATTATAATTTACTGAATAACATTGGATTAAGTAATATAACGCTTTATGGAAACGCGGAATTCGAGTTTAAGTACGAGAAGACGGAGTTTAAATATAAGTCTGTATTTAATTACAAAAAAAAAATCCTTCCATTAAAAATAGTTAGTTATATCTTTTCACTCATAAAAATTTTTATAGAAATCATCATTAAAAAGCCCAATATAGTGCATTATCAATGGTTTAGAGTTCCTGGAATTGATTTTCTATTTATATGGCTAATAAAAAAAATGAAAAAAAACATCAGATTAGTATTTACTGCACATAATGTATTACCTCATGATAGTGGTATGAAGTTCTACAAAAACTATAAAAGAATTTATCATGAAGTCGATGCTATCATTGTTCATACAAAAGATACATTCAATGATATAAAAGAGATGTTTAATATTGACTCAAATAAAATAAACATAATACCACATGGTATTTCACAGCTTAAGATTAATCAAAGTTTGTATTATGAGAAGGTTAAAGTATTAAGGAAAGAACATAGTTTAGATAATAAGCTGGTATTCGGTTTTTTGGGTAACGTTTCCAAATATAAGGGGATTGATCTTTTATTAGAGATCTGGAAAGAAAGCAACTTACTTAATAAAAATGAAAAGATAAAGTTGCTTATTGCAGGAAAACCAGCTATTTTTAACAAAAGTTTATTGGATAACACTTCCAATACAAGCTTAAATGTTTGTACAGATTTAAGAGAGTTATCTAATGAAGAGTTTCAGGCTTATCTTTCATTGACTGATGTGCTTATCTTACCATATATATCTATATCTCAGAGTGGTGTACTACTTTCTGCAATTTATGAAGGAAAACCAGTAATAGCAACAAAGGTGGGCGGACTAAAAGATCCATTTCGATATCATAATATGGGTTGGCAGTTTGAGATAAATAATAATGAACAATTAAAAGGTATTATTGAAGCTATTGCACAGCAGCCTAGTTTAGTATTGGAAAAGAAGGATGATGAATCAATGTGGAATGATTTAAGAAGGATTTATTCTTGGGAGGATATAGGAATGGAGACGAGCAAAGTATATAACAAATTACTTGAGTAATTTAATAATTATATAGACATTTATATTAGCAGAGGGAGGGTAGTGGGATGGTAGTATCTGTAATTATACCAACGTTTGATCGACCTAACACTTTGCTGTGTGTGATTGATTCTTATATAGATCAAGAATATGTTGGTGAGTTAATTATTATTGATGATGGCAGTAGTAAAAGTTATACCGAGACGATCGAATATATTGAAGAGCGACTAGCTGGAACACAGATAATATTTAACTATTATAAAAATCAAAAAAATCATGGGGCCGCATACTGTAGGAATTTAGGTGTTGAACTAGCAAAGTATGATTATATATTGTGGGGAGAGGATGACGCTTTTCTATCAAGTAATTACTTAAGTGTATTACTTCCAAAGGCTAACGATGATGTTATTGTATTTGGAAGCATATATTATGGAATTACTCCTTGGATGGAAGAAGATCAACTTATACAAAAAAAGAAAGAACAACAATTATCACCTAAATCGATTTTTGACTATGATCGATTCGAAGGGTACTATAGAAAACTCTCTAACAATGATATCGAGGTCCCGTTTGGACATGCTCTAATTCTAGTTCCTAAAAAAGCTTATAGTTCTATCAAATACTATGAAAACTATAAAGTTAATGGCTACAGGGAAGAGTCAGATGCACAAGTTCAGATGGTCAAAAATGGAAATAAAATATTTTATACTTCTGACACCGAGTGTTATCACCTTCCGGGCTTGGCTATTGAGAAAGGTGGGCAACATAAGAAAAATAGACTCATACAGGAAGTGTTTACAATAATTAATACCGGGTTATTTTATAAAAGGCACTTAATCTTTTTTAACAAACGTTACAATGTTAGCAAATCTGTGAGTATCATGACTTTTTTATATGTAAAGCGAAAATTAAATGAATATAATTTGAAGTTAATAAATAAAATAAAAAGGAAGTTTCGTATATTATGAAGATTTTATTTATAACTTTTGAGAGTCCTGGGAACTTTTCTGGTGGTGGAATAGTAGTAAGGCAATCCTTATTATCACTTGCAAAAAAGTTTGAAATAGATTATATAGGCCCGGAAATACAAGACAAAGAAATCCGAATGAGTGTTAATCCGATTGTGATATTAACTAATGAGAGCAACAAAATTTTAAAAGGGTTGAGTCTGATTAAAGGCATCACTACAGGAATGTACAATAGTTGGTCCAGGCAGGTAAATAAGATTAACTGGGATAATTACAGGTTTGTTTATCTAGAATTCACCAGATATGACTTTGTTGCAAATCTAGCAAAAGAAAATAAAAAAAAACTTATTGTAAGAGTTCATAATGTCGAAACGGATTATTTTTTTAACATCATGAAAAGAAAACGTACATTAGTCTCTTGGTTTAAATATAGACTCATTCAAAAGCAAGAACCCAAATGCATTTCACAGGCAGATACTATAATATGCCTTACAGAACAAGATAAAAATAGACTACTTGAGTTATATCCAAATTGTCTAAAAAAAGGTAATGTAGAAATTGTACCAGTTTGTATAGATGATCCTATACATAGTTTTAGCACTACACGATTAGATAGCTTGTCTGACAATAAAGAAAAGATTATTTTGATTACTGGATCGATGTGGTATGGACCAAATGTAGATGGCGTAATCTGGTTTATTCATCACGTTTGGCCACATATTCATTTAAATTTTAAGCTAATATTAGCAGGTTCAAGGCCGAATGAACAATTAAAAAAAATGGTTCAATCACATAACAATATCGAACTAATAACTAATCCAGTTGATATGAAACCACTATTTAATAAAGCAGATTTATATGTTGCCCCTATATTTACAGGTGCAGGTATGAAAGTAAAGATAGCCGAAGCCTTGGCATTTGGGTTATCCATAATTGGGACTTCTCACGCATTCATTGGTTATAATTTGGAACATGGCATAAATGGATTTAGAGCCGATAGCCCAGAGGAATTTAGGCAATATATTTTGAAATACTTGGAGATGGATGCAAGAGAAAAAAAGAAATTATCTTTAAAATCTCGCCGCCTTTTCGAAAGAAGTCATGCTTTGAACAAAAGCGAAGAACAGATTATAGAATTATTAAAAGAATAGAGGGCTATACTTGTTATCGTATGAGAATATTAAATTATGGATACTGTATCTGGTAATAGTAGTTGTCACATTATTGCCAGCTTCAATAAATACAAACATTTCGTATATTATTGGAAATAACCACTATAGATTAAACGTTATTATTGTTTCAGTAATATTTATGATGATACTAGTTAAAAAAACAGCAAAATATATCTCACATTACAGAGAAATATCGCTTAATAAATACGAAATTTTGTATGTGTTTTTTTTGTTTTATGCGCTTATATTTGGATTAATCAATAGTTTTGATAGTGTTAATCGACTAAGTAGTGTAATAAGTACATTTCTTATTATTTCCATTCCCTTTTTGTTATATAAATTGATTCTAAGCATACGATCGAAAAGTAAATCAGTTGTTAATTTTTTTATTCTTATTGGTAATTTGGTATCATCTCAAGTTGTATTTTTTTCTTTGTTTTTTTATCAACTAGCACCGCGAATGGGGTGGGACATTAGTTCTTATACTAATGCAGAGTTTGTTCGGGTAAGTACGACAGTGGGAAGCGCTACAGTAACTGGTTTGTTTCTATTTTTTATATTTGTAATTAGTTTATTACAAAGTAGAGAAAGCAATGGTTATTACTATAAGTTTTCAATGTACTATACTTGCATCGCAATATTATTGACATCAACAAGATCTGCAATACTGCTCCTGTTAATGTTTCTTGTCCTAGTTAATGTTAGAAATTTTAAAGAGAATATAGGAAAATGGATTAAGGGTCTACTAATATCCATTGCCTTTATTACTATTGTGAATGTTGTCCTGCCAGAAACAACAGATAGAATTTTATCAAGATTCTTAACAGATAGTAGTATTAATAGTAACAATAAGCGAGATGAGCTATTAAGAATAAGTATAGAGAATTTTAAACATAATCCGATTTTAGGTAGTGGCATTGGATTGGGGTACAAGAGACTGGATAATATGTCTCCTACTAACGCGGCTATGGAAAATCCTCATAATCAACACACAGCTTTACTTCTGGAAATGGGATTATTAGGATATATAATTTTTTCTATTTTTATATTTCAACTAATTCAAAGCTTTCGTACTTACTACAATATTGAATATGTTAGATATCTTGTTGTAGCAGTTCTTAGTTTAATATATTTTGGAGGCCTATTCGAAACTTTCTACACTTCAGATATTCGAACATCAATTATAATTTGGGTGGGAATTGCATTGGCTAAAATTAAAATTGATCTAAGAACAGATAAAGAGGTTTAAAACGAAGATGAATTCAAAAGTCGCTAAGAATTATATGTATACCTCCTTATTTCAAATCAGCTTGCTTGTATTGCCGTTCATAACATTGCCGTATATTACAAGAGTTCTGGGCAGCAGTGGAATTGGTATTCATGCATTCACCAACTCTATTGTACAATACTTTATTCTATTTGGATCTATTGGAATATCATTGTATGGAAGTAGGGAGATTGCATATGTTAGAGATGATTTCATAAAGAGAAATAAAGTGTTTTGGAGTATTTTTTACATTAAAACAGTCACTGCGATAACTTCTCTATTAATTTTTATTTTAATAATAATTATAACTTCACCGGAATATAAGAATATTTACTTGATTCAATCGATGTTGATTGTAGGGGTCGCATTCGATGTTTCGTGGTTATATGCAGGCATGGAGGACTTCAAAAAAATTGCTATCAGAAATCTAATAATTAGATTTGTTGCAGTATCCTCTATATTTGTTTTTGTTAAAACACAAAATCAATTAGTGTTATATATATCTATCCTTGTTTGTTCGGAGCTTTTGGGACATGTCATAATGTGGACATCTATACCACAATACATTTCAAAATCAAAAATTGAAATAAAAGATGTTAAATATCATATAAAGCCTATCTTAACTCTTTTTATTTCCCAAATTGCTATCCAAGCATATGTAGTAATGGATAAAACTATATTAGGTTTGCTCTCCACCAAGTCACAAGTTGGAGTATATGATACAGCTATCAAACTAATAAAAATGTCAGTAGGTGTAATAACTTCGCTTGGAACAGTTATGCTACCGAGAATGTCAAATGATTTTAAAAAGGGAAATATGAGTGGAATACTCAGTAATGCTGATAAAAGCTTTCGCTTTCTCACAATGGTTTCGGTTCCAATGTTCTTTGGTATGATTGGCATTGCAAAAGAACTTATTCCCTGGTTATTAAATTCCGAGTTTTCTGAGACGATTGTTTTGTTATACATATTAGGACCTATATATGTATCAATAACTTGGTCAAATGTCATCGGAGTGCAACTAATGATTCCATTAGGTAAGAATGCGAAATACATTTCAAGTGTTGTAATAGGTGCTATAATTAGTGTTTCCTTCAATTTTTTGTTAATTCCACACTATCACGCAGTAGGGGCTGCGGTGGCCACTCTGTTAGCGGAGTTTTCTATTTTTATAGCGCAGCTAATTTTAATGAGATCATTACTTCATTTTAAGATTTTATTTAAGGATATTGGGAAAGTAATAGTATCATCGATAATAATGTTTGTGTGTATAAGAGGAATTGGGAATCTCCTAGGAGTTTCTTATATTACAACTCTGGTTCAAATAATTCTAGGTATATTAATTTACACCTCGTCCAGCCTATTGTTAAAGGTAGAAATCTCAATCATTTTATGGAACAAGATTGGTTTTAATTTAAAGTCCCCCAATAATAAAAGAAGTGACTTATAGATTGTTGAAAGGGGGATGTGGCTTAGAAATGGTATCTATGTACCCTGCTATGGTTTTCATAGATAAATCGTAAAGTTCAAGTGAGAGTAGCTTTTATAAAATTTAACTTAGAATATTATAATCTAATGTGGGCGAGATACTTACCCATATAATTAATAAAATAAATTTATGCGGAGGGTTTATTATGAATAAAGTGGCTTTAATAACTGGTATTACAGGACAAGATGGGTCTTACTTAGCAGAGTTTCTATTAGAGAAAGGTTATACTGTGCATGGATTAAAGAGAAGAAGCTCGTTATTTAATACAGGGAGAATAGACCACATATATAGAGACCCACACGAGAGTGATCTTAAGTTTCATTTACACTATGGCGATTTGACTGATTCAACAAACTTAATAAGAATAATTCAAGAAATTCAGCCTGATGAAATATATAATTTAGCCGCAATGAGTCATGTTCAAGTTAGTTTTGATACTCCAGAATACACCGCTAATGCAGATGGGTTAGGAACTTTGAGAGTACTAGAGGCTGTAAGGTTATTAGGACTAGCTAATAAAACTAAGATTTATCAAGCATCTACATCGGAACTCTACGGATTGGTTCAAGAAGTTCCCCAACGGGAAAACACTCCTTTTTACCCAAGAAGCCCTTATGCTGTAGCAAAGCTATATGCTTATTGGATTACTGTGAACTACAGGGAAGCATATAACATGTTTGCATGTAATGGAATCTTATTTAACCATGAAAGTCCACGAAGAGGGGAAACGTTCGTAACAAGAAAAATAACTAGAGGAGTAGCTGATATTGTTCTTGGCAGGCAAAAAAAATTATTTTTGGGCAATCTAAACGCAAAGCGGGATTGGGGACACGCTAAGGACTATGTAGAGGCTATGTGGTTAATGTTACAACACAACATACCGGAGGATTTTGTCATTGCAACAGGAATTACGACTACTGTTCGGGATTTTGTTAAAATGGCTTTCCTAAAATTGGGGATTGAAATCGAGTTTTTTGGCGAGGGAGTCAATGAAAAAGGGATTATTAAAGCCTGTCATAATAATGAGTATCAACTTAGTAAGAGTGAAGTAGTAGTTGAAGTAGATTCTAGATATTATCGGCCAACAGAAGTAGAACTATTAATTGGCGATTCCACAAAAGCTAGACAGAAACTAAACTGGGAACCTAAGTACACTCTCGATAAATTGGTCGAAGAAATGATACAAAGTGATTTAAACATAGCTAAAGCTGAACATATATTATAATTAAAAATTCACTTTCGTAGTACAACGCTTCGATGAATATACAATTTAAAAAGTCAGCTTATTATCAAAGATTATGCTGAGGAGGGTATATATGAGTTTCTCACTAACAAATAAAAGAATCCTAGTAACTGGTGCCAATGGGTTTTTGGGAAGTCATTTTATTGAAGAGATTAAGAAAGAGCCTATAAAGGAACTGTTAAGTTTTAGCAGTAAGGAATATGATCTCAGGAATGAGGAGAACGTAAAACAGTTATTTTCAAATATAAAAGTAGATGTTGTTATACACATAGCAGCAGATGTGGGTGGAATAGGCTATAGTAGTTCACACCCAGGCATCCAATTCTATAACAACGTAATGATAAATACATTAATTCAGCATTATTCTTTAAAGGCAAAAGTTGAAAAGTTTGTTGGTCTAGGAAGCGTTTGTGAATACCCAGCAGAAACCTTAGTTCCGTTCAAGGAAGAGGATCTATGGAATGGATATCCGGTTGAAACCAATGATGCATACGGTCTAAGCAAAAGAATGTTATTGGCACAGAGCATTGCCTACAAAAAGGAGTTTGGGTTTAATGCAATCCACTTGCTCCCAGTTAATTTATACGGTCCCAAAGATAACTTTGATATAAATAACTCTCATGTAATTCCTGCTTTAATTCGAAAGATCCATCATGCAAAAATAAATAATCTTGATACCGTGGAAGTCTGGGGAACTGGAGAAGAGAGTAGAGAGTTTTTGTATGTAGAAGATGCTGCTAAGGCTTTATTAAAAGCAACTAAATTCTATAACGAAATTGATCCGGTCAATATTGGAACTGGATATGAGACTAAGATAAGAGAAATTGCATCAATTATAGCTAGAATAATAGGCTATAAAGGCAAATTTGCATATAATAATTTAAAGCCAGGTGGACAGAAACGGAGACAACTGGATGTCACCAAAGCTGAAAAATTGTTTAATTTTAAAGCTTCTACGTCCCTAGAAAATGGATTAGAAAATACCGTTGAATATTATACTAACAATATTTATGGTCGTTAGTTCGGGAGCGTACTACGTTCTCACAAGGGGAGAGAAATATGAAACTAATTTTATTATCTGGGGGATCCGGTAAACGCCTGTGGCCATTGTCTAATGATTCTAGGTCTAAGCAGTTTTTAAAGGTTCTTAGAGATGAATCGAATCAATTACAATCAATGGTGCAACGTGTGTATGGACAATTGGAGAGTATAAATTTACATCATTCGACGGTTATTTCTACAAGTAAGTCGCAGGTTGACATGATACAAACACAGCTAAGTCACGATGTGCCCCTAATTATTGAGCCAGAACGGCGCGACACTTTTCCTGCAATTGCTCTAGCAGCGTCCTACTTATATTCTGTTCAGAGAATAGGATTAAGTGAAACCATATGTATTCTACCTGTTGACTCTTATGTAGAAGATGAATTTTTTAATAGGGTTATAGATTTAGAAATTGCACTAAATAATTCCCAAGCGGAGTTGGCGTTATTAGGTGTTAAGCCTACGTTCCCATCTTCAAAGTATGGCTATATAGTTCCTAAGGATTTAACCGAAAAAAATAACTATCTAGAGGTCAGCTACTTTAAAGAGAAACCAGATGAAGCTCTAGCGAAAAAGCTTATTGAGGAAGACGCACTTTGGAATTGTGGCGTATTTGGTGTTAAACTCGGATTCTTGATAAATATATTAAAAGAAAAAAAACTGCCCATTAAGTATGATGAGTTACTGGCTTCATACAAAGACATACCTAAAAACTCATTTGATTATGAGGTTGTCGAGAAGGTTGAGAGGGTAGTGGTTGTAACATATGACGGATACTGGAAGGACCTCGGAACATGGAATACCTTAACGGAGGAAATGGGTATAAATCAGATTGGAAAAGGTATTATTAGTAATGACTCGAACAATACTCATTTAGTAAATGAACTTGATATTCCAATAGTTGTTATGGGGATTAATGATGCGGTAGTTGCTGCAAGTCCTGATGGAATTTTAATTACTGATAAAGCCTCTAGTCCTAAAATAAAGGATTTGATGGATGGATTTGAACAGAGGCTGATGTATGAAGAACGTCGTTGGGGATGGTATAGGGTACTTGACTATACAAGATATGAAAATCAGAACGAGGTCCTGACTCGAAGAGTATGTGTGAAAAAAGGAAAAAACTTAAGTTATCAATTGCATAATAGTAGAAATGAAATATGGACAATTATAAGTGGAAAGGGAGAGTTTGCCTTACAAGATTCAATTCGACCAATAATTGAAGGGGAAACTCTAGTAATTGCCCCAGGCATGAAGCATGCAATCAAGGCTACAACCGATTTAGAATTTATTGAGATTCAATCGGGACCAGAGTTGGTAGAAGAGGATATCATACGTATATGTTTAACATGGGAAGAAGTGAGAGAACGTTGTGAGGTAGAACTCGCAAAGTAGGCATTTCTATGAGAATTTAAACACTGAAGAACGAGACTATTTTAATCCTTTGTGTGTTTTAGAGAATGTTTGAAAGTCACTACTAACTAATCCCTGTAATATTCTTTAGCTTTGGCACGAGAAATGGAGCAAATCACATGCTTAGACTAGCAGTAGCCGGAACAGGTTATGTCGGCCTTGTAGCCGGCGTTTGTTTTGCCGAGATGGGTCACCAGGTGACCTGTGTGGATATTGACGAGAACAAGGTGGCGCTGATGAAGTCGGGCGTATCGCCGATCTATGAGGTCGATCTGGAGCAGCTCATGAGGAAAAATTATGAGGCCGGTAGAATTGACTATACCACCGACTATGTAGCTGCATATAAAGAGGCAGATGCTATATTTATCGGTGTCGGAACACCTGAGCAGCCCGATGGCTCGGCCAACCTGTCCTATATCGCAACGGTGGCGAGACAGATCGCCGAGACGATCGAGAAGGACTGTCTGGTTGTGGTGAAGTCAACGGTGCCCGTCGGGACGAATGACAAGGTTGAGCAGTTCATTCATGACTTCCTCGCCCACGATGTGCGGGTAGAGGTCGCTTCGAACCCGGAGTTCCTGGCGCAAGGCTCGGCTGTTCACGATACGCTCCACGCGGAGCGTATCATTATCGGCACGGAGAGCGAGTGGGCGCAGGAGCTGCTGACGCGTATCTATGAGCCGTTTGGTCTGCCGATCGTCTCCGTCAACCGGAGATCCGCCGAGATGATCAAATATGCAGCCAACGATTTCCTGGCGCTTAAGATCTCATACATGAACGATATCGCCAATCTCTGCGAGCTGGTCGGTGCGGATATCCAGGATGTTGCCAAGGGAATGGGCTTTGATCCGCGGATCGGCAGCAAGTTCTTAAATGCCGGTATCGGCTTCGGCGGCTCTTGTTTCCCCAAGGATACAAAGGCGCTGGATTACTTGGCCCGTCAAAATGGCTACGAGCTCCGGACGGTAAAGTCGGCGATCGACGTCAACAAGGATCAGAAGACAATGCTGTACAAGAAGGCGAGCAAGCGCCTCATTACCTTAAACGGTCTTAAGGTGGCGGTGCTGGGCCTGACGTTTAAGCCGGGTACGGATGATCTCCGTGAAGCGGCATCACTCGAGAATGTTCCCCTCCTGTTGGAGCAAGGAGCGGATATATTTGCCTATGACCCGGTCGGCGCGGCAAGCTTTGCGAGGCTGTACCCGGAAGGACCATGCGCCAGAGGCCATATGTCGTATGCGAGTAGTATCGAAGAGGCGCTGGACGGCGCGAATGTTTGCTTTATTTTAACGGAATGGGGAGAGTTCCGGGCCGTTGCCCCCGAGACTTACCGCAAGCTGATGCGGACGCCGCTCGTTTATGACGGTCGCAACCTGTATGCGGTCGATGACATGAAGGATGCAGGCGTGGAGTATCATTCGATCGGGCGCAAGCCCGCGATCAGAGAAGGAGTGAAGGAGTCGAGGTAGATTGGAAGATCATGCGATAGTTGCAGGGAAGGTCTATCTGGTGACAGGCGCGGCGGGGTTTATCGGTTATTACGTGACCAAGCGGTTGCTTGAGCAAGGGTGTACGGTCGTCGGTCTGGATAATGTGAACGATTATTATGATGTACATCTCAAGCGTGCTCGACTGGCGGAGCTGACGCCGCACAAAGGCTTCGTTTTCGTCGAAGCCAGCATTGCGGATCACACGGCGGTTATGTCGCTGTTCGAGCAGTATAAGCCGGCTGCTGTTGTTCATTTGGCGGCGCAAGCGGGAGTGCGTTACTCCATCGAGAATCCGGATGCTTATATCGAGAGCAATATTACCGGCTTTTTTCACATCTTAGAGGCTTGCAGGCATTTTCCCGTGGAGCATCTGGTGTACGCTTCGTCGAGCTCGGTGTATGGAGCTAATAAGAAGGTACCTTTTGAGGAGACGGACTTCGTCGATCATCCGGTGTCGCTTTATGCGGCGACGAAGAAGTCGAATGAGCTGATGGCGCATACGTACAGCCACCTGTACCGCATACCGGCGACGGGACTGCGATTTTTTACGGTGTACGGACCGATGGGCCGGCCGGATATGGCGTACTTTGGTTTCGCGGATCGTTATTTTGCGGGCAAGCCGATTCATATCTTCAATAACGGGGACTTCGACAACGATCTGTACCGCGACTTCACGTACATCGACGATATCGTGACGGGGATTGAGCGACTCATTGCGCAGCCGCCAATGGATGGCGTTCCTCATCGTGTGTACAACATCGGAAACAACAGTCCGGAGAAGCTGATGACGTTTATCGAGACGCTGGAGAGAGCCTTGAGCAAGGCGACGGGCAGGGAGATCCTCTTCGACAAAATATTCGAACCCCTCAAGCCCGGCGACGTCCCCGCAACTTACGCTTCGACGGATCGGCTGCAGCAGGCGGTGGACTTTAAGCCGGAGACGCCAATCGAGGTAGGGCTGCAGCGCTTCGCGGATTGGTATGTGGGGTATTATGAGGTGAACAAGGCTTAATGTGTAAGACTGATACTAATGAATATGATTAATGGATATCCATCCAGGCCCGCCCACCAGCACCAAAAGAATAAAATCGTCTATTATCAATGACTCCGTTGCTCCTGAGCAACGGAGTTTTATTTGTGCGCCACGCATGGCGACTAATTAGGCGGTGAAAGTCCGCTGTGGGGGTTTGTCGTTACCAACCACCAACCAAGAGCAAGGGTATCCACCGTGAGGTGGAATCTGAAGGAAGCTGCAGGCAAACTTCCGCCCCGAGGAACACAAACATCATCAGGCATAAGAGTCTGAAGACGAGGGGGGCAATAGAATGAGTCTTGTTCGTCAAAATTACAGAAATCATGAATCAAGAAGGGATTTTTTGTTACTTTGTCGAATGGTTCATTATACCTATATTGAATTAGATGAAGGGGAAGTAACTATGGGTAATAAGGATAAGAAAAAAGCTCACAGCGGTCTAATAGACTCAACGATAGGAGCTGCAACATCTGAAAATGTTGAGAGATATGGTAGAGCCGCATCAGAGTATATTAAAGGTTATAAAGGGACGGTTGATGCTAACGGCGATGTGATAAGAAAAGGACTCAAGCAGGTATCTGAATCCAAGGTGCATTCTGATTTTGAGTATCAAAATATAAAGCAACAAGCCGGGTTTTCAGCCGAGATCAATTATGTAGATAAAACAAATGCCGAAAATATTATTAACAAAAGTGAAACTCGTATTCATCGTTCAAATGATATAGGAAGAGGCAATGATCCCCAATTCGACATATTGTCGATTGATGACACTGGCAACCCGTCGTGGGGTGCTCAGATGAAGTTCTGTGGTAAGTTTGGAACCCCTGAGGAAATTAGGATAAGTTCAGAAAACTTAGTGGATAAAATGACGGGTGACAAGTGGGAAAAATACAGGGGGAATGATGTCCTGGTCCCAAAAGAGCAGTTTGAAATTGCCAAAAAGTATGCCGAAGATTCTGCAAAAAGCTTGTCTGAACAAGCTGAGAAGTTTAGAAGTCAAGGTCAATTTGACAAAGCGGCTCTCTTGGAACAGAAGGCGGAAAATTATCGCCAAGTATCTAATGATTTAAAGGACAGTGGTATCACTTCCAAAGAAGCTATATTTCTTCGTGAACATCCGCAACTGGCAACTGCAAAGTATGTTTTAGAGACAGCCCATCGCTCAGGGCTTGAGAATGCCAAGAGTGCGGCAGTAATATCTGCAGCAATATCAACAGCACAAAATATCACCAGTCTCATTAAGGGTGAAAAACGGGCTAGTGAAGCACTTAAGGACGTCGCTCAAGATACCACAGCGGGAGCAGCCACGGCGTATATTATCGGAGCTGGTGATACCGCAATAAGGGGGTTCATGGCAGCAAGTCAGAACAGTGTTTTCGTAAATTTGTCCAAAACCAACATGCCTGCGATGATCGCAACTGCTACAGTCCAAGTTGGAAAATCTCTGATTCGATATGCAAAGGGTGAAATTGATACCCTTGAGCTTGTTGAAGAGTTAGGTGAAAAAGGGACAGGTATGATGGCAGCAAGCTTTGGGGCAGCCGTAGGTACAGCAATATTCCCAGGTGTAGGAACAGTTATTGGGGGTATGGCTGGCTATCTAGCAAGTTCATCGATATATAAAGCATGTATGCAGACTCTACGTGAAGAACGGTTTTCTCTTGAGCGAAGAAATAAAATACACGCAATTGCGAATGCTGCGATTGAGGCAATGGATAAGCAGGGCAAAGAGTTGTTAGAAATGGTAGAGAAATTCTACGCCGAAAGGCAGAAGGTCTTTTCCGAATCCCTTTCTATGATAGAAATTGCAAGTCGAGTTGAAAATATGGAGTTATTCACGCAGGGTCTGAACAAAATAGCGGTAGAAATGGGTGGAACACTGGAATTTAGGAACTTTTCAGAGTTCGACAGTTTTATGTCTGACAAGGCTGCGATATTAGATTTTTAACTATATTGAGGAGGAATAAAAATGCCGCTACCATTAATACCAGCAATCGCCGTAGGTATAGCAGCTGTAACAGCTGCAGTTGGAGCTAAAAAGGGATTCGATGCTAAACGAGATATGGATCAAGCAAAGGCTTTGAATCAAACATCACAGGACATTGCAAAAGAAGCGGAAGAATTTGTTGAAATGGCAAGAGAAAACACCAATGAGGCTATTACTGAGCTTGGGCAGGAAAAAATTCGAATCCTTTCGACATCAATAAATGAGTTTGTTGTTAACTTTGAGAAAATAAAAAATATTAATCTTAAGGATAGCGATGGTATTGATGAGCTGAGAAATTTCAATCCATCGAGCGAGAGCTTCAAGCAATTGAAAAATGCATCATTTGAGGCAAAGACAATCGCTATAAATGGACTTGCTGCAATTGGTTCTGGAGCTTTACTTGCGTACGGTACATACAGTGTTGTTATGAGTGGGCTTGGCGGGCTATTGGTTACTGCAACGACAGGTACTGCATTGGGAACACTGTCAGGTGTAGCCGCTACGAATGCGACATTGGCGTGGCTTGGTGGTGGAGCATTGGCTGCAGGTGGTCTAGGAGTAGCTGGCGGAATGATGGTCCTAGGGGGTATTGTGGCGGGACCTGCACTTGCAATCGGTGGAGCTATTTTTGCAAGCCAGGCTAAAAGCGCTCTTAATGATGCTTATGGAAACTATGATAAAGCAAAAGCTTTCAAAGCACAGGCAAAGAACATTGGTATTGCTTTAAAAGCAATATACACTCGAGCAAATCAACTTACTGAACTTTTGAAGAAGTTAGATGTATTCTTTGTTCATCAAGTAAGTGTATTGCGATTCATTATCAAGTCTAGAGGTATGAACTGGGATGATTACTCAGAAGTTGAGAAGCAAGAGATCTACAAGTGTGTCCAACTAGCCAAAACAATTAAGGTGATTCTCGATTCTTCCCTTCTTAAACAAGAGGGTCAATTGGAGGAAGCTAGTGCTTACGTAGTTGAGAACGGAAATAAGTATCTCGAAACACTAATGCAGGGTTGAAATGTTCAATTGCGATCAATGTGGATTGTGTTGTAAGAAAGTAGGTATTACTGAGCAGTATAAACATTTGGATCGCGGTGACGGGGTATGCTTGCATTTTGATATAAGCACGAATCTTTGTGGTATATATGAAGATCGCCCCGTTATATGCAGAGTAGATGAATCATACGATCTATTCTATAAAGATAAAATGTCTCAACAGGAATTTTATTATCTAAACTACAAAGCATGCGACGCATTAAAAGGAATGGAGTTGCAGAAGATGAGTGACTTGAAATCAACACTTGAGGATAAATTTGAAGAACTTTTTGGCTATAGACCTTGGAATGGAGATGAAAAACAGGTACGTAACGCTCTCGAAATCATTTGCCAAGGTAAACCTGAGAAAGACGAAATAATTGCGATAATTGATACGAGTATTTCGACAAACGGAAAGTCAGGTATGGTTCTGACTCTTGATTCTGTCTACATAAAAGATGCTGGTAATAGCACATCCAAGTTTATCGCGAAATATGAAGATATTGAATCCACGTATATTAAAGAAGATAAATTCCTCGGTGTTGATATAACAGCGTTAGAACTTAATATGCAATACGGAACTCAGTATCGAATCAGCATTGATAAAATAAGTAGGCGTAAACTGATGGAGTACTTGGATTATGCAAGCTCACTTTATCAAGAAGATGACAAACTTGAGTGGTAATTGTGTAGGTTGAAATCAATTAGAAGAGGATATTTCCAAACATCACATTCCATTCAAATCCCTGTTATTACACAGGGATTTCTATTTTTTCATTTGGCGAAATGAGGAGTTGTTGAGAATGAGAGCATCCCAAGACTATTGGTCGATAGTATTGTTCCTCTAAACCTCCTCCATCCCGTCGACATCAGGCGGGCATCGGGGTACAATTAACGGAGGCTTTCAACTGGAGAAAGCATGTAGAATTGGAACGAATCTGATGTGTTAAGGAGCTGTTGGAATGCTGAACGAGACTGTGCTGTGGGAAGGCAAACCTTTTAATTTCGGATTTCCGACGTTTACGCATTACAAATTGACGGATCGCAGACTGATTGTCGAGAAAGGCGTCTTTACGAAGCGGCGCGAGGAGATTCAATTGTACCGCATCCGCGATGTTTCCCTGAAACGGAATCTGTTTGAGAGAATACTAAAGTTCGGGGATATTACCATTATATCCACGGATACGAGTACTCCTTCCTATACGCTTCGAAATGTTCGTAATAGCGTCCACGTATCGGATCTGCTAGGCCACGCGACAGAGAATGCCCGGATCAAGAACAGGGCGTTCGAGCTGACGGAAGTGTAAGGCCGAATAACGGCAGACATATGGAGCAACATTTCCGTCTTTTTCCACGTCTTAGATGCGAGGCAGGATTGCTGCGCTTCACGACGGGTACGTGGGGGATTATGGTGTAAAGTAAAGGAAATTGCCTATGCGAAAGTTTATGTACGGTGCCGCCGTGCTTGTATGGATGGCGGTTATTATCGGCTTCTCTAATCAACAGGCGTCGGATTCCAATGCGCTTAGCAGCGGACTCTCGGATGCCATCGCGACGACGATTCGCGTCATGCTGCCGGGATTGGAGCTGGATGCGGGAGAGTTGAACCATGTCGTTCGCAAGCTGGCCCATGGTCTGATCTATCTGGTGCTCGGCATGCTTGTCTTGGGCACTTTGACCAAACTTGGCGTAAGAGGCGTGCGCGGCGTGGCGATCACCTTGCTGGTGTGCGTGCTGTTCGCCGTGTCTGACGAGCTGCATCAGCTCTTCGTATCGGGCAGATCGGGTCAAGCCAGCGATGTCATCATTGATAGTATTGGAGCCTCAATCGGCATTCTCTTGTACAAGGGGGCGGCACGGATCGGCGCTAGCCTCGGACGGGAGCGAACATAGGGCCGAAGCGGTTGGCAGCTAGAATAAGCGACAAGGAGGACTATACATATGGGAGCCAAACAACGAATATCGCTTATCGTCATCGGGCTGCTGCTCGTATTGGGCGCGGCGACTTATGGCGTGGTGACACTGACAGCCAAGATGAACGATGCCAAGGAGCTCAAGCAGCAGTTGGCTGAGTCAGATCAGCCGGATGAGAGCGATCCGGTGCAAGGCGAGGGCAATAAGGATAGCGATGGCGGAGGGGACGAAGACGGGGATCAGGATGGAATAGCAGGCGGGGATGGTCAAGGCGTCTCGCCGAGTCCTGGCAGTAACCCTGGAGACACCGTGACGCCGGGCAAGCCTGCGGGCGGGCAAGGCCAGACGGGCAAGTCGGGAGCTGACACGCCAGGGTCAACCGGCGGCAGCGGCGGTGGTGGCGCGTCGGGAACGCCTGCTAATTCCGGGGGCAGCGGCTCAGATACGCCTGCCGCGAAACCGGAGCCAAGCGCGACGGCGCCAACGACTGGCGGCGGCAAGGCGAGCAAGAGCGAGATTGATGCAGCGGTAACGGCATCGATGGAGTCGCTCCGCAGCACTTGCAAGTCGACAAGCTCGAAGCTGGTGTCCTCGATCAAGGCGGAGCTTGCCGAGAATAAGGAGGCAGCTCTTGAGACGCTCCAGTCGGAGTATCTGGGTCAAGTCGTTGCCGCTGAGGCTTCGTGCGACGCACAATTTAATCAACTGGTAGGCGATGCGCAGGCGAAGTACAAGGATGCGGGCCTGTCGGCAAGCGAGATGCCGGATTGGAACACGGAGTACGAGCGGGCCAAGCAAGACGCGCGATCGGCGGCGCTGGTAGAGATTGCGGCGGCACTGGACTAGGGCGTGACTGAAAACCCGCTCTGGGGCATCTTTCACCGCCTTTCCGCCCCCTGCTTCGTCACTTTTGCTTGATGTACCCCCGGTACGACTTCACAAAAGTTCCTTGCATGGAACGAAAATTCGGCAAAATCTGCTCCCCTCGGAGTATTCAGACACGCCCTAAGACGGAGAGGAAGATTAAAGAATGGCAAGGAAGACGAAATTATGGGGGATGACGTTAATGGCGTCCCTGTTGTTAATGGCGACACCTCTGCAAGCGGCAATGGGAGCGGCAGAAGGCGCCGGACGAGCGGCGGCTGTGCCTGTGTCCGCTGTTACCGGAGCGGGAGTGTCTTATGCAGCGGCAGCCGCGACAGTAAAGGCGCAGGCCGCGCAGCCTAAAAAGGAAACGACGGTACAGGTTAAGACGCAGCCGGTCAGGCTCATCTTCGACGATAAGGAACTGGCGCTGCCTAAGGGACAGCACGCTTTTATCCATCAGGGGCGGACCTACGTGCCTATCCGTTATCTCTCCTATGCTTTGCTGAAGCAGGTGGGCTGGGATCCCGCAAAAAATCAAGTGACAATCTCGGAGCCGACGGCAGCGGAGCTTGCCGATCTCAAGAAGCAGCTGCTTGCGGCGAGCGGCGGCAAGCCAAGCTTGACGACGCAGACGCTGACCATGAAGGTAAAGGAAGCGTCGCTGATCTTTAATGGCAAGGTAAAGACACTGCCGGAGGGCCAATCCCTATTTATTCTCAATGGATCGATCTACGTGCCGTTGCGCTTTCTGGCAGAGTCGCTCGGGACCAAGATTGACTGGGATCCTGCGACAAGAACGGTCAGCGGACAGTCGAAGGCGTACCAGGCGGAGCATGGGGAATCAAACAATGGCGGGAAACCCGGAGAAGGCAATTCCGGCACGGGCGGCGGCGCTCCCGGAGCGGGCAACGGCGGCGGAGGGGGCGCGCCTGGCGGAGGAACGCCGGCGAACCAGACGTATGCGCAGATTACCTCGGGTGCGGAAACCAAGCTGTACGCTTTGCGTTCGAGCTGCGAATCTACGCTGACGGGAATCGTGCTGAGCTACACCGATACGAGCGAAGCGGGCAAACAGAAGCTAAAGGCGGATATTCAAGCGGCGGTAGCAACTTGTACGGCCAACTTCGAGACCATCATTGCCGACACCTCGGCGGCGTTGACGGCGGGCGGCCACAGCACGGCTATCCTTGCCGAATATCGGACCAAGTTTGAAGAAGAGCTAGAGGCAGGCCGCAAGCTTGCGGAATCCATGCTATAGGATACAAATGAGAAGAGGCTCCCGGGCTTGCAGCCTGGGAGCCTCTCTTGCTGTGCCTGGACTATGTAACCGTTCGGTAACTGCTGCGGAGCCGATCGATTCTGCGTCTGACAGGGCATGTATGGGAACTGGGATTGATCAGAATTTAGAAAAGATCCGCTTGCGGCTGTTCTTCCTGACTTTGTACCAGTAATGGCCGTTCTCGTCGCGAAAAATTCTAATACCGATTAGCTTGAGCGGTGTCGTTAATTCGGTGAACATTATATATCCGGACATATCCATCACCTCGCTTACATACTCTCCTAATAATATCAAACTTTTTACCTATTTACTAGGAAAATATGCTTATTCATATGGGCTAAAACTACTAATTTCTAGTTTTGCGAGAAGCTTGCGTTCTCTCAGGCGACAATGTTGTTCAAGCGGTTTGACGAGCGTTGAAGGCCAGCATCGAACCAAGCGTTCATTTGTCAGAAAAAAGGGTTGCAACTCTAGCAAATTGTGGTAACATGGAACTATAAAAGCGAGACACGATAACGGCAAACTTGGCGAAAGCCAGGGACGCAAAGCTACAGGGTCTTCCAATCCATGGATTGATGACAGCCAGCTACCGAATGATTGGGCTTTTTTTGTTTTTTATAGGACTTTATCGCACGACAATAGGTCTTTATTGAACATCATCAGCCAATCATTCGCCGCGGACGTTTCGCGGAGTGTTCAAAAAGTTCGGTTTTCAGCACCGAGAAGATTGAATGAAAGTAGAAACTGAGGAGCGGAGCGTAGTGGAAGCTACGTGAGCACCGGAAGTTTCGCTTGCGTTCAATATTCGATGTCGAGTAGGCTTCCTGGAATACTTCGTGATCAAAAGCGGACTTTTTGAACTACCTTTAAAGCTTCACACGATAATGGCAAACCTGTCGAAAGGCAGGGACGCAAAGCTATAGGGCCTTCTAAACAGATGGCAGCCTGGCCACCGAAGGGAGTTTTTTGTTATGCGTAAATTCATTATGATGGTTGTATCGGTATTCCTGCTGTTTACATCGGTACAAGCTGTATCGGCTGCCGATGCAGGTGCCGCTTGGCTGGACACTTCGGCATTGGCGCAAGGCGTTGTCAAGGTAACCTATGATGTGAAGCCGAAGGTCAAGATGAAAGTCATGATCGCGAAGGGCAAAGATAACTATACGTATAATCTGGCTACAGGCCGCGTAACGGAGACTCTTCCGCTGCAGCTCGGCAATGGCGAGTACAAGATCATGCTTCTGGAGAACATTTCGGGCACCTCGTATAAAGCAGTTAAGCAGCAAGCGGTTAAGCTTAACCTCAAGGATGAGAAGGTCGTGTACCTTAATTCCGTTCAAAATGTAAGCTGGACAAGCACCAGCCAAGCCATTGCGAAAGCGAAGGAACTGGCCAAGGGCAAAAAGACGGACGAAGAAAAAGCGAAAGCCGTATACAACTACATCATTGCCAATATCGCGTATGACAAGGTTCTGGCGGACACCGTCACTTCCGACTACCTGCCGAGCATCGACAAGACGCTTGCTTCGAAGAAGGCGATCTGCTACGGATACGCTTCGACATACGCGGCAATGCTGAGAAGCCTTGATATTCCGACCAAGCTGATCATGGGCGATTCCGATTATGTAGATGTCTACCACGCATGGAACGAGGTTTATCTTAACGGCAAGTGGGTCATCGTGGATACGACAGTGGACGCAGGCATTAAGCAAAGCAACAAAGCGACCGTATTTGCAAAGGACGCATCCAAGTATACGAAGACCAAACAGTACTAATATATAGGTTCATAAGAAGAAGGAGACTCGCGAAGCGGGTCTCTTTTTTTGCGTTTAAGCCGGATTCGGAGCGTAATAAGGGGCAAATCGCGAAAAGAGAGTAGCATCTCAAAAAAAGCGTGTGCCCCAAAAAAGGATATGGCGTAGCGCCGTAAAAAGTGGCGATTTCAATAGCGGTCGATGCCGTGCTAGTTTAAGGGTGCAGGTTAGCCGCTTACCAATCAAACCGAAAGGAGACTCGCATGAAAATGAATGTATCGCAACCGACGGGACTGCCTGCCGAAGCAGGAATGCCCGCAAGGAAAAAATCGTCGTTTTGGAAGCAAGTTTCACGAAATCGCTTTCTTTATATGTTGCTTGTTCCTGTAGCCATTTATCTGCTCGTGTTTAAATACGCTCCCATGTTCGGCGAGATTATCGCGTTCAAAAATTATCGTCTGGCCGACGGCATTTGGAACAGCCCTTGGGTCGGCTTCGAACAGTTCGAGAAGCTGTTTGCGAGCAGGGAGTTCTACGTCGTGCTTAAAAACACGCTTTTGCTGAACTTGTATCACCTTCTATTCGCGTTTCCCGTGCCGATTCTGCTGGCCATCCTGTTAAACGAGGTCCGCGTGGAATGGTACAAGAGGACGCTGCAAAATTTGCTGTACATTCCCCATTTCATTTCTTGGGTCGTGCTGGGCAGCATCGTGATCGCGTTACTGTCGCCGTCCACGGGGTTCGTCAACTATTTGCTAAAGGGGTTCGGGCTGGAGCCGATCTACTTTATGGCCGACAAGCTTTGGTGGCCCGTCAGCTTTATCGTCTCCGGCATATGGAAGGAAGCCGGCTTCGGCACGATCCTGTATTTGGCCGCCATGGCTTCCATCGATCCGACGTTATATGAAGCTGCAAAAATAGACGGGGCAAGCAAGCTTCGGCAAACCTGGCATGTGACGCTGCCCGGCATTCGCAGCACGATCGCGATTCTGCTCATTTTGCAAGTAGGCAAAATGATGGATGTCGGCTTCGAGCAGGTGTACGCGCTTCGCAATGACGCCGTGACAAGCGTGGCGGAGGTTATCAGCACCTTCGTGTATACGAGAGGTCTGGTGAATTTGCAGTACAGCTATACGACGGCACTCGGACTATTCCAATCGCTGATTGCCTTGATTCTGGTCGTATCGGTCAACCGGATCATCAAGGCGATGGGAGAGAGGGGCTTATGGTGAGAAGGACGACAGGAGGTAACCGGACATGAAAGAAGCAAGTTCCTCGCCAGCCTGGTTTCGATGGCTGAACTACATTTTCCTGGCGTTATGCGCTTATGCGACTTTGTTCCCCTTTATCAATATTATCGCGACGTCCTTTAGCAGCAGCAGGGCGATCAACGCGGGCGAAGTGTTTATGTGGCCGATCGAATTTAATCTCGACGCCTACAACAATTTGATTCGGGACGGTCAACTGATCGTCGCCATGAAGAATACGGTCATCATTACGGTCGTGGGCACCGCGCTTAATATGCTGTTTACGATTATGGCGGCTTATCCGCTGTCCAAGGCTAGGCTGAAAGGCAAGAATGTCATGCTGATGGCGATTCTGTTTACGATGCTGTTCAGCGGCGGGCTTATCCCGAACTTCCTGCTCGTCAATACGCTTGGCCTTGTCAACTCTTACTGGGCACTGTGGCTCCCCGCGCTTATTAGCGCCTACAACATGTTTGTTATGAAATCGTTCCTGGAAGGGTTGCCGGAGGAGCTGGAGGAATCCGCGGCTATCGACGGAGCGAGCGAGTTTACGATTCTGTGGCGAATTATTCTGCCGTTGTCGAAGCCGGTTATCGCAGCCTTGACGCTGTTCTATGCGGTCGGCTGGTGGAACTCTTATATGAACGTGCTGATCTATATCCGGAGCACGGATAAGTTGTCGCTTATGGTAAAGCTGTACCAAATGATCGATCTGGTCAGCACGGAGCTGCTGCGCGGGGAAGGCGTCCTTCAAGCGGTCATAACGCCGGAGAGCATCCGGGCGGCTGCGGTCGTGTTCGCCATCGTGCCGATCCTGTGCGTCTATCCGTTCCTGCAGAAACATTTTATCAAGGGCGTTCTGCTGGGGTCGATCAAAGGTTAACGGCTCCGGCGTTCCCGTCTCCGCATGATATCAAGTGCGCCTTCAAAGCGCGTTCTGATATAATTTAAAAACAGTTAACAGGAGGTCAAGTATGGAACTAAAAGGGAAGCAATACTTGAAGGGCAGATTGCTGCTGATTCTCGTCGTTATGGTGATGGTTGTCGTCTCCGCTTGTTCGAACGGCGCAAACGGGTCGGACAACAAAGGAAAAGGCAATACGGCCGGTCAGGAAAGCCAGGCGCCTTCGGACAATGGAGGGGCGGAGAAGGACCCGTATGAAGGTCTGCCTAAAAAAATCAGCATTTCCACCTTTGACCGGGGTCAGGTATCCAGCGACGAAGGCACGTATGAGGATAACCGCTGGGTCAAGTGGATTCGCGAGCAATCCGGCATCGACGTATCGATCGTGCCCGTGCCGCGCAATCAGGCGCAGGACGCGCTTAACGTGTTGTTCGCGTCCGGCGGCGCTCCCGATATGGTGTGGGAGTATGACCGCGCGTATATCGGCAAGCTGGTGACACAAGGCGTCATTCAACCTATTGGAGAATATATCGAGAAGTACAGCACGTCATACAAAAAATATTTGGAAGAACACCCGGGGCTGAAGCCTTACTTGACGTTCGATGGCGAGATCTATGCTATCTCCGCCGAACGCCCGTTGTTCGCGGTCGCCAATCACGGCGTCTGGATTCGGCAGGATTGGCTGGATGAGCTGAAGCTCGATCAGCCGACAACCGTCGAGGAGTTGATCGCGGTTGCCAAGGCGTTCAAGGAACGGTATCCGGACAGCACGCCGATCGTAGGCCATACCACGAGCGATATTTACTCGGCCATCTATGGCGCCATGAACTTCCAATGGTACCTGGAGGACGGCAAGATGCAATACGGGGCTACGCTGGATCGGTTCGCCGATGTGATCGGGCTGGAGAAGCAGCTTTATGAGTTGGGGCTTGTAGACAAGGAGTATCTGACCGATAGCAACAATCAGCGCGCCAGCCAGCTCTGGACGACAGGCAAAGCGGGCATTTACCTCGGGCAATGGGGAAGAGGCTCGAACGATATTATGATCAAGGATATGCTGTCCAACGTGCCGACGGCGAATCCGGTACCGCTGGAGATGGTCGCTTCCCAATATGGCAAGTACGGCGCATATCAGGAAGCTCCGCCTAATATTTTCGTAGCTTTCAATAAAGATATGAAAAATCCGAAAGCGGCGATCGAATATTTGGACTGGCTGATCGACGGAGGTTGGTATCCGCTTGTCAATGGCGAGGAAGGCGTTCATTATGAAAAGATCAACGACGTTCCGAAGCAGCTTGACAGCGATAAGTTTAACAAAGAAGTGCTGTACGCCGGCGAATACGCGGTCGTAAGAGATCAAGTGACCAAAGCCGAGGACCTGCTTGCGCTTGCTCCCGACGACGAGCAGTCCCAGCGTATCGCCAAGCTGAACATGACATCGCTCGAGATTGCCATGAAAAACGAGTTCCGCAGGGACATCCCGTATCAGCCAAGCTTCGACAAGATTAACGAGATCCGTTCGACGCTGGATACGTTTATCCGGGAGACGCGCGCAACCGCCGTAACCCAAGGGTCGAAATATACGGGGCAGTGGGCGCTCGAGGAGATCCGCAAGGAATGGGAGCGACTGGGCGGCAAGGAAGCGGATGAGCTTGCGCAGAAGTGGTACGAGGAGAACAAGGCAAGCTTCTAAACTGACAGAAGTCTGATGAGGTTGACTTATAAGGGGGAACAGGCATGAACGTGACCAAAAATCGGAGGCTTGTGAAAGCGATCGGCGTTTTGTCCATCGTCCTGTTCCTCCTTGTATCGACTTCATTTTTTTTCACCTATTCGGTATTCAATAAACAATTGAAACGGCAATTGGTCGATACGAATATGGAGCTGCTCGGCCAAGTCGACCATAAGCTCGAGCTGACGCTTAAGCATATTGACAAGTCGACGATTCAGCTGCTCAAGAACGATGAAGTCATCCGTTTCTTTGACAAGGATCTGGATGAGCAGGCAAGCCAAAATAATGCGTTCCGCATTTCCAACCTGATTGCGAACGCGATCAACAGCATGGATAATATTTTCACAATCGACTTGTATTCCTATGGAAAACAACGGCTTGTCACGGGGAATGTGCTGACGGAGGAGGAGCTGTCGAACGACTTTCGCTGGATTACCGGGTTCGAGCAATTTGACGGTTTCTATGAATGGATGTCGACGCGCAAGGTGCTCATCAACCGTTCCAGCTATCCCGTTTATCGCGACGTCGTGACGCTGGTGCGCACCTATCCGCTTATCCATTCGCCGGGGACGAGAAGAGGGGCCGTTGCGGTTAACGTCAAGGAGGACGCGTTGTACGGCTTGATTCGGAATACGGCCGATGCCGATGGCGGGCAGACCTTCGTGGTCGATCGGGAAGGCGTCGTGGTGCTTCATTCGGACCATAATAAGGTAGGCAAGGACATTAGCGAGTTTTCTTATATAAGCCGTATGCTGAAATCCGAGGGGGACACGGGTCATTTCACAGCCGATGTGGAACAGACGCTGTCCTCCGTCTTCTATGTCAAAGACGATTATACGGGCTGGTATATCGTCCGCTCCGTGCCGGAGTCGCAGTTTACCCGTCCGCTCATCCTGTTCCGCAACGTATTGTTCCTGCTCGCGGTTGTCTTGTTCGTTGTCGCTACGGTATCGGCCGCAGTGATCGGCCGCTGGACGTTCAAGCCGATGAATCGGTTCGTCCAGGCGATGCGGCAGCAATTGTCGGCTCCCGCCAAGTCGGGAGGACGCAAGTACAACGACGAATTCCATTATTTCGAATCGACGGTGCAGCATATTCTGGAGGACAGGGAGCAGTTGCACAAGCAGGTTGTGGAAAGCAAGCCGCTGGTCAAGTGGCAGTTAATGACGGAGCTGCTGTCGGGCGGACCGAAAAACTTGTCGGCGATTCAGCCTTATATGGATACGCTGAATATCCGCCTCCATGCGCAGCGCTTCGTCGTGATGAGCATCGAGTTCGACAACAAGGGGCAGATTGCTTCCGCGCGCGACTTGAAGCTGTATGCCTATGCGCTTTGCAACGTGGCCGAGGAGCTGATGAACGCGGAAGGCCAAGGCATAGCGTGCGAGCTCGACAAGGGCAAATGCGTGGTCATTATGAGCTTCGGCGACGACGAGGATCGGGAACGGCATGCCATCCGGGCCGTGGCCGTGGCGGATATGTTAAAGGAATTCGTCCAGGAATATCTTGGACGGACGATCAGCATCGGTATCGGGGATGTTGTGGAGATGCTCGACGAGATACCGACATCCTACAAGCAATCGTTGGAAGCGCTCCGGTATAAGCTGGTCATGGGCGGCAACTCCATTATAACGAGAGAAGATATATCGGCGGACCCGTCGCCTCAATTCTACAAGCTGTTCGCCATGACCGACGGCATCGTCGCTTCGGTGAAGCTGCCTGACGCCGACAAGATGCGCGGGCAGGTTCGTAAGTGGTTCGAATCGTTTGCGGAGCAAGGCGTCCCGCCGGAATTGATCATGCAGCTTGTCGTGCAGTGCCTGATGAAGACCGCGACCGCCGCGGCCGAAATCGGCGTCGATACGGACGGCATTTTCCCGGAGCAATATTTGGTCGAAATGCTGAATCAGTACGAGCGGCTGGAGCAACTGGAGAAATTTACGGTTGGCGCGCTGGACAGCTTTATCGAACGAATTCGCGAGAAACGAGGCAGCAGGGAACGCAACGAAACGATCGATAAAGCCAAACAGTACATTCAGGAGCATTATATGCGCAGCGACATGTCGCTCAATTTGCTTGCCGGCGAATTTCATCTTAGTATCTCGCATTTGAGCAAGCTGTTTAAGGAACAGATGGAGTGCAATTTTATCGATTATTTAATGGAGGTCCGCATGAATCAGGCCAAAGAGCTGCTGGCCGGAACGGAAGACAAGATCCGCGACATCGCGGAGCAAGTCGGCTACTCCAACGTCAACAGCTTTGTACGGATCTTCAAGAAAATGACGGGGCTGACGCCGACGGAATTCAGGGAGCGGTCCAAAGGTTGACGCGGGGGATGGAGTAGCGGGACGGAATGCGGGCGGATGCCGAAGAAAAGGCGAGAGCAGTCGGCTGGCTGACGCGGAAGAAACGTAGGGATGGCTTGCGGGTGGATGACGAAGAAGTAACGTGAACAGTCGGGAGGCTGGACGCGGAGGGAACAGAGGGGTACCTGCGGGCTGGCGTAGACGGGGGACCGGAAGGGACTCCAGGTTGGCGCGGCAGCATGCGGGTGGCTAGTTGGACGGAAAGGTTGGTGATAGCGACATGTTAACATTGCGCGAAACGATAGATGCCGCAACGGGCGTCAGCATAAGATCCATAGGGGCAAGCGGTGTCGACACGGGCCACCATTATTTCACTGCCATGTCCTGGATGTCGGACAGCCGGCATATCTTGGTTTGCACGGATATCGACGGGGACAAAATGGGCGTTTACGTCAAAGCGGATACCACGGATGGCTCGGGAGAAATCATCGTCGATCGGCTGGAGTGGGGCCGGGGCCTCGTATCCGACGGCGATCGGTTCTATTATTACGCGGGTTCGGACATTTACGAGCTTGATCTGGTTTCCGGCCGGAGCCGCACCGTCTGCAGCCTGAATCGGGAGGCGGTCGTATACGGCCCGCTGTCGATTACGAAAGATGGCAGTACGATGGGCATTTATTGGCGGACGAGCGGCGGGATTTGGGCTATCGGTACGGTCGACGTGGAGACGGGACGCGTGAGGGAGGTGGCGACTCCGGGCTTCGCGGAGCCCTACCCGATAGCCAATCATGCGATGATTAATCCGGAGGACCGAAATTTGCTTTTCTTCGCGCATGAGGGCCAGACCGAATCTATTCCGGACCGGATTTATATGGCGGACGTCTGGAGCGGCGAGTTCCGCTGCGGCTTCGGTCAGAAGCGGATGGAAACCGGCGAGCTCGGAGAATACGTCGGTCATGAGATGTGGGCGCCGGACGGCAGGCATCTGTACTTTGTGAAATATCCGCACAGCCCGCTAAAGCCAACCGGCATTTACCGTGTGGATGCGCGGAATGGCGAGGCGGAATTCGTGAACGGCGACTATCGTTATTGGCATGTAGCGGTAAGTCCCGATGGCCGATGGGCGGTCGCGGATACGACGGAGGAAGAGGAGATCAGCAAGATTGTGCTGATCGATTTGGCAAGCCGTTCCTCCAGGCTGCTGTGCGAAATTCCGATGTGGAAGCAACATCCGGGGCATCCGCATCCTTCCTTTAGTCCGGACAGCCGCAAAATCAGCTTTACGCTGGCGGACGAGGAGCGGAAGCTGCGGGTAGGCATCATCGATATAGCGGAATAGAGAACCAGTAACCATTAAACCAGACTGACATTTGGATGCCGCCAAGTAATATGAAGTTATACTATTAAGAGGCAGGCTCGGAAGGGGACTCGCTGGCGAAGCGGGTCTCTTTCTTTGAAATGATAGGAAAGTATATGATTTTGAGTCGTTTGCAGGGTTTGAAATAGGATACCTTGGAAGCGAGTTAATCCCGGGATCCAAGCGCCCTGATCGAGACGGCTTGTTTATGGAGCTCTCAGATGCAGATTTGTTTGCGCAGTTTATGTCAATAGAACGTCTGCGTGCTGGGCGCGAATTAGAGGCGGATGGCAGTGCTGGAGTTCTGAAGTGT
>NZ_CP060293.1:1087500-1407500 GCF_014303795.1 Paenibacillus sp. PAMC21692
GCGTTCCCATACCGAACACGACCGTTAAGCCCTCCAGCGCCGATGGTACTTGGACCGCAGGGTCCTGGGAGAGTAGGACGTCGCCAAGCGGGTATGTTCAATACCTAGTTGTTGCGTTTTTGACGCAGCGGCGAATTTGCACCTTGAAAACTGGATAACGAAAGTAAAAAGAAGATGAAAATCTTCTGCTGAACATCCTTTAGCTGGATTAACAGATGGCTGCAGCAATGCAGTTCGTCGAAAATACTAGGTTAAGCTAGTAAGAGCGCACGGAGGATGCCTAGGCACCAGGAGCCGAAGAAGGACGTGGCGAACAACGATACCGCCTCGGGGAGCCGTAAGCAGGCTTTGATCCGGGGATTTCCGAATGGGGAAACCCAGCTGGAGTAATGTCCAGTTACTCTCAACTGAATACATAGGTTGGGTAGAGGCATACCGGGGGAACTGAAACATCTAAGTACCCCGAGGAAGAGAAAACAAAAGTGATTCCGTCAGTAGCGGCGAGCGAACGCGGATTAGCCCAAACCAAGGAGCTTGCTCCTTGGGGTTGTAGGACATCTCACATGGAGTTACAAAGGAATGGATTAGGCGAAGAGGTCTGGAAAGGCCCGCCATAGCAGGTAAAAGCCCTGTAACCAAAAGTCCATTCTCTCCGAGGTGTATCCTGAGTACGGCGGGACACGTGAAACCCCGTCGGAATCCGGCAGGACCATCTGCCAAGGCTAAATACTCCCTGGTGACCGATAGTGAAGCAGTACCGTGAGGGAAAGGTGAAAAGCACCGCGGGAGCGGAGTGAAAAAGAACCTGAAACCGTGCGCTTACAAGAAGTCAGAGCCCGATCAATGGGTGATGGCGTGCCTTTTGTAGAATGAACCGGCGAGTTACGATTACGTGCAAGGTTAAGGTGGAAAGCCGGAGCCGCAGCGAAAGCGAGTCTGAATAGGGCGTCTTGAGTACGTGGTCGTAGACCCGAAACCGTGTGATCTACCCCTGTCCAGGGTGAAGGTGCGGTAACACGCACTGGAGGCCCGAACCCACGCACGTTGAAAAGTGCGGGGATGAGGTGGGGGTAGCGGAGAAATTCCAATCGAACTCGGAGATAGCTGGTTCTCCCCGAAATAGCTTTAGGGCTAGCCTCGGTTATGAGTGTCGTGGAGGTAGAGCACTGATTGGGTGCGGGGCCCGCCAAGGGTTACCAAGTCTAGTCAAACTCCGAATGCCATTGACATGCTTACCGGGAGTCAGACAGTGAGTGCTAAGATCCATTGTCAAGAGGGAAACAGCCCAGATCATCAGCTAAGGTCCCCAAGTGTGTGTTAAGTGGGAAAGGATGTGGAGTTGCACAGACAACCAGGATGTTGGCTTAGAAGCAGCCACCATTTAAAGAGTGCGTAATAGCTCACTGGTCGAGTGACTCTGCGCCGAAAATGTAACGGGGCTAAACACACCACCGAAGCTATGACATTGCAGCTTGCTGCATTGGGTAGGGGAGCGTTGTATATAGGTTGAAGTTGGACCGTGAGGACTGGTGGACTGTATACAAGTGAGAATGCCGGTATGAGTAACGAAAAGACAAGTGAGAATCTTGTCCGCCGAAAGCCTAAGGGTTCCTGAGGAAGGCTCGTCCACTCAGGGTAAGTCGGGACCTAACGCGAGGCCGAAAGGCGTAGTGGAAGGACAACAGGTTGAAATTCCTGTACCACCGTAAGCCGTTATGAGCAATGGGGTGACACAGAAGGGCAGTGACGCGGACTGATGGAATAGTCCGTCCAAGCAGTGAGGCTAGTCGGTAGGCAAATCCGCCGACTATTAGGCTGGGCTGTGATGGGGAGCGAAAATTGCAGTAGCGAAGGTCATGTACTCCGGCTGTCAAGAAAAGCCTCTAGCCAGGTGATGGTGCCCGTACCGCAAACCGACACAGGTAGGCGAGCAGAGCATGCTAAGGCGCGCGGAAGAACTCTCGTTAAGGAACTCGGCAAAATGACCCCGTAACTTCGGGAGAAGGGGTGCCTCGGTAGGGTGAATAGCCCGAGGGGGCCGCAGTGAAAAGGCCCAATCGACTGTTTAGCAAAAACACAGGTCTGTGCGAAGCCGTAAGGCGAAGTATACGGGCTGACGCCTGCCCGGTGCTGGAAGGTTAAGGGGAGCGGTTAGGGGCAACCCGAAGCTGTGAACCGAAGCCCCAGTAAACGGCGGCCGTAACTATAACGGTCCTAAGGTAGCGAAATTCCTTGTCAGGTAAATTCTGACCCGCACGAATGGCGTAACGAATTGGGCGCTGTCTCAACGAGAGATCCGGTGAAATTTTAATACCTGTGAAGATGCAGGTTACCCGCGACAAGACGGAAAGACCCCATGGAGCTTTACTGCAGCTTGATATTGGACTTTGGTACGATCTGTACAGGATAGGTGGGAGCCTAGGAAGCCGGAGCGCCAGCTTCGGTGGAGGCGCCGTTGGGATACCACCCTGATCGTATCGGAGTTCTAACCTGGTACCGTGAATCCGGTACGGGGACCGTGTCAGGCGGGCAGTTTGACTGGGGCGGTCGCCTCCTAAAATGTAACGGAGGCGCCCAAAGGTTCCCTCAGAATGGTTGGAAATCATTCGAAGAGTGCAAAGGCATAAGGGAGCTTGACTGCGAGACCTACAAGTCGAGCAGGGACGAAAGTCGGGCTTAGTGATCCGGTGGTACCGAATGGAAGGGCCATCGCTCAACGGATAAAAGCTACCCTGGGGATAACAGGCTTATCTCCCCCAAGAGTCCACATCGACGGGGAGGTTTGGCACCTCGATGTCGGCTCATCGCATCCTGGGGCTGAAGTAGGTCCCAAGGGTTGGGCTGTTCGCCCATTAAAGCGGTACGCGAGCTGGGTTCAGAACGTCGTGAGACAGTTCGGTCCCTATCTGTCGCGGGCGTAGGAAATTTGAGAGGAGCTGTCCTTAGTACGAGAGGACCGGGATGGACGTACCGCTGGTGTACCAGTTGTTCCGCCAGGAGCACCGCTGGGTAGCCAAGTACGGACGGGATAAGCGCTGAAAGCATCTAAGCGTGAAGCCCCCCTCAAGATGAGATTTCCCAGTATGTAAGACCCCTTGAAGACGACGAGGTTGATAGGTTCGGGGTGGAAGCACAGCAATGTGTGGAGCTGACGAATACTAATCGGTCGAGGGCTTATCCTAATCGCTTACTTGGTCATACAACCGGTAAGCAAGCTAAAGATTCAGCACACTTTCGTATCCAGTTTTCAGCGTGCAATCCACGCTACGTTTGGTGGCGATGGCGGAGGGGAACCACGCGTTCCCATACCGAACACGACCGTTAAGCCCTCCAGCGCCGATGGTACTTGGACCGCAGGGTCCTGGGAGAGTAGGACGTCGCCAAGCACAAAACGACCTGCCGCAGATTAATGCGGCAGGTTTTTTGTGCGTTCAGGGACGGTTGGATGGAGGCTGTGCCTATCCAACCGTCCCTGGGCGACGTTCCTCTCCCTATAGCTGGGAGAGTGTCCGAACCCTCTGATCGATGCAACTCGACGATGCTGGCCCGGCTTTAGAGGTAGGTTCAGACGCCGACCGGGGATGCGATTGCTTCGAAGCTAATTCACTCCCGGTGCGGAATGGTCATCGCCAAGCAGAAGTTGTCGCTCACGCCGACAACCTGCCAACTAAACACACTAACTTCTGCGACTACGTCGGCGACACCGACATACTGCCTCCAAAAACCTATGATTACTCGAAAATAAGTCGGCGACACCGACATACTTTCTTCTAGATGCATCATTTCCTGCAAATAAGTCTGCGACACCGACCTACAGAGCTCCAAACACACCATTTCTCTTAAATAAGTCGGCGAGACCGGCCTATGGAGCTTCAACCGCACCATGTCCCGCTAATAAGTCGGTGAGACCGACCTACTGAACTCCAAAAGCACCATTTCTCTTAAATAAGTCGGCGACAGCGACTTACTGAGCTCCAAACACACCATTTCTCTTAAATAAGTCGGTGAGACCGACCTACTGAGCTCCAAACGCACCATGTCCCGCTAATAAGTCGGTGAGACCGACCTACTGAACTCCAAAAGCACCATTTCTCTTAAATAAGTCGGCGACAGCGACTTACTGAGCTCCAAACACACCATTTCTCTTAAATAAGTCGGTGAGACCGACCTACTGAGCTCCAAACCCACCATTTCTCTTAAAAAAGTCGGTGAGACCGATTTACTGAGCTCCAAACGCATCATTTCCTGCAAATAAGTCGGTGAGACCGATTTACTGAGCTCCAAACGCATCATTTCCTGCAAATAAGTCGGCGAGACCGGCCTATGGAGCTTCAACCGCACCATTTCTCGCAAATAAGTCGGCCACACCGGCATACTGAACTCCTACCGCACCATTTTCTGCAAATAAGTCGGCGAGACCGACATACTGTCCTCATAAACGTACTCTTCCTATTTCTGGATTTAAGTATATACTTAGATCTGTGTTCCAAACGATACGAAGGAGTAAAGTTACAATGATGGGAAGAACGGGCCTGCTGTTTATTTGTGTATTGTCGCTGTTAATGACTTCATTTTCTCAATTTGATGTGTTCCAATTATTCAATAATAGGGATTGTAGCTTGTCTCGAATCATGATGATGCATATCCAAATTCAAGAGCCCGGCGATCCTATTCAAGCGGAGCATCCGGAGAAATCATTCCGTATGAGTAAAGCTGAATTCAATCGGATACCTTTTGTATGCCCGGATGAAAGTGTAATGATTCTCGCAGATGTACCGGATGGCACGAAGGTGACGTTAGAGGAGTATATGATGACCCGGAAAGGCCGGTTGATTGATAAAGCACAAGCACCTCATACAATAGACATCACATTCCGGGGAGGAAGCGCCGAATTAATATTTAGAAGATACGAATTGCCTGCCGATCCCGAGAAAAGCCAGTTTGATCCCATTGACGTAATGGTCGGCTACAAATGGGTGGACGAGTCGGCTTCGCAGGAATTTGCTTTTGCGGTAAGGAGCAAGGCTTGGTATTTCAAACTTCCCCCTAATGAACGAGCTCAAAGCCCATGCATGCCTCAAGAGCCCAATTGCGATACGGACTTCGGCATGTTACATTAGCGAGTAGTTGAACTTTACATAGATGGAGGGACTGGGATGGAACAGGAAGTACGGATTGAACGACTCGGTTCGGATCGATTTGAAGAGAGCATGGAGCTGTCGCAATTTGCGTTTCAATATGTACGCTCGGAGCAAGAGCTGGAAGCAGCGAGGGAAAGAGTGGACAACCAGCCCTCGGACCGTTGGGCCGTTTACGTTGACGATGCCATTGCCGCGCAGGCAACGGTGCTGGAGCTGCATACCTATATAGCAGGCAAGCCATTCGCGATGGGAGGACTCGCAGGTGTCGCGACTTGGCCGGAGTATCGTCGGCAGGGCTTCGTCGGCAAGCTTCTGCTGCATTCGCTGGAAGCGATGAAGGAGAAGGGGCAGACGATCTCCTTTCTGCATCCGTTTGAATTCGGCTTCTACCGGAAGTTCGGCTGGGAGACGTACACGGAATACAAAACATACACACTGCTGCCGAACCAGTTGCCGCCACGTCTCGTAAGTCCGGGACGGGTGGAACGCGTGAACGGCAACGAGCTTCTTTACGAGGTGTATGAGGCCTACGCTGCCCGATACAACGGCTCGCTCAAGCGAGACGAGAAGTGGTGGAAGCACCGGATCAACGTTCAGAATCCAACGAAAAGGGTTATCTATCGAGATGGAGACGACATCGTCCAAGGGTATCTCATCTATTCGGTCGCGAACAAGGAGCTGAAGATCAAAGAGCTGATCTGCTTAAACGACGAAGCGAGGGACGCGCTATGGAGTTTTATTGCTCAGCATGACTCCATGATCGACAAAGTGACGCTGCAAGCGCCGGTCGACGACCAATTGATCGATCTGCTGCCCGATCCGAGGATCAAACAGGAGGTTATGCCATATTTTATGGCGCGGATCGTGGATCTGAAGGGGTTCGTCGAACAGTATCCGTTCATGCCGGGCGAGGAGTCGCTACGGGTGACGCTGGAGATCACGGACAAGCAGGTTTCTTGGAACGAAGGGACCTTCGAGCTTATCATCGACGAGACAGGGCAAGCGACAATTAACGATGCGACAAGAGGCGAAGCAGAGGGAATGAATGATGAACAATCAGAAAAAGACCTGATCAGAATCGGAATCGGAGCTTTTGCGATGCTGCTGTTAAGTTACCGCACCGGGGCGGAATTGTCGGGTTCCAAGCGCATACATGGATCGGCAGATGCAATAAATCGCTTACAAGCCAGAATACCCGAACGAACAACGTATCTTCCGGATTATTTCTGAAGATTGAGAACTTTCCGTATTCGGAAGATGAGTGGAATAGTGGGATTTATCGCCTCCTGACGAGCCTTGACAGCCCCTACCCCCTCTGCTAATATTGCAATAATATATTTGAGAGGCACTGAAAATAAGGGAGGAAATTACTCGTGTGGGAAACGAAATTCGCTAAAGAAGGGCTTACGTTCGACGACGTATTGCTTGTTCCGCGCAAATCAGAGGTACTGCCTAGAGAAGTCAACATCTCCGCTCGGTTAAGCGCAGGCATCAAGCTTAACATCCCGCTCATCAGCGCAGGCATGGATACCGTTACGGAAGCTGCTTTGGCGATTGCGATCGCTCGTGAAGGCGGAATCGGTATTATTCATAAGAATATGTCCGTAGCACAGCAAGCGGAAGAGGTAGATCGCGTTAAGCGCTCGGAGAGCGGCGTTATCACGAATCCGTTCTCTCTGACTCCCGATCATCATGTGTACGATGCGGAGGAGCTTATGGGCAAATACCGGATCTCCGGCGTACCGATCGTCGATGCAGACAAGAAGCTTGTCGGCATTTTGACGAACCGGGATCTGCGCTTTGTTCATGATTTTTCCATCAAGATCAGCGATGTGATGACCCGCGAGAACCTTGTGACAGCGCCAGTCGGAACAACACTGCAAGAAGCGGAAGGCATTCTGCAGAAGCATAAGATCGAGAAGCTTCCTCTCGTGGACGAGGAGAACACGCTAAAGGGTCTTATTACGATTAAGGATATCGAGAAGGCGATCCAGTTCCCTAACGCGGCAAAAGATTCGCATGGCAGATTGCTGTGCGGCGCAGCCGTCGGTATCTCCAAGGACACGATGGATCGCGCAGAAGCGCTTGTGAACGCGGGCATCGACGTTCTCGTAGTCGACTCGGCTCACGGCCATCATATTAATATTCTTGAAGCGGTACGCAAGCTGCGGGCTCAATACCCGGATCTGACGATCATTGCAGGTAACGTGGCTACCGGCGAAGCGACTCGCGACCTGATCGAAGCCGGCGCATCCGTAGTCAAGGTTGGCATCGGGCCGGGCTCCATCTGTACGACTCGCGTCATCGCGGGTATTGGCGTACCTCAAATTACGGCGATCTATGATTGCGCGACAGTGGCTCGCGAATACAACGTGCCGATTATCGCGGACGGCGGCATCAAGTACTCCGGCGATATTACGAAGGCTATCGCAGCCGGCGCCAGCGCCATCATGATCGGCAGCCTGTTTGCAGGCACGGCCGAAAGCCCGGGCGAGACGGAGATCTTCCAGGGCCGCAGCTTCAAGGTATACCGCGGCATGGGCTCCCTTGGCGCCATGAAGGAAGGCAGCAAGGACCGTTATTTCCAAGAGAACGAGAACAAGCTTGTTCCGGAAGGCATCGAAGGCCGCGTGCCTTACAAGGGACCGCTTGCCGATACGGTTCACCAGCTGCTCGGCGGACTTCGTTCCGGCATGGGCTATTGCGGAACATCTTCACTGGAAGAACTGAAGAACGATACGCAGTTCGTTCGCATTACAGGCTCCGGTCTTCGCGAGAGCCATCCACATGACGTTCAGATCACGAAGGAAGCGCCTAACTACTCCCTGTAAGGGGCGGTTATCGTCGTTCTACGATGTTAGGACGGTCAGCGCATCAACGTATTTATAACTGTTACGAACACCCGTCGAACGGGATTCTAACCAGGCAGCTTGGCCATTATGGCTGAGTTGTCTGGTTTATTTTTGTAATGGCGGTTTAGATGAAGGATTCCTCATTCTGCGGGCTGTAACAGAGGTTTAATTATGACGCTCTCCTATGTTACAATTATGAGCGGATAAACCAATGGGGAAATGGGGATACGAGTGTGAAAGTAATGGGAAGGCCGATTCGGTTGTTGTCTGTCGTCGCTGCTTGCCTTGCAATATGGATCACGGCGTTGTCGCTTGGCGCGTCCACGACGCTTGCCGTCGGGTTCGACAATAGGCCAAGCACGGAAAATTCACTTGGACTTCAAGTTAAGTCCGCTATTCTAATCGAAGCGGAGTCGGGCCAGGTGTTATACGAGGTCAATCCGGATCAACCTTTGCCGATTGCGAGTATGACTAAGCTCATGACGGAGTATATTGTGCTCGAGGAGATCTCTTCGGGTCGCCTGTCCTGGGATCAACCGGTTACGGTAAGTCCTGAGGCTGCCGATACTCATCCATCCGAATCACAAATTTATTTGGCCGCGGGCGATCAGCATACCGTAAAGGAATTATATCTGGCTATGGCCGTCGGTTCGGCCAATGATGCCACGAAGGCATTAGCTACGGTGATTGCGGGCAGTCTGCAAGCTTTCATAGCGAAGATGGAAGAGACAGCGGACAAGCTGGGCTTGGATAGCGCCGTCTTCACTAGCGTGACGGGCTTCGAGGATACGACGGTGATGTCGGCTAGCGATGTCGGCAAGCTGGCGCGCATTATTTTGCTCGAGCATCCGGAGTTTCTGGAATTTTCCAGCATGCAGAGCTACAAGTTCCGTGAGCGCGATAAGGATCCGATGATCAATATTAACTATATGCTGGGATCCAACGTCAATGTGCCAAGCTTCAAGAGTCTGGCGTACGAAGGCGTGGACGGCATGAAGACAGGCTTCATTAATGCGGCGGGTTATAACTTCACAGGCACGGTAAAGCGCGGCGATATGCGCTATATCAGCGTTGTTATGGATACAAGCACGAAGAACACGCGGTTCTATGAGACGGCGAAGCTGTACAATTACGCTTTTGCCACTTTTGAAAAGAAGACGGTGCTTCCTCCCAAGTCGGTGGTAGAAACGATCGAAACGGTCAAGATTAAGAAGGGCGTGCAGAAGTCGATCCCTGTCGTGACGGAGAAGGACATTACGTTTATGGTGCAGAAGGGCGTAGAGCCCGAGATTGCCATGACGAAGTCGGAGCTGACGCCGGAGAGCGAGCTGGTGGCGCCAATCGCCGCCGGGACTAAGGTCGGAACGGTGACGTACACGTACAAGGATAAGCTGACGGGCAACGACCTGAATTATACGGTTAATCTGATTACCGCGGAAGAGGCCGAGAAGGCGGGCTGGTTTAAGCTGTTCTTCCGTGCAATCGGCGAGTTTTTCGCGAATTTGTTCAACAGCATTCTGGATCTGTTCTAATGAACGAGGCTTTTCACTTTGACAAGGCTTAATCCGACCCGCTGGCAAGGAATAAAAGCTTGTCGATTGATCGGCATTCCTGTAAAATAAATGGTTAGTACGCTTCGGCATCATACATCCGGCAAGGATGACAAATAGGAGGAAGAAAACTGATGGAAACAGGCACTTCGCGCGTTAAGCGCGGTATGGCAGAGATGCAAAAAGGCGGCGTTATCATGGACGTCATGAACGCCGAGCAAGCTAAGGTCGCGGAAGCGGCCGGCGCTACGGCAGTCATGGCGCTTGAGCGCGTACCTTCGGATATTCGCGCGGCCGGCGGCGTAGCCCGTATGGCTGACCCGACCATTGTAGAAGAGGTTATGAAAGTTGTTTCTATTCCGGTCATGGCGAAGGCGCGGATCGGTCACATCGTAGAAGCAAGAGTACTGGAATCGATGGGCGTAGACTACATCGACGAGAGCGAAGTACTGACTCCTGCCGACGAAGTGTTCCACATCAGCAAAAACGAATTCACGATTCCGTTCGTTTGCGGAGCGAAGGACCTCGGCGAGGCGCTTCGCCGTATTCAGGAAGGCGCGGCTATGCTACGTACGAAGGGTGAGCCGGGAACAGGCAATATCGTAGAAGCTGTTCGCCATCTTCGTCTGATCAACGGTCAAATCCGCAAAGTACAAGCCCTGTCGAAAGACGAGCTGTACCACGAGGCGAAAGTGCTGGGCGTTCCTTACGAGCTTCTGCTCGGCGTACACGAGAGCGGCAAGTTGCCGGTCGTTAACTTCGCAGCAGGCGGCGTAGCGACGCCATCCGACGCGGCTCTGATGATGGAGCTGGGCGCTGACGGCGTATTCGTAGGCTCCGGTATCTTTAAGTCCGACAGCCCCGAGAAGTTCGCCCGCGCGATCGTCGAGGCAACGACCCACTATCAAGACTACAAGCTGATCGCGGAAGTGTCCAAGAATCTGGGCACGCCGATGAAAGGCATTGAGATCTCCAAGCTGGATGCTGCATCCCGTATGCAGGATCGCGGAATTTAATACTGTAACCGGCCAAGCCATCAGGCTTGGCTGGTTCTATAAAAGTGCGTGTTCAAAAAGGGGATTTTTTGAACAACCTCTAAAAGGAAGGCGAAGAAAGTGATGAAAATCGGCGTACTAGCGCTGCAGGGAGCTGTAGCGGAACATATACGCAGTCTGAAGGCGGCTGGCGCGGAAGCGGTGGCCGTCAAGCGCGCCCAGGAGTTGGACGAGTTGCAGGGCCTCGTCATTCCGGGCGGCGAAAGCACGACGATCGGCAAGCTGATGCGGAAGTATGGTTTCATGGATGCGATCCGCTCCTTCTCTGCGCAAGGCAAGCCCGTATTCGGCACTTGCGCGGGACTCATCGTACTGGCGGATGCCATTGAAGGACAAGAAGAAGCCCATCTCAGACTGATGGATATGACGGTAGCGCGCAATGCGTTCGGCCGTCAGCGCGAGAGCTTCGAGACGGATCTTCCCGTTAAGGGAATCGACGAGACGGTACGCGCCGTCTTCATTCGCGCCCCGCTCATCAAATCGGTCGGACCGGAGGTCGACGTGCTGTCGACGTACAACGGCGAGATCGTAACAGCAAGACAAGGCACGCTGTTGGCGGCCTCGTACCACCCCGAGCTGACGGACGACTACCGTCTGCACGCTTACTTCGTCGATATGGTGAAGGAAGCGGCGGCAGCCGGCTCCAGAGCTTAATCCTAAGTAAGACTTATGCAGCTAGACCCGACTGATAAACGAGACTACTCCTTATGAGGGGAGCAACACAACGTGTTAGATGTTAAAATATTGCGTTCCGACCTGGCCAAGGTGGAACAAGCTTTAAAAAATAGAGGGGCATCGCTTGAGCTCGTGGCCGGCTTTACCGAGCTGGACGTGAAGCGCCGCGAGATGATCGGGGAGACGGAGCAGCTGAAGAACCGACGGAATGTCGTCTCCGCGGAGGTTGCCAAACTGAAGAAGTCGGGCGGCGACGCGGAGGCGCTCATCCTGGAGATGCGCGAGGTAGGCGACCGGATCAAGGCGATCGACGAGGAGCTTCGCGAGATGGACAGCGCGGTCGAGGAGATCCTGCTGAACATTCCGAACATCCCGCACGAAAGCGTGCCGGTAGGCGCTTCGGAAGAAGAGAACGTGGAAGTGCGCCGCATTGGCGAGCTGCCGTCCTTCGGTTTCGAGCCCAAAGCCCATTACGATATCGCCGCCGATCTCGGCATTCTGGACTTTGAGCGCGCGGGCAAGGTAACAGGCTCAAGGTTCACGTTCTACCGCGGACTTGGTGCACGTCTGGAGCGCGCACTGATTAGCTTTATGATGGATCTGCACAGCGACCAGCACGGCTACGAGGAAGTGCTGCCTCCTTATATCGTAAACCGAGACAGCCTGATCGGAACGGGTCAGCTGCCGAAGTTCGAGGAGGACCTGTTCAAGATCAAGGATACGGAATATTACCTGATCCCGACGGCCGAAGTGCCGGTCACGAACATTCACCGCGACGAGATTCTGGACATCCAGGATCTGCCGAAGAATTTCGTGGCGTTCAGCGCATGCTTCCGCTCCGAGGCAGGCGCGGCGGGACGCGATACGCGCGGTCTGATCCGCCAGCATCAATTCAACAAGGTGGAGCTCGTGAAGCTGGTGAAACCCGAAGATTCCTACGACGAGCTTGAGAAGCTCACGAGCGAAGCCGAGAAGGTGCTGCAGCTGTTAGGACTGCCTTACCGCGTGCTGACGCTGTGCTCGGGCGATATGGGCTTTACATCGGCGAAGACTTACGATCTAGAAGTATGGATTCCTAGCGCGAACACATACCGTGAAATTTCCTCATGCTCGAACTTCGAGGACTTCCAGGCGCGCCGCGCGGCGATTCGGTTCCGCAGAGAACCTAAGAGCAAGCCGGAATTCGTGCATACGCTCAACGGCTCCGGCCTGGCGGTAGGACGCACGGTAGCGGCGTTGCTGGAGAATTATCAGCAGGCTGACGGTTCGGTGGCCATTCCTGAAGTGCTTCGTCCTTATATGGGCGGCGTAGCGGTTATTTCGAACGGTTAAGCAAGAAGGCGAGGCCATTCCCCTATTTGGCGGCCTCGGCGGTGAGGGCAGCGTTTATGAAGCTGCTGTCTTGCCGCCGTGGCCACCACTTCACGGGGATAGAATGCCATGGATGTATGACTGGGGCAAAATAGAAGTTGATTATGGATTTTGTCCTGTGGTACAATAGCTTTTGTTACGCTTATACGTGGAGAGGTACCGAAGCGGTCATAACGGGGCGGTCTTGAAAACCGTTAGGGCGCAAGCCCACATGGGTTCGAATCCCATCCTCTCCGCCAGTATGAAAAACAAATTACCAACCGATTCCTGTTCAACAGGGATCGGTTTTTTTCATACTGGCGGGATGGGATTCGAACGGGCCGTTAAGCGAAGATGCCAAAAGGCATGTTCGTAGGCCCAGGCGTGATAGTCGCGTTGCCATGACCGTTTATACGGTCATGGTGCGACGGAGCGAATCCCATCCTCTCCGCCAGTATGAAAAACGTCAACCGATTCCTGTTCAACAGGAATCGGTTTTTTTCATACTGGCGAGATGGGATTCGAACGGGCCGTTAAGCGAAGATGCCAAAAGGCATGTTCGTAAGCCCAGGCGTGATAGTCGCGTTGCCATGACCGGATTATACGGTCATGGCGCGACGGAGCGAATCCCATCCTCTCCGCCAGTATGAAAAATGTCAACCGATTCCTGTTCAACAGGAATCGGTTTTTTTCATACTGGCGAGATGGGATTCGAACGGACCGTTAAGCGAAGATGCCAAAAGGCACGTTCGTAGGCTCAGGCGTGATAGTCGCATTAGCATGACTGTCCATACGGTCATGGTGCGACGGAGCGAATCCCATCCTCTCCGCCAGTATGAAAAACAAATTACCAACCGATTCCTGTTCAACAGGATCGCTTTTTTTCATACTGGCGAGATGGGATTCGAACGGGCCGTTAAGCGAAGATGCCAAAAGGCATGTTCGTAGGCCCAGGCGTGATAGTCGCATTACCATGACCGTTTATCAGCTGTAGGCGTTAAAAACGTCGATGGACCGGAAAGTAACTCTGATTAACGCCCATAAGCGTTAATAACGCTTATGGCTCTCTAAAGTTAAAGCTTTGCAACCACAATGCTAGCAAAGCCAGTTGAACAAATGGTGGAGAAAAAAGGTGGAAAGGGAGCGTGTTTGGCGGCAGATCGCATATTTGAGCTTGCCGATCACCCGTCAGGGTGATCTTGTCCTTTTTCGGCGATCACCCATCAAGATAAGGCAAGACGCTCCGAACCCCTGTTAGGGTGGAACGCAGCGTCTTGCTTTGTTGTTCGGTCATTCCGGCGTGATGGGCGAAAAAGCGGCTGCGGCACATGGATTACTCGGTTTGCATATTTACAGGCCACCGGTTTTATTAGAGAATCTTGAGAGGAGCGTAGTTTTAACGGACATCAAAGTGCAGTCAAGAGACGGGGGCATACATGAAAATCTCAGCCAAAAGAACAAAGCTCTACTATAGTTTTGTGTTATCGCATATTGTCATCTTGCTTATACCGGTCTTTGTCATGTCGGCCATTAATTATTATCATACGAAGACTTTAAGGGAAGAAATAGATACCTCCAATTACTTCAATCTGAGGCAAGCGAAGGATATGATGGATTTGCAGCTCGAAGAGCTGAACAATATCGCCGCCCGGATCTCGATGGACCCCAAGCTTAAGAAGTTTTTCCTGACGCAGGATGCCTATTCGATTGCCGAAGGGGTTACGGAGTTGCGCAAGCATAAGACGAATAGCGTCATTGTGGAGGAGTTGTATCTTTATTTTAAAGGAGAAGACAAGCTGTATTCCTCGCAGGGGGTCAGCTCCTTCCGCACCGTTGCTGGTCGCAACTACGGACTGAATCCGGAAGAAGCGGCGCAGCTCAAAGCGCAGATGGAAGGGGATTTTGCGCCGTTGACCATGACGATCGGCAAGGTGGAGGGGATGAACGGCAATCAGTGGGTTGCGGTATTATATCCAGTTCCGCCTCAAAATGACAGCGCTTACGGAAATGTCCTGTTCCTGATTAAAAGCTCGGTGCTGACGCGGCAATTGGAGAACATTTTAGGTAGCTCCGAAGGGTATGTGTACATTACCGACGACAAAGATCAGGTGCTGGCATCGCAGAATAGCGGCGGATTCCGGATTCTGGAAAGCGATCAGCTGCGACAGGCGGAGCCCGGACGGCATATGTACGAAATCGAATATGAAGGCAATTCCTACTCCATAATCCGGGTTGTATCCGAGCGGATGGGGTGGGCGTATACGCTGGTGTTGCCGACCAAACAATATTTGGTCAGAGTATCCGAATTTCGGTTTCTGATGGTTGTAGCGCTTATTGTCATTGTGCTGACCGGTCTGGCCATTGCATTATATTTGGGGCTGCGCAATTATCGGCCGATTCGGGAGTTGTCGGAATACGCAAAAATATTTGCGGGCAAAGGGTCATGGGGCAAAGGCCAATCCAATGAAATCGGCCATATTAAGGAAACCATCGATGCGGTTGTCCAGAATAACCGACAATTGGAGCAGCAAATGCATGAGCAAAGGAATATGTTGCAGGAGCAGGTTGTTTATAGTCTGCTGACCGGACGTTATCATGACACGCAACAAACGAACGAACCGATTTGGGAGCAAATGTTGGCGGGAGACCGCTACTGTGTGTTTTACCTGACGGTGTCGGAGACGGACCGGGCGAAAAAAGGCCAGGCGATTGAACTGCTGGCGGAGGTGGATCTGACCGGCGGCCTGAAGGGCTACGGGATCGCTTTGACCCATGACCATGCGATCGGCATTATTGTATGCGCTCAGTCACGGGTGGCCGCCACGACGAACACGCAGAAGACGGCTGCTGCTTGTATTTTGCAGCTGCTGCACCAATCCTTGTCGCTGGAGGCCAGCATCAGTATCGGGCAATGGTGCCATGATACGGCGCAGATCAACCGTTCCTTCGTTGAGGCTGCTGTCGCCTCGGAATACCGGATAATCGCAGGGACGGGCAGCATTATCTTTTATGAGAATACCGTAAAAATTCAGAGCAAAAAATACGGCTACCCGCTGAAGGAGCTCGATATTTATATACAGAGCTTGAAACAGGGCAACGACAAGATTGCCTTGGAAACGTTAAGGTCGATTTTTCTATATATGCAGCAGAACACGGTGTCGATTACGATGCTCAGAAGTTTGTGCTTCGATATTATAAACTCCTTCTACAAAGCAGCGCTGGAAGCCGAGGTCGAAACGGATGTGTCAAGCCTGCTGGAATTTAGCGACATTCGGCAATTGGAAACAGAGCTGCTGCTGCGGACGCAGGAGGTATGCGAAGCGATCCGCGTCCGAATGGATACATGGGAAGATCGGCTGGTCCAGACTGCGCTCCAGTATATGAAGGAACAATACCATTCGCCCGATATGAGTCTGGAGCAAGCTGCCGAGCATGTCCATCTTTCCGCCTCTTATTTCGGCAGGTTGTTCAAGGAGCATGCGGGAGATACGTTTACGGAAGTTTTAGGCAAATTACGGCTGGATGCCATCAAGAAGGAATTGGTGCAAACGAACAAAAGCATTAATGCGATTATCGAGGACGCCGGTTATTTAAACGCCTCCAGTTTTATCCGCAAGTTCAAACAGCTTGAAGGGATTACGCCGGGCGAATACCGCAAGCGCAATGCGTTTAAACCGGAGACTCTCCAATCGGATTGATATGAATTTGGACACACAGAAGCCGTTCCCCCGCGGCTTCTGTGTTTTTGCGTGAAATGCATATGCCCGGCGTCGTCGGCATATTTACTTTGTTTCGCCCGCGTCGGTATACTTGCGGTGAAAAGGGGGTGAGACGGAATGATTAAAGCCATACAGAAATATTGGCAACTGTATTTGTTTATAATTCCGACGGTAATCTATTTTCTCGTATTTCATTATTATCCGATGTATGGCGTGCAGATCGCTTTCAAAAATTATGTTGCTACCAAGGGCATATGGGGGAGCGAATGGGTATTTTTCGAGCAGTTCCAGCGGTTCTTCCGCAGCTTTCACTTCTGGACCTTGCTCAAAAATACGCTGGAGATCAACGTATACCAGCTTGTGCTGTTTCCGGTATCGATTATTGTAGCGTTATCCTTTAACGAACTGAGGTCGATTCGTTACAAACGATTTGTGCAAACGGTTACGTATGCGCCGCATTTTATCTCTACCGTTGTAATGTCCGGCATGATCATCACATTTTTGAACCCTTCTACCGGCATCGTAAACAATTTGCTGAACCAGTTGGGCATGGAACCGATTCGTTTCCTGATGGAACCGAGCTGGTTCAAATCGATTTTTGTCCTGACCGGCGAGTGGCAGAACTTGGGCTGGGGCGCGATTATTTATTTGGCGGCATTGTCCGGTATCGATCCACATCAACATGAAGCCGCGGAGATCGACGGCGCCAGCAGACTGCAACGGATATGGCATATCAATTTGCCGGCGATTGCTCCCACCATTATTATTTTGTTCATTCTTAATATGGGCAATTTTATGACGATAGGCTTCGAGAAAATTTATTTGCTGCAAAACGAGTTAAACCTGCCGTCCTCCGATGTCATTCAGACCTATGTCTATCGCGTGGGCCTGTTGCAGGCGCAATACAGCTTTTCTGCCGCTGTAGGTTTATTTAACTCCATCATTAACTTCGTGTTGCTGCTGACCTTTAACTATGTCGCCAGGAAAACGACGGAAACGAGTCTTTGGTAAAGGAGGGCGATCCATGATATCTGAAACGGCACAGGATAAACTATTTCTGCTGGGCAATCGGATTTTCATATTGTTGTTAGTTGTCGTTGTGCTGTATCCGTTGGTCTACATCGTAAGCGCTTCAATAAGCAATCCGCAGCTTGTCAACTCCGGGCAAGTTGTGCTGCTGCCGAAGGAAATTACGTTTGAGGGATATCAGCGCGTTTTTCAAAACCGCGATATTTGGGTGGGCTACAGAAATACGGTGTTTTATACGGTAGCAGGTACATTTATTAACCTGTTGCTGACGCTGCCGTGCGCGTATGCGCTCTCGAGAAAAGGAGTGCCCGCCAAAAATGTGGCCATGGCGTTGTTTGTGTTTACGATGTTTTTCAACGGGGGATTGATTCCCACCTATTTGCTGGTACGCGACCTGAACATTTTGAACACGGTCTGGGCGATTCTGCTGCCGAACGCCGTGGCGGTATGGAATCTTATCGTATCGCGCACCTTCTTCCAGATGAATTTCCCATCCGAACTGGAGGAAGCGTCCCAGATCGACGGGGCATCCCACTTCGTTATCTTCTTCAAAGTGGCGCTGCCATTGTCGATGCCGCTTGTTGCTGTCATGGGGCTGTTCTATGCGGTGGGACATTGGAATCAATATTTTAATGCGATGATCTATTTGTCAGACCGCAATCTGTTTCCGTTGCAGGTGTTTCTGAGGGAAATTCTGGTGTTGCAAGAGATGATGACGCAGATGATGATGGACGGCGTGGACGAGAAAACATTGGCGGAGCAAGCGAGGGTGGCGGATATTATTAAATATGCGGTGATGGTAGTGTCCGCGTTGCCGCTGCTTCTAGTCTATCCCTTCGTCCAACGTTTTTTTGTCAAAGGCATTCTGATCGGTTCGCTTAAGGGCTGAATGTCAGTGAAAATGGTATAACATAAAAAGAGGAGGGCGATTGCAATGAAAAAGCTGCTGTTAATGACGATTGCCGGAACGATGATACTGGCGGGCTGTGCCCAGAATACGCCTGACGGAACAGGTTCGACGGGAGGCAGTACGGATGGATCCGGAAGCGCCGCCAATCAACCGCAGGAAAATTTCCAACAAACCGGTTACCCGATCGTAGACGAGCCGATCACCTTAAAGATGATGGGGCCGAAAGCGGCTATCCATGCGGAATGGAAAGACATGAACTTCTTTAAATATATGGAAGAAAAAACGAATATTCATTTTGAATTCGATACGCCTCCGGCAAGCGGTTATGCCGATAAAAAAAATCTAGTATTTGCAAGCATGGAGCTGCCTGATGTATTTTTTTCTGCAGGATTGACGGCGCTGGAGGAAGTGAACTATGGCAGCCAGGGCATTCTGGTGCCACTGGAGGATTTGATTGACCGGTATGCCCCGAATTTGAAAGCGATTATGGATGAACGTCCGGAGATTCGCAAAAGCATAACGACGCCGGACGGCCATATCTATGCGTTGCCGATGATTTTCGACGCGCCGCGCGCGCAAGTCAACCCGATGCTGTGGATAAACGGCAAATGGTTAGATAAGCTGAATGTGGCTACCCTGCCGAAGACAACCGATGAACTGGTCGATTTGCTGGTCCGCTTTAAGAATGAGGATCCAAACGACAACGGCAAGGCTGACGAAATTCCGGTTTCCGCCACCGATCTGATGACTCTCCGTCATAATTTCCTGCCGGCATTCGGCCTGGTAGAGGAGCAAGGTTTTTATGTGGAGGATGACAAGGTCAGCTATGCCTTGATGGAGGATGGATTCCGGGAGTATTTGCGCTTTATGAACCGACTCTACACGGAGAAGCTGCTCGATCAGGAAGTGATGACGCATACCGCTCAGGAGTTTAATGCCAAAGGCGCCGAGGTTGGCTACGGAATGTTTCCATACGCATTGCCATCGATTCCGCTTGGTCAGACAAACGTAGAGGAAATAATTAATAATCGGGTTCTGCCGCCCCTCACCAGTCCGTTTAACGACACGCCGCTGGCGAAGAAAAACAACACCATTACAAGGGGCACCTTTGCCATTACGAACATAAACAAACATCCGGAAGCGACGATGCGTTGGGTCGACTATTTGTATTCGGAGGAAGGCGCATATACGATATTTCAGGGAGTCGAAGGCGAGAACTGGGAGTGGGTTGACGCGGAGAAAACGCGTTGGGTATTCCTCGGCTCCGAGCAGGAGAGAGGACAAGCCACACCTGATCCGGGTACCGCTCCGCCACAGCATAGGAGAGAAGATATTATTCTGAAGAAAAATGCGGAGGATGAGCGTTACTTCGACCGTCAGCCGCAATTGCTGGAGCCCTACTTGAAAAGTCCTTTCCCGACCGTATACTTTACGCCGGAGGAGCAGACGCGGGTAAGCGCGTTGCAAACGGACATCGAAACGTATTACAAGCAGATGGAAGCCCAATTTATCGTAGGCAGAGCGTCGTTCGACAAATGGGATGAATATGTCTCCACCTTGAAACGGATGGGTATTGAAGACCTGATAGAGCTATATCAAGCGGCCTATGACCGTTGGAATCAATAAAAACAACATCCAATTGAAATAGGAAGAAGGTTGGTTACATATGACTCAATCCATATCAAAGCCGAACGTGATTTGGGTTTTTGGCGACCAACACAGGGCACAGGCATTAAGCTGCAATGGCGACCCCAATGTGCATACGCCGAATATTGACGCGCTTGCAGGTACGGGCGTCAACTTTACCAGGGCAGTATCGGGCTACCCGTTATGCTGCCCAACACGCGGATCGCTTTTGACAAGCATCTATCCTCATGCCTGTGTCCCTGCACATCAGGCGCAATTGCCGCCGGAGCAGCCGACCATTGCCAATGTATTTAATGATGCGGGGTACAAGACGGCGTATTTTGGCAAATGGCATCTGGACGGATTCGATGAGCGCGATGGGCGCGCCTCCCATCACATAGTACCCCCGTCGCGGCGCGGCGGGTTCCAGCATTGGATCGGCTATGAGAACAATAATAGCCAATACGATTGTTGGGTGCATGGAGGCGAAGGCGACTCCGCTTTTCAGTACAGATTGCCAGGCTTCGAGACCGATGAGATGACGAACCTGTTTATCGACTATATTAGGGAGCGGGGCAAAGAGGAAGAAGCGGGCAATGGCACTCCATTTTTTGCTGTCTTGTCGGTACAGCCGCCGCATAATCCTTATTATGCGCCTGAGGGTACGATGCGAAATCACTCCTATGCCAATGTGAAGCTGCGTCCCAATGTACCATCGATTCCGCGTATCGAGCATTCCGCGCGATCCACATTGCCCGGCTACTACGCGATGATCGAAAATTTGGACTGGAATGTGGGCAGGGTGCGCCAGGCATTGTTCGATGCGGGGCTTGCTTTCAACACGCATATTGTCTTTTTCAGCGATCATGGGGATATGCACGGCTCGCACGGCTGCGAGGGCAAAGTAGTTCCGTATGAGGAATCCATTCGCGTTCCGTTTATTATTAGCGGCGAACAGCCGCATTATGAAGGGCGGCGCAATGGGAATGTCACAGCTCCTGTTAATCATGTCGATATTGCGCCCACTACATTGGGGTTATGCGGCATCGAGAAGCCGGACTGGATGCAGGGGACCGATTATTCCCATTATCGGTTGGGTTGGCGCACTCCTTCCGCAGAGCCGGATTCCGCTTTTCTGCAATGTCTGGATGCCAGGGAATCGGCCGCGGAACCGTGGCGGGGCGTGACGACCCGGGACGGATGGAAATACGTCTGTGCGGAGGGACATGCTATCATGCTGTATAACTTGAACGAAGACCCGTATGAGCAAGTCAATCTCGTTTTTCAGGCCCAATACCGTAACAAAAGACGAGAATTAAACGAACGTCTCGCCGCCTGGATTCGAGAGACGGGGGACAGTTTTGCATTGCCGGATTAATGCGTGCATATCTGAAGTTTGCTCCAACCGTCTCAGCCTTTGCGGCTGGACGGTTTTTTTGTATGGCGACGGCGGATAAAAGGGGATGTTCCTTCGCATCTTAACGAGTGTGGAGGTGTTAGATCACAATGGCCAAATCAGACCAGCTTCGCATTGATCCGCAGCAGCTGGCGGACGCTTGGAGCCGCACGCTTCCGGAGACGATGAATGCTTCCGATCGCTGCGAGGTGCATAGGGACGAGTCGGACGCGACGGCATTGCGCGTAACGATTCATTCGGCAGGGCATGCGATGTACGAATTCGATTTCAAGGTGACGTATGTGGATAGTCGCGAGGTGCTTGTCGAGTTAATCGACGTGGAGAAGGACAACGTGTCGATCGACGAGAGACCGGATGCGATTCAGCAATTGATCCATGATTATAAGCGGCATATTCACGAGTGCGCTCAAGCATTGCAGTCATTAACACATGCATAGGAGTGATGGGGTATGTCCAAAGCAAAGGGCTCGGCGGACAAAAATTTGTCTAACGTCGTAGAGGCTCTGGAAGCAGAGCCGGTAAACAGCCATCATGCGCAGCAACTGCAGCAGGATAAAAACGATCGGCGGCATCAAGATTCGCTGAACTTCGATCAGCCGTCAGACTTGAGTCATCCGCGAAGCTAGGAGCTGTTCCAAGCAAGCGGCATTCCAACCTTGCAGGAGGTCAGACCATGTCCAAGCCGGATTCCTATCCTAACCCGGATAGCGTGCCTCATAACCAGAAGAATCGGAAAGACCATAACGAGAGCCTGCAGGCTCCTCTTTCGGGCTCCAAAAAGACGAAGCAGCGCAACCACGTTAGCCATAATAACCCGCAGGGGTAATGCTGCGAGCAGGTTGCGAAACGCTCGAAGAAACGATTGATGAAACGCATGAAGAAACGTTCGAAGGAACGCTTGAAAGAGACATATGCCCGGTTTGGCCATGAATGCCGAATCGGGTTTTTCTTGCGTCATGCGACCATTGACCCAGTGTCTTGGGAACGAATTAAGACCTGTTTGCTTCTAAAGCTTCCAATTTTCGTATAGAATGGAGGTGCTGTGAAAAAAATAGACGGAGGGGAACCATGAAGCTAGTACAACGAATGGGATTTACTGCACTTCTAATTCTTACATTGATCGTGGCAGGCTGCTCGAACAGTGCGCCGCCGAAAGCGGCCATGCAGGCAGCAATGGCCAAAACGACGGAGGCGGATGCCTTCAAGATGTCGATGAACATCCAGCTTGACGAGCTGGAGCTGCCATCGATTCCTGAAGCGGAGGCCAGCGGCCTGCCTGTTGCCAGCCTGACGGGCATGTTCCAGGACGCGACGATTAAGGTAGATGCCACCTACGCGAAAGAGCCCATGCGCATAGATATGAATATGGAATTCGTGCTGCCGGGCATGATGGAGATGAAGCTCGCGATTCCGATGATTATGACCAAAGAAATGCTGTACGTGAAGCCGCCGGAGATTCCGATGCTTCCACTGCCCGAGGAAACCAAAGGCAAGTATGTGGCCATCGACTTGAAGGAGCTGGCTGAGCAGCAGGGTACGGAATTAAACATGGATCCTGCCGCCCAGCAGAAGCTGATTCAGGATCTGTCCAAGACGCTGCTGGACAGCTTCGATGAGAAGACTTACTTTAGCGAAGTAAAAGCGGCGGATGCCGGCTTGCCGGAAGGCGTGAAGGCGGATCAAGTCGTGAAGTTCGCGATTACAGAAGAGAACTATCCTCAAACGGTAGAGACGATCGTGAACGACGTGCTGCCGAAGGTGCTTGATATTCTGCTAGCCAACGAAGGCGCGCTGGAGGCACTGCAAGTGCAGAAGTCCGACCTGGAGCAGGCCAAGGCGGATTGGGAGACGAACAAGACGGAGCTGCTTAACCTTCTCCAGAACGATCTGAAGGTGAATACGCTGGAGATGACAGGCGCGATCAAGGATGATTACATGGTGTATCAGAGCGGCAAGATCAGCATGGAAGTGAACGATGCGGAGAGCGGTCAGAAGGCGAAGTTCGGCGTTTCGTTCAACGGTCAATATTCGGACATCGGCAAGAAGCCGGAATTCGAGGCACTGCCGACCGATACGGTGACGCTTGAGCAACTGATGGGTTTATTCGGAGCTCCGGCTGGCCTGTAAGACGAGAAGCAATCAATTGAAATTCATCGTGTAGAGTTGAAAAAAGTCGTTTCCTCGTGAAACGGCTTTTTTTGTTGTACGGGGGATTCTTGCTCCTGCAACCCGAAAAAATCGGGTTGCAGTAGCCCCGCCAAAAGAATGCAGCCTGGCTCATCTAGTTGTGTATAGGAAAATAGACCCAATTAAGCGAGTCGAATGTCTGTCTTTAGTTCAAAAGTTCCTTTTCTTGAAAATGGATATATAGTCCCGCTAATAAAGGTCTATTATCTTTTATAATAGACAGAACTAGTTCGACAATTTCCTACATAATCCTTGAAAAGGTGATGATAACCTATGATTTCCCCTTTTTTTCGTAAGAAGGGTACCCAGGAGGGACAGGAGGATCGTTCGCAAGAACTAGCAAGTCAGGAGCCTGCTCCCCCAAGCTCCGAGGAAATCTCCGAGACTCCGGTTCAGTCACCCCAGGATTCCATCTTCATTCAGAAGTCCCGTATGGACAAAAAGTCGCTGGATCTCGTGCTTGCGGTAGAACAAATGATTCAGGCCAAACAGCATACGGAGCTCCAGAATAGCGAGCTGCAGGATCGCCTCGCGCACTCTGGCGGACATATCGATCGGTTAAACCGCGATGTAAAGCAATTGACGAGGGTGATCGAGGAGCGGGAGAAGAGCATCCTGGATCTGGAGCAGAAAATCGTCGACAAGAATATGAAGGTCGATCAGGTAGCCGAGGATTACCGCGAGCTGGAGAGACGGATGACGGCCGAGATCGAGGAGCTGAAGAGCGTAATCGAGCTGGAGAAGCAGAAGTACGGCTCGCTGCAGGTCAAACACAATGATGTGCTTGCGGAGAAGAACAAACGCATTCATGAGCTCGAGGAGAAAATTGGCAGACAGGATGTCGAGCATCAGCACTTGAAGCAGAAGTACGAGACGACGCATCAAGAGAAAGTGTATCTGGCCAACATGATCAGCGACTTCACGAACCGGATGTCCGCGCCGATCGGAAGAGAAGGTTGAGGATGAAAAGGGATTCCTTGCGAACGTTAGAGTTATTGTCGGTAGAGGACAAGCAGGGCCGCTACGTCATAAGGATAAGCGTTGACGCAGGCAGCGAGGCCAACGCGCCGAGAGAGCTCGAGCTTCAGCTGGACGAGTTGACTTACCAGGGGCTGGGGAGACTGGCTCCGCTATCGACGGGACGCGCTCGTCTGTCTCCTTATGCGCAATACGATCCGTTTAAGCTTACATACTTAAGTTCAATAGTTAAGATCGGCAAGCACGGCGGCGAATCGTATTACTTCGACTGCTCGGCCGAATATGCATCCATGCTGGAGTCCTTGCGTGCCGGCAAGCTGCCTGAGTCAGAGTCAGAGGTTGCCTGTACCTCTCCTTCGGCAGCGGTTATAGAGGAAGCGGGAAGCAGCAGCTTGTCGCTTGAAGCCATGGCCGCTAAAGTAGGAGCAGTCATAAGAGTCTCCTCTATCCGCCTTCGCCCATACCTGCCTGTTAACATGCGCAGGTATGCGCTGAAGTCGCTTCGTCTCTTAATGCTGACCTGCATGCTTCTCCTTGCTTGGTTCGAGCTGGAGGGTCAGATCTACATCGATGATGCGAAAGCATTAAGCGAGCATCAGACCGTTATCTTCGAAGGAACGGACAACGGGGTTCTGGGGGCCGGAGCAGCAAACGGACATGCCTCTCTGACGGAGGGGGCTAGCGGAGCCGCTTCCTTGGCAACCGTTGGAGCAGGAAGTGGTGGCTCGACGGAAGCGGATTTTACGTCGAATCAAGGGGATTCGGGGTCTGCGGGAACGGGCGATGACAGTTCCGAAACGACCGACCAGAGCGCAACAGAGCCAGTCGGCGACCACTCCGACGTCGAGTCAATCGAGGGCGGGGTGGCTTCCCTAGCTACGGAATTCGAGCATGTAGAAGTAATGACGCTGGATCCAGGCTCTACCGTCTACAGTCTGCCGAAGGGGTACGTCGCATTGACTTTCGACGATGGTCCATCGGATTATACGAAGGCGATCGTCGATCTGCTCCGCGAGCGCGGGGTAGCGGGCACGTTCTTGTTCATAGGGCGCAACGCCGACCGTTATACGGTTGAAGCGGCTTATGCGGCGGAGCAGGGGATGGCGGTCGGCAATCATTCCTGGGATCATAGTAATTTGACCACGAAGGAGATGGATGACATCTCCGCCAACATAGCGAAGGCGAACGAGGTCATTGGAAAACACAGCGATGCGTTGGTATCCGTGTTCCGTCCGCCATATGGCGCTCTGAATGACGACATGGCGATTGCGGCGGAGGAGCTCGGAATGAAGATGCTCATGTGGAACCGCGATCCTAAGGACTGGCAGGCCGCTACCTCGAAGGAGATCATCCGATATTTCAAGACGATCGACGCCTCGGGCGGCATCTACGTCATGCACGAGAAAAAGGCAACGCTGGACGCGCTGCCGGACATCATCGATTATTTGCTGGAGCAGGACCTGAAGTTCGCGGTATTTCAGTAATACGGAAGGGTCAGAATCGGCCGAGAGGCTGTTCTGATCCTTTTTTGCCGTGTTGGGGGTTGAAAAGTAAAAAATAACCCCCATAATGTATGAACATGGCTCATATTCAAGCGGTACGGTTCCCCATACAATAAAGTTGTAAGCGCAATCAAATGAAAGAGGGGGAGTTGTTTTGAAAAAGGTGTTTCGAATGGTAGCGCCAGCGATAGCGGTCATACTGATGATTTCGGGATGCAGCAACGGCAGCGACAATGGTCAAAAGCCGGACCCAACCCAAAATCCGGGTACGGAGCAGAAGAAGGAAGCGGTGATTACCGTTGCGGGGTTTGACGACTTCTGGAAGGGCGAAGATAGCCCGGGCATGGTTATTACCAAGCAATTCAATGAGAAGTACAAGGGTGAGATCAAGGTTGAAGTCAGATATATGCCAACATCGGAGTATAATACCGCGATTCAGGCATCGATCGCCAGCAATGATCTGCCGGATATCTTCCTGAGCCCGCAAGGGATGGACGCACGACAAATCGTGGAGAATGGCTGGGCGGCGCCGCTGGATGAATTCGTTTCCGCCGATTGGAAAAATCAGTTCATGCAAGGTTCCTTCCAGGAAGGCGTGAATATGATCGATGGCAAAACGTACACTTGGCCGTTGCGCGGTCTCAACCATCGCTCGCTGCTGTATTACAACAAAAAGGTGATGCGCGATGCCGGATTGGACCCGGAGAAACCGCCAGGGACATGGGACGAGCTCCGCGAGATGTCCAGAGCGATTACGGAAAAAGGAAACGGCAAGACGTTCGGCCTTGTATTTGCCGGCGGCGAGCCGGTAGCTCTTGATCAAATGATATTGGGGCTTACGGCCTCCAAGGTTCCGACCCAAGGGGATATGCCGGGCTTTAATCTGCAAAACGGCACCTATTTGTTCGACACGCCGGAGTGGATCGGCGCGATCGAGCTGCTGCAGGGAATGAAGCAGGATGGCAGCATCATGCCGGCATCCTACAGCATGAAACCGGCTGAGGCTAACGTGTACTTCGGCGAAAATTTGGCAGCCTTCCTGATTGATCCGCGTCACCGCATGTGGCAGATCAAACGTGATGCGCCGGATGCCGAATTCGGCATTGCAGCCGTGCCTCAACAGGATGGCGAACAGCCTTATTACGGCTATACAGTCGCCAACACGGCAGGTTATATGCTGTCTGCCACATCCGAAAACAAGGAAGCGGCAGGCAAATATATTGAAGAGGCGTTCGCCTCCAAAGAATTTTTCAAAAGCACGATTCAAAGCGGGGCCTCGTTGTCGCCGATTGATGAGCTGAACGCGGACGAATCGTTGTATCCGTATCCGGAATATAAAGTATTCTTCAATATTCATCAAGATACAATGCGCGAGAGTCCGAATTATGCCATCGCCAATCCGGAGACGGCGCTTGTAATTGGCGAGCTCGGCCATATTCGTCAAACCAAAATTAAACCGACGTTTGGCGAACTGTTGTTGAACTTGCTGGTGGATGACAAGTTGGACGCTGCTGCGCTCATGAAGGATTATGCGAGCAAAATGAACAAAGGTCTGCAGGATGCAATCGATAAAGTAAGCGCCACGGGCGTGAAAGTAAGCAGAGACGACTTTACGTTCCCGAATTGGGATCCGTCGAAGGACTATACGCAAAGTGATTATGACGCATTGAAAAAGTAGACAGAAACGTCGGCGGCGCTTTCTTATAAATGGCGAGGAAGCGCTCCGCCGGCGGTTGTACTGCCAGAGGGGAGGTTCATGATGAAGGAAACCGCGGGTTCATCAAAAATGAGCCGAATAAGACGCAAAAAACTGTTTTATTGTTATTTGTTTATTTTACCGCAGTTGGTCCTGTTTCTTGCTTTTACACTGTATCCGATCATCATGAGTTATGTATACAGCTTCTACAACTGGAGCGGGTTTGGGCCGCTAAAGGATTTTATAGGGTTCGAAAACTATGTAGAGACGGTTCGCGATCCGCTCTTCTGGAACGCTTTTAAAAACAGCTTTATCTTTATGTTTTTCCTGGTCATCATTCAATTGCCGTTAGCGCTGTTAATGGCCATCACGCTCAATTCGAATTGGTTAAAGGGAGCTACCCTGTTTCGTACCCTCTACTTCTTGCCGGTTGTTACAACCACCGCGGTCATTGGCGTTGTCATGCGTTTTATCTTCGGTTCTTATAACGGGTTAGTCAATGAAATCCTGATGAAGATCGGAATCATCGGCGCGCCGATCGATTGGCTGGGTTCGATGGATACCGCGTTGGTGATTGTCATTGCCGTAGGGATATGGAAAACCTTCGGGATGAAGATGGTCTACTGGTTAGCCGCGCTGCAATCCTTGCCCAAGGAGCTTTATGAAGCTGCCAAGGTGGATGGGGCCAGCGCTGTGCAATCCTTCCGCTATATTACGATCCCGCTGCTGCTGCCGGTAGGAAGCGTGATTCTGCTGCTATCGACGGTTAACGCGCTTCATGTATTTGATCTTGTGAAATCAATGACAAACGGCGGTCCTGCATTCAGCACCGATATGGTTGATTTATATATTTATCGTTATGCATTCGAAGGCATGGGCATGCCAAGATCCGGATTTGCGTCCGCGGCAGGCATATTCTATGGGATTGCGATCTTGTTCATTTCATTGATATTAGGTATTTTGGTTAAACGTTCAGGCGGCAAGAAGGCCGCGCATTAAGGTCGCAAGGAGGGAAGCCGTTATGCTGTACGCCCAGAAAAAACGAATCGGCAAAGCGCTTGTATATATTATATTGAGTCTGATCGGAATCATCTGGATCTATCCGTTCGTGTGGATGATTGCCGCTTCGTTGAAAACAAACACGGAGTATATTACGAAAGGTTTTAGCTTGCTGCCGGAAAAACTGCAATTCGAAAACTATGCAAGGGCATGGGATACAGCCAATTTCTCCACCTATTTTCTTAATACAACCATTATTACGGTTTCCGTAGTAGCGATTGTGATCGCGGTTTGCGCGATGACAGGGTATGCGCTAGGCCGCTACAAGTTCCCGGGCAGAATTGTGTTTATGTCCGCGATTACGGCTACGATGTTTATGCCAAAGGGATATACGATCATTCCCATATACGTTTTCATTAATGCGCTCGGGTTGAATAATACGCTGGCGGGCATTATATTGGCAGAGGTTGGCGGCGCGCATGTCTTGTTTATTTTATTGTTTACCGCACATTTCAGCGGCTTGCCGAAGGAGCTTGAAGAAGCGGCGGAAATCGACGGCGCAGGATTTATCCGAACCTTCGTGCAAGTGATGTTGCCGCTGTCGAAGCCGATTTTTGCCACAACCGCCATTTTGCAATTTATGTGGGCGTGGAATTCATTCCTGCTGCCGCTGGTCTTTACGCTTAATAAGCCGGAGCTGCGCACGCTTGGTGTCGGCATGTACCAATTCGTAGGCGAGCATAGTATAGATTGGACAGGCATGGCGGCCGCCGCAACGATTTCGTTGCTTCCCATTATCATTATCTTCATCGTGTTCCAGCGTTATTTCGTAGAAGGCGTTGCCGGAGCGGTGAAAGGTTAAGTAGAATCGGCACGGCATGGAGAGGAATCCGGGTATATGAAGCTGCTCATCAAAAAAACCGCAATCTTCCGCAATATGAATATGCGCAATAAGCTGCTGATCATCTTTATTATGATCGGGCTTGTACCCGTATTGTTTTTTGCCGCCTTCTTCTTTCAACAGTCGAAGTCGGCATTCGAAGAGGAGTTGGGGAAATATACGCTGGAAATTTCCAAGCAGGTGGGCGGCAGACTCGATGCATTTGTGCAGGAAATGGAACGGGTGAGCAATATTATTCGCTTCAATTCGGATGTGCAGACGATTTTATACGAATGGACGGAGGAACGAACGGCATCGTCGATCTATGCCGAGCGCAACGTACGCAGTCTTTTCGAAAATATCGGCAACTTCCGCGAGGACTTCAAAGGTATATTCATGGTGACGGATCACGGTTTGCTTGTCTATAACGGGACAGGCGATGTAGCCAAACTTCATTATAATTTCCACGATGATCCCTGGTATCAGTCGGTGAAGGAGCAGACCCATTTCAGGCTGAATAAGGCTCATCCGCAAACGTATGTGAAAGGAGAAGAGGTCGTAACCTTCTCCGCCCGCATAACGGATAACCGCGAGTTCAAGACAAAGGGAACGCTGCTCATCGACTTCTCGCCTCAGACCATCAAGAGCATGAGCGAAAATATTCAGCTCGGCAGTTCCGGGCATGTATGGATGATGACAGCCGATGGCGAGCCGATATTGCCGTCGCAGACGCTGCCGGATTGGCTGAAGGACGAAGAGCTGTTTAAGAAAGTGCAGCAGGAGTCATCCGGATTTATCCAGTTCGACTATGCGGGCGTGCAAATGTTGGCCGGTTTCTATACCTCCTCGGAGACAGGCTGGAAAATCATCGGTTCGGTTCCGTTCGAGGAGCTGGCTTCCGGACTGTACGGCATTCGTACCTTTATCGTTATTTTGGCTATTGCGGCGCTGGTCGTAATTTTGTTGCTGGCAACAGCGCTGAGCCGAATGATCACCAAACCGCTTAAAGTGATGGAACATCGTATGGCGGAAGTCGGCAAGGGGAATTTCGAGACGGGGTTGCCTGTTATGACCCGGGATGAAATAGGGCGGCTCAGCATCAGTTTCAATCGGATGATCACCGAGCTGCACCGGATGAATAACGAGGTGTTTCAATCCCAGCTCAGGGAGTATCAACAGCAAATCCAGCTCCAAAATTCGGAGATGAGGGCGCTGCAAGCCCAGATCAACCCCCATTTCCTATACAACACGCTCAACACCATTGCTTGCATTGCGGAAGTCTATGATCGGGAAGAGATTTCGGAGGTCAGCCATTCCTTGTCGCGCATGCTGCAATACAGTATTACCGGCGGTTCCACGGCAACGGTCGAGGAAGAACTAACCCATTTGTTGTCCTATATGAGTATCGTCAATGTTCGTTTTCCGATGAAATTTACGTTGGAGCTGCAGGCAGATCCCGAGATTAGGCGAATGAGCTTTATGAAGCTGATCTTCCAACCTCTCGTCGAAAATGCGGTTAATCACGGCTTCCCCGGTCTGGATCAGGGACATATTCGCGTGGAGGCCAAGATGGATGGCGATGCGGTCATCTTTACCTTCGCAGACGATGGTATCGGCATTGCCAAGGAGAGGCTTAATCAGATTCGGGCCGAGCTGCGGCAGAAGGAAGGGGAAGGCGGGACGGCTTCCGATCATATCGGATTGCGTAATGTCTACTATCGCTTAAACATGCTGTACGGCGACCGATTTAGTATGACGATTTGGAGCAAACCCGGGGAAGGAACGCGCATTGTAATCCGCCTAGAAGGAGGAGCGGCAGATGTTACGGACATTGATCGTAGATGATGAATTTTGGATGCTGGAAGGTTTGAAGAAGGTCATTAAACGGGATTGTCCCCAGTTTACAGTGACTGCTGCCGCCAGAGATGGCGCACAGGCGCTGGAATGGCTGGAGCGGGAAAGCTTTGATCTGGTCATTACCGATATTCGGATGCCAAAGATGGACGGACTGCAGCTGCTGCAGGAGATGAGAGCGCTCGGAAAGACGATTCCCGTACTCATCTTCTCCGCTTATAGCGACTTCGACTATGCGAAACAGGCGATTCATTACGGAGCCTTCGATTATATCTTGAAGCCGATTAATCGCAGCGAGATTCGCGCGGCATTAAATCGAATCGAGACGATGCTGACGGCGCAGGGGCATCAGAGGGAAGCGCTTGTAGCGGTTACGCCGGAGCAGCCGCTGCAAGGCAAACAAGTGATTGAAGCCATGCAGAAGCTGATTCAAAGCGAATATATGCATGATTTGTCGATCGTCGCCATTGCGGACAAGCTGGGCTACAATTCGGCGTATTTAAGCCGGTTGTTCAAGCAGGAGAGCGGAGTGGGGTTTTTGCAATATTTGACGGAATATCGCTTGAATGTTGCCGTTCAGCTCATGGAGAACAGAGGTTTCAGCATAACGGAAATAGCCAGACAGGTGGGTTATGCGGATTATAAACACTTTCGCAAAGTGTTCAAGCAATATAAAGGAACGTCGCCCAGCGAATATATCGAAAAATAAGTGGTGAGAGCCGATGTGGAAAAAACCGTCGATGACGCCGCCTTCGGAGAGACCTTGTTTGTTTCTTCGGAAATCCGATCTTGCGCTGTTGCGGAAGCGGCTGCAGCATGCGGATATGGGGAGTATGTGGGATCGAATGAAGGCGTTTGCTCCCCTGCGGGGGGAAGATTGGCTGCAACTGTCGATGCGAAGCACGCTCGACATCATCTATGCAATTGAATCGTATGCGCTGCAATATGTAGTGCTGGAAGAACGTTCAATCGGATTAAAAGCCAAAAAACTGGCGTTGATTGCGTCGCGTCGCGCTTTCAATCCCAATTTGCAGGATATTTCACGAGAAATCGGACGTCTGATGATTGCGATCGCGTTAGTATATGACTGGTGCAATGCGCTGCTTGACGAGGATGAGAAAAAAGGATTGGTTATCGAGTTGAAAAGACTCGCTTCGCTCCTGGAATGCGGATATCCGCCGATACATGAAGGGGCTTTTGTCGGACATACAAGCGAATGGATGCTAATGCGCGATATGATGGCCGCCGGCATTGCGATTTACGAAGATGACCCTGAGATATACGACTACGCCGCAGGTCGCTTTCTGGAGGAGTTCGTTCCCGCGCGCAACTTCTTTTATCCATCGGGCTGGCATCATCAGGGAGACAACTATGGCAGCTATCGTTACCAGGCAGAGCTGTTCGCCACGTGGATTTTCGGTAGAATGGGGCATGCCCAAGTATTTGATCCCCGTCAGGAGCGGGTCGGCTATCAGTGGATTTACGCCCGTCGCCCCGACGGCAAGCTGCTGCGTGATGGGGATGCCGATAATCCGTTGTATGCGGAAAATGAATATATAAAGCTGTTCCCGCTCGTTTATTTAATGGCAGGCAACTATTATGGCAACGGGTATTTCCTGGAGCAGCAGCGGATCGAGCATCCGGTCATTCCGGACATGTATTTGCTGTTTGCTATTTTGTTTCATAATCCCGAGCTCGGCACGAAGCCGATAAGCGAGTTGCCGCTTACCCGATATTTTGAGGAGCCGGCAGGGATTATGATCGCACGCACGGGCTGGAATGAGGGGGCAGTTATCGACAAACAATCCTCTGCCGCGCTTGTGGAGATGAAAATCGGGATGTATCAATACAATAATCATCAGCATCTGGACGCGGGAGCCTTTCAAATTTATTACAAAGGTTATTTGGCGATCGATTCGGGTATTTACAAAGGTTCCTCGGGCAAATACCAATCGCCGCATAATAAATATTATTTCAAGCGGACGGTCGCGCATAATGCCATGCTCGTGTATGATCCGGGCGAGCTGCAGGAGCAGCCGTACATTGTGGACGGCAAGCTGACCTGGCCGAATGTAATGGATGGCGGGCAGCGCTGGCCCGGAGCGGGCAAACCTCCGCAAAACATGGAGGAGCTGCTTGGCGGCGAATACGAGCGAGGCAAGGTGCTTGCGCACAGCTTCGGCCCCGATCGGCAAGAACCCGATTATTCCTATTTGAAAGGCGATCTGACCAAGGCTTATTCGAAGAAGGTACGCCATTATACACGTTCATTTGTTTGTCTAAACCTGAAACAAGCCGGAGTGCCCGCCGTTCTGATCGTATTCGATGCGGTGGAGGCGGCTGGCAAGCTCTTTGAGAAGGCATGGCTCTTGCACAGCATCGAGAAGCCCGAGATATCGGGGAAGCGGACCGTCATCGCTCGCAGCGAGGATGGCTACGGCGGAGAGCTGGCGGTGGATACGCTGCTGCCGAAGCAAGCGGCGATTGAACCTGTTGGCGGGGAGGGACGTCAATTCGAGTCGCGCGGCGTCCATTATGCAAATGATTTTGCGGCAACGGTCGAGCAAGGCGCCTGGCGCATAGAAGTGAGGCCGAAGGAAGCGGCGGAACGGGATTTGTTCCTGCACGCGATACAGATCAAGGATCATGACGGCGAGCAGGCTGCCGAAGCAAGACTGGTTGAAGCGGTAGAGACGGGAGAAGCAAAGCAAGGCGGAGCAGTAAAGAATCCGGGAGACGCCGTTGGCGTTCAGGTGCAGGGCTGGCTTGTGTTTTTCAGCCGAAGCGGGTTGTTATTGGATGGGAAGCTGACAATCGCCGCCGATGAGTCAGGAAGCAGGCGCAAAATACTCGTTACGGATATAGCAAACGGAATATGGCGTGTACACAGCCGATCGACTGATGGCAAGCAACGGAGCGAACAGGTGGAAGTGTCGAAGGGCGTATTGCTTACGGAAGCTGCGGCAGGGGTTGTGCAGCTCGAAAGGATGGGAGCAGATGGAGAAGCAAGGTGAGCAAGACGGTCGGGACACGCCGGGCACATATGGCAAGCAATCGCGAGATGTGCATGGCAAGGAGGGAGCGCCGGGCAAACTCGCCAAGCCGCATGTGGTTGTCATTATGGCGGATCAACTGCGCTACGATGTCGTGAACGAGCGTTATATGCCGAATGTAAGCAGGCTGAAGGAGGAGAGCGCCTCGTTCGAGAGAGCTTACTGCGCTTCCCCGCTTTGCGTGCCGGCAAGAGGGGCGTTCTTTAGCGGACTATATCCGAATGTCAACGGTTCGCTTATCAATCCTTGGGAGCCGCTCGAGGCCGAGTATGGTTATGTGCGACCGGGAACCGCCAATATGTACAGCATGATGGAAGAGGGATGGGATAGCTGGCATACGGGTAAACAGCATTTCAACAGAAAGGATATTCAGCAAAGCTGCTCCAGGACGCATTGGCATACGCTGGAGGATCATTATGGCGACTTCTTGAAGCAATATGGCAAGCGGCACCCGGGCGGCCCCGCTTTCAAAGGCATCGTGCCCGAGATGGTGGCGGGAACCACAACGCGGATTAAACGGTATTCGATTCCAACTACGGGCTGCTACGAGGAAGGACTCGACTATTTTTATGACGGATATATTGCCAAAACCTCGCTGGATGCGATTCGCGGCCGGGATCGCGGCAAGCCGCTGCTGCTGAATGCGATGTTTGTCGCGCCGCATCCGCCGCTGGATGTGCCGGAGCCATGGTACTCGATGTACAAGGACGAGCCGATTCCGGACAATGTGGCGTTGTGGTCATACGGGCAATCGCCGCTTCAGCTTTATAATCTGACCGGAGCCATCGGCAACGGTTATACGAAGGAGCAGTGGCGGTCCGTCTGGCAGGTCTATTTAGGTCTGGTATCGCTGCTGGATCATTGCGTGGGGCTCCTCATCGACGAGCTGAAGGCTCAGGGGATTTACGATGAAACGTTAGTGATTTTTACAAGCGATCATGGCGAAATGCTCGGCTCGCATCGGCTATATCAGAAAATGTGCATGTACGAGGAGTCGGTACGGACGCCGTTGTTCATGAAATTTCCGGCGGACAGCCGCGTAGCCCCGCTAACGGTAGAAGCACCGGTCAGCGCCGTAGATATAATGCCGACGCTAGCCGATTATTTGCAGCTTGACGGAGAGGCGTCATTCTCAGGAGAGTCCTTGCTGCGGCTTTTAAGAAGCGAGCGGCAAGAAGCGGATGATGCGCCCGGGGATTCCTTGATGAATAGAGATCTTTTTATACAATTTGACGGCAATGGAGCGAGAGGCAACTTCCAACGCAGCGTGGTGCGCGGAGCGCGCAAGCTTATTGTGGATATGTTTAAGAATGAGCTGTTTCTTGAATTGTACGATGTCGTGGAAGATCCGCAGGAGCAGCGCAATTTGGCAATTGAGCAGGCGTATGAAGAGGAAATCCGGTCTCTGCTTGGCAGCTTGGCGAGGCATATGGAAGCAACAAACGATTTGTTGAAACTTCCGCCCGATGCGTACGAATCTTTTATTGCAAGCTATAGTGCTTTTATCAAACGCCCTTAGGAGAGAGGGGGGAAGCCCTTATGCTGGACATCCTGCGGCATTGCTGCGATTTGCTTGTTGAGGAACAGGTGCGGGATGTATGGAACGGCAGCTTGGGCGGTATTTGGTGTACGGGCTGTCAGACCGTTCATGGCCGCAGCGGAGATGCGATTTTCCCGCTCTATTATTTATATTCGATCAGCAAAGAAGAGAAATACAGAGATGCGGCACGCTCTCTGTTTCGTTATATCATAGCCGCCCAGGAGGGAGACGGAGCTTGGCGCAATGAGCCGGAAGCCGATTGGAAAGGAACGACGGTTTTCCAGCTGCTTGCCTTATGTCATGCCTACGATCAACTGACGGATCAAGAAGATGGCGAGGCGCTTAAACCCGTCATTGCCAAAGCGGCGGCTTGGGTATCCGCAACGTTCGGGGATGGCGGCGATACCAATGTCAATTATTATTTGTCCTCTGCGTTGGCTTTGCTGCTTTCGGATAGAATCTTGGGCAAACCCGAATACGGCGGGCAAGCCAAGCGGCTTATGCATGGATGCATCGACACCAGGCTCAGCCGTGACGGATGGTTGTTTGGCGAGAAGACGAGAATGCGCCCTTTTACGCAAATGACAAGTACGGTCGATATCGGCTATAACCTCGATATGAGTCTCGGGGTCATGGCGGAATACGCCAAACTCACGGGCGATCCCAAGGTCATGTCGGCCGCTCTGCTTGCGCTTGCCAAACATATGGAGATGGTTTATCCCGACGGATCGATTGACAACTCCTTTGGAAGCCGCAATTACAAATGGACGCTGTTCGGCAGCAAAACGGCGCATGGTTCCCAGATGGCCTTTATGCTGCTGGCTGACAAAAATGCCGCCTTTTATCGGGCGGCTCGGCTCCATACGAATTATTTGGCAAGCTGCATTCGTTCTGCCGATGGACGGTTCGGTTATGGTCCGATGCATGAGCAGTTGTTCGAACATGGCTGTATCCATCCCACCATTAATCGTGCAGATGCGCTGGCTGTAGCGTTGGCCTACGGCGCTGAATCCGGGCAGCGGGAACATGAGGACAGGGATGATACGCGGGACCAGGTGAAGCTTCCTTCCGAAATCTTGTTCGGCGCCAAGTCATACAAGGAGCTGGCGGTCCATCAATTGCGATCGCATGAATGGATGGCAACGATCAGTTGCTCAGCGGTTCGCAATGCCCCGACCGGAGGGACAGTCGGTTACTTATGGCATCGGGCCGTCGGCGCTGTGCAGCTGGGCGGGATGACCGTGTATCGGCAGTACGAGGAGTTTAATATGCCGAAAGCAATGCCGGGCATGGAAGAGCCGATTGCGCCAAGAATTGAGGTTTCCCGGGAAGGTAGATTGTACAGCAATCTGTACGAACATGATGCCTATGCGAAGGCTGCCGCAGTAAACAATGCGGACAGCCGCGAGAATGAGAATGGGGCTGCCGGGGCTGCAGCCGTTGTTCACGGCAAGCTCAAGGCCATGGACGAAGGCAGCTGCTATGATTGCGCCGCTTTCTACAGGATTGATTATGAATTGGAAGGCGACGACTTCATCAAGCGGTATGAAATCGATGTGCGTCTTGCTTGCGACAATATCGCGATCGTGGAGCCGATTGTAACGGATCGCGCAGCCGTTGCTCAGGCGGACGGACGCATTCAAGTGGAGGTTCTGCATCAACGCCAATTGATGCTGAGGGCGTCAGGCCATTCATTTGTATTGGATCCGGGGTCATTGGCGAGGCGTACCGTCTCTATTTTCCCATCGGTCATAACGGTGCCGCTGCGTTGGAATACAGGCAAGGTCGCGCCTGGAATCTATCGATTTCAAATCAAAATGCGAATCAAATAAAGAGATTACGCGAGAGGAGGGTCAGGATGTTGGACAAGCAGCAATGGGCGCAAGACGCATGGCGGCGTACGGCGGGCAAGATTAAAGCAATGAGCGAGACGATCGGAGTCGGCTTCCCTCATGCGAGTCTGGCGGGCAAGTATGATCGAACCGCGGCAAGCGCCTGGACATCGGGATTCTGGCCGGGTCTGCTATGGCTTGCTTACAGAGAAGAAGGCGACGAGAGCTTGAAGCGGCTTGCGCAGACATGCGAAGCGGCGCAGGATGAGGCGCTTGACGAATTTGCAAAGCTGCATCACGACGTAGGTTTCATGTGGTGTCTGAGCGCTGTAGCCAGCTACAAACTTACGGGGGATGAACAGTCCAAGCAACGCGCCTTAAAGGCGGCGTCCATTCTGGCCGGGCGCTTTAATCCGCAAGGCAACTTCATACGGGCATGGAACAGCTATGTGTGGCGGAATGAAAAACATAACGAAGGTTGGGCGATTATTGACTGCATGATGAATATTAGCCTGCTGTTCTGGGCGACGGAAGAAACCGGAGATGCGAGGTACAGGCATATTGCGGTGCGCCATGCCGATACGGTGCTGGGCCAGTTTATACGACCGGATGGTTCCGTACATCATATCGTATGTTTTAATGCGGAGACCGGCGAACGCGAGTCGGCATTAGGCGGTCAAGGTTATTCGCCGGACTCGGCCTGGGCCAGAGGCGTATCCTGGGCGATATACGGGATGGCGATTTGTTATCGTTATACGGGCCAAGAGCGATATTTGCGGGCGAGCCAGCAGACCGCGCATTATTTTATGGCCAATCTGCCCGAAGATGGTATTCCCTATTGGGATTTCAGACTTCCCGATTACACAGATGCTCCTCGCGATGCGTCGGCCGCGGCGATTGCCGCCAGCGGCATGCTGCTCCTTGCGCGTCTATTGCCGGCGGATCAAGGCGGGATGTATGAACGATGCGCGCTGCGATTGTTGCAAGCGATTGATACGCAGTGCGCCGCCTATGGAGCGGAGGATGAAGCCATTGTGAGGCATGCGACAGGCAACTTCCCAACCGGGAAAAATATCGACACGCCGCTCATCTATGGCGATTATTTTTATGCGGAGGCTTTGACCGGATTGCTCGGCAGCCGTCAACTATTTTGGTAGAGCTCTCTATGGGGGAGCGAGGGAGGAATTACGATGAGAATTGTTTATTTGGATATCGATTCGCTGCGTCCCGACCATATGGGCTGCTACGGGTACAACCGAAATACAACACCCAACCTGGATCAAATAGCGGCAGAAGGCGTTCGCTTCGATCAGGTATATACGGCCGCTTCTCCCTGTGCGCCTTCGAGAGCCAGCTTCATGTCGGGTCGCTTCGGCATTAATCACGGGGTGCTGACCCACTGGGGGGCAGGCTGTCATTACGAATATCCGCAAGGCGACGGGCATAGCAAGGAATATCCGTTCCTGCCGCGTCTGCTCCGGGAGGCGGACTACCGCACGATTACCTTTTCTTCTTTCGGCGATCGTCACCATGCCTGGTGGTATTTCGCGGGTTGGAATGAAATTCATACGCACACGCTGAAAGGCGGCAACGAAGATGCCCATGAGGTGAACGCCGCGGTGCTGCCTTGGGTGAAGGCGCATGGCGCCGAGGACAACTACTTCCTGCATATTCAGTATTGGGATGCGCATTCCAGGTACACCTATCCTGAGCAATATGCGGAGCAATTTGCCAATGAGCCCGCGCCCGTCTTTCCGACGGAGGAAGATATTAAGCGCCATCGTCAGGATACGCATCCCCGGTCGGCGACTTTCCTGCATTGGAGCGATGAATACAGCAAAATTCCGAAGCGGACGATGCCGCTGGAGATTGCGGGCCGCCAGGACTACGAGAAGCTGATTAACGGCTATGACGGCGGTATTTCCTATTTGGACGAGCATATCGGTCAGTTAATGGACGCTTTTCGCGAACTGGGCGTGCTGGATGATGTCTGTTTTATTGTCAGCGCGGATCATGCGGAGTCGTTCGGCGAGCAGGGCGTTTATTTGGAACATGGCATGGCAACGGAGGCCGTTCATCATATTCCGTTAATCATGAAATTTCCGGGATTGAGCAAAACGGGGCATGTGGATAAGGGGCTGCATTATAACGTTGATGTTGTGGCCACCATAGCCGATTTGGCGGGGCTGCCGAAGCCGGCAGGCTGGGACGGCCGATCGCTCCTGCCGGCGCTGACGGGCGGTCAGGCGGAGAAGCGAGAATTCCTCGTGCTGGAGCATGGTCTTTATGCTTGTCAACGGGCGGTAAGAACAAGAGAGTGGCATTACATCCGCACTTATCATGAAGGTTTTTATCAGTTGGAGCCGGACATTTTATACGATTTGGAGAGAGATCCTTATCAGCGCAATAATGTCGCCAGCGAGCATCCCGATGTCGTACGGCAGCTTGGCGCGCAGCTTGAAGGGTGGATTGCGGAACAAATGGCGGGCAATCTCATGAAGGACGATCCCATGATGGAGATTATAGAGGACGGAGGTCCGTTCCGGTATTTGAAGCCGCACGATTGGGCGGGAAGATTGGAGCGGGCGGGACGCAAGGAAGAAGCTGCCGCTGTTCTCGGGCGCTAAGAGGCGCACCATTTCATTTTGATAAAGAGGAGAATGGATATGCAAACGTATTGGGGAGATATTCACAATCATTGCGGAATCAGTTACGGTTTCGGCAGCTTGGAGAATGCATTGAAGGCGGCGAAGGGACAGCTCGACTTTTGCGCGATTATCGGACATGCTTCCTGGTATGATATGCCCGAGCGCCGCGCTCCGCTTGAATTTCTCGTAGATTTCCATACGAATGGTTTTGCGAAGCTGGCGGGTCACTGGGATCAGGTCAGAGAAGTCGTGAAGCAATTCAACCAAGATCACGAATTTGTTACTTTCCAGGGTTATGAGGCTCATTCCAGCGAATTTGGCGATCATCATTATGTATCGCCCGACGATGATTTGCCGCTTGTCAAAGGCAAGTCGCCGGCGGATATTATCGAGCAGCTGAAGCCGCGCCGCGTCATCGCTGTTCCGCATCATGTCGGGTACACACCGGGCTATCGCGGCGGCAACTGGGAATCGTTTAATACCTCCATCAGCCCTATCGTAGAGGTTGTATCCAAACATGGCTGCGGCATGTCGGTAAACAGCCCGTTTCCTTATTATCATGATATGGGGCCTCGCGATTCCAAAAGCACCATATACGCGGCGATTGCCCGCAAGCATCGGATGGGTTTTGTCGGCTCGACGGATCATCATGCCGGTTATCCTGGCTCTTACGGCGATGGCCGTATGGCTGTAGTGGCCGCGGAGAAAACGAGAGAAGGGATTTGGGAGGCGATTCAAGCCCGCCGCACTTATGCCGTCAGCGGAGATAAAATCGATTGCCGGTTTACGCTCAACGGCGCTCATATGGGCAGCGAGATTGCGGCGGGGGCGGAGGCAAGAGATATTCGGCTTGATCTGACGGCATGCGATCGGATCGATAAAATCGTTATTTTCAAAAACCTGCGTCCGTGGAAAGTCGTAACCGGCTGGGATATGCTGAACCACCCTTCCGTTAGCGGCTCAACGTATAAAGTAAAAGTAGAGATGGGCTGGGGAGATAATAAAGCGGGCTTCCTGTGGAATGCGGATGTGAAGGTAAGCGGCGGCAGCCTGCGCTCTGTCGAAACCTGCTTCCGCGGCAGAAGTGTGCTTGCTCCGACCCCGGAGCTGAAGGATGATCCTGAATTGAACGCGCTTGGCAATGCCGTTCACAGTCAGTCCGATTCTCATGTGAGCTGGTCTTGTCTAACGGTTAAGAACCCGACAACGCTCCATCCGCACACAGGCGGCGTTATTCTGGAAATCGACGGCGATTTGAACACTCGGCTTGAGCTGGAGGCTAACGGCATTTCCATCGCAACCACGATTCATGAGCTGTTGAGCGGCAATATTACGCGCCACAAGCATAGCTTTAATTCGGAAGCGGTTGTCATTCATCCCGCCATCCCTGTCGCCCAATATGCGTTTAGCGGCAGCTTCACGGATTCCGAGCAGGAAGATGAGTGCGACGTTTATCATGTTGAAGTTCAACAAGAGAACGGACAATGCGCCTGGATTTCGCCGATTTATGTTGTTTAAGCCTTCGCGGTCCAATAATAAAGCCAGAGCTGATTGTATCAGTCTCTGGCTTGTTTGTTGTGGTTATGGATAAAAACTGGCGGCCCCGAGATGAATCGAACATCCGACACCACGTTTAGGAAACGTGTGCTCTATCCGCTGAGCTACGGGGCCACAGCAAGTAACATTATAACACCGGAGCCTTTGGTGGCGCAACTTAGAACTGTTCAAGAGGTTTAGTTTTGTTTTTGAAAAGATGCATTGCTCTCTGTATGTATCAAGCGCAGAAGCTCGACAAGGTCATGAAGCCGTTTCAACTGCGAGGCATACTGTCTTGCATCCTCTCCACGTTTGATCGCGATTGCCTCGCGGATAAGCCCATGCCAACGTTCGGGCAATTGCGTAAGACCATACTCCCCGGCAGCGATCTTGCTCGTCACGTCATGCTCCCGGATGGTGTGAAATTGCCGCAACATGCCAAGCGTGCACCATTCTACTGCAAAATCCAATTGTTCGACTGGCACAGTATGCTCGTTCATATCAGACGAATGCATGTTTTGTTCCAATCGGGAAATCCAACCAGACCAGTAGGAATTCATATTTTCAATCACGTATTGGATAAGTTCTTCAGATGATATTTCATAATCGAAGGACAAGCGCTGACCATGCACACAGATGCCATGTCTTTGAAGAATCCACCATGTGATCGGATTTAGATCCCCATCTCCATCCGAGTGCATTTTTTTATCGAAATAGGTGGGGACGGGCGGGATTTCTCCGACGGACTTTCCAGCATCCTCTTGTCGGATGTAGGCTCCCATTATATCTAATCCGAAAAGAGTCGGTTCAACCTCCTTGTGCGCATCCTCAATTAATCGAATGTCGGATGGCGTTAACTTTCGATTAACGAATACGAGAAAATCAATATCGCTTGAGCCCTCAATAAAAGCATTTAGAGCAGTCGAGCCATAAACATACACAGATACTACGGTATCCGGTATGCGATTTTGGAGCGATTCGTATAACTTTCGCACAGCCCTCTCAACAACTTCTGGTAATATTCCAGCCATTTCGATATCTCGCCTCCTTGATTCGAAGTATTGAACTTACCCTCCTTATGATAAATGTATTCTGATTATAAAAAAGAGAAAAAATAATTCATCTATTTCTGATTTTTTATAATTATTTTTATCTGACGATCTTTGCTCTTTTGATAAAAAACCCAATCATCAAACCGGTTTCGGCAACGGTCTAAAATGAGCGAGGTTGAAAAAAAATCCGTTATCCGATATATTTATACCTAGATATCCGATGTATTGGATTGAGCATGAACAGGAGAGGAATGAAGGGGGGAAGGCTCTATGGCTATCAATAAGGAATTAATGAAGGGCAGCACGGTTATTCTTATTCTGACGCTGCTGGATCGGAAGGATATGTACGGCTACGAGATGACGAAGGAGATCGAGAGAAGCTCGGCCGGCGTCTTCACGTTTAAGGAAGGCACGTTGTATCCCATCCTCCATACGCTGGAAGCGGAGCGTCAGGTAGAGGCGTACTGGAGCGAGGAAGGCGGCCGCAAACGGAAGTATTACCGCATTACGGACGAAGGGCGATCGCAGCTTAAAGAGAAACGCGCGGAATGGACGCTCTTCCGAACGTCGGTCGACCGGGTGATCGGGGAGGGAGGCGTATGACGATGGCCAGGTCCATCTTGATGAATCCTGCCGTCGCCGCCTACCTGGATACCGTCTGCTCGCAAGTGAAGGAGAAGGCAGTGCACGATGATATTCGACTTGAGATTGCGGGGCATTTGGAGGAGCTCGTGAGCGAGAAGCTGGAGAGTGGACTTAAGACAGAGGAAGCCGTTGCTGAGGCACTGAAAGCGATGGGTAACCCCATAGAAATCGGAAAAGGCCTGCATGCCGCGCATCGGCCTAGAACGGACTGGAATCTACTTGGTCTTATATTGATTATGGTTGTGCTTGCGGTTATATCCTTGGTGGCGGTTCATGCATCGGATGAGCGCTTATACAGATCGGGTTCTGTATTCGTCTTTGGCGCATGCGGAATAATTGCCATGGTAGCCATTATGTTCGTTAATTATCGCCGCTTGCTTCGCTTTTCCTGGCCGCTTTATTGGGGAACTGTAATATTAATGGCGTTGACTCAACTCTACGGTGTAGAGATTAATGGTTCGACTCAATGGATTGTGATAGCTAGCATCGGATTCAACGTCTTCCATGCTTCTCCATATCTGCTTCTAATCGCGATTGCCGGAATTCTGCATCTGGAGAAGAAGAGAGATGTTCATGGCAAAGGAATTGATCGAATAACGGTACTGGTTCGGAATGGGATTGTGCTGGCTATGATTCCCATTTCGCTGTATATTATAACATCTTCTATGGCACATATGCTTATCTATGTTCTTAGTGTATCGGTATTATTGTTGCTTAGCGGACACTGGAGGCTGTTGCTGGCAACTGGCGTTTCCGGGACGGTTCTATTCACGGTATGGCAAATGCTTAATCCCGACTTCCATAACTTGCTGTGGGGAAGAGTCAATGCCTATATACATAAAAATCCTGATGCGATTTACCAGACTGTAAAGTCCGTGGAGGCCATCCGATCCGGGGGGCTGTGGGGGCAAGGGCTGGACAAGGACGTCGTTATCCCGTACGCCACATCCGACATGTTGTTTTCTTATTTGGTCCACAGTTTCGGATGGGTATTCGGCGCCGTCATCATCGTTTCCAGCTTGTTGATGACGATTAGGCTGTTTAAGGTTGGCAAGAAGCTTCGCGACGATTATGCGAATAAGCTGGTCATCGCAGTAATGGCCGTCTTGATGGTTCGGATGTTTTGGAATATTCTCATGTGTTTAGGTTGGATTCCGGTAATAGGGATGGAGATGCCCCTCCTTCTCTGGCATTCGTCGGGCACTGTAATCGAATTCGCTGCACTTGGCTTGGTGCTCGGCGCATATAGAAGGAAAGACATGGTAGGCAGCGTTGCGTATCCTGGATCAATAAAGATTTAGTTTTCTAGACGTTCCGCTACTAACGGACATGACCGACTGTATTTTGGTGAAATAGGCTGCGCAACAATCTTAACGGACAGAGGAGACTCTATTTGCTGAAAAATGAGGCGACAACCCTCCTTGCGGCAAGAATAAGGTTTCCTGTGTCCGTTACGCGCTTCAAGCTAAAGTTTGGGGCCGAATAGTGCCCCGTGTGTCCGTTAGCCGCCCCGCCCTTACCATCGGCCCCCGCCTCTCTCGCCCATCCCAACGCTGAGAAGTGAAACAGTGCTAAGCATGGGTGCGGTCTCCAAGCTTGTTGTCCACCGCGTGCAGCGCCATGGACGCCATTGCGTCAAAGCGCCCCACACAAGCGGCCCACGAATCTGCACATTCAAAGCTACCCACTTACCCGGTTGCCTCTTCCCGCGGCTTCGCAGGGTCGCAGTCGGGGGCGGCAATCTGTCCGCTCTCTGATAGTTTGAGCAAGTAATAACATTCTTCGCGGTACATATGATGCGGCATGAGGGGGTCGATGCGGCTGAGCAGCTCTTCGCTTAGCTCCAGCTCCTCGATTTCCTTCAGGAAAGTCATGAACACCTTCATCTCAAGATCAACGTCGGCATGAAACCTCTTGAGCGCCGGATACTGCTCCCTAAGCGTGCGGAAGTAACCGACCAATTCGATAGCTTTCAGATAATAGTCGTTAAAATGTTTTTCGAACTTCTGGCTTTTCTCGATCAATCGTTTCTCGACGAGATCGAGTTCGGCGGCGATCGCTCCTGCGTGTCCGGCCGCGTCGGGCAGCCATAACAGGTCATGATGCAGCGACGGGAATACGGGGACGCCCTTGCCCTCCCGCAACGAGATCAGTATTCGCAGATACTCCTCCAGCTCGTTGACCATGTGATTGATGAAGGTGGGGGACAGAGCGATACTGACTTGGCCGAGCAGCAACCGGTCCAGCAGATTCAGCTTGAACGTCCGAAGCTCTGTAGTTGCCTCTAGCGCGCGGTTGGTCAAATCTTCGGAAGCATCCGAGGCCATTGCATTCCGCGCTTGCTTCAATAACTGATCGAACACGAATATGAACTGCGACGCCTTTCGAATATCTTGAAGCTCCTTGGGGGACAACGCATTATAGATAAACCTTGAGTGATCGCCCAATATTTGCAGCCAAAACATATGCTCGAACCTGGCTTTCTCATCCATAGAATCCGTGCCCTCCATACCGTTATCGTATATTCCAAGCTTATGGGAGGAAGGGCTTGTACTATGCAATGGATTGTTATTCAAATTTGCCGATAGCCCATGAAAGCCCTCTACTTGAGGGTTTTTATTCGTCTGTACGCTATAAATGGTATGCCGTTTTAAAAATCGTCCGTCCGCTGCTAGCGTCTTATATGCTCAGTTTCCTGAGAAATGCCCAAGCAAATCAAGTTTTGGCCGTATTCTTCTACCACGCCGGATGATACCTTTTGGATAGGCACCGGGTATATCCGAAAACGGGAAAGGAGGCGCCATCACGATTTGATCGTCACATGGGAGCGAGCACCGCTCGAAGATTGACGAACGACCGAAACGATAATTGAATGGGGGGAAACTGTATTGAAGGCCGATATATTCGTTCAGACTGAACTGGGCCGGGGGTCCCGAACCGGAGTCAACCGTACATTCCGGAAAATGCTGTCTCACTGGCAGCTTTACTTGATCCTGCTCCCTCCGCTGCTGTATGTGATCGTCTTCCACTATATACCGATGTACGGCATACAGCTTGCTTTCAAACAATTCCAGGCGACGAGCGGGATTACCGGCAGTCCGTGGGTCGGACTGAAACATTTTGAACAGTTCTTCAGTTCGCCTTCCAGCTGGAGAATCATCCGCAATACGATCGGCATCAGCCTGTATTCGATCGCGGCGGGATTTGCGTTTCCAATCATGCTTGCCATCGCGTTGAACGAAGTGCGGGCGAGATTTTTCAAGAAAACGGTGCAGATGATCACTTATGCGCCCTATTTTATTTCGACGGTGGTACTCGTCGGCATGCTGATGCAGGTTCTCGATCCGCGGGCCGGCATAATCAATCAGGTTATCACGCTATTCGGCGGAGATCCGGTCAACCTGATGGGCAAGGCGGAATACTTCAAATCCATCTACGTGTGGACCACGATCTGGCAAGGAACCGGTTATTCGGCCGTTATTTATTTGGCCGCTTTGTCGGGCGTGAGCAAGGATCTGCAGGAAGCCTGCGTCATCGACGGGGCGTCCAAACTCAGGCGGATCTGGCACGTCGATTTGCCTTCCATCCGTCCGACCATCGTGATTCTGCTGGTTCTAAGCTTCGGGAGCGTGATGAACGTCGGCTTCGAGATGATTTTTCTCATGCAGAACAGCTTGAATCTGGCCACATCCGAAATCATTTCGACTTATGTGTACAAGGTTGGTTTGATCAATGCGAATTTCAGCTTCTCCACGGCAATCGGTTTATTTAATTCCGTTATCAATCTGTTCCTCCTGGTGTCGGCGAACTACTTGGCCCGGAAGTTTACCGATAACAGCCTGTGGTGAGAAAAGGAGGGGATACGATGACGATATATCCGAATCGGCTGATTAAGGAATCGCCCGGAGACCGGGTATTCAATGTGGCAACGCACCTGTACCTGTGGATCATTTTTGTTCTGGTCGCCTATCCGTTGATTTACGTGGTAAGCGCTTCCTTTAGCGCGCCGAGCGCGGTGATCTCGGGAAAGGTTTGGCTCTGGCCAGTAGAGCCGACATTAAACGGTTACGAGGCCGTATTTAAGAACAAGCAGCTGGTCAGCGGCTTTGCCAACTCGATCTTCTACATGGTGGCCGGCACGCTGATCAATCTGGTGATGACCGTTATGGCAGCGTTTCCCTTATCAAGGAAGGAGCTTACCGGACGAAACCTCTTTATGGCGATCTTCGTGTTCACAATGCTCTTCTCCGGGGGTCTCATTCCGAACTTTTTACTGGTCAGGGACCTGGGCATGCTCGATACGAGGTGGGCGATGCTTCTGCCGGTGGCCTTGTCGGTGTGGAACGTGATCATCACCAGAACCTATTTTCAGGCCACTATTCCGGACGAGCTATACGAGGCGGCATCGATGGACGGCTGCAACGATTTTCGCTTCCTTCTCCGTATGGCGCTTCCGCTATCTGCGCCGATCTTGGCCGTCATAGCGCTGTATTACGGGGTCGGGCACTGGAACAGTTATTTCAACGCGCTGATCTATCTGAAATCGCCGGATCTTCAGCCGCTTCAAATTATTTTGCGCAACATCCTGGTTCTGAATCAGTTGGACCCGACGATGATGCAGGATTTCGAGGCGTTGCAGCGCAAGCAGGGCCTGGTCGACATCGTCAAATATGCCGTCATCGTCGTTGCGAGCGTGCCGGTGCTGCTCATTTACCCGTTCGTGCAGAAGTACTTTGTGCGTGGAATCATGATCGGCGCCATCAAAGGCTAATGGCAAGCAAGCGCGGGAAGCGCGGGAGGATGCGAGGGTTGCAAATCTGTTAGACTTAGCTGCATGCTAAGGGTAGGAAGGATCATCGAACGGAAAAAGAAACGGGAGGCATACCATGAAAAAAATGGTCAAAACGTTAATCTTCAGTCTTTTCTGTCTGTCACTTATTCTTGCAGGATGTACAAATAGTAAGGGGAACGGCGACCAGGCGGGCAGCCCGAACGCCTCGAACGGCGGAAACGCGGGCAATGCCGGAGAAAATGCGGTTTCCGAACCGGGCAGTTACCCGATCGTCAAAGATAAAATCACATTGCGGGTCATGGCTGCACAGATTCCTCAGGTGATCGATTTCAATACAAACGAGTTTACGAAATGGTATGAAGAGAGAACGAATATCCATGTCGAATGGGAAATCGTCCCTCCGGGCAACGTCAAAGAAAAGCTGAATCTCGTTCTGGCGAGCGGCGACTATCCGGACATCTTTCTCGGACTGGGCGTCGACGATGTCATCGAGGCCCAATATGGCGTGGGTCAGCAGGTTTTCCGGCCGCTTGACGGCTTGATAGAGCAGAATATGGCTGCTTTCAAGGACGTTCTGCAAAAGCATCCGGCCGTTAAGGGTAGAATTACCGCCACGGATGGAAATATTTATTCGCTACCTACCTGGAACGATTGCTTCCACTGCGGCTTTGCCCAAAAAATGTGGATCAATCAAGAGTGGCTCGATAATCTGGGACTTCAGATGCCGACGACAACGGACGAATTTTATCAGGTGATGAAGGCCTTTAAGGAAAAGGATCCGAACGGCAACGGCAAAGCCGACGAAATTCCGCTGGCCGGCGCGACCGACGGCTGGTACACGACGATCGAAGGATTTCTAATGAGTTCGTTTATCCTCCATCCGGGGATGTACAATCCGCTGAAGATGATCGTACAAGACGGAAAGGTCATGTCGATCGTCAATACGCCTGAATATAAAGAGGGACTCGCATACCTGAATAAGCTTTACGCCGAGGGGCTGATCTATCAGCCTTCGTTCACTCAGAAGATCGACCAACTGAAGTCGATCGCCGCCAACGAGGATAGCGTGATCCTCGGCGCCTTCCCGACCGGGGCGAGCGTAGGCGTGATCGATTCTGCCACTAATCAGGAACGATACAAGCAATATGTTACTGTACCTCCGCTTGAAGGGCCGGACGGAACGAGACAGGCTGCATTCTTCCAGTTCGACGCGGCGCAAGGCGGCGATTTGCTCATCTCTTCCAGCTCCAAATATCCGGAAGCGGCCATTCGCTGGGCGGACGGCTTGTATGAATTCGAGACGCAATACCGGATGATCAGCGGGCCGAAGGATATCGGTTGGACAACCCCGGATCCGGGTGCCGTGGGGCTGAACGGGGAACCGGCGTTGTTGAAACGTTTGAAGCCTTATACCAATGAACCGCAAAATGACGGCTGGATGCATGCGGGAGTCGAATATGCGCCGGCCGAATGGCGACTGGGCGAACAGATTGAGCTCAATGCGGATCTTTTCTCGCCGGAAGGTCTCGAAAGGCTGCTTTATGAGGAGACGGCAAAAAATTATCAACCTTATGCACCGGAAAACACGACGGTCATGCCGCCAGTCAAACTGCTAGCGGAAGAAAACGACGAGCTTCAAACGATCCGGATCGAGCTGGAGAACTATATCAACGAATCGAGCGTTCGCTTTATTACCGGCGATTTGAAGCCTGAAGCAGATTGGGACAACTACGTGCAGAGTCTGGATAATATCGGTCTCAAACGATTTGTCGAGATCAGTCAAAGGGCTTACGATCGGCAATACGCGGGCAAATAAGCCATCCGAGGCGATAAGACCGTCATAACTTCGTTATGGCGGCCTTACGTCCGTCCGCAAGATAGTAATGCCTAAAGGCATGTGCTATACTTCTTTGATAACGCTTTCGCAAGTGCAGGGGGGATTCGATGTCGTTTCTAAAGAAAAGACGCAGGCATGCCACTTTGACCAAACTGATCCTTTCCTATTTGCTTGTACTCGTGATTCCGTTGCTGATCGGAAGCTATGTTTATAAGGAAACCGTCCAACTTGCGCGGGAGGAGGCGCTCCGCTCCAATCAATCCCTTCTGGAGCAAGCGCGGGCGATCGTGGACGAACGGCTGAACGAGCTGGACGCCATCTCCAAGTATATCGCGATGGACCGCAAGATCATCTCCCTCATGAACGTCGAGCGAATCGCGGAAGGCTCAAACGATTACTACAAGGTCTGGGACATCCTGAGCACGAATCCCAAGTACAATTTAACAAATAAATTTATTGTCGATTATTTCGTCTTCTTCAAAGATAACGGGCTTGTTCTTTCGTCGGATCGGTCCTATATCGGTCCGGAAGAGTTCGAGAAGAGCCTGTACCGGAATCAAGGCGTCAGTCACCCTGATTGGGACAGCGTCCTGTGGGAGAACCGTCACCAGAACCGATACGTCTCCGGCGGGCAGGTTACGATCGATGGCATGAGCCATCGCGTCATTTATTATCTGCAGTCGATTCCGTGGGAGTACAGCAGTAATCCCAAGGGGGCGCTGATGATTCTGATCGACGAATCCGCCATTCAGAACCTGCTGTCCAAGATCAACCTCGGAAGCAGCGGGATGATATTCGTCGAGAATCAGGATGGGGGCATCATTACGCAATTGACGGGAGACCAGACGGTCATCCGCCCGTCCGGCATTGCGGCGGACAGCCTGCAGGCCGGAACCTACGACTCGCCTTCCGGGGAGGAGTTTATCGTGTCCCGCTCGTTGTCGACCGTCAGCGGCTGGAAATACGTTTCCGTCGTTCCGTCGAGACTGGTGATGTCCAAGGTGGACTATATCCGCAACGTTACCTTTGCCGTACTGCTGATCACTCTTACGCTCGGCGTCGTCACGGCATGCATGCTGGCCTATAGGAACTACAAGCCGGTCAAACATCTGGTCGGCAGAATCAAGGAGCTTTTCGGAACGGACAACGACAGAAGCATGAGCGAGTATGATTATCTAGACAGCAGGATCTCGGAATTGTACCGCAACAATCGGAGCATGCGCGACCAGATGCTTCGAACGACATTTTTCGAGCGGCTGCTGAACGGCGGTTTTGACGATCACGGCGAAGATTCGTTTCCGGTTCATGTAGAAGGCGAACGCTTCGGCGTCATGCTGGCGCGGATTGTGCCGGGCAAGGATAAGTCGGACAGCCGGACGGCGGAACAAATGAACAAACTGATGCTCCTCGTAAAAGATGAGCTGTGTACCGAAGCCAATGTCCCCTATTATAAGGATGACCTGAACGATAACCGAATCGTGATCGTCGTTGCCTTCGGAGAGGGCGATCCGGCGTCGATGAAGAAGATCGTCGAACGTTTTGAAGAGAAAGTCCGGAACAAGCTGTCCGCCGACATTCACTTCTCCGCCGGAGCGGTGTACCCGGGATTGCAGAATGTAAGCATTTCGTTCGATGAGGCCAAGCAGGCGCTCGAATACGCCCGCTATGCGAAGAACGCAAAAGCCTATATGCCTTTTAGCGAAGTGCCGAACGAGAACCAGAAGTGCTACTACCCTATCGAAATGGAACTGAAGCTCATCAGCAACGTCAAGAGCGGCGACGAAGCGGAAGTTCGCAAAATCATCCGCAAAATCAGCGAGGAAAACTTCGTGAACCGAAAGTTGACGCCCGGGATGATCGAGCAGCTCATCCATGCGCTTAAGGGAACCGTCGTCCGGAGTCTCGGTCCGAATGAAATGGAACCGCAGATCGCCCGATTGCTGGAGAAAGTTCATCGGTTGGATCGGATCGAGGACATTTTCGAGGCTATTCTGGAGTCTCATTTGTTATTATGCAACGCGCTGACCGAACAGAAGAATCAGGATAAAGCAAAGTTGAGGGAGCAACTCGCCGAGTTTGTCGAGAGATCCTATATGCGGGAGGATTTTGTTCTGAATGAGCTTGCGTCCCGCTTTCATTTTTCCGAGACGCACATGTACCAGCTGTTCAAGGAGCTGATGAACGCCACATTCTCCGATTATCTTGAAAACACGCGGATTCGGCGCGCGTGCGAGTTGCTGAACGGGGAGGAATCTACGATCCGGGACGTAGCCAAGGCGGTCGGATACAGCAGCGATCAAACGTTCCGGCGAGCATTCAAGCGAGTAATGGGAGTCGCTCCCACGGATTATATAAAAGCCACTAAAGTGTTTGATGGGACATCAACATCATGAACGATTCTTAGAGGGAGTAGGTTTAACGAATGAACAAGTTGGCTTCCAGGCAAGTACATTTGGATTTTCATACTTCCGAGTTTATATCGGGAGTCGGCGCAAAATTCGATGCAACGCAATTCCAGGATGCGTTGAGAGCGGGGCATGTAAACTCCATAACGATTTTCGCCAAATGCCATCACAGCTGGAGTTATTATCCGACCACAGCGGGGCGGATGCATCCGACGCTCGATTTCGACCTGACCGGAGCGATGATGAACGCCGCGCATGAAATCGGCGTCAAGGCGCCGGTCTATCTTACGGTCGGCTGGTCGGCGGGGGATGCGGCCGATTTACCGGAATGCGTAGCGCGGCAGCAGGATGGCCGGATTCAGATGATCGGCGGAGAGCCGGATGCGTCGCCTTCCGATAAGCGGCCGATCGTCTCTTGGAAGTTCATGTGCCCGAGCGGCAGCTATGCCGACTTGATTTACGCGCAAACCCGCGAAGTGTGCGAACGTTATCCGGAGCTGGACGGTCTTTTTTACGATATTTGCTTCCAACCTCTAGGTTGTTGGTGTGCAAATTGTCTTGCCGGCATGGAGGAACAGGGGCTGAACCCGGCCGTTGAACAAGATGCGCGCAGCTATCATACCCTCAAATGGATGCGTTTCACATCGACCTGCACAGCCATTCTGAGAGAGTTTCACCCGGCTGCGTCCATTTTCTTTAACGGCGGCGCGGAGTTGAATCACAAGGAATGGCATGGCGTCCACACTCATATCGAGATGGAAGACTTGCCGACGACGTGGGGCGGATACGATAAGATGCCCGTGCGGGCCAAATATTTTGCCGCCCTTGGGCGTCAATATCTTGGAATGACCGGAAAATTCCACACGATGTGGGGCGAGTTCGGCGGGTTTAAGAGCCCGGAAGCGCTTCGCTACGAGATTGCTTCGATGATGATGTACGGCGCCCGCTGCAGCATAGGCGATCAGATGCATCCGAGCGGTCTTATGGATATGGAGACTTATCGTACGATCGGCGAAGCTTACCGCTACGCGGAACAGATCGAGGAATGGTGCTTCGAGGTCGAGGAGACGGCCACGCTGGGCGTGGTTTTATCCAACCAATCGGAAGCGGATGAAGGTCTGACCAAAATGCTGCTCGAATGCCAACTCGACTTCGACATCGCGGACCCGGAACAGGGATTGGATCGATTCGAGACGCTGATCCTGCCGGATTCCGTCGCGTTAAGCGAGGAGTCGGCCTTGCAAATTCAAAGTTATGTCGACCGGGGCGGAAGTTTGCTTCTCACGGGCACCAGCGGCTTGAATCCGGGAAAAACTCATTTTCAGATCGATGTCGGCGCCGCCTATCAAGGGCCCTCCTTATACGAGAACGACTATGTGCTTGCAGGCGAACAATTAAATGCCGGCATCGTGTCGAGTCCGTTTTTGTTCTATGAGGGCGCGGAGCAGGTTAGCGTCAAAGATGCGGAGGTTCTGGCCACGATCCACGAACCGTACTTCAACAGGACGTACGGACATTATTGCTCGCATCAGAATACGCCCTATCGTTTGGAACCGGCCGATTACCCGGCCGCCATCCGCAAAGGCAACATCATTTACGTGGCTCATCCGATCTGCACGATGTACTTCCGACATGGCGCCAAATATCATCGCGACTATCTGATGAACGCCTTGAATCTGGTTTACCGCAAGCCTGTCATGAGAGTAAACTTGCCCAGTTGCGGTCGGGCCCGATTCGTCTACCAGCCTTCCCGGAAGCGATACATTCTGCACCTGACGTATGCCGCGCCGATTCAACGCGGCAGGACGAGCGTAATCGAGGACATGCCGCCGATTTACGACGTCGCCGTAGAGCTGACCGTCAAATCAAGTGTACAACGTGCGACATTAATTCTCCAAGGCGAATCCATCCCGTTTGTGCAATCCGGCGACGCCGTGAAGCTGACGATTCCCAAGGTTCACGGACATCAAATGGTCGTTTTAGACGTGAAGGATATTCAATTTGAAGCCTAGGGGCTTTTAGCGCTAGCGCTTGCCAACGAAGGGCCGCAATAAGCGTTTTCGGCGAGAAAAAAACTCCGACGTCTCAAGAGACGCCGGAGTTTTTTACTTGTTTGCCCGATAACAGGATCGACTTCTCCACCAGCACCTGCATGGCATCGACGCTGACCTCGGCCGCATGGCGGCTCAGCTTGATGCACGATAGCTCGGTGCAGGCGAGAATGACGCAATGGCAGCCATGCGCGGTGACCAGCTCGTCGATGAGCTCCTCCAGCTCTTCGGGCGAGAAGTCCATGTTGCTCTTTACATTTTCGTAGATGATCTTCATGCTTTTCGTCTGAATGCGTTCGTCATGCTCGTACAAATTCATGCCGTATTGCTCGCACACCTTGGCATAGATCCCGCTGCGAATCGTGCCGTTCGTGGCGAGAATGCCAATTCGGCTGCCGGCGCCGAACCGGTCGTGAATGAGCTTGATCGTCTCTTCCACCATATTAATGATGGGGATGCTCGTCATGGCCTGCATTTTGTCGTAGAAATAATGGGATGTATTGCATGGTATCGCGATATGGGAGACGCCAGCCAGCTCCAGCAGCCTCAGATCCTTCGTTATGGCTTCCAGGAACAGCTCGTCCTTGCCTTCGAGGATGACGGCAGTGCGATCCGGAGCGGTAGCGTGGTTTAAGATAATCATGTCGAGATGCTCCTGATCGCGGTCGGCGGCCGTGTTCTCGATCACCTTGTCGAAGAAGACGGCAGTGGCCTTGGGTCCCATCCCCCCGATTACGCCTAAGCTTTTCTGTTCCATATATGTGATAACCTGCTCTTCCTCCGTAATAGTGCCATTCTTAAGCCCGGCTGCTCATGATTTCTCCGACGATCTCCGCTTCGTTAAACGGAATCTCGGTCTTGCCTATCACTTGCGTCGTCTCGTGGCCCTTGCCGGCAATGAGAATGACGTCGCCTTTTCGGCTCATGGCGATCGCGTATTCGATCGCTTCGCGGCGATCGACGATGCCCCGATACTCGCCTCCCGCCGATGCGACGGCCTCGGATACTTCGGCGATAATGGCATCGGGATCCTGATTTTTCGGATTGTCCGAAGTGACAACGCAGAAGTCCGCAAATTGTGCCGCCACTTTGCCCATGGCCCCGCGCTTGCCGCTGCCATCCTTGCCGGGCGCGGCGTAGACGCCGAATACGAGAATCAGCCGTCTTTCGGTAAAGGGACGCAACGTCGTCAGCGCCTTCTCCAGACTATCCTCCGTATGGGCAAAATCGATCACGATCTTGATATCGTCGTCCCGATAAGCCACCTCAAGCCGTCCCTTGATACGCTGTACGGCCCGAATGCCCGCCGCAATCTGCCCCAGTCCGATGCCCCGGCAATAAGCGGCGGCAACAGCCGCGAGGCTGTTGTACACATAGATTAACCCCGGCAGATTGACGCGGATATCGACTCTTCCGACGGGTGTGTGGGCGACATAAGTTGTGTGGTCGGCTTCGTACTGTATGTTCGTGGCGTAGACGTCCGGCAAGGCGGACTCATCGAATCCCGCGGACGGGATGTCCGGGACTACGCCGTACGTGAGCAACTGGGCGTTGTGATGGCGAACCTTGTCCGAGAGGCGACGTCCGTACTCGTCATCGATATTGACGACATTGTAGTCGCTCGTCAGGTCAAACAGCATGGCCTTGGCCTCGTAATATTCTTCCATCGTGCGGTGCAGCTCCAGATGATCCGGCGTCAGGTTCGTAAAGACGCCGATGCGGAAGCGGGAAGCCGCCGCCCGCTGCAGACTCAAGGCATGCGAGGATACCTCCATGACGCAGGTGTCTACGCCGGCATGCGCCATGTCCGAGAACATATGCTGCAAATGCAGCGATTCCGGCGTTGTTGGCGTCGTCGATTTCGTAGCCAGAGGCGTGTCGCCAATCATGGCGCCAATCGTACCGATTACGCCGACGGTGGCGCGCGCTTCTTCGAGAATCGACTTTACGAAATAAGTTGTGGACGTTTTTCCGTTCGTTCCCGTAATGCCGATCAAGCTGAGCTTCTCCGAAGGGTTGTCGTAGAAACGCGCGGAAGCAAGCGCCAGCGCCCGGCGAGTATCCGTCACCTTAACGACCACGATGGAGGAAGGCAGGCCGGACAGTTCGACCTCGCGCTCCACGAGGATGGCCGCAGCCCCGTTCTCGGCAGCTTTGGATATATAGCGATGGCCATCGACGGTAAAGCCGGTTATCGCGACGAACAGCCCGGACTCGGCAACCTCGCGGGAATCGAAGGCTATCGACGATACATTCACGACGTTCGGCTCACCCTGCAGAGCGACATAGTCCAGCTCTTCTATTAAGGCACGAAGCAGCATGCGATCAGCCCCTTTACTTATTAGCTTATTGAACTAGCAGTCGAATCATGACATCCGCTAGTGTTACTTTGTCACACTGTTTCAAATATTTATGTAAGGTGTACATATGCTCATCAAGCCGAGAACGATCACAACACCTTGATTAGCTTGCAAGGCTTAATCATTGAGAAAGGAGATGAACGCAGTAATCTCTTCTTGTCCTATATGAAGACATTTTACTGCAACAATTCTTAGATTACAATTGCGTCTGGAGGCCGTTAGCTGCAACAGGGAACGAATAGGCCTAAAGTTCTAGTAAAAGGAAAAAAAGGAACCCGTCTGTCGAATCATGCCTGAAAATTATTGCCATTCGTCGACAAGATTTTACAAACTCTTTGGTTGGGACAGAGTATAATGGTACTATTCCTCACGAAGTCTGCCAGATAAGGAGTGTGCCTCGAAGCGATTATGGATAAACAACATCTGCTAACTCAGTTGCAATCGCTAAGGCTCAAGCTTCATGAAATTGCCGAGGCGCGGGGGAGTTTGACAGACCCGGCGGTCCTTGCTATTAGCGAGGAAGCCGATCAGCTTATCGTCGCACTGCAGTATCTGCAGCGCGAAGAGGCCCAGCATTCGTCCGATCTAAGAGATATAAGAAAATAGATGCTTCTCAACGATTTCGTAACCTACGGAAAAACCGGGTAAGCAGCAAAGCGCATTCCGCTTGCAGGACGCCGCTTGTGAGCTCCGTTTCGTGATTGAAACGGGGCTCTTGTAGTAGGTTCATAAGCGTTCCGGCGCAGCCGGCCTTGGGATCGACCGTGCCGTAGACGACACGCTTTACGCGGGACTGGACAAGCGCTCCGGCGCACATGGGGCAAGGCTCCAGCGTGACATAGAGCGTGCAGTCTAGCAGCCGCCAGGCGCCAATGCGTTCGCATGCGTCGCGAATGGCGACCATCTCCGCATGGGCGGTCGGGTCATGCTTCGTCTCCCGGAGATTATGGCCGCGTCCAATGATTTCATTATCGCGAACGATGACCGCGCCGATGGGCACCTCTCCGATGGCTTCCGCCTTTTCGGCTTCGGCGATCGCTTCCATCATCCATTCACGATCCTCTTGCTCTCTTCTCATAGTCAGTCTCCTATTCCTGCGGGAATGATCGTATATCCAACGAACAAATATTCCGGTGTTAACAGGCAGTGGATAATTTTGTGGATAACTGAAAAATTATCAACAAAGTTGTGCACATTCCATCCACGATTGTGCATAACTATTGTGGGCAGTGTTAACGTAATGTGTATATCTGCTAAATTAGCAGGTTCAAAAAGTTCGGTTTCCAGTACCGCTTTTTATGTAAGTCTCCCGGATCATCTTGCGAAGGGTGGGTCACGCCTTGTCGATCAAGTCCAAGTTGACGGTGGCAATCTCGTTCATGTTGGTGTCCGTCGTCATTCTGTACCATCTGGTCAGCGAATATACCATGGTAAAAGGCTTCGAGCAATTAATGAGTGCGTCCATACGCCAATCTTCCGAACAGGCCAGCCTGGCCGTCAGAGATTACGAGAACCGCGGCAAGCCGCAAAATACAGCCGGCATCGATCGTTTGATTCAGCCGGATGGGATATTTCTCCGGATCCTCGAAATCAATCCTTTCATTAAGGAAATCACGGTGTTCGGCAACGATTCCGGTCAGGTCAACTACGGTACGTATACATATATTGATGCTAACAACGATCCGTTCATCGCGCAAGCTCGCCGGGACGAATCCTTACAATATACCACGTTCGATCACAACGGAGAATCTTATTATCGCAGCTTCCTGGCCAGCCCCGACGCGCGCGGGCTTGTGGTCAGCGTTGTCTACGACAAGTCCAGCATCGAGAGCATGCTTGGCTTGAAGAGGCATCATGCGCTTGTCTACACAGGCATATTCCTGCTATGTACGATGATATTGACCTATATTTTGATCGGCTTCATGATTCGCCCCCTCAAGGACATATTATGGAAGGTCAATGAAGTGTCGTCCGTCCGATTTCACAAGCCGATCCAGATCAAACGCAAGGATGAGTTCGGTCTGCTTGCGCTCAAGATTAATGCCATGTCGCAAAATCTCAGTATCTATATGGATAAGCTTCGAAAGGCTTTCGAAGAGAATCGGCGAATGAAAGAACATCTGGAGTCGTTCATTAATCATTCCAATGATGCTATTCATCTCATGGATCTGGAAGGCAAGGTGATTCAGATCAATCGGGCCTTCGAGCAGTTGTTCGGATATGAAGAGTCCGAAGTGCTCGGCATGAGGTTCCCGACCGTGCCGGACACTCACCGCATGGAGAAGCGCCAGATGATCGGCTTGCTCCTGACCGGCAAGAAGCTGCCGGCCCAAGAGACTGTACGCATGACGAAGTCGGGCGAGATCATTCCCGTCAGCGTCATGGTATCGCCGATCCGCGACTCGGACGGGACGATCCGCGCCTTCGCAAGCATCTGCCGGGATATGCGCAGCCGGAACCGGATGGAGGAGCTGCTTAGACGGTCGGAGAAGCTGACGACGGTCGGTCAGCTGGCTGCCGGAGTCGCTCACGAAATTCGTAACCCGCTAACTACGCTGCGGGGCTTCCTGCAACTGCAGCAGCAGAGCCAGAAGCTGTCTCTAAGCCATGTAAATCTGATGCTGTCGGAGCTGGACCGAATTAATCTGATCGTCGGAGAGTTCCTTATACTGGCGAAGCCGCAAGCCACGAAGTTCGTGACGAAGGATATACGCAACGTCCTCAATGATGTGCTCGTATTTCTGGATAGCGAAGCTCATCTTCATAATATCGTTTTCCGGACCGTCATTACCGAAGAGGAGTGCCGAATCTCGTGCGAGGAGAATCAGCTCAAGCAAGTTTTTATCAATCTGCTAAAAAACGCGATTGAAGCTATGCCGGGGGGAGGCTCCGTCCATATCTCTATCCAGCGCAAGGGCGACCGAATCGCAATATCGATAACGGATGAAGGGGTAGGCATTCCGGAGGAGATGATCTCGAAGATCGGCGATCCGTTTTTCACGGCGAAGGAGACGGGCACGGGGCTTGGCATTATGGTGAGCCAGCGCATCATTACCAGCCATCAAGGTACGATGGATATTCAGAGTCAGGTGAATGTTGGAACCTCCGTAAAGGTGACGCTGCCGGCACTGAAGAAAGAGCCCCAAGAAGATCTTCCTGCTGCGCAGTAAGAGAGGCTTCTCGAGAGAGAGAAAAGGAGAGGGTCGGCAATGGGAAGAAGGGCCATTATAGCAGGGGCAACCGGCCTGGTTGGGGGAGAGCTGGTAAAGCTTCTGCTGGGGATGAGGGAATATGAGGCGATTACCGTGCTGGTGCGCAGACGCATAAATGTTGCGCATCCCAGACTAACGCAGCTCGTGATCGACTACGAGAAGCTTGGAGAACTGCCGCCCGAGTTGTTTGCGGAAACCGACGTCTATTGCGCACTCGGCACAACCATGAAGAAGGCGGGTTCCAAGGAGAGCTTTGAGCGGGTGGATTATCATTATCCCATGGAGTTGGGGAAGCTCGCAAAGCGGGCTGGGGCAGCGAGTTACCTGCTCGTATCCTCGACGGGAGCAGACGCGAACTCCAAGTTTTTCTACACCAGGGTCAAAGGCAGATTGGAGCGGGATCTTCAGTCGCTGTCGCTGCGCTCGCTGCATCTCTTCCGCCCGTCGCTTATTCTGGGCGATAGAGGAGAGTTCCGGTTCGGGGAGAGCGTTGCAGCGAAATTATCGGCATGGATGCCGTTATTGTTCGCGGGCCCATTAGGCAAGTACAAGCCCGTACATGCGGAGGCAATCGCTGGAGCCATGGCGGCCGCAGCGCTGACGAAAGGGACGTTCGAAAGGATCATTCCCTCTAACCGGATAGGATCGATGGCGTCTTTGTTGCGCAAATAAGAAAGTTAGTGTAGCATACGCTACAGCGAGGTGAGGCAGCAGTGAGAATCAATAAATTTATAAGCGAGACCGGCTTCTGCTCCCGCCGGGAGGCGGATAAGCTGGTGGAGTCGGGCAAGGTAACGATTAATGGCGTGACCGCCGTTCTCGGGAGCCAGGCAGAGCAGGGCGACGATGTTCGGGTTAACGGCAGGCAAATTGGCGAGCAGCGCCGCCACGTCTATATCGCGCTTAATAAGCCGGTCGGTATTACAAGCACGTCAGAGAGCCATATTAAAGGTAATATCGTCGATTTCGTGGGACATTCCGAACGGATCTTCCCGATCGGGAGGCTCGATAAGGATTCGGAAGGACTTATTTTGCTTACGAACGACGGCGATGTGGTTAATCCCATTCTACGTTCGGAAGGGAAACACGAGAAAGAATATATCGTGACGGTGGACAGGCCCATTACGGAAGCTTTCGTCAAGGGGATGTCTACAGGGGTTAAAGTGCTGGGGAGTCTGACGTTGCCCTGCAAAGTGACGCGCGTCGCGGAGCGTACATTCCGTATCGTGCTGACGGAAGGACGCAATCGGCAAATTCGGCGCATGTGCGAGGCACTCGGTTTCCATGTCCGCAGACTAAAGAGAGTGCGGATTATGAACATTCATCTCGGCGAGTTGGCCGTAGGCAAGTGGCGCGACCTGACCGAAGATGAGCGCAGGGAGCTGTTTGATCTGCTGCAATATGAGACGCGGTAAGGTGAAACGGCTGACTCCGTCCTCTGGCGGGGCAGCGCGTTTCAAAAAAAGAAGCTTTCGTCTCCGCATGTCGGCGAAGATGAAAGCTTCTTTGTGTTCGGATAAGCTCCTGGGCTCTGTACGATTAGTCTCACTGTGAGGCGTTGTCGCTCACGGACAGGTTTTGTGTATTCTGCGTATTGACATAGGTGTGCAGAATGGAGACTTCGACGCGGCGATTCTTCGCTTTATTCGCGACCGAGTTGTTCTCTGCCACAGGATGGTTTTCACCATATCCGGTGGCGCTGAACCGTTTTTCATCGAGCGCTTTGTTCTCCAGCATAACATCCAGGAAGCGGACCGCGCGCATGACGCTCAGATCCCAGTTAGAGCGGAATTGCGAATTGTGGATCGGCGTATCGTCCGTATGGCCGGCAACGATCACATCGTAATTCGGATATTGCGTAAGCATGGTCGCTATCGCCCCGGCAAGCTCCCTGGATTCGGGCTTGACAGTAGCTTGTGCCGGCGCGAATAAGGCGTTGTCGCTGATGATGATGAGCAGCTGAGACATGTTCATCTTCGTCTCCAGATCGGAGGTGAGGCCGTTCTTGTCGATATAGGCGTCGATCTTCTTTTTAAGATCCTCCAGCTCCGCCTGCTCCTTCTTAATCAACTCTTCGAGGCTGGACTCGGACTGCTGCTCTTGTTGCTGCTGGCTCTCCGTTTTCTTGTCGTTATCCTTGTCGCCGCCCTGATTTTTTTTGGTCGTATCTTCGCCTTCTTTTACGATCGTGGGAAGGTCCAGAACGCCGCTGCCGTTGCTGAGCGCAATGCTAAACGCTTGAGACATCTCTTCGAACTTCTTTACATCAACGGAATTCATCGAATAGAGAACGATAAAGAGCGCAAGCAGCAAGGTGAGCAAGTCGGCATAAGGGATAAGCCAAGATTCATCTACGTGCTCCTCGTGATCGTCATGCTTCCTATGCTTTCTGCTCAACGGCCCCTTCCTCCTTCTCTTTCATCTTCAGCCGCTCCGTAGGAGTGAGGAATACGGAAAGCTTCTGGTGAATGGCGATCGTGGATACGCCGGACTGAATGGACAACAGTCCCTCCAGCATCATCAGTCTGATCTGGATCTCTTGCTTGGAGATCCGCTTAAGTCTATTGGCAATGGGATGCCACAGGACATAACCTGTAAAGATACCGAGCAGGGTTGCGATGAACGCGCCTGCGATGGCATGCGCAAGCTTGTCCATATCGCTCATCTCGGACAGGGCGGCGACGAGGCCGACGACCGCGCCGAGTACCCCGAGCGTTGGAGCGTAAGTGCCTGCCTGCGTGAAGATCAAAGCGCCAGCCTTATGGCGGTCCTCTGTGGCGGCGATATCCTCCAGGAGAACGTCGCGGACAAGATCCTGGTCATTGCCGTCAATAATCATGCGCATGCCGTTACGAAGAAATGTGTCCTCGATCTCGTCGACGCGAGCCTCAAGCGCTAGCAAACCTTCGCGGCGGGTGATGGATGCCCACTCCATGAAACGGCTGATCAATTCCTCGCGGGAGGTGAGCTTTTGCTCGGCGAATACGATCTTGAACAGTTTGCCGACTTTTTTGAGTTCGGACATTGGGAAGGCGACCATGACGGAGGCAACGGTGCCGAGAATAATAATCATAAAGGCTGCAGGATTCATAAGCGACGATAAGTGCGCGCCCTTAACCACCATCCCGCCCAGCACTGCGATTAGACCTAACACAAGACCGATAATTGTTGAGTTCTTCATCATACACCCCGTCCAGTATGTTCTATATTTGAGCCGTCTACTTCTATTTATATCGTCAAAAGGGTATTCTGAAATTATAGAGGTTGTTCAAAAAGTCCGCTTTCCATTACGAAGTACTCCCTGAGGCCTACTCGACATCGAATATTGAATGCAGCAGAACCTAAGCATATGCTTTCGAAGTATGTTTCCTCCGGAAACATTGCGGTTGCTCACGTAGCTCTGCTACGCTCCGCTACTCAGTTTCTAGCTGCTTCAATCTTCTCGGTACTGAAAACCGAACTTTTTGAACACGTACTTAATTGTAATACGTTTCAAACCATAATTTTAAGGAGATGTGTGAACGATGGGTGTACGGCACGCGCGCGAATATGCGGTTATATTGAAGGAATTAACTCAAGCGGTGGGGGATATCGAGGGCAGCTACTCCTTCTTCGAGATGGAGCCGGAAGAGTGGGCGGCGCTGCCGACATCTGATCGGCATGAGGTTATGGAAGCGTTGGCGGACGACGTCTTCTTCGGACTTGGCGAAGAACCCGTCATCAAGGTTGGACAGGGTGAGATTGTGTACAACAACAAGCATCATATTATAGAAGTGATGCAAGGAGATAATGTCATTCACATTATTCGCCTCATCTAATCTTTACAACGTTACAGCTCTCCATTAGAATAAAAGCAAATCACAATGGCATGATAGCTAACATGTACATTACATTGGAGAGAGCGACATGACTGGTTCTCATTCGGCGGGCTCGTTGCCGCCAAGTCTTCGACTGGACGGGGAAACGTTAGCAGCCTACTATCAACCTATTATTGCGCTCGATACGAGAAGGATTGAAGGCTACGAGGTGCTCGGGAGAGCCGTTGGCGAAAAGGGCCCGAGGAGTCTGGGGCCCTTCTTCGGCGATGATGCTATCCCGATGGAGGATCATCTTCTTGTTGACCGGCTGCTGAGAGAGCAGGCGATAGCCAAGCATGCATGCCAAGAAAATCCCCCGCTGCTTTTTCTGAACCTTAAGCCAGCCTGGATTTACCGGCAAGGAGAGAATGGCGAGCTGTATACGTTGGATCTGATCGCCAAGCATCATGCCGATCCGGCTCGTATCGTGATCGAAATAACGGAGGAAAGTTTCCATGGCTCCATGGATGTGTTGCGGGAGGTGGTCGACCGTTATCGCGCGGCCGGCTGTCTGATCGCTATCGATGATGTCGGGAGCGGCTTTAGCAGCGCCGATCGTATCGCCCAGATTCAACCCAACCTGCTCAAGATCGATATGCATATCGTCAAACGAAGCGGGACGCACAATGGCTACTATGGGGTGCTTCGTTCGTTCTCCGAGCTTGCCGAGCAGATTGGCGCCTCTTTGCTGTTCGAGGGTGTGGAGACGAGAGAGGATCTGGAGCGCGCCATCCAATCCGGAGCCAGGTACGTACAAGGTTTCTTGTTCGCGCGGGCGGGAGCCGACTTTATCGGTCCGGCAAGCTTTGCCGCCGTCATCGAGAACGAGCTGGAACGCAATCTTAGGCAGCTCGCTCATACCGAGAGGTGGTGGCAGCAGCAGGCAGAACGTCTGGCGGAGCACCTGCAGGCGATTATGCTTGGAGCGGTACTGCCGGAGAAGGCCGACGACTGGCTGGAGTTGCTTATCCCGCATTTAAAATCCTCTTGCACCAAGGTATACCTATGCAACGAGGAAGGCATTCAGCTGTCCGCGAATTTCAGCAGGGGGGAAGACGGAGTCTGGAAGCGGGAAGAAGAGTACCGGTATGCGAATTGGAGTTGGAGGCCGTATTTTGTCCCGAACCTGGTTCAACTGGGTGAGAGCCGAAGGGCGATAGTATCCCGCTCGTATACGGATCTGGATTCCAGAGCATGGATTCGTTCGGTCTCGGTGCTCGTCCGTCCCGGTCTGATCCTGTTTGCAGACAGCAAGGATGAGGTTAGTCCGTGGGAAGCCTCTTCATGAGGTGGCCGTCAGATCTTGGAAGCTGCAAACACGCGCTTAACGAGGCGCTTCGTACACCATGCAGTGGAACCACTCAGGCTCCCCGCCGCTGAAAGACGGGCGAAGATAGGTGTCGGTAATGCTGAAGCCGGCTTTCTCATAGGCGCGGATGGCCCGGACATTCCACACAAGCACTTCGAGGTCGATCTCGTTGCCCGGACATCGACGAAGAGCTTCCGCTGCCATGAGACCGACAACCGAAGAGCCCAACCCTTGGCCGCACAGGTCGGGATACAGTCCGAGGCCAAGTCTGGTCACGCTGCCCATGGGGAAGAATTGGGCATAGCCAATCAACCTTTGCCGTTCGTCGAGAATGGCTCCATATTGCTCTGCTCGCAGGACGGGATCACCGAATTCGATTCCGTCCTGTTGCATTTGATCCCAGGACGGCCAGTTGAAGCGCTCGTATGGTTCTTCGTACCTCCACGTACATAGCTGTTCCGCGTGGGAGACTTCCAGTGGTCCGATAGTCAGCGCCGATAGATTTGGTTTATAATAACTAAGGTTAGGTTCATGCTCTGCAGAATTCATCATAATTTGATTATATCAGATAGGCGCCGCGGCGCGTGTATGTAGTAAGGAGAATCGGCAACGTGAAGAAGCTGCTATGGATCGGATGTTTATCTTATCTCGTTATTGGTATCGCCCACGTGGTGGGAGGCTCGGTATTAGAACAGTTGATTGCCTATTATGGCGTCTCTTACAAGGATGGCGGCCAGTGGATAATGAATCAATTTCTGGGGTTTATGGTCGGCGTTCTGCTAGCCCCTACTCTGACGGCGGGCATAGGGAAACGCGGCGCCGTATTGCTGGCCATGGGTTTGCTCACCCTTAGCGAAGCGGCGTACAGCTTGCTGCTGCCTTGGGGATGGATGCTCGCCATCGCTCCCATCGCGGGGGTCGGCTTCGGGATGACGGAGGCAATCGTAGGGGCGGTCATCATCGACCTGGTAAAGGGAAAGGCGTCGGCCATGAGCCGTCTCGAAACGTTCTTTGGAATCGGGGCGCTCATCATTCCGGTGACTGTGGCCTACCTTATTCAAGAGCACATCTGGCAGCTGTCATTCCCGATTCTGTCCGCCATGGCGGGGATTACCTTTGTTTTATGGTTGACGATGTCCTTCGGTGAGCTGGACAGTCAGCTTGGGCTGGCGGCAAGGCCGGCAACGTCAGGTGCAAGGGAACGTGCAGCTTCGAGCCATGCTGATGCCAAGGCGGAAACAAATGTGGGTGCCGACGGCGGGGGTTCGCCGGAAGACGCAACCATGTCCAAACCTTCGGGAGGAGTCTTGCTAGGATATTCGGGTCGACTGTTGCCTTTCCTGATTCTCTGCGCGCTGTTCTTCCTGATGTACGTGGGGATGGAGATGAGTTTCTCCAACTACCTTCCGTCCATACTCATCACCCGTACGGAGATGGGAGAAGCTGGCGCGGCTGCTTCGCTTAGCTTGTTCTGGGGAACGATCGTACTGGGCAGGCTGTTCGCGGGAGTGATTGCGGAGAAGGTCGGCTATGGAAGGTACCTGACGATTTCTACCCTGGGGGCCGCGATCGTATTCCTGCTAATGACGATTACGACCAGCTTGAACGGGATGCTGCTATTGATTGCGCTTGGCGGACTGTTTTTCTCCGGCGTGTTCGGCATCGCATTGGTGTACGCCAACAGCTTGCTGCCGGGTATGACGGAGCGGACGACAAGTCTAATGGTAGCGTTTGGAGGTATCGGCGGCGCCTTGTTTCCGAGAATGACGGGTTGGCTGATGGATCGCTTCGAAGTGGAATATACGATTTTTTATCTTGCCGTACTGGTTGTCATCATGTTCGTCCTGCTTGGAGTGATCCTTCATCAAGGTCGTAGATTGGCGGGTCATATGGAGCGTCTGAGGTCGTAAGCGGCGGATTCTACACTGAGAAAACCAAACGGCTGTCGCCAAGGCGAAACGGCTACGCCGTCCTTTGGCGGCGGGGCGCGTTTCGTTCCGAGAATTATAGAGAAAGTACGACGAAATCATATACTTTCCTATAATTCCAAAAAGAACAGCCTCCCCGTTGCCGGGGAGGCTGTTGCCTTGTCCATTATTTAGCTGCGACTGCGAACGTCTCGAATTGCTTGGCGTCCATGACGCTGCGCGCCGTTACAAAGCGGGACTTATAATAGGAGCTGTTAAGATCGTCGATGATAACGCCGCGGCTTGTAGAAGCGTGGGCAAATTTGCCGTCGCCTACGTAGATGCCTACGTGCGTGATTCCGCCGTTTACCTTGCCGCTTGTGTCGAAGAAGACAAGATCGCCTGGCTGCAGATCAGCCTTAGCGACTTTGGTTCCGACCGTAGCTTGGTCTACCGATCTACGAGGAAGATCAATGTCCATCTTCTTGAAGATGTAGCTGGTAAATCCGGAGCAGTCAAAACCCTTTGTGGTGGATCCGCCGTAAGAATAAGGCGAGCCGATCGTACCCTCGATAATGTTGTCCATCTCCGAGCTTGCGAAAGCGCTTCCTGCTTGGAAAGCTAGCAGAAGCACAAGCCCTAGTAATACAGAGCTAATCTTCTTCTTCAACTTGTGGTTCTCCTTCCGGTGCCGACGAGGTTAGCTGTGGGGTTCGGTTGAAGGTTCCCTATGACTTCTCAGGCGCTGTAGAACACCAGACGTCGAAGTCAATTCACCCAAAGTGGTTCCCCCGTTTCCCGATTGGGAATTAGGCAATGTCATCCAAAGTTATTTTCTAAGGATTATAATAATGGCAAAATGTAGATTCGTGTTGAATATGAGAAGATATTAATATTAGATTTATAAATAATCCGTTTCAAATTCAAAAACCATGGGTAGAAGGCGCTTCCAAAGCGTGTAATTTAGCTAAATTTTGTGTATCATAAGGAGATACAATGAATCGGCTGTCGTTATTGAAAGCGGCGAGGCGCGATAAGGCGAAGGGTGTTGTCCCGTGTCGGACAATCCTTTATAAGTTCGAGTTCAAAAAGTTCGGTTTTCAGCACATGAGCTTATGCTTCCGATGCTGCGTTTTTTCAAAAACGCTGTAGAAGATTGAATGAAAGTAGAAACTGAGGAGCGGAGCGTAGTGGAAGCTACGTGAGCACCTACAATGTTTCCGGAGGAAACATACTTCGAAAGCATATGCTTAGTTTTCGCTTGCATTCAAGATTCGATATCGAGTAGGCTTCATGGCATACTTCGTGATCAAAAGCGGACTTTTTGAACGTCCTCTATAAGCAACGTTAGAATCGACGTGAAGGCCTGGGGAATGCGAGACAGTCCCCGGATGGGCGCACGAGTGGAAAAGGGGTAGGTCGCTAGTGGAAAACACAATGGAGAACAAGTCGTCATCCTCCAATTTCATCAAAAATATTGTCGTGGAAGATTTAAAGAGTGGCCGCGTGCAAGAAGTCGTTACGCGCTTCCCGCCGGAGCCGAACGGCTATCTGCATATCGGACATGCGAAGTCGATCTGTCTGAACTTCGAGCTCGCGGATGAGTTCAAAGGAAAGACGAATCTGCGCTTCGATGATACGAATCCCGTCAAGGAGGACACGGAGTACGTTGAGGCCATCCAGGAGGACGTGCGCTGGCTGGGCTTCGATTGGGATGAGCTGCGGTTCGCTTCGGATTACTTCGAAGAGTTATATAATCGAGCGGTGCTTCTTATTAAGAAGGGGAAGGCCTACGTCTGCGATTTGACGGCGGACGAGATGCGCGAGATGAGAGGGACGCTTACGGAGCCGGGCAAGGAAAGTCCCGGCCGGAATCGCAGTGTGGAGGAAAATCTGGATCTGTTCGCCCGGATGCGCGCGGGAGAATTCAAGGATGGCGAGCGAGTCCTGCGGGCGAAGATCGACATGGGTTCGCCAAATATCACGATGCGCGATCCCGTTCTCTATCGGATCTCCCATTCGCATCATCATCGGACAGGCGACGCTTGGTGCATCTATCCCATGTACGATTACGCCCACCCGCTCAGCGACGCGATCGAAGGGATCTCCCACTCCGTTTGTACGCTGGAGTTCGAGGACCATCGTCCGCTATACGACTGGGCCATCGCGGAGTGCGAGATGGAGAGCACTCCCCGCCAGTACGAATTCGCTCGGCTCAACATCACCAACACGGTGATGAGCAAACGTTATTTGAAGCAGCTCGTAGACGAAGGCGTTGTAGACGGCTGGGACGACCCGAGGATGCCGACGATCAGTGGCATGCGCCGGCGCGGCTACACGCCGGAGGCGATTCGCGCATTCTGCCGCGAGATCGGCGTTGCCAAAAGCAACAGCGTCGTGGACGAGCGGAACCTGGAGCACTTCATCCGCGAGGACCTGAAGCTGAAGGCGCTTCGGACGATGGCGGTGCTGCGGCCGCTTAAGGTTGTCATCACCAACTATCCGGAAGGACAGACGGAGCTGCTGGAAGCGGAGAACAATGCGGAGAACGAAGAAATGGGCATCCGCCAAATTCCGTTTTCGCGCGAAATTTATATCGAACGCGACGACTTTATGGAGAATCCGCCGAGCAAGTATTTCCGCTTGTTCCCCGGCAACGAGGTGAGGCTGAAGCATGCTTACTTCATTACTTGCCAAGAGGCCGTGAAGGACGAGAACGGCGAAGTCGTAGAGCTTCGCTGCACGTACGATCCGAAGACGAAAAGCGGGAGCGGATTTAGCGAGCGCAAGGTGAAGGGGACGATCCATTGGGTTGAAGCGTCGCAGGCGGTACCGGCGGACTTCCGTTTATACGAGCCGCTTATTTTGGACGAGGCGTCGCAAGGCTCCGATAAGTCGTTCCTGGAACGCATCAATCCGAATTCGCTGCAAGTCGAGCAAGGTTACGTGGAGCCGAACATGAAGGACGCTGTCGGAGGCGACAAGTTCCAATTCTTCCGCCACGGCTACTTCAGCGTCGACTCCAAGGATTCGGGCGGCGGCAAGCTGGCCTTTAACCGAATCGTGTCGCTCAAGAGCTCGTTCGACCCGACCAAGGCTTAGGGAGCGGGAGGGCCTGAGATCGGTGAGAGTTGGAGGTCTAGGATCAGCGATGGCGCGGGGGCTAGAGATTAGCAGGAGCTCGAGGGCCAGAGATCAGCGAGCTGGAGTGCCAGAGGACAGCGAGAGTGCGGGTGCCAGGGAGGGGCGAGAGCTGTAGGCCTAGAGATCAGCGGAGTTGGAGGTCCAGGGATCAGCGAGGGCGCTGGGGTCAGGGAAAGGCGAGAGCGGGTCGACCTCGTCAGGTGCGTGCCGACTGGCGGGCGCGGACTCGCCCAGACTGATGAGTTCGCTCGATCTGGGGGATTAGCTCGAACTTACGGATGTGCTTGGCTCCGTGGAGCGCCGCGCCGGTCCAGCCTCACGGCTTGGCCGGCGTTTTTGGAATGGCGGCAGAATGCAGGTAGCGGGCTAAATGAATGGAGCGAGTTGGCAGACGGTAGGGATTTAGCAGACAAGTGTGGGCTAACGGACATGCGAGACGTTATTGGTGCGAAAACGGATATGGAGCGATTCTAAGGGACATAGAAGACGCTATATAGCTCCGTACGAGCCAGTTGGCTGTTGTTGAGTGGTTATAGCGTCGCTGGTGTCCGATAAAATTCGGAAATGCGTCGAAATGGGCAAATAGCGTCGTTGTTGTCTGTTAGAATTGGAGTAACCGCGGGTTGTATGTGAGAGCGTAACGGTTGGTGAAGGAGCGTCAACGAGGAACGCCGACAAAATGGGCAAAAAGCGCCGCAGATGTTCGTAAGAAGTTGAGTAACTAGGCGCGAGGGGGCGGGACAATGACGGTAACCGAATCAGGGGCGAACCCGCCAAACTCGCCGAACCCATCGGACATGTCGAATCCGCCGGACCCGCCGGAACTACTGAACCTACCAAACCTACCAAACCTACCAAACCTACCAAACCTACCAAACCCACCAAGCCAACCGAACCTACCGGACCTGTCGAATACGCTAAAAGCGCGGCTCATTCCGATCTGCCACGGGGTGATTTTGGCTGGAGGGCGAAGCTCGCGCATGGGGCGGGACAAGGCATTGCTGCCCGTGGGAGGACGACCGCTGCTGGCGCGACTCATCGGCGAGCTGCGCGAGGCGGTGACGGGCGAGATCGTTGTGGCGGTTAGCTCGCCAGAGCGGGAAGTCGCCTATCGGAGCTTGCTAGGCCCGTTGCCTGGCGGAGTCTCATTCCTCCTCGACCGGCAGCAGGACGCGGGGCCGGTTGCCGGTCTCGCGGCGGGACTTGCCGCGCTGCCGGATGGCTATGCGTATGCGACCGCCTGCGATACGCCGGAGCTGTCGCGACAATGGCTCATGCGTCTGCTGCGCGAAGCGGAAGCGAGCGGCGCCCCGGCAGTCGCCGCCCAAAACGAGCCGCTTCACGCGCTGTACCACACGGGGCTCGCGCGGCTCGCGGAGCGGGCGTTAGCCGACGGCGATTACCGTCTGATGTCCTTGCTGCGCCGCGCCGGAGCCGTCGAGCTGACACTGACCGAGCAGGAGAAGGCGGCATACGGACTCTATAATCTGAATACGCCGGAGCAATACGAGACGTATTTGGCGAACAAGCCTCATAAGATAGAAGAATGAGTGAGTACAATAAATAAGAGAAGCGGGACGACGATGGCCGCAACAGACAGCAAGAGCAGCTGGAGCAGTCGGCAGAGGATGACGGAAGGCAGGGACATCGTAGATGACTGACATCAATCAGACGTATGAAATAAGGGACGCAGCCAAGCGGGATTTGGATCGCATCGTGGAGATATACAATTCTACTATTGCAGGGCGGGTCGTGACAGCGGATCTCGAGCCGGTATCGGTAGAGAGCAAACGGGCCTGGTTCAACGACCATTCGCCGGAGGAAAGACCCATCTGGGTTGTTCGCAGGCGGGAAGACGGCGAAATCGCGGCTTGGCTGAGCTTCCAATCGTTCTATGGCAGAGCCGCTTACAAGGCGACGGCGGAGATCAGTATCTATATTGCGGAGGAATACCGTTCGCAAGGACTGGGCTCCTACCTGATCGAAAAGGCGATAGAGGCATGTCCGCGGCTGGGTCTGACGACGCTTGTCGGCTTCGTCTTCGGTCATAACGGGCCGAGCCTGGCGTTGCTCGAGAAGTTTGGATTCCAGCGTTGGGGCTTGCTGCCGAGAGTGGCTGTATTGGACGGCGTGGAGCGGGATCTGGTCATTGCGGGTCTTCGAGTAACGTAACTTCACGCAATACTCGGCTCCCTTCCAGCAAGGGGCGGTTAGGAGGTGGCGGTGGTCAAGCTGTTTCGGAACGCCTACAGTAAGAACATCTTTTTTAACGGCTTCTTGTTAATTTGCGCATTGGTCTATACCGCTATTATGTTATACTTGCTATTCTATCGGAATCGCTATTTCTATACCGGTTATGCGTACAATTTGGTGCCGTTCGATACGATAGAGCGATATATCGTGCATCGGGACCACTTCAACTTCGACACCTGGTTCAAAAATTTATTCGGAAACGTCGTCCTCTTCATCCCCATCGGTATGTTCCTACCGTTGTTTAACAAGCGGTTCAGGTCCGGCTTCCGGATGGTGACGGCTTGCGTGACGATAATTACGTGCGTGGAGCTGGCGCAGATGTTGCTTCGCGTTGGCAGCTTCGATATTGACGACATACTGCTGAACACGGCGGGCGCCTGGATCGGTCTGATGCTGGTGCGGCCGTTCATGACAGAAGGGAGATTGAACAAGTGAGCAAGTTCTGGAGTCCGCTTGCAGCTTCGCTCGTGCCATACGTGCCCGGTGAGCAGCCCAAGGACAAGACCTATGTAAAGCTGAATACCAACGAAAATCCATACCCGCCTTCCCCTGCCGCGCTGAAAGCGATGGAGGACGCGGTTAATGACGACCTGCGTCTTTACCCCGATCCTACCTGCGACGAGCTCGTTCAGGCAGCGTCGAATTATTACGGCTTGTCGCCTGAGCAGACCTTTGTCGGCAATGGCTCGGACGAAGTGCTGGCGTTTGCTTTCGCGGCGTTCTTCGATCCCGCGAAGCCGCTGTTGTTCCCGGATATTACATATAGCTTTTACAAAGTTTACGCCAAGCTGTATGGACTGTCGCCCAAGCTGATTCCGTTGGACGAGGAGTTCAACATCCCCATGGAGCAGTTCCAGGGCGAACACGGCGGCATCATCATGCCGAATCCCAACGCGCCGACGGCGCAACTCATTCCGCTGTCCGAGATTCGCTCCCTGCTGGAGCGCAATCCTGACAACGTCGTCATCATCGACGAAGCATATATCGACTTCGGCGGACAATCAGCGGTAACCCTGGTGCCGCAATTCCCGAATCTGCTCGTCGTGCAGACGTTGTCGAAGTCTCGTTCGCTAGCGGGACTTCGCGTCGGCTTCGCATTCGGCTCGGAGGAATTGATCGACGGACTTAATCGGATTAAAAACTCGTTCAACTCCTACACGATGGATCGTGTCGCTCTTCGCGGCGCGGTAGCCTCGCTTGCGGACGAAGCTTATTTCCGCGAAACGACGGATAAGGTGGTTGCGACCCGTGATCGCGTGGCTCAGCAAGTGAAGGAGCTTGGCTTCCGTTCGACGGACTCCAAGGCGAACTTCCTGTTCATCAAGCATCCTGCTATTCCGGCAAGCAAGCTGTTCGCGGAACTTCGGGAGCGGGGCGTGCTGGTGCGCTATTTCAATTCCCCGCGCATCGACAACTACTTGCGGGTCTCCATCGGCACCGACGAGGAGATGAATACGTTCGTCGGGGCTCTGAGGGAGATCGTGGAGTAGCGGGAAAACGGTCCGCGGCAATGGCGCGGTATACTGCGCTAACCGGTCTAACTATCCACACTGAGCAGTGATGCCCATACCGAGTTGGCTGCTAAGGCCGAGATACGTTGCGCAGGCTGAGTTGCGCAGCTCATCCCGACCTGCGTTGCTAAGGCCAATCTGCGCTGCCTAGACCGAGTTGCGTTGCCCATACCGTTGGCCCCCGCCGCAAAGAAAACCTCTGTTAGGGTTTTCTCAGGCCGAACGGATTTCAATGGCGCGGAACAGAGCCAATTCATAAATAATCGCCAAACAAAACAACAGCCATGACAGGCACCCGGATGGGACGGGACCTTGCATGGCTGTTGTTTTTGGTTAGTGGCGGGCGCCTGCGGCGCATGATCGCCGGAGAGTCGGAAGTCTCCGGCGAAGTCTGCCGCGCGCGAGGCGCCCGCATTGCGAGCCAGCACTCCCGTGCTCCGACGGCTTAATGGCGGGTGCTATAGGAAGCACGGAAGCGGTCGCGGTGAAGCCGTCTGAGGAGGACGGCCTCCGTCCGGCCCGCGGATTGAAGTTGTGCAGACGTGCTCAAACAAACTTTATCACTTGCCTAGTGGTGCGAAATTGCTCAAACAAACTGCTGCAATGTGTCTAGTGGTGCTGAATTGCTCAAACAAACTGTTGCAACGTGCCTAGTGGTGCTGAAGTGCTCAAACAAACTGCTGCAATGTGTCTAGTGGTGCGGAAGTGCTCAAGCAAACTGTTGCTACTTGTCTAGTGGTGCAGAAGTGCCTAAACCTACTCCTGTTACCTACTGCCAATTGTGCATTTATGCTCAAATTAATGTCTGTAACCTGCCTAATCTGCTGGAATTGTTCAAATATACACAAATGTGGAGCCTGTTAAGGTTGAATCGGCTTTTCTGATCCTCGATTTGTACATATTTGATCAATTTGGCTTTCAGCGGCCATTTTTCGTCGAGTAATTATGTATATATGCACAATTACTCTCGAAGCATCCCTCCCCCCTCAAAGCACCACCCGCAGCATCCATCAAAGCTCCCCTTACAGCATCCTTCGCAACATCCACCACAGAGTAAATAAAGAGCACCACGCGCCTTTCTTTGCAGAGTAAAAAATGAAGAATGCCACGCCCGCCCTCCCAAACAAAGGAGGCTTGCCAACGAATGGAGCCGAGCAAACGCTGCTGCGATGCCCGCGACTCTTCCCATTTACAACCGCCTCGCCTTGGAAACGTACCGCCGGACAACCGGGCGGCAAGGTTCAGCCGCCGCTACTGAGCCATCGTCGAATCCTCGACGCGGGCACGGCCGCCTTGGGCAATCCATGTCCGCTTCCAGCTGCCTTGCACCAGGGCGATAAGCGCGATACAAGCCAAGGCAATAACGCTGAGGATAAGGAAGCCGGATGTGTAGGAGCCCGTCGTCAGCTTCAGGTTGCCCAGAATCTTTGGCAGGAAGAAACCGCCTACTCCGCCTGCTGCGCCGACGATGCCCGTCACGATGCCGATCTCCTTCTGGAATCGCTGCGGCACCAGTTGGAATACGGCGCCATTGCCCATGCCGAGCGCCATCATCGCTATAAACAGCAGGATGATCATCGCGGTAAGAGGGGGCAGCGACGAGACGCTGGCCAGCATGATGCCGACGACGCCGTAGAGAACGAACAGCATTCGCACGCCGCCGAAGCGGTCGGACAACCATCCGCCGATGGGACGGAAGAAGCTGCCCGCGATGACGCACACGGTCGTGAAGTCCGCTGCGCGGATCGGGTCCAGGCCGTATTGCGTGTTGAAGAAGATGGTCAAGTAATTCGACAAGCCGACGAATCCGCCGAAAGTAACGCTGTACATGATGCAGAACATCCATGCGTCGCGCTGCTTCAGAATCGCTCCGTAGTCGCGGAGCTTCTTGGGAGCGGGCTGATCAGGGCTGTCCTTGGCGATCATGCTGAACACGATGAACACGATCACGATCGGAATCAGCGCCAGGCCGAATACCGCCTGCCAGCTGCCGTAATGCTCCGCGATCCGGTTGGCGAACAAGGTGGCGAATACCGTGCCGCTGTTGCCTGCGCCGGCGATACCCATTGCCAGTCCCTGATATTGCGGCGGGTACCACCGGCTGGCCAGCGGCAGAGCTACGGCGAAGGATGCGCCCGCGACGCCGAGCAGCATAGCGACGACGTACAGCTCGGATAACGAGCTAACGAATTGCCAGCCGTAGACGAGAGGGATCATCGTGATGATCATGCCGAGCTGTCCCGAACGCTTCTGCCCGATGCGATCAGCCAGGTAGCCGAAAACAAGCCTGAGGATGGAGCCGCCAAGAATCGGCAGGGCGACCAGATTGGCTTTTTGCGCCGCGTTCATCTCGTAGTCGCCCATGATAATAACGGACAACGGCCCAAGGAGGACCCAGATCATAAAGCTGACATCGAAATACAGGAACGAGCTGAACAAGGAAGGACTGTGGCCGCTCTTAAGAAATCCGTTGCGTTGAATCATCGTGAAGCATCTCCTCTCCAATATAGGACGATCTGTAAACATCAAAAGCCGCACGCAATCCCGAAGGACTGTTGTGCGGCTTCATTGCCATGGCGGCACGACATTGTGCTCGCTCGATATGATTAAGGGGAGTTCCCTTCCGTGACGGGACCTCATCATTGAAGTTCGTCACGAAGGCTCACTTGCATACTTGCATTATAGAGTGTGGGTTATGTTGATGTCAATATACCTTACATAAAAATTATCCGTGGATGAGTTGATATACTTTCACGATATTGGCGGCAACTTCACCGATCCTTTTCCGTTCATTCATAGCTTGCTTGCGCAGGAAATCGTAGGCCTCGTTCTCCGAGATGCCTTTGATCTCGCTAAGAACCGCCTTGGCTTGATCGATCCACTTGCGTTCCTCCAAGCGGAGCGACAGGCTCGCTTTCTCTTCTGCCCAGCGTTTGCGCTGCTTCCAGCCGTGGATGCCGAAGCTCAGCGCATAGCCCATCTCGGTGGGACACATGGTGGGGAACAGCAGGCCGTCAAGCGCAAATCCCCAGTCTTCCTGCTCCGGCTTCGCGTCTTTGTCCAGGAAGCTGTTCAGCCAAAAAATCGGCAGTTTCCTGGTTCCGGTCAACGCGTGCTGCAGCTTCAGCATCTCCGGAGCGGGCGCGTGGATGACGGCAACGTCGGCGATCATGACAAGTCCAAGCGCGTCGGCCTCGCTTTTGACGCAATGCAGCTTTTTGCAGTTCCGGCGGAGATTGTCCGTCGCCGTGTCTGCCCCGGTTGTTCTGGGCTCGATGAACAGAATGATTTTCAGCATGTTTGACTCCACCTCTTATCGTCCGATTCGTCGCTCTTGGGAAATTTGTAAGTAAATATAACACAGCGCTTGATCTCTGTCGATGGTAGGAATGGGCTGTTTGAGGACCTGTTAGTGAGAAAAGAAATGAATTCGGGTTGCTTTACCACATGAACTAGGTAAAAATGCGGTTTTTTCGGAAAATTGCAATTCGTATTGGCTAAAACAACCGCTTCTAATCGCGTTCGCTTGTCATGGCAGTACTTCCTTAAAAAAATATATGTTAGCTTATGTTTCTTGGATGCTAAAATCAACACTTCAGCCCAAAACATGTTAGATATATTGACATAACTGTTGAAAGGCAGGTATACTTGCAATAATTATACCAAGTCGGCACAACGGCGTGTCGCATCCTGGTTGGCAAAGAGGCCTACTTCCTTCATGCATGGCGCATGTCGGGGGTAGGCTTTTCATGTTTTACGAACGCAGGAGGGGACCACGATGAAGAAACTGGTGATGGTTGGCAACGGCATGGCGGGAGTGTCCTTTATCGAACAGCTGCTTAAGCTTAATCCCAACAGATACGAGATTACGATTATCGGCGCCGAGCCGCATCCGAACTACAATCGGATCATGTTATCGTCCGTGCTCGCCGGCGATGCCGACATGAAAGATATTGTATTAAACGACTGGAGCTGGTACGAGGACAACGGCATTAAGCTCCATACCGGACACACGGTGACGAGCATGGATGCGGAAGCGCGCAAGGTCGAGACCGATGGAGGTCTCGTCATCCCTTACGACGAGCTGGTGCTGGCGACGGGATCGTTGCCGTTTATGTTGCCGCTCCCGGGAGCGGATAAGGAAGGCGTCATCGCCTTCCGGGACATGAAGGACTGCGAGACGATGATCGAGACGGCCAAAACTTACCGCAAAGCGGTCGTGATCGGCGGTGGCTTGCTGGGGTTGGAGGCCGCGCGCGGCCTGCTGAATCTGGACATGGAGGTCAGCGTTGTACATGTTACGCCTTACCTGATGAACCGGCAGCTGGATGCGACCGCGTCCGTTATGCTCCGGGAGGAGCTGGAACGCCAGGGCATGCATTTCCTTCTGAACAAGCAGTCGGAGCGGATAATTGGGGGCGATCGCGTATCCGGGCTGAAGTTCAAGGACGGTACGGAGGCGGAAGCCGACCTGATCGTCATGGCGGTAGGCATCGTGCCGAACGCGGAGCTTGCAAAGCGCGGCGGGATCAGTGTGGGTCGAGGCATTCTGGTCGATGATTATATGGGCACGAACGTACCGAACATCTATGCCGTAGGCGAATGCGCCGAGCATCGCGGCATCTCCTACGGGCTGGTGGCTCCGCTCTACGAGCAGGGAGCCGTGCTGGCCAAGCGGCTGGCGGGCGTCGATAGCGACGGCTACCACGGAACGGTGCTGTCCGCGAAGCTGAAGGTTTCGGGCGTGAACGTATTCTCCGCCGGCATCTTCCTGGACGAACCGGGCACGAAAGCTCTTCGGGTTCAGGACGATCTGGACGGAATCTATAAGAAGGTCGTTTTCAAGGACGGCAAAGTCATCGGTACCGTTCTCTTCGGCGACACGGCGGACAGCTCGCGCATTTTCTCCTACATTAGAAGCGGCGAAGATTTCTCCGGCAGGGAGAAGGAGGTTCTGTTCGGCGCGGCGGGCGGCGGGAAAGGAACGAGCCATACGGATCTGGTGTCGGCCATGAGCGGCGACGAGATCGTCTGCGGCTGCAACGGCGTAACGAAGGATACCGTCGTGGAGGCGATCACGGAGAAGGGCTGCGTCAGCATCGGCGAGATTAAGGCGTGTACCAAGGCGTCCGGCTCCTGCGGCGGCTGCAAGCCTTTAATCGAAGCGATTCTCGAAGCGACGGTCGGGGCGGACAATATCACCGCGGCCAAGGAAGGCATATGCGGCTGCACGACCCGCTCGCGGGAAGAGGTAGTGGAAGCCATTAAAAGCATGCGGATGACGAACACCAAGGAAGTCATGCATGTGCTGGGTTGGCATAACCCGGAAGGCTGCACGAAGTGCCGCCCCGCAATCAATTATTATCTCGGCATGATCTGGCCGGAGGATCACGAGGATGAGCCGGAATCGCGGTTCGTCAACGAACGGAACCATGCCAACATTCAGAAGGATGGCACCTTCTCCGTCGTGCCCCGCATCTATGGCGGCGTGACGACGCCCAAGGATCTGAAGCGCATTGCGGACGTGGCGCAGAAGTATGACGTGCCTCTGGTGAAAATCACGGGCGGTCAGCGGATCGACTTGCTTGGCGTGAAAAAAGAAGACCTGCCGAACATGTGGAAGGATCTCGACATGCCATCGGGTTACGCGTACGGCAAAACGCTGCGCACAGTTAAAACCTGCGTGGGCAATACGTTCTGCCGCTTTGGTACGCAGGACGCGATGAAAATGGGCATTGAGCTGGAGAAAAAATTCGAGAGATTGAGCACTCCGCACAAGTTTAAGTTGGCCGTATCCGGTTGTCCGCGCAACTGTGCGGAGGCGACGATAAAGGACCTGGGCGTTGTAGCGATCGATGGAGGCTGGGAGCTGTACGTGGCCGGCAACGGAGGCACGAAGGTGCGTGTCGCGGATCTGCTCGTGAAGGTAAAGACGGAGCAAGAGGTTTTGGACTGGACGGCGGCTTACATGCAGTATTACCGCGAAACGGGGGAATGGGGCGAGCGGACGAGCGAGTGGTGCAACCGTGTAGGTCTCGATACGATTAAGGAAGCGTTGGCCGGCAAGGAAGACCGGGATGCTCTTATTTCGCGGATCGACAAGGCGCTAAGCTTGATGCAGGAGGATCCTTGGAAACAAATTATCGAGAACGACGGCTTGCGCAAGGCGTTCGACGCGCTTACCGGACCGACTAGTCCCGAAGCTGCTGCGGCCGGCGAGTCCAAATGAGAGAATAGGCAGGGGGAATGTAACCATGACGGAACTGATTGTCGCCCATGTGTCGGAATTTCAGGAACGCAGAAGCCGCGTATTGAAGCTGGAAGGAATTGAGATCGCCGTATTCAAGCTGTCGGACGGCAGCCTGAAGGCCATCGAGAATAGCTGCCCGCACAAGCAGGGGAAGCTGTCGGAAGGAATGGTATGCGATCATCACGTCTACTGTCCGCTGCATGATTGGAAGATCGATCTGAAAGATGGCAAGGTACAGGCGCCGGACGACGGCTGCGTGACGGCATTCCCGATCCGAGTCGACGAGCTTGGCAACGTGCATCTGTCCGTTAATCTGCCTGATATGCGAGCTTCATAAGAACGCGGATGGAATGGAGGGTTGGAAAGATGGGAGCAGCTCGGATGGCAGGCGTCACGGTTGCGGTCACAGGACCGCGCAAGGCGGAGGAGATCGGGCGCATGATCGCCAAGTTCGGAGGCGAGACGGTCGTGCGGCCTGCGCAAGGAACGGTATTCCTGGATGACAGCATTATCGAGGAGCAGCTGAGGGAACTGATACGGCATCCCGCGGATTGGCTGCTTCTGACAACGGGGGTCGGGACGGAGGCGCTTCTGCAGACGGCGGAGCGGCACGGGCTGACGGCCCCCTTTCTGGCAGCGCTCGGCAAAATGAACATAGGGGCACGCGGCTACAAAACGGTCAACGTGCTGCGGAAGATCGGCATAACGCCCGTCATCCGCGACAACGACGGCACGACGGCCGGCATGCTGGCGGAAATGGGCGACGTCGGTCTGCACGGCAAGCGAGTCGTTCTCCAGCTGTACGGAGATCCAGCGCCCAAGATTACCGGCAAGCTGCGCGAACTCGGCGCCGTTTGCGAGGAGCTGCTGCCGTATCGGCATGTTCCGCCGGAAGGCGACTCCGTCGAGGTGCTGATCGACGAGGTGCTTCGGAGCGCCGTACAGGCGGTTGCTTTTACGAGTACGGTGCAGGTGCGGTGCGTTATGCATATCGCTGAATCGCTTGGCAAGCGGGAGGCGCTGCTTCGGGCATTCGGCGATGGCGTGCTGGCGGTAGCCGTGGGGAAGGTGACGGCCGAGGCGCTGACGGAAGAAGGCGTGGAGCGGGTGCTCTATCCGGATGAGGAGCGGATGGGCAGCATGGTCGTAGCGATCTCCAAGTATTACGGCAGCCAATCGGCGAGCGGCGGCGAGGAAGGCGGGAAGGACAAGGAAGACGAGGAAGGCAAGAGGGGCGAAGCGGACGAGGAAAGCGAGGAAGGCATGAAGGGCAAGAGTGGCAAGGACAGCAAGGAAGGTAAGGAGGGCAAGAATGGCAAGAAGAGCGAGGCGGACGAGTTTGCCGCCGTTGCCGGTATTGCCGGCGATTGCGCGGCCTCGGATATGAAAGTGTGAAGGGAGATGGCAATGATGGTGAGTTGCTAAGGTTCGTCAATTTGCCGGGCAGGTCCGGGAGTTGACTAGCCCTGTCGCCATCGTCAACGGCCCGGTTGTGAACTTGCGCGAGAGCCTCGCATGGCGGGAAGCCGTCGCGGCGTTGAGCGTGTAGGTGAGCTATTCGCTTCGCGACTTGACGGCATTGATGCCACGCGAATTTTAGGTGCGGGCGCAGGGGGCTTAGTGCTCGAGTAGTTGAAGTGCATAATGCGGCGCGGCTAGCAAAAGCCCGAGAAAATCGGGATACAGAGATAGCCGGAGCAATTTTCGGAGCTGTAGCCCAAGAAAATCGGGTTACAAAGTTAGTGGGAGTAACTTTCGGAGCTGTAGGCCGATTAAATCGGGTTACAGAGCTAGCCGGAGCAATTTTCGGAGCTGTAGCCCGAGAAAATCGGGTTACAGAGCTAGTCGGAGCAACTTTTGGAGCTGTAGCCCGAGAAAATCGGGTTACAGAGATAGTTGGAGTAACTTTTGGAGCTGTAGCCGAGAAAATCGGGTTACAGAGTTAGTCGAAGTAACTTTCGGAGCTGTAGCACGAGAAAATCGGGTTACAGGGATAGTCGGAGTAACATTCGAAGCTGTAAGCCAAGAAAAAGGCGGTGCCAGGATTCCCCCCAGGCACCGCCTTTGTTATTGGCAATTCGTCCAAGTCCCGTCAGACTTGACCAATGTCTGCGAATAATGCCGTGTCGCGGCGGCGGCGTCTAGCCCGCAACGGTCCGCTTACCGGCAGGAACCGAAGCCTCCGCTCCGCTCCGCTGAAGCTTCTGTGCCGCAGGCACTTTGCCGAATAAAATCCAGGCGAAAGGCACGAAGCGAGAGATTAGCGACACGGTCAGCCAAGATGCGGCCAACATGATGACCCAGCTTGCCAGATAGTAGAGATGAAGGGCGCTGGCCGAGGTCGGAGCCGGCAATAATCTCTCGAACCAGGCTTGGTAAAGCAGATGCACCAGATAAATGCCGAATGACAGCTGCCCGAGCCGATAGAGCATGGCAGATAGCCCTGCAGGCAGATGGCGATAGATAAAAAATGCCGCATGCAAGAGGACGAGCGCCGCCAGGACGGCTTGCGCATTCCACAAGATTTCATAGAGCTCGGCGGGATAGATCGTGCCATACAGCCGCGCTTTGTACCAGACGGTCACGTGCACGACGGATGCCGCGATCCAGGCTCCCCAGACAAGAAGCCACATAACAGCGCGGCCAACATTCAGGTTGTCGCGAGTCATGGCCAGCCAGCCTTTGATCTTCGGATAGTAGATGCCAAGCGTCGCACCCAGGAAGAAAAGCGAGAAGTAGGTCGGCGCCCAGCTTCCTTTGTTGGGCAGCTGCCAATAATGCAAATTCAATAGCACGAATGTCCACTGAAGAACGAAGCCAAGCGGCACGAACCAGAGGGCAAGGTTCTTCCATCGCTTCGCGGCCCATAACACAATCGGGAACAGTAGATAGAACTGGATGCTAATGAAGACGAAATACAGATGAGCGTACACCTCGCCCATTAACAGCTTGCTCATAAATTCGCCAAGCGACTCCAGACTCCAGATCGGAACGCCGGTTAAGTCCTTTACATAAGCGAAGTAGATCGCCGAGAAGAAGACATAGGGGATGAGAATGTACAATAGCCGCTTCTTGTAGAAGCCAGCAATAAGCTTGCCGTTCAAAGGTCTGGAGTAATAGCTGTAAAATAGGACAAAGCTGCTGAGCAAAATGAAGGTCGGGGTGCCGAAGCGCATGACGGTATTAATTAAATTGTAGAAATAATAATAAGCGGATTCCTTCATGGTGATGGTGGCGGTTGCGCTGGCATGCACGGTCAGCACGCCAAGGATGGCAAGCGCTCGTACGAGTTGCAGCTCCGGGATATGCGTCCGTTCCGGTTGTGCGGGTTGGGTCATGTTCCTGGGTCCTCCATTTATAATTAATTTTTATTTCTGCATGATACATATACAATTCATGTTAACACTATAATCAACGCCAATTCAAGGCAGTTCGTTGCGGTTTACAATATCAATAAATGGAACATTAAAATATTTTAATTTAACTTTTGTCATTCATTTACAAGATATTCACAATAGGTCATGAATCGTCATGTAAATACAAAGTATGACAAAATAACGAGGGCCATCCCAAATCGTCGATCATGACGCGGGATAGCCCTGACTTCTTTTATGGCGGTATAGCTCGTTCAAGAAGGCCGATCCCGCAGCGGCAACCGGATCGACACGACGGTGCCTGTAAATACAAAGTATGACAAAATAACGAGGGCCATCCCAAATCGTCGATCATGACGCGGGATAGCCCTGACTTCTTTTATGGCGGTATAGCTCGTTCAAGAAGGCCGATCCCGCAGCGGCAACCGGATCGACACGACGGTGCCCAGCCCCTCCTTGCTCCAAAGCCGAAGCTCGTAGCCGGCATCGTACATGAGGCGGAGTCTTCGGTGCGTGTTAATCAGTCCGATATGGCGAGAAGGCTCCCTTTCATCGGACAAGGCCTGGCGGAGATAGGCAAGACGTTCTCCCGAAATGCCAATGCCGTTGTCGACAACCCTCAGGCGAAGCTCCTCGCCGGCCCGCGTAATCCGAATCCGGATCAGCCCGCGGCCGTTCTTCTCCTTGATGCCGTGGTACAGGCTGTTCTCCACCAGCGGCTGCAACAGCAGCTTCAGCGTGTAGTAGGGCAGCACATCTTCCTCGTATTGAAATTCGACATCGAACTGCTCTTTGTAGCGCTGTTTTTGAATGTGGATGTAGCTGGCGGTGTTCGCAATCTCTTCCTCCCACGTCACCTCATTGGCAGGATTGCTGAACGAATAAGACAACATGTCGGAAAGGTGCTCGATCATGGTGCTTGCCTTGTTCGGTTTGCCTGTCAGCCCGACGGTCTCCCAATAGATCGAATTCAGCGTATTGTACAGAAAATGCGGGTTGATTTGCGATTGCAGCGCCAGCAGTTCCATGAATTGAAGCTTGTACTTCTTCTCCGACAGCTGCGTCTGGACGTACCGGTGCTCGATGAAGTGCTGCACCATGTTCTGCATGATATACGTGTATTCGTCCTTTACCCGTTTGGGCGATTGAAGCTGCGACTTATTGTTCTCCGCGGATCGGATCAGCGAGGTAATGGCGAGCAGCTGCCGGTAATTGCGGCGGGTCAGGTACAAGGTTAACAGCAGGCCGAGCGCGAAGGAGACGCAAGCGAACAAAACGGTGTAGTTCAGAATGCGGGAGGGCGTCTCGTACAGCGAAGCATGCGGAATGACCGAGACGTACTTCCAGCCGTAACGCCCCGATTCGATCTTCGTGACGCCGGCTTCGCCGCCGGGCAAATCCATATCGAAGGACGCTTCTTCGCGTGAGGCGATGGCCGCGAGTTCGGCTTCGGCGATGTCGTATTGCGGACGGTTCGCGAACAATACGCGGTTTCCTTCGTCCAGCACGAGAAAGAGCTGGCCTTCGTAGTTCGTTATATCCCGCAGCAGCCGTTCGATATATGCGGTACGGATGTTGAGGAAGATGCCGATTTTCTCTTCCGCAAGCACATGGTAGATGGTGACGACGTCGGTCGTCTGCTGCAAATCGTAGGCGGCTACCTTGCGACGCTCCGTCCATTCGGCGGGCGGTCCCTTATAGTTCATGAAGTTGATGAACCAGCTTGTGTCCCGGAAGTAATCCAGCGAGGATATGCCGTCCGCGGACGAAACAAAGCGCCGGTATGGATTGTCGCTATAGAAGTAAAAGGAGTCGATATAAGGTTTGGAGCTTGTCATCGCATTAATAAAGCTGAAGGCGAGCTGGTACGACTTGGAGCTCTCGTAAGAGAACTCGGGCTGCTGCAGAATGGCCGACAGCTCGTTGAAAACCCGGGAGTTCTGGAAGAGAGCCAGCTTTAGCGTATCGATCTCGCGCAGAATAAGCTCAAGCTGATTCTGCGACTGCGTCAGCAGAAAGTGGCTGTTCCGGTTAATGTCCTTCTTCATATCATGCTGGGTCGTAAAAAACGAAAGCGAGCCCAGAATGAGCAGCGGGAAGAGGAGCGGAATGAGGAACGTCGCCAGATGTTTGGCAAAATAACGTCGTTTCATGGCGTCGCATGCAGCCCGTTCCGGTATTCGCTGGGCGTCTTGCCGTAGAACGATTTGAAGGTCCGCGTGAAGTTTTTGGCGTTGGCGTAGCCGACCATCTCGCTAATTTCGTACGTCTTGTAGCGCATATCGCGAAGCAGCTTAAGGGCGACCTCCATCTTTACCCGAATCAGATAGTCGGAGAAATTTTGGCCGGTCTTCTGCTTGAACAGGAAGCTGAGATAATTCGCGTTCAGATGGACCTGCTGGGCGGCATGATCCAGCGTGGCGTCCCTGTATTCGCTGCGGACATACGCTTTGATGCGCGCGATCAGCAGCCCTTCTTCGCTAGCGCCTTCGTCATCGCGAGCCGGGCGCTCCCTGCGTTGCTCATCCAGTTCTACCCGCAGATGGCCGAACACGTCGAGCAGCATCTGATACTTCGCCGGTTTGACGATATAATTTTTGACCCTGTATTTGAGCGCCTTCTGCGCATACTCGAACTCTCTGTAGCTGCTCAGGAAGATGACCTGGGCGTCGTGCTTGCGCTCGTAGACCGCCTCCGCCAGCTCGATGCCGGACATGACGGGCATCTTGATGTCGGTCAGGATGACGTCGATGGGAGGATCGTTCTTAAGAAGAAACTCGAGCGCTTCCTTGCCGTTTCCGGCTTGTCCGGCGATTCGGAATCCCACTTCGTTCCATGGGAAATAATTAGACAGCGCTTCTCTAGCGTCAGCCTCGTCGTCGACCAGTAGCAGGTTATACATAAGCTCACCTCTTGCGTTCTGAAGTCGTTGGAGCCTTGGGTTCTTTCTCTCTCCATTGTATATGATTTAGAATGAAAGTGCTTTCGAAAGCGCATTCTCGGGAAAAATGACACCTTATCCAAGATGATGATACTAAGATGCCATTCTGCTGAAAAAGTGATACTGAAATCCAAGATTGGATGCCTTAAAGACGTTGCCCGGTAGGTTTATACTTCGGGTAAGCGATTTCAAATACACACTAGAAGGGGAGAATACACGATGAACAAAAGAAACAAATGGAAATCCGGCATACTCGCCGCTACGGCCATGGTCGTTTTGCTGGCAGGCTGCTCGTCAGGAACGAACGGCAACAATAGCGGTAATGGAGGCGGCGGCGACAAAGCCGTTACGCTGCGATTCAGCTGGTGGGGCGGCCAGGAGCGCCACGAGGCTACGCTTGCGGCGATCGAAGCCTACAAGGCCGTCGCGCCGAACGTCACGATCGAAGCGGAGTATCAAGGCTTCGACGGCTACGAGCAGAAGGTGAAGACGCAGCTCGCTGGCGGCACTTCGGCCGACATCATGCAGTTGGACGTGCCTTGGATGAACGAGCTCTCCCGCAGTGACAGCTTCTTGGAGCTGAAGGATCTGCCTGGCCTGCCGCTCGATGGCTTCGATTCCGCATTCCTCGACAACTTCGGCACCTATAACGACAAGCTGGTGGCGCTGCCGACGGGCGTCAATGCATACGCCTTGGTCATCAACAAGACGGCGGCCGACAGCTTGGGCGTCCCGACCGACATCCGGTGGGATTGGGAGCGCCTCTACGAAGAAGGCAAGAAGCTTCATGAGAAGGACAGCTCCAAGTACTTGCTGCTGGCGGATCACGGTCATCTTATGGGTGACTTCACCAATATGCTCAAGCAGAGAATCGGCGATCAATGGATCAAAGACGATTATACGCTGGGCTTCGCCAAAGAAGATGCTGTTGCCGTACTTACTTGGATGGACAAGGCGATAAAAGCGGGTGTCTACCAGCCGCTGGGCGAGGCGGATTTGTTCTACGGCAAGACGGAGCAAAACCCGAAGTGGATCAACGGCGATATCGTGATGATCTCCTCGATGAGCAGCACGCTTCTGTCGCTGCGCAATGTTCTGTCCGAGGGGACGGAAGTGACGACGTCGCTGCCGGCTACGGCTCTCGACGCCAAAGCCTCGTCGGTCGTGGTTCGCCCTTCCCAACTGATCGCGATCAGCAAGAAAAGCAAGCATCCCGAAGAGGCGACCGCCTTCCTGAACTGGTTCATGAATGATCCGGAAGCCGCAGCAATCCTGGGCGACGTTCGTTCGGTCCCTTCATCGTCGAAGGCGCAGCAAGCGGCGGTAGAAGCAGGCAAGATCGATCCCGCCATCACGAAGGCGGTGGAGGAAGGCCTCGCGAACGCGGGCATCGTCGAAAATTCCATTTCGACCAATTCCGAGATTTCCGCTATCCTGCAGGACACGATCGAGAAGGTCGCATACGGACGGAATACGCCGGAGCAAGGCGCGGACGAGCTGATCGAAGGTCTGGAGAAGAAGCTAAGCGAGCTGCAAGGAAGAAAGTAGAAGGAAAGGAGCCGATGAGACCGTGTCCCTGAAGAAAAGAAACTACCAATATGTCGGCTTGCTTTACGTGCTCCCTTGGGTCGTCGGCCTGCTCGTCTTTCAGTTCTATCCGTTTCTCTCTTCGTTCTATTATTCGTTTACCGATTTCAATATGGTCAGCGCTCCGACGTTCGTGGGATTAGACAACTATAAGAAGATATTGACGGACGATCCCGGATTTCTCCAGGCCCTAAAGGTGACGACGATCTACGTGCTGATGGCGGTACCGGTCAAGCTTGCGTTCGCCTTGTTCATCGCCCTGATCCTAAGCGCCAAGCTGCGCGGCATCAACTTCTTCCGGACGATGTATTACTTGCCGTCCATCCTTGGGGGTTCCGTGGCAATATCCGTCCTCTGGAGATTCCTTTTCATGAAGGACGGAGTCGTCAACGGCATGACGGGCGCGCTTGGTCTCCCGGCTGTAGACTGGCTTGGCGATCCCGATATCGCGTTGTACACGCTGGGCATGCTGTCGGTATGGCAATTCGGCTCGTCCATGGTTCTGTTCCTGGCGGGATTGAAGCAGATTCCCGGCGACTTATATGAAGCGGGAGCCATCGACGGGGCGTCGAAGACGCGCTTGTTCTTCACCATTACGGTGCCCCTGCTGACGCCGATCGTTTTGTTCAACTTGATCATGCAGATGGTCAACGCGTTCCAGGAATTCACCGGCGCCTTCGTCATTACGAACGGGGGACCGATGAAATCGACTTATCTGTACGCGCTAAAGCTGTATGAAGAAGCGTTTACCTTCTTCAAGATGGGCTACGCATCGGCCTTGTCCTGGGTGCTGTTCGTTATCATCATGATCGTGACCGCGATTATATTCAAGAGCTCAACGTACTGGGTGCACTACGAGGATGGGGGGAAAGGCAAATGACGGATGCCCGAAGCGGGAACAAGCTGCTGTCATACGTATTACTCGTCGTGCTGGGCTTCGCCATGGTCTATCCGCTCATCTGGCTGGTCGTATCGTCGTTTAAGACAAATGCGGACATCTTCGGCTCCAGCAGCCTGTTCGCGGGAAGCTACGTGACGGATTCGTACGCGAAGGGATGGGCAGGCACGGGCCAGTACGGCTTCAAGGACTTCTTCCTTAATACGTTCGTGCTGGTCGTTCCGACCGTTATCTTCACCATTGTCTCCAGCGTCGTCGTCGCTTACGGCTTCGCCCGATTCCGATTCCCGCTGCAGACGATTCTGTTCTCGCTCATGATGGCGACGCTGATGCTGCCGGATTCGACGATTATGATTCCGCGCTACATTTTGTTCAACAAGATGGGCTGGCTGGACACGTACCTGCCGTTTATCGTGCCCGCGGCGTTTGCGACATCGGCGTTTTTCGTCTACATGCTGATCCAGTTCTTCCGCGGCTTGCCGCGGGAGCTAGACGAATCGGCGAAGATCGACGGCTGCAACTCGTTCACGATATTAATACGGATTCTGCTGCCGCTTTGCAAGCCCGCAATCTTCTCCGTCGGCATCTTCCAGTTCATCTGGACGTGGAACGACTTTTTCAATTCCATCATCTATATCAGCAGCGTGAAGAAGTTTACGGTATCGCTCGGTCTTCGCATGACGCTGGACGCATCTTCGGCGGTGTCGTGGAACCAGGTGCTGGCCATGTCCGTCGTCAGCATCGTGCCGTGCATCATTTTGTTCTTCATGGCTCAGAAGTATTTCGTGGAAGGCATCTCGACTACAGGGTTAAAAGGATAAGGGAGGAAGATTCATGAGCTTCGAAGGGGAAACAAGGAGCGATCTGACGATTGCCTACATCGGAGGAGGCTCCAGAGGCTGGGCATGGGGATTGATGAGCGATCTGGCGATGGAGCCGGCGCTCGGCGGCACGGTCAGACTGTACGACATTAACCGGGATGCCGCGGAACAGAACGCGGTGATCGGCAATCGATTGTCGGAGCGGGAGGATGTGCAGGGCAAGTGGCGCTACGAGACGTCGGGGACGCTGCAAGAAGCGCTGAGCGGCGCGGACTTCGTCATCATCTCCATTTTGCCGGGCACGTTCTGGGAGATGGCGTCCGACGTGCATCTGCCGGAGGAATACGGCATTTACCAAGCCGTTGGCGACACGGTAGGACCGGGCGGGTTGGTACGGGCGCTTCGGACGATCCCTCTTTATGTCGAGATCGCGGAGGCGCTTCGCGATTACGCTCCGGACGCGTGGGTCATCAACTACACGAATCCGATGACGTTATGCACGCGCACTTTGTACGAGACATTCCCCGGGGTGAAGGCGATCGGCTGCTGCCACGAGGTGTTCGGCACGCAGCATCTGCTGGCTCAAATGGTCGAGCGGAAGCTGGGAGCGGGACCCGTTTCCCGTCATGACATACGGGTCAACGTGCTGGGCATTAACCATTTCACGTGGATCGATTCAGCCTCCTACAAAGGGATCGACCTGCTGCCGCTGTACCGGGAGTTTGCCGAGGAGCATCATGCCGAAGGTTTCGAGGGCGCCAAGAAGGGCCACTGGCTAAATGACCACTTTGCTTCGGCGCAGCGCGTCAAGCTGGATCTGTTCCTCAAATTCGGCGTCATTGCCGCCGCCGGAGACCGCCATCTGGCGGAATTCATGCCGGGCGATAAGTATTTAAAGAATCCCGAGACGGTAAGGGAGTGGAAGTTCAGCTTGACGACGGTGGAGTGGCGGGAGAACAACAGGCAGAGCCTGCTGGAGAAGGGCAGCCGTCTTGCTGCCGGCGAAGAGCCGTTCATCGTCAAGACGACGGGTGAGGAAGGCATCGACATGATCAAGTCGCTGCTTGGCATGGGCGATCTGGTCACCAACGTCAACTTGCCGAATCGCGGACAGATGGAGGGACTGCCTCTTGGCGCGGTCGTAGAGACAAACGCCGTATTCCGCAGAGGCGAGGTGCGTCCCGTCTTCGCGGGCAAGCTGCCGGACGCGGTTCATGACCGGGTGGCGCGCCATGTTTGGAACCAGGAGCTTACCTTAAAAGCCGCGCTTGCGAAGGATGCAACGTTAGCCCTGCAGGCATTCGAAAGCGACCCGCTCGTCCGAATTCCCCATGACAAGGCGGAGGAGCTTTTCCGGCGGATGCTCAAGAACACCTCTGATTATTTGCCGGGCTGGAGGATCTGAACGGGAGCTTTCCCATTAATAAACGAATGGACCTCAAATGCCACTTCGAAGTGGCATTTGAGGTCCATTTTCTTGAAGAAATTCGTTTCCCGAAACCCTATTTTTGGTTTATTCCACTTGAACGGGCTTGAAGTACATTCCATCAAATTTCCTGTTCAAAAACGTCAATCAGCTCCTTCGCGCGTTCAACATCTTTGGTTGTGACTTGAATTTTTTTCAGATGGCTGCCTTCCATCACGATCTTCGACTTCAGCCCATTGCTCTTGAACACGGCTTGCAGTCTGTCGATGTCGTCCGCCTTGGAGCCACTCTCCGTTCGGACCGTCACCCATCGCCTTCCAAACAATCCCATCATCACCACCTCCTCAAGGCTCGCCGCCGAGCGCATGGATTGGAGACTCGCCGCTCCTTCGACTCGGAGCAGGTATTTCATTGTATTCGGGAACCTGTTGCCATCATGACTGCCGAACGCAAAAAAATGTCTCGAGCTCGAATGGCGCTGCATAACCAGCGGTCATGCTTCGCATGCTATCTAGCAGGGTGAAAAAGATGTGCTGCCTCTTGACAAGACTAACTGTAACGGATATTATTACAGTAACAAGCAAGGAGGCTCGCTTACCGTGAACAGTGAATTTACAATTGCCGTGCACAGTCTGGTATACTTGGCTTACTTGCCGGAGAAGATGGCGAGCAGCGACATGATTGCCGAGAACGTAGGCACGCATTCCGCCCGCGTTCGCAAGGTAATGAGCGCTCTGCGCAAAAGCGGTTATGTCGAGACGCGCGAGGGCTCGGGAGGCGGCTACCGCTTAACGATTGATCCCGAATCCGTTACGCTGGCCGATATTTACCGGGTGATGGCCCAAGGTTCGCTGATCCCAAGCTGGTGCTCCGGCGATCCGGATATGGATTGCAAGGTAGGCTCGAACATGACGCAGGTCATGTACGGCATCTTCTGCAAGGCGGAGAAGCAGCTGGAGGAGCATTTCCTCGGCATTACGATCGGCAATGTGCTCAAGCAGATTCACGCGTGCGATTAGCGGGTAAAGAAGTGATGGTGATACGGGTTATTCCCCTTAATCATATAGAATTGGATAAGAGAGGATGATTAACAATGGCAGTAGCACTGACAAAAGATAACTTCACGCAAAGCGTGGAAAGCGGCGTATCCCTGGTTGACTTCTGGGCACCATGGTGCGGACCTTGCAAGATGCAGCTTCCAATCGTAGAGGAGCTGGCTACAGAACTGGAAGGCCAAGCGACGATCGCGAAGATCAACGTGGACGAACAGCCCGAGCTCGCTTCCCAATTCGGAGTAATGAGCATCCCGACGCTGATCCTGTTCAAAGACGGTCAACCGGTTGACAAGATGGTCGGCCTGCAGAGCAAAGACGCTCTGAAAGCCAAGATCGCTAACCAAATGTAATAGGTCATTGTCGCGACCCGCGACAATCGCATGCCCGCCGGAGCAGCAAATAGCTGCAGCCGGCGGTTTTTTGTTTAAATAGGCCTTTCGATGTTGATCTCGGAGGATCGGGAGGAGGAATTTCCCAGTTCATTAGCGAATATAGCAATGGAAACATGACTATTCGACTAGGAAACTGGAGGCAGAGAAGATTGAATCGTAGGGCTGGAAGCATGGTAAGAGTCAAATTTTTACTCATTCTCGCAACGGTAATTTCGTTGTTTATTTTGGAGGTTAAGCCGGTTGCGGCGGCCAATGTGTGGCAGTTGTACCAGCAGGCGGAAGAGGATAGGGCGGCGGGCAAGCACGAGCCGGCTATCGAGGGTTATAAAGCCAGTATCAGGCTGTTTGCGGAGAGCGGAGAAGTAACGAATGTGGCGTTAATGTACAACAAGATGGCGGAATCCCAGATTGCGCTGGCCAAGTACGACGATGCGGTCAAAAGCTGGGAGAGCGAGGCGGCTTATTGGGCCAAAGGCGGCAAGACGCAAGAATCCATCGCCGCCAATCGGAAGGCCGATTGGGTGCGCAGCCGCATAGAGCTGTTCGTTACGCAGGAGGCGGGCGAGACGCCGAATACGATCTACCACGGCGCGCCGTATGAGCCAAAGACGGGGGCCTACATAGGCGCTTATGCCGAAGCGGACAAGAAAGTGCATGATTCTACGGACGGCAATCCTCATTATATTAGCGCCTTTCCGGAGTTGACGGGCAAAAAACATGCCATGTATCTGCTGTACACGAGCTGGGGGAAACCGTTTTTTAGCCAATACAGCGGGCATATCGAGCGCGCCAAAGCTGCTGGCGTCGGCCTTCAGGTTGCGTTGCAGCCCATAAATGGATTGGATGAAGTGCAGGACGGAGATTATTTGCGTTCGCTGGCCCGCTCCGCCAAGGATGTCGGCATCCCCATCTTCCTCCGATTCGCGAACGAGATGAACGGCAGCTGGATCGAGTGGTACGAGACGAATCCGCAGGACTATATCGACAAGTTCAGAATCGTGGCCAAGGTGTTCCGCGAGGAAGCGCCGAATGTCGCGATGGTCTGGGCGCCGGCGTACTTCCCAATCGACAACATCGAAGATTATTACCCTGGAGACGAATACGTCGACTGGGTCGGCGTCAGTATGTATCAGGCACACAACGGAACGCTTGATCCGCTTAAGAAAGGCGTGGACCGGTCCAGCTTTATCGAGAAATTCGATAATATCTACAAGCTGTACGGCAAAAAGAAGCCGGTATTTATTTCCGAGGGCGGCATCTCCTATTCGGATCCCGTTCATCATACCGACAAGACGGATTGGGCGGTCTATCAGATCGAGCAGTTCTATGCCAACCTGCCCATGCTTTATCCCGGAGTCAAGGGCGTCTTCTGGTTCGATACGACGAGGACGGCAGACGGGAGACTTAATTCGTATAGCTTATCGGATAACGAGAAGGTGCTGGCCGCATTCAAGGCTGCGGTCGCCAATCCATTTTATCTGTCGACGATTGGCGGGGAGTCGAAGGTTTCTTACAAGCCGCTGGGTACAACCGTTGCGCCGAAGCCTGTCGAGCTTAGCGCGTTTATCCGAACGGTTGAACCGATTTTGTCCAAAGTGGTTTACTCCATCGGCGGCAAGACGATCGCGACGGCGACGAAGGCGCCCTGGTCGTTCAAGTACGACTTTGCTCCGCACAACAATAAGACGGTAGGGCTTAAGGTAACCGCCTATGCCGCAAACGGCAAGCCGGTATCGGAGAAGACCGTATCCATCGCAGTGAAGCAGCCGACGGCATCGGCGGCGCCAAGCGCGTCCGATGTACTTGTCAATGGCAGCAAGGTGTCGTTTGACGCGTACAAAATCGCAGGCAGCAATTACTTTAAGCTGCGGGATCTCGCCATGGCGTTGGACGGCACGGAAGGGGCGTTCCAGGTAGGCTGGGACAATGCAAAGAAAGCCATTAGCCTGGCGGTCGGCGAGGCTTACACCCCTGTCGGGGGAGAACTTGCCGCCGGAAACTTGGCCGCGAAGAACAAGACGGCGCTGCAGACGGGCTCCAAGCTGTACGTGGACGGCCTCGAGGTGCCGTTGATCGCTTACAACATCGACGGCAATAACTACTTTAAGCTGCGCGACATTGCAAAGCTGATTGACTTCGGCGTCACCTGGGACCCGCAGCGCAGCTTGGTCGGTATCGATACTTCGATTGCTTATAGCGAAAATTAAAAGCCGAATGCCCGGTTGCTTCGCTGTTGCGGCGACCGGGCATTCTTTTGGACCGCTTAAAGAAATCCTTACTATTGGTGACGGATGCGAATTCATAATTTTACAAGGGAAACGCAACCATTCCCATTAAAAGATCGTCTTTAATATGAATAAATTTACAAGTGGAAAGGGGAATGAATTTGAGTAACTGGAAGGGGAATGGGAAAAGAAAGGCGGCTGCGGCGATTGCGCTGGCCATGCTGACGACGGCTTGGGCTGTCCCGGTATCGGCAGACACTTCGGCCGCGGGCGGAAGCTTGCCGGCGAAGGTCGAGTCGGGAGAAGGCGCGGCTAATCCAGGTACAGGGGCAGCCTCGGGTGCCAATGTCAAGACAGCGATCAGCAAGTCCAAGGCGGAGAGCCTGCTACGGCAATATGTCAGCATCCCGAAGGAATACACGCTGCAGGGAGCCAGCAGCGGCACGTCGAAGCTGGCTGATGGATCGCGGAGTTATTGGACGCTCAACTTCATCAAACGCGTCAATGGCAAGCAACGGGGCAGCATCTACGCCTCGCTTGACGCCAATACCGGTCAATTGTTGAACTTCCGTGTCTACTCGGACGAACCGAGCGCGCCGCCGGTCTATCCGCTGAAGGTAGATCGGGAGGATGCCAAGGCGCTTGCCAAAACTTTTATCGGCCAGGTCGCGGGCACTTACTTGGGGGAGCTGAGGCTCAATGAGTCGTTCGGCGTTAGCCTGCTGCCGCCGCTGACGGGAGCGGTTATTCATACGCTTAGATATGAGCGTGTTGTAAACGGAATTTTCTTCCCTGCCAATTACATACAAGTGGAGCTGGACAGCGACGGTCACGTGCAGTCGTTCGAAATGAATTGGGATGAGACAATCGTCTTCCCCAAGGAGAGCGACATACTGTCCGATGCGGAGGCGGAGGACGCGATTCGTAAGGCGGCTGCTCCGCAGCTGCGATACATCGTTCCTTACAATGCGGGCGGCAAGCTGGAGCCTGCGCTCAGCTACGCCTTGCCTGCTTTCGCTGTCGATGCGGTGACGGGGGAGCGGAGCGAAGTGTTCCAATACTATGGGGGCTTGCGGGGAGGCAAGGTGTCCGAGAAGCCGCTCAGCGACAAGCCGCTCGGAACGAAGCCGCGTGCGGGCAAGCAGAGTGAAGACGCCGCGCGGGAAGCCGTCGAGAAGGCGTTCTCCTTGCCTGGCGCCGCTGTGTTCCAGCAAGCGACGTACAACGAATATGTGGACGAAGCGACGGGCAAGACGCGTTCGTATTGGGATCTTAACTGGACGATCGAGAAAGACGGTCGCGAGAACGGCGGCGCTTGGGCTAGCGTAGACAGCCAGAGCGGGGTGATCCGCAGCTTCTATCAATATGGTCCAAACGAAGCTGGCAGTGCCGCATCCTCGCCATCTATCACGTTGGAGTCTGCGGTTAAGAAGGCGGAGGATACCGTGCGCAAGCAACTGCCATGGCTGGCGCATGAGCTGCATGTTGTCGTACCGGAAGCCGAGCAATACAAGGATCGGAAGCCCGAGGAGATCGGGAACTACTCCATTTCCTTCGAGCATCGGATACATGGAGCTGTCGTGGAATACGATCGGGTGTATGTCTCGATCGACGCCCGTAGCGGAAATATCCAATCCTTCGAAGCGTCTATCGCCGATTATGTCTATCCGGCCCAAAAGCCGGCCGTGTTGTCGGCCGACGAGGCGATCGATCGCTGGATGGACTTCTACGACACGAAGCTGCAGTATCGGATGAACACGCAATATTGGTGGGATGGCGAACCGATGCCGATCGAGAAAGTAAACGTCATGATTGCGGCAGGGGAAATCAGTGAGGATCTGAAGCAGAAGACGACTGTGGAATTGGTCTACCAGCTGACATCGAAGCAGGTGCACGAGAGCGTCTACCTGGACGCGGTTACCGGGGACTGGAAAAGCATGGAGACGGGCGAAAAGACGGCGCTTGAGCTCCCGCGGGCAACGGATGCGGAAGGCCATTGGGCCGAGCAATCGCTGCAGTTGATGGTTGCCTACAAGGCGCTGGATCTGGAGGACGGCAAGGTGCGTCCCAACGAAGCGATCACCAGAGGCGAGCTGATCAAGATGCTTGTGCTGGCGAGCAGCGGCGGACGACACGTCGCTTACGAAGGATTGTCTTCCAGCGATCAATCGAAAGCAATGTTCAACGACGTCGCGGCCGACTCCGCCTATTTCTCCTATGTGCAGGCAGCCGCCGCAAGCAACCTGATCGACGTGGGAGACGGCTCCTTCAATCCCGACGGGAAGGTAAGCCGAGACGAGATGGCCGAGCTGATCGTTCGGGCGCTGGGATACAATTCTCTTGCGAACAACGATCATCTGTTCAAAGTATCCTTTAAGGACGAGGCCGACATCGATAACAAGGGGCAGTCTGCAATCGTGGTGGGACTCGGCATTATGAGCTTGTCGGACGGCCGGTTCCAGCCGGATAAGCAAGTGACGAGAGCGGAGGCGTCCATCGCGTTCTACCGTTACTTGCAGAAGCGGGCCGAGCTGCAGGAAAATTCGCTTAGAATGTAGGGAGCAGAAGTGGGTAGGGACCAGAAGCAGGAACCAGAAGAAAGAAGCGCGATAGTGTGAAAGGGAGGGCAGTCCGCCATGGCGGACTGCTCTTTTTTGAGCACATAGAGGGAAAAGCATCCTTTGATCTGGAAAAATTGGAATATCGGCTCCGCTTAGAGACAAACCTCCCTTTAAACGCCGTTGCTTTTTTCTGGTTCTAGCACAGAGCTTGTCGGAAAGTGAAGTTCTTATTGGCGATAAAAGATACCTTTGAACGCGGTAGGCAGATGCTGGTGCCAGTGCTGATGTGCGCCCTTGGATATTTTCACAAACAGTACAACAATTGTACGAAAATACACAATTACGATGGGGTAAGAGCCGTTTATTCGTACATTTGTACATATATACACAAATTTTGGCTCAGAGAGGTCGCGAACGACGATGTGAAGCGAGAATTTGTGTATTTTTGTACAATTTGCTGTGCAGGGGCCCCATTTGGTTAAGAAATTGGGGAGAAATGCACAAATGTGCAGAGAGGCCGCTGTTCTGGACATGCCAGATGAAAGCCCGGTCGGCAATAGAAATGTCCCCCTGATCTCGCGATAAATGTCCCCCCGCCCATCAGATGAATGTCACCCTTCGCGCCGTAGAAAGTATCCCTCGAATTGCCCTAACATGAGTTTGTAAGGCAATCGCGTTTCGGTCGTCCTGACCGGACGGCGGTGGGCCTAATAATCTTGAGGGGGATTTTCAGGTGAAAAAATCGGCATTGTCCATCCTTAGCGTATTGCTCGTTATGACGATGTTCATAGCGGCTTGCGGCAACAACAGCGGCGGCGGCAACAAGGTGAATACCAATACAGGCGGCAACGCCTCTCCGACTGATGCGGCTGTGGAGACCGAGAAGCCGGCCGAGAAAGTGGAGCTTCGCGTATTCTCCACATTCGGCGGAACGGATGCCGCGAAGGAAGCCTTCCAAGCCGTCATCGACGAATTTACGACAGCCAACCCGAACGTGAAAGTCGTTAACGACGTGATGTCCGCGAACGACGACGGCTTCCGTACGAAAGTCAACACCGACATGACAAGCGGCAACGAGCCGGATCTGCTGTTCTACTTCGTGGGCGCTGATGCCAACGAGATCATCAAAGCCGGCAAAGTGGTGGCGATGGACGAGATCCTGGACGGCGACGCGGCTTGGAAGGGCGGATTCGCGCCTGCGGCTCTGGACTTCGTAAAGAACGCTTCCCCTGACGGGAAAACGTACGCGATTCCTCTGACGGGCTTTTTCGAAGGTCTGATGGTAAACAAAAAGCTGTTCGAAGAGAACGGCGTCGACCTTCCAACCGACTGGGATAAAATGAAAGCAGCGGTTAGCGCGTTCGCGAAGAAAGGCATCATTCCTTTGTCCGGACCATTCGACCAATCCCACTACCTGATCGAGCACTTCGTACTGGCCGCTGCCGGTTCCGAGGGTCAGAACAAAGGTCTGAAAGACGGCATCGATCCGAACTGGGAAAAAGGTTTCGCGGCTATGAAAGAACTGTATGACCTTGGCGCATTCCCGCAGGACGCGGCGACGATTGACCTCGGCATGGCGGGGAACTACTACTCCGAAGGTCTGGCCGCTATGATTCTGGAAGGTTCGTGGGCGATCGGCGGCTTCTCCGACGACGTGAAGGCGAATACGACGGTTCTTCCTTTCCCTGCGATTCCAGGCGGAGCGGGCACAGGCAAAGATGTAGTAGGCGGCTTCGGCACCGGTTTCTACATGTCGCAAGCGGCTTACGACAACGCGGCTAAAAAAGACGCAACCATCGCACTCTTGAAACATCTGACATCCGCGGCAAGCATCAAAACGATCGCAACGGCGAACGGCGGCACTCCGGCAGCTGCCGGCGTACAGCCGGAAGGTGTGGCGCAAGCCGTGCTCGACGGTTTCGCGATGGTATCCGAAGCCACTTCCGTTAACGGACCGATCGACTCCAAGGTGAAGCCGGAGACATTTACCGAGCTGCGCAAAGTACAACCGATGCTGAAAGGCGAAAAAACGCCAGCTCAGCTTCTGGAAGCGGCGAAAGCCATCGAGGTGCAGTAATCGCAATCAGCGAGAACCATTCGAACGCATGAACGCATAGCCGCCGCCGCTCTACATGACAGGGAGCGGCGGCGTTATTCTACGGCCATCATGCGCCAGAAAATAAACATCAAAGGTGATAAGGATGAAGGGCGATCGTAAGTATATCTTCTTATTTCTGCTGCCGGCAGCAGTCTTTATGTCGATATTCCTGTACTACCCGTTCTTTAAGAGCATGTACTTAAGCTTCTTCCGGACGAGTGGTTTCTTTAGCAAGACGTTTGTCGGATTCGACAACTACGCTCGGATGTTTTCCGACGAGCTATTAGGGGCTGCCACGCTGCACACGCTGGAATTGATGTTATACGTTATCGTATTCCAAGTCGGCATCGCCCTTATTCTGGCCGTATTGGTCGACAATGTAACCTGGGGCAAAGGCTTCTTCCGGATGGTATTTTTCTTCCCGGTCGTAATCTCCGGAACGGCCATCGCTCTGCTGTTCGTCCTGTTCTACAATTTCCAGTTCGGACTGCTTAACAACATTCTTCAGAATCTCGGTTTCGATAAAATATTATGGCTTAGCGAAAGCAACGCGCTCAAGGCGGTTGCGGTTCCGACCGTGTGGCATTATGTCGGCTTCTATTTCGTGCTGTTCCTGACGGCGATGTCCAAGATTCCCGCGGATTTTTACGAGGCGGCCAAGCTCGAGGGTATTACCGGCGTCAAAAAGACGTTCCTGCTTACGATTCCTCTCATTATGAGCGATATCAAAGTCGTGATTACGCTGGCGATCACGGGTACGCTGAAAGTATTCGAATTCATATTCGTTCTCACCCGCGGCCAAAGCGGCACTGAGGTGCTCGGAACTTATATGTACAAGAAAGCACTCGTGGATCAGAACTTTGGCTACGGCTCGACGATCGCGATCTATATCGTGGTATTCGGCGTCTTGCTGTCGCTGCTCGCCAACCGTCTGCTGAAGAGAGACGAAATCACATACTAAGCTGGCAATAGGGGTGTACGACGATGCAACAATCTATCAAAAGAGAGCTTGGGCCTAGAAGCGTCACGATGAAGAGGCGCAGCTTCCCGCTGGGTACGATTCTAATGTACGCCGTCTTATTCGGCTGGTCGCTCACAACCATCTACGCGTTGTTCTGGATCGTGAACAATTCGTTCAAAGTATCCCGGGAAGTCATGAACAACTCGTTTAAACTCGCATTGGATCCAGTCATGGTTAACTATACAAACGCGTTCGACCGCATCAATATCGGCAAGGGTTATCTAAACAGCCTCATTATGTCCGGCAGCACCGTGCTGTTGGTGCTTCTGTTCGGCGGCTTGGCCGCATACGTGTTGTCCCGGTTCCAATTCCGCGGCAGGAAGGTCATCTTCTCGATCTTGTACGCCAGTCTGCTTATTCCCGCTTTCGCGACGGTCGTTCCCGTCTACGAGCTGCTCATTCATTGGAAGCTGGCCAACACGTACGGCGGTCTTATCTTCCCGCAGACGGCTGGCAACCTGACGTTCGCCATTCTCGTTCTGGCGGGTTACCTGTCCACCATTCCGAAGGAGCTGGAGGAAGCGGCGTTCATCGATGGCTGCAACCGCTGGACGATGTTCATAAAGATCTTCCTGCCGATCGGCCGGCCGGCATTTGCCTCCGCGAGCATCTTCGTTTTCCTGTGGTCGTACAACGACCTGTTCTCCGCCCTGATCTTCGTCAGCAAGGAGAACGTCCGCCCGATCGTGCTGCTCCTTAGCGAGATCAGCTCGCAATACGGCACGGACTTTGGCCTTATGGCTACCGCCGTATCCTTGACGGTCGTACCGGTACTCATTATCTATCTGTTCATCCAGAAGTATATCGAGAAGGGACTGACGGAGGGCGCGGTTAAGGGGTGAGGGCTCGATGAGGGCCAGATTGCGCAGATACGACTTCGACTCCGCAAGATGTACATGAACCACGCACCAGCCGATCGTGATCGGCTGGTGCGTGGCTGGTTGGCGTTGAGCGGGGGGCGCATCAGACGCGATCCTGACGAAATCTCGACCAAACCAATGCGATTCGTGCTCCTGCGCTTCATGAAGCTGCGCCGTGATCGTGATAGGGTAATCCAAGAAACTGTCTAGTCGGTTTTCTTTTTCTTGGACGAGAAATTGGTCACGGACTTGGCGTCTTCGATCGTGTCATTGACGAAGGCCATATCCTGATTCTTTGCTTTCATATGCGTAGTGCCTTTGTAATTGCCCTTGCGGGATTGATTTTCCATGCGGAGTCACCTCCTCCTGACGGTAGTATTGCCGGGATGCAGCTGGCGTCATTCGGATGGGGAGCGGAAGGAGGGGGGCAGCGACTGGTTGGTGCGCTCGCCGCATGGCGACTTTGGAAGCTGAAAAAACCGATTTCTCGGGTTACAGCTTCCAAAGTCGAGCTGCCGCAGCCTGTAACCTGAAAATCGAGACTGTGCATAAGTTAAATTGTAGGCATGTGTCCGGTAAGAAATGAACGGGAGCAACCGTAACGGAACTGAAAGGCTTTATTTCATCAAAAAGCGCCATTTCTCAATTCTAACGGAACTGATAGCCCTTAAGAGGGGGAAAAGTTCGCGGTTTGCCTAGATTTTCCACGAATAACGTCGCCCAGATCCGTTAGATTCAACTATCACGCCAAATGATCAAAATAAGGCTTCTCAGTTCCTTTACAGGTTGTCGATGATCGATTATAGCTTCATTTCCAACTTTGCACACAATGAATCGACAGTCTCATATCCCGGGTTGCAGCTCCCAAAGTCGCTCCGCCAGGGCCTGCAACCCGAAATTCTCGGGTTGCAGGTTATAACCGTTTTGGAATAGCTCGGCGATTGGCCGTAGTACTTTCAAAGTAGGGAGAGCTAGGGTATAATGACGGAAGCTGTTAACTTTACGGATTATAGGGAGTGTCTATACATGGCTTTGAAAGCTGGTATCGTCGGTCTGCCGAACGTCGGCAAATCGACTCTGTTTAACGCGATTACGCAGGCGGGCGCGGAGTCCGCAAACTATCCGTTCTGTACGATTGATCCGAACGTCGGCGTTGTTGAAGTACCGGACGAACGTCTGAACAAGCTGGTGGAGCTGGTTGTGCCAAAGAGCATCGTACCGACGGCGTTCGAATTTGTTGATATTGCCGGACTGGTCGCAGGCGCGAGCAAAGGCGAAGGACTTGGCAACAAGTTCCTGGCTCATATTCGCGAGGTGGATGCGATTGTTCACGTCGTTCGCTGCTTCCAGGATGAGAACATTACGCACGTAGCTGGCAAAGTAGATCCCATCAGCGACATTACAACGATCAATCTGGAGCTTATTTTGGCGGACCTGGATTCCGTCGAGAAAAAGATTGAGCGTTCCCGCAAAAACCTCAAGTCCGGCGACAAAAAGGTCGCTCAAGAGGTTGAGGTGTTGGAGCGTATAAAGGAAACTCTTTACAACGACAAGCCTGTCCGCAGCATGGAGTTGACGGACGACGAGAAGCTGCTGGTGCGCGATCTTCATCTGCTCACGATGAAGCCGGTGCTTTACGCGACAAACGTCAGCGAAGAAGAAGCGGCTGACACGGACGGCAACGAGTATGTGCAGATCGTTCGCAAATACGCTGCTGAAGAAGGCGCGGAAGTCGTGCCGATCAGCGCGAAGGTAGAGTCCGAGATCGCCGAGCTGGAAGGCGACGACAAGGCGATGTTCCTGGAAGAGCTCGGCATGGCGGAATCCGGTCTTAATCGTCTCATTAGCGCGGCATACAAGCTGCTGGGTCTCTACACGTACTTCACTGCCGGCGTGCAGGAAGTGCGCGCATGGACAATCCGTCAAGGAACCAAAGCGCCTCAGGCAGCCGGTGTTATCCATACCGACTTCGAACGCGGATTTATCCGTGCGGAAGTTGTGTCCTTCGAGGATCTCGCCGCGGCGGGTTCCATGGGAGCGGTTCGCGAGAAGGGCCAGCTTCGCCTGGAAGGCAAGGAATACGTCGTGCGCGACGGCGATGTCATGCATTTCCGTTTCAACGTATAAATCCATCTAAATAAACGTCCGTAACGGCTGCAGAACCGGCTACGGACGTTTTTATTTTTCTCCGTCATGTGATGCAGGCTGGAAAATGTCTAGCAAATTGTGCTTATAGAAATCGATTGCTATTAGGATCCAGCTGTTGATATAATCGAGGAACAAACTTGAGCAATTGAGAAGGATGGGGAGTACGATGGCAAATATTCGATTATTGCAAGAAAATGAATTCGATGCTGCGATACGTCTGGCTGACAGCATCTTTCGCGATGATGAACATAGATCGATGCGGGATGCATACCCGTTCGTATTTTCGCCAAGTCTGAGGCAATCCTATGGCGTATTTGTAAATAATGAGCTCGTGGCTTTCATGGGATTCGTACCAGCCATCATTCAGGTTGGAGAAGCCAGGCTGCATATATACTCCATCGGTGCGGTTTGCACGCATCCGGATGCAAGAGGCAAAGGTTACGCGAGCCAATTATTATCGTCGGTATTCGCGCACGCCGATGCCGCGGGCGCTTCCCTTATATTAGTGTCGGGTAAACGTTCATTATATGCAAGAGCGGGGTGTTATCCGTTTGGCAGAATGAAGAAGTACACACTGAATCAAGACAATATTAGGCAAATTCGATCGTTCTCTGGAGATATCGGGATTCGCATAAGAGAATGGCGCGCGACAGATCTGTTCAAGCTTGTCGGGCTTATGCGGACTAGAACCGCCTATTTTGAGCAGAGCGTGAACGATTTCGCAGAGCTTATTCGTGCCGAAGCATTCGCCAGCAATGTGAAGATGAAGCACACGCTGCTTGTAGCTGAAAGACAAGGCGAACCTGTCGCATTCGTGATTATGGCGACAACGGGTGACATGGCGTCTGCGCGCACTCCGTTTATCATAGAGTGGGCTGGCGAGCCAGAGGCGACTGCGGCAATTCTGGGCCATGCCATTCGTGCGTATGAGCTTCCCAATCTTGACATTCATGTGAACTGGTTTGAAACCGGCTTAAATGAAGTGCTGGAGTCGATTCCCGCCCTGTCGGAACGGAATTCAGGCACTGTCCATATTGTAAATATGGAACATTTGTACAATCAACTTGGGCCGTATTGGCGCGCTCGATCAACAGCGGGCTCTGACCTGGCAACGATGCTCCGGGATATGGACGACGAGGGCCGCATCGCCGTATTATTCGATCCGACTGTCGGAGAAGACGGCCCTCATTCCGCATTGCCGATTCCTTTCCCGTATACGGTTGGGTTAAACTATGTATAGCAGGTGTCCTAATTGCAATAATCATAATAACGACAGTTCGGGGAATAAAGATGGAAGCCGACAACGATACATGATATAGCCAAAGCAGCCCAAGTTTCGTCAGCTACAGTCTCCAGAGTAATGAGCAACAGCGGCTACCCGGTCAGCAAGCAGACCAAGGAGAAAATTTTAAAGGTCGCCAAGGATTTGAATTCCGAACCTGATCGGCAAGCAGCTGAAGGAAAATAAAAGCCGGCCGTATTGCGATCCGGGAGACGGTCGTGGCCGGGCAAACGGTGTATCAATCGGATAACGAATAAAACCATTGGATCGATGACGTATTTACGTTATCGATCTTTTTTTACCACAAGTCGCTCATCACTGAAAGGCCTCGATTAGAGGATTTCTCATATCGGAATGAAGCTGTCGCGTGTTGCTTGATGACGGACGGCGAAAATCAATTATCCAAAAAATCGCAAAATTCTGTTCAAAAGTAGCTGCAAAAGCGGCAAATTTCCTGGATGTGGACAAGATGTGCACATACTGTGCACACGCTGTGGATAAATTGCCGTTAAAATGTGGATAAACAATCATGTTTTGTGTGCAATCTGTGCATAACTTTATAATGCTTCCAAGAGATTGGGATGGATGACAAAGTAAACCACATATCGATCAGGCGGGCACGATATGGTATACTAAAGAATAATCTAAAGGAAATTAAACCGAGGTGACGAACGTGTTTGACCGTTTACAAGCACTGGCCGACCGATATGAGAAGCTGAGCGAGCTGCTGTGCGATCCGGATGTATCCAGCGATCCCAAGCGGCTGAGGGAGCTGTCAAAAGAACAGTCGGATTTACAAGAAGCGTATGAAACTTATACGGAATATAAGCAGGTCTCGGAACAATTGGAGGATGCCAAGCAGATGCTGGGCGAAAAGCTCGATGACGAGATGCGCGAGATGGTTAAAATGGAGATCGATGAATTGACTCCGCGCAAAGAAGAGCTGGAGGAGAAAATGCGTATCGTCCTGCTGCCAAAGGATCCGAACGATGACAAAAACGTTATCGTCGAGATTCGCGGCGCGGCCGGCGGCGACGAAGCTGCGTTGTTCGCGTATGATCTTTATCGTATGTACACGAAGTTTGCGGATACCCAGGGCTGGCGTACGGAACTGATGGATTTCAGCGAAAACGATCTGGGCGGATTCAAAGAGGTTATCTTCATGATCAATGGCAAAGGCGCGTACAGCAAGATGAAGTACGAAAGCGGCGCGCATCGTGTTCAGCGCATCCCGGTAACGGAATCCGGCGGACGCATCCATACATCGACGTCGACGGTTGCGGTTATGCCGGAAGTAGAGGATGTCGAGATCGAGATCCTCGACAAGGACATTCGAATCGACACCTTCTGCTCCAGCGGCGCCGGCGGGCAGTCCGTCAACACTACGAAGTCGGCTGTGCGAGTGCTTCACGTGCCGACAGGCATTATGGCGACATGTCAGGACGGCAAGTCCCAGAACGACAACAAGGCGAAGGCGCTGCAAGTTTTGCGCGCGCGGATTTATGATATTAAGCGCCAAGAGGAAGAAGCAAAGTATGCCGGCGAGCGCAAGAGCAAGGTCGGCACTGGCGACCGGAGCGAACGGATTCGCACGTACAACTTCCCGCAAAGCCGCGTAACGGACCACCGTATCAACTTGACGCTTCACAAGCTGGATTCCGTCATGAACGGCGACATGAGCGAAATTATTTCGTCGCTGACGATCGCGGAGCAAGCCGAGCTGTTGGAGCGCGAGACGATGGGCATCTAATCGCCCAGGACAATACGAGGCAACGACAAGCCGGATGAACGCCGCCAGAAGCAAGTAGCTGTCGCGGCGTTCATCTTTTTTGTGTTGGGAGTTTGCGGGCTGCGGACTCGAGCGACCTTATTTCGGCGGAAATGAGACTTTCTCATTTCTAACGGACCTGAGAGACGCTGTAATTATGCAAAGTTGAAATTGCGGGCAAGTGTCCGGTAAGAAATGAACGAAAGCAACTGTAACGGAAATCAAAGGCGTTATTTCAGCAAAAAGCAGCATTTCGCAAATCTAATGGAACTGACAGCCCTTATAATGGTCAAAAGTCCGCGGTTTGCCTGGATTTCTCGCCATTAACGTCGCAGAGTTCCGTTAGATTTTAAAATCACGTCAAACGATCCATATAAGGACCCTCATTTCCGTAATCAGGTTGGCGATGATTGATTGCAGCTTCATTGCCAGTTTTGCGCACAATGAATCGACGGCCTCCTGAGAGACGCTATTGAGACAAAATTCTCGGGTATGGACGCAGTGCGGAATGCGGCGGTACGTGATAAAGGGAAGGGGAGTGGCGGCAATGGGGCAAGAGACGAAGGCGGACGAACGGTGGTACGAGCTGCCGATGACGCTCAGGCAGGCTTGCGTGAAGGCGGGAGCTTGGCTTAAAGCGAACGGTGTCGAGGATGGACGCAGCCATGCGGAGCGACTGCTCCTGCATGTGCTGGAGATGGACCGCGCGGCGCTACTGCTCGCCTGGAACGAATTCCTCCCCCCGGGCAAGGGGGAGGAGTGGCAGGCGCTGGTATGCCGCCGCGCGACGGGCGAGCCGCTCCAGTACGTGATCGGCGAAGAGTGGTTCTACAGCCGGCCGTTCGCGGTGACGCCGGCCGTGCTGATCCCTCGCCCCGAGACGGAGCTACTCGTCGAGGGCGTGCTGGCGGCCGCCGAGCGGTTGTGGCCGGCGGCGCTGGTCGGCGGGCTGCCCGAGTCTGCGGGCAGCAACGGAGCGCAAGGGCTACCCGAGTCTGCGGGCAGCCCAGAGGCTGGCGAGTTGCCGGGTCCCATCGGCAACTCCGGGGCGCGCGCTGCGGCGCCGACGGTCGTCGACGTCGGCACCGGCAGCGGAGCCATCGCCGTGACGCTGGCTGCGCAGCGGCACGACTGGCGCGTGAGCGCGTCCGACCTGTCGCCGGACGCGTTGGAGGTCGCCCGCGCTAACGCGGCCCGCCATGGAGCGGCGGACCGCGTTACGTTCGTGCAGGGCGACCTGCTGGCTCCCTTTATCGCGTCGGGGAGCCGCATCGACGTGCTCGTGTCCAATCCGCCGTATATACCGGCGGCGGATATGGACGGGCTGCAGCGCGAGGTGCGGGATTATGAGCCGCATCTCGCGCTGGTCGGCGGTATGGATGGGCTGGATCCATACCGCCGCATGCTGGAGCAGCTGGCACTGCTCCCGGCGATGCCTCGTATCGTCGCGTTCGAGCTCGGCATCCATCAGCCGCGCATTGTAGCGGGACTCATGCGAAAGATGGGCGCATGGGACGATGTTTCCATCATCACCGATTACAACGGCATCGAGCGTCATATCGTGGCTGTAAACACAGGCGGATAAGGCAATCACCTGTGTCGCGGAGACACGATCTTAGAGCGTGATTTGGCTATTGTAATCATGATGTGATTGGCTCGACCATACGCATCTCTTTGAACACTATCCCATCCTCTCAGTGAACAAGTGACCTCGACCTGGGAGTGCTTGCACGAATATATAACTGATATCATCCACCTGCTAACGTTTTCCCTTCCGATCAGAAAGTGGAAGCAGGTGAGAACGAACGCATGAGAGTCCCCATAACAATAGCAGAAGCGTCCCGCCAAACCAGCCCATTTGGAGTTGTTGGCATGGGCGCTTTTTCAAATATAGGAAAGCAATAGTTTTCTTTGTGCTTATCCCCTGTTTCTCGGAAAGAAAAATAACTGCATCGCCAAAGATCGATGGCAGGCCGGTTCACTTTGTGGACTTGAAGTCCTCCGCTGAACACTTGTTTGGAAAAAAGAAAAATTGCATCCTCTGAACGGTCCAGCGAACGTTATCCCGCCAACTCAGGAAATCCCCAACAAAGCTCGTACATAGCTCGGAGCGATCCTCCCACTCCCCTCTGAACGTTATCCCGCCAACTCAGGAAATCCCCAACAAGCTCGTACATATCTAGGAGCGATCGTCCCACTCCCCCTCTGAACGTTATCCCGCCAACTCAGGAAATCCCCAACAAAGCTCGTACATAGCTCGGAGCGATCCTCCCACTCCCCTCTGAACGTTATCCCGCCAACTCAGGAAATCCCCAACAAAGCTCGTACATATCTAGGAGCGATCGTCCCACTCCCCCTCTGAACGTTATCCCGCCAACTCAGGAAATCCCCAACAAAGCTCGTACATAGCCAGGAGCGATCCTCCACTCCCCTCTGAACGTTATCCCGCCAACTCAGGAAATCCCCAACAAAGCTCGTACATAGCTCGGAGTGATCGTCCCACTCCCCTCTGAACGTTATCCCGCCAACTCAGGAAATCCCCTCAAACGTTGTAAAATCGGGAAATAGGGCAAGGTGCCACTTCATTCTGAGAAGTGGGGATAGTGAAAAAAGCATCCACAAAACGTGTGAAGCGGCAGAAGCCACTAATGCTCTGATAGCCAATTTGCTCGTCCTGAACAGAGGGGATACCCATCAAAGGTGATCATTGTTTGGTTAATTCTGTATCCAACCTCCTGAGTAGTAGGGATATTGATCCAAACATGTTAAGCGCGAGATTGTCGGCGGAACGCAACGGGGCTTTATGGCGGATTATCCTCTATATTTGGAGGAGTAGGCACGCTGAACCATACCATAGATGAGGGCAAGTTTTTTTATAGGAGTGTTTGCCCTTTCAACTTGATCCAACGAATGAGATTATATTCAAAAAGTACAAGGTAGGGGAATCAAATGCTTATAAATGAACCGGCAATTATATTGATTACTGGGATTATGGCTAGTGGCAAATCGACAGTCGCGCAATTGCTTGCCCAACGATTTGATAAATCGGTTCACCTCAGAGGAGATATTTATCGGAAAATGATCGTGAATAACCGAAAGGAAGTATCCCCTAAGGGCAATGACGACGAACTTGAGCAACTGCGGCTTCGGTATCGGCTCGCTGCCAACGCTGCTGACACCTATTTTAAGGAAGGTTTTACTGTCGTTGTACAGGATGTTGTTGTTGGCCGCATGTTGAACGATTTTGTTTCGTTTATTCAAAATCGCCCCTTCTATGTGGCGGTGCTCTGTCCCAATACTGAGGTTGTGGCGGAGAGGGAGGCCATTCGCATTAAAAAAGGTTATGGAATATGGACCGTATCCGATCTAGACAAAGTCTTGCGACAGGAAACTCCCCGAATCGGCATGTGGTTAGATTCAACGGATTTAACCCCGGAAGAAACGGTAACAGAAATATTAAAACGAGCAGGGCATGAAGCGCTCATAACATAAACCAGAAGTGTCCCATCGAACAACCCCTTACGGGTTATTGGATGGGACACTTTGCATTGGTTATAGAGCGAGGCGGGTGATACGGGCCATTACAGACAGCGCGGTGAATCGTACCGCAAGCAACGGCAAGTTTTTTCGGGAAATCCCGTTGCGGGCTTGGAAAGGCGCTTTGCCGGGCGTGGGTTTGGGATTGCCCGCTCTCGGCGGGTAAGACGACGCCAACAACCTTCTGCGAGCGTTTTGGGGTTAGAGAATGATACGGCGGCATCTCTGGAGGGGGACTTTTTGATGGTTTTATGATAAAGGATTTTTGTGGAAAAAATTGAATAAGGATAACAGGATCTCGACAGCGTGGTAAATCATGAATCATATGGAAGAGGAGAGGGTACCTTGCAGGAAACGATAGCGATTGATTTGGTGGAAGTGGCGCCTTTCAAGGCATTGGCCGTAAGAACGGGAATGACGCCCGACAAGAGCGGGACGCGGCTGGCTTGGAGCAAGCTTACAGCGCAGGTCCCGCTTGACGATGCTCGACTTGCGGATGGGCCGTCAGCATATGTGTTCATTCCACAGGACCAATGGAGCAAGAACGTCGATACGCTTTGGGTCGGACTTGCGGTTCGCGAGTTTGGGGATGTACCGGATGGCATCGAGTCATTGGAGGTAAGCGGAGGGCTTTGTGTGAGCGCTCATGTCGACGGGGATGAGGCTCATATGTGGCGAGTATATGAGACTATATTTGCATGGCTCGAGCAGTCGCCTGATTATGAAATGGATCGGCGCGAAGGCGTACTCGGGATGGAGACGGTTCCGTTTGAACCGTTAAATGCTCTCACAATCCCTTATTCTGAAATCGAAACATTTAACTTTACAATGTTGTACCCGGTTCGCAAGAAGTCGTCATAGAGTTATTGCCCGTATCGCCTGCCTCGTTCCATAACCAAAGCAAAGTGTCCCATCCAATAACCCGTAAGGGGTTGTTCGATGGGACGCTTCAGGTTTATGGGGCGAATGATGTCAGACCAGGATTCGCAAGCCTCGCTTATCGTCGACCTGAATATCGGGGATAGCGGGCAAAGTATCTTGGTATCTTGATCAAACAGCAACCTAAGTGCCGATCGCCACGCTTTCCGGTTACGCCGGAGGCATCATGCCTGTCGTAATGGCGATGCGGTTCCAGGCGTTGATCGTAACGATCGCCATGAGCAGCTCGCTAAGCTGCTTTTGGTCGAAGTGTTCCGCAGCCTCCGCGTAGACGTCGTCCGGTACATGGTTGCCGGCTACCAAGGTGACGGCTTCCGTCAGCGCCAGCGCCGCGCGCTCGGCAGGCGTGAAGTAAGACGTCTCGCGCCATGCGTTAAGCGTATAGATCCGAATTTCCGTTTCGCCGTTGCGGCGGGCGTCGGTTGCGTGCATATGGAGACAGAAGGCGCAGCCGTTGATTTGCGAAGCGCGAATTTTGACGAGTTCCTTCAGCGTCTTATCCAGACTGGAGCCGGCCAAAAACTTTTCAAGACCGGTCATCGCTGCATAAGCCGCCGGGTTAACCTCGTTTAATACCATTCTTTGTTCCATGCCAATCACTCCTTAGATGGTGTGGCCGACCTGCTTGCATCGGCTTCTGCTATCTAAGACAAGGCAGCATTCCCGTTTGTGACAAAAGACAGCTTATCCGGATTCATAATCATAAAAATCTTCGAAATCCTGCTCTCCCCGTCCCAGCCGAATACCATGACTTTGACCGGAATCCCCTCTCGAATAAGGACGACGCCCGGCTGTCCGCTGACATCCACCGGCAACAGTTCCCCCTCGAGCGCTTGCTTGCGGGCAATGCCCAGAAAGAAGGAAGCGACGCGTTCGGCGCCCTCGATAGGATTGATGGCCGCCCGGACTTTGCCCCCGCCGTCGGACACCAGCATGGCGTCATGCGCAAGCATGTTTACAAGCGTGGACGAATTGCCCGTTTCGGCCGCCTGGATAAACGCTTTGGCGAACGCCCAGGCCTGCTCCTCACGAACGTTAAGGTCTCCCCGCGCGGATTGTTCGTCGCTGTCGGCCTTTGCTCCCTGGAGCTTTTCTTTTGCCCGGCTAAAAATTTTGCGGCAGTTGGCCGCGGACTTCTGCACGATGCTTGCGATCTCGTCGTAATCGAAGTCCAGCGTCTCGCGCAGCAGGAAGACGGCGCGCTCGACCGCGGACAGCCGCTCCAGCATGACGAGCATGACATAGGTAATGCTCTCTTGCCGCTCGATATAGTCGGCGGGATTGCCGCCGCTGACGGAATCCCTTTGTCCAAGCAGGGCAGGAGCGCCCGAACCGCCGGCAAATCGTACAGCGGGCTCAGGGAGCCATTGCCCGACATACAATTCGCGGCGCTTGCGCGCCGATTGCTTGAGATTCAGGCACCGATTGGTCACCATTTTGACCAAATAAGCCTTCTCGTGTTCTATTTCGCCGCGGCTTGTCGAGAGCGAGTAATCGGCAAGCGCATCCTGCACGATGTCCTCCGCCTCGCCGAGCGATCCCAGCATCCGGTACGCCAGCGTTATCAGCAACGGACGGTACGAAAGGGCTGTCGTCGTATCCAACATCACATACTCAACTCCTTGCGTCAATTGGAATTACATCATTCAAACTGCCCAAGCCCTTTGACGAAGCAGGCAAGTCTATCATTTTTTCGGAATAATAGGTTTATAGAGGGGCAGGTCCGGACATAATGACGGATAGAGACGTTCCGGAACGCAAGCAGACGCACCGGCGGGTGCGCGAGAGGAGCTTGTGTGATGTCCCACTATTATTCTTCATCCTTCCATTATTCCGCTAAACCTTATCGTTTTCCATACCACAAATCGTACGGATTCATTCTTATGGCAATTATTGTGCTCATTATGAGCTGGGAATCTCAAAAAATGGACGCTGCTCTCGCTACCGGCGACATTCCGACGGAAGCCATCCGTCTTCGCATATTAGCTAATTCCGACAGCGCCGCCGATCAGATGGTCAAGCGCATCGTGCGCGATGAGATCGTCAAAGCGATGAACGGCTGGGCAACAGGCCCGCAAAATATCGAAGAAGCGCGCCGCACGATCCAGTCTAAGCTTCCCGAGCTGGAAACGATCGTAGCAAGCGTTCTTAAGAGCAGAGGCTTCGAATACGATTCTTCGGCCGAGCTCGGACTGGTCGAGTTCCCTACGAAAATGTATGGCAACAAAGTATATCCTGCCGGACAATACGAAGCGCTGCTCGTTACGATCGGCGAAGGGAAAGGTCAAAACTGGTGGTGCGTGCTGTTCCCGCCGCTCTGCTTCGTGGATGCGGCAACAGGCGAAGCGTCCGCGGCAGCTGAGGTTGACGCGGACGTTACGGCGGAGGCGAACGCGGAAGCCGCGACGAACGTAAAAGCGGCGTCGGCCACAGATGCCGGTGAAGTCGGGTCCGATACTCCGAAAGCGCCGAAAGCAAAGTTTTTCTTGTGGGAAATGATACAGAAGTTCATCGACTGGATCAAGTCCTTGTTCTAGGGAAGAACAGCCAATCAAAAGTCCAAACGCCTACCGTGCTTGTGCCGTATTATGCCTGGGAAAACAGAGAAGCGGGATATATGCAGGTGTGGCTGCGTACGGCGGAGGATCGCAGACTGTACTCCGTATAAGGGGGAGCGGTCGGCGAGGCTGAAGCAAGGCGTTCGCAACTGCATGTCTCCTTCGGCGAATCTTTTAAAGGTTGTCAAAAGTCCGCTTTTAATTACACAGTATGCAACGAAACTTACTCGACATCCAATATTTCCAACTACTCGAGCGCGTAGGTAAATCCGCAGCAAGACGCCGCCGTCGCCACCAGCGCTGAGCATCATGGCGGCGTGTTGCAAATTCCCGTTACGGACGAGTGGCGCAGCATCGTCTACCATCGCCGACCACTATCAGAAACCGACCCGAATCGCCGGGTCGTCTGCATCGACCGGATGACGTTCGCGGCGGAGGGGGCGATCGAGCCGCTTCGGATCACATTCGATGGCGTTGCTGCTCGTAACCTGGGATAAGGTAATAGACGGGCGGTTCGATAATAAAAGCGCAAGTTCGTGGGATCCGTTTCCCTGGAACTTGTGCTTTTTCGCCGTACAGGAATCTTGCCAAAACTGATGTCCGGTTGGCGCTCTGGAGGTAAGCTCCGACAGTGGCTCCGCGACACTCTGTAGCCCGATTTTTTCGGGTTACAGCTCCAAAAGTAACTCCTCGTCGCCTTGTAACCCGATTTTTTCGGGTTATAGCTCCAAAAGTAGCTCCGCGTCGCCTTGTAACCCGATTTTTTCGGGTTACAGCTCCGAAAGTAGCTCCACTCGCCCTGTAACCCGATTTTTTCGGGTTATAGCTCCAAAAGTAACTCCGCAGCGCCTTGTAACCCGATTTTTTCGGGTTACAGCTCCGGAAGTAGCTCCGCGACTGGGCCGGGAGGAGACTAAATGCCGCTCCGATAAGCGAATAAGGTCGTGTGTCTGTTACAGTAAACATACATATTCATATTGGAGAATAACGTCTTACCCGTCCTTTAGGAGGAAGGAGCGGATTTTTGAACTCGCACTTATTCTGCGTGTCAGTCTAATCCTTTTCTTGTGCTATAATAACGGTGCAACGGTTATTTTAAATATAGCAAGGATTGAATCATACAGATGATCGAGACTATAGTTTGGCAATCAGGCCCTTCGAGCTATGCGACTGGCGGCAACGCACCGGGCAGCGTGATGGGCGGCGATGCGCTCAGAGGGAAAGCGCAGGCAACGGGGGAGCTCTCTGTGGCAACTGGGAAACCCTCCAAGGCAACAGAGGAGCTCTCTGTGGCAACTGGGGGACCCTCCAGGGCAGCGGACGAGCTTTCCATGGCGGCGGACAAGCTGCGTTCTGGCGGGCTGGTGGCCTTTCCCACCGAGACGGTATACGGCCTCGGCGCGGATGCGAGGAGCGACGAAGCTGTCGCAGGCATCTTCGAGGCGAAGGGGCGTCCTTCCGACAACCCGCTGATCGTGCATATCGCGCGCCGGGAGCAGCTCGACGAGCTGACGGTGTCCGTCTCTTCGCTGGAGAAGGCACTTATGACGGCCTTTTGGCCGGGGCCGCTCACGCTCGTGCTGCCCGCCCAAAAAGGAGCGCTGTCGCCGCTGGTGACTGCGGGGCTGTCCACCGTCGCCGTCCGGATGCCGGATCATCCCGTCGCGCTGGAGCTGTTGCGGCAGGCCGACTGCCCCGTCGCGGCGCCGAGCGCCAATCGGTCGGGCCGTCCCAGCCCGACGACGGCCGCGCATGTGCTGGAGGATCTCGGAGGCCGCATACACGGCATCGTGGACGGCGGAGCGACCGGCGTTGGGCTGGAGTCTACGGTCGTGCAGCTGGAAGACAACGGCCTTGTCCGCATCCTGCGACCGGGAGGCATAACGTCGGAGCAGCTTCAGGCTGCGCTGCCGGAGGCCGTCGTCGTAACCGACGACGAGCTGCATGGGGAGTCTGCCCCGCGTTCTCCGGGCATGAAGTACACGCATTATGCGCCGCGCGGCGAGCTGACGCTGGTGAGCGGCGACGACCGCGACATCGTGGCAGCCGCCATCCAGCATGCCGTGGAGGACTGCGCGTCCGTCGGCATCGCGACCGGCGTGTTGGCATTCGACGAAAGGGCGGCGCAGTACAAGGCGGATCTCGTCGTCGGCATGGGCAGCGAGGCGTTGCCCCAGGAGGCGGCCAAGCGCCTGTACGCCGCGCTGCGCGAGTTCGATGCCGCGGGCATTCAGCGGATCTGGGCAGAAACGCCAGAACCGGACGGGATCGGCGCTGCGCTTCTCAATCGGATGGTCAAGGCGGCAGGCGGCCGCATCCTAATCGCAAATCCCAGGAATTAGTATGAACGACCTCTTGTCCGCATATGTTGGTTAGAGAATGCGCGGTGGACAAGGGGAGATTGGATTGGGAGATGCGAATCTATTTGCCGGGCAAGTGCTGACGCTGTTGTGCATAGCGGCGGCGCTAGGCTTTGACGCTTTTTCGCTTGGCCTGGGCATCGGGCTTAAGGGAATCAGGGTACGGGATATTCTGAGGTTGGGCTTCGTGATCGGACTGTTCCACGTCTTGATGCCGATCGGAGGCTTAATGACGGGACAACTTGTCAGCGATATGTTGGGGCAAGTTGCATCGACTGCCGCTGGCGTGCTGCTCATTCTTCTCGGTTGCCATATGATGTACAGCTCGTTCAAGGGCGAAGAGGTGCGGTCTTTCGATCACCGCACGGCCTGGGGGCTGCTGGTGCTTGCGTTCAGCGTCAGCATCGACGCCTTCTCGGTGGGTATTACGCTGGGCATGTTCTCGGCGGATCTGTGGCTGACCATTACTCTGTTCGGATTAATCGGCGCGTTAATGTCTATGATGGGCTTGTTGCTGGGCAGGAAAGTCGGCGGCAATCTGGGCGAATACGGCGAGGCATTTGGAGGCGCGATCCTGCTCGTATTCGGCGTATTATTTGTCCTTTAACGCAGAAGGGCGCTGAGCCCATACTAATCGAATGAGAAAGGGGAACACAAGGATGAAACGAATCTTGTTCGTCTGTACCGGCAACACATGCCGCTCTCCGATGGCCGAGGCGCTGCTAAGAGAGCAAGCGGCCAGGAGGGGCATAACGGTAGCCGTCCGATCCGCCGGCGTGTCCACCGTCGACGGTCTTCCGATCTCCTCTCATGCACTCGAGGCGCTCCGCAGAAAGGATATCGCGCATAACGGTTCCTCCCGTGCTTTGACGGCTGAGGCCGTTGCTTGGGCGGATCTCATTTTGACGATGACCACGGGGCATAAGCGAAGCTTGCTTCATGTCCATCCGGATGCGGTGGACAAGACGTATACGCTCAAGGAGTTCGCGGGGGCGGATGCCGCCGTGCTGAAAAATATCGAGGAGCTCGAAAGCCTGTATTCCGACATGCAAATGAAGGGCGCGATTGGACAGCAGTTAACGAGCGAGGAGCGCAGGCGGATGCTGGAGCTGGAGCGAAGCATTCCCAGCTTTGATATCGCCGATCCCTTTGGAGGCGCGTTATCCACCTACGAGAGCTGCTCCGGAGAGATCGAGGATGCGGTCCGCAAGCTGCTCGACAAGCTGTCGGGTCGGAGTCTGATCAAGTGAAAACGGGCGTTTTTCCTCCGAATTCCGGATTGCTTTATATTACGCCATGAGATATGATGAATATACAAACACGGTTTCCGATGTAACTGGCGACGGAAGTGGGTAACCACGGTGGAGCATCGGAATATACGGCCGGTCGCCTGGGCAAAGAGCGTCATGCTGCAAAGCATGTCTGCTCTTTTTTTCGTTTTTTTCAAGATGCAAGAATGCATAAGCTGTCGCTTAGCCGCTTTGCCTTGCCTGTACGGTTATCGGATGTCGTTCGCGGTCGGCTGTTGTCGAATTCTTAACATAAAGCAGGACAACTCCGATAGAGCTTTTCCCGCCGTAGAGGTATACTAACAGCATGAGGGGATTTGCCTAGTGCAAGGAACCGGGCAAGGAAATTCTGGAGAAGAGGTGTTGGCATTGAAGATTGCGATTGGAGCCGACCATGCGGGCTACCGCTTGAAGGATGTAATCGTTCCGTTATTGGAGTCGCTTGGACACGAGATTGAGGATGTCGGCTGCGACTGCAGCCAGTCCGTGGATTATCCGGATTATGCTATGCCGGTCTGCGAATCGGTTGTCTCGGGCAAAGCCGAGCGTGGCATTTTAATCTGCGGCACGGGCATTGGCATGTCGATTGCCGCGAACAAGGTTCCGGGTATTCGCTGCGCGCTTGTGCATGATTTGTTCTCCGCGCAAGCGACGCGCGAGCATAACGATACAAACGTGCTTGCCATGGGCGAACGCATTATCGGACCGGGCGTAGCCGAAGAGATCGTCAAGGTGTGGCTGTCGACTCCGTTCTCCAACGGCGAGCGTCATGTAGGCCGCGTCAACAAAGTGATGGAGATCGAGAAAAAGTTCAACTCGCGTTCCTAATAGTGCGAGTTCAAAAAGTTCGATTTTCAGTACCGAGAAGATTGAAGGCAACTAGAAACTGAGGAGCGGAGCGTAGCAGAGCTACGTGAGCACCTGCAATGTTTCCGGAGGAAACATACTTCGAAAGCATACGCTTAGGTTCGGTTGAGTTTAATATTCGATGTCGAGTAAGCTTCTCGGTATACTTCGTAATGGGAATCGGACTTTTTGAACAACCTCTTAATAGCGCGGGCGATTCCTTAGTAGGAGGCGTTGAACGATGACGACGGAGAAGCGAATCCCCGATCCATCCCTCTGGTCCGCCGATGTCGAGCGCATCGTCCGGGAGCTGGCCGAAGCCGGCCGCCTGCGCGCCCACGAGCTGCTCGTAATCGGCGCCAGTACCAGCGAAGTAATCGGCGAGCGAATCGGCACGGCAGGCGCGCTTGAGGCCGCTGCCGCCATATATGCGGGCGTGGAGGCAGCACGCAAAGATCTTGCATTCATTCCCGCCTATCAATGCTGCGAGCATCTAAACCGGGCGCTTGTTCTGGAAGAAGAAGCGGCTCGGCGATACGGTCTTGAGCTTGTGCATGCCGTACCTATTCCCAAAGCTGGAGGGTCGATGGCGGCTTATGCCTACGGCAAGCTTTCGAATCCCTGTCTCGTGGAGTCGATTCAGGCTCATGCGGGTATAGACATCGGGGATACGTTTATTGGGATGCATTTAAAGAGGGTTGCGGTACCCGTACGTCCTTCTATCCGTTCCATCGGGAATGGACATGTGACGATGGCCATAACCAGACCGAAGCTTATAGGCGGCGCTCGCGCCGTATATGAGCCGCAGAACGTCTTAACCGCCGAACAATCGGCGGATCACTGCGAGTAATGAACCACACTATATTCTATTTCAGGAGGAATCATCATTATGGAACATCTACGTAATCAAGATCCAGAGGTATTGAAGGCACTTGGCCTTGAGCTGCAACGCCAACGCGACAACATCGAGCTGATCGCGTCCGAAAACATCGTAAGCGAAGCTGTCCTTGAAGCTATGGGCTCCGTATTGACGAACAAGTATGCGGAAGGCTACCCGGGCAAACGTTACTATGGCGGCTGCGAGCATGTCGATATCGTCGAGGATCTGGCCCGCGATCGCGCCAAGGAGCTGTTCGGCGCCGAGCACGTAAACGTACAGCCGCATTCCGGCGCACAAGCGAACATGGCTGTGTACCTGGCTGCTCTTAAGCCTGGCGACACCGTACTCGGTATGAACCTGGCTCATGGCGGTCACTTGACGCACGGCAGCCCGGTTAACGCATCCGGCTTGCTGTATAACTTCGTGGCTTACGGCGTACAAGAGGATTCCTTCACCATCGATTACGAAGAAGTTCGCAAGCTGGCGTTCAAACACCGTCCTCGCATGCTCGTGGCGGGCGCGAGCGCTTATCCGCGCATCATCGACTTCGAGAAGCTGGGCCAAATCGCGAACGAAGTCGGCGCGCTCTTCATGGTCGACATGGCGCATATCGCTGGTCTGGTTGCAGCCGGTCTTCACCCAAGCCCGGTGCCGCATGCCCATTTCGTTACGACAACAACGCATAAGACGCTTCGCGGACCTCGCGGCGGCATGATCATGTGTCGCAAGTCCTGGGCGGCAGCCATCGACAAGGCCGTATTCCCAGGCTCCCAAGGCGGCCCTCTAATGCATATCATCGCAGCGAAAGCAGTTGCGCTGGGAGAGGCTTTGCAGCCATCCTTCAAGGAATACGCCCAGAACGTCGTGAACAACGCGAAGGTGCTCTCCGAGGAGCTTCTGTCCAAGGGCATCAACATCGTATCCGGCGGCACGGACAACCATCTGATGCTGATCGATACGCGCAGCCTAAACATTACGGGCAAAGCTGCCGAGCATGTACTCGACGAAGTAGGCATTACCGTCAACAAAAACGCGATTCCATTCGACCCGACGAGCCCGTTCGTCACGAGCGGCATCCGTGTGGGCACGCCTGCGGCTACGGCTCGCGGCATGAACGAAGATGCGATGAAGGTCATCGCGGAAGTTATCGCGCTGGTGCTCAAAAATCCGGAAGACGGCGCAACATTGGATAAGGCTCGCGGTATGGTGCGCGATTTGACGGCTCAATTCCCGCTCTACCCAAGCATCAACTACTAGGTCGTGTCTGAAAACCCGCTCTGGGGCATCTTTCACCGCCTTTCCGCCCCCTGCTTCGTCACTTTTGCTTGACGTACCCCCGGTACGGCTTCACAAAAGTTCCTTGCATGAAACGAAAATTCGGCAAAATCTGCTCCCCTCGGAGTATTCGGACACGCCCTAATTAAAAACTTTGCATGAAAAAAGCACCGTTGTGGCAAAATGCTACAACGGTGCTTTTTTGTCGTTTGAGGAAATGATGCAACCATTTCGAATGTGGATAACAAACGGAGTTAGGCCAAATTCTAACGGATAGTATGAGGTTGCCTATTCATTGTGCAAAGGTGAAATTGCGGGCAAGTGTCCGGTAAAAAATGAACGGGAGCAACTGTAACGGAAATGAAAGACGTTATTTCGGCAAAAAGCGGTCCCTTTGCAAATCTAATGGAACTGACAGCCCTTATGATGGGCAAAAGTCCGCGATTTGCCTGGATTTCTCACGAATAACGTCGCAGAGTTCCGTTAGATTTTGATATCAGGCCAAACGATCCCTATAAGGGCCCTCATTTCCGTTGATAGGTTGCCGGCGATTGATTGCAGCTTCATTGCCAGTTTTGCACACAATGATCGACGGCCTTCGGTATCGCCGTTATATGGTAGAAAAAAAGCAAAAGCTGCTCGGATGGTTCAAATAGGGGCGTGTGTGTCTATTAGATTTAAGAAACATCATCAAATCGAAAAACGGCGATGGCTCCTGACCGATGATAAGACAACCGTTTTACCTAGAGGCCCTTAGAAGGCTATATTATGAAGTCAAACTGTTCCAAATGGTCGAATAGCGGCACTGAGTTTAGTTAGGTTAATTACATTAATTTAATATGTAAAAATATAACTATAATGTAATCTTGGTTTCAATAAAATCTATGGTGGATTTTGTTCTAAAACGCCTTGAAATGAAGAAAAGATACGAAAATAAGAATCGTGATGAAGTTAAAAACCGGAACCAATAAATAATCATCCCCCGATAAAGTGGAAGTGGATGCAACATTGTACAAGCGTATAGACGCGTTAAAATATCAATACATAGGCGCATTATCGCCTGAATGCTCTAATGCATATACGTATTAGTGCAAATTCGCGTCAACGCGTTAAAGGTATGGAAACATGGCGATTTGTCAGGCGGCTCATAATGTTTCCGATCTAGGGACATAGTAAAAAAGCGGCTGGAAAGTTTTTCGAAGAAGTTGTCGGTTGACAATTATTAATTTTTGGTTGTATATTGTTTAACGTCGAATAAATAATAATTCATGTGAGAAATGATGACATTTTCAATGAAATTCAGTTTTCAAGTCACATTAACACGGCTGTAAAAAATTATATATAAAATTAGGAGTTGATGTATGTGAAAGGGAGTTTCAAAAAGCCGGCACAGTTCATGCTAGTTTTGATCGTCGCATTCAGCATGCTTTTGACTGCATGTACAAGCAACAACAACAAAGCGGCTAATCCGGGCAACAATGACGGCAACAACACCGGATCGGAAACGCCAGCTGCTCCGCAAGAATTCCGCTTCACTCTTGCAAGCGAACCGCCAAGCTTGGATCCTGCTCTGATGACGGACGCCCAGTCCAGCATTGTGGCTGCAGGTTTGTATGAGGGCCTTACTCGTCTGAACACAAAGGGCGAGCCTGAAAATGCAATCGCTAAAGAACTGACTGCTTCAGAAGATGGCAAGACGTACACGATTAAACTCCGTGACGACGTTAAATGGAGCAACGGCGACCCTGTAACAGCAAACGACTTCGAATATGCTTGGAAACGCAGCTTGAACCCTGAGACGGCGTCCGAGTATGCATATATGTTGTTCTACCTTGAGAACGGCGAGAAATACAACGCCGGCGAAGCTACCGCTGACGACGTAGGCGTTAAAGCGCTGGACGAATACACGTTGGAAGTGAAGCTCTATACTCCTGCACCTTACTTCCCGAGCTTGCTTGCTCACTACACATACCTGCCCGTGCATCCAGCAACTGTCGATGCTGCCGCGGACTGGGCTGCAGAAGCCAAGACGATCGTATCCAATGGACCGTTCCTTCTGAAGCAATGGGCGCATGCGGACAAGCTGGTTCTTGAGAAGAATCCCGATTACTACAACAAAGACGCGATCAACTTCGACAAAGTAACCATCTCTCTTGTCGAGGACGAGAACACCGTATACCAATTGTTCGAAACAAACAAAATCGACTGGATCGGCGCTCAAGCGGGTTCCGTGCCTACCGACCTGACGAAACAGCTGATCGAAGAGAAAAAAGCGGAAGTGACTTCCGTAGCTTCGACTTACTACTACCTGTTCAACACGGAGAAAGCTCCTTTCTCCAACGTGAAAATACGCAAGGCATTTTCCATGGCTGTCGATCGTCAATCCCTGATCGATAACGTGGCCCAAGCGAACCAACAGCCGGCATTCGGTCTGGTGCCGCCAAGCATCACCGGCGCTGGAGGCAAGTTGTTCCGCGAGACGTATCCGGACACCTTCTTCACGGAGAACGTTGAAGAAGCGAAGAAGCTGCTTGCCGAAGGTTTGGCCGAAGAAGGCTTGAAGACTCTTCCGGAAGTAACATTGCTGTACAACACAAGCGAGGGCCATAAGAAGTTGGCTGAAGCGGTAGTTGACATGTGGCGCAAGTCGCTGGGCGTAGAAGTGAAACTGGCAAACCAGGAGTGGGGCACATTCCTTGAAACCCGTAAAGCCGGCCAATTCGACATCGCTCGCTCCGGCTGGGGCGCTGACATCAACCATCCGATCAACTTCACGTATGACCTGATTCATCCGAAATCCGGCAACAACGACGGTCGTTACAACAATCCGAAAGTGCAAGAGCTGCTTGATGGTTCCCTTGTAGCGGAAACGCCGGAGAAAACGATCGAAATGTTGGCCGAAGCCGAGAAGATCGCCATGCAGGACGACATGGCTGTATTGCCGGCTTACTACTACACAACTGTAACGATGGTTAAACCAGGCATCGAAAACGTAGTATCCGACTATGCGGGTCACATCGACTGGGTATTCGGCAGCAAGAAATAAGGTCACTTTACCCGTGGCTTTCTCAAATAAGAGTTTGAACAACCTCTAAGAGTAACGGTCAAAAGGGTATATATAGTCTCTATATATACCCTTTTGAAATGCAAATAAAGATTGTGAGAGAGTGGGTGATCGTATGCTCCGCTACATTTCCGGCAAGTTTTTATTTATGGTTCTCTCGTTGTTTATTTTGGTAACGGCAACGTTCATGCTGATGAACGCTATTCCGGGGAGTCCTTTGCAGTCCGAGAAGGCGACCAGCGAAGCCGTCCAGAAAAACTTGGAAGCGTATTACGGCCTCGACAAGCCGCTATATGTACAGTATGGGAAGTATCTCGCCAACCTTCTGCAAGGCGACATGGGGATATCCATGAAGAAGAAGTTCCAATCGGTTGACAAAATGATTGCACAATCGTTTGGGCCCTCATTAAGACTGGGTATTTCGGCGATCGTGACATCCGTAGTCGTCGGTTGTATTCTAGGCATTTTGGCAGCGATGTACCATCGCAAATTTATCGATAATCTGGCCATGATTATAGCTGTTATCGGCCTCGCAATACCAAGTATCGTGCTTGCTCCCGTCATGCAATATTTCCTTGCCACTAAGCTGGGCTGGTTTGAAGTCGCCGGTCTCAATGGACCGATGGATTACGTATTGCCTACGATCGCGCTGGCCTCCGGTCCGATCGCTTTTATCGCGCGTCTCCTCAGATCGACCATGATTGAAGTATTAAACGCAGATTTTATTAAAACCGCCAAATCCAAAGGGCTTGCCGGTTATGTCATTGTCGCAAAGCATGCGCTTCGGAATTCCATGCTCCCGGTCGTCACTTATTTGGGCGTTCTGACCGCCGGCATCATTACGGGCTCCGTTGTCGTAGAGAAAATTTTTGCGATTCCAGGCATCGGCAAACACTTTGTTACGAGTGTTATAGATCGCGATTATCCGCTTATTATGGGCATTACCATATTCTACGCCGTTATTTTGATGATTAGCCGTTTCTTGTCGGATATTGCATATGTACTGGTAGATCCGCGCATGCGAGCCGGCGGAAAGGTGGGGAAATAAACGATGTCTAACTTCAATCCGAAACCGCGCGGCAAGGAACGGTCGGACACGCTTACTCCCGACATGTTCGAGAAGCTGCGCCGCGAAGAGGTTCGCGTCGACGAAGTCGGCCGTGCAACCCTGACCGCCTGGCAGGATATCTGGAAGCGGCTTACGAGCAATAAGCTTGCGATGCTTGGCTTCTGGATTATCGCCGCCCTGGTGGTTTGCTGCCTTGTTGTTCCCTTAATTTGGCCATTCGACCATTACACGACAGAATTGACGAATACGAACCAGGCTCCGAACGGAACACATTGGTTCGGCACCGATGAACTAGGCCGCGATATGTTCGAGCGCGTTTGGAAGGGCGCTCAGATCTCCCTGTTTGTAGGCGTCGTCGCGGCGCTGATCGATTTGGTGCTCGGCGTTATATACGGCGGCATTATGGGATACTACGGCGGCAAAGTCGACGAGGTCATGAACCGTTTCGCCGAAATTTTGTACTCCATTCCCTACCTTCTGGTCGTTATCCTGCTTCTGGTCGTTATGGAGCCAAGCTTGACGACGATTATCGTCGCGATGTCGATTACGGGCTGGATCAACATGGCCTGGATCGTGCGCGGCCAAATCATGCAGCTCAAGAATCAAGAATACGCGCTTGCTTCCAAGTCCCTTGGCGCTGGCGCAATGCGTATTATTTTCCGTCACCTGGTGCCGAACGCGATGGGACCGATTCTCGTTACGCTGACCCTGACGATCCCGAGCGCGATCTTTACCGAAGCGTTCCTGAGCTTCCTGGGTCTGGGGGTTCAATCGCCGGCTGCGTCTTGGGGGACGATGATCGACGACGGCGTAGGCGGTATTTTCAACTATCCGTGGCGCTTGTTCTTCCCGGCCATCTTCCTCAGCGTAACCATCTTTGCCTTTAACGTCTTCGGGGACGGTCTGCGCGACGCATTCGATCCGAAGCTGAAAAAATAACAACACAGCACAACCGAGAGGAGGTCACCTGAAGATGAAGACCTTGCTGGAAGTGAAAAACTTAAGCGTATCGTTCGACGTATACGGCGGGGAAGTACAGGCCATTCGAGATATATCCTTCGATGTAAAGGAAGGCGAATCCGTCGCGATTGTAGGCGAATCCGGCTCGGGCAAGTCCGTAACCGCCCAATCCATCATGAGGCTGAATCCGTCTCCGCCAAGCCGCATCAAAAACGGCTCGGTGAAATTCGATGGTCAAGAGCTGCTCAACTTATCGGAGAAAGAGATGCAGACTGTGCGCGGCAACAAGATTGGCATGATCTTCCAGGATCCCATGACTTCGCTGAACCCGACTCTGACCGTCGGCGCGCAAATAACGGAAGGTCTGATCAAGCATCAGAACGTCAGCAAATCGCAGGCGACTGCGCGAGCGATCGAGATGCTGCATCTTGTCGGCATCCCGAATCCGGAGCAACGGATCAAGCAGTATCCGCATCAATTCTCCGGAGGCATGCGGCAACGCGTCATGATCGCCATCGCTTTGGCATGCAACCCCAAGCTATTGATCGCGGACGAGCCGACAACGGCGCTGGACGTGACGATTCAGGCGCAGATCATGAGCGTCATGAAGGATCTGCAACAGAAGATGGGCACTTCTATCATTCTTATTACGCATGATCTCGGCGTCGTGGCCGACGTCTGCGACCGCGTTATCGTCATGTACGCAGGTCGTATCGTTGAGACGGGCACGAAGTGGGAGATCTTCCAGAACCCGCAGCATCCTTATACAAGAGGTTTGCTGCGTTCTCTGCCCCGTCTGGACCAGAAGAAAGACGAGCCGCTTATCCCGATTCCGGGCACGCCGCCGGATCTCATCAAGCCGCCTGCGGGCTGCAGCTTCTGCGCGCGATGCGACGAAGCGATGAAGGTATGCGTGGACAACGATCCTAACTTGCATCCTATCAAAGGCAGCGAATCCCACGCGGCCGCTTGCTGGATGCTTCATGAATACGCGAACCGGGAGGTGCCGGTATGAACAAGAGCACCCCATTATTAGAGGTTAATGATCTTCGCAAATTTTTTAACCTCGGCAAAGGCAATATATTGAAGGCCGTCAACGAAATATCGTTTTCGATCGGCCGCGGCGAAACCGTGGGCGTCGTGGGCGAATCCGGATGCGGCAAGTCGACCGCCGGACGTACGATTCTGCGTCTGTACGAGCCGACCAGCGGAGGCGTGACGTTTGAGGGCAAGGATATCTATAAGCTGCGCGGCGCGGAACTAAAGGCGCTGCGACGCAATATGCAGATGATCTTTCAGGACCCGTACGCGTCCCTGAATCCGCGGATGACGGTAACCGACATCATCGGCGAGGCGCTCGATATTCACAAGCTTGCAGGCAGCAAGGCCGAGCGGAAGCGCAAGGTCGAGGGGCTGCTTGATCTCGTCAACCTGAATCCGGAGCATGCGACCCGTTATCCGCATGAATTTTCCGGCGGTCAACGCCAGCGTATCGGCATTGCGCGGGCCTTGGCCGTCGATCCGAAGTTCATCATCGCCGACGAGCCGATCTCCGCGCTCGACGTGTCGATCCAGGCGCAGGTGGTCAACCTGATGCAGGAATTGCAGCGCAAGATGGGGCTGACGTATCTGTTTATCGCCCATGACCTGTCCATGGTGAAACATATTTCCGACCGCGTCGCCGTGATGTACCTAGGCAAAATCGTGGAGCTTGCCGAGTCCGGCGAGTTGTACGACAACCCGCGCCATCCGTATACGAGAGCGTTGCTTTCCGCGATTCCGATTCCGGACCCGCAGGTCGAAGCGACTCGTGAGCGCATCGTGCTTAAGGGCGATCTGCCGAGTCCGATCAACCCGCCGAAGGGCTGCCAGTTCCATACGCGGTGCCCGCTCGCGACGGACAAGTGCAAGACGGACGAGCCGAAGCTGGCGGAAGTCAGCAAGGGTCACTTTGCGGCTTGCCATTACGCATGAGAAGTTTTATGTATGAAGCGAAGCCCAATGTTTGCGGACATCGGGCTTCGCTTTTTGTGCTTTAAAAGATAAAAATTTTAAGTTTTGGGGTTGAGCGAGAGTTCAGTCGTTGTCGCTACGGTGTGCGTACATGCGCGATAGCGAGGGACGGAACTCAGAGCCCTTATTTCATCGTATAGAGGTGAAAAGGCAGGGCTTACGGAACTCAGAGAGTTTATTGGTTGATGATAAAGGGGATGGAACGCGATTGGGTTGGAATAAAAACGCTCAGTTCCGTAAGGGTACCCGAAACCGTTGATTTGGCGATAATAACGTCGCTCAGTTCCGCACACACCTGAGTACGATAACGCCTGAGTCCGCACGCAGCTGAGTATGACAATGCCTGAGTTCCGAATACCGAATACACCGGAGTAATAACACGCCTGAGTCCCGCGCACAACTGTTTAGTTTGGTCAACAAGCACGTTTTGTTCACGCTTTGTCGCCATAACGGCTTTGCTTTGCAAAGCTGAAGGTCGCGCGTATCTCCAAGAGAATCATCGTATATCACATAAGGAAAATAGAGGGAAAAACTCCCTGTAATCCTGAAAAATCGGAGTGTCGGCTCCATTTAGAGGGAAAACCTCCCTTTATTTGGGGTGGTTCAACCCGAAAACAGCGATTTTCTGGGAATTAGAGGTAGGATTTCCCTCTAAAGAGCAAGCAAGGGTGGAGGCGGGGTTAATAGAGGGAGCTTTTCCCCTTATTTGAGTGAGGGAACAGACAGGACAGAGGACGGACGGGACAGCGGACAGATAGGAGAGAGAACAGACAGGTGAGAGAGAACAGACAAGTGAGAGAGAACAGACAAGTGAGAGAGAACAGACAAGTGAGAGAGAACAGACAAGTGAGAGAACAAACAGGAGTGACGCCGTTGGTTCTTTCAGACGCTTGTACAGAAATGACCGTCTAAGTCCACAGGATGTTCTACAAAAATAATCTAACAGACATCAGCGACACTATTTGCCCGTTTTTTGTCTCAAACAAACTGTAACAGACAGGGAAGACGCTGGTCCGAATCAAACAAAATGTTGCTGCGATCGTACAAATAGATTCGAATATGTCTGTTAGATTTTAGAAAAACGAAATAAACCACGAATAACGTCGCCCATGTCCGTTACGTGTCAGACAAGACATACTTTTATGGAAAAAGCCTTCCAACCGAAGAAATATCGGCTGGAAGGCTTTTGCTGCTTTATTGTATTATTTCACCGTCACGCGGAACGACGCGCTTTTGCCGCCGAAAGATGCCTTGATTGTAGCCGAGCCTTTGCTCACGGCGGTGATCTTGCCGTCCTTGACGGTAGCTACGCTTTCCTTGGAAGAAGTCCATACAGCGGCCGTAGTGGCGTCAACGGGGCTGCCTGTGAGATAGACGGCCTGGATCGTTACGCTGTAGGTACCGCCTATCGCGAGCTGTGCGGACTTGGATGACAACTGCAGCGACTTCAGCTTGGGAGTAACGAGTACAGGGATTTCTACCGTCTTGCCCTGGTAGGAGCCCGTTACCTTGGTCGAGCCTACATTAAGAGCCTTGACGGAAGAAGTGCCGCTTACGGTTGCGATATTGCTATTCGCAACGGTCCAGTTCATCTTGGTGCCGATGGAAACCTTTTTGCCATCCTTATAATAGCCGTATACTTTGATCGACTTGGAACGGTTCGGATTAAGCTCGATGATGGTAGGATCCACCTCGAACCTCACGATTTCTTCCTCGATCTTCACGCGAACGGAGACTGTCTTGTTCAAGTACGTGCCAGTCAATGTGACGGTGGACGCCTCCAAGCCTTTCATCGATTTCTCCAGCAGCAGAATGTTGTCCGATGTTGTCTTCCATTCGATCGACTTGGAAATATCGGCTTCCTCGCCATCCTCATAGATCACGCTCACCTTCGGAAGATCGGAGGACTTGCCGGTGATGATGCTCAAATCCTTTGTCTCGGCGATAAGCTTAACCGGTTTGAGGTGGACAGTCAGCGTGACTTCGGCTTCGTAGCCTTGCGCCGTTGCGGTGAAGGTCGTTTCACCCAGCGCCTTGGCCGTCCACTTTGTGCCGTCCAGCTCGGCGATCTCGTCATCGGAGTTCGTCCATTTCACGAGCTTGGAGATATCGAAGGTGGAGCCATCGAACGTCGTTGCCGTAATCTTCGGCAGCTCGCCCGAAATGCCCTTGAAGCCGTCGATTTCCGTTTTCTCGGCTTTGATCTTCCGGATGCTTGGATAGACGGTTACGTCGATGCTGCGGCTGATGCCTAGATGCGAAATTGTAATTTTGGTCGTGCCTACGCCCTTCGGCGTAACTTTGCCTTGCGATACGATAGCTACGGATACGTCCGACGAAGTCCATGTCCCTTTGGCCGTCACGTCATCCTTTTCATTTTTGTTGTCCAATACTTCGGCCTTAATCTGCAGCGGACTATCCTGCAGAAGCATATGGAATTCCTTCTCCGGTGAAAGCCTGATGGATTGGTACGGCGTACGCACGACCACGCTCAGCGTATCTGTCACGCCCAAGTGGGATACCGTAATCGTCGTCTTGCCCGCGCCTACCGCAGTGACGACGCCTTTGTCTACCGTGGCTACCTTCGTATTGGCGCTTGTCCACTTGGCTTCGTCCGTGACGACAAGAGTGCCGCCCGTCTTCGGTGACGCCGTGGCGATCAGCTTGCGATCATCGGAACCGATCTCCATATCCAGCAAGTCGCCCGGCTGTTCCGGACCGATCTCGATCGACTTGTAAGGGGAAGTAATCGTCAGCTTGATGGTGTCGGACTTGCCTTTGAACTTGGCCGTGATCGTTGCCGTTCCGGCGCCTACGAGCGTAATGCGTCCTTCGTCGACGGTTGCGACAGAAGAACTGGAGGATGTCCACGTCGCTTCGGCGGAAATATTAATGGGCTCTGCCGATCCTTTTTTGCCTTGCAATTCGAATACAAGCGATTCGTCGCCCAGCTTAATGTCCGCAATGGACGTCGGCGCAGTGCTGCCGTTCTGAAGCAGAATAACCTCGTCGTAGACGAAATCGGATTTTGCCTTAATCGTTGCGCTGTAGCCTTTATAAGTAGCGGTAATGGTCGCCGTTCCCGAGCCGACCCCCGTCAATACGCCTTTGTCTACTTTGACCGCGGAGCTGTTCGATGTTTTCCAAGCAGCTTCCGTCGTGACGTCCTTCTTGGACGTGGAGCCCGATATGGAAGCCAGCACCGTGACGTTAACCTTGTCGTCCTCCACGAACATCTCGAGCGAAGAGGTGACGGAATTGTAATCGGCATCCTCGTAATCCATCTCGATTCCCGTGACTGTATCCTCGGCCGCCTGCGCGACCCCGCCGAATGTACCCAGCATAAGGGCTAACGCCAACGTCGCTGCAAGCCATCTGCGGGCGTCCTTGAACGACAAGCTCCAACTCTTCATCAAATTCACTACATCCCTTTCCTTTCTTTCGTGGAATCAATTGCTTCTCTATTGTTATAACGGCATTTTCCCTTCGAAAATGAACAACAACAATGATTTGTTATGTATCAGGCTTCGTTAACGTTAAGTTAAGCTTAAGCTTTTTTTATGATTTGCTTTCAATCCTTTTAATGATTGAGGTTTATCGTTAGTGGAAGATGTTCCATTCCCTTGAGGAGGCTGCAAAGATGAAAATAAATCTGTTCGTGCTGTACGGCGGCAAATCCGTCGAACACGAGGTGTCGCTGAGAACGGCGTTCACGGTATTAAATGCGATTGATCGGGAGACTTACGCTGTGTACCCCGTCTATATATCCCGCGAGGGAGTCTGGTGCTGCGACGGCCTGCAGGAGCAGAAGCCGGGCTCCATGGACGAGCTTGCGTCTTTGGGCGGCAACGATAGGGCGGGCAACGCCGCAGCATCCATCGGAGGCGTGTTGCTTCATTATTTCTCCATCCCCGGCAAAAGGGTCGCGCTGCCGCTGCTGCACGGCTCTTACGGCGAAGACGGTACCGTTCAAGGACTGCTGGAGCTGCTGGATATGCCGTACGTCGGCAACGGCGTGCTTGGGGCGGCGGCGACGCTCGACAAGGACGTAGCCAAGCGTCTCCTGGATCAAGCGGGGATCGGTCAGACGCGGTACATCTCCTTTAGTCTGGAAAAGTGGCTGGAGCAAGGTCCGGCGCTGATAAAGAAGGCGGAGCGGGAGCTGGGGCTGCCGTGTTACGTGAAGCCGGCAACGCTCGGCTCCAGCATCGGCATCAGCCGGTGCCAGGATGTCCGGGAGCTTGCGGAGGGCATCGAGGAAGCTTTCCGTTATGACCGCAAGCTTGTCATCGAACGGGAGATAAAGGGCCGCGAAATTCAGGTGGCGGTTATGGGCAACGATCGTCCGCTCGTTTCGCTGCCGGGCGAATTCATACATCGCCATACTTTCTTCGACTTCGAATCGAAATATATGGACAAGGAGCTGGTCATGTCCATCCCTGCTTCGCTGCCGGAAGGCGTGACGGCCCGGATTCGGGAGCTGGCGCTGCAGGCTTATCGGGCGCTGTGCTGCTCCGGTCTTGCGAGAGTGGACTTTTTCCTGGATGCGGACGGAGAGCTTTATTGCAACGAAATTAACGCGCTTCCCGGCTTCACGGGCACCAGCATGTATCCCGTTATGTGGGAGCGGACGGACGGCACGACCTATGCCGAGCTCATCGGGAAGCTGATCGATTACGCGTTCATGAGACATGCGGACAAGGGGACCATTCGTTATACGAGGTGAGGACATGTACAGGGATACGGTTGCGCAAGTGGACTTAAGCGCCATAAGAGACAATATCGGGGACATCAAAGCCTCGCTGCCCGCAGGCGTTAAGTTGATGGCCGTGGTAAAAGCGGGAGGATATGGTCATGGCAGCGCGGAGTCGGCCGCGATGGCCGAACGGGGCGGAGCGGATATGCTGGCGGTCGCCTATCTGGACGAGGCGTTGGAGCTGCGGGCGAAGGGCATCGCCCTTCCCATCCTTATATTGACGCCGATCCATCCTGCCGAAGTGATGTTTGCGCTTGAGCATGATCTGATGGTTACCGTAACGGAGGCGGACTGGTTCCGACGCATGGCGCCTTATCGACCCTCCTCCTGCCCCGCCAAGCTTCAGGTCCATGTAAAGGCGGATACCGGACTCGGACGGATCGGACTCAGAACTCGGGAGGAATGGGAGGCGCTCGTTCCTTGGCTGAAAGCGGAGGATGTAGAGGTCGCAGGGTTTTATACGCATTTCGCCACGGCGGGACAAGCGGATACAGGCTTTCTGGAGCGGCAGTACAGGACGTTCCTGGAGATGAAGGCATGGGTCAAAGCATCCGGCGTCGAGGTGTCGAATTATCACTGCGCGGGCAGCGCGGCCGCGCTGCGGTTCCCCGGGCTCGCCATGGACATGGTGCGGATCGGAGCGGCGATGTTCGGCTTTTACCCGGAGAAGCTGGTGAGGTCGGTATCGCTAAGACCCGCCATGAAGCTTAGGAGCACCTTGCTTCAAGTGAAGCTGCTGCGTAAAGGCGAATGCATCGGATACGACAACTCCTACATCGCCGAAGGGGACGAGTGGATCGGCACAGTGCCGATCGGGTACGCCGACGGCTGGTCTCAAAGTTTGCGGGGCTCGGAGATGCTGGTGGAGGGCAAGCGGGTGCCTGTAGTCGGCAAAATATGCATGGACCAGCTTATGGTCAAGCTCCCCGGGCGTTGCGAGCAGGGAACGGAGGTCATTTTGATCGGGCGGCAAGGGGATGAAGTCATCACCTTCGCGGAGCTTGCCGGTTTCCTCGGGAGCGTTCCGCAGGAAATCTCGACGTCGTTAACCGGACGAGTAGAACGTATCTATACGCGATTGGAGGAACCTGAACGTGAGGATGCAAAGTTCGAGAACCGAATATATAGAAGAAACGAGAGCGGCAAAGCCTTTGCGGGCGAGTGTGCCTCAGGCGGCGCTTCGGCCAGGCGCGGCGAAGCAAAAGGGAGAAGGGATCAGAAAGCTTGGCAAAGAGGCCGTCTATGGCGGACAGCTGGCGCTCGTCAACAGGGAGCATCCTGTGCGGGACTTCCATAATCCCGTCCTGAAGGGCGTCGCAGACGCAAATCTTCATGTGCTTGAAGAGGAAATCGCGTTGGAAACGGAATGTTTGGGCCAACTAGGAAAGCTTATTCGCGCTGCCGGCGCTTGGGATGATATCGTCGTCGTCAGCGGTTTCCGAACGATGGAGGAGCAAAAGGCGATCTATAATGGTTCGCTTGCGGAGAACGGGCCTGAGTTCACTGCGAACTACGTGGCTTTGCCAGGCTGCAGCGAGCATCAGACGGGACTGGCCGTAGACGTGGGGGAGAGGAGGTCGGGGGAGCTGGATTTCATCGCGCCTTCCTTCCCGGATCATGGCGCCTGCGCCGTCTTTAAGACGTTGGCGGCATCCTATGGTTTTATCCAGCGTTATAAAGAAGGCAAAGAAGAGCTAACGGGCATTGCGTGCGAGCCGTGGCATTTCCGTTATGTCGGCGTTCCTCATGCGGCATGCATGGAGAGTCTGAGCATGTGCCTCGAGGAATACATCGCGTATTTGAGAGATTTCTCTTACGCGGGTAAACGGCTCGAGCATGCGGGAGACGGCTGGAGGGCGGAGAGTTATTACGTGGTCGCTCATCGCGATGGAGACACTCCCGTCCCGATTCCGGCCTGCGACGCGTATAGGATATCGGGCAACAATGCCGACGGCTTCATCGTCACGGTCTATTACGGAGACGGCCATGAGATCTAATGCCTCGGGAGGTCGTTACGGGGGCGTCGATGCCGTCAAGCTCGTCGCGGCGTTCCTGGTCGTCGCGATCCATACGGGACCGTTGCTCACCTACGGAGAGTATGCCGACTTCCTGGTGACGGGCGTGTTGGGCCGATTGGCGGTTCCGTTATTTTTCCTGGCATCGGGCTTTCTGTTCTTCCGCAAGCTGACAGGCAGACCCCGGAAGGATGAACGGGCGCTGCGCAAATATGGCGGCAAAATCGCGATGCTGTATGCCATTGCCATCGTCATCTACCTGCCGCTTAACGTATACAAAGGCGATTTCGCCGGGAGCGTTACGGCCGGAGGGTTGCTAAGGGACCTGTTGGTCGACGGCACGTTCTATCATCTCTGGTACTTGCCGGCGTTATGGCTGGGCATTCATCTCGTCTATTTTCTTCATAAAAAAATGTCGGTTAACGGAGTTCTGGCCGTCACTATCGCGCTCTATGCAATCGGTCTGCTAGGTGACAGCTATTACGGCCTGGCTGTTCGGTCCAACATGCTTGAAGGCGTATATGACTGGATGTTCCTATGGTTCGACTACACGCGTAATGGCTTGTTCTTCGCTCCCGTGTTTATAGCGCTTGGGTTATGGGTGGCGAATCGTCCCGAGCGGACGCCTCGCGGATCTGGGCTGCTTGCGCTGTTCCTGCTGTCGTTGGCCGGCCTATTCGGGGAGGGGATCGCGCTGCGAGCGGCAGACTGGCCGCGGCACGACAGCATGTACATCCTGCTGCTCCCGGCGGTGGGCGCGCTCTTTCTGTTGGCGCTTAGATGGAGAATTCGCGTAAGCCCTCTTGCGGGCTCCCTCAGCCAGTGGATCTACCTTCTGCACCCCGCAGCGATCGTCGCCGTCCGCGGAATCGCAGGTGCGACGGGGCTTGACGCTTGGCTGGTCGGCCACTCGTTATTGCATTATGTGTCCGTGTGCGCGGTATCCATCGCGGCTGCGCTGGCCGTGTCCCTGCTGACCGAGCGGCGCAGGCGAGCGCGTCGGCAGCAAAGTCAACCGGCGATCCCGGCATAGCGAGCGGGCTGTTGCGAATCGAAGCGCATCTTGTATAGAATGGTTACGCAACGAGCATAAAACCTAAACCCGATAACAACAACGAACCGATCAGGCCTGCCGCGAATGGTTTGACTCCCAAACGTCGAAGGGTTCTAATATCAACGTTGAGACCTAAGCCTGACATAGCCATCGCAATCAGTAAATAGGCTGTAAGCACAACCAGATTTGCGATGCTGGCAGGAATAATACCGAGTGTGTTAAAGCCGCTCATAGCCAAAAAACCAAAAATAAACCAAGGAATCGGAATAGATCTCCAACTTGCTTTTTCTAGTTTCCCTTCTTCTTTGCGCTGCGTTTTGTTAGTCCAAACACCGATTATAATGGCTACAGGTACAAGCATAGCCACCCGTGTTAATTTGACAATAACGGCTACATCTACTGCCTCGTTGCCGCCAGGGGATGCCGCGGCAATGACATGAGCAACTTCATGCAACGTGGCTCCCGAAAAGATTCCGTATCCTACATTGGATAATCCAAGAACAGGGTATAACATGGTATATGATATTGTAAAAATCGTACCAAGAATGGCTACGGTAGCTGCGCCAACGGCTGTTTCCTCATCACTGGCTTTAATTTGGGGCGAAATGGCGACGACGGCCGCAGCACCGCAAATCGCTGTACCACATGCAGTCAAAATGCCCAGCCGCTTTTCGACCTTAAAGAGTTTGGTAATGCCATACACTGCAAGGAGCGTAAAGGTTATCGTGACAACAGCTATGGCCAGCACTTTGGGACCAGTACGGGCAATATCTGCGAGGTTTAGCCTCATTCCTAACAGAATGATGCCATAACGCAGCAGCCTTGTACTGGAGAATCTAATGCCCGTCATTGCCTGTCTCGGTATACCGATTAACGCTCTCCATCCCATACCCAGTAGTAAGGCGATTACCAATTGCCCCATAATGCTTAAAAACGGAAAATGAGATAAATACTTTGCTGCTAGCGCAAGTCCTAATGTCATTGCAATACCTGACTTAAAGTCTATGTTGCTTTTCTTTTTCATCAGCGTGGCATATGCTTGATTCATGTTGTACCTTCCCCCATATTGTTTCGTCATCGTCAATGTCTTTGACTTCACTATACGGACTCGGTGATGGGATGGGAAATACGGATCTGCTATCTACATCATGAGAAAAACTAATGATTAGGAGCCTTGTCTATGATCGTAGAGACTCTTCGGATTTTTGTCGCGGTGGCAGAGCAGAGTAATTTCTCTCGAGCGGCCGAGATGTTAAATTTGTCCCAACCGGGCGTCAGTCTACATATACGGAATTTAGAGAATGAATTCGGGACCAAACTCATGCATCGCTCTCCTAAGCAGGTCAAACTGACTGAAGTAGGGGAGCTTCTGTATAGGCGAGCGAAGGAGATATTGGCCTCTTATGAGGCTGCTAAGTTTGACATCCAAAGGCTTCAAGATACGGTGACCGGTTCGTTGTTGATTGGCGCGAGTTTCACAATTGGAGAGTATATCGTGCCTCGCTTGTTTGCGGATTTTGCGGAGCAATATCCCCAAGTCGAGATGAGCCTGACGATAGGCAATACGGAAGAAATCATTCATGAGATTCGGGAGAATAGGTTGGATATTGGCCTTGTTGAGGGGAGGGTTCAGATAACCGATCTGCTAGTTACCCCCTTTATGAAGGATGAATTAATTATTGTAGCAGCTCCGGGACATCCGTTGACCAGTTTGCCTAGTACAGAGCCCGAATTTTTACACCATCAAATATGGATACTACGCGAGAATGGTTCTGGGACACGAGCTTTTAGCGATCAATTTATTAATAAAAACGAGCTTCATGTCAAGCGTTCTTATGTTTTCAATAGCAGCCAAGGGGTTAAGGAAGCCGTTGCTGCTGGTTTGGGGATTGCGCTCTTATCGCGCCGGGTTGCTCAGCGGGAATTGGAAGCAGGATACCTTATTGAAATTCCTCTGAATGAAATTCATCTTGAACGTAATTTTTCATGGATACGGAAGAAGGATTCTATAACGACAATGGCAATTGATGTATTTACGCAAAAACTGCAAGGATTAAGTCTGAAATAAAGATTGAGGAGCCTGATGACATCCCGGTCCCGTTTTGCTCAGACTCTCGTATTTTGTCCGCTGCGATAGTCGCTGGGCGTTTGTCCGGTCAAGCTGTGAAAAGCTTTGTAGAAGTTGGCGATATTCGAATATCCGCAATCAAGCGCGATGGCGACCACGGTCAGGTCGGTTTCTTCCAAACGGGAGATGGCGTGCCCGATCCGTTTGTGTTTCAAGTATTGAGACGGTCCAATGCCGTTGGCTTTCGTGAATGCCTTGGAGAAGGCGCTGGTATTCATATGCGCGATCGCGGCCAATTCGGCAAGCGTGATTTTACGGTCGTAGGCGTGCTCGATGTAGGCAAGGACGGCGCCCATCCAGGGCGGGATGCGAGTGGCCGGAGCGGGCGATACGGACTCCCTTCGCGCAATATGCGTCAAAAGCTCAGTCGCATGGGCCGCAATCATAACCGTGTTATAGGCTCTTTGCGACTGCTCCTCTTGATCGATTTTCCGCAGCAGCTCCAGCAATGTCGAATCGGCATGGATGATACGATGGGCGTAGCCCAGGCTGCGCTGCGTAAACAAAGCGAGCAGACCGACGTCGTACAAGTAGCGCGGTTCCAGCTCTATAACCAGAAAAATCAAATCCTCTTTAACGCCGATCTCTTCGAGTCGGCGTTTCTCTTCGTTATTGAGCAGCACCACATCGTTTTTCCGGATGGGACTGCGATGTCCTTCGATGTTCCAGACCGCTTCTCCTTGCTGCACCCAAACCGCCTTAAAGCAATGCGAGACATAAGGTTTATTCGACTTGTTAGCATTTTGAAAGGTTTGGCGACGCACCGTTAGCGTACGGATATCCACAAGAACGCACCTCCGGATTTCTAAACCGCGATTCAAAAAAGGAGAGATACTGATCAAAAAAGGAGAAGAGAATTTCCCTTGATTTGATAAGCTTATATTAACATGCAAAATCGTATGACCGCAAAAAAGCATACTATCGTTTGAGAGCGAATGGAGGAGCAATGGTGAACTATGATCTTGTTATTTTAGGCGCAACAACGACAGGGCTTGGTCTGGCCCAAGCTGTGCAGCGCCAGAAGAAGACGCTGATTGTCAACGCGACGGAGATGGTGGCCTATGATGTTGTAAACAGCTACAAGCAGCCTGGCGTGTATACGCAGGGAGCCGCCTACAACAAACGGTTTCTTGACTTGCAGGCCGATGTATTGCTGGGCACCCGCACAATTGCCATTGAGACGGACCATTCGGGTTATGTGCTGAGGTTGCATGGTTCGGGCGGCTATCAGACGGTCAGGACGGAACGATTGGTGGATACGACGTTGGAGCGAAGCGGGAAGCAGGTCGTCAAGACGCTTAACGCGGTAATCATCCAGCCGCAAGGAGCGGAGCTGCCCGCTGTCCAGTGGAGCGGCATGAAGCTGGTGGCGGAAGAGCAGACGCATGCCTATCGTACGGCTATATTGAAGCTGGAATGCGAACCCTCCTGGACGTTGGACCAGGCACGCCACCGCTTGGTAAATCGCTGGGCTCTGCGTCCCGAAGAGCTTGCGTCCTGGCGTATCGCTTCGATCGCGCATGTCTTCGATCAATGGACAGGCGATCGTCCGGCACAATTGGCGGAAGGTTATATGTACTTGCCGGCGGAGGCTTATACGGAGCCGGAAGAGAGCTTGCAGGCTGGCGTTGAACTGGGAAGGGGCTGGATGACGGAATGAGACATCGGTATATGGAAGAAGGAGTAGTCAGAGAGGTTGAAGTTGAACGGCCTGCCTTTACGCAGCATGTTGATGTTATCGTGGCAGGCGTGGGAACAGCCGGCGCATTGGCGGTCATTGCGGCTTCGGCCCAGGGAGCGAGCGTGCTTGGGATCGACCGATTGCCCGGCATCGGCGGCATGGGGACGATGGGGTATGTATCGGGGTATTACTACGGTTTGCCCGGCGGGTTGCATGTGGACATCGACGAAGCGGCCGGGAAGATGGGCAGAGAGCACTTTCTTGATCGGGTAGAGGCCAAGAAAACGATTATGGAGGACATGATCACCGAACATGGCGCATCGCTTGCGCTAAATACGGCAGTAACAGGCGTATTCATGGAAGGCGATACGGTCAAAGGAGTTTCCTTGTGGTCGGAAGGCAGACAGTGGCTGGTCAGCTGTCAGACGCTCATTGACGCGACGGCGGATGCGGTCGTATCGATGATGGCCGGCAGCGCCACGCGCAGCGGGCGCGAATCCGATGGGAGAACGATGCCCTTTACCAGCGTCAAGGTTTGGCTAACCGCGCATGGTTCGATCAGCCGCACCAACCACGACAGCGGTTACGTCAATCAGTACGGCCCGTTCGAATTATCGCGCGGCATTATGCAGGCCCATGCCAGTCAGCAGCTGGCCGTGTTCGAAGATGCTTCTAAGCGCGTGTTGTTCTTTGCGCCTTTCATCGGAATTCGCGAAGGCAGGATCATCGAGGCCGAACAAATGATCACGATTCAGGATGTCCTGGCCGGTCGCCCCGAAGCGGAAACGCTGTTCTACGGCTATGCGGATTTCGACAAACACGGCAAGGACCATGCTCTCGAAAGTATCGAGCTGCAGGACTTGTATGTGGCAGCCAACCTGAGCACGGCGTGTTTTTCGGTTCCTGTCACGCGGCGCACTATGACGCCAAAAGGAATCAAAGGGCTGCTGGCCGCAGGTCGTCACATAGGTATGGACCACGAAGTTGCCAGTCTGCTTCGCATGCAGCGCGATATGCAGAAATGCGGAGAAAGCGCCGGCGTTTTGGCTGCATTGGCGGCCCGAAGCGGAGTGGATGTCAGTCAGGTGCCTTATGAGGAGGTGCGCGACATCTTGCAGGCGAGCGGCGCATTGACGGACGAACATAACCGGGGCGTCATGTTCGATGATTCCTTCCGACGGGAAAACATAGAGTGGATGAACGATCCGGCCGACATTCGCGAGGCGTTGGCCAGTGAAATGCCGGGCGTAGCCATCTATTCCTGCAAGCTGCTTGGCCGTTCCATTGCTCCGCATCTCATCGCTTGGCTGACAGACCCGGATGTCGAGCTTCGCTATGGCGCCGCGATTGCATTGGCTCTGACAGGAGATCCTGCAGCCGCTCCGGTTCTGCGGGAAATTGTAGAGCGGCGTGATGCATTGTACTTCAAGGACTGCCGCCGAACGAATCAATTCCGCAGCGCCATTGCGGTTTATTTGCTGGGCCGATTGGCGGACGCGGCAAGCGTGCCTCTATTGTCGCAAATGCTGACGGATGGGGAGGAATACGGGCGCCCGCTTTACCATGTCATCAAGGAACCGTCCTATAAGCTGAATACGTGCAAGGAATTCAACGAATTGTATTTCCAGCTGATGTCCCATGCGGCTATCGCGCTCATTCGGATAGCGGAGCAGCACGCGGAGCACGAAGCTTCGATCAAGTCGACGTTGGGGGAAGCGTTTGCCGATGAACGCCATATTCGCCGCACAACCTCTTTGCCTGAAGGGACGTTCGAATACGATACGATGGCCAATATTCGCCATTACGCGTTAAACTTTTGCCGAGGCTAGCAATAGCCGCGTTAGAATAGCAAGCAGCCTGTGCGAAAGCGCCATGGGCCCCATTAAGATGAGCCGCCTGTCGGGAAACCACCTGCCCGGGCGGCTTTTTTACGTGGCGAGCTTTGGCGGCGAACCTTCCCTCCCATGCAGGGATTGCGGCCTGTGGACAGGGCATGTTTTTTTATTTTTCCGACCTAGATGCAAGGCCCAAAGTACAGTGCTATAATATATGGGATTGTGGGCGTGATAAAGGCGAGGCTTCATTGCCACAATAGAAGGCATAAGGAAATGTAGGAGGAATTATGCTCCATGAGCAAATTGGTAATTTGTGATCACCCTTTGATCCAGCACAAGCTGACTTTCATCCGCAACAAGGAAACGAATACAAAGGACTTCCGGGAGCTTGTCGATGAAGTGGCGACCTTGATGGCCTACGAAATTACGCGCGAAATTCCGCTCGACACCATTAAAGTGCAAACGCCCGTGGCGGAGACGGCGGCGAAGGTCGTATCGGGCCGCATGCTGGGTTTAATTCCGATCCTGAGAGCGGGCCTCGGCATGGTCGACGGCATTCTTAAGTTGATTCCGTCCGCCAAAGTGGGGCATATCGGATTGGCGAGAGACCATGAAACGCTGCAACCAAAGGAATATTATATAAATCTGCCGACAGACGCGCCGAACCGGCTGCTGATTGTCATCGATCCCATGCTGGCTACCGGCGGCTCCGCGATCGCGGCGGTTCAGTCGCTCAAGCAGCGAGGCTGCGACCAGATCAAGCTGATGTGCCTCATCGCCGCGCCTGAAGGCGTCAAGGCGTTCCAGGATGCGCATCCGGACGTTGACGTATACATAGCGGCCCTGGACGAGCGTCTCGACGAGAAGGGCTACATCGTCCCGGGTCTCGGCGACGCAGGCGACCGCATGTTCGGCACCAATTAAATAGACAGCTGCCTTTAATCAAGATATTGGAATTCAAATAGAAGTTCAAAAAATCTGCTTTTCAGCACCGAGAAGGTTGGACGAATCCGAGGACTGAGGAGCGGAGCATAGCAGAGCTATGTGAGCACCGGAAGTGCCGGCTGAGTTCAAGATTCGACGTCGAGCAAGCTTCATGAGTGGGCTTCGTGATCAAAAGCGGATTTTTTTGAACTACCTTTATTGGGAGTGGGATGTATTGTCTAAGATTAAGGTAATGACTATATTTGGAACCAGGCCTGAAGCCGTAAAGATGGCTCCGCTCGTGCTGGAGCTGCAGAAGCGGGACCGCGACATCGTCTCGATGGTGTGCGTAACGGCGCAGCACCGCCAGATGCTTGATCAGGTGCTGGAATTTTTCGAGATCGAGCCAAACTACGACCTCAACGTGATGAAGGAGCGTCAGACGCTGACGGAGACGACCGTACGCGTGCTGGAGGGACTTGAGCCCGTCCTTGCCGAGGCGAAGCCGGATATCGTGCTCGTCCATGGCGACACGCAGACGACGTTTCTGGCCAGCTATGCGGCTTTCCTGAAGCAGATCAAGGTCGGGCACGTCGAAGCGGGCCTCCGGACGTGGAACAAGATGTCGCCGTATCCGGAAGAGATGAACCGGCAGCTCGCCGGCGTTCTGTCCGACATTCATTTCGCTCCGACGGATTGGTCGGCGAACAATCTCCGCAAGGAGAACAAGTCGGAAGAGACGATCTATATTACGGGCAACACGGCGCCCGATGTATTTCAATACACGGTAGACGATTCCTTTACGCATCCCGTCATCGAGTGGGCCCGGGGCAAACGGATGATTCTGATGACGGCGCACCGGCGCGAATCGCTGGGCGAGCCGCATCGCAACATTTTCCGTGCGGTTAAGCGCATCGCCGACGAGCACGAGGACGTCGCGATCGTCTATGCCGTACACCCGAATCCGGCGGTAAGGGAGCCGGCTCGCGAAATACTCGGCGACCACCCGCGCGTTCGTCTGATCGAGCCGCTTGACGTGTTTGAATTCCATAATATTTATCCTCACGCCTACATGATCATGACGGATTCCGGCGGCATGCAGGAGGAGGCGCCGTCCTTCGGAGTCCCTACGCTGGTGCTGCGCGACACGACGGAGCGTCCGGAAGGCATTCAGGCCGGCACGCTGGAGTTGGTCGGCACCGACGAAGAGCGCGTATACGAACGTGCGAACGCTTTGTTGAACGACACTTCCCTGTATTGCCGGATGAGCCAATCGGCGAATCCTTACGGCGACGGAAAGGCTTCCGAAAGAATCGTGGATGCGATCCTGCATCATTTTGGGAGAAATCCAAATCGGCCGGATCCGTTCACACAAAGTTCATAGTTGCCATGACTCCCTGCTCCCGAGTGCGAAATATACAGCATACAGTAGTACTGTACGGTTGCGAGGACGGGGGAACCCACATTCTATAAGGGTTTCTCCAATTCCTTCCGCGCAAAAAACGCCGCTGTTTTCATTGACAAACCTTGCGGCGCTTGGATAAAATAAATGAGGATTGACAGGGGTTGTGGCGATATGAACCAGAATGGCAATCAAGACAATCCATGGAAGGCCGCGGCGATGGTCGGGGCTATTGGCGTGGATGTTGGAGTTTGCTTGTTTTTGGGCTATTGGCTAGGCTCCATGGCTGGGGAACGCTTGGGCGATCCGAAAGCCTGGACGGTCTCCGGACTGTTCGTCGGTCTGGCTGTCGGTATCCTTTCAGCCATTCTGATCGTCAGAAAGGTGATGAAGGGTTTCGATGGATAATATGTTGAAATCGGCATTTCGATGGTTGATCTACCTGCTGTCGACATGTTTGATTGTATGGGCATTCATCCCCTCGGTTAAGCCTATAATGTTAGGCATAGCGGCGGGGCTTTCAGTCAGTGCTATGAATGCGTTTTTTTTGAAGCGCAGAGTAGGAATGATAGCGGATGCAGCATTGCGGGAAGGCAGCAAGCGAAAAGGTCTAGGATTTGGCAGCCGGATCGCAATGGTTCTGCTCTTGGCCATGTATGCCTTGAAGAATCCCGATGTAATGAACTTGCCGGCAGCACTCGCGGGCAGCATGGTTATGCCGTTCCTGCTACTGGCGGCGGCCATAGCTCAAACGATTAAGGAAAACAGCAGCGGAAAGGGGTGATACAGTACTATGCATTTATTTCCTATCGTGAACGTTTTTGGCTTGGACTTCGATTTGTCGGCGATCATCGCGATTCTTGTCTCTTGCGTGATCACCTTCATTGTTGCAAGATTGGCAGTTCGTAATTTGTCGGTGGACAAGCCAACCAAAATGCAAAATTTTATGGAATGGGTTACCGACTTCATGCACTCCACGATCGCAAGTTCAATGCCGGTTCACAAAGTCAGACCTTATTTGGCGTTAGGCATGACCCTGATCATGTTCATTTTGATCTCTAACTTGTTGGGATTGCCGTTCATGGTGGTAACGGATGCCCATGAACCTATCAAATGGCTAGGGATCGATCAGGCGTATCTTGACAGTCATGGAGGCGCTGCCCACATCGCTTGGTGGAAATCGCCTACGGCCGATTTGGCAGTAACCGCGGGCCTCGCGATTGTTGTGTTCGTGCTAGTCCATTTCCTGGGTCTGAAACTGAATAGAAAGCATTACCTGCACCATTATCTCCACCCGTATCCGGTGTTCTTCCCAGTCAACATTATCGAGACAATCGCTAAGCCGCTTACGCTGGCACTTCGTCTTTACGCCAACATTTATGCAGGCGAGGTTCTTATTTCGACCATCTTGATGATGGGATTCGCGGGTATTCCGTTCATGATCGCTTGGCAGGGCTTCAGTATTTTCGTCGGCGCCATTCAAGCGTTCCTGTTCACGGTTCTTACCATGGTTTATATCTCGCAAGCGACTGTTCATGATGATGATGAACATGTCGAAGCAGCAGCCAAGCATTAACGGCGGCAAGAGCAACAAGCTTTGGAATGCGGCAACACCCGTTCTGTAATCCAAGGTTATATATACATGTACAAATATGACTACCCAAAACGAGGAGGATTTTTCAAATGGAAGTATTGGCAGCAGCAATTGCAGTTGGTTTGGGCGCGATCGGCGCAGGTATTGGTAACGGTATGATCGTAAGTAAAACGGTTGAAGGTATCGCTCGTCAGCCAGAACAAAAATCGGCGCTTCAAACAACTATGTTTATCGGTGCCGGTATCGTCGAAGTTGTTCCAATCATCGGCGTAGTTATCGGTTTCTTGGCGTTCTTCAGCTAATAAGAATCGTACCCGGCGGGGAAGGCCTAGCCCTCTTCGCCTTTGTTTTGACCACATAAGAATTCATAAGTTCCCGCGGATGTCGGAGTAACCAAATTCTTATTGGCGAGAAATCCTACCTCTTGCTTACGAAGCCGCTTTGCTTGCAAAGCTGGAGGTTGCTCATCATTGTGAGGCCTCGGGTAGAGGGTTTCTCTCACAGAACCTTTATGAAACAGGAAGGAGTGCGGCTATGAGTTTCGTTTACACTAATACAATAATTACGATCGCGGCTTTTCTTATATTGTATTGGGCTTTGAATAAGTGGGCGTTTGGTCCGTTGTTCGGGATTATGGAGAAACGCAGACAGCTCATCCTAGAGCAAATGAATTCTGCGGAGTCCAGCCGTAAACAGGCCGAAGCGTCGATGGCGGAGCAAAAGGCAGCATTGGATCAAGCTAGGCAGGAAGCCTACGCGATTCTGGAGCAGGCCAGAACGACAAGCACGAAGCAAGCGGACGACATCGTTCAATCCGCGAAGGCCGAGGCTGACAGACTGAAGGATAACGCGCTAAAAGATATCGAAAGCGAGAAAAACAAGGCGATCGCTGCGCTTCGTTCCGAAGTGGGCGGCATCTCCGTGCAAATCGCGTCGAAGATTATCGAGAAGCAGGTTGACGAGAAGTCGCAAGAGCAGATCGTTAACCAATACCTGAAAGAGGTAGGAAGCAAATGAGCCGCGACACGGTCGTAGCGAAGCGCTACGCTAAAGCGTTGTTTGAGCTCGCTTCCGCCGAAGGCGTCGTTTCGGAAGTGGAAGCGCAGCTAAAGCTGATCGCCGACGCTCTGAAGCAGGATGAGCAAATCGGCAAGTTTCTTTCTTTGCCGAGCGTGGATCCCGCAGCCAAACTTGCGGTATTGAAGTCTGCATTTGGCGACCGCATCTCGGTGCTGGTTCTTAATACGATTCAACTTATGATATCCCGTGGACGCCAGTCCATCATCGCGAACGTTCACGAAGCGTTTGTCAAGATCGCGGGCGAAGTGCTCGGGCAAGCCCATGCGACGGTATATGCCGCTCGCGAACTGTCCGAGGCGGAGCTTGCCGGTGTCGTGGCCGAATTCGGCTCCATCACGGGCAAAAAGATCATAGCTGAGCAATCGGTCGATCCATCGCTGCTCGGCGGCATCCAGGTTCGTATCGGCGACCGCCTGTACGACGGAAGCCTGTCCGGCAAGCTGGATCGTTTACAAAAAACGTTTAAATTCTAAAGCACTGTAGATAGGGGTGAACGAATTGAGTATCAGACCTGATGAAATCAGCACGCTGATTAAACAACAGATCGAACAATATAAATCCGAGATTCAAGTCGTGGATGTCGGCACGGTCATCAACGTCGGTGACGGTATCGCCCGCGTACACGGCCTTGAGAACGCGATGCAAGGCGAGCTGCTCGAATTCGCGAACGGCGTAGTCGGCATGGCCCTCAACCTGGAGGAGTCCAATGTCGGCGTCGTTATCCTCGGTCCTTACACGGATATCCGCGAAGGCGACCAAGTGAAGCGCACGGGCCGTATCATGGAGGTTCCTGTAGGCGACGAGCTGCTGGGCCGCGTCGTTAACCCGCTGGGTCAACCGCTGGACGGCAAAGGACCTGTTAACACAACTCATACACGCGCGATCGAATCCCCTGCACCGGGCGTTATCGACCGTAAATCCGTTCATGAGCCTATGCAAACGGGTATCAAAGCGATCGACGCGATGGTTCCGATCGGCCGCGGCCAACGTGAGCTTATCATCGGCGACCGTCAAACGGGTAAAACGGCGATCGCGATCGACGCGATCATCAACCAAAAGGGCAACGGCGTTAAATGTATCTACGTTGCCATCGGACAAAAACAATCCACTGTTGCAAATGTTGTGGAAACCCTTCGCCGCCACGGCGCTATGGACTACACGATCGTCGTAACGGCGAGCGCTTCCGAGCCTGCTCCGCTTCTGTTCCTGGCTCCTTACGCAGGCGTATCCATGGCCGAGTACTTCATGTACAAAGGCGAGCACGTCCTGATCGTATACGACGACTTGTCGAAGCAAGCAGCGGCATACCGCGAGCTTTCCTTGCTGCTTCGCCGTCCTCCGGGCCGCGAGGCTTATCCGGGCGACGTCTTCTACTTGCATTCCCGCTTGCTGGAACGCGCTGCGAAGCTCAGCGACAAGCTGGGCGGCGGCTCCATCACGGCGCTTCCGTTCATCGAGACGCAAGCTTCCGACGTATCGGCTTACATTCCTACGAACGTAATCTCGATCACCGACGGACAGATCTTCCTGGAGTCCGACCTGTTCTACTCCGGTCAACGTCCAGCGGTTAACGTTGGTATCTCCGTATCCCGCGTAGGCGGATCGGCTCAGATCAAAGCGATGAAAAAGGTTGCCGGCACGCTTCGTCTGGACCTTGCGGCATACCGCGAGCTTCAAGCGTTCGCGCAATTCGGCTCCGACCTCGACAAATCGACGCTTGCCCGTCTAAACCGCGGTGCCCGTACGATGGAGATTCTCAAGCAAGGCGTTAACGTGCCTATGCCGGTCGAAAAACAAGTTATGTCCATCTACACAGCTGTTAAAGGACATCTGGACGACATTGCGATCGAAAATATCGGCCGCTTCGAGCGTGAATTCCTGGCATTCCTGGATTCCAATCATCCGGAGATCGGCGCTTCCATCCGCGACACAAAAGACCTTGTCGCGGACAACGAGAAAGCTCTCGTGGCAGCGATCCAAGCCTTCAAGAAAAGCTTTGCTTAACTGATAGTTAAGCTTCAACATCTTAATAGATCCTCCTGCGCTCGGACTTAGCAATTAGGTCCGGGCGTAGGCCCTTACCACGCTCCGGACCGATTCGGGGCAAATGAAGGCGGGTGAAACCTAATGGCAACAAACATGCGCGATATTAAACGCGAGATCAAGAGCAAGCAGAACATGAAGCAGATCACGAAGGCGATGGAGATGGTCGCAGCCTCCAGGCTCAGAAGAGCGCAACAGGCAGCGCTGGCGTCCCGTCCTTACGCGGACAAGCTGAAGGAAGTCGTAGCCAGCATTGCGGCTGGTACGAAGGACGTCAAACACCCGATGCTGGAAACCCGCGAGATTAAGAAGACGGGCTATCTCGTTATCACCTCCGACCGTGGTCTGGCTGGCGGTTACAATGCGAATATTTTGCGTAAAGTGACTCAGACCATTCAACAAAAGCATAAATCCGCGGACGAATATGCGTTGTTCGTCATCGGGCGCAAAGGCCGTGACTACTTCCGCCGCCGCAATATGCCAATCGTTGAAGAGGTAATCGGATTGGCGGATTCCCCGACGTTCGCCGACATCAAGTCGGTATCGTCGTCGGCCGTTAAGATGTTTGCGGACGGGTCGTATGACGAGCTCTACCTGTACTACAATAAATTCGTCAATGCGATCTCCCAGATTCCGACGGAAACGCGCTTGCTTCCTCTCGAGGAGATTAGCGAAGGTACGAAGGTATCGACCTACGAATACGAGCCGTCGCCGGAAGGCGTATTGGAAGTGCTTCTGCCGAAGTACGCCGAGACGTTGATCTACAGCGCCGTGCTTGACGGCAAAGCGTCCGAATTCGGCGCGCGTATGACTGCCATGGGCAGTGCGACGAAAAACGCGACGAAGATGATCAGCCAGCTGACGTTAACGTACAACCGTGCGCGTCAAGCGGCTATCACGCAAGAGATTTCCGAGATCGTTGCGGGAGCTAACGCACAATCTTAATAGATAATTTTGTATATACCGAAGGAAGCAGGAGGGAAAGCAATGAGAAAAGGACGCGTTGTATCCGTCATGGGTCCGGTCGTCGACCTTGAGTTCGAACGCGGCAATCTGCCGGAGATTCTGAACGCGGTTAAGATCGACCAGAAAGCAACAAACGGCGGAGTCGACATTAACCTTACACTTGAAGTTGCCGTTCATCTTGGCGACAACATGGTTCGCGCGATCGCGATGAGCACGACGGACGGTTTGGTTCGCGGCATGGAAGCTGTCGATTCCGGCGCACCGATTACAATTCCGGTAGGCGCTCCGACGCTGGGCCGCGTATTTAACGTACTTGGCGAACCGATCGACGAGGCTGGCGACGTAACATCCGACGTCAATCTTCCGATCCACCGCGCAGCTCCAAAATTCGACGAATTGTCCACGCAAGCGGAAATTCTCGAGACGGGCATTAAAGTTATCGACTTGCTTGCTCCTTATACAAAAGGCGGCAAGATCGGCCTGTTCGGCGGCGCCGGCGTAGGCAAGACGGTAACGATCCAAGAGCTGATCAACAACATCGCGCAAGAGCACGGCGGTATCTCCGTATTCGCCGGCGTAGGCGAGCGGACGCGCGAAGGCAACGACTTGTACCACGAGATGAAAGACTCCGGCGTTCTCAGCAAGACGGCGATGGTATTCGGACAAATGAACGAGCCGCCAGGAGCGCGCGCGCGCGTTGCCTTGACGGGTCTGACAATGGCCGAGTTCTTCCGCGACGAAGAAGGCCGCGACGTTCTTCTGTTCGTCGACAACATCTTCCGCTTCACGCAAGCGGGCTCCGAGGTTTCGGCCCTTCTGGGACGTATGCCATCGGCGGTAGGTTACCAGCCAACGCTGGCAACCGAGATGGGTCAACTGCAAGAGCGTATCACATCGACTAAAAAAGGTTCCGTTACATCGATCCAAGCGATCTACGTTCCTGCGGACGATTACACGGATCCGGCTCCTGCTACGGCGTTTGCCCACTTGGACGCAACAACGAACCTGGAGCGTAAAATTTCCGAGATGGGGATCTTCCCTGCGGTTGATCCGCTGGCTTCCTCGTCCCGTATCCTGTCGCCTGAGATTCTGGGCGATGAGCACTACAACGTTGCTCAAGGCGTTAAGAGAATTCTTCAGCGCTATAAGGAGCTTCAAGATATTATCGCGATCCTCGGCATGGACGAGCTGAGCGAGGAAGACAAAATCACGGTTGGCCGCGCTCGCCGCATCCAATTGTTCTTGTCTCAGCCGTTCCACGTTGCCGAGCCATTTACAGGAAACAAAGGCATTTATGTTCCTGTTAATGAGTCTGTACGCAGCTTCAAGGAAATCCTTGAAGGCAAACATGATTCTCTGCCGGAAGAAGCGTTCCGTTATGTAGGTGTCATTGAAGACGCCGTGAAGAAAGCCGAAACGCTTTAATAGCGGCAGGCGGGAGGAGTCCATATGAGTACCTTTCTGGTAGAAATCGTGACGCCCGAGCGCAAAGTATACGAAGAAACCGCGAACATGGTAAGCGTGAAAGGAGTGGAAGGCGAGTTAGGCATACTGCCTAATCACATTCCGCTCGTTACCCCGCTTCGCATCGCGCCTGTTACAATCAAGCGCGGCGGCGTAGTTGATATCATTGCCGTGAACGGCGGTTTCATCGAAGTGCGCAAAGACAAAGTCGTCATCCTGGCGGAAAGCGCCGAGCTCGCGAGAGACATCGACGTGAGACGTGCCGAAGCCGCTAAGAAGCGCGCCGAAGAACGTCTGGCCAAGCGCGAAAAAATCGACTACCACCGAGCGGAATTGGCGCTGCAACGCGCGCTGAACCGTCTGAGCGTGGGCAGATAATACAGGATTGAATGAGAACGAAGCAGGGATTGACTCTGCTTCGTTCTTTTTTTGACCACAATTAGGCAATTCGATGCGAGACAGGCCCAAAACCTAACATAAATTTAGTTGCATATACCTAGTTTGATTGAAACGATAAAATAAAATGACCAACAAACTCAAATATGATTATTTAAATATCAAAAATATTAGAATTATAATTATTTTGAAGTTATTTGTAATTGTCCGATATAAAGTTATCCAAATGTCGATTCTTGTATGTTAATATAGTTAACATCGAAAGAGAAACAGTGGATAAGGATCGGGGGAGTTGCGCATGTTTGACTGGCTTGGAGCGAAGACGGGATTCCCGCTGTGGATTTCGTGGCGACTGAACAAGGATATTAAAGAGGATGTCGAGCAAACGTTCGAAGGTTTCGCAGAGACTCGCAAGGAATTGCTCATGAACTGGGCAGAGGATGAATGGCGCCAGCTGGAGAGACTTGGAGCCTCCATTCAAGATGTATGGCAAGGGGATATAACGCAGCTGCAAATCAATGAATCTCTGGACAAGGTAAACACGCAGCTTGAAGTCGCATTCGCCCGAGCGGTCGATATGACGGAGATCTTCTTGTTGGACGCTGAGCGGAAGGTTGTTGCAACCACGTACAAAGCTCATCTGGGAACGGCATATGGGATAGACAGCCTGATCCATGCCGGACTGGCTTACAGCGCTCAGCCCGGCGGCGTGGCGAAAAATTGTTTGTTCGGGCCTTACCATGACGAGTTGACGAAGTCCATCGGACCGCGTTCGTCTTCCTTCCACGATGCGATGACGCTGCTGTTCATGCTGCCGATTACAAGCGGTGGCAAGCTGCTTGGCACTTTATGCGGCCGTGTGCCGAACGACGTCATCGGAGACTTGATTCAGCGGGAATCCGGCCATATCTATCCCGACTCCGGAGACAACTATCTGTTTATGGCGGAACCAGGTCTGAACAAGCAGATCAAGCCCGGGACTGCGTTGTCGCGAAGCAGGTTCGAGGATCGAACTTTTACGCATGGGGAGAACTTGAAGGATGGTGTAACGACGGAATGGGGCACGGTAACCGTAAGAGAACATACCGAGCTGGAGCTCCTGTTCACCGATCCAGCGACCGGCGAGCTGCATCCAGGGGTATCGAACACGATCCGCAACGGCAGCAATCTATTCGTGGAGTTCCCCGGTTATTCGGACTATCGGCATATTCCCGTAATCGGCAAGGGTGTAACCTTCCAGCTCCCGCATTGTCCGGACAAATGGGGGATGATGTGCGAAGGCGATCTGGAGGAAGTGTACCGGCTTCGAAGCATCGGGTGGAGGCAGCGCAGACTACATCTGTTCGCAACGGCAGCAGCCAGCTTGTTGACTGCGGCATTAATCGGGATGATCGCGAGCGCGGCCTCTCCTTGGATAATCGCGGCTGCGGCCGGAGGCTTCAATCTGTTGTTCGGTCTCATCGTGATCGGCACATTCAAGCGCAAAGAGGAGAACCGCGTCGTGCATCATATGCGTTCATTAACGCGATTTATCCGGATGAATGCAGAGGGCAAGGGAGACCTGACCCAACGGCTGCCGCTTCAAGGATTCGATAACGACGAGCTGAAGGATATCGCGAAGTGGCTGAATAACATGATGGATTCTCTGGAAGGTATTATGCTGCAGGTGAGGCTCGCGGCCTCGGACGTTACGACAAGCCAACGGACGCTTCATGAATCCGCTGCGATTACGACAAGCTCGACCGGACGGGTTAGCAGCCAAGTCTCGAATATGATCGGCAGCATCCGGCTTCAGCTCAAGGACATCGACATGGCAAAGGAATCGGCCGACACGATGAGGGACACGCTCCTCCTCATGGAAGAGGAGGCCGGGCGCCAGATTAAGGTGGCACAGTCCGAGGTCGATCGGATCGGCGACAAGATGAAACATATCTCCGAGAAGGTCGGGGAGACGAACTCAACGATTCATACGTTCATGGATACGGTGCAGGAAATTCAGAATGTGCTGAAGGTAATTGAACAGATTTCGTCCCAGACGAATCTGCTTGCGCTGAACGCCTCCATCGAGGCAGCGAGGGTGGGAGAGCAAGGGCGGGGCTTCGCGGTCGTCGCGAACGAAATCCGGAAGCTGGCTACGATGACCAAAGAATCGACGGGAGAAGTCCACTCCATCACGCACAACATCTACGCCGAGGCGAAGAAGGCTTTCGCGTCCATGGAAGAAGGCACGAGGGTCGTCGAAGAGGGCAATCAGCTCGTGGCTGCGGCAATCGGCACCTTAAACGAGGTCGGGGGCAGGGATGCGCACAAGTCGGCAGTCGTTGAAGAAGTCGTACAGCTGCTGGAGAACATCGCGCTCGTCAGCCGCCAGAACCGGAAGGTGTCTGCCGAGGTGGAAGGGCGCGTGCAGGAGCTGATCGGCGAGATGAACAACGTGCAGCAAACCTCGCAGCACGTTGAATCCATTACGTCGCTGATGCATCAATTGGTCGGGCAGTTCAAGCTGACGGAAACGCGCGTTAGATAAGGGAATTCAGCTATATGCAGGAGATTTTAATGGCAAGCCGCACGGTCGACGCAAACGCGTCTTCCGGGCGGCTTGTTTGCGTTCGCGGACGGCTGATTCTCGAGCAGAGGCAGATGATGCCCGAGATACATAGTTTTACCATGGATGAGTCATCCTAATAAATAACACGACCGGAAGAAGGGAGGGGCCCGCCATGTTCGGGATGTATATGTCAAAGAAAGCCGGCAAGGACCAAAAGAAAGAACGGCGTTCGCCGGGCGCGGACAAACACGTGAACGAACAAATGAAAGATTACGAGCACCAGCCCATTGTTCCGGTACTGACCGAGCTGCTGGACAAGATCAAAAAGGAGATGGGGGAGAGCTCGGATCTGATCATACGCGGTTTGAATTTGACTGATCATCAAGGCAAGGACGGAGACAAGGATATCGCGCTTGTCTATATTCAAGGACTAGTTGAAGATGAACGATTGGACAAGTTCGTGATTCAAACGATGCAGCAGGATCCCGAGCTCCCTTCCCGGTTAAAGCAGCTAAGGGAACACGATCGGCAGACGCTTGCAGACTCGCCCGAAGAGCCTATTCTAAGCCGGATCAAGAGTCATCTCATCGCCATCGGATTAATTTGCGATATCAAGACGTTTAAGGATTTATTCGAGAAGCTGTTTTTGGGATACGCCCTTATCTTTATTGACGGCTCCCCCTCAGGTATCGGCTGCAATGTTTACGGAGGGCCCAAGCGCTCGGTAGAAGAGCCCAAGACAGAAATGATGATTCGCGGTCCGCGGGAAGGGTTTACGGAATCGCTTCGTGTAAATACGATATTGCTTCGTCGGAAGATTCGCAGTCCGAAGCTTTGGCTGGAGCAAATGAAGGTCGGCGAAATTACGCAGACTCCGGTCGCCATCATGTATATCAAGGGACTGGCGGACGAAAGCGTGATCGAAGACCTCAAGCGTCGAATTAAGGATATTAAGAACGACGGCATTCTGGAATCCAGTTATATCGAAGAGATGATCACCGATCAGAAGTGGACCCCTTTCCCCACCATCATCAGCCATGAGCGGCCGGACGTCATAGCTAGCAATTTGCTGGACGGAAGAGTGGCTATTATCGTCGATGGAACGCCCTTCGTACTGGTGGTGCCGTCGACGTTGAACATGTTTTTTCAAGCCGCGGAGGACTATTATCAGAACTACCAGATGGCGACGTTTCTCCGCATGCTGCGATTCTCCTCGTTCTTTATCGCCCTTCTCATGCCGTCGATCTATGTCGCCATTATCGGCTACCATCAAGAGATGATTCCGACCCAGCTGCTGCTTAAGCTGGCTGCACAGCGGGAGGGCGTGCCTTTCCCCGCCTATCTGGAAGCTTTCATCATGGAGCTGGTGTTCGAGATTTTGCGTGAAGCCGTACTCCGAATGCCGAGCACGGCGGGCAGCGCAATCTCGATCGTCGGCGGTCTCGTTATCGGGCAATCGATCGTTGAAGCGGGCATTGTATCATCGGCAGTCGTTATTGTCGTGGCATTTACGGCCATCTCCAGCTTTGTCGCGCCGATATACAGCCTGGGCATCGCGGCTAGACTGCTGCGTTTCTTGCTGCTGGTCGCGGCATCTACCCTTGGTTTCTATGGTATTGCGCTCGTCATGCTGCTCATTCTGCTGCACATGAGCAACTTGAGTTCCTTCGGCATTCCTTATCTGAAGCCGTTTGCTCCGTTCAACTGGAAGGACTTTAAGGATACGCTGCTTCGCGTACCGCTCTGGATGATGAAGGAACGTCCGCAGCAGATAGGTGACGGCGACCAAGTACGAGACAACTCCGCTGCCGAGCCGAGAAGGGAGCCGTCGCAATGAAGCGGAGACTTCCCCTGTGGCGAAAACTATGGTCGGGTATGGCGATACGTCTGATCAAACGGCTTGCGCTGACAGTGATTATCGCATCCGTCCTGATACCGCTGGCTGGCTGCTGGGATATTCGTTACTTGGACAAGCTCGGCGTCGTCATCGCGCTTGGAGTAGATGATGACCCCAGCGGAAAATTCCGCTACGAGTTGACGGTGCAGGTCGTTCTGCCGCAGAACGCGACATCGCGGGACGGGGGCGGGAACGGAAGCCCCGTCATGACATTGACGGAGAAGGGCGACACGGTGTTCGAGGCCATCCGCAAGATGTCGGCGAAGACTTCCCGCAGGCTGTTTTTCTCGCACACCCAGTTGCTGGTCATCCATGAATCCACGGCGAAGAAAGGCATCTTCCCGCTGATGGACTTGATCGATCGCAATGCGGATATTCGAACCGATATCAGCGTCGTCATCGCAAGGGGCGTTAAAGCGGCCAAGCTGTTGCAGATTCGAACTCAGATGGAATCCGTGCCGGCCAATCAGATCAAAGAGACGATTCTGGTGGATCAGAATGCAAAGGGGCAGTTGTACAGCGTCCTCGTCCGCGATATTACCCGAATCTCCAAGTCGGAGGGGCAGCAGATTGCGGTGCCGGCAGTCGGGGTGGAAGGTGACCCGGAGGCGGGCAGTACGAAGGAAATCGTCGACCGCATCAATCCAAAGGTGCTGCCCGAGCTTAAGACGATGGCGGTCTTTGACGGCGGCAGGTTGATCGGCTATTTGCCTCCGAAGCAGTCGCAGGGACTGACATGGTCGCTGAACAAGCTGCAGAACACGGTCTTGAAATTTCCGTGCGCAAACGGCAAGGGGCATTACATAATGGAAGTCATTCGCACGGGTACGAAAGTCAAGGCGGAGAAGCCCAAAGGCGAGAGCGAATGGCCGACGGTCAAGATGGAGATTCGGATGCAATCCAGCGTGCACGAAGTTACTTGTCCGGGCTTGTCCATTAACGATGAGCAAACGCTGCTCGCTCTGGAGGAGAAGCTCAACGCCGTAGTCGAAAAGGAGATCAAATCGACAGTCGATTGGCTAATGGATCGCAAGCTCGACGCGCTGGGATGGGGAGAGCAAATCTACAGGGACCAACCTGCGCTCTGGAAGCAGATGAAGGCGCGCTGGAAGACGATTTTTCCGCAAATCCAGTACGAAATTCATTGCATCAGCCATGTGGAATCCATGGGGGCAAGAACCGATGCCATAACGGAATGAGGTGAAGACATGCTGCATGTGCTCATCATAGTCGCTTGCGCGATCACCGTGACGATCTTTATCTGGAGGCGAAACCGGGACAAGGGGCAAGTCCGCGAGGCGAGCTGGGCGATCGTTATCCTGTGGGGAGCAGCCGCCCTGCAGATCGCCATTGCAAGGCATCTGCCGGTCAGTCTTCCGACGGATTGGATCTCCATGCTGCTGGAGCCGATTTACGTGCCGATCGTAGCGTGGTTAAAGGGGGGATAACAATGTCCATGAGGTCTGGCTTCGTCAATAACGAAATCACGTCCAGGCAGGTATCCAAGTTGTTATATTTATTTTCGGTGGGAAGCGCAGCGCTCATCGTGCCGACGGCGACGGTCACCATCGCCAAACAGGATGGCTGGATTTCCATGTTATTGATCGTACCGGTACAATATGCCATCGTGCTCGTCTATCTCGCATTGATGAGACGCTTTCCCCGAATGACGATCGCGCAATATGCGGAATTCATCGCCGGGAGATGGATCGGGAAGTCTATCGCGCTAACGTTCGTGTTTTTTTTCTTCATCCTGAGCACTTTGGTGCTTCGGAACATGGTCGACTTCATGAGCAAGACGGTGCTGCCGCAAACGCCGACCTGGTTTATTAGCGGAACATTTATGATCGTTATCCTGTACGGTGTGTTTCTCGGCATCGAGACGATCGCCCGTACGGGAGAAATTTTGTACATATGGAGTCTGTTCGTGCTAGTTATCATCACCCTGTCGCTCATGAACCAAGTTCATATGGAATTTTTTGAGCCCGTGCTTGCAAACGGCTTAATCACTCCGCTTAAGGGCATGTATCCCGTGCTGGGCTTCCCTTTGACGGAATGCGTCTTTTTGACGGCGATTCTGCCCATGGTTAAGGAGAGCGAGCGGGAGAAGTTGAACCGGGGGATTTTTGGCGCCGTCGCGGTGACAGGAGCGATTACGACGCTGATCGTTTTCCTGCTGATAGCCGTCATGGGATCGGGCGAGACAACTCGAAGCCCGTTTGCGGTATATGAGATGGCGAAGCTCATAAACATAGAAGAGATACTTGTTCGCGTCGAGATCCTGTTCGCCGTCGTCTGGATCGGCACCGTATTCGTAAAATTGTCGCTAAGCGTCTACGTTCTGTCTGTGCTGCTGGGGCAAGTGCTTGGGCTGCGCGCCTACCGTCCGCTCGTATTCCCGCTTTGCATGCTCATTGCTCCGCTCTCCTTGATCATCTACCGCAATGGCGTACATTCGACCATCTTCGCCATGAATGTATGGACCGTATACAGTGTCATGCAAGGGCTGTTCGTCCCTCTGCTGCTTCTACTCGCGGCGCTGCTCATGCGCAAGCGAAGCCGCAAGGACGGCAGATTCCCTAGCAAGGAACCTAACGCGTAGCGGTGCGAACAGGCCCAACTCCGTCATAGGGTTGTTCAAAAAGTCCGCTTCCCATTACGAAGCAATTCTGGAAGCTTACTCGACATCGATTATTGAATTCAGCCGAACCTTCCGGTGCTCACGTAGCTTCCACTACGCTCCGCTCCTCAGGTTCTAGCTTCATCCAATCTTCTCGGTACTGAGAACCGAACTTTTTGAACTCTCTTTCATAGACGGTCGTGGAAGCATTTGTTATAATTGTGAGGAAAAATGGGCGGCAACTTTCCTGGCAAGTCGAACAGATCCCATACCATCCTGTGACGGAGGCGATCCTGTGGAGAATTACGTCAATCACTATGTTGTCGTCGCGATCTTCGTCGTGCTGGGCATTCTGCTCCCCGTCGTCGCATTGCTGCTGGGCAGAGCGCTCCGGCCGCATAAGCCGACGGAGCCGAAGAGCTCCACGTACGAGAGCGGCAACGAACCCGTAGGCGAAGGTCAGGTTAGATTCAACATCCGGTATTATATGTTTGCGCTTATGTTTGTCATCTTTGATGTGGAAACCGTTTTCTTATATCCTTGGGCCGTTGCATACAATAAGCTCGGCCTTTTTGTTCTGATCGAAATGGTCATTTTCGCCGGCATGCTGCTCATTGGACTCCTATACGCATGGAAGAAGAGGGTGCTTAAATGGACTTGAGCCTGGAATCGATTAGTCTGGAAGAACGCAAGGAGCTGGAACGCAATGTATTCATGGGTACGCTGGAAAGCCTCAAGGCTTGGGCGCGCAGCAATTCGCTGTGGCCTATGACCTTCGGACTTGCCTGCTGCGCCATTGAAATGATGGGGACGGGAGCCTCTCATTACGATCTTGACCGATTCGGCGTCATGTTCCGCACGTCGCCGCGGCAGTCTGACGTCATGATCGTCTCGGGAACCGTGACCAAGAAGATGGGACCGCTGCTGCGCCGCCTGTACGACCAGATGCCGGAGCCCAAGTGGGTCATCGCGATGGGTTCCTGCGCGACCGCGGGAGGCCCCTACGTGAAGTCCTACGCCGTCATTAAGGGCGTGGACCAGATCGTCCCCGTCGACGTCTACATACCGGGCTGTCCGCCTAATCCGGCTGCGCTGATCTATGGCATCAACAAACTGCAGGAGAAAATTCGCTACGAAGCCAAAACCGGGAAGCAGGTGACCGGCCGATGAGCGAGGAGGAGGAGAAGAAGGAGCCCGGAGCACAGAGCCAGGTAAGCGAGGCCGACGTGACGGACGCGAAGATGGGAGCACAGGGCGAGGCAAGCGAGGCTGACGCGGCGGACGTGAAGATGGAAGCCCAGCCCGGCCAAGCTGGCGTGGAAACGGCGGGAGCCGAACCGACGTCGGAGCCAGCCGTCGATCCGGAGCGCGAAGCGAAGCTGAAGGCGGCCGCGGAAGCGCGCGCCGCAAGGGCGGCGGCCAAGGCGCAGGCGGAGGCAAGCGCGCCGCCCGAAGCCGCCGTCGATCCGGAGCGCGAGGCGAAGCTGAAGGCGGCCGCTGAGGCGCGCGCCGCAAGGGCGGCGGCCAAGGCGCAGGCGGAAGGCGGCACGTCCGCAGGAGGCGGGGAGGGCGATTCCCAGGCGGAGGTGCCCAAGCCGCCGTCGATCCGGCTGCCGGAGCTTGAGTTGCTGCAGGCAGTGGTGCGCAGAGAAGTGGCGGACGATGCGCTGGACGAGGCGTATCTAAACGAGCTGAACGACGACATGCCCACGCTTGTGATCAAGAGCGGGCATTGGCAGGCGGCGGCTCTGCTGCTCAAGGAGCATGACGAACTGCGCTTCGATTATTTGCGCAATGTTACCGGCGTCGATTACGAGACTCATCTGGAAGTGGTCTATCATCTGTTATCCCTGGCAAGCAAACGGGTCGTTGCCGTAAAGATCCGAACGGATCGGGAAGGAGCGTCGTTGCCTTCCGCAACGCCGGTATGGAGATCGGCGGAATGGAACGAACGCGAAATCTATGACCTGCTGGGTATCGACTTTCCCGGCCATCCCGACATGAGGCGCATTATGATGCCGGACGACTGGGTGGGGCATCCGCTTCGCAAAGACTACGAACCACTGGATTCGGAGGTGTAGCCGCTACCATGATCCGCACAGAGGAACTGCTGCTTAACGTTGGACCCCAGCATCCCAGCACGCACGGCGTCTTCCGGATCGTAGTCAAGCTGGATGGGGAAGTCATCACGGAAGCGACTCCGGTTATGGGTTATCTGCATAGAGGGACAGAGAAGCTCGCGGAAAATTTGAATTATACCCAGATTATTCCTTATACGGACCGAATGGATTACGTCTCGGCGATGACCAACAATTACGTCCTCGTCCATACCGTCGAGAAAATGATGGGTCTCGAGGTGCCGCTTCGCGCGGAATTTCTCCGCCTGATCGTCATGGAGCTGCAGCGGGTGGCCAGCCACCTCGTCTGGTGGGGCACCTACCTGCTCGACATCGGCGCGATGAGCCCGTTTCTGTACGCCTTCCGGGACCGCGAGATGATTATCAATCTGTTTAACGAGCTGTGCGGCGCGCGGCTTACCTACAACTATATGCGGGTAGGCGGCGTTAAGTGGGACGCTCCGCCCGGCTGGATGGATAAGGTCGAAGCCTTTATCCCCTATATGGAGAAGAAGCTCGAGGAGTATGACAAGCTGGTGTCGGGCAACGAAATCTTCCTGGCGCGCATCCGAGGCGTCGGTCGATATGACGCGGATACGGCCATCAGCTACGGCTTGTCCGGCGCCAACCTGCGCTGCACGGGCGTGAAATGGGATCTTCGCAAGGAGGAGCCGTACAGTCTGTACGACCGGTTCGAATTCGACGTGCCCGTCGGCACGAGCGGCGACTGCTACGACCGTTATCGCATCAGGCTGGAGGAGATTCGGCAAAGCCTCCGCATTCTAAAGCAGGCTGTCGCGCAATTTCCGAGGGATGGCGAGACGATGGGCAAGGTGCCAAGAGCCATTCGTCCGCCCGCAGGAGAAGCTTATGTGCGCATCGAGTCGCCGCGGGGCGAGATCGGCTGCCATATCGTATCCAAAGGCAAGGCCGAGCCGTACCGGCTCAAATTCAGACGACCCTCTTTCGTTAACCTGGGTATCCTGCCCAAGCTGCTCGTCGGAGAGACGATGACGAACCTCATTACGATTCTCGGCGGCATCGATATCGTGGTCGGGGAGGTGGATTGCTGATGGGGGCTTGGCTGAACGAAAGCATGACCTGGGGCAACGCGTTCGTGTTGTTCGTCTGGGCAGTCGTGTTTCTGCTCATTGTGCTTGGATTCGTCACGTATGCGATCTATTACGAGCGAAAAGTCATCGGCTGGATGCAGCTTCGCGTTGGACCCAACCGCGTTGGACCGCTGGGACTTCTGCAGACCGTCGCGGATATTCTAAAGCTGCTGATCAAGGAGGATACGATTCCCCGCAAAGCGGACCGGCTGCTCTTTATCCTGGCTCCCGCGCTCGCGTTCGTGCCGGCCTTCGCGGTGCTTGCGGTCATTCCGTATACGGAGAAGCTGTATTTTGCCGATCTCAACGTGGGGCTGCTCTATTACGTGGCGCTGTCCGGCATTACGACGCTGGGGATGGTGTTGGGCGGATGGGCTTCCAACAACAAATATGCGCTTCTGGGCGGCATGCGTTCGGCGGCGCAGATGATCAGCTACGAGGTGCCGCTTGTTATCTCCGTCGTCGGGGTCGTTCTGCTGAGCGGCAGCCTTAACCTGAGGGCGATCGTCGCCGCTCAGGGAGATTGGTTCTGGCAGTGGAATTTTCTGCCGCAGATTATCGGCTTCGTCGTCTTTTATATCGCGGCCGTATCGGAGCTAAACCGGACGCCGTTCGACCTGCCGGAGGCGGAATCGGAGCTTGTGGCCGGCTATCACGTCGAATACAGCGGCTTCCGCTTCGCGTTTTTTATGCTTGCCGAATACGTCTACGTCTATGCCATCGCGGCACTGACTACGGTTTTATTTTTGGGAGGATGGCATCCTCCGGCGCCGTTTCTTGATTTCGTGCCGGGTCTCGTCTGGTTCCTGCTCAAGTTCGTCGCCGTCGTCTTTTCGTTCTTCTGGATACGCGCCACCTTCCCGCGCGTGCGTATCGACCAATTGATGGGGCTGGGCTGGAAGGTGCTGCTGCCCGTCGCGCTGCTCAACGTGTTCCTGACGGCCCTGTACCTGGAGCTGTTCGTCAAATAACGATTGGAGGAATCGCCATGCTAAGCGGAATGCTGCAAGGCCTCGGCGTCACGCTGAAGTCGATGACGTCGCCCAAGGTCACGACATCCTATCCCGACGAGCCGATTCATATGCCGGACCGCTTCCGCGGCATCCAGCACTTCATCCCCGAGCTGTGCATCGTCTGCAACCAATGCGCCCGCATTTGCCCGACGGACTGCATTACGCTGACGGGCAAGCCGAACCCGGATCCCGAGAAGCGGGGCAAGGTCATCGATACTTTCGATATCAACTTCGAAATATGCATCCTGTGCGATCTATGTACGGAGGTGTGCCCAACGGAAGCCATCGTCATGACGAACCACTTCGAGCTGGCGACGTACAGCCGGGACGACTTGTACAAGGACGCCGAGTGGTTGACGGACAACAACACCCTCGTGCGTAAGGATAACAACAACATCGGGGCTCCGGCCAAAGGAGGCGCCAAATAATTGTTTAACGTGGAGGTTAACGGACCATTTGTCGCCTTCTTCGTCTTCGCCGCCATTATGATCGGAGGCGCCGTTCTGATGATCAGCCTGGAGAAGGTCGTCCATATGGTTGTATCCATGGCGGCCGTCTTCCTTGGCCTTGCGGGGATGTACGTGCTGCTGGACGCCGAATTCGCGGCATTTGTCCAGGTGCTGATCTACGCCGGCGCCGTGTCGATCCTGATGGTGTTCGGCATCATGATGACGAAACATAACGCGGAGAAGGAGCCCGTGCGCCCGCTGCACGAGACCTTGGCCGCCGTCGGGGCGCTCAGCCTGTTCGGACTGTTGTTCTACGCGATCCGCCAGACGGACATACCGGAGACGGGAGCAGCCGGGGCGCCCGGTGCGGTAACGGACAACACATTAGCGATCGGCGAGCTGCTCTACACGGGCTATATCGTGCCCTTCGAGCTGTTGTCCGTTCTGCTGACCGTGGCTTTTATCGGAGCCATCTCCCTGGCCAAGAAGGAGGCGGAATAACGATATGCTGCCATCTTACTTGACGCTTGCCGCAATTTTGTTCTGTATCGGCCTGTATGGCGCACTCGCCAAGCGCAACGCCATTATTGTCCTGTTATCGCTTGAGCTGATGCTGAACGCGGTCAATCTGAATTTGATCGCCTTTTCGAAGTATGGAGTCGTCCCGTCCTTGACGGGGCAGATTTTTTCGGTCTTTACGATTACGGTCGCCGCTGCGGAAGCCGCCGTTGCCGTAGCGGTGCTTATCGCGCTGTTCCGGGCGCGCGGCACCGTGGACGTCGAACATATGAATGCCATGAGGAGGTGAAGCGGGTATGGACTTCTATACGAAATCGGCCTGGGTCATTCCGCTCATCCCGCTTGCCGCGTTTCTGGCGCTCACGGCGCTAGGGCGGAATTACCGCAAGGCCGGCGTCATAATCGGTACATTCGCCGCGCTGGCGTCGTTCGCGATGTCCGTGCTGGTGCTGGTGGAACGGTTCGGGCAGGATGCGGTCGACTACAACTATAGCTTCGACTGGATCCGAATCAGCGGCTATACCCTCGAGATCGGCTTCGAGGTGACCAATCTGACGGCGCTGATGCTTATCGTCGTTACCTTCGTCGCTTTGCTGGTCAACGTGTATTCGGCCGGCTATATGAAAAATGACGAACGAATTACCGTCTTCTACGGTTACATATCCCTGTTTACCTTCTCCATGCTGGGGCTGGTGCTGTCGGACAATATGCTCTCCCTATACATCTTCTGGGAGCTCGTCGGCGTATGCTCCTTCCTGTTAGTAGGCTTCTGGTATACGAAACCGGCCGCCAGGGCGGCTGCCAAAAAAGCTTTCATCGTGACAAGAATCGGCGATGCCGCGCTCTTGATCGGCATTCTGCTCCTGTTCTGGTACATGCCGGATCACGCGCTTGGCTTTACGATGATAGAAAGCGTCTTCGAGGGGCAAGGAGGCATTATCGCCACCGGCATTACGACCGTTATCGCGCTGCTCATCTTCCTCGGCGCGGTGGGCAAGTCGGGACAATTCCCGCTGCATGTCTGGCTGCCGGACGCGATGGAGGGACCTACGCCGATCAGCGCGCTTATTCATGCCGCGACAATGGTGGCCGCCGGCGTCTACCTGTTGGCGCGTACGTTTCCCATTTTGGAGGCTTCCCTGTTCGCGAGCGATGTCGTCGCTTACGTCGGGGGCTTTACGGCATTGTTCGCCGCAACGATCGCTCTTGCGCAAAACGATCTCAAGCGCGTATTAGCCTATTCTACGATCAGCCAGCTTGGTTACATGTTTATGGCGATCGGGCTTGGCTCCTGGACGGGCGGCATCTTCCATCTCTTTACGCATGCCTTCTTCAAAGCATTATTGTTCCTCGCCGCAGGCAGCGTTATCCATGCCGTCCATACGCAGAACATCCAGGAGATGGGCGGGCTGCACGCCCGCATGCGCGTAACGACGGCTACCTTCGCTGTCGGGGCGCTTGCGCTGGCAGGCATTCCTCCGCTGGCGGGCTTCTGGTCGAAGGACGCCATAATGGCGGTCGCGCTGGAGCAGAACCTCTTTCTCTTTGCGGTCGGTCTCGCGGCGGCGTTGTGTACGGCCCTGTACATGACAAGAGTGTTCGTGCTCGTTTTCTTGGGCGATTCGAAGGCGGGCGAGAAAGGAATCCAGGGAGGCGCAAAAGCGCTTGAAGCGGGCTTTGACGGGGCAGCGGCCAAGACGGAAGGCCGCTCGGACGCAACGGAAGGGCAGCGCGATGCGGCATGGTCGAGAACGGCAAGCGGGATCGCGCGCAGTTCCGATGCCGTCGCAAAGGCGAAGGAGTCGCCTCGTACGATGACCTTGCCGCTTGTCGTGCTTGCGCTCGCGGCTATCGTCGCCGGTTTCATCGAGACGCCGTGGAACGGCTGGCTTGGCGGCTGGCTGTCCGGCGAAGAAGCGGTTTCGCATGTGAGCTGGGCTGCTATCATAGGGTCAATCGCCGTGGCAGCAGCTGGCATATATCTAGGGTGGCGATTCTACGGATCAGACCGGACTCGTCCCGCCGTCGTCAAGGAAGCCGCGCCTTGGCTCGTCCGACTGCTGGAGCGCAAATATTACGTAGACGAGGCTTACGAGTTCGTCTTCGTAAGAGGGCTTCGAGCTCTCGGCACCTTGCTGGGCGCCTTCGACACCTACATCATTGGCGGCCTTGTTAAGCTGGCGGGCTCGGCAGCCGGCATATCCGGCAAGATGGCTCTAAGGCTGCAGAACGGCAGCATCGGGACCTACAGTCTGGCCGCCGTCATCGGCATGGTCGTGCTTGCAGCCGCGATCATCGGAAGGAGGCTGTTGTCATGAGCATTCTCTCCGACATTCCGGTATTGTCGATTCTGCTGCTGCTGCCAGTGCTTGGACTGCTTGTTCTGTTGCTGATCCCCAAGAATCGTCATCGCGCCATCACCGCCGTTGCCGTCGTCGCGACGCTGCTTCCTATCGTGTTGTCGCTGTGGCTGTACACCGACTTCGACAAGCAGCAAGGGGGAGCGACTTACCGCGAAGACGCGGTCTGGCTGGAAGTGCCCGTTAATCATGATTGGACACAGGAAGCCGACATCATCTTCTCCTTCGACTATTCGCTTGGCATCGACGGTTTGTCCCTGCCGCTCTTGCTGCTGACGACGGTCGTAACGGCGATGGCGGCGCTGGCGGCCATCCACGTCAAGAAGCGGCGCAAGGCGTTTTACGCCTGGTTCCTGCTGCTGGAAGCGGGTATGCTGGGCGTGTTTATGGCTCGCGATTTGTTTCTGTTTTTTATCTTTTTCGAAATTACGCTGGTCGCGGCTTACTTCCTGATCGGCATCTGGGGGTATTACAACCGGGAGAGGACGGCCAATCAATTCCTGATCTATAACGGAATAGGTTCCGCGCTCATGCTGATCGCCTTCGTCCTGCTCGTTAATACGGCAGGCTTCCGAATGGAGGAAACGGCCCGCGGCTTGGAGATGATCTACAGCGGAAGCTATGCCGATATTTTACGTAATCTGGCCGATCCCAATGCTTGGGTGAATCTTCCTGGCGCAGCGGCAGGCGGAACCAATCCGTTCGAGATGAGCGGCGGCATGGCGTGGACGATCTTTGTTCTGCTGCTGATCGGTTTCGGCATCAAGCTGCCGATATTCCCGTTCCATACCTGGATGCTGAAGGTGCATGCGGAAGCTCCTCCGGCCGTTGTCATGATCCACTCCGGCATCCTGCTGAAGATGGGGGCGTACGGCTTCATCCGTTTCGGCTTGCTGCTCTTTCCCGAGCAGGCGCGCGAATGGGCGGTGGCGCTTGCGACGCTTGGTCTCATCAACTTGCTGTACGGCGCCGTGCTGGCGTTCCGACAGACGGAATTTAAGCTGGTGCTCGCTTATTCGTCTATCAGCCATATGGGCATCGTGCTGCTGGGACTTGCGGCTTTTAATGAAATCGGGCTGCAAGGGGCGATTGTCCAGTTGGTGTCGCATGGCTTCATCTCCGCAATGCTATTTCTGATCGTCGGCAGCTTGTACGAGCGGACGGGAACGACGGAGCTTCCCGCGCTTGGCGGCTTGGCGAGATCCATGCCGTTTATGAGCGGAATGCTGCTCGCCGCGGGACTCGCATCGTTAGGCTTGCCGGGGCTCTCCGGCTTCGTCGGCGAGCTGCTGTCGCTGCTGGGTCTGTTCGAAACCATGCGCTGGGTGACGGCTGCCGCGGTGCTTGGCATTATTTTGACGGCGGCTTATATGCTGCGAAGCGTGCTTGGCATTACGTTCGGCGAGAGGCGGGAGGAGCATGCGGCGCTTAGGGATGCAAGGTTCGTCGAGGCGCTGCCCATGATCGTGCTGCTGGCGTTTATTGTGCTGTTGGGCTGCTACCCTTCCGTACTGACTGATACGGTGGGAGTCAGCGTCGAAGGGTTTATGGATCAATTATTCGCAACCAGGTCAGGGGGTTAGGTCATGCCGGACAATACGGGATTTTTGCCTCTTACTTGGCCCGACATGCTGCTCATGGCTCCTGAATTGCTTCTGGGCGTCTGCTTTATCGCATTGGTCGTGCTGGACTTATTTCTCCCTAGAAGGATAAGCCGCTCCTGGATTGGCGGTTTGTCGCTGGCAAGTTTGCTTGGCGCTGCCCTGCTTGTGTGGCTACGCATGAACGAAATGAACGATGGAGCAGGGGACGCGGAGGTGCTCTCGCTCCTCGGGGACAGCTATCGGATCGACGACTTCGGGAGTTTGATGAAGCTGATCTTCCTTCTCGGCACGGCGCTCGTCGTCTTGCTGGGACTAGGGACGGCCTCGCGCGACGACGCCATTACGGATAAAGGCGAATATTATTACCTCCTGCTGCCGGCCGCGATCGGCGCCATGGCGATGGCTTCTTCCGCCAATCTGGTGACGCTGTACATCGGCCTGGAGCTGATGAGCATGACCAGCTACGTATTGGTCGCGATGCGTCGCAAGAATGATCGATCCGCGGAAGCGGCGTTTAAGTACGTCGTGACGGGGAGCATTTCGTCGGCGTTCATTTTGTTCGGCATGTCGTATTTGTACGGGGTCACCGGCTCGGTGCAGCTCGGCGAAATTGGCCAGGCCTTGCCTATGGCGGTGGAAAATTACGAAGCGTTCGTCTACGTCGGCTTCGGCATGATGCTGGCGGGCTTCGGCGTAAAGGTCGCCGCCGCTCCGTTCCATGCCTGGTCGCTAGACGTCTATCAGGGCGCTCCTACGCCGGTTGCCGCTTTTCTCGCGGTGGTATCCAAGGGAGCGACGCTTGCCGTCGTGTTGCGTATTTTGTACTCAACGGGATTGTTTGTCGCGATCGACGCATCAGGCAAGGGAGTCGGCGACGATATGTTCTTCGCGGTGCTGCTGGTTGCAGCTATCGCAATGCTCGTAGGTACGCTCGCCGCGCTGCGGCAATTGAACGTGAAGCGGCTGCTGGCGCTGTCCGGCGTCGCGAACGCGGGTTACTTGCTCGTCCCGATCGGGCTGTCCATTACGATGGTACATAGCAACAACGTGACGGAGCTTATCTTCTATCTCGCGGCTTATCTGCTGATGACGATCGGCGCATTCGCCGTATTGACGGTTGTAAGTCGCGCGGTCGGCCATGACGAGCTGAAGGGATTCGCGGGCATGTATTATCGGGCTCCGTGGACGGCGGCGGCCATGGTTATCTTTCTGCTGTCGCTGGCGGGACTGCCGATCTCGGGAGGGTTCTTCGGCAAGCTGTTCATTCTGTTGGGGGCGGCGAACGCCAAAGCCTACTGGATCGTGGCGGCGATGGTGCTAAGCAGCGTAATCTCGTATTACTTCTACTTCGGTTTTATTCGTCAGATGTTCATGCGGGGCGGTTCCGAAGAGCGGATCACGATTCCGCCGGCAATCGGCATCGTAATCTGGTTCTGCGCGGCCGGTACGCTGATCCTCGGCGTTTATCCGGGATTGCTGGTGGAGGGGATCGACGCCGTGTTTTCGTTCCAGGGAGATTTGATGAACGTAGAATAGTGCTAGATTTGGGCAGGTTGGGAAGAGAGCAGGAAGAGAAAAACGGAAGAGAACAGGAACAGAAACGGAAGAGAACAGGAAGTAGGAAGAGCACGGGAAAACGGAAGCTGGAAGAGAAAGGGAAGACAACAAGAATAGAACGGGAATATGGTGGGGGGCCCTCGTGGCGGAGTCGTTATGCATGTCATAATGACTTTGCGAAGCGGGGGCTTTGTTGTTGTTGGCGCGGAATGTTCGTTGTAGCCCCGGAATTTGCGGGTTGCAGTGCGAGTGGGAGTTTGGAGGAGCTGTAAGCCGATTTTTTCGGATTGCAGGGTGCGAGAGGGAGTTTTTCGAGGTCTAAGTCGATGAGGCCGACCTAACTGCCACGCAAGGCTCGGTTTTCGAGTTTTAAGTCGATGCCGCCGACCTAACTGCCAGGCAACGCTCGGATTTTGAGGTTTAAGTCGATGAGGCCGACCTAACTGCCTCGCAAGGCTCGGTTTTCGAGTTTTAAGTCGATGAGGCCGACCTAACTGCCTCGCGACGCTCGGATTTTGAGGTTTAAGTCGATGAGGCCGACCTAACTGCCCCGCGACGTTCGGATTTTGAGGTTTAAGTCGATGAGGCCGACCTAACTGTCCCGGTAACGTCGGATTTTGAGGTTTAAGTCGATGAGACCCACTAGCGTTGCATTAATGCTTCCACACTCACGTTGTAACACTACAACGTGCTGATTTTCACAAAGTTTTATGTTACCTGCAATTAAAAGACAGCTCCACCTAAGCGTAGGCTACCTTTCCAAAAAAAATTACCTATTTCTTTTCTTTGGCTGTTGTACTCGCACACCAGGCGTTTCCGTGGCTTCTCGCAGCTTAGGTGGACCCGTCTTTCGTTTGGTTACCTTACAGGCTTTTGGGATTCTGTGTACTTCTGTCAGAAAGGCCGACCACCTCTTCGTCGCATACAAGCGAATGAGTCGGAGAATATCCCATGTTGAATGCGTCGTATGGAGCTCACGTTTAACCAGATACGATAATCCGTATCCGACCAATGCTAGATAAATATGATTCCACACCGCATCCGGTTGATAGCTGTAGAGTTTGGCGAACTTCAGATGCTGCTTCAGCCATTTAAAGAACAGTTCAATTAGCCAGCGATTGCGATAGACGTCCATCAGTTCTTCTGCAGGTAGGTCATGTCTGGTTGTTGCGATCCGATAAAACCGGCCTTGATCATCGTAGAACTCAATGAGGCGTAGTGGTGTTCTCATTTTAGTTTTAGGCTGGTTACCGAGGATAACCACGGCATCGCGAACGATGGTAGAGCGTTCACCCGTGGACGGTCTTTCGCTTTGAACCTCGGCGTAGTGATGATTCGCAAGCCGAATGACGAAATCGATTTTGTTCGTCACCCATTTCTCCATCCTGACATAACAAACGTAACCGCGATCCATGACATAAAGCACGTTGGGATCGACCACAACAAGATCATCCGACCCTGAAAAGTCGCTTATGTTGCCCGTGGAGGGCACGATATGGTCAGGATACGCGGTATGCTCATCGATAAACACCAAGCGAGTATGAACCTTTACACTGTTTTGTTTCTCCGTCACATACGCCCAATCGCCTAAGACAGGCGGCATGCGAAGGCTTGTGGAATCGACGATAGCCAACACGGGCTTCTTTCCCTTTAAAGAAGGTTTGATCGGCTTTCGAAGGGCATGCACCACGGCAGCAAACAAAGCTTGTGTAATCTCGACGGGCAGGCTATTCATGCGACGTGAAAGCTGAGACTTGCTGATGCTTTTCACTTGAAACTCAGCCTGAAACCCTTCATCCGAGCGAATAGCGCTTTCTATGGTACGAAGGGAGTCCCAGTTCAGCAATTGCCCGGTGATAAAAAGTTTGAGCAGCTGAACCGTTTTGAACTGTTTCCGGTAATCCAGAAAAGGGGCAACAAAATCTTGCAAAGGTAAAAGAGAAAGGCATTGACGAACGACCTGTTTATCCGATACACTCATTACGGCTACTCCTTTGTATTGGGTGTATGGATCGGTATCCTACCTCATTACAATGGAGTTTTTTTCATGCTTTGTCCATGAAAAAGGAACACAAAATTACAAAATTAGTTACTTTTAGAAAATTTATTTGCAGTGTAAGCTTTGATGCAACGCTAGTGGATGAGACCGACCTAACTGCCCTGTAACGCTCGGATTTCGAGTTTTAAGTCGATTTCGCCGACCTAACTGCCCCGCGATGCTCGGATTTCGAGTTTTAAGTCGATGAGGCCGACCTAACTGCCCCGCGACGTTCGGATTTTGGGGTATAAGTCGATGCCGCAGACCTGCCGCGCCTCCGCCACCCATTTCGATGGATCACAGTTGGGGCATTAACCCGAGTTTGTGTGAGATGCAGTCTGAGTGTGAGAGTAACTATTGGCGGATGGGGCTCATGCGAAAGGGGCGTAAGAGAGTGGCTAAATGTGATTCTTCTGCTGTGTGTGGGCAGGGACTCCGAAGGGAATTCACCTTTCATGGAGGCGAGAGAACTGGGGCAATGCAGGTCGGTCGACGGAGTTAAAAAAATAAGTGGCGACGGACCGAAACTTCAAGGCTTGTACGAAGGTATAAAGGAGGAGAGTGATTCAGCAGGTTGGCAATGTAGGTCTTTTCGGCTGTTTCCTTTTTTGGTGCTACTAAAAGAAGGGGTTACGTATGGAGGAGTCGAATGACTACTTAAAGTGCGTGTTCAAAAAGCCTGGTTTTTCAGTGCCTAGAAGGTTGGACTTTTTGAACAATCTCTTAAATACGTAAAAAGGCAGAATTTTAATGATTACAATACGCAATTGGTTCCCACATAGACAATCACAATCGGACGCCGCGCAGCCGCGCCTCGAGCGCCTCACCCCAACGGGAGGCGCTCATCGTCTTGCTCTCGCAGCGCGAGGCGGCTTGCGCCGCGCGCTGCTCGCCCTGCTGCTCGGGAGCGTCGCTCTCGGGGGGCTGGCCGTCGCCGGCCCAGTCCCCGCCCTGTCGCTCGCTCCCGGCAGCGAAGCGCCTGCCGCCGCGCATGCGGCAGGCGCAGCCTCTACGGAGCAGCCGCAGAGCTGGCTGCTCCGCTGGACCGACCCCGCGCAGGCGCATGAGCTGCGCGGGACAGAGGTGCTCCGCCGCCAGCCGGACGCGGCGGTGGAAGTGGTGCGTCCCGCCGACGACAGCGGCGAGGACGTAGAGACCTGGCTGCGCCGTCTGCGCGGCGAGCCCGGGGTCGCCTATGTGCACCCTAATGGCATGGTGCACGTGCTCTCCGGCGCCGGGGCAGACAGCGGGGCCGCCAATGCGGCCGGCACAGAGGGCGAAGCTGTGTCGGTCAGATTTGGCGACGCAGGTACTCGTGATTCGAAGTACGGATTGGCAGCAGTGTCCAAAGCCTCGCCATTGAATCCATCTGCCGGCCTTGACGACGTACAGATTGCTCCGTCAAGCAAGTCCGGATCGTTGGATGCCAAGAGCGAGCCGTTCAATCGCGCAACGTCGCCATCGAATCCATCTGCCGACCTTGACGACGTACAGATTGCTCCGTCAAGCAAGTCCGGATCGTTGGATGCCAAGAGCGAGCCGATCAATCGCGCAACGTCACCATCGAATCCATCTGCCGATCCTGACAACATGCAGACTGATCCCGCATCATCGCCATCCGACACCCAGAGCGAGCAGGAGGATCCAACGGCTTTGCCATCCGATGCGCCGAGCCAGTCTCCAGCCGCAGACTCTCCGACCGGGGCGCCGGAAGCGGGACTGGCCGCTGCGAAGCAGCAAGCCGTGAAGGCGAACGATCCGGAGCTAGCGAAGCAGACGCATCTGGGTTTGATTGGCGCCGCCGAGGCGTGGAAGACGGTGAACGGCAATACCGGCATTACGATCGCGCTGGTCGATACCGGCGTGGATCTTGACCATCCCGATCTGAAGGATAATCTGGTGACCGGCGTCAATCTCGTAGAACGGGGCAAGCCGCCGGAGGATGACAACGGTCATGGCACCAGCGTGGCGGGCGTGCTTGCCGCAGCGGGCAATAATGGAGTTGGCGTGGCCGGCGTGATGTGGAATGCCAAACTTATGCCAATTAAGGCGCTTGACCAATGGGGCGACGGCACGGAGGAGGATCTGGGTGAGGCTATCTTGTATGCCATGAAGAACGGCGCCAAGATCGTTGTGCTGTCCGTTGGCCTGCACCGCGAGTCGCCATATATGCAGGACATCGTCAATCAAGCCGAGAAACAAGGGGTGCTGCTGGTCGCTGCCGCGGGCAACGACGGTCTATCCCTAGGCTCCAAGGCGGCGGTGAAATACCCCGCTGCTTATCCGACCGTGCTTGCCGTGGGCGGAGCGCGCGCCGACCGCACGGCCGACGCGCGCTCCAATCCCGGCTACGAGCTGGATATTATGGCTCCGTGGCATGTGTACACGACGGCCGTCGGAGGCGGGTACAAAAAGGAAGAGGGCACGTCGATGGCGGCGCCTCAGGCGGCGGCCGTTGCTGCTCTCGTCATGGAGCGAAACCCTTCTTTTAAACCGTATCAAGTAAGAGAACTGCTTCGTCAGACGGCGAGAGACATGGGGCCGGCGGGCTTCGATTCGACGTCGGGCTACGGTCTGCTGCAAGCGGATCGCGCCGTTCTTGGCACGTTGTCCAAGGATGCGCACGAGCCGAACAATTCCAGCGGGACGGCATCGACGCTGCCCCTGCGAGCGAATCTGAACGCCGAGCTGTCGTCTGCCAAGGACGAGGATTGGTACATGGTCGATATTCCTTATGACGGTAAGCTGACGATCGGGTACGAGGGACGCGTTGCGGCTGGCAGCCCGACGCCTACGGTCCGCTTTGGTTATTACGAGGGCGGAAAGCTCGTGCGCGAGGAAGATACAAAGCTTGCCGGTAAATCGATTGAATTCGCCGTAAACAAAGGGTCGGGACGAATCAAGGTGCAATTCAGCAATCCTGCCCAGACTCAGGCGCTGTCGTATGCTTTAACGACCTCTTTCGCCATTCGCGAGGATGCTTACGAACCCAATGACCGTATAGGGGACGCCTACGCGCTGCAGCCGCGTTCGCAGACGGTGAGCGGCAATTTTCACAAGCAGGCGGACAGGGATTGGTACGTTGTCGATTTCAAGCAGAACGGCCAGCTCAAGCTGTCCCTGAGCACGAATACCGCAAGGATCGATCCCGGCATCTCCGTGCAACGGGAAGGCCAGACGTTAATCATCTACGACGACCATGGAGAAGGCGCTTCCGAACAAACGCCAGTCATATCCGTCACCGCGGGCAAATATTATATTCGTGTTCACAATGCGATCTCTCTGGATGCAAGTCCAGTCGCAGGTACATATTCGTTGACCATGGATTTCCAGCCGGCGCTGGTTGACCCGGGCGAGCCGAACGACAAGTCCTACGAGGCTTTGTTAATGAAATCGGGCACCGAATACGTAGGGGTAATCGATAAGTCCGGCGATACGGACTGGTTCCAATTCCGGCTGAGCAGCGACAGCGCAGCAGGACTGACCGTGACAGGCGTGCCGCAGGGCGCCACGCTGAAGCTGGAGATCTTCGACAAGCGCATGAAGCTGTCAGGATCGGGGACGACTGATGCGGCTGGCAACTTGAAAACGAAGGACCAGGTGCTGGAGGCAGGCGTCTATTACGTCAAAATTACGGCGGACCGCGTGTTTCAGAACAATTATTACCGTGTAAAGCTAAGCATAGATGAGCTTGTCGCAGGCTTCCGGGATATATCCGGCCACTGGGCGAAGGATGCCATCGTCAGCTTAAAGGGCAAAGGTATCGTAAACGGCTCGGCGCCTTACCGATTCGAGCCGGACCGTTCCGTAACCCGGGCGGAAGCCGTGACGATGATCATCAAAGCCTATAAGCCGCTTGTTGCGGCGCCGTCTACGGGAATGTTCAAGGATGTTGGATCGCACTGGGCCCAAGATTCCATTGCAAAGGCCGTCGCCAAAGGCTGGGTGAAAGGATATCCGGACGGTACCTTCAAGCCGGATGAGCCGATTACGCGAGCGGAGATGGCCATCATTATCGGCAACGCCGAGGGTTTAAAACCGAGAATACAGACGACGAGACCGTTCAATGATGTCGCGTTGTATGATTGGTACACTCCCATGCTGAGCGCCATGAAGCAGGACGGCAAGCTTAGCGGCGTGGAAGCGAATCTGTTCAAGCCGAACGACACGGCAAGCCGCGCCGCATTCGCGACGTTGCTGTACCGATATGTATAATGCCGTGTCTGCCCTTAGGGGATATGACGGATGAGGAGGACGGTTGGCCAAGATGTCCGAGATATGGAACACAACGGGAATGACGGGGTTATTTTCGATCGTAGTGGAGCTGCTCAGTATTTTCTTCGTCTGGATGCTGCTGCAGGAGGTAAAGTGGGAGACCTTCTTCCAATACCCCCGCCGGCCCAAGGCCAGAATGCTGCAGGTGGTGCTTGCGGTCGGCATCGGCCATCTGTTTGCCGGCTTTATATTGCAGTATTGGGGTTACAGTGTCATGCTTCGAGGTTTTGTCGAATAACATGCGCGAAACATGTCAACAATGGGTAATACATAGCTTCACATCTTGACGGCAATTGTCGATAACCATTCTAGACGCTCCCGAATTGGCAATTGCAGCCCAGGCTGTAAATCGCGGAGCGGCGGGGCAAACGAATCTTTCCAGAATAATTTGGGAAAAAAATGTTCTTGTCGATTATTGTTGCCAGATGTTATGATGAAGTTTAGTGAATGCTCGAGGACTGCCAAAAAACGACAGGTTCAAAAGCTATTTGAAACAGAAATTGCAATTCGCGGAGGGACACAAGATGACCAAAATTATCGTCCGCGGAGGCCAGCGCTTATCGGGAACGGTCCGCGTCAGCGGCGCCAAAAATGCAGTGCTCCCCATTCTTGCTGCCTCATTATTGGCGACGGAAGGAGACAGCGTCATCTGTGACGTGCCCCTCCTCGACGACGTTATGACGATCCAGAGCGTGCTTGCTTCATTGGGCGCTCAGCTTACTTATAATAACGAGACGATGCGGATCTCCGCACCGATTATTCATTCTTGCGAAGCTCCTTACGAGCTCATCCGAAAAATGCGCGCTTCCTTCCTGGTTATGGGTCCGCTATTGGCCCGCATCGGCAAGGTGCGCATCTCGCTTCCCGGCGGCTGTGCCATCGGCACTCGTCCGATCGATCAGCATTTAAAGGGATTCGAGGCGATGGGCGCCGAGATTACGTTAGGCCACGGCTTTATCGAGGCAAGCGTTAAGGATCGCCTAAAGGGCGCCAAGATTTATCTGGACGTTGCAAGCGTAGGCGCCACCGAAAACATTATGATGGCCGCCGCGCTGGCGAACGGCACGACTACGATCGAAAACGCGGCGAAGGAACCGGAAATCGTGGACCTCGCCAATTATATTAACGCCATGGGCGGCAAAGTGCGCGGCGCAGGCACCGGCATGATCCGAATCGAGGGTGTTGAGCGCCTGGCGGGTGCAAGACATAATGTGATTCCGGATCGCGTCGAAGCGGGCACCTACATGATCGCGTCCGCCATTACGGGCGGCGACGTGTTCGTCGAAGGAGCCATCGCCGATCACTTGATGCCGGTCATCTCGAAGCTGCAAGAGATGGGCGTCGAGATTGTGGAGAGCGACAACGGCATTCATGTAAAAGGACCTCAGTCGCTTAAGGGCGTGGACGTCAAGACGCTGCCGCATCCGGGCTTCCCGACAGATATGCAGTCCCAGATGATGGCTCTGCTGCTTGTGTCCGAAGGCACGAGCGTCGTCACGGAGACGGTCTTCGAGAATCGGTTCATGCATGTCGAAGAGTTCCAAAAGATGAATGCAAGCATTAAGGTGGACGGCCGCTCGGCCATCGTAACCGGAGGCGTGCCGCTCTCCGGAGCAAAGGTGACGGCCACGGATCTTCGCGCGGGAGCTGCTTTAATCTGCGCGGCGCTTCGCGCCGACGGAGAGACGGAAGTAACCGGATTGCATCACGTGGATCGTGGTTATGTTGACATTACGGGCAAGCTGGCTGCGCTCGGCGCAGACATTCGCCGTGTCGCGCTGGACGATGAGCCGGTGCTGGCAAGCACATCGGTACAGATCCAGCAGCATGCCGAAGCCGCACAGCCGAGTCCGCAAGTCGCAGCGGCGAAGGCTGCAGCGGTTGCCGCATCCAGCGAACCGGTCGTCGCGTTCAAGCGCGACAAGGAAGCGGTTGTGCTAAAGGTGCAGCCGACCTGGGCATAACATTTGCGCGCATCATTCTTATAACGGGAGACGACTTTACAGTCCTGAGCCGATTAGGCTCCTGGGCGGTCAAGGAGTCTCCTGTTTGTTTTGCGTCCATTTGTTGTTCGGCTCATTTTCGCTACGGAACTCCCACTTCCAGCCGGTGCAGGCGTTGAAGCGCGATTAACGGTCCCGCAGCCACTATTGGAAGGCAAGATCACACGCGGCTTCATCGCTATTATCTCAAACCTGACAGGCAACGGTTCGCTCTCCGGGCGACGATCGTTGCCTCTTTGGTTTGAGATTAAAAGCATAGCTCAACCATACTAGGCCTAGAGAGACTTGGGGGAACTGCTGCCCGAAAAATTCGGGTTACAGTGACGCTTGACAGCTCGCAAGAATGACAACGCAGTGAAATCGGATAAGAAATAGACGATCAGGAGAACGAAACGGACGGATGCGCTCTTTATAATGAAGATAAACGCGGCTCGATATGGAGGTAGGTATGAGAAACGAACTAACCGCCGGCCTGGCCGGCCGCCCCGCCAGGAAGAGATGGAAGCTGGCCCATCTTCCCTTCTACTTCATGATATTGCCGGGGCTGATGTATTTCATTATTTTCAAGTACGTTCCGATGTTCGGTCTGCTTATTTCGTTCCAGCAATACGATCCCTTTGCAGGTTTCCTGCGAAGCACATGGGTCGGTTTGGACAACTTCAAACGATTGTTTATGGAACAGGATTTCGCTTTGCTGCTCGGCAATACGTTTATGTTTGCGAGTCTGGATATTTTGTTCTTTTTCCCGGCGCCGATTTACCTTGCGCTTCTGCTGAACGAAGTGCGGATCAAATCGGTTCGCAATGCCGTGCAGACGATTATGTATGCGCCGCATTTTATCTCCTGGGTGGTGATCGTGTCTCTCACCATGACCCTGTTCGCCTCGCAGAACGGTCTAATCAACCAATGGCTGGAGTCCGCGGGACTTGGCTCGATCGAACCGTTCGCGAAGTCGGATGGGCTGAAGCCGATGTGGCTGCTGCAAAATATATGGCAAGGGATGGGCTGGGGCTCGATCCTCTATCTGGCGGCCTTGTCCTCCATCGACACTTCCTTGTACGAAGCGGCCAAAGTGGACGGGGCGGGACGGCTCAGGCAAATCTGGCATATTACGCTGCCCGGCATCCGTTACGTGATTGTCATTATGTTTATCCTGCGGCTGGGCAATTTCATGGAAATCGGCTTCGAGCATATCTTCCTGCTGCAGAATCCGCTTAACTTCCATGTGTCGGACGTGTTCGATACGTTCGTCTACCGGACGGGCATATTGCAACGCGATTACAGCTATTCCGCGGTCGTCGGGATGTTCAAATCCATCGTAGGGCTGATCCTTGTGCTCGGGGCCAACCGGCTGGCGCGCAAGCTGGGCGAAGAGGGGGTGTACTGAAACGATGCTTGCTACCGGAAAATCGCGCGACGGTCTCGTTCAGACCATCATCGTTGTCATTGCCGTCGTATTGGCGCTTATCGTCGTATTCCCGTTCGCGCTTACCGTGATGAGCTCCTTCGCTTCCGACAAGGAGCTGCTGATGAAAGGCGCCGTGCTCTGGCCGCAAGAATGGACGCTGGATGCTTATCGGTTTTTGCTCGACAACGACCAATTCACGCAATCCTTTAAAAATGCGGTCATCATTACGGTCGTCGGCACAACGATAAACATGGTCCTGACGGTGCTCATGGCGTACGGTCTCGCTCAGCCCGAGGTCAAGGGCAGAACCGTCGTCAACTTCATGGTATTGTTCACGATGCTGTTCCACGGCGGGATGATTCCGACGTATCTGGTCGTTAACGAACTGGGCCTCATCGACTCGTACTGGTCCATCTGGCTGGTTAACGCCATTGCTCCGTTTAATATGATTATTATACGCAGTTACTTCCAGACGCTGCCCAAGGAGCTCAAGGAGTCGGCCCGCATCGACGGCAGCAGCGAACTAGGCATTTTGACACGAATTATATTGCCGGTTTCGATGCCGACGATCGTGACGTTTACGTTGTTCTATACCGTCGTGAACTGGAACATGTATTTTCAGGCGGTGCTTTATTTGAACGACATGAACAGCTATCCGCTCCAGGTATTTCTGCGCCAAGTGCTGATCGTCAATCCGTCAGAGCTGGGTCTTGCCGTCACGGATGAGGGCTATACGTATACGGCGGCGGTCCGACATGCCGTTATTTTGATGGCTGCCCTGCCCTTGCTTGTCGTGTACCCGTTCATGCAGAAGCACTTCAGCAAAGGCATGATGATGGGTTCGGTCAAAGGATAACCTTTTCAAACGGGCAGCCTTTACAGTATGGTGGAGGAAATACGCTTCTTCGGAAGCCTTCGGTTACAGGAGTGATGGTAAATGTATCAGGTGCTTGTCGTCGAGGATGAGCCGTTGATCCGTGACGCGATCGTAGAGATGGTGCAGCAGATGGACGGCTTCAAAGTAACGGGCGAAGCCGCAAGCTGCGAAGAGGGATGGCGGCTTGTGCAGGAGCTGTGGCCGACGCTGCTTATTACCGACATTCAACTGCCGGATGCCGACGGACTGGAGCTGATCCATCGCATCCGCGAGCAAAAGCTGCCCATCGTGTCGATCATCGTCAGCGGCCATGACAATTTCCCATACGCGCAGCATGCGATTCGTCTCCACGTATCCGAATATTTGCTGAAGCCGATCTCGGAACAGGAGCTGCATGCTTCCATCAAGCGATCGTTGAGCCGGCTGGAGTCCTTCGCCGAACCTAATCAGCTGCTGCTGGATATGCAGGCATTCGTAGACCGTATGCCCGAATACCATTCCGTTCAATTGTTCGAGCGAGTCGACCGGATTATTGACGCGATCTTCGGATCGAGGTCCGGGGATCAGGGCGCAATGATCAGCTATTGCAACATTCTGGCGGGGAAGCTGGCCGATTGCGTCAAGGCCATCTATCCCGCGTTCCGGGAAGCCGAGATGCAGCCAGGGGCGGGAAGGCAACAATTTCGCATGTATGTTCACGGATTGCTGCATGAGTGGATCAAACAATATTCGCTATTCGCGGGCAACAATATGAAGCTGGTTATCGCGCGGGCTTGCGATTATATGGAGCGGCATCTGCATGAGGAGATCGCGCTGAGCCAGATTGCCGAATATTCCAACTTAAGCGCCTCTTATTTCGGCGTTCTATTTAAGCAGCATACGGGCAGAAGCTTCGTGAATTACTTCAATCAGTTGCGCATGGACAAGGCGATGGAGCTGTTGAGGAACCCCGACTTGAAAATATACGAGGTCGCCGAATCCGTCGGGTTCGTGTCTCTTCCTTATTTCAACCGGGTGTTTAAGCAGCAGCTGTCCATGACGCCCAACGAATATCGGAAGAGTCTCGGCCTATGAGGTGGGGACAGTGGGTCAGCCGATACTCCATCAAGTTAAAGCTGATTGTTGTGTTGTTGTCCGCTATCCTGTCCTCTATCGCGTTAACGGGGGCGTTTTCCCAATATTTTTATACGAAGGCGGCAAAACAGGATTTTTTCCAGTTCGCGGACGACGCGTCGTACCGGCTTAATCGTCAGATCGATCAATATTTCATGCAGTTGAAAATATCGGTATCGTCGATGGTGGCCGGTCCGCTTCCCAATCGCAACGACATTACGCGTTCGTCGGAGCATGTCGGCATAATTCAGAGCTGGCTGGCGAGCTCCGGTCCGACCTCTCTCTCCCGTCTGGCGGATCTGCAGGATGTATTAAACAACTACGTGGCGCTGAATTACGACGAGATCGACAGCATGTTCCTGGTAGCCGCGGACGGCCGAGCCGTCTCGAATCTGCAAAGCCTGAACAGGGCCGGGGACGTCTACAAGAACGAGATGTGGTTTAAGACGGAGCTGGGGGAAAACCTGCAGGTTCTCCCCACCCATCGATCCGAGCAGACGGGAAGAAACGTCATCTCTCTGGTGCTGCCCATTTTCTCGACGGATACGATGAAGCTTGCCGGAAGGCTCGTTCTCAATCTTCGGATTGGCGAGCTCGAGAAGACGCTGGTGCGCTCCACGCTTGCGGGCAAGGGGTACTTTTTTATCGTGGCCCGGGATGGAACGATCGTCTACCATCCCGAGCCTGGCCTGCTCGGACAGCCCATCGGCGAGACAAGCCTGGCCGAGCTGAAGCTGGATCATCCCTCCGACGTGCAGACTATCCAGGGGACCGAGATGTTAATATCCAGCAACGACTCGGAGCTGGCCGATTGGAAGCTTGTCGCCATGGTTCCGTTCGAGGAGATGGCAAGCGGCGTCAAGGTAGCCCGGAACGCCGTTATGGCATCCGTATTGATTCTGGTTGTGATCGTCCTGATTACGGTACCGATCATCGCCCAGCGATTCACGCGGCCGCTCCGCCAATTGAAGAAGCTCATGGAGCAGGTGGAGCAGGGCAATCTGGACGTCAGGGCGGATGTCGTGCCTGGTCGGGACGAAATTCAGCTGCTGAGCCACAGCTACAACCGGATGACGAGCAGGCTGCATAGTCTGATCGAGACGGTAAGCCGCATGAAGGTCAACGAGATGAACATCTTGCTCGGACAGAAGGAAGCGATGATCCGCGCTTTGCAGAATCAGATCAATCCGCATCTGTTGTACAACACGCTTGAAATTATCAATAGCCTTGCTTATGTCGAGAAAAACGAGCGGATACAGGTCATTGCCAAAAATCTCGGCGACTATTACCGCTATACGGCTTCGATCAAAGAGCCGTTTGTCCCGCTTCGCGAAGAACTGGAGCATGCGAGGAAGTACCTGGATATCGTGAAAATCCGGTTTCCGAAACATTTTCAGAGCCGATTCTACGTAAACGAAAAATATATGGAAGCGGGCATCGTCAAATGCTCCCTCCAGCCGCTTGTCGAAAATGCCGTGAAGTATGCGATCGAACCCAGACAAGGCAACGGGACGATCATCGTGAGCGCGTATAACGAGTCGGAGGATCTCATCATAGAGGTGGCGGACAATGGGGACGGCATTGCCCCGGACAGGCTGGAGGAGCTTCGGGGCCGCTTGTCGAGTATGGCCGCCCAGACGGACGAAACCTTGATGGGGAGTCCGTCGCTGGGCATCGCCAATGTCCATGCCCGGCTTGTGCTGCAGTATGGCCCCCGATATGGATTGACGCTCACTTCGTTCGAAGGCAGGGGCACGGTCGTATCGATCCGGGTGCCGATGCAGCCGAATGGACCGCCGGAAGGGTGGAGCGGGACGTAAAGTGAAGTAAAGTAAAGTAAAGTAAAGTGAAGGTCCGTTCTCCATAGGGGCAAGCGGAGCAACGGGCAAGAGGAACAGGGAGGAGAATGAAGGATGGAACACGACAATCGCGCAAGGATCATCGTGGGCGACAGACAGTCGGAGCACACGGTCAGTCCGTACCTGTTCGGACATTTCATAGAAGATATCGACGATCATATGACGGCCATGCTGGCGTACCCCCTTCGCAATATGGATTTCGAAGAGGAAGACCGGAACGGGGACGGCGTGTCGGGCTGCTGGTATCCGCTCGGCTTCGGGAAGCATAACCGGTATGCGTTGGAGCCGGCGGCCAAGGGGCATGGCGGACACAGCCAGAAGATTAGAATATTCAATAAGGATCGCGGCGCGGCCGGAATCGGCCAGGCGATCGAGCTTCGGGAAGACGGAGGATACAGGCTGCGCCTCATCGCCAGAGCCACGCGGGAAATTCGCAGGCTGCAGGCGCGGCTAATCGATCGGCGAAGCGGGGAGCAGCTCGGCCAGGCGGAGCTGGAGCTCCGCAGTCATCGATGGACGGTGCTCGAATGCGGCATCCATGCGTCGAGAAGCTGCGTGGAAGCCGAATTGCAAGTATGGGCGATCCCTGCTCCGCATGGAGAATGGGAGGATTCGGTATCGACGGGCCAGGTCTGGTTCGATCATATCTCCTTGCTCCCGGACCGGCATACGGCGCTGCTGAAGCAGGATGTATTCGAGATGACGAGAGAGCTGAACAGCGGGATCATGCGGCTGGGCGGCAACTACATCAGTTTGTACCATTGGGACGACTTCGTCGGGCCGACGGATCTTAGAGCCAATTACATCAATGAGGCATGGGACGACGCCGGCCATGTGCACAAGTATTTCGGAACGGACGAATTCGTTGCCTTATGCAAGCAGCTCGGGGTCGAGCCGCAGCTGTGCGTCAACATGGGGACCGGGACGGCGGAAGAGGCGGCCGCATGGGTCGAATATTGCAACGGGGGCGTGGATACCGCCATGGGAGCGCTCAGAGCCGCAAACGGGTACCCGGAGCCTTATGGCGTCCGGTACTGGGAGATCGGCAACGAAATGTACGGGCCCTGGCAGGCGGGCGTATGCACGCCGGAGCAATATGCCGGGCAGTACCTGCAATTTGCGGCAGAGATGAAAGCCGTCGATCCGGACATCGTGCTGCTGGGCTGCGGAACGGCGAGAGATTCGCTTGCCCCCGGCTGGAATCGGAAGGTGCTGGAGCTTGCCGGCACGGAGATGGATTACCTTACGCTTCATCTATACCCGGGGCGGAACTTCTTCCCGATTGACGCGAATACGCCGGGACCCGAGCGCTTTAAGGCAATGGTTGCTTATCCGGAGGTAACGCGATTCGTGTTTGGGGAGGTTGAGGCGCTGCTTGCAGGGAACGCGGAGCTGAGGCATATCAAGCTGGCGGTGACCGAATGGAATACGATGTATTTCCCCAATTCGGACCTGACGAACGCGCATACGCTGGAGGCGGCTGTCGCCAATGCTTGCATGCTGAACGAGATGATGCGTCAGAGCCATCTGGTGAGAATCGCCAACTTCTCCGATTTGGTTAACGGCTGGGTCGGCGGCTGCATACGGGTCGGCGACGCATACGAACGGATGAAAAAGCCTGGCTGGAGCGGGCAAGGCGAGATCGCATTCGGAACGGCGACGTACCATGTGCTGAAATTATACGCCAATCGCAACAATTATCGGCTTGTTGATTCCGAAGTGGTCTGCGACACCTTCGATGCCGGACCGTCGCAGCTTTCCATTGCGCTCGATCGTCTCGGTAAGCTGGATGTCGTCGTCACTATATCCGATAATGCCGATGTTCTTACCTTGTTTATAGTAAACCGATCGCTTGACGAGGTGAGCGTGACTTGCGACCTGTCACGATGGCCGCTGGAAGGGGACGCCGTTGTTCGGGAGATCTCCGATGCCGACTATGAAGCGCGCAATACGATTGAGGAGCCCCATAGACTAGGGGAGAAGGTACGCCGGACCCGATTGCGGCAGTCCCGGTGGGAGGCCGAATTGCATCCGCATGCGGTCTATGTGCTGGAAGCGCGGCTGCGCAACCACTCGAATTAGATCCCATGAAATTGGATAAGAATTCGAGTTTCTGTGTAACGAAATGCTCCCCGGAGGCATGGCATACTTGAATCAGCAAGATCAGGATCTGCCGATATCGGCATGAGGAGGAGGGGATCATCGTGGATGCCCATGTTCGTATCAGACGGGCGGAAGACAGCATGAGCCGTTGGACAGTGGATAAACGGATATTCGGCAAGTTCTTCGAGATGAACGGAAGGGATACCTATCCGGGAATCATTGACGACTGCATAGCCAACGGCTCGTTCGAACGCTGGCATTCGAAGAGAAGGAAGGATGGCACGAACCTGCCATGGACGATGCGCACCGAAATTATGTACCGGGATACGCCGGTCACGCCGGGAATCGCGTACCCTTGGGAGCCTGTTAATGGCGGCGCGGAAGCCTACGAGCAGCCCGAGGGCGGGGTTCACGGCAAGCAAGAGTGGAAGCGATTCCAGCGATTAAAGCTATCGGCTCCTTGCGACAGGCGAGGCATCGTCCAGCGGATTACGCTTCCCGACGAACGTACGCTGGCCTACCGGGCGACCTTGTATGCGAGAGCTTCAAGTCCGCAAACGCGGCTGCACATCGCCTTGGAAGACAAAGGCGGCGTCCTTATGGGGGAAAGCGTCGTAAAGCTCGGCGAGGAGTGGACGAAGTATGAGGCGGACATCGTCCTGCGGCAAGGAAGCCCTTACCGGTATGCCGACTCGCCGTTCGGCGAATACCGCTTCAGCCTGACCGCCGAATCGGACGGCGCGGGCGATGTCGATCTCGATTGGGTGATGCTTGCATCCGGCGATGCGATTGAAGGCGTATTTAATCCCGCCACGATCGAATTGCTGAAGCGATATCATGTGACGTCGATTCGTTGGGGCGGCAATTACGCGAACGAGTACAACTGGAAGGACGGCATCGGACCGTGGCGGCAGCGTCCCGTTCGGGATAATCTGAACTGGGGTGGTCTCGAGCCGAACTACTTCGGCACGAACGAATTTCTTCGATTCTGTCGGCTGGCCGACGTGGAGCCCTTCCTAAACGTGGGCTTCAGCCGGGATCTCCCGCCCGAGCTTGCCGCGGAGTGGGTGGAATACGTCAACGGAGGCGCGGACACGCCCATGGGCAAGCTTCGGGCGGAGCACGGCTATCCCGAACCATGGGGAGTCAAGCTGTGGCAGGTGGGGAACGAGAGTTACGGCGACTATCAATTCGGTTATACGGACTCCATTGATTTCGCCAATCGCATTCAGACGTACTACAAGCTGATGAAGCAAGCCGATCCCGATATTACCGTCATAATCGCCGGCGAGGATCCCATGTATGTGGATTATTCGGAAATACCGGGGCAGCCGCCGCTATGGAATAAGCGACTGTTCGAGATCGCCGGGCCCGATTATGTGGACGGACTGGACATTCATCAATACACGAGGGGCATCCGTGATCGCGGATTGCGGCAGCAATGGCTGCGCGACAACGACGCGGACGCCGTCTTCTACAATCAGGTACTGGTATCGTATCCGACCCAGTACGAGTCGTTGATTCGCGAGCTGAAGGGAATGGCGGAGTCGTATGGCTTCCATCCGATTGCCCTGGAGATTGGCGAATGGAATCTGGAGCCGGAGACGGATCCGGATTGGCCGAAGGCCGAATACGAAACGATGGCGCATGCCTGTTACGTCGCGTCCATGCTTAATGCGTTCATCCGCCAGGGGGACGCCGTCCGATTTGCCTATCAACGCGACAATGCCTTGTACGACCGGGCTTATCCCGTCGATATGCGGCCGGTTAACCCCGGCAACGACACTTCCCGCCTGTATGCGGAACCCTTCCTGCGCGTCGATACGGGCTGGCGGCATCTGGAGCTGGAGGTGGAAGCGGACGGGTTCGATATGCCGTCCACCTGGGTGAGAATCAGGCCGATGGACAATATCCCGTATATCGACGCCGCGGCTGTCGTATCGGATACGGCCGGCGAGATTGTCGTGTTCGCGGTTAATCGCGACTTGACGGCTTCCCGGACACTGCGGATGGAGGGCGACTGGAAGGTGGGCGATGCCAAGTGGATTGCCACGTTGCAGCACGCCGACGACCCGTTCCTGCGGCAGGAAGATTGGTATGCGGCCAATGGATACCGCTTGAGCGCCGCGGCAATAGAAGAAGGAGCGGACGGACTGGCCGAGCTGGCCATGCCGCCCGGTTCAATTGCGAGGATCATCATTTATTTGGATACAGAAAAGGGGAACTGACGATGAAGAAGCTCAAGCTGGTTATGGCGGCGGCGCTTGCGGTCGGCACATTATCCGCGTGCTCGTCCAATAACGCCGGCGGCAATGCCGTCCCGAGCCCGAGCCAGGGAACGGAGCCGAGCCCGACGGAGAGCGCGGCAAAAGCGAACGTTGACGACGGCAGCGAAACGATGAATATTTCGCTCATGCTTCCGCAATATGCGGAGATTGGTCCCGCCAACGACTCCGAGCTCGTGAAGCAATTAAACGAGAAGCTGAATATCAAGCTGGATCTGCAATGGATTCCCGGGGCGAGCTACAACGACAAGATAAGCGTATTGGCGGCCTCCAACAGCTTGCCGGATGCTTACCGCATTACGGCGCAGGATTATATGCAATGGAGAGATAAAGGGGTGTTCCTGGATGTCAAGCCTTTGCTCGACGGGTACCCGAATCTGACTGCGCATCTTCCGGAGGAGGCTTGGCAGGAGCTGAACGACAACGACCATTATTATGGCTTGCCGTACTACAGCATCCCGCATCTCTTCTCCCTGTCGATTCGTCAGGATTGGCTGGACAAGCTTGAGCTGGAGATGCCGACTACGGTAGACGAGTTTTACGAGGTGGCCAAAGCATTCGTGAACGACGATCCCGACGGCAACAACAAAAAGGATACGACCGGCTTCTCCATTATCGTGAACGACAGCGGAAAGTTCGAGAACGCGGAATACTTGCAGGGCGCTTTCGGGCTCGGCAACGAATGGACGCTGAAGGACGGCAAGCTGGTGGCGATGCAGGCGCAGACGGAAGAGCTTAAGGCATTCATCGGCTTTCTGCGCAAAGCGCATGAGGAGGGAGTGCTCGATCCCAATTTCCTGGTAATGAAGCCGGCCGACGCAAGAAACAAGCTTTGGAACGGGCAGGTGGGCATTCAGCGCGTCAATGCGAACGAAGTGCTTCGTCTTGATGAGCCCAACGTGAAAAAAAACGCCCCGGAAGCCAAGCTGGTGCAGCTGCATCCGCCGGCAGGGCCGACCGGCATCCGCGCGTTGCAGACGGATGGCATGGGGCAGAACAAAGTGGTCATCAACGCCAAGAGCGACGAGAAGAAGCAGCAGCGAATATTGAAGCTTCTGGACTACATGCTGTCCGATGAAGGGTACGATCTCATCAAGCATGGCGTAGAAGGCGTGGATTACAAACAAAATGCGGACGGCAAATACGAGAAGATTCCCGACACCAAGTTCGCGGGCAATCTGCTGTCCATCAACTTCTTCCGTCGCGCGGACAAGGGCATTCAGCTCCACAAATACAGCGATCAGGAGTATGCGGCAAAAGTGACGCAGTGGCTCGACAACAATGACCTGTACGATTGGCCGAACCATGGGCTGGGGCTCGCGGTAGAGACGGAAGCGCACAAGAAAGTGAATTTCGCGACCTTGAACACGAAGTGGATGTCCACGATGGTTAAAGTCATTACGGGCGAAGCCCCTCTCGAGGATATCGACAAGGCCGTGAGCGACTGGCTTGGAGGCGGAGGAGAGCAACTGACGACGGAAGTGAACGCGATCTATTCGGAACGTCAATAACGAATGTCGGGGAGGACATGTTCGATGAAGAAAACGGGCTTATGGACAATCATGTTCGTATATGCAATGGCTTTCTTGATGAGCGGCACAACCCCTCGGACGGCGCATGCGGATCCTGTATCCGCCGTCATTGATATCGACACCAGCGTTGTCACGACGTATAACCCCGACTTTCGGGGCTTCAACAATGAACCGGAGCGCACCGCAATCGTCATGAATGATCCCGATTTTATAGACGCCGCCCACGAATACGGACGAATCGGCTTCGTCAGGTGGCCGGGCGGAACTCCCACCAACAGCTTCTCGTGGAAGCTCGGCATGACGGATTCCGAGTACACGGGCCAAGCGCAGAAGGAGCCGCGGCGTTATTATAATCAGCTTTACTCCAAACGTTATCAGATCGCCAAGGGCGGGGAGCGCATTTCCGATTATGTGGAATTTCTGCAGCGGACAGGCGCCAAAGCGGTCATTATGATCAATGTGCTGCAACAGAATCCGGAGCAGGCCCGCGACCTGGCCAAATATTTGTACGACAATCATGTTCCGGTCGTTTACTTCGAATTAGGCAACGAAATTTCGTTCTACGTGTCCGGAAGCGGCAATCAGCAGCCGGCGTTCAAATCGGGAACGGATTATCTAAATCGCGCCAAGGTGTTCAACGACGTTATCAAGTCGGCTTATCCCGGCGCCAAAACCATTATCTCGATGAGCAACCACCAAGTGGCGAATTTCGACGAGGACGTGTTCGACTATCCCACCCCTTACTGGGATGCGGTTACGACGCATCGGTTTGTTGGCGACGGGGCGAACGTGGGCGCTGCCATGAGCGACGCGAACGGGTATTTGAACAGCTGGAACTCGTTGATCGACAATCATTATGCCGGCAATCTGAACAATCCCGAAATCTTTATTGGCGAACACGGCGTCAAGCTGGGAGGTCTTCTGGACAACACCCAATATGGCGGCATCTATGTGAGCGAATCGGTGCTGCGGCTCATTACGAATGAGCATATCTCTTATTTGGCCGGATATCGGTTCACCAACGGCGTATTCACGCCTTCCGAGGGCCATGGTTCCGTGCTGGAGGACGCGTTCCAGGATGGCAATGCCGTAGATGCAACCACGCTGGATTTCGCTCCTTATTACAGCACGCCGGCAGCTTCGCTGCGGGTCATCGACGGAGCCGTCAATCAAGGAACGACGGTCTGGGGAACTTCCGTGACGGGCGGCGATACCGTCAGCCGGACGGGCGGCACGATGCCTGCCTTGTTCGCCCAAGCGTTCCGCGGAGACAATGGCAACAATTACGTTGTCATTACGAACAAGTCCGCCAGCGAGCATGCGGTGCAAATCAAGCTTGACGGAAGCGCGGTCACGGCGGCCATGACCAAAACCTACACGGCCTCATCCGATCCGCTCGCGACGAACAGCGCGATCGCGCCCGAGGTTGTGACGGTGCGGGAGGCGGTGACGGGCAATCCCGTCTCTGTCCCTCCATACAGCGTCATGCGTGTGGAGTGGTCCCGCGGCGGAGGCCCGGATACGCCAAGACCGCCTGTGCTTATGAACACGGAAGCGGGGAACGGGAGCGTAACCCTGAAGTGGCAGCAAAGCTTGAACGCAACGGGCTACAAGGTGAAGTACGGCACGTCCGGCGGCAGTTATTCGACTACGATCGATGTCGGCAACGTGCTAAGCCGCACGATTACCGGCTTGTCCAATAACGCCCAATATTATTTTGTCGTAACGGCTTATAACGCAACGGGCGAAAGCGCCGCCTCCAATGAAACCTCCGTCTTGTTGTCGCCGCCTTCGGCGCCGATGGCCAGACGCGCCTATGCGGAGACTTACGGCAATCTCGCCGTGGAGTGGCAGAGCGTTCCGGGGGCGACGGGCTACAAGCTCAAATACGGGACGACTCCCGGAACGTATCCGAATACGATCGATGTCGGCAATAATCTCGGCCAGCTAATCACCGGACTGACGCCGGGCACGATTTATTACTTTGTCGTAACGGCCTATAACGGCAGGGGAGAGAGCGGCGCTTCCTCCGAGATGACGGCTGCGGTGGCGGGATGGCGGCCGCTCGCACCCCATGACGCGGTCATTACGGGCGAATCGTCCGCATCGATCAGCATGAGCTGGAGTCCTACGCGGACCGAGACCTATCGGGAATACTTCGAGGACGGAGTCGCCGACAGTTGGACAGCGCAGCAAGGTAGCTGGCCGGTTGTTGCCGATAGCGGACGGGGCGCAAGCTTCTATCAGTCGCCTCTATCGGGCGCGGGGCTGACGATATTCAGCACAAGCGCGACCTGCAACTACGAAGGAGAGGCTATGCTTGAGCAAGCGGCGGCGGCCTCCGGCAAGACGGCTTATGCATACGGCGTAGTCGCGCGTTACGTGGACAATGCCAACTACTACAAGTTCGTTTATAACGTCAATGAGGATCGCTTCAAAATCGTGAAAGTAGCAGGAGGGGTGGAAACCGTCCTGGCCAGCAAAACCCGGGCCCAACTGAATGCCCCCGCCCTGGATACATCCAAGCTGCTTATGCATATTCGCGTGCAAGGCAGCACGATCGAAGGCTCCGTCAATCATCTGGGCCCGATCCTGACCGCGACGGACAGTACCTTCTCCAGCGGCAAGTTCGGCCTGTATACCTTGAACGAGCAAGTCAACTACAACTGGACGCGAATCTATCGCGTCAATGCGGACAGCTATACCGTATACCGAAGCACGCAGCCGCATACGAACTTTGCGGTTCTGCAATCCGGCATCACGGGAACGTCCTACACCGATACGACTGCTGTCTCCGGCGTGACCTACTATTACAGAATCACCGCCGAGAATAGCAACGGATCAAGCTATCACCATTCGAATACGCTGCGCAAAAATTAACAAGCAGACCATCAGGACGCCCCGGCCCGGGGTGTCCTGATTCGCTAAAGATGGGAGAATGCCGTTATGAAGGAAAACCATGTTGAACAACAAGCAGAACAACAAGCGTATCTAATGGGGTATTTTCGCTCGGGACCGGGGCAGACGCATAAGGTCGAACAGCTGCACTATGCCTACAGCCGGGATGGAAGGCGCTGGTATGAGCTGAACGGGAACAAGCCGGTATGGGCCGCCTCGGTGGGCGAAGGGATATTGCGAGATCCCTTCATCGGGCGCGGAGCCGACGGGAAATGGCATATGGTGTATACGATCCGTCCCAAGGGGCCTTCGATCGGCTACGCGGTCTCGGATGATTTGATCCATTGGACGGACGAACGGGTGCTGCCGCTGATGCGGAATGTCCCCGATACGGTCAACTCCTGGGCTCCGGAATTCAGTTGCGATGCCGCTACGGGCGAATATCTGGTGTACTGGGCGTCAAGCACGGGTAAGGATTTAAGCAACAGCAAACATTATGCGGCCCGCACCAGGGATTGGATGACGTTCTCCCCGGCAGAATTGTTTTTTGATCCGGGCTTCCAGACGATCGATGCGAGCATCGCCGAACATGGAGGCCGTTTTTACATGGCGGTCAAGGATGAGAGTCATGTGTACGAGCCGGCGCGCTTCCCGCATGCCCCTATGAACTTCCTGGCGGCTGCCGACCGGCTGGAGGGTCCTTACGAACCGGTTCCCGGATTCCGAACGCCCGACTATACGGAGGCGCCGGAGTTTCTATGGATCGAGCGCGAGGGGAAGTGGCTGCTGTTGTACGACTACTGGGCATATGGAAAATTTGGCATGATGGAGTCGACGGATATGATTAGATGGTCGGAAGAGCTGGAGGAGAGCAAGACGCGGATTCCGTATCGAGCCAGGCACGCGACCGTATTCCCGATATCGGAGGGCGAGCTGCGGCTCCTGCTGGAGCGGTATGCGCTGCAAGCGCGTTATCCGACGACGACGTATGCTCCGGTGAGGGTGTCGACATGGGGTTCGTCCGGCTTCCAGCACGATGAATTTACGTTAAGGACGGTAGCTCTGCAGATCCGTCCCGATTCCCTGCAAGGGACTCAAGTGCTGTATGACGAAGGAGATACGGAGAACGGCCTTGCGCTGCGGTTGCGCGACGGGCGTCTGGAGGGCGTCGTTCGTTCGCATGGCGGCCAACTGATAGCGGCCGGAGAAGCGGGGGCGCTGTCAGTCGGTCAATGGCAGCATGTTGCCCTGGTGTTCGAAGAAGGGCAATTGCGATTATATGCCGGAGGAGCGATGGTTGCGGAAGCGAAAGCTTCGTTTGTCATGGTGCGCGCTCACGAACATCCGGGAGGTTACGGGGGTCGATTTGGCCAGGACGCGTTCGGAGACTCCGAAGGAAAAGCCGCCTTTGGCGGCGCGATTCGCGATGTCCGCGTATATGCCGTCTCTCTGCAGGCGGAAGATATCCTGGCAATGATTCCCGAAGTGCTCCGCTAGGAGTTTTTCTCACGGAGCCGGATCGGTGCCGTACACGCGCCGATGCAGTCTAAATATCTGCAAGCTCGTGCATTCGAAACTTCCAATCATGATTTTGTTCTTCTACCCTACTAATCAGGCTCATAGAATGTAGTACAGGCGGTTAAGAGGATAGAGGATCCCTCTCATCCGCGCTGAATGAAAGAGGGCTGCGCAGCCTGTCAGGGAAGGAGCGTAGGGTAGCATAAGAGCAACAGGATGGTTTGGCAGGTCAAAGGCCATTTTTATTCCGGTCAACAAGCAATGGTGGTCTGTCTTCGGGGTAGGAGTCGCGCTGGGCTGTGTCGTTTTCGGAATGAGATGGTTTCTGACGGAGGAGAGCGCGGAAGGCAAAGCGGACATGCAGGCAATGACGGAAGCGCGAGGCGGATTCGCGGACGACAAGCAGCCGGCCTTCATGTCGTTCGCGGATCCGGTCGGAAACGGGAAACTCGGACAAGCGGTCGATGCATCCGACGATATCCGAAAGGACGCCGCGGCTTCGGATATGGCTGAGAAGCCCGGCACTCACGCTGGGGCTGTACCTGTCGTCGAGTCGGAGGATCGGGGTAAGCAGCCAACTGATAGGGAAGCCGGTTCGCCGGGTATGGTGTCTAAAGGAGCAACCGGCGATGTGAGCCCGCCGGAAACATCTCAGCAAGCTCCGGAAGACGTCACCTCGGTTGGCAAGTCTCCGAAGCAAGCCGAGCCTGCCGTTAAGGGCGCGCTTGAGGGAGTAACCGTCCGAGTCTATCTGACCGGTACGGGCACGGTAGAGAAGGTGCCGATCGAGACCTACGTAATGGGTGTGCTGGCGGGGGAGATGCCGATCGACTTCGAGCTCGAGGCGCTGAAGGCGCAAGCGATCGCGGCAAGGACCTATATCGTTCGCAGACTGGCCTCGGGCGACAATGAGCTGGCGAGCCGGGGGGCGGATGTCTCGGATACGGTGGAGCATCAAGTGTACGTATCGAAGAAGGAGCTCGGCAGGCGTTGGGAGGGAGAGGCGGAGGCGGAAAATCTGGCGAAGCTTGCCCAGGCCGTCCGCGAGACGGAAGGACTCGTTGTCACCTACGAGGGAGAACCGATTCAGGCAGCCTTTTTCTCGACCAGCAACGGATACACGGAAAATTCCGAGGAGTATTGGACGATGTCGCTCCCTTACTTGCGCAGCGTCGACAGCCCATGGGACAAGTCGATCTCGCCCCGATACGAGCAAGAGGAGACATTCGAGCTCTCGCGATTCTATAAGCTGATGGGAATGAAAGGAAAGAAGGCGAAGGGCAAGCCCTCTATTAAACTGGTCGATAAAACGGAGGGCAATCGAATCAAGTCTATATCGGTCAACGGGACGGCCTTTACCGGAAGAGAAGTGAGAGAGCGGTTAGGACTGGCATCCTCGCAATTCAGTTGGAAGATTGGCAAGGAGGGCATTACGTTTACAACCTACGGCTTCGGGCACGGAGTCGGCATGAGCCAGTGGGGAGCGAACGGGATGGCCAAGGAAGGCCGTACGGCCGTGGATATTCTGCTTCATTACTACTCCGGGACTAAGGTCGAACAAGCCTCGAATCTACCATAAGAGGCCGCAAAGGTTCCTATCGATCTCGATGTGATACTCGATGCATACTCTACTGTGCTGAAAGCCGTACTTCTTGAACATGCACGATTAGGATAAACTCTTAAAAAATGCTATGCCTCACGTATAAACCTAGCAGATCTGGCAACAATGGCTAGTGAGGTGATAGCTAATGAATGAACAAAACCAAAACAAAAACAAGCAAGAAACTCCCAAAAATAGTCTGGGAGGCGCGTCTGCCGCAAACTCTAGCAGCGGACTGAAGAAGCTATTCGCAAAGCGATGGGTTTCTCCAGCGATCTTCATGGCTGCGGCAGCAATTATCGTTACTCTCATGTGGATCTATCAGGGGTCGGGTGAGACGGACCAAGCGACAATGGGTCCGGACAACGCCGCTGAAGAAGCACAAGGGAACGGAGAGACAGGCAAGGGCGAGGATGTCGTGGGCGTGATCACGGGCGACGAGAAGATGGCATGGCCGGTAGCCGACTACAATGCGCTGCAGAAGGAAACGCTGTATTATGATGAGGACGCAAGCGAGGCCGAGAAGGAAGCGGCGCTGATCCAGGTCGGCAATTCCTTTACGGCTCATACGGGCATCGACTTTGTTGATCCCAACGGTACGCCATTCGATGTTCTGGCGGCACTGTCCGGCAAAGTAACTTTGGTGAAGCAACATCCGACGAACGGCAATATCGTGGAGATTAGCCATGGCAACGGTCTTGTGACGGTGTATCAGAGCCTCTCGGACGTCCAAGTGGCGGAGGGCGACGACGTTGAGCAAAACACGATCATCGCCAAGGCGGGCCGCAGCGAGCTTGAGAGCGACCTCGACGTGCATCTCCACTTCGAGACGCGTCTCAACGGGTCGCCGGTCAACCCGGCGGATTATATCGTCAAGTAATTTCGCACTAGGACGAAAGTCGTCCGAAACCGCGGGCAGGCAAGGGATTTTTCCCTGGCCTGCTTCTTTTTTTGCAAAAATATTCACTTTCCGGGCTTGTCACGCTTGGCCACAACGAATATATACCCACTCCACTCATATAATGTACCAAACTATCTCGAGTAGGGAGGCGGGAACGTGCACGATTACATCAAAGAGCGAACCATTAAAATAGGCCGCTGCATCGTGGAAACGAAGCATACGGTGCGGACGATCGCCAAAGAATTCGGCGTGTCCAAGAGCACGGTGCATAAGGATTTGACCGAGCGGTTGCCGGAGATTAACCCGGACCTGGCCGACCAGGTAAAGCACATTCTCGAGTACCACAAGTCGATCCGGCATCTTAGAGGAGGCGAAGCGACCAAGATCAAGTACAAGAAAACCAGCTCCAAGAAGCGCGAAGTGCTCGCTGCGGGCAAGGTCTGACATTACCCGAATATTCATCAAAAATTGCTTGGCGAAGAGAGGATTTTGGTCTTTTTTGACGAATAATGTACGTTAGGGGTTTTTCCACGGATGTTGGAAGGCCAAATGGAACGCCTACGTACAATTTATTAGTTGGGGGACTTACGCCTTATGCTAAGCAAGGATATCGGGATTGATCTGGGGACGGCTAACGTATCCATTCATGTGAAAGGTAGAGGTATTGTGCTTGACGAGCCTTCGGTCGTTGCGATCGAAAGCGATTCGAAGCGAGTGCTCGCGGTCGGCGAGGACGCGCACCGTATGGTTGGACGTACGCCGGGCAACATTGTGGCGATCCGTCCGCTGCGGGACGGCGTCATCGCCGACTTTGAGATTACGGAAATTATGTTGAAAGCGTTTATTGACCGGGTGGATGGCCGCAAGTGGTTTAGCCGTCCCCGCATTCTGATCTGCGCGCCGACAAACATTACGTCCGTCGAACAGAAGGCGATACGGGAAGCGGCGGAGAGAAGCGGCGCGAAGGAAGTCTACCTGGAGGAAGAACCGAAGGCCGCCGCGATCGGCGCCGGCATGGACATCTTCCAACCTAGCGGCAACATGGTTGTGGACATCGGCGGAGGCACAACGGATATAGCGGTGCTGTCTATGGGCGACATTGTAACGGCATCTTCCATAAAGGTGGCGGGCGACAAGTTCGACGATGCCATCATGAAGTACATCAAAAATAAGTACAAGCTTTTGATCGGGGAACGGACCAGCGAGGATATCAAGATCAAGATCGGCACTGTCTATGCGGAGAATCGGAACGAAGAGATCGATATTCGAGGCCGGGATATGGTCTCCGGCTTGCCGCTGACCGTAACGATTCGCTCTCACGAAGTGCGAGAGGCGTTGTGGGATTCTGTTATGTCGATCGTAGCCGCAGCCAAATACGTGCTGGAGCAGACGCCGCCGGAGCTGTCGGCGGATATCATCGACAGAGGCGTGATTCTGACCGGCGGCGGAGCGCTGCTGGGGGGCATGGACGCGTTGCTGGCGGACGAGCTTAAGGTGCCGGTGCTCATCGCGGAGAATCCTATGCACTGCGTCGTAAAAGGGACGGGCATTCTGCTCGATCACTTGGACAGGCTCAAGAAATAAGCCTTGCGGCATAGAAGCTTTGGATGGGGACCCAGGCATAGGGGCAGCATGGCGGAGCAAGGGCGGACAAGCTTGGCAGAAGCGGCGGATTCCCGCGGGTAGGGCGCCTTAGGGGGGCGCGCCGAGGCGGAATATAAGTCTCTGGTCTCATGTTCAGCTATTAAGCGGTCTTGATTCCGGACCGATAAATATAGAAGAGTAATCACATTGAGCAGAACGTAGGACAGAACTTAGGAGGAGTACCGTGCTAAGAGGTCTATATACGGCAGCGTCCGGCATGATTGCGCAGCAACGCCGACATGATACGGTTACGAATAATATATCCAATATCAATACGCCGGGATACAAACAGACGAACGCCGTGACGCGTTCATTCCCGGAGATGCTTCTATCCATGACGGGAGTACAAGGCGCGGAGCGGACGGAGATCGGCCGATGGACGAGCGGGGTGTTCGCCGAGGAGAGCTTGTCCATTCATCTGCAAGGCGACTTGACGCAGACGAATCAATCCTCCGACTTCGCGTTGATCTCGGACATCGAAGTGGACGGCCTTACTTTCGACGCATCCGGCAAGATGGTATCGGCTGACGGCGAGGTGGTCTTTCAGCCTCAGGCATTCTTTACGGTGCAGGATCCGTCTGGCGAGATCCGTTACACGCGCGGCGGCAAATTTACGTTAACGGGTGACGGCTTCCTGATGACAGGCGATGGTTCCTTCGTGCTTGGCACGAACGGACAACCGATTACTCTGCCGCAAGGCGTAGGGCTCGACAACCTGGTGCTTACGGCGGATCAACGCTTTATCGACGAGGATGGCAACGATGTCGGCGCGCAGCTGCTCATCTCCCGGATCGAAAATCCGAATGATCTCGTGCGCGAAGGCAATGGCAACTTCCGCTTCAAGAACGGCGAGGGAGAAGTGCAGGCGATTGCAGCAGATGAGCGTATCGAAGTCAGACAAGGCTTCATAGAGCGCTCCAACGTCGATGCGGCGCAAGCCTCGGTGGATCTTATGGCGGCGCTGCGCGCATACGAAGCGAACCAGAAGGTCATCCAATTCTACGACCAGAGCTTGCAGAAGGCGGCGAACGAGATTGGCCGCGTTTAATGACTAAGGGAACAAGGGGGAATTACGCGGCATGAACGCTTCGATGATTAACGCCATGGTGTCGATGAACGCCCTCCAGCAGAAGCTGGATCTGTTATCGGATAATATTGCCAACGTCAACACGGTCGGCTACAAGAAGAAGGAAGCGTCCTTCGAGGATCTGCTGACGAATATGAAGACGCAGCCGGGTTCATTCGAACGGCCGGGACGGCTGACGCCTTTGGATCTCAATCAAGGCTGGGGAGCACGGGTGACGATGATCCAGCCCAATCTGACGCAAGGTCCGCTTAAGTCGACGGACAATGTTTCGGATCTCGCCATCGAAGGCAACGCCTTGTTCGAGGTCCAGGTGGATGGTGCGGGGACGCGCGCTTACACGCGCAACGGAGCGTTCCAGTTGACGATGCGGGCAAACGGTGATACGATTTTGGCAACGGAAGACGGTTATCCGGTTGTGGCGAACGTGCCTGACGGCAACGGCGGATTCGTGGAGGGCAACGTTGTGCTGCCGGCAGGGTTCACGCTGCGCGTGGATGCCGATGGCACGGTTCGCGGTGTATCCTCCGAGAATACGATTGAGCTCGGCAGCATCAAGCTGCTGCAAGCTTCGCGCCCTGCGGCGCTTACGCCGGTGGCGGACAATTTGTTCACGATTGCGTTCGGCATTAATGTCGACGACGTCGTGCAGGAGATTGTGCCGACGATGGATAATCGGATCGCTCTGCGTCAAGGCTACTTAGAGCAGTCTAATGTACAGCTTACCGACGAGATGACAGAGCTAATCAATGTCCAGCGCGCTTATCAATTGGCAGCAAGAGCGTTATCGTCCAGCGATACGATGATGGGTATTGCGAACACGATGCGCGCGTAGGATGGAATGAAGGTGATCGTATGGCTGACGAACGAAGAGATTCGAGCCGTATCGAATTGGAAGACAGACCTGCCCCGGGCGGAGTCAGAGCAGGCGGAGCAACGGCCGAGCTGAGGACTCCCATGAGGAGCAGCGGATTGTCCCGTATGGAACGGCATGGCGGATCTTCGTCGAGCTCGAGCTCGAGCACAGCGAATGATCAAGAGAAGGAAGTCCCTGCTAAGAAGGCGAAGCTGACCTTCGGCAAGAGGAAGCCGGCGGAGCCGGTGAAGTTGGAAGGGCCGGTGAAGCCGGAAAGGTCGGCGAAACCGGAAAAGCCGGTAAACGAACCGGAGTGGGATGAGGAAGCGGAAGAGGAACGCGAATACCCGAGATGGGCAGTCGTGTCTTTCTGGCTGTTCCGCAAGAGTATCGTCCCCGTCGTCATGATTGTGATGCTCATCGTCGGCTTGTATGCCGGATATGTGTTCCTCGGGGACGCACCCAAGGATGAAGTGTTTAAATGGTCGACTTGGCAGCACTTGTACGACCTCGTTTTTGCAGAGTCTTGATTGGCTATATTCATTCCAGGCCCGTGGCCTGACGCGAGTCCTCCTGGTGACGGGGGGCTTTTTTGTTGTTTAGGAGAGACGTTATTTGGAAAAAACCGTTCCGTTCGTGGTACGCGAGTATGAAAAACCATACACAATCGAGCCATAACAAAAGCCCCTTCATCAGGAGAGGCTCTTTATCATGTCAGTTAGCTCAAAGAACAAGGAGCAAGGAAGCAAGGAACTTGCAAGACTCCCTGCTGCCTTCTGCCCCGTTGCCCTATTAATGCGTTGCGCTCATGCGAGGCTCAGCGGCTCCCTCTTCTTTGGGAGACACGGATCTTCTAATGAAGAAGGACAATACAAGAGCGACGATCGCGAAGATCATGCCCAGCCGGAAAGCGTCGTGGATACCTGCATTCAAAGCGAGGGCTCCAAGCACAGGATCAGTCGGGTCAGCCGCCGTAAGTACAAAATCTTTGGTTCCCGACGACATTACGCTGATGAAGAACGCGATGCCAAGCGCGCCGGCAACTTGCTGCAGGGTGTTCATGATAGCCGTGCCATGCGGGTAATACTGGCGAGTCAATTGGTTCAGGCCATTAGTCTGAGCCGGCATCATGATCATGGACATCGCTATGCTCATTGTGCAGTGCAGCAGAACGATCGTCGATGTTGGGGTGTCGAGCGTGATGCGCGTGAATAACCACATGACCAGCACGAGAATCGCACAGCCTGGAATAACCAGCGCTCTCGGGCCGAACTTATCAAACAGCTTGCCGGTAATAGGAGATAGGAAACCGTTCAGAATGCCGCCCGGCAACAGCACGAGACCTGCTGCGAACGCGGTCATGCCCATACCTTGCTGCATCAGAATCGGCAGCAGCATCAGTGTGGAGAACAGCGACATCATAACGATGATGACCTGCACGGTGGCAAAGGAGAACATCGGAGCTTTAAACGCCCGAAGGTCCAGGATCGGCGTTTTGGAGGTGAGCTGACGCCAGATGAATAAGGCGAGCGCTACGCTTCCGGCAGCGACGAACGCATAGACGCGTGGATTCGACCAGCCGTTCTCCACTTCGCCAAGGCTGCTGAAGCCATAGACGATGCCGCCGAACGCGACCGTGGACAACAGGATGGAGAGGATATCAACCCGCGGTTTGGTTACATCGGTAACGTTCTTGAGGAAGATAAACGCGAATATGACTGCGAAGATCGCGAACGGAAGTACGAGATAGAACAACCATCTCCAATTCATGGATTCAAGAATCAGACCGGAGAGAGTTGGTCCGATCGCAGGCGCGAACATGATGACGAGACCGATACTGCCCATGGCGGCTCCGCGCTTCTCGGGCGGGTACAGAACCAGAATCGTATTCATCATAACCGGCAGCATAAGGCCTGTGCCGAATGCCTGGATGATGCGTCCGCCGAGCAGGAAGGAGAACTGCGGCGCAACGGCGCACACGAGCGTTCCGACGGAGAATAGAATCATGGCGCCGAGGAACATTTGTCTCGTCGTAAACCACTGTACGAGCAGGGCCGACGCCGGAATAAGCACCGCGACGACAAGCATGTAGCTGGTTGACAACCATTGGATGGTTGTGTAGGCAACGTTGAATTCCTTCTGAAGATCAACGAATGCGATGTTCAGTAACGTTTCATTAAGAATGGAGAAAAATGCGCCGATGATGAGCGAGATTAGTATCGGCAGTCGTTTGATGTTGCCCAGATCGATCGATCCGGGTCCTGGCGCGGATGCTGCGCTTTGCATGAAAGGTACCCTCCGTATTCATAAAAAAATAAACAATTTTGTCTTGTAGTGTGGCCTTATTGTTCCCGTACAATTCCATGCAGCAGAACATTAAGGGCGGCTTTGTAAAGCTCCAGTGTTTCCATTGGGTTCATGCTGCCGGCCGTTTCGCTGATGCCCCGCACCATGCCTTCTAATATAATACCGTATTGTCTGGCGTTGCCCGGCTTGAACTCTCCGCTGACAATGCCTTCCGTCATCAGGCCTTCGTAGAATAGCCGATTCTTCTCGATCTTGGCCGCGAGCAGCTTCCTGACCGCGCTGGATCCTTCGGCATGGCCCTCAATAAATTCACACGCAGCCATATAGAGCGGATGAGCGAGTCCCTGCTTGGTGGAGAATTCAATCACTCCGAACAGTTGCTCGGTCACAGTGTCGTAACCGGTCTTATGGACCTCCCAATTGCGATACCATTCGGTCTCGAGCAGCTCGGCAATATGCAGGAAAAGCCCTTCTTTGCTCTTGAAGTGATAATAAATGTTGGCTTTGCTGCATTGGGCGGCTGCGGCCATCTCCAGGATGGAGGCGGCGTTGTATCCCTTTTTTGCAAATAACTCGCTTGCGACTTCGACGATTCGATGTTTGGTTTCTTCGCTTTGGAGTTGTTTTTTGTTCAAATTTCACCTTCTTTCCAGTGGGGAGTCGGGGCCGACTACATCATACTGAACGCTAAGTCAGTATTTTATCATGGAGACAATTTTTAGGCAATCAGTCCCGGGACTGAGGTCGATATGGATTTGTTTTCATTTTCGAGGAGGTAGTTTATAATAGTTGGGAACCAAGGTAGACCATGTATGGACAATCGCCGGGGAGCGTGATGTGTTGAATCTGCCGAATTTGTTGACGTCGCTGCGTTTCGTCCTCATTCCCGTCTATATCGGAATATTCGTCAGCGGACACATGATTCCCGCGTTTCTTGTCGTGGTCGCCGCCGGCGTGACGGATGTGCTGGATGGTCATATCGCCAGAAGGTACGGTCAGGTGACTCCCGCAGGGGAGATGCTGGACCCGCTGGCCGACAAGCTGATGCTGTTCACGGTAATCGTGTCGCTGCTCGTTTCGGGGCATATTTCCTGGTGGGCGGCAGGTGCGATGTTTTTGCGCGATTTGGGAATGATAGCCGCAGGGCTTATCTCTCACTTCCGCAAAAAGAAAAACGTGCCGGCCAATTGGATGGGGAAGCTGACAACGGTCATGTTCTATGCGGCCATCATGTTCATCTTCTTCGAGGCGTCGTTTGCTTCGACATACTTATGGGTTGTGATCGCTTTTTCGTTCGTGACCACGTTCGTCTATGCGGCCTCGTATCGGACATTGAATCCGCCTCAGCCCAAGACCCCTCACATGTAACGCTTTAGCATCATCATCGCACAGGACAGAAAGAGGCCGGGCGACGAACGCTTCGGGTTCTTCGCCAAGCCTCCTTATCTTAACCTTCGCAAACTGCAGTTTTGCGCAGGATAACCTTAGTGTTTCTGACTAGGACATGTTTTATACGGACACGGACATGAGAGGAGCTTATTAAATGTTAGATATCAATCAAATCCAGGAGATTATTCCGCACCGCCCCCCATTCTTGCTGATCGACCGCATCGTTGAGGTTGAGCCGGGCGTCAGAGCCGTCGGTATCAAAAACGTGACGATGAACGAGCCGCATTTTGTCGGCCACTTCCCGGGTTATCCCGTTATGCCGGGCGTATTGATCGTCGAGGCGCTTGCGCAAGTCGGTTCTGTCGCTATGCTCATGGTGGAAGCGAACAAGGGCAAGCTGGGCTTTTTCGCGGGCATCGACGGCTTCCGGTTCCGCGATCAAGTGAAGCCGGGCGATACGCTCACGCTGGAGGTGCAGATTACGCGCCTCAAAGGACCGATCGGCAAGGGACAAGCTACAGCGAAGGTTGGAGAAAAGATCGTTGCAGAGGGCGAATTGATGTTTGCGCTGTCGGAGCGGGCCTAGATAAAACCAAATTTCGATAAGTGGCGGAGGGAATCCTTATGATAAACAAAGAACAGATTCAATTGCAATATGAAGGCTGGTTGGGCGATCCATTGATCGATGCCGCGACCAAAGAAGAGCTGGCCGGCATCTCGAGCCAAGAAAACGAAATCGCGGATCGCTTTTACCGCAACCTGGAGTTCGGCACTGGAGGTCTGCGCGGCGTAATCGGCGCCGGCACGAACCGGATGAACGTGTATACCGTGGGCAAAGCGACGCAAGGGTTCGCGAACTGGCTGTTGTCGCAAGGCGCGTCGCCATCCGTAGTGATTGCGCACGATTCACGCCGCATGTCGCCGGAATTTTCGCTGGACGCCGCGCTAGTGCTGGCGGGCAACGGCATCAAAACGTACTTGTTCCGTTCGCTCCGTTCGACACCGCAGCTGTCCTATGCGGTAAGAGCGCTGAGCGCGAGCGGAGGCATCGTCGTGACGGCAAGCCATAACCCGCCGGAATATAACGGCTACAAGGCTTACGGGGCGGATGGTTGCCAATTGATCCCGGAGGATGCGGAGCAAGTCATCGCGGCAATTGCGCAGATCGGAAGCTTGGGCGAAGTGAAGCGGATTTCACGCGAAGAGGCCGAGGCGCAAGGACTGTTGGTTTGGCTGGACGAGAAGGCGGATCGCGAATACTTAGAGACGGTCGTCGGAGAAAGCCTGAACCGGGAATTGCTGCAAGGGGAGCTGGGAGAAAAGTTCAGCATCGTATTCACGCCGCTGCACGGTACCGGCAATGTGCCGGTTCGCGAGGCGCTGAAGGGCGCGGGTTTCCGCAATGTACATATCGTGCCCGAGCAGGAGCAGCCGGACGGCAATTTCAGCACGGTGAAGTCGCCGAATCCCGAAGAGCGCGAAGCGTTTACGCTTGCGATCGAGCTGGCGAAAAAGGTTGGCGCGGATATCATCATCGGCACGGATCCGGACGCGGACCGAATGGGCGCGGTCGTGAAGAACAACGAAGGCGAATACGTGGTGCTGTCGGGCAACCAATCCGGCGCCATCATGGTTTATTATAAGCTGAGTTTGCTTAAAGAACGCGGCCTGCTGCCGGATAACGGCGTCGTCGTCAAGACGATCGTAACCAGCGAGATGGGCGCGGACATCGCGAAATCATTTGGCGTGGAAGTAGAAAATACGCTGACCGGCTTCAAATATATCGGCGAGAAAATGACAAGTTACGAACAAACAGGGGAGCGTTCCTTCCTGTTCGGCTACGAAGAGAGCTACGGCTATCTGAGCGGCACCTATGCCAGAGACAAGGACGCGATCGTCGCCTCGCTTCTCATCTGCGAAGCGGCGGCTTACTACAGCAGCCAAGGCAAGACGCTGTATGACGTGCTGCTGGAGCTGTACGCGGAGTACGGCAGCTATCTGGAAGGGCTGGAATCCCGCACGCTCAAGGGCATCGACGGCGTTGCGCAGATCGGCGCCATCATGAACGACTGGCGTTCGAACCCGCCCGCGGAGATTGGCGGCGTCAAGGTGACGGAAGTGCTGGACTACAGCACGGGCCTGGACGGACTTCGTCCGGAGAACGTGCTCAAGTATCGTCGAGCCGACGGTTCCTGGTTCTGCCTGCGGCCGTCGGGCACGGAGCCGAAGATCAAGGTTTATTTTGCGGTGAAGCAGGATTCCCCGGAGTCGGCGAAGTCCGCTCTGCAAACGTTGAAGGAAGCCGTTATGTCCCGCGTCGACGGCGTTCAGTAATCGATAAGCAAGCTTAGAGGTGGAACGGAGGATTTACGTGCGTATGTTATGGCAGCGATGGAATAGGCAAGCGAAAATATGGTTATGGGTCATTACGCTGATCGGAATCGTGGCGGCATTGCCGCTGGGCCTTCAAAGGATGACGATGGAGGACTCCGCCAATACGGTGGAGTACGCATTCGATTACAGAGATCTGATCGAGGTGGCTGAACATCAGGCGAATCCACGAGAGTTTCTGGACGAGCAACTGGGATTGCTGAAGGAAGCGGGCGTCAATACGATGGCCGTCTACGAAAGCACTCTGAAGGAACTTAGCCAGGCAGGAAGGTTGACGTATTACAACGAGAAGGACGCCGCGCTTCTGCAGGGCAAGCTGCCTAGCGAACGCGTCAATTATACGTACATCCTGTTCGCGGGCGAGGAAGAGGAAGAGAAGGTGGGCAAGGTCGTGCGCGAGGCGCTTGACCGCTCGGGCGTGACTTACCGCGACTGGTCCTTCGGCGATCGGAACGGCATGGTGGTGGAGCAAGCTCTGACCGCCGTTCATCTCAAGACGATGGACTTCGACCCGATGTCGCTGGAGAAGCTCCGCGAAAAGGGATTCCACATTCTTGCGAGATTCTCGGACAGAGTGGTTCCTTATGACGCAGAGCGTACCAGCGCGCAGCTTGCCATGCTCAAAGATTATGGCGTGACAAGACTGCTGTTCGACGGCGAGAAGTCCAAGGGCGCAAGCGATCAAGGCGCTTTGGGCAGTCTGGATAGCTTCGGCACGCTGCTTAATGATTACGGAATCGGGCTGACGGCGATCGAGAATCTCAAGAAGCCGCAGCAAGGCATTCATAAACTTGCTTATATGACAGATTATAATGTGGTAAGGGTGTATTCCTTATCGCCTGAAGACAGTATCGAGATGACGCGCGAAGGCATTGCCGACCGCTTTCTTTTGGCAGCCAAGGATCGCAATATCCGCATGTTCTTCTTGAACACGATGCTGCAATCCAGCATGGATACCGGCAAGTTGAACCATTCCGCGGACAAGCTGGCGATGGTAATGGGCGGCGAGGACGGCGTTATCGCCCAGCTCGAGGAGGCTGGCTTCCCGCATGGGGTAGCGCAGCCGTTCGAGAACGTCAACGCCTCGTGGGAGAAGCCCGTGCGCGCGGTCGTAGCGCTTGGCGCCATTGCGATCATTACGCTTCTGGTCGCAGCATTCTTACCCGCGCTCGCGATACCGGTATTCCTGCTCGGACTCGTGGGATCGGCAGGCCTGTATGTGCTTAACAGCTCGCTTATGGAGCAAGCGCTCGCGCTGGGCGCCGCGGTAAGCGGACCAACGCTCGCGATGATCTGGGTCATGAACCGCATCTATGCCCGGACGATCGGCAATCGTAGGATGGTGGGCGGCGAAACCTGGAAGGTGGGCGGAGCTTCTTACGAAGGCGAGCCAAGAACGCAGTGGGTATTCCCTGACGTGCCTGCCGGCAAGCGGATCGTCACCGCGCTTAGCTGGTTCATCGTCGGCACGCTGATTACGCTATCGGCGGTACCGCTCGTGTTTGGCCTGTTGCACAATATTACGTACAGCCTGGTGCTGGAGCAGTTCCGCGGCGTCAGCGTCCTGTTCTTTGCGCCGTTGTTTCTTGTAGCCTTCTACGTGTTCTTGTATGAGGGCAGCGACGGTCATGGCGTTGTCAAACGCGCGATCGGCATCCTGTCTCGTCCCATCACTTTATTGATGGTCGTGGGCGCGGTTGTCATCGGCGCTATCGGCTTCTATTATATCTCCCGTTCGGGCAATGCCGGACAAGTTAGCTCCATCGAACTGCTGATACGCGGCTGGCTGGAATCGACGTTCGGCGTACGTCCGAGATTCAAGGAATTTATGTTAGGCCATCCGCCGCTTCTGCTGGGCTTGTTCCTGGCGATTCGATACCGCGCGGCTTGGGTGCTCATTATCGTCGGGACGATGGGGCAATTGTCCATGGTAAGCACGTTTACCCACTTGCATACGCCTCTGTACATCTCGACGATCCGCACGCTGCTTGGTCTCGGAGCTGGCATTCTGATCGGACTCGTATGTATCGGAGCCTGGATCTTATTGGAGGGAGCTTGGCGCAGATGGGTTCAGCCTCACATTCGCAAACCGTCCGCATAGCCATATCCGGTTACTACGGCTACCGCAACAGCGGAGATGAAGCGGTCCTGCGCTCCATCCTGCTGGCGCTAGAAGAGCAAGGAGCGGCCCAAGGCGTGCGTGTCCAGCCGGTCGTCCTCAGCGCCGATCCGGCGTGGACGAGCTCCATGTACGGCGTGGAAGCGGCGCATCGCATGCGTCCGGCCGACATTTTGCGGACGCTGCGAGGCTGCGACGGCCTCATTAGCGGCGGCGGGAGCTTGTTGCAAGACGCTACGGGAACGAAGACGATTCCGTATTATACCGGAATCATGAGACTGGCCCAGCTGCTGGGCAAACCGACGTTCGCTTATGCCCAGGGCATCGGACCGGTAAATCGCCGCTGGATGGATCCGCTCATTCGCGGCGTTATGCGGCGAAGCGCTTATGTATCCGTTCGGGATGCCGAATCTGCGGACTTGCTCGCACGAATTGGCGTAGCGCGAGAGAGGATCGAAGTTGTACCCGATCCCGTTATGGGGTTGCCGTTGCCGGAGGGCGCAGAGACATCGGTGAATGCCGACGCATTGCAAGCGCCAAGCGGGGCGCTCGCGGCCGACCTCGCTGGATCCGCAATTGCGGATAGCGCTTCGCAATTGTCGACGGGAAGAGGCCAGGCGGCACTCGGGGAAGCTGCGCTTCGCGGCGTCAAGCCGCCAGTTTCGCAGGACGCGCCTGTTGTGCCTGTCGCGTCGGACGCGTCTGTCACGCCGATCGTCGGCGTGTCGCTGCGGAGCTGGCGCCAAGACGGCGCCGACTTGGCGCGCGCGGCGGAAGCGCTGATCGCTTTGTCGAAGCGCCGCTCCGTCACGCTGCGGTTTCTTCCGTTCCATACCCCTTCCGACGTGGTGACGTCGCAAGAGATGATCGAACGGCTGCGCGGCAAACTTGGCGAGGGGAGCTCGGTGGAGCTGGCCGCTCCCGGCGATGACCCGCAGCAGATGCTGCTGGAGGTAAGCCGTTGCGATGTTCTGTTCGGCATGCGACTTCATGCGCTTATCTACGCGGCGAACCGGATGGTGCCGATGCTTGGACTGTCCTACGACCCGAAGATCGACCATTTCCTGCATCGCATTGGCCTGACGGCGATAGGCGATACGGAGCAGCTTGATCCCGAGCTTTTTGCCAACGAAGCGGTCGCGCTGCTCGACAATCCTGACGAATGGCGCAAGAAGCATGTACCCGCAATCGACCTTTTGAAGCAACAATCGCAACAACCGGCGCAACAAATCGTAACTAACTTGCGTCAATATAGATCGAGGTGATTTCCTCATGTCGAAACAACATCCAACCGTGCCGATTTTTGGCATACCGTTCTCGAAGATGAGCATGGACGAGACGGTCCGTTATTTGACAACGGCAATCGAGGAAGGACGCCAAACGCATATCATTACGGCTAATCCGATTATGATTATGGCGGCTTTGGACAATCCCGCATTTGCTGACATCATGAATAAAGCCGATCTCATCGTACCGGACGGTGCGGGAGTCGTATGGGCTGCAAAATATGGCGGAAACCCCGTCGCCGAGCGCGTCACGGGCTTCGATCTTATGCATCGTCTGCTTGAACAGGGCGAGAAGCGGAGATGGAAGGCGTACCTGCTTGGCACATCGCAAGAAATTATCGAAGCGGCGGCGGAAAAGCTTCAGCTTCAATATCCGCAGGTTCGCATCGTCGGGTATCGCAACGGATTTTTCGGACCTGACGAAGACGAGGAGATCGTGGACGAGATTGCCGCGCTTCAGCCGCATTTGTTGTTCGTGGCCAGAGGCATGGAAAAGGAAGCCTGGAATGTGCAGTACAAGGAGAGACTTGGCGTTCCGTTTATCATGGGCGTCGGGGGCAGCTTCGATGTCGTGTCGGGCAAGCTGAAACGCGCCCCGATGTTGTACCAGAAGCTTCGTCTGGAGTGGCTGTATCGGCTGCTGCAGGAGCCGACGCGCTACCGAAGAATGCTTGCGTTGCCGAAATTCGTCGTGAAAGTGATCCGCAACAAAGAAAATGTAACAAAATCCCGCCCAATTGGGTGAAACTGCGCCTTTTCAATGAAAATTGGTTGAAAACGGCGTTGGTATTTCTTTTTCGATCAGGGTATAATTCACTCTGGAGCAAAACGAAGAAGCGTTGGCGGCGAATGACGGATCGCAATCGTTCCCGAATCGTTCGCATAAGGTATCGTTTCGCAGTGAAAGATAACGGGGTAATAGCTTGTTAAGCGACCTGCTTAGGCTTTCGGAAAAAGGAGAGTTGTACACATGCCTATTGGCTTCTTGTATTCCATAGGATTCGTAATCGCATTATTGCTTGCATTGGGGATGACCCCGCTCGTTAAAAAATTCGCATTTAAGATCGGCGCGATCGACAAGCCAAATCATCGGAAAGTACATACGCGCATCATGCCGCGTATGGGCGGGCTGGCGATCTACGTCGCATTTGTGGGAGCCTTTCTGCTTGTGCAGCCGTTCATTCCCGAAGGGCTGTTGCGGCCGCAAGACGTCAATATGATTAACGCCCTGCTCGTCGGCGGTACAATCATTATCATTTTGGGCGCCCTCGACGACCGCTTCGAGCTGTCGGCGAAGGTAAAGCTGCTGGGTCAAGTCGCAGCTGCGTGCGTCGTTGTATTCGGCTTCAATGTCCACATCGACCTTGTTAACGTACCGTTTGGCGAAACCATGCAGCCAATCGCGCAATGGATCGGCATTCCGCTGACCATTTTATGGATTGTCGGCGTTACCAACGCCATTAACCTGATTGACGGACTGGACGGCCTCGCTGCCGGCGTTTCCGGCATCGCCATCGCAACGATTGCGATAATGGCCTCGCTGATGGGCTTCCAGCCTGTTATTTTGCTTAGCACGCTGCTTTTGGGCGGCATTATCGGCTTCTTGGTGTTTAACTTCCACCCGGCCAAAATTTTTATGGGCGACTCGGGCTCCCTGTTCCTTGGCTTTAGCTTGGCCACCTTGTCCATGCTGGGTTTCAAGCAGGTTACGATCGTATCGTTCGTGACGCCGCTCTTGATCATCGGCGTGCCGTTGTCCGACACGTTTTTCGCTATCGTTCGCCGCTGGGTAAACAAGAAGCCGATCTTCGCGCCGGATCGCGGACATCTGCATCACCGTCTGCGCGATCTTGGCTTCAGCCATCGCCGCACGGTTCTGATCATCTGGGGAGTAGCTGCCCTATTCGGAGCCATCGCTATCGTACAATCCGCAGTCGTGCAGTCCAGCGCGGCTAACTGGATTACGTTCGCCGTAATTTGCTTGCTCATGTTCTTCCTGCAGATCGGCGCGGAGCTGACGGGCATTGTCGATAAGACGCGTCGTCCGCTCATCAACTTCCTGGTGCGCATCGGCTTGATTAGAACCGCCAAGACGCAAGCTCAATCGCGCGGCAAATAAAGTCATTATTTCTGTATTCCGAGCTCCGCAACCTGCTTTTACGCAGGGCGCGGAGCTTTTATTTTTGGCTACACAAACGCGCCAGGGGGTCGCAAGTCCCATGTTGATCCCAATTGCCTCAAATATCCAAGACGTCCCTAAACATATGCTGCGCTCGAACCGATAAAGAAAGTACGTAACTTTTCTGATGTCAGTGCGTCTATCATTTAGACTAACTAAATCTGACTAAAGAGGAAGAGGGAGGAATATTATACGCGGCTTCGACATGTTCGGCGCGAGAGGTCAAGCTCTCCGGCGACTTTAGACCTAATCCGTCCCAACGTTCGTATGCTCCATGCAATTTGAATCCGTATTTAAGGAATGACCTACATAAAGGAGGAACATGTTTTGAAAAGAGCATTATCACTCATTCTGACCATCGCCTTGTTCGTCACGCTGCTGCCGAGCTTCGCAGCCACTCAGACGGCTTCGGCGGCGGGATCTTATTTCTTGTTTCCGAACGAGAATGACACAAGGGCGAACGCGAGAATCGTATCTACGGGCACGATCCAGCTGGAAGGTACCATTAACGGAGTTGTAGGCAGTTCTATCAGCTACAACGTCAAACAAGTAACCTCATCAGGCACCGAGGAAGTTTTGAATACGACGGAGGAAATTACGACAGGGGTCGCGACAACGGGAGATAACCGCATCTCGGTCAGCAGCCTGATCCTGTTCCCCGGCATGAACAAAATCACGTTCAAGGGTGTTGCGGGCGCTTCTTCCGTAACCGAATCCATCTATATCGAATATCGTGACAGTCCGATGCTATACGATCTAAAGGTCCAGTTCGAGAATCAGGAATATGACTTGTTGGAAGATCAACCGACCATGTTGTACAGTACGGCTCCGATCGTATCCAGCACGGGGCAAGTCGTCATCACGGGACGAGCGCCTAATGCAACAAAGGTAACAATCGATATTAACGGTCGTTCTTTCGACTTCAATGTATCTACGGCTTCAAGCAACAATCGTTTTAGCACATCCCAGCTTACAATCGACAAGGGAATCAATAATATTTCGTTCAGAGTACACAACGGCGGTCAAGTTGTTCAAACGACGCGTCAGGTAGCTTTCTATAACGGTGAAGTCACTTATTACGATCTGGCGATTTCTCAAGCTGATGGTTCGAATAAGGTTGCTCTTCAGCAAAACCTGAACTATGGAACTGCAACGAATGCAGGGCTTAAAATAAGTGGGAAAGCCATCATACCTTTGCCGCTTCACGACTTGACGGGTAATGCCAACGATACGATCGACCACGATGATCCAGCATTCTTGTCTGAACTAACAGCGTTGCTTACTATGCAAGTACAAGGCGGATCTACAGTAACTCCGGTTGCCAATTCCGTGAGTTACTTACCTACAACGATCACTGATGCAACCAAGTTTATTACGGTAAGCTTTACTTATACGTTACCGACGGTCTCGTATGACGTCTCGCAAAGCATTCGTTTTAAATCTCCGAACCTGAATCAATACAATGAATCTACATGGACGGCTTTCACACTGAGGGACAATAGCAAAGCTTATGTCTATGACGTCAATTATTTGACGGGCTTCGATAGTTCGATGACTAAGGGGATTACTGGAAACAACATTCGCTCCGAAGCCATCAATACTACACGAATATTGAATTTGCAAAGCACCGACATCCCAACCTCGGGCGTTGATGTCTATTCGGTTCCGATGGGCGTGGAATTATTAATCGGCAATTACGAAAAACTACTAAATACACCTACGCCTGCTACTCCAGCGTATGCGGAGGTTGTGGATTCGATCGTGGCTTCTGTTTCGGGCTCGTCGGCATTTACCTACAAGATGGTAATGGCACCAAATGGAGGCGCTGCACCGAATGCGCCGTTGGCGCAGGTCGTTACTCGCCAAGTCAACAATCAAACACAATCGTTCCTGCGGGTATTTCTTGAAATTCAGAAGCTGCCGAAATCGGGAACGAATTTGGTTTCTTTCAAGTTCAATACAGACTTTACAACTGCGGGCAAAGCGACAACCGAAGTGAAAACCGTTACGGCCAGACTGCTTTATGGACCGTACATGAAATTCAATACAATTGTAAACGGCATGGACGTCAAGTTTGACTCGGTTAAAGGAACCAATGCTTCCTTAATGACTCAACTGGGCAACTTCGAGGGTCAATTGTTCAATGTAGTCAACGATGCGGAGATCGACTATACAGCACCGGGGCAGTCTGTATTCCTCTACATTAATAACGTTGAGGTTCCCTTGGTACCTGACGCATCTACGACAACCAAATTTAAACCAGCACCGTCAGCCAATGCGGATTTTATCGGCGGTATTCTGAACAAAGCTGGAGAAAACACGGTTAAGTTTGTATTTATCTCGGCAAGCAACAATTATGAATCGACCCTAAAATTCAATATTGTACCAACGAACTTGCCAGTCGTTCCGGCTTTAGACAGCGATGGCGTATACCCTTATTCGCGAGGCCAATGGCCGCCTCTGCCGAATGATCCGAATTTTACGAAACAAGGCTCGGTATACACAACGAAGGACGCTTATTACGATGTGTACGGCACGTTCGATTTTATCGATCTTGGCGGACAGAACGATGTCGTTACCAATTTGGCCAATGTAGGGAACAAAAATAATTACATCGTCAACATATCCTCGCCGAATTGGTCGACCGATGTGACATGGGATTTGTCAAAACAATTCAAGCTTAGCACCAATAACCGGACCATTCTGAAGGATCCGAGTAATACTGCAGCTGATTACATTATGAATAGTGGCAGTTCCGGTCCAACGGGACGTGCTGGCGTAACATTCTATTACGATGTAGACAAAGAGAATTTTTTCTTCAACATTGCGAACGAAGTAATGCCGGAAGACGGCAGCTCCATGGTTTATGTAGTGACTGTGTACAATGCAGGACCCAATGGGCCTAGAGCGACATACCGACTGGAAATCAATCCGATTTCGATACCGTACAATATCAAAGCACCATTGACCGAAGAACGGATTACAAACAAAAACTTTGTAGAAGTCATCATTTCATCGCCAGGAGCGGACTCCATCACAATCGGCAAAGAGAAAGCCGAAAAGGTTACGTTTAAAGAATACTCAGGAAGCACCGTTACGAACGTGGATGCGTTCCGGGCCGTCGTCAAGGATTTAAGAGCGGGTCGAGATACCAAGATTCCATTCCAGATCACTCGCGGAGAAGACACGATTAAGCAAGAGCTTACTGTGAAGTATGTCCCTACTAACATACCTGGGGCGCAGATGCTCGAAACGATGGCATCCAGCCATAAATTGTTCAACAATTCACTAACACTAACCTTTACCAAAAATACGCAACTCATTAGGCCGAATTACAACAACTCCAACGGACACGCTACCCAAGTATATAATGGAAACGATCTGCTATTCGCCATTGCCAATCCTAACGATGGGATCGTCGATCGCCATTTGTACGAAGGTCAGCCGCCGAACTATTCGGCTAACAGCCAAGCCGAAGGTAATCTTCATATTGGCTACAGGTTCCAAGACCAAGCAAGACAGTTCATTAAAGCAAGCCCATTGTATTGGATAGACGGAGGACTTGCGGACGATCCGGATCCGATTCTGTCGCCGGGTTATGATCCTATTACGACTGGACAAGATCCGTTCCCGTTCCCGAATCTGGTGGGCAAATATGAAGGCAACTTCGCGAGCCGCTGGAATCGATTCGATCTAGAGCTTGTGCCAAGCGCGCCGGGAAGCTTGACGATTACGTATGATTCCAACGTCGTACAGAGCGCAGGAACAACGATTACGGTATTCCGATTTGACCCGTACAACAGTACGTGGGAGAATATCGGCGGCGTAGTGGATGAGAAGAAACGTACAGTAACTGTGCCTTTCAATAAATTCGGTTACTATGTGGCCGTTAAACTGACGAAAGGGTTTAACGACATCACGGATCATCCTTATGCGCGCGAAGCGATGGAAGCCATCTTCTCCAAAGGCATTATGAACGCAGTTGATCCGGTTGGACTCTTCGGCGGAGATCGTTACGTTACACGCGGCGAATTTACGCGTATGATTGTTAGGGCGATGAATCTTCCCCTTAATTTCGCAGGAGATCACCACTTCTCCTATTACCCGGAGACGATTACGAATGCCAACAACGCTAGCGCGATCTATGATTATCGCTACATTGAGACGGCGGCAAGAGCTGGTATCGTTAACGGCAAGCGCCCAGGATTCTTTGACGAGGATGTAGAGCTTTCACGTCAAGAGGCTGCGACGATCCTTGCAAGGGCATTGCAGCTGAAGCTGGAGACCGATTCGACGAAAGCGAAGAGCGCACTGGATAAGGTGTTTAAGGATTCCGGCACGTTCGACTTCTATTCCATTCCGTCCGTCCTGGCGATCCAGAAGAAGGCCTTTATTCAAGGCAAGCTGATTAATCCGCTTGAACCGAAGGATGGCTCCGTATTCGAGCCGAGAGCACGTCTGCTTCGAAGCGATGCGGCGATTATCATGGCCCGTGTCATGAATGATATGAAGAAGCTTCCTAAGATTTATAACTAACTTTGCTTAACGGCGAAGGTCAGCAATTGTGCTGGCCTTTTCCGTATACATAATCGTTTCAATCGTTTATTGATCGGGTAATGAAGCTTGTACGAGATTCATAGGTGAAAACTTATCCATGGAAAATGTTTAATATCGACGGTGCGTATGAAAACAAGCTATACTAACAAAGTGCAAAAGCGAGCGCAGGAAAATGAGACGATCCTCATAAAAAGATTTTCATGAGAATCGCAACTTTTTCGCGAAACCAACGTTTAAATACATGACGTTGTCACAAGGGTGACGCAATGACGGTTAGAAACAGCATTATACAAGGGATTAGCTGGGATGATTTCTCAACTTCCTCTTTACGGTAGCATAAGCCCATTGTATAATGTTATAGTGATGCCGCTATTCTAGCATCTATTCTTTCATGGTTTACAAGTTTCTACGACATTGGCTTACATAGGGTTAACCATGTCTGTAGACATCATTTATACAAATTTATGCTCTACTCTGGGAAGGGGGTGAATCGGCTATGAGGGAAACGAGCAATTCACTATCTGTACTAAACTCTCAACAACCGAAGCAATTTAGAGGAGGAGAAAAAAAGGTTATGAAGAAAAGTTTATCCCTGTTAGTTGCGATCGCAATGGTATTCTCCATGTTCGCAACTGTAGTATCCGCAGCAGAAGAGCAACAACCAACTGCTGGTGAATATCTTAACGAGCTTGGTGTTATTTTGGGTAACCAAGACGGCGACCTGAAAGAAGACCAAACTTGGAAACGTCAAGACATCGTAGTTCTTCTGTCCCGCCTGTTCGGCGCTGAAGACGAAGCAAAAGGTGCTGAAAAAACTCACGAGTTCAAAGACGTAACTGACAAAAACTATGATGGTTACATCTCTTGGGCAGTTGAAGAAGGTCTGGTTAAAGGTAAAAGCGCAACAGTATTCGGCTTCGGCGACGAGCTGGAAAACCGTGACTTCTACCTGCTGGTTCTTCGTGCACTTGGTCAAGAAGTTGAATACGACAAAGTAGGCGGCGCTGCACTTGAAGCTGGTCTTGCTCCTGAAGACACGGATTTCGACGCGATTCCACTTCGTGGCGAAACTTACACTGCAATCGTAGCAGCTCTGAAAACGCCTGTAGGCGAAAACGGCGAGACTCTGGAAGAGCTTCTGGGTCTGGTTGAAGCGGCTGCAATCACTTCGACACAAACTGGCGTTAAGCAAATCACTGTTAAGTTCAACAGAGCAGTAGACGAGTCTAAAGCTAAGTTTGAAGTTAAGAATAATGCTGCTAAGCGTGATGTAGCAAAAACGACTTATTCAGAAGATAAGAAGACTGTAGTTCTTGACCTAGCTGCTAAATTGTTGGATGGAGCTTCTACTGTAACGGTTTCTGGCGTTTCTGAAAAAGATCTTGTTGCAGACTTCACAGCTCAAGCTGAAAAAGTGACTGATATTAAATTCCTGAGTGACAAATTGGCTCTGGGTTCGCTTCCAGCTGCTCCTGGCAGCTTGCCGCAACCAGATAACTCTAAAGTAAGCACTGCTTACCAAATCGTTAACCAATTTGGTGAAGACGTAACGAAAAGTTCTGGCGGTTCTTTAACGTTCCACATTGGTAAACCAGGTGCAACTGGTACTGGTAACAACGGAGTTCTTGCCGTCAATGGCAACGGCTCTGCAACATTTACCTTTGGTGAAACAATTCACGTTACTGCAATTCTTAACCTTGGCACTTATGGCGTAACCGCTAACCAGGCTTTCACAGTTGGTCAGCAAGCAGTTGTTGATTCCGTTGAAATTGACTCTGTTTACCACCCAGAAAACAAAGAATTAAACACTGCTTCTAATTTCCCTGACTTCGTTCTTCTACTTGATGCGAAGGATCAGTATGGCAACAAAGTTAATGCTGCCGCATTGAAAGCAGGCGCTTTTGCACTAACTTCTAATCCTACATTGTTTACCCTTGACATTGCAACGGCTCTAGATGCACAAGGTCCAAACAATGACAAATTGGGTATTAAATTGATCGCTCCTAACACTGGTTCGATGTCTTTCGATGGAACTAACAAAGTAACAGTTACTACTTTGTTCGGACAAAAGTCTGATTCCATTGATGTAGTTGTTAAAAAAGCTGCAACGCTTACAACCTTTACATTGAACCAACCTGAAGAAATTGTTGCTGCAGGCGATGGAACAGTGAAGATTCCTTTCTCTGCTTACGATCAAAACGGTAATGCATTGACTAAATGGTCCGATGTAAACACTGCAAAAGTTAATGTTAATGGTGCTCTTCTTAAGCAAAACTACCTGACTAAAAACGCAGAAATCGAGTGGACTGTACCTACTACACCAGGCGTTTACTTTATTTCTTCTACTGTAGTTGGCACACCTAATGTTTCGCAACTTCAAATCTCTGTTCAAGCAGAAGCTAAAGCTGATGCTGTAACTGGGTTTGATAAAGTTTCTAATGCTCTTGTGGTTGGCGGCACAGTAGAAATTAAAGCTGAAAACATTATTGTTAAAGATCAACACGGCCGGAACATGAAGGTTGCTGATCTATTAACGGATGGTTTCAAAGTTGAATTGAGTGCACAAAATCCTCTTGCTGGGGTCGTAACTGGTTTTGATACCCTTGAAACAGGTACTACTTCTGTAACTCTTACTGCTACTAAAAAAGGTTCTGAGCAAGTTAAAGTTGTACTTAAAAACAGCACAGGTGGTGTTGTGAGTGAGTACGCAGGGTTTACTTTTAACGTAATTGATAGTGGTGCAATTCAAGCTGATTCTTATGTAGTTGAAACTCCTGAGAAAATCAGCGTACAGGAAGCAGCCCCAGTAACAGGAATCAGCACTCATGATGTTGCTGTTAAAGTAACTGGTAAAAAATCCGATGGTACTGTTGTTACATTGCCATCAAACGCTTATACACTCACTGCTGTTGCTCCATTAAAAGTTGTTGATGGAAAGCTTAATGCTTCTGCTTCTACACTTGCGGAAAACAAAACAGAAACAGGCAAGTATATTGTAACAATTCTTGCAACTGGTGAACAAATTTCAAAAGAGATCGTAATAACTACTGAGGCTCTTTTACCTACAACATTCGAAGCAAAAGATGCTGGCGTTTTGACTGCTGCTGATCTAGTTGTAAAAGGTGCTTCTGCAAACCTGACGATCGCTAACGTATTTGCAACAATTAAAGCCAAAGACCAATTTGGTGTTGCATTACCTGCTCTGGCCGCTGCTGATTATACTGCTACAGTAAGTGAGCTGGACGGACTCGTTGTTGGTGACATTACTGGTAACGGTCAAACTGCTAACAACGTAACTGTAAACGTTGGTAGCATTGCTGCAGGTGACAGCTATTCTGTGACATTCACATCGATTAAGAATGGTAAGTCTGTGAAAGTTAAAGTTGTTGCTACTAGCTAATTGATTTAAGAAAGAAAAGTCCCCGAAGGGACTTTTCTTTTTTTTGGTTAAATATCGAAACATAATCACGTCAAAAAGCGTCTATAGTAATATCAAAACAAAGGAGATATAGACGATGAAGAGAATTTTCTCACTGCAAGTGATCATGCTAGTTATGCTAACCCTTTTTGTTTCATTGATAAACCCTAGTCAAATGGTGACTGTTAACGCTCAGACAGGAATGACGCAATACAAAGGGGCAAGTCTACAAACCTTTATGCTGAATTCCAAAAGCTATATTCAAATAAAAGATGTTTATTTTAAATATGGCAGTAAGGATAAAGAAGTATATTTTACATTAACGGTTTACAATGGGGATAATACATCACTTGATTTCTTAGACTATTGGGTAGAGTTATCATCTGCAGCTGGCTCAAAGTATCCAATAAAATCCTATTCCGGAAATAGTAAATCAGGTCAAGTAGCTCCGAAAACTTCTAAAGATTTTATTTTTTATTCTCAAATAGATACTAAGCTATTTTATTCAGATTTGAATTTCAAGCTAGTAAAATGGGATTTTTCTTTGCCTAACTATACAAAAGTTATTGGTCAGGTAAAAGTTCCGGGAAATTATCAAAACGCAGTACCTATAAATTACTATTACATAAATACGACAGACAATAACAAAACTAAATCATATTTGAGTCCAGGGACTGAATTTACGTTAGGAGCAAATAAACAACTCAATATCAACTTAAATTTAGAAAATAACGGAATGTATGACTTTTCACTTCCTGAGTATCGGTTCTACATTAGAACGAAAGCGGGATTAGTGCTTAGATTAACCCATGATCCAATTGAAAATAAAGAGTTGGCTCCTGGAGATAAGCTATCTTATTCTTTAAGAACGAATGTTAATTCAAAAACTGATGTAACTGGAGCGCAACTTTTAGTAACGTCTTTAGACGGTGAAGCAAAGATTGAAATTCCAAAGGCTATTTATAATATTAGCTGGAGCAAGAGCAATAATTTGATTGTAGACGAAAAAAAAGCAGCTTCAATATTGGTTGAAGACAAGGCTGTAAGCGCACAAATTGATAGCATTTTTACTGATAGCAGTGGAACTTCGAATAATATTATTTTTACTACTAAGTGGATTAATAAAGGAAAAGAAGTTGTGACTTTGCCAGACTATAAGTTCGAAATTATGTCCAAGGATGGTATAAGATATCCTGTCGAGGTTGCTGATCAAACTACTGGAGTACAATTAATTCCTGGCATTGAAAAAGAAATTACTATACAAGCGATATTGCCAACAGCTAAGACCGAAGGATTAACGTTGTTAGTTAAACTACCGAAATCTGAAGTGAACAAGGTTGAATATGTTACAACAGCTTTCAGGTTATCTAAGTTACAAGAGGTTAAAGGTGTTTTGAGTAAGACATATAAAAATGAGCAAGGAATTTATCAAATAAATATTTCAAAAGCAGAAAGATTACCTTGGGGTAATCAGGATATTATCAATGCTTTTATAGAGATTAAAAATATCGGTACTAAATCACAAGCTATTCCAAAGCTACAAACGTTGCTCCGTATGAATAGCCAACTTATTAACAATGAAAAAATTAACTTTATACAGCTAAATAATTCGGGATTAATTGAGCCGAATGAATCAATTTATTTTGCTATTTCTACGAAAGTACCGTATACGTATAAGTTTAGTGAGCTAAGTCTAAATCTTACTGATGAAATTAGTGAATCTAAAAAGCAAACAATTGGTTTGTTTAAATTAAATGAAATTAAATCGATTCCAGAATTGAGTATTAGCGATGCATTTGAAATGGAATCAGTTGGAAGACGAGCTACAATTAATTTTGAAAGTACTTATATGTTTGAAGGTAAAGATAAAGATTTAATTTATGCAGAATTTAAATACACGAATAATGAAAGCAGATTCGGCAATCTTCCATCCTTATACGGATATTTTAAAACTGCTGATGGACAATATATTGAAGCGAAAATTAATAATGTGAAACGCGGTGTTGCGCCAGGCGGTAAAACGCTATTAGCTGCATATGCGGAAGTACCTAAAACGCTTGTAAATAATGGAAATATTCAATTAATCATTGGTGAAGGGTTAAATGGTCAAGCTTTTAGTACACCAGAAACTTCACCAGATAGTTATATTTCTGCTAAAGCTTTTAAATTGCCAAAAGATCAAACAAAGGTTAGTGACAATATTGCGGATTTAAAAGTAAGTCCTTATACTTTTACAATGCATAAATTAAATACAATGCTTAATGATGTTGAAAATATTAAATTAGATATGACGTATACCTTAAATAAAACTGGAATTTACGATCACATTGAGAAGGAAACTAAATTATATTTTGAAGTAACGGATGGCAGAAATGCTTACGGTACAACAGTAACTGTAGAGCCTGCGGAAGGTGATGGGCTTCAAGTAGGTGAAGAGAAGCAAATCATTATTCCAATTAAAGGACTACAGCTTGGTAATGTGATATTTAATGGTTATTCAGTTAATGTGTATGAAGAAATTGATGGTTTCAAACGTCTGCTAAGTTCTAAAAAGTTTGGAACGTATCAACTGATACGATAGTCAAAGTATGAGGAGTCTCTAGCCTATCATCTTCAAATCTAGTATCCTATTGAATAGGATACTAGACAGGAGGAGTTGTAAGAAGTGAATATAAAAGCTTTAAAGGTGACGAGCGCGGTGCTTCTGATCGCGGCGGGAATCGGAGTCGGAATGATAATGGCGAAGCCATTAGTGGCCAATTCCAATACCATTACGCCAGGTACGATCGAAGATCCGGTCGTCACAAAAAGCTACGTGGACGAGCAGATCGCGAAACTGACGAATGGCGGAACGATTGGTAATGGTTCAGGCAACAACGGCAACAATGGTGGTAACAACTCGGGCGGCAGTGGTAGCGATGGAGGCTCTAATGGAGGAGCAGCAGTAAAGCTTGAGGTTGTCGAGCTGCCACTAGGCAAGACGTTGATGGCGGCCGCAGGGACCGAAGTGGTTGTTCGCGTAGGCAAAGCTATCGCCTATAGCGCGACAACGGACGGTTTGTCCGACCTGACGGAAGGCATTGACATTAAAAACGGCAAAGACGTGCCTAAGAACCATCTCATTTGGTTCCCGCGCGATGGTCGTGGCATCAAAGGTCACGCAGACGAAACTGTTCCACTCACGTTAGTTGTTAAAGGCCCTTATACCATTCAATAATGGGATACCCCATAATCAGTCGAAGCAGCTGTTATCGCTTATACAAGCGGTAGCGGCTGCTTTTTTACCACATAAGAAAGTATAAGTTTTCGGTCCACGAAAACGGCTTTCTTATTGGCGATAAATCCTACCTTTAAACGCGGTCGCTCATCTTTGAGAAGCCTCGATAGAGTATTTCTCATTGGTCCAGCACTTTTCCTAAATAATCACCGCATGTCATAATCTGCACATACTGACAATAGATTATACGCTTGAGGAGGCGCAGTCCGAAGCACAATAAGGTCGTAAATCAAACTTTGTCGGAGGTGCTTTCTATAATGAGTCGCTCGAATAAAGTGATTGTGCCGCAATGCAAATCGGTCCTGAATCAAATGAAATATGAAATCGCCGCAGAATTCGGTCTGATGAATGGCGGATATTCAGCAGGTAGCGCGGATACGGAATTTGCTGGAGAGCTTGGCGCAGTCCATGCTTCCGGTACGGGCAGCGTAAACTGGTCCACATTGTCCTCTCGCCAGGCAGGGTCCGTTGGAGGAGAAATTACCAAGAGGCTGGTCTCCCAGGCTGAGCAAGTGCTGAATGGCGGTTTGACGCTCTAAGGTGAACATTCGGATCACGTTTGAATCTGGATTGACGCTCTAAGTCGAACGTTCGGATCACATATAGACCAGGAATGTCGCCTAAGGCATACGCCCGAATCACATATTCGCTATGGTTGACAAGATCGGTGTCCATTGACACTAAGCGACATTTTCGGTATTATGACTTTTTAGAAGAAGAGTTGTCTAACAACCTTTTCCTTCGCGGAAAAGGTTCATTTTTTGTGTAAAACGTTTATCTTTATTAGATACTAAGGTTTTGTAGGAGGTTGATAAGGATGTCGGTAAAAGGACGCCACTTATTCACATCAGAATCGGTAACAGAAGGCCATCCTGATAAAATATGCGATCAGATCTCTGATGCCGTACTTGATGCATTCCTCGCGGCTGACCCTAATGCGCGCGTAGCCTGTGAAGTTTCCGTCGCAACAGGACTCGTACTTGTTATCGGAGAGATTTCCAGCAAAGCGGATTTCATTGATATTTCATCGATTGCACGTAAAACAATCAAGGACATAGGTTACACGCGAGCGAAGTATGGCTTCGATTCGACCACATGTGCGGTTCTGACATCGCTTAACGAGCAGTCCGCTGATATTGCCCAGGGCGTTAACGCCGCGCTTGAATCGCGTGAAGGCAAAGATATGAGGCAGGAGAACGAGGATATCGGTGCAGGAGACCAAGGCCTGATGTTTGGCTTCGCGACCAATGAGACGCCTGAGCTTATGCCGCTGCCAATTGCGTTGTCGCACCGTATTGCGCGTCGCCTGGCCGAAGTGCGCAAAAATGATACGCTGGGCTACCTTCGTCCGGATGGCAAGACGCAAGTCACGATCGAATACGTGGACGGCAAGCCCGTACGCGTCGATACCATCGTTGTCTCCACGCAGCATGCCGAGGAAATTACGTTGGAGCAGATCCAGCAGGATATTATGGAGCATGTGATTAAGCCGGTTGTACCTACGGAATGGCTTGATGAACAGACGAAATATTTCATCAACCCTACAGGCCGTTTCGTTATCGGCGGTCCTCAAGGCGACGCGGGTCTGACTGGCCGCAAAATTATTGTCGATACCTACGGCGGATATGCGCGCCATGGCGGCGGTGCATTCTCCGGCAAGGATCCAACAAAGGTTGACCGTTCCGCGGCTTACGCAGCGCGTTACGTGGCTAAAAACATTGTTGCCGCGGGCTTGGCCGACAAATGCGAGATCCAGCTTGCTTACGCCATCGGCGTAGCGAAGCCGGTATCCATTAACGTCGACACTTACGGCACGGGTAAAGTATCGGAAGAAATTCTCGTTGATCTGATTGCGAAGAACTTTGATCTTCGTCCCGCAGGCATTATCAAAATGCTGGATCTTCGCCGCCCGATCTATGCGCAGACAGCTGCTTACGGTCACTTCGGCCGTACGGATGTCGATCTGCCATGGGAGCGAGTAGACAAAGCCGAGAAGCTGAAAGCCGATGCAGGCGTACCTGCATAAGAGATCAAGCAAGATGCAAGCCAGCAGTTCTTCTTCATTCCTTCATCATTGATCGCAACCTTAACGTCGTTGCTACCGTTATGTTCCATGACGGAGTACGGCGTTTTTTGTCGTTAGCCTAAATTATTGGGGCGCAAAAGCCGACAAATAGGGTACGAGCGTAAAGCCTAAGGAGTGAATATCGATTATGAAAGTAACCCGCAAGCTGTCTATACTACTTGCCATTGCCTTGCTTCTGCAGATCGGCTTGCCTGCTGCAGGATGGACTCTGAACCAGAGCGCCGTGACGGCGGCACCAGCCGGACCGGTAGCCGTTAGTTTATCGCCCGCCGATAATTTGACCGGAGTGCCGTTAGGCGCCAATCTGATCCTGACCTTCGACGAAGCCGTCCGGGCAGGGGCCTCGACCTCATACATATCTATATACAAATCGTCCAATAACAGCCTGGTGGAAGCGATCAGCGCCACTTCCGGGCAAGTGAGCATCAACTCCAATACGGTAACAATCAATCCAACGCTCGCCTCGACGAATTACAAGTTCGAGCTGAATACGGAATATTATGTGATGATTGATGCCGGAGCATTCCTCAACGTGTCGAACGGAGCAGCTTATTCGGGCATTCAGAACGCGACTCGCTGGAACTTCCGCACCGTTGTGACGGAAGATACAGTGAGGCCGACATACGTATCTCGCACGCCGGAGGGCGGTACTCACGCCATTACGACCTCGCTCTCCATCACATTCAGTGAGCCGGTCTATGCCGCTTCGGGCAACATCGTCCTGAGTTCGACAGATGATATGCGATATATTCCGGTCACGGCAAGCAGCGTGACGGGCAGCGGCACCAATACGATTTCCATCATCCCAGACGGAGCTCTCATGCCAAGCACTACCTATACGGTGACGGTTGCAGGCGACAACTTCGAGGATTCATCCGGCAACACGTTTGCCGGCATGTCCTGGTCGTTCACGACAGCAGCGGCTCCTGTCAATCTGTCTTCGGCGGATCCGTTGCAACCTGCCGACAACGCCATTTTGGTACCGATCGACAGCAATCTAACGATACGTTTTGATCAGGCGGTACAAAGAAGCGCCGGCAAATCTATCGAGATCCGCCGAGTTAGCGACAATGCGGTCGTGGAAACTATCGCGGCTAACTCCTCGAGGGTGACGCTCAGCGAAGGAAACACCGTCGCGACGATCGATCCCGTTTCTAACCTCGCCTCGAGCACGGCTTATTATGTCATTATCGAGCCAGGCGCGTTTACGAGACCAGCACCGAATACGTCGGATTGGTTCTACGGCATCTCCGCGGCGACGATCTGGAACTTTACGACCGGTTATGGCAACGATATTACGCCTCCAGGTCTCACCGGCGTTACGCCGACCTTCGGGGGTACAGCCAGCGGCACCAATACGCTGCTGACCCTAACCTTCAACGAAGAGGTATACCCGAATACGGGCAATATCGAAATTCGCCAGTATAACGGAGGGACGTTGTTCCGTTCAATCCCTATTACGTCGCCGCGCGTAACGGGCGGCGGTACAAAGCAAATTACGGTAGATCCAAACAAATATATTTCATCTTCCGATCCGGCGAAGTCGTTCGTCAACAACACCCGTTATTACGTCACGATAGGCAATCGCGCGATTAGAGACGGCGCAGGCAACTTCTACGCCGGCATCTCGAGCACAACGGGCTGGACCTTTATGGTTACGCAGGACGGTACGCGTCCGATGCTGAGTACCTTGACGCCGGCGAATGGGGCTGCCGCCGTTCCGGTCCAATCGCAATTTGCAGCTTTATTCGACAAGCCGGTGATGACCGGACCAGGGGCCATTACTTTCAATCCGACGAGCTCAAGCGGCTCGGCTGTTTCCGTCACGGGATCCTTTAGCGTAGATCCCGCCAATAACAAAAGGATTTTGATAACGCCTAGCCAACCGCTCGCGGCTAACACGAACTACTATGTCAATATCGAAGAGAATGCCGTGCTCGATCTTGTCGGCAACTCTTTTGTCGGAATTCTCAATACGTATCAGTGGACGTTCCAGACGATAGGCGGAGATACGACGCCGCCGACGATCACGAGATCGGAAGTGAGCGGCTCCATCATTCGCTTGATCTATAATGAGCCGCTTAAAGCGGATCTGAAGCCTTCGCCAGCGAGTTATTACGTCACAGTCGCCGGCGCGCCGCGCAACGTCACTGCCGTGAAGGTAGAGGGCAATATCGTCACGCTGACACTTGCGAGCTCCGTAGGCAGCAATCAAAAGGTGGTACTGTCGTATACGAAGCCGGCTACCGGGCTAGTTCAAGACATGTCCGGCAATCAGGCGGCAACGATTACGAATCTGGAAGTGTCGAACGGCTCAACGGGCACCGTGCCTGTCGTGAGCAGCGGAACGGCCTACGGCAATACGGTAAATCTTAATTTTAGCGAGTCGCTTTTCTCGGTTAACACCTTTGCTTACACGCAGTTCACGGTAACGGTCGGCGGGGCCAGCTACAGTCCGACGGCGATCTGGCATAGCGGGAACATCATTCAGCTGACGGTCAACGCTTCCATAACGAGCAGTCAGCCCGTATACGTATCCTACACTCCGAACAGCTATCCATTACTCGGCGTGTCAGGCAATACGGTAAGTGCGTTCAGCAATTTTACGGTGAACGGAGGCAATTCGGGCGGCGGCGGTACCGTGGGAGATTATTTCGCGCCGACAGTCATGAACATTACGGCTAACGGAACGATGGTATCCATCAAATATAATGAACCGTTGAATTCCAGCACGGCGCCGACCATCTACCAATATAGCGTAACGGCCGACGGCAGCGCGAGAACGATCAGCAACGTTATTGTGGCAGGCGACACCGTATACTTGACGCTGACTTCGGGAGTGGCGACGACGCAGCAAATTCTGGTGTCCTATATCGCGACCAATGCGACGTTAAGAGACTATTCCGGCAACCCTGCGGCTTCGTTTACGAATATTACCGCTAACAACGGTACGGGGACGGGCACCGGACAGACAGGCGCGCTAAGGGGCGCCATCCTGAAAGGCCGGACGCTGACGTTAACCTTCAACGAGACGCTTAACCAGGTGTCTGTGCCTTCGAGCAGCACGTTCGTTGTTCGCATCAACAATCTCGTCAGAACGATCAGTACCGTGCAAGTAGCCGGATCAACTGTCATTCTGACATTGTCCTCTCCGGCTAATGTTGGAGAATCGGCAACCATATCGTATTTGCCGACAGGCGTGGGACTCGTGACGCTCGGCGGCCAGTCCGTGGCCAGCTTTACGAATGCCAACGTCGCGAACCAGACGACGCTGCTGGATAATCTGACCGGCGATTATGAAGCATCGGACGGCGGAGGCATCGCGATCAAGTATACAGGGGCGACAACAACGACTGACATTTCGCCGGCAGGCGTTTCCGCAAGCCGCTATACCGTGAGCAACGACAAATTTATAGCGGCTGTGACGACAGCGCGCAATGCGGGCCTGACAAGTCCGCGAATCGTGTTTAAGGTACCGGATCACGAACGGGCCGGTATTGCGGCGATCAGCCTGATCGCGCTAGAGATGGCGAGCAAGCAAGGCGGAGACGTGACGTTCGGAGTGGAGCATAAGGGCGCCACTTACGAGGTGCCGCTCAAGCTGCTGAACTTCGCCAAGCTGTCTTCTTCCGTTGGAGGCAATGGAGTATCCAGCCAACTGCTCATCACGATTGATCAGGGCGCTAATAACCAAACAACTGCTTTGTCCAAAGCGCTGAACTCGTCCAAAGCCCAAATCATTGAAGGTCCCGTTTATTATGAGACATTTGTAGTCAATGGAGCGACAAAGGTTGCTTTGACGGATTTCAACGGTTATGTAGGAAGATCGCTAAAAACGACGGCCAACATCATTGAAAGCCAGTCTGCTGCCGTCTGGTTGGATCCGGTAACAGGAACGCTCTCTTACGTTCCGACGATATTCAAGGAGGAGAGCGGCGGGACGAGAGCCATATTCAAACGCAAGGGCAACAGCTCTTACGCGCTCGTCAAGAATACGTCGAGCTTTAGCGATCTGAGCACGCATTGGGCGAAGGATACCGTGCAAATGATGGCTCGCAAATTTATTGTCGAAGGACATTCGACAACGAAATATGAGCCGGAAAAATCGATCACGCGCGGCGAATTCGCCACTTATATCGCCAAAGGACTCGGATTGACGGGGGATAGAACGGCAGCGGCCAAATTCTCGGACGTGAACAAGGACACGGTGATGGGAGCGTATATCGGAGCTGCATCCGCAGCCGGAATCGTCAACGGAGTCAGCGCCTCGTCGTTTAAACCGAACGCTCCTATAACTCGCCAGGACATGGCGACGATGATGATGCGCGCGGCGAAGGTGGCGGAGTTGAACGTAACGCTGCCAGGCAGCGTGGACTCGTATCTGCAGCCTTTCGGGGATCGGGGCGGCATCAGCTCTTACGCCAAGACGAATATGGCGCAAGCGATCTATCTCGGCATCATTAACGGCAAGTCGAGCACAAGGTTGAGTCCAACGACGAACGCTACCCGTGCCGAAGGCGCGGTCATGATTCAGCGTCTCCTGGAGAAAGCCGGCTTCTTGTCCACATAGAAATGTAAAACGGCAAGAATGGAATCCTTTGATTCCGTTCTTGCCGATTTTCTATAGAGTGGCGATTAACAATATTTTTCGATACATGGAGGATGATAAGAGTCTTTTATGCAAATGGGCGTAACTTTTCTATTAAACTTGTAGTCTATTATAAGTAGACAACAGAGGATGGGAGAGTTGCAAAATATAATGGGCAAGTTGAAGCAAGGCAAACACGGTCGGATGAAGAGAAGAGGGCATTTAGGGACTAAAGTGATTATCGTGGCGATGAGCGGCATCCTCATTGCAGGACCGGTCGCGTCTATAGCGCCGGAGGGACTGGGACAATGGCTGGCTCCACAAGCGAGCGCAGCGACGGCATCTCAGCTCAAGCTGAAGTCGCAATCGATTTTAACATCGGGCGCCAAGCGTCTGGATTATAGTTTTACTACAACAAGAAGCAATAAGAGCGTTAAGACTGACGTGCATGTGATCGAAGTCGATCTGACGAATCCATACGTGTCGCTGGACACGATCAGCGGGAAATCGGGAAGCGTCGGACAGCGGAACAACATTCTCAATATGACCAAAGAAAGCGGAGCCATCGGCGGTATTAACGGCGATGTTTTCATCATGTCGAATAGCGAAGGCGCGCCGCTCGGGGCACAGGTGCAAAATGGCGTATTGACTTCGACTCCTTCCAGATTGAGCGGCATGTACGCCTTCTCCCTTACGAAGGATCGTCAGCCCGTCATCGATTCGTATACCTTTACGGGGACGGTAACGGCATCGAACGGGAATACGTTTAATCTGGAGGGAATCAACAAGTCCGCTTATTTTGGCGAGACGGACGGGATCACATACAGCCATTCCAACATGATTTATATCTATACAAGCGCATGGGGCGGCGCGGAGCGTCCGAAGAATTCCGCGACCAAACCGACGGAAGCGCTGGTCATTGACGGTATCGTTACGGAAATTTCCGTTGAGACGGCCATAACGACCGCCATTCCGGAAAATGGCTATATTCTTCGCGCCGGTCAAGGCGATGCCGCCAAATTCATAAGAGAGAATCTCAAGGTAGGAGAAGCCGTAACGGCGGATTACGCCCTGAGGTCGAAAACGAAAGGCGTCAATGTTGAGCCGTCGACATTTTCCATGCTGATCGGCGGACATACTTTGCTGGTAGACAATGGAGCCGCTTCGGCGTTCTCGCGCGACATTGCAGGCGTCAGCGGCAATTCCTATACGTCTAGATCCGGCATCGGCTACTCCAAGGACGGCACGAAGGTCTATTTGATTACGGCGGAGAAGTCGGGAAGCAACACGGGACTTAGTCTGAAGGAGCTTCAGCAAGTAATGGTGCAGCTAGGCGTGCACAAGGGACTGAATCTCGACGGCGGCGGCTCCACGACGATGACGGAGCGTCCGCTGGGCAGCACTTCCGTACAGCTCGCCCATTCTACCCAGGAGAGCTCGCAGCGTGCGGTCTCCAACGGGATCGGCGTCTTTACGAACGCGCCGCAAGGCAGTCTTAAGGGCATGATGGTCAGGGGCTCTAACGTGATGCTGCTTGGCCAAAACGTGACGTATGGGGTAAGCGCCTATGATACGTATTACAACCCGATGAGCGTTGATGCATCCGCGCAAACCTGGACTTCGTCCGCTGCCATAGGTACGTTTAGCGGCAATGTGTTTACCGCGACGAAGATCGGCAAGACGCAGCTCACGGTCAAGTCGGGCGATGTGACGGCTAACTATGATGTAGAGGTTATCGGACAGGAGCAGATCGCTTCGATGAAGATCAACGCTTCCGCAGGCATGTTGTCGCCGGGCTCGACGCTTCAGGTGCCGATCACGGTCAAGCTGAAGAACGGCAGCACCTATAATTTGACAGGAGACTCGTTCGTGTGGGAGTTCATCGGCTTCGATGGCGAATACAAAAATGGAGCGATCTCGGTGGGTGAATTAGAGAAGGATGCGACGACAGGTTATGCGATTGCCCGTTACGACGGATATGGCACGACGGTTCCTTTCGTGAAAGGCGAGCAAGCGTCGGTTATTGAAGACTTCGAGACGGCCCGCTATGCCATTACTTCTCAGGTTACGCCAGCTGAAACAACGAAGGGTACGGTTAAGATCGTGACCGATCTGCCTGAGCAGAAGAGCGGCAAAGCGCTGCAAATCGGCTATGATTTTACGCAAGGAACGGGTACAAGAGCCTCCTATGCGGTGCTTGGCAACGGACTGACATTATCCGGTTCGCCGTCCTCATTGACGATGGACGTCTATAGCGATACGAGCAATAACTGGGTGCGCGCCGAAATCGTAGACGCTGCGGGCAAGACGCATCTGCTCGACGTTGCGAAGGAATTGAACTGGACGGGCTGGAAAAACGTGAAGGTCGATCTTGCCGGAGTGGCGTTCCCGGCCAAGTTGAAGCGCATCTATGTTGTGACGTTGGGACAAGCTGATGTCGAGAAGCTTCCCGTAGGCTCTATTGCCATCGATAACTTGACGCTTCGTACGGCGACCGCCGTGAAGGAACCGGCTCGCGCTTCGATCGTGATGACGGCTGGCAGCACGAAGGCGACTGTCAATGGCAAGGCCTTGACGCTGGAGGCGGCGCCTCTGATTCAGCAGGGCTCCACCTACGTGCCGCTGAGGTTCGTGACCGAAGCCATGGGGGCAGAGGTCCTGTATGACGACAAGACAAGAAGAGTGACCGTTCTAAGGGGATCGCAAATGCTGGAGATGACGATCGGCAAGAAGGACTATACGCTTAACGGCGTTCGTTATACTTCAGATGTAGCGCCATTTACGAAGAACGGCAGAACGCTGATTCCGATCCGATTATTCTCGGAGAAGCTCGGTTTCAAGGTGAAATATGAGGATAAATTAAGACAGATTACGATAGATTAGGCTGGACGCCATAGGGCTAAAGTGTGGTATGATGTAAAGGAATATCCTATAAAACCGTGTTCCCGGTCAGGATCTTCGGAACAACCTCTATAGGAATAAGGGAGTGCCAGGCTGCCGTGGATCACCTGACCGTTGACATTAATAGAGTTATTGCAAATGCCATCAAGGTGATGGAAGACAGCAAGTACCAAATATATGAAATCTGCGAATCGGCCCGTTCCGAGCTCGAAGCGCTGGAGCAGGAGCTGGAGCAAGTGCTCCAGGAGACGATTCGCACCATCGATAAGGTTGACAAGCTTGAGCAGGAATACCGGCTGGCCCGGATCAGGCTCACGGAGGTCAGCCGCGATTTCGTGCGATATAAGGAAGAGGATATTAAATCCGCTTACGAGAAGGCCACTCAGATTCAGCTGGATCTGATGGTCTATCGCGAGAAGGAGAACTATCTGAAGTCCCGCCGCGACGATTTGCAGAAGCGGGTTCGCAATGTGGAGAAGTCGGTGGAACGAGCGGAAATGATCGCTTCACAGATGAATGTCGTGCTGGAGTATCTGACCGGCGACCTGAATCAGGTGACGAGAATCATGGAGTCCGCCAAGACAAGACAGTTGCTGGGACTCAAGATTATTCTGGCACAGGAGGAAGAACGCAAGCGAATCGCGAGAGAAATTCATGACGGCCCTGCGCAGTCGCTCGCGAATATCGTGTTGCGCACCGAGATTGCGGAACGTATGCTGATCAAAGGTCAATTCGAGCTGGTACAGAACGAACTGGTCGATCTGAAGGGACAAGTCCGCTCCGGTCTGGAGGAAATTCGCAAGATCATCTTTAATCTTCGGCCGATGGCGCTCGACGATCTTGGACTGATCCCGACGCTCAGGAAGTTCACCCAGGACTTCGAGGAGAAGGCCAGGGTCCATACCAAGTTCGAGCTTTCCGGCAAGGAAATCAGACTTCCATCAGCTATGGAGGCAGCCATTTACCGCATGGTCCAGGAGGCTTTTTCGAACGTGCTCAAGCATGCAGGCGCTTCACACGTTTCCCTCGAAATAAGCTTTCATCCCCAGATTATTACGCTTACCATACAGGACAACGGAGTAGGTTTCCGAGTTGAAAGCATCAACCAGCCGCCCAAGCGCAATGCGCATTTTGGCCTAATAGGCATGAGGGAGCGGGTTGAGTTGATCGAAGGAAGGATTGATATAGACTCAAATCCGGGACAAGGCACGAAGATTGTAATAGATATTCCTACGACTTCCGAACATAGAAAGGAGATTGAGACTAATGAATCAGACCACGTCTAACGGCCACAAGATCAAAATATTGTTGGCTGACGATCATCAGCTGTTCCGCGAAGGATTGAAACGCATTCTCAATATGGAAAACGATATCGAGGTTATCGGTGAATGCGGAGACGGTATTCAGGTTATGGAGTTCTGCAATCACACCATACCGGAGATCGTTCTCATGGACATTAATATGCCCATCGAGACGGGTGTTGTAACCACCGAACGGCTTAAGTCGATGTTTCCGGATGTAAAGGTCATTATTTTATCCATTCATGACGATGAAAGCTACGTGTTCGAAACCCTTCGCAAGGGCGCGACGGGTTACTTGCTCAAGGATATGGAGGCGGAGTCGCTTATTAATGCGATTCGTTCCGTACAACAAGGCTATTCTTATATCCATCCCAAAGTCACGGGCAAGCTCATCAACCAGCTGCGCCGGATGACCTACCTGGACGAGATGGGCGTTGCGACCGGCGCTGCGGCCGCCAAGGAAGCAGGCGTGAAGTATCACGCTTCCGAAGAGAGTCCGCTTACTCGCCGCGAGGCGGAAGTGCTTCGTCTGATGGCGGAAGGCAAGAGCAACAAGATGATCGGGGAGTTCCTCTTCATCAGCGAGAAGACCGTTAAGAATCACGTCAGCAGCATCCTTCAGAAGATGGAAGTCGACGACCGTACGCAAGCGGTTATCAACTCGATCAAGTTCGGATGGGTGACGTTGTAAAATTCGATGGATAGTGAGAAGAGCTTGGAAGCTGCGAGGGTGCAGATTTCGGGGCTCTTTTTTGCATTATCGATGGTATAAGGCGGTGCATTTGATTGAATAACAAGTATCTAAATCCTCCAGGGAAATTATATACCTGCAATGCAAGCGGGTTGCATAAGGTGAATTTCGAGGCTGATCGTTTGCTTATTACGCGGGCTGGCAATGAAATTAGGGATACAGAGACCGTTCGGGATCTCTCTCCCTCGCCTGATTTATTTCGTACGGCTCTGCAAGAATGGAAAAATAAGCTGGACGAAGAGGAATGGTGGCCCCTATATGAAAAAAGGTTCTTGAAAGAACTTGAATGGGAAACCAGAGTAAAGGCTTTGCGAGAAGTATATAAGCGGTTAATTGCCGGCAAGAATGTAGTCCTTATTTGTTTTTGTCCAGATCATCGGTATTGTCATCGTAAGCTGGTAGGGGAGTTTTTCAACAAGTATGGCGTCGAGGTTCAAGAGTTAAATCCAATTAAAGTGGAACAAATTAAATTGTTTTAGGGGCTGCTCGTATCGGGAACGAGCCGGCAAAGATGAATGAAAAGAGAAGCAGCACGGCCCAGGGAGGCCGTGCTGTTTTCGTTCTGGAATTATTTGGAGTTGCGTTGACGTTGTCTGAGTGTCAGCAAGCCGGAAGCAAGGACGAAGCTTCCCAGCAAATAGTAGGGCATACGACTTGTATCGCCAGTCTTGGGCAGCGTATCTATCGGAGGCAGGTTCTCATCTATCGCTTGATCAACCTTCTCGTCAGGCCCTCCTCTAGGAATCTCCTCCTCTTCGACGGTAATGATCGTCTCAGTTGGCTCTGGCGATTCTGGCGGAGTCTCCGATGGTGCTGATGGTGATACTGATGGAGTCACAGCCGGTGTTTGTGCTGGAGTGACAACAGGTGTCTGGACTGGGGTCTCGACAGGCGTTTGAACAGGAGTCTCGACAGGCGTTTGAACAGGAGTCTCGACAGGCGTTTGAACAGGAGTCTCGACAGGCGTTTGAACAGGAGTCTCGACAGGCGTTTGAACAGGAGTCTCGACAGGCGTTTGAACAGGAGTCTCGACAGGTGTCTGAACCGGAGTTTCGACAGGTGTCTGGACCGGAGTCTCGACAGGTGTCTGAACCGGAGTTTCGACAGGTGTCTGAACCGGAGTCTCGACAGGTGTCTGAACTGGAGTCTCGACAGGTGTTTGAACCGGAGTCTCGACAGGTGTCTGGACCGGAGTCTCGACAGGTGTCTGGACTGGAGTCTCGACAGGTGTCTGAACCGGAGTCTCGACAGGTGTTTGAACTGGAGTCTCGACAGGTGTCTGGACTGGAGTCTCGACAGGCGTCTGGACCGGAGTCTCAACCGGCGTTGGCGACGGAGTCGGACTAGGCGTCGTACATCCGGTGGCCGATTGGAACGCATATTTGAGCAGGTAAAAATGTCCGGTTCCAGGCTGCAGATGCTCCTGAACAGGACCCAAGTAGAGGTCAAGCTGCGAAGGACCGCACTGAGGCAAGTCGATCGTGAGTTCATATTTGCCCGGCGAATCTGCCTTTAGCGTATGAGAAGAGAACAATACTTGGTCTTCGTAAGGCAACGGCGAGCTGTCATACTTATAGTCGGAGAACGTAATTTCAACGCAGTCCATCTTCGTTTCGAAGTAGGCTGTCGCTGTCCCGTTGTTATTGATGACGATCTGGATCCCTTCTCGATCGACGGCATTGATGTTTTTGGTATAGGTCTGACAGATTGGGGCAGGTACGGGAGCGGGGAACGTATCGTTGGCGGAGTTGCCGCCTTCCGCCCAAACAATGGAACTTAACGGAAATGATACAATTAGTATCATTGATAATAAAAAAGCAAGTCGTTTCTTAACGGTTGACATGCTTTCACTCTCCTTCTATCAGTAACTGCGGCTCTCCTCCGACATCCTGCAAGGCGGTGCTAGTCGTTTCCCAACGCAATACGCTGTCCAAGTCTCCGGATGACTTCGGTAGCATAGGGCATGACATGGAATGCCGAATAGTCATTTGAATATATGCATAGGGCTTGTACAAAAATGATAACATATTATGAATATACGGCAAGGGTGTTATTTTGGGGGATGTTGGGGACTGGACCGAAATGATTGTCGAAATATGTGAGCGGATGCACATTATAGCTTCTTGTCCTGTTCTGCCGTAACCGATGGGCTCCTCTCGGCATATAGTGGCATAGAGGAGGTGGCTGATATGTTAGAGCTTCTGCTTCTGGTCATCGGTTGTTATGCGACTGCAGCGCTTCTGGTGCATCTGGCATTCAGGTTCGGAGGGGAGCGCGAGAAACTGCGCAGACATTATGTGCTGATCGCGGACGGGCGGCAGCCTCATATGGAATGGTATTTGCGATCCATACATTCTTTCTCGAGTTGGACGGGGAGTGACATACGGTTGACCGTTCTTGATCGCGGTTTGACAGACGAGTCGAAAGCGATCGTAGATCGGTGGAATCGCGAAAGCCATTTGGTAGAGATGTTGAGGACGGATACGGGCGAGTCTGGCGTTACTGACGGCAAGAGTTATTCATCAAGCGGGGATGGAGCGGTTCATCTGCTATGGCTCCTTCAATCGAGGGGAATCGTATCCGAAAGGGATTATCCTGTATTGGTAGATTTACAAAATCCGGAAGACTTGTCTAAGATGCCTTTTTAGCTTATAATCGCCTTATATACCACAACGAAATGTAAAATGTTAGAATCCAAGTGAAGCACACTTGATTAATGCCGGCTAACGGCTTAATCGGTGTGCTTTTTTGTCGTGGACTTGAAGGGACGCAAGGAGACAGACGCCGTACGAGATTAAAAAAACAGAGCAGTTACCAAAAAAGGGGGAACGCAGTTGAAAGCATATGTGTATTTGTTGAAGCAAAATGAAGAATGGACAGCTTGGATGACTCTGTCGCCCGAGGTGGATTACGCTTATTGGTTCGGAAGAGGGAGCGCCTGGCAAGAGGCGGATTGCGCTTGGTACTGGCAGGAACCGATGCCTCTCGGTCAGGCGGCCGAAGCGGTGCGGCTGTGGAGGGGAAGAGGCCAGCGCGGAAGCAGAACGTTGCTTGCGAAACAGGGATGGGCAGCCCTGTGGGATCAGGGGGAGACCAAGGAGTCTGTGGGGCAGGCAAAAAGTGCAGGAAAGGCTGATAGCCGCAGCAGGAAGCAGGGGAGAGCTCCTAGCGAAGCGGAGGCTGTCGGAAGGATGTCGCGACTCATAGATGAAATCCGGACAGCAGACTCGGGTAGGCGAAGAAGCTGGCTGTTCGATTGGAGAAAAGGAGCGGTGGCGGAGCGTTATGAAGGCGGCGGATTGTATGGGGGGAATGAGAGTAGAACGAATGAAGGGGAGTGTGGGTATGACGAGGGTCGGCCTGGAATGGAAACGCATGGAGGGCAAGAAGGAGTAAGAGATACGCGACTGCAAGGTAAAGATGGGGGCGGCATTGGAGATATTCGGAAAGCTGCTGCGATAGCAGGTAATGGTGGCGGCGGCATTGGGGAAGTGCAGCAAGTTACAGCGTTAGCAAGAAACGGTGGCGAACGAAGTTATGAAGGTGAGCGCGTCAATAGTAAGGGACGGCGCAGAAGTGTGGTGCGCTGGAGCGCAGGTGACGGGCGGCAAGTTATGGATGCCGACCGGTGGAGTCATGTGGCGGCAATCGCGAAGCTTGCCGCCGGGCTCTTGCAGGGACGCGCGCTGCTAAGCGTGGAAGCGCGCGCCCTGCTCGCCAGTGCAGCCGTGCCCGGCGCCGAGGCCAACTGGAGCGAAGCGATCCAGTTGGCTGCGCTGCTCGGGCAGGTGCGCCTGAGCGGATCGGTCGCTGCCCCCGAGGGCAAGCGGGCGGACGCCCGGCGCCGACTCCGCTGCATGCGTTGCGGCAGCGGGGAGGCGCATCTGCGGCGCGCGCCATGCATGTCCTGCGGGCGCGAATGCGCATATTGCGAGGCCTGCATTCTGATGGGCCGGAGCCGGGAGTGCGAGCTGCTCATTCGGGGCATGTACGACTCGCCCGTATGGAAGGAACAAGGGCTTGGCAGATGGAAGGCGCTCCGTCGGCAGCCGATGCCGGAACGACTTGGCAAGTGGGGACTAAGTCCGGCGCAGCGGGAGGCTACGGCGAAGGCGCTGCATTTTCTCGAAGAGCGCCCCGTTGAAGAGAGAGTGAAAGACACTCGTGTACCACGCCTTAGTAATACTCTTGGCAGAGCGATCACGCGATTAATGCCGTCTGGCCGCTCTCGGAAATCTGGTGCAAGTGACATGGACCAGCAACCCGGAGATGACGAATCGGATACGCGTCCCCTAAGCGGGAATCAGGAGCAGAGGATACGAACCGCGATCGAGGACCGCTATAACTATTCAGGTTCGCGCAAGGGGGAGGGCGAAAGAACAAGCAAGGGAACAAGCAACGGCATTAGCAAGGGAACAAGCAGCAGTACAAGCAAAGCAACAAGCAAGGTATATGAGAGTAAGCTGCATGTCGTAGAAGCGGAGGCGTCTAGTCCGCGGAGCTCCGTTCTGGAGGAGGACAAACCCTCACCCGATCGCAGCTTCCTTATTTGGGCGGTGACAGGAGCGGGTAAAACGGAGATGGTCTTTCCGTTAGTCGAGTCCATCATAAGCAGAGGGGGGCGCGCCTTGATTGCCTCTCCGCGCAGGGATGTCGTCTTGGAGTTGGATCCCCGGATACGGAAAGCCTTCCCTGCATCGAATGTTGTGACGCTTTACGGAGGGAGCGAACAACGTTGGGACAGGGGGGAAATCACGTTGTCGACGACGCATCAGCTCATCCGATTTCACGAAGCATTCGATCTCGTCATCGTCGATGAAATTGATGCCTATCCATACCATGGAGATCCTATGTTGTATTTCGCGGCAGACAAAAGCCGCCTTCCCGGCGCGCCAAAGCTGCTGTTGTCGGCAACCCCTCCTCGGGAGCTTCAATATGAGGCCAAACAAGGCAGACTGGCGCATGCGCGAGTGCCCGTGAGATATCACCGACATCCGCTTCCCGTCCCCAAGCTGCTTCGTTCGCCAAGTGTTCGCCATTTGCTGGCAAAGGGGAGTGTGCCTGCCTCGCTCCTGCATGCCATCCGTCATTCTTTGGGGCGCGGGGCGCAGGTATTTCTTTTCGTACAGCGTATTAGCGAATCCGAGCCTATGGCTGCGCTGCTTCGCAAGCAGCTGCCGACTAACGAGATCGAAGCAACGTCCTCCAAGGATCCTGACCGCGCTAATAAAGTCATTCGCTTTCGCACCGCCGAGACACGATTGCTAGTGACGACAACCATTCTGGAGCGGGGAGTAACGGTTCCGAGGAGCGATGTTTTTATCCTTGATGCAGATGGCAAGTTATTTGATGAGGCGTCCCTTGTGCAGATGGCGGGGAGAGCCGGACGATCGGCAGATGATCCTGCAGGCAAGGTTTATTTTATCGGACCGGCCAGGACGGTCTCTCAGCTGCGGGCTGTTCGTCACATCAGGGGGATGAACCGTATCGCAGCTAAAAAAGGTTTCTTGTTCGAGGTTCGCCGTAGCGACAAGCTAGAGGGGAAGGGAACATGAGCTTTGTTCAGTGGCTCGCGGCATTAAAGAAGAGTTTGACCGGAGCGCCAAAGTTGGCGGATTGGTTGTCTGTCGGAGCGGACAACTGCCTCGTGTGCAATGGAATGATTCGCGGGGAATCGCAGCATGATAGAACCGGCAAAGGGCTGCTTTACTTGCGACAATCCCTATGTCATCGTTGCAGGGAGTCTATTCCATGGATAAATCGAGTGGAGTGCCCTCATTGCGGCCGGGGTATGTATTGCGAAGATTGTAAGCGCCAGCCGATTCGGCATTTCCGGTTGAATCGAAGTGCTGTTGCCTATGATGCCGTCATGAGGAGCTGGCTGGCGATGTACAAATATCGCGGACTGGAGCGGCTTGGACCTGCTCTGGCGGAGATGCTGTGCCCAGTATACGAACGACTAACCGAAGCGGCAGGCGGCCGATGGGACGCCATGACATATGTGCCAATAAGCGATACTAGAGCAGAGGAACGAGGATTTAATCAATCGGCCGCGATGGCCGAGTATGTCTCGAAGCGTTATGGCATTCCGTTGCATTCGCTGCTTAAGCGTACGCGGCATGCCGAGAAAATGAGCTTCAAGACGCGAACGCAGCGTCTAAGGGATGTTCAGGGGTTATTCGCGCCGAGGGAAGCGGGTTTTCAAGAGCTTAGGGCCAATCACCCCCTCCATGCTGGAGAAAATGCCATGAATATATTGCTTGTAGATGATATTTTTACGACAGGGAGTACTGCGGACGCTTGCTCCAAGGCGCTCCAAGCGGGAGCCCGGTTACTGGATACAGAGGCATGCATCTATGTGCTGACGTGGGCGCGATCCTAGAATCATCCTGTGCTGAAGTGGTGAATGGACGTAACGCAATCGCAATCATTTTGCTAATGAAATAAGCCTCGAATTCCGTTAAACTATAGTAAGAGCTGGTTTTTACGGACAAGGAGGTCGTTTAGTTATGAATTTGGATAATTGTCCTCGCTGTGGCAAGCTATTTGCCAAAAACTTCAGAGATGTTTGCCCGGTCTGCATTCGGGACATTGATAGAGAGTACCAGTTGTGCGCAGATTATCTGAGAGAGTTTAAAGGCGCGATGATTGGGGAGTTGTCGGACCAGACCGGCGTCTCCATCAAACAAATTACGAAGTTCATCCGAGAGGGACGTATTTCGATGGTAAACGCGCCGAATCTGTCGTACCCATGCGAATCTTGCGGTACGTTGATCCGCGAGAACCATATCTGTGACAGCTGCCGCGCCCGTCTTGTTAAGGACACGAACCAGATGAGACGGAATGAAGCGAGCAAGGCAAACACCGAAGAGGAGAGGCGTGCTGCCGAACGGGCTTTGTATCGCGGCCTATCCAAGTATAAGGACAGATAAATCAACAATACTATTAAATAAAGCTTGACTAAAGCCGATAATACTTGCATAAGGTATTCGGCTTTTTTAGTTCCCGTAAATGAATGAGGTGGATAAATTGAAGATAAACGAGACCAATCGCATAGGCGGCACGAATCCATACCAGAAACAGTCGGAATTCAGGGCGGAGGGCGCCAAGAAGGCCAAACAAAAGGACGAAGTGCAAATTTCGGCCGCAGCCAAGGAGATGCTGACGACGAGCAAAGTGAACGGCACGGAGCGAGCAGATAAACTCCAACAATTGAAGCAATCGGTCGCATCCGGGACATACCATGTAGATGCGGGCAAGATCGCGGAGAAGTTACTTCCCTACCTGAGACAGTAAGGCAAGGTGCGCTAAGTAATGAAACTCCATAGAAGGAACGGGTGATAAAGTGTCCGCATTCCGCGAACTCATTGAAACGTTAGGGAGTATGCTTGAACTTTACAAAGCACTCAACAGCATTGCCATAAGGAAGAAAGACCAGATTATTCATAATAACATCCAAGAATTAACGGCTTCACAGTTACAGGAGTCAAAGCTGCTCAAGCTGTTAGCGGAATGCGAGCCCAATGCCCGTTCGGCCATGATCAAAGTTCAGCGAGACTTAGGCGTACGGCCCAAGCTGAAAATAACGCTTACCGAAATCGGGAAAATGATCTATAATCCATCGGATCGGCAAGAGTTGACCAGGTACAGGGAAGAACTAACACAAGTGTTAAATGATCTTCGGTCACGAAATGAGCTGAACCAGCAGTTGCTTCAACAAGCTATGGAATACAACGAATTCTCGCTCGATGTCATGTTCGGAGCTCCCGATGAGGAGGTTGTTTACAAAAAACCTACTTTACAGCCGCAGGGCCAGAGGAGAACGGGGAAATTCGATATTAGAAGTTAAAGAAAGCGAAACGGGAAAATGGAGGCGGCACTATGAGATCCACGTTCCATAGTCTGGAAACAAGCAAACGAGCGTTGTTCGTTCAATCGACTGCGTTGAATACATTAGGACATAATATTGCCAATGCGTCAACGGAAGGTTATAGTCGTCAACGAGTTAATATGACGGCGGCAAGGCCATTGGCGTTTCCCGGGCTGACTCGTCCCAATACACCTGGCCAGATTGGTCAAGGGGTAGAATATGTAAGTGTAACTCGGGTTCGCGATAATTACCTGGATCTGCAATATCGACGCGAAAACCAGCAGTTGGGTATGTGGGATGTCCATGACCAGGCGATTAAAGCCATTGAGAAAATTGTCAATGAACCATCGGACAGCGGATTGAGCAAAGTAATGGATAAATTCTGGAACTCCCTTGAGGTTCTGAATCGCGACCCGGCATTGCTTAGCGCAAGAATCGATTTGATTGGATCGGCGACTAATATGGCCGAGACTCTTAAACATATGAGCGCTTCCTTAGATACATTGGAGGCGGATGCTGCTAGTAACATCCAGGCGAAGCTTGTTCAAGCAAACTCCTTGATCGAAAGCATTTCGCAAGTTAACGGAATTATTCGAAGAATTGAGCTTGTAGGCGATAATGCGAATGATTACAGAGATCAGAGAGATGTAATGATGGATCAATTGTCGCGTTTAGTTGATGTACAATTCTCTGAAGACGCCAACGGAATGATGAATGTATTTAGCGGCGGCACCCAAGTAGTGACAGGGGAAACGCCTACTGCACTTACAGTAGCGGATGTGGATAATCTGACCGGAGGCGAGCTTGCCGGTTACAAAAAGTCGGTTGAAGAAGTTCAAACGATTCGAAATCAACTGAATGCCATGATGGACACTTTGATTAATGGGGCAGTAGACGTTACTTTGCCGAATGGCTACGTAACGGCGAATGATATAACGGCACAAAACGATGTAACGCTCGAAGATGGAACTACGATTACGGCTGGTGCGGTAATACCGGCTGGCTCAAGAATTGCATCGTCTGTGACGATAACCGTCAATGGATTTAATGGCCTGCATCAGCTAGGTTATACCATGTCGGATCCGGCTGAGAATGGTTTACCTTTCTTCACGACAACAGACGGCAGCGGGACGTTCTCTATCGGAAACATACAAGTCAATCCTGCGATAGCGGCTGATACGAGCAAGATTGCGGCAGCCGGCAAGTATGAAGTTAACGGCAGCGGAGATTCCATAACGATTAAAGGGAACGGGGATATCGCTCTTGCCTTGACAAGCTTGCGTGATAAGAAGTTTAACTTTCCGTTAAGCCTCACTTCCCTGTCTTCAGGAACGACAGATGACTACTTCCGCGCGATGGTAGGCGACCTGGGTACTCGCGCCAATAATGCAACTCGCAATTATACAAACCAGCTAAATTTGGTTGATGGGGTGAATATGAGACGCCAGTCGGTCAGCGGCGTTTCTTTGGACGAAGAGATGTCGGATATGATCCGATTCCAGCATGCGTACAATGCTGCGGCCAGAAACATGACCATGGTTGACGAAATGCTGGACCGAGTAATCAATCAAATGGGCGTTGTAGGAAGGTAGGGGTAAGCTATGCGAGTAACGGGAATGATGCAGAATACTCAATTATTGAAAAATTTGCGTAATACGAATTCGGGTATCGTCAATTGGCAAAACCAACTGGCAACTGGTCAAAAGATTCATCGACCTGGAGACGATCCGGTCGGAATCGGATATCAGATGAGGTATGACACAGAGCTGGCGAGAAGTGATGAGTTCCTCGAGAACGCCAGAACGGGGACCGGTTGGCTCAATACGATGGACTCCAACTTGCAACAGGCTACCGAAATTCTGCAGAGGGCGAAGGTGTTGACGCAGCAAGCGCTTAATGGAACTACGCCCGAGGATGCCCGAAAGCAGATAGCATCCGAAATTCTTCAACTCAAGGAACAAATGGTGGCCGTCGCCAATAGCAGTTACGACGGCAGATATATGTTCAATGGGCAGAAAACGGATGTTCAGCCTTACTCATCGGCGACCGCTGCTACCGACGTAACCGATACTGGGATGTACTACCTGAATGTCAGTCCCTTTGTAACCGTACCGGTCAGCATATCGGGGGAACAAATCTTCGGAGCCTCCGGCTCGCCTGACAACGTATTTCTGGCATTGGACGAAATATATAATAATCTTATTGCGAACGATGTAACGGCATTAAGCGGTGGATTGACCAAAATTGATGCCGCTGCAGATCGGATTTCACTTAATTTGGCCGAGGTTGGTGCTCGAACCAACCGTTTCGAACTTGTCGAAAATAGGCTGTTGGACGAGCAAGTAGGTCTTAAGCAACTGCGTGCGCAGGTTGCCGATGTTGATATGCCCGAAGCATTAATCCAGCTGCAAACCAGGGAAAACATCATGCAAGCATCCTTGGCTACGGGCGCGAGAATTATGCAAGTATCATTAATCGATTTTATCCGTTAACAATAAATAAACCAATGGGGGTACGGAAGTGAACGAGCGGAACACAGAGTCGGCTATTGTTGTACATACACCATATGGGGAAGCAACTGTCTCGCCCGATCAATTGTTTACATTCACCAGCGGGATTATTGGTTTATCTCACATTCAGAATTATGCTCTGGTTTCGTTCGCGGATTCCGACTTGCATGTCTTGCAGTCTTTGGATGGAAATATAAGCTTTATTCTCATCTCGGCTGCGATGATAGATAAGGAGTATACCTTCAGGATTGATGAGGAGACAGTTGAACGACTAGGGGTAAGCGATCCTGCCCAAGTAATAACGATGTTTATCGTTCATATCATTGACGACAAGCCATTTATCAATTCCAGAGCTCCGATCCTGCTGGTAGCTTCGACGCAACGAGGCTGCCAATTCGTTATCCACGACGCGAATTATGCTGTGCGGGAACCGCTTGTCATGAAAGGTGCGGAGCCATGTTAGTGCTTAAGCGGAAGGTTGGGGAAGTCGTAAAAATCGGCGACGACATTGAACTTCATGTATTGGCTGTAGAGGGCGATGTCATCAAATTGGGATTCGAGGCTCCCAGAGATATTCAAATCATGCGATCAGAGCTGTATGATGCCATACGCGCTGAGAACATACAAGCCGGCAGTCAGAAGTCAGAACAATCGCTGCACATCTTACATCTTCTGACGAATAAGGCAGATGGTAAACCAAACTAATCAATAGGAGGCGTGCAGCGTGCTAGGGTCAATCAATCGAATGGATGGAGCCAATCGAGATTGGAATCAGGCCAACCTTAATTACAAAACTCATTCGGATAAAGCGAGTGGAGAAGTATCCCCAAGTCTGTTTCCGAATGAGCAGCGTATCAGCTGGTCGGAGCTGAATGAAGTGGATAAGGAGAAGCTCTACAAGGAAGTGGAGCGGATCAACAATCAACTGCAAGTACAGAACCATACGTTCCGTTTCAAGTTTAGCGAAGAAGCGGATCAGTTCTACATGCAAGTTATCGACTTAAGGACGCAAGAAGTCGTAAACAGCGTCCCGTCAGAGCACATGATCGAGCTCGCGGCAAAATTAAAGGAAATGATCGGATTTTTTATTGACGAGAAGAGATAATCGACAAAAGCAGGAGGTGTAAAGATGTCATTTAGTATTAATGGTTTAATATCCAATTTGGATACGGCCAAAATTGTTAGCGATTTGATGAAGATTGAGAGGATTCCGTACACGACACTTGAAACGAAAAAAACGAATATTCAATCCGAACAAACGATTTTTCGAAACATTAACACGAAGCTGAGTGCATTGGAGACTGCGGCTAAGGATCTCAGGTATAATGCTGATTTTAATGTTTTTGCTGCTAAAAGCTCTAATACGAACGGACTGACCGTAACGACGACCGATGCGGCCGAGACGGGAACCTACTCCCTTAGCGTACAGAAGCTAGCCCAGGCAAATGTGAAGGCGATGCAAGGGATTGACCCAAGCGGGACAAACCTTGCAAATCTCACGTCCGTCTCTATTAATAATCAGTCGATCGATCTAGCTGATGATCTTGGGATCGTAAGTGGTGAAAGCAATGAATCGGTTCTAAAGAAATTAGCTAACTATGTTAATTCCCATAGTGAGCTTGGGGTAACGGCATCAATGGTCAAAACGAACTCTAATGGTCAATTGGCGTTTACATTGACATCCAAAACCACTGGAGCCCAATCTGCGATTCAAACTTCAGGTTTCGGGGGGGCTTTCAGCAACATCGTCGCCGCGCAAGATGCTGAATTCACGTTTAATGGAGTACCTGTTAAGCGTGCAACTAACACAATCAACGACCTTATATCTGGCGCATCCATTCAATTATTGGCTGAAGGGCAAAGTTCAACTATTACGATTCAGCAGGACACTGATAAAATTATTGGTAAAATTGAGAATTTTGTAAAGACTTATAACGAATTGATTACTTTGGTGAAAGATAATTTGTCGAAGCCTTCGGACGACAAAAAGATGAATCCACTTCAAGGCGACAGTGTTTTGAAAGAAATCAGCAATAGCTTATACGGTATGGTCAACGGACTCGTTGGCAATGAACAAGGATTCAAAATGATGTCTGATATCGGACTAACAATTGATAAGGGAGTTACATCGCCAAGTTTGATGACAGGTAAAATTACGTTCGATAAGGAAGTATTCAAAGCTAAGTTTAGTGAAAATGCCGAGAGTGTCACTGGCATGTTTACAAACTCATCGAATGGACTCATGACCGAATTAGATAAAACCATTCGATCCCGTTGGACCTCCACCGTCAGCGGTTCGATCAATTCGAAGATCAGCGGCTATGATGCCGAGCTTAAGGTCATCGATGATCGCTTGATATCGTTAGATGCAAGACTTACGATGCGAGAAACTAGATTGAAAAGCCAATTTGCGACAATGGAGACCATGCTTTCATCATTGAAAAATCAGCAAAACTGGTTGACATCTCAGTTCGAAAGTTTGACCAAAGCAAACAAATAGCAGTTCATTGTTTAGCGAACGTGATTTATCATAATTAGGGGGATGAACGGACGACATGATCCCGAACAGTCAAGGCTATCGAGCCTATCAGAACAATAAATATACAACGGCATCACCGCATCGTCTGATTACCATGCTGTACGATGGGGTATTGCGGTTCACATCTCAAGCTGGCAAGGCATTGAACTCAAAGGAATATGAATTGGCCAATCAGTCTCTTAAACGTTCGCAAGACATTTTATACGAATTAATTTCGTGCTTAAACATGAAGGACGGCGGCCAAATCGCTGAAAACTTGCGCAACTTGTACTTATATGCCATCGATTTAACTATTAAAGCGAATGTTCAAAAGAACTCTTCCTATCTCTCTGAAGTGATATCGATAATAACGGAGCTTAAAGGGGCATGGGAGCAGATTGGCAAGGAAGTGTCGGTAAACCATGTCTAGTATTCAAGAACAAGTTCTTGCAGCGTACGAAGAACTAGACTGGCTTGCAAGAAGACAGTTAGCTATTGTTTCGCTTGCAAGGACGGATGAATCGCTTGCTAGTCTTGAGGAATTGAATATTCGTTTTTCTATTAAGCAAGAATCAATTGATTCTCTCTTAGCTGGAGTCGAGGGCTACAAAGGTTTTAGCGAACCCGAGGTGCGATCCATGATGGGATGTATCTCTTCGATTCAACTGGCTCAACAGGGGTTGGAAGAACGGCTGAATGAATGGTATTCCGACGATGCAGAGACGATGAGAAGGGTGCGAGTAGGGCAGACGACAGTGCGTTCTTACGGAGGATTGAACTACAACGACGCCATCTCATATTACATCGACGAAAAGAAATAAATTTTCGGAACCTATAACAATTAACAAGATTCGTTCCGATAAATATAATGTGACCGCAAGGACGCGGCACTAAAACACTCATCACGGAGGATGATATCAATGTTTATTAACACTAACGTTGGTGCGATCAACGCGCACCGCAACCTGACGTCGAACAATGCGTCCATGAACAAGACAATGGAAAAACTTTCTTCCGGTTACCGTATTAACCGTGCGGCTGACGATGCTGCAGGTCTTGCGATCTCCGAGAAAATGCGTTTCCAAATCAACGGTTTGAACCAAGCACAGCGTAATGCTCAAGACGGCATCTCACTGATCCAAACGGCTGAGGGCGCATTGACTGAAGTACACGCAATGTTGCAACGTCTGAACACGCTGGCTAACCAAGCTAACAACGGTACTTATCAGGATAAAGACCGTGAGCAAATTGATCTTGAAGTACAAGAGTTGATCGGTGAAATCGACAATATCGCTTCGAAAACAACGTTTAACGGTATTAGTCTGCTGGACAATGGTAACGATGTTAATTTCCAAATTGGTAGCGAAGAAAACGATTCGATCTCCGTTACCCTTAAAGATCTGAGCTCTGGAGAGTTGGGGATTGATTCTCTGGATCTTAAGACCTCTACTTCCGTTTCAGGCGCAATTACTGCAATCAAATCTGCGATTGCAACTGTTTCGAGTCAACGCGCTACATTCGGTGCGGTTCAAAACCGTCTTGAGCACACAATCAACAACTTGGGCGTAAACGCTGAGAATCTTTCCGCTGCTCAATCTCGTATCCGTGATGCTGATATGGCTGCAGAAATGACAAACTTCACGAAAAACCAAATCCTGGTTCAAGCAGGTACTTCGATGTTGGCTCAAGCCAACTCTGTGCCACAAAACGTTCTTAAACTTCTGGGATAAAATTATTTTCCAAATAAAGGCCGCCTACGGGCGGCCTTTATTTATTCATAAAATGTAGGGAATTGTCGATATATATTATAGAATAGCTTAAAGGGGAAACGTGATGAGAATTGACATTGAGACATGGAAAGATGTTGTGAGTGATATTGAAGAATATATACCAAGGCTAATTCAAGCAAGTGATTCCGTATCTGAACTTATGTATGATCAGGTAACTCCTGATGGTTGGGGTATTGTTGCTCAAATGCTAGAAGGATATGAGAATTTCTATAAATCGTTGTACATGACAGTCGAGGACGCGAAGGATCATGATATGGCGCTATTCGAAAAGTTGAACAAACTTGTTGTCAAGTTTCCTGAGCAGTTCGTGAGTTTGCAACAGGAGTTAGAGGCGGGCAATCATGTCGCTGTCGGTGATATGATGAAATATGAATGGACGAGATTGCTCGCTGAAGTATCATTTGCCCTTGTGGAGAGTAAACGTGGTGAATAGTGTTCTTGAAGCTAACTTGGTGACGCTCCGTCAATATCGAAGTGATTTATATGAACGGGTTGTTGATCGGATAAATGAAAAAAAAACGAAAAAGTATTCAATCGAAACAGCCGCTAATGGTAGCCCTAATTTATTTGTACAGGCAACGGGTCGGCATCTTTACAGCAAATATAATCCGGAGCATGAATGTACACGCTGGGCGGAGGCCTCGGATTGGCAATTAGAAAAGCATCAGGTTGTTATTCTGTATGGGCTCGGCTTAGGCTACCATTTGGCGTCGATCATTCAACAACACCCACATCTTGATTTCTTTATCTATGAGCCAGACATCGATCTTTTTATTGAAAGCATGTACGTAATTATGTTGTCTTTAATCATTAATCATTCTAAGTTTAAATATCTGGCTGTGGGAGAATCCTCTAATGAAAGGGAGCAACTATTTTATTGGATTCATATGTATGCTGATCCCTCGAGAATAACTTTAAGTATTCCCTACTATCAGAGGATGGGGCAGGAACAATTTGCTCAATTTGTGACTGAGATGAAACGCAGTCTCATGAGTCATTTATCAAATGAGCAGTATGCTTCTCATTACGGACAATTCTCGTTATTAAATACTTTGCGGAATACGCCTGCATTCCTAATAAATCCATCCCTGAAGGGGTTACATGGTAAGTTGGCGGGAAAAAAAGCACTCATTATAGGAGCAGGGCCTTCATTAGAAGATGAAATTGAATTGCTTAGTGATCTGCAAGACAATATGTTATTAATTGCTGCCGGATCAAGTGTTCAAGCACTTCAGCATTACGGAGTTGAACCACATCTGATTGTTGCAATTGACGCTGGTAATTACAATTACAATGTCTTTAAGGGCAATAAATATGATCATATTCCGTTGCTAGTTGTTCCACAAATACACTATGTTATTCTGATGGAACGTAAAAGTGGTTTCTTACATGCTTTTTTTGAGGATGATCCGTTTGTAAAAAAACTTTTCTCATACAGTGATAATGATCCTATATTTGTAAGGAATCATTCCGTTACTGGAACTGCGATTCAAGCTGCTATCTACATGGGATGTGAGCATATTATATTGGTTGGACAAGATTTATCCTATCCAGACAAAAGAATTTATGCTCCGGGAGCCATTCATCTGGACGAGAAGGCTATCATTGATAACCATACTCAGATAACTGATTTAGTATTAAATGTTCATGGGACTAAGAATCCGACTTCCCCCAAAATGAAATTAATTCTGAATGATTTGGAGCAATTAATTGCGGCAAATCCGACCACTAAATTTACCAATACCACTAAAAACGGTGCATCGATTCAAGGGACTGATTGGGTATCTCTTCAAACCATCATCAAAGATTTGGACTCAATGTCCTATACACGAGCCCAATTCCAGGAAGACATCACTAGATATACATCGGAATTCTCGGAGGCGGAGATTCATGATGTTAAAGATCGCATTTTAAAAATGATTATTCAAGTTGATGCGATAGCGAATGATACGAGGTCTGTTGAATTGTTGGTAAGCAAGCTTCGCCAGTTAAGCAGAACCAAGCCTGTCAAATGCTTGAAAGTATTAGCCGATATAGAAACGAAATGGAGAGCAGTCACGGAGAGTGCTTTTTTTACAGAGATCATTACGGAATGGATGAAAACTGAATTGATTGCTTACGATCGTTCAGTAGGTGGAATTGAGAGAGAAAGTAATATTATTCTGAAAAGTGATTTATTGGTTGAGATTTTAGGAGGATTTATTGCTAAATTACAGTATGAGTTTAGACATATTAAACGGTTGCTTACAAATCGATTGATACACATGAAGTACTTGAAACTCATAGAGGAGTAAGGGGAGATCTGAAGTGGGTTTCTTTAGAGATAAGAAAGTATTAATAGTAGGCGGCACAGGGACAATTGGTCATAGTCTGTTGAAGTTTATTCTTAACGACGGCCCTAGGGTAATTAGGGTTTTCAGCAGAGACGAACACAAGCAATTTGAACTGCAGCAGTGTTATTATCATTACGATAATATACGTTACCTTATAGGCGACGTACGAGACGCTGAGCGTTTGAAGCGTGCCATGCAAGATATAGATTATGTTTATCACTGTGCAGCAATGAAACATGTACCAGCCTGTGAATATAACCCTTTTGAGGCGGTTCAGACGAATGTCATAGGTACACAGAATGTCATATTAGCATCACTGGAAAATAAAGTTAAAAAAACAGTGTTTATCAGCACTGATAAAGCGATTGCTCCTACAAATACATATGGCGCTTCAAAGCTAATGGCTGAAAGGTTAATCTCCGCTGCACAATTTCAGGCCGGGCCAAGTTTAACCAAATTTGCTGCAGTCAGATTCGGTAACGTAATGGGATCAAGGGGGTCGGTCATTCCACTTTTTGTTAAACAAATTGTAGAAAACAGAAAAATCAATATAACCTCCCTTGATATGGTTAGATATATGATGACGCTTGATCAAGCTACTGAGCTGACGTTGAAGGCGATGAGGTACGCTCAAGGGGGGGAAGTATTTGTTCTGAAAATGCCTATAGTCAAATTGGTCGATCTCGCAAATGCAGTTATAAAATTGACCTCTCAAAAAATAGGTATAGATCCTAAAACTGTAGTGATTAATGAAATTGGAATCAGGCCTGGAGAAAAACTGTTTGAAGAGCTTATGACAGAAGAAGAATATTTGCGCGCATTAGAATTGGATGATATGTATATTATTCCTAATGAATTTATTAAGAAAGGAACATACACCGGATTGATTTCCAATGATAAGCCGATTTGTAAAGTTGAAAAGGAAAATCCAATTCACTTTATGGAAGTAGAGAAACTATTGAAACAAGCAAATATAATGTGGAGTTGAAATGACTAATGACTAAACAGACCGCCATAGTTATTTGCAACTGGAATAAAAAAGATGATGTTATACAGTGTGTAGATGCAGTATATCAATCCACTTATCGTGATTTCGATGTTTTGGTAGTTGACAATGCATCTTCAGACGGTTCATTGGAGGCGCTAGAAAACTCACCACATCCCATAAAAATAATAAGGGAAAAAATAAATATTGGAGGCGCCGGAGGATTTAATTCCGGTATGCGTCATGTACTCGAGGGCAATTACGAGTTCATTGTGTTGTTGGATAATGATGCGTTTGTTGAACCTGAAGCAATTGAAGAGCTAGTTAAGCAAATGGCAAGAGATTGTTCTATCGGTCTGCTAGGGTCTAAGTTATATATACATGGGACAGAAAACAAGTTACAGGAATTTGGTTCATATTTGGATTGGAGTAATTATCAAATAAGGGTTGAAAATAAGGGAGTACAAGATTGCGGTCAAGTACCCAGTTTAATAGAGTGTGATTATGTTCCTGCTTGTGCCTTAATTGTGAGAACAAGGGTTGTTCGAGAAGCAGGTTTCATGGATTCTGATTTTTTCATTTACTGGGATGATATCGAATGGGCATATAGGGTAAAAGACAAGGGGTATAAGGTAATGGTGGCGAGAGACTCAAAAGTCTGGCACAAGATGGGGGCATTGCGTAACGAAACGACATTTCCAACTTATTATTTTTGGAGAAATCGCTTCTACTTTTTCTTTAAATATTGCAGTAGGGATAATAGGAAGATCCTAGCCGCAAGCATATTTGCAGATGTATGTGAAGCTGTTTACTTATCTATTTATAAAAAACAATATAGTAGTGCAAGGACAATTATCGGTGCGTTGCAAGATGCTTTGAGGCAAGTTCGTGGGCAGGCAAGCGATAATCGTATTATGAAGAGGGACGTTCCGGTTGAACGTTTACTCTACTTAGATATAACACAAGAGCGGGTTTTATTAATTATTGATGACTATTCACAGCAATATAGTAGCTCATTTGAGAAAATAATATCGATTCTACGGAGCCATAATAGAAAAGTTGAAGTAATTGCAGGGGCAGAGGTTGAGTCAGAAACGTCCGCTTTATTTCAAAATAGTTTTGTCATTAAGTATTGTGAGTCGATTTTGAAACAACAGTTAAACAATAGGTTTATTAACTGTTATATTGATAAATACATAAATATTGTTGCAACTGATAAAGACAAAAGAAGGATTCAAAAGTACAACATACTCCGAGAGAAATACAAGCAAAAATACTTTGAAAATATGATTAGACAGCTAGAAGTTGTATATAAGTGGGGGGAATAGGAATATGTTATATAACTTGATTTATGATTATTGTGCAATTAGGTACTCGTTTCTAAAAACAAAAAAATTGTTTATTTTTGGTGCAGGTCAAGGTGGAAGACTGACTTCGGAAGTAACAACCAAACTAGGATTGAAAACGGAATATATACTGGATAATGATGAGTTTAAATGGGGACAGAGTATGTTGGATCTTGAAATTTCATCACCGTTAGTACTTAATAATTATGAGCCAGACGAATGCTTTGTTCTTGTTGTCCTAACTCAATCGAATCAAGTGGCAGAGCAATTGAACAATCTTGGATTCAATCATTTGCGATACGATTTAATGCTTGATCATATCGAAAATAATAGTAAGAGCACAAGGAATCAACAATACATAGATAATTTTCGGAATATAAATCTTCAAATGAAAAAAATTGCACTAAAACAAACCGCCGAGTTTGTAATTGATAATATGCTTACTGCAAAGCAATATGAAAATAGATATGATTTAATGTCAGCAATGCTCGATAATGATTTTATCGAAGGAAGTATTTTGGAATTCGGTGTGTTCGAAGGAGCCTCTATTAATTATATAGCGGATCACTTTAATGGAAAAACCGTTTACGGGTTTGATTCTTTTAAAGGATTGCCGGAGGATTGGATACCAGGTAATGAGAAGGGAACCTTTTCTTTGACAACACTACCGAAAGTTAAACCAAATGTTAAGCTTGTAGAAGGCTGGTTTGATGAAACAATTCCACTATTTAAAAAGAGTAATAATGAGAATTGTGCGTTTATTCATATCGATTGTGATTTATATTCATCCACAAAGACTGTATTTGAACAATTGAGAGATAGAATTGTTTCTGGGACGATAATAGTATTTGACGAGTACTTTAATTACCCTGGATGGAAGAATGGAGAACATAAAGCTTTTATAGAACTGATTGGAGAAGAAAGGTTGGAATTTGAATACATCGGGTATGTAGTGTGCAGCATGCAGGTGGCTGTAAGAATTTTGTAGTTTTAAAGGATCGTAACTGAGGAGAATGTGATATGTTGGACGATATTCTAGAAATTCAAAAATCCGGTTGGAGAGTAGCGTTTCTAAAAGAACTTCTCGAGTCATATGGAGAAGGGGAAGTTGCCTTTTATGGAACGGGTTCGCATACCGAGTTGTTGCTCAATGAGCTGAAAGGATTTCATCATAGAATTGCAGTATTAATAGATAGAGATCCTGTTGTCGCAGGTGAACGGAAATATGGTTTTAATGTAAGTAACTTAGAAAGTGCTATTAAATTGAGGGTTAAAGTTATTATTATATCTTCAATCTTCGAAGAAGAGATAATTAAAAGAATTAATCATGTTTCTGAATTGGGGATAAAGGTCGTAGGATTGTATAATGATGAGGCAAAAGAAAGAGGACAGTCTAATCAGTATAACAGTACTCGAAACTTACTGATTAAAAACAAGGGGTATAAATTTATTGATAGAAGTAAAGGTAGTAATAAATTGTTAGTTGTATTGGCTGGATATAAAGAGTACTTATGGCCATATACATTGCAAAGAATAGCACATTATACTCCCGAAAATATCGATATATGTGTCACGTCGGCAGGTAAATATTGCAATAATCTGGCGGAATGGGCTGAACGTTACGGATGGTCTTATTTAAGTACCAATATTAACGATGTATCATTAAGCCAAAACTTAGCGATATTTGAACACTTGCAGGCAGAATGGATATATAAATTGGATGAGGATATGTTTGTATCCGGCAGTTTTTTTGACTCCTTATTATCAGGATTCGAGATGATTGAATCCGAGGGACTGTACAGGCCTGGTTTTGTGGCCCCATTAATTAATGTGAATGGCTATAGCTACGTGGAGTTTTTAAAAATTTTGGGAATTCAAAACAAGTATAAGGAGATTTTTGGAGAGTTAATTTATTCAGCCAATGAAATTAAATGCCATACAGATGGAAATGCCGCAGTTTGGTTGTGGGAGCATAGTTTGCCATTTGAAAATATCGCTGAAAAGTTGTCTGAAAATCAGTTTAATTATTCAGTTGTCCCTCATCGTTTTAGTATTGGGGCCATTTTATTTAAACGAAGCTTCTGGAGAGAAATCGGAGGATTTTTGTATTCTGCAAAAGAAGGCATTCTAGGCACAGATGAGGCTGAATTATGTAGGCGATGCATGGATGCTTCAAAAGTAATGTGTGTTGCACATAATGTATTTGCAGGCCATTTTTCATTTTATCATCAAGAAGATGACATGAAACAATTTTTACTCAACAAAACTTATCTATTTGAGATGGGAATGTTGGAGAGGATACATTCTTAAACATAACTATGATGAGTATGAAGGACGTCATAGGTGATTTCATATTGTTTACTTAAAAGGGATGTGTCTTATCAGATGAAGAAAAAGATAGTAGTATTTGGAACTGGGGAATATAGCAGAAGATTCCTGATGGTTAAAGACGAGATCTCCTATTATGTCGACAATGATGAATCTAAATGGGGCGGTAAACATCAAGAAAAGGGGATATATCCCCCCGCACAACTATTGAGTGAAAAAAAGACTAATCTAGTAATAACCATTGCAAGTATGTACTATAGACAGATTGCACAACAATTAAAGGAATTGGGCTTTATAGAGGGTGAGCATTTCTATAAAGCAGATTCAGTTTTAGAATCCCTTGGTATCTTCAGAAAAGTTTCGTTGTATAAAAATAAGCATAAAGGTGGTAGAGCTTTCATTATAGGCAACGGTCCTAGTCTTACTGGATCTGATTTAAGTTTAATCAAGAATGAAATATCCTTTGCATCCAATCAAATTTATTTAGTTTATGAACAAACTGATTGGCGCCCCACTTATTATACGATGATAGATATTTATGTTGCAAGAAATATCAGTCGGGAAGTCCAGCATATAGATGCTCCAAAGTTTTGCGCACATCCCACGTTGTCAGCACTAGGTCCTATGTGTAATACATATTGGTTACACGAAAAGATTGTATTGGATGAGGAAAAGAAACGCTTGCCGCCCCCTTTCTCTGAAGATGTCTCCCATGTTATCTATGATGGCAGTACGGTTACGTACTTTAGTCTACAGTTGGCGTATTATATGGGATTTAGTGAGATCATCCTTCTAGGAATTGATTTTAATTATCCTGGTATATCACTGGATACCGAAAACAACGCAACTTATAAAAAAAATGTCGAACAAACAGCATCACATTTCCATCGTGATTATCATAAAGTTGGTGAGCAAAATCATATACCTCGTTTAAATGAAATGTATAATGCATATAAAAGTGCCAATGACTTTTTAAAAAGTAAGGGTGTTAGTGTATACAATGCTTCAAGGAAAACCAAATTGGACATATTTGAATTAGTTAGATTAGAGGACTGGATTCGATAGTAATATATACTAAAAAGGGAGCAACCAGTAGATGTCACAGGCAGGTGCAAATGTTGCGATTATCATATGTAATTGGAATAAGCGGGAGTATGTACTCAAATGTATCGAGTCTGTGCTTAGGTCTTCATATACACATTATGATTTGTATGTAGTGGATAATGGTTCAACAGATGGTTCAGCTGATGCAATTACAGCTCAATTCGCTAGCCAGGTAAAGCTGATTAGAAAATCTCAAAATACTGGTGGTGCAGGTGGATTCCAGGTAGGTATTCAAGCTGCTTTAGCAGAGAATTATGAATTTTTGTATTTACTTGATAATGATGTTGTTGTCGATCAGGATGCATTGCGCCATTTGGTGGAGTTCCTGAGTAGTAATCCTGAGATCGGAGCTGCAGGTTCAAAAATACTATATATGGACAAACCTGATACAATTCAGTACCTAGGAGCATCCATTGACTGGGATCATTTTTGTCTTACTCATCACTATAAAAATCAATTAGATACAAATGATCTCCCATCTATAATTGATACTGATATGATTCCGGCATGTTCAATGTTAGTAAAAACAAAAGCTATTGTTGAAGTCGGAGGAATGGATTCGGAATACTTTATTTATTTCGATGATGTCGATATGTGTTATGCTATGAAACTAAGAGGGTATAAGCTATCAATTTATATTCCTTCAATTGTCTGGCACAAAAGAAGCGCTCTAGTTCGCAATTCAACTTTTGAAGATTATTATATAAGAAGAAACTCCAACTATTTCTTTCTGAAATATATGTCACCTGAAAAAGTTCCGGTCTTAGCAGAACGATTTGTAGATATTATGTTTAAAGAGTTTTATTTGGGCACTTATAATAGTAAATATGATATTGTAAGAACCAGACTGTTTGCTCTGGAGGATCTTCTCAATGGTACAAGAGGCAAGGCTATGGAAGGTCGAGTAGTGACATTGCCCACGTATGAAAATAGACTCTTTGAAATTATTAAGAGTGTTACAAGAATAGCTATACTAGACGACGGTACAAGTCATATCAAAAAAATTTACAATCAAATTGTTTTATTAAAACCGGATGTTGAAATTACTATAATATTATCTAAGTTGTCTAGAGAGACGGTTGCAAATTTATTTCAAGAGCTACCCTTAATTACGGATCAAAAGTCTTATGATAAAACCAATTTTGAACTCACTATTCAAATTTGTGAACATGTGTCTTTATTCCCTAATTATGTACAAAATAAAGCTGATTTGTATGTTGATCTATACTCTAATGTCATATATGGCAAAGAAGATGAACGATATATTTCTAATTACGATACGGTGTTTAAGGCCTACAAGGAATTGCATTTGCCTTTGATAATCCAGAGGCTTTATGAATGTAAGAAAAACATTCAATCATTGAAAATGCTCGGAAATGGTTGAGTGAAGCACTAGTATAAAGAGGAGAGATTCATGAATAAACTAGTGTCAATAGTTATGTTGTGTTGGAATCGAATCGACGACGTTCGTGAAAGTTTAACTCGCATATACAATATATCTTATGATTTATTTGAAGTAGTCGTTGTTGATAACGGCTCAACAGATGGTACAGCGGAAATGATTATGGAGATGTTTCCTGATGTAAGACTGATCCGAATGTATAAAAATATAGGCATTGAAGCGTATAATATTGGATTTGCAAATGCCAAAGGAGAGTACATCGTCATTGTTGATGATGACTCATTCCCGGCACCAGAGGCTATAACAAGAATGGTAGATAAATTTGAAATGGATCCTCGTATTGGGGCCATTGCTTTTGATGTAAGGAATTTCTACCATTATGACGATGTCAGTGCGATACAAGAAGATCATGGTGCATCAACAGCAGCAGTAAGCAGACAATATTATATGGGTTTTAATGGTGCTGGAGTAGGGGTCCGCAAATCCGTATTGCAGGAAAGCGGCTATTACCCAGAAGAGTTCTTTTTATATAATAACGAGATGGACACAGCTTTTAGAATTTGGAATGCAGATTATCGGATTGAATTTCATTCCGATGTTGTATCCTATCATAAGTACTCGCCTGTCAATCGGTTATCTTGGCGGGCTCCTTTCTTTTATACAAGAAATGCGTTCTGGTTATTGTGGAAAAATTATTCTATTGATAAAGCTCTTGTTACCACAATTAAATTGATATATATGTGCTTTTACAATTCGATGGACCAAAGGACATGGATCTATATAAAAGCGTTGTTTATGGCATTTATAGAGATTGATAGAATTAAAGGAAAAAGAGATCCTGTCAAAAGAGAGGTAGCTAGTAATTTGAGGGTTCCTTTTGACATATTTTTCACATTTTACCGGTAAGTTATACGAAAATTCAATGTACACAAAGTTCCATGTAAGAGGTGATATCTTGACGTCAATCGCACAAAAAAAGGCACTTATTATTCGCTCTGCCAGTTTCCAGCAACTTGATCGAAATTTGCAGGATATTCAGAAGGCTTTGCCTGATTATTCATTCCATATGCTTACGCATGAGCATGGTGTAAAGCTTGCTGAAAAATATGCTAGTATAGAACATATTTACGTATATCCACATAAAAATAGTTTTCACATTCTCAATAGAACGCCGGAACTGAGAGGGAAAACGTTTGATATGATTATCATACCGGTTACCAATATCAGCGGGGCAGGATTTATGAATGTATTTTTGTTTTCACTTTCTATTAAAGCTTCAAATCGATATCAATGCAATATGCTATCGGAAATGAAAAGGAAAAACTCTCTATCTATTCTAGCGATGCTCTTACTTTCGACAGTTTTTAAGTTGTTTTCTATTCTATTTACAACCATACTTACTATTCCCGTCGTGTTATTGTTGTTATTAAAGTTTGGTCAAATCCAAAAAAAATAAGATGGATCTAAGAAATACATATAGCGTACAGCCTATGCGTTTAAGGGGAGAAGAATGTTGAGAATAGCTGCTGTGGTACCCATTAAACTTAATAATGAAAGGCTACCGAACAAAAATATTTTGCCATTTGATAATGGACAACCTCTTATGAAATATATACAAAAAACACTTTTAGAAGTGAAGACGATAGATGATATCTATATTTATTGTAGTGATGAGTCTATTATAAACTATCAGCTGCCAGGGGTGAAATTTAAGAAAAGAAGTGAGTACTTAGACCATAGTGCTACTCCTTTTAATGAGGTCTTGTATAGTTTTGCCCATGATATTAAGGCTGACTACTATGTGCTTTCGCATGCAACAGCCCCATTTCTGAAATCGGAAAGTATTCAACGAGGGCTGGATATGGTTACTAGCGGTCAATATGATTCTGCAATTGGAGTCCAAAGGGTTCACGATTTCTTATGGAGAGAAGGTAAGCCCATTAACTTCAAGGTCGATAATATCCCGCGAACACAAGATCTTCCCTTAATATACGCTGAAACCTGCGGACTTTACATTTATTCCAGAGAGTTAATTTTGAGGGAGAGAAGAAGGGTTGGCAGTAATCCATATTTTGTAGAGCTCTCAAAAATTGAAAGCATGGATATTAATGATAGAGATGATTTTATAATCGCTAACTCAGTATTTTTGGAATTATCCAAACTAACGGGGAGAATATAGTATGAAAAACTTTAGTCTGTTGGATTGTACGCTCCGAGACGGTGGATACATCAATGATTGGAAGTTTGGATACGATGATATAAAAAGTATTTTGGAAAGACTTACAAAGGCGAATATTGACATTATTGAGTGCGGATTTTTAGAGGATGGTTTTTATGATAAAGATACCAGTTTGTTTAGGGATACAGATCAGATTGCGAGTCTGCTTCCAGTTCCAAGAGGAGTGAGCCAATATGTAGCCATGATTCGATTCGGTCATCTAGCTATTGATAATTTGAAACCATATGATGGAAATTCAATTAGTGGTTTAAGGATTACTTTTCATGAAAATGAAGTGAAAGAGGCAATTGAATATTGTCGTTTAATCCAAGATAAGGGTTACAACGTATATGTCCAACCAGTGGGTACTACCAGTTACTCGGATCAGTATCTGTTGGAACTGATTACTTTAGTTAATTCATTGAAACCATATGCTTTTTATATAGTAGATACACTAGGATTGATGAAGAAAAATGATCTGTTGAGAATGTTCTATCTGGTTGATAATAATCTCTCGAAAGAAATTAGAATAGGTTACCACTCTCATAACAATTTACAATTAGCATTCTCAAACGCACAAGAATTATTAAATGTACAAACCAAACGGAATGTTATCATAGACTCGTCAGTACATGGTATGGGGAGAGGTGCAGGTAATTTAAATACTGAACTGATCACTCAATATTTAAATACCGCTAAAGAAACTGCTTATCAAACTGATTATCTTTTGGAGATTGTAGATGAAACTACAAATGTGATATTAAGAAAACATACTTGGGGCTACTCCGTACCGTATTACTTGGCGGCAACTAATAACTGTCACCCTAATTATGCATCTTATCTGATGGGCAGGAAGACTTTGCCTGTAAAAGCTATAAGTGCGATTTTGAAAAATATAAATGCTGATCAAAGGGAAATATATAATGAAAACTATATATTCGAGCTTTATAAGCAATTTCAAGAGCACCATATTGATGATGCCAACACCTTGAATAGGTTAAAGGATCGCTTGCAAGGGAAACGAATTTTAGTTATTGCTCCTGGAAAAAGTGTTAATAGTAATTTAGAAATAATTGGAGATTATGATAAAGTTAATGATGTCACGATTACCGTGAATTTTGATGGTAATGATTTTAACGTTGACTATTGCTTTTTCAGCAATAGTAAGCGATTCTCCCAGTATATTGGGACTCAAAAAGCTGCCTTAAGAGATAAACAGTACATTATAACATCAAATATTCAAACGGAAATCAACCGCAATTTTGATATTGTGAACTATAGCAGCCTAATCAATTCAGAAAAGGTAGCTAGCGATAACGCCATGTTGATGCTAATCTCGTTATTAATTCAACTTAACCAGAAAAGTATTGATATCATTGGCTTTGATGGTTATCAGTTAGGCGTACCTGGGAACTACTCGGATGAAATATTGGAAAATATATTAGATGATGCTACAGTCGAAAACTTGAATACAGAAATTAAAAGAGTTGTTGCACTCTATAGTCAAAGAATACAACTTAATTTTCTTACGAATTCCATATATAGGCCTTCTATTATCGATTAATAATGAAAGTAGCAGGACGAAGGGAGATAAGATGTTCGATTACTTAATTATTGGAGCAGGCTTTTCAGGTGCGGTAATGGCGGAACGAATTGCGAATGTGATGGGCAAGAAGGTATTGATTGTAGAGAAAAGAAATCATATTGGCGGCAATGCCTATGACAAGCATAATGAAGAGGGGATATTAGTACATCAATACGGTCCACACATTTTTCACACCAAATTAAAGAATGTGTGGGATTATATTTCTCAATTTACAGAGTGGCAGCATTACCATCATCGTGTGTTAGGTAGTATTGATGGTAAGCAAGTGCCCATTCCATTTAATTTAACTGCACTCAAAAAATTGTTTCCGGAACAGTTAGCGAACGAGATAGAGCACAAACTTGTTCAGGAATTTGGCTGCAATACCAAGGTTCCTATATTAAAACTGCGTGAAGCAAACGATGAGCAGTTGCGCTTATTGGCCAATTACATATATGATAAAGTATTTGTGAACTATACTACGAAACAATGGGGAATGTTGCCCGAAGAACTGGATCCACTTGTTACAGGGCGTGTTCCGGTACATATATCAAGGGATGATCGATATTTCCAGGATCCGTATCAGGGTCTTCCGAAGCATGGCTATACCTCTTTATTCGAGAACATGCTACGTCATCCTTCTATTAATCTTATGTTGAATACTGATTATCATGAAGTGGTTCAATTTGATCATCAAACAAACCAAATCTATTTATTTAATCAACCTTTTAAAGGAAAAGTCATCTATACAGGCAAAATTGATGAATTATTCGGGTACAAATTTGGAGAGTTGCCATATCGTTCGCTTAGATTCGAGTTCGATACATTGCCCATTGCTCAGTATCAAGAGACTGGAACAGTTAATTACCCAAATGAATACGATTTTACTAGAATTACTGAGTTCAAGCATATGACGGGGAAATATCATAGATGGACAACGATTGTAAGAGAGTATCCTCAAGTTTATAATAAGGATGTAAAAGGGCAGGATATCCCTTATTACCCGATTTCAAAGCCAGAAAACCGGGAGCTGTATAAGAAATATTATGTCGAAGCCAAGGCTTATAACCAACTTGTTCTGCTGGGCAGGCTAGCCGAGTATACCTATTATGATATGGATGCCTGTATTGCAAAAGCGTTGAAAGTATTTGAACAACAACTATTGGAGTAGATAATAGATGAGTAATATCCTCGTAATCATTCAAGCACGCGTAGGTTCAACCAGGCTGCGAGGCAAAGTACTTAAGGTATTGGGGGATCGTACCGTTCTTGGTCATGTTATAAATAGGTGTAAAGCTATTCCATCAGTGAATGAAGTGATGGTTGCGACAACAACGCTTGAGCAGGATGATGCGATATGTAATGAAGCAGCTATTAACAATGTTAACTGCTACAGAGGCAATGAGCAGGACGTTTTAAGTCGATATTACGAAGCGGCAGTTGGTAGTCAAGCAGATGCAATCGTTCGTATTACGTCTGATTGCCCTCTGCTCGATCCTAACATTGTAGAAGCCTTAATCTGTTTCTTTTATGAGCAGCGATGCGATTATGCTAGAGTAGGGCTAGATGTATTGCCACGAGGGCTAGATGCGGAAATATTCACATTCGGAACGCTTCAGCAAGCGCATGAACGGTCAACTAGTGAATATGAGCGGGAGCATGTTACTCCATATATAATCCAAAATTCGGACAAGTTTAACGTCAAGGTGTTTAGAGACCAAGATGCAGATGTAAGAGACTCCCTCTATCGATTAACCCTGGATACTATTGAAGATTGGAATTTTATTACTAGGCTTTACAATGAACTATACAAAGGGAAAATTTTTGGTTGGAAGGAAGTCAAAAAACTGCTAGAAGCCAATCCGGAGTTTGTTCTACTGAATGCTCATGTTGAACAGAAGACTGCTCCTTAATTCGAGGTAAGAGAGCGGCGAAAGGTAGGTGGCTGAATGAATGTATTGATTACAAGCGTATCCAATAAAATTCCGATGATTAACGCGGTCAAAGCTGCGATGAACAGAACAGAAGGCTACAAGAAGCTTTTTGGAGCGGATATCAATAAGGAGTGCATCGGACAATACTTTGTTGATCATTTCTGGCCATGCCCTCCTTTGCAGGGGTTGTCGATTTATGCCCTAACGAATTTTTGTCGACTAAACAAGATTAAAATCATTTACCCAACCCGTGACGGTGAGCTGCTTTATTACGCAGTACACCGTCGTTTCTTATCGGAACAGGGTATCGAGGTTATGGTTTCTGATAAGGATGCAATAGAGCTTTGTTTAGATAAACTATTATTCTACTCTCAGTTGAGTGCGTTCGGATATCCCGTCATACCCACCTATAATTCATTGATTCAGGGGATAGAATTCTATGTTGTTAAAGAGAGGTATGGAGCAGGCTCTCACAGCATCGGTATTGGACTTGATCAACATGCTGCTCTAAACCATGCTTTGAAACTACAACAACCTATATTTCAGCCCTATATAAAGGGAATTGAATACAGCGTTGATGTGTATCTCTCGAATGAAGCTGCTATAGCGGCTATTGTCAGGGAGCGGAGGCTCGTTGTTCGAGGAGAATCTCAAATAACTTGTACGGTCAATAATCCGGTATTGGAAACGCTATGTATGGAAATTGCTGTTCGCTTTAATCTTAAAGGACATATTTTATTCCAAATTATAGTTGATGAGTACGGTGGGCATCATATCGTAGAATGCAATGCTCGATTTGGCGGAGCCTCCACACTAAGCCTGGCAGTGGGATTGGACAGCTTCTATTGGTTTATGCAGGAGAGCGTGGGAGCGAAGCATGAAGAACTTATTTATGTCAGGGCGCCGGAAGAAAAGATGATGATCAGACATGCGGAGGATTGGATTTATGAAGATCATCGTATTTGATTTGGACGATACGTTGTATGGAGAATTGGACTATGTACGCAGCGGATTTCAAGTGGTTGCAGAATATTTGGAAAATAAGTACAGAATTCCCTGCGATGAATCCTTCAGGTTGATGTGGGACAGTCTTGAAGAAAAAGGGCGTGGCTCGGTGTTTAATGATGTATTAATTCACTATAACCTCTATAGCGAATCGGCTGTAAAAAGATGTCTATCTACTTATCGTTTGCACATGCCGAATATTTCATTATTACCGGATGCGGTTGACGCGTTACAGATTCTGGCGGGGCATTCCGTTTATATTGTGACAGATGGCAATAAAGTTGTTCAACACAATAAAATACTAGCGCTTGGCTTGTATGGCAGAGTGACTAAATGCTATATTACTCATCGTTATGGCAGACATCATTCGAAGCCGTCTCCATATTGCTTTCATCAAATTGCCAAAAGGGAAAATGTACGGCCTCAAGAGATAGTTTATATTGGGGATAATCCTAATAAAGATTTTGTAGGTATCAAGCCGTACGGTTACCAAACTGTTAGAATTCTGCGAGGCGCATTTAAAGATGTGAGAATGTCAGAAGCGTACAACGCTGAGTTTGAAATCAATACCTTGAATGAGTTGCTTCCGCTCATTGCAAGAAGTACGGAGGCCGAGGGATGAATATCGCCATACGTGTGGATGCCTCTTCATCAATAGGCATGGGTCATTTGATGCGGTGTATAACGCTCGCCGAACTGTTCAAACGGCATATGAATGCGAAAGTTTCGTTTTTATTAAATAGATTGGCGCCTATGACTATAGTTGAATGGCTAGATGAAGGTGGATTTCGATTATTGCGGATGAATTCCGATATAACAGATTCTAATGATTATAAAGTAGATGCAGACTGTTCTTTGGAATTGCTGAAAACTTGCGGTGAGATAGATTGGTTGATTGTAGATCATTACTTACTTGATTATCGCTGGGAAACGATACTGCTGTCCAGGGTTGGGAAGCTGTTCGTTATTGATGATCTTGCGAATAGAAGGCATAACTGCCACATATTATTGGATCAGAATTTGTCCAGTGACATGAATGAGAAGTATTCTGGGCTTCTTCCTGAACATTGCATGCAATTGTTGGGTCCAGGTTACACGTTGCTGCGCGAACAATTTTACGTGATGAAAAATAGAAGATCTTTTCGTAAATCCTGCAAGAACATACTGGTAAGCTTTGGGGGAAGTGACCCCACCAATGAGACGAGCAAGGTTGTATCCGTTTTGCGGATACTTGCGAGTCAGTTTCCAAGATTGAAATTCATTGTACTTGGCGGCGTCTCGAATTCACGAAACAACGAGTTGGAAGGCTTGTGTAGTACCATACCTTCTATCACTTTTCATAAACATAACTCTCACATGGCACAGATACTCAGTCAAGTTGATCTAGCTGTGGGAGCTGGAGGTATTTCGTTGTGGGAACGTGCCTATATGGGTGTTCCCTCGATTGTTATTACGGTTGCGGATAATCAACTTGATGCTGTGCAGGAAGCCGAGCGCATGGGGATGATTTGGTATCTGGGAAAAAGCGAGCAAGTGACTGAACACAACATATTAGATGGATTACTTAGTGTCATTTCTGATGAGCGTGTTATAGTCGATGTTAGTGTAAAGTGCCTATCTGTCATGGATGCATTCAATAAAACCTCAATCCATCCGATATTAACTGTTATAGCTAATCATACTATTAACAGGTGGTGATCCAGATGATTTTAGATGGAATTATCAATAGTATTAGTTTGCTAGATGAGAGCCGCATGTCCTCTTCTAAAATCGTTGTTTTTGGGGCGAGTAAGGGCGGTCGCCTGATGAATTTTGCTTTGAAAACATTAGGTTATACTACGGAATATTTCGTAGACAATAATGAACAAACGTGGGGAGATTTGATACTAGGAAAGCCTATATATTCACCGGAAATACTACTCACTGAAAAAAAAGAAAATATGACTATTATTGTTGCAAGTATGCATTACGACGAAATAAAAGAACAGCTTATCGCTCAAGGGTTTACTGAGGGGCAGCACTTTTATAGGGGGATGGAAAAAAGTAAGCCGGCACAACCACCGAAGCTTCCTCAGCCAGTCCAGCAAGTAAATTCAAGAGATTATACGGTGCAGCATTCCTACCGTAATACTGTGATCGGTAGATATACCTATGGATATGAAGTATTGTGTGATGCTAATGAATACATAAAAGAAATAGGTTCATTTTGTTCCATAAATAAAACGGCATATGCCGGGGCAAACCATCCAGTTAATAAGATCACTTCAAGCCCTTTTTTCTATAGTCCGAATACTCGCAAATGGTTTTGGGGTAATTATGTGGGGTTCATGGATCCTGAAGACATGCCTAACTTCCATGAGATTGCAAAAAACTCACCGATAACCATCGGACATGATGTGTGGATTGCAGCTCACGCGGTTATTCTCTCGTCTGTCAAAATAGGCAACGGAGCTATTATAGCTGCAGGCGCTGTAGTCACCAAAGATGTACCTGATTACGCTATTGTTGCTGGTGTCCCTGCAAAAGTAATTAAGTATCGCTTTTCGCCAGAGGAGATAAAAATGTTGCAGGAAATTAAATGGTGGGATTGGCCAATAGAAGAGATTAAAGCCAATGCACCACTATTCATGAACAATGTGAAGTTTTTTCAAAAGTTTTATCATCAATTAAGTGTTCAGAATGGTGGGGAATAATATAAATATGGACATACAAATTGGCAATCGTCTAATTGGCAAATCGCATAACCCCTTCTTAATCGCGGAAATGTCCGGCAACCACAATCAATCCTTGGATCGAGCACTCTTGATTGTGGAGGCTGCAGCCGCATCTGGGGCAGATGCTTTAAAGTTACAAACTTATACCGCAGATACGATGACCTTGGATATTCATGAGGGGGACTTCTATATTGAGGATCCCAACAGCCTTTGGAAAGGAGAATCGCTCTACAATCTATATAAGGAGGCGTACACGCCTTGGGAATGGCATGAAGCGATCTTTCAAAGAGCAAATGAGCTCGGTATGTTGGCATTCAGTACTCCTTTTGACGAGACGGCAGTCGAGTTCCTTGAAAGTTTAAATGTACCTGCCTACAAGATCGCTTCATTCGAAAATACAGATATTCAATTAATTCGAAAGGTAGCTGCTACGAAGAAGCCGCTAATCATTTCTACCGGTATGGCGACCATTGCAGAACTTGATGAAACTGTTAGAGAAGCACGGGCCGCAGGAGCCGCCGATATCGTATTATTGAAATGTACAAGCACTTATCCGGCATCTCCCGAGAACTCCAACCTCGCTACATTGTCACATATGGAGCAACTCTTTGAATGTCAGGTTGGATTATCCGACCATACGATGGGCACTGGGGTGGCGGTAGCGGCAGTTGCGCTGGGGGCAACGGTGGTGGAGAAGCACTTTACGCTCTCGCGTGCCGAAGGGGGAGTGGATTCTGCTTTTTCTATGGAACCTGCTGAATTCGCTTCATTGGTGAGTGAAACAGAACGGGCTTGGCAAGCGCTTGGAGGTATACGGTACGGTGCGACAGTTGCGGAGCAAGCTACCATGAAACACCGCCGATCGCTATATATTTCACGTGATATGAAAGCTGGAGAAACTTTCGCGCATGACAACATTAAAGCAATTCGACCAGGGCTAGGTTTACCGACCAAATACTTGGATAATGTAATTGGTAGAGTAGCGGCAATCGACTTGCGAAAGGGCACGCCGCTTTCATGGGATTGCTTTTAATTCTATATTCAGAGTAATGGAGGAAAAGTATGGCGTTAAATATACTGTTAACCGGAGGGGCGGGCTTTATCGGGCGTTGGGTGGCGAAACGTTTGCTAAAGGACGGTCATTCCGTTTGGATATTAGATGACTTATCGAACGGTAGAGAGTCTAACATTGAAGAATTTTATAACGAGCCGAACCTGAAGTCATTCATTAGGGGTTCCATCATGGACGAGTCATTACTGACGGATGTATTCGAGACGAATCGTTTTGACATATGCTATCATCTTGGCGCGTCTATTAACGTGCAAGATTCTATAGATGATCCTCGCACAACATTTAATAATGATACGGTAGGTACCTTCTATATTCTTGAGCAATGCAGAAGACATGATGTTAAAGTCGTATTCATGAGTACCTGCATGGTCTACGATCGCTGTACCGAAGAAGCAGGAATTACGGAGGAACATCCAACTAAGCCTGCATCGCCATATGCTGGAGCCAAGATTTCTGCCGAAAACATGGTATTATCGTATAATTACGCTTATGGTTTGCCAACAGTAGTTATAAGGCCCTTTAATACGTATGGTCCGTTTCAGAAAACCGGCGGAGAAGGTGGCGTAGTAGCTATATTTATCAACAACAAACTCGCGGGCAAAGAGCTGTCGATTTATGGAGACGGTATGCAAACCAGAGACTTGCTGTATGTCGAGGATTGCGCAAGATTTGTTGTCGAGGCTGGTTATTCCGATAAAGTCGATGGTCAAATTGTGAATGCTGGATTGGGACGAGACATCGCTATTAAAGAACTTGCTCTACTTATCGTACAGAATGAAGAACTTATACGACATGTGGAACACATACATCCTCAAAGTGAAATACAAAAGCTGCTATGCAATTCCGATAAGGCGTATCGGTTATTGGGATGGAAGCCTGAAATTACGCTGGAAGAAGGGCTCCTGAGAACCGAGAAATGGATCAAGGATAGTGGCTGGACATAACGGCCGGGAGGTGGGTTCAGCTATGGATTCCAAACCTGTAAGAAATACGATGCTTCCTTACGGCAGACAATGGGTAGACGATGATGACATTGAAGCCGTTGTACGGGTGCTGAAAAGTGATTTTTTGACACAGGGTCCTGCAATTGAGCGCTTTGAGAGGAAAGTAGCACGATATGTAGGGGCGCGCTATGCTATTGCTTTTAGCAACGGGACGATGGCACTTCATGGTGCTTGTTTCTCTGCGGGTATTTCTACGGGAGATGAAGTCATTACCTCACCAATTACGTTTTTGGCAAGTAGTAATTGTGTGCTCTATATGGGGGGAACTCCCGTGTTTGCAGATATTAAAGCTGATACGTGGAATTTAGATCCGTTAGAGGTTAAAAAGAAGATAACGCCTAATACTAAGGCAATCATTCCTGTCGATTTCACCGGACAACCAGTGGAAATGGAGCGTATTATGGAAATTGCCGAAACCCATGACCTAGTAGTCATCCACGATGCTGCCCATTCGCTTGGCGCTTCTTATGGCAACCAGAAAGTTGGAATACTTGGACATATGACCATGTTCAGTTTCCACCCTGTAAAGGGGATTACTTCTGGCGAAGGCGGTATTATTGTAACGGATAATGAAACATATTATCGTAAGCTGCAGCTTTTCCGAAATCATGGCTTAACCAAAAACGTTGCTCTGATGGAGGATAATGATGGTCCATGGTATTACGAGATGCACGAGCTAGGCTACAATTGCCGAATGACGGATTTGCAGGCTGCGCTGGGGGACTCGCAGATGAATAAACTTGATCTGTTTGTCGAGCGAAGACGGGAAATTGCTAATTTATATACAGAGGCATTCAGTGATATGCCAGGACTCGTTACACCATATCAAGCAGATACTGCAAATTCTGCATGGCATCTCTATGTAGTCAGATGGTCGACAGAGAGTTTTAGGGTAAGCAGAAAAGAAATTTTTGAAGCTCTGCGCAGTGAAAACATTGGGGTACATGTCCACTATATCCCCGTTTACAGGCAACCATATTATAAACGGCTTGGATATTCTAGCGAGAACTGTCCGGAAGCAGAAGCCTACTATCGAGAAGCTATTACTCTGCCCCTATTTCCGTCGATGACAGATCAAGATATACGCAATGTTATTAGTGCAGTACATAAAGTGTATTATATGTTTGTCCGTCAATTAGATTAATATGAAATGTTAAAACTGCTTTTAAAACGTGAATTTAAAGCGAATGTATCCGTTTACAACAAATTGTTTGACAATTCCATGATTTCGGTGGTATAGTCAATTTGTGGGCCAGACCAAACGATGCCTCACAGTACTTGAAGATGAAGGGAATGTTTGCACATGCAAGGTAAAGTCAAATGGTTTAACGCTGAGAAGGGCTACGGATTTATTGAGACTGAGCAAGGCGGCGACGTATTTGTTCATTTCTCGGCGATCCAATCCGAAGGCTTCAAGACTCTCGAAGAAGGCCAAGCGGTTGAATTCGACATCGTAGAAGGCGCACGCGGTCCACAAGCTGCAAACGTAGTCAAACTGTAATCATCCGGCTATCATAGCCAACGTATAGATGGTTCACGATTGACAGTGCCTAAACACAACTTTGAAAGCTCCGGGAGACCGGGGCTTTTTTCTGTATTCTATTAGTTTTCTGAAAATTCACAAATAACTAAAAACTATTTTGATCTAGGTTCCTGCATATGATATAATAAGAGCATGTAAAGGAGGAATGCCCCATGAATTACAACATTCGAGGCCAACGTTTTCAGGTTACAGATGCTTTGAGAGATTACGTCGAGAAGAAGCTTAGCCGGTTGGAACGATATTTCGAATCACCTATTACCTCCGAAATTAATGTCACTCTCTCCGTCACGAAGGCACAGCATACGGTAGAGGTGATGATTCCGCTAGTTGGCGTTATGCTTCGCGCCGAAGATAAGAGCGAAGATATGTATGCGTCCATCGATATGGTGGTGGATAAGCTGGAACGCCAGATTCGCAAGTACAAAACCAAAGTCAATCGAAAATTCAGACAGGGCAGCGGAGTGAGAGCCCTGTTCCGAGAAGAAGGCTCCGCAGTCAGTGTGCTGGAAGAGGAAGAAGATCTGGAGCTCGTGCGCACGAAGCGTCATATTCTGAAACCAATGGATGTGGAAGAAGCCATTTTGCAGATGAATATGGTTGGACATAACTTCTTCGTATTCGCCAACGCGGAGAGCAAGGAGGTCAACGTCGTCTATCGACGCAGCGATGGCAAATACGGATTAATCGAGCAAGGCTAATCCATAACAACCGCGAGCCCTGTCTCCATATTGGAGCAGGGCTTTTTTGCGCCTTGCCGCAGGTGCATTGCGACAGGGTCTACAAACTGTTACAATCTTAAACAAATAGACCAACTACCGAAAGGGGAAAACCATGCTCGGACTGGTGAAAAAAATATTCGGAGACGCGAATGAGCGCGAAGTAAAGCGCCTCATGCGGACGGTAGAAGAGATTAATGCGATGGAGTCGAAATTTACGGCTTTGTCCGATGAACAATTACGCGGCAAAACCGATGAGTTTAAGGCGCGCATCGAAAAGGGCGAGGAGTTGACGGCTATACTGCCGGAGGCGTTCGCTACGGTACGGGAAGCTTCGAAGCGTACGCTTGGCATGCGCCATTTTGACGTGCAGCTTCTTGGCGGTATGGTGCTCCATGAGGGTAAAATATCCGAGATGAAAACCGGTGAAGGTAAAACGCTCGTCGCGACCCTTCCGGTTTATTTGAATGCATTGACCGGCAAAGGTGTTCACGTCGTAACGGTCAATGGCTACTTGGCCGAACGTGATAGCAAAGTCATGGGCGAGCTGTATAACTTCCTTGGAATGACAGTGGGCTGTAACCTGCACGGACTGTCCCATTCGGAGAAGCAAGAGGCTTATGCTTGCGACATTACTTATGGTACGAACAATGAGTTCGGATTCGATTATTTGCGCGATAACATGGTGCTATACAAGGAACAAATGGTTCAGCGTCCCTTGTACTACGCGATTATTGACGAAGTGGACTCCATCCTCGTCGACGAAGCGCGTACGCCGCTTATTATTTCCGGACAAGCAGCCAAGTCGACAGAGCTGTATCATGCGGCTGACCGCTTCGTGAACAAACTTAAGGTCGAAGAGGACTATACGGTTGATATCAAGCTTCGCAACGTCATGCTGAACGAGCAAGGCGTAGAGAAGGCGGAGCGCGCCTTCAGCATCGAGAACCTGTTCGATCACGCCAACGTGCTTATTAACCATCATATTCAGCAAGCGCTCAAGGCTAACGTCATTATGAAGCGGGACGTGGATTACGTCGTTCAAGAGGACGAGGTTGTTATCGTCGACGAGTTCACGGGTCGTCTCATGTCCGGCCGCCGCTACAGCGATGGTCTGCATCAAGCGATCGAGGCCAAGGAGCAGCTCAAGGTACAGAACGAAAGCATGACGCTCGCGACGATCACGTTCCAGAACTACTTCCGGATGTATCGCAAGCTGGCGGGCATGACGGGTACGGCGAAGACGGAGGAAGAAGAGTTCCGCCGGATCTACGGTCTGGACGTTATTCAGATTCCTACGAACCGCTCAATGATTCGTAAGGATATCCCGGATGTCGTGTATAAGACGGAAAACGGCAAATTCAAGGCCGTCGTAGAAGAGATCGTGGAGCGTCACAAGAACAACCAGCCGGTCCTGGTCGGCACGATCTCCATCGAAAATTCGGAGAAGCTGTCCGATATGCTGAAGCGCCGCGGTGTCCAGCATAAAGTGTTGAATGCGAAGTTCCATGCCGAGGAAGCTGAAATTATTTCGCGTGCCGGTCAATACGGCGCCGTAACAATCGCGACCAATATGGCGGGACGCGGTACGGACATTTTGCTGGGCGAGAAGGTGCCTGAGCTTGGCGGTCTTCATATTATCGGTACGGAGCGCCACGAAAGCCGCCGGATCGACAATCAGTTGCGCGGACGCGCAGGACGCCAAGGCGACCCTGGTTCTTCGCAATTTTACCTGTCGCTGGAAGACGAGCTTATGCGCCGCTTCGGTTCGGAAAATATTATGGTGATGATGGACCGCCTCGGTCTGGAAGAAGATCAGCCGATCGAAAGCCGGATGATCTCCAAGGCCGTAGAATCCGCTCAGAAGCGCGTAGAGGGAAGCAACTTCGATACGCGGAAGGTTGTCCTGCAATACGACGACGTTATGAACCAGCAGCGCGAGGTTATTTATAAGCAGCGCCGCGATATTCTGGAATCGTCCGACATTCGCAGTGAAGTGATGGAGATGATCAAACCGGTCGTTGAGCGTATCGTTGAGGCGCATTGTGCAGAGGATATTCCGGAGGATTGGGATCTGCAAGCCATCGTCGATTATGTGCATGCCAATCTGCTGGATGACGGCTCCATTACGAAGGAAGAGCTGTGGGGCAAGGAGAAGGAGGAGATGTCCGAATTCATCCTTGGCAAGGTCGTTGCATATTATGACCAGAGAGAAGAGCAGCTTGGCGCCGAGACGATGCGCGAATTCGAGAAGGTTGTCGTGCTTCGCGCGGTAGACAGCAAGTGGATGGATCATATCGATGCGATGGATCAGCTTCGCCAAGGTATCCATCTCCGCGCATACGGCGGTACGGATCCGCTTCGCGAATATCAATTCGAAGGTTTCGAGATGTTCAAGGCGATGATCGAGACGATCCAGGAGGAAGTCGCCAAGTATATCATGAAAGCTCGCGTAGAGAGCAACCTGGAGCGCCAAGAGGTCGTTAAGGGCCAAACGTCGTCGACTAGCGGCGGTGGCGAGAATACGGAGAAGCGGCCAGCGAAGCGCGAAGAACGCGTCGGACGCAACGATATGTGCCCATGCGGCAGCGGCAAGAAATACAAGCAGTGCCACGGAAAGTAATTAGGTAGTTGGAAAAATAAAGGTTCAAAAGGCGAGGCGATCAAAAGCGGACTTTTTGAACTACCAGATTGAAATAAAGGTTCAAAAAGTCCGGTTTTCAGCACCAAAGAAGGTTGGATGAAACTAGGAAATGAGGAGCGGAGCGTAGCAGAGCTACGTGAGCACCGGAAGTTCCGGTTGAATTCAAGATTCGACGTCGAATAGACTTCTTGGGATACTTCGTGATCAAAAGCGGGCTTTTTGAACTACCTTATATTGAGGAGAATCGTGCCATGTTGGATATTAAGGTAAAACAGGATCTACGCGAGATGGCCAAGCGACTCCAAGAGCTCAGGGGGTCTCTTTGACCTGGATCTCAAGCAAGAGATCATCGCGAACTTTGAGGAGAAAATGTCGATGCCAGACTTCTGGGACGACAACGAGCGGGCGCAGGGCATTATCTCCGAGCTGAACGCCGTGAAGTCGGTCGTGGAGCAGTACGATCGGATGAATAACGACCGGGAAGAGCTGCAGATGATGATGGAGCTGGTAGAGGAAGAGGGCGATGAGTCTCTCGAAGCCGAGCTGGCGCAAGGCGTCGAGGATCTGCTGACGAAGGTTGGCGACTTCGAGCTTCAATTGTTATTGAATCAGCCTTACGATAAGCTCAATGCCATCATCGAGCTTCATCCCGGCGCAGGCGGCACGGAGTCGCAGGACTGGGGACTGATGTTGTACCGGATGTACACGAGATGGGCGGAGAAGCGCGGCTTCAAGGTCGAGGTGTTGGATTACCAGGACGGAGACGAAGCGGGCATCAAGAGCGTATCCATCCTGATCAAAGGATATAATGCTTACGGCTACCTCAAAGCGGAGAAGGGCGTGCACCGACTCGTGCGAATCTCGCCATTCGACTCGGCTGGAAGACGTCATACGTCATTCTGCTCGCTCGACGTAATGCCGGAGATCGACGACACAATCGAGATCGAGATTCGTTCGGAGGATCTGAAGGTCGATACGTATAGAGCCAGCGGCGCGGGCGGTCAACACGTCAATAAGACGGAATCCGCGATCCGGATAACGCATATTCCGTCGGGGATCATCGTTGCTTGTCAGCAGGAACGCTCACAGATCGCGAACCGCGACCGCGCGATGAAAATGCTGAAGTCTAAGCTATACGAGCGCAAGATCGAAGAGCAGATGAAAGAGCTCGCCGAGATTCGCGGGGTGCAGTCCGACATTGCTTGGGGCAGCCAGATCAGATCCTACGTCTTCCACCCTTACAGCATGGTCAAGGACCACCGCACATCAGTGGAGACAGGCAACGTAGGCGCGGTCATGGATGGCGATATCGACGCCTTCATCGACGGCTATTTGCGTCATCAGATTCGCCAGGAAGAATAACAAAAGGGAAGAGTTCTGACACTGTAATTAACGGTGCGGGACTCTTCTTTTGGGTATAGGGGGATTGTTCGAGTGGAAGTGGGAAAGAGAAAACGCGGCAATTCGCTAAAGCGGCGTAATCCACGGCTGTATGCCATTTGGAATATCGCGCAATTATTATTAGGTTCGATGATCGTAGCCACGAGCTTTAATCTGTTCCTTGTGCCGAATGGCATTGCTTCGGGTGGGGTATCCGGCATATCGATTTTGGTGCAAGAGCTGGCAGGCATTATGCCCGCGTATACGCAGTGGGCCATCAATATTCCATTGTTCATAGCCGGGGTGCTGATCATTGGGCGGAAATTTGGCGCCAAGACGCTGCTGGGTACGATCGTGTTGCCGCTATTCGTGCTTCTGACAGCTCATTTGCCGCCGCCTACGGACAATCCGATCTTGGCCTCTATATACGGCGGGATCGGCGTCGGACTGGGGCTGGGGTTGGTGTTCAGGGGCGGCGGATCCACGGGAGGACTTGATCTGGCGGCGCAAATGCTTCACAGGTTTACGGGGCTTCCGTACAATCTGGCGATTGTTTGTTTTGACGGCTGCGTTATCATTGCGGCGGGTATTATTTTCTCGCCGGAGGTGTCGTTGTACGCGCTGATCGGACTTTTCGTGACCAGCAAGACGATTGACTTCATGCAGAACGGTTTGCAATTATCCAAGGTAGCATTCATTATCAGCGAACGGACGGAGGAGGTGGCGACGGCTATCCTGAACGATCTGGACCGCGGGTTGACGAGATTGGATGGACACGGCGGCTTTACGGGTCAGGGCCGGACGGTACTCATGGTTGTTGTAAGTCAGAATGAGGTGTCGAAGCTGAAGGTGCTTGTGCGCGACATCGATGCAGGGGCATTCGTTATTATTAGCAATACGGCCGAGGTGCTCGGGCAAGGGTTCAAGCTGGAGACATAAAAGGAATGGGAGCCTGCACGACTGAATGTATAGCCGTAATCGAGCATTCATAATTGTGCAGGCCTTTTAAACCACGAATGCTTCATCATAAGACGTTGCACTCGATTCTGAATTGTTGTACACTAATTCCATCTCCTTAAACGAGAACATTTGTTCCTATTTTAACGAGTGGCAGGGGATTAGTCAATCTCACGAGCGAGAAAATATCGTCATATTGATTATTGTATTAATATTAGTCTGAATGTATAATAATACAGACCTCTATCATATGTTCATAACAACCTTAATGTTGTAAAATAGGAAGTTGTAGATACTGGAAGGCCTCGCGACTGCAAGCACATGGACGACATTTTACCTTGGCAGCGGGGCTTACATCACATAGCATCATGGGATTGAGATTGTAATAAGGGAGTGGATCGCAATGGGCAAAAAGCTGGGTGTCGCCATCGTCGGCTCGACGGGATACGGCGGTGTTGAATTGATAAGGCTTCTGGCATCCCATCCGCTTGCGGAAGTGACTTCGGTCATCTCTTCGTCCAGCGCGGGAACGCCGATTACGGAAGGTTATCCGCATCTGACGGGCATTCGGGAAGAACTGCTCGACGATGTCGACGCCGAGGAGATCAAGCAGAAGGCGGATGTTGTATTCCTGGGCACGCCTGCGGGCGTTGCCTCCAAGCTGGCGCCGCAATATTTGGAAGCGGGTCTTAAGGTCATCGACCTGTCCGGAGATTTCCGACTGAAGTCGCCAGGATTATATGAGCAATGGTACAAAAAAACGGCTGCAGACGAGCGTTATCTGGAGCAAGCGGTGTTCGGCCTATCTGAGCTGTATGCTGAGAAGGTTCGCGGAGCGAGCTTTGTATCCAATCCGGGTTGTTATCCAACCGCAACGACGCTTGGTCTTGCGCCGGCCGTACGGGAAGGCTGGATCGATCCTGCAACCATCATTATCGATGCAAAGTCGGGCGTGTCCGGCGCGGGCCGCGGCGCTTCGCTCGGCACCCACTATTCGGAGCTGAACGAGAACTTCAAGGCTTATAAAATCAATCAGCATCAGCATATTCCCGAGATCGAGATGATACTGTCCGATATGGCCGGGGAACCGGTCGTGACGACGTTTACGACGCATCTCGTGCCGATGACGCGGGGCATTATGTCGACGATGTATGCCACGATTAAGGGCGACCGCAAGGCGAAGGACTTCATCGATCTATACCGCAGCTTCTACGAGGGCAGACCTTTCGTTCGTATTCGGCCGGAAGGACAGGTACCTGCGACGAAGGAAGTATGGGGCTCCAACTATTGCGATATCGGCTTCGCGGTCGACGAGCGTACGGGGCGCGTGACGATCGTGTCCGTCATCGACAACCTGGTTAAGGGCGCTGCCGGTCAAGCGATACAGAACCTGAATCTTATGATGGGCTGGGACGAGACGCTGGGATTGCAATTCGTTCCTGTATATCCGTAATTTCTGCTGCTCGCTATCATGCCTGGGCAACCGAGCAGCTTCTACCTAACTGACAAGGAGACACGATTCAAGATGGAACAAGGCAGCTTCAAAGTATTGGCGGACGGCTCCGTCACGACGCCCAAGGGCTTCCGGGCCGGCGGTCTGCACTGCGGACTTAAGAAGACAACCCGTCACGACCTGGGAGCTATCGTATGCGAGGTTCCGGCGACGGCGGCTGGCGTATATACGACGAATGTATTTCAGGCGGCGCCTTTGCAGGTAACGCGCGAGAGCATCGGATCGGGCGGCGTGCTTAGAGCGGTTCTCGTCAACAGCGGCAACGCTAATGCCTGCACAGGCGAGCAAGGCGAGGCGGATGCCTACGAGATGCGTTCCCGTTTCGCGGAGGCGATCGGCGTATCGGCGGAGCAGGTGGCGGTAGCGTCTACAGGGGTTATCGGCGAGAATTTGAAAATGGACAAAGTCCGCTCCGGAATCGACGGCTTGCTGGCGAAGCTGGACGGCGGTCTTGCTGGCGCGGAGGACTTCTGCCAGGCGATCCTCACGACGGATCTCGTGCAGAAGATGGTTTGCGTGGAGCTGATGCTGGACGGTCAGCGCGTATCTATCGCTGGCGCGGCGAAGGGCTCCGGCATGATCCATCCCAACATGGCGACGATGCTGGGCTTTGTTACGACGGATGCCGCGATCGGAAGCGACGATCTTCAGACGTTGCTACGCCAGTCGACGGATCTGACGTTTAATATGATTACGGTTGACGGCGACACGAGCACGAACGACATGCTAGTCGCCATGGCAAGCGGTCTCGCGGGCAATCAGTCCCTTACGCCTCAACATGAAGGCTGGGCTGCGTTCGCGGACGCGCTTCGTTATGTATGCGAAGTGCTTGCCAAAGCGATCGCCAGGGACGGCGAAGGCGCGACGAAGCTGGTAGAGGTGCAAGTGCGCGGCGCGGAAAGCGATGAGTCGGCGCAGGCGATTGCGAAGACTGTGATCGGTTCTTCTCTTGTAAAATCCGCGGTGTTCGGCGCCGACGCCAACTGGGGCCGCATTATCGCGGCCGTGGGACGCGCGGGCCAACCGGTAAATCCGGCTACGGTGGATATCAGGCTGGGCGATATAGTGACGCTGGAGCAATCCCGTCCGGTCGCGTTTGACGAGGATGCGGCGCTGGAATATCTCAAGGGCGATACGGTCGTTATCGGCGTCGACCTGCATATGGGGAACGGCAGCGCGACCGCTTGGGGCTGCGACCTGACGTACGACTACGTGCGCATTAACGCGGCGTACCGGACGTAAGGAGGAGAGCGGACATGGAACAACGGTTTGTGATGAAATGCGGCGGCAGCACCCTCGCGGCGCTGCCCGACGGCTTCTTCCACGAATTGCGCGACTTGCAGGCGGGGGGCGTGAAGCCGGTCATCGTGCATGGAGGCGGACCCGCGATTTCGGAGACGCTGACGAAGCTCGGCATCGAGACGGAGTTCGTGAACGGGCTGCGCAAGACAAACGATGATGTGCTGGACGTAGTAGAGATGGTGTTAGCGGGCAGGATCAACAAAGAGATTGTGCGTAAGATCGGCATTAACGGTGCCCAGTCGCTTGGTTTATCCGGCGTGGACGGCGGCTTGATCCAGGCACAGCCGGTGGGCAACGCGCACGAAATCGGCTTCGTCGGCGACGTAACGGATGTGAACGCGTCCATTATCGAAGGGGTGATGGGAATGGGCTATATTCCCGTTATTGCCCCCATCGGCATCGACGCTGCGGGACAACGCTACAACATTAATGCAGATACGGCGGCAGGAGCGGTTGCGTCCCATCTGGGCGTGGAGCGGATGATCGTCGTCACGGACGTGCCGGGCATCATGAAGACGGTGGACGGAGAGAAGGTCGTGCTCCCGTCCGTGACGGTGGCGGAGATCGACGAAATGATCGCGAGCGGCGAAATCTACGGAGGCATGATTCCGAAGGTTCGCGCGGCGGTGCAATGCATACAGGGACGCGTGCAAGAGGTCGTCATCGTAAGCGGACAGGAGCCCGGCGTGTTGACGCGGGCCGTCCGCGAAGGCGGAGTAGGCACTCGCATCGTCCAATCCAGCGAAAGGCGGGTGTAATTCCAAGATGGCGGATACGATAGAAGCGGCAGCCGCACAATCCTTGCTCCCTACCTATGCGCGTTATCCTATGGCTCTGGTTAAGGGCGAAGGAAGCTGGCTGTGGGACGACAAGGGCAACAAATATTTGGATTTCATGAGCGGTATTGCCGTCACGAATCTAGGGCATGCTCCTAAGCGAATCAAGGAAGCGCTGGTGAAGCAGCTTGACGAGCTGTGGCATGTATCGAATCTGTTCCAAATTCCGAATCAGGCGGAAGCGGCCAAGCTGCTGACGGACAACAGCTGCGGCGATGCGGTGTTCTTTTGCAACAGCGGCGCGGAGGCGAACGAGGCAGCGATTAAGCTGGCCCGCCGTTACCAGCAGCTGGTGGCCAAGAACGGGCGCTATGAAATCATCACGTTCGAACAATCATTCCACGGAAGAACGTTGGCGACGCTGACGGCTACGGGCCAAGCGAAGGTGAAGGAAGGTTTCGCCCCGTTGCCGGAAGGCTTCAAGACGATCCCTTACAACGACATCGAGGCGCTCAAAGCGGCGATTAGCGGCGTAACGGCCGCGGTCATGCTGGAGCTGGTGCAAGCGGAGGGCGGCGTCCATCCGGCGAATGCCGACTATATTCGGCAAGTAGCAGAACTGTGTGAACGCGAAGGCATTCTCCTTGTCGTGGACGAGATTCAGACGGGCATTGGTCGGACGGGCAAATTGTTCGCATACGAGCACTACGGCATCCAGCCGGATATCTTTACGCTGGCCAAAGGACTTGGCAGCGGCTTCCCGGTCGGCGCTATGGTCGCCAAGGAGAAGCTGCGCGAAGGTTTCACGGCAGGCAGCCATGGCTCGACATTCGGCGGCACGCCGATCGCGACGGCGGTGGTCAAGGCGACGCTGGAGACGATTGTAGGCGACAAGCTGCCTGCGCGAGCTGCGGAGCAAGGCGCCTATCTCATGGAGCAGCTTCGCGAGAAGCTGGCCGGCGTTTCATTTGTGAAAGATGTCAGAGGTCTCGGCCTCATCATCGGCATCGAATGCGCGGGTCCGGTGGCGAACGTGCTGACGGAAGCGCAGAATCGCGGCTTGCTCGTCATAGCGGCGGGACCGAACGTGGTCCGCTTGCTGCCGAACTTGCTGGTGACAAACGAAGAGGTCGATCTCGCGGTATCGATATTGGCGGAGCTGCTGGGAGCGGCGCAATAACAATAGCGGAATACGGAACAGCGGAATAATTGGATAGCGGAATAGCAGAGGCATTAAAGGAGGGAACATCCATGCAAGTCGTTAACGAAGAATTGGCGCAGAGCCTGAAAGGCCGCGATTTCCTTATGCTGGTCGATTTCAAGCAGGAGGAGCTGCGTTACCTGATCGATCTGGCGATCGATCTTAAGAAAAAGCAGAAGGCCGGCGAGACCCATCATATTCTGAAGGGCAAGACGCTTGGCATGATTTTCGAGAAGTCGTCGACGCGCACGCGCGTATCGTTTGAGGTAGGAATGTACCAGCTCGGCGGGCAGGGGCTGTTCCTGAGCGGGAACGATCTGCAGATCGGCCGGGGCGAAACGATCTGGGATACGGCGCAGACGCTGTCGCGTTATCTGGACGGCATCATGATCCGCACGTTCGCACATCGCAAGGTTGTCGAATTGGCGCGCGGAGCGACGATTCCGGTCATTAACGGTCTGACGGACCTGTCCCATCCTTGCCAGGCGCTGGCGGACTTCCAGACGATCTACGAGCAGAAGGGCCGCTTGGAAGGCCTGAAGATGGCGTACATCGGCGACGGCAACAATATGGTTCACTCCCTTATGATGGGAGCCGCCAAGCTTGGCGTGCATATGTCGATCGCGACGCCGGAAAGCTATGAACCGGATGCCGACATTATCGAGCAGACGAAAGCCAACGCGGCGGAGACGGGCGCGCGCATCACGATTTGCCGCGATCCGAAGGAAGCGGTAGACGGAGCGGACATTATTTATACGGACGTATGGGCCAGCATGGGGCAAGAAGCCGAGCAGAAGGAACGCGAGGTTGCCTTCAAGAAGTTCCAGGTAAACGACGAGCTTGTGAAATACGCGAACAACGACTACCTGTTCATGCACTGCCTGCCGGCGCATCGCGGCGAAGAAGTCAGCGAGAGCGTTATCGACGGGAAGCAGTCCATTATTTTCGACCAGGCGGAGAATCGTCTCCATGCGCAGAAGGCGATCATGGCGGCTATCATGTCTTAATTCATACGAAAACCAAGATTGAAGGGGAGTAAGAGAACAATGGCGAAGGAAAAAATCGTGCTGGCCTATTCCGGCGGTTTGGATACATCTGTCATTCTGAAATGGCTTAAAGAAACGTACGACGCGGAAATTATCGCGTTTACGGCCGACATCGGACAGAAGGACGAGCTAGACGGTCTGGAGGAAAAAGCGCTTGCTACCGGCGCTTCCAAAGTATACATCGACGACCTGCGCGCGGAATTCGCGAAGGACTTCATCTATCCGATGTTCCAAGCCGGAACGCTGTACGAAGGCCAATATCTGCTGGGCACGTCCATCGCGCGTCCGCTTATCGCGAAGCGCATGGTGGACATCGCGCGCGCGGAAGGCGCAACGGCGATCGCGCACGGCGCGACGGGCAAAGGCAACGACCAAGTGCGCTTTGAGCTTACGGCGGCGGCCCTGGCTCCCGAGATCGGCGTCATCGCGCCTTGGCGTCTGGAAGCGTTCCGCGAGCAATTCCCGGGCCGCGCCGAAATGATCGCTTATGCGGAGAAACACGGCATTCCGGTTACGGCATCGGCGGCGAAGCCGTATTCCACGGACCGCAACTTGCTGCACATCAGCTTCGAGAGCGGCATGCTGGAGGATCCATGGTTCGATCCGAGCGCCGAAGAGAACGAAGACATGTACGTCCTCAGCGTATCGCCGGAGCGAGCTCCGGACCAAGCGGAATACGTCGAGCTGACGTTCGAGCAAGGCGACTGCGTGGCGCTGAACGGCGAAGCGTTGAGCCCGCTTGAAGTGATGGAGAAGCTCAACGAGCTGGGCGGCAAGCACGGCATCGGCCGCGTGGACATGGTAGAAAACCGTTTCGTCGGCATGAAAAGCCGCGGCGTATACGAGACGCCGGGCGGCACGATCCTCTTTACGGCTCACCGCAAGATGGAGTCGCTCACGATGGACCGCGAAGTGATGCATCTCCGAGACTCCCTGATCGCGAAATACAGCCAGCTCGTGTACAACGGCTTCTGGTTCGCGCCGGAGCGTCTTGCTCTGCAAGCGCTGGTCGCCGAATCGCAGAAAAACGTCTCGGGAGTCGTTCGCCTCAAGCTGTACAAAGGCAACGTCATCGGCGCCGGCGTCAAGAGCCCGGTCAGCCTGTACAACCCGGATATCGCGACGATGGAAGCCGATCCATCGCAGGCGTACGATCAAGGCGACGCGACAGGTTTCATCCGCTTGAACGCGCTGCGCCTAAAGGTATCGTCGGGCGTGGAGCAAAGCAAAGGCGAGTAGAGTCGGGACCCTATAGAGTAATGGACCGGACAGACGGCGGAAGCTTGCGCAGGCAGGCTTCCGTCCGCCATGTCCGATCCTCTTTTATATCAGGAGATAGCCGGAAGTTCACGATCGGAAGGAGTGCTGAGTCACGCATGAGCAAATTATGGGGTGGGAGATTTACGAAGAAAACGGACCAGTTGGTCGAGGAGTATACAGCTTCGATCATGTTCGATAAGGAGCTGGCGGAGGAGGATGTGCAGGGCAGCCTCGCGCATGTCACGATGCTGGGCAAGCAAGGCATTTTGCCGGCGGACGACGTGGAGAAAATCAAGGACGGCCTTCATCGCGTGCTGCAACGCATTAAGCGCGACGACATCGAATTTTCGATCGGCGATGAAGACATTCATATGAATATCGAAAAAACGCTCATCGATGACGTAGGCACGGTCGGCGGCAAGCTTCATACGGGCCGCAGCCGGAACGACCAAGTCGCGACTGACATGCATCTGTGGCTTCGCAAACGCGTCGTGGAATTCGTCGACATGCTGCACAAGCTGCAATCCGCGCTGGTCGAGCAGGCGAAAGCCAATACAGACACAATTGTACCTGGATATACGCATCTGCAGCGCGCGCAGCCGATTTTGTTCGCGCATCACCTGATGGCGTACGTATCCATGTTCGGCCGCGACATCGAGCGTCTTCAGGACAGCTACAAGCGCATCAACGTACTGCCGCTGGGCGCAGGCGCGCTGGCGGGCACGACGTTTCCGATCGACCGGCATTTTGTGGCGAGTCAACTGAAGTTCGACAGCGTCTATGAGAACAGCCTCGATGCGGTAAGCGATCGCGATTTCATCCTGGAGTTCTTGTCGCATGCCTCCATCATTATGATGCATCTTTCGCGCCTCAGCGAGGAGCTCATCTTGTGGTCGAGCACGGAGTTCCGCTTCGTGGAGCTGGATGACGCGTTCTGCACGGGCAGCAGCATTATGCCGCAGAAGAAGAACCCTGACGTGCCGGAGCTTGTGCGCGGCAAGACGGGACGCGTATACGGCAACCTCGTAGGCTTGTTGACGGTGCTCAAGTCGCTGCCGCTCGCGTACAACAAAGACATGCAGGAAGACAAGGAAGGCATGTTCGACACCGTGAAGACGCTTCAGGGTGCCCTCCAATTGTTCGCGCCGATGATCGCGACGATGAAGGTGAACAAGGAGCAGATGCGCCAGGCGGTAAATCAGGACTTCTCCAACGCCACGGACATCGCCGACTTCCTCGTGGGCAAAGGATTGCCGTTCCGTCAAGCGCATGAAGTCATCGGCAAAACCGTTCTATACTGCATCGAGCAGAACAAATATTTGCTGGATCTGACGCTGGACGAGTTCAAGCAGTTCTCCTCGCTGTTCGACGACCGCATTTATGCGGTGCTGCAGCCGGAGCAGGTCGTAAACGCGCGCAACGTTTATGGCGGCACGGCGAAGCCGCAGGTCGAGGACGCGATCGGCCGCGCCGAAACGGCGCTGGCCGGGACGTCGGCATGGGTAGCTGAATATTTGGAACGCAGCAGATAAGCTTCAGGAAAAGCCAGTGTTGATCAAGCTGCTTTCCAGCCTGCATAACCAATGACATGCAAGAGAGGGCGCTTCGCGATGAAGCGCCCTTTTGGCGTGGGTACGCAGTTTGCTGGCCAGAACGGCTAAGTCGGCAGAAACAGCCCCTCCCGGCTCAATTCGAGAACCCAGCGAACCGCCTCTCTCAGATCCCATCCTCCACGATCGGTTCTCTCGTGCCGGGCATGCTCGGGGATGGCGTAGACGTCAGCGAGGAGGGCCCTACCTCGATGATTGTCGGCTGGGCGCGGTACGTATCGCGGGAAACCCGTTCGCGCGACACCTCTTTGCCGTTCTCGATCAGCTTACGGAAGGTGTCCACGACATACCCTGCCTTACCTCTCTCCACGACTCGCTGCTCGCCTACCGCCAGTCCCTGATTTACTTTCTGTTGCGCGCCAGGCTCTACCGTCTTGATGGTCACGGACTCGATATCATAGGCGACGTTCTCCGGCATTGTCCCGAATAACTTGATGGTTAATTTGCGATTTTCCACGACGGTGCGAATAATAAGATGTTTGCCAGTCGAATTAAGAAACTTGAAGTCGATGGCGTCCGTGGCATAGGTGGCGTCATGGCCTAGCGGGAGGTAGGCGACAGGCAACGAGTGGTTGCGACGTTCTACGATGTCGAGTCCGGCTCTTAATACGGCTTGATAGAGCGTGCTCGATACCTGGCAAATACCGCCTCCGATGCCCGGCACGAACTTGCCGTTGAGAATAACGGGCGCTTCCCGGTATTCATGCTCCTGCTCAGCTTTGGCGATAAGCTCCGCATAGGAGAACGTCTCCCCCGGGGCCAGATGCCAATCGTTTAGCGTTTCCGCCGTCACCGTCACATTATGGGCGCGTCCCTCCGCGCTGGTGCCGAAGTCGGTGGAGAAAGACATGATTTTTCGGTCAATGCCCTCCGCCTTAAGCTCTTCCAGAGTGGTGTCGGGCTCTACCGTCTTTAAGGGCAGCTCGGCCTCCAAGTCGGCCAAGCTGCCCGTTATCCGCTCACCGACCTCGCGTTCCCCCAGCACCACCCAGTCGTCCACTTGCTGCAACAGAGAATCCAGCTCCAATCGATACGCATTATGATGCGGCGTATAGACGACCTTGTCGTCGGGAGTGATCTCCCTTTTTGCGTCCTGTGGCTCACCCTTTTCCATCCAACTCCACTGCTTGCGCACGGCTGCATCGAAAATATCGCGATTCCAGCTCTGGGAGAGCGAATAATGTTTGGGGAAATGGTAGCGATAGACGGCCCGATCCCACCAACTGCCTTCACGCAGCTTTAATAACGCCAGCCTCGCCTCACTGAATTCGGCGCGGTAGCCGAGCTCTGCGGTCGTCCAGCTCTTGCTGTCGCCTGCGGGTTCTCCGGCCCGAACGGTGATCGTTCTATCCTGCAAAGATTTCTCGTAGCGGGAGAGCAGCTCGATTGCATCTGCGATTGGCATGCCTCCGAGCTCGATGCGTCCAATCGTCACCCCCTCGGGAACAGAATCCTGTTCGGCATATTGCCAGAGCAGAGCTCCTTTTACGGCAGCGGCGGCAAGCAGGAGAATCGTTAACGTAAGCAACGTAATACGCAACTTTTTCATGGGATGGGAAACACTCTCCTGTTCGTTAATAAAGGAGCTTCAGACGCAGGTTCCGACGTGGCGCCGACAATCAGACACAGCTCCATGCATCCTTTCATGTATATGCGGGGGAGACCTGCTAATTTCCAAATATATGTAGGGGGCATTCGACAAATCCTTTAAATATTAGAAAAGTGAAAAAAGAGGAAATGACGCCGCTGTTGAAGGAATTAGCCGCAAGCTGTCGAAATAGTAAAATTGACTACATACAGGATGTGATAAAGTGATCGAAATGCACGACATATGGAAGACATACGCAGATGGAACGCATGCTCTTCGTGGAGTTTCCGTTCGAATAGATCGCAACGAATTCGTGTACCTCGTAGGACCTTCCGGAGCCGGCAAGTCTACGTTCATGAAACTTATCTATCGGGAGGAAATACCGACAAAAGGGCAGATTTCGGTCAACGGATTCAACATCGGCAAGCTCAAACCGCGCAAGATTCCTTATGTGAGACGAAATATCGGCGTTATATTTCAAGATTTCCGTTTGTTGCCCAAGCTTACTGTATATGAAAATGTCGCCTTTGCGATGGAAGTGATCGAAGCGCCGCGGCGCATTATTAAAAAGCGCACCATGGAAGTGCTGGAGCTCGTTGGTCTAAAGCATAAACACGCCAGCTTGCCATCGCAGCTATCGGGCGGCGAACAGCAAAGGGTGTCGATTGCCCGGGCAATAGTGAACAATCCGTCGGTTATCGTCGCGGACGAGCCTACTGGCAATCTCGACCCGGAGACCTCGCTGGGGATTATGAATTTGCTGGAAGAGATCAACTTCAGAGGCTCTACGATTGTAATGGCCACGCACAACAGGGATATCGTTAACAGCATGCGCAAACGGGTTATTGCGATTGAAGACGGCAATATCGTTCGGGATGAGGCAAGAGGGGAGTACGGCTATGAAGTTTAGCACGCTCCTGCGCCACTTCAGGGAAGGCGCAAAAAATATTTTGCGTAATGGCTGGATGTCTTTTGCATCAATGAGCTCTATCTTTATCTCATTGTTTATACTAGGGATTTTCATTTTGCTCGCTGTTAACGTAAATTCCATGGCGGATCAGATCGAGAGCCGGGTACAGATCCGGGTATTCTTGCAGACGACCGTTGAGGAAGCCAAGGTAACGGAGCTGCAGAACAAGATCGGCAACATTCAGGAAGTCAGCAAGGTAACCTTCGTGTCCAAGGAAGATGGCCTGGCGATCTTGCGAGAGTCGATGGGCGAAGAGAACGGCGATTGGCTGGAAGGCTACAACAATGAAAACAATCCGCTGCCGGTATCTTTCACCATAGAAGTGTACGATCCGCAGACCGTTGACGATGTAGCCGCGCAGATCCAGGCGATCAACGATGCGGATGAGACGGGTCCGATCTACCGGATCAAGTACGGCCAAGGAACGGTCGAGATGTTGTTCAAGGTGACGAATGCAGTACGCAATATCGGCTTCGGCATCGTGATTGGTCTGGCTGTTACGGCTATGCTGCTTATCTCCAACACCATCAAGATGACTATTATTAACCGTCGCCGAGAGATTGGAATCATGAAGCTGGTAGGCGCGACGAATGCTTTTATACGTTGGCCTTTCTTCGTCGAAGGAGCGATGATCGGCTTTATAAGCTCGGCTCTGACGACAGGCGCCGTACTGTTTGGCTACAGTAAGATTATCAGTTTGACCCAGTTGGATATGTCGCTCATGTTGATAACGCTAGTGCCGATCAAGGAAATTGGTTGGCTGACCGCCGGGCTGATCCTTGTGATCGGAACTTTGATCGGAATGCTCGGCAGCACCATCTCGATTCGAAAGTACTTGAAAGTGTAGGTGAAGCATGTATATGAGAAAAGCTGGAGCATGGCTGCTCGTAGCAGCGCTGTTAACCGTATTCCTGATCCAGCCTTCGGGTAGCGGCGGACAAGTCCAGGCCGCGTCGTTGTCGCAGATCGAAAGGGATATTGCGGCCGCGAACAAACAGATCAAGGAAGCCGAACGAACGGCGGCTAACGCAGCCAAGGATGCGAAGTCGGCGGAATCCCAAAAGCAGAACCTGACGGTTAAGAAAGCGGATCTCCAAAACGAGATCTTGAGCCTGATGAAGGAAATCGACCGAGTTGCCGTCGAGAAGCAGAAGACGCAGGAACAGGTGGACGCTAAGGAAGCCGAGTTGCTGCAAGCCGGCGCTGCTCTCGATGCCGTTCAGGAGAGAATCGTCAAACGCGAAGCGCTTCTGGAGTCTCGCATGCGAGTGATGTATACGGACGGCTTCGTTTCTTATATGGATGTATTGTTCAGCTCTAACAGCTTCGGGGATTTTCTGGACCGTTTCGATGCGATCCAGACGATTCTGGATTCCGATCGCGAGACGTTGGCAGCGCACAAAAAGGACAAGGAAACCGCCGAACAGCAGAAAGCTTTGATAGAGCAACAATATGCCGATATTCAAGCTTTGTTCCAGGAACTGGAGCTTCAGCAGGTAGAGCTTGTCAAGAAGGAATCCGAAAAGGAAGTACTCATCGCGAGCTATAATGCCAATCTTCAGCAGCTCGATGAGACCCTGCATCAATTGGAGGAAATCAGCGAGGAGCAGGAGAAGCTGCTTATGGCGCTAGCCGCCAAGAGGTCGAAGCTCGTAGCGGAGAAGAACCGCATTCAGAATCCTTATTCGGGCGGCAAGCTGGGCATGCCGATCAAACAGGGTTATCGGGTAACGTCGAACTTCGGAACCAGGGTTCATCCTATCTCGGGCAAGAAGCATACCCATACGGGCATCGACTTCGGAGCTCCATCCGGTACGCCGATCTATGCGGCCGAAGGCGGAAGGGTCATTATCTCGCAAGTATGGAGCACCTACGGCAATTGTATCGTCATCGATCACGGCAACGGATTATGGACATTGTACGCTCATATCCGCAACGGCGGCCTGCTGGTTGATGAAGGCGACACAGTGAAGAAAGGCGATAAAATCGCCGAGGTTGGCAGCACGGGTAATTCCACTGGACCGCATCTCCACTTCGAAGTGCGCAAGAACGAAGTGCCCGTCAATCCGGGCGGCTATCTGAAATAATTGACATCATCCATATCTCATCAGTGACAAGCGGCAGCCCTCAAGAGGGCTGCCCTTGTTGTCCATATGACTTTCGAAGAAGCCTCCTGTAAATAATTGTGATCGGCTTGTCATATAATAGTGGGGCCGTCACAAACGGGAAATCGATAAGGTGGTGTACCGGATGTACTTTAAAGGAAGAACCGTAATGACGTTCGTATTGCTGACGATGATCGCATCCGTGCTCGTCACAATGACGATTGCCGATCGGCTTATTATTCCGGATGCAGGGAGCAAGAAGGTCGTCGCGGCGGCCGCGGATGCTGGCGGTACCCCAGGCTTCAAGAAGGAAGAGCTGGCGAAGCTCAATGCGGTGCTCGAGCTGATCGAGACCAGATATTACGAGAAGGTGGAGCGGGAAGAGCTTCTGGATGGCGCTGTCAGCGGCATGATGGAAGCGCTGGACGATCCGTATTCCGTCTATATGGAGAAGGATGATGCGCTTCACTTCTCCGAATCCATTGAAGGTTCTTTTACGGGAATCGGCGCAGAGGTGACGACCGAAAACGGCAAGATTGTCGTTGTCGCACCGATTAAAGGTTCGCCGGCCGAGAAGTCGGGCCTGCTGGCCAAGGATGTGCTGATCTCCGTTAATGGCGACAGTCTGGCGGGACTTAACCTGCAGCAGGCTGTCGGCAAGATCCGCGGACCGAAGGGAACGAAGGCGAAGCTGCTGGTGCAACGCAGCGGAGTAACGGAGCCGATCCAACTCGTCCTGATTCGGGATGACATCGATGTGGAGACGGTCTACGGGGCGCTGAGACCGGATGGCGTGGGTGTTATCGAGATCCGGCAATTTTCTCTGCACACGGCCAAGCGATTCAAAGAAGAGCTGGAGAAGCTGGAGCAGAGCGGCATGAAGGGGCTTGTCCTGGATGTGCGCAATAATCCGGGCGGCGTATTGCCAATCGTCGTTGAAATATCGCAGCTGCTGATGAAGGAAGGCACGACTGTCGTTCAGGTAGAGGATCGCGACGGTAATCGCGACAAGACGCTGGCCAAGGGCGGCGAGGCAAAGTCTTATCCCATCGCGGTTCTGACGAACAAGGGCAGCGCAAGCGCGTCCGAAATTTTGGCCGGAGCCTTGCAGGAAGCAGCCGGCGCCAAGGTAATCGGCGAGCAGTCGTTCGGCAAGGGGACTGTGCAAGTGAGCTACAACAAGGCTCTCGGCGACGGAAGCCTCGTTAAGATGACGATCGCCAAGTGGTTGACGCCAAACGGAAATTGGATCCATGAGAAAGGCATTGCGCCGGATCTTGTCGTGGAGCCGCCGGATCTGTATACGGTGGCCAGAATATCGTTGCAAGAGACGCTGAAGCAAGATACGCTCAGCGAGGCCGTTCGCAGCGCCCAGATTATGCTGCATGGTCTCGGTTATGAGCCTAAGCGCGAGGACGGATACTTCGGCGATGAGACAGCGAACGCAGTTCGAAAGTTCCAGAACGATAAAGGACTGCCGTCCACAGGGGAGATAGATACCAAGACGGCTCAGAAGCTGGAGCAGGCCGTCATCGAGTGGATTCAAAATAAGGAACATGATGTTCAACTGCTGGAAGCCATTCGGGCGGTAAGCAGGAAATAGCGACGAACGCGTCGAATGGTACAAAGGTCGGTTTCGCGCCAGCGGAGCTGACCTTTTACTTTAGTGCGAGGCGAGGAGTGGAGGAATTGGAGACAGCTCGTGCAATAGCGGACATGCTGGGATCGGCGGCGCTGCAGCTGGCGTCGGGCCCCTTCTTCTATTTGGCTATATTATTTATCATTCTTCAATATTCAAGACAGATGCGGCTAGAGAGGCAGTTATTCGCGGTCAAGCTTCATGATTGGAAGGGAATGGCCTTGCGGGCGGTCGTCACAGGTTTATTGGTCGGACTGGGATTATCCCTTATATCTGTCTTTATTGGCGCGTCACTCTCCCCATCGGCTGTGCTATGGCTGTGGGGGATCGCTGCGCTTCTTATGTTGGCGCGAATTCGTTATCTGTGCTTCGCGTATAGCGCCGGTGTAGTGACACTGCTGCAATGGATAGCAGGTTTTACATCCTTGGCGGAGCGGGGAGATGGAATCGGAGCAATGGCGTCGTCGTTGGCCCGAATTGACGCGGCAGGCCTGCTTCTGCTAGTGGCAATGCTTCATCTTGCGGAATCGCTGTTAGTCCGTCTGCAGGGCGACAAGCTGTCGACGCCGCTGTTTTTGGAGGGCAAGAGAGGCAAGCTGGTGGGCGGCTATATGCTTCAGGGCTTTTGGCCGGTCCCACTGCTGTTGCTGACTCCGGTATCGGCGGAGACGGGGGCGTCGGCCGCAGCGAGCGCTTCTCTGCCATGGCCGACGTTGTTCGGCGGAACAGGAGCAGAGGGCTGGACGCTCGTGGCATTGCCCATGATTATCGGCTTTACCGAGATGACAAGATCGCTGCTGCCAGCCGCTAAGGCAAGACATGCGGCCAAGGGCCTTCTGCTCTATAGCGTCATCTTGGGCGGCGCGGCATTGGCAGCCTGGTGGCAGTCTGCGCTGCTGCCAATCGCGGCAGTATTGTCGATTATCTTGCATGAGGCGCTTGTATGGAGGAGTAAGGCCATGGAGGCGCGCCGTGAGCCTCTCTACGTGCATGATGCGCGCGGTCTTCGCATACTTGGCATTGTCCCGGGAACGCCGGCGGAGGCTATGGGATTGTCGGCAGGGGAAGTGATTTACAAGGTTAACGGGATGCGAGTGTCCACCAAAGAAGATTTGTACGGAGCGCTCGGGGCCAATTCAGCCTTCTGCAAGCTGGAAGTTCTTACGGTGGGCGGCGAGCCCAAGTTCGCGCAACGTGCGCGTTACGCAGGCGAGCATCATCAATTGGGAGTTATTCTTGCACCTGACGAACGAGCCAACTTCTATGCGGCAGACGGGGTTTCGTCGTTAATGGAGCTGTTGAGAGGACGCCGGGCCTCTAATAGACGGGGAGGCGCGAAGTCTTCTCCCGTGGGAGCTGCCGGCGGCGAAGAGAAAGTGCAGGCGTGACGGGCGCCGGGAGGCTGACATAATGCTGTTCCGTTAAGACAGCAAGGAAAAGCCTGAACGCGGACATGAGACGCGAGCGAATACGAAAGCGGTGTAAGCCGAAAAAAGCGGGTTACAGCTCGATGTGTGGCGCTTTTTGGAGCTGTAGCCCGAAAAAATCGGGTTACAGCTCGATGAGAAGCGCCTTGTGGGGCTGTAGCCCGAAAAAGTCGGGTTACAGCTCGATGAGTGGCGCCTTTTGGCGCTGTAGCCCGAAAAAGTCGGGTTATAGCTCGATGAGTGGCGCCTTTTGGCGCTGCAGCCCGGGAAAATCGGGTTACAGTTCGATGTGTAGTACCTTTTGGAGCTGTAGCTCGAAAAAATCGGGTTACAGCTCGATGTGCAGCGCCTTTTGGAGCTGTAGCCCGAAAAAATCGGGTTACAGCTTGGTGAGTGGCGCTTTTTGGAGTTGTAGCCCGAAAAAATCGGGTTACAGCTCGATGTGTGGTGCCTTTTGGCGCTGTAGCCCCAAAAATTGGGTTACAGCCCAAGGTGTAGCGCCTATTGGAACTGTAGGTATAAGGTGCAACCTACCCAATCTGAAATAGGGCAGGGATTTTATACTATGTTAAAAAAATGGCGGTGCAGGGATCCCCTGCACCGCCATTTTTTTAGTTTTGCCTATTTTTCGTCAAGCGGAATAACCTGCAAGTTTCACTGTATAATCTCTGTCTCTTTCTTGGAATGAAACTTGCTGCGCGCCATCCACGAGAGGATAGCGCCAGCTTAAGGTGAATTGTTGCTAAACAGCTTAAGTCGTTTTACGGTTGTTTCTAAAGCGCAAGTAGATGCCGATTGCGACGAAGGCTGCACCGATCAGATAGAGCATCAGATAGCTTTCTTCTCCTGTCTTAGGCAGCGTACTTACGTCAGGAGTACCCTCGAGTCCTCCGCGAGGAGGCTCCTCGACATCGATGTCGAACCAGAATTCTTCCTCGTTGCCGTCAGCGTCCTTGATGATGACGGAGAATCTGTCTTTGCCCGTGTAACCCTTGTTAGGCGTATAGGTGACTTTACCATCCGGCGTGATCGTAACGCTGCCGTTCTTAGGCGGCGTACCGGTAGCGGTCGTGCCGCCTTTCGGCACATCGACTTCGACATCGATCGGCGTATCTTCCGGCGTCTTCTCCGTTACGGTCGTCGACGTCGGCGTTGGAGCCGGAGTCGGAGTCGGCGTACCTGTACCAGGTGTCGGAGTCGGCGTTCCCGTTCCTGGTGAAGGAGTTGGTGTAGGCGTAATGCCTGGCTCCTCCGTCTCTTCCGGATCCGTCGACGGCGATGGAGATGGCGTTGGCGTCGGGAATACTGGCGGAACATAGTAATAACCTTGATCGATGGTCATGTCGCGCCATACGGCCGGTCCGACAGGTCCAATCGCTACGGCTTCTGTGAAGCTATCGAACGTAAGATTGGAATCCAGCTCGGCGGAAACGCCTGTTGCCGCTTGCTTAGTAGGGATATAGTAATAAGGTGTTACAAATTGAACGTAATAGTCGCCCGCTACCAGATGGTCGAACAAATAGTAGCCTGGCTTGCCGTCTTTATCGGCGGTAATCGTTGTTGCAAGCAGTGTTTTGGTGGAGTCGTAGAGCTTGACGGTTACTCCGTTCATGCCGTAACGATCCTCTTCGTCTTGCTTGCCATTGTAATCAGTATCGTACCATACGTAGTTTCCAATTGCGCCCTTGCGGACGATACCGAAGTCGATCGTGTGGTCATGCCAGCCCTTAGGCGCTAATTCGCCGATGGCGATGGCAAATGTCGTGTTTACTGTTAATGGATTGACAGTGTTGGAATCCAGCTCGTCTGCGCCAGCACCGCTGCCTTGCTCGGCAATCGTAACCTCGTGATCGTCGTCCAGAACGATCTGAACGAAATAGTTGCCGCTGGCAAGATTGTCGAACAGGTAGTAACCTGGCTTGCCGTCCGGTCCGTTTACCGTTTTTGTTTCCGCATAAACAGGGCCGGTATCGCTGCCTCTGTACAAACGCAACGGAATATCATTTAGGCCTTGTTCGGAGGCGTCCTGGATACCATTGCGATTGATATCAAACCAGACGTAGTTGCCGATGGAGCCTTGTGCGACCAGACCAAGGTCGATGCTCGGATTGACCCAGCCGTAAGGAGTTGCGGTTTCGCTGATTACGATGGCGTCCGTTACATGCGTCGCACTTGTTTTGTTGGAGTCGAGATCGGAGTCTGAATCTGCGTCAGATTCCTCATCCGTTTTCTCATATTCGCTCGGGAATTTAAACTCCACATAATACGTGCCTTGCGGCAGTTCTTTAAAGTTGTAATAGCCTGGCTTGCCGTCTTCCGTTTTCGTCACGTCGGTTTTGTACGGCGTTCCTCCCACCGTATCCCGGTACAGATTAACAGTTACGCCGTTGATGCCGTGCATCGGGTCTTCATTTTGGATGCCGTCACGGTTACGGTCATGCCAGACATAGTTGCCGATCGCGCCTTTGCCTGTAAAGCCGAGGTCAATCGTCATATCCACCCAACCGGCAGGGCCCTTTGGACCGTCAGGTCCGATTGGAATGGCGTTAACTGTTTTGCCTTTGTCCGGACCGGCGACAATCACGATCAGATTGGAGTCATTTTCTGCAGTCACGCCGTTCTCTTCCATCTTCGCCAGATCATAGATGCCAGGCGTTTGGAACTTCACGTAATAGTTGCCCTCAATAAGATGATCAAATAAATATTTGCCATCAGCGTCTGTTTTGGTTGTAGCTACCAGTTTTTCAGTGCCGCCTTCTTGCTTGAACAGCTCGACAATGATGTTTTCGATGCCGGGTTCGCCAGCATCTTGACTGCCGTTGTCGTTTTTATCGAACCAGACGTAATCGCCGATCTTGCCAAGGGCTTGCAAGCCCAGGTCAATCGTCGGATCCTTCCATTTGGCAGGACCGATTACAATCTCCTCCGTCCGGTATGGGATACGATGATCTCCTTGTTCGGCACCGGCAGTAACTACGTTGGAATCGGTGGCTGGTGTGCCTTTACCGACATCTGTCTTCGTATAGCTGCGCGGCACAAGGAATTCTACGACATAAGTTCCGCTCAGCAAGTGGTCAAACCAGTAATAGCCAGGCTGGCCTGCCCTAGTATGGTCTGCCGGATGATTGCGGGTAAATTGGCTGACGCCCTCAGGCTGAAGCGCTCCAGCGCCATCCTTTTTATAGAGCTTCACTTCGATGCCGTTTAACCCAACCTTGTCAGGAGGGTTCGCTAGATCGTCGTTTTGAATACCGTCGCGGTTCCAGTCGAGCCATACATAGTCGCCGATGGCGCCTTTGGCGATGAGGCCGATATCGACTTTCAAATCTTCGTAGTTATTGCTGTAATTAATAGTAATGGTTCCTGTTCGTTTACCCGTCAAGAGATGCGAATCCTCGTCCCTTTTGGAGCCTTGCTCCGGAAGGGTCAATTCATAATCCACAGGCCAGTCAAATTCGACTATATAATCGCCTTCGACGAGATTCTCGAACAAGTAGTACCCCTTTTTGCCGTCCTCGGTACGAGTGGTCTGTGTTGCGACCGCTACCGGATTGCCAGGCTTGTAGAGCTTGACCGTTAATCCGTCAATACCAGGCTCAGTATCATCCTGGATACCATCCTTATCGAGATCGAGCCAGATGTAATCGCCGATTTTGCCTTTTTCGTGCGTATTATCGAGTTCGATTTCCACCTGGTTTGTCGATGAAATAACGACGTCGCGTACTGTGCTATCCAGCTTATAGCCATTCGGTGCTTCGATTTCCTCCAGCTCGTATTGGCCGTAAGGCAAATTTACGAACAAGACCTCACCTGCAGCATTCGTTACGCCCTCGTATTTGTCGTAGTCAGCCGTGCTGCCCTTAACCTTGATGACAAACTTGGCGCCCGCAAGGAAATCATTGTCAGGATCGCCGCTTGCAGGTCGTTTAATTACTTTTACACTGCCTTTGTACGTAGCGGTTCCTGGGGAGCTGAAGCCTGATCCCGAGTTAATAATGTTGGTAAAGGTTTCCTGGGTCTCAATGCTTTCAACAGTTCGTTCTTCCGCTAATAGCTCAAAGGAGTTTTTCGCCTGATGGCCAATGTTTTTGGCCAAAATCGTCGTATACTTCAGTTGATAAGCGGTTTCGATCTCCGTGTTCTCGTTGCCAATCAGCAGTGTAAATGCAGGCGCATCTGCCGCATCACCCGGCTGCTTGAGTCGGATCGAATATTGCGATTCAGGGACAGATACGAGCGTGTAAGGCTCCGCCGAACGCGGGTCGACCTTAAATAGCTTAAATGATTCTTCCACGATCGTTTGCTGGTTGTCAGGCCAATCGTTTACTCTGACATTTGTCAGCTTCGAGAAGCTGCGGTTAATCCAGATCGTCCACTCGGCCTCCCGTCTATTGGCAGCGTTAGGCTGAGCCAGCTCTTTTACGATAATCTCACCGCCGTGAGGCGGCGATACGCTTGCCGTCAGTTCGGCGTAGTGATCGTTATCGTCGGAAGTGAACGAAGCGGTATTATGGATGGTGCCAGGCACAAACTTGTCTACCAGGGAGGTCTCAAACTCCACTGTGTGAGGACCGCTGATCGTGCCAGGGAATTCGATTTCCAACTTGTTTGTTGCAGGGTCTAAAACATAAGCAGCTGCTGAAACTACAGTTCCTGCGTCAAGCACTCCTGCAGCTGCATCTGACCAAGCGTGCTTTAATACCTTTACTGTAGCCGGCAGCAATACTTGATCATTGTTTAAAGTATCGCTGATCAGAGCGTTGACGACGGACTCGTTATGGTAGTTAAACAGAACGGTCCATTTGATGGTTTTGGTCGCCGGGTTGTAAACGCCGCTTTTACGGCCGTTGAATTGTGTCAATTCCTCGGGATCTACTTCTGCGCTTGCAGAAATCGTTTTGTCATTATTGTTGGTCGTATATTCAATGTTTGCGTCGGCATGGCTTACAATTTTATCCCATGAGAATGTTCCGGTATTCTTGAACTTGTAGTTATCGTCCGAATTCCAGAGAACATCGAAACCTCCATAGTCAAAATACGTGTCGTACACGACGGTATGCTTCTGATTGAAATTGAAGCTGTCTTTAAATTCAAGCACAAATCCGTTTCCGTCAGCGTCAACCGCAAAGCTGTAATTTCCTGTAGCAGACGTCAAGTCGGTATTTGCTTTGTTTTTGATAGAAAGAGTGCCAGGTATATAAGTCAGGCCCTTACTATTGAAGGTGTCAACCAGCTTTAATGGATTAGTTGGGCTTCCCATAAAGCGATAGTCGTTTTCATTGAGCGTAATGGTCCATCTAATGATCTTATTATCATAGTCAATGACTTCTCCGCTTTTTTGGATGACGCGATGCCCGTAATTAACCGAGGATTCCACGCTTCCCGTCAAGCCCGGAGTGGTGGAGTCCACCTTATTTTTTGCGCCAGTAATGTTGGCGGTAATCGGAGAATCTTCTTTCTCCTGCGTTGTATAAACGATGCGGTATACGCGGTGTTGGCCGGTTACGTCGCCGTTCAGTTGCAAGGAGAAGCCAGTCTTCGTCGGATCGTCTGTTTTCGTATAGGTATCGTTGCCGACTCCGATTGCTCCGCTAGGGAGCACGAGCACAGACTCAAAACCACCGTTGCTGTTGAGATACCCTTTTTCCACCGTAAAGGCGGTGGCTTCTGGCGCCAGCTCATGGCCCGCAGGGAATAGATCCGTCAATGTAGGGTTGTTAAGCTCAAGCTCCCCTTTATTGTAAATAACGGTCCAGGTCACCCGATGTTTGTTGGAGTCCTTGGAGCCTCCATTTGTTTTTTCCAGCAAGTTGCCGCGTTGCACCGTTTGCGAGGCTGTCGCATGAGTGATTTCATCGTCAGGTGGAGCCTGAGCTGGATTCTTCAATACAACTTTGTTGATAAAGGTTGCGCTGTTGTTCGTAAATACAGCGGCGTTTGTTACTTTAGTGGCAAAACGGATGCGGTAAGCCGCATTAAGATCCGCAAATTCCAGCGGAAAGTTGCTGTCGGAATTGACGTAAGTGTAATCGGATCCTGCCGCGACAGCATTGCCTTCCGTAGGCGCTCCAGAAATCGGAACATGAAGCTTTTTAACCTCAATGGCTCCCTCTACGGCCAATCCCGTCGGAAGCACCTCCGCCAGGATGGTTTGTCCGATGTCGGCCAAACTTGTGTTTACATCGACCACCCAATAGATCAAAGAGGTATTGGGCGTGCGGTCGAGACCTTGCGTCCCTTTTGCAGTGTCCACGGCCTTCGTAATGTTAGGAGTTGCGCCCGTCAGCTTGACAGGTAAATTGACCGTAACATTCCCGCCGTGTCGGAACGGAATGCTGATTACAACGTCCTCGTTGCTGATTACGGTCGTAGAATCAAGCCTTGTTTCGATAAGTATTCCGCCAGTAAGGTTGTAGGTGAAAGTTGGTTCTGGCGCAGGCTGTTGAATAAAATTGAGCGTCACCTTTTTGGTAACGGGATCGGCGATAAAGGTACCGGCTCCGCCCAAATCGCCGCTAACCTCCGTTGCCAATGTCAGCTGTGAAGGCAGATCGAATACGTACACGCCGCCGTTCTGTGCGATATTGTCATCAATAAGCCACTCATACGCCAACGTAAACGGAGCTGAAGCCGCTCCGGCCAGCGTCGTATTGAAGTTATTGCCGTCAGTTTCCGGACTGCTTGGTGTGACAGTGGCAAGCAAATTCGGACAGCCTGCACCAGTAGGATCAGTAAAGCAAGCTTTAAGGACAGCAAAATCATTCTCTTCATACACTTGGCGACCAGCGTTAAGGACGAACGCACGCTGAATAATTTCGTGAGTGATCTCGTTGCCCGCCGCAGCAGTCTGCTGTACAACTCCGGCAATCTGCACCGTTTGCAGCAACAGCATCAGTGCCAGCAGAAGCGAGATGCTTTTTTTGCGCAAACTTCCTCTCGAGTCCGCCAAGCCGGCGGTAAAACCCGTCAACTGCAAAAAATCAATCATGCGGTTATTCGTTTTCTTCTTTAATCGTGAAGCTCTCACACTATCATTCCTTTCAAACCTGGTTCAATGTTGGCTTAAATGTATAAAGTTGTTTAGAGTAGTTCATGAAAACAAAAAAACAATCTCTAATTTATATGGATTTTTGCGGCTCCTTTCCCGATAAATATAGTGATCGTATCTGACTGGGTCATTGGTAGCATAATTACACTCATAGTATCGTATAGAACTCGACAATTTCTGAACATTTTGTCGGACATTTAGGAACCGTGTCGGGATGATTAATATATTCGGGATTCAATTACAACAACTTTTGGTCCTTACAGACGTAAGTATAGCTAGCGAGTTCGTGCGGATGTTCAAGAATGGGGAATTGGGGTGCTTCGAATGAGATTGCTGCTGGTGGACGACGAAAGACTGGCGCTTATACTACTGGAGAAGGAGCTTCGCTCCGTGGCAGAGAAGTCGGGCGTCCCCGTCGAAATCGTGGCGCTTCAATCACCGGGGAGCGTCATGGCGGAGGCGGAAAAGTGGCGTCCAGACGTGGTGTTCCTGGACATTCACATGCCGGAAATATCGGGTCTGCAAATCGCGGAGATGCTTCAGGAACGTCGTCCGGAGATCATGGTCGTCTTTATGACCGCTTTCGACAGCTATGCCCTGGAGGCTTTCGAGCTAAGCGCTATCGATTACGTGCTCAAGCCGCTGGTACGGGACCGCCTCGAGAAGACTTTTAAACGAATCGTGGCCAGGAGAGAGGTGCCGGACATAGAAGAGCTTCCGGTGCAGGATGCCAAAAGCCACGTCATTCTGTGTTCGGGCACGCTGCTGGTGCAATCGGGCATCGGAGAGCCGGAGCTGCCAAAGTGGCGTACGGCCAAGGCGCAGGAACTGTTCGCTTATCTCTTGCTTCGAAGAGGCGCTACCGTGCACAAATCGACGATTCTGGAGCTGCTTTTCCCCGAGCTCGGCATGAAGCCGGCGATGGCCCGGCTTTATACGGCTATCTATCAAATCAGGCAATGCATGGCTCTGATGGGCCTCGATATTACGATTCAGAATATAAGCATGCAAGAAGCGTACATTCTGCGAGTAGGGGAAAATGTGACGATCGAGAACGAACGGTGGGAGCAAGAGCTTCTCGTTGCAGCCGAGCAAGAGCCGCCTCTCTATAATAGGATCGAAGAGCTGCTTGCCGATTACGATGGCGGATACTTGCGCGATCACGATTACGTGTGGGCGGAGGGAGAACAAGCGCGGCTCAGCGGACTTTGGATGAGCCATGCACGCAAGCTGGCAGCCTACTTGGAGACGCAAGGGAGAGAGGACGAGGCGCTCAAGCTGTATGTCAGGCTGCAAGAGATGGACCCGTATCAGGAGTCGGACGGGCTGGCCATTCTAAAGCTCTACGAGCGTCTGGGGCAGTACGATAAGATAATAGGTTATACTGCGCAGCTTGAGAATTTGTTTATGGAAGAGCTGGGACTGCCTTTGCCGCCTTCCATTGCCTCATGGCGGGAAGAGCGGGGGCTGCGCTCATAGGCAGCTGTATAGTAGGATCGAGTAGACGGGGAATTCGCGGATGATGCGATTCCCCATTTTCACATTGCATCTGATAAGCTGAAACGATATAATCAATGAGAACACACATTCTTATCTATGAACGTCAATCACTATGTTGAGATGAACTTAATTTGACTATACTGTATACATTCAGCATTCGGAGACGGACGGGAGGAGGAAGCGGTTATGGAGTCAGTTCCGCAAGATAAGGTATTCCAGCTTAAATCCGAATATACGCCGCAGGGCGATCAGCCGGGCGCCATCAAGGCGATTGTTGACGGAGTCATCGCCGGCAAGCGCCATCAGACGCTGCTGGGCGCGACGGGTACAGGCAAGACCTATACGATTGCGAACGCCATCGCAGAGCTGAACCGGCCTACGCTGGTCATCGCGCACAACAAGACGCTTGCCGCGCAATTATGCAGCGAGTTCAAGAGTTTCTTCCCCGATAATGCGGTAGAATACTTCGTCAGTTACTACGATTATTACCAGCCCGAAGCCTATATCCCTTCGACGGACACGTTCATTGAGAAGGACTCCAGCATCAACGACGAGATCGATAAGCTGCGGCACTCCGCGACAAGCGCATTGTTCGATCGAAGAGACGTCATCATCGTAGCAAGCGTATCGTGCATCTACGGCTTAGGTTCGCCGTCGGAATATGGCAGCCTCGTGCTATCCCTGAGAGTAGGGATGGAGAAGCCGCGCGATGTCATTTTGCGCAAGCTCGTTGATATCCAATACAATCGGAACGATATTAGCTTCACGCGGGGAACGTTCCGCGTTCGGGGCGATATTGTCGAGATCTTTCCCGTGGCGAATAACGAACGAGCCATCCGGGTGGAGCTGTTTGGCGACGAGATCGAGCGGATCTCCGAGATCGACGTTCTGACCGGAGAAATCGTCGGGGAGAGGGACCATGTCGCGATTTTCCCGGCTTCCCACTTCGTCACGCACGAGGAGACGATGAAGGTAGCGCTTGTAAACATCGAGCGAGAGCTGGAGGAGAGACTCGCAGAGCTGCGCGAAGCGGGCAAGCTGCTGGAAGCACAGCGGCTGGAGCAGCGTACGCGTTATGATCTGGAGATGATGGCGGAGATGGGATTCTGCTCCGGCATTGAGAACTATTCCGGTCCCCTAACCTTCCGCGAAAGAGGATCGACGCCGTACACATTGCTGGATTATTTCCCGGACGACTTCCTAGTCGTGATCGACGAATCCCATGTATCGCTGCCGCAGATCAGGGCGATGTTCAACGGAGACAAGGCGCGCAAGGAAATGCTCGTAAACCATGGCTTCAGGCTCCCTTCCGCCATGGACAACCGGCCGCTCCGATTCGAGGAGTTCGAAGGAAAAGCGAAGCAGCTCGTCTACGTTTCCGCGACGCCGGGGCCATACGAGCTTGAGCATTGTCCAACCATGATCGAGCAGATTATCCGTCCTACCGGCCTTGTGGATCCAATTATCGATCTGCGGCCGACGAAGGGGCAGATCGACGATTTGCTGCATGAGGCACGCGAACGAATCGCAAGGGACGAGCGCGTTCTCGTCACGACGCTCACGAAAAAGATGGCCGAGGATCTGACGGATTATTTGAAGGAAGTCGGCATTAAGGTACGATATCTTCATTCCGACATCAAAACGCTGGAGCGGCTGGCGATTCTTCGCGACTTGCGACTAGGTGTCTTCCATGTGCTCGTGGGCATCAACCTGCTCCGGGAAGGTTTGGATCTTCCGGAGGTTTCGTTGGTCACGATTCTGGACGCGGACAAGGAAGGGTTCCTGCGCTCCGACCGGTCGCTTATTCAGACCATCGGACGGGCCGCGAGGAACAGCGAAGGCCGCGTCATTATGTACGCCGATAAGGTGACGGATTCCATGGACCGCGCGATTAAGGAGACGGAACGGCGGCGCGCTATTCAGGTAGCCTATAATGAGAAACATGGCATTGAACCGCAGACGATCCGCAAGCGGGTGCATGACGTCATCGAAGCGACGAAGGTTGCCGAACAGAAGGCGGAGTATTTGACGGGCGCGGATTCCGGCAAGATGACGAAAAAGGAACGCGAGAAGCTGATCCAGCGTCTGGAAGCAGAGATGAAGGAAGCGGCGAAAAGCCTGCAATTCGAGCGGGCCGCGGAGCTTCGGGATGCGCTGCTTGAGCTGCGCGCCGAGAATGGGTAGGAAGTAGGAGGAGAAAACAATGGCAAGCGATAAGATCGTCGTAAAGGGCGCTCGCGCCCATAACCTGAAAAATATAGATGTGACCATTCCCCGCGACAAATTTGTCGTGCTCACGGGACTGAGCGGTTCCGGCAAGTCCTCGCTGGCATTCGATACAATCTACGCGGAGGGCCAACGCCGTTACGTGGAGTCGCTGAGCGCGTATGCCAGACAATTCCTGGGACAGATGGAGAAGCCGGATGTCGATTCCATCGACGGTCTGTCGCCTGCCATCTCCATTGACCAGAAGACGACGAGCCGCAACCCTCGTTCAACGGTAGGCACTGTAACGGAGATTTACGATTACCTCCGTCTGTTGTTTGCCCGGGTAGGCCGGCCGCATTGTCCGGAACATGGCATCGAAATTACATCGCAGACGATCCAACAGATGGTGGATCGGATTATGGAATATCCCGAGCGGACGAAGCTTCAGATTATGGCTCCTGTCGTATCGGGCCGCAAGGGCGAGCATAGCAAGCTGCTTGCCGATATCCAGAAGCAGGGCTACGTCCGTGTACGCGTGAACGGAGAACTTAGAGAGCTGAGCGAGAAGATCGAGCTGGAGAAAAACAAAAAACATAATATCGAGGTCATCATCGACCGGATCGTAGTGAAGCCGGATATCCACGCGCGACTGGCTGATTCGCTGGAGACGGCGCTTAAGCTGGCGGAGGGACGGGTGCTCGTAGATGTCATGGACCAGGAAGAGCTCCTGTTCAGCTCCAATCTTGCCTGTCCGGAATGCGGCTTCAGTATTGACGAGCTGGCGCCGCGCATGTTCTCGTTCAATAGTCCCTTCGGCGCTTGTCCGGATTGCGACGGTCTCGGCGCCAAGATGATCGTGGATCCCGATCTGCTTGTGCCGGACAACACCAAGACCATCGAAGAAGGCGCCTTTCTGGCCTGGGCGGGGAGCACTTCGAATTATTATCCGCAATTTCTGAGCGCTGTGTGCGTCCACTACGGCATTCCTCAAAACGTTCCGCTGTCGGAGATTTCGGCGGAGCAGATGAAGAAGCTGCTGTACGGCACGGGCGGGGAGAAGGTGCGGTTCCTCTACGAAAATGATTTTGGACATCGCAAAGAAGCCTTCGTCCCGTTCGAAGGTATCGTTAACAATCTGGAACGGCGTTATCGGGACACGGCATCCGAGATGATGCGCGAGCATATCCAGAATTATATGAGCGCCAAGCCTTGCGGCGGATGCAAAGGTCAGCGCCTGCGCAAAGAGAGTCTGGCCGTTACGATCGGCAACGAGAATATTGCCTTCGTTACGTCTCTTTCGATCGGAGAAGCGAAGCGTTACTTCGACTCCCTGGATCTGACAAAGAAGGAGCAGACGATCGCTCATCTTATTCTCAAGGAAATCAACAGCCGACTTGGCTTCCTCGTAAACGTAGGCTTAGAATATTTGACGCTCAGCCGCGCGGCGGGAACTCTGTCCGGCGGCGAAGCGCAGCGGATTCGGTTGGCCACCCAGATTGGCTCCAGTCTGATGGGCGTCCTCTACATTCTGGATGAACCAAGCATCGGTTTGCATCAGAGGGATAATGATCGTCTCATCGAGACGCTTGAGCATATGCGCAATATCGGCAATACGCTTATCGTCGTGGAGCATGACGAAGATACGATGATGGCGGCCGACTATATTATCGACATCGGCCCTGGAGCGGGCATTCACGGGGGACAAGTCATCTCTCAAGGGACGCCGCAGGAAGTTATGGCCGACGAGAACTCGCTGACGGGACAATACTTGAGCGGACGCAAGTTTATCGAGGTGCCGCTGACACGGCGCGCCACAGGCGAGAAGTGGCTGGAGGTTCGCGGCGCGAAGGAGAACAATCTGCGCGGCGTCAACGTCAAGATTCCGCTCGGTGTCTTCACGGCGGTAACTGGCGTATCGGGCTCCGGCAAGTCGACCTTCGTAAACGAGATACTGTATAAGACGCTTGCCCGCGACTTGAACAAGGCGAAGGTTCGCCCCGGCCAGTACAAGGAAATGCGCGGCATTGAGCACTTGGAGAAGGTCATCGACATAGACCAGTCTCCGATCGGACGCACTCCGCGTTCCAATCCGGCTACGTATACCGGCGTCTTCGATGATATCCGCGATCTCTATTCCAACACAAACGAGTCGAAGGTCAGAGGCTACAAGAAAGGCCGCTTCAGCTTCAACGTCAAGGGCGGCCGTTGCGAAGCCTGCCGCGGCGACGGCATTATCAAGATCGAGATGCATTTTTTGCCGGATGTCTACGTGCCTTGCGAGATTTGCAAAGGCAAGCGCTATAACCGAGAGACGCTCGAGGTTAAATACAAGGGCAAAAACATTGCCGAAGTGCTGGAGATGACGATCGAGGATTCCTGCACGTTTTTCGAAAACCTGCCGCGTATTCATCGCAAGGTAAAGACGCTGCTGGATGTTGGCCTGGGCTACATGACGTTGGGACAACCCGCAACGACGTTGTCGGGAGGCGAAGCGCAACGCGTTAAGCTGGCGGCCGAGCTGTACCGCCGCAGTACGGGGACGACGCTTTACATTCTCGACGAGCCGACAACGGGACTTCATGCACATGATATCGACCGTCTGCTGACCGTGCTTCATCGTCTAGTGGACGCCGGCGAATCCGTCTTGGTTATCGAACATAATCTTGATGTCATTAAGACGGCGGATTATCTGATTGATCTGGGGCCGGAGGGCGGCAACGGAGGCGGTACGATTGTCGCTACGGGATCGCCGGAGCAAGTCGTCAAGGTAGAGGGATCCTATACAGGCCGTTATTTGAAGCCGATTCTAGAGCGCGACAGAGGACGGACGGAAGAACGAAAACGCAGCCTTCAGCAGGTGGGAGCAGGAGCGCAAGAATAATCCGTGTCAAATCGTGACAAACTTGTTACGAATGTGATTTCGGACTTGCAACGTAAGCGTCTAGAGGCTAACATAGACTAAGATTAGGTTACGTGTGACTTGGAGGAGGTCCCCCTATGTTGTTCCTAGCAGAAGAAGCTACAAAAACAAGCGCGATTGACCCGTTCGATTGGTTTATGCTTGCTTTTACGGTCATTATTGCAATCGGCTTTGTGCGGCTCATTATGGCGCGTCCAAGGAAAAACCTGTTTGCTATTGGCTTCACGACCGTAGCGCTCGGTTTGTTCCTGTTCATCGACTATGTGATGATCTTCAAGGTTTGGCTGGCGTAGAGGCCTTTGAAACAAGAAGCGGTCTGTCGAGTGTTCTCGGCAGGCCGCTTTTTTACCACAAAATAATTTATTAGTTTTCGAGGTATTTGGATGAACCAAACGGTCGCTCATTGTGGCCAAAAAAATGGCTCCTCTGGCGCGAAGCCCGGGGAGCCGTTTCTATAAAAATATAGGAAAGCATATCATTTCGCCAAGCAAGGCGTTACGAGTGGATTAAACCCACCACATCTCGCCCAGCGGTTCGCGGATGAGGACTTGCTGCAGGTTGGCGACGGCTTTCGTGAAGCCTTCGTCTACGGACATCAGGCCGTCTTCGTGTTCGATGCTGACGACGTAGTCGTAGCCCACGAGGCGCAGCGCGCTGATGATATCTGCCCATACTTTAAGGTCATGACCGAAACCGACTGTACGGAACTGCCACGCGCGGTCCAGCATAAGCGAATATGACTGCATGTCCGTTACGCCATGACGGTTTACGTTGATTGGATCGATCGTCGTGTCCTTCGCATGGAAGTGATGGATCGCGCCGGCGCGGCCAAGAATATGGACGGCTTGTACCGGATCGATGCCCTGCCACCACATATGGCTTGGGTCAAGGTTAGCGCCGATAGCGTTGCCTGCCGCTTCGCGAAGACGAAGCAAGGTAGCCGGGCTGTGAACGGAGAAGCCGCCATGCAGCTCCAGGCCGATCTTTACGCCAGCTTTTTCGGCGATACCGCCGATCTCGGACCAGTAAGGAATAACTTTCTCTTCCCACTGCCACTTCAGGATATCCTGGAAGTCGTTTGGCCAAGGAGCAACCGGCCAGTTCGGATATTTGGCATCCTCATGGTCGCCCGGGCAGCCGGAGAATGTATTTACCACTTCAACTTCCAGACGGTTCGCAAGCTCGATCGTTTTGCGGATGACGGCGTCGTCCGGAGCGGCAAGCGCCTTTTGCGGGTGAAGCGGATTAGCATGGCAGCTGAGTGCGCTGATCATCAGACCGCGTGATTCGACTGCTTGTTTAAACGCTTTCAGCTTTCCTGCATCTGCAAGCAGAGTGTCCGGATCGCAATGCGCATTGCCGGGATAACCGCCCGTGCCGATCTCGATCGCGTCGAGACCTTTCGAGGCGATGTAGTCGAGTGCTTCTTCGAATGGCTTCTGAGCGAACAGTACGCTGAATACGCCTAATTTCATCCTTCATATACCTCCCGAATCCAGTAGATGGATTGTTTTCATAACCGCCATTAGTATACCACTTTCCTTGCGGATAGACATGTGGGAAATTGCATTTTAGACAAAATCGCATAATAAATAGGCAAAAGAGGAACGAGCTTGGCGCAGTTGGCAGTAATGTACGCTGGAATACAACCTCGTCGTTTGATAAACTAGGGGAAGCGAATACGAGAGAGAAGCTATAATGAGAAACGCGTGAAGAGTCTTTAAGTGCGAGTTCAAAAGTTCAATGACTTTTCGAACAACCTCTTTTAGGCCGCGCCGAGAGGAATTTGGTACACATGTTGACAACGCAATTAACAAGATCGGATATAGAACTTCTGGCTCCGGCCGGCGATTGGGAATGCATGCGGGCGGCGGTAGCGAACGGAGCCGACGCGATCTTTTTCGGCGTGGAGAAGTTTAACGCGCGTGCCCGCGCCAACAACTTTCGCAGCGAGGAGCTGCCAGAGATTATGGCCTTTCTCCATACGTATGGGGTGAAGGGTTTCCTTACCTTTAACATCCTTGTGTTCGAGGATGAGCTTAGAGATGCGCAGAAGCTGATTGAGATGTGTATCGACGCAGGCGTGGATGCGGTTATCGTGCAGGATTTGGGACTCGTCAAGCTCATTCGCGAGCTTTCGCCGGACTTTCCGATTCACGGCTCGACGCAGATGACAATCACTTCGCCAGAGGCGGTGGAATTTACGAAGCCGTTTGATCTGGAGCGAGTGGTGCTGGGTCGGGAGAACAACTTGAAGCAGATCAAAAAAATCGGCGAACAGGCCAAGCTGCCGATGGAAGTATTCGTGCACGGAGCGCTCTGCGTATCTTACTCCGGACAGTGCCTGACTTCGGAGATGTGGGGCGGTCGCTCCGCGAACCGTGGCGAATGCGCGCAGGCGTGCCGCTTGCCCTACGATCTCATGGTGGATGGAGAGCATAAGCCGATGGGCGATATCGCCTACCTGCTGTCGCCGAAGGATCTTGCGGCAATCGATCTCGTGCCTGAGCTGATCGAGGCGGGCGTTACATCGTTCAAGATTGAGGGCCGCCTCAAGAGTCCGGAATATGTAGCCAACGTCGTCAGCAAATATCGCAAGGCGATCGACAACTACTTCGACGGCAATATGGAGAAACCGTCCAAGGAGGACGTTCGAGAGCTGCAGCAAAGCTTCTCGCGCGGATTCACGCATGGCTTCCTTGACGGCACGAACAACAAGCAGCTCGTCGAAGGGACATTTCCTAAGAGCCGCGGCGTATATCTTGGACGCGTAGAACGGATCATGCGAGACGCGGTGACGGTTCGTCTGGAAGCTCCGCTCAAGCGCGGCGACGGCATCGTATTCGATGCCGGGGATCCCACGAAGAAGGAAGAAGGCGGGCGCGTTTACGACGTCAGGCGCCAGGGCGTAAAGCTGGAGGCGGAAGCTGCCGAAGGAACGCTTATCGAGATCGTGCCGGGACGCAACGACGTAGATTTGCGCAAGGTTCATGTGGGGGATCGGGTCTGGAAGACCAGCGATCCCGCGCTCGACAAGCGGCTGCGCGCCACGTTCGAGACGGATAAGCCGTATCGCGTTTTCCCGCTGCACGTGCGCGTAACGGGGGCGCTTGGCGAGCCGCTTCGCACGTTCTGGACGGATGTACAGAAGGGAACGACCGTTGAAGTTGCCTCCGAGCTTATGCTGGAGCAAGCGCAGAAGCGTCCTATGGATGCGGCGCTGCTCGAGGATCAATTGGGCCGGCTGGGCGGAACGGTCTTTCAACTGGACGAGCTGGAGGTTTATCTGCAGGGAGACCTGATCGTGCCGGTGCGTGAGCTCAACCGGATGCGCCGCGAAGCGGTGGAGCTTCTGGCGGGAGAACGGCCGAAGCCTCCGGTATACGTCAAGCATACGGTTGATACGTTCTCCGACGCGGCCAGCAACGGCGCGGCGCGGCGGGATGCCGTTCGCAGCGGCAAGGCGGCCAAGCTGACGGCGTTGTGTCGCAGCCTGGAGCAAGTGGAAGCGGCGATTGAAGCGGATATCTCTTACATTTATGCCGACTTCGAATTCATTAAGCAGTTCCCGGCTGCGGTGGAAGCTGCTCGCCGCGCGGGCGTGCCAATCGCGCTCGCGACTCCGCGTATTCATATGCCTGGGGAGAACGGCTATCATGCCAATATTCTGAAGCTGAAGCCGGACGCTGTCCTTGTACGCAACACGGGCGCTCTCTATTACTATTTGAAGGCGAAGATGGAGCGTCCGGACGCTCCGTTCCCTAAGCTGATCGGCGATTTCTCGCTGAACGTGGCGAATCACAAAGCCGTGAACCTGTTCGCGGAAGCGGGCGTCGATCTCATCACGCCTTCTTATGACCTCAACATCCAGCAGATGGTCGACCTGTTGGAGCGTTCAGACACGTCGAAGCTGGAGGTCGTCATCCATCAGCATCTGCCGATGTTCCATACGGAGCATTGCGTTTATTGCACCTTCATGAGCGAAGGCACGGACTTCACGAATTGCGGACGTCCATGCGAGGAGCATCGCGCTTCCTTGCAGGACCGGATCGGCATGTCCCACCCCGTTCGCGTCGACGAAGGCTGCCGCAACACGGTGTACAACGCCATCGAGCAGTCCGGCGCGGAGTACATCCGCAACTTCCTGGAGCTAGGCGTGGACCACTTCCGCGTAGAGTTCCTCGAAGAGACGGGCGACAAAGTCGGAGAGGTGCTCTCGCTCTACCGCGATGCGCTGGACGGCCGCATAAGCGGCACGCAGGTATGGCGCAGCCTGAAAGCAACAAATCAGTTGGGAGTGACGCGCGGACAGTTGGTGAAATAGACGCAATGATACGGGGCTGTCCCAAAATGTTCGAATGATAGGAAACGTTCCAATTTTTACGTAAAAGGACCTCGAATTCCACTGTAAAGTGGGGAATGAGGTCCTTTTTCTCTGAAAAAACCGACTTGACGCAGGGCTTGAATAATCACAAATTGGCCTATTCCATGCAACCTGAAGGCATGTTGACCGCATCGTATACTGTAGAGAGGTGCGGCAGGCGATATTTATCCTGCTTAATGATTAATGAGTTGAAGAATTAACGCATGTAACGGATCGGTAAGGCAGGTGACAGGATGGACGGGGAACGGCAGTGGATCGGGCAGTTAAAGAGAGGCGACGAGGCCGCATTGGCATGGGTGATGGAGCGTTACGGCAACGATGTGCTTCGAACGGCTTCATTGCTGCTGAAAGACCGACACTTGGCGGAAGATGTAAGCCAAGAGACCTTTCTGACCGCATTCCGGAAAGCGGGTCAATATCGGGGAGACGGTTCCTTGAAGGGCTGGCTGCTCCGGATTGCCATCAATTTATGTAGAAGCAGGATGAGGCGAGCGCCATGGCAACGGCTATTTTTGCGGGAACGAATGGATCTGGAGCAAGATGCCGATGACCGGTCAGAGTCCTCTGGCAACGAGGAGCCTGGTTCCGCGAATTGGCTTAACAAAATGACCTTGCGTGAGGAAATCGGAAGATTGCCGATGCTCTATCGGGAAGTTATCGTCCTTTATTATTTTCATGAGATGCAAATTGCAGAGATTGCAGATGTATTGCAAGAGACGGAGGGTACTGTAAAGAGCAAGCTGCATAGGGCAAGGAAAAAGCTGAAGCAGCAATTGGAAGAAGGAGGCTGGGAGTATGAATCAAGCTGGGGAGGATAAGAAGCTCCAAGAGCAGCTTCGCGAGGAGATGGAACCGGTGTTGTTCAGCGAGGAGATGCATGCGGCTGTTCTGAGGCGCGCCCATGCGAAGAGTCCACCTTGGTGGAATCGGGAAATCCGGATTCCGGCGCCAGTTGCCGCAGCTGTGGTTCTTCTCCTTGTCGCAATACCCCTGTATGGCTGGCAGCAGGCCCACTCCATGCAAGCGAATATGGCGGCGGATACGTTAGGGAAGGGTGCTGAGCAAGAAGAACGGATCATAGTATCGACCGCTGGCGTATTTTATGCTTCGCAATTGGAAGGGGAGGATCGTTAATGCGGCTAAGGGTAAGAACGCTGGCGGGTATGCTGGTGACGCTGCTGCTACTAGGGTGGTTCGGATATAAAGAGCTTCCGTCTTTTTTGTACCATCAGGGTTATTATCAGGCGTTGTTGCAATGGTTCCCGAACGATAACTACGCGAGGCCCGCAATTAATCGACTTGCCATGGACATTACGAATCAGACGGGCAGAGGCGAAAGCGATTATATTTTTGTCAAATCATCCGGGGGCGCATCATCCAGCGGTACTGGCAATACGAAGCTTGGCCTTCAGGAGCGTGCCGACGTGATCGATAAGCTGGAGAAGCTGCTCGCAAGGTATGGACATACGGAGCAGATGACGAATGTTTCCTACAATCTGGCTTTGATGCATTTTTGGATGGGCAACTGGGACCGGGCAGAGAGCTTGCTGCACGAGATCGACAGGATGGGAGGCGAGGAGTGGATATCCAGGGAGGAGCAGAAGGCGTATCTGGCTATTCTGGAGTCGAGACATGCGCAAAAAGGGGAGGCGTCTTTGGAAGGCGTTGTCCGTATTGGCGATGAGCCTGTTCCAAATGCATTCGTCATGCTGCAGAGAACCGATGATTCTACGTATTATTCGCCTCCGCTAACCCATTACCCGGCGACGATGACAGATGAAAACGGACGGTATCGGTTTTATGGGATAGATTCCGGCGAATACGATGTAGCGGTTGGGGTACGGACGGAGCAAATTAGCGGTTATTATATGACGGAGTCCGAGTCGAAGTCGGTTGTTATTGACGGTATGGCCACAGCTGGGCATGATGTGCTATTCGTGCCGCAAGTGATCGCGGTATCCCCGGGGCGCAAGGAGCTCATTCAAGGAGATGAACTGCGGCTTCGGTGGAAGCCTTATGAGGGAGCGGAATATTACAAGCTCAACATCTCCTATCTGCACCGTGATCGGAACGGCAAGTACACAGGCTCTACGACAACCGCGTTATCGGATCATAAATATACCGGTCAAGAAGCCGTGTTTTCCATTCGCGAGCGTAATCGCGACTATAATATGTATGGAAAGAGCTACGGGCAAGATGGAGAGGTGACGCTAAATACGGCCGGACTGCTGGGCATGCTCTATCCGGGAGGGGAGTTCGCGTGGTCGGTTGACGCTTACGACGAGCATGACCGCAAGCTGTCGAGCTCTGCGGGATACTTCCTGCATGAAGACGCCATTACGCCGATCTTTCGAGTGGAGGACAATGGGGTGTCGGAGGGAGACCGTCTCGTTATCGCCGCGCGGTATGAGGAAGCGATCGCGGCATACACGCTGGAAGGGGACAATGACCATGCGCTTCGCGTGTTGGCGAGATTAGCGGATCAAGGCATTGGCAAGGAAGATGGCAATCCTGCAGAAGCGCTTGCCTATATGGAACGCATTCAAGAGCCGGGGGAGTCGGATAAGGAATTTATAAATATGCTGCGCGAACGCATTGAGAAGAAGAAGCGGGTTTGACAGACACCACGCCCTGACTTAGCATAGAGAAATACGGCTGTAATGTACAAGAAGCGGGGCGTGCAAATAGATGAAAGAAGAATGGTTTGGAAAGTGGCGGCACACCTTCAAGCTTGATCCCGACAAGACGATTTCGGATGAAGCTCTCGACGCGATCTGCACATCGGGCACAGATGCAATTATAATCGGAGGTTCTAGCGGTGTTACCTTTGAGAATACCGTTGATTTAATGTCGCGCGTTCGCCGTTATGAGTTGGATTGCGCGTTGGAGGTATCCACCATGGATGGAGCGGTTCCGGGGTTTGACGGTTATTTCGTGCCCATCGTGCTTAATACGGATCGCTCGGAGTGGATACTCGGCAACCAAATCGAAGGGTTGAAGGAGTACGGAACGTTTGTGCCGTGGGAGGAGACTGCGGCGCAGGGCTATATTATATTGAACGAGGACGCTACCGCCGCCAAGCTGACGGGCGCCAAGACGGAGCTTGCGGCTGATGAGCTGATTGCACATATCCGCATGGGGGTACAGTTGATGAGATTGCCCCTCATCTATATCGAATACAGCGGCCGATTCGGAGACATGGAGCTGCTGAGAAGCGCGCGTCAGGCGATCGGCCCGGCCCAATTATTTTACGGCGGCGGAATCGATAGTTCTGAGAAAGCGCGCCTGGCAGGAGAGCATGCGCATACGGTCGTTGTGGGAAATATTGTGTACAGCGATCTGGCTGCAGCTTTGTCGACGGTGGCGGCGGTGTATAAATAGGCCGTTGGAGGCGTCCCTGAGGCATCGGTCCGACTATAATAGAATAGTAGTCAACGAGGCTGGTCAGGAGTGAGAAGATGAAAGCGGTCATCGCAAGCTGCGCGAGGGGGCGGAAGGGCAAGCTTTCGGATCTCAAGAGCGGGGGCAAGTGCAAGCAAGGGAGGAAGAGGCGCCTGCTGTCGGCGCATCCTTATTATTATTACGCCTTGGGAGACGGGGAACGGAGAATGTTCACGCCACGCGAGGCCATGCCGGGATATGTCAGCCGCATCCCCGATCCGACCCGCGTCTCGTTAACGAACGTATTCGTAGACGGCATGCTGCAATCGCCGGAAGTATATGCGGTGTACCCCGGCGTGCTTCTTTTCGTGTCGGATCAGCCGCCGCCCGAGGGCTCGCGCATTATTGCCCAATTTATCGTCATTAAAGGTTAATGCAACAAAGAACAACACCCTGCAGCCCGTGAGCTGAAGGGTGTTGTTTGTTTTGCCAGGCCTCGATAGAGGATTTCTCGTCAGGAATACGTCGTCACAACCTGGAAAATCGTAAATACGACGCGCGCCTCGGAAGGAATCGTAGCTGCCGTTGCGGAAGTCAGCTCCAGCACAGCATCGGTAACGCTTGTGACCAAGCCTTCTTCCTGCAATTGTCCGTCTACGATTAACTGGTAGGCGTATTCTGTGCCAGCCGGGGGCGTGCTTATATCGACGGCGAAGGTCGTAACCGTCGCGCCCGTATCGTCCAGCCATGTTTCGACTGCGGGACCGATGTCGGTCGCCGTGGCAGCAGGCAAGCTGATGCCGCCGACAGGGGCGATCATGAAGTAGTTCAGAACGTCGTAGGCGACCGCTACCGTGAATGCGCGGGGGAGAATCAAGCTAGCCATAATAATCACCTCCTCTACTCACTAATAGATGCTAGAGTCCACTCTATTGAAACGGACATTCGCGTGCGTCCGGATGCCCGGATTCATAGGGCTTCCTTCCTTTCAAAAAAGTGCAAATTGACAGTATGGGATGCGTTGTCTAAACTGAGAATAGGCGAACAAAATGGCGAACAAAGGAGTACAATCATGTTTAATTCCATCGGCATCGAACAGGCGGTGCAGAAGCTGAATCCGCCGCAGCGCGAAGCGGTTCTCGCGACCGACGGCCCATTGCTCATCATGGCCGGAGCGGGCAGCGGCAAGACGAGGGTGCTGACGCACCGCATCGCTTATTTGATCGAGAAAAAAAGAGTAGCGCCGTGGAGCATTCTGGCGATTACGTTCACAAATAAAGCGGCAAGGGAAATGCAGGAGCGGGTCGGTGCGCTGGTCGGTCCATCGGGCAGGGATATTTGGGTATCGACGTTCCACTCCATGTGCGTGCGTATTTTGCGCAAGGATATTGACCGGATCGGCTTTACGTCCAACTTCTCCATTCTGGACTCATCGGACCAATTGTCCGTTATCCGCAACTGCATGAAGGATCTTAATATCGATACGAAGAAGGTCGAGCCGAAGGCCGTTCAAGCCTCGATTGGCAACGCGAAGAACGAGCTGGTGACGCCGGAGCAGCTGGAACGGAAAATCGGGGACTACTTCGACGAAATCGTGGCCAAAGTATACGCGATGTACCAGAAGCGGCTGCGGAGCAACAACTCCCTGGATTTCGACGATCTCATCATGATGACGATCCGGCTATTCAAGGAAATGCCGGAGGTGCTGGAATTTTACCAGAACAAGTTCCGGTACATTCACGTCGACGAGTATCAGGATACGAACCGGGCGCAATACATGCTCTGCCGCATGTTGGCGGACAAGCATCACAACATCTGCGTGGTAGGCGACAGCGACCAGTCCATCTACCGTTGGCGCGGCGCGGACATCACGAACATTCTCAATTTCGAAGGCGACTATCCCGAAGCCCGGACGATTATGCTGGAGCAGAACTATCGTTCGACGGGCAATATTCTGGACGCGGCGAACGCGGTGATCAACCTCAATACGGGCCGGAAGCCGAAAAAGCTGTGGACGGAGCAGGGGCCCGGCGATTTGATCTCGCTCTACCAGGCGGACTCGGAGCATGACGAAGGATATTACGTAACGGGCGAGATTCGCAAAAACGTCAACAAAGGACGTCGCTTCTCCAATCATGCCATCCTTTATCGGACGAACGCCCAGTCCCGGGTGATCGAGGAAATTCTGATCAAGTCGGACATTCCTTATCAGATCGTCGGCGGGATTAAGTTCTACGACCGAAAGGAAATTAAGGACTTGCTGGCCTATCTGCGCCTTATGTCCAATCCGGACGACGATATCAGCCTGACGCGCATCATTAACGTGCCGAAGCGGGGTATTGGAGACACGACGGTGGGCAAGCTGGAAGAAGAGGCCGCTCGGCGCGGCGTGTCGATATACCGGGTGCTTGGCGATCTCGGCGACGTCGAGGTAAACGGCCGGACGAGGGCGCTGCTGGGCGAGTTCTACGGACTTATCTATAATTTGACTGCAATGGTCGATTATTTGACGGTGACGGAGCTGACGGAGAAGGTGCTGGAGCTGTCCCAGTACAAGATAGAGCTTCAACGCGAAAATACGCTGGAATCTAAAGCTCGCATCGAGAATATCGAAGAGTTCCTTTCCGTTACGATGGACTTCGAGGAACGCAACGAAGACAAGTCGCTTGTCGCGTTCCTGACCGACCTGGCGCTGATCGCGGACATCGACTCCATGGGCAAGGATGCGGAAGAAGAGAAGAAGGACGACGACGCCGTCGTGCTCATGACGATGCATAGCGCCAAGGGACTGGAGTTCCCGATCGTGTTTATCATCGGCATGGAGGAGACCGTCTTCCCGCATAGCCGTGCGCTCATCGACAACGAGGAGCTCGAGGAGGAACGCCGTCTCGCATACGTAGGCATTACGCGAGCCGAGCAGCGGCTCTATCTGACCTGCGCCCGCATGAGGACGCTGTTCGGCCGCACGAACATGAACATGCCTTCGCGCTTCTTGGGCGAAATCCCGGACAACCTGAAGCAAGGCGCGTCCACCGCCATCGGAGGCAGCGGCGGTAGCGGCGGCTTCGGCGGCGGAGGCGGCTACGCCCGCACGCCTGGACGAATCGGCGGCGGCGCTTCGCCAGCCGCCGCTGCAGGAACGCGCTCCCCCGGCTTCGGCGCGGGGAGCGGCAGGGCCGCCGCGGGCGGAAGCGGCGGAGGTGGCGGCGTGCGCGTCACCACCTCGCTGGATGCCGCCCGCGCGGCCAAAAACGCGGCGGCAGCCGGCGGCGCCTCTGCCGCTGCAAGCTCCGCCTCCGCAGGCGGCGGCGGAGACTTCGCGGCCGGCGACCGCGTCGCCCACGGCAAGTGGGGCGAGGGCACCGTCGTTGCCGTCAAGGGGACGGGCAACGATATGGAGCTGCAAGTCGCGTTCCCGGCGCCGGTCGGCATCAAGCGGCTGCTTGCGGGTTTCGCGCCGATCAAGAAGGTATAGCCCGGATACAAGGAAGATCAGTTCGCCAATTTGGAGGAGGTTCGGCTCGTGAACGTTGGTTCGGCACGGATGCAAGAGCTTGTCGCGCTCATTGCAGAGCATAATTATCAATATTATACATTGGACAATCCCGTCATTAATGACGCGGATTACGACAAGCTGTACGATGAGCTGGTTGCGCTGGAGGCAGCGGAAGGTTTCGTGCTGCCCGAATCGCCGACGCTTCGCGTGGGCGGCGAGCTGCTCAAGGGTTTTGATCCGCACCGCCACCGTGCCCGCTTATGGAGTCTTGACAAGGCGCAGGACAACGAGGATCTGCTTTCCTGGCATGCTCGCGTACAGAAGGCCGTAGCGGACTATAACGCAAAAAATCCGAATGTCGAGCCGTTGCCGCAGCCAAGCTACGTCATCGAGCTGAAATTCGACGGTTTGACGCTGAACCTGACCTACGAGAACGGCAGCTTGGTGCAGGCATCTACGCGAGGCAACGGCACGGTAGGCGAGGGCATTCTGCCGCAGGTGCGGACGATCCGTTCCATTCCGCTTCACATTCCGTTCAAGGAAGGCATCCTGGAGGTGCAGGGCGAGGGTATCATGGGGCTGTCCGTGCTTGCCAAATATAACGAAACCGCGGCCGAGCCGCTCAAAAATGCGCGCAACGCCGCAGCCGGGGCACTTCGCAACCTTAATCCCGCGGTGACGGCGGAGCGGAAGCTGGACGCTTTTATCTATAATATCGGCTACGCGGAGGGCGTGTCCTTTAAGGATCATCTGGAGCTGCAGCAGTTCCTTATCGCCAATCGTTTTAAGGTGAATCCGTACGTGAAGTACGTTAGCACGATCGAAGAGGTTCAGGCGGAGCTTGCCGCAATCGCGGAGAGACGACTCACGTTCGACTTCCTGATCGACGGAGCGGTCGTAAAGCTGACGGATATGCGGACGCGAGAGGCGCTCGGTTATACGGACAAGTTCCCGCGTTGGGCCGTTGCGTTCAAGTTCGAAGCGGAGGAGACGACGACGATTCTCGAATCGGTGTCCTGGGAAGTAGGCCGTACTGGCAAAATCACGCCGGTTGCCCGGGTCGAAGCCGTCGAGCTGGCAGGCGTGACGGTGCAGAACTGTACGCTCAACAATATCGGCGATATCGAACGCAAAAATTTGAAAAACGCCTTGGGCACGCTTGTATCCATTCGCCGCTCCAACGACGTCATTCCGGAGATTCTGGGCAAAGCGGACGATGAGCCCGGCGGGGAAATCGTGTTCCCGATCGTTTGTCCGTCCTGCGGGACGGAGCTGGAGCAGCGCGGCGCGCATCTGTTCTGCAACAACAACCTGGGCTGCCGTCCGCAGATTATCGGCCGCATCACGCATTTCGCGTCGCGCGACGCCATGGATATCGAGTCGTTTAGCATCATGACGGCGGAGCAGCTGTACGCGGATTGCGAGGTACGCGACCCAGCGGATCTGTATGCGCTTTGTTTCGACGATCTCATCAAGCTGGAGCGGTTCGGAGAGAAGAAGGCGCTCAAGCTGCTGGAGGCGCTGGAGAAGTCGAAGAGCCGCGATTTGGCGGCGTTCCTGTTCGCGCTTGGCATCCCCAATACGGGCAAAGCCACGACCAAAATGCTCGCCGACCATTACCGTAGCCTGGACGCTATTATGGCTGCGACAGCGGACGAACTTGTAGGGCTGCCGGACATCGGCGGCATCGTGGCGGAGAGCATCGTCGGCTTCTTCGGCAATCCGATCTATGCGGAGAGCATCGCCAGATTGCGCGAATATGGCGTTAAGGCCGAGGCGGAGCAGCCACCGGTCGTTCGCGCCGACAGCGTGTTCAGCGGCAAGACGGTCGTGCTGACCGGCACCTTGCCTACGATGACGAGGGATGAGGCAGCTCGGAGGCTGGAGGCGTGTGGTGCAAAGATATCCGGCAGCGTCTCAAAGAAAACGGATTTCGTAGTTGCGGGTGACAGCGCGGGCAGCAAGCTGACCAAGGCGCGCGACCTTGGCGTAACCGTCATTGATGATGAGGCGGAGCTGCTGCGTTTGCTGGGTGACGAATAGGGAAAGTGCCGCATGGAACTCGAAAAGGCCGCTTCACCATGCGTAGGCGTTAACAACGCTTCTGGCTTCTGGTACTCAAAAAGCAG
>NZ_CP060293.1:1412500-1557500 GCF_014303795.1 Paenibacillus sp. PAMC21692
GGGGATAACAGGCTTATCTCCCCCAAGAGTCCACATCGACGGGGAGGTTTGGCACCTCGATGTCGGCTCATCGCATCCTGGGGCTGAAGTAGGTCCCAAGGGTTGGGCTGTTCGCCCATTAAAGCGGTACGCGAGCTGGGTTCAGAACGTCGTGAGACAGTTCGGTCCCTATCTGTCGCGGGCGTAGGAAATTTGAGAGGAGCTGTCCTTAGTACGAGAGGACCGGGATGGACGTACCGCTGGTGTACCAGTTGTTCCGCCAGGAGCACCGCTGGGTAGCCAAGTACGGACGGGATAAGCGCTGAAAGCATCTAAGCGTGAAGCCCCCCTCAAGATGAGATTTCCCAGTATGTAAGACCCCTTGAAGACGACGAGGTTGATAGGTTCGGGGTGGAAGCACAGCAATGTGTGGAGCTGACGAATACTAATCGGTCGAGGGCTTATCCTAATCGCTTACTTGGTCATACAACCGGTAAGCAAGCTAAAGATTCAGCACACTTTCGTATCCAGTTTTCAGCGTGCAATCCACGCTACGTTTGGTGGCGATGGCGGAGGGGAACCACGCGTTCCCATACCGAACACGACCGTTAAGCCCTCCAGCGCCGATGGTACTTGGACCGCAGGGTCCTGGGAGAGTAGGACGTCGCCAAGCACAAAACGACCTGCCGCAGATTAATGCGGCAGGTTTTTTGTGCGTTCAGGGACGGTTGGATGGAGGCTGTGCCTATCCAACCGTCCCTGGGCGACGTTCCTCTCCCTAGTGGGGAGAGTGTCTGAACCCTCTGATCGAAGCAATTCGATGATGTTGGCCCGGCTTTAGAGGTAGGTTCAGACGCCGACCGGGATGCGATTGCTTCGAAGCTAATTCACTCCCGGTGCGGAATGGACATCGCCAAGCAACGGTTGTCGCTCACGCCGACAACCTGCCAACTGAACAAACCAATTACTGCGACTACGTCGGCGACACCGACATACTGCCTCCAAAATCCATGATTACTCGAAAATAAGTCGGTGAGACCGATTTACTGAGCTCCCAAAGCACCATTTCCCACAAATAAGTCGGCGACAGCGACTTACTGAGCTCCAACCGCACCATTTCTCTTAAATAAGTCGGTGAGACCGACGTATTTCGCACCAACCGCATCATTTTCCGCAAATAAGTCGGCGCCACCGACATACTGAGCACCAACCGCATCATTTTCCGCAAATAAGTCGGCGCCACCGACATACTGAGCACCAACCGCATCATTTTCCGCAAATAAGTCGGCGCCACCGACATACTGAGCACCAACCGCATCATTTTCCGCAAATAAGTCGGCGACAGCGACTTACTGAGCACCAACCGCACCATTTCTCTTAAATAAGTCGGTGAGACCGACGTATTTCGCACCAATCGCATCATTTCCCGAAAATAAGTCGACCACACCGACATACTGAGCACCAACCGCACCAATTTTCGCAAATAAGTCGGCGCTATCGACTTACAAGCTCCGAAGTAACCTCACCATCGGTGCGGAAACGACATCACCAAGCAGAAGTTGCCACTCACGCCGACAATCAGTCAACTAATCACAGTCGTTACTTTATAACCTGTCATGCGCATTCTGCAACAGCCCGCTCCTACTCCAACAGCCGCTTGAGCAGTTGGGTTCGATTGGAGGTGCTGAACTTTTCCATCATGGATTTCAAGTGTTTTTTGACGGTGACCTCGCTCAGATAGAGGGACTTGGCAATCTCCGCGTTGGTGCAGCCCTGCTCCAACAAGAGCGCGACTTCCTTCTCGCGAGGCGTCAGCTCCGGACGGTTCATGATTCGTTCCGCATTGGATAACGGCTTTGTGGCAGCTTCTACCGTCGCCGAAGGCATATTCGGCCCTGAATCTTCGAGCGTTGCTGCTGCGGATGAGGAGTGGAAAGCCGATTCCGGATCCCCGTCCGGCTCGATCAGATGCGCTTGCCCGGTCATGCGGAGCATATGATGTATGTAGCTGATCGCGTTGCCGCCCTGACGGTCCATGACAAAGGTAACGGCTTCCCGTTCCTCGTCGTAGCCGTAATGGTTGGCGTTATCCGCAATGGAGAAGCCCAGACTCTTATGCGACTCCACGAAATAGACGGTTGGCGCCGGCGATTCGATCAGCAGCTCCCCCGTGAAAATAAGATCGTGCAGCAGGTGGCCCATTGCCGTCTGCTGTGAAACGTCGCCTAGATCGGAAGTATCGATCGTCTCGATAAACCATCCCGCCCGCGTATGCGGCGCGGCCTTCAATCGGCTGCGCATTTCCGGGGACAAGCTTCCGAAGTAAGGCTTCGAACGTGGGGCTTGCTCCAGATAGGGGAGCGTATCCTGATTTATCGGGATAATGACGGCGAAGCCGATAATGGACCCGGTGCTGTCCCTCATCAGTCGTACTACGTCGTACCCAAGACCGAACAAGGCGTCAAAATCGATATGTCGTACCGTATAGCGGCTTTCCTTGGCCGTCAGTGGGAAGGAGAAGCGCTGGTTGGAAGAAGGATCGTACATATCGATAAGACTATCCTTGGCTTCCGCGATTCGTAACTCGACATACCTTTTCAATTCGTCCTTATGCTCGGCCTGCGCCGTCTCGAAGTGGGGAGGAGACAGCTCAAACCAGTTCATGAAAGCGCGAATGAGCGCATCCCCGATATAGTTCATGAGCTCGATGGCTTCCCGATGCTCGCCGGCATCCCCTTTGTTCCGGGCATCCAGCCATCTGAGGTAATGATACCGAAGGGCGCTCGCGCGAAGCTGCTCGTAGTGTATGGGCGTACGGGACAGCATCTCGCGGCTCACAAGCTCCCTCATCAAGCTATGTACGGCCCAGCCTTGATCTACCTTGCGGATGAAGGAGAATCGAATAAGCTGATAAAATTCCGTCGCGCTCATCTCCCGATTCAGCACAAAGGACAAGCTCTCCTGATTGAAGCGGCGAAGCACGCACGCTGCTTCGATTAATGGTCGGAGATGTTCGCCCGGCACCTCGCGAAGCCACTCGTTTACGATATAGGCAAGCGTCTCGTAGCCTCCCGGCTCCGCTTCGTCGAAGCTGCCGCTGTTCTCTTGCGAGAGCAGGAGCGCCATTAAGGACATCGTCAGCGGGTGGCCTCGCGAATAGCGCCAGATTTGTTGAATGGCCTGCGGATCGCGCACATGCATGGATTCGGCGAAGCTGGTAACGGCGGATAAATCAAGATCCGACAGGGGCATTCGCGTCACATACCTTCTCCAATAGGAGGAGAGAAGCCATGCCTCCGATAACGCGTATCGTCCCGCCAGCACGACGAGAATACTTCCACTGAGCCTCTTCAGGAAGTAGTCCCTCAGCCACTGATCCATGCTCTCCATACGTTCGTAAGCATCGATAAACAAACAAATTCGTCTCTCGCCGGAAAGCTCTCCAAGCGCTGCGATACAGGACTCCGGCAAGTTGGCATCCGCCCGGTCGTAATGCTGCCGCGGGTCAATGGCGCCCAGTATGCGAAGACAGAACGCCTCCGGGGTTTTCACGAATCCTTCGCTGTCCATCATTAGACAGAGATCGCCATGTGCGGAGGCCACTCGCTGGAATTCGTCCAGCAGGCTGCTCTTGCCGATGCCGGCGGTACCATAGATGCTTATCAATTGTAAGGATGCGGCAGTCGATTCCCGACATTTGACGAACTGCGCAATCTCCCGTTCCCTTCCGACCAGCGTATCGCTGGCCCACTCCCCGTCTTGCTCAATCGTAATCATTCGATCTCACGCTTCCCTATCTCCGAATACTATCTGTTTCTATTCTACTCCACGCAAGGTAACCCATCAATGAGTGAAAGCGATAGAAGTATTATTGCGGCGAAGCGTATCTTTTCGGAAAAATAGCAGCCCCGGATGCCTATTCGCATCCCGGAGCTGCTATTTCGAATGGAGACTATTCCAAATGATCGAGCAGACGGATAATCAACGTCAGAGCTTCCGCTCGAGTAGCCGTAGCGTTAGGGTCGAACCGATTGCCGTCCTTCCCTTGGATCAAGCCGGCCGCGACAGCCGCCGCGACTTCCTTCTGGGCCCATGCCGGTACGGATTCGGCATCGTTGAAGGAGAGCGAAGCGTCTTCTTCCAGCTTAAGTCCCGCCGCGCGGGAGATTATAACCGCTAGCTGAGCGCGAGTTAACTGACCGCCGGATCGGAACGTGGCGTCCTCGAAGCCGCCGATCAGACCGGCGGTGACGACGCGCGCAGCATGCGACTGAGCCCAAGCCGGAATGCTGCCGAAGTCTTGCAGCGCGTCACCATCGCCTTCGCCTTCCAGACCCAGCGCTCGGCTGATCATGACGGCGAATTCGCCGCGCGTCACGATGTTGTCGGGACGGAAGCTGCCGTCGGAGAAACCGTTCACGATGCCGAGCTTAACGGCTTGCTCAATAGTTGATTTGGCCCAATGGTTCGTTGTGTCCGGGAATTTAATAATCGGAGTCCCGTTCCCTTCTTCCTCCGAAGATTCTTCCTCGCCGGGCTCTTCCTCTGGGTCAGGGTCATTCTTGCCGTCGTCAGGCTTAGGTCCGCCGCTGCCAGTACCTGAAGGTTCCAGCCCTGGGGGCAAGCCTCCGTTGCCGCTGCCCCCTGGAGGTGTGGTCTGGTCGCCGGCACTTCTGGCAGAGGATTCATTAAATTTGAAATCTACGTCGTATTGCTCGTCATAGATAAATCCTGGAATCGTGCTGCTTAGATCCCAATAGATGGACACCCATCCGGGAATTTTGCCGGACAGATCCGACAGCGAGAAGGTGACGACGCGCGTATTCGTGCCCGAGTCTGTTCCGGAGCCGCCGCCGCTGCTGCCGTTCAGCGTGAAACCCGTAATTTCCTTACTCTGTTTTAAGGTGAAGGAAACGGTTTTGTTGCCTCCGGCAACCTTGACCAGAGCCGTGGTGAACACGTATTGGTTCATGACCGAGACGCTTTCGCTTCCTTTTTTGAGAACCGTGAAGTCCACTAAGTAATTGCCATCGGCAGGGTATTGAGGGCCCTGGTTGCCCGGATTGCTCGGGTTAGTCGGATTGCCCGGTCCGTTGCCTCCTACATACGAAGCCTGGAATGTTTCATAAGCACGTTGCAAAGTCTGATAGGCGGATAACGTCTGCGCGCTAGACGATGGGATCCGGACGGCCTCTTTACCGGCTACCGCAATCGCCGCCAAGAAGGAAGTTTTGGCGAATTCAGGATATTGTCCCGGAGCAGTGCCGACGACCGCAGCGCCGTGAGCCTTCTTGGCCTCATCTATTAGCGTGTACAATGCGGAGTTATCTACATTGTTGAAGTTCAAGCGGATGGTATGCGTGCGATCATACTGTTGTGCGGGTACGACGGTACGAACCTGAGCTTCGATTAAATTCGACGATTGGGTGAGATCAAACGAAACCGTACGCGTGTTAGCGCTCCTATCTTCGCTGACCAGCTCTGCATCCGCAAAGCTATTGCCAGATTTGATTCTAAATTCAGGCACGGAGGAGCTGTCCTTAATCGTGAGAATCAACTTGCGGGTCGATTCGTCCACGTAAGTGACGACGGCCGGTTTTTGGAAGTAACTCTCCATAATCGAGAATTCCTCTCCCGACGCATGCGCGATGCTGAATTGCAGGCTCTGCGTCTCTCCCGCCCTAAATTGCTCCACAGCCTCGTTTAGCGTGTTCGACGCTGTCAGAATTGCCGGTCTGGGTGCAGCCAACCAACCCCCTGTCTCTTTGGAGAATGCAATGGCGTCGCCCAGTTTGTCAATTAACGACTGGGGATATTGCCCGATGGCATTGCCGGGCGCGGCGCTCTCCAGCAACGATTCGGCCTCGGCAATCTGGGCTAAAAGCGCTTTATGCTGAGCGGCGTTAAAACTAATGAATATTTCCCTCGGCGTGACGCCGGGAACTTCGCTTATCGTGTTGTTGGCGAAGACCATCGGATATTTCAACTTGATAATGCCTTGCCAATGCATATCCGTTTGAGGCGTAGTATTGTTATGGACTCGAATTTTGGCCTGATAAGTAAATTGATTGCCGTTCGTCTCCGCGATAACCTGTTTGGCCGGCGAACTGGAGTAGCTTTTGTTATACAATCCAGTCGTCGCGTTAAGCGACGGTTGCGCGATAACCCGCGGGGTAAAGACGATGTCGTCGTCCGGATTATCGATAAACGTAATATTGGCAAATGATTCATAATATCCTGCCTGCTGAAGAACGGTCGCGGTATCGCCGATCTCCGGAGCATAAATCGATTGAGAGACCGTATCCGGCGTTAGGGCGTCAAGCACATAGATATCAACGTTTGAGGCTGCGAACTGGCGCTTTGCAATTTCGCTCCAGTTGTACGCAGCGAGTTTATTCGCGTACATGGCGCTAACCATGCTCTGCGTAGCCAGAGGGTCGTTAAGCAGGGTGGTAGCCGCCTCTACATTGTTTCGTACTTTCTTGCTTAGGCCGAGCAACTCGCCGTCCTCATATTGAATATCGGGGAAGTCCGTCGGATATTCGTTCACGGAGAACGCTGCGCCGACTGTGCCTGATGCAGGCTTCCCGCCCTCGGCGAATCCAGCGTCCTTCGGGTCGGTGGCCAGCCAAGCCTCCGCTCCGGCGATCCAGGCCGACAACGAAGCCCGGTTAACGACGATACGCGCAGACTCGTAGGTTTTGATTGCCTCATCGGCAATGTTATATGCTGCGATTAGCAGATTGGGGTTACTTGGCGATCCCGACACAATGGACTCGGCAAGTGCCAGGTCCTCGATCAGCTTCTGTCTTGCGGCTGCCGGGTACGTTCCGTCTATTTGTCCTTCAGTCGTACTGTCATGCAGGTTTTTACCGGCAGTTACCCGCGCTTGGAAAAGTTCAAGCGTCACGTCCGGATTACTGCCATCGCCACCGCCGTTATCGCCGCCGCCGGGCAGCGGAGACAAGTCGACGCCGGTAAGATCAAGCTCGAGCTGGGCGTTATACCAATGATTGTAGTTGGTAGGCAGACCATAGATGTTGTTGATATCGTTAATATGCATTAAGATGTCTTGTTTGGTATACACATCCGTGATGTCCAATTGAATGACGATCTTGCCGTCTACGGGTGTTCCCTTGACGACGACCGGCGCGTAACCGTCCGATCCGCTCACCGTCTCTCCTGTACCGCTGTCTGTAATAACGGCCTTTGGGGCACCCTCTTGGCGCGTGCCGAAGAAAGCGAATGTCGAATAGTTGGCCTCCGTGACCTGATGTTCGAATATAGCTTTGCCATTGCGAATAATTAATTTGGCGCCATCCTTCACGACAAAGCTGTCGGCGGCGGATGTGACTGTGGTACCGTCCTTTACATAACGGAATGAAATGGGGAATTCACCGTCCCGAACCGCGGTGGCAGCCGAAACGGGCACAATATGTACTGCCGACAACAGCAAAGCGAATGCGAGAAGCAAAACGAGCGTTTTTCTCATCGATAGTGTCACAACAATATCTCCCTTGGTTTAAATTTAAACAGGAAGCGGCCGCGCGGCCGCTTCCTTCGTTCATGAGGGAACCGTCAAGGCCCCGGCGGAGCTATTAAAGCCAGACGAGCGTAAGGTTGTAGACCATATTGTGAGGTCCGGCAACAACTTTCAGTTCTAGCGGAATGTCGGCCGACGCGCTGCCAGGGAAGACGAATGTCGTCAGATTCGTGCCGGTATCGTAGGAACCGTAATAAACCGTGCTGCCGACTTTGATTTCAGGGAAGTAGTTGCCAGTCAGCTTGATCGTCACTTGCCCCCCCGTCACATCGGCAGGTCCGGAGATATAGGAGCTGGAGTGGGAGTGATAGCTGCCGCCGTAATGGAATTCGTAACTTTCGGTTGCGGCAAAGGCGGACGCCGCCATAGCCAGAACCAGTGCCATTGCCATAAGAGTCAACATCAACGATTTTTTGAACATTTTAGTCATTTTTACAAACACTCCTTCGAATTGGTTTTTTGTTTTTTGACTTGCGTTCTTGCGATCGAATCCGTCATCCTTCTGCCAACCATGGTGTCCCGTTACGTTCTTGTAGGCGTTCGCCCTCCTCTCGACGGGTCTGGCTTTCTGTTACGAATAGAAAACGCCATATGTAGTTAATGATTATCATTCTCAATGATGTCGCAAAAAAATATGGCTTCTTCGGCCAACCCAAATTTTTACTGCATCACGAATATTACTCCTGCATTATGAACGCAGTATGAACTTTAGATTACATTTCTTCCAGGCTCTCCATTGATGGGCCGATGAGTGCATGATTCCCGCCAACTTCGGAGTGAAAAGGGCGCGGAATGTCCTTCCGACAAAACTGTAATCTGAAGTTCACGCTCCGTTCACATTGCGGAAGTAAAATCCTCGTGAAGCGTTAATGATAATCTCTCTCAAAAAGAGGGCGGCGCGGAGGTTGGAGGGTAACTGGCATTGGAAGCAGTCAGAAGAGTTATCGATACAATGAGAAATGCGGGTGCAAAGCGGCAGGAGCGAGAACAGGCTCATACGTGGAGCAGGCCGCTCCTGATCATCGCAGCCTCAATGACGGCAGCCGGATTACTGGCGGGCTGCAGCGCGGGAGCGGCAAGCGGGGGAGAGCAGACGGGGAGAATAGCCGTCACCGACTTCGCCGATCGGAAGGTAACGTTTCAAGCGGCCCCGAGCCGGATCGTCGCGTTGGGCAACGGCGAGGTGGATATCGTCTACGCGCTGGGCGCATCCGTGGTCGGCAGACCGGTAGATAACGGCGGACTGCTAAAGGAGCAAGTAGCGGACGTGCCCGTCGTCGGCTCCGTCCACACGGTCGATCTGGAGAAGATCGCGTCGCTGAAGCCGGATGTCGTGCTCGGCAATTATCCCATTAACAGCAACGACGTCCCCCTGCTGGAGAGCATAGGGTCGAAGATCGTGTTGACGCAAGGCAATTCGATTGCGGATATTAAGCAACAAATACAGCTGTTCGGCAAGCTGCTTGAGCGGGAGGGGAAGGCGGCCGAGCTGATTGCGAAGCTGGACGGAGAGCTGGCGGAACTGAGCGCCGCGACCTCCGAGAACGCTCCGCGCGTGCTGATGGTATACGGCGCGCCGGGTACATACCTGGCCGCGCTGCCGAACTCGCTGGCCGGCAACCTGCTGGAGACGGCGGGGGGACGCAATATGGCAGCGGAATTTCCGCGGCTGCAGAATTACCCGCAGTACGCCCAGCTCAACACGGAGCGAGTGGTGGAAGCAAGTCCCGATGTGATCATGATCATGACGCACGGCAATTCGGAAGAGGTGCAGAAGGGTTTCGTTCGCGAGATGGAAGGGAATCCGGCATGGAACTCGCTCGCAGCCGTTCGGGAAGGACGCATTCACGTGCTTCCGGCGGAGCTGTTCGGTACCAATCCCGGTACGCGGGTGCCGGAAGCCGTTAAGCTGTTGACGGAGCTGCTCGCGCCATGAACGTGAAGGAGAGGAATAATCGAAGGCGCTGGATGGCCATTGGCGCGGGCCCTCTGCTTATTCTATCGATGCTGTACGGCATCGGAAGCGGATCGGCGTCGATCTCGCCGGCGGAGATTTGGCTCACCTTGTTCGGAGCGGGGGATACCGCCCACGAATCGATTATTTGGAATCTGCGCCTTCCGCGCGTGCTGATCGGTTTGCTCGTCGGCGCGTGCCTCGCCGCTTCGGGGGCGCTGTTGCAAGGCGTCATGCGGAATCCGCTCGCGGATCCCGGCATTGTCGGCGTGTCGGCGGGCGGCGGGGTAGCGGCGGTTATCGCGTTAGTTCTCTTCCCGCAGTTCGCTTATCTGCTGCCGGGCTTCGCCTTCGCGGGAGCGCTGGTCTCGTCCCTGATCATCTACTTGTTGGCCTGGGACGGAAGCAGCTCGCCCGTTAAGATCGTGCTGGCCGGCATCGCGGTGAACGCGCTGCTGGGCGGCGTGATGAACGGCATCATGGTGCTGAACAGCGATCGCATTCAGAGCGTCATCCCGTGGCTCTCGGGAAGCTTGAGCGGCAGAAGCTGGCCGCATCTGCAATTCATGCTGCCTTACGCGGCAGTGGGCCTGCTGCTGGTGCCGTTCGCGGCGAAGACGACGAATTTGCTTATGCTTGGCGACCAATCGGCATCGTCATTAGGCCAGCATGTCGAGCGGCAGCGCTTCCTGATCGTCGCATTGGCGTCCTTGCTGGCGGGCGCAGCGGTTAGCGTCGCCGGACTGGTGGGCTTCGTGGGGCTGATCGTGCCGCATGCCGTGCGGCTGCTCATCGGCGAGGACTACCGATTTCTCCTGCCGTATTCCGTCGTCGGCGGCGCCGCGATCATGGTCATTGCCGACACGGCGGCTAGAAGCTGGTTCGATCCGCTGGAGCTGCCGGCTGGTATTTTGCTCGCATGTATAGGAGCGCCGTTTTTCCTGATGCTGCTCAAGAAGAGGAGGCTGATCCGATAGACGACCGTCACTTGGGCGCTGGCCACGGTCGGCATCAGCCATAACTTGCAAGCCGCTAATTTGAAATAATGCCAATACAACAATATAGGGAGGAATTGACAATGGTTATTGTTACGAACGTATCGCAAATTACGAAGGGCAACGGAGTGAAGCTGATCGAACGCTTCAACAAGGTGGGCAAGGTTGAAGGGATGAAGGGTTTCCTGGGTCTCGAAGTCATGCTGACGGAGAACACGAAGGAGTATGACGAGGTGACGGTGAGCACGCGCTGGGAGAGCAAGGAAGACTTCCAGGGATGGACGCGCAGCGAGGCGTTCCGCGAATCCCATTCCCACCGGGAGACTCCGGAATACATCATCTCCAACAAGATTGCCTTCTATGACGTGAAGATCGTGCGGAACCCGCTCCCCGAGGCCGAAGCCCAGGGCGCGTAAGACGATGGCGAATGGGCTTCCGGGAGTCGACTGTCGGCTTCTGAAGCCCTTTTGCATGGAATCGGGGCAAGAAAATAATTAGAGGCAAGGGTTGACAGCGAATTCAAATAATTGGTAGGATATTTAGTGATAATAATTATCATTATCATATATATTATTTTTATATATGGAAGGGACGGGAATGCGTTGACAACAAAGGCAAAGATTAGCGGCCTGCTGGCTGCATTATGGATAACGCTGCTGGCATGGCCGGCAAGCATGATGGCCGCGGGAGATCTGGCGGACGGTACATATACGGCGGATTATCTCATCTTGAAGGCGGAGAACGATTCCGTCTCCATGGCGAACGACTATTGGGAAAAGCCTGCCACGGTCACGATCAAGGACGGCAAAGCGACGGTAAGAGTGACGATCAACCATAGCTTCTGGGTGACGGAGTTCAAGGTACCGGGAAGCGGCGGGGCGTTCGTGAATACGAAGGTCGTCAGCTCCAACAAAAAAGCGGATACGAGGCTGGTGGAATTCCCGGCGGACATTACGAAGCCGATTCTCTCCAAAATCCACGTAACCGTTGAGGAAATCGATTATGACCACGATTATACGATCCGATTCGTGTTCGACCACGACAGCTTCAAGCTGGTAAAAGGCGCAGCTCCGGCGCAGACGGCGGCGACAAAGCCTTCGAATGCGGCGACAACGAAGCCGACTGCAACGGCAGAGCCGGCAACCGTGCCGGCAGCGAAGCCGACTACTACTGAGCCGATTGCAACGGCGGAACCGGCGCAAAGCAACGGGCTTACTGGCAGCGGGTCCGGTTCGAGCGGGCAATCGGCAACGGGCGTCAAGCTTGCGAGCGGGTCTTCCGCCGCGGCACAGCCAGCGGCAGCGCCGACGGATAGCGACTCGGCTGTTGAGCCTCCCCCTTCGGCAACGGCAACAACGGCTGCTGGAGAAGGCGGCACAGAGGAGTCGTCGGCTTCGCCTGCGTCAGGGCGAGACGACACGGATAGCGGCGAGAACGGTGAAGGAGCAGCCGAGCAGGGAGCCGGAGCTGCGGAAGTTGAAGAATCTGCCGCAGAAGGGGACTTACAGTCGAAGGGCGGCGATGCGACGGAAAGCGGCGACAAGGCAGGAGACGGCGACGTGCAGCTGGCCGACGGCGATGTGCCGGGGGGCGAAGCCGTGACGGCGCTTGCGGCCGGAGAGACAACGGAGGCGCCGGTCGAAGAGAAGGGCGGAAGCGGGCTGGTCTGGTGGACGCCGATCGCGGCGGTGCTCGTTCTGGGAGCTGGGGCGTTCTTTATTTGGAAGCGGAAGGTTCGTTAATACAAAAGGGAACGGGAATAAGCCAAATAGGGGGATTGAATACATGTTGAGAAGAAGCGGCAAGCTGGCAGCGGCGGCATGGATCGCGCTGTGCCTGCTTGTAGCGGCAGGCTGCGGCAACGCGCAGGGGCCTGCGGGCGGCGCAGCAACTCAGGCTCCGGGCGTAAAGGAGTCGGCGGCTCCGAGCGCTTCCTCGCCGGAAGCCGCGGAGCCGCCGGCGGAACATCGGATCGTATCGACGACCGTGGCGATTACGCAAATTATGGATCTGCTGGAGATAGATCTGATTGGTATCCCGAAAAGCGTGAAGACGCTGCCGGAGAGGTACGACGAGGTGACGAAGGTCGGCAATCCGATGAGTCCGGACATGGAGCTGGTGAAGTCGCTTAAGCCAACCGAAGTGTTGTCGGTCACGACGCTGCAATACGATCTGGAGCCCGTGTTCGACAATGCGGGCATCGACGCGACCTTCCTGGACTTGACCAGCCTGGAGCGGATGCAGGCGGAAATAGTGATGCTAGGCGAGAAATATGGCAAGCAAGACAAGGCCGCCGCGATCGTGGACGAATACGATGCGACGCTGGAGAAGATCCGCGAGGCGACGAAGGGCAAGGAGAAGCCAAAGGTGCTTATCCTTCTCGGCGTACCGGGAAGTTATCTCGTGGCGACGGAGCATTCCTATATCGGCGACCTGGTCAGACTGCTCGGCGGCGTCAATATCGTGCAGGGCGAGAAGGTGGAGTTTCTGGCCTCCAACACGGAATACCTTCACCAATCCAATCCCGATGTCATTCTGCGCGCCGCGCATGGCATGCCGGAAGAGGTTGTAAAGATGTTCGACGAGGAGTTTAAGAAAAACGATATCTGGCATCACTTCAAGGCGGTGCAAAATGACCGGGTCTATGATCTGCCGGAGCCGCTCTTCGGCACCACGGGGAATTTGGCGGTCGGCGAGGCGCTGGAGGCGCTGCTGCCGATGCTGTATCCCGACGAACCGTAGAGGAACGTGAACATGAATACACCGATAACAAAGACTGATCAGACGGAACGTGCAGACGAAGCGTTGCCAATGGACACGCGCCCGTATGCAGGAGATGTCGCGAAGGCAACCCGCAGGTCGTGGAGAAAGCTTAAACCTTACGGCCTGATTATCTTTACAGTCCTGCTGCTGGCGGGGCTCGCCTTGTTCTCCGCGATGACGGGCAGTATCAAGGTGTCGTTCGGCGAGTTGCTGAGCGGACTCATGAGCGGCACGAACGAGCAGGTGGGGATTATTAAAGATTTGCGCTTTCCGCGCATTATCGTCTCCATGCTGTCGGGAGCCGCGCTGGCCGTATCGGGAGCGCTGTTGCAGGCCGTTATGAAAAATGCGCTCGCGGAGCCGGGCATTATCGGCATTTCGTCAGGTGCGGGGCTTGTGTCGATCACGGTCGTCACGCTGTTCCCGATGCTCTACTTCTGGTCGCCGTTATTCTCCGTGTTGGGCGGCGCCTTGGCCTGTTATCTGGTCTATTCGCTCTCCTGGCGCACGGGATTGAACCCGCTTCGGCTTATCCTGGTCGGCATCGCGATCAACGCGACGTTTACGGGGCTCGGGCAATCCTTTAATTACCGGGGCAGCTACGCCGTAACAAGCGTCAATCAAGCCATCTCTTCCATCTTCACGATGAAGACTTGGGAGGACGTCCATATTCTCGCTATCTTCGGCGGGATCGGATTGATCGTATCGCTGCTGCTGGGAGGCTGGTGCAATATGCTGGCCTTTAATGACGAGACGGCCCGCAATCTTGGGCTTCGCGTCGTGCGCGTCAGGCTGCTCATCTCGGCTGTGGCGGTACTGCTGGCTTCGGTGGCAACGGCCATCGGCGGACTCATCATGTTCGTCGGTCTGCTCGTCCCGCACATCGGCCGGGCATTGGTAGGCTCGAGCTATAAGCTGCTTATTCCGTTCTCGGCGCTCGGAGGGGCGTTGCTGGTGCTGGCGGCGGACACGATCGGAAGAACGGTATTGGCCCCCGCGGAAATACCGGCTTCTATAATAATGGCGGTCATTGGCGGCCCGTTTCTTATCATCATGCTAAAGAGAAGCGATCGACTGAATAAATAAGGAGCGGCGGAGACGGCCGCGAGCACGGGAGGGTTGGAATACGCATGAAGCAGCTGCTTATTACGGACGATGACTATAATAGCCGCGTCCTGCTGGGCCACTATATGACCAAAGAAGGTTTCCGGGTACTGGAAGCGCAAAATGGTCGCGAGGCGATAAACGTTCTGGAAAATCAGGCCGTGGATCTAGTCATTATGGATATTATGATGCCGGAAGTGGACGGACTGACGCTCTGCGAATATACCCGCAAAAACTACGATATTCCCATCATCATCCTGTCCGCGCGCGACCAGCTCAGCGATAAGGAGCAAGGCTACTTAAGCGGCACGGACGATTACGTGACGAAGCCGTTTGAGCTGCCGGAGCTGCTGTTCCGGGTCAAAGCCCTGTTCCGCCGGTACTCCTTCGCGTCAAGCGACAAGATCCGGCTGAGCCGTCTCGTCATCGATCGTAAAAATTACGAGGTGGTCGACGGGGACGAAGTCCTCCTGCTGCCGCTCAAGGAGTTCGAACTGCTGGCTCAGCTGGCGGAATATCCCGGGCGGGTATTTTCGCGCGACGAGCTGATCCATCTCATCTGGGGCTCCGATTACGGCGGCGACGAACGGACGGTGGATGTTCATATCAAACGGCTGCGCAAGCGGTTCTCGGAGGGTGGCGGAGGTTTCCACATCCATACGATTCGCGGCGTCGGCTACAAGCTCGAGGTGCTGGCTTAATGCGTTCGCTTTATTTTCGCGTGTTCCTGATTACGCTCTATACGATACTCATCAGCAGCTTCCTGGGCTTCTATGTCGCCAACGTCTATTATCATTGGTCGCTGAAGCCCTATCAGGACGAGAAGCTGTTCGGCACGCTTTTGCACTTAAAGGGGCATATCGAGGCGCATCCGGAGGCGATGGGCGATACGCTTAGGGCTTCGGCGGAGCTGGGCTATCAGCTGTACGCGTACGACGAAACGGGCAACGATTTGTATTATGGAAGAGATTTTGCAAAGAAGGATCTGGGTAACGGGGTTAAGGAGCGAGTGCTGGAAGGAGGACAGTACCACGGCATTGCCGGATTCCCGAACAAGGCGTTTTCCTCCGGTTACTTCGACAATACGCTCAGCAATACCGTAGGCGTACAGGTGACGGCGGGAGCCGACAGGTACGCTCTTTTCCTGCGTCACGACAGCAATGTCCACTTCGACGAGCTGCGCACGTTTTTTTTCTTCATGTTCATGTTGACGGTCCTGTTCAGCGTACCTTACTTCATGCTCAGCACGCGATATCTGGTTCAACCCATCGTCCAGTTGAAGGAAGCGACCAAGCGGATCGCCCAAGGGCAATACAAGCTTAGGCTGCCGACCAGGCGGAAGGACGAGATCGGCGAGCTGGCGAGCCATTTTCAGACGATGAGTATGGAGCTGGAACGCGCAGACCAGCGCACAAAGGAATTCGTCGCGAACGTGTCGCATGAGATTCATTCGCCGCTCGCTTCGATTCAGGGATATGCGGATTCGCTGCTCGGCAAGGAGAGCGATCCCGCGCGGGTTCGGGAATACGCCGCCATTATCGGACAAGAAACGCGGCATCTCGCGACGCTAAGCCGTCAGCTGCTGCTGCTCTCGACGTTGGATCATGCCGACCAAACGACGGAGAAGAAGAGCTTCCCGCTTCAGCCGCAGCTGCGCCAGACGCTTCAGTTGCTGGAATGGCAGCTGGCCGAGAAGGAGATAGCCGTGCGGCTGCTGGTGCCCTCCGGCATGGAGGTACACGGCGACGAAGTGCTTCTGATGCAGGTATGGTCGAACCTGCTTTCCAACGCGGTCAAGTATATCCCCGCAGGCCGCTCGATCCAGATTCAAGGCCATATCGAGGACGGTTGCTCCGTGATCCGGATATCCGATACGGGCGACGGCATCCCCGAGGAGCATCTGCCGTTCATCTACGATCGTTTCTACCGCGCGGACAAGGCGAGAGAAAGGAAGTCCGGCAGCACGGGGCTTGGTCTATCCATCGTGCAGCGTATTGTCCATCAGCATGGCGGAACGATCGGCGTGGAAAGCCGTTCAGGCGCGGGAACAACGTTTACCGTGAGTCTGCCGCTTGAATCGAGCAAACAAGTCAACATTCTCCCTTTTAATCCATTTTTTAAATTGTAGGAACGTATCGGGAGCGCCTTCGTTATTCTATGCTTGTGATATAATGCAACAAGAGTAAGGAGGCGGATGAGATGGAAAGAAGGTCGTTATGGATCGGCGGTCGGCGGCGAGAGGCTGCAGCTTATAGAGAATTGAGAGCGCCGCATTCGGGAGAGATCATCTCGGAGGTCGCAGTGGCGAGCCGCGCGGAAACTGGCGAAGCGATCGCTGCCGCATACGCGGCACGGCATTCGATGCGAGCGATGCCCGCCTATGAGCGGGCGTCGATTCTGGAGCGGGTAGCCTCGCTGCTGGGAGAGCGCAGGGAGGAAGCCGCCCGGATCATCGCGCTGGAGTCGGCGAAGCCGCTCAAGTACGCGCTTGCCGAGGTAGACAGAACGGTACAAACGTACAAGTTCGCCGCCGAGGAGGCCAAGCGGCTGTACGGAGAGACGATCCCGCTGGACGCGGCGCCGGGCGGCGAAGGAAGGCTGGCCTATACCGTTCGCGAGCCGCTGGGCGTTATCGGCGCCATCACGCCATTTAACTTCCCGTTGAATCTGGTGGCGCACAAGGTCGGACCGGCCGTAGCCGCCGGCAATACGGTCGTGCTGAAGCCAGCGAGCCAGACACCTCTCTCGGCGTATCTGATCGCCGATTTGTTTCATGAGGCTGGCCTGCCGTCTGGAGCGCTTAATGTCGTTACGGGAGCGGGCAGCGTCGTCGGCAATGCCATCGTGGAAGATGACCGCGTGGCGATGGTGACGTTTACGGGCAGTCCGGAGGTGGGCAAAGCGCTGCGTGCGAAGGCCGGACTTAAGCGCGTCACGCTGGAGCTAGGCTCCAACTCGGCGCTTATCATCGACCGCGAAACCGATGTGGAGAAAATAATTCCGAGGTGTGTCATGGGCGCGTTCTCGAATCAAGGACAGGTATGTATTTCGCTGCAACGGATTTATGTGCATGACGATGTGTACGAGAGGTTCGTGGAGGGTATGCGCCTGGCTGTGATGGGACTACAGATCGGCAACCCGCTGGAAAAGGATACGGATGTCTCAGCCATGATTGCTTCGGTTGAGACCGAACGGGCTTTGCTTTGGATCGGGGAAGCCTTGGAGAACGGAGCCAGACTAATTGCCGGTGGCAAACTTCGCGAAGGCGTTCTGGAGCCGACGGTGCTGGTCGACACGGCTGAGGACATGAAGGTCAGCTGCATGGAGTTGTTCGCTCCAGTGGTCAACATCGGCAAGGTTAGCAGCATGGACGAAGCGATCGCCGCGGTCAATGATTCCCGATTCGGACTTCAAGCGGGCATCTTTACAAACGATATCGGCCTTGCGCTGCGAGCGGCGGACGAACTGCATGTCGGAGGCGTCATCATTAACGACATTCCGACGTACCGAGTCGATCATATGCCTTACGGAGGCGTTAAGGAAAGCGGCACGGGCCGCGAAGGCGTGAAGTATGCCGTGCAGGAAATGACGGAGATGAAGCTGATCGTCATGAATCGCCAGATTTGGTGAATTCCATGTCCTCGAAAAACAGGCCGGACAAGGGCCTCATAGTATAAATAAGGCCAGAGCGCACCAAGCTACATATATAGAGGTGTGCTCTGGCTTTGTTTTTTGTATAGAAAAGTATATGATTTCGCCATGCTTTCTCTATATTTCAAGGAATGAAACAAGCCGCTCCGCCAATGGATGGCGGGAGCCATTTCACCTTGGTCAGGAAAATGTCGCATACAGCGAAACCTAACGGACATGAGCGACACTAAAGCTCGATTTTTCGTTAGAGTAACATTTTAACGGACAAGGGAGGCTCTATTACGAAGAAAAGCCGCGAGATACGGCATGTATGGTGCATATGGAGGCCCGCGTGAGGCTGTCGATTCATTGTGAGTAACGGAGCTGAAACGTTTTGCTTTCGCTAACAGACCTCAGAGCCACTATTTGCAACATTTTCGCGATATTGAAAATCTAACGGACTCAGATGGCGCTATTTGGTGCATTTTCGCCATTCTATGGGGTTTTGACGAAAGTAAGGTCGTCTGTGAGGCTGTCGATTCATTGTGTGCAAAACTGGAAATGAAGCTGCAATCGATCATCGCCAACTTGTTAACGGAAGTGAGGGCCCTTATATGGATCTTTTGGCGTGATTTTAAAATCTACCGGAACTCTGCGACGTTATTCGTGAGAAATCCAGGCAAACCGTGGACTTTTGCCCATCATAAGGGCTGTCAGTTCCATTAGATTTGCACAGTACAGCTTTTTGCTGAAATAACGCCTTTCATTTCCGTTATAGTTGCTCTTGTTCATTTCCTAACGGACACTTGCCCGCAATTTCACCTTTGCACAATGAATAGACAGCCTCTCTGTGTCCGTTAGCGGCAGAAACACTGGATTGCGACTGATTAACGTCTATTCTGTCCGTAAGCGGCAGGGCAGGTCATTTGCGATCGCAATGACCCGTAAGGGAGAACATGTTAGTTTGGGTCGTTTAGCGAGATGGTCGGGATGACATATGCAAGTAGTCAGAAAATTTAAACATTCCATCTTGACCCTCGGGATTTTTTGAGTATAATAAAACTAAAGTCAAAGAAAGTCAAAGTCAACGAGTTGACACTTAACTGTCCTGATGCTCTGCAAATGTAAGTATTGGGGGATTTGGCTTTCTGAAGACGATACTCAGGGAGGTTGGTGATTTGCGTAATATTTCCGATCTCATTGAACATCACCTCAAACAAATGCTTGACGGCAGCGACGAAGGCGCGGTGGAGATTCAGCGCAACGATCTTGCCGACCGCTTCTCTTGTGTGCCTTCCCAGATCAATTACGTAATCAGCACGCGATTTACGCTGGAGAAGGGGTACATGGTGGAGAGCAAGCGGGGCGGGGGCGGTTACATCCGCATTCAGCGAGTCGATCTGCCCGCGCTCAAGAACCTTCAGTACCATATTGAACGAACGATTGGCGACAGCGTCGACCAAAGCGCCGCGGAGGGCCTGATTTATCAGCTGCATGAAGCGGGTATGATTACAGTAAGGGAGTCGAATCTGTTGCGGGCGGCGATCCATCGGGACACAATTGCCCTGGTGCTGCCAATGCGGGATGAGATTCGCGCAAGGCTGCTGAGAGCGATGCTCATCTCATTGCTAGCCAAATAGGGAATAGCGGAAGGGAGGGACCGAAGCTTTGTATTGCCAAGAATGCGGCAAGAAGCCGGCTACGCTTCATTTTACGAAAATCGTAAACGGCGAGAAGACGGAATTCCACATCTGCGAAGGCTGCGCCCGCGAACGGGGCGAAGGCATTCCGGGTTCACCGAACAGCTTCTCCATCCACAGCCTGTTATCGGGACTGCTGGACTTTAATGCAATAGGCAACTCGGCATCGGCTTTGTCCGGTGCTCCTCAGCAGCCGATACGCTGCGAGGAATGCGGTCTAACGTATACGCAATTCAGCAAGATCGGCCGATTCGGCTGCAGCTCCTGTTACCAAGCTTTTTCGGAACGTCTGGATCCGCTTTTGAAGCGGGTGCACAGCAGCACGACGCACAACGGTAAAATTCCGAAACGTTCGGGAGGCCTTATCCAATGCAGGCGCGAGATCGAACGATTGCGCAAGGATCTGCATACCCATATCGAGCAAGAGGAATTCGAAAGCGCGGCAACTCTGCGCGACGAAATCCGCGAGCTGGAACGCAAGATCGCTGAGATGTAGATTGAAGCAACATCGTAATGGCAGTCGGAGCTTCTGAACCACCACAAAATGAAAGTTCAAAAGGTTCGATTGGCAGTACCGAGAAGGTTGGACGAAGTCGAGGCCTGAGGATCGGAGCGTAGCAGAGCTACGTGAGAACCGGAAGGACCGGCTGAGTTCAAGATTTGACGTCGAGTAAGCTTCTTGAAAAATCATCGTAATGACGATTGAAGCTTTTGAACCACCTTTAAAGGAAGGGTGTGAAGGGGTTGACAGTACATCGCTTCTCCCAAGACGCTCTGAGCGACTGGATGCGGACATTGGGTCCGGACTCCGACGTCGTGATCAGCAGCCGGGTGCGAGTGGCCCGCAATTTGCGGAAGCAGCCGTTCCCGATGCTCGCTACGAGCGCCCAGGCGAATGAAGTGCTGGAGCAGCTGGCGGATGTCAGCAAGTCGGGCAAGCTGGACGAAGTAGGCTCCTTCGAGACGCTGCTGTTATCCGAGCTTAGCGAGTTGGACAAACGAGTGCTCGTGGAGAAACATCTTATCAGCCCGAATCTGGCGAACGAGTCTCGCGGCGGGGCCGTCGTGCTCAGCGAGAACGAATCCGTCAGCATTATGATTAACGAAGAAGACCATCTGCGCATCCAATGTTTATATCCCGGTTTCCAAATCGGCGAAGCATGGGCGTTGGCAAGCGGAATTGACGATATTTATGAAGAAGTGGCGGATTATGCCTTCGACGAGAAGCGCGGTTATCTGACGACCTGTCCGACCAACGTCGGAACGGGGATTAGGGCATCGGTCATGATGCATCTGCCGGCATTGGTATTGACGCAGCAGATTAACCGAATTTTGACTGCCGTAACGCAAGTCGGTCTTGCCGTTCGCGGCCTCTATGGAGAAGGCAGCGAAGCGTTAGGCAATCTGTTCCAGATCTCGAATCAGATTACGCTCGGTCAGTCCGAAGCGGAAATCATCGATAATCTGCATGATGTAGCCAAACAGATTATCGAGCATGAACGGGCGGCGCGCAAACGTCTTCTGGCGGAGTCCAGACTGCGAACGGAGGATCGCGTCAAGCGTTCCTTCGGCATTCTGTCCCACGCGATCATTATGGACTCCAAGGAAGCCGCGCAGAGGCTGTCGGACGTTCGTCTCGGCGTCGATCTGGAGCTGTTGCCGGACGTAACGCCGCAGGTGCTCAACGAGCTGCTCGTCATGACTCAGCCAGGTTATCTGCAGCAGACTTTTAATGAAAAGATGAGTACCGAGCAACGCGACGTAAGACGCGCCGAGCTCATTCGGGAGAAACTGGTTGCTCAAATCCAAGATTGATCATGGGGGTGCAGGAATATGATGTTTGGAAGATTCACGGAACGTGCGCAGAAGGTGCTGGCACTGGCTCAAGAAGAAGCGGTGCGGCTAGGCCATAACAATATCGGAACGGAGCATATTCTGCTCGGTCTCATTCGCGAAGGCGAAGGCATCGCGGCGAAGGCTCTAATCGGGCTTGGTCTCGGCCTCGAGAAAATTCAGGATGAAGTCGAAGCGCTCATCGGACGCGGACAGGAACAACCGAACAACATCGCTTACACGCCGCGTGCCAAAAAGGTCATCGAGCTGTCGATGGATGAAGCCCGCAAGCTGGGCCATACTTACGTTGGAACGGAGCATATTCTGCTCGGCCTCATCCGCGAAGGCGAAGGCGTGGCGGCACGAGTGCTGAACAACCTCGGCATCAGCCTGAACAAGGCGCGTCAGCAAGTGCTGCAGCTGCTTGGCAGCAGTGAAGCGGTATCCAGCAACCATGGCACGCCTGCCAATGTCAGCACGCCGACGCTGGATGGCCTTGCAAGAGACTTGACCGCTTATGCGAAGGAAGGCAATCTCGATCCGGTCATCGGTCGGAGCAAAGAGATTGAGCGCGTTATCCAAGTTCTTAGCCGCCGGACCAAAAACAATCCGGTTCTCATCGGCGAGCCGGGCGTCGGCAAAACGGCGATCGCGGAAGGACTCGCGCAGAAAATCATCGCCAACGAAATTCCCGAGACGCTGCGCGATAAACGAGTGATGACGCTGGATATGGGCTCCGTTGTCGCGGGTACAAAATACCGCGGCGAATTCGAGGATCGTCTCAAAAAGATCATGGATGAGATCCGCCAAGCGGGTAACATCATCCTGTTCATCGACGAGCTTCATACGCTCATTGGCGCAGGCGGCGCGGAGGGCGCGATCGACGCTTCCAATATTCTGAAGCCGGCGCTTGCCCGCGGCGAGCTGCAGTGCATCGGCGCGACGACGCTGGACGAATACCGCAAATACATCGAGAAGGATGCCGCGCTCGAGCGCCGTTTCCAGCCGATCACGGTCGACCAGCCTTCCGTCGAGGAAGCGATCCAAATTCTTCACGGACTGCGCGACCGCTATGAAGCGCATCACCGCGTAAAAATTACCGACGAGTCCATCGAGCAAGCGGTGAAGCTGTCGGATCGTTACATTACGGACCGCTTCCTGCCGGACAAAGCGATCGACCTCATCGACGAGGCGAGCTCCAAGGTAAGACTGAACTCCTACACCGTACCGCCGAATCTCAAGCAGCTGGAGAACCGTCTGGAGGATATCCGCAAGGAGAAGGACGCCGCCGTCCAAAGCCAGGAGTTCGAGAAAGCGGCCGCGCTTCGCGATACGGAACAGAAGATTCGCGAAGAGCTGGACGTCACGAAAAATCAGTGGAAAGAGAAACAAGGCCGCACCGATTCCGAGGTTACGCCCGAGGATATCGCTCAAGTCGTGGCGAGCTGGACCGGCATCCCGGTCAGCAAGCTGGCGGAAGAAGAGACAGAGCGCCTGCTTAAAATGGAAGAAATTCTTCATGACCGGGTAATCGGTCAAGAGGAAGCCGTGAAGTCGGTATCCCGCGCGATTCGCCGCGCAAGAGCCGGACTCAAGGATCCGAAGCGCCCGATCGGCTCTTTCATCTTCCTTGGTCCTACGGGCGTCGGCAAAACAGAGCTGGCCCGCGCGTTAGCGGAAGCCATGTTCGGCGACGAAAATGCGGTTATCCGCATCGATATGTCGGAGTATATGGAGAAACATTCGACATCCAGACTGGTCGGAGCTCCTCCGGGTTACGTCGGCTACGAAGAGGGCGGACAGCTGACCGAGAAGGTTCGCCGCAAGCCGTATTCCGTCGTGTTGCTTGACGAGATCGAGAAAGCCCATCCGGAAGTATTCAATATTCTGCTTCAAGTGCTCGAGGATGGACGTTTGACGGATTCCAAAGGACGCGTCGTCGATTTCCGCAACACGCTGATCATCCTGACGTCCAACGTTGGAGCGGATCAAATCAAGAAAAACTCGTCGCTCGGATTTACCGCCGTACAAGATGCGGGCCGCGACTTCATCGTGATGAAGGACAAAGTGATGGCGGAGCTTAAGAAGAGCTTCCGTCCGGAGTTCCTGAACCGGATCGACGAATCCATCGTCTTCCATTCTCTCGGCGAAGAGCATATTGCCCGGATCGTGACGCTGATGTCCGACGAGCTGCGCAAACGTCTGAAGGAGCAGCAAGTCGACTTCACGCTGACGGAAACGGCGAAGAACTTCCTCGCGAAGGAAGGCTATGATCCGCAATACGGCGCGCGTCCGCTGCGCCGCGCGATCCAGAAGCATATCGAGGACCGTTTGTCCGAGGATCTGCTGATGGGACTCATCCAGAAGGGCGATACCTTCGTTATCGACGAGAAGGATGGGGCGCTAGTCGTCACGAAGCAGCAGCAGCCGGCTGAAACGCAAGAAGAAGAGCCGACTACGAAATAAAAAATGGCAAGTCGAATCATCGTTGATCGATGACGGCAAATGCAAAAGGAAAGCATCCTCTGCTTACGAGGATGCTTTTTTATTTATTTTTAAAATTTCGAGATGGAGTATGTCTACCGTCTCGTTTTTTTATTTTTCTCTCATTCGTCATGTGTCGTAGACGTCGATTTTGAACTTTTTGGTTAGGTTGTAGAGAAAATGTTTAGTTACGTAAATTATTTTAGATTATGCATGTTAAGCAACTGGGAAATTACAGAAATAGGAATTGGATCAACAACTTGTTTAGCGCAGGAGTGGTGCAATGATCTGATAACTTAAGTCAATAACGGAGAAGAGAACGAACGAAGTACAAAAAGTACAATACGATTGTTAGCGAGAATAGGAGTGACAACGTTGAAGAGGTTTAAATCAGGAATAGCTATCGTTTTATCCTTTGTTTTATTGTTCGGAATAGGGTTGCCTGGAATGAAAGTGGGGGAAGCGGAGGCTGCTCCTCCTACTTTGAATTTGGGCGATGTTTATTACGCGGAGGGTTCTGGTCCAGTTCCACTTTCCACTAATTTGGTGTTGGACGGTGAAGGTATTTATTCAGGTGGTTATATTGAGTATACGCTTCAAGACGCTGAGCCAGGAGAAACCTTGACTTTGCCAACTGTTACGGCTGCGGTTAATACACTGGGAGAAGTGTCCATTGTAGGAACCGAAGTATATCTGGGAACGGGTTCCAGTGCCAAATATATTGGTGATGTGAGACCCATTAATGATGGAACGAAAAAGGGATTTCGCATCGAATTCCCTGACCAAGGTGTATTGATTGATAATGGTGGTTTCGAAGCAATCTATGAAGAAGATTTTAGTAAACCACTAAACTGGACTATTAATAGAAATGCAGTACCATTGGGAGCTCAAGCAACCAAGACACAAGGAAAACCAGTCACCAGTAGTGCAATCGCTGGTACTAGTAAGCATTTAATTAGTGGTAGTGATTATTCCTTTGTCTCCGATTTCAGTTATACAGCTAAAGATGCGAATAACGTTAGTAGAGATATTACTGCATGGGGCACAGAGGGAAAAGAGTATCCATTGAAGAGCGGCGCAACGTTTAATGCCGAGGTTGTAAATCAAGCTGCAGATGGTACTCCATTTGATTCGAATGTTCTAAGACTTTGGTTTTCAGGAAATTTAGATAGAACTGCTGGAACGCCATACGGCAGTACTTTCGGTCCTGAAGCATACAGCCCAATCTTCAATGCCAAGGCAGGTGCGGCGCTAGCCTTCAATTGGAGTGCAAAAGACGGCGGTGACCATTATGAAGTTTATGGTTTTCTAGTTAATAAAGATACCGGCGCTGTAACCGAACTGATGTACGGACGTGGAGCATCTCAGGAGTTCATTACTTCTTTCGGCAGAGTTCCGGCAGATGGAGAATATCAATTCCGCTTCGTTGCAGGTTCTTACGATAAAACCGGTGGATTGGCAGTAGGTGCTTCTCTATATATTGACGATATTAAGGTCTATGAAGATTTTCCCGATGATGCGGTATTGGAGAAGCTAGGTGCGCTCGTTAATTATGAAAATAGCGACGACGCAGCTACTTGGGCGACCGAGTATAGTGATTTGAATCGGACTGTAACAGTTGAAGTCCAAAACATCAACGGCCCGACCGAGAAAGACAGCAAAAACTTCAACATACAATTGGAACCCCAATTGAGGCTGGAAAAAGTATCTGTAGATGCAAGCAAACCAACCGAAGCTATTTTGGAGTTTAACTTGCCCGTGAATGGAGCTTTAGACGAAGATGATTTTATTGGATTTACAGTGAATGGGTACGAAGTTATTGATGTAATTGCCCCCATTAACGGCAATCTCGTAACTGTAGTCCTCGAAGGACCTATTGGGCCTGGAGAGATCAAAGTTCTGTACGATGGTTTGGGCAATATTCCGTCCAATAATGCACCAGCTAATTTACTCAAGCCAATCGGCGAAGATGATTTTGTAGAAGAGCCTTCTGATAACGGAGTCACCCAGCTTGTGCTGGAAGATGTTATCGTGGACGGCAATGGTTCAGCCAACACGGCTGTCCTGGACTTTAACAAGTCGGTAGCTGGAGCCGGTTTGGTAGAAGGCAGCAAGATTCCTGGGTTCACAATCGGCGGCAAGGAAGTAACGGTGATCGCTATCGGCGTTGGTGATGGCGATGATGAGGACTTGAGCAAGGTTGTCGTTCAAATCGATGGGGCGTTCGTGTCTGGCGGTGCCGTAGCATACGAGCCGGAAAGCGGCGCGGGCATCGAGGAAAACATCAACTCCAACAATAAGCTGGGCCCAATCGATGGCGATTCACAACCCGGCCTGATTGTTGAGGAAGATGCTCTTGTCTTGGTGAGCGCGGTGGTGGCCGATGCAACGCCAGATCAAGTCACGCTGACGTTTAATCGCCCTGTGGACGATGAAACGATTGATTTCTCCGGATTTACCGTCAATGGGTACGCCATCATAAGCAAACTCTCAGTTAATGACAACGATAACGTCATTGTGCTTCAGCTTGAAGAGAAGCTCGGAGCAGGCGGTCTGAGCGTTCTGTATAATGACGAAGCTGGCAATGTTGGAACCTACTTCAACCCGGATACGAATCTGCTTGGAGAGATCACTGATACGAATCAACCGAATACTGCGGTTAATGGAGTTGTCGCGCTTCAATTGATCAAGGTTACTACAGTGCTGGACGAACCGAATCAATTAAAGCTGAAATTCAATATGCCAATCTCGAACGAAAGTCTGACGGCCGAAGAAGCAATTGCCGGGTTCCTGATCGGTGGGGACAAGCCAGTCAACTTTGTTTCTATCAACGAAACAGGTGATGAAATCATCGTTAGTCTGGAAGCACCGTATGAGGCCGGCGATCAAATTTCGTATGACGATACGACAAGAACGATAGTCGATGCGGACAATGCCAACAATATGCTGGGACCCATTGCAGGCTCAAATATTCCGTTGGTCAGCGGAAAGCTTGATGGCATCGAACTGGCGAATGGCGCCGAAGCAATCGATTTGTCTCCGGCATTCAACCCGAACCGCAACGAAGGTTATATGGCGGTTGTGCCGAACGAGGTGACAAGCGTGTCGGTTGATCCTACTGCGTACAATCCAGATGAAACAATCTCGAAGGTGTACCTGGAAGATCAATTGATTGAACCTGTAGACGGAGCTTGGGACAATGTGGGTGAGCTTAAGGAAGGACCAAATGTCATTACAGTACAAGTGTACGACAATAGCGATCCGGAACTGCCCATCCAGATCGAAGAGTATACGATCACAATCGTACGCGCCACAGGCAAGCTGGCTTCGCTCGTTCCATCCGACGGCACGCTGGATCCGGTATTTGATGCAAATTCCGAGGGTGTATATGAGATCGGAGTGAACTATTACGTTTCAGAGATCCAACTGACGCCGACGGCTATCGACCCTGGCGCGAAGATTACGATGAGTATCAATGATGGCGAAGCGATCGATGTGGAAAGCGGTTTGGCAAGCGAAGACCTGGCGCTTAAGATAGGTCTCAACACGATTCTCGTCACGGTGACGGATTCCAATAATCAAATCAAGACTTATACGGTCGAGGTCAGAAGAGCCGATTACCCTTACGTTCCGACGACTCCTCCCAAGCAAACCATTACCATTGACGTAGTGATTGGCGGAGACAATGCGGCGGATATCGTGAAAGTGGACATTGAACGGACGACGCATCCGAATGGCCGGATTACGGACCAAGTAACCTTTACACCGGAGAAGGCGAAGGAATCCGCGGAGAAAGCCGCAGCAACGGGAGAAACGATTGCGCGGATGATGATTCCGGATCCCGATGACAAAGTAAGTGAAATCAAGGTGGATGTAACGAAAGAAACATTGAAGATCCTGCAAGAAAACGGTCTGGATCTGGAGATCTACAGCGATCACGGCATTATTCGATTGCCACATTCTTCGATAAGCGGATTGGCGGAGTCATTCTACTTCCGTTTCGTACCGGTCAGAGATCCGGCGTTGCGCAGCGAAGTAGAAGAACGCGCCCGCACCGAGAAGATCGTACGCGATATGGCTGGCGATAATACAATCGAGGTCGTAACCCGTCCAATGACGATCGAGACGAATCTTTCGAGCCGTCCGGTTACGCTGGTACTTCCTTTGCGGGATGTAACGCTGCCAAGCGGAGCGAAAGCACGCGAGAAGTTCTTGAACGAATTGTCGATTTTCATTGAACATTCCGATGGGGATAAGGAGCTTGTAAAAGGCCAACCTGTTACTATGCCTAACGGTGAACTTGGCTTGCAGTTCGGCATTACAAAATTCAGTACATTTACAATCGTTCATGCAGATTCGTCTGTCGAAAGCCATGATAAATACATCAACGGTTTCCCAGATGGCACATTCCGTGCGGAACGCGGTCTTACCCGCGCGCAATTGGCAACGATACTTGTTAACCTTGATGCGGCAGGCGACGTGGCTGGAGTGGGTTACCCCGATGTTTCTGCCGATCACTGGGCCTCCGATGCGATAAAGCGGGTGCAAGCTGCCGGCCTGATGGAAGGTTACCCGGATGGCACGTTCCGTCCGGAGCGGATTCTGACTCGCGCAGAGATGGCTACGTTTGCGTTCAACTTCTTGCAACTGACTAAGGCGAACGACAAGCTGTATCCGGATGTAGCGGACTCCCACTGGGCGCATGACATCATTACCGCATTGACTCAGGAAGGATTGATGGGCGGCTACCCGAACGGGACGTTCCAGCCTGAGAAGGATCTTTCCCGCGCCGAGGCGGTTAGTCTGATCAATCGCTTGTTCGATCGCGGCCCGTTATACGGCGTATCCGGCTCCATCTGGTCGGATGTGTCCGAAGGTCATTGGGCATTCCATGACATTATGGAGGCATCCCAAGATCATGACTATGTGATTCGCGCCGAAGGCGGAGAAGAGCTGGCTTCCAACTAAGCGAATGCGATCAAGCATGGTCAGAATAGTCATGAATTGAAGTAACAGCAACAAGAAGATGCAGTCGTCCCGTAATGGGATCGGCTGCATCTTTTTGTTGATGTCCCGGATTGGGCAGCAATGAAGCTCGAAATAAGTTTTCGATAGGATCGGCTTGCGTGCCGGATCGTTATTTCTGCAGGGGCTTTTGATCCCCAAAATGGTTGGTTATAAAGTCGGCGAACAGACGGGCATTATGCGGCAACTGCTCGTCGGCGCGACAGACGAACGAAATATAGCGGCGGTTGAGGTAATTCGGCAATCGGAACTGGATCAGCTCGCCGGCCGCAACCTCTTTAATGACGCTGCGCTCCGGCAGCACCGCAATACCCAAGCTGCATTTGACCGCTTCCTTCATCGTTTCGATGGCGCCGAGCTCCATGGAGTGGTTGAATATAATTTCCGTCTGGTTCATCCATTCCTCCGTCAGCGTGCGGGAGGTAGAGCCGGGTTCATGCAGCAGCAGCCGCTCCCCTTGCAAATCCTCCGCTTCTATCTCCCGCCGGCCCACCAGTCGATGGCCGGGAGCGACAACAAGCCGCAGCTCATCCTCCAACAATGGCTGTATGGACAAGCCGGGTTCCGGCGTATTCGGAAGCGACACAACCGCGGCATCCAGCTCGTAATTGCGCAGCATGGCCATAATGGTGCCCGCCTTTTTGACGGTCAACTGCAGCTGAATACTCGGGTACTCCTCCTGGAAGGCGGAGAAGAAGGCAGGCAGCAGATAGGTGGCCGGCGTATAGCTAGCGCCAAGCTTTAATCGTCCGCCGCCCCTATTATGCAACTGCGCGGCATGCTCCTCCAACTCGCCGCCAAGGAACACGATCCGACGAATATAGGGGAGCAGCTCCAGCGCGGCTTCCGTGGGCCGCAGCTTCCGCGACGTCTTGCGCACCAGCTCGAGTCCCAGTACCTCCTCCAGCTTGCGCAAATGGAAGCTGACCGTAGGTTGGGTGAGTCCCAGCTTCTCCGCAGTTTCCAGCAATGTTTTGCCTTTGCATATTTCCAATAACACTTTTAATTGTTGAATAGTCATATCATCACCTCATCCCCTCCGAATATACATTTTATCTATACATATTTCAATATTTCTATAGTTTATTTAACAATGGTTTAATCTTTCTCTAATCTGTCGTTGATTTTTCGTTGATAAAGTAACCGTGTAAGCAAAAACTGCTGACGAAAAGGTGGAGAAAAACGAATGAACGTTTATCCGATTCAATGGAGAAGAGTAACGACAGGCATAGTGCTGACATCTATGTTGACTGTACTTGCGGCATGCGGAGGCAATAATGGCGCGGAAAACGGCAATAAGTCGGAACCCGGGGCAGCTCCGTCGCCGACTGTTGCGCCAACTACGGAGGCGGTTGCAACGGAAGAGCCGGCTGTTGAAGATGCAGGCAAGCTTGTTGTGTACCTGAACGATTTTGACGCCATCATCGCCGATATGTTCAAGGAAGCAACCGGGTACGATGTAGAGCTCGTAACGGGCAACGGCGCGGAGATCATGTCCAGAATCGAAGCGGAAAAAGGCAATCCTCATTGGGACATCGTCTGGGCGGACATGATGCCGTCCATTCACGGCTTGGGTCTGCAAGGCCAACTGCTGGAAGGCTGGGAGCCGGGAAATCTGTCGCAGGTTGCCGAAGACTTCAAAGCGTACATTCCCGAGAACAAAACATATTTCCCTACCGGCGCTCATGCTTCCGGCATCATTGTATACAACAAAAACTTCTATACCGAAGAGACGGCTCCAAAAACTTGGGCTGACTTCGCCAAAGCGGAATACAAGGACCAAATCGCAACAGCCGACCCTGCCATCGCGGCTCCGGCCTATCCGTTTGTTGCGGCGCTCTTCGACAAAGCCGGCGGAGTAGAAGAAGGCAAGGCGTTTTTCGACAGCTGGTTCACCAACGGCTTGCGCGTTTATCCGAAAAATCCGCAGATCGTACAAGCGTTGTCCGGCGGTGAAGTGAAGCTGGCAGCTTTGCAGGAATCGAATGCGTACAGCATGGTTAACAATAATGAGCCGATCGGCATCATTTGGCCCGAAGAAGGCGCTCCGGCATCCGTGCGCGTAGCCGCTATTCAGAAAAATACGAAAAACCCGAATGCAGCCAAAGCGTTTATCGAATTCCTGCTGGATGCCAAAACGCAACAACAGCTAGTTGATGAAGGCGAAGAAGCTTACTTCGATCCCGCCGCCCAAGGCGTGACGGCGAGACCGGACCGCGCCGCGAACGCCAAGCTGATTGCCGCGGATGCCGCGTGGGCGTCGCAGCATGAAGCGGAAATCAAACAATGGTTTGCCGACAAAGCGGTTAAGTAACGGCCATGTTCAGGCTTACGAATGAACGGCTTGGTTGGCTGGTCAGCATCGCGCTGCTGATTCTGGTCCTGTACCCGCTCCTGGCGGTGGTCATTCAAGTATTGTTGCCCGGCGTCTTCTTCGGGAATTGGGTTATAGGCGATCTTAGTCTGCTTCTTGAAATATTCAAACGTCCGTTATGGCAAAAATCGCTCGAAAACTCGTTGCTGCTGGGTATTGGCACCACTCTGATCGGCACGCTGCTTGGCGGCGTGCTGGCCACGGTTCGATCGACCTGGCGCTTCCCCACTGCCGGCTTGCTTGATGCCGCCGTCTGGTTGCTGCTAATCATGCCTTCATTTATTCTGGCGCAAGGCTGGGTTATGTTTTCGGCGCAGCAAGGGCTAGCCGTAAACCTGTTCGGCTGGGACTGGGTGCCGGGTGCGGTATTCCAGCCCGCCGGGCTGATTGTAATCATGACCTTGAGCAAATTCCCGCTCGCCTACCTCAGTATGAAAGCGGCGATGGAATGGAAGGTGCAGCAGTTGTCGGATGCCGCCAGGCTGGGCGGCGCTTCGCCGATCAAGGTGTGGGCGACGATTCAGGCGCCGCTGCTGCTGCCGGCACTGCTGGCCGGAGCGGCGCTGGTATTTATGGACACGATTGGCGACTTCGGTCTGCCGTCTTCCATTGCGGCTATCTACCGCTTCCCGACGTTGCCGTATTCCATCTATTCGGCTCTGTATACATCGCCCATTCGGTTCGATATGGCGGGCGTATTGTCCTTCTATCTGGTGCTGCTGATCAGCGTCGCGATGCTGTTGCAATTTGCGGCCATGCGCCGTTCCCGCTTCGACTTTATGTCGGGCGGCGCGGTGCCTTCCGTGCCAAAGGAGGCGGGCAAATACCGCTGGCTGCTTGCTGCAGGCAACATCGTTTTCCTGCTTGTCATCATTGGCATTCCGATCGGCTCAAGTCTGATGATGTCGTTTATGCAAGCGCAGGGAGGCGGCGTAAAGGCGGAAAACCTGACGCTGGCCAACTATGCGGCGTTGTTCGACGGCGGCTTCCAGCTGCTGCATGGTCTCGGGCGTTCGCTTATGATCGCGGTATCCGCGGCTGTTATCGGACTTGTTGTTGGTTTGTTGGTTGCCTTTGTGTTGACGTATTCGCAGTTCCGGTTCCGGCGCGGCATTGAGGTGCTGTCGCTTGTCACCCTGGCTGTACCGGGCGTCGTGCTCGGCATCGGATATATTTTTGTATGGAATCAGCGCTGGTTGGAACCGCTGGGCTTGTTGCTGTATGGCAAACCGGCCATCCTGGTGCTTGCGGCGATTGCAGGAGCGATCCCCGTCATTACGCGGATTATGGTAGGGGCGATGGCCAAGGTGCCGCAATCATTTCTTCATGCGGCAGGTTTGCAAGGCGATTCGCTGCTGCGCCGGATCAGGCGCATATTGCTGCCGCTGATGCGGGGAGCGCTGCTGTCCGCGGGGTTGGCGGCATTCGGCGCCAGCGTGTTTGATCTTGCGGTCAATTCGGTATTGTTCCCGCCCAATTACATCACATTCCCTGTAGCGATCAACAAGTCGTTCGAGGATATGCGCTTCGGCTATGCGTCGGCGGCAACGATATTGGGAGGCGGAGTTGTGGTGGCGATTATATTGGTTATTGAACTGTTGTTCAGAAGAAAGGAGGCGCGTTCATGAATATCAAGTCGCGATTGTCAGCGGTGTTCACGGGCGTTGCTGCCCTTCGGACGGGGGCCGTGTCGATACCGGCGGCATCTCTGGCTCCGGTATCGGCCAAAGATGCTGCCCGGGTTTCCGCCGGAAAAGAGAAGGACCAGGCTTCGGTATTGCTGGACATGCAAGACGTATCCAAGCAATATGGCGCATTCCGGGCGCTGGACGGTATTTCGTTCCAGATGAAGGAAGGGGAAATCATAAGCGTGCTGGGGCCCTCAGGCTGCGGCAAGTCGACGCTGCTGCAATTGGTGGCCGGCTTGGCCAAGCCGGACGGAGGCGCAATTCGGCTGGGCGGCAAGGTAATCGCTTCTCCCCAGACGATGATGCCTCCCGAGAAACGCGGCATTAACATGGTGTTTCAGGATTATGCGCTGTGGCCTCATATGAATGTGGAGGACAATATCGCCTACGGCCTGCACCGCTTAAGCAAAGAAGAGAAGCGGGAACGGGTAAGCGAATTGCTGAAGCTGATGCGGCTGGAAGGTCTGGCGCATCGGCTGCCGCCGCAATTGTCGGGCGGGCAGCAGCAACGCGTCGCCATTGCACGCGCGCTTGCGACCCGTCCCAAGCTGATTCTGCTCGACGAGCCGTTGTCCAATCTGGACATGAGGCTGCGAATCGAGATGCGCGCGGAGATGGCGTATTTGTTCCGCCGCTTGGGTACAAGCGTGTTCCATGTCACCCATGATCCGGAAGAGGCGTTCTCGATGGCGGATCGGCTGCTCATCATGCGCAAGGGCAATATCGATCAGATCGGTACGCCGCAGGAATGCTTCAGTCGTCCCGCCAGCCGCCATGCCGCTTCATTGTTGGGCGCGATCAACCGGCTGCAGGGCACGAAGGAAGGCACGTCGGGAGGCACGGCAATCCGTTTACCTTCGGACGGCGCGATATACGGCATATCCGGCGCGGAAGCTGCGGATGCGCAGGTCGGTTCCGCCATGGAGCTGCTATTCCGTCCGGAGGATCTGGTTCTGACGGAGGAAGAAAGTTTTGAAGCCGAAGGCAATAATAAGCTCCGTCTGCGCATCCGTTATTGCACCTTCGAGGGCAATCGCTGGAGATCGGCCGCGGATACGACCGATGGTCAACCGCTGTATTTGTTGACGGACTTTCCGCTCGATGCCGATCAGCAGGTCGTGGCGGCGCTGCCCGCTTCCAAGTCGTTTCTTTATGCCAAAAACGATGATTAGAACGGGTTTACGGGACTGAGAAACGGCTTGCACGCCGTCATGGAACGGCGTCAACCGTTGTTAACCAACTATCGAAGAGGAATGTTCATGATGCAGTTCATGCAGTTTAAGCCTACAACATCGCGACTATTGGTTATATCGGATATTCACGGCCACGAAGAAGGTTTGGCGCAGCTGCTGCACCGCGCGGATTATTGGCCGCAAACGGACAAGTTAATTCTGTTGGGGGATTACGTGGATACGGATCCGTCCACCTGGCGGACATTGAATACGGTTGTCGATCTTGTGTCGCAAGGAGCCGTCGCGCTGCAAGGCAATGCGGAGCGAAGTCTGCTGGCTTCAGGTCCTGACTTGGCGGGCCGGCTGTCGCCTCATATGCTCGACTGGATGGAACGGCTGCCGCTGTATTGGAGCGAAGAGACCTATTTGTTTGTACATGCGGGCATTCGGCATGGGGTGCCGCTTGAGCGGCAGACCGCAGAGGATTTGACCGAAATTCGGGATGACTTCTGGAATCGCGAGCCGGCGGGGGGGCAGACGGTTGTATTTGGCCATACGCCAACCTTCAAGTTAGGCTCCCCGCCGGGAGAGCTGTGGTTTGCGCCTGGCAGAATCGGAATCGATTGCGGAGCCAAACATGGGAAACGGCTGGCGTTGCTCTCTCTTCGGGATGGAATCAGCTACAGCTGTTCGACACATCCGGAACGAATGTATACGGATTGGCGTATCGAGCGCATGAAGATGCATCGCAGCACAAGATAGGCGTGAAACGCCGCCTGACATGGGCCATATCGGCACGCTCGCAAGGCTGTCCGCAACCTAAGCTCGGCTACTCCAGCCGCCAGTTGCGGCAATGGTCCTGCTGCACCGGAGCGATGCCGGATTGCAGCGGGTTATGGTAGATGTTCCGCGCGTAACCGTCTTCGATATGGCTGAGGTACAATAAGCCGCGATCAAGAATGGCGACGTCCGGCTTGTCCTTCCGGAATGTCATTCCATTCATATATAATCCCCGCACATGGGCGGCAACGAATTGATAGGGCTGAGCCGCATAGTTGAACGCATCGGGATCGGCATCGCAGCGGCTGGTACCGGTTGCCTTGGTCATTTGGCTGAAATCTGCTTCTTCACCGGTGATGCAGCTGGTAAAGTTGTTGAAAGTAATATTCTCGATGGGATGCTCGGCCGTCCCTTCGATGAAGATGCGTCCCGGTCCCGTCAATATAATATTGTCAAACACGATATTGCGGATGGAGACGGGTTTGGAAGATTGATAATAACGCGGCGTTATATCGATTAGGAAAGGGAACTTGAACGCGGCATGAATAATCAGGTTGGAGAACACCAGATTCTCGTACGGGCCGCCATCCTTCAAGTAAAGAGATAATCCGATCGTCGAATCGTGCACGACGCAATTGGCGATCGTGACGTTGCGGATCGGCCCTTCGCTTTCGGTGCCGAATTTGATCGCCTGGCAACGCGAACGCAGGACACAGCCCGACACAGTCACATTCTCGCATGCGAAACCGTCAATGCTCTTGAATACAATGCTGTCGTCGCCGGACTCGATATTGCAGTCGCTGATCTGAACGTTGCGGGAACCGTCAATGCCGATGCCGTCCGTGTTAATGCGGTTGCGATTATTGCGAATCGCAACCCGGCTGATCATCACGTCTTCGCTCTGCTGCACATGCAAGGTCCAGCTGTCGGAGTGCCGGATCGTAATGCCGTCGACCCGTACCCCGCTGCAGCCGGTGAACAGCAAAGTGCCGATGCGCATCGGTACCAGACGGTTCTCGGGAAACCATAAATCCTCTGTGCCGCCCCCGTTTATTTCCCCTTCTCCGGTAATTCTGCAATTGCTTACTTCGCGAGCCAGCAACAAAATATAAGTAGCGCGAGGCGGATTGGTATATGCTTCATAACCGACGGGAGGATACAAGCTCATGTCGGACGAAGCGCGAATAACGGCTTGCATGCCCAGATGCAGATGAACGTTGGATTTAAGCATCAGCGTCCCCGTTACGTAAGTCCCCCGGGGCACATACACGGTTCCGCCCCCCGCCTCGGAGCAGGTGTCGATGGCCTGCTGCAACGCGTATTGATCAAGCGTCTCCCCGTCTCCCGCAGCGCCGAATTGTTTGACATTATAATCGTACATGTTCAGTCGTCCTCCTTGCGACGGAAGTCCCCTTTCGATTCCGACAACAGCTTGCGGAATAATGTGGGGCTTGTGCCCGTCGATCTTTTGAACATTCTTTCGAAATGAGCCAGGCTGCCGAACCCCAACATGCCGGCAATCGAAGATACGGAATGCGAGGTTGAGCGCAGCAGCTGCCGAGCTTCCAGCAGCCTGACATGATGGATGTAATCAATAACGGAAAAGCCGGTTGCGCTCTTGAACAAACGGGACAGATGGTAACGGCTGAGCGCGAATCGCTCGGACAACTCCATAATCGTAATGGATCGTCGGTAGTGGGCATTCAAATATTTCATAATTTCGGCAGCCCGATCATGAAGGGCAAGCGTTCGATGGTCTGCGGCCGGCTGATGGCGGAACAACGTAATCATAAGCTCCGTGACCAAAGCCTGCATCATATTGCGGGAGCCAGGCTGCCCGCTCTTCCGCTCTTGAAGCAGCCGGAACAACAAATGTTCGACCGCCGCCTGCTCTTCCCGAGTTAATCGCAGCACGGAGCTCCCCCTATGGAATAGCTCCGCCGCGTCAATCTCGGTAAGCGGCAGCAACTGCAGACTTTGTTCGTTCAACATGACGAGGAAACGTTGATGTTCGTTCACCGATGCGGCTATGGTGCGATGGCGGTCATAGGCATTAATGAGCACAAGATCGCCTTTCTTCAGATGATAGGTCGTCTGATTCAAATAAAGAAAACGTTCTCCCGCGTACAGATAATAAATTTCATACGTATTGTGCGCATGAATGCTGGCCATACTGCCGGACACGGCAAATTCGTCCAGACTGATCCGCAAGTCGTCCTGAATATAAGTAATTTGATTATGGGTACCCATGGATGCATCACCGGCTTGATTATAACCATTGCCTGCCTGAAAAGAAAGCAATCAGCTTCAATCCATGCGCACAATCGGTTGCATGACCGCCGATTTCGCACAATCGGTTGTAAATGAGGAGCGGGGCATTGTCTTGCTATGCGCCAGCATGTACAATAAATTATTCGTTAGGAGGCGATGCCGCTATGAAATATCGATTGCTGATCGTGGATGACGAACGGGAGGTCCGGGAAGTACTGTCGGAGATTGTCGATTGGAGCGGCCTGGGGTTCGAGGTCGTTCAGACGTTGAAGGACGGCAGAGATACGATTGCTTATCTGGAACAACATCGCGTCGATGTTGTATTGTCGGACATTAAGATGACATTCGAGTCGGGAATCGACGTGGCCAGATTTATTAAAGAGCGGCAATTGCCGGTGAAGGTCGTATTGTTAAGCGGTTATCAGGAATTTCAACTGGCGCAAGAGGCGATTCGGTATGATGTAAGCGATTACCTGCTCAAGCCTACCGATTTGGAGGAGTTATACCGCGTGTTTCGGAATCTCAAGCAAGAGTTGGATTCCGGGGCGGCGGCCAAGCAGGCCGAGCGCCAGGATCGGGAGCGATTTGCATCGTATTTGTTATTCCAATCGGACTCGGCGGCCGAAGAGATCGCCCGGCACCTAGAGCAGCTTAACACCGCCGTTAACCCGATGCGGGAGCCTTGCGCCTTGCTGGAAGTAACGGTCGCCAAGGATAACGGGGAATTGTCCAAAGCGGATGTAGCGAGCAGCAAGAAGCTTCTGGCCAATACGGTGGCGGGCCAGTTCCCATCTTGGCTGATGCTGTTGGATAATCGCGAAATGCCTCCGTATTACGCCGTTATATGTATGGCCTCGGAGCATCAGCAGCTTCACGGCCAGATCCAACAGTCCCTGCAGAGGCTCAATGCCATTACGGCGCTTAAAGCACAATTGGTTGATTTCCGGAGATTTGACAACCTCGCGCCGCTGCTGGCAGAATACCGGATCCGCAATTTGCTGGGTGCGCCGCCCGCCGTGAAATCGGAAGCGGAGGCCGGACCACAGCGGCGGGACGGCAATGCGTTCCCAGGTAGCGGCAGTCAGCCTAGCGGCGGCAAATGGGCGATCCGCCAGGCCGTCGCTTATATCGAGGAACATTACAGCCAGAACTTGTCTCTGGAGTTGGTAGCGGGCCAGGTTCATCTCAATCCGGTTTATTTCGGGCAGCTGTTCAAGCAAGAGACGAAAAAGAACTTTTTGGATTACTTAGTCGAAATACGGATGGAGCATGCCAAACAATTATTAAAGACATCTTCGCTGAAAATATACGAAATATGCGAACGTGTGGGCTACAAAGATATTAAATACTTTTACAAGTTGTTCAAGAGGGAAGTTGGAATTACACCAACCGAGTACCGAGACCGTTGCTGATCAGAGGGGGGATGACATGGGAGGCTGGAAGAATGTATGGAACGACATAAAAGCTTATAAATTCAACAGCATCTTATTTCGAAATTTTTTGACGACAGTTTTGTTATTAATGGTGCCGATTGGCGTTGTCCATCTTTTGGTTTACGCTTACAACGACGAAATGTTAAGGGAGGAAATTGAAAGAACGAACATGTCAGAGCTCGAGAATGTGCGCGATGCGATTGATAATTCGCTTCTTGGTCTGGAAAATGTCTCTCTTCAATTGGCAGGACATTCGGACTATTCCTCTATTATGAAAGAGGAGTTTACATATCCAATGTCGACATCGCTTATCCAGAAAATTTATCGGATACAAGAATCAATGCGCACAGTCCAAATGGCGAATACTTATTTTGGATCGATTTTATTATATTTGGAACGCAGCAATTTTGTCATTACAAGCTCGAACGGTGGGCAGATCAATAAATATGATACCAGATGGTGGATGGATTCTTACCAACGGCAAAAAACGTCTGAAAGCGGATGGATCGAGTTTTTGCATGGCGGTACACAAGAGGACACAGAGGTGTCCATCGCGCAATTTCGACAGCTCCCGATCTTTGATGTCAACCGACAGGGAATATTACTTATTTCCATTGATATGAACCGTCTCAAACGATTGTTAGGTCTTCTGTATACGGATCAAAGGTTATATATACTGGATTCCGCAGGCAATATTGTGTACGCTTCGCAGCACGAGAATTTGCACCGCCTCTTTGCCGATACAAATCCGCAAGTTGCCGCCCTTGTTGATCATGTTCCATATTCGGATATCGTTAAAATAGAAGAGTCGGATCAGGTTATTTCGACGGTTTCCTCCGCCTATCGCGACTGGAAGTACGTGTCGATCGTACCGCTAAATCATTATTATCCAAAGCAAGTGAGGTTTAACGAGTTTATGACCCTGTTAGTCACACTGGCTGTTGTGTCCAGCCTTCTGTTCGCCATTGTATTGTCTCTGCAAAGCTACCGCCCGATCAGCGGAATTCTATCTTTGCTCCATTCGGGAGACAAGGCGAGCACGGGAGTGCGACAAGGTAAGTTAAATGAACTCAAATTGATATCGGCCACGATCGCAAATTCCAATGAGAAGCGCAGGGAGCTGGAGCAGGAACTGAAGCATCGTTACGAATTATTGCAGAAGTCCCAGGCGATAGCCCTGCAAGCGCAAATCAAACCCCACTTTTTGTATAACACGCTTGAATCGATCAATTTGAGGGCGATGCGTCTGACAAAAGGCAAAAACGATGTTTCAGAGATGATTCAGACTCTGTCGCGGCTGCTGCGTTTAAGTCTGATGACGGGAGAGGATATGATCTCGCTCCGGACGGAATTAGAGCATGCCCGATTGTATATACAAATTCGCCAGATGCGCTTGGATGAACAACTTGAAGTGACCTGGCTTGTGAATGACGATATTCTAGATTGTGCCATGATTAAATTGACGTTGCAGCCAGTATTGGAAAATGCGATTAATCACGGGATCGGACCGTCACCTAGAAGCGGGGTAATCAGCATCATCGGGTATGCGAAACGGGAAATGATTGTACTCAGGATCAAAGACAACGGAGTAGGAATGTCGCGTACTGTAGTGGATCGTGTCAATCAAGGTTTTCTGCAGTCGCCGATCAATGAAAATGAGAGTATAGGCCTTCGGAATGTCAATCAAAGAATCAAGCTCATGTTCGGCAGTGAATACGGTTTGCGTCTGGTCAGTAAAGCAGGGAAGGGGACAATTGTTGAGCTTCGCTTGCCAAAGAGAAAGCGGACGTGAGTCGTGCGAGGTCGGTTAATCGCAAGACATTGCCTACAATCTATTATTTGCCCTACCTCCAAACAAATGAAAACCTTTACATTCACCCGTTAAACATAACGTTTAACGGATTTTTTGCTTGTCAGCGTTTCTTTATAATTTAGGAAACAGACAGAAAAGGTGTGATACGGTGAATCCCTCAACAACCCACAAACAACAAATAATAGCGGTGTCCAATTCGGAGCGTTTCGTTCGGTACTTGCGGCGGAACCTGTGGCTGTACATTTTTCTGATTCCTGGATTTTTATACTTGCTCATTTTCAAGTATGTCCCGATGGCCGGAATTGTGATCGCTTTCAAGGATCTCAGCTTAACGAAAGGAATTATGGACAGCAACTGGGTAGGATGGGCACATTTCCAAGCCCTGTTTGAATCCAATAATTTTTATCGTATATTACGGAATTCGTTGCTGCTCAGTTTATACCAGATCATTTGGGGATTTCCTGCTCCGATCATACTGGCACTCATGATAAATGAAGTGCGACACATGTTGTTTAAACGATTATCACAAACGGTTCTTTATTTGCCTCATTTTATATCATGGGTTGTGTTGGCCGGCATTGTTATGAATTTCTTGTCTCCTTCGACCGGTATCGTCAACCATGCTTTGAATGCTTTCGGCTTTGATTCGGTGGCGTTTCTGCTTAAGCCCGAATTGTTCCGATCCATTATCGTTAGCGCGGAAATCTGGAAGGAGGTCGGCTGGGGAACGATTATTTATTTTGCGGCAATGGCGGGCATTGATCCGACCCTCTATGAATCGGCGACGATAGACGGAGCTAATCGATTTAAAAAAATGCGCCATATTACGATCCCGGGCATCTCTGCTACGATCGTGATCTTGCTGTTGTTGAAATTGGGAAATATTCTTGATAACGGATTTGAACAAATTTATTTGCTCTACAATCCGACTACGTATGCTACGGGCGATGTATTTGAGACATATACCTTCCGGATTGGTTTGCAGCAGGGGCGGATATCCTACGGTACGGCAGTTGGTTTATTTAAAGCGGTAATCGGTTTTGCGATGATCTTGCTGGCGAATTCCATGGCTCGAAGAATAAGCGGAAAGTCAATTTGGTAGAAAAGAGGAGCGCGAGATGAACAAGAAATCCCGAGTGGACTGGTTCGATGTCGTCAATTACAGCTTGATCGTGTTATGTTGTATGGCTATGATTTACCCGATAATCAATGTACTGGCAGTATCCTTGAGTTCTTACAGCGCCTATATAGAGAATCCAATGCGAATCTGGCCAAAACATATTAATTTTGCTTCCTATCAGGAAATTTTTTCGAAGCCGCTGCTCTGGTCCAGTTATTTGAACACGATTATCGTCACAGCGGCAGGAGTGGTCATAGGCACTTTCTTATATATCATCACCGCTTATCCGCTGTCGAAGGGGCATTTGAAGGGACGCAAAGTTTTTATGATATTTGTTGTGTTTACGATGCTCTTTAACGGCGGTATTATTCCCAACTTCTATTTGATGCGGGCGTTTGGCTTGGTTGATACGCTTGCGGCATTAGTGTTGCCATTGTTATTTTCCGGCTTTAGCTTGATTTTGATGAAAACGTTTATGGAGAACATTCCGGAGGAACTTGAGGAAGCAGCAAAAATCGACGGCGCATCAGAACCCTATTTACTGTTTCGCATCGTTGTACCGTTATCCAAGCCGATTATTGCTACGCTTTGCTTGTTTTCGGCGGTCGCGTACTGGAATAATTATTTCAATGCGGTTCTGTACATTCGTTCTGCCGAGAACTGGCCGCTTATGTTGTTTCTAAAAGAGATGATATCGAACGTTACATCCAACAAACTGAATAACAACGGAAATTTGGCTGAACTTGGGCATTTGCAGGTTACACCCGAAACGTTGCAATATGCAACGATCATGATCGTCATGGTCCCAATTTTAAGTATCTATCCCTTTGTTCAGAAGTACTTTGTCAAAGGCATTATGCTCGGCTCTGTGAAGGGGTAACCCTGTTATATAAAAATAAAGGATCATCCTTTATTTTTCATATAAAATTTTATTTGTGAGAGGGGAAATTGAATGTTTACTGAAAAGCGTAGAACAAAAAAAATGGTCGTTGTTTTGGCGTCGCTTTTGTTGCTGGCCGCATGTTCGTCAAATAACGGGAACAACCAGCAGCCTAGTGCCACCGCACCTGCGACTGACGCCGGTTCGAATTTGAACGAAGTGGCGGAGGAAAGCGGGGATCCGGTCAAAATTCAGATTATGGCCAATGTATTAGCCGCCGATTCGCCGGATAACCAGAAAGCGTTTATTGATGTGATTAATAAGAAGTTGAACGTCGAGCTTGACTTTCTGGCTCCGCCAGCGTCCGGCTACGAGGAACAACTCCAGCTGACTTTAGTCTCGGGAGATTTGCCAGATGTCGTTTTTTTTCCTAGTGAACAAGATGAAATTTTCCTGAATGCGGTCAATGACGGCGCTCTAATCCCGCTTAATGACTATCTTGAGAAATCAAGCAATTTAATGAGTTACAGCTATGAACATTCTTGGGAAGCGTTAAAGACGCTGCGTGACGGTAATGTATACGGAATACCGCGCACCTCGATTACGAGATACGATGGATTTTTTGTACGTAAGGATTGGATGGACAGTCTGGGCATCGAGATGCCAGAAAATAACGAATTCACTGTGGAACAATTTACTGATTTATTGCGCAAGTTTTCATTTGACGATCCGGATGGCAATAAACAGAATGACACCTATGGATACGGAACCTATCTGAATGCGAGCAAGGTTCTGGAGCCTGTCTTGGTATCGGAGCTTGGACATTTGGGCTGGCAGAACTACGGAGCAGGGGAGTATACTTACACGCTTCCAGAATACGATCGCAACAGTGACATCTATCCTAATATATTACAGTATACGAGGGACGCGTACAAAGAGGGAATCATTGACCCGGATTCTCCCATTAATGATATCGATGCTGCATCGGATCGATTCTCAAGAGGTATTACCGGCGTGATTCGCGGCTTTGTAGGTCAAGTAAAATCAAGGCAAGACAAAATGCAGGAAACAAATCCTAATGCTGAATTGGTTTATGTGACGGTTAAAGGGCCAGATGGAGAAGTAAAGGGAGGCGTATACGGTACTGGCATTTGGGGCGTATGGGCCATTACTTCAGAGGCGGAAAATCCCCAGAAAGTGGTAGAAGTGTTTGATTACCTGTTGTCCGATGAGGGTTGGGAGATGGTTTCCAATGGTATTGAGAACATACATTACAAAGTAGAGGGCGGCAAGAAGGTGTACATGGAGGATGCATCACGGGGTTTGTACACATTGCGCTCCATTGTTAGGCGCCACGACGATCCGAGTTTCTTCATGAGTCCGGCCAGCTATTCGCAGGAAGCTATCAAAGAAACGTTGCCAGCAATTCAGAAGTCGGTGGATGCGGCGGTTGCTTCTTTGGACCAGGGTTATACACCACCTGCTGCCAGACAGCCGGATTATATGGATTACAAACTGACATGGGACGAAATGACGACACGTATCATGTTGGGCGAACTACCGCTGGAGCAACTGGATCAAATCCGGGACGATTGGTACAAAAACGGCGGCGAGCAATATATGCAAGAAATGAATGCGTTCATTGAGTCGATTCAATAAAACGTTCTGTCCGCTGCAAGTAAATTGCGGCGGACCGTTCTTTCAACCAAAAGAATTTAGGAGGGGCATGATGAATAAGATGCGGTTATTGACGATGCTTCTGTTTGCATGCGTTTGTCTGATCGGTATGCATGGCATTGTATCGCAGGTAGATGCGAGCGGTGAAGAAGACCAGCACTTCTATATTCCCCCGAATCAATTCAAGACGTTTGGTTCATGGACGCTTAGCGGCGACTTTTTGCTTGGACGCGTTACCGCGCAGTCCATCGAGGATGCGGATGGTTCCGGCGGCGAACCTGCCATTGCGGATGTGAACATTACGGAAGCGGGAAATTATCGGCTGTGGGTGAGAGATCGCGACTTTGCGAATAATTCGCCTGGCATCCGCTCGTTCCATGTATCTGTTGACGGCACGATGGCGGCGGAGACGTTCGGCGATCACGGTCAGGAAGGTTTCCGCTGGTCCGAGGTGGGAGTATTTCATCTGGATGAGGGAATACATGAATTGGCCCTGCATGATACATCCGGCTTTTATGCGCGGAGCGAAGGTTTTTTCCTAAGCAACGATGTAACGCTGGTTCCGCCGGAGGACAAGGAGGAGCTGTTGGAGATCGTCCAGCCGCAAAACCCGTTTGATTCCTTGCCGTCTGCGGTATATCCTGCGTGGGCCAAGGAAGACGTTGCTCCGATCGAGACGGACTCCATCGAAAACGATTCCGTCAAGGTGGTGTTTCATCGGGGAGCGGGCGCTGAAGGCATGTTGGTGCAGAACGAGATATTCATCAAACAAGGAAACGACTGGGTCCCGGTCAAGGCCAAAACCGAGGAGTTTGGCGTATTGATGATGAAGGCGCTCCATAGTGAATTGGGTGTCGTCGACCAGACTTATTCCAGAGTGCTGCAGCGGGTGGAAGTCAACGGGGTAGAGGCGAGTCAGCTTGTTGACGACTATTTCCGCACAGGGTACCCCATTTGGTTTATTCCTTCCGATTACACCATGCTGGATGCCAACAAGGTCGAACTGGTATTTCCGAATACCGAGGCCGATTTGAAGGTTGTTTTTGAGCTGGATTCACTTACCGACGACCCGAAAGTGACGCTTAAGGCTGATTTTGTCGAGGGAGGAGCCTACTCTTTCCTGCTGTTCAGCGGGGACGGAGTAGCTTATGAAGATTATGATACGGTCACGGCTCCGCTGTTGTATGTGAAGAAAGCGGTTCCAGACAGTCCAATTATGATTCCCGAAAGCTTTATGTTTACGCCGATGGCCACTTTGCATTTTACGGACAATCAATCCAAAGTGTCGGGCCATGAGCTGACTTCGGGTATCGTCATGGATCCCGGTAGTGTTCCGCAAGGATATACGCTCCCGGAAACCTCCAATTTTGGACTTGTATTGCGGGACCAGGATGGAAATGTGAGGCCGCAACTGATTGCCCCGATGTTTGGAACGGATAACAGCCTGTTCGAGGATGGGGACAGCTATGAGGTGTCTTTCCGTATTATTAACCGCTTGTCCTCTTGGTACGATACGTTTAAGCATGTTTCGGAAAAGCTGTACAATTTTACGGATTTGCGCACGAATTATTACCATTCCATTAATGAAGCGATCTACAACGCAACCGATCTAATGATGGATGATGCATACGGCGGCTGGGACCCGGTTAATATGGCCCATTACAACATGGAACAACAAGGCATGACAACAGTGGCAAATTCGATGGCGGCCCTGCAGCGCTACTTACTGACTGAGGATGAGGAGTTGCTGGATAAACGAGCCGTCCCGACATTGGCTTACATGCTCAGCAAACAAAATTATCATTTCAAAATGACCACCAGCTCAGGCGGCGCCAATTATAGTAGCTATCCTGCGCCGCTTGGCGGACCGGTAAGCAATTATACGGCCAGTGTATATGGCGGTTTGTATGAGATGACGCAAGGACGCATGCCGTTTCTGTTGAACCAGGCGGTGCATACTGCTTCGGAATCCATCAATTTGAGAGGGATCACTGATCAGGCGGCCATGTATAAATATACCGAAGATGATGCTTATCTGGAGCAGGTTGTTGCATTGGCCGAACAATATTTGCAAGCCCTCCCGTATCACGGGGCTAATCGTGACGTTCCGTATTTCAACAGCTTTGTGTACGCCGAATATTATCCGATGGTGACCGCATTTCTGGCTGCGTATGAAGCAACGGGAGATGCGAAATACCTGGAGGCTGCCGAAGAAGGCGGCAGGCTGTTGGCTACGGAAATATGGACGACCGGTTATCACAATGATTACGCCACGACGGACTACGTCCTGGACCCTGTGGCCACTGCTGAGCGTCCAATCTTCGCCGAACGTTTTGATTTTTGGTGGCATGGAGAGCAGAAGTGGAGACTGGGGAATATAGACGGCGAAGCAAAATCGCCCAAGGAAGCGGGTTTATCCCTGCAGCCGGAAACGGCTCCCGGGTGGCTGCCAGCCAAGGCGGGACAAGGAACGGAGCATTGGCGCACGCCGGGACATGGAAATATTATTTCCATGAATAACTGGGCCGGGATGATGGTCAAATTGTCCGTTTATACAGGTGACCCGTATTTTGAAACAATGGCGCGTAATGCAGTGGTTGGACGATACGGCAATTATCCGGGGTATTACCAGGACCGCTATCTCTTCCATACGATGAAAGAGGACTATCCTTATACAGGACCGGATTATACAACCGTCTATTGGCATCATATCCCGGTGTTTATCTCGATGCTGGAAGATTTTCTCATCAACAGCGCGTGGGCCAAATCGGAGCAGCATATTGAATTCCCTTCGATTTATCAATCCGGTTATGCCTATTTTATTTCCAATCAATACGGACATGCGCCGGGTCGTTTCTATGACGAAGACGATATGTGGCTGTGGCTGGACCGGGGAATTATCGATCCTGGCTCGGTGGAGATCGACTATATCGCCGCACGAAAGGATGGCGTGTTGGGTCTTGCCTTGATGAATGAAAGCAATAATCCGATTGCAAGCACGATCACGCTGGGTGAGAAAGTGCCGGGAGCCGCCGATTATTCGGGCGTTGCTGTTGTGTATGCCGCCGATGGGACCACTTATGAGACGACGGTAGTCAACGGCCAGTTCTCGATTGAAATTCCGGCCAAAGGCATCCGTTCAATCGTGTTGGAAATTGCCGGTGTCGAGACGCCGGGTTTCGCCAAAACGGATTACGAGTTCTCGAACAATCCGCGCGGCACCGTGACGGAGCATACAAGAGGCAAAGGGCATGTGATTCAGGTTGCGCCGGACAGCTATTATGCGTACGTCTACGTATCGGACATGAACGATAAGACGAGCAAAGTGACAATCAACTATCAGATCGGTTCGGAAGCTTATACGGCGGAGAAGAGCGGATATCCCTATGAATTTCTGATTAAAGTGGATGATCCGGCCAAAGATTTTGTGTACACGCTTAAGGCGTTGACAACAACTGGCCAGACAGAAAGCTTGGGCGGAGGAGCCTTGCGACCAACGGACTTTGCAAATCCGGCCATTTCCATACAGGAACAAGGCAAATTTGATCCTGTTCAGTTGGAGGTTACGAGCACAGGAATTCACAACAATATGCTTCGTTTTGTCGTTCGAACGGATGATATTCCGTTTGCCGTCACCGAAAATCTGTTTGAAGGACTGCGTGTAACGGGCGTATTGACCCATCGGACAAACGGCTCTGTGCTGGAGCTCGACAGTATAGTTTCGGGCAATGAAGTGCGGAGCAATGGAACCGCGGTTCTCCTGATCAGTCCAACAGCCGAGGTGCCATATGCAACGTATCCGGATTACGATATCGTCATTACGCTGCATCCGAGAGAAGACTTGAGCTCCTATGAGCCGTTTGCGCTGCCTGTCAGCAGTACAGGCACAGCCAGCGGCATGAATCGAATGGTCGTTTCGGTAGAGGATTTCCCGTTCCGCGTCACGCAAAATATTGTACAGGGACTTCGAGTCACCGGCGTATTGACGCATAAAACGAACGGATCGGCGCTGCTTCTGGACAGTACGATTCAGGCAAACGAAATGAGGGGCAGCAGTCAGACGATTCTGGTTATCAAGCCGACAGCCGAGGTGCCTTATTTCAACTATAAGGATTACAATATTGTGCTGGCTATTCATCCCAATGGTCAGTCTGGGGACAAGATTCCTTCCACGGCCCGGCTTTCGAATAATCAGGGGCATATCAACGGCTTGCTGGACGGCACTTACGAGGTGCGGATGGATTTGTGGTGGGGCAACAACGGCAACGTGTACCGGCTCTATGAAGACGATACGCTGATGGATACCCGAATTCTGGAGGCATCTTCTCCTGATGCGCAATCGGCCACTACTGCTGTGGCAAACAAACCAAACGGCTCGTATCGATATTACGCGATCCTGGCCAATGCGTTCGGGGTGTCCCGCACTGATGAGATGATCGTTGAAGTAACGCAGGCCGCACCCGCTCTTCCGGTGTTGTCGCATAACAATTGGTCTGCAAGCGGGGATTTTAATGTTGTGATGAACGTATGGTGGGGAATCAACGGGAATGAGTATCGTCTGTATGAAAATGATGTGTTGATCGATACGCAATTTCTAACCGAACAATCCCCGCAGTCCCAAACGGCGTTGACCGAAATTCGTTCCAGAGGCCCCGGTACGTATGTCTATCGGGCGGAACTGATCAATTATGCCGGTACGTCGACAAGTCAGGAAATAACGGTGGAGGTCAAGTCTTAGAGTGGAGGTTGTGGGAGCAATGGGGAAATTGAAGTTCGCGATTGTTGGAAGCGGTTGGGTGGCAGGGGAATATGTAAAGGCAGTTCACGCCTCGGAGGACGCCGAGGTTTACGCTGTAGTCAGCCGCAACAAAACGTTTGCCAAAGCCCGGCTGCAAGAGCTTGGTGTAGAAGCTAAAGTTGTGGAACGGTATGAGGATGTTGTCCACGATTCGCAGGTGGATGCGGTCGTATTGTGCTCCACGCCGGATTTGCGGCCGGAATATGCGATTCAGGCGGCTCAGCATGGCAAACATATCGTCATCGAGAAACCGCTGGCGATGAACCGCACGGAGCTGCTGAGGATGGCGGAAGCCTTGGAGCGATATCCGGTTCGTACGGCGGCGAGCTTCGTCTTGCGCTGGAATCCCTCTTTCGACATGACGAAAGCTTTGATTGAGGACGATGCTATCGGTCGGGTTTACATGGCCCAGGTAGACTACTGGCATCACGTGGGGCCGCAGTATCCGCAGTATCGTTGGAGCAAAACAAGCGCGCTCGGAGGAAGCAGTATGTTGTCCGCAGGCTGTCATGCCGTGGATGCGGTGCGTTATTTTGCCGGCGATATTGCCGAGGTGACGGCGTACAGCTGCAGGACATGGGCCGATTCCGAATATGAATTTGATCCCAATGCCATTGCCATATTCAAGCTGCGCAACGGTGGGATCGGCAAGGTTTCTTCCTCGTTGGAGTGCAAGACGCCTTACAAATTTAATGTGAACCTGCTGGGCGAAAAAGGCGCGATTATGAATAATCAGTTATTCAGCCACAAGCTGCCGGGGCAAACGGATTACAGCGTCATTCCGACTATCCTGCCGGACAGCGGAGATGTATCCCATCATCCGTTTGTGGAGGAAATAAATGAATTTATTAAGGCGGTACGGAACAATCTGGACACCCGCTGTGAATTCAAGGACGCATACAAAACGATGGAGGCTTGTTTCGCCATTGACGAGTCAATCGCCAGCGGCAAGCCGGTTGTTCTGCCATCGTCCCATTACTAAAGGAAAGGTCTGACTGCATCAATGAGCATAAAAATTGGAATACTCGGCGCGGGTTCAATCGCACGCAGCCATATCAGGGCTTTGTCCAAAATCGAGGAAGCGGAAGTTGTCAGCGTCTACGATATAAATGGGGAAGCGGCGGCGTTGGCCGCTGCGGAAGCCGGGGCGACGGTGGCCGAAAGCCCAAACCAACTGCTGAACAATCAACAGATCGACGCCGTCTTTATATGCGTTCCGCAGTTTGCTCGTGGAGATCTGGAGGAAATGGCTGTACAAAGAGGCATTCATCTATTCGTAGAAAAGCCGCTTGGGCTGGATCTGGACATCGCGCTTGGAAAAGCGCGGCTCATTGAGCAATCCGGTTTGATTAACGCGGCAGGTTATTGTTTGCGCTATTACGATACCGTACAGGAAACGCGCCGTTATTTGCAAGGAAGACGTATTCATTTAATTCAGGCGCATCGATTCGGTACATCACATCCGGGGAAATGGTGGTGGCAGCTGAAGCAGTCAGGCGGTCATCTTGTAGATGCCGTCACTCATCAGGTGGATATGATTCGTTTTTTGGCAGGAGAACTAGCGGAGGTGCACGCCCATTTCGGGCGTGCTTCCTTGACGGAGACTGCGCCAGAATCGACGATCTACGACGCAGGCGCCATTTCCTTTGCGACGGCATCCGGAGCAGTGGGCAGCGTGACCGAATCCTGTGTTTCGCCGTATCATCGGGGATCGGAAATCAAGCTGTTCGGAGCGGACTTCTTCGTGCATATCGTAAACAACAAAACGATCACGATTATCGATGCCGAACGCAACGAGACGCTTACTTCGGATCAAAACGCGATGTATATGCAGGATCTGGCGTTTGTGCAGGCGGTGAAGAACGGGCGGCAGGAACTGGTGTGCAGCAGCTATGCGGACGGCGTCAGGACGTTGGCGTTTACTTTGGCGGCCAATCAATCTGCAGTGGAGAAACGCACCATTTCGCTTCAAGCAGGGGAGGTGCAGATGTGAAGCTTGGACTAAGCACATATAGTTTGCTGAAAGCGTTGCGTGCCGGGCAAATGACGATCGAGGAGGTCATTCGCTGGGCTGCGGAGCAGGGGGCTGAGCATATCGAGCTTGTACCGGTCGGCTTCGATTGGGGGAACGACCTTAAATCCGCAGATACGCTGCGGACATTTGCCGAACAAGCTGGCATCGAGTTGTCGAATTATACCGTTTCGGCCAATTTCATTACGGAGACGGAGGAGCAATATAAGGCGGAAATCGAACGTGTCTGCCGGCAGGTCGATATCGCTCATCGGCTGGGCGTCAAACGGATGCGGCATGATGTGGCCAAACGCCCGGTTGCGGAAGCCACGATCATGCGTTTTCAACAAGATTTGGATAAGCTCGCCGCGGCTTGCCGTATTGTAGCCGACTACGCGCAGCAATATGGCATAGTGACCAGCGTGGAAAACCACGGTTATCATATGCAGGCCAGTGAACGGGTGCAAATGCTGCTGCATGCGGTGGATAGGTCCAATTTCCGAGTGACGCTGGATATCGGGAACTTCCTGGTAGTGGATGAGAATCCTGTGGCGGCGGTCAAAAAAATGATCGGTTATGCTTCGGTCATCCATTTAAAAGACTTTTATAAGCGTCCGGAGCATCGCAATCCGGGACAAGGCTGGATGCGGAGCACATCCGGCAATTATTTGCGCGGGGCGATCTTTGGGCAAGGGGATGTCGACACGCGGGAAATTATTCGCTTGATAAAGGCATCCGGCTACGACGGCTATTTGTCCCTCGAATTTGAGGGGATGGAGGAATGCAGGCTTGGAGCGCAGATCGGGCTTGCCAATGCCAGACGATTATGGGATGAGGCGGATGTGAGCATGGATGTATGGAAGAACATGTCTGGCCATTCATCCGCCAACATTTTGGCTGACGATAACAATAAGTTGCAAACTTATAGTGGAGGGAAACAAGGATATGTCCAATATTGATTTTCACAAGCACAAAAACGAAACCGGAGCGCATAAGTCGATGGAAAAACCGATCCATTCGGATCTCTGCATATACGGAGCAAGTTCGGCCGGAATTGCCGCCGCTATCCAAGCCAGAAGAATGGGCTTAAAGGTTGTAATTGTTGAGTCCGGTCTCCATTTGGGCGGATTGACGACAGGCGGTTTGGGGATGACCGATACCGGCAACAAAGCGGCAATTGGCGGCATTGCCCGCGAATTCTACGAAGCGCTGGGGAAACATTACGGAGGTGGGGATGCGGATGGCACACAGTGGACCTTTGAGCCAAGCGTCGCCAAAAGCATTTATGAGGACTGGCTGCAATCGGCCGAGGTGCCTGTTTATTTCGGGAAACAGCTTGATATTGTCGAAAAGAACGGAGAGCGGATTGCGTGTCTGGTCATGAAGGACGGCAGTCAGTTTTGCGCCCGGATTTTTATCGATGCTACCTATGAAGGCGATCTGCTGGCAAGCGCCGGGGTTTCCTATCATGTAGGAAGAGAAGCCAACGAGGTTTACCAGGAGACATTAAACGGCGTACATTACGGGCACCCGAACCATAATTTCAAAACTTGGGTTGATCCCTACATCGTTCCGGGCAAGCCGGACAGCGGATTGATTGCGGGCGTACAGGATGTGCCGGTTCTTCACCAAGGGGCGGGCGATGCCAGTGTTCAGGCTTATAATTTTCGAATCTGTCTAACGAACGTCCCGGACAATCGGCTGCCGATACCGCAGCCGCCGGGATATAATCCAGATGCCTACACGTTGCTTGCAAGATACATTAAGGCCGGCGTATGGGATGCCCTGCGCCTGCACAAGCCAATGCCAAACGGGAAAACCGACCTGAACAATTTCGGGGCGGTGTCAACCGATTACATCGGCGGCTGTGACCAATGGCCCGAGGGAGATGTTCGGACTCGTGAACGATTGTTTCAAGATATTCGCCGACATAATATGGGACTCTTATACTTCCTCGGCCACGACGACCAGATTCCCGAAGCGATTCGTAACGAGGTAGGCCAGTGGGGATTGCCTGCGGATGAATATCCGAATACGGGGCATTGGACGCCGCAGCTTTATGTTCGGGAGGGACGCCGTATGATATCGTCTCTTGTCATGACTGAGCGGCATTGCCGCGGCTATGACCAGGCTCATGATTCTGTAGGTCTCGCATCCTACAAGATGGATTCGCATAATTGCCGGCGCCTTGTCATTGACGGCAGATGTATCAATGAAGGGAATGTTGAAGTGCCTTCCAGCGCGCCTTACCCAATTTCTTACCGTTCGATCGTGCCGAAAGAAGGGGAGTGCGACAATCTCCTCGTACCGATCTGTCTGTCCACATCACATATTGCCTACGGCTCCATCCGGATGGAGCCGGTGTTTATGATCCTTGGCCAGTCGGCTGCTACTGCGGCAGCGCTAGCGATTGAAGCGGATTGCACAGTGCAGGATGTGGAATATGCGAGGCTGCGGCAGAAGCTCTTGGATGATAAGCAGGTTCTGGATTGGCAAAGTTGTTAGGAGTGATATGGCATATGATGCAAGAAACTTCTGTTTAGCACTATGCGTCACCAGGAGAAAGGAATACCACGATCATACTTGACTATGCTGGATTAAATTTTTTGAATCGCGCAGATGATAGCTTATGATGGACGGAGTCCGCTTGTCCATCGTGAGCTTCCATCTGCATTTTTTTTCCAAAGATAGCTACAGCGATGCTGATAAACATCAAATCGTTATGGGCGCATACCACGCAGACTTTTAGCGACATGTCTGCGATTAGCCGTTCTCTCCGCTCGAATACTTCGTTCCCCTTATACGCCGTATCCTCGACACGTTCATTGAAGAAACCGATTCAAAATATTTTTTTGCACATATTAAACTAAAGATAATGACTGATTGGCTTTAAATATAAGGTGTTATTGATTGTTATTTAATTAATTTCACACATTAACAAGGAATTATCCTTCTAAAAACCAGGCGTTTTAACCGATAATAACTTATGAATATGGACTGCGTCCTGAAATCGGATAGGCTAAGTTCACAATGATTTTCGTACACGGTGTGCCTTCCTTGGCGGAGCATATAATGGTAAACTTTGAAGATGAGCAAAAACGGAATTCGTAAGGGAGCTATCCTCGCATGGCCAAAATAAAAACGAAATTCGTATGCACCGAATGCGGCAACGAGTCGGCAAAGTGGCTGGGCAAATGCCCGGGCTGCCAAGCTTGGAACACGATGGTGGAAGAAAAGGAAACCGTCGTGAAGACGAAAGGCATCGGTTTATCGGGAATCCATACGAAAGAAAAACCACAATCGATCATACACATAGAAAGTGGGCAAGAGCCGCGCATCGAAACCCGGATGGTGGAATTAAACCGTGTGCTGGGAGGCGGCGTCGTGCCGGGCTCGCTCATATTGGTTGGCGGAGATCCGGGTATCGGCAAGTCTACGCTCTTGCTGCAGACGTCGCATGCTTTGGCCGTCAAGGGACTGAAGGTGCTGTACATATCCGGGGAGGAATCCGTAAGGCAGACGAAGCTGAGGGCGGATCGGCTCGGAGCGCTGACGGAAACATTATATGTGCTGTGCGAGACGAATATGGAGCATATTAATGATGCGATCGAATCCATAGATCCGGATTTCCTGGTTATCGACTCCATCCAGACGGTCTACGAACCGCGGGTCGAGTCGGCCCCGGGCAGCGTGTCGCAGGTGAGGGAGTGCACGGCGCACTTCATGCGTACGGCGAAGATTAAAGGCATCGCGACCGTACTTGTCGGCCACGTCACAAAGGAAGGCGCCATCGCCGGTCCTCGTCTGCTTGAGCACATGGTGGACTGCGTGCTGTACTTCGAGGGCGAGCGGCATCATACATACCGGTTGTTGCGCGCGGTAAAGAACAGGTTCGGCTCCACGAACGAGATCGGAATCTTCGAGATGAACGAGGACGGCCTGCGCGAAGTATCCAATCCGTCGGAGCTGTTTCTGTCGGAACGGCCGCTCGGCGTATCGGGCTCGACGGTCGTGGCCAGCATGGAAGGCACGAGGCCTGTCCTGGTCGAGTTGCAGGCGCTTGTCGCGACGACGAATTTCCCGTCGCCGAGGCGGATGTCGACAGGCATCGACCATCATCGGATGGCCCTAATCATCGCGGTGCTGGAAAAACGCAACGGGATGTTTCTCCAGACGCAGGATGCCTATCTAAACGTTGCCGGCGGCGTAAAGCTCGACGAGCCTGCCGTCGATCTGGCCGCGGCAGTCAGCCTGGCGTCCAGCTTCCGGGATGCGCCTACGAAGCCGTATGATGTTATTTTTGGAGAAGTGGGGCTGACGGGCGAGGTCCGGGCGGTCTCCAGAGCGGAACAACGGGTAAAGGAAGCCGAGAAGCTCGGCTTCAAGCGGGTCATTATGCCGGAGAAAAGTCTCAAGGGCTGGAAAGCGCCGGACGGAATCGAGATCATCGGCGTAAATACAGTAGCAGAAGCGTTAAAGGCAGCGCTGGGATAGGGGGCAAGAGATAAAATGAAAGAACCGACGCATCAGGAAGTTATGAACCAATTGCTGCAGTTAGTGTCGCCAGGGACCCCGTTCCGCGAAGGGCTGGAAAACGTGCTGCGCGCGAAGACGGGAGCTCTTATCGTCGTGGGCTACAGCCCCGAGGTGATGGAGGTCGTGGACGGAGGTTTCTCCATTAATTGCGATTTCTCGCCGAACTATCTATACGAACTCGCGAAGATGGACGGAGCCATTATTATGAGCGAGGATATGCGCCGCATTCTGTACGCGAATACGCAGTTGATCCCGAACAGCTCCATCCCGTCGATTGAGACGGGCATACGTCACCGGACGGCGGAGCGCGTAGCCAAGCAAACGGGCAGGCTGGTCGTGTCGATCTCGCAGAGGCGCAATATCATCACCTTGTACCAGGGCAATCTAAGGTACTCGCTTAAGGACATCGGCGTCATTCTGACGAAGGCGAATCAGGCGATCCAGACGCTGGAGAAATACAAGGCGGTCCTGTCGCAATCGCTTACGAATTTGTCGGCTCTGGAGTTCGAAGAGCTTGTGACGCTGCAAGAAGTGGCGCATGTCATTCAGCGCGTGGAGATGGTGCTGCGCGTCAAGCTGGAGATTAACCGTTATATAACGGAGCTCGGCACGGAAGGGCGTCTCGTCAGCATGCAGATGGATGAGCTCGTCGGAGGCGTCGAACAAGATGCATGGAACCTCCTCAAGGATTATGCGAAGGACAACTCGGATGACAAAATTCGCGAAATTCGCCTCGCTCTGAGGAAGCTCAGCTCAGACGAGCTTCTGGACGAGTCTCCGATCGTACGCCTGATCGGCTATCCTCACACCAACAACATGGCGGACGAATCCGTGCTGCCGAGAGGCTTTAGACTGCTGAACAAAATTCCGCGACTGCCGCAGATCATCATGAACAATTTGGTAGAACGGTTCGGCCGTCTGCCGCATATTCTCATGGCGACGATCGAGGAGCTCGACGAAGTCGACGGCATCGGAGAGGTGCGCGCGCGCGCGATCAAGGACGGACTCAAGCGGATTCAAGAGCAGATGTTCATTGACAGGCAAATTTAATCTCGAGTACAATGGATAGAATGTGTTCCAATCATTGACGTGCGAATAGGCTTAGTCGTGGGGCATAGTAGAGAAGAGGTGGAATAGATGATCTTAAAGTCGATACCGAGCCTTCTCACGGTTGGTAATTTGTTTCTTGGCGTAATAGCCATCCTTATGGTTTTCAACGAAAAGCCGCAAATGGCGGCCATGATGGTGCTGATCGCCATGCTGCTTGACGGCGTGGACGGCCGGGTAGCACGTGCTCTCAACGCGCAGAGCGAGTTCGGCAAGGAGCTCGACTCCTTATCCGATGTCATCTCCTTCGGAGTGGCGCCTGCCTTTATTATGTATGTCGTTGCATTTCAAGATCTCAGTCCGGCGCTTGCTTGGACCGTGACTGCCATCTTCCCCATATGCGGGGCGCTCCGCCTCGCAAGATTCAATGTCATTACAAGCTCGGCGGGTTACTTTATCGGCCTCCCGATACCGGCTGCCGGCGGCGTGCTCGCCACATTGGCGCTGTTTAAGGACGATATTCCGGTAGGCGTCCTGCTGGGAAGCACCGTCTTATTGTCCTGCCTGATGGTCAGCACCATTCGGTACCCGAACTTCAAGAAGGTCGGCATTCCGCGGAGCGCTGTCTGGCTCGTGCCGATCGTCGTTGTCGTGTCCGTGGCGCTCGGCTTGTTGTTCGAGAGCCAGCTGTCCAAGATTTTGTTCGTTCCTCTCTTGCTGTACGCGCTCTACGGCCTAAAAAAAAACGTTGATCGCAGACTACCGAAGCTGCGCAAGCGCCGCAAGTTAAAGGAAGAGGAAGAAGCGGCGAAATCCGAGAAGCCGGCTTAGCCTGCTGCAAAAACAAACCGTGCATATTCGTATGCACGGTTTTTTGATGTATAAAAAATGATGCAACAATTTAGAATGTGGATACCGCGATGATCAATTGTAGCTCTGATTATCGTCCATAGGCGGTAGTAACGCCTTATGGCTCCAAAAAGTAGGCGAACGAGCAGCTGTAGGCGTTAAAAACGCCGATGGACCGGAGAGTAACTCTGAATAGCGGTGCATAGTCGTTAGTAACGCTTATGGCTCCAAAAAGTAGGCGAACGAGCAACTGTAGGCGTTAAAAACGCCGATGGACCGGAAAGTAACTCTGATTAGCGTCCATAGGCGGTAGTAACGCTTATGGCTCCCAAAAGTAGGAGAACGAGCAGCTATAGGCGTTAAAAACGCCGACGGACCGGAAAGTAACTCTGATTGGCATGCATAGTCGTTAGTAACGCTTATGGCTCCAAAAAGTAGGCGAACGAGCAACTGTAGGCGTTAAAAACGCCGATGAATCGGAAAGTAACCCTGATTAGCGTCCATAGGCAGAATAGCGACGCTCCTGTCCGTTAGAAGGACAACCCTTGCATAACGGAGCTTTGTGGGATCTTAATATCGTACGCTTGACGCAACACTGAAAATTCTACCTAAAGTCTCTGCTTTTTCGGTTATTCGAAAAACAGCAAGCGGTTACAATTAGGGAGCAGACAAGTTGAGAACAGGGTAAAGCGCCATCTGCAAACATTATTTGGGAGGGGATAGTCTTGAGGAAAGCAATGAAGGTTATCGGTCTGCTCGCCATATCGCTGACAATGACGTTGGCAGGCTGCTCGCAAGGCAGTAATGGAAATCCAGGGTCGCCTTCGACGAACAACGGTTCGAACCAAACGGACAAGGCGCCTAAGGACGTAACGCTTAGAATGTCTTATTGGGCAGGCTCGCAGCTAACCGTAGACAAAAACAATGCTGTGATCGAACTGTTCGAGAAAGCGTATCCTCACATCAAGATCGAAGCCGAATATTACGCCGGAGACGCCTACAACGACAAAATCAATGTACAGGCTGCATCCAACAGCTTGCCGGACATTATCCGGGTGGACTACGCGCAAATTAAAAACTATGTCAATAAAGGGCTGCTGACGCCGCTTGACGATTACATCTCCGATCAAACCATCAATATGGAGGGCGTTGCCGAAGTTAATATGAAGGGCGGCATGATCGACGGCGTCACTTACGGCATTAACATCGGCAACAACGCGCTTGTTATGTTCTACGATCCCGACAAGCTCGCGGAAGCCGGCGTAAATCCACCCGAACCGGACTATACATGGGAGCAATACGAAGCCGATCTGCGTGCCGTAAAGGATAAGCTTGGTTTGTACGGAGATACCCATCTGGCCCGCGAACACTTTGAAGTCTGGTTGAGGCAGCACGGGCAGAAGCTGTACGCAGCCGACCAGAAGACGTTAGGTTATGAGGACGATCAATTGTTTGTTGAGTTTATGGAGCAGCAGCTTAGATGGCAGAAGGAAGAAATGATCAGCCCTATCAGCGTTGAACTGGAAATTCGAGGTTTGGAAGATGGACCGTTTCCGAAAGGCGAATCCGCCTTTGGCGGCTATTCCTACTGGAGCAATCACGCCGACATTATGGAGACTCAACTCGGCAAAGAGCTAGGGATGGCGATGTATCCGGGCTCCGGCGACGGCAAAGGCATGTATATGAAACCGTCCTTCTTCCACGGGGTGTGGTCGGGTTCCGAACATCCGAAAGAAGCGGCCATGTTCATCGAATTTTTTACAAACAACATCGACGCCGCCAAATCGCTAAACGCTTACTTCGGCATGCCGTATCATCCGAATCTGGTGCAGGAGATGCAAGCCACGTTCTCGGAGACTCAGAAGCGAGTGTCGGCATATCTCCAAGTGGTCGAGCAGCATTCCTCCGAGATAGATCCGCCTGCGCCGGTTGCCGGCTCGGAGGTCGGGAAAATCTTTACCAACGTAGCTTCGGAAATTTTTTACGAGCGAATTACGCCTGCAGAAGGCGCGGCCAAATTTAGAACGGAAGCGAATGCGGCTTTGGCGAAAGCCAAGTAACGATTCCACAGCCAGGAGGTGACAAGAGCATGCGCGGAGTTGGCAACAAATCCATATGGTCTTCCGACAATACGGCAGGATATCTCTTCATATTCCCCTGGCTGTTCGGATTTCTTGTCTTTTCAATCATTCCCATCGGAGCGTCCTTGTTTCTCGCCTTTACGCGCTACGATATTTTATCCCCGCCCGAATGGGTAGGAATGAACAACTTCAAAGCGATGTTTACGGAAGACAGCCGGTACTGGCTGTCGGTGAAGGCGACGCTTCTCTTCGTATTCGTTGCCATCCCCTTGCGTCTCGTCTTTGCGCTGATCGTGGCGATGGTTCTGAATCAGAAGCTCCGATTTCTCGGGTTTTTCCGTTCCGCTTATTATTTGCCTACGCTTATTGGAGGTAGCGTGGCGGTTGCGGTGATGTGGCGCCATCTGTTCGGTCTTAACGGAGCGCTCAACTCATTTCTTGAGAGCGCCTTCGGCATCACCGACAAAATATCGTGGATCACGCATCCGTCCACGGCGCTGCCTTCGTTGATCCTGTTGTCGGTATGGCAATTCGGTTCCGCCATGCTGATCTTCCTCGCAGGATTGAAGCAAGTGCCCAAGGAGTTATACGAGGCTTCCGAAGTAGACGGGGCCGGTTCCTTCCAACGTTTTAAGTCGATAACGTTGCCGCTGCTGACTCCCGTGCTTCTGTTCAACTTGATCATGGGCATCATTAACGGATTTAAAGTGTTTACCGAAGGAATGATCGTAACCGGAGGGGGACCCTTCGACAAAACGTTGTTCTACGTGCTGTATTTGTACGAGAAGTCGTTCAGGTATTACGAGATGGGTTATGGCTCGGCGATGGCCTGGATTCTGCTGATGGTTATCGCGGCTTTCACGGCGATAGTGTTCACGACGTCCAGGCATTGGGTGCATTACGAGTCGAAGGGGGACTAAGACATGGGAACGTCTGTGAGGACAATACGCCTGCTCCGAAGTGGGATTTTTCATCTGGCGGTTACGGCATTTGCGCTCGTCATGCTGTATCCCATGTTATGGATGCTGTCGAGTTCGCTCAAGGATACGACCGAGATTTTCGTCAATTCGCATCAGTTAATTCCAAGCGAGTGGAGCTTCGATAACTATGTGACGGGGTTTAAAGGGTTTGCCGGCATTTCGTTTTCCGTATTTTTTAAAAACTCGTTTATCATAACGATTTTATCGGTTCTGGGGACGGTAATATCCTCCGCGCTGGTGGCCTACGGTTTTGCCAGAATCCGCTTCAAGTTCGCGCCGTTTTGGTTCGCATGCATGATGTTGACGATGATGCTTCCGGCTGAAGTGCTAATGATTCCCCAATATATTTTGTTTCACAAAATAGGCTGGATCAATACCTTTCTTCCACTCATCGTGCCGTCGTTTTTCGGAGGAGCTTTCTTCATATTTCTGATTATTCAGTTTATGAGAGGGATTCCGAAGGAGCTGGACGAGGCGGCGGTCATTGACGGATGCGGCAAATATCGAACATTCGCCATGGTCATCCTGCCGCTGCTGACGCCGCCGCTTATCACGACCGCGATATTCAAGTTTTATTGGACCTGGGACGATTTCTTTAGCCCGTTGCTCTACTTGAATTCACCTAAGCTGGCAACCGTATCGCTGGCGATCAAAAATTTTTCCGATCCGACGATGAAGACGGATTGGGGAGCGATGTTTGCGATGTCCGTGTTATCGATTATACCGATCGTCGTCGTCTTCTTTCTCTTCCAACGCTACATCGTTGACGGAATCAGCACGACGGGACTCAAAGGGTAAAAAGAATGGAGGGACAGACCATGAGCCATTATCAGGCGCAAGCGCAACGTTATGAACAGATGACCTACAATCGATGCGGGGTTTCGGGCTTGAAGCTTCCCGCTGTCTCGCTCGGGATGTGGCATAATTTCGGGGATGTGGACGTCTATACGAACGCGAAGGCAATGATGCTTCGAGCCTTCGATCTCGGCATTACCCACTTTGATCTGGCCAATAATTACGGGCCGTCGCCTGGCTCTGCCGAAGAGACGTTCGGAACCGTCATTACACGGGAACTGAAGGCTTACCGGGATGAGATGATCGTCTCGACGAAAGCCGGATATTATATGTGGCCCGGACCCTACGGAGAGTGGGGCTCCCGCAAAAACCTGATCGCCAGTCTCGATCAAAGCCTGAAGCGAATGCGGCTGGATTATGTCGATATTTTCTACTCGCATCGGCCTGATCCGAATACGCCGCTGGAAGAGACAATGGGCGCGCTGGCGCAGATCGTGCGGGAAGGCAAGGCGTTGTACGTGGGCATCTCCAATTACAGCGCGGAACAGACGCGGGAAGCGATAGGCATTCTGAAACGGCTGGGCATCCCCCTATTGATCCATCAAGCGACGTATTCCATGTTCAACCGCTGGGTCGAAGACGAGTTGCTGGATGTGCTTGACGAAGGAGGGGCGGGCTGCATCGCGTTTAGTCCGCTCGCGCAAGGTTTATTGACGAATCGTTATCTGGGCGGCATCCCTGACGATTCGCGCGCGGCGAGCGCGAACAGTCCGTTCTTGAAGTCGGGAGACGTTACGGCAGAGAAGCTGGAGAAACTTCGCGAGTTAAACGAGATCGCCAGGCAGCGCGGACAATCGCTTGCCCAGCTTGCGCTGGCGTGGGTGCTCAGGCAGAAGCAGGTAGCCTCCGTTTTGATCGGGGCTAGTAAAGTAGAGCAAATCGAAGACAATGTAGGCGCTTTGGATCGACTTAGCATTGAGGCTGACGAGTTGACGGCAATCGAACGAATCTTGCAGAAGTGAGCAGAGGGAGAGGAGCAGAAGAAATGGACAAAATAACAAGAATGCTGCGTACGCTTAATCAGGAGGCGGTTGATTATCCGCCGGTAGGGTTCTGGTTTCATTTCAACGAAGAGGAAGGAATGGGGCAAGCTTGTGTCGACGCCCATCTGAACTACTACAGGGAGACCGACATCGATTTCATTAAAATCATGTGCGATGGATATTTCCAATTCCCGCTAGCCGTCGAAATCAAGGAAGCGGCCGATTGGAGGAAGATAAAGCCGCTGAGCGCGGATCATCCTTATATCACGGAGCAAGTGGAGCGGGCGCGGCTTATTACGGAAGGCGTGAACGGGGAATGCTGCACCTTCTACAGCCTGTTCGCCCCCTTCTCCTGCATCCGGTTCGCGACGTCCGACGAGTTGGTCATGAAACATCTCAAGGAAGATCCGGAAGCCGTCCTGTACGCGCTTACCGTAATAGCCGAGGATCAAGCGGCGCTGGCGGAACGGCTCATTGCGGAGGCAGGCTGCACAGGCATCTATTATTGCTTGCAAGGCGGCGAGATGGATCGGTTCTCGGAAGGGGAGTATCGCAACCTGATTATGCCGAGCGACAGATACGTGCTCGATCGCGCGAACGGCTTCAGTCCGAACAACCTCCTTCATATGTGCGGCTGGGCGGGCGTGCGCAACAGATTGGATAATTGGAGGGAATATCCTGCCAAAGCGGTCAACTGGGCGATCTACGTCGAAGGGCTCGGCATTCGCGAGGGAAGGGAGTACTTGGGCGATCATGCCGTTCTAGGCGGCTTCGACAATACGAAGTCAGGCGTTCTGCACAGCGGCACTCGCTCGGAGGTTGAGCAATTTGCCAAACAATTAGTAGCCGAGGCGGGAACGCAAGGACTTATTGTCGGCGCGGACTGTTCGTTATCGCATGACATAGACAGGGAGCGAATCAAATGGGTAGTCGAAACCATCCGTTCGGCCTAGATTCCGATCCGATGCCCTATACGCTGGTCGCGCATGACGAGCATGATGAACGGCATCAGGGAGCCGTCGTGTACCCGATCTACCAGAATACGCTGTTCACTTATGCGAGCAGCGATCATCCGGGGCATGGCTACAAGTACAGCCGCATGGGCAATCCGACCGTTATGGAGCTGGAGAAGCGGCTTGCGGCTCTGGAGCACGGGGAGCGCGCGCAATGTTTCGCCTCGGGGATGGCGGCTATTTCGGCAGCGATTCTGTCGCGCGTAAGCGCAGGCGATCATGTGATTTGCGTCAGTCAAGTGTATTTCGGCACCCGGGAGTTTATGGACAGCTTTCTGTCCCGCTATCAAGTAGAAGTGACTTATGTGGACGGCGCCTCGATAGAAGCCATTCGGCAGGCGGTACAGAGCAATACGAGGGCTCTGTATTTGGAAAGTCCGACCAGCTATTACTTTCAACTGCAGGATTTGCAAGCTTGCGTCGGGCTTGCTCGCGAATGCGGACTGGAAACCATTATCGACAATACATGGGCGTCGCCTTGTCATCAGCATCCTCTAGATATCGGCATCGATCTGGTTGTGCATTCGCTGACCAAATACGTGAGCGGCCACAGCGATGTGCTGGGTGGAGCGGTAATCGGCAGCTCTTCGTGGATTGAGCGGCTCTCTCAGGTGGATCATCAGCTTCTTGGGGGCATCATGACTCCGCATACGGCTTCCTTGATGATGAGAGGATTGCGGACATTGCCGCTAAGGATGGCACGGCTGGGCGATACGGCGATGAAGATTGCCGAATATTTCGGCACGCTATCCTGCATACGCAAAGTCAATTTCCCCGGGCTGCCCGAGCATCCCCAGCACGAATTGGCAAAGCGGCAGATGACCGGCTGGGGCAGCCTTCTGTCGATCGAATTGGAGCAACCGCTGGAGAAAGCGAAACAATGGATTGATCAACTCGTCTATTTCCGGATCGGTCTCAGCTTTGGCGGTTATGAAAGCCTGGTGCTTGTAGTCGGGGCTGCCGAGCAGAGCACGGAGGAAAAGCCGGTTACGCTCATTCGGTTTAATGTGGGGCTGGAGGATCCGGCGGATTTGATTCGGGATCTCGACAGCTGTCATACGTTTTTCGGGAACGGGAGCGGGAACGGAAACGGGAATGAAAACAGCTGCTTGCGGGAGCAGGCGCAATAACAGGGCAGGACGGATGATAAGATCGGCGCTTGAAGCGTCGATCTTATCGTCGTTGCAGTCGGCTGATATAATTAGTGGCGAGGGGGAGTATGGATGAAACAAATGAAGCTCGAGCGAAAACTGATTCTCTTTATCGTGATGGCGGCATTGACCACAAGCGTCCTTGGTTATTTGTTCGTCCAGTTCTCTCGCTCACAGTACAATGATCTGATCTATCGCGAATCTTCGGAGAAATTCCATCTTTTTTCGCTACGAATCGAGGAGAAGCTTGAAAATATCGATCGGCTGTCCTTATCCATCATGTCAGATCCCCATATTCAATCCTATCTGCTTACGATCAAAACCGAACCGGGCACATATGAAGCTTACAGCGCCTCGAACAGTCTCAAGCGCAGGCTGCTTTCTTACCAAATATTCGATTATGCGGTAGCTTCTATCGTCATTATCGATAGCAATGGCACGCATCATACCTCTGGACTGCATACGAATCCGATGAACGGGGAGGAGATAGCGCAAGTGGTCGGGAAGGCGGCCGAATTTAAGGGAGCGAGCGTATGGGTCGGCGGCAAGGAGGGATATTTCCAATCGCTGAGGGAGATCCGCGAGGTTAGCGATTATAGCATGGACCCGCTAGGCACACTCGTCTTGCGGGCGCACGCGGATAACATCGTATATTCAAGTCCGGAAGAGGCGAATTATTACGATACGAAGCTGATGATCTCCTCCGATAATCAATTGCTGTTCGCCAGTCCCCATGCCATAGTACCGGAGCAGTTGGCTTATCGGCTTGGCGACAAAGACGCGGAAATCGACACCGACACCGGCTCCTATAAGGTCATCACGATCGAGGGCAGCAAATATTTGGAGGCGCAGTTTACGCTGGATTACACGGGATGGACGTTTACCCAATTAGTTCCCTATGGAACGTTATTTATGGAGATCGAAAAAATGCAGCTGTTGCTGCTTGGATTATATGCGTTGCTGCTGCTTGCCATACTTGCGGCAGGTTTGCGGGTATCGAGGTATATTACGAAGCCGATCGGGAAGCTCATTGATAAAATGGCCGTCGTCGAGAAAGGGAATCTGGAGCTCGATCGGCTGGAGGTTTCCAACCAACGCAATGAAATTACATTGCTCAGCTTATCGTTCGACCGCATGGTCGATCGGCTAAATGAGCTGATCAAAGAAAACTATATTAAGCAGCTTATGCTGCGCAACGCGGAGTATGAGAGGCTGAAATCGCAAATCAATCCGCATTTTCTGTACAATACGCTGGAGTCGATCAACTGGCTGGCGCGAATGAACGGTCAGCTTCAAATTTCGGGCATGGTAAAGGCGCTCGGCAAGCTCCTCAGGCACTCCATAACCGAAAAGCCTTACATTACGATAGGCGAGGAAGCCGACCACCTCGAGCAGTATATTTATATTCAGAGGTTCAGGTTCGAAGAGAGGCTCGACTTTCGCATCGAGATCGACGAGCGTCTGCGTCTGCTCTATATGCCATGCGGCATTCTTCAGCCGATCGTGGAGAATAGCGTCAAATATGCGGTAGAGACTTCTACGGAGCCCTGCCGGATCGTTGTCTTCGCAGAGGAGCGACCGGATCGGCTGGACATTGTCGTTCGCGATACGGGTGGCGGAATGGATCCTCGTTACTTGGAGAAGCTCGAGCGGGGAGAAATTAAAGCGGAAGGTACCGGAGTTGGGCTTAAGAGTATTCATGACCGGCTGCGGCTGTTGTACGGCTCCGGGTTCGGCTTGTCGATCGCAAGCGAGCCGGGCCAGGGAACATCGATTACAATCGCAGTGCCGTACACGCATGAACCGGATTCGTCTGCTTCGATGATTAATCGCTACGAGGTGATAGCACATGACTAACGAGTCATATCGAGTAATGGTGGTCGACGACGAGAGGATTATACGCGAAGGCATCGCTTCCCTGGTGGATTGGCAGGGCATGGGGCTGGAGCTGGCGGGCTGCCTGAAGGATGGAGCGGCAGCGCTGGAAGAGATGGAGCAGCTGAGGCCCGATATCGTCATTACGGATATCAAGATGCCCCGCATGGACGGGCTGGAGCTGATCAAGCAAGCCAAGGAGCGGTTTCCCGATATGAAGTTCGTGGTATTGTCGGGGTACGGGGAATTCCGGTTCGCCAGCCAAGCCATGAAGCACGGCGTCAAACATTATATTCTCAAGCCATGCGATGAGCATGATATTAAGAAGGTATTGACGGACATTGTCAATGAACTGGATGTAGAATCGCGCGAGCGCAAGGCATTAGGGCAAATGGAGCGGATGCTCTCCGAAGTAGTGCCGAGAGCCCGCGAGAAGTTGTTGTCCGATTATTTGCTCGGCCGGATGACGGACGACGAAACGGCGGACTATCTCGAACAGGTTCGTCTTCATGACGGAGAAGGCATGCTGCGCCTGCTGGCATGCAGGACGGAGACGGAATTGCGGTACGAGGAAGCGAAGAAGCTCATACCGCTGATCGTCGAACATCTCGGCGAAAAACATGTAAAGCATTACGCCGTTATTCACCAGGTCATGGTACTGCTCGTAGCGAATTATTCCAAGACGGATCTTCTTGAACGGATGGAATACACGACAACACGCCTCGAATCGGAAGCGGGAAGCAAGTTCATTTGGTCGATAGGACGCGAGGGCGCCATGACGGACATGCCTCGCGCTTTCGAGGATGCCATGCGGCATATGGAACAAGCTTATTATTTGGGCGAACGCTCCATTACGGCATTGCGGACGGAGGGATCTGTCGACAAGGCCGAGTCGCCCGCGGTGTTCGCTGCGGCCGAGCTGGATCATTATTCCGGCATATTGGACCACATTCGGATCGGGTCCAGAGAGGGATTGAACAAGGAACTCGCGGCGTTATTTTCTAAATTGAGACAGCTGCGGCTGTCTATCGGAACGACAACCGGCATTAGCATCGACTTGATTGCGATCTTGCACAAACAATGCGTTCCCAATCCAACCAACGAATATTTGAATCATACGGTGCCGATTCTCCAGATGAAGACGCTGGGGGAAGTGGAGAGGTATATTTCCGAGGAGGCCCACTCCATTTTGGATAAGTATTACGGCACGCCGGCGGCGAGGGGCAAAATGGCGGCCCATCGGATGGCCCGGTACGTTCATGACAATCTGGAGCGGGAGGAGCTGTCCTTGCAATGGCTTGCGAAACATAAGCTGTTTATGAATCCCGATTATTTGGGCAAGTTGTTTCGCAAGGAAATGAAGATGAGCTTTCCGCAGTATGTAGCCAAGGCGCGCATCGAAAAAGCAAAAGAAGCGATCGCGCGCTCCGGCGACTACAAAATTTATGAACTGGCCGAGATGTCGGGGATGGGGAGCGATCCCAAATATTTCAGCAATTTGTTTAAAAAACAGACGGGCTGCACGCCGCAGGAGTATAAGTCCCGCATCGCTGCGGAACGGAAGGGGGGATAAATTCTGAAATCAGGGCGTCAATGAAACGGGAAGAAGAAAAAAGGGCTGAGGCGGTTGCCTCAAGCCCTTATTGTCGTTTGTGCGAGCCCATTTGGGCGATTGATCATAAACGGACTTTTTGAACAACCCCGCTTAAGTCAAGTTGAACAGTCCGAGAGTCGAGCATTTGTCGTATTCGTCCGCGACGACTTCGTCCAGCTGGATCTGAAGCAAGTTGCAGAGCGCCGTCATATAAAACAAATTGCGACCCAGCTCGCTCTTCAGCACTTCGTTGCAATGTTCGCACAACGCTCCCGATAGATGGCTTTGCAACGTTTCCTTGGCATTCTCAAGCTCGTGTGTGTCGGAATACTGCTGCTTCCTCGCATTCAATTCGATACAGCCGCAGTCTGTTACGGCCTTGCTGACAGCACGGTTTACCGACGCGCCGGATTGACCGAACTTTGACATCACGTCAAGCAAGCTGCGATGCCGCAGCAACAGCTCAGATACCTGCTGCTGGAATTGATCCAATGTTGGAGCATTCATAGATTCCACCTCAAATCACCGCCTTATAGTAGTCGTCACTATTTCCATTATAATGCTCTCGCACATGGTTTTCCACATGCCAGAAGTTGCAGACTGAATCCGGGGCGCGTCCTTAAGGGGCGCAGGTCAGGAAACTTTTGGCGAAAAAGGGCAGGGGGACGATTAGAGGGCGAAAGATTGGAACATAATTGTAATGGAGGTGAACCATTATGGTGATTAGAAGAATGATACAACTTATTGGATTATGGTTTGGCGCGATGGCCGGCAGCGAAGTATACGGATGGGGGAGCGGCGCGGCCGCATGGTCCACTCCGTCCTATGGCATGCTGCAATCCGGCACTTATTACATGAATGTGGCGCTCGGAGCCGTGTTTGGCGTTATTATGGCTTCGGTGCTGGCGGGACCGATCGTTCGATCCTTACACAAAGGCGTGGACGCGATAACGGACATGCCGATCAGGCAATTGCTCATCGGCACAGGCGGCCTTCTGGCAGGCTTGCTGCTTGCGGTCATGCTGTATCCCGTCGTCGCCGATCTGAGCGGTATCGGCAATCTGCTGCCCGCGGTCATGGCGCTGGCGTTCGGCTTCGTCGGTCTGCGGATCGGCGTGCTAAAGCAGGAGGAGATCGCGGCAGGCTTCGCGGCGCTGCTGGAGAAGCCCAAGCCCGTGTCTGCCTCGCCTGAAGCGAAGGGCTTCGAAGAGCACAAAATTCTGGATACGAGCGTCATCATCGACGGGCGGATCGCGGATATTTGCAAGACGGGATTCATTGAGGGAACGCTGGTCATTCCTGAATTCGTGCTTGAAGAGCTGCAGCATATCGCGGATTCCTCGGATCTGCTCAAACGCAACAGGGGTCGCAGAGGTCTCGATATTCTGAATAAGATTCAGAAGGAGCTCGACGTCAAAGTGCTGATCTACGAAGGGGACTTCGAGGAGATCGGCGAGGTCGACAGCAAACTGGTCAAGCTCGCGAAGGCTCTGCGCGGCAAGGTCGTCACCAACGACTTTAACCTGAATAAGGTGTGCGAGCTGCAGGGCGTGTCGGTTCTGAACATTAACGATCTTGCCAATGCCGTCAAGCCGGTCGTTCTTCCGGGTGAGGAAATTATCGTTCAAGTGATCAAGGACGGCAAGGAGCACGGCCAGGGCGTCGCTTATCTGGACGATGGCACGATGATCGTGGTGGAGGGCGGACGCGACTACATCGGCACGACGATGGAGGTGCTTGTAACGAGCGTGCTTCAGACGTCAGCGGGAAGAATGATTTTTGCCAAGCCGAAGCTGTTGGAAAAAGCGTTGTAAAAAGGTATGATAGTATTCAAGGTGCCATAACGGCACATGGAATATAATCGTACATATGGTAAGCGTTCGAAAGGTTCGGTTTTGGCGGACTTTTTGAACCTCATATACAAGGCTAAGGCAGGTAGAGGGCATGGCGGAGAAGTGGGGCGTTGTCATTGTGGCGGCCGGTCGCGGCACGCGCATGGGAACGCGCGAAAGCAAGCAATACTTGCGGCTTGCGGACAAGCCGATTCTGGTCCATACGCTGGAGCTGTTCCAGCGGATGGACCTTATTCGCGAGATCGCGCTTGTTGTTGGCGGCGAGGATATCGATAGATGCAGTCGCTGGGCCCGCGAGTATGGGCTGACGAAGGTGACGCATGTGCTTGAAGGCGGTGCGGAGCGCCAACATTCCGTGCTGCGGGGGCTGCGGGCGCTTGAGGACTGCGATTGGGTTATGGTGCATGATGGCGTAAGGCCGCTCGTTACCGAAGCGTCGGTCGCTGCCTGCTGCGAGACCGCGATTGCTAGCGGAGCGTCGGTGCTGGCCGTGCCCGTAAAGGACACGATCAAGCAGGTGGACGCCGTCGGCGTGATCACGGCGACGCCCGACCGACGCGGCTTATGGGCGATTCAGACGCCGCAGGCGTTTCGCCGGGAGCTGCTCGTGAAAGCTCATGAGCGTGCGGAAGCGGAGGGATTCCTCGGCACCGACGACGCAATGGTCGTCGAGCGGCTGGGGCACCCCGTGACGGTAACGGAAGGGGATTACACGAATATAAAAATTACGACGCCCGAGGATTTGCCGTACGCGGAATTTCTGCTGGCTCGGCGCAAGGACATGTCCGGCAGTTGCGGTTCGCCGGACGTCCCGGATCGCGAGCCGGGGGCTTCGCATGGAGGAGAAACGAGATGATTAGAGTAGGACAAGGATTCGACGTCCATCAGTTGGCGGAAGGCAGACCTTGTATTATCGGGGGCGTGACGATTCCGTACGAGAAGGGGTTGCTCGGCCATTCCGACGCGGACGTGCTGCTTCATGCGATCAGCGACGCCATCCTTGGCGCGCTGGGGCTGGGCGATATCGGCAAGCACTTCCCGGATACGGACGAGGCGTTTAAGGATGCCGACAGCGTAGTGCTCCTGGAGCGCGTTTGGGCGATGGCCAAGGAACGGGGCTTCAAGCTCGGCAATATCGATTCCACGATTATCGCGCAACGGCCGAAGATGCTGCCGTATATCCCGCAGATGGCGGAGGTCATTGCCAGAACGCTGGAGGCGGACGTATCGCTGGTAAACGTGAAGGCGACAACGACGGAGCAGCTTGGTTTTGCCGGCCGGGGCGAAGGCATCGCGGCGCAATCGGTGGTTTGTTTGGTGGCCGTATAGGCAGGCGTTTAAATTTACGATTGTGGGGAGTGGCTCATCATGACAACGGAAGTGCGCGTAAGATATGCGCCGTCGCCGACGGGGCATCTGCATATTGGCAATGCGAGAACGGCCTTATTCAATTATTTATTCGCAAGAAATTTGGGCGGCAAATTCATTATCCGGATCGAGGACACGGACGTAAAGCGCAACGTGGCGGGCGGAGAAGAGAACCAGCTTACCTACTTGAAGTGGCTCGGCATTAATTGGGACGAAAGCATTGACGTTGGCGGCGGCTACGGCCCGTATCGCCAGACGGAACGGCTCGACCTGTACAGGGAGTATTGGCAGGAGCTGCTGGACAAAGGCCTTGCTTACCGCTGCTATTGCACGGAAGAGGAGCTGGAGCAGGAACGCGAGGAGCAGCAAGCGCGCGGCGAAACGCCGCGGTATTCCGGACGTCACCGCAATCTGACAGCGGAGCAGCAGGCGGCGTTCGAGGCGGAAGGCCGTGTCGCGAGCATTCGCTTCCGGGTGCCGGAAGGCCGCTCGTATACGTTCGACGATATGGTTAAGGGCGCCATCACGTTCGATACGGCGGAGATGGGCGACTTCGTCATCGTCAAGAAGGACGGTATTCCGACGTATAACTTCGCGGTCGTGCTCGACGATCATCTGATGAAGATCAGCCATGTTCTGCGCGGCGAGGACCATATTTCCAATACGCCCCGCCAGCTTATGATCTACGAAGCGTTCGGCTGGGAGCCGCCGGTTTTCGCGCATATGACGCTGATCGTGAACGAAAGCCGCAAGAAGCTGAGCAAGCGCGACGAATCCATCATTCAGTTCATCGAGCAGTATGACGACCTTGGCTACTTGCCGGAGGCGATGTTCAATTTCATCGCGCTGCTGGGCTGGTCGCCGGAGGGCGAGCAGGAGATGTTCACGCGCGAAGAGCTGGTAAACGCGTTCGACGCCGACCGCTTGAGCAAGAGCCCGGCCGTGTTCGATACGCAGAAGCTAAGCTGGATGAACAATGAATATATTAAAAAAGCCGACTTGGAGCGTATCGTCGACCTGTGCCTGCCTCATCTGAAGAAGGCGGGCTGCATCCCGGACGCGCTGGACGGCGAAGGACGCGAATGGGTGACGGCGCTGGTCGCGCTTCACCAGGACAAGCTGCGCTGCGCGTCTGACATCGTCCCGGTGACGGAGCTGTTTTTCCGCGAAGAGGTGGCGGACGAGGAAGAAGCGACCGCCGTGCTGGCGGAAGAACAGGTGCCGGCCGTTCTGTCGGCTTTCCTGGGGCTGCTCGAGAGCGATGCTGCGGAATTCTCTGCGGATGGCATCAAGGATATGATCAAGACCGTGCAGAAAGATACGGGGCATAAGGGCAAAGCGCTGTTTATGCCGATCCGCGCGGCGATCACCGGTCAGACGCATGGTCCGGATCTCAACCAGTCTATCGTGCTTCTCGGCAAGCCGAAGGTGCTTGCCCGTCTGAAGGAAAGGCTGGGTTAGAGGGGGCGGCAATAACTTTGCTTGCACTTTCCCGACGATCCGGTATACTATGACTATTATTAATTATCGGCTATGATCAGGAGAAGTACGTTAATCTGTGGATTGTCAGAGAGGGCAACCGTCATGAGAATCCGTAGGCAGTGATTGCATTTGCTGCGCGCGGAAGAGGACAGTGCTGGAAGTTGCCTAATCCGCTGGAACGGAACATGCACCTGGGAGCCTTGCTCCGAGCTGCTGCCCCTCGCGAATACGGACGATTGGTCCGGACGGAGGCAGTCAGGGTAGGCGGCAACGCATTGCCTGCGTTACGGGCTTCGAGACGAGCGGCCGCGCTTTCCGGATATTCCCCGGACAACGCCCGTTCAAGCAGAGTGGGACCGCGATCATAACGCCTCTGCAGCACAGGATGCTGCGGAGGTTTTTTTGTTTTCAGGAAACTATGCACATAATCGAGCTGGGACCCTTGTATTCGAGATGGCGCATGAGTATGAAAAATCATATACAGTCGAGCTGAAAAGGTGGCTTCGAGGCATGCGAGTATGAAAATTCATACACAATGGAGCTGGAACCCTGGATTCGAAGCAGATGAGTATGAAAAATCATACACAATGGAGCTGGAACCCCGGATTCGAGGCGGATGAGTATGAAAAATCATACACAATGGAGCTGGAACCCTGGATTCGAAGCAGTTGAGTATGAAAAATCATACACAATGGTGCTGGAACCCTGGATTCGAAGCAGTTGAGTATGAAAAATCATACTCATGGAGCTGGAAGCGATTTTGTCGGTTTCAAAAAAAGTCCTCGCTGATAGAGAAAATCTGCGCATGTCGAGCTTATATGGGGTATAAGAGTGTAAGCTCCCGTCCGTGCGTCGCAGAGACGAAGGCAGGCAATTTGGAAGGGGGAGGAACGGATATGTTTCGCCATTTTCGCTCGGATGTCAAGACGGTGTTCGAAAATGATCCTGCGGCTCGCAGCAGGTTCGAAGTTATCTTTACGTATTCCGGCGTACATGCCATCTGGGCGCATCGTGTGTCGCATGCCCTCTATCGGAGAAAATGGTTCACGCTGGCCAGAATCATCTCACAGACGAGCCGGTTCTTTACCGGGATCGAGATTCACCCCGGCGCTACGATCGGACAGCGGCTCTTTATCGATCATGGCATGGGCGTGGTGATCGGGGAGACATGCGAGATAGGGGACGACGTCGTTATCTATCAAGGCGTGACGCTCGGCGGCACGGGCAAGGAGAAGGGCAAGCGGCATCCCACGATCGGCAACAATGTCGTCATAGGCTCCGGGGCCAAAGTATTGGGATCGTTCCGCGTGGGCGATAATTCCAATATAGGCTCCAACGCCGTCGTTCTGCGCGAGGTTCCGGATAATTGCACGGTCGTAGGCAATCCGGGGCGCGTCGTCAGACGGAACGGAGAAAGGGTGGGCGATCGGCTCGACCATACGCAGCTGCCCGATCCGGTCATCGAGATGTTCCGGGCGATGCAGGGCGAGATCAACGGTCTCAAGGATGAAGTGGGGCGGCTGACGTCCGCAGGAGAGGGCGCGCCGGCTACCGTTCGGGCAATTGCGCCGGCCAAAGCGGAGAACGGCGCGCAGGGCCGCCCCGCGAACGAGGTCAAGGAAACCATGCAGAAGGAATTGCAAGAGGGAGGCAAGAGCAAAGTATGACGATATCCATCTATAACTCGCTCAAGCAGGCCAAGGAGCCATTTGCTCCGCAGGAAGCGGGCAAAGTGAAGATGTATGTATGCGGACCAACGGTATATGACTATATTCATATCGGCAACGCGAGACCCGTCATTTTTTTCGACGTTGTTCGCCGCTATCTGGAGTATGCGGGGTATGAAGTCAATTACGTCAGCAACTTCACGGATGTCGACGACAAGCTGATTCGCAAAGCGGAGCAGCTTGGCACGGACGTGCCGCATGTGGCGGAAAAATTTATAGAGGCCTTTTACGAGGACATCGAGTCGCTGGGCGTGCGAAAGGCGACGCTTAATCCGCGCGTTATGGACCATATTCCGGAGATCATCGACTTTATAGCTGGTCTGGTTGATAAAGGTTACGCGTATCCAAGCGAAGGGGATGTCTACTTCCGAACGGCGAAGTTCGAAGAGTACGGCAAGCTGTCCCATCAGAAGATCGACGAGCTCCAATTCGGCATTCGCATCGAGATCGGCGAGCGCAAGGAGCATCAAGGCGACTTCGTGCTCTGGAAAGGCGCCAAGCCCGGCGAGATCAAGTGGGATAGCCCTTGGGGGCCGGGCCGTCCGGGCTGGCATATCGAATGCTCCGCGATGGCGCGCAAATATCTCGGCGATACGCTTGATATCCACGGCGGCGGACACGATCTGCAATTCCCGCATCACGAATGCGAGGTGGCCCAGTCCGAATCGCTGACAGGCAAGCCGCTGTCTAATTACTGGATGCATAACGGCTACATTCATATCAACAATGAGAAAATGTCGAAGTCGCTCGGCAACGGGATTACGGTTCAAGAGATCGTCAAACGCGTCAAGCCGGAAGCGATTCGGTACTTTATGCTGTCGACGCATTACCGGAGTCCGTTGAACTTCAGCGACGAATCCATTGCGCAAGCGACAAACAGCGTGGAGCGCATCGCGATCTGCTATGCCAATCTGCAGCACCGCCTTGCGGCCGAAGGGATGGCTGGTCCGGTCGATGATGCGCTCGCGGGCAAGCTTGCGCAGCTCGCGGATCAATTCGCGGCGAAGATGGGCGACGACTTCAACACGCCGGACGCCATTACCGCCGTGTTCGAACTGGTGAGCGAAGCTAATCTCTACATCAACCGCCCGGAGGCGAACGTGGCGGGGCTGAAAGCTCTGATCGCGCTGATGGAGCGTTTCGACAGCGTGCTCGGCCTGCTCCAGCGTCAAGAGGACGCCGATTCGCTCGCGGAAGAAGTAGAAGCTCTGATTCTCGAGAGGACCGAGGCTCGCAAGTCGAAGAACTGGACGCGGGCCGACGAGATTCGGGATCGGTTAAACGAGATGAATATCGTCCTTGAGGATACGCCGCAAGGCATCAGGTGGCGGCGCAAATGATGGAGCATCCTAACGAGAACAATCAAGAACCGATTGAGAAGGCGGGGAGAATCGGCGAGGAGAAGGCATCGCCTGCCGCGTCCTTCTCCAATCCCCTCGCCATACACGCGCCCGGCAAGAAGAGCGGCCTCATCAATCCCGTCGTACTGGCGTACATGGGAGATGCCGTTTTCGAATTGCTTGTGAGGCAATACCTGATCTCGCTTCCCAACAACAAGTCGCATCATCTGCATCAAGAGGCGACTAAGAGGGTGTCTGCGAAAGCGCAGCGCCTGCAGTTGGAGCGTCTGCAGCCGCTCCTGACCGAAGAGGAAGCCGATATGGTGCGCCGAGGGCGCAACACGAAGTCGGGGGCGCCTCCGAAAAATGCGGACCCGGCCGATTACCGTCAGGCGACCGCGCTGGAATGTTTATTCGGCTATTTGTACTTCGAAGGGCGCATGGAACGGATCGGCGAGCTGATGCGCGTAGCCCTTGGAGAGGACGAATAGTCCGGTGATTGGCGAAAGCAGGCATAGACTGGCAAGAATGAAGGAGGGCTACCATGTCCGAACATAATGGGCAAGAAGAAGAAATCATCGCCGGGAAACATCCCGTGCTGGAAGCGCTCCGTTCGGGACGCGAGATCAATAAAATATGGATTGCCGAGGGCTCCCAGAAAAGCGTGACGGGACCCATTACGGCGGAGGCCAAGGCGCTTGGCATCGTTGTTCAATTCGTGGACAAGCGCAAGCTGGACGCCATGGCCGCAGGCGTTGCCCACCAGGGCGTAATTGCCCAAGCCGCGGCGTTCGACTATGTCGAGGTCGACGATATTCTGGCTATCGCGGAGAAGAAGGGCGAGACGCCGTTTATCCTCGTTCTCGACGAGATCGAGGACCCGCATAATCTAGGCTCCATTTTGCGTACGGCGGAGTGCACGGGGGTGCACGGCGTCGTCATTCCGAAGCGCCGTTCGGCCAGCTTGACCGCTACCGTGCTTAAGACGTCGGCGGGCGCCGCGGAGCACGTCGCCGTCGCTCGCGTGACGAACCTCGCCCAGACCATCGAGAAGCTCAAAGAAGCGGGCGTTTGGGTAGCTGGCACGGATGTGTCGGCCGCTCAGGATGTATACAAATCGAAGTTCGACATGCCGCTTGCGATTGTCATCGGCAACGAGAGCAAGGGCATGGGCCGCTTGATCAAAGAAAAATGCGATTTTCTTGTCAAGCTTCCCATGCTAGGCCGTTTGAATTCCCTTAACGCCTCGGTAGCGGCAGGCGTGTTGATGTACGAGGTTGTCAGGCAGAGACGGGGTCAATAGCGATGAATCGGCCCAATGATGTGCTCCTGGTCGACGGCTACAATATAATCGGGGCGTGGCCGGTCCTGGAGAAGCTCAAGGAGTCGGATCTGGAGGACGCGCGAGACAAGCTCCTCGATATGCTGGCCGACTATCAGGGGTTCTCGGGCATGGAGATCTACGTCATCTTCGATGCGCATCAGGTACCCGGACTCGGAGCCACATACAAGCAGCATAAGCTTACCGTCGTGTACACGAAGGAGAAGGAGACGGCGGACGAATGCATCGAGCGGCTATGCAGCGAGCTGATGGTCAGGAGACGCAGCATCTACGTGGCGACTTCGGATCTTGTCGAGCAGCATGTGGCATTCGGCAAGGGAGCGCTGAGACTGTCTGCCCGGGAGCTGCTGATCGACATTAATCAGAACCGGAAGCTGATCGAGCAGAACATTCGGGAGCGGGAGACGAAGCCGATTCGCCGCAACTCGGTCGACGAGAATGTCAGCCTCGACGTCTGGAGCAAGCTTGAACGACTTCGCCGCGGAGAGGAATAAGTTATCTACCAGTCAGGGACATTTTTCCACAACGTGTCATATTGTTACATTTTTGCTAGAAATACGATAGGTTTCGGGGTGTGGTTCTGTTGACGTTGCAAGGTTACATAATGTATACTGACTCTATGTTTCTATCTGTTGAATCTAGCGCGGTGTACGCCTTGCAGGCCGGAGGGATAGTGTGTGAGTTACGACCTCAAAGAATGGAGTACGCTCGAATATGAGTGCAGTACGGACGAGGACATCGTAGAGGCGGTCCGTAACGGCGACAGCATTGCGTTGGAATATTTGATTAACAAATATAAGAACTTTGTGCGGGCGAAGGCCCGTTCCTACTTCCTAATCGGAGCCGATCGCGAAGATATCGTCCAGGAAGGCATGATCGGCCTGTACAAGGCGATCCGAGACTTCAAGGGCGACAAGCTCGCGAGCTTTAAGGCATTCGCTGAGCTCTGCATTACCAGGCAGATCATTACCGCGATCAAGACGGCCACGAGGCAGAAGCATATCCCCCTCAACTCCTACGTTTCCCTGGACAAGCCTATCTACGACGAGGATTCCGACCGAACGCTGCTTGATGTCATTTGCGGCACTCGCGTATCCGACCCCGAAGAGCTGATCATTAACCAGGAAGAATTCATCGGTCTTGAAGACAAGATGGCGGAGATTTTGAGCGATTTGGAACGCAAGGTTCTAATGCTGTATCTGGACGGAAGATCCTATCAGGAGATCGCCGTTGATCTCGATCGTCACGTAAAGTCGATAGACAACGCGCTTCAGCGAGTAAAGCGCAAGCTGGAGAAGTATTTGGAGATTCGCGATTTTGGAGGAGTATAGCTCCGCGGTTCCGGCATAGAGGACGTTTTGACGACTGGACTTGCAGGACGAGGATGTCGTCATCGTTTTAAGACAACGGACTGTCTTGGCCATCTGATCAACGTTTCAGGGGGCGAAGACAGTCCATTGGTTTATATGGAGGAGCATTCGGTCATACTGTGTAGAGATAGTTCAAAAAGTCCGCTTCCCATCACGAAGTATGCCACGGGGCATAGTCGACTTCGAATATTGAATTCAGGCGAAACTAAGCAAATGCTTACGAAGTATGTTTCCTTCGGAAACATTGCAGGTGCTCACGTAGCTACCACTACGCTCCGCTCCTCAGTTTCTACCTTCTTTCAATCTTCTCGGTGCTGAAAACCGAACTTTTTGAACTCGCAATGATAGAATTCAGAGATCGATGCCAATATTTCGCAAGTCAGTAACGGGATGCATGCGTTGACACGACATAGCCCTTGTGATAAAGTGTTTAGGTAGGCCTGCAAACGGGTTCTTTTTTTGTTTGGCCGAAGTATTGGCGATGGAATCAATAAACTTGACTATAGAGTTTCGCGATTCGTATTTTTTAGCAGTTCGGGAGGTGTAATTCAATGCGGGTAATCATCACGTTGGCATGCACAAACTGCAAACAAAGAAACTATGCGACAACCAAGAACAAACGTAATCACCCCGACCGCATCGAGTTGAAGAAGTTTTGCAAGTTCTGTAACGAGCAGACTCCTCATCGCGAGACGAGATAGTCCATTGGAGGTGTAACCGTGACATTTTTGGCCAAACTGAAGCAAGGCTTTGGAACGACGTTTAGTTTTTTTGCCGACAGCTGGGCGGAACTGAAGAAGGTTCGCTGGCCAAGTCGTAAGGAGTTGACGAGCTATTCCATCGTCGTCTTGCTGACAGTTGTCGCTGTGACGATTTACTTCTGGCTTCTTGACATCGGAATCTCTGAATTGGTTCAACTCATTGTCTAATAAGGGACCAAAGGTGGATTTGTGATGGAAAAAAGATGGTATGTCGTACACACTTACTCCGGCTACGAGAACAAGGTGAAAGCCAACTTGGAGCGCCGGGTTGAATCGATGGGCATGGAAGACAAGATCTTTCGCGTGCTCGTTCCTATGGAAGACGAAGTGGTAGAAAAGGACGGAAAGAAGAAAACCGTCCAACGCAAGGTCTACCCTGGCTACGTTCTCGTAGAGATGGTTCAAACCGACGATTCGTGGTACGTTGTTCGCAATACGCCGGGAGTAACGGGATTTGTAGGTTCGACGGGCTCCGGTTCCAAGCCGACTCCTCTGCTGCCTGACGAAGTGGATCAGATTCTGAAACACATGGGCATGGAAGAGCCGAAGCCGAAGATCGAATTCGATCTAAAGGAAACGGTTCGCGTCAAAGTTGGTCCTTTTGCGGACTTTGTCGGATCGGTAGAAGAAATTTTGCTGGACAAGGCGAAGCTGAAGGTTCACGTCAACATGTTTGGCAGGGAAACCCCGCTTGAGCTGGATTACACTCAGGTGGAGAAGATATAATTATCCGGTTTCCGGAGCAAACTCGCTGACGCGGGTTTGTATATCAGGGCAAGGAGGTGTGAATCATGGCAAAAAAGGTCATCAAGATGGTCAAACTGCAAGTTCCTGCAGGCAAAGCGAATCCGGCTCCTCCAATCGGTCCGGCACTGGGTCAAGCAGGCGTTAACATCATGGCGTTCTGTAAAGAATTCAACGCTCGCACGGCGGATCAAGCAGGTCTGATTATTCCAGTCGTGATCACGGTATTCGAGGACCGTTCCTTCACATTCGAGACGAAGACTCCACCGGCAGCAGTATTGCTTCGCGTGGCAGCTGGTATCGAGAAGGGTTCCGGCGAACCGAACAAGAAAAAAGTCGCAACTGTGAAGCGTGACAAAGTTCGCGAAATCGCAGAAACGAAGATGCAGGATCTGAACGCAGCTTCTGTTGAGGCGGCAATGCGTATGGTTGAAGGTACTGCCCGCAGCATGGGTATCTCCATCGCCGACTAATGGGGGAACGTCCATCGGGACGGGAAACCCAAGGTGTCTTCGAAGGCACCGACGCTTGGCGAAGCATGAGCTTCGCGAGGTGGGAGGATCGGTCCCAGGAGGCCGTTCCGTTATAACCACAAAGGAGGACAATTTCAATGGCTAAACACGGCAAGAAATATGCAGAAGCAGCCAAGCTGATCGACAGCGAAGCCACTTACGAGCCGGCTGAAGCAATCGAGCTTGTAAAGAAAACGGCAACTGCCAAGTTCGACGAATCCGTCGAAGTGGCCGTTCGTCTGGGCGTAGACCCACGTAAACAAGACCAAGCGGTACGCGGCGTTGTCGTACTTCCGCATGGCACAGGCAAAACAAAACGCGTTCTCGTTTTCGCAAAAGGCGAAAAAGTGAAAGAAGCGGAAGCTGCAGGCGCTGACTATGTCGGCGACGCAGACATGATCAACAAAATCCAACAAGGCTGGTTCGAATTCGACGTCTGCGTAGCAACGCCGGACATGATGGCTGAAGTTGGTAAGCTCGGTCGTATCCTGGGCGGTAAGGGCCTCATGCCTAACCCGAAAGCAGGTACGGTAACGTTCGACGTTGCCAAGGCCGTTCAAGAAATCAAAGCAGGTAAGATCGAGTACCGTCTGGACAAAGCGGGTCAAATCCACGCTCCAATCGGCAAAGTATCGTTCGACGCTGAAAAGCTGAACGAAAACCTGAAAGCTCTGATCGACGCTCTGGTGCGCGCTAAACCGGCTGCTGCCAAAGGCGTTTACCTGAAAAACATCGCCGTTTCCTCCACGATGGGCCCTGGCGCTCGCGTATCAACTGCTAGCTACCGCTAAGCAAAAAGGAAACGACACTAAATTCGAATACGCATACCGTAGACAGTAGGTGTCCGGAAGGACTTAATTTCCTACCGAGGTGTTATGATAATACGTTAATGAAGTCGCGGCCTGCCGCATGTACTTGATAACGACATCATGGCCTTCGCAGTGTCTGCGAAGGCCTTTTCTCATGCACCCAAGGAGAAGGAAATTTATCGTATCACGGCATGTAAAATTTAACGGGAGGTGTACAGTTTGGCTAACGCTAAGATCATCCAAGAGAAACAAGAAGCGGTTGCGGTTGTCGCGTCGAAGCTCACTTCGAGCTCCAGCACGGTTATCGCCGACTATCGCGGATTGAACGTCGCGCAAGTAACTGAACTGCGTAAGCAACTCCGCGAAGCGGGCGTTGACTTCCAGGTTCTGAAAAACTCGATCGTTCGTCGCGCCACGGAAGGTACAGAACTGACGTCGCTGAACGACATTCTTACAGGTCCTACGGCAGTAGCATTCAGCGGCGAAGACGCTGTTGCTCCGGCCAAAATTCTTAACGACTTTGCCAAAAAGAACGATGCCCTGAAATTAAAAGGCGGCGTTGTAGAAGGTAAAGTCGTTAGCGCCGAAGAAATCAAGGCGCTTGCAGAGCTTCCTTCCCGCGAAGGCTTGCTCTCCATGCTCCTCAGCGTGCTTCAAGCTCCAATGCGCAACTTCGCGCTTGCGGTTAAAGCAGTTGGAGAAAAACAAGAAGCTAGCGCGTAAGCAAAGTTTCTGCCCCGGCAAGACCGATGCCGCCTGACAGGTCAGGCATCATAACTAGCAATACAACAACCAAAACTAAACCATTCGGAGGTATATACCATGTCTAAAGAGCAAATCTTGGAAGCCATTAAAGGTATGACAGTTCTTGAACTGAACGATCTCGTGAAAGCAATCGAAGAAGAATTCGGCGTAACTGCTGCAGCTCCAGTAGCAGTAGCAGCTGGCGGCGGCGCTGCTGAAGCTGCTGCTCAAACAGAATTCGACGTTATCCTGACAAGCGCTGGCGCTTCGAAGATCAACGTAATCAAAGTTGTTCGCGAAATCACGGGTCTTGGCCTGAAAGAAGCTAAAGAGCTGGTTGATGGCGCTCCTAAAGCTATCAAAGAAAAAATCGGCGAAGACGAAGCTAACGGTATCAAAGCTAAGCTTGAAGAAGCTGGCGCAGCCGTTGAAGTTAAGTAATATCGCTTCTCGATAACCTGCAGCGGGATGATCGTCTGACGAAAATCCCGCTGGCGAACCCCTTGATACCGTGAGGTAACAAGGGGTTCCTTGCATGTTGCCGAGTTATGAGGATAAGGAGGCGGCGGAACATGTCGAATCACTATTATTCCAAAGCGCCGGAGGCGAAACATAATCGCCAAACCGTCGAGACGCTTCTAAGGGGACGTAAGCTGAAGTTTACGACAGATGCAGGCGTGTTCTCCAAGACGGGCGTCGATTACGGCAGTAAAGTGTTGATTGATGCCATGGAACTGTCGGAGAGCGACCGAGTGCTCGATATCGGCTGCGGCTATGGGCCCATCGGGCTTAGCGCGGCAGGACTAGTTCCGCAAGGGTCGGTAACGATGGTCGATATTAATGAGAGAGCAGTAGAACTTGCGAAGGAGAATGCTGCGCTCAACGAGATTGGCAATGTGCAGATCATGCAAAGCGATCTCTATGAGTCCGTATCCGAGAGAGAGTTCGACGCCATTTTGACAAACCCGCCGATTCGTGCCGGCAAGGCGGTTGTCCACCGGATTTTTGAAGAAGGACATGCTTATTTAAAGAAGGGCGGCAGCTTGTGGGTCGTCATTCAGAAAAAGCAAGGGGCCCCATCTGCGCTGGAGAAGCTGGAGCAATTGTACGAGGAAGTGGTCGAAGTGACCAAAGACAAGGGATACCGGATTTTTCGAGCCAAAAAATAGAAATACCCGATTTTCGATCAAATGTCAATGTTTTTTTGTTTGAAACGTTGGAAATGAATTGACTTGACAATTTGGATATGGTAATATTATAAAATGTCAGTATAAAATTGCTGTAATTCTCTTTAGTTAACTAAAATGTCAAGTGCAATTTTCCGTAGGGAATGCATACTTTTGGAGCATTTGACGTATAATGTTTACATTTTGGGCAAAATACTTGATATGGGACCTGCGCGGTCAGCCGCGTCAGGCAAACTGCCGGAAACATGCTCTTTTTTCGAACCTATTCGATAAGGGCTTTTCTTTATTTATCTGTATGGGCGGCTGCCGCCGCCTAAGAGAGTAACGCAGTAGTATCGATGCTGTGAGACAGACACGAGGGGTGAGGTTAAGTTGGCAGGACAACTTGTTCAGTATGGTCGGCGTGCTAGAAGAAGCTACGCTAGGATCAGCGAGGTGCTGGAAGTCCCGAACCTGATTGAAATCCAACAAAAATCGTACGAGAAATTTTTGGACAGCGATTTAATCGAATTGTTCCAGGATATCTCTCCGATTTCGGACTTTACGGGCAATCTTTCACTGGAATTTATCGACTATAGCTTAGGCGAGCCGAAGTATTCGGTGGATGAGTCGAAGGAACGCGACGTAACTTACGCGGCTCCGCTGCGCGTAAAAGTAAGGCTGTTCAATAAGGAGACGGGCGAGGTTAAGGAGCAAGAAGTATTCATGGGCGATTTCCCGCTTATGACCGAGACCGGCACATTCATTATTAACGGCGCAGAACGCGTTATCGTCAGCCAATTGGTTCGTTCCCCGAGTGTGTACTTCAGCACGAAGGTAGATAAGAACGGCAAGAAGACGTACACGGCAACGGTTATTCCGAACCGTGGCGCTTGGCTGGAACTGGAAACGGATGCCAAGGACATCATCTACGTTCGTATCGACCGGACCCGGAAAATTCCGGTAACGGTACTTTTGCGCGCGCTTGGGTTTGGCACTGACGCCGAAATTCTGGATTTGCTCGGACATGACGAGTACATCCGCAACACGCTGGACAAAGATAGCACGGATTCCACGGAGAAAGCGCTGATCGAGATTTATGAGCGTCTTCGTCCGGGCGAGCCGCCTACTTTGGACAACGCGAAGAGCTTGCTTGTCGCTCGTTTCTTCGATCCAAAACGATATGACTTGGCCAATGTTGGCCGTTACAAAATAAACAAGAAGCTGCACATCAAGAACCGTCTGTTCAATCAGCGTCTTGCCGAGAACCTCGTTGATCCGTCTACTGGCGAGATCATCGCGGAATCCGGCCAGATGATTGACCGTCGCCTTCTTGACGAAATTCTCGAAAAGCTCGAGACCGACGTGGGTTTCAAGACGTACCATGTCGCTAACGGCGTTCTGGATGCGGATAGTATTCCACTCCAAGCCATCAGCGTATTCTCGCCGCTCGACGAAAATAAGGTAATCAAAGTTATCGCGAACGGTATAATCGACAAATCCGTCAAACATATTACGTCTGCGGATATTATTTCGTCGATTAACTACTTCATTAACTTGCTGCACGGCGTCGGCAGCACGGACGATATCGATCACCTGGGCAATCGTCGTCTGCGCTCCGTAGGCGAGCTGCTGCAGAACCAATTCCGAATTGGTCTATCCCGTATGGAACGCGTTGTCCGCGAGAGAATGTCGATTCAGGACGCCAACGCGATCACGCCGCAGGCGCTGATCAACATTCGTCCCGTTATCGCATCCATCAAGGAGTTTTTCGGTTCGTCCCAGCTGTCCCAGTTCATGGACCAGACGAATCCGCTTGCCGAGCTTACGCATAAGCGCCGTCTGTCCGCTCTGGGCCCCGGCGGTCTGACGCGGGAGCGCGCAGGCTTCGAAGTTCGTGACGTCCATCACTCGCATTATGGCCGGATGTGTCCGATCGAGACGCCTGAGGGGCCGAACATCGGTTTGATCAACTCTTTGTCCACGTTCGCCCGCATTAACGAATATGGCTTTATCGAAGCGCCGTATCGCTGGGTGGATCCCAAGACGGGTATCGTGACGAATCAGATCGCTTATTTGACGGCAGACGAAGAGGACAACTACGTTATCGCGCAAGCGAACGCGGAGCTCACTTCGGATAACAAGTTTTTGGAGCCGCAGACGATTGTTCGTTACAATAAACAAGCGGATAACATTTTGACTATGCCAAGCGACCGCGTCGACTATATGGACGTATCGCCTAAGCAGGTCGTGTCGGTTGCGACGGCGCTCATTCCGTTCCTTGAAAATGACGACTCCAACCGCGCGCTTATGGGTTCCAACATGCAACGGCAGGCTGTACCGCTGCTCATTCCTAAAGCTCCTTTCGTGGGCACGGGCATGGAGCATAAGGGAGCCAAGGACTCCGGCGTATGTATCGTGTCGAAATACGACGGCGTTATTGAACGTGCATCCGCCAACGAAATTTGGCTTCGCCGCGTCGAGATGATCGATGGCAAGCCGGTGAACGGAGATCTCGTGAAGCATAAGCTTCACAAGTTTATGCGTTCCAACCAGGGCACATGCATCAATCAGCGTCCGCTGGTCCGCAAAGGCGATATCATCAAGAAGGGTGATATCATGGCGGATGGTCCTTCCACGGAGATGGGTGAACTCGCGCTTGGCCGCAACGTTGTCGTTGCGTTTATGACGTGGGAAGGCTACAACTACGAGGATGCCATCTTGCTTAGCGAGAAGCTGGTTAAGGAAGACGTATACACGTCTATTCATATCGAAGAATACGAATCCGAAGCCCGCGATACGAAGCTGGGTCCGGAAGAGATTACACGCGACATCCCGAACGTCGGCGAAGAGGCGCTTCGCAATCTCGACGAGCGCGGTATTATCCGCGTCGGCGCCGAGATCGGCGCAGGCGACATTTTGGTCGGCAAGGTTACTCCGAAGGGCGTTACCGAGCTGACGGCCGAAGAGAGATTGCTTCATGCCATCTTCGGAGAAAAAGCTCGCGAGGTTCGCGACACTTCGCTTCGCGTACCGCATGGTACCGACGGCATCGTCGTGGATGTAAAAGTATTTACCCGCGAAAACGGCGACGAACTGCCTCCGGGCGTTAACCAGCTCGTGCGCGCTTATATCGCTCAGAAGCGTAAGATCTCCGAAGGCGACAAGATGGCCGGACGTCACGGTAACAAAGGGGTTATCGCACGTATCATGCCGGAAGAAGATATGCCGTTCCTGCCGGACGGAACTCCTGTAGAGGTCGTTCTGAATCCGCTCGGCGTTCCTTCCCGGATGAACATCGGTCAAGCGCTGGAGGTTCACCTTGGCATGGCGTGCAAGCATCTGGGCATTCATGCCGCCACTCCTGTATTCGACGGCGCGAACGAAGAAGACGTCTTCGATACGATGGAAGAAGCAGGCATGCAGCGGAACGGTAAGACGGTTCTGTACGATGGACGTACGGGCGAATCGTTCGAACGCGAAGTAACGGTTGGCGTCATGTACATGATCAAGCTCGCGCACATGGTCGACGACAAGATCCATGCCCGTTCCACGGGTCCATACTCCCTCGTTACGCAACAGCCGCTGGGTGGTAAAGCCCAGTTCGGCGGACAGCGTTTCGGCGAGATGGAAGTTTGGGCGCTCGAGGCTTATGGCGCTGCTTATACGCTTCAAGAAATTCTTACCGTCAAGTCCGATGACGTGGTCGGCCGCGTGAAAACGTACGAGTCGATCGTCAAGGGCGAGAACGTGCCGGAGCCTGGCGTTCCAGAATCGTTTAAAGTTTTGATCAAAGAGCTTCAGAGCTTGGGTATGGACGTTAAAATCCTGTCCGAAAATGAAGAAGAGATCGAAATGAAGGAAATCGACGACGAGGATGAGGGTACGGGCGACAAGTTGAACCTCAATCTGGAAGGCGCCGAAGCAGGAGCCGAATAAGCTTTATCTTCGAATTGGCCTCGATAGAGGTTTTCTCAATAGACACCGTCATACATGACGAAGGAGGGTTGCTCCTTGTTGGACGTGAACAACTTCGAGTATATGAAAATAGGTCTGGCTTCGCCGGATAAAATTCGCTCGTGGTCCCGCGGAGAAGTCAAGAAGCCGGAAACCATTAACTACAGAACGTTGAAACCCGAGAAGGAAGGTCTCTTCTGCGAGAAGATCTTCGGTCCGACCAAGGACTGGGAGTGCCATTGCGGCAAATATAAGCGGGTTCGTTACAAAGGCGTTGTCTGCGATCGCTGCGGCGTCGAAGTAACTCGCGCCAAAGTTCGCCGCGAGCGGATGGGTCATATTGAATTGGCAGCTCCCGTCTCCCATATCTGGTATTTTAAAGGCATTCCGAGCCGCATGGGGCTTGCACTCGATATGTCCCCGCGTTCGCTGGAGGAGATTATCTACTTTGCATCCTATGTCGTAACGGATCCAGGGGATACGCCTCTCGAAAAGAAACAGCTCCTGTCCGAGAAGGAATACCGCAGCTACCGCGAGAAATACGGCTACGGCTTCCAAGCCGGCATGGGCGCTGAAGCGGTCAAAAAGCTGCTTCAGGATATCGACGTTGAGCGTGAGCTTGAGCAGCTGAAGGAAGATCTTCGTACCGCTCAAGGGCAGCGTCGTAACCGCGCTATCAAGCGTCTCGAAGTTATCGAAGCTTTCCGCAACTCCGGCAACGAGCCGGAATGGATGATTCTAGACGTGCTCCCGGTTATCCCGCCGGAGCTTCGTCCGATGGTACAGCTGGACGGCGGCCGCTTTGCGACCTCCGACCTGAACGATCTGTATCGCCGCGTAATCAACCGGAACAACCGTCTTAAGCGTCTGCTTGATCTCGGCGCGCCGGACATTATCGTACAGAACGAAAAACGTATGCTTCAGGAAGCGGTTGACGCCCTGATCGATAACGGACGTCGCGGACGTCCGGTAACGGGTCCCGGCAACCGTCCTCTGAAATCCCTAAGCCACATGCTAAAGGGTAAGCAAGGACGTTTCCGTCAGAACCTTTTGGGTAAACGGGTTGACTATTCCGGTCGTTCCGTTATCGTCGTAGGTCCAAACCTTAAGATGTTCCAATGCGGTCTTCCTAAGGAAATGGCACTGGAGCTGTTCAAGCCGTTCGTGATGAAGGAGCTTGTAAACAAAGGCCTTGCCCATAATATCAAAAGCGCGAAACGTAAAGTCGAACGCGTAAGCCCAGAAGTATGGGATGTTCTCGAAGAAGTCATTAAAGAGCATCCGGTTCTCTTGAACCGTGCCCCCACGCTGCACAGACTCGGCATTCAGGCATTCGAGCCGATTCTTGTCGAGGGACGCGCGATCAAGCTGCATCCGCTCGTATGTACGGCATACAACGCCGACTTCGACGGTGACCAGATGGCCGTTCACGTACCGCTCTCCGCGGAAGCGCAAGCGGAAGCGCGCCTGCTTATGCTGGCGTCCGGCAACATCCTTAACCCTAAGGACGGCAAACCGGTCGTCACGCCTTCCCAGGATATGGTGCTTGGCAGCTTCTATCTGACGATGGACAACAAGGAAGCCAAAGGCTCCGGATCCGTCTTCGCGACGGTCAACGAAGCGATCTCCTCGTACCAACGTGGTATCGTATCGCTGCATGCGCGCATTTTCATCCCGGTGAAAGTGCTCAATAAGAAAAACTTTACGGAGAAACAGCAAGCTTCTCTAATGGCTACTACGGTAGGTAAAGTGATCTTTAACGAAATCTTCCCCGAAGATTTCCCGTATATCAACGAAGCGACGAAAGTAAACCTTCTGCAAGGTACGCCTGACAAGTACTTTGTGTACGAAAAGGGTTCGGACTTGACGAAGTTTGTCGATGAGATCGCAACAGCTGGCGCGGTAGGCAAAGACTTCCTCGGCACGATCATTGCAGAATGCTTCCGTCAGTACCATACAACCTTGACTGCGGTTATTCTTGACCGCATCAAGCAGCTAGGCTTCACTTATTCCACCAAAGCGGGCATTACGATCGGCGTATCCGACGTTATTGTTCCGAAGGAAAAAGCGGAGATCATGAAAGCTTCCGACGAGAAGGTCGCTACCGTTATGAATCAGTACCGCCGCGGTCTGATTACGAACGAAGAGCGTTATGACCGGATCATCAGCATCTGGAGCAAATGCAAGGACGAGATTACGGAAGTCCTTATGAAATCGATGGATCGTTACAACAACATCATGCTCATGGTCGACTCCAAAGCACGGGGTAACAAATCCCAGATTACACAGCTTGGCGGCATGCGTGGTCTGATGGCGAATCCATCCGGCCGTATCATCGAGTTGCCGATCAAATCGAACTTCCGCGAAGGCCTAACCGTCCTCGAGTACTTCATCTCGACGCACGGAGCCCGGAAAGGTCTTGCCGATACGGCTCTTCGTACGGCCGACTCCGGTTACCTGACTCGCCGTCTCGTAGACGTTGCGCAGGACGTTATCGTTCGCGAAGACGATTGCGGCACGGACAAAGGGTTTACCGTTAGCAAGATCCAGGACGGCAAAGAAGTCATCGAGGACCTGTACGACCGTATCGAAGGGCGTTACGCATTCGAGACGATTCGTCATCCGAAGACTGGCGAAATTATCGTCAACCGCAGCGAACTGATCGACTCCGGCAAAGCAGATGCGATTATCGATGCGGGCGTAGAGAAACTCCAAATCCGTTCCGTACTGAGCTGCCGCGCGCGTCATGGCGTCTGCAAAATCTGCTACGGCCGTAACCTGGCAACCGGCAAGCACGTTGAGATCGGCGAAGCGGTAGGCATTATCGCGGCGCAATCCATCGGCGAACCGGGAACACAGCTGACGATGCGTACATTCCATACCGGCGGCGTTGCCGGCGACGATATTACGCAAGGTCTCCCGCGTATCCAGGAGCTCTTCGAGGCGCGTAATCCGAAAGGTCAAGCGATTATCTCCGAGCTCGACGGCGTTATCAAGGAAATTCGCGAGGCGAAGGACCGCAGAGAGATCGAAGTGCAAGGCGAAGCCGAGACGAAGGTGTACGCTGTGACATACGGCTCGCGTATTCGCGTGACGGAAGGACAGCACATCGAAGCAGGCGACGAATTGACCGACGGTTCCATCGATCCGAAGGATATGCTGCGCATTAAGGGTATCCGTGGCGTTCAGAACTATATCCTGCAGGAAGTACAGCGCGTATATCGGAACCAGGGCGTTGAGATCAACGACAAACACGTCGAGGTTATGATCAAGCAAATGCTCCGGAAGATCCGTATCGTGGACGCTGGAGGTACGACACTGCTGCCAGGCGCGTTCGTGGACATTCACGAATACGAGTCCGCTAACCGTGAAGCGATTTTCGCTGACAAGGAGCCTGCGGTTGCGAAGCCCGTACTGCTTGGTATTACGAAGGCGTCGCTGGAGACGGATTCGTTCCTGTCCGCGGCATCGTTCCAAGAGACGACTCGCGTACTGACCGACGCTGCTATCAAAGGCAAAGTCGACCAGTTGCTCGGCCTGAAGGAGAATGTTATCATCGGCAAGCTGATCCCGGCTGGTACGGGCATGCAGCGTTACCGCAACATTCGCTTCGCCGGGTTGGAAGACGAAATTGTCGAAGGCATGGAGCTTGAAGAAGCTGCGGAAGCTGTAGTGGTCGAATAATGATTAAGGATCAGCACAGATGTGCTGATCTCAACAGAAACGATGCTTTCCCCTTGAGGGGGAAGGTGTCGTTTCTTTTTTTTTTGCATGCGAAATGAGTCGAAAAAATAGATAAAATTTTTTTTATAAAACCTACAACTACTTGCGTCTTACAGGTGTTTATAGGATGAAGGTACATGCGCGATAGGAGAGGGATCCATGTTGTCGAATAGCCACGAAATCGACGAAGTGCTTGAGTACATCAGAATTAAATTTGAGGTTCCACATGGAGACGTTGAGCTTGAGCTTGAACTGGCAGGCATTCGGGCAGAGCTCGAGAAGCTGCAAAAAAAATCGGTGATTATACAAGCGAATTTTGGATAGCCTGTACCTGCTCCGGTCGTAACAGCGAGTCGATTCCGTATGAGAAACGGGTATTGCATATCGATAAAGATCGGGCAGGTATAGAGCGGCCGCGGGCCAATCCGTACCTTTCCGCTAAGTCAATTGACTAAGACCGATATGCAAAATATTCGTAAATAGGGCTAAACGACAAAAAGTGCCATTAATCTTGCTTGACATTGGTATAGGCGAAGTGATAATATATCGAAGTGTGCCTGATGACCGGGCTTATGGAATACTTTTGTTTCATTATGAACCGCCTGGGTCTGTGGGCTTAAACTGTGGATGAAATGTCTACCATGAGAAAACCTTTATCGAGGTCGATCAAAGATGAGCGACCGCGTTTTTAGGGTAGGTTTTATCGCCAATAAGACTTTATGTTTCCGACATGCACGGAAATTGTCAATTCTTATGTGGACATCAAGACATGAATAAGGGGAAGGGGGTGGCAACATGCCAACTATTAACCAGCTCGTTCGCAAAGGCCGTCAAGCGAAAGTCGTGAAATCGAAATCGCCAGCCTTGCAAAGAGGTTTCAACGCTCTGAAACGTGAAGCAACTGAAATCAACGCTCCGCAAAAACGCGGTGTGTGCACTCGTGTAGGTACAATGACTCCGAAAAAACCGAACTCCGCGCTTCGTAAGTACGCGCGTGTACGCTTGACTAACCGTGTTGAGGTTACTGCGTACATCCCAGGTATCGGTCATAACCTGCAAGAGCACAGCGTTGTTTTGATCCGTGGCGGTCGTGTTAAGGACCTTCCGGGTGTACGTTACCATATCGTTCGCGGCGCATTGGATACTGCGGGTGTTAACAACCGTAACCAGGCCCGTTCCAAATACGGTACGAAACGTCCTAAAGTTAAAAAGTAAGAAAACCTTTATCGAGGTTACTCGAAGATGAGCGACCGCGTTTAGAGGTAGGTTTTATTGCCAATAGGAATGATTTTCCTAACGATGTATCGCGTTAAAGATCATAAACATTCCTATGTAGTAAGAATAGCCCGATCGGGATATTCCAAGCAAGTACAAGCCACTATTAGAAGAAAGGGGGACTTTACATGCCACGCAAAGGTCCTGTAACAAAACGCGATGTGCTGCCGGATCCGGTTTACAATAGCAAACTGGTAACTCGTCTGATCAACCGTATTATGATCGACGGCAAGAGAGGTACTGCACAAACGCTGTTATACGATGCTTTCAAGCTGATTCAGGAGCGTTCCGGTAAAGATCCAATGGAAGTGTTCGAAGCAGCATTGAAAAACATCATGCCGGTTCTTGAGGTTAAGGCTCGCCGTGTAGGCGGCGCTAACTATCAAGTGCCTATCGAGGTTAAGCCTGAGCGCCGTACGGCTCTTGGTCTTCGTTGGCTCGTGAACTACTCGCGCAACCGCGGCGAGAAAACGATGACTGAACGTCTGGCTGCCGAGATTTTGGATGCTTCCAATAACACTGGCGCATCTGTTAAGAAGCGTGAAGACACGCACAAAATGGCTGAAGCAAACAAAGCGTTTGCTCACTACCGTTGGTAGGATAACCATAATCGAGAGGAGACAAATTTATGGCAAGAGAGTTCTCCTTGGAAAATACGCGTAATATCGGGATTATGGCGCATATTGACGCTGGTAAAACCACAACCACTGAACGGATCTTGTTCTTCACGGGCCGTACCCACAAAATTGGCGAGGTGCACGAAGGTGCAGCTACAATGGACTGGATGGAACAAGAACAAGAGCGCGGCATCACAATTACGTCTGCCGCTACTACCGCTCAATGGAAGGGTAACCGCATCAATATCATCGATACTCCGGGTCACGTTGACTTCACAGTTGAAGTTGAACGCTCCCTACGCGTATTGGACGGGGCCGTTGGTGTTTTCAGTGCAAAAGAAGGCGTTGAGCCACAATCCGAAACGGTATGGCGTCAAGCCGACCGCTACGGCGTTCCACGGATCGCTTACGTTAACAAGATGGATATCATCGGCGCAGACTACCTGAATGTTGTCAAAGACATGCGTGAGCGTCTGCAAGCCAATGCCGTTGCGATTCAATTGCCTATCGGCGCAGAATCCGACTTCGTCGGCGTAATCGACATTGTTGAGCGTGTGGCTTACAAGTACGTTGATGATCTGGGCAAGGATCCGATTAAAGGCGAGATCCCTGCTGAGTATGCTGACCAAGTTGAAGAACTTCGCAGCGAACTCGTAGAGAAGGTCGCAGAACTGGACGAAGATCTGATGATGAAGTATCTGGAAGGTGAAGAAATCACAATTCCAGAACTGAAGGCTGTTCTTCGTAAAGGCGTTTGTGACGTTAAGATTTTCCCTGTAGTAGCCGGTTCTTCCTATCGTAACAAAGGCGTTCAATTGGTATTGGATGCGGTTGTTGACTACTTGCCTGCGCCAGTTGACGTACCATCTATTAAAGGTACGCTCGAAGATGGCGAAGAAGCGGTACGTCCTTCTTCCGACTCGGAGCCGTTCTCGGCTCTGGCATTCAAAATCATGACGGACCCTTACGTAGGACGTTTGACGTTCTTCCGCGTATACTCGGGTATCCTGAAGTCCGGATCGTATGTTCTTAACGCAACTAAGGGCAAACGCGAGCGGATTGGCCGGATTCTGCAGATGCACGCGAACAGCCGTCAAGAGATCTCGGAAGTACACTCGGGCGATATCGCTGCCGCGGTAGGTCTGAAGGATACGACTACGGGAGATACGCTGTGCGACGAGAAGTTCCCAATCGTTCTTGAATCGATGAACTTCCCTGAACCCGTTATCCAAATCGCAATCGAGCCTAAGACGAAAGCAGACCAAGACAAACTTGGCGTTGCAATCTCCAAGCTCGCCGAGGAAGATCCGACATTCCGCGCTTATACGGACGAAGAAACGAACCAAACGATCATCGCGGGTATGGGTGAGCTTCACCTTGAGATCCTCGTTGACCGTATGCTTCGTGAATTCAAAGTAGAGACGAATGTAGGTAAACCTCAGGTTGCTTACCGTGAGACCTTCCGCCAAGGAGCTAAGGTTGAAGGTAAATTCGTACGTCAATCCGGCGGTAAAGGTCAGTTCGGTCATTGTTGGGTCGAGTTCGAACCACAAGAGGCTGGAGCAGGCTTCGTCTTCGAAAGCAAAGTTGTGGGTGGATCGATTCCTCGTGAATACATCGCCCCAATCCAAGCGGGTATCGAAGAGTCGATGAAGAATGGCGTTATCGCCGGCTTCCCGCTCGTTGATATCAAAGCGACTGTTGTCGATGGATCCTATCATGACGTCGACTCCTCTGAGATGGCATTTAAGATCGCTGGTTCCCTGGCGCTTAAAGCAGCGAAAGACAAGTGTAAACCTGTCCTTCTCGAGCCAATCATGAAGGTCGAAGTTACGGTTCCAGAAGAGTACATGGGCGACGTTATGGGTATGCTGAACTCCCGTCGTGGTCGCATCGAGGGTATGGATTCCCGCGCAGGCGCGCAAATTATCCGTTCCAAGGTGCCTCTCTCCGAGATGTTCGGTTACTCCACAACTCTTCGTTCCGGTACGCAAGGACGCGGCGTATTCTCGATGGAGCTTTCTCACTACGAAGAAGTTCCGAAATCGATCTCCGAAGAGATCATTGCCAAGCACAAAGGTTCGGCTGAGTAATAGCCGACTGGCTGCTCTAGCATGAACAAGTTGTATTTTGGCCGGTGTTCAGGTGTGATTTCGCTCTCGATGCCGGCCCACACATAAAATATCAAGTGATATTGAGGAGGATTAAGTTCAATGGCTAAGTCTAAATTTGAACGTACTAAACCGCATGTTAACATCGGTACTATCGGTCACGTCGACCATGGCAAAACAACTCTGACTGCTGCGATCACAACTGTACTTTCCAAAAGATACGGCGGCGCGGCTATCGCGTTTGACCAAATCGACAAAGCTCCAGAAGAGCGCGAGCGCGGTATCACAATCTCCACATCCCACGTTGAGTATGAGACTCCTAACCGTCACTATGCTCACGTTGACTGCCCAGGTCACGCCGACTATGTTAAAAACATGATCACAGGCGCTGCACAAATGGACGGAGCGATCCTGGTTGTATCCGCATCTGACGGCCCAATGCCGCAAACGCGCGAGCACATCCTGCTCTCCCGTCAAGTAGGCGTTCCTTACATCGTTGTCTTCCTGAACAAATGCGACATGGTTGAAGACGAAGAGCTTCTTGAGCTGGTTGAAATGGAAGTTCGCGATCTTCTGTCCGAGTATGACTTCCCAGGCGACGACACTCCAATCATCCGCGGCGCGGCTCGTGAAGCTCTTGCTAACCCAGATGGTCCTTGGGCTGACAAAGTCATCGAGCTGTTCGAGCAAGTTGACACTTACATCCCAACTCCTGAGCGCGACACGGCTAAGCCTTTCCTTATGCCTGTCGAGGACGTATTCACAATCACAGGCCGTGGTACAGTTGCTACAGGTCGCGTAGAGCGTGGCGTTATCAAAGTTGGCGACGAGATCGAAATCATCGGTCTGCAAGAAGAAACTCGCAAATCCGTTGTTACGGGCGTTGAGATGTTCCGTAAATTGCTTGACTCCGCTCAAGCTGGCGACAACGTAGGCGCACTTCTTCGCGGTGTTGACCGTAAAGACATCGAGCGCGGTCAAGTTCTGGCTAAACCAGGTTCCGTTAAGCCACACACGAACTTCACGGCTCAAATCTACGTTCTGACTAAAGAAGAGGGTGGCCGTCACAAGCCTTTCTTTACTGGCTACCGTCCACAGTTCTACTTCCGTACAACTGACGTTACAGGTATCATCAACCTGCCAGAAGGCACTGAGATGGTTATGCCTGGCGACAACATCACAGTTACAGTTGAACTGATCGCTCCAATCGCGGTTGAAGAAGGAACTCGCTTCTCCATCCGTGAAGGCGGCCGTACTGTAGGCGCTGGCGCTGTTGCAACAATCCAAAAATAATGACATGCGGCGACTCGCCGCATGCATGGAAAACCTCCACTTCGGTGGAGGTTTTTTTTTCGTTCTCGTTTTTTAATGACAATAATTATCATAAAAATTGGCATTGACGAGGTCGCTAGTAAACAATTATGATTAAGTTCATATGAGTATAAACGCATTTTTTTGTATTTATATCAAAAATATTATCGTTTTCTCTAATACTTTAACGACAAAAAGCGATAAAGCTTTGATGCATCTACAGGGAATTGCGGGAAAGTAATACAAAATAATGAAAAGAGCGAGAGGGGTTTAACATCATGAAAAAGAAGTTTTGGTTAGGACTGGCACTTGCGTCAGTAATGGTTGTTACGGCGGCATGCGGAGGCAATAACGGTAAACCAAGCGAAGGCAATGGAGAACAGGCCGGGGCGACCAATGCTCCCGAGGCCGGCAAGACATACAACATCGCGATATCTCAAATTGTCGAGCACCCTTCTCTCGATGCTACGCGTGAAGGGTTTCTGGCCGCGCTGAAAGACGCAGGTCTTGAAGTGAACGTGGATTACAATAATGCACAGGGAGATCCTAACAATTTTAAATCTATTGCCGAGAAAATTGCTTCTGGCAATGCCGACCTGGCACTCGGGATCGCAACGAATACCAGCAGCGCCTTGGTGGAAGAAGTAAAGGACAAGCCAGTATTGTTTGCTGCTGTTACAGATCCTTTGAAAGAGAAACTTGTCCCGCAGTTGAAAGCTCCGGGCGGCAATGTAACAGGCGCGTCGGATACAAATCCGGAAGCGATCGTTCAGTTGATGGATTTTATCGCGAAGGAACTGCCCGAGGTTAAAAAGGTAGGCATTATTATAAATGAAGGCGAACCCAATGCGGTTGTAATGAGTGATATTGCGCAAGAGGCGCTGTCCAAGCACGGCATCGAGCTTGTAAAAGCCCCGATTGTAAATAGCTCCGATGTGCAGCAAGCGGCCCAGTCCTTGGTTGGACGTGTTGACGCGGTATATATTACGCTAGACAACACTGTTGTTGAAGGAGCTGATGCAATCCTGGACGTAGTGGAAAAAAATAAAATTCCATTCTTCTCCGCGGATCGCGATACGGTAGAAAAAGGCGCATTTGCAACGGTTGGATTTAAATACTTTGACCATGGTTATGAAGTTGGCCAAATGGCGGTAGAGATTCTTAAAAACGGCAAAAAACCGGGTGAGCTCGATGTGCGGACGCCAGAGAAGCTGGACTTTATACTCAATCTTAAGGCAGCAGAAGCACAAGGAATTACCGTAACAGAAGCGATGAAGGCGTATGTCAAAGATCCAGAAAACAATATCATCGAGTAATTCGTTGAACATGATACAGACATAGATTTAAATGGGGGGATCGAATTTCCGATTCGCCCCATTGTTATTCTAATGTAGGATTCTTGAAAGGAGGACTCAAATGCTTGTATCTTTGACTGGCGCTGTCGAAAGTGGATTATTGTATGCATTGATGGCGCTTGGCGTCTACATTACGTTCCGTATTTTGGATTTCCCTGACCTGACGGTGGATGGCAGTTTCACAACCGGTGCAGCGATTGGGACTGTAATGACAATTGCAGGCTCTCCGCCATGGTTGGCGGTAATATATGCCTTCTTGGGCGGAGCGCTTGCGGGAATGCTAACAGGGCTTCTTCACACCAAAGGGAAAGTAAACGGGTTACTATCCGGCATCATTATGATGATTGCGTTGTATTCCGTTAATCTTCGCATATTGGGTAAGCCGAATGTATCGTTGCGAGGAGAAGAAAACGTATTCGACGGATCATCAGTGCTTATCATTGGATTGATTCTTGGCATCGCTGTCAAGATCGGCCTGGACCTGTTTTTTAAAACAAACATGGGACTTAGCCTTCGAGCAACCGGGGATAATGGCCGTATGATTCGCAGCTTCGGAGCCAACACAGATAACACGATTATTATGGGGGTAGCGCTGTCTAATGCGTTAGTTGCCAGTTCTGGCGCGCTTATCGCTCATTCGCAAAATGGAGCGAATAACTCCATGGGGATAGGCATGATCGTGATCGGATTGGCATCGGTCATAATCGGCGAGGCTATATTCGGCGCCAAAACGATATTCCGCGCGACGCTTGCCGTTCTGCTTGGCGCGATTATCTATCGTATTATTTACGCATTGGCGTTGCGAGTAGAATGGCTTGATGCGCAGGATATGAAGCTTATTACAGCAACCATTATCGTGTGCGCCCTTGTCGTGCCAACCATACGGAGAGCCGTAAAGACCAAATCGATGGCTAAAAAACGTACAGAAGAAGTATTGGCGTCGATTAGCCATACCGCTGGAGGTGGACGCTAAATGCTGCGAATCGAAGGCGTGTCCAAATTATTTAATCCCGGTACGGTGGACGAAAAGATCGCTTTAATGAATGCCCAACTGCATCTAAAGCCGGGAGACTTCGTGACGGTGATCGGGAGTAATGGTGCCGGGAAGTCCACTCTTATGAATATTATCTCTGGCGTAATGAGGCCTGATGCTGGCAACATAATTATAGAAGACAGGGACGTCAGCGAAGTTAGCGAGTACCATAAGAGTCGGTGGATCGGCCGGGTATTTCAGGATCCCATGGCCGGAACGGCACCGCGGATGACGATCGAAGAAAATCTTGCGATTGCATACAAACGCGGCAAGACCCGCGGCTTTTCTTTCGGAGTCACAAACAAAACCCGTAAAATCTTCCGAGAGGAGCTGCATCGTCTCGGAATCGGGCTCGAGAACCGTATGGGCGCCAAGGTTGGATTGCTGTCCGGCGGGGAGCGGCAAGCTTTGAGCCTGCTGATGGCCACATTTACACGTCCGCAGATCCTTTTGCTCGACGAGCATACGGCAGCGCTGGATCCTGCTAGAGCGGAGCTCGTGACGACGCTGACCGAAGCTATTGTGCGCGAGCTGAACTTGACTACGCTTATGGTCACGCACAACATGGAGCAAGCCATTCGTCTTGGAAATCGCCTCATTATGATGGACAAGGGCAGAATTATTTTACAAGTCGATGAAGATCGCAAAAAAGATCTGACCGTCGAGCGGTTGCTTGGAGAGTTCGAACAGATCAGCGGCAAGAAGATGGCGGACGATCGTGTCGTGCTGGGGTAGCAGAACTAATCAAAAAGCTCGGCAGTTTGCGGATGCAATTCGGTATCCGTTGGCTGCCTAGCTTTTTTTGTTTGATCGCATCAACACTGACGGGGACTGTCGCTCTGCCGCGCGCTCTTTAGTTATGATGGAGGGATGAAGTGAGTGTAGAGTGGATCAAGGAGAGAAGTGTAAAGAGAATAATTTGAGAGTAAAGAATAGGGGTTAAGGAGTATTGGTGTTGAGCTCTGAATACGGGTGTTGAATGGTACGGGGACGGAGGGGAGCACTGCGCGGTGCGCGGATGATGGCGGTAGAACGAAACGTAATACATGAGGAGCAGAATACTAAGCGATTGCGCAGTCTTGATAAATCTTATGCTATTTCAAGTGCTACTAGCAACATTAAGTCGCTTGTCGCGCCATACGCCGAAAGGTACGCGCGATGTCGGTAAAATCCTTTAACGGACATAGATGGCCTTATTTAGTGAAAAGCATGCATTTTGTATTTATAACGGACATGAGCAACACTATCTGCACAAATTACGATCACTTACACTGAAATGAGCAGGAATAAGGTATTCTATGTCCGTTAGAATCTTGGAATGAGGATATTGCGGCAAATAACGTCGCTTATGTCCGTTAGCTCCGCTCCCAATTGTCAACGAAATGAAGCGATTAAGCAAGTAATCTTGTAACTCCCGCGTCCAGCTAGCACTAGTGTAATGCTGCCCTGTACATTGCATCCGCAGCCTTATATATAGAAGAAACACATGGAGCATCGCTAAGGGATGATATGGATTGTGGAGTCGGCCGGATATGCAACCTTCTCAAAGCCTTGCGCGGCGCGGGTTCCGGCGATCTCAACTTTTATTCAAATGATTGAATGTTTTAGTTGCAATCGCCCGCCCAATCCGATATAATATTGACTGTTGGTCTGACGTTGCGTTGATGTGAGAGGTTGCCGACACACCCGGCCCCTTTGCCATGGGACCTGTGCGGGTTATTCTCACGGAGTATGTCCGATTAAAAAATTGGGCGAAAGAAGGAGGGACTTATATGGCAAAGCAAAAGATTCGTATCCGCTTGAAAGCATACGATCACAGAATTCTTGATCAATCCGCAGAGAAAATCGTTGAAACTGCAAAACGTTCCGGTGCAGGCGTTTCCGGGCCGATTCCGTTGCCAACGGAAAAGCAAATCATCACTATTCTTCGTGCGGTTCACAAGTACAAGGATTCCCGTGAGCAATTCGAGATGCGCACACACAAGCGCTTGATCGACATTGTGAATCCTACGCCGCAAACCGTTGATGCGTTGATGCGTCTGGATCTGCCGTCCGGTGTAGATATCGAAATCAAGCTTTAATTAACAAGAACATCCGTATATACGATCATAGAGAGGAAATGAGGTGTCAACATGAAAGGTATCTTAGGGAAAAAGCTTGGAATGACTCAAGTATTTACCGCTGAAGGTAACGTGGTTCCAGTAACGGTAATCGAAGCTGGCCCGAACGTTGTTCTTCAGAAGAAAACAGTCGAAACTGACGGCTACGAAGCTGTTCAACTCGGTTTCGCTGATAAAAAAGAAAAAAGATCCAACAAACCAGAGATCGGTCACGCCAAGAAGGCTGACGCGACTCCTAAGCGCTACGTTCGCGAAATTCGCGGTATCAACCTTGGTGAGTATGAAGTTGGCCAACAAGTGAAGGCTGACCTTTTCGCAGAGGGCGAATTTGTTGACGTAACAGGTATTTCGAAAGGCAAAGGCTTTGCCGGCGTTATCAAACGTTGGGGACAAAGCACGGGACCTATGTCCCACGGTTCCCGTTATCACCGCGGTCCAGGTTCCATGGGTTCCATCCAGGCGAACCGCGTACCGAAGGGCAAACGCCTTCCAGGCCACATGGGTCATGAGACAATCACGATCCAGAAGCTTGAAGTTATCCGCGTCGATGCGGAGCGCAACGTCATCCTCGTTAAAGGCTCCATTCCAGGACCTAAGAACGGATTCGTAAAAGTCAAACAAACGGTTAAGAACTAATCGTTCTTAAAAAGAAAGGAGGAACACGAAATGCCTAAAGTAACAGTATTTAATGTGAGCGGTTCGCAGGTAGGCGAATTGGAACTGGCCGAGAACGTATTCGGAATCGAGCCTAACACTCATGTTATGCATAGCGCAGTCGTTCTGCAGCAAGCTGCCGAACGTCAAGGGACGCACAAGACTAAAGGTCGCTCCGAAGTACGCGGCGGCGGTCGCAAACCTTGGAAACAAAAAGGCACGGGCCGCGCACGTCAAGGTTCCATTCGCTCCCCGCAATGGGTTGGCGGCGGAACGGTATTCGGGCCTACGCCACGCTCTTACGGCTTTAAATTGCCTAAGAAAGTTCGTCGTCTGGCGATCAAATCCGCATTGTCTTCCAAAGTGATCGCGAACAACATCATCGTTCTGGATCAACTGACATTCGCGGCTCCTAAGACGAAGGAATTCCAAAGCATTCTAAACAACCTGAAAGCTGATCGCAAAGCTCTGGTTGTAACAGCTAACTATGAGGATAATGTAGCATTGTCCGCACGCAACATCCCTGGCGTGAAGTTCGTCGCTGCTGACGGCATCAATGTTCGCGATGTGCTTGTGTATGACAAGCTGATCATCACCAAGGAAGCAGTAGAGAAAGTACAGGAGGTGCTTGCGTAATGAAAAATCCACGCGATATTATCAAGCGCCCGGTTATTACGGAACGTACGAGCGATTACATGGCTGCCAAACGTTATGTGTTTGAAGTAGACCTTCGCGCGAACAAAACCGAAATCAAACAAGCTATCGAACAAATCTTTAACGTAAAAGTAACCGGCGTTAACACAATGCGTGTTGCAGGTAAACCGAAGCGTTATGGCAGACATAGCGGCTACAGACCTGACTGGAAAAAAGCAATCGTTCAGCTGAGCGATGACAGCAAAGAACTTGAGTTCTTTGAAACGTCTGTATAGAAAAGGAGGGAATACAAGTGCCAATCAAAAAGTACAAACCGACCTCTCCAGCTCGTCGTGCGATGTCCGTATCCACATTCGAGGAAATCACGACAAGCACACCGGAGAAATCGTTGCTTGCGCCGCTCTTTAAAAAAGCCGGCCGTAACAACCAAGGTAAAATTACGGTTCGCCACCATGGCGGCGGACATAAACGTAAATATCGTATCATTGATTTCAAACGTACCAAAGACGGTATCGCAGGTAACGTGGCAACGATCGAATACGATCCGAACCGTACCTCGAACATCGCACTGATCCACTACGTTGACGGCGCGAAAGCTTACATTATTGCTCCACAGGGCCTTAAAGTAGGCGATCAAATCGTATCCGGAGCGGACGCGGATATTAAGATCGGCAACGCATTGCCGCTCAAAAATATTCCTGTTGGTACAGTTATCCACAACATCGAGCTTAAACCAGGCAAAGGCGGCCAATTGGTTCGCGCAGCCGGTACGGAAGCTCAATTGTTGGGTAAAGAGGAAGACTACGTATCCATTCGTCTGAGCTCTGGCGAAGTTCGTCGCATCCTGAGCACTTGCCGTGCTACAATCGGTTCCGTAGGCAACGGAGATCACGAACTCGTGAAAATCGGTAAAGCCGGCCGTAATCGTTGGCTCGGCAAACGTCCTCAAGTTCGCGGCGTAGTTATGAACCCGAACGATCACCCGCACGGTGGTGGCGAAGGCCGCGCTCCAATCGGACGCAAGTCGCCGTTGTCCCCATGGGGCAAACCGACACTGGGCTACAAAACTCGCAAGAAAAAGAAAGCATCGAGCCAATACATTATTCGCAAACGTACGAAGTAATAACTGCTTGATACAATCCGCGTGAGAGCAGTCTCACGCCAGCGCTTATGCGAAGGGAGGATTCTACATGGGTCGCAGTTTGAAAAAAGGTCCATTCATCGACGGTCATCTGCTTAAGAAAGTCGAGGGCCTGAACGAAACGAACAAAAAGGTCGTAATCAAAACATGGTCCCGCCGTTCGACGATTTTCCCACAATTCATCGGACACACGATCGCGGTATACGACGGACGCAAACACGTGCCGGTATACGTGACTGAGGACATGGTAGGACACAAGTTTGGTGAATTTGCACCGACTCGTACTTACAAAGGCCATGCGAACGACGATAAAAAAACGGGCAGACGTTAATTTGCCCTTTATCTATTTTCTAACGAACGAGAGGAGGTTCCCACATGCCAGAAGCAAAAGCGCACGTTAATTTCGTACGTATCGCTCCTCGCAAAGCGCAGCTCGTAGCGGACTTGATCCGTGGCAAGAAGGTTGGCGAGGCGATCGCGATTTTGCGTCACACGCCTAAAGCTGCTTCCCCGATCATCGAGAAGCTGCTTAACTCTGCGATTGCTAATGCCGAGCACAATTACCAAATGGACGTAAACAACTTGGTCGTATCGCAAGTATACGCAAACCAAGGTCCTACTATGAAACGTTTCCGCCCGCGCGCGATGGGTCGCGCAAGCCGGATTAACAAAAGAACCAGCCACATCACCTTGGTGGTATCTGAAAAATAAGGAGGGATAACGTGTGGGTCAAAAGGTAAATCCAGTCGGTCTTCGTGTCGGGATTATCCGTGATTGGGAATCCAAATGGTACGCAGGCAAAGACTTTGGCGATCTTCTTTTGGAAGACGTAAAAATCCGTGAGTACTTGAAGAACAAGCTGAAAGACGCAGCAGTATCCCACATCGAGATCGAGCGCGCGGCTAACCGCGTGAACGTGACGATCCAAACCGCTAAACCAGGTATGGTTATCGGCAAGGGCGGTTCCGAAGTGGAAAACCTGCGTACGGAGCTGGGCAAGATCTCGAAGGGCAAAAAAGTCCACATCAACATCTCTGAAATCAAACAAGCCGATCTGGACGCTATCTTGGTAGCTGAAAGCATCGCACAACAACTTGAGCGTCGCGTATCTTTCCGTCGTGCATTGAAACAAGCAATTCAACGTTCCATGCGCGCTGGTGCCAAAGGGATCAAAACCGCTGTCAGCGGCCGTCTCGGTGGTGCAGAGATCGCGCGTAGTGAAGGCTACAGCGAAGGCACGGTTCCGCTTCATACGCTTCGTGCCGATATCGACTACGGCACTGCTGAAGCACATACGACTTACGGCCGCATCGGCGTAAAAGTATGGATCTACCGTGGCGAAGTCCTTCCTACGAAGAAGAAAGCTCCCCAGGAAGGAGGCAACTAATCATGTTGGTACCTAAACGTGTAAAACACCGCAAGCAACAACGCGGTAATATGAAAGGTCGCGCGAAAGGCGGCACTACGGTTGCTTTCGGCGAATACGGTCTTCAAGCTATTGAACCGTCATGGATCACGAACCGCCAGATCGAAGCGGCTCGTATCGCGATGACTCGTTATATCAAGCGTGGCGGTAAAGTATGGATCAAGATTTTCCCTGACAAACCGATCACTCAAAAGCCTCTCGAGGTGCGGATGGGTAGCGGTAAAGGTAACGTTGAGAAATGGGTAGCTGTTGTTAAGCCGGGCAAAATCATGTTCGAGCTGGCTGGCGTACCTGAAGAAGTAGCTCGTGAAGCAATGCGCCTTGCGGCTCACAAACTGCCTGTTAAAACGAAGTTCGTGAAACGCGAAGAAGTGGGTGGTGAAGCAAATGAAGGCTAGTGAATTTCGCAACCTAACCTCTGTTGAGATTGAACAACAAATCGCCGGTTTCAAAGAAGAGTTGTTTAACCTTCGTTTCCAATTGGCTACGGGTCAACTGGACAACCCGACTCGAATCCGTGATGTGCGTAAGGAAATAGCTCGTGCTAAAACCGTTTTGCGTGAAAGAGAACTCGGAATTACCAGCTAATTATAAACCTTGCACAAAAAACGATCACGGATGAAGGAAGGAGGCAAAACATGAGCGAACGCAATGCCCGCAAAGTTCAAATCGGCAAAGTGGTAAGCGACAAAATGGATAAAACAATCGTGGTGGCTGTAGAAACTTACAAAAAACATGATTTGTACCATAAACGCATCAAATACACGAAAAAATATAAAGCCCATGACGAGAACAACCAAGCGAAAATCGGCGATACCGTCAAAATCATGGAGACTCGTCCACTATCCAAAGACAAGCGCTTCAGATTGGTTGAGGTTGTCGAAGTAGCCGTTGTACTTTAATGAGCGCAGCAGTGCCCGCATGAATGTCGAAAGGAGGACGTAATCCATGATTCAACCATTTACACGTTTGCGTGTTGCCGACAACTCCGGCGCTAAAGAATTGATGTGTATCCGCGTACTCGGCGGTACTGGCCGTCGCGTTGGCCACATCGGCGATCTGATCGTTTGCTCCGTCAAACAAGCAACGCCAGGCGGCGTTGTCAAAAAGGGTGACGTAGTAAAGGCGGTTATCGTTCGTACGAAGCGTTCGGTTCGCCGTAAAGACGGTTCCTACATCGCATTCGACGAGAATGCTGCCGTAATCGTCAAAGAAGACAAGAGCCCTCGCGGCACTCGTATCTTCGGACCAGTTGCCCGTGAGCTTCGCGATAAGGACTTCATGAAGATCGTATCGCTTGCACCGGAAGTAATCTAAGAACGACAAGATAAAGGCCTGATAGCTTAGCGAGCAGGAGGTGTAACAAATGCCAAGACTGAAAAAAGTATTGGAATCCCACAACAATAAATTGCATGTAAAGAAAGACGATACGGTCATCGTCATTACCGGTAAAGACAAAGGTAAGAAGGGCCGCGTCATCGCAGCTTATCCTCGTGAGAACCGCGTGCTGATTGAGGGAGTCAACATGGTGAAGAAGCATTCGCGTCCTTCCCAAGCGAACCCGCAAGGCGGAATCATCGAGCAGGAAGCTCCAATCCACGTCTCGAACGTGATGCACGTAGATCCGAAGAGCGGCGGCGTAACCCGTATCGGTTACAAAGTGCTGGATAACGGCAAGAAAGTACGGATTGCTAAAAAATCCGGAGCACAGATCGACTAATCGTTATGGTAAGAAAGGAGGTCCATGAACAATGACAGCAAGACTGAAAGGTCGCTTTCTTAATGAAATCACTCCTGCCTTGATGCAGAAGTTCAACTATACTTCGGTTATGCAAGTTCCGAAGATTGAGAAAGTCGTAATTAACATGGGTGTTGGCGAAGCGGTTTCCAACTCCAAAATTCTCGATGTTGCCGTAGAAGAGCTGCGCATCATCTCCGGTCAAAAGCCGGTTGTCACTCGTGCCAAAAAATCCATCGCGGGCTTCAAGCTTCGTGAGAACATGCCGATCGGGGTTAAAGTAACGCTGCGCGGCGAGCGCATGTACCACTTCCTCGACAAGCTGTTCAACATTTCCCTTCCGCGTGTACGTGACTTCCGCGGTGTATCGACCAAAGCGTTCGACGGACGTGGAAACTACACGCTGGGCCTTAAGGAACAGCTGATCTTCCCTGAGATCGAATACGATAAAGTTGATAAAGTACGCGGTATGGACATCGTCATCGTCACGACGGCAAAAACGGACGAAGAATCTCGTGAGCTGCTGACCCAAATGGGCATGCCGTTCACGAAGTAATCCACTTTAGGAGGTGTAATACCCAGTGGCAAAAACTTCGATGAAAGTGAAGCAACAACGCACACCGAAATTCAAAGTGCGCGCTTATACGCGCTGTGAGCGTTGCGGCCGTCCGCACTCTGTTCTTCAAAAGTTTAAAATTTGCCGGATTTGTTTCCGCGAGTTAGCATACAAGGGCCAGATTCCTGGCGTGAAAAAAGCAAGCTGGTAATCAAGCCTAGTTCGGGAAGGAGGTTCACATAAATGGTTATGTCTGATCCGATTGCAGATATGTTGACGCGCATTCGCAATGCGAACGTCGTTCGTCACGAAACAGTGGAGATGCCTGCTTCGAAAGTGAAGAAGCAAATCGCTGAGATCTTGAAGCGCGAGGGCTTTATCCGCGATGCTGAATATATCGAAGACAACAAACAAGGGATTATCCGTATTTTCCTGAAATACGGCCCTAACCAAGAGCGCGTTATCACTGGCCTTAAGCGTATCTCGAAGCCAGGTCTGCGCGTATACACGCAAGCAACTGAGGTTCCTCGCGTGCTTGGAGGACTGGGAATCGCGATTATTTCCACGTCCAAAGGCGTTATGACAGACAAGGAAGCTCGCCAGGTGAAATCCGGCGGCGAAGTCGTCTGCTACGTTTGGTAAGAAATAAGTCAGAAAGACAGGAGGTGTAACAATGTCCCGTATTGGTCGCAAACCAATTGCTGTCCCAGCTGGTGTAACTATCAACTTGGACAACACAATCATTACTGTTAAAGGACCGAAAGGCACGCTTACTCGCGAATTTCACAAGGACATGAAAGTGAATGTAGCGGAGAACGAGATCGTGATCGAACGTCCTTCCGACAATAAATTGCATCGTTCCCTGCACGGAACGACACGCAGCATTATCGCAAACATGGTGACAGGTGTTACTGACGGCTTCACAAGAAATCTGGAGCTCGTTGGCGTAGGTTACCGTGCTAGCAAATCCGGTGATAAAATCGTGCTTAACGTTGGTTACTCCCACCCGGTTGAAATTGCTCCCGAGAGCAACATCGAGTTCGAAGTGCCAGTCAACACGAAAATTACCGTTCGCGGAATCGACAAAGAGCGCGTAGGCGCTGTTGCCGCTCAAATCCGTGCCGTACGCGAGCCTGAGCCGTATAAAGGCAAAGGTATCAAATACGAAGGCGAGCGCATCATCCGCAAAGAAGGTAAAGCTGGTAAGAAGAAGTAAGTTGAACGAACAGGGACGTGAGACGTTCCATGCAATAGCTTCCTAAGGCGTTAAGAAAGGAGGAACACAAGCATGATTACGAAAGGCGACAAAAACAAGGCCCGTCTGAAAAGACACCTTCGTGTTCGCAAGAAAATCAACGGCACGGCAGCACGTCCGCGTCTGTCCGTATTCCGTTCCGCCAAACATATGTACGCTCAACTGATCGACGACGTAGCAGGCGTAACACTGGCTGCAGCATCCACTAAGGATAAAGAGCTGGTAGAGGCAATCGGCAACGGCGGCAACGTTGAAGCTGCTGCTAAAGTTGGCGAACTGATCGCGAAACGCGCTCAAGCAAAAGGCGTAACCGAGGTTGTATTCGACCGCGGAGGTTACTTGTATCACGGCAGAATTTCTGCGCTGGCAACCGCGGCACGCGAAGCTGGCTTGAATTTCTAATCACTCAATAAGGAGGTTAAACGACTTGCGTGTAGATCCTAATACGTTAGAACTGACTGAAAAAGTTGTTCATATCAATCGCGTTGCAAAAGTTGTAAAAGGCGGACGCCGTTTCAGCTTTAGCGCGCTTGTAGTAGTCGGCGACGGCAAAGGCTACGTTGGCGCGGGAATCGGTAAAGCAGGCGAAGTGCCGGATGCGATTCGCAAAGGCATTGAAGATGCGAAGAAAAACCTGATCCACGTTCCACTCGTAGGAACTACGATTCCTCACCTCGTACTTGGTCACTTCGGTGCTGGCGAAGTTTTGCTGAAGCCTGCTTCCGAAGGTACTGGCGTTATCGCCGGCGGCCCGGTTCGTGCGGTTCTCGAGCTGGCTGGCGTAGGCGACATTTTAACGAAATCCCTTGGTTCTTCGAACTCCCTGAACATGGTTAACGCGACGCTGGAAGGTCTGTCCCGTCTGAAACGTGCGGAAGACGTTGCAAAGCTGCGTGGCAAAACAGTCGAAGAGCTGTTAGGTTAAGGAGGGAAATAAGATGGCAAAATTGCAAATCACCCTCGTTCGCAGTTTAATCGGTCGCAACGAGAAGCAACGCGCAACGGTTGAAGCGCTTGGCCTTCGCAAAATTCGTCAATCGGTCGTTCATGACGATAACGTGGCGATTCGCGGCATGGTTAACGCAGTTAACCACCTGGTTAAAGTCGAAGAAGTTTAATTACGATAATGCAATACACGAAATAAACAAGGAGGTGCACGAACGATGAAATTGCATGAGTTAGCACCAGCACCAGGCTCGACTGCGGCGCCTAAGCGCAAAGGTCGCGGTATCGGCTCCGGCAACGGCAAAACGGCAGGCAAAGGCCATAAAGGTCAAAATGCTCGTTCCGGCGGCGGTGTTCGTCCTGGATTCGAGGGCGGCCAAAATCCTTTGTACCGTCGCGTTCCGAAGCGCGGTTTCAACAATCCATTCCGCAAGGAGTACGCGATTGTTAACATTGAAGATCTGAACAGCTTTGCTGCAGGGACAGAAGTTACACCAGAGGTTCTTCTTGAGCAAGGAGTTATCAGTAACCCTTTGGCAGGAATCAAAATCTTGGGTAATGGTGAATTGAAAGTAGAGCTCACTGTTAAAGCAAACAAGTTCTCTCAATCTGCGGTAGAGAAAATCCAGGCTGCCGGCGGTAAAACCGAGGTGATCTAATTGTTCACAACCGTGTCCAACATTTGGAAAGTGGCGGATCTGCGTACAAGGATCCTCTTCACGCTTTTCATTCTTTTCATTTACCGGATCGGTTCTTTCATTCCGGTACCGGGAGTAGACAAAACCGTATTCGAGAACATGGATTCGCAAGGCGCTGACTTGTTCGGCTTGCTGAACACGTTCTCGGGCGGTGCGCTCTTCCAATTCTCCATTTTCGCCATCGGTATTACGCCGTACATCACGGCATCGATCATCGTGCAGCTCTTGTCGATGGACGTTATTCCGAAGTTTGCGGAATGGGCGAAGGAAGGCGAGAACGGCAAGCGCAAGCTGGCTCAAATTACGCGTTACGGCACGATTATCCTTGGTTTGGTACAAGGCTTCGCAACAGCGATTGGCTTCAACCGCTCCTTCGGACTTGAAATGATTCCGGGCGCAAACTTCGTAGACTACTTGGTCATCGCACTCATCCTGACAGCTGGTACAGCTTTCTTGATGTGGCTCGGCGAGCAAATTACGGAGAGAGGTATCGGCAACGGTATCTCCATCTTGATCTTCGCAGCGATCGTAGCCGGTATCCCTGGTCACATCCGCACGTTGTATCAAGATCAATTCATCGATGCGCAAGACCAACTGTTCTTGAACATCGCGAAGATGGTGCTGATCGTACTCGTGATTATCGCGATCATCGTCGGCGTTATCTTTATTCAGCAAGGTATCCGGAAGATTCCGGTTCAATACGCGAAGCGTGTTGTCGGACGTAAGATGTACGGCGGACAATCGACTCACATTCCTATGAAGGTTAACGGCGCGGGCGTAATCCCGGTTATCTTCGCGGTATCCCTGATCATGTTCCCTGTAACGATTGCCAACTTCTGGTCCACCAAGCCTTGGGCGCAATGGATCATCGACAATATGAACTATGACCGGCCGCTTGGCATGGTATTGTACGTATTGCTGATCATCGGTTTCACCTTCTTCTACACATTCGTGCAAATTAATCCTGTGCAAATGGCAGATCAGATGAAGAAGAACGGCGGTTATATCCCGGGCATTCGTCCTGGCAAGCCGACTTCCGCTTACCTGACTCGCGTTATGTCGCGGATTACGCTCACGGGTGCACTCTTCTTGGCAGCGATCTCCGTATTCCCAGTGTTCTTTGGAGCATTGGCGGGATTACCGCGGTCCGTGCAGCTTGGCGGCACATCGCTCCTCATCGTTGTCGGCGTTGCGCTTGATACGATGAAGCAGATCGAGAGCCAGTTGATCAAACGTCATTACAAAGGGTTTATCAATAAATAACAGCAGGTTCGAAAGCGGGCTGCCGCGCTCTTAAGGCTAGTGCGGTGCGGTGCCCGAACGAGCCTTCCTGCGTTTAAAGCGAGGAACACGGTAATGAACATTTTATTCATGGGCCCTCCGGGAGCCGGCAAGGGTACACAAGCAGAGCGGATCGTAGAAGAGTTCGGCATTCCCCACATTTCGACTGGCGACGCATTTCGTCTTGCGATGAAACAAGGCACGCCGCTTGGTCTAAAAGCGAAGGAATATGTCGATCAAGGTCTTCTTGTTCCGGACGAAATTACGAACGGCATCGTGAAGGAGCGTCTTGCTCTGGACGATTGCGAGAAGGGTTTCCTTCTGGATGGCTTTCCCCGTACGCTGCAGCAAGCCGAAGCGCTTGATGTCATGCTGACGGAGCTAGGCCGGAGCGTCGATCATGTCGTGAACCTGAAGGTTGACCGCGGATTGCTGCTTGCTCGTTTGACGGGCAGACGCATCTGCAAGTCTTGCGGATCGACTTACCATGTACTATTCAACCCGCCTAAGGTCGAAGGCATCTGCGACAAGGACGGCGGAGAGCTGTATCAACGTTCCGATGATACGGAAGAGAAGATGGGCACGCGCCTGGACGAATATACGTCCAAGACGGCTTTGCTTCTTGATTACTACAGCGGTAAAGGTCTGCTGCGCGAAGTCGACGGCGAGAAGGATATCGACGTTGTTACAAGCGATATCGTTTCCTGCCTGAAAGGTACGTTGTAATGATTATTTGCAAATCCGAATCGGAGCTGCGATTAATGAGGGAAGCCGGACGGATCGTTGCGGAAACGCATCGGTTGATGGCAGCAGCAGTAAAGCCGGGCATCACCACAGGTGAGCTTGACCGTATTGCCGAACAGTACATTCGAAGTCAGAATGCCGTTCCTTCCTTTAAAGGTTACAATGGGTTTCCTTCCAGCATTTGCGCTTCTGTAAATGACGAGTTGGTGCACGGATTCCCTGGATCACGCAAGTTGAACGAGGGCGATATAATAAGCATCGACATCGGAGCGCAGTTCGAAGGCTATCATGGCGATTCCGCTTGGACCTATGCGGTCGGGAGCGTGACGCCGGAAGTTCAGAGACTGCTCGACGTGACGGAAGAATCGCTATACGCGGGACTTGCGCTCGTTAAGCCTGATGTCAGGCTTTATACGATATCGCACGCCATCCAGAAGGTTATTGAAGCAGCAGGTTTCTCGGTAGTACGGGAATACGTAGGGCACGGAATCGGCGCGGAACTGCATGAAGAACCGCAAATACCGAACTATGGTATACCGGACAGGGGGCCGCGGCTGAAGCCGGGTATGGTGCTTGCCATCGAGCCGATGGTTAATATCGGAGAACGATATGTACGAACGCTCGAAGACGATTGGACAGTCGTAACGCAAGACGGTTCCTGGTGCGCTCACTTTGAGCACACGGTTGCCGTCACAGAGGACGGCTTTGAAATATTGACCATTCTGCCGCAGCAGTCCGAGGTGTAAGGTGGATGCTCATCCCCGGATTGGTCAGTTCGTCAAAGTACTTCGAGGCAAGGACGAAGACAGTTATGCCGTGGTCATTGCCATTATCGACGACAAGTTCGTCATGATTGCGGACGGCGACAAGCGAAGGTTCGACCAGCCCAAGAAAAAGAACGTTCTGCATCTGATGTTACAGCCTGCCTTTAGTCATGAGGTAATAAGCAGCTTGCAAGAAACAGGCAGAGTGACGAATGCCAAATTACGTTACGCAATTCAGAAGTACGCGCATGCGAAAGGAGAATGACGGTGGCGAAGGAAGACGTCATTGAGGTCGAAGGTACGGTTATCGAGCCGTTGCCGAATGCGATGTTCAAGGTGGAGCTGGAGAACGGTCATCAAATTCTCGCACATGTATCCGGCAAACTTAGAATGCACTTCATCCGCATTCTGACCGGAGACAAAGTGGTTATACAGTTATCGCCTTACGATTTATCAAGAGGGCGCATCACCTATCGGAAGTAACCGCGGTTAGCGGCAAGCTTTTCGAAAGATTCGGGAGGTAATCACAATGAAGGTTAGACCTTCGGTTAAGCCGATTTGCGAGAAATGCAAAGTCATTCGTCGCAAAGGCAACGTTATGGTGATTTGTGAAAATCCGAAACACAAACAAAAACAAGGATAAAAGGAGGGAAATATAGCCCATGGCACGTATAGCTGGTGTAGATATTCCGCGCGACAAGCGCGTTGAAATCGCCCTGACGTATATTTTCGGTATCGGCAAAACGACTTCGCAAAAAATCCTGGCTTCCACGGAAGTTAACCCAGACACTCGCGTTCGCGATCTGACTGAGGATGAGCTGGCTCGTCTGCGCGAAGCCATCGACAAGAGTGTTAAAGTGGAAGGCGACCTTCGTCGCGAAATTTCGCTTAACATCAAGCGTCTAACTGAGATCGGCTGCTACCGTGGTCTTCGTCACCGTCGCGGACTTCCTGTTCGCGGTCAACGTACGAAAACAAACGCGCGTACGCGCAAAGGTCCACGTCGTACTGTAGCGAACAAGAAGAAATAAGAAAGGAGGATAATGGACAATGGCTAAACCAAAAAAAGTCGTTCGCACAAAACGTCGCGATCGGAAAAACATTGACACTGGCGTGGCTCACATTCGTTCGACGTTCAACAACACGATCGTTACGATCACAGACCCGCATGGTAATGCAATCTCTTGGGCAAGCTCCGGCAACCTTGGTTTCAAAGGTTCCCGTAAAAGCACGCCGTTCGCAGCTCAGATGGCTGCCGAATCCGCAGCGAAAGCGGCTATGGAGCATGGCATGAGAACTGTCGAAGTTATGGTTAAAGGACCTGGCGCTGGCCGCGAGGCGGCGATTCGTTCGCTGCAGGCTGCTGGATTGGAAGTTAACCTCATTAAGGATGTAACCCCAGTTCCGCATAACGGATGCCGTCCACCGAAACGTCGTCGCGTATAGTTAGATCCACTGTGGTATCAAATGACTGCAACTTGTGAATAATGGTTGTGAAGGTTTGGCATACTACGAGATTTGACATAAATAACGACAAGGTAACGGAGCGACGTTTGAAGGAGGGTACTATTTGTGATTGAGATCGAAAAGCCGAAAATCGAAACCGTAGAGCTGAATAACGAGGGCACTTACGGACGTTTCGTGGTCGAGCCGCTGGAACGCGGATACGGCACGACGCTTGGAAATTCGCTTCGCCGAATTTTATTGTCGTCTTTGCCTGGCGCGGCGGTGACGTCGGTTCAAATCGACGGCGTGCTGCATGAGTTTTCTACGGTTCCCGGAGTGATTGAAGACGTAACGGAAATCATTCTGAACCTGAAAGGCCTCTCGCTGAAGATCCACTCCGACGAGGAAAAAGTGTTGGAGATCGACGCGGAAGGCGAAGGGAACGTAACAGCGGGCGACATTCGAGCTGATAGCGATGTCGAAATTTTAAGCCCTGATCTTCACATTGCGACCTTGGCCTCCGGAGCGCGGCTCCATATGCGGATTTTTGCTAATCGGGGACGCGGTTACGTGCAAGCGGACCGGAACAAGAGCGACGATCAACCGATTGGCGTCATCCCTGTCGATTCGATATACACGCCCATTACTCGGGTTAATTACAGCGTAGAGAACACACGCGTCGGCCAAGTCACCAACTATGACAAGCTGACGCTTGAAGTTTGGACGGACGGCAGTATTCGCCCTGAAGAGGCTGTAAGCCTCGGCGCTAAGATTTTGACCGAGCACTTGGACTTGTTCGTTGGATTAACGGATGAAGCCAAAGATGCCGAAATCATGGTTGAGAAGGAAGAGGACAAAAAAGAGAAGGTTCTGGAGATGACTATCGAAGAACTGGATCTGTCCGTACGTTCATATAACTGCTTGAAGCGTGCCGGCATCAACACCGTTCAAGAGCTGATCACGAAATCCGAAGAGGATATGATGAAGGTTCGTAACCTGGGCCGCAAATCCTTGGAAGAAGTTCAAGAGAAGCTGGAAGAGCTGGGTCTTGGCCTGCGCATGGAAGAGTAGTCTTGTAAACAGACAGCAATGTTAAACACAAAGCAAGGGAGGGGAAAACAAAATGGCATATCAAAAATTGGGCCGTGACGCAAGCGCGCGGAAAGCATTGTTCCGCGATCTCGTAACGGATTTGTTCCTGTATGAGCGCATCCAAACGACTGAAGCCAAAGCGAAAGAGGTTCGTTCTATCGCTGAGAAGCTGATCACGAAAGCGAAAAAAGGTGATCTGCACGCTCGTCGTCAAGTTGCTGCATTCGTACGTCGCGAGACTGTTGACGGCGAACAAGACGCAATCCAAAAGCTGTTCTCCGAACTGGCAACTCGTTATTCGGAGCGCGCAGGCGGATACACGCGTATCCTGAAGCTTGGACCGCGTCGCGGTGACTCCGCGCCTATGGTTTACCTTGAGCTGGTTGACCGCGCGTAGTATTTCGAAGAAGGGTGGACCCTTGAGGCCACCTTTTTTTTATTGCGGCGGGACTATCGAAGAACGGGGAGGAGAGGCATGCGCAACATCGGCGTGAAAGTTAGTTATGACGGAAGCGGATTTAACGGATTCCAGTCGCAGCCATACGGAAGAACCGTTCAACACGAAATCGAGAAAGCGATTCGCCACCTTACGGGCGAAGAGATTGTCATAATCGGTTCGGGACGGACGGATGCCGGCGTTCACGCCATGGGCCAGGTTTTCAACTTTCATACGGCTTCGACGATTCCAACGGAGCGCTGGGCGATCGCGCTGAATACGAGGTTGCCGAAGGACATAGTTATTCTGGAGGCGTGGGATGTCCCGCTTGAATTCCATTCTCGTCGTTCCGCCAAACGGAAGACGTACCGTTACTCGATCGACTTAAATAAGTTTCCTGACGTATTTATGAGACCCTATAGGTTTCATCATCCGACAAAGTTGAATATTGCCGCGATGGAGGAAGGGCTGGCTTACCTGGTAGGCAGACATGACTTTACATCGTATACATCGATTCACTCCACCAAACCTCACCATATTCGTACGATCTATGAAGCTAGCTTCCAAATGGAGGAAGGTGCGCTTCATATGTACATTACGGGTAACGGGTTCTTATACAATATGGTGCGCGTCATTATGGGAACGCTGCTGTGGGTGGGGCAAGGCAAGCTGAAGCCGGCCGATATGGGACGGATTCTGGAAGGCAAGTCTCGTTCGCTTGCCGGACCTACGGCGATGGCGCACGGATTAACGCTGGTAGACGTAGAGTACGGTGGGTGGAGCGCGCCAGAACCTCTGGATGATCATGAAAGTGATATTCGAGACGAGGATGAGGAGTAGGGGCTGGTCTTTGACGGAGTCGTAGCGGTCAGATTGGGAGACATTCGCCGGCATGAAGAAGGGACAGCCTCGAGGGGGAGGCTGTCCCTATAGGTCGGATCGGATTATCTCAAAATAATATCGCCGGAGCCGGTGCGTACGGTAAGCTTATGCTCGCCGCTGCCGAAAGCGCCGTTCACTTCCCGTTCTCCGTTCTTGCCCTGCTCGTTGAATCCGTTCATGCGGACGATGGCATCGCCGGAGCTGGTTCGGAATTGAACGGCAAGCGACTCCGGCTCATGATCAAGCGAGATAAGGATATCGCCGCTTCCTGCCTTCAGGTCGACATCGCGGTTGATCGTCGAGGTATCCAATCGAATGTCGCCGGATCCCGTCAGGCCTTGGAGCGCGCCAGATCCATCCTCTAAGGAAACATCGCCGCTGCCGACATTGAATTTGAGTGTTTCCGCTTCGTAACGTTCCAGCTCCACATCACCGCTGGCGGTATCAATTTTTATCGACTGTGCAGTAATATCCTTGAGCTTGATGTCGCCGCTAGTTGCTTTTAATTCAAGCTCGGCGGAAGCTGATATCGATTGAACCTCGATGTCGCCGGAATTCGTTCGGAGCTCGACGGTTTCGAAGTCGGAGGAGCCAAGCTCGATGTCGCCGCTGTTTAGCTTGGCGGTTAATGTGCCCCAGGACTTCTCCGGCAGTTCGACGGTCAGCTTAACATTGGACCAATGGAATCCGAACCTGAAGCCACGATCCGATTGCAACGACAGATTCAGCGTGTCGCCGTCTTGGTCTGCCTTGAGCAGCAAATCATTGGCAACACGTTTCGTAGCGCGTCCTTCTAAGGTTACTATAACTTCGTCTGAATGGCCTCGGACGATATTTACATCCAGGCTGCTGGAGTCGATGGCGATGTTCGATAATTCGTTAGAAGAGAATGTCCGCTCGTCATGGACCGGTTTGGTAAACCCGGAGAACAGGCTTCCAAACGAGGTATTGCCTTGATTGAAGAACAGGTAGACAAGCGCGATCGCTCCGAGGAGTACGAGCAGCGTACCGAGTGCTTTGTTTGGTTTCATTATAAACGCTCCTTGCATATTGGCTTGGATTCGCCGCATCGATCCGTGGCGATTCCGATGTTCTTATTGTAACAATGGAGATACCAAGAAGAAACAGCCTGCTGGCTTACCCGAAGACTGGCCTTAGGTCCAGCATGGGGAGAGAACGTGAAGCAAAGAGAATTGCAAATACGGCTTGCACTTCCCTATTATTTATAGTAGAATATAACTTGTGCTTTCTTAGTGGCTCTCCCACAGCCCCGACTAAGAATGGCCATCCAAATGCAAGTTCCAACCATGAATAACAAACCAACGGCAACGTTGTTATAAAACGATTAATGTAAGAGAATTAAGGAGGATCATCCATGCGTACCACCTATATGGCTAAGCCGAATGAAGTCGAACGTAAATGGTTCGTCATCGATGCGGAAGGCAAAACGCTCGGACGTCTGGCTAGCGAAGCTGCAAGCCTGATCCGCGGCAAACACAAACCGCAATTTACGCCTCACATCGACACTGGCGATTTCGTTGTTATCATCAACGCTTCGAAAATCGTTCTGACAGGCAACAAAATGGCTGACAAAAACTACTACCGTCACTCCATGTACACAGGTGGCTTGAAAGTCACTCCTGCACACGAGATGTTGAAAAACAAGCCAGAGCGTATGATGGAGCTGGCTGTGCACGGCATGTTGCCTAAGAACCGTCTGGGCAACAAAATGAAACTTAAGCTGAAAGTCTACGCAGGTGCGGAACACCCACATCAAGCCCAAAACCCTGAAGTCTACGAGCTTCGCGGCTAATAAAGAGGAGGACAAGTTTCATGGCTCAAGTGCAATACTATGGAACAGGTCGTCGTAAACACTCTGTTGCACGTGTACGTCTCGTGCCGGGTGAAGGACGAATCATTGTTAATAAACGCGATTTAAACGAATATTTCGGTCTGGAAACGCTGAAGCTGATCGTTAAACAACCGCTTAACCTGACTGACACATTGTCCAAGTACGATGTATTGGTTATCGCTAACGGCGGCGGCATGTCCGGTCAAGCTGGCGCAATCCGTCACGGTATCTCCCGTGCTCTGCTCAAAGCAGACCCTGAGTTCCGTCCGTCCCTTAAGCGCGCAGGCTTCCTGACTCGCGATCCGCGCATGAAAGAACGTAAAAAATACGGTCTTAAAGCGGCTCGTCGCGCTCCACAGTTCTCGAAACGTTAATACGACGAAATACCATCTTTGCTACTTGCAAAGATGGTATTTTTTTTTTGCCTAGACAAGCGCGGAGCTGTCACTTCGAAAACTTTTTCTCATATTGGTGGAAAGAAGGATTGAACATTTGGTTTGAAAGTACTATAATCGATAATACAGACCAATTTACTTGGAATTAAAGATGGAGGTAACGACCAATGAATTTGTTTGAGAAAGAAGCGCTTATTGCGCAGAAGGCTGTAGAACTCGAGAATGCATCGCCGGAAGACATTATCCGATTCGCCGTCGAGACTTTCCCGAATATTACGTTCGCGTGCAGTTTCGGTGCGGAGGACGTCGTGCTGGTTGATATGCTTCAGAAGATTAGCCCGAAGACAGACATCTTCTACTTGGATACGGACTTCCACTTCAAGGAAACGTACGAGACGCGCGACCGAATCGCGGAAGCTTATCCTGGCATTCCATTCGTGGAAGTGAAACCGGAGATTACTCCTGAAGAGCAAGCGGAGCAGTTCGGGGAACAACTGTGGAAGAGCGACGCCAACAAGTGCTGTGACATTCGCAAGGTACAGCCGCTGACGAAGATTCTGTCCAAATACGAGGCGTGGATCACGGGAATCAGACGTGATCAGGCTCCAACCCGCGCTAACGCGAAGAAGATCGAATATGACGTGAAGTTCGGACTTGTAAAGTTTAATCCGATCGCACATTGGACGTCTGACGATGTATGGAATTACATCCGCGAGAATAACGTTGTATACAATCCGCTTCACGATAATTATTATCCAAGCATTGGCTGCGAGTATTGCACGCGTCAAGTTATGCCTGGCGAAGACCCGCGTGCAGGACGCTGGTCCGGGCAAGAGAAGACGGAGTGCGGTTTGCATAAGTAAGATAATATAGAAAAGCCTATATTTTTAACTTCCATTATAGGAGGCATTATCCCATCATGAGTCAAATTGCTCCCCATGGCGGCGGCGAATTGGTCAATCGAATCGCAGCCGGCGAACAACGTGAAGCGCTTCTGGCAGAAGCCGCAAATCTTAATCCCATCATCATTAACACTTGGACGATCTCTGACCTGGATCTGATCGGAGTAGGCGCATTCTCCCCGCTTACAGGTTTCCTGGGTGAAGCCGATTACCATGCCGTTGTCAGCCAAATGCGCCTGTCGAACGGAACGGTATGGAGTATTCCGATTACGCTGTCTGTAAGTGAAGCGAAGGCTGCCGAGTTAAAGACTGGCGAACGCGCCGCGCTCGTTGGCGAAGATGGCATCACTTATGGCATTATCGATGTAGAAAGCGTTTATAGGGTCGATCAGAACATAGAAGCGGTCAAGATCTTCAAAACGGACGACCTCGCTCATCCAGGCGTTCAGAAGCTGTTCGAGCGTTCGAATATTTACGTAGGCGGCTCCATTACGGTATTGAACCGTCCGCAACCGGAGAAGTTTCAGGAGTTCTATTACGATCCGTCGGAGACACGCCGTTTGTTCGCGGAAAAGGGATGGAAGACGGTTGTCGGCTTCCAAACGCGCAACCCGGTTCACCGCGCTCATGAATACATCCAGAAGACGGCTATGGAGATCGTGGATGCGCTTTTCCTGAATCCGCTTGTCGGCGAGACCAAGTCGGATGACGTGCCTGCCAACGTACGGATGAAGAGCTACCTGGCGCTTCTGGAGAACTATTATCCGAAGGATCGCGTGTTCCTCGGCGTATTCCCGGCCGCGATGCGTTATGCGGGACCGCGCGAGGCGATCTTTCATGCGATCGTCCGTAAGAACTACGGCTGCACGCATTTTATCGTCGGCCGCGATCATGCCGGCGTAGGCGACTACTATGGCACATACGAGGCGCAAGAGCTGTTGAAGACGATTCCTGCCGAAGATCTCGGCATTACGCCGTTGTACTTTGAGCACAGCTTCTTCTGCAAGGCTTGCGGCAATATGGCTACAACGAAAACTTGCCCGCATGACAAGGAACAGCATCTGACGTTGTCCGGCACGAAAGTGCGCGCATTGCTTCGCGATGGCGTCTGCCCGCCGCCAGAGTTCTCCCGTCCTGAAGTGGCGAAGATTCTGATCGAAGGCATGTCGGAGCAGCCTGTAGGTTAAAGGAAAACGTTTCGTATATTACCGCCTGTCAGTTGCGCGCATAACGCATTCGTCAAGGAATATCGCACATGGCAACGTCCGCTTTCTTCGGAAGGCGGGCGTTTTGTCGTTCGTACCAATGATTGAATCAAAAAAATACACGCATAGGGTCAAAATTTGACCCGTCGCAGGGATACCCGCTCTTCTATGATGGATAGGTAAGTTTCGGAATATTCATCATTTGGAGGGAGGATTACCTTGAGAACTGCAACGAGAATGCTTTCTATGCTGCTGGTGCTCTGTATGCTGACAGGTCTGTTCGGAGCGATACCGGGCTCGGCTAGCGAGGATGACGAGAACCTGTTCTCCAACGGCGGTTTTGAGCTTGTAACCGCAACTGGAGCGGCGACCTGGAACGGAGGGCAACGTCCGGAAGATTGGACTTTATGGCGGGCCAGCGGCAATGCCGACATATCGGTTACCGATCAGGTCCGTTATTCGGGGCAATACGCCGCGCAGATCGTGCACGGCGCGTCAAGTCGTACGGCGTTGACGACAAACGCTCGTGTCGAGAGCGGCCAGCGTTACCGATTGAGCGCATGGATCAAGACGGAGGAAGTCACGTCCGCCCTAGGTGCATTCATCCGTACGCAATATTACAAAACTTTAAACGGCGTTGACGGAAGCACGACACACGAGAAGGTAAGCGACGGTCCGTCGACGGAACGGATGCGCGGTACGAATGACTGGACAAAGCTCGAGGTATTGGTAACCGTGCCTGCAGAGGCCAGATACCTCGTCGTAGAACCGTTTTTCGAAACCGGTCTGGGAAAAGTATGGTTCGACGAACTGCGGCTGGAAGCATGGGATGGACCGACGGGCTTGAAGCTGCAGCCTGAAGCAACGGCTTTAAATGTCGGAGACACCCAGCTCTTGACGCCAATATTTACGCCAGAAGGAGACTCTGTGCCGCTGCAATGGCAATCGTCCAATGAAAGCGTAGCGGCTGTTCTGAATGGTTCCGTTACGGCAATCGCCAATGGAAGCGCTGTTATTACGGCAACCGGAGCTGACGGATTGCTTCGCGCCCAAGCTGCAATAACGGTCGAGTCTACGGAAACGGTCGCCGCATACAGCGAGCTTAGGCATAGATGGTTGGACAAGCTGACGGGCGTAACGCTTCTTCCGCCGGATGATTCCGATGCCGCCGCATTCCTGACTGCGCTGGCAGAGAAGGTTTCCAATGAAGACGGAACCGGAAGTTGGGATTTGCTGAATACGGCTCCCGATGCCGAATATTTGTGGGATGGCGGCATCCGAAGCAATAATGCCGATTCCGCGGTTATGAGCCGAGCTTATTCGACGATCAGGGAGATGGCTGTCTCCTATGCAACCCCGGGTTCGCTATATTATAAAAATGCGGAGCTGGCGGCAGATATCGTAAGAGCGATGGAATGGATGCACACCCATCAGTATAACGAAAACAAAACAATCGTTGGCAATTGGTATGATTGGGAAATTGGCACGCCGCAAGCCCTGATGGATTTGAACGTGCTCATGTACGACGTGCTGACCGCAGAGCAGCGGGAGCGTTATATGAAAGTGATCGACAAATTTGTGCCCGATCCAAAGAAAAGGGTGCAAAATGCCAATGTCATCGAGGTTGGCGCCAATCTGCTCGATAAAGCTCTTGTTGTTGTGCTGCGCGGCATTGTCGGAGAGCGCGGCGACAAGATTGCGCTGGGCGGAGGCGTTCTGCCGGATGAATTCGAATATGCGACTAGCGGCGACGGCATCTATGCGGACGGCTCGTTGATTCAGCATTACAATGTCGCTTATTCCGGCGCTTATGGCAGCGTGCTGGTCGGACGCGTAACCGATCTGTTGTATTTGCTTGACGATTCGCCTTGGCCTATTGACGATCCCCGTCTTTCCCGCGTATACAATTGGCTGGAAGACAGCTTCGAGACGTTAATTTACGACGGGGCCATTATGGACAATGTCAAAGGCAGAAGCATTGCGCGTCAGCAGGATTCGGATCATCTGGCGGGAAGGGGAGTTATCCGGACGTTTGCCCGTCTGGCCCAGTTTGCGCCGGAGCCTTACGCGAGCCAGATGAAAAGCGCGATCAAGGAATGGGTGACGAAGGATACCAGCTTCGACAATTATTACGAGGGAGTGGGGCTGTACGACGTTGCTGCTCTGAAAGCGATCGTGAACGATCCGGGCGTAGCGCCTCGCGGCGAACTGATTAAACATCAACAATTCTCCGCGATGGATCGTATCATGCATCTGCGTCCGGGCTTTGGCTTCTCGGTCAGCATGTTCTCCGATCGCATCTCCGCCTTTGAATTCGGGAACGGAGAGAACAAGACGGGCTGGTATACCGGGATCGGAATGACCACTCTGTATAACAGCGATATCAAACAATACAGCAACGATTATTGGCCGACCGTGGATATGTTCCGTCTGCCCGGAACGACGACGGACGGTTATGCGATTGCCCCCGCCGCATGGGGAGCTTATATGAACGGCAAAGACTGGGTCGGCGGCGCATCGATCGATGAGCTGTACGGAGTCGCGGGGATGGATTTTGCCTTAGGACAAAGCACCGGCAGCAAGCTGCAGGGCAAAAAATCCTGGTTTATGTTCGATGATGAAATCGTGGCGGTCGGCTCGGGCATTACAAACACCGATTCCCGCAAAGTCGAAACGATTGTGGAAAACCGCCAGTTAAATGAACAAGGCAGCAACAAGCTGATTGCGGATGGCGAGGCCATGTCGACGGAAGCAGGCTGGCAAAAGCAATTGTCCGGCATTAGCTGGGCGCATCTGGAAGGCAATACTTCAGGCTCCGATATCGGGTACTACTTCCCCGGTACAGCCGATATTAAGGGCATACGCGAGGCAAGAACCGGCTCGTGGCGAAATGTGAACGACAGCGGTTCGACGGAGCCGATCACGCGCCATTACGCCAGCCTTGCTTTCGATCATGGCACGGCGCCGCGCAACGAGTCTTACTCGTACGTGCTGTTGCCTGGCTTTGCAGCGGAACAAACGGAGAGCTACAGCGGGCATCCGGATATTGAAATCATTAGCGACAGCTCCAATGTGCATGCGGTACGCGAGAGCGGACTCGGACTGACCGCGTTCAACTTCTGGACAAAGGATACAGCCGACTTCGTTCGCAGTTACCAGCCGGCATCCGTCATCGTGAAAGAGGACGGAGAGAAGCTGACCATCGCCGTCTCCGACCCGACCCAGAAGCAGGACAAGCTGGTGCTCGATGTAGGCAAGGCCGTGCTGGAACAACTGGAGGCAGACTCCGGCATCCGGGTGATCCAGACGGAGCCGTTCCTGAAGCTTGAGGTGGATACTGCGGGAGCGCTTGGAGGCACGCGGACCGTAAGCTTCCGTTATGACGCTTCGCAAACTCCGGATATCGGGACCGACGAACCGGAGGTTGGCAAGCAGGAGATTGTATATGTGTCGGAAGATACGTATACCAATGCCGGCAGCAAAGCGGCGCAGAACTTTGGATCGGTTGGTTATCTGAATGTCAAGAAGGGCGTAGGAGACTACTTGCGTCAAACTTGGCTGAAGTATGATATTAGCCATCTTGACGGCCCGATTCAATCAGCCAAACTGATCGTTTACGGGAAAACCAATGATTCTCGTTCCACGGAAACGGAAATTACCGTTCACGGCGCCGCTTCCGATGACTGGAAAGAACAGGAGCTTACCTGGAATACGATGCCGGCTGTCGGGGGAGCGCTCGACCGGGTGCTTATTGACGGACCGGATGACTGGCGGGAGCTCGATGTAACCGGCTTTGTGCGCGAACAACTGGCGGGCGACGGAACCGTCAGTCTGGTCTTGAAGGGGACAAACGACTATACGGTGGAAATTCGCGGCAAGGAGAATCAAGCCGGGTTGTACAAATCGTATTTGCTGATCACGTTCGCAGCCGCCGAAGGCGATCTGAACGGCGATGGCGAGCTGACGCTTGGCGACCTGTCGATTGCTTCGGCCCATTACGGTTTAAGCAAGAACAGTCCCGGATGGGATGGCGTCAAGGCTGCGGACCGGAACGGCAACGGGAAAATCGACGATGCCGACTTGCAATGGTACGGTTCGCGATTGCTGAGTGGAAATCCATCCGAAAGGGGAGCTGGGGACAAGTGAAATCGGGCAAATTGCGAACGGGTCTAATGATTACGACGATATTGTCATTGGTGTTTACGCTTCTGCAGCCGACTCCTGCCGCTGCTGCGCAGCAGTCGGAAAAGTTTGGCGAGCTGCGTCTGAAATGGTTCAATTTCCTGACTGGCGGTACAGATATTGATCTGCAGGATGAAGATATTAGACGTGCCGCTCAGGCGAACGCGGCTAAGGTGACCAATGATTCCGGCACCGGGGCGTGGGATACGATGAACAAACAAGAAGGTCGTTCATCCTTGTGGGCGGACTACAACAGCACAACCAATTCGAGCCATATCACCAATTCCTACAATCGATTAAAGGATATGGCGATTGCGTTTGCGACGCCTGGAACGGAGTTGCATAAGGATACCGGGCTGCGGGATGATATCCTCGCGGGCATCGATTGGATGTATCAGAATCGCTACAACGTAACCAGAGCTTCATACAACAACTGGTGGGATTGGGAGATCGGAGCGCCGCTTGCGCTTGCAGATATCGTCACGCTGATGTACGACGATATGAGCGCGGAGCAGATTTCGGCTTATACGAGCACGATCGACCGTTTTGTGCCTAATCCCGGCAAAAGATTGATCGGCGCACCCGGGTTGACGGAGACGGGAGCCAATCTGATGGACAAAGCGCTGGCTGTCGTGCTGCGCGGCATTCTGGGGAGCAACGAGGCCAAAATCGCGCAGTCGCGCGATGCGCTCGATTCGGTATTCCCTTATGTGAGCGGCGGTGATGGCTTCTATAAGGACGGTTCGTTCATTCAGCACAACAATATCGCATACACAGGAAGCTACGGAAGCGTGCTGCTCGGCAATATGGGCAAGCTGCTGACTCTTCTGGCCGATTCCGACTGGCCGATCGACAGTCCGAGTTTTGAGAATGTGTGGAAATGGGTGACCGACTCGTTCGAGCCGGTCATCTATAATGGGCATATTATGGAGATGGTTAGCGGCAGGGCGGTTTCACGCTACAACAATAATACAAGAGGCGCGGTTTGGACGATTCTGCGGCTGTCTCAGTTCGCGCCAAAAGAAGAAGCACAGCGCTACAAGGAGATGGTGAAAGAATGGCTTCTTGCGGATCAGTCGGTTGCAAATCCGTATGACGGCGTGCCGATTCGCGACATCGTGGCGCTGAAGAAATTGCTGAACGACGATTCGATTGACCGTCGTGGCGGCTTGTTAGGCAACTATGCGCTCACGGCTATGGATCGTATCGTCCATTCGCGAGAGGCGTTTACATTCGGGATCAGCATGTCTTCTACACGCATTGCCAACTACGAAGGCAGCACGAACGGTGAACATACGAAGGGCTGGTATACAGGCGACGGCATGACGTATCTGTACAATCAGGACGCCGGTTATTATCGGGACGGCTTCTGGCCGACAGTTGATCCGCTGCGACTCGCGGGTGTCACTTCGGACGGCAAGCAGCGCACCGCTACCAGGACGACAAGCTCTACTTGGGTCGGCGGTTCGTCGCTGGACAAGGCTTACGGCACGGCAGGCATGGATTTGTCTCCGCCCGGCAGCGATCTGAGAGGCAAGAAGTCGTGGTTTATGTTCGATGATGAAATTGTGGCGCTTGGCGCCGACCTGACGACCGGAGCGGCAAGAACGGACGGGAAGCAGGTCGAAACGATCGTCGAGAATCGGATGATCGGATCGGCGGACGAGAATGCACTGACTGTCGACGGCGAGATTATGCCGGCACAGTCCGACTGGTCGGAGAAGCTAAGTCAAGTACAGTGGGCGCATATTGCGGGTAAGTTGCCGGGAGCGGATGTCGGTTACTATTTCCCGGGGGGCTCGGATGTTAGCGCGCTGCGCGAGACGCGAAGCGCAGTGTGGAGCTCGATCAATCCTTCGGGGCCGACGACTCCGCTCACGCGCAATTATTTGAGCCTGGCCGTCGAGCACGGCGCGAAAGCGACGGCTGCGGAGTATGCTTATGTACTGCTTCCGGGCAAAAATACCGGGGATACGAACATGTACAGTGAAAATCCGGATATTCGCATCCTGAGCAATACCGCCGCTATACAGGCGGTACAGGAGACGAAGCTCGGCGTTACGGGCATCAACTTCTGGCGGGCCGGGGAAACGGAGCAAGTACGCGCCTATCAGCCCGCTTCCGTGATGGTGAAGGAAGCAGGAGACGAGTGGACGGTTGTGGTTTCCGACCCGACGCAAGCACAAGCCAAAGTGAGAGTAGAGCTGGCGGCAGTCGCGCTGGAACAGCTTGAGGCCGATTCGACGGTTACGGTCTTGCGCTCTTCGCCGTCCGTGTTGCTGGAGGTGGCGACCGCGGATACGAAAGGCGCCAGCCATACGATCAAGCTGAAGGTAGATCCGGACGCCGTTACCGACTTGCCTGTCGAGGAAGGAGTTTCCCCGGATCCGGAAGCGGTGATCCGAGTGGATGTGACCGCGGATGCTTATGTCAATGGCGGAGCCAATGCCGCTGTCAATTATGGAAATACAGGTTACTTGAACATTCGTAACGGTACGGGCCTATATGACCGCAGAACGTATCTGAAATACGATCTTTCCACGCTTAGTTCCGAAGTCGAACGCGCTTATCTTTATGTCTACGGCAGAGTGAACGACAGCGCGGGAGGCACTGCAAACATAGGCGCCTATGCCGTGGAAGATGACAGCTGGACGGAAGCCGGCCTGAATTATAACAATAGGCCGGCCGAAGGCGCTCGCATGGATGACGTAACCTTCAACGCGACTAATGAGTGGAGAAGCTTCGATGTGACGTCTTTTATGAATCAGGAGCTGCTGTCCAATGAAACGGCGACGGTTATGCTGCGCCAATTCGATGGCGACAAAAGCTCGGAAATACGAAGCCGCGAGAATGAAGGCGGCGCTTACCGTTCGTATCTGGAACTGTTGATGAAGGATGAGACTGCGCCGGCCACGAACGTTCGTTTCGAAGCGGATGCGGCATCGGCCGGTCTCGACGGTCAGCCGGTAACGCTGCTGGTTGAAGCCGAAGACAATGAGGGCGGTTGGGGCGTATGGCGCACGCAGTACCGCATCAATGGCGGAGGCTGGATGACGGTGGATGCGGGCCGGATCGTGCTGCAAGGCGACGGCAGCTATAGGGTGGAATACCGCTCCACCGACAAGGCGGGCAATGTGGAGCAAACGAAACAGCTTGCCGTTACGATCTCTACTCCGACCGCGGAGCTTGTCGGACCGGAGCAAGCGGTCGCCGGCGAATCGATCGAAATCATGTATCGAATTAACACTGGTTTAAATCATTTGTACGCAAGCGAATTTGTAGTGGAGTATGATTCGGAAAAGTTGATCTTCGATTCTGCCGAAGCCGCTCAGCAGCACATCATTGTGGCCGGTCTGGCCAATGAACCGGGCCGTCTCGGCGTAATCGTGGCCGGGCTTGGCCAGCCGCTTGGCGGAAATGAAAATTTGGTCAAGCTTGTGTTCAAAGCAGCATCGGTCGAAGAAACGGCAACGACGCGACTTGAAGTTGTCGAAGCACAAGCAGCGGACCGCACCGGCAAGGAGCTGACGCTGCGTCCGACCTCGATTGCCGTCACCGTCAAGGCGCAGACGGAGGAACCGGGTACGGGCGAACCTGGCACCGGGGAACCTGGAACGGGTGGACCAGGTACAAGCGAACCAGGTACAAGCGAACCAGGTACAAGCGAACCGGGTACAAGCGAACCAGGAACAGGCGGACCGGGTACGGATGAACCGGGAACAGACGAACCAGGTACGGAAGAGCCGCGCGAATGGTCGGATGTGCAAGGACATTGGTCGGAGAGCGTAATCAAGGAGGCAGCCAAGCTGAATTGGCTGAATGGTTATCCTGACGGTACGTTCCGTCCGGACAAGGCGATGACCAGAGCGGAGTTTGCCGTGCTGGTAGTCAGGGCGCTCGGACTGACCGAGGCGAATACGCTGGCCTTTGCGGACATGGAGCAGATGCCGGAGTGGGCGCGCGATGCGATCGCAATCGGCGTACGCAATGGATTTATCGCCGGATACAAGGATAACACATTCCGCGCGAACCGTCCGATTACCCGCCTGGAGATGGCGGTCATGATCGCCAGAGTGCTGGAGTTGACACGCAGCAAGCAGACGGAGCATGTGTTTGCCGATGCCGGCGACATACCGGCATGGGGGCGTGACAGCGTTGCCGCCGTATTCGAGAACGGACTGTTCCAAGGTAAAGGAGGCAATCGCTTCGTGCCGAATGCAGGAGCAACCAGAGCCGAGGCGGTTACTGTACTTCTGCGTGCGTTAAATAGGGAGTAGCGGAAGACGATTCATGCCATAACGGAAACAAGAAAAAGGAAGTCTTCAATTCCATTTCATAATGGGATTGGAGGCTTTTCCTTTTTTTTAAGCGAAAAAGCTGTAACAATGGGGAAAAGGTAAAAATAGTGCACGTATCAACCAAAAATTTCGCCCGCCAACAGCCACCGCTCTGCTTATCCTAAAGTTGCCAGAGTTATATGAATAGCCGGTCCTCGGCTTCATTGGTATAATTTTTGCATAGAGTGAGAGTTCAAAAAGTTCGGTTTTCAGAACAAAAGCGGACTTTTTGAACAACCTCTTAAAGGGAAAAGAGGCGATCGGCTTGTTTAGAAGTACTTACTACCGCAGAATTCAGCTGTCTTTTCTATTGTTGATCGGGCTGCCTATCGTGACGATGTCGATTGTTTCCTTTATTGTCATTCGGCAAAACATGGTAGATAAGCTTCAGATGAGCAATGATAATTTGCTGAACGTTATGGCCGCGGAGATCGAAAAAACGATTGACGATATTAGTTTTTCTTCGCATTTCATGGTCAACGACAGCAACTTCCACAATTATTTGAAGGATTTTGCGGATACGGCTAGATTAGGCTCCCACGAGGATTACAGCAGCTTTGTGTGGATCGGGGACGGACTGTCGCTTATTTCATCCAAACCGCTGAACAATTACATTAGCATGTATCTGATTAATCGCGCCGACTTTATGATTGCTTCGAACTCGGCAACGGACTTGACGCTTATCAAAAAAAATCTGCCGGGGCTGATGGAGAAGGTAAACATGAAACTGCCGGAAACGCTGCAATGGCTTGGCATGGCCGACGGGGAGACGCCGGGCAAAGGCAGTTATTTTATCGCCCGCGTCATATACGACCGGGAGGAGAACCGAGAGTTGTCGGTGCTGTTGATCTCCCTGGCGCAGCCTTACTTTGAAAAAGTGCTGCAAAATGTCGAGTTTGGCGAAACGGCGTTGTTCGATGCGGCCGGTATCAGAATCGCCGGAAGCGAGAAGATCGAACCGGACGGATCGCCGAATGCGGAGATCGAATTTCGATCCGAGGTGACGCTGGGGAAAACAAACTGGACGCTTGTGTACGAAGCCGCGGAGCAAGAAATTTTCGGACGGATGTCGCAAACCTTCTACGTGGGCTTCGGCATAGTCATCATCTCCTTCATCATCTTCTCCGTCTTTTCCATGTTTGTTGCAAGACGACTGCATAACCCGATTCAAAAGCTTCAGCGCGTTGTGCGCCAATTCGGCGGCGGCAATCTGGATGCGCGGCTCGAGGTCAAAGGGCAGGACGATATCGCCGAGCTTGGCCATACGTTGAATACGATGCTGGATCAGATCAAAAGTTTGATTTCCGATATCGAGAACGAGCAGGAACGGAAGCGGGTCATGGAGCTGGAGGCGCTATTTATGCAGATCCGGCCTCACTTTCTCATCAATACGCTTAATTCGATCAAATGCAGTCTCATCCTGAAGAAAGATCTGCTGCACAGCGGCACGATCGATTCGTTGATGAGCCTGCTGCGGGCCTATCTGAAAGTAAACGAGCCGGCAATGCTGCAGGAAGAATGCAAACTGCTGGGACATTATATCGACATTATGAAAATACGCAATGAAATTCCGCTCCAATTGATTGTGGAGCTGGAGGACGGGCTGGAACGCTTTATCGTTCCGAAGCTGGCGCTTCAGCCGCTGGTTGAGAACGCGATCGTGCACGGGCTGACGGATGAGCCCGAACCGATTATCCGGGTACAAGGAAGCCGCCAGGCGGGCCGCGTCGTCATCGCGATCGAGGATAACGGCTCCGGCATGGAGGATCAGGAGCTGGAGCGGCTAAATGTCCGGCTCGCCAGCGATGACGAGCAGGAGCATTCCGCTTATGAGCGCGTTGGGCTTGTTAATGTGCTTCAGCGTCTCCGCCTGACATTCGGGCCAAGCACTACGATGGAGATGCGCCGGAATGAGCAAGGAGGCGTAACGGTCGTTCTGACGCTGAATCAACCGATGATAGATCGCAGCTTGTCAGGACAGGAGAGGGGCGGACAGAATGCATAAAGTGCTGCTGATCGACGATGATGTGCCCATGCTGAAGCTGCTGCAGCAGATGCTGCCTTGGGAGGATATGCAATTACGCGTCGTCGGAGCGACGTATTCGAGCGCCAAGGCGCTGCATCTGTTCAAGGAGACGATGCCGGATATCGTCATCACCGATATCGGTTTGCCGCAGAAGAACGGCTTGGAGCTTGCGGCCGCGTTCGCGGAGCTTAAGCCGGATGTCCGGCTGATCTTCTTGACCTGTCATGAAGATTTCCATTATGCGCAGCAGGCAGTCAAGCTGAATGCCGACGATTATCTGCTCAAGGATCAACTGACGGCCGAGCAGTTGAAGCAAAGTTTGCGCAAGGCGCTGCGATTGCTCAAAGCCAAGGCGACTCGCTTGGAGCCAGAGGTGACCGGGTACAGCACCGAGCTGTACAAACACGGTCTGTTCCAGCGCGTGCTTCACGGACTCGAGGCGGACGCAACACGCGAGCAAGCGGCTCAATTGGGCGTATCCTGGTCCTACCCGTGGTTTATGTTCAGTATCGTGCACGTGAACTATATCACCTTCGACGAGCATTACGATCATGGCGATTTGTCGCTTGTATTATATGCGGTCTACAACATCGCGCAGGAACTGGCCGAACCTCACGAGGGAGTGACAGTGTTCCTGCTTGGCGATCATTTGGTCGTGCTTCATAATTTCCGTGTTAATCTGGCCAGAAATGCAGAGCTTCAATTAAGCAAGTTCGTGCAGGAACTGCGACTCCAATGCGAGCGTGTGTTGAAGCTGGGGCTCAGCATCATGTCCATGACCGACAAGCTGGAGCTGCGGGGGATCGGATCGGTGTACCAGCAGTTGCTGCATGGCAAATTCGAGTTCTACGAAGGAGATGATCTGGTTGCGCCCGATCTGGGAGGGCTGCTTCAGCATATGTTTCTGCAGGCTCCGCCGCGTTTCCTGGAGCATTTCAAGCCGGGACTGGAGCGGGCGCTGCTTGTTCAGGATGCGAATGCTCTGTCCGACATCGTTCGGCAGATGGGAGAGGCCGCCAGACAGCAACGCACCGAACCGGATCAATTTATACGGGACGTCGTTTACTTGCTGCGCAGGATGGAGATGATGTTTGCGGAAAGCATGCGGGATGAATCGTTGTACGATTATTTGTCATTGACCCGGACGATTGCGGACGCTTCGGCCCTGACCGTCAGAAAGCTGGTCGAAATTTCGGGAACCCCGAAGCACGGGTCGGAGAAGGCGGTTCAGGAGCCGAAGCTGCAGGTGATCCAGCAGTTTATTGACCGGCATTTGTCGGAAAACATCACGTCGATCGACATCGCTAGGTATCTTTATTTGAATCCCAGCTATTTCTCCCGCTACTTCAAGCGGCTGACGGGCGTTAATTTTACCGACTATGTGCATCAGTACAAAATGAAAATCGCCGCCAAAATGTTGAAGTCATCCGACCAGACGCTGGAATCGTTGGCGATCGGCCTCGGATATTCGGAGCGTACTTACTTCTCGAAAGTTTTCAAAAAGTATATTGGCATTTCTCCGAGCGAATACAAGCTGAAACACGCCGCGCCGGGCAAAAACGCCAAGTAGCATTAAAGGTTAAAGCCGCTCTGCGATCGATCGCAGAGCGGCTTTTTCCACGTTCCTTTCAAAAGCCAAAGCTTAAAAGGAAGGGTCAAAATTATGCACGCGACAGGTCATAATCCATCCTTGGGACGTCCCCGTCTATCCTTTATGCTATAACAAAGAATGATAAAGGTAGAGGTGAGACAACATGGAAGCTGCCAACATGCCTGCTATTGCAGAGAAACCAATTAAGCGCAAATTCTGGAGTCCGCGAAAAAAAGAAGCAATTATCGGCTGGCTGTTTCTGGCGCCGGAAGTAATCGGCATGCTGCTGATGAACGTATTCGCGCTGGGGTTTTCGTTATACTTAAGCTTCTCCGAATGGGATCTGCTGTCGGGGATATCCGGCGTCAAGTTTATCGGACTGGATAACTACATCAAGCTGACGGAAGACCCTACCATTGTCAAGGCGCTGCTCAACAATTTGTTGTATACGGTGCTGACCGTGCCGCTGCCGATCGCGCTGGCGCTCGTGCTGGCCGTTTTGCTCCACAGAAACACTTTTTTTAAGGATTATTTTAAAGTCGCTTTTTTTATCCCTTATATCTCTTCCATTATTGCGGTAGCTGCCGTATGGAGCGCATTGTTCCATCCTTCGCTTGGCCCTATCAACCAGCTGTTGATGGATCTGGGCATCGGCGCTCCGCCCAAATGGCTCGTCGATCCGAAAACCTCGCTGCTGGCGGTCGCCATTATTAGCTCCTGGGCAGCGCTCGGATATACGATCATTATCTACATGGCCGGTCTGACCAACATTTCGGACGAGCTGTACGAGGCCGCTGAGATCGACGGCGCCACGGCGCTGCAGAAGTTTTTCCGTATTACGATTCCGATGCTGCGCCCGACGACCTTCTTCCTGTTCGTGACCATGCTGATCGGTTCTTTCAAGGTATTCGATATTATCGCCTTCCTGACGCAGGGCGGACCGAACAACTCCTCGACGGTGCTTGTATTCCGAATTTACGAAGAAGGTTTCAAATATTACAACATGGGTTATGCGTCGGCTATTTCCTGGCTGTTGTTTGCGGTGATCGGCATCGTGACCGCCCTGACCTGGAAGCTGCAAAAGGACGATGTTTAACACCAACAAGAACGGAGGCGAGAGTATGGCGCATATACGCAACAATATATCAAAATGGGTGACCACGATTATTATGGGCGCGTTATCGATTGTGTTTCTGGTGCCGCTGATCTGGATGTTGTCATCGGCGTTCAAATTCGAGAAGGATGTCATGCGGTTTCCCATCCAGTGGATACCCGATAAGATCAATGTCATCTATAACTTCAAGGCGGTTTGGATGGGGCGGGTTCCGTTTACCGATTTTTACTTAAACTCCTTCAAGGTTTCGATTATTACGACGCTGATCACGCTTGTTATTTCCTCCATGGCGGCTTACGCGCTGACCAAGCTGCGGTTCCGCGGCAGGAACATGGTGTTTCTCGCATTGCTTTCGTTTATGATTATTCCGGATCAAGCGACGCTCATACCGCGGTTTATGTTGATACGCTGGTTCGGATTATATGATACGCATGCGGCGATTATATTAACGAGCATGTTTTCCATTTATTTCACCTTCCTGCTGCGCCAATTCATGAACGGTATCAACGACGAGTTTATCGAGGCGGCGAGAATGGACGGGGCCGGCTATGTCCGGATCTTCGCTTCGATTATGGTGCCGCTGTGCAAGCCGGTGCTCGCTACGGTGGCCATCATTAAATTTATCTGGACCTGGAACGATTACCAGAATCCGCTCATCTTCCTGCTTAGCCGGGAATTGTACACGATTCCGCTAGGCATGACCTTGTTCAGGGACGATTACACGAACAATTACGCCATTATGATGATGGCCGCGCTCTCGGCGATCGTTCCGCTGGTTATTGTATTCATTGCCTTGCAGCGTCAGGTCATCAACGGCATTGCGCTGGGCGGCGTGAAAGGGTAAGGCGCCTGGCAAAGGTCAAAATCGTATGCCTATTTGAGCAAAATTGTGCACTTCCGCAAGAAGGACGATCCTTATACTGAAGACACAGGCGGGAACGTCTTATTACTTACTAACCGACACAGGGGGAAGTCGAATGATGAAGATGAGAGGCAGATCAAAAGTGAACACGTTGTTAAGCTTGGTGCTGGCGAGTACGCTTGTAGTGAGCGCATGCGGCAATGGAAACAACAACAATACGCCGTCCGCATCGCCAAGCCCGGGCAATGGCGAAAGCAAGCCGCAAGCAGAACAAGTTACGATCAAGTATTATAACTGGGATAACGAGGCGCAAGCGGCCGGCACGCGGGGCATGCTTGACGAATTTACGGCCGAAAATCCCAACATCAAGGTCGAGCATGTCGTGCTGGTTCCGGGCAACTCCGTGGAAATGCTGCAAAAGCTTGATTTCCTGATCTCGTCCGGCGAAGCGATCGACGTTATTCAGCTTCCAAGTCTCGGCTCTGTACTGGAGCGGGCGACTCGCGGGGCGTTCGAGCCGCTGAATACGTATTACACGAACGAAAATCTCACGCCGGAAGACGAATACTTCGTAAATGCAAAAGTAGGCGAGGATTACTACGGCATGCAATTTACGAAAAGCGTCAACTATGTCATGTTGAACAAGGACATGCTCGATGAAGCGGGTCTGGCAGTTCCGAAATACGGATGGACATGGGACGACTACCGCGAATACGCCAAGCAGCTGACGCAAGGCGAAGGCGTGGACAAACGTTACGGCTCTTATTTCCACACATGGGAGCTGTACATGAATGCCCCGGCGCAAACGATGATGAAAGATCCGTTCTTGTATGATGACGGAACGACGATCCTGGCCGATCCGACGTACAAATATTTCTTCGAGCTGCGCAAAGGCATGGAAGAAACGGACAAAACGTCGAAACCTTATGCGGATATACTCGCTGCCAAACTGAATTACCGTACGGAGTTCTTCAACGAAGAGGCGGCCATGATTCTGACCGGCAACTTCACGATTCCGGATCCGGGCAACACCGAGCAATATCCGCATGACTTCAAGACGGCATTTGCTCCGGTGCCAGTGCCGCCTGCGGGTTCCGAGCCGAAAGATTATGAAGGCAAATATTTCACGAGCGGCAGCCAGATTGCGATGGGCGCCACGTCCAAGCACAAGGAAGCAGCCTTTAAGCTGATGAGATTCATGACGACTGCCGATTCGGACAATCGGATGGAATTCTCGGGTTACAAAAAAGCGAACAACGAGGAATTGCTGACGAAGTTGATTGCCGGCAAAGAAGATATGTATGATGTTGATTCGCTCAAGTACTCGCTGTTCAGCGAAGACATTCAGTTCCTTGACGGAGCGCAAGTGATGACGACCGCAACCTCCGAATTGACGAAAGTGATCAATGACGGCTTCAGCAAATATATGCTGAGCAATGAGCCGATCGACGAAGTACAGGCCTGGATGGTTGGAGAAGCGACCAAAATCATCAGCGAAAAAGGCGTCATTAAATAATAGACTTCGATAGTGGCCGGAAGAGCCGTCTGACGGGATCAAACGATCGCGTAAGGCGGCTTTCCGCCTTTATGAAATAAGAACGGCAGGAAGGTGAGAGATGATGGGAAACGAGACGCAAGGGATTGCTCTTCGCCATGAGTTGGCGCTTCCGACGAACGCTCAGCGGGAGTGGCAGGATATGGAGCTGGGTTTATTCTGCCACTTCGGCATCAATACGTTTTGCGATCAGGAATGGGGAGAAGGCAAGGATTCGCCCGCTTTGTTTAACCCGGACAAGTTGGACGCCCGCCAATGGGCCAGGACTGCCCGCGAGGCCGGGTTTCGATACTTCGTTCTGACAGCGAAGCATCATGACGGTTTTTGTTTATGGCCGACGGCTACAACCGATTATTCGGTTGCCTCCAGCCCGTGGAAGAACGGGCAGGGAGACGTAGTGGCGGAATGCGCCGCCGCTTGCCGGGAGGAGGGCATCGGCTTCGGCATCTATGTGTCGCCGTGGGACAGGCATGAACCGTCTTATGCCGATCCGGCGCTATACGACGACTTCTATGCCCGGCAATTAGAGGAGCTGTTGACCGGCTACGGTCCGCTCGTCGAAGTGTGGTTCGACGGCGCCGGCTCCGAGGGCCGGGAATACGACTGGCCGCGCATCATGGGGCTGGTCAAGAAATATCAACCGCAAGCGATGGTGTTCAACATGGGCGCCCCGACGATTCGTTGGGTTGGCAACGAGGACGGGCTCGCTCCGTATCCATGCTGGAACACGGCTGAATCGGCGCGGGCCAGCATGTTCACCAATTCGACTTCGCATTGGCTTCCCGAGACGCCGCGCTGGGTCCCGGCGGAGTGCGATGTCCCGATCCGCAAGGATCGTTGGTTCTGGCATCCCGGCGAGGAGCATCTGCTGCTATCCCTGGACGATCTGATGGACATCTATTACCGCTCGGTGGGGCATGGCGCGACGCTGCTGCTTAATGCGGCTCCCGATGACCGGGGCCTGCTCCCGGAAGCCGATGCGGCGCGCTTGATCGAATTCGGCAACGAAATTCGGCGGCGGTTCGGCAGCAGCGTAGCGGAGACGGCGGGAGCGAAGGAAGCAGCGGCTGAAGCTGCCGAGTCTGCCGGGTTCGCGGACGATGCCGCGTATACGACAGTGCTGCCGCTGCCGACGGGGGCCGTTATCGATCATGCGGTGTTAATGGAGGATATCGCTTACGGCGAGCGGGTTCGCAAGTACGCGCTGGAAGCGTTCGCGGACGGAGCTTGGAAGGTGTTGCACGAAGGCAGCGCGATCGGGCATAAAAAAATAGAAGCATTCCCGCCCGTCGTCGCGGAGAAGCTGCGGCTGCGCATTACGGAAGCGGCTGCGGAGCCGGTCATCAGGCGAATGGCCGCGTACCGCTGTCTGTAAAGGTTGAGCAACAAGCTCCAATTCTATGGAGAGGTTGGCGTGTGATTGGATCAAAGGAGGTTGGCTGCAGCATGAGCGTGCTGGCATGGAGCAATGGACAATATACGTTGGACGGCGAGCCTTACCGAATTTTGTCGGGGGCCATTCATTATTTTCGGGTCGTGCCGGATTATTGGGAAGATCGTCTCAGAAAATTGAAGGCATGCGGTTTCAATACGGTGGAAACATACGTAGCATGGAACGTGCATGAGCCGCTGCAAGGGGAGTTTCAATTTCAAGGATTAGCCGATGTTGCGGCTTTCGTTACGCTTGCAGGGCAATTGGGTCTGCATGTGATCGTGCGGCCAAGCCCTTACATTTGCGCGGAATGGGAGTTTGGCGGCTTGCCGGCCTGGCTGCTGAGAGAGGAGGGAACGCAGCTTCGCTGCATGGATCCCGCTTATCTGGCGCATGTCGACCGTTATTACGATGTGTTGATTCCCGTACTGCTTCCGTTGTTGTCCACGAACGGCGGGCCGATTCTGGCTGTGCAGGTCGAAAACGAATACGGCAGCTACGGAAACGATACCGCCTACATGCAATACCTTCGCGAAGGGCTGGAGAAGCGGGGCGTCGACGTGCTTCTGTTCACCTCGGACGGTCCGACGGACGAGATGCTGCTGGGAGGGACGATCGAGGATGTGCACGCGACGGTTAATTTCGGTTCCCGCGCGGCGGAATCATTCGCGAAGTATAGAGAGTACCGCAAGGATGAGCCGCTTATGGTGATGGAATACTGGAATGGCTGGTTCGATCATTGGGGAGAGCCTCATCATGTGCGGGATGCCGCCGATGTGGCGCAGGTGATGGACGATATGCTTGCGAGCGGGTCATCCGTCAATGTGTATATGTTCCATGGCGGCACGAACTTCGGCTTCTATAACGGAGCAAATCATATACGCCAGTACGAACCTACCGTCACCAGCTACGATTATGACGCGATGTTGACCGAATGGGGCGACGTGACGGACAAATACCGGGCCGTGCGGGCCGTCATGGAGAAACACGGCATTCCGGAAGGAGGAGCGCTGCCCGCGCCGATCCCGAAACGCGCATACGGGGAGGTTGCGCTTGCGCAGCGGAGCGGATTGTTTACGCAACTGGACGTGTTGTCCGAGCCGGTGCGGATGACGGCGACGGCGACGATGGAGCAGCTTGGCCAAAGCTACGGCTTCATCTTGTATTCGACGGAGCTCAGAGGACCGCGCAACAATCAGAAGCTCCATATCCGCGACGTTCACGATAGGGCGCTTGTGTTCCTGGACGGTCGTCCGCTTGGCGTGATCGAGCGCTGGAACAATGAGCCGCTCGATATTTCGGTGCCGGCCGGAGGAGCAAGACTTGATATATTGGTCGAGAATATGGGCCGCATCAATTACGGTCCGCTCCTTCGCGACCCTAAGGGCATTACGAAGGGGGTGCTGCTCGACAACCAGTTTCAATTCGACTGGACGATTCGGCCTCTGCCGCTTTACTCTGAGGAGCTCGCCGGCATCCAGTACGAAACGGCGGCCGCGCCGGAACCGGGTCCGGCCTTCTATCGCGGGTATTTCGACGCGGAAGAGATCGGCGATACGTTTCTTCGCTTGGACGGCTGGGGCAAGGGCGTTGCCTGGATCAACGGCTTCAATCTAGGTCGTTATTGGGAAGCCGGGCCGCAGCGGACGCTCTACGTCCCGGGACCGCTGCTTCGGCAGGGACGTAACGAAATTGTGTTGTTCGAGCTGCATCAGCCGGCGGAAGGCGCGGTCATTGCGCTGACGGATCGGCCCGATCTGGGTATCGTCGCGGACATGGATCAGTCGGCGCTGCATTTCGTGGCCGACGCTGTCGAGGAGTAGAAGATCCATCATCCTCATATTCCAAGGCACATAAAAAACCATCTTGTCCCATATACATGAATGAGTGTATATGAGAGACGGGGTGGTTTTTTTTGATGCGTCGAATTCGTCGGCATTTTGTGATTTGGTTGACGCTGAAGGGAGCATTGCGGATTGCGGCTGCCGTCGCGGTTCTTATACTGACAGGATTACTGCTCCGTGACAATTTGCCTGCTTCCAGCTCCTGGTCGTACTGGACGCTGCCGTTATCCGGCAAAACGATCGCGATAGATGCGGGACACGGCGGAGCGGACGGCGGAGCCATCAGCAAGCAGGGCGCGGTCGAGAAGGATCTGAATCTTGCGATTGCGCTGCATGTAAGAGATTACCTTCAGCAGGCGGGGGCTCTAGTTGTCATGACCAGGGAAGGGGACTACGATCTGGCCTCGGGGGACGCCAACGCCTACAGCAAGCGGAAGACGGAGGATTTGAAGCGGCGGGCCGCTTTGATCAAGGAAAGCGAGCCAGCCGCGTTTATCAGCATTCATATGAATAGCATCCCTTCGGAGAAGTGGTCCGGCGCCCAGACGTTCTATAATTCGTCGGCACATCCCGACAACCGCCTTCTGGCGGCTTTTATTCAGGACGAGATCAAGCGCAACCTGGCTAATACGACGCGTATCGCGGCCGTGAAAAAGGATGTATATCTGCTCAAGTCGGTGCCCGACATTCCGACCGCGCTTGTGGAGGTCGGATTTTTGTCCAATCCGGGCGAGGCAGCGCGTCTCGCGAACGCGGATTATCAGCGCCAAGTGGCCGCGTCGATCTATCAAGGCATTCTTCGTTATGTGTCGGGGGAGAAGCTCAGCGGCAGCACGTCGGATGAGATAAAATTGCAAAATGGCGAGTAACACTTGTATAGCGGTCTTATGTGCGCCGCCGACTTCAGACAAAGTCGCAACCTGTGGTATACTAGGGGGGATTGTTTATGGAACTCTCCGAGGGCGGAGAGCAGTGATTACGATAAAAGGTGGGACTATCACATATGTTGACACGCGAGCAAGCGATCGAAGCCATCGAACGCGTGATGGCTGAGCAATATTCCGCGGAAGGCATCTCCTTCCGCGACGTAATGGTTCGGAACCGTCAAGTATCTTTGACGGTTCTGGAAGCGAGCGCGGCGCGGCATTCCGCGCTCGAGGCCTCGCTGCGCGAGGCCCTGGCGCCCCTCGGCGCCGAAACCGTGCATTGCCGGTTTCGGAGCGCCGAGGGGGCGCCTTCGGCTGCGCCAGGCGGGGACGCCCCGGCGCAGCCACAGAAGCAGCAGGCGCCGGGCGGCGGAGCCGGCGCCAAAAGCGCTCCTGCCCCGGTGCAAGGGCACGGGGCAGGGCTGGATGTCCCGCTGCTGGACGCAAGCAGCGGGACGGAGTTCATCGCCGTCGCGAGCGGCAAGGGCGGCGTCGGCAAAAGCACGGTGACCGTCAATCTGGCGGTCGCCCTGGCACGCAAGGGCAAACGCGTCGGCATCATCGACGCGGACATCTATGGCTTCAGCGTGCCCGATATGATGGGCATCGAGGAGCGGCCGCAGGTCGTAAACGACCACGTCATCCCGATCGAGCGCTTTGGCGTGAAGGTCATCTCCATGGGTTTCTTCGTCGAGGACAATAGTCCGATCGTGTGGCGCGGACCCATGCTCGGCAAGATGCTCCGCAACTTTTTCCAGGAGATTGAGTGGGGCACGCTGGATTATCTGTTGCTCGACTTGCCTCCGGGTACGGGAGACGTGGCGCTTGACGTCCATCAGATCATCCCGCAAAGCAAGGAAATCATCGTCACGACGCCGCATGCGACGGCTGCTTTTGTAGCGGCGCGGGCAGGAGCCATGGCCATCAAGACCGAACACGAAATTATCGGCGTCGTGGAGAATATGTCGTATTACGTCTCCAAATCGGGAGACAAGGAATACGTCTTCGGCCGCGGCGGAGGCGCGCGTCTCGCCGAGACGCTGCATTGCGACCTGTTGGCCCAAATTCCGCTTGGAGCGCCGGACAACCACGTATCGGAGCCTGACTTCTCGCCTTCGGTCTACAAGGCTGATACAGAGACAGGCGCTATGTACTTGGAGCTGGCGGATAGTGTAATTTCCCGTGTAGAGTCCCGCTGAGCTTAATATAGCCCGTATCGTCCTCCTTGCAAGCAAGAACCAACTTGTCGACTTACAATTCGACTGTTCTTGCAGAAGAGAGGCGATACGGGCTTAATTTTTTTATTTGAGGGGCTGCCGAATTTTTCGGATCCAAATCTACTGCTGCTCTTCCTCGCCTTGCTGCTGCTCTTCCTGTCCTTGCTCTTCTTCCTCCATGCCTTGCTCTTCCTCTTGCTTTCCTTCCCCACCGGATTTCTTGACCTTCTCGTCGGGCTTCGTCTGGAGTTCTTCCTTGACGGCGGCCTTCATCAGATCCAGCACTTCAAGCCGGAACAGCGGATTTTGCATGGATTCCTGCATCAGCGACATGACTTCTTTACGATACTGCGCGCTCTTGAGCACTTCGAGGATCATCTTCTCCATCTCCGGGTTATTGAACGTCTTGAGCAACTCGGCTTGGTATTGCGGATCCTTGATGAGTTCCTTGTGGATCGTTTTGTTTTCTTTATTAACCGATTTGGCGAATTCACCGGCGAACCGTGTGTCCGTCATCAGCTTCTTGATCACCTTATCGTAATCGGGGGAACTGATGACGTCCTTAACCGCCAGACGAACTTCTTCCTGATCCTGTACAGACAAAAGCTTTGATTCCTGCATGGAGTATCCTGACAGCTGGTGAGCGGAATCCTGAAGAGCCTTTTGGGCGTCCTCTGTCTTCAGAATATCGATCACCATCGACTTCATGTCTTTGTAACTGATCTGCTGCTGTCCGCCCGACGTCTCCGCGCCGCAGCTCGACAGTACGAATGTGAGCGCCAATATCGACAACGATAAAGTCCATCTGATGCGCATATTAGAGTTGCTCCCTTCTATATCAATGCCCGCCCTAGACCATGATGCTTGTTGTCTAACGCCTGAATTGAGATTATTATGTGCATTGTTCACGGTTTTATCATGGACGAGCATTAGCTTTTTGTTGTGATCGTGGTAAAATAAAGCCAAAACGTTCTGGAGGATTCAAACGGTGACTTTGCGCAAATGGTTTTTTTTATTCTGGAGCACGATGGCGATCGGAGCAGTCGTCTGCATCATAAGCGGCGGAATTATGCTGTTAACGGATCAGGAATTCGGATTCCTTGGCATGGAAGCGACGGGATTCAACATCCTGATGATGGGAATTTCCGGCCTTATGATCGGAGCATTCAGCCAGATGGGTTTCTTCGCTTATTTGACGCTCAATTATATTGCGCTTAGCGTTTTCCGGCGCAAATACTTATGGCATGCGCTTCAAGGCTACACGACGTTGTTTGCGGTATTCGGCCTGGGCTATGTCTTGTTCGAAGAGCGCACGAACAATTGGTTTTTCTGGGTGCTGCCGCTTATCCTTTTCGTGGCCTCATTGCTCGTCTCCTGGAGCAAAATCAAACAAACCAACCAAAGCGCCTTCATCCCGACGATGTTCCTTATGTTCGTCGTAACCTTCGTGGAGGCATGGCCGGCGCTGCAGGGGGCGACAAATGTCGCGGCCATCATCTTTATGATGATCCCACTCTTTGTCTGCAATGCGTACCAGAATATAATGATGCATCGTCTTCTGGGCAGCAAAGAAGCCGATCCCGCGGTCGTTCCCGCGAAACCGGCTAGTCGATAAATGCGAGTTCAAAAAGTTCGGTTCTCAGTACCGAGAAGATTGGATGAAGCTAGAACCTGAGGAGCGGAGCGTAGTGGAAGCTACGTGAGCACCGGAGGGTTCGGCGGAATTCAAGATTCGACGTCGAGTATGCATCCTGGATTACTTCGTAATGGGAAGCGGACTTTTTGAACAACCTCTATAAGGTAGATCCTTCACAGAAGTCCGTTTATTCGCTTGCAGCGCTCAGCTGGGAAGCGGAGGCGGGCTTCTTCTGATCGGAGGGAGCGCCCTGAACCGAGTTGCCTTCGGCTTCGGTACCATTAATAAGCTGCGTTACATTGACGAACTCATATCCTTTTTCCCGCAGTTGATCAATAATGACGGGAAGGGCCTCGTGCGTTTGAAGCACTGTATCGCTTGCGTGTAGCAAGATGATGTCGCCGGGATGCGTCCGGCTGACGACTCGGTCGATGATTTTGTCCGTGCCTATGTTCATCCAGTCCATGGAGTCCGTGTCCCACTGAATCACTTTGTATTGCAGCTCTTCGGCGATACGAAGGACGCGTTTGTCGAAGTCGCCATTGGGAAGACGGATCAGATTGGGCTGTTTGCCCGTAATATCGGCCAGAATGGTGTGAGCGGTGGAGATTTGCTTGCGAATCTCATCATCGCTATATTTGGTGTAGAAGTCGTGCTTGTGGCCATGGCTGCCGATTTCGTAACCCGCGTCCTGGATTTTTTTCACGAGTTCGGGATGAGACTGGCTCCAGGTGGAGGAGAGGAAGAAGGTTGCCTGCGTAATATTTTTCTCCTTGAGCACCTCCAGAATAGGCTCGGCACGCTTGTCTCCCCAACTGATGTCGAAGGTGAGCGCGACAACCTTCTTGTCCGTAGGCACACTGTAGATGGCAGCGGGCTGCTGCGGAGCGAACACCGTAATGTTGTCGCGTTCCGCGTAAATAATTCCGATAGAAAACACGAGAGCGATCGCGATAAAAAAATACTTTTTGAGCTTTCTGCCGTTCATAACATAGAACATATTCATGGGAATGGGCTCTCCTCTCTTGGATATGCCCCGGCTTTCCCGAGGCAACGGCTTGATTAGTACAATCTATGCTCGTACACATCGGGGATATGCCAGTTGATTTTTTCTATAATCGAATAGGAGAGTGACGCTCATGTTCAAATGGCGGGCCATATGGCGGGATTTGAAAGAGACCAGGGGATACATCGCTTTTGCGGCGATCATGTTTATCGCAGGGATCTTTATTGGAGGAAGCAATCCGGCATTCCGTTCGTTTCTGGATGCTCAGCTAACGGGGCTGCAGCAGCTTGTCGAGACGGTCGATCAAGCAGAGAACAGGACGTTTGCCATGATCACGGTTATTTTCTTGAATAATGCGATCAAGTCGATTTTCATAATTTTTTTGGGTGCATTCCTTGGCGTTATTCCGATTCTGTTCTTGATTATCAACGGAATGGTCATCGGATATTTGCTGGACAGGGTCGCCGAGACGCCGGATGCCATGCCTGTATTCGA
>NZ_CP060293.1:1560000-1790000 GCF_014303795.1 Paenibacillus sp. PAMC21692
CTGGATAGGAAGCAAAGCTTCCATAACAGTAACTCTCAGGCAGGAAGTTGCTCGCTCGTTGTCAGTTTTGAAAGACTAATCCTCTTTCACAAGCGTAATCATACCCAAGGGCCTTTAGCTCAGCTGGTTAGAGCGCACCCCTGATAAGGGTGAGGTCGGTGGTTCGAGTCCACTAAGGCCCACCATTATCATCACTGAAGTGTTGATCCCATTACGGGGCCATAGCTCAGCTGGGAGAGCGCCTGCCTTGCAAGCAGGAGGTCAGCGGTTCGATCCCGCTTGGCTCCACCAAGCACATCCCCTTAGGGAGTATGTGCGAATTTGCACCTTGAAAACTGGATAACGAAAGTAAAAGAAGATGAAAATCTTCTGCTGAAACATCCTTTAGCTGGATTAAAAGCGACCGTATTTTCCGGAGTAATTCGGAGAAGCGATCGCAGCAAATACTAGGTTAAGCTAGTAAGAGCGCACGGAGGATGCCTAGGCACCAGGAGCCGAAGAAGGACGTGGCGAACAACGATACCGCCTCGGGGAGCCGTAAGCAGGCTTTGATCCGGGGATTTCCGAATGGGGAAACCCAGCTGGAGTAATGTCCAGTTACTCTCAACTGAATACATAGGTTGGGTAGAGGCATACCGGGGGAACTGAAACATCTAAGTACCCCGAGGAAGAGAAAACAAAAGTGATTCCGTCAGTAGCGGCGAGCGAACGCGGATTAGCCCAAACCAAGGAGCTTGCTCCTTGGGGTTGTAGGACATCTCACATGGAGTTACAAAGGAATGGATTAGGCGAAGAGGTCTGGAAAGGCCCGCCATAGCAGGTAAAAGCCCTGTAACCAAAAGTCCATTCTCTCCGAGGTGTATCCTGAGTACGGCGGGACACGTGAAACCCCGTCGGAATCCGGCAGGACCATCTGCCAAGGCTAAATACTCCCTGGTGACCGATAGTGAAGCAGTACCGTGAGGGAAAGGTGAAAAGCACCGCGGGAGCGGAGTGAAAAAGAACCTGAAACCGTGCGCTTACAAGAAGTCAGAGCCCGATCAATGGGTGATGGCGTGCCTTTTGTAGAATGAACCGGCGAGTTACGATTACGTGCAAGGTTAAGGTGGAAAGCCGGAGCCGCAGCGAAAGCGAGTCTGAATAGGGCGATTTGAGTACGTGGTCGTAGACCCGAAACCGTGTGATCTACCCCTGTCCAGGGTGAAGGTGCGGTAACACGCACTGGAGGCCCGAACCCACGCACGTTGAAAAGTGCGGGGATGAGGTGGGGGTAGCGGAGAAATTCCAATCGAACTCGGAGATAGCTGGTTCTCCCCGAAATAGCTTTAGGGCTAGCCTCGGTTATGAGTGTCGTGGAGGTAGAGCACTGATTGGGTGCGGGGCCCGCCAAGGGTTACCAAGTCTAGTCAAACTCCGAATGCCATTGACATGCTTACCGGGAGTCAGACAGTGAGTGCTAAGATCCATTGTCAAGAGGGAAACAGCCCAGATCATCAGCTAAGGTCCCCAAGTGTGTGTTAAGTGGGAAAGGATGTGGAGTTGCACAGACAACCAGGATGTTGGCTTAGAAGCAGCCACCATTTAAAGAGTGCGTAATAGCTCACTGGTCGAGTGACTCTGCGCCGAAAATGTAACGGGGCTAAACACACCACCGAAGCTATGACATTGCAGCTTGCTGCATTGGGTAGGGGAGCGTTGAATACGGATTGAAGTTGGACCGTGAGGACTGGTGGACTGTATTCAAGTGAGAATGCCGGTATGAGTAACGAAAAGACAAGTGAGAATCTTGTCCGCCGAAAGCCTAAGGGTTCCTGAGGAAGGCTCGTCCACTCAGGGTAAGTCGGGACCTAACGCGAGGCCGAAAGGCGTAGTGGAAGGACAACAGGTTGAAATTCCTGTACCACCGTAAGCCGTTATGAGCAATGGGGTGACACAGAAGGGCAGTGACGCGGACTGATGGAATAGTCCGTCCAAGCAGTGAGGCTGACTTGTAGGCAAATCCGCAAGTCGTTAGGCTGGGCTGTGATGGGGAGCGAAAATTGCAGTAGCGAAGGTCATGTACTCCGGCTGTCAAGAAAAGCCTCTAGCCAGGTGATGGTGCCCGTACCGCAAACCGACACAGGTAGGCGAGCAGAGCATGCTAAGGCGCGCGGAAGAACTCTCGTTAAGGAACTCGGCAAAATGACCCCGTAACTTCGGGAGAAGGGGTGCCTCGGTAGGGTGAATAGCCCGAGGGGGCCGCAGTGAAAAGGCCCAATCGACTGTTTAGCAAAAACACAGGTCTGTGCGAAGCCGTAAGGCGAAGTATACGGGCTGACGCCTGCCCGGTGCTGGAAGGTTAAGGGGAGCGGTTAGGGGCAACCCGAAGCTGTGAACCGAAGCCCCAGTAAACGGCGGCCGTAACTATAACGGTCCTAAGGTAGCGAAATTCCTTGTCAGGTAAATTCTGACCCGCACGAATGGCGTAACGAATTGGGCGCTGTCTCAACGAGAGATCCGGTGAAATTTTAATACCTGTGAAGATGCAGGTTACCCGCGACAAGACGGAAAGACCCCATGGAGCTTTACTGCAGCTTGATATTGGACTTTGGTACGATCTGTACAGGATAGGTGGGAGCCTTTGAAGCCGGAGCGCCAGCTTCGGTGGAGGCGCCGTTGGGATACCACCCTGATCGTATCGGAGTTCTAACCTGGTACCGTGAATCCGGTACGGGGACCGTGTCAGGCGGGCAGTTTGACTGGGGCGGTCGCCTCCTAAAATGTAACGGAGGCGCCCAAAGGTTCCCTCAGAATGGTTGGAAATCATTCGAAGAGTGCAAAGGCATAAGGGAGCTTGACTGCGAGACCTACAAGTCGAGCAGGGACGAAAGTCGGGCTTAGTGATCCGGTGGTACCGAATGGAAGGGCCATCGCTCAACGGATAAAAGCTACCCTGGGGATAACAGGCTTATCTCCCCCAAGAGTCCACATCGACGGGGAGGTTTGGCACCTCGATGTCGGCTCATCGCATCCTGGGGCTGAAGTAGGTCCCAAGGGTTGGGCTGTTCGCCCATTAAAGCGGTACGCGAGCTGGGTTCAGAACGTCGTGAGACAGTTCGGTCCCTATCTGTCGCGGGCGTAGGAAATTTGAGAGGAGCTGTCCTTAGTACGAGAGGACCGGGATGGACGTACCGCTGGTGTACCAGTTGTTCCGCCAGGAGCACCGCTGGGTAGCCAAGTACGGACGGGATAAGCGCTGAAAGCATCTAAGCGTGAAGCCCCCCTCAAGATGAGATTTCCCAGTATGTAAGACCCCTTGAAGACGACGAGGTTGATAGGTTCGGGGTGGAAGCACAGCAATGTGTGGAGCTGACGAATACTAATCGGTCGAGGGCTTATCCTAATCGCTTACTTGGTCATACAACCGGTAAGCAAGCTAAAGATTCAGCACACTTTCGTATCCAGTTTTCAATGTGCAAACATTGAAGCCGCAATTGTCTCTTAGCCGCTTATGCTCAAGGACACATTTCAACACATGTTTAATGTTCCCTGATAGCTCAGTTGGTAGAGCACTCGACTGTTAATCGAGTTGTCACAGGTTCGAGTCCTGTTCGGGGAGCCATACGCTCTCATAGCTCAGTAGGTAGAGTGCATCCATGGTAAGGATGAGGTCACCGGTTCGATCCCGGTTGAGAGCTCCATTACTTTCTTGGTAAGCAGACAAGCAGTGCAATTTACGCATGGCCCGTTGGTCAAGGGGTTAAGACACCTCCCTTTCACGGAGGTAACAGGGGTTCGAATCCCCTACGGGTCACCATTTACGGAGGATTAGCTCAGCTGGGAGAGCATCTGCCTTACAAGCAGAGGGTCGGCGGTTCGATCCCGTCATCCTCCACCATACCGCCCACGCTGGGGATTAGCCAAGCGGTAAGGCAACGGACTTTGACTCCGTCACTCCAAGGTTCGAATCCTTGATCCCCAGCCATTTTATTAAGAGCCATTAGCTCAGTTGGTAGAGCACCTGACTTTTAATCAGGGTGTCGAAGGTTCGAGTCCTTCATGGCTCACCAGTTTTTTACCCAAGCTTTATCCTTGCGCGTATGGCGGAATTGGCAGACGCACTAGACTTAGGATCTAGCGGGCGACCGTGGGGGTTCAAGTCCCTCTACGCGCACCATACCATGAAAAAACCCTTCTGAGACGAAGGGTTTTTTGCGTACCACAATAGAATGTATAAGTTTTCGAGAACTCGAAGAAAAAATTCTATTTGCAAAAAATTCTACCTTTAAACGCGATCGCTCACCGAGGGGCCGTTCGTACATCGCATCGGAAAATAGAGGGAAAAGCTCCCTCTAATCCGGAAAAATCGGAATATCGGCTCCGCTTAGAGGGAAAACCTCCCATTAATCGGGGTGATTAAACCCGAAAATAACGATTCGGCCAGAATTAGAGGTGGGATTTCCCTCTAAAGAGCAAGCAAGGGAGGAGACGGGGTTATTAGAGGGTGTTTTTTCCTCTTAGCCGAGAGCAAGGTGAACGAACAGACAGGAGTGACGTCGTTTCTTTCTGGCGCTAGCACAAAAGGGACCGTCAGGATGATCTGCTCTGACGGTTTTTCTCATCTGCAAGAACAAACAAATTATCAAACGATAATCCTGACAAAAAGGAAAGCTTAATTCTAGCCGATCCGGCAGTTAAGCTTTCCTTTTGCTGCATAACGACTAGAAGCAAGTGAAGGACTGAATAGATCTCAGATCGAAGCCGGTGTACATCCAGAAAAATCCTGTCCAGCGGAATCCTGCAATCGAGTTTGGTCCAACAAAGACGGGGAAAAACCAGAATTGATTGCCGTTATGCATCCAAATATACGTATTGCGGAACACGCAGCGACGAATGGCGCCAGGATCTACGGCAAGCAGCGACGCAGAAGGCTGCTGCGGCACGAATGACGGCGGAGGAGAGGATGGTGCGGCATGGGGACCTCCAGGTGTTGGCCCTGGTCCTGGACCAGGGCCAGGACCAAATGGAGGTCCGGGCGGCGGACCAAAGGGAGGGAAAAACGACATATGCGTTCACTCCTGTTTCTTTAGTTTTCGAATCGGGTACTTAATTGGGCAAGGGCTCTAGCTTATGTAATGTATTCAAGTCGAGTTTAGGATGTTAATCATTTACAGGCTATAATTTGAATGATAGCAATTATGTATTTTGTAAATAATATGAAACATGGGCACGACTTGTACGTAGTATTCGGCTAGAGCCATTTCAAAAACAAACGGAGGTGAATCCCTCGTACTTGAGGGAACTAATTGGACTTATCCATCTTGATTAATTTGCTGTTGGTAGCGCTGCTTATCGTAATGACTGCTTTCTTCGTCGGATCGGAATTCGCGGTAGTGAAGGTCAGAATGTCCCGGATTGATCAATTGATTGCGGAAGGCAACAAGAAAGCAATGGCGGCCAAACGGCTAGTAACGGATCTGGATTATTATTTGTCGGCGTGTCAGCTGGGTATTACGGTCACTGCACTCGGACTTGGTGCGCTCGGCGAGCCGACAATCGAAAAAATTCTGCATCCGATCTTCCACGATTGGGGCGTATCCGACGCTTGGGCCACCCCGATTTCCTACACGCTTGCATTGTCGCTGATGACATTTTTGCACGTCGTATTCGGAGAGCTGGCTCCTAAAACAATGGCGATCCAATTCGCGGAGCGTATGACGCTTCTTCTGGCAGGCCCGCTTGTTTTGTTCGGCAAGATTTTGTTCCCCCTCATCTGGCTCCTTAACGGCTCGGCTCGAGTATTCTTGAGAATGTTTGGCGTTCAGCCGGCGGGTCACGAACAAGCCCATTCGGAGGAAGAACTTAAGATTATTATGGCTCAAAGCTTCAAAAGCGGCGAGATCAACCAGACGGAACTTTCTTATATGCAAAATATTTTTGCATTCGACGAACGCGTAGCGAAGGACGTTATGGTCCCGCGTATGCAGGCTATGTCGGTTGACGCGCGTATGACGCGTGAAGAAGTGCTTGCAATTATTGATGAGAACAACTACACACGCTACCCTGTGACTCAGGAAGGCGATAAGGATAAAGTAATCGGATTCCTCAATGCCAAGGAATTGGTAACCGATATCGCGCTGGGACGTTCTACTCCAATCCAGTCGATGATTCATGAGATCGGAACTGTGCACGAGACTGCCCCACTGCAGGATGTCCTCCTTAAGATGCAGAAGAAAGGCGTGCATATCGCTCTCGTTATCGATGAGTACGGCGGCACGGCCGGCATCATTACGATGGAAGATATTCTCGAAGAGATTGTGGGCGAGATTCGGGACGAGTTCGATAACGACGAGCAGCCCGACATTGTTAGAAAGTCAGAGAACGAGTATGTGCTGAACGGCTTGGTGCTGCTTGAGGACATCGAGACTCAATTCGGCGTCAAATTCGAAGAGGATTTCGGCGTTGATACGATTGGAGGCTGGCTGCAGGTCCAGCAGTTCTCACTCGAAGAAGAACCTGTTCCGATTACACACGGTCGACATGTCTTTACCGTCCTGGAGATGGACAACCACCAGATTCTGAAGGTGTCTATGTCCCTGTATGCAGCGGAGGAACCGGAAGATAACGAAGAAGACGAAGATTAAAAAATCTCAGCGAGGACGAGGGCGTAGTTGCTGCCCTCGTCCTTTTTACGACATAGGAGAATTAAAGCGATGAAGCGCAATCAGGACTTGTCAACAGCATAGGGAACATGATATGCTCAATATCTAAGCATCACCTTTGCGCGTATGGCGGAATTGGCAGACGCACTAGACTTAGGATCTAGCGGGCGACCGTGGGGGTTCAAGTCCCTCTACGCGCACCATAACATGAAAAGGCCCTTCGGAGACGAAGGGCTTTTTGCTGCTTATTATTCATACTAGAATTAGCTGCGATCCTTGTTGGCTTCATCTAGGTACGGACCTGCTTCCCCTTGTCGATACTCACAGTACCGGATGATGGAGAGGATATAACCCAGATCGGCCTCCTACGCCAGCTCTAGGCATCGGGATGAAGCTTGCGGCCGGCAAATCCGTCATGCCAGCCATGATACTGTGTGATGCGCTCCTCGCCTTCCCGCCAGCATAACAGGATCTCTTCGCCGTCCATGACGCCGGGGAAGTCGATAAGGCCGGGATTGATCATTTTGATCAATACGCCTCGTCTTGCAAAGTTTTGCATATACAGCTGCAATTCGAATTGCATGAAGTCCATCTGTCCTTCCATCTCGAACAAAAGCTCTCCCGACAGCTCGGTATGTCCCGCCTTTACCTTCCGGTAGTGGATATAGTGCTCCTCCAGCTTGTGCGACAGCTCTTGCAACTGCTCCAGGTTCTGCTTCACTTCGGGGAGCAACGCATTGGCTTCCGCCAATGTGTATCGTTTGGTTATCATGGATATCCTCTCCTTACCAATCAGTATACGAAATGTTACCCGATCGTACAAATCGGAAACATCGTTCATTTGGCAACTATGCATTCAAGCTGAAAGTTGTCATTGACTTTGCACCTGAGAACAATTATCATTAATATGTCGTTGATAATAGTTTTCAGTTTATTGCTTAAATATATAGATGTTACGGTCGCGCCAGGAGCGCGGCGGGAGGAGCGTGCAGCACCATGTTTCGTCTTTCAACTTCGGATCTGGCTATTTCTTATGACGAACGTCTCATTGTACAGAACTTGAACATTTCCATTCCGCAAGGAAAGGTGACGGCTCTAGTTGGAGCCAATGGCTCCGGCAAGTCGACCATTCTAAAGACGATGGCGCGGATTATGAATCCGTCGCATGGCAATGTGCTTCTGGACGGCAAGTCGATTCATAAGCAATCCACGAAGGATGTGGCGAAGCAGCTTGCGATTTTGCCGCAGAATCCGACGGCGCCCGACGGCTTGACCGTTGCGGAGCTTGTCTCTTATGGTCGTTTCCCTTATCAGAAGGGCTTCGGCTCCATGAGCAAAGAAGACCGCAGCGTCGTGCAGTGGGCGATTGAAGCGACGGGCATGCTTGAATTTACGGATCGCCCCGTCGATCAACTCTCCGGTGGTCAGAGACAACGCGCATGGATTGCGATGGCGCTTGCTCAGGAGACGGATATACTGTTCCTGGACGAACCGACTACATTTCTCGATATGGCGCATCAGTTGGAGGTTCTTCACCTGCTTCAGAAGCTGAATGAGCACAATAATCGCACGATCGTAATGGTCGTCCATGACTTGAATCATGCGGCTCGTTACGCGCATCATATGATTGCGATTAAAAGCGGCGTTGTACGCGGCGAGGGCTCGCCGATCGAGGTCATAACGCCAGACATCATGCGCGATGTATTTAACATTGAAGCAGATATCGTTCCGGACCCTAGAACAGGGGTGCCGCTGTGTCTGCCGTTTGCGTTGGCCGGCATGCCTACCGTCGACAAGGTGATGGGCAGCAGCTTGGCCGACAAGGAAGGGAAACCGTCTTTGACGGCAGCAGGGGCTTAGTCGAAGTGACCGAATATAGGGCAGAGAGATCCCCATTCTTATGCAGAATGGGGATTTATTATGGGGAAGGCAGCTTAGTGGAACCACTTGCTGCAGGTGCTTGACAAGCACGTGAACCCACCTATGCCCATGTGAGAAATAGGCTCTTTAAAAAAAGTTTGAGATTTCATGAAAAATAAGTTGCAATTTATTTGGCTGAGTGATATATTATTACTTGTCGCCACGACGAATTGATGGCTAATTGCTTGAAAACATTACCGTGCGGAAGTGGCTCAGCGGTAGAGCATCGCCTTGCCAAGGCGAGGGTCGCGGGTTCGATTCCCGTCTTCCGCTCCATAATCTTGCGGCCTTAGCTCAGCTGGATAGAGCGTTTGACTACGAATCAAAAGGTCAGGAGTTCGAATCTCTTAGGCCGCGCCATTTTTTTCAATGTTTCATACTTAAACGGGACGTAGCTCAGCTTGGTAGAGCACCTGGTTTGGGACCAGGGGGTCGCATGTTCAAATCGTGTCGTCCCGACCATCTTTTTATAATGCGGGTGTAGTTCAATGGTAGAACTTTAGCCTTCCAAGCTAATAGCGTGGGTTCGATTCCCATCACCCGCTCCAGTATCTTAACCGACAGCCTTCTGCGATGCAGAAGGTTTTTTTGTATACACAAACTTACGAAGGAGAGTTGGATATGGAGCTCCGGGCCATCGCGCTGGATCTGGACGGAACGCTGCTAAACAGCGCCAAGGAAGTGTCGGCACGCAATCGGGCGGCCGTATTACGAGTGTTGGAGAAAGGCTTGCGGGTCATCATCGCGACGGCCAGGCCGCCGCGTTCTGTAGCAGAGCTGCTGCCGAGCGAGCTGTTGGAGCGTGCTTCAATCGTATGTTATAACGGCGCCATCGTGCGCGACAGGGCCGCGGGGATTGACGAGCATTATCCTATGACCAGCGAAGTGACGGCGGAGGTTATTCGTTATTGCGGAGAATATCTGCCCACGGCTCATCTCAGCGTAGAAGTCAACGACAAGTGGTATGCGAATCGCGATTTAGCGGACGGCGCGTTCTACCATCCGCGATTTCGCCCTGAGCTTGCAACGTACGAGGTTCTGGCGAGCCAGGCTGCGACCAAAATATTGTTGACGGAGTATCGTGATGCCGAGGTGTTGCGAGAGAGGTTCGCTCCGTTAACCCAGTTCGTGGTGACCGATGGAGGTGCGCTGATCCAAATGATGAATCCTGCCGTCTCTAAAACATCGGGTATCCTTCGGTTATGCGGACACTTTGGAATTCAAGAATCGAAGATTGCCGTATTCGGAGATGATCACAACGATTTCGATATGTTTCGAATGGCGGGTTATTCGGTGGCGATGGGCAACGCCGTGCAAGAGCTCAAGGACATCGCCAACGAGACGACGGCAAGCAACGACGACGATGGCGTCGCTGTGGCTCTGGAGAGGCTGCTGGTCCTCCAGCAGTAGCGAGCGGCATAATGGAGTCGCGGATGTGGACCCGGCATCATGCCGCTCTATTCTGTAAGTATTAGGGGAGTTGGAATCGCCGGCCATCGCTAAACACCACAAATCCTTCTTCTTCAAAGCTAATTCTCCCGGCCTCGGAACTCGGCTTAATCTCTAACTCTGTCCATTCTCCAGAACTCCAGTGCTTCAGATCCACGGAGGCCATCCAAAGCCGTGCGGTATTGGTGGGCAAATGATGAGTCCAGATGGCCATCGCTCCTAGTGTTTTAGAGAGCTGGATATCTCGAAATTGTTCTTCGTATACAGGCTGCTCCCATAATAGATGTAACGCGCCATCCTTGGTCAATGCGGCAATGCGAATGTTGACTTCCAACCCATCGCGGTCTTCAAAGGAAATGTTCGAGTGCAATAATACGATTCTTGTTTGGTCATCCTCCAGGTATTGGTACATTCGGCCTGATTCGAGCTGCTCGCCGTTCCTTCCATCGAAGACGGTGAAAGAGGTATCTCCGGCAAATGGGGAAGGGTATTCATTCCATTGCACATAAACATGATTGCCCAGCCAGCCAAAGTAATGACAAGGCTCCACTTGATCATCGCGAGAGAGGGAAGTCTCTTGTCCCGATTGCAAGTCTAACAGCGTTAGCTCGCAGGGAGTTTGGGTAGAAGTTCCCTTATGCTCCACACGATTATAGAGTATGCGGCCGCCGTCCTCCGAGAGTGCGGCGCTGAACTTATCCGAATCGAGGCGGCCAATCTCCGTCAAGACTCCTTCTTTGTTTTTCGCAAACAGCTTGTTCTCCCTTGCGTAGATCTTGCCAATATCGGATTCGCCGATCAGCAAGCTAGCCGAAAGTTCGATCTCGGCCGTTCGAGAAGGCTCGGAAGATACGCTTTCCACGACTGTGTCGGTATGGAGCGCGGATTCGGGTGTCGGCGTATTCAACGTCGTTGCCTCGCTCCCGTTAGCCGTACAACCTGCCAACAAGAATGCCATAAACAGAACATATCCAGCTTTCTTAAACCTGGAATTTGCCTTCATACTCGTCCTCCGTTCCGCGTTCCCTCTATGAAGAAGCTAGCCAATTGTATAACGTTCTACATAAGGTAATTGTTTCTAGTCCATGGAACAAAAACCAAATTTAGCAGCGGGAAAAGCTCAGGATAGCGTAATATAGCCGCGCTAAAGCGGAAAAGCAGAAAAAAATCCGCTCCCAGAGCGGGATAGCGGCTCCTTGTCATGATTGGATTGTGGTTCAGGGCTTCAATGGAAGGGTATTTTGTAGTATGATGGTAGGAGTGATTACGCCATATTAACTGAGAGTAACCTTACGATAGAATTAGGCATGTGCGCGTAGCAGGGCTGATGCTTTCGGAGTGGGTTTGCTGCACAGACTTGTAGGAGGAACGGTATGTCGGAACAATCTGTATCAACGACGTCGGCTAGTCGAACAAGCACGAACAATTTGCTCAGACGGGACGTGCGCTTCCTGGGCAATATTCTTGGCGAGGTGCTAGTGCATCAAGGCGGCCGCGAACTGCTGGACATCGTCGAACAAATTCGGGAACAGAGCAAGGCGCTTCGCGCGGAATTCGTGCCGGAGCTGTTCGAACAATTCAAAACGAAGGTTTCTTCGTTAAGTCCGGAGATTCGCCACCAAGTTATCCGGGCCTTCGCGATTTACTTCCAGTTGGTTAACATCGCGGAGCAAAACCACCGGATTAGACGGAAGCGGGATTATGAAGTGTCCGCTGGCGAAGCGGTTCAGCGCGGCTCCATCGAGAGCGCTATCCAGGATTTAAAGGAACGCAACATTGAGGTTGGCGACGTACAGGACATTCTGAGCGGCATTTCCCTGGAGCTTGTCATGACGGCTCACCCTACGGAAGCGACTCGCAGAGTGGTGCTGGACATCCACAAGCGTATTGCCGAAGACGTGATGCAGCTCGACAATCCGACGCTGACGTACCGCGAGCGCGAGAAGCTCAAGGAGAAGCTGCTTAACGAAGTGCTTATCCTTTGGCAGACCGACGAGCTCCGCGACCGCAAGCCTACCGTTATTGACGAGGTGCGTAACGGACTGTATTACTTCGACGAAACCTTGTTCGAGGTGCTGCCAAGCGTATACGAGGAGCTTGAGCGCTGCCTGACCAAGTACTACCCGGAGGAGCATTGGCATGTGCCGGCTTATCTCCGATTCGGATCCTGGATCGGCGGCGACCGCGACGGCAATCCGTCCGTCAAAGCCAAGGTGACCTGGGAGACGCTTCAGCTGCATCGCCAGCTGGCGATCAGCAAGTACGAAGAGAAGATTCATAGTCTGATGGATCTGCTCAGCTTTAGCACGAATCTGGTCGAGGTGTCGGAGGAGCTCAAGGATTCCATCCGCAGCGACCGCGAACATGTAGAGCTCAAGTGCGTCGATCTGTGGCGCAACGCGAAGGAGCCTTACCGCATCAAGTTAGGCTTCATGTTGGAAAAGCTCGCGAATACCCGGGACGAAGCGCTTAAGGGCTCGCCTATGCGTTACAACCATCCGGAAGAACTGCGAGAAGATCTGCTTGTCATTGACCGCAGCTTGCGCAACCACTATGCGGATTACGTTGCGGATACCGATCTGGCTACGCTTTTGCGCCAAGTGGAGCTGTTCGGCTTCCACCTGATGGCGCTGGACGTTCGTCAGCACAGCAAGGAACATGAGAACGCGATGTCCGAGATTTTGTCCAAGATGCATATCGTATCGGACTACGCATCGCTCTCCGAGGAGGAGAAGACGGAGCTGCTGCATAAGCTGCTTAACGATCCTCGTCCGCTGACTTCCGGTCATCTGGATTATTCGGAGTCGACGCAAGAATGCTTGGATGTCTACCATACCATCTACCGCGCTCAACAGGAGTTCGGCGAAGGCTGCATCTCCAGTTATTTGATCAGTATGACAGAGGCTGCCAGCGATATTCTTGAGGTTGCGGTGTTCGCGAAGGAAGTCGGTCTGTTCCGTCAGGAAGCCGACGGTACGGTTCGCTGCACGCTGCAGTCCGTCCCGCTCTTCGAGACGATCGACGATCTCAATGCCGCCCCTGCTATCATGAAGGAACTGTTCGAGCTTCCGATATACCGCAAGGCGATCGAAGCAAGAGACAACGTGCATGAGATCATGCTGGGCTACTCCGACAGCAACAAGGACGGCGGAGTCGTGACGGCGAACTGGGAATTGCGCGTGGCGCTTAAGGAAATTACAGCCGCGGGCAAAGCTTATGGCGTCAAGCTGAAGTTCTTCCACGGCCGCGGAGGCGCGCTTGGCCGCGGAGGCATGCCGCTGAACCGCAGCATTTTGGCTCAGCCGCCGCATACGATCGGCGGGGGCATCAAGATCACGGAGCAAGGCGAGGTGCTGTCTTCCCGCTACTTCATGAAGGGCATCGCTTACCGCAGCCTGGAGCAAGCGACATGGGCGCTTGTTACGGCGGCGCGTCTGGCGAAGTATCCGCAACAGGAAGCAGAGGCGGAAGCCGAGTGGGATTCCATTGCTCGCTCCATTTCCGATACGGCGCTTAACAAGTATCAGGATCTGATCTTCCGCGATCCGGACTTCCTGACCTTCTTCAAGGAGTCTACGCCGCTTCCTGAGGTTGGCGAGCTGAACATCGGCTCCCGTCCGTCCAAGCGGAAGAACAGCGACCGCTTCGAAGATCTGCGCGCGATCCCTTGGGTTTTTGCATGGACGCAGAGCCGTTACTTGCTGCCTGCATGGTATGCGGCCGGTACGGCGCTCCAAACGTACGCGGGCGGCGACGAGTCGAAGCTCGCCACACTGAGAACGATGTACGAGCAGTTCCCGTTCTTCCGTTCGCTGATCGACAATCTGCAGATGGCGCTGGCCAAAGCGGATCTGCTTATCGCGAAGGAATATTCGCTCATGATCAAGGATCAAACCGTTCGCGATCGGATCTTCTCGCAGATCGAATCGGAATACAATCTGACTTCGACGCTGATTTTGCAGATTACGGGACAAGACGAGATTTTGGACAACGTACCGGTCATCCAGGAATCCATTCGTCTGCGCAATCCGTACGTGGATCCGCTCAGCTACATGCAAGTGCAATTGCTGTCGGAGCTTCGCGATCTGCGAGCTAACGATGAGGATGATCCCGAGCTGCTCCGCGAGGTGCTGCTAACCATTAACGGCATTGCAGCCGGCCTTCGGAATACGGGCTAATACCCGATTCGTGCTTGCTAGGCAAGATTTATCTTATAGACACCAGACCAGCCGGCCGCGACTTCTGTCGCGGCTGGTTTTTTTGTTGTACGAGAAATGTTGCGACTCCCAGAGTTGTAAAAAAGATTGAAATCTAACGGACATCGGAAAAATCTAACAGACACCATCGACGCTATTTGTCCGTTTCTTGATCTCTCCCCAATCTAAAGGACAGGAACGACGTGACTTTGTCGTTATGGAGCCGCTTGGCGCTCTGATGATGCCAATAAGGCCGTCTGTGTCCGAATTTATGTCCGATAGGCATTGTGTGACGGGACGTTTTAGGTTTTTGAATCACCATCAGGTGATTTTGTTCACGATTAGAAAGTACAAGTTCTCTCTTGTTTTCGCGAAGCAAGAGCAGGAAATCATTTTAGGTAGCATTTAGGCTGGGTTAAGATTGGTTTAAGGAACATCCCTCATGATAGAGCTATCGGATAAGACGTTAGCAGCTCAGTCAATCTGACATGGGAGGGATACACATATGAGAGAATGGGATACTTACAAAAGCGGACAAGCACAGGGCGAGACGGGCAATAGCCCGGAATCGAAAGTCGATGTCAATGTTGAACATAGCACCAATAAGGATAACGATACAGCGTCAAGCAGGTATGAAAGCAGCTATGAGTCGAGGCAGGCAAGGTCAGAAGGAACAGAGTCAAGCGAGCACAAAACGACGGTTCAAGCGACAGTGACTCACGCGGCACCGCAATTCGAAGCTTATTATAATGAAATTCGAAGCGCGAAGAGCTCGAAAAGCTCGAAGAAAAAAATGAAGATGAATCCGGCCTTGCCGATGATGGCGGCCTTTCTGGCTGGCGCGATTATGGTTGGCGGTCTGTCCTACGCGGCCGATCGTGCCAATCTGTTTACGGGAGGCGTAACGGCGGGCCAATCGGCGGCCGGGCAAGCGGCGGGAGGTTATGCCGGGCAAGATGCGGGTTTATCCACGGCCTCTCTGAACCCGAATGAAAATATTGCATCCGTATACGAGCAAGCGAGCCCTGCGGTAGTGAAGATCGAGAACTACACAGAGGTGCAGCAGCAATCGCGCAGGTTGAACGATTCTTTGTTCCAGGAGTTCTTCGGCGGCATGGGCGGCAGAGGAGGAAGCGGACAGGGACAGGAGGGATCGCGCGGTCAAAGCGGGACTCAGGATGGCAACACCGGCACTGGCGAGCTCCAGCTGTCTGGCTCCGGGACAGGCTTTTTCTTCGACAAAGAAGGCTACATTCTCACGAACGAGCATGTTATTGCCGGCGCTTCCGAGGTGAAGGTGACGGTAGAAGGCTACGACGAGCCGCTAACGGCTCAGGTGCTGGGCGCAAGCTATGAGCTCGATCTGGCGGTGCTGAAGGTGGTGAACCCCGGAGGCGGCTCCTTCCCCGCTCTGACGCTGGGCAACTCCGACGAGACAGCCATTGGCGACTGGGTGCTAGCGATTGGCAACCCGTACGGCTTCGATCATACGCTGACGACAGGCGTGTTAAGCGCCAAGGAACGTCCCATAACGATCCAGGGTGAGCAAGGCGAGCATGTCTACGAGCATCTGCTGCAGACGGACGCTTCGATCAATCCCGGCAACTCCGGCGGTCCGTTGCTCAATGAACGGGGCGAGGTCATCGGTATCAACACGGCGGTAAACGCCGAGGCGCAGGGGATCGGATTTGCTATCCCAACGTCGACTATTCTAGAGGTTCTGGAAAAATTGAAAACAAACTCCTTGTAAGAGGTAGTTCCATCCAAAAGTGTCCGCTTTAATCACGAAGCATGTCAGCGAGGCGAGCCGTACCCCGGGGTGCGGCTTGCTTTCTGCTTTCTGCCGGGTGCTGGCTGGAGCGTTAATAAAAACTTCCTTGTCTTCTTCCTAGGTCCGCCTCGTTAATTTTTGGGCTCGAGAACAGCATAATTGGCGACATCGCTTGCTTTTTTGGAGCAGGTGGATTACCATTTTTGAAGGAGCGCGTGTTGGCGGGTTATTGACGCGGCGTATGAAGTCTGGACGTCGTCGGCTTGAAGGTCGGCGAAACCCCGGGCGGACCGGAAGTTTGGAGGAATAGACAAGGTGAATGTGCTGGAGAACCAGCTTGCGAGGTTGGCGCTGAAGGGCGACCAGCAAGCTTTCGAAGAGCTTGTGGAGCTGTATCAGGATAAGCTTTTCCATATGGCGTACCGAATGCTTAGCAATCGTCAAGAGGCCGAGGATGTCGTCCAGGAGACGTTCCTTCGCGTGTATAAGAATCTGGATCGGTTCGACGAAACGCTTAAATTCTCGACATGGATCTACCGAATTGCGACAAATTTATGCATCGACAGGCTGCGCAAGCGCAAGCCGACTTATTCCCTGGACGCGGAGTCCAGCGAGTACGAGGGACTTGACGGGTATTCCATGATCCCGAGCGACAATCGCACGCCGGAGTCCGAGGTTGTTCTGTCGGATACGCAGCGAATTATCCATCAGGCTATGGAGACGCTGCCGCCCAAGTACAAGTCCGTCATGATGCTGAGATACATACAGGACTTATCCCTGCAGGAAGTTGGCGACATTCTGGGCATGCCCGTTACGACGATCAAAACTCGTGTCCACCGCGGACGTGAGTTTCTTCGCAAGAAGCTGGAACATCGACTGTGAGCTTTTATTAAAATTACGAGTTCAATAAATTCGGTTTTCAGCACCGAGAAGATTGAATGAAGGTAGAAACTGAGTAGCGGAGCGTAGTGGAAGCTACGTGAGCAACGGAAGTTTCGCCTGAATTCAATATTCGATGTCGAGTAGGCTCCGTGGCATACTTCGTGATCAAAAGCGGATTTTTTGAACAACATTAAAAATATTTTTGAAACATCCCTCGGGATGATACGTATCCTATACCGAGATTATGAACACAGCAAGAAGAAAGGACTGGCTGCTATGGAATGCAAAGTCGCCATCGTCAAAATTCACGAATATCTGGACGGCGAGCTTCCGCGCGAAGAGAAGGGCGCCCTGCACGAGCATATACTTGCTTGTCCGGATTGCCACACTCGCTTCGAACAGCTGGAGAAGACCGATGCTGCGGCATTCCTGGCTCTAGAAGGAAGCCACGCTTCCGTCTCGGGTTATGATGCGCAAGCTTCGCAGGCTCTCAAGAACCGCATCATGTCTTCGTTGCCGAAGGGCAAGACCAAGAAGAGGAACCGCTTCGTCCGCATGATCTATCGTTATCCTGGACTGACCGCTGCCGCGGTGTTCCTGTTGGTTATGTTCACCAGCATGTTCGCGACCTGGCAACAGGACTCCAAGTTGATTGTCGCAGGCGAGGATCTGCAGCATGTTGTCATCAATGGCAATACCGTCATCGTACCGGAGGGCGTCTCGTTAATCGGCAATTTGACCGTGGAGAACGGCCAGCTCGAGGTGCAAGGCACCGTCAGCGGCGATGTTACGGTGATCGACGGCTCCATGGTTCTGGCATCGACGGGCCATATTGCCGGTCAAAGCCGCACGATCGACCAAGCGTTGGATTGGTTCTGGTACAGGGTCATATCGACATTTAATGGCGCTGCAACAACTCATTAACTACGGCTTCCCTCCCGGAGGGAAGCTTTTTTTTCAAATTTAGAGGAATTCCCATGCCAAAAGTAGAAAAACATACAGTTGAAATGCGATAATAGAGATATACGCAATTTCAGGCAGCAGTCGGGGGTGAACGCTTGAACTACTTTACGGATTCTACATGGCAGGATTGGCTCAAGGATATAATCGATGTAGGCATCGTGAGCTTTATTATCTATAAATTGATTCTGCTGGTTCGGGGAACGCGCGCCGTGCAGTTGCTCAAGGGCATCTTTATGCTTATCGCGACTTGGGCGATTAGTACCTGGCTCAATCTCTATACGCTTAAGTGGCTCATGAATCAGATGTTCACGCTCGGGATCGTGACCATAATTATATTGTTCCAGCCGGAGCTTCGGCGCGCGTTGGAGCAGCTTGGGAGGGGCAATCTGTTCTCGCGTTCCAACAGTCCAGAGAAGACCGCGCTCAGCGAGCAGATCGACGAAATTATCCGTGCCGTGCAGCATATGGCGAAGCGCAAGATCGGCGCGCTGATCGTCTTCGAACGGCAGACGGGTCTCAGCGAGATGATCGAATCCGGCATTGCGATGGAGTCAAAGATTACTTCGGAGCTGCTTATTAATATTTTCACGCCGAATACGCCGCTCCATGACGGGGCCGTTATCCTTCGCGGCAATCAGCTGATGGCTGCGGCCTGTTACTTGCCGCTCTCGGAAAATCCCTTCATCAGCAAGGAGCTGGGTACGCGTCATCGCGCCGCCATCGGCGTGTCCGAAGTGAGCGATGCGCTCGCGGTTGTCGTGTCCGAAGAGACGGGACAGGTTACGCTGTCGCTAAACGGCATGATCGTTAGGGACATTAACGAAGAATCGCTCATCTCGAAGCTCTTTGAGGAGCTGACTCCCAAGGCGAGCGGCCGGGGCAAGGACAGCGGCGGAGCCGCCAAGTCCCCGTTCTGGAAGCGGAAGGGGGTATAGAGGATGGATAAGTGGCTAAATCATCCGACGGCACTAAAGATCGTATCCGTCGTGCTGGGGCTCATTCTGTTTGCAATGGTACATATCGATCCCCAGACATCGCCGCAGACGACGGCTTCCAGCGTCGATACGAAAGTGATCGAAGCGGCGACCATTGTGCCTGCGGGGCTGGATCAATCGAAGTATGTCATGACCGCTATGGAGCCGACCGTCACGAAGCTCGTCGTGGAGGGCAGCATCAGCAAACTGATGGCGGCATCCACCGACGATTATGTCGTGAGCGTCGACCTGACCAATGCGAAGCCGGGACCGCAGGAGCTGCCATTGGCAGTCAAGCTTCCGCGGGGCATCAAGGAGGTCCAGCTCTCTCCGCGTACTGTCGTCGTGCAGATCGAGGAGATCGTCACCAAGTCGTTCGACGTGCAGATCATTACGGAGGGAGAGCCGGCAGAAGGTTACGTGATGGGTACGCCTTCGATATTAACAGAGAATGGAAGCGCGGTCGAAGTGACATTGCCGAAGGATGACATGGAGCGGGTCGGCGTCGTTGCCGTCACGCTGAACGTGCAGGATGAGGATAAAACCGTCTCCAACAAGAAGGCCAAGGTGGTCGTATACGACTCCGAGGGAGTCGAGATTACGGGAGCGTTCGTCACGCCAAGCACGATACATGCGGAAGTGCCGATTACGCTGCCATTTAAGCAGGTGCCGCTGCAAATTCGTTACAGCGGCACGCTGGACGACAACCTCAGTCTGGTGTCCGTGAGACCGACAATAGAAAATATTACGGTCTACGCCCAGCAGGACAAGCTGGATACGATCCAGGTTTATGACGGCGCGGTGCTGGATCTCAGCAAGGTAAAGGAATCCGGCAAGATGAAGGTGAAGGCAACGCCGATCGACGGCATTCAAGCCGTGTCTCCTGGCGAAATCGAGCTTGACGTAGTCGTGGAGAGGACGGCGACGCGCACGCTCGACAATTTGAGGATATCGGTAGTCGGCGCGCCAGCCGGAATGAAGGCTGTAATGCGTACGCCGGAGAGCGGACGGATGAGTCTGCAGCTATCCGGTGCGGAAGCCGTGCTGGCGGACGTAAAGGAAACGGATGTCGTCATCACCGCCAACGTAGAAGGACTCGCTCCGGGCGTTCATACCGTACCGCTGGAGTTGGAGCTGCCTCCGTATATTGAGGCTGTATTAAACGATGGACAACCCTTGACGGCGTCCATCGAGATCGTGGACGAGTCGGCGCCGTCCGGCGGCGGCGAGACCGAACCGCCGGAGGATATCGAAGTTGGCGGTACGCCGACCGAGACGCCGGATCCCGGAGAAGAGAATACCAATAATAGCGGCGGCAGCGGCAATGAAACGGCTGAAGAAGGCGGAACAAGTGGCGGGGATGGCAGGAATACCGGCACGCGCTCATTGACCACATAAATAACCAAGCATGCGGATGTCATAGAGGAGCGATTCTCGACGTTTTTGTCACCGTCTAGGCGCTTGCTGCGTATTCGTATCAGGAATGCACCATTATTGTACTTAAAGGAGAACAGGAAATATGGGGAAATATTTCGGAACCGACGGCGTTCGCGGCGTCGCCAATAGAGAATTAACGCCAGAGCTGGCATACAAGATTGGCCGCTGCGGCGGTTATGTGTTAACGAGAACGGCAACGGGGCAGCCGAAGGTTGTCATTGGCCTCGATACGCGAATCTCCGGACCAATGCTGGAGTCCGCATTGATCGCGGGCTTGCTGTCGATCGGAGCGAACGTCGTCCGGCTTGGCGTCGTGTCGACGCCGGCGGTTGCTTATTTGACAAAGGAACTGGAGGCCGACGCAGGGGTCATGATCTCCGCATCGCATAATCCGGTTGAAGATAACGGCATCAAGTTTTTTGCGGGAGACGGCTTCAAGCTGTCCGACGAGACGGAGCTGGAAATCGAAGCGCTGATCGACGCGGAGCAAGACGAACTTCCTCGCCCCGTGGGCGTAGAAATCGGTACGTTGACGACGGACGAAGGCGCGAAGAAGCGTTACCTGGACTATTTGAAAACGACGATCGAAGGGGGCTTTGGCGGCCTTAAGATCGTGCTTGACTGCGCGAACGGATCGGCATACGAGCTTGCCCCTGCCGTATTCCGCGAGCTTGGAGCGGATATTACGACGGTCGGTGCGGAGCCGGATGGCCGCAATATTAACGCAGGCGTCGGCTCGACTCATCCCGAATACTTACGCGAGAAAGTGCTGGAGCTTGGCGCCGATCTCGGCTTGAGCTTCGACGGCGACGCCGACCGGCTGATCGCGATTGACGACAAAGGCGAAGAAGTAGACGGCGACTTCATCCTGTGCATTATCGGCGATCGCCTTAAGCGCGAGGGCAAGCTGGCCCATGACACGGTCGTGACGACGGTGATGGCGAACATCGGCTTCTTTAAGGGAGCCGAGAGCATCGGCCTTAAGACGGCGCAGACGGCTGTAGGCGACCGCTACGTTATGGAAGAGATGCGCCGCGGCGGCTATAACTTGGGCGGAGAGCAATCCGGCCATGTCATCTTCCTCGACCATATTACGACAGGCGACGGCATTCTGACCGCGCTGCAGCTGGTGGATACGCTGGCGGCATCGGGCAAGAAGCTGAGCGAACTGAAGGGTCTGATGCGAAAGTACCCGCAGAAGCTCGTAAACGTTCGCGTCGCGGACAAGAGCTTGTACAACGGCAACGAAGCTATTTTGGCTGCCGTAAAACAAGTCGAGGATGAGCTCGGCGACAATGGCCGTGTACTCGTCCGTCCATCGGGCACGGAATCGTTGATCCGCGTGATGGCGGAAGGCCCGGACAAGGAGCAAGTAGAGGCTTACGTCGACCAGATTGCCAACGTGGTAAAGAGCGCGCTAGGCTAAACATATCGAAAGTTGTCGATGGATGCGGTTGACACAGCGGCAGCGAATTTCCGTTACGGATATTCATTGCCGGCTGCGCCGTTCGTTTCTCGTCATTTTCAGAAAATGGTTGCGCGGGCAGGATAAAATGAATATGATAAGACGTAGGCTTCCATTCAAGAAGGAAAGAGAGGGCAGAGGTTACTCCAGATTGATAAGCGCCAGAGCTTGCGTGATGAAGGCTGATGTACTTGCTGACTTAGATTGAGAGCGTGGACGAAGCTTCATACGGAAAGCTGACGAGGTGAAGGTGTTCGAAATTTCGGCGGGGACCTTCCGGTATATAGCGGCCAACCGAAAGCCGATACGCAAAACGATTGGGCGACCAATCCGACAAACGTACGGCGGGCTGCAGCAGAATGAAAAATTCGCTCCCGAGTGTCCAGGGGTGCCTCCTGTGAGGAAGGCGCGGGCAATGGGGTTGGTTTTGTCGCACTTATTTTTTCGTAATCATAGAGATCGTGATAAGGTGCATGGCCGGATTCGAAATTCGGGATGGCGACCTTCTCTTGGAATATGCTTACTTTGAGGAAATCATAAGACAACTTCATAATTTGCCTGTGCCGCCTTGGTTGGCATCCGTCTGGACGGGGAAATATACCGTTAACGGAGGTCTATTCATATGTGTGGAATTGTAGGATATATTGGTAATCGCGGGTCGCAGGAAATCTTGCTCGAGGGTCTAAAGAAGCTGGAGTACCGGGGTTACGACTCGGCAGGCATCGCCGTGTTTACGGACAAAGGGCTGGAGATCAAGAAGTCGAAGGGCCGTCTCGCCATGCTGGAGGATAAGCTGAAGGGAGAGCCGCTGGAAGGCTCCGTCGGCATCGGGCATACGCGTTGGGCAACGCATGGCAAGCCGTCTGACGTAAACTCCCATCCGCATACGGACAATTCTTTGAAATTTTCGGTCGTACACAACGGCATTGTCGAGAATTATCTGGATCTGAAGGATGAGCTCATCGCCAAAGGGCATGTGTTCGTATCGGAGACGGACACGGAGGTCATCTCCCATCTGGTGGCTGACGAATACGACGGCAACATTGTCGAGGCTGTACAACGCGCGGTAAAACGGATGCGCGGCGCGTTCGCGCTTGGCGTATTGACGGAATACGAACCGGAGCGGCTTGTAGCCGTACGCTTCGCCAGTCCGCTCGTTATCGGCATCGGCGAAGGCGAGAACTTCATCGGTTCGGACATTCCCGCCATTTTGGAGCATACGCGCAATGTGTATATTCTGAACGACGGCGAAATGGCTGTTCTGACACGTAATGGTGTCGAACTGATGACGACGGATGGCGATACTATTTCCAAGGAAATATTCCATGTCGATTGGGATCTGGTAACTGCGGAGAAAGCCGGATTCGATCACTTTATGCTGAAAGAAATCTACGAGCAGCCGAAAGCTTACCGCGACACGATGCTCGGCAGAATCGCGGATGACGGCAAGTCCGTCCATCTAAAAGAATTGTCGATGACGGATGATTATATCCGCTCCATCCGCAAAATTCATATCGTCGCTTGCGGTACGGCGTATCACGCAGGCTTGGTGGGCAAATCGGTCATCGAGACGCTGGCTCGCATTCCGGTCGAGAACGACGTCGCTTCGGAATACCGTTACCGCTCGCCCATTATTACGCCAGATACGCTCGTCATCGTCGTCAGCCAATCCGGCGAGACGGCCGACACACTGGCCGCTCTGCGCGAAGCGCAGAAGAACGGCGCTCGCGTGCTCGCGATCACGAACGTGGTTGGCAGCTCCGTCGCCCGCGAGGCGAACGATGTCATTACGACTTGGGCGGGACCGGAGATCGCGGTCGCATCGACAAAGGCATACACGTCGCAGTTGATCGCATTCTACCTGCTGGGCCTGCATCTGGCTCGCGTGGCGGGTACGCAGGAGCAAGCCGCTGTAGAGGAGATTATCGCAGGTTTGCATGCGCTGCCTGAGCAAGTCGAGAGCATTTTGGAGCAAGCCCCGGTACTCAAGCAAGTCGCCGAGTCCATGGCTCATCACAAGAGCCTGTTCTTTATCGGCCGCGGCGTCGACTACGCTGTCGCTCAGGAAGGTTCGCTCAAGCTGAAGGAGATCTCGTATATCCATTCCGAGGCTTACGCCGCCGGCGAACTGAAGCATGGCACGCTCGCGCTGATCGAAGACGGCGTACCGGTCATCGCTCTGGTGACGCAAGAGTCGCTATACGAGAAGACGCTTAGCAACATAAAGGAAGTGAAGGCGCGCGGCGCCCACGTGCTTGCGGTCGCGAACAGCGGCTTCGAAGACGAGGTCGCGAAGTCTGTCGACGAAGTATTCTCGATACCGAAGACGCTGCCGATTTTGTCGCCAGCTCTGGCTGTAGTGCCGCTGCAGTTGCTGTCTTATTACGCGTCGCTGGCTTTGGGGCATGACGTGGATAAGCCGCGGAATTTGGCGAAGAGTGTTACGGTTGAGTAATGATTAAAAAAATTAAAGTGTTGGTGTTCAAAGAAAATAAAGTATTAGACTCGGAAAATAAAGTTGTAGACTGAGAAAATAAAGTATTAGACTGCGCCGCTTCATTGAGCTAACGGGCAGTTTAGCGTGGGTGGTACGGCGAGCATAAATGCGAGAGTGAAGTGAAATTCGTTTAATTCGGTAAAATGCAAAGAGCAGGAATGCGTGCATTCCTGCTCTTTTATTTCGAATCGTACAGCACATTTACTTTATCGCTGGGCGAAGCTTATGCAAAGTAGTCCGCCAACCCACATCAGCCATTATCCATACTGCGTATCCAATTGCCCCACCGAGTACGTTCAAAACGAGATCATCTACGTCAAAAGAGCCGAGACGCGCACCTAGCTGGGTCAGTTCGATGGTTAGGCTGGCCAGCATCGTCCAGACGATGCTCATCGAGAAACGCCGTGCCTTAGCGAATAGAATCGGTAGCAGGAAACCAAGTGGAACGAATAGCAGAACGTTGCCGAAGAGATTAAAGAACCAAGTATCGAAGTTGTAACTCTGGTAACGGTTGGCGTACATCAGAATGGTTTGAAAAGGAATAAAGTTGGGATTAGGCAGTTCCGTGTGGCGTAGTATAAGTCGCGATTGGCTCAAGAGTAGTTGGTAAACAATGATTAGCGAATAAGACGTGAAGACGAACCACGACAAGGCTAACAGCCATTTTCGATACGGTAATACCGACTTGTTAATCAAGCCTCCCACAAGCCCCGATTCGCCGAAATCGGCGATTGCCAACTTAATCGCATGCGCATCTTGCACACCATCGGTGACATAGCTCCTCCGTAATTGCTCCAGATGATCGAGAAACTCTTCGTACAACTCCCGTTTAGTTTCAGCCGATGCGTCAACTTTTTGAAGGATTTTGTTTAAATACTCTTCAAAGGAATTCATGCGAAACCCGCCTTTCTGCAAGATTGAATAAGCGCGTGTACTTGATCCCAAGCAGCCAGCTTCTCGGTCAACTCCGCACTTCCGGTTTCCGTGAGCGCGTAGAATTTCCTCCGGCCGCTTGCTTCGTTGTCGGTCCAATAGGAACGAAGTAATCCTTTGTTTTCGAGCCGTCTTAGCGCAGGATAGAGCGTCCCTTGGCTCATCTGGTACGAATCTCGGCTTGATTCCTTCAACTGTTGGACAATCTCGTAGCCGTATGTATCCTTGCGTGCGATGATGGAGAGCAGAAGGATGTCGATGCTGCCTTTCAAAATCTCTTTGTCCATGCCATTCACCTCTAACAATAATTGTATAGCGACATATGTCGTTATGCAAGTAGTGTTTTCAATTTAGTAAATTCGTTGTGCTATCGGGGAACGTTATCTCTACAACAAACGCAACAAAGTCACTCTTCCTTCGTTTACATAAATAGGAAAAGCTTGAGGGCATTAAAGGTGAAGTAACAGTAACGCATGCAGGTGGACAGCTATTGCGAGCGCTGCAGTCTCATCACGATCGACCCGGATACGCTGGAGACGAACAAGAAGGTGCTCCAAAAAGTAAAGGACGAATTGGACCTGCATTTCGGCGTATACGCCTCCGTCGTTAAGACGGGAAAAATTCGCCTCGGTGACGAGGTTTGGTTAGCGACCCCCTGAAAAACATTCATCCATCCGTATACTTAAATTAAATGCCGCTGCAGCGCACAAGCCAACAAGATGGGATGGATGATCATATGAATTACAAGGGATTAATAGCCAAAGGCACGATCGCGAGCATGCTCGCGCTTTCTATTGGGACAGGCTCGGCATGGGCGGATGAGGCGGGAACGCAGCCAACCGTTACATCTGATGCAGCCGCGACTACAAGCACAACAAGCGCAACAAGCACAACAGAAACCGAACAGAAAACGCCTTCTCTTCTGCCGGGTGATTTCTTCTATTTCGTCAAAATGGTCTATGAACGTATTCAGCTTGAATATGCTTCAAACGATATGGAAGAAGCGATTCTGCTTGCTCAATTTGCTCAAGAACGGTTAGCCGAAATGGCTGTTCTGCTCGAGGAAGGAAGCTTCGAAGCGGCGGAGGAAGCGTTCCTGCTATCGCTGTCCCAACAGCAGCAAGCGATCGAAACGGCCGCATCCTTCACGGATCCGGCAACAACAGAAACGACCGTTGAAGGAGATGCGACTGAAACGGCAGCAGAAGAAGGAGCCTTACAAGAAGAGGACCAGGCCGGCTCGGAAGCTGAAGAGGGCGTGGAGCCTGTCCAAGCAGACAATGTGAAGAACTCTCTGCAGCATAATATCGTGGCATTGACCGCCGCGCTGGAGAAAGTAAAAAATCCGCAGGCGCAAAGCTCCTTGCTGAAAAATATTACGAAATCCTTTGCTAAACTGGAGAAGAAACTGACGAAGCTTAGCGAGAAGAAAGAAGTCGCGGCAACGGCTCCGGTTAGCCAAGAGACGGCGGCTTCTACGGATGGATACGCGGAAAGCACCGAGACAATCGAAACAGCCGAGACAGCGGTTGACGACAATGACAATGAATACGTAAAGCCGGGTCAAGAGAAAAAACAATCTCCGAAGAAAGCGGAGAAGCAGCCGAACAAACCTGCCAAATCGCAGGGGAATGCAGGCAAAAGCGAATCCGCCGGGTCCAAAAAAGAAGCAAAATAAATGAAACAAGGCTGCCGTGCGAATGGCAGCCTTTTTCCTTGCAGCCACGTGACGGCAAACGGTCCCTCTGGGACTGTCGCCTAATTAGCGCCTTTAAGATGCATCAGGAGAGGATGTTAACCGTGATAGCTGTTCCTCATCATTTTGATCAAGGATGGATTGCCTACACGTCGGACCGTAACGGAACGTTCGACATTTGGCTGTATCGGCCGCAGAGCGGTCTTCATTTTCAACTTACACGAGGGCTTGGGGCGGAGCATTCCGTTCCTTATTGGTCTCCGGACAACAGGAGAATGGTGCGCTGGCGGAGAGCAAGCGACCCAGCTCTGGATCGTCGATATCCGGCGTCAGATGCCAGTGAACGTTCACAGTGGCGGCCGGATTACCGCCCTGCAATGGTCTACTCGCGTCATCAAAAGACCGTCTCTTAAAGAGAGGATTCAACCAATCATAATTATTGTTATTCTTTAAGCTAACGGGGAACGTTAGTTTAACAAGAACAGCGGCAGTCTAGGACTTTATTTACTTGTCCTTGGCTGCCGCTGCTTTATATTAATGCCTCAGGTACGTGTCCTTTGTAAGGATCTGTTGCCACGTCTACAGAAATACGAAACCCAGCAAGAGGTTCTTGGTGAACGAAACAGCTTCAGCAAGACCGATCATGACGCTACATTCATGCGGATGAAAGAAGATCACATGCGTAATGGACAGCTTAAGCCTGGCTACAATGTACAGATGGGGACAGAGAACCAGTTCATTATCGGATACAGCTTGCATCAACGTCCGACTGATACGCGTTGCCTAAAACCTCACTTGGAGAAGGTTTAAGCAGCGCTCGGGAAGTTGCCGAAAACGGTTATTGCGGACGCTGGATACGGTGGTGAGGAAAACTACAAGTACAGCACCTACCACAAGGAAAAAACAAAGAAGTGGAAGCAAGATATCAGTAAGCTAGACAACTGGCAGTACGACGAGGCCGAAGACACGTGGACATGTGCGGCAGGACAAAAACTGCTGTTCCGTTATGAAAGTAAGGAGAAAACGGAAAGTGGATACGAGCTAAGAAAACGGCATTATCGGAGCAAAAGTTGTGACGGGTGTCCGCTTAAAGAAGCTTGTACAAAATCGAAAGGTAATCGCGAAATCAGTGTAAGTATGAAGTATTTACGCTACAAGGAACAAGCCCGCGAGAAACTTAGAAGCGAGGAAGGATACGCGTTAGCGGTTCGGAGAGCGTGTTTGGGCAAATGAAGAACAACAGAGGGTTCCGGCGTTTTCTGCTTCGAGGCTTGCCAAAAGTAAGCCTTGAGGTCGGGTGGCTTTCGCTTGCCCACAATTTGCTCAAGAAGGCAGCAATAGACCGAAAGCCAGAAAAGGCGGTGCAGGGATAACATCCTAGCACTGCCTTTTCTTCATTATTGACGTTTCATTCATCAAGTGAGCTGTCTCATCGAGCGGACGAACTTACTTTTGAGACAGCTCCTTTTTTTTGAATAAATCGGGTTGAATATTGTAAAATTTTATGTTCCGTTTAATGGTCTAAACAATTAGAATACATATATATAGTATGCGGAGAAAAATGACGGAAATGGTAGTGTAAATTGAATTTCACAAAATGAATGTAAGGAGGAGGAATACTAGTTGACTTTATTAGCAGAACCTCCTCAGGTAAATAATCGAATGTTCTTTGGCAATTTAGAAGTGGTTATTGTAAAAATTATTGAACCTGTTCAATTGGCCAAGGTTAAGTTATATTCGTCGCCTAAAACATTTATGGTTAACTTATCCGCTTTACAGAATACGCCGGACACAAGTAGTTCAATCTCTATTTCAATTTTAGGCGGGGTGCTTTGAAATGTTAGACTTTATCGACAGTTACTTAACTGGTGACGCATGGGAGAGGCTTTGCGAATCATGTTTTCGTATGAAATATGAAGACGAACACTTCACGCCTATTCCTGCTGTCCATGGTGGTGATGGGGGAATCGAGGGGTTTACTAGGACGGGGAGAGTTTATCAGTGTTATTGCCCAGAACGGGAGTATTCAGATGACGAATTACACAATCATTTAAGAAACAAAATGACTAAAGACATAAATAAACTTGTTTCTTTGAAATATGGAAAGCGATTAAAGGAGTTAGGTGTATTAAGAATTAAGGAATGGCACTTTGTTATTCCGCAATACAAAGATTCAAGGATTATAGTGCATGCCGAGACTAAAAGAAAAGAAGTACTTGCATATAAAAGAGAAAATCCAGAAGAGTATGACTACATTGATGAAAGCTTTGCGATAGTAATCAAACAAGCCGAGGATTTCAAAGTTGAGATTACTCGTATTATTCGATCTACAATTACCGACGTTAAATTAAACTTTGCTATATTTAATGCAGGAAAGCCTGATTGGTCAAAATGTGATTCTGAAAAGGCGGATAATATTAAAAGAAAAGTTAAGGCCGTTATGGGTGAGGTGGATGAGTCGGACGAAGACTTTAATGACGTAGTGAATATGTACATAGAATCATACATCAACGGAATCGAGATTCTCAGAATCTTAAGAGTATCGTACTCGGAAGTATATGAAGATTTATACATGCTAGAACAGTCCTATAAAAAGCAGGTCAAGATAAAAACGAAAATGAACACGGACAGCTCAATGAATTCAAAGCTATTTAACGATATACTTGATGACTTTCAAAATAAACTTGAGCAACAGTTTAAGTATCTCACTCCAGCTTCAATAATGGACCTAAAAAATGATCTTGTAAGTGGTTGGCTTGCGGACTGTTCAATGCAATTCAAAAGTAGGTGAGGATATGAAAAGAAGCTACGTACTTACTGATGAGATTATTTTTGACGCTAAACCCGATGCTGTACCATTTAATTATCGAATAAGTTACAAGATTGCACAGCTTATTCTTATATTAGAGTTTACTGCACGCGGTGGTTGTTCATTAATGAAATTGCAAATGATATCTACGGCACTAAGTACTACAAGCGACAGAGAAAAACTATGGGAATTTGCAAATAATAATACCAATAGCTATACGGTTGTAAGGTTTGATCCTGCGGTAAATCGAGCGGTGAAATATGCGATTGCTGAGGGGCTACTCACACAACAGAAGAATGGATTGTTTCGTCTTGCTAAAAAGGGAAAAGAATTCATGAAGATAATTATGAAGGATCCAAACCTGTTGAGTTCTGAAAAAAAGTACTTGTTTTTACTTTCTAATAAGCTAACCGAAGAGAAAATAAAGGAGCTAACATCTTTTTGGAGGTACACCAATGATAAGGATAAATAGATTAAGAATAGAAATTAAGACAAAAGATAAAGTTTTTGGTTTTGATGAAAGATTTGAGTCGGGGTTAAATCTTATTGCAAGCGATGATAACACTCGAGGCAAAAGTTCAATTATTGCAATGATTTATTATTGCTTGGGATTCGAAGAGATTATTGGAGGACGCGGTGAGAAGGTACTTACCGCAGCTTTTAAATCCGTTATTGAGGATGGGAAAAACGCTTTGGCTGTTCTTGAATCAGGGGCATATTTAGAAATTACGAATGGCATCGAAGTTATTACTATTTTCAGAACAGCTAAGATGGAAAATAGGGATAGTAGATTGATAACTGTATACTATTCAAACTTAGAAAATATTTACCTGCCAGAGACGCAAGCCGAAGACATGTATGTTCATTTGCCTAACTCTGCGAATAATAAAAAGGGGTTTCATAACTACCTAGAAACATTCTTACATATTGAGTTGCCTTTCGTCCCAGCTACCGATGATGCTGTTAGGAAGTTATATCTTCAATTGATATTCTCAGGGATGTTTATTGAACAAAAACACGGTTGGGCGGATATTCTATCTGGAATTCCAATATTGGGAATAAAAGAGTCAAAGAAGCGAGTAATTGAATTCATACTAAACTTAGATACGCTGGATAATGAAAAGAAAAAAGACAAGTTACGTTCTGAAGAGGATAACATTAAAAAAGAGTGGAATGCAATTGTAAGAGATGTAACGCTACTCGTTAATAGGGAGTCTTGCATAATTACTGGACTACCTGTTTCTCCGAAAATATTAACTGACTTAGACTATTCAAAGATTATCATTCAGAAGAACAACGAACACATAGATGATTATATAGAGAACTTATCCGAGGAATACAATGCTCTAGTTGCTTTGAAACCCAAAATTATCGACAACTTTGAAGAACTTCAGATTGAACTCAGCGAAACTGAGAATACTATGCGTGAATATGAAAGAGACATCATTAAACTAAGGGATCTTTTAGATTCTGAGTATATAAGTATTAGGCGATTACAAAATAATCTAGAGATAATTGAGACAGACATCAGTAATAATAAGGATGCTGCACGTCTCCGGGATCTTGGATCAGAAATAGATCTTTATACTTCGAAAGATGTTTGTCCGACGTGCCATCAAGATATATCTGATTCATTATTACCGCTTCCGAAAGACATGCCGACTATGAGTATCGATGAAAACATAAGACACTTAAATGCTCAAAATGACATGCTTAAGTTCGCAAAGTTAAGTCATGAAAGCAATATAGAAAAATTCCAAAATAGTATCAACCTTATGGAGGGGAGTTTGTTTAAGCTTCGGAGTTTGGCTAAATCACTAAGGAGTGATATATACCAGACAAATGATAGCTTTTCTGAAGCACTTGTCTATAAGAGGCTAAATATTGAATCAGAAATAAGTAATCTTAATAGACTAATTGAATTTTATTCAAACCATAAAGTTACTTTAGAAAAATTATCTGAAAGATGGAAGGATTATCTCGATAAGAAAGAAGCTTTGCCTGGCAATAAATATACTGAAAGAGATATCATTAAGTTAAACCATCTGCAGAGATATTTTGTCGATAACATAAAAAAGTTCGGATATAAAAGTGTCATGAACTTAAACCAGGTAGAGATATCAAAAGAAAATTATCTGCCGGCAATAGAAGGATTCGATATGAAGTTTGATTCATCGGCAAGCGATCACATTCGAGCTATTTGGGCGTTTACTCTAGCGCTATTGCAGACATCAATAAGAGATACAGGGAATCATCCAGGCATATTAATTTTCGATGAGCCTGCACAACATAGTATTGTTGTGAGTGATATGAAGGAGTTTTTTGGTAGTATTATTAATAGTGTTGGTGTAAGTCAAGTAATTATCGGTATTACTGTGAAGGATAGTGATACTCGTCGAGTAGTAAATGAACTTCCTAAGGGAAAATATAATATAATCATGGTACCAAATAAAGCATTTCAAAACCTGGACAAAAGTCTATAAAGTTAATGATATTTCTCCCATTTGGCTAAAAGTCAGGGAATAATCTACATAGGCTATTACCAAAAAAATGAATTAAACTAACTCAAGAAATCAATGGGTGAGTGAAACCTGTCGTTTCCAACTTTAATGTCCACGGCAAAAACTTGGCGTCAAACTTTAATGTACGCAGATGATATTATTGAAATCCCCAAATCCCTTGATAATATAAGGTTTCCTGGTGTCCAACTTTAATGTTCGCGGACATTGAAAAATAAAGTATTAGACCGGCAACGCCCATTAAGCTAACGGTGCAGTTTAGTTTAAGATCAAACACGGTGAACCTTATCACAAGTAACGGCAAGTTTTTTGACAATTTGCTTGGTTTATATGTGAAGCCTAGACGGCCTCTTGGCATCTAACTATGGGGATAGGACGACTACATGGAGTCGTCCTTTTCCTGTTTTATCTTCAATTGGCGACCGAAGTGGCAACAATCTGCTTGGTCGTGACATTGAGGCGATTATATAGGTTGGCTGTTGCAATACCTGCGATCAGAGTCGCCAATGCCTGTTCTTCGTAATGTCTGGCAGCCTCGTCGTAGATTTCATCAGGCACGGAATCTGCTCTGTCGTTAATTCGGGTAACGGCTTCGCTGAGCGCAAGGGCTGCTCGTTCCGCGTCATTGAAGTGGGAAGTTTCACGCCATGCCGAAACGGCGAGAAGTCGGTCTGCCGTTTCGCCTGCCGCTTGCGCATTGCGCGAGTGGAGATCGACGCACACGCTGTCTCCATTAATTTGGCTCGCACGGAGATAAGCAAGAAACATTGTCTTGTTCGGGAGTCCCACAACCGCTGCAGATCCGAACAAGGCTTTACCAAGCGCTTGTAGGGCTTGACTTGCTTCTGGTAAAATCATGGCGGGGTTGTTCATTCTTGGTTTCATTGGAAACACTCCTTTGTTAAATATCGGTGCCGGTAATCGGCCCTCACTAAGTTGACGGATCAAAACTGGGGTTTGTGACATGTTCGGGAAAAATCCATTAGGAAGAAGGACTGGAAGATGAGTGCTACGCAGGATTGGTTGGCTGAGCAATTCGAAGCGCATCGCTCCCATCTTCAGGGGGTGGCTTATCGAATGCTTGGATCGTTGAGCGAAGCGGAGGATGCGGTGCAAGAATCTTGGTTCCGCTTAAGTCGATCGGATACCACCGATCTCAAGAACCTTGGAGGCTGGCTGACAACGGTTGTTTCTCGAGTATGCCTTGATATGCTTCGTACACGAAAAGCCAGAAGGGAGGAAGCGTTGGAAGGATACTTGATCGAGGCAATCGTAAGCGATGAAGCTCGAGGCAATCCTGAACAGGAAGCGTTGATGGCGGAATCTGTTGGTCTCGCGATGCTGGTTGTGCTCGGTAATCTGAATCCGGCGGAACGCGTTACATTCGTGCTTCACGATATTTTTATGATGCCATTTACCGAAATTGCCCCGATCATAGGGAAATCTGAGATGGCGACCAGACAACTTGCAAGCCGGGCACGCCGTCGAGTCCATGGGGACGTTTCGCATTTGAATCCCGATCTGTCGCGCCAACGCGAGCTGGTCGACGCATTCCTCTCTGCGGCGTACGCAGGCGATTTCGATACGTTGATTACAACGCTCGATCCAGACGTCGTACTTCGAGATGATCGACAGTTTGAAGCTGTTCGAGTGATTCGAGGCGCGGCAGCATTGGCCAAGCATGTATCGGGACGAGCGAAAGCGGCTCAGGTGGCTCTCGTGAACGGTTCTATAGGCGTCATCGCCGCTCCGCAGGGAAAACTTCTTTACGTACTCCAATTTACGCTCAAGAACGGGAAGATCTCCGAGGTCGATTTGATTTCCAACACTGCACGCATTCGCAAGCTGGATTTGTCGATTTTCCCATCATGAATAAAACTATTCATCGCGAAGAAGACGCCGGGGAAGATGCCCGGCGTCTTTCTTTATGAACCCTAGTACGTGCGTGCTATCCGTTAGCCTTAACCTTGTGCCGCATCCATGTTCATGTAGTTAATGGCCCACAGATGGCCGTCCAAGTCCACGAAGCCCCAGTGATACATGAACCCATGATCTTCAGGTTGAGCGTGCAATTTTCCGCCCAAGGAGACAGCGGTATTCACGATTTCATCGACCTTTTCCCGACTCTCGAAGGCCAATGCGATCGTCATCTGCGCATACTTGCTCGTATCGACGGATTCCCTCTCCGTGAGCGTATTAAAGAATGCTTGATTGATCAGCATGGCCTGCAGGTTGTCGCCAATCACGATGGCTACCGAATTCTCGTTCTCAGGGAATTGCGGGTTGAGCTCGAATCCAAGTCCGGTGAAGAACGCTTTCGATTGTTCTACGTTTTTTACAGGCAGGTTGAAGCTCGTGAATGCGGACGTTAATGCCATCTTCAAAACACCTCTTCGTCAAATTAGTTTGTGTTCATTTATGCCTTCGTTTATATAGACGACAGCCGACCCGGGAATTCATCGGTCTCATGGATCTCGATCAGATCGCGACAACCACTTAATTACACAGCCTGCAGGCGAGATCCTTCAGACTGAACGGAAAACAGAAAACATTAGCTTCAAAAGGTTTTCTGTCCAACCCTTTTTTGTGTCTGCTTTAGCAGAAGTGCAGTGAGGCGGAGGCCCGCCACTTCTGATGATTTCTACATATTGCTTCAAAATCGGGTGTTTAGTTCTAAAAATAAGGCGATTATAATAATGTATTCTGTGTTATAATATGGCTAGACTGTCTAGATTATTGGAGGGATCGATAATGCAATGGCAACTACAAGAGGCGAAGAACAAATTGAGCTACGTTGTTAAAAAGGCTAGGGACGAAGGAGCTCAAATCATTAGCGTACGAGGCGAACCCACTGCAATCATTTTGTCAATTGAAGAGTATAATCGGCTCACACAAATGAAATCCAGTCTAACAGATTTTTTTCAAGAATCACCTTTTTCTGATGATTTACAACTTGATTTGGAAAGAAGTACAGCCCCTTCGCGAGAGGTAGATTTATGAAATATCTTCTGGATACTAATGTCATATCAGAATTGGTCAAAAAGGAGCCTAACCCAGGTGTTCTTCTTTGGATAGAAAAATGTGATGAGATGAATTTATTTTTGAGCGTTATCACATTCGGTGAATTACAAAAAGGAATTAGTAAATTGAGTGATAAGTCTCGAGCAGATCGGTTGCAAACCTGGGTGAACCAAGATCTGAAAAAACGATTTGAAGGAAGGATTTTGCCTATCGAGCTGGACGTTGTATTAACATGGGGCAGGATACAAGGAATTTCAGAAAAGAACGGAGTAAAACTTCCTGCGATGGATAGCCTTATAGCAGCAACTGCGATTACTCATAATCTGATCGTTGTTACTCGAAATGTTGAAGATATTGAGCGTTGTCAGGGTTCCGTATTTAATCCATGGGATGATGCGTATAACAGAGCATAATAACAGCTTGAGTAACACCTATCACCATTTCAATTTTCCACCTCCGTTTTCAGACGCTGGTTCTCTTTTCGCAAACTATTCGAGCAACAGATAAGCGGTGTTCCTGCACAAAAGACGGGGACACGGCTTATTTGCGCCCGGATTACGGGAGACGCTGCCGACGCATACTAAGGCGCCTTGATGACGAAGGAAAGGTGGAACGGTTGCCCTAGGCGAAGTCGTTCCCGCTAGGCACATCGGTTAGGCAGAATCAGGTTGTCATTTGGATTCGCTTACAATTGTGCGATCGAAAACGCATTCATTTTAAAAAAAAGGATTGACAGCCATAGGCACACGCTATAAAATACAGGTAAAATACATGTTCAAATAATGATCAAAATTTCTAAAAGCGAGGAGTGCTGAGCAAGTAATGATACGAACAACAGTCCCGGTTCAGGGAAGCACGAAGTCGCGAAGCGCATGGGGAAGAATAGGTCTGCGGTTATGGAAGGAACGTTACGTTCATTTGCTGATATGGCCAGGCATCTTATATTTCCTTGTGTTCCGCTATCTTCCGATGGCCGGTCTTGTAATCGCATTCAAGGATTTCAACCCGTTTGCAGGGATATGGGCGAGCGACTGGGTCGGCTTTGCCCACTTCGCCCGTATTTTCGAAGATGATGAAGTTGTAAGAGTGCTCTGGAACACGATCAATATCGCGCTTCTGCAAATTTTAGTCGCATTTCCGGTATCGATTGTGCTTGCGCTCATGCTCAATGAGGTGCGTAACGGCACATACAAGCGATTTGTGCAATCGATGGTTTACCTCCCCCACTTCTTGTCATGGGTCGTCGTAGCGGGGATTTTCACCGTATTCCTGCGGGGAGAAGGTCTGATTAACACCGTGCTGGGCTCATGGTTCGGGATAGAAGCCATCCCGTTTCTGACGGATCCCGCGTTCTTTAAGCCGCTTATCACGCTGCAGATCATCTGGAAGGAATCCGGTTGGGGCACGATTATATTCCTGGCCGCGCTGGCCGGCGTCAATACGAGTCTTTATGAAGCAGCCGTTATCGACGGCGCCAATCGCTGGAGGCAGCTATGGCATATTACGCTCCCGTCCATTCGCGGCGTTATTGTGATCATGTTTATTATTCGTTTGGGTAACGTGCTTGACCTGGGCTTCGAGCAGATCTTCCTGATGCTTAATCCATTTAATATGGATACCGGCAACGTCCTTGATACTTATGTGTACTTCAAGGGGATTCAGCAAGGCGATGTCAGTTTTGCGACAGCGGTAGGCATGTTCAAGGGCGCTGTCGGCCTCGTGCTCGTTGTCATTGCAAACCGGATCGCCAAGCGGTTCGGCGAAGATGGACTGTATTAATTCTAAAGAGAGGGTCGGGTGATTTGCATCTATGTACAACCGGTCTATAACCGATCGAATGATTGACGCTGCCAACTGGCTGCTTCTTGCTATCGTTGCGCTGTTAATGGTGTTCCCATTCCTGCATATTTTCTCCGTATCGTTCTCATCCTTGCGGGATGTGCTGGAGAAAGAATTTATTATGTGGCCGACCAATTGGGTGACGGATGCGTATCAGACGATTCTTGCCTCCAACAACTTTATTCGCTCATTGGGCGTCTCGGCGTACATCACAATTGTGGGCACCGTTGTTAGTCTGCTGCTGACGGCCACCATGGCATACGGTCTTACGAGAAACGTGACTGGACAACGCATTATATTGCTGCTAATTATTTTCACTTTGCTGTTTAACGCTGGCATGATTCCGACATATCTGGTCGTAAAGGAAGTCGGGTTGATGAACTCGACATGGTCGCTTATCATTCCGTCGGCGATCAGTGCTTTCAACTTGATCGTGATGAGACAGTTTTTCTTAAGTATACCGAACGAGCTGACGGAAGCCGGCCTAATTGACGGCGCGAGCGAGCTGCGGATATTTACAAGCATTATGCTGCCGCTGTCCAAGCCGTCGCTGGCCGCCTTCGGATTGTTTTATGCGGTAGGCTATTGGAACAAGTATTTTGAAGGCGTTCTCTATTTGAATGATTCCTCCAAATGGCCGATCCAGGTCGTTCTGAGGCAGATTGTCATTATGAACGAGGCGACCGCAGCGTTAGGCAACGAAGCGATGCTCATGCTAGAGAATCCGCCACCTCCGGTGACGATCCAGATGGCTGCAATTTTAATGGCAACGCTCCCGATTTTGATTGTGTATCCGTTCCTGCAAAAGCATTTTGCCAAGGGGGTGATGCTCGGTTCGGTAAAGGGCTAACCGATGTGCTGTAGCGGGCAGTCCGATTGGCTAGGCGAGCATGAGCAGGCAATGATGGAAAGTTGTGAAAAGACAAAAATGGAGGGTTCTACGATGAAAAAGAAAGCGTACCTCGTATCGACAGTAGCTGCCGCAATGTTGGTTTCGGCAGCATGCTCGAACGGAAACAATGCTGGCGGCAGCAGCAGCGAGAAGCCAAGTCCGACGCAGTCGACGCCGGCGGAAAGCGCGGCGCCAGAGAAGGTTCATAAGATTAGCGGCATTACGTACATTTATGGAAACCCAGCACCTAATGACGGTGAAGGCTTGAAGAAGCTGAATGAAAAGTTTAACGTGGACTACTTCGTTGAAAAGGTTCCGGCGGAAACGTATCCAGAGAAGCTGAGCGCAGTCGTTTCCTCCGGGTCGATGCCGGATATGATCGGCTTCGAGGCCAGCCGCGCGGATAATTTCCCTCGCTGGGCGAAGCAAGGCGCATTCCTTGAGCTGAACGACTATATCGATCAGTATCCATCGCTGAAGGCCATTCCGGATGAGCTTTGGGCGCCATTTACCATCGATGGCAAAATCTACGGCATTCCGTCCTGGTCTCCGACAGAGTCAAGCTCTTTCTATATCCGTAAGGATTGGCTCGACAACCTGGGTCTGCCCGTTCCGACGAACTATGAGGAACTGGCTAGCACGCTCATCGCTTTCACGAACGACGACCCGGATAAAAACGGCAATAAGGATACGTATGGCATGGCAATCGGACAGAACATCAACCCGAACTATGCTATGGGGCCGTACTGGCAGTTCGATTCTTACTACCACCAGGACGAGAAAGGGAATTACATTCCTGGCATGATCTCGCAAGGCCGCAAGGAACTTATCGAATTCTTTAACAAGCTGTATCAAGCAAAGGCGCTGACTCCGGACTTCGCCGTTATTAACTGGGCGGATACGAATAATGAATTCTACTCCAGCAAGGCTGGCCTGTTCCTGGTTGCGCCAAGAGGCATGTCCCAGGACTACATGACAAGCTTGCTCGAGATTTCGCCGGATGCGGAATTTGCAGTGCTTCCTCCATTCCTGGCGCCAGACGGCTCCCAAGGACTTGTTGGCGGCAAGGGTTATGCTCGCTTCAATGCATTTAACGCCAAGCTGAAGGATGATCCCGAGAAGCTGAAGAAAATTCTCGACATGCATGAGTTCTCCCGTCAGTTCTACCCAATGGCCGAGCAAAATGCTTCCAATGCGGATCATGACTGGTTCTACGGCGGCGAAGGCGCAGGCTACGAGGTTGCAGACGGCAAGCGTAAAGTCATTGAGCCGGAGAAGGGCAGTCAGCCATACAACTACTTCCAGGACAACACAGCATGGGTGCTTCCGGATCAGGATCCCGAGTTCGAGTCGGCCTACACGGAGCCGAAGCTCATTCAGGCAACAACCGATCTCGTGAAGATGAGCAAAGACTATAAGCAATACTTCCAGCCGAACGTAGGGGTTGTGTCCGAGACGGAAGCGGCGAAAGGCGCAGAGCTGATGCAGTTCCTCATGAACGAACAGACCAAAATGATCGTCGGCCAACGTCCGATTTCCGATTGGGATGCCGTAGTTAATGAATATCTGTCACGCGGCGGTACTCAGATCATCGAAGAATATAATGCAGTGTTCAAGGAACGCGGCTATACAGAGCGCCGTTGGAAATAACGTATAGCGGATCGGGCTATGTATCATAGCCCGATTTGCTATCGATGGAAATGATTACGAACAGCAAAGGTGCGTTTAAACTATGAAAATGGCAAAAATAGGCATTTATCTCGATTCGCTGGCTACGGCTCGTATTCACCAGCATCATGCTAACGTTTTTCAGCTCTACATCCAGGAGCTGATGACGTTTGCGGGTATTCCATTCAGGAGCTTCGATTCGGCGGACAAAATGGACGCTGGCGATTTTGATGTAGTTATTGCGGCGCTTACCGGCGGTATGGAATCGGAAAGCAGTCTATGGGACTTCGCAGAACGAGGAGGCATCGTCATTTCCTTCGCGGGTTTGCCATACTTGGCGGCTCGGCTCGGCTGCCGGCAGCTGCAAGAGGTGCCGGTTGGCTATGCATCACTATCAGGCGAGCCTGGCGGCGGTCGCCCGATGCGATACTTTCGGGCGCGTCCATGGCTGCATACGTCCTCGGATGCGGGTTCGCTTGCGCTTTCTTGCGAGGAAGACGGCATGGTTCGCGTCGGAGCTGCAGATGGCGCCGTCGCTGGGCCGCTTCTGCAGACGTTCCGGGTTGGCAAGGGGATAATCGCCCGCTGGGCCGTAGATATTCCTACTCTGATCGTACGACTTCAGCAAGGCGAGCTGCCCGTCTATGAAGACGGCATTCCGGCGCAGGACGGATCAGGGGCCCTCACTGAAGGGATTCTGAAGGCGGACGACCAATGCCAATTGGACTGGGAAGCCGACAGAACGCACACGGCAACGGGTATGCCCTATTATGAGCATCCGTACGCAGATTATTGGCGAGAGGCGTTCATGCATCAGCTTCTGTCCGCGGCATCGGCCTCCGATCTGATTGTGCCCTTCGTCGACTACTGGCCGGCGGGAGTCGAGGCGGTTGCTATGATCTCGCATGACAGCGACTTTAATAGCGACGATGCGGGCCGGACGACTCTCGAGGTGTTAAGCGAATGCGGCGTAAGATCGACATGGTGCATGATTGAACCGGGATATTCCCCAGAACTGTATCCGATGATACGGGAGGCGGGTCATGAGCTTGCGCTTCATTATAACGCTCTGGAGATCGAGCAAGGCATTTGGTCGCAAGAGGAATTTAATCGCCAAGCGTCCTGGTTCAAGAAGGCAACCGGTCTTCCGGCGGCGACATCCAATAAAAATCACTATACGAGGTTTGAAGGCTGGGGCGAGCTGTTCCGCTGGTGCGAGGAGGCCGGGATTCAGTCCGACCAAACACGCGGTCCAAGCAAAAAGGGGAATGTTGGATTCCCGTTCTGCACAAGCCATCCGTACTTCCCGATCGCCTGGGCGGACGAATACAATCGTCTCTACGATGTGCTGGAAATTGGGTTCTTGACGCAGGATCTGATGCATCCGGCCTTATCGGATACGTCTGTTATTGCGCCTTTCCTGGAGAAGGTTATGGAGGTTCGCGGCGTCGCGCATTTTCTTTATCATCAAAAGCATATTCATGAGCTGCCTGAGGTCCGGAAAGCGTTGGTGACTACAGCAAGCGAAGCGAAGAAGCTCGGATTCGAGTTCTGGACCGGAGCCGAGATCAATGACTGGGTGAGGGCGAAGCGCGAGCTGCGGATTATTGGACTTGGCGAGGGTGGACGCTTGCGCGTAGAAGGCGAAAGAACGGCAATCGCCGCTTATCGTCCGCTGCTTGCAGGGGAGTCGTCCGATGGCGCGGTGAAGCGATTTGGACTCCCGTGCGTTTTGCTGCAGGTCGAGTTCGGAGGAGCATCGCAGCAACAATCCGTTGCGTTATCCTCATTACAATAAAGCCGAAGGGCCGAAAGGGGCAATGAAATGATAAGCAAGACGGAGGAGCTCGCGCTGTTGGGCGGGCCAAAGACGAAGACGACCGCATTTAGCACAGGCAAACGATTCGGGGTCGAGGAGGCTCGCGAGCTTCTGGAGGCGCTGGAGCAAGAGACGCTGTTTTATCATTTTGGCAATAAGGTCAAAACGTTTCTTGATGATTTTAATGCCATCTACGGCGTAAAGCACAGCGTTGCGACATCGTCCGGAACGGCGGCGATTCATGTGGCGCTCGGCGCGGCGGGCGTAACCGTTGGCGATGAGGTTATTACGAGTCCCATTACGGACCAAGGAACGCTGATTGGCATCCTATACCAGAATGCCATCCCGGTATTTGCCGATCTGGATCCGCATACGTACAACCTGGATCCCGCATCTGTCGAGGCGCGAATTACGCCGCGTACGAAGGCGATTGTCGTTGTTCACCTGGCCGGCAATCCTTGCGACATGGATGCGATCATGGCGATTGCGCAGCGTCACAACCTTAAAGTGATTGAAGATTGCGCTCAAGCCTACTTGACCGGGTACAAGGGGCGTTATGCGGGTACATTTGGCGATTATGGCTGCTTTAGCACCAATGATTTCAAACATATATCGACCGGCGAAGGCGGCATGGTTACGGTGAATTCCGGCGAGGAGACAGACTATTACCGGACACACGGCTTCGCGGACAAAAACTATCATCGATTCGGGACAGAGGTGCAGCGCGAGCTCCATTACGTTGCCCCCAACTATCGAATGACCGAATTGCAAGGCGCTGTCGGCATCGCGCAGCTGAAAAAGCTGTCATGGATTTGCGAACGTCGGCAGGCGATCGGCGATCGGATTACCGAAGGACTGCGCGGAACGCCGGGCATACATGTCCATCAAGTGACTGAAGGCGGGGCCTGCACGTATTGGTTCTACATGATGAGGCTTGACTTGTCCGCCTTATCCTGCACGAGGCAGCAATTCAGCGAGGCTCTTGAAGCGGAGGGGATTCCGAGCCGGCCCGGCTATATCCCGCAAGTGGTCTACAAGCAGCCGTTGTTCCAGCGGAAGCAGGCCTATCTGAACAGCCACTTCCCGTTTGATCTGACGGATCGTTCGTATCAACAAGGAGATTGCCCGGTAGCCGAAGAAATTTTAGAGACAGCCATACAAATTCCGATCAAAGAGTTTTATTCGGATACAGATGCAGAAGATATTATTCGAGGGGTGCGCAAGGTCGCATCGTATTACAAGAAGTAAATCTACGAAAGCGAAATCGATGACTTGTGAAAATGGGATGGTGAGCATGCAGCAGTATACAGAGCATGGCGTTCCTGCGCCTGTGGTAGAGTCGCGAACGGCCGCGGTGTGCCGAAGCCGCAACGGCGACGAGCGCGTCGTCATTCTGGCGAAGGGATTTCTGCTCGTTGTCGACCCGGTAACGGAACGCTGCACGCAGGTTTCGTTCCCGAATGGCAACACGGAATATCCATATATGTGCTTTGCCAGTTCGGAAGGCATGTTCTATGCCGGAGCCGGGACGCAGTTCATGGCGTTCGATCCGTTCGATTGCAGCTTCCTTCATGCCGAGGATGTCGGCATGGAGGGTGAACTGGTCGGCTTCAGCTATGCGGAGTCGGCGGAGGGTACGATATATTTTGCGGCTTATCCTCATTGCAGATTGTTTGGTTATGTGCCTTCGGAGAGACGCGTTATTCCGTTAGGCCAGCTTGATGCAGAGGAAAAGTACCCAAGTCATCTCGCGGTTGATGAAGCAGGCTGGGTGTATGCGGGCATCGGCACAGAACGGAGGGGACTGATCGCCTTTCGGCCGTCCGATGGACGAACGGTTCAGCTTGTTCCGACGGAGGAGCGGACGCGAGGGATGGGCGTTGTTTACGCGGCTGCGGACGGCTCCGTGTACGGTCATTGGGCGTTCGCCGATTTGCGGGAAGCGGAGACGCCGGAACGATACCGCTGGATGCGGCTTCGCGGCGGGCAGGCAACGCCGGTTGATTGGCGCGATGTCCCGCCTTCTTTATATTCCGGAGCGGCGTTCTATCGGCTGCATCGTCAGCTATCGGGCGCATGGAAAATCGAGAAGCATGATCTGGCCGAACGAGAGCTGAGGCTGCGGGCGACGGAGGGATCAAGCACGCGACTGATTCCGCTTCTATACGAATGCGGCGGCGCGCAGCTGTCTCCGCTCAGTGCGGGTGCGGACGGGCATGTATACGGAACGAGCAACCATCCGCTTCACTTCTTTAGATATGAGACAGGCGAGCAGCGGCTTCGCAGCTTCGGAGGGCAAGTCATTGAATTCGGCGGCGGCGGCAACCTGTGCGCCTATGCTTCAGTTGGTCCGATGCTAGCCGGAGCCGCTTATCCGGGAGGGCACCTGCATCTGATGGATACGAGGCTGCCTGTCCGGGCCGAAGCCGGAGATCCGAACCAAGCGCGCAATCCGCGCCTTGTTGCCAGTCACCCTGAGGTGCACCGCCCACGCTGCGCGCTGGCGCATTCCGACGGGGAGCATGTGCTGTATGGCGGTTATCCCGGCTACGGCGCTGTCGGAGGAGGCTTATGCCTCTATAATATAACGACAGGCGAGGACCTGCTTTTGACGCATGACCAGGTAGTTCCCTTCCAGAGCACGATCAGTCTTGCGGAAGGCCAGTCGGGTCATATATTCGGGGCCACCAGTATCGAGACGCCGGGCGGAGCTGAGCCTAAGGAGACGAGAGCCAAGCTGTATCGGCTGCACTGGGATAGCCGAACGGTGAATGGGGTATGGTCTCCCGTAGAAGCGCGGGAGATCGTCTGGATTTATGCAGACCGCAAGGGACGTATTCATGGCATGACCGAGGCTTCCCGTTACTTTGTGTTCGACCCTGAGGAGGAGAGGCTTTGCGCCGAATCCGATTTATCGGAGTGGGGTACGCCGGTGCGAGTCGGTCTCGCAGCCGATCCGAACGGAACGATCTACGGTGCGCTCAGCGGGGCGATATTCCGCCTTGATCCTGATCTGTCCATGGCGGTGAAGCTGACGGAGCCTCCTGTTGCCATAACGGCGGGTCTGGCCGTTGCCGGGGACAAGGTTTTCTTTGCATCGGGCTCGCGGCTGTGGAGCTATCAATTGGAAGCATAAACAGCGGAAATGCCGAAAGGAGGGATTTTATGAAGTATCGATTATCGGATTTGAATGAAGGCAACGTGCCGAAGCTTGCCATCGGCAAGGAGGCCGGCGCCGCCGAGGCATGGGGGGAACGGCGCGCGGAGATCGAGGCGGCATGGAGGGAATATGTCGGGGAGATTCCCGCGCCAGTTGATCCGCAGCCGGAAATACTGGAGACGGTGCGGGAGCCGAATCATGTGCGCGTACATTTGCGATACGCTACCGGCTTCGGCGACAAGGTAACCGCCTATTTGCTCATCCCCGGCGACGATCCGTCGCCTCGGTCTCCGCTCCCTGCTATATTAGCGCTGCATCCGACGCATGCCTCCGGCAAGGCCGACGTTGCGTCGTCCGAGGCGCGTGCCAATCGGGCGTACGGCTTGGAGCTTGCAGCGCGGGGCTATGTCGTGCTTGCGCCGGATACGATCACGGCGGGAGAACGCATCTACGAGGACGAAGAAGCATTCCGGACCGCGCCGTTTTACGCCATGCATCCGGCTTCGACGGCAGTCGGGAAGATGCTGCATGACCATCGGCAAAGCCTGGATGTATTGTCTGCTTTGCCGTTCGTGGACGCGACGCGAATAGGGACGATCGGCCACTCGCTTGGCGGCTACAACGGCTTCTTCCTTGCCGGTTTCGATCGCCGAGTAAAGGCCGTTGTCTCAAGCTGCGGCTTTGCGACCTTCGCGGGGGATCCCGATCCGAACCGCTGGGGACAGAGGGACTGGTTCTCTCATTTGCCGCGAATCAGCGAATGCTTATCGTCCGGCTATGTGCCGTTCGAGTATCATGAGATCGCCGCGCTTGCAGCTCCGACGCCGTTTTTTAATTGGAGCGGCATGTCGGATCCGATCTTCCCGCATTGGAAGCCGGCAGCGGAGGCATTGGCGGAGCTCGGCGAGTTGTATCGGATGCTCGGAGCAGAAGACCGGCTCGAGGTGCTGTTTGGCAACAGCGGTCATGATTTTCCGCCTACGATTCGGAAAGCGGCCTATGCTTTTCTTGATCGATGGCTGAAAGACGCGGTTGAGGAAGGATGACCTGCAAGTGAAAATATGTTACAATATTGAAGACTAATATACAATATAAGGAAGATATAGCTGGTGGATATGGACTGTCGTGATGTGGCAGAGAGGGGAGCCGGTCGGCATGCTGAAACGTACCAATAGTTTTGAAGATCGGTATAACCGATTACAGCAGGAGTTGCGAAATGAGATTCTCACAGGCAGTCTTCTTCCGGGCGAATTTATTTTGCCCGAGAATACGCTTAGCGAGAAGTATGAGATCAGCCGCGTGTCGGTTCGCAAGGTGTTGGCTAAGCTTGTCGACGAGGGCCTTATCGAGAAGATTGCGGGCAAAGGCAACCGAGTGCGCATTCCGGGCGAGGATCTTAAGCGCGAGACATTGACCGTCGCTTGGTTCTCCACGTCCTACGAGCTTGATATCATTCGTAATCTGATTGCTTTGTATGAGCAAACGCATCCTTATGTCAAGGTAGAGCTGCTGCTTCTGACAGAGGCAGAATATATTAATAATTTGGTTCATCTTATCAATTACGGGTTTGGACCCGATGTGTTCATTCTCTCTGATATTCATATTCGCCATTTGATCGAGAAGGATCATTTGGACATCTTGATGCCCTATATGCCTGCCGGTATCGATATCGAGCGGGATAGCTACCAGAAAGTATTCGACATGTTTACGGTGCAGGGAGAAGTGGTATCGACGCCGATCGTGTTTTCGCCGACTGTCATTTGTTATAATGAGCGGCTGATCAAGGACGCAAGCGCCGAGCTGCATGATTCGATGAAGGATTGGTCCGATCTGCTGAGCTTGGCGGAGCGATGCACCGTGCAGCGCAAGGATAGCGAGGTTATCGATCGGTTCGGCTTCTGCTTCTCCGCATCGCCGAACCGCTGGCCCGTATTTATGCTTCAAAATGACGGCAGATTCATTGAGAAGGACGGGCGAGCATCCGTATTCTCCGAATCCAATAACGTTGAAGCGCTGCAGTTCTGCGTCGACCTGATGTATAAACATCAGGTTTCACCGATCTATTCGCACGGCAGCAGCTATTTGGCGGAGGGCTTGTTCAAGAAGGAACGCGTGGCGATGATTCTCACAACCTATTACTTTATGAACGAGTTCCGCGGTCATGATCTTCGCTGGGATGTGCTGCCGCTGCCGCAGCGGAAGAAGCCTGCTACTTTGCTGATCGGAGGCAGCCTGGCCATCAATCGCCAGACGAATCAGCCCGAGATTGCCAAGGACTTCATTACCTTTATGACGAGTAAGACCGCCCAGACGATGTTGAAGCAGCAGGGCTGCACGATCCCGATTCTGCGCGAGGTCGCGGAGGATGATGGGCTCCTCGACCCCGACATTCATCCGGAATGCTACAACGTATTCCTTGAGGTACTGCCGTATGCATCGACGCTCCGCGATTTGTCGCTTAGTCAATCGGAGCTCGAGCTTGTTCAGAAGGAGCTCAGCTTGTTGTGGGCCAATATGGAGACGCCAGAGGACGCATGCAAACGCATCGAAGATCAGCTGAACGGGCTCAGAAACATTGTCCCGGTATCGGGGGGCTGATACCGGAGGTCAGGCTACCAGAGAACATTTTATACAGGTGAACACGGCCGCTCCAGTGGAGCGGCCGCTTATATTCTAGGAGGTTATAAAATGACGGAGCGATTTGTATTCCGTTAAGTCCGTGCTCCCCCTTCAGCTCTTTATTCGCACCTTAAATAATTAGCGCCTTAAATTAATTTAGGAGGACGAATATGGAAATATTAGTTAGGGAACTGAAAGCCGGGGATGAAGAAAGTGTGGCAAACATTGACGGGAATTTTATCGTGGACTCTACCCTTATCTTACATCTAAAGGGAGATGAAATCGGATATACAGTGAAGGAGAGGCCATGTAGAATTAAAAGCTATGATGACGAACAGTCCGAGGAAGACACTGTTGAGGATTACTCGAACTATATCAGCAATCCCCATCAAACTATGTATTTAGCGTTCGTAGATAATCAGCTCGCGGGTCAAATCGTTTTAAAAAGAAATTGGAACAAATATGCCTGTGTGGAAGATATCAAGGTTGGACGAAGGATCGCGGTATGACGGGAATCATGCTGGAGACGCAAAGTAATAATGTTCGGGCATGTAAATTCTACGAAAGTTGTGGTTTTATCATCGGAGGGTTCGATTCCTACGTCTATAGGGGTCTGGATCAAGAAACGGACGAGATCGCAATTTACTGGTATATGATGCTTGAATAATAAGAGATAACACAGCGACAGTCTAGGACTTTATTTCTCGTCCTTTGACTGTCGCTGTTTATCAATAGATAAATTTTGATATTGTCGTTCGCGTGAGGGATCATTGGCAAGCCCGGCAAATAAACGTTCCCTCCCGACCCTCTATCAATACTATATACCTCTATGATTTTAAAGTGTGCAAATCTTAATCCAGATCATTTCTAATGGCAATAAAAGTTGCTATTATTAAGGCAATAACATATTACATGATCCTAATTAATGAGGTGAAGCTTTGCATACAAACTCAAGAGTTCAATCAATTGATGTTCGGATACCGCAAAAAATATGTACGTTCAATGATGCATGGACGCAATGGCTGCAAGGAAGCAAGTTCCCGATTGCTTTTTTCGGAGATAGTACGGTCGACGGCGCGAATACGACGGGGTGGGTTGCCAATACGATTGGAATAGACGGCACTTCGCCTAACGCTTTTTCGAAGAAACTGGAGGAATTGCTTCGCCAAGCTACTAATAACGAAATATTGCGCATCTATAACTCGGGCTTCACCGGAACGAATGCGAGTTGGGCGATAACGGTCTTGGAGGAACAGTTTGGTGAATCTTCCGCCTATCATGATGCTCAAATGATTGGAATAGGCTTCGGAATCAACGACCGGCTTCTCTATCCGAACGAAAAAGCGTATAGGGACGGATTCAAAGGATGTATCGAACGAATGATTAACTGGTGCTATTCGAAGAACATCCAACCGTTTCTCCTGACAACCCAAGCGATACTCGAGCCGGGGGTAAAAACGGAATATGCGGAAGACTACCCGATGAGAACGAGCGAGCATATCGCGAGCATAGCCAATGAAGTGAAAAGAGAACTGGCGGAAACGTACGGACTTCAGCTCGTTGATATGAATGAATATACGGAAACGTTTCTCCTGTATTCTTCTATAAGCGCGCAGAAAATCATTTCAGACCATTTGCACTTTGGAGACATCGGCCATCGGTACGAGGCGGAAGTCCTTTTCACTTGCTTATCCCCTCGTACGATCATCGTGGACGGCTATACCAAAATCGATTATTCTAGTCAGAAAATCAAAGACAGCGTTCCTGACGACTGGTTGACAATACCTGAGATGCCGACGGACAGCTTCAAAGTTTTCGTGGACTACACGAAGACGGATTCGATGGACAGGATTATTATGTCCGCATGGGTGTTCGTAAACGCCAAGCGAAAGCTGACGTTGAAGGCATATAAAGGTAGTTCGCCGGATACCTATGTAAAAATTAACGGCAACATCCAACGTTTAGCTGGTGAAGAGTCGATTATCGATCAATTGGATCTAGGCTTATATAAATTGGAAGTATTCACTGGAGCGTCAACAAAAGTGGACTTTAAAGGCTTCATTCTTGAATAGATGAACAACAGCTCCTATCTAATAAAGATTAGGAGCTGTTGCTTTAGTAAATGATGGATTACCAGCAGATAAGAGTGTTTGGAATTTATCACGATAGTGCGAAGGCGATAATCCTTCCAGCTTTTTGAACGTTTTGCTGAAATACAAAGGGTTCTCAAAGCTTAATTCAAAGGCGATATCTTGCACGGACTTCTCGGTTTCACGAAGCAAATACTTAGCCCTTTGTATACGGAGTTGTTGCAGATACAGGTTAATCGTTATGCCCGAATATTTCTTGAATATGTTGCAGAGATATTCGTATTTTCGGTCTAGCATTCTCTCTATAGACGCAGCGGTGCATTCTAGCATATAGCTTTCGTTCAATATTTCCACGAGTCGTTGGTAAGTGATGATGGATGCGGGCAAGTTGATGTCGGACATGACTTTATCCAGTAAATCCTCCGCAGATATTTCGATTAATTTGGCCAAGCAGCGATTTAATCGATAATGGTAATAACCTTTCGGTTTGTTGAATTCGTTGATCATGATTTCGAACGTATGCAAGCATTCATAACGACGCGACGGAGTATAAAGACGAGGAATAATTAGTTTCCCTGCATGTTCATTCGTAGAAGTACGTAAAAAATTTGAACTCGTATGGCAAATCTTAAGCAGCGAGGTTAAATTATCTCCTGCATCTATTAATTCAAGTGACGGGTCGGATGAGAATTGAACCCAGAAGAAGCTGCCGCCCCCGGGTTTCCAGGCGAAATGCTCCTCCCAAGGCAACAAGAGTAAGCAGTCCCCGCCGTTCAAAGTATATTTCTCTTGTCCGACTTGAATGAATACAGGACCATCAGCAACCATGATCAGTTCATAGTGCGGATTTGCCCGCGGTATCAGAAAGTTTGGGTCTATGTTGTACAATCGCGACCACTTTACGTCTAGTCTGGACAGTCCGTTTATAGAAAAGTAGTCCATTCTGAAGCCTCCTTTACACATTCTTCGATAAGCAAACATTAATCCTAGCAATGTTGTTATTGAATAGGAAGCCATATAATGAAAACACTTACAATTATACAGAAGAGTCACCTATTGGGTCAATCCATTCGACATGATGGTGATGGTGATGTTGAGTTGTATTCATTGAAGATAAGAGGAGGTGAGCGGATTGAAAAAAAGCGTATTAAACGAACAAGATTATTATCGCAAAGTATTCGGTGGGTGGCTCGGTAAAAACATTGGCGGTACTTTGGGTGGTCATGACGAGGGAAGAACAGAACTACTGAATTTGACCTTCTACCCCGAAATCCCGGATAAGCCTACAGCTAACGACGATCTTGATTTGCAGCTCGTCTGGCTACATGTACTGGAACAGTATGGCGCAAGAATCACTTCGAAGGAACTGGGACAGGAATGGGTCGAGCACGTCTTTTTCCCGTTTGACGAGTACGGTTATAGCCTCACGAACTTGCGCTATGGATTGCAAGCGCCGGTAAGCGGGTGGTTCAACAATCCGTTTACCGATTGCATGGGATCGCCGATTCGTTCGGAAATTTGGGCTATGGTGGCGCCAGGAGCACCTGGAGTGGCAGCCTATTACGCTTATCAGGACGCGATTGTCGATCATGCTGGTGGCGAAGGCGTATACGGCGAAATGTTCTTTGCGGCGATCGAGAGCGCGGCTTTTCTCGAATCCGACCGGGATCGGCTCATTCAAATCGGCTTAGCCTTTATTCCTGAGCGATGCCGGATCGCGAATGCGGTTAAGGATATCCTGGATTGCAAGACAATGGGGAAGTCGTGGATTGAAGCGCGGGAATTAATTGTAAGCAAGTATGGGAATTACAATTTTACGGATGCCCCCCAGAATGTAGCGTTTACGATCCTTGGCTGGATTTACGGCGATAATTTTGAGGATTGTATACTTAAAGCGGCCAATTGCGGCTACGATACGGACTGCACGGCCGCAACGCTCGGCGCGATTCTTGGAATCATTGGCGGAGCGGAAAGTATACCGGAACGATGGGTCAAACCGATCGGGCACAGTGTAGTCGTAAGTCCGCAAATCAAAGGATTTTCTGTCCCCGCCGATCTGGATGAGCTCACAAGACGCACGCTGCAAGTGAGCAATGAGGTCATCGCTATATGGAATATTCCAGTTATGATCGATAGTCAGTGCTCGACCTACGTTGAGGAGGACAACATTCGCGTCCCTGGTGCATGGATCGGGGATTATAATCCTCGTGGGCTGCTGGAGCAAAATGTGAGAGTCAACCGCTACCTGCTTCCTGAAGGAGCTGCTTTAAATCAAGGTTTGGAGGTGACGATAGATTATGGGCCTGAAGGACCTACCGTTGGAATGACGGAGCGGAAAAAACTGATTATTACGCTAAGCAACCAATCAGAGGAGCCATGGGAGGGGAAGCTTGCGTTAGAAGTTCCGTCCTCATGGAGTTCGGAAGAAGCCCCTAACTATCAGCTTCAACCTTGTGAAAACCTGGTATGGGAAACGGTTGTTGAAACGGGAAGCGATAGGCAGCCATTCTATGAACTATCCTTCCATATCGAACGCTTTCACGACAACTCTTTATGGAACAGCCATACCGTTCGATTTATATTACTATCAGCGGGCCATTGGAGGCTATGGGGGCCAGACAGCACGGAACATACTGAAGTTGTCATTCCTGGAAATCAAATTTCTTTCTCCAAGCTACTAGGAACGGAAGAGCCGGGAACATATAAGGCTAAGACAATGTTGATCAATCCACGTAAGCGCAATGTCAGGTTGATCATCGGTACTCCGTTTCCGGTAAAAGTTCACTTGAATGGAGAAATCGTATTAGAAGATCATGAGATGAGAGATTTCATTCCAGGCTATCATCGCAGCTATATGCACAGGCTATTCGAGATGGAACTTCCCCAGGGAGAGCATGTACTGGAAATTGAAGCCCAGAAGGGGAAAGACCCCTTGGAGCTGTTTGTGCTGCCAGTTGCATTCACCAAGACGAAGACTCCCGGAGGCAATTATTATTTTACAGATATCCTGTTTGGATCAGTCGAATAACTAATATTGATACAAAACACTAAAATAGTAGATACAATATTAGGTTTCAATGTAAGATAATATAAATGGATTTCGGGAGGGTTATCTATGAAAAAGCATGGATTATTAAAGGTTTTGAAAGTGCTTACAATTTGTATGCTTGTAGTAGTTGTAGCGGCATGCAGCAGTAAAAATGAACCACAAGCTACAACGGCACCGACGAAGCAGCCAGAGTCCAGCCCGGTAGAATCGCAAGCAACGCCAGAATCGCAAGAGCCCATCACGCTGAGAGTAGGTTGGGTCATTCCGCCAGAAAATCAGGATTGGCCTAAAATGTTCGAAGCTTTCACCAAGAAATTTCCTTGGATAACGGTGGAGGGCGTGTATGCGGAAAATGGCGAAGATGAGTTAATTAAAAGCATTGCAGCGGGACAGCCGCTCGATGTTATATGGAATACTTCGCTGGATCGGGCGATCGAAGAAGATCTTATCGAAGATTTAACGCCGTACGCCGAGAAGGACGCTGAATTCCAAAGCTATCCGTATCGCGATGGGTATTTGGATAATTTCAAGAGAGATGGCAAGCTTTATGCGCTAAGCCGCGGCAATGACGGATTTTTCATCCTGTACAACAAAGAATTATTAAAGCAATACGGTTTGGAGAAGCCGAAACTAGATTGGACTTGGGAAGACTTCAGAACGATGGCCAAAGCAGCTACCAATCCGGGTGCTGGTCACTTCGGCGTAACCAACAGCGTATGGTGGCACAACTTCGTGTCGATGGCATTGCCGATGGCAAATGGACATGCGCCTAACATGGCGGCGATGAATGAAGATTTCTCGAGAAATCTTGCCGACGGCTCCGTTCCTGAAGTATTGGATGATTTGAACTTCTTTAATGATTTGATGGTTAATGACGGATCGCTAATCAATACGAAACGCGCGGCGGAAGCAAAAATTGAAATGAATGCGTTCCATATCGGACAATCTTTATTCTTCACTGCGATCGGCCCCGTTCTCCCAGGCTTTAAAGCAGCATTCCCATTCGAATGGGACATCGCCACTATGCCTAAAGGGACAGCGAAGCAGGTTAATTTCGGCTGGCTCAGTCCAATGTCGATCTCGAAAGCGAGCAAGCATAAAGAGGCAGCTTGGGAATTGATCAAGTTCTGGGATGCGACCAAGGAAGGTCAGAAGACATTGTTTCAATTCGGCGGCTCGTTCCCGAACTCCAATGACCCGGAATTGGTGGAAGCTTTCGCGAGCGCGGCAGTATATGAGGGCTTCGATAAAGAAGTATTAATGTATACGCCGGGAATTACCCATTTCGATCCTGCAAGATTCATACCTGCTAGTAAAGAAATAGGACTAAGCTTTACGGAATTTGGATCCATAGCCTATGAGGAAGAGATCAGTGCGCATGAGTTTTTCCCATCAAGAATGCAAAAGGTTAATGAAATTCTAAAAGAGAAGCTTGGCAAGTAGGAGAAGAGATTTAGGCAACAGTGAGGATAACAGTCAAGCTTTGGATAAACCCGAAGCTTGACTAAGCATAAGGGGGGAGCGACCGTGTCTAAAGTATTGTTTCAACACATTTATAAACAATACGCCGGGGAGCAGCGGGTAGCAGTTAAGGATTTTCATCTGGAGATTGAGGATGGCGAGTTTCTGGTGCTTGTCGGTCCTTCTGGCTGCGGCAAGTCCACTTTGCTCCGGATGTTGGCCGGATTGGAGGATATATCGGAAGGAAATATTATTATCGGAGACAGGATTGTCAATTATATTTCGTCCAAGGATCGCAATATTGCAATGGTATTCCAGAACTATGCGCTATATCCGCATATGACGGTATATGAGAATATAGCGTTTAGCCTCAGACTAAGTAAACTACCGAAAGCTGAAATTCATGAGCGTGTAAATCGCGCAGCCAAAATATTGGACATCGAATCGCAACTTCATAAATTGCCAAAGCAAATGTCGGGCGGACAAAGACAGCGGGTTGCTTTGGGGCGGGCCATTGTTCGTGAACCTGAAGTATTCCTCCTGGATGAGCCCTTGTCGAATCTCGATGCCAAGCTGCGTATTCAGATGCGCGAAGAGATTGGCAAGCTGTATCGCAGACTGCGTACAACAACGGTTTATGTTACGCATGATCAAGTAGAGGCAATGACGATGGGAACACGCATTGTAGCTATGAAAGATGGAGTTATCCAGCAGGTTGCGAAGCCCGAGGAAATTTATAGTAGGCCGGCAAATTTGTTCGTGGCCGGGTTTATCGGATCACCGCAGATGAATTTTATTGAAGGAAAGGTCAGGGTTCGCGATGGGTATAGCTTATTTGAAACACGCAAGCATACGCTGCGCATCTCGGAAGATAAGAGCAAAATGCTGCGTGATAACGGATCAATCGATAAGCCGATTATTCTAGGCATTCGGTCGGAAAACCTGCTTTATCGAAATGATGATTTGGCGAAGCCTGAGCAGCAGATGAATGTATTCGAGGCTGTTATTGAAATTAAGGAATTGTTAGGCGCGGATACCTACTTGTATACAAACAACAAAGAGCAGAGAATCGTTGTGCGTGTAGATCCTAAAACCCGTTTCGAAGAGGGAGAACGGATCGTCGTTGGCGTTGATATGAACCATGCATTGTTCTTCGATAAAAATTCGGAGGCTTTAATATGTTGAGGCGTTGGAAATACGTTAAAGCTGTGGTGTTATCTTCTATCCTACTTTTTTCGTTTACAGGTCCCTTGCCCATGCAGATTGTGAACGGGGATACACATAATGAAATCAAAACACGTCCGATCGAGAAAGTGAACGGAATTCCCACCTATTTGCAATGGCTAGCGTTGGCGCCCGAAGGAACGCAAGATTCGACCTTGCTGAAACAGCCACTTCTGCTTCCTGCCGAAGACTACGCGGACTTTTCCGATCCGCAGCTATATAACCTCTTGTCGGATGACATAGGTCTGCTGTCAAAGGGAGGTGAAGGGTGGATTGAATGGACGGTAGAATTGCCGGAGGATGGCTATTACAACATGGGTGTGATCTATGATAGTGCCGATGATCATAAGACCGATTTGCGGTTAGGGATTCAAATCGATGGCATTTCTCCCTACCTGGAGGCTGAGCGTATTGTACTTAAACGCCACTACTCGGACAGTGTTTATCCACCGGAACGAGATGAATTTGATAACGATCGCAGGCCTGCTTCCGTTGAGGTAAAGGGCTGGAAAAATGTACAGCTAACCGACTACGCAGTTGACCCGAGACCTTTAAAGTGGTTTTTTACCAAGGGGAAACACACAGTCCGACTAATATCTAGCCGGGATGCAATGAAGCTACAAGGTCTTTATTTGGTATCCCCTCAAGATCCAATGCTTTCAGATGAGCTCACACGGGAAAATGATCAGATTACAGCAACGACAGCTTCAGGTAAATGGCTGCAGAAGGTTGAGGCCGAGCAAATCTCGCTTAAGTCGAATACGTCAATTCAGCTGCAATCGACGGATAGTGCATTGATATCTCCAGCGGCAGACGGTCATATTCGTTACAACACGATCGGAGGCGACCAGTTCCGCAGAAGCGGGGAATGGATTGAATGGGAATTCAATGTGCCCAAAGATGGCATTTATCATATCGGATTTAAATATTTACAGGCATATTCCAATAATGCATACGCTTACAGAACCATTACGATCGACGGCAAGTCTCCGTTCAAGCAATTGCAGCAGGTCGGTTTCCCTTACAATTCATCATGGGATTGGCAGGGATTTACGCTATCAGATGAAGAGGAACAGCCTTTACCGTTTCAATTGACAGAAGGGAAGCATACCCTCAGAATGACCGTCAGCTCCGCTCCAGTTATGCCGGTTTATGAAGGACTGCTGCACAACTTGCAGAAAATAGGCAAGCTGGAACAGACCATTCGGAAAATTACGGGGAACTTCGAGAAATCGTATTCGACAGGGGGAAATACGGATCTCAATCGAGATTGGGATTTGGAGAAATATATTCCCGGTCTCTATGAGCAAATGACGGTTATTATTGAGGATTTATCCGATTTGTCGAGCTTGCTTGGTGAAGTTACAGTCGGACGATCGGATATTGAGAATGCATTTGAATCGGCGGCCAGAGATCTAACTGATTTACGAGACCATCCGCGTACGATCCCGAATCGCTTGTATCTGTTTGCATCCATACAGAACAATTTAGGAACATGGACATTTCGTCTGCTGGATCAACCGCTGCTGTTGGATTTTCTGTGGATCGCCGAGCCCGGTGCACAACTTCCTAAGATCAAGCCCAATTGGTCGCAACGAACCGGCCATATGTTAGGCAATTTCTTTCGTTCCTTTACTAACAATTTTGAATATGTTCGTAACAAGCCTGAAGCAATAGATGTATGGGTCAATCGTAATCGGGATTACGTCAACGTGATTCAACAATTAACGGATGAAACTTTCACAGCTGAAACTGGCATCCAGGTTAATATCAACATTGTACCGGACCCGCAGCTGCTTATTCTGGGCAATATATCCGGCAGGCAGCCAGACGTGGCGTTAGGTGTCGACGCAGGGATGCCGATTGACTTTGCAACCCGGGGAGCATTGACGGATTTATCTCGTTTTCCCGACTACGATGAGGTCGCCAAGCGATTCCACCCCGGTGCGTTATCGGTGTTTCATTATGATCGGAAAGACTATGCACTGCCCGAAATACAAGGATTTAATGTCCTGCTCTACCGTACGGATATTTTGGAGCAATTGGAGTTGAACGCTCCGGACACATGGGAAGATGTCCTGCGGATGCTGCCGACGCTGCAGCAGAACGGATTCGATTTCTATATCCCGCCCAAGGACGGATTGCCCTTCCTGTATCAACAGGGCGCTTCCTACTATACTGCCGACGGTTTGTACTCCGCACTTGACAGCGAAGAAGCGCTGCAAGGCTTCGAACAATGGACAGATATGTTCAATTTGTACCAAATGCCCAAGGAAGTGCCCAGCTTCTATAGTCACTTTCGAATCGGCGACATTCCGATAGGTGTCGTTGACTTCAATACTTATTTGCAAGTTCAATTTGCCGCTCCCGAGCTTGCAGGGCGTTGGAAGATCGCCCCGATCCCCGGCATGAAGCAAGCAGATGGGACGGTTGTTCGCTGGGCCGGAGGAGCATTACAGGCCGGGGTTATCTTTCAGAAATCCGAGAAACAGTCGGATGCTTGGGAATTCTTGAAATGGTGGACTTCTACGGACACCCAGCGGCGCTTTGGCAATGACATCGAAGCATTGTACGGACCGGAATACCGATGGAATACGGCCAATATGGAGGCATTCAAACAACTGCCGTGGCCTGAGCAAGACCTCAAATCGATAGGAGAGCAGCTCCAATGGTATAAAGAGGTTCCCCAACTTCCCGGTGGTTACTTTACAGGCAGGTATTTGGATATCGCGTGGAATAAAGTCGTGCTGGAGAAGAAAAATCCGCGCGTCGTTATGGAACAAGCGGTTGCCGATATTAATCGGGAACTGGAACGGAAGCAGGTCGAGTTCAAGCTGAGAGATCGCGATGGTACAGTGCTGCGTACACTTGATATTCCGCAAATTGTGCAACCTTGGAAAGGAGGAGCGCCATGAATTCCACTGTATCAATCAAACAGAGATGGCAAGCATTCACGACGACGTTATGGAAGCAGCGGGTTTCCTATCTGTTCATCGCGCCCTTTCTGATCTGTTTCACGGTTTTTATCGTTATTCCGATCGTTCTGGCAAACGCACTGGCATTCTTCTCGTTCGATGCTATTTCCAGGCCGACCTTTATCGGATGGGATAACTTTTTGACCATTTTGGCGCGGGATCGCATCTTTTTGCAAAATGCGATTCCGAACACATTTAAATTTGCGATTATCGTCGGACCCTTGGGGTATGCGTTGTCTTTTATACTGGCATGGTTGATTCATCAGCTTCCCAAACGTATCCGCGATATATTCACGATTGCAATATACACGCCATCTTTATCTGCGGGTGTTGCTATGTCGGTCGTATGGCTAGTCATCTTCAACGGTGACCGAGTAGGCTACTTAAACAACTTCCTTTTGTCAATCGGTGTGGTGAGAGATCCGCAACTATGGCTTCAGGATCCGCAATATTTTATGAATATTATGATTATCGTTTCATTGTGGGCAAGTATGGGCGTAGGATTCCTAGCGATGCTTGCCGGCCTGCAGACTGTAAATACGGAATTGTACGAGGCCGGCGCAATCGATGGAATATCGAACAGACTTCAGGAAATTTATTATATTACGATTCCGGCTATTAAACCGCAAATGCTGTTTGGCGCGATCATGTCGGTCGTCGGGACGCTGAAGGCGGGATCGATCGGTGCCATGTTGGCCGGTTCGCCGATTACGCCGCAGTACTCCGGTCATCTTATTACAAACCATATCGATGACTACGCATTTATTCGTTACGAGCTTGGTTACGCGTCGGCGTTGTCCGTCGTTCTGCTTCTTCTCGTCTACGGAAGCTCTAGGCTGTCTTTCCGGTTATTTGCAACGAAGGGAGATGAATAAGATGGAGCCGAATCTTGTTCATATTCCGAAACCCAAGACCGGATTGAGGATAAGGCTTTCGCGAATCCGTTGGAAAAAGATCGATCTGTTTCAAGTTTTTGCAATGATCGGGCTTACTTTGCTGGCGTTGTTCATGCTGTTGCCGATAGTGTTTATTATCAACCATGCTTTTAAACCGATTAGTGAATTATTTCTATATCCTCCAAGATTCTGGTCGAATCAACCGACGTTGTTCAACTTTCAACAGCTGATTCTGAAATCGCAGACGACGGTTATCCCGTTTTCCCGTTATTTGTTTAACAGCGTTCTTACGACCTTAGTTACAGTAGCAGGGGTTATTTTCGTTAGCTCGTTGGCCGCCTACGCGTTTGCCAAGCAACGGTTCATAGGTCGCGAGCTTTTCTTTTCCTTTACAATAATCGCCCTAATGTTTGCTCCGGAAACTGTCGCTATTCCGCGCTATTTGGTCATAGCGAATTTGGGCATTATGGATACTTATCTTGTTCATGTGCTGCCGCTTCTTGCCGCGCCCGTAGGCGTTTTCTTGATGAAGCAGTTTATGGATCAAATCCCTAACGAACTGATCGAAGCGGCGAAAATTGATGGTGCGAAGGAATGGGTCGTCTTTTTCCGAATTGCGTTGCCGATTTGCATGCCAGCGGTAGCCACCATTGGGATTCTTGCTTTCCAGGGATCATGGGCGCAGACAGAAACGTCGGTACTGTTCACCTCTACCGAATCGATGAAAACACTTCCTTATTACACGATGACGCTAACGAACGGGTTGGCCAATAATGTGGTCGGACAAGGGGTTGCTGCCGCTGCGGGATTGATTATGTTTGTTCCGAATTTGGTCGTTTTCCTGCTGTTTCAACGCAGAGTACTGAATACGATGGCTCATTCGGGCATCAAATAAAGGAGTGGAACGATGCCTACAAGCAGCAAGACGCTCAGGCGAATGATTAAAATACTGTTGGCCGTTGTCTTGGGAGTCGTTCTCTTCTTGGGAGCGGATCGGCCAGCTTATGCCGAACTGCCCTATACGACCTATTCAAGCGATACGAATGACGTAAGGATCAGAACCCCCAATGCCTTCGTTCCGAAAGCCGTGTGGGGGGGGCTAAACCATCCGGAGGATTTATTCATGACATCCAAGGATGAGCTGTATGTCGCGGATGCAGGCAATAATCGTATCGTGCAGCTTGACTTGGAGGGGCGTATGGTACGGACGATACCTGAATCGACTGATCAGGATCCCAAGGCAAAGCTGCGAAAACCGGAAGGCGTATTCGTGACGGAAGAAGGCGAAATCTATGTCGCGGATACCGGGAGCCGTAGAGTCGCCGTTTTCGACCGTGAAGGAAAGTTCGCGAAAGAGCTGCTTGCCCCGTCTTCTGAGCTGCTGCCGAAAACGTTTGTGTATGCGCCTTTGAAAGTGGTTGTCGATCAACGCGGATATATTTACTTGGTTACAAAAGGCGGTTATCAGGGACTGTTGCAGCTTGCGCCCGATGGAACGTTTGCGGGTTTTTATGGAGCCAATAAAGTTCCGACCAGCTGGCTGGACAGCTTGAAGAGGAAGTTTTTCACGGAGGAGCAACTGAAGGAAGAGCTTTCGCGCTTGCCGGGCGCGGTTACGAATGTGACTCTTGACGCCAAGAAATTTATGTTCACGGTCAACAAAGATTTGAAGAGCGGGCAGTTGAAGCGGCTTAACTTCGGCGGGGTCGATCTCCTGATGAATCATAATTTCGCACCTTGGGTGAAGCCTTTGGAGCGGTTTTCTTTTCAAGATGTTCACGTGGATTCGCATGGGGTTATGTCGGTGGTGGAAACTGCTGGGGGGAAGATATACCAGTATGATAAATACGGCCAGCTGTTGTTCCTTTTCGGAGCGACTTCCGTAGGCTCGGAACAGCGGCTAGGAATGTTCAAACGGATGACAAGTATCGTTGCAGACTCGAACGGCACCCTCTATATAGCCGATGGGGAACTAAATCGCATCCAAGTCATGAAGCGTACGCATTTCGGAGAACTGGTCCATCAAGCCTCTTATTTGGATAACCAGGGAAAATACGAAGAAGCCCGGAAGCTGTGGGAAGAAATTCATCGCTTGAACGGGATGTACGACAGAGCTTACTTGGGTATAGCCAAAGCTATGTTTAAAGCAGGGGAAAACGAACAGGCTATGGCGTATTTCGAACAAGCGAAGGATAAAGAAGGCTATTCGGAATCGTACTGGCAGGTGCGGATGGACTTTCTTCTTCAATACTTCGGTACGGCAATGACGGTGCTGACTATTGTTCTTATCGGCTTTATTCTTGGCCGGAAAATCATTAGAAGCCGCAAGAAACCGGGGCTTACCGACGATCAGAGCGAGGCATCGGCGGTAAATCTACCGCAGAGAAATAGTCGCTTGGCATTCTGGGCACGCATGCTGGCCGAGCCGTGGAAGCAGATGCTCGCCATGCTGCGGCATCCGATGAACGGGATGTACGACATTACTGCATCGACGCAGGTCAGATGGCGATTCGCTTTGTTTTTTGTAGTGCTCGGCTTTGTAGTCATCATTGCGGGCAAAGCACTCGTAAGCATGCTGTTCGCCGCGCAGCGGTTCGAGACATTGAATCTGACAACGGAGGCCATGAAATATTTTCTGCCCTGGATTTCCTGGATCGTCGCCAATTATTTGACGGGCTCAGTTATGCGCGGCGAAGGCTCGTTCGGCAAAGTTTTTGTCGTGAACAGCTATGCGTTGGCGCCGTACATATTATTTATTTTACCGATACAATGGTTGTCGAACGCGCTGACTTTGCAAGAAGGGATTTTTTACACTGCGGCTCATTATTTGATCATCATCTGGGTGTTTATTCTGATCTTTGTCGGCACCCAAAATGCACACAATTATAATCTGAAAGAAGCGATCGGCATGATGTCGGTTTCCGTAGTCACGTTTCTCTGCCTGTGGGTATTCGGTTTCATTCTGATCGGATTGGTCTATCAGGCGACCGACTTTGTTACTGGCTTTGGGCGGGAGGTGTGGTTACGTGTTCGATAAAGCAATAAAGATGTTCGACCGGAGGCATTGGAAAAAAGGAACTGCGGCGTTGGCCGCCATTCTGATCATCATCTCAGCTGTCTTGTGGATGAACCGGCCCTCTTCCGTTGTCGTGAATTCTGACATTTATTCAACGACTGATGCTATGGCCTTCTTCTCCAGCTTGGACGTTACATCGGATGTACCTCAAGTGGAGTCCCGTAATTTAGATGGCGTGCAATGGTTCAAAGCGTATGAGCAGAAGATGGCTGCTTTATGGTTTGATCCGCAGACCGGACAGGTTGCGGTCGAGGATAAACGCAGCGGAAAGATGTGGCGAAGCAATCCGGATTCCGCGGCGCTGGCGATGGATCAAACAAAAGGATTATGGCGCTCTCATCTGGAGTCTCCTATCGTTCTAAGTTACTTTAACGCCGATAGGACTTTAATCAAAGACACGAATTTGAAAGAATATCCGACGACTGTAAAATGGCATAGCATCGAAGAAGGAGTCGCCTTGATGTACGTTATCGAGGAACTCGGCTTCCAGTTTTACGTCGAATACCGACTGGAAGACAATCAACTGGTTGCCCGCATCCCGGAGCTTGGGATTATAGAAACGAAAGAGAATTTGTTGATGGAGCTTAATTTCCTTCCTTTTATGGGGGCAGCCATGAATGGGTCTGACGGTTATTTGCTTGTACCGGATGGTCCGGGCGGTCTGATCCGCTTTAACAAAGAAGGCCTCGATTTAATAAATGCCTATAATTACCCGGTGTACGGTCAGGACTGGTCGATTCCCGCCACGACTCCCTCAACGAGAAGAACACCGGTTTCCTATCCGGTATTCGGTCTTAATTCGGGCGAGGAAGGTTATGTTGCCGTTATCGAGGAAGGAGCTTCCAGAGCGAATATTGTAGCTACTCCGGCCGGTATTTCGACGCAATTCAATGAAGCGCATGCGAAGTTCGTATACCGTCGAATTTATAGTCAGCCGACAGGTCAGACATCGAGTATCTTATCGTATGAAAAAAAGATGCCGTACGAAGCCGTTTCGGTTCGCTATATTTTCCTCGATCAGAAGGATGCGGACTATGTGGGCATGGCGCAAGCCTATAGGGACTACTTGATGACACATCGTAAAGTAGAGAGGCTCGATTCAAAACTCAATCAGTCGCCTTTGCAGCTCCAGTTCGTCATAGGCGCAGGCGAATCGACGCCGCTGGGAGAGAAGCTTAGAGTCGCAACGACTTTCAAGCAGGTAGAGGAAATCGTTCTAAGCCTTGTGGACCAGGGCGTTACCAACATCGAGGTCGGGTTGGCAGGCTGGCAGAACGGTGGAGATCCGGGAAACTTGCCGAAGCGTTTCCCGATTGAAGGGGAGGCGGGAGGCGAGCAGGAGCTTCGAAATCTGATTGCCCAGTTGGGTGCGCAAGGCATTCAGATAAGCCTGAACGATCGTATTGATACGGCTTCCATCTCCCGGAACAATGGATTTTCTCCCGGAGACGATGGTATACAATCCATCGTAGGTACGCCGCTAATCTATAGGAACGCCGCGGACGAAACCATATACTTGGTCAGTCCGGTTAGGAATATACAGAAATACGTGCCCGACCTGATCGAGAAATGGAAGGAAATAGGGATAAAAAGCGCCAATCTGATTAACATGGGGACCCAGCTTAACAGCGATTATCACCCGAATCGAAAAATAAGCAGGCTGCAATCCATCTCTTACTCGCTCGAGATAACGGATACTGTGCGCCAAGCATTAGGGAGTGTCAAAGTATCGGGAGGGTTTGACTTTTTATTAGGCCACGTTGATCATATGTTCGACTTTCCCCTTGAATATAATTTCGATCTGATTGTGGATGAGCAGGTCCCTTTTTACCCGATAGCCGTACATGGCCTGGTCCCCTATTCTTCAGGCCCGGCTAATCTGAGAGAAGATCAAGCTGTGCAATTTTTGCGGGAAATCGAATATGGGGCAGTTCCGCGATTTTCGCTGACTTACGAGGATCCGCGAATGTTGAAGAGGACGTCGTATGAAAACTTTTTCAGCTCCCAATATGATGTTCTCGAACAACAAATTTTGGCCGAATACGAGGTGTTATCGAAGACGGGAGTCAGGAACAGCTTCATCACCGGGCATCGCAAGCTGGCTGAAGGCGTTTTTGAGACCCGCTATGAGAATGGGCGAAAGGTTCGGGTGAATTACAATAATGACCCGTATCAGGGGGAAGGTTTTACGATTGAGCCCATGTTCTACCAAGTTGCAGAGGAGGAGGAAAGATGAGCCGGATGAACATGGGTACGTTAATGACTAAAGAAGATCATGCCCGGCACAGAAGAATGCAATCGTTAAAGGATGCTTTGCGAGGCTACCTTTTCCTCCTGCCCTGGATGATCGGGATCGTTATGTTTGTCGCCTATCCGTTAATCTATTCCTTCTTTATCAGCTTTCATAAGGTAGGAGTCAAGATCGACGGATCAGGGTTGAAATACGATTTTGTAGGGATGACCAATTATAAACATGCGTTTGTAGTTGATAACGTTTTTCCGATAGAAATGTTTCTGTTTATGCGTGAAGTGATACTGGTCGTGCCGATTACCGTCATTTTTGCTCTCCTGATCTCCATCATGCTGAACCAGAAGTTCAAAGGAAGAATGCTGTACCGAGCCGTTTTTTTCCTTCCCGTTATTTTCGCTTCAGGTCAGGTGCTGCTCGAATTGTTCAATCAAGGGCAGGGCTCATTGCCTCTAGTGGAGAGATACAATCTGACGGATGTGATCTATGATGTACTGCCGTTAACCGCTGCCGGAACGGTTGTGGATTTGCTCAGCAAATTCGTCATAATACTCTGGTTCTCCGGCGTGCAAATCATTTTGTTTCTGGCGGCATTCCAGACAATCTCCAAGACGATTTACGAAGCAGCTCAGATCGATGGGGCGACGCCATGGGAATCATTTTGGAAAATTACGTTTCCAGCCATTTCACCGTTTATTATTTTGAATCTCATTTATACGTTGGTGGAGCAGTCCTCCAACCCGTTTAACCCCGTTATAAGCCATATTCTGGAAAATACAACTAATGCAAATACAGGATACGGTTATGCCAGCGCTTTAGGATGGATTTACTTTGCATTTATTATGTTGCCAATATTAGCACTAGTCTTTATTGCAAGACGTCAAAGCAAGAAAACGGAGGTGACGAGATGAGTGATGGGCAAATCCCGACTAGCGAAAAAAGTAAAGTGGGACATTCTAGCTTGAAGCGTTTGGACGATTGGCGCATCAGGCTGAGGACAAGCGAAGGAATGCAAAAAAGCCGCATGCTTATATTCGGAAGGCACTTTAATGACGGATGGTTATTCAAACTGGCCATCTACATCATCCTATCCGCAGCTGCGTTGTTGTATCTGAATCCTGTTGTCTATATGTTGACGACTTCCTTGAAGCATGGAACCGATCTAGTGAATCCCATGATCCAGTGGATTCCGAGTAAGCTTGAGTGGTCCAATTATGCTTCAGCTATCATCGGCTTGCATTATTGGAAGTCCCTTATACAGACGGGATGGATTTCAATCGCTGCTTCGCTCTTGCAGATGGGGTCGTGCGCGATTGCGGGCTACGGTTTTGCCAGAATGCGGATTCCGGGGAAATCCGTTTTCTTCTTCATCGTATTGCTGACTTTTCTGATCCCGCCACAAACGTTATCCATTCCGTTATATGTACTCTATTCCAAGCTGGGTTGGCTAAACACGCCGCTGCCCTTGCTCGTTCCCGGCTTGTTTGCACAAGGGCTGAAGGGCGCGATATTTATTATTATTTTTCGTCAGTTTTTTGCTACCTTGCCCAAGGAGTTGGAAGAATCCGCTCGCATGGACGGAGCGGGTCCTCTAAAGACGTTCTGGCGTATTATGCTGCCGTTAGCTAGACCCGCGCTGTTGATCGTCTTCCTGTTTTCTTTCGTGTGGCACTGGAACGACTACTACGAGCCTGCTTTATATTTAAAAAACGGCGATTTCACTTTGCTGGCACAAAGCATGCAGTTTTTGCAAGGGAACTTAAATTCGGCTGCTGCCACAGGTTCTTCCATGGGCGGAAGTTATTTCAGCTTAAACGAGTCGATTACGATGGCGGCAGCCTTCTTGATTATCGCTCCGCCGCTAATCGTGTATATGTTCGCGCAAAGATATTTTGTCGAAGGTATTGAGCGCACGGGTATCGTGGAGTGATGAAAGATGATGACTTGATGAATGAGGAGTGATTATAGGCATGAAACCGGGCGTAAGCACTTATAGTTTGGTAGATAAAATCGTATCCAGGCAGATGGGCGTGCTGGACGTCATCCAATGGATAGCTGATCAAGGTGGCGAACATGTCGAGATTGTTCCCGCGGGATACGACTTGGAGAACAATATGGAGCTTGTTGATGCTATTCGGCTTAAAGCTGAGGGGCTGAAGTTGGATATATCCAACTACGCGATCACTGCTAACTTTGTCGCAGGGGATGCACAGGCTTGCGAGGCTGAAATTGCGCGTGTCATGAAGCATGTCGATATCGCCAATCGGCTCGGCGTGAAGCTGATGCGCCATGATGTGGCTTTCCGGCCGGCCGAGGAAATGACGGAGTCCTATTTCCTTGGCGATCTGGATCGAATGGCTGATGCTTGCCGTCGAATTGCCGATTATGCTGCGCAATACGGCATTACAACCAGTGTAGAAAACCACGGACATTACATTCAGGCAAGTGAGCGGGTTGAACGTCTAATTCGCCATGTGGATCTACCTAATTTCAAAACGACGGTGGATATCGCGAATTTTATGTGCGTGGATGAAGATCCAATTCAAGCATGCAAGCGCAACGTGCCCTACGCATCGATGGTTCATGTGAAGGATTTCTACGTGCGCCCTTCGGACTTCGATCCGGGAGAAGGATGGAGCAAATCTGCAGGTGGCAACTACCTCAGGGGGGCGATTCTGGGTCATGGGGATATCAATGTTAGGGAAATATTGAACATGATCAAAGCTTCCGGCTATGACGGCTATCTGTCTTTGGAATTCGAAGGCATGGAGGATTGCCTGACAGGTACTAGAGTGGGACTGGACAATCTGAAGCGGTTATGGTCGGAAATATAAATTAGTTGGTTAAGAGAGGGATGGAGCTAGAGATGAGCATCAGGATCGGATTTATTGGCGTGGGCGGCATTGCCCAAGATCACATTCGCGTACTTATGAAGATGGAAGATACCAAGATCGTCAGCGTGTTCGATCTGAATGCGGATAATGCAAGGCGGGCAGCCGAGGCGACCGGAGCCGAGGTGATGGACAGCGCCGATCAAGTGTTGGATAAACAACGGATCGATCTCGTATTTATTTGTACGCCGCAGTTTGCCAGAGGAGACTTGGAGGTCGTAGCGGCTCGCCGTGGAATTCCGTTCTTCGTCGAGAAGCCGCTTGGGGTTGATGCAGAGGTGGTTCGGCAGAAAGAGCAGATCATTCGCGAGACGGGAATCATTCATGCGGTGGGTTATGTGTTGCGCTACTATGATACGGTTCAGCAAGCGAAGCAATATTTGCAGGGAAGGCGCCCCCATCTCATTCAAGGCATCCGCATAGGTGGCTCGCATCCCGCTAAGTGGTGGAAGCAGTTGGACATGTCGGGCGGGCATTTGGTAGACACCGCCACTCATCAGGTCGATATGATCCGTTATCTCGCCGGGGAGATCCGCGAGGTTCAGGCTGCATTCGGGCGCGTGTCCTTTGATCAGATGGAGCCGGAAAGCACGATTCCCGATGCCGGCGCCATCAACTTCTTGATGGACAGCGGGGCTGTAGGCTCGCTTGCAGAAACTTGTTTGTCGCCGTTCTATGGCGGCTCGGACATTAAGTTTTTCGGTCCTGATTTCTATGTCCATTTAAGCCAAAACGGTAGCCACTTAACGCTGATCGACAACGAACAGAGCTTAAGCGTAACGGCACAATCGGATCCCGGCTATGAGCAGTGCAGAACGTTGGTCGACGCCGTGAAGTCTGGAAATCAAAGCTCGATTTTATGCGATTATGCCGATGCGCTTCAGACGTTGAAGGTTACACTGGCCGCGAACCGTTCTTCGGCCGAACAAGCCGGGTTATCTTTGTAACAAGCATAATAAGAGGAGGCGTTTCCATGTCAATCTTGCGATTCGCAGTGGTAGGAACCGGTTGGGTAGCGGGTGAGTATTTGAAAGCGATTGATGCGCGCCAAGACGCGGAGGTTTATGCCGTAGTCAGCGCCCATCAGGCATATGCCCAGCAACGACTTGCGGAGCTGAACATAAATGCGCGCGTATTCGAGCGCTACGAGGATGCTGTAGCGGATCCGCAAGTGGATGCCGTAGTTCTCTGCTCCACGCCCGGCATCCGTCCGGAACAAGCGGTGCTGGCCGCGCGTCATGGCAAACATATCGTCTTTGAGAAGCCGCTGGCTATGAATCGCGAAGAATTGTGGGAGATTGCGAAGGCACTTGAAGATAATCCGGTGCATACGATCGCCGGTTTTGTTCTCAGATGGAACCCCTCGTTCAACAATACGAAAGCGTTGATCAATGACGATGCAATCGGCCGGGTGTTCATGGCGCAGATCGATTACTGGCATAACATTGGTCCACATTATCCACAGTATCGGTGGAGCAAGACGAAGGCGCTTGGAGGCAGCAGCATGCTATCTGCCGGCTGTCATGCGGTAGATGCTGTCCGCTACTTCGCGGGAGAGATCGAAGAAGTGACCGCATACAGCTGCCGGACATGGGCGGATTCCGAATATGAGTTTGATTCGAACGCGATTGCGATATTAAAACTCCGAAACGGTGGGATCGGCAAAGTATCTTCTTCACTGGAATGCAAGACGACATACAAATTCAACATTCACCTGCTCGGTGAAAAAGGCGCCATCATGAACAATCAACTGTACAGCCACAAGCTGCCGGGTCAGACGGATTTCGCTTTAATTCCGACGATCTTACCGGATAGCGGTGATGTCTCGCACCATCCCTTCGCTGAGGAAATCGATGATTTCATGATATCCCTTCAAGGGAAGACCAGGTCTCGCTGTGATTTCTTCGATGCCATGCAAACGATGGAGGCGTGTTTCGCTATCGATGAGTCCATAGAGAGCGGCCGGAAAATTACGTTGCCGTTGGTCAGATAATGAATAGCCATTAGCAGGCAGCTAGCATCCATTAACCATTCGAGAATTTTAATAGAAGGAGTTGTTTTTTTAGTGTCAGATTCCCGTCAAACCGAATCCAGTTGGAACCGGATTTCAGGACTGTACCCGCGAACCCGATCTAAACGCGTTTATATCCATCCACCTTTGTCAGACACCTTGGTTGAAGTTCGGCCGGATTTCACCTTATTGATCAAAGACGCGCTTGGCCGTAGAGGGGATTTGCGGCGTGGACACGGTTTCTTTATCGGCGAGGAGCAGGGAGCGGAGCCGCGGTTTCTTGATTTTCAAAGCGTTGAGCAATCGCTGTTGTCGCCTCAGGAACCGATTTTGTGTTCTTCGATCAAGCAAGCGGATTTCGATCATAACGTGACTAGTTTAACGTTAAAAGCGTCGGATGGCGGCCTGCGCATCTATCAATATTTGTCGGTAACGAACCTCCACCCGACGCAAGCGAGAACGGGCGAGTGGTATTTCCTGAACGTCGAGGCTAGCCATCGCGATTTCTATCGACATGTGAATGAGGACTATGTGCCCTACGAAAGTAGGGCTGAGGCTTGGTTTGGCGGAATGCCTTTAGCACAGCGTGCGATCAATGAAGCGTCCGGTTGCTTGGTAGATGGGGAGGGCGAAACCATCCTTCGTTACAAAACCGATCCATCCTTCCACGTGGAGTATGTAGCGGAAGCCGGCGATTACCGGAACGTCCTGAAATTCCAAATAAATCTCGCACCGGGCGAGACCAAGCAAATCCGGATCGAGATTTTCGACACGCTTGTTCACAAGAGAGGCAATCCTGAAGCAAGCGGGAATGACCTTTTCCTGGATGAGCAATCCGCAATTTGGCAATCCAGGAAAATCTGGAGAGATGCCTTATCGGGAATGGCAGGTATCCAAGTTCCTGAACAGGTGATTCAGTCGATTTTCGATACCGCCAAGACGAATACACTGCAGTTGATCGCCCAGCAGGATGATGGCTCGGCACTTCCGGGGCAGGGCGGTTTTAATGATTATACGGTTGTGTATACATGGGAAGCAGCTGTGTATTTACGGATACTCAGCCGGTTAGGAGCCACGGATACCGTCAAGAAAACGCTACAATACTTCTTAAGCACGCAAGCTGGAAGTATCGGTCCTGCAGGCGACATTATGTCACCTGAGGGTTCGTTCCGCGCGCATATTTTCTGGATGGGAGAGACGGGATCGGTTCTGGCATTGCTGGCGGATTATTATTTAATGACCAAAGATCGGGAATGGTTAGAGGCCAATCTGTCCATCATTCTTAAAGCCTGCGACTGGGTGAGCAGGGAGCGCAATGCCACTAAAGTGTACGAAGAGGACGGCACTAAAGTGGCCCACTACGGATTGTTGCCCAAAGGGCGCGTACATGATTGGCCGGATAAAGGCTATTTCTTCCTCTCGAACGCGACGACGTGGCAGGGCTTCGACCTCATGGCTGCTGCCTTGGCCGACATCGGCCATCCTGCTGCCGCCCAGTATGTAGCCGAGGCTAACGATTACAAGCAATGCATTCTTGCATCAGTGAAGCAAGCAACCTACGAATTGCCCGAGGATAGGCTCGTCAGGTGGATATCCAACGAAGTGTACACGAAGCCCGATGTCAGGGCAGCCGTGTATGCGATAGACGGCCCGACATATTTAATGGAAACGGGACTTATCGATGCTTCGGACGATATCGTCCCGGAGATCGAATACGTGATGCGCAAGCGCTATGCCATGAGCGATTTGTTTGCCGTTAAGCTGCCGGGGATGGAGGATGCGGAGTTAGGAGAGCTGCAGGAGGCATGGGCGGGAGCGCCGATTGATCTGTATTACGTGAACAATACGGATAAAATATGGCACCGCGTCTGGAGCATGCGGGGCGAGCGGGAAAAAGCGCTGCGCTACTTTTATGCGACGATGGCTTATTCCACGACGCTTGATACAATGCACGTACATGAACGATTTAGTCCGCAGCTGCAATGGTTGTCGCCTTGGCAGCCGAACGGCAGCGGGAATGGCCGGATCATGGAAATGATATTGAACTCCCTATATTTATTGGAGGGAAATACGCTTCATCTTCTGCCCTGTATTCCTGCGGATTGGCTAGATGTTGGCAAAGCCGTGCAAGTAAGCGGAATGGCTACGTTCAATGGAGCGCTTTCGTTCCGCTTGGAAAGAAGTTCGCAGACTACGATTGACGTGGATATTCACCTGCCTGCCGGGATCGAGGAAATGTCCTTACATTTATTTACGAAAGACGAGTACGTAATACAAGCGGTAGAAGCGTTAAGCATGGATGGTCAGGCAGCGGAGTGGAGCGGAAGCTTGAGCGCAAATACGCTGAGATTGACTGCTCCCCGTCGAGAACTGAAATTTAAGGTGGCGCTGTCGGCTCAGGAGGCGCTGTACGAATGTTGAAAAACAGGGAAACGTGGACAAAAGGCTGCTTATCGTTCTGGTCCTGGAACGATAAGCTGGAACCGGAAAAACTGATCGGACAGCTGGAGCAGTTTCGCAAAGCCGGCATGCACGGCGTATTCCTGCATGCCAGGGGCGGGCTGCAAACCGAATATATGGGAGAAGATTGGCTTGCGGCCGTCGGAGTTTGCGTCGACTATGCTCGCCAATATGACATGGAAATATGGCTGTATGACGAAGATGCTTGGCCGAGCGGATTTTGCGGCGGGAAAGTACCGCAGACAGGGGAGCGGCACCAACAAAAATGGCTGGAATACGAATGGATTGCTGCAGGTTTGGCGGCCCCCGGCCCCCGGACCATCGCTTTGTATCGCAAGCAGGACGGGGGACGCTGGACGATCGTGAGTCGTTCAGAATCGCTGCCGGCAAACGAGGAACTGCTCCACGTCTATTATAACTGCAATTCCTATTACAGCGATCTGCTTAACCCGCAGACCGTCCGTTTGTTCATCGATTCGACTCACGAAGTATATAAGAACAATTTTTCCGAAGATTTCGGCAAGACGATTCGCGGTATATTCACGGATGAGCCGCAGTATGCAGCCGGCAAATATCCATGGTCGGAGGCGATTGCTCCTTATTTTGCTCAATTGCAAGGGTATGACTTGTTGTCAATCCTGCCGGATCTGCTGGTTGGCTGCGAAGATGCGATGCCCGTCAAACATGATTACTGGCAGACGATATCCAGCTTGTTTGTGAAGTCTTATGCCGAGCAAGTCGGAATGTGGTGCGACGAGAATCGTCTTTGCTTCACCGGACACTTCGCATGCGAGGATACGCTGAAATTTCAAATGACGGCAGTCGGGGACGTCATGCGCAAGTACGAGTGGATGCATATGCCCGGTATTGATCATTTAGGCAATCGGACGACTAGACCGGTCATTCTGAAGCAGGTTGCGAGTGTAGCTAATCAGTTGGGCAAAAAACAAGTGCTGTCGGAAATGTTCGGATGCAGCGGTTGGAGCGTGAGCTTTCGCGATTTGAAATATATAGCCGACTGGCATTACAGCATGGGGGTTAATGTTCAATGTCAGCACTTGGCCGCCTATTCGCTGCGGGGGAGAAGAAAGCGCGATTACCCTCCGTCCTTGTCTTATCACCAGCCGTGGTGGAAGGATTATACGTTATATACGAATTATGCGGAGGAAGCCCATCGCTGGATTACCCGCGGCCAAGCCGCATCTAATGTGCTTGTGTTGCATCCGCTCACCAGTGCTTGGTGCGTACATGATTCTGGAAATCCCCGGGAGGTATGGGAATTGGATCGGCGTCTGGGAGAGTTGACAGAGCTTCTGGCTTCGATGAAGGTTCAATTCGATTACGGCGATGAGCATCTGCTTCAGAAGTATGGTGAAGTTAACGAGGGTACGCTGCGGATCGGCGAGATGAGCTATCGCGCAGTCATTTTGCCCTCGTTGCTATCCATAGAGCCTGCAACGTTTGCCATTCTCAAGCAATTCCGCGAACAAGGCGGAACGATTATTAGTGCAGGGGAAAGTCCTGCGCGAATCGCGGGTTCGCCGTCACCGGAGCTGAAGCTGTGGTGCAGAGAGCATATCCGCCAAGTCATGCCGATAAGAAAAGCGCTGGAAGCCGTACTTCCCGAAGAGCTGCGACAGCTGACAATCTATAACGGCAGCGGAGCGCTGGACGATATTTTATATGCTAATGAAAGACATGACGGGGAAACAAGCATTTATTTCCTGTATAACCGGGAGAAGCACAGGCAATGGTCGGGAATGTTGCAGTGGAAGGGCACATACCGGATCAGCCTTATTACTATCGGCAACGATGATGCAACGGATCTCGCCGTCACTTATGAAGACGAGCAATCGTTAGTGCGCTTGGACATGGAAGGAGGAGGGTCCGCATTGCTAGTCGTTGTTCCCGTTCACCTTGAAGCAGAGGGAGGACCAGGCGTGTTGCATCGTTCTCAGGAAGTCATCCCCACACCCTATGCGCACTATTCTTCTAGGACGACCATAGCCCTCACGGATACATGGGAGTTGACAACGCCGCTCGATAATAGGCTAGTGCTCGATTACTGCCAATATCGATTACACGAATCGGAGCAATGGAGCGAACGAATTCATCATCTACGACTTCAGGAACAGCTAACCGAGCTACGCCGGCAAGTGGAAATCCAACTTCGCTACGAGGTCCACATTCAGGAAGATTTCGACCTACGGCATTCTCTCCGTATAGTTCTAGAGGATGCGGAGAAATGTACCCTTTATTTGAACGGTAATCCGTTATTTGTCGATGATACGCACGAATGGCTGGATCCGGCGATGCTGTCGATCAAGCTTCCTTCGGGGCTGAAGCACGGCATTAACGAATTAATCATCCATCGTACTTTCCGATCCGGGGAATCCGACCATAGTTATTCGGATGAAGACGATGTATTCGAGACGGAGACGAATCGGTATTTCCAAGCGACGGAGCTGGAGTGCATCTATGTGACGGGGGAATTCGCGGTTATTCCGGGCAGCAGCAGCTTTCAGGATACGAATCTAGTGCACGTTTGTCGGACGCAGCATTTCATCATTGCTCCACAGCAGAACAAGATTAAGCCAGAAGATTTGACCTCGCAGGGTTTCTGGTCTTATGCCGGGGAAGTTGAGATCAAGACGAACCTTCCTTATGCGGCCGGCGATGATGAAGAAGAAATCTATTTGGAGCTGGCATCCCCTCAGGCAACCGTAATTGGGCTGGATGTGAACGGTCAGCAGCTAGGATCACGCGCTTGGGAGCCCTATTTGTTCCGGTTAACACCATACCTAAGGGAAGGAAATAACGTTGTGACGCTTCGGCTAACAAGCGGATTGCGTAATTTGTTAGGACCGCATCATCATGTCGACGGGAACCCTTCCTTCGTTGGGCCCAGTAGCTTTAAAGGGAAGAGTGGATGGGAGGATCACATTTTTGCTTATAATCCGCCGGACGTAACCTGGAGTGATCACTACCACTTCGTTCCTTTCGGAACGGGTCAAGCACCGATAGTCCATGTAGTTTCAGGAAAGGTGGTGGTGACCACATGATTGTGGTTGATCGCTGAAAAACGGATATTCAGTTGCCGGATTGGACGAATGACCTTTCAGCAGTATACGTAGTAAATCATTCGGAAAGGAGGAAGCATAATGGCAGGAATCGGAACGACAGGCTTGATCGTCATAGTTTTTGTAGCATTGCTTTTGTTCGGTCCAAGTAAATTGCCCGAATTAGGAAGGGCATTCGGCCGCACGCTGAAGGAGTTTAAGAACAGTGCGAAGGAATTAACGTCGGACAAAGAACTCGTGTATGAGAGCAAAGATATACCGCAAATCGAGAAATAGTCAAGTACGCCTCCGGAGATCGTTTCGGATTTTCTCATTATTATTCCGTTAATCGTTTTGTTCGAGTTCAGCGTACTGCTTACCATCATGGTGTATCGTAAGCAGCACTCGGTTGTTGGGGAGATAAATGCAACACCTATGAATGCAAAATGAAAAATGAACAATGAACAATGAGGAGGATGTTAGATGAGAGAAGACAATCAAGATTATCTGCAGTCCGAACAAGAGGGGAGTCAAGATACCGGAGGGAAATTGATTAGCAGAAGGAAAATTCTAGGCAGTATTGGCGCGGCAGGTGCGGTCACGGCAGGAGCATGGCTCTTGGGATCGTTCGGAGGAAAACTGCCTGAGGCAAACGCAGACGGGGCATATGCAGAGTGCTGCAAGATGGTTACGATCGCACAATTGAGAGCCCTAACAACGCCGGAAACCGATCGTATTTATTTCGTGAAGGATCGCGATCAGGAAGGTTCTTATTATTACGATGCTAGCGATACGTCTTCCGCAGATAATACGGGGATTATCCTCGTATCGACTTCAGGCGCCAGATTCAGACGGATTTTCGAAGGACCTGCCCATGTCAAATGGTTCGGAGCGAAAGGTGACGGAACGACAGACGACACAGTGGCTATTCAGTTGGCTATAAATTCGTATTCACACATTTATTTCTCTCCCTCCTCCTACAGAATAACGGATTACGTGTTTTTGCAGGATAATTCCCGGATAGAAGGTACTCGGTCTTCCAAGATATTCATGTCAACGAATCCCAACGGAGTAAATTTAATTTCCGCGAAGGATAAAGTGAATATTACGATCGATAACCTATGGATTGAAGGGGTATACGGTGTTGGTAATCCTTTTCCGGTACCTGGAGTGATGGAGGGTCAGGGCGTTACGCTCGCGGTCTATGGGTGTAGGAACGTAGTGATAACCAATTGCTATTTTACTTACAACGGAGAAGGTTCGGGGAATATTTACGTATCCAAATGCAAAGATGTCGTCGTTACGAATAATTTCGTAGAGAAGTCGATGAATGGCATTTGTTTCGATAATTGGTACGGTGATAATGATACCCCTGGCGGAACGCATGTGTTGAATGTGACTGTTGCCAACAATGTGGTCAGTGATATGGGCGGCAGAGCTATTGCATTTGATCTGGATGACAAAAATTCCAACATCGCTGTTGTGGGCAATACGGTTCGGGCAGCTGCTTATGCTGCTATAGCAGTTAATGCCACTGGTGTCACTGTCGTAGGTAATATTATCAATGGCAAAAGAGATGGTGGCATATCCACAGTAGGCGGTCAGCAGTCTCTACCAACCTATTATGGATTTTTATCCAATTTCCATTGTGAGCACGTTCATCTTGCGGACAACATATTTGAAGAAATTTTTATGAATGGTGTAAAGATTTTAAATGGATCAAGTGTATCGATTGTGAATAACAGCTTTTCATTTGCACTTAAATATTTGAATCAAAATAATAACCAAGTATTAGACCTACATGAGCCCAATAATCAAATGATTTCCTTGGAGTGGGATACGAATGCCTACACCTCTCCCTTTACGATTAAGATCGATAACAACACAATCGTTAATGACAGGAATCCGACAGGTCAACTTCCAATCGCCGAGCTTATCTCTTTAAAGGATATTTCTAACAGCGCGGAAAAGGCTGCCTCTTCATTTATCCATGTGACCAATAATCAAATAAGATCGAAGAAAATATCAACGGCTATACAGTATGCCAAATCGTTGTATCAAGAAGGGGGAACCGGTAAATTGTATATTACCGGAAATACCATTTATTCTCCCGTCAAGTCAGGCACTGCTATTTTAGCAACGAGACTTGAGGAGCTCCACATTGAAGGAAATAAAATTAACGGCATCGCTATCGCGATTGAAATGGGGACAGGGGGGCTTGCGAATTTTTCTAGTAATGTCATTCGCAACTATAACACAGCCTATTTCTTCAACGTATCCAATTTACTCAATGAAATCGACCAGCTCATTGTACAAGATACGATAATAGGCAATCCAGCGGAAGGATCATATGTCTTTACTGGACTTGTAACCAACTCCTACATCGTAGCATCTTCGAATGGAGCGGGCATGAAATTTATCGACGTGAATGTGAATCAAATCAAAGGGACTTATTATCCGGAAAGCCTGGTAGTAGAAGGCACTAATTCGGCTCCTACGGCAGGCAGATGGGCAGTTGGCGATCGTGTGACGATCAAAAATGTGACTGCTGGCGGGTATTCGGGATTCATCTGCACGACTTTAGGTACGCCAGGCATGTGGAAACAATACGGCGCGATACTTGCTTGATTGGATAAGCGAGTTTTGCGATAGCGACTTAAAGGAATCAAGGTCATTCAGAGCCATCATGTTCCTTGTATGCTGCTGCCAAGGGTGGAATTGAAGACTTCACAAGAACACTGGCGACGGAGGCTATTTCCACATATGGCTAAAAATCAGCGGCAATCTTGGACGAATCCTAGACTGCCGCTGATTTTTAGCCCTTTTCAGCTCGTCCTTAATACCGATTCTGCTTGCGGAACTCGGATGGGCTTATGTCCATCGCTTTGCGGAACACGCGGCTGAGGTAGAAGCCGTTTTCGTAGCCGCAATTTCCGGCAATGACGTCAAGCGTCCAATCCGTGGTCAAGAGCAGTCTGCACGCATGCTTGACCCGGTACGACGTTAAGTATTGCAGCGGGTTGACGCCATAGCTCTTTTTGAACTTGCGAATCAGCTTCACGGGCGTCATCCCGAACTGCTGCGCGACATCGCGGATTTCGATCATTTCATGGGCATGTTTGTGCAAATAGTCCACGACATCGCGAATGGAGTCGTCATGCCCCGCTATGAGATCGGTGTCAGGGGATTCCATCGCCTGCCGCGTAATCATGAGCCAAATATCGATCAAATAATGCTGCCGCAGCTTTTGAGTTTTTGAATTGTAGGACAATTGCTGATCCGTTTGTCGTAAACTGCTGTAGTTTTCGGACAGTCGCCGGATTTGCGGCAGCCTGATTTTTCGCTGTGCAAGAAGGGATTGAATCTGCTGCGCTTCTCCTTCGGGGAGCAGGAACGTAAGGGAATGAAAGGATAAAGGCGTTAACACATTCCGATGAAAAGTAATTTGGGGCGGGCATACGACCACGTCTCCGAACTCCGCAACTCCGTAATCTTCTCCGATCTGGTATTCAAAACTCCCTTCTTCCACCGCGAAAAGCACCCACGTCGCATAGTTATCCGCTTCCATCAGAAATTTATCTTTTTTAATCCAATAGTTATGCCATATGAGCTCGGGCAAGGTTGCGGGCATCTTGGTTCACCTCGTCGATTCGATGAAATTTTGGATATGGAAAGTAAATTTTATGAATTCAAATGCGATAATAAAAGATAGTATCATTTAATTAAAGATATAGTATAGCAAGCAAAGGAGTCAATAAGATGGGACCGACTGATACGAAAATATGGGATACGGATGTTTTGATCGCCGGCGGAGGGATGACGGGAGTAGCAGCCGCATTAGCAGCAGCGCGCAATGGCGCGCGCGTTATATTGTGCCAGGATCGCTCCGTACTGGGCGGGAACGCCTCGTCGGAGATTCGCATGAATATATCCGGCGCTTCAACCATCGGAACGATACTGGAAGCGGAACGAAGAGAAAGCGGTATCATTGAGGAAATTATGCTGGAATGCGCTGTACGAAATCCGCAACGAAGCGCGAGCATGTTGGATTTGATCTTGTATGAGAAATGCCGCGCCGAACCGAATTTGACGCTGCTGTTGAACACGGCGGTTGTCGGAGCCGATGTCGAGGATTCTCGAATCCTTGCCGTTCATGCGGTTAGAGAGAGTACGGAAGACCGATTTACGATTCATGCTGCCATTTACGCGGATTGTACGGGCGACGGCAGGCTGGGGTTTGAAGCGGGCGCCGCGTTTACAACCGGTCGCGAAGCGGCTCATGAATTTAATGAATCCGGCGCGAATCTGAATAGAGACGCATACCGGCTGGGATCCTCCCTCTTATTCACCTCGAGGGATATGGGCCGCCCGATGCCTTTTGTTCCACCGCCGTGGGCTCGCAAGTTTACGGAGGAGGATTTGCAGTTTAGAGACCACAATGCTTGGGAGTTCGGTTATTGGTGGGTGGAATTCGGAGGGACGCTGGATACGATCAAGCATAATGAACATATTCGCGACGAATTGCTGGCGATTATGCTCGGGGTATGGGATCACATCAAAAACAGCGGCAATCACCCGGATTCCGCCAATTGGGCGCTGGACTGGTTCGGTTTTCTGCCAGGCAAAAGAGAGTCCAGACGTTTCATCGGTCAGCATGTCCTGACCCAAAACGATATTCAACAGGCTGTCGATTTCGAAGATGTAGTCGCTTATGGCGGTTGGTCGATGGATACGCATCCTCCCCAGGGGATTGATGCGAAAAACGAAGAGCCTTGCAATCAACCGTTTACGCCGTATTTGTATAGTATTCCGCTGCGCTCGATGATAAGCAACAATATTGCGAATCTGATGTTCGCGGGCCGCAATTTGTCGGCTACTCATATCGCCTTCTCCAGCACGAGGGTAATGGCGACTTGTGCGGTCATGGGAGAAGGGCTTGGAACATTCGCGGCAACGGCGGTGAAACGCAAGCTGCCGCTAGAGCAAGCATTTTGTGAAAGCGGTGTCGTGAAGGAGGCGCAGCAGCAATTATTGCGGCAGGGCGCGTTTTTACCGGGCCGTATGTTGGAAGGAAATCTCGCGCAGCTTGCTCGAATTTCCGCATCGTCCGAGCAAAAACAAGGAAAATGCAGTAATGTGGTGAATGGGCATACTCGCGCGGTACACGGAGAGAAGGGAGTACGTCCCGACTTGACGACGGCGGGCACGCATCGCTGGATGTCGGAGCCGGGAGACGACAGTCCGTGGCTGGAGCTTGAGTGGGCGGAGCCGGTAACGGTTTCCCGGATTACAATCGTACTCGATACCGGGCTGCACCGATTGCTTATGTTATGCCATCTGGACGTGCTCCAGAAGCATATGCAGTGGGGACGGCCGCAAGCCGAGACGCTGAAGGAATTCAAGTTGATTGCGCAGGACGAAGATGGAAGAAAGGAAGTGGCTCATTTTAAGGATAATTACGAGCGAATGGTTCATTTGCCGACAATGCTGAAAAATCTGAAGACGCTGCGTCTGGAGGTCATCGCGACGAATGGATTGGACCATGCGCGAGTGGTTGAAATCGTTTGCGAGTAATTGCTTTGCGGCAGCGTCCTCGGGAGGAGAATGTGGATGAATAACGGCAAAGCCAGTTCCGTCTGGCTCTACATGAGAAAAAACAAATGGCTGTATCTGTTGCTTATACCGGGATTTCTTTATCTGTTTATTTTCAAGTACGTTCCCATGTTCGGAATTATTATTGCATTCCAGGATTTCAATTTGATTAAAGGCATAACGGGAAGCGACTGGATCGGCTTCGAAAATTTTCGTTATCTGTTCCAGTCGGACGATTTTTTCATGATTTTACGAAATTCGCTCGTCATCAGCTTTTATCAGGTGTTGTTCGGATTCCCGGCGCCGATTCTGCTGGCCATTTTGCTCAACGAAATACGCAGTCTGCTGTTTAAAAAATTTGCGCAAACGGTGCTGTATTTGCCGCACTTCATATCATGGGTTGTCATTGCCGGCATCGTTATTAATATGTTGTCCCCGTCGTCAGGCTGGGTCAACCGGTTGATTGTCGATTTTGGCGGGGAGCCGATTCATTTCCTGCTCAAGCCGGAATATTTCCGGACGATTCTCATTTCCGCAGAAATATGGAAGGAGCTTGGTTGGGGAACGATCATTTATTTGGCCGCGCTGACGACCATCGACCCGTCGTTTTACGAAGCGGCCACAATTGACGGAGCCAACCGGCTGCAAAAAATATGGTATATTTCGCTTCCTAGCATCGCGTCGACGATCATCATCATTTTGATTTTGCGGGTCGGAAGCATTCTGGATATCGGTTTCGAGCAAATTTTCCTGTTGTACAATCCCGCCACGTACAAAGTGGCCGATGTGTTTGAAACTTACACGTACAGGGTGGGGCTGCTGGAAGGAAGGCTCGCTTTTACGGCTGCGGTCGGTTTGTTTAAATCGGTAGTTGGACTCATTATGATCGTGCTGGCTAATCGGATTGCGCGTCTGTTCGGCAAGTCATTATGGTAGGAGGTGAAGGAACTTGCGCAAGAGAATCGAGCTTTTTGACATCGCCGTCTATCTGATTGTATCCGTGATCTGCATGGTCATGCTGTATCCTCTGCTGAACGTTGCCGCGGTCTCGATCAGCTCTCACACCGCGTATATGCAAAACCCGATGCGCATATGGCCGAGTGACATCACATTTGATGCCTATAAGGATATCCTTTCGCATCCCGTGCTGGCAAGAAGCTATCTCAATACGATCATGATTACGATCAGCGGCGTGGCAATTGGGATATTTCTGTATATTATTACTGCTTATCCGCTCTCCAAGGTACATCTGAAAGGCAGAGCGATTATGATCAATTTGGTTATTTTCACGATGCTGTTCAACGGCGGACTCATTCCGAATTTTTATTTGATCCGCTCGCTCGGCATGGTGGATACGCTGGCTGCACTCGTGTTTCCTACGCTGTTCTCGGCGTTCAGCTTGATTCTGATGATCAATTTTATGCAGAACATACCGGAGGAGCTGGAGGAAGCCGCGAAAATCGACGGAGCCTCAGAACCCTACATTTTATTTAAAATTGTCGTCCCGCTTTCGATGCCGATTATCGCGACATTGACGTTGTTCGCAGCAGTCGGTTATTGGAACAGCTTTTTCTCGGCGATCATCTATATTCGCAGCGTGGAGAACTGGCCGCTCATGCTGTTTCTGCGGGAGGTCATCGAGGGAGCCAAAATGCTGCAAATTTCCGCAGGAGGCAACAATGCCGAGATTGGCAATATGAACGTCATGCCGGAGACGCTGAAATATGCGACGATCATGATTGTCATTCTACCGATTTTGTCGGTGTATCCATTCCTGCAACGTTATTTCGTCAAAGGGATTATGCTCGGGTCCGTCAAGGGATAACTCCTTCCGGCCCCTGTCATAGATAAACATAATTAAGGGAGGCTGAATCAAGGTGAAATTAAAAAAAGCAATAGCTTGCGTGGGCGCTGCAGTGCTGCTTGTCGCAGTTACCGCGTGTGGAGACAAAGGCGGTCCGGTGGAAATCGACGACCCGAAGCCGACGTCGGGGGCAGCGGGGGAAACCGCCAAACCGAAAGTAAACATGACGATTATGGGAGAGTTCGCGTCATCCAACTTGTCGGAAACGGACAAGCTGCTTGTTCAATCAATCGAGGAAGCGACGAATACGGCGATCAAATTCGATATCCCGCCGTCGACTGGTTATACCGAGCGGTTGCAATTATCGCTGACAACCGGCGATCTTGCCGATGTCGTCTGGTTTCCAAGTCCGGATGATGCCTCGTTTTTGAAAGCGGTTAAGGATGGCGTTATCATTCCGATCGACGAATATTTGAATGAAGCCGACAATATCCAGAACTATTCCTACGACATTTCCTGGGACGCTCTGCGCGTAAACGGCGACGACAAAGTTTACGGCATTCCGCGTACAACCGTAATCCGTTCCGACGGGTACTGGTTCCGCAAAGACTGGCTCGATAAATTGAATATCCAGATCCCGGATAATAACGAGATTACATTTGATCAAATGCTCGATATCATGACCAAATTTTCGAAGGAAGATCCGGACGGCAACGGGAAACACGATACGTACGGATATGGATGGGCCGCGCAGCCTGACAAATCGATCAGACCGGTTTTCCAGAATGAGCAGGGACTTTACGGCTGGCAGGAGTCCGACGGGGGAGAGTACAAGTATATGAATCCCCAATACGATCTGAACTCGGATAAATACACGAAGGCTTTGGAGCTGACGGCCAAGCTGTTCAAAGAAGGAGTGATCGATCCGGATGGCCCTACGCTCGACGGAGGCAAAGTTCTGGAACAGTTTCAAAGCGGTAAAACGGGTGTAATTGACGGGTTTGCAGGTCATTACGAAACTTTTCTGAATGCCGGTAAACAGATCAATCCGGATTTTGAGCTTGCCTATGTTTTCGTCAAGAACGAGCAAGGCGAGATGAAAGGATTAGGGCAAGGTACGGGCTTATGGGGATTCTGGGCGGTAACAAGCAGCGCGAGTGACCCGCAAAGAGTGGTTGACGTATTTAACTATATGCTTTCGGATGAAGGTTGGGATTCCATCTACACCGGCATTGAAGGGCATGACTACAAGGTGGAAAACAACCAGCGCGTCTACTCGGCAACACCGCTGGAGACATTCGTCCGCAAAAATATGGTTCGCCGCGCCAATGACTTCATGTTCTTTATTAATCCTGCTATGTCGGAGGAACTGAAGCAGAAGCTCCTGCCGAATATCGAGAAGGCCGTAAAAAGAATCGTGATGTCCAAAGATCGCAATTACACGCCAGCCATTGCGAAGACGCCGCCTTACCTCGACTTTAACAAAAAGTTCAGCGAGGTTACGACAAAAATCATTATCGGCGATGCGCAGTCATCCGAGTACAAAGAGGTGCTGCAGGACTGGAATACGAAGTTCGGTCAAACGTATCTGAAGGAAATGAACGAATATATTGACCAAATGGAAAACAAAAAATAAGTAGCAGGATGTTTGTTCATATTTCCTTTTGCCCCACGTTCTACATGAATAAAACGGATGCGCTTTCATGCGGAACGTGGGTTTCTTTTGTTGCGTCCAATCACGATTAGAAGGAGATGATTATTGTGATAAGAAAGCGCTTTCTTTGCTGGGGGATGATTATTATGCTGTTGTTTTCCGTAGTTCCCTCGGTTTTGGCGGAAAATGGCTCAACCGGTTTGCCTGAGGAGATTGGTATGGAGGCTTTGAACACAGTGCCGAATGATACGGGTCCTAAGCTCGCATTGGTCGAGAACGGAGAATCCCGGTCCACGATCATCTTGTCGCAAAGCGCAACCGAACAGGAACAGAAGGCCGCGCAGGAACTCAAAGACTACATCAAACAAATATCTGAAGTTGAGCTGCCTGTTGTGAGCAATTCGATCGGCGTGGACGGAATCAAGATCTATATTGGAAGTGCTGCCCCAGACCTTGATACAGCGAAGGCCGCGATCCGGGCGGAGGGAGATGAACCCGACTCATTCCGGCTGCATGTAGAGGAGGGAGCCATAAACCTGGTAGGGTTGGACGACCGCGACAAAGGAAGCCTTTATGCCGTTTACGAGCTCCTCGAGCAAATGGGCGTACGGTGGTTTATGCCTGGCGATATCGGAACTGTCGTTCCGGAGCTGGAAACGATTGAGGTTAACTATCAAGACACCATTCAGCACGCGGGTCTTTCTTTCCGTTTTTTTCAAGCTACCACGCCATATTTATGGGCTGCCGGTATGCCGATGGGGAGCAATCTCGAAGAGGCTGCACCCTGGGTCGAGCATATGCGCCTTAATCAAAAGACAGTAGGTGCGCATGAATTGTTGAGCTCCCCTCCATCGAGATCAACGCGAGCGGATCTGTATCTGCCCAACGCCGACGGAACACCTTCGTTACACCTCGACGTGACGAAGCCGGAGGTGCTGGATATGGTTGTAGCAGAGTCACTTGCAAAAATGCAGAAAAATCCCAACCTTGAATATCTGAGTATAGGACCAAGCGATGGGCATGTGGTGGTACTCAAGCCTGACCCTGAATGGGATGGGGATGATAGGGATGTATTAACAGGAGCATTATCAACGACGGATCGTTATATAAAATTTTTTAATCTTGTTTTGGAGGAACTTGAAAAAGAAGGCTATCAAGATGTGAAAATTGTTTTCTACGCTTATAACACTTACTATAATCCGCCGGTACGGTGGACGCCAAATCAACGAATTGTACCGATGATTGCTTCCCTCACCCTGGATCGGATACACAGCATCGGAAATCCGCTTGCATGGGAGCGCAACTATCTAAAAGAAGTTATTGATGGCTGGAATGAAGTAAGTCCCACGGTAATGATTTACGACTATCTGTATAACCCTGCTGATCCGGGCCTGCCTGTTTCGCTGGCAGAAAGAGTAGGTACAGAGTACAAGTACTTCAAAGAACATGGAGTTATAGGTATACGCGCCGAGACTACGCCGGAGTGGGGGTATGGAGGCCTGGGACTTTATCTGGCGGCCAAGATGATGTGGAACCCCGATCTGGACGTGGACGCTTTGCGGGAGGATTACTTTACAACGTTTTATGGACCTGCGGCATCGCCGATGAAGGAGCATTTTGAAATCTTGGAAAATGCTTTTGCAAGAGCGGATTATTCCGCCGGAAACATTTATGATTTCCAACACATTTTGACCGATGAGGTCATGCAAGAATTGGCAAGAACACTTGGGGAAGCAAAGGCGAAGGTGGCATCGGATTCGGTATATGCCAAACGGATTGATATGATCAGCATCGCTAATGGTTTCAGTGAAAACTTTCTTGAAATGCTCGAACAGTTCAATCTTTTTCATTTTGATGCGGCAAAGGAAAAGCTTAATAACGTTTATGATTTCAGGGAACAGGCCGTTCTTCACTCCCCAGCCATTTTAAGCAGCTATAAAGCTTATACCTATGTAGAGTGGTTTTTTGACAGAATGGTAAACGGAGGAAAACAACGGGTCAGCAATGGAAACCAAATTGTTGCTGAGTTGCCGGATGAATGGAATGTCAAGCTGTTCCCAAATGCATCCGGCGTTGACCTGGGGCTTTGGAAACCTGGCTTGGGGACAGAATCCTGGAGGAAGCTGAAAACTTATTCAAAGACCTGGTCCGCCCAAGGGCTTCGTTATTACAAGGGACATGCCTGGTACCGGACAACGATAGATATCGCCGAGGAATTTGACACAGGAAAACCGATTCGGCTTTGGTTCAGCAGTATCGATGAGACAGCCAGGGTTTGGATAAATGGCGAAGAGCTGTCATTGGTGCAGAAGGGGACGGGTTTGACAAAACCTTGGGAATTCGACGCTACGCCGGCGGTTAAATTTGGTGAGCCCAATGTCATTGTTGTTGATGTGCGTAATGAAGACATAGATGAACTGGGTACCGGGGGGATCATGGGTCCCGCCATACTTTGGCAGGTCAATACGGAGTTGGATTATCTCCCGCCTGCAGATGTGAAGAACTTGAAAGCTGTACACATCCCCGGTACCACCACCGTGAAAGTAACCTGGGATATACCCACAGATAATACAGGAGTTACAGGATATCAGTTGGAAATGCTGAACCGGGAGAGCGTAGGGGGAGTGCTTGGATCGGTAATCACTACGACAAATGAATATATCGACACCGGTATGGAACCCGGCATGGAACGCAGGTACAGGGTAAAGGCAATCGATACTGGCGGAAATAAATCGGTTAACTATAGTGCTTACGCACGTGTAACCATGAATCCGCCCTCAACGGTGACGGGTTTGAAGGTTAAGCAAACCTCAGCCAACCAGGTTTATATAAGCTGGGACCCTTCTACCGTTTATGAAGATTTCGAAATTGCCGGGTATAGCCTAGAAGTGCTGAACCAGAATCCTCCGGGGGGAGTGCTGGAAACGATAAAATCGTCAACGAATGCGTATATCCTCAGCGGACTGCAACCCGGTATGACACGAAGGTTCAGGGTGAAGGCAATCGATACTGCCGGAAATATGTCTGCTGATTATAGTGCCGTAGTACAGATAACAATGGCGGAAAATGTAACACCTGCCGGCCCGCCTACAACCCCAACGGGTTTGAAATCGGAGCCGCTGGCTAACGGCGCGATGAAATTAAGCTGGGATCCGGCGACATCTGATGTAGGGATTGCCAAATACGTGTTGGAGGTGTGGGATGTAGACGGCGGAGCGGGACAACTTATGACGGTAGAAGCAACAACAAATGAATTTATCTTCACCGATTATTTTAAAATGGGCATCGTACGCAAGATAAGGGTACTGGCAGTTGATAATGCTGGAGGTCAATCTGCCGTGAGTGCTTTCATGACTCTAAAAGTCCCGCCTACAAAGCCTACACTGACCGTTGAGCAGATCTCGGACACCGAGGTGAAAATAAGCTGGACTGCATCCGAATCGGTTTACGGAATGAGGGAGTATGTTTTGGAATTGCTGAATCCGGTCCCCCCGGGAGGAGTCAACAAAGAACTAATGAGAGCGTTAGAAACGGAATTTACCCACACCGGACTGGAAGCTGACGGTAAGACGCTTAGGTACAGGGTAAGGGCAATCGATCATTATAGTACGGCGTTCCCTAATGTAAGCTCTAGCGACATAGTGGAAATCATCATGCAGCCCCAATGACCCTCTAAATTATGGATGATAGGAGTTGAGCATCTTGACAAGAAAACTTTTTCTTTGCTGGGGATTAATCATTGGGCTGTTGTTTGCTTCGGTGCCCCAGACTTTGGCTGCAAATGGCCCTACGGATCCCAAGCTCGTCTTGGTGGAGAACGGAAAATCACGGTCTACGATCATCTTGTCGCAAAGTGCAACCGAATATGAAAAGAAGGCGATGCAGGAACTCAAAGACTTTATTCGGCAAATATCCGGAGTAGAACTGCCTGTGGCTGACGACACGGCCGAGGTGCAGGGCACAAAGATCTATATCGGAAGAGCCGCTCCAGATCTTGATGCAGCTAAGGCTGCAATCCGTGCCAAGGGAACTGAACCCGATTCATTCCAGCTATATGTGAAGGAGGGGATCATTCGATTAGCAGGATTGGATGACGATGACAAAGGAAGCCTTTATGCCGCTTACGAACTCCTGGAGCAAATTGGCGTGCGGTGGTTCATGCCCGGTGATATCGGCACCGTAGTTCCGTCTATGCGTACAATTGCGGTCAGTTATCAGGACAACATCCAGCACCCGGGCTTTGATTTCCGCTTTTTGCAAGCTGTTGCGCCATATGTCGTGGGTGCCGGTTTGCCGGTGGGCGTCAATCTGACAGAAGGTGTACCTTGGGTCGAACATATGCGTCTGAATCAGAAAACGTTAGGAAATCATGGATTACTGATTACATCGCCTACGAATAAAGAACGTCCTGATTTGTTTTTGCCTGATGCCAAAGGAAATCCGACTGGACAATACGATGTGACCAAGCCGGAAGTACTGAGCCTTGTTGTGGCGGAGGCAATCAGAAGATTGGATGCCGATCCCAAGCTTGAATATCTAAGAATGGGACCCAATGACGGGCCCGTAACGGTACTCCAGCCTGACCCTGAGTGGGACGGGGATTTTAAGGGCGCCATACATGGAGGAACATTATCGTTAACAGATCGCTATATGAAATTTTTTAATCTTGTTTTGGAAAAGCTTGATGATGCCGGATATCATGATGTGAAAATTTCTTTCTTTGCCTATGACGAGTATTATTATCCGCCAGTAAAGCATATGCCGGATCCCAGGATAGTACCGATCATCGCTTCCATTAGAACGGATAGGATGAAAAGCATTGACAATCCGCTTTCGTGGGAGCGACAGCACATCAAGGACATGATTGACGGCTGGAAAAGGGTAAGTCCTAACGTAATGATATATGATTATCTTTATAATCTTGCTGATCCAGGGCTACCTTTTTCACTTACAGAAAGAATAGGCACAGAATACAAGTATTTCAACGAACAGGGTATTATCGGCATACGCGGCGAGGCGCTTCCGGCGTGGGCCTATCATGGACCAACGCTCTATTTGGCGGCCAAGATGATGTGGAACCCCGATCTGGATGTGGATGCTTTGCTGGAGGACTACTTTACAACGTTTTATGGATCTGCCGCAGAGCCGATGAAAAGACATTTTGACATTTTGGAAAATGCTTTTGCCCAAGCAGATTATTATGCGGGAAGTATCAATGATTTTCAGCATATTTTAGTTGACAGTGTCATGCAGGCAATGGAGCAGTCGCTAACGGAAGCTGAAGATGCGGCGCAACGGGCAGCGGATCCAGTATATGCCAGACGGGTCAATATGGTGCGTGTTGCTTTTAGCTTTGGCGATAACTTCCTTCAAATGAAGGAACGGATCAACAGCTTTAAGTTTATTGAGGCTAAGGAAAAATTCGATCAAATCTCTAAAGTAAGAGAACAGGCTATTATTCACTCACCTGTCATTCTCAATACCCTTGCCTCCTATAATTATACGGACTGGTTTTTTGATAAAATCACAAATCAGGGAAGTCAACGGCTCAGCAACGGCAACCGAATGGTTGCCGAGTTGCCGGACGAATGGAATGTTATGCTGTTCCCGAATGGTTCCGGGGATAAATTGGGGCTCTGGAAACCTGGGTTGGGAACGGAATCCTGGATGAAACTGAAAACCTATTCGGAGTCCTGGTCCGATCAGGGGATTGGTTATTACAAAGGACATGCCTGGTACAGAACAGCGGTTGATATTGACTCGGAGTTTAATACAGGAAAGCCGATTCGGCTTTGGTTCAGCAGTATTGATGAGACAGCGAGAGTATGGATGAATGGTACAGAGCTGACATTAGTTCAGAAGGGCTCTCCTCTGATGAAACCGTGGGAGTTTGACGCTACGCCGGCGATTAAATTTGGCGAACCGAATTTGATTGTCGTTGATGTGGGAAATGAAGTCCTGGATGAACTGGGTACCGGGGGGATCACCGGTCCTGCAATGCTCTGGCAGGTCAATACGGAACTGGATGTAACACCGCCAACGGCTCCGGAAGGTTTGAAAGCCGAGCAAATCTCCGGCAGCGAGGTGCGTGTAAGCTGGTCGCCGGCTACCGATGATGTAGGCGTTGTCGGATATATTCTGGAAGTGTTGAACTCGCCGGAGATAGGCGGGATTAATGGAACGGTCAGAACGGATTCAACAACATATATTCACGCCGGATTGGAGCCCGGTACGGTACGCAGGTACAGGGTAAAGGCCATTGATGCGGCCGGAAATATATCCGGGATTAAAGATGTCGTTCTTATAAAGACGGTGAACGGGACGACAAGTCCGGGGACGCCTTCCCCGACACCAACACCAACATCTGTGCCTGGAACAACGGTTGAGGATGGACGTGTAACAACGACTATACCTGTAAAACCTGCTACAGATCAGAACGGAAAGGCTGTAGCGCAAATTTCCGAGAAACAGGTAGAGGATGCCATCGCGAAGGCTGAGGCTGAAGCGGCAAAGCAAGGTGCGGGAACAGAGACGACAGTTAGAATTGAAGTGAACGCGGGGGCGGATGCCGGGACGGCGGGTATTAGACTGACAGATGAAGCCCTAAAAGCATTCATAGATAGCAAGGCGGATACCTTGGTCGTTTCTACACCGCTTGGAACGATGACCTTGGATGACAGGACGGCAGAAGGACTTCTGAAACAGTCGGCGGGGACCATAACCATTACGGCTGCGAAGGAGAAAGACACCGGATTGCCGGCTGAAATTCGGAGCCAGGTTGGCAGCAGACCGGTAGTGAGCTTTGATATTACAAGCGGAGAAAAGGGAATACCACAGCTTGTAGGCAAAGCGGAAGCAGCTATTCCGTATACACTGAAAGCAGGAGAAAATCCGAATGCCATTGTCGCCTATGGCATCAACGAAGAGGGGCTACCGGTGATAGTGACCAGTGGCATCTACGACCCGGCAACAGGAGCTTTGACCTTCAAGATAGAAGGAGCCTCGAGGTTTGCAGTCGCGTACAACAAGGTCGACTTTGCAGATGCGGCAGAGGGCGCATGGTACTATGATGCGGTAACCTTTGCGGCGGCAAGAGGAATCACTACAGGGGTGGGCAATGGAAACTTCGGCTCGCATGACAGCGTAACCAGAGCGCAAGCCTTGGTCATGATGATGAGAGCTTTTGGCATCAGTCCTGACGGAAACGCCGGACACAACTTCAGTGATGCAGGGAACACCTACTACACCGGATATCTTGCAGCGGCGAAGCAATTGGGAATTACCAACGGAGTAGGCGGCAATAAATTTGCCCCTGACAGACAGGTGACCAGACAGGAATTGTTTGTGTTGGCATACAATGCGCTTACGAACATCAATGAATGGCCGGCAGCAGGCAACGTCAAAAATCTGTCAGACTTCAAGGATGCAGGGAAGATTGCCGATTATGCCAATCACGCCATTGAACAGTTTGTGAAAGCGGGAATAATCTCCGGTACCAATGGCAACATCCTGCCGCAAGATTCGGCAAGCAGAGCGCAATTTGTACAGATACTCTACAACATCATGACTAAATCATAATAACTAGGCGGAGTGAAAGGGTAACGAACGGAGAACGGTGAGGGCAGGAGGATCATACGTGTACAAAAAGAGCTTAGAGAATAAGGTTATTTGGATTACCGGCGCATTGGGACTGATAGGCAAAGCTTCAGTCGAACACTTCCTGAAAGAGGGAGCATTGGTGATTGGTTCCGATTTGCACGAGCTCTCCACAGTTGATGAGTTCTTGGAATGGAAACGAATTTACGGGGAACGATTGGATCTGTATGCGTCAGATGCGACAAATGAAGAACAAGTTAAAGATGTAATTCAGCAAATAAAGATCAAATACGGCCGATTGGATGGTTTGTTCCATAACGTCTACACCCAAATCTGGAAGACGATTTCCGAGGCGTCGTTGCAGGAGTGGAACCTTGTCATCGAGGGAACGTTGACAAGCACGTTTCTTGTCAATAAATATGTCGTGGAGATGATGAAAGAGTCGGGTGGAGGGACTATCGTCAATACATCTTCCGTGCTCGGCAATATTCCGCTCAAGAATGCTCCGATTGCTTACAGCTCGGCGAAAGCAGCGATCAATCATCTGACTCGTATTATCGCGGTTGAGCAAGCGCCGTTCGGCGTGCGTGCTAATGCGATCGTGCCGGGAGATATCAAATCCCCCGATGGTCTTCAGTCCAATCATAACCTGATCGGGAGAAGCGGCCGTCCGGAAGAGGTCGCCTGTTTGGCGGCATTCTTGCTCTCGGATGACTCTGCTTACGTTACAGGCTCACTCTATCCAATAGATGGAGGATTCATGTGTTGAACGGAATAGACTTTGGCGCATACACACGCGAACAATTGAAGCAATTCGCCAATGACGGTTACACTGTGGTCATTCCCTTGGCCGCTACGGAGCAGCATGGCCCGCATCTTCCGGTGTGGACGGATACGGTGATCTGCGAACGAATATGCCGGGAGGCAATTGGAATCGCCACAGGTGCTGGGGCGAAACTCCTGATGGCGCCGGTGCTTGGCATCGGCTGCTCGGAGCATCATCTCGCGTTCGGGGGAACGTTGTCCATTTCATCAGAGGTATACCTGAAGATACTGATGGACATTGGACGGAGCTTGTGTCTTGATGGTTTCGGGAAGCTCGTCTTCGTGAACGGCCACGGCGGTAACGAGTGGGTGATGCAGCAAGCAGCAGTGGATCTGACTTTACAATATCCGATGTGGACGGCTGCTGCGTCTTATTGGAACTTGGCGAAGCAAGCATTGGTGGACGCTAATGCCGGGGAGATCGGTCCGGTGCCTGGCCATGCTGGCGCATTCGAAGCAGCCATGATGATGGCGCTCAATCCGGAAGTCGTGACCGGCCCCTTCGAGAAGCAGGAGCATCCCGCCATTACTTCGATCGCGCGCGGGATGACGAATGTCTTCGTCGGCCGTCGCGGCATCATTACCGGCTGGGACGGTTATACCGACTCGCCGGGCGGGGCGACGAAAGAGCTGGGCGAGCACTTTTTTTACGTAATTGCAAGGGCAGTTGGGGAGTGGCTGGTCTCTTGCTGCAGTTCTATGGAGAACATTGGGCAGGCAGGGAGTGCGGAGAAGGTGGATCGGGAGAAAGGGGGCAATCGATAATGGGGCAAACGGGTGGATCGGCCAAGCCGAAAGTAGCCGTTATTATAACGGAGTATCGTTACAACTCACATGCCGAAGTCATTGTCGGGCGTCTGTTCGGACAGCTCGGATTCAAGCCGCGCATCGAGGTCGCGTCGCTTTATTTGGATCAATTTCCTGATAACGATATGAGCAGGGAGGAGGCGGCGCGTGCAGGAATACCGATTTGCGGGACGATTAAAGAAGCGATTGTCGAAGCTAACCGTCACGGTCAGGGGCTTGCAGGCGTTCTGATTATAGGAGAGCATGGGCAGTATCCGATGGTCCCGAACGGTCAGAAAGACTATCCGCGCCGGCGCTTTGTGGAGGAAACGCTGAATGCGCTCGATGAGATTGGCGTGCGGGTCCCGATCTTTTCTGATAAGCACTTGTCGTGGCATATGGACGATGCCTTATGGATATACCGGTCATTGAAAGCGCGCGGAATTCCTTTTTTGGGAGGCTCTTCGATTCCGCTCGTTCCGCTCGTTCCGGCCGTCAACGAAGCGTCGTTGCAGAAGCCGCAGGAACTGCTTGCGGTTAGCTTTGGGGGAACCGAGGATTACGGTTTTCACGCCTGGGATGCTTTACAGTCTTTAGCGGAGAGACGTTCGGGAGGAGAAACCGGCGTAACGTCCATTCGAGTTGTCCAAGGCGAACAAGTCTGGGAGGAGATGGATCGGGGAGAGTGGCCGGAACAATTGATGCATCTGGCGCTCGCAACTCATCCGGATCGCCGGGTTGGACATCCGCGGACAAGAGTAAACGGTCCTGTATTGATGACAGCGAGGTACGCGGACGGGTTAACGGGGTATGTGCTGCAACTGCCGAATGAAGTTGAGCAGTGGTCCGTTGCATGGCGAACGTTCGCAAGCGAGGAGTACGCCGTACGGTTCGAATCAGATTTGGCGCGTCCGTTCAATCATTTCGAGACGTTAACGGCAAGGATTGAGGATATGGTCCTTAGCGGGCAATCTCCCGTGCCGATCGAAAGGACGTTGCTTACAACCGGAATGATTCATTATTCGATGGAATCCCTCCATCACAATGCAACGATTCAGACGCCCGCTTTGCATATTAAATATAATGGACAACTGTTATAAAATCATAAATTAATATAAAAGGTGGTTTTTTACATGACGAGCATACCGAAAGTGTTGCCCTTCTCCTCATCTTCCCGAATCGGCGATTCCATATTCGTCTCCGGACAAGGCGGGCTCGATCCGCAGACGGGGGCGGTAGTCGGTCCTGCATTGGAAGAACAGACGGTACAAACGATGGAAAATATTCTCGCAATATTACGAAAAGACAATCTTGATTTCTGCCATGTCAAGAAAGTAAACATCTACTTATCCAGACGGGATCTGTACAAAGAGTTTAACGAAATATACGCTCGGTATTTCACCGCTCCTTATCCAGCGCGAACAACCATATACTGCGACTTGAACTATGATTTGCTTGTCGAAATCGACGTTGTAGCCGAGATAAGCAACGGTACGACGTAATCATCTGAGCAGCAAAAGACCGCCTCTATTTTGCAGAGAGGCGGTTTGCTTGTTGTGGTCTTTCTGATTATGTTAGAACAAAGGCAGGATTTCACCGGTTGGCAAGGTAGAGGTTTGGTGACTTGGGTGACTGGTAAAAAAAGCATGGCATTGTATAATGATAGACAGGATTTCCAAGCTGCTTGGAGCCGTATAATTGTAGAAGGAGGAGAAGTACATATGGGGAAATTCATTGGCAACGAGACGCATCAATACGAAGTGGCCGAGGGATGGGGCCGACTTCCGGAGGGAATCGCTTATGGCTATACACATGGTATTTGCGTAGATGCGGAGGACAATGTTTATGTCCATCATACAAACAAACACTCTGTTGTCGTGTTTGACCGCGAGGGCAACTTCAAGTATTCATTCGGCGATGAGTTCGAAGGGGGAGCGCATGGATTTTATCTGCACCGGGATTCGGACGGCATAGAGTACTTATACTTTACAGATACGGTACGTGCACTATTAGTAAAAACAACCCTTAAGGGTGAGGTGTTGTTAGAGGTTGGTCAGCCAGATCGGCCTGATCTGTATGATGCAGAGCGTAAGTATATTCCGACGGATGTATGCGTGGCGCCTAATGGAGATATTTATGTATCAGATGGCTATGGTCAATATTATGTACATCAATTTACCTCAGCGGGAGACTATGTGCGTTCCTGGGGCGGGAGAGGCTCCGAAGCGGGCAAGCTACTTGAGCCGCATGGCATTTCCGTTAACCTGCGTGGAGATGAGCCGGAGCTATATGTTGCGGATCGCAGCAACAATCGCATTCAGGTATTTACGCTAGAAGGCGGGCATAAGCGGTTTATCGATCATAATCTGGATCTTCCTTGCAGCTTTTATTTCTTCGGCAATGAGATCTATATGCCGGATCTCCACAGCAGAGTCACGATTCTGGATAAAAATGATCGTCTTATTACCCATCTTGGAGAAGATCAACAAGCGTATAAGCAGGCTGGATGGCCGAACTTGCCGAAATCGTATTATCGCGCGGATAAAGTAAGCTCCCCGCATGGCGTATGTGTCGACTCGCATGGCGATGTATATATTGCGGAATGGATTTTTGATGGCCGCATCACGAAGCTTATCCGTCAAAGCTAGCATATCTAGAATCCCGCGCCGTGTTGGCAGATCATTGAAATCAGCTAAAACCCTTGTTATATATGGTTTTCTCATCCCCAAAAATCAGTTCAATGTTGGTCTTTTTTGGTGCCCGAGGTTAAATTTCGGCACCAGTTTCGGCACCAATTTTTGTTCTTTCAGGTCCGTGAAAATATGATATAATTGGGACGCGATAGAACGGCTTATATGGGTGGTCGGCTAGTCTCCCGGAAGGGAGGTGATGCCCCATGGAGATTAAGGATGCTCTGACGTTGATGATCAGTTTCGGTGTGCTAATCGTTGCACTGCTGACGCTGGTTGTTGCCATCGTCGCAGCTCTTAACTCAAAGAAATAGACCGCCCCCCAACAAGGTAACGGTCTATTTCAATTGCCGATGTTGTACAGCCTACCGCCCTTAAAAGCGGCTATTGCAGGGAGTCGTGTTACCAGCACGGCTCCTTTCTGCATTATGTGCTTCTGTTGCTTATAATATAACATCTGGGTGAGGATAAGTAAATCGCGAGTACCTCTCAACGAGAATTACTGATGTATTGTTTGCAACGTTGAATCATTGAGTCAATTGGCGCTTGACTGAGCTCAGTCCAGTCAATGATGGCATTAAGGCGAGTGCAGGCAGCCTTATACTCATCGGTGTCGTTGTAGTTGGTTCATTCCTTTTCACGAGCTATGCGCTCAATCAAACCATCGAGAATTCCAAAGGTTTCGAGATTGTGATCGATTAAAGAGGACTGGCCCAAAAAGGTATAGATGTCGCAACAAGTTGAAATAGACTATAGGAAAGCCACTCGGTATTTACATCGCCGAGTGGCTTATATTTGTTTGTCACTAACTTCGTTTCGATTCCAACTCCTTCCGATACGCAGCAGGAGTCATGCCATATTTCTTTTTGAAGATCGGATAGAACGAAACGGTGGATGTGAAGCCGGATTGAAGGACGATCTCTTCAATGGTCAGCGTGGCATCTGCCATTAGCTTGATTACCTCTTCCATCCTTCTATCCGTAATAAAGTCCATAAGCGATTGTTTCGCTTCCGTTTTAAATAAATTTCGGACGTAATTAACGGATAAGCCCAATTGATCGGATATCAGTTTGGTCGACAAATTTTGATCCTGGTATTGCTGATTGACCACGTTTTTAATTTCTTCAATGATGCTTAAGCTTCTGGGTGAAATCTCTAAGGAAGAAATTTCAGAGCAAGCCTGTCCGAGCAGACGTTTTGTCCAATCCAGCACGGCCTCCAGTGTTTCCAGTTGATCCAGCTGCTTCTGAATCGCCGATAAGCTCCAGTCGCTGGCCTGATATGCCCGGATCGGAAGCTGCCGCAACGTCTTCCCAATGCTGAGCAGCAGCATCGTTGCCGCCAGCTTCGATTCGGAGTAATGAAACTTTTGAATAAGGATTTCAAAGGCGTCCAATTGCGCGAGCAGCGGGATGCTTTCTCCTTTTTTCAGCCATTGGACAATGAGCTTTTCCTTATCTTCGGGGTATTGGAAAGTTGGATTAGAAGGCTCGGCATTGACGGCTTCGGATATAATGCTGCCCCAGCCCAATTGGAACCGGGCATCCGTCAAATGGTAGGTTTGCTTATAGCTTTCGTGCAACTCGTGGACTTGTTCGATTAGCGGGCTGACGGCGACCGTCGTCCCGATCGATAAATAATGCTCGATATTGCCTTGGCAGCGTTTGAATTCCTGGCACAGCTCAACGATATCCGACTCATTTTGCAGATTGAGAATGACGGCAATATGATCTTTGCCCATATCGACGGTTTCGACAGGCCATCTCTCCTGCAGCCTCTCCTTGGCGATATTCGAAACGCCAAACCGAAGAAGCCGCTGATCACGATCCGTATAATGATCGGTAAAGCTCTGGAATTGATCGATTCGAAGGATGGCAACGGTTATACGTTCTGGCGCGATGGTCAACCGAAATTGATTGAACTGCTGCTCCATCCGCTCGGCACGATGGGCAATATCCGTTTCCAGCAGCTCTTGCAGAAAGGATTCTTTTGCCAGCAACCGTTGGTTGCGCGAATAGGCATCCAGCTCTTGAGACTGCTCTGAAAATACGCCCGAAAGAAAGGCAAACTCATTGGAAAGCTGATGGTCTTCGACCATGTGACGATTTCGGGAAGTGACGGCGACAATCAGCTCTTGAATCGGCGAATATATTTTTCGCGACAGGTTCCAAATGATCCAAATCGTGGCGAGCAGAATACAGCCGAAAAAAATAAAGGTTTGCGTTTTCAAGTTGTTGATATCTTTTAAAATTTCGCTTTTGGGAAAAATTTCGATCATGGTCCAAGGGCCGAGAACGTTTAACGGAATATCCTCCTGTACGATCAGAAAACCCGATTGATCCCCCTCATGCTCGTAAAATCCAGGTTTTCTGGCGACATCATAGTGATAGCCGAGCTCGGAGAAGTTTTTGAGAAAATCCGTTTGCGAATTGCCGGAAATGATGTTCTGATTGCCGTCCAGTACATATAATTGACTCCCGGCGTTTGCCGTATTTGTACGGTTGGCCGAAATGAGCGCGTCAGCGTTAATGTTTACGACAAAAGACGAGCCCGAGTAATCGAACTCTAGCGGAATGATAATAGAAATAATCCGGGGTTCTATTGGCGTGATGTAATCCGATTCGAGCAGCCGGGGGACGATGGATTTCCGTTCGTCGGCATGTTGGGCTGCCCGGTCCAGCATGGACAGGATATCCTGATCGTAAAACTCATCGTTTTCCGAGACGCCGTGACGGGTATCGACGACTTTGCGGTTATAATGGTTGATCAAATAAATCGAATCGATATAAGGGTTGTTGTCTTTCATTCCGACCAAAGCGTTCCATATGAGGTTATCCTCGTGCGGAGTCGTTGAAGACCGCAAAGCATAAGATCGAACGGGCGTGCTGAGACTTGATCGTTGCGCGTAATCGAGATTCCAGTTCATCGTAAACGACAGCGTTTCGACCGCATGATGGAGCTGCAATTTCGAATGATTTCCGATTGTCCTCATTAAGGTATTGGAGGAAACGATATAAAGGAATAACGTGCTGATGACCAATATGCCCACGCAAGCCACGATGAAGTAGACCAAAATTTGAGCATACGTTTTACGCCTCTTCGCACCTCTCCATAAGTGGGATATCGAAAATTTCATTCCATAACCTCCATAAAAAATTTAAGAAGCTGCCATCATAACGTTTGCGCAGAAACATAATAGCATACATCCCCCGTTCCAAGAACCGTCCCTCTTCAATTCTGATGGATTTCGATTATTTGATGAATAGTGATGGATATCTGAATTGCCCTATTTGATGGCTTTCTGATAAAGGCTGAAAACGATGAATATTCAACGTGGCGGCGCTATGGTAGCTTAGGTTCTGTCAGGATGGGTCAAGCGATCCTGGCTAATAACTCACCTGCGATTGCATTTGCATTATCGGTGTTGAGGACTAAGGAGATCGTTGCGTTGAACAGCAAAATAATGGAATCATGTCGGCAGGCGTTCAAATCTCCGTTTCTGATTCTTCTCGCGGTGCCCGGTTTGATTACACTATTTATTTTCAATTATTTGCCGATGTACGGGGTGCTTCTCGCTTTCAAGGATTTTGATTATTCGAAGGGGATTTGGGGAAGCTCATGGGTAGGTCTAAAAAACTTCGAATACTTTCTAACGTCCAGTCAACTATTTGTCGTCATTCGCAACACGCTGCTCTTAAACGTCGCTTTTATCGTGTCCCAGACGATTGCCGCGCTGACGATTGCCGTATTGTTGAATGAAATTCGAATCAAATGGTTTGCCCGTCTATCGCAATCCGTTATTTTTCTTCCGTACTTCATGTCTTGGATCGTCGTCGGCATGATCACGCAATCGATGCTCGGAGGGCAAAATCCGACCGTCAACGAATGGCTGATCCAGCTGGGATTATCGGAAGTCAATTGGTATTTCGAGGCGCTTTTGTGGCCATGGATACTTAGCGTCATTAAAGTATGGCACGGCGCGGGTTACTTCGCGATTATTTATTTGGCCGCCATAACCTCCATTCCGGAGGATCTCTATGAAGCTGCCAGAATAGACGGCGCATCGCGGTTTCAAGCCGTTCGCAAGATTACGCTGCCTTTGCTGATACCGACGATCTCCATCTTGACGCTGCTCCTTATTGGGCGAATCTTTAACGGCGATTTTGCGATGATCTATGCAATCGTAGGCGACAATTCGCTTCTGTTTCCTACAACCGACGTCATCGATACGTATGTTTACCGCTCTATGAGGGTACTCAATGATTTTGGGATGTCTTCAGCCGTTGGTTTGTTCCAGTCGGTTATGGGACTGGTCCTTGTACTCGCAGTCAATAGTTTCGTAAGAAGAGTGTCGAAGGAATCGGCATTATTTTAGGAGGGAGGGACAGCTGTGAATTATAGCCTAAGGGATCGAGCTTTTGGAATCGTATCGTATGTGTTTATCGGTGTCTTCGCACTGCTCTGCTTTCTGCCCTTTTGGATGATGATCTCCGGATCGTTTACGAAAGAGTCCGAGCTTATATTAAACGGATATTCGTTATTTCCCGAGTCGTTTTCAACGACCGCCTATTCCGTGCTGCTTCAATCGAAGCTGCTGTGGTCCAGTTATGTAAATACAGCATTAATTACAGTCGTGGGTACTGCGTTAGCGCTGTTTATATCCGCAATGCTGGCTTATTCGCTGGCGAACGGGCGCAATACGCTCAGGGGCGGCATGCTGGCTTTCGTCTATTTTCCCATGTTGTTTTACGGGGGATTAATCCCGTTTTACATTACCGTGTCCAAGTATTTGCAATTATCGAATACGTTGTGGGCCGTTATATTGCCTCTCGTATGCCAGCCGTTCCTTGTGTTTCTGATGGTCAATTTTTTCCGGACGCTGCCGAAGGAGCTGGAAGAATCGGCGAGAATCGACGGCGCCCATGAGTTTAACGTGTTTATTCGAATCATGATTCCGATATCCAAGCCGATTCTGGCAACCGTGGCGCTGTTCTATGCGCTCGGCTATTGGAACGATTGGTTTATGTCGCTGTTATTTATTGATGAAGAGAGCAAATATCCGCTTCAATTGATTTTGCGGAGAATGGTGTCCAACCTGGAAGCGGCCAAATCGCTTATTCCGAGTAATGCAGGGATTAGCATCGAATCGCCTTTGCTCGGTGTCAGGATGTCGACGACGATTGTGACGATCGGCCCGATCGTGCTGTTGTATCCGCTCCTGCAGAAATATTTCGTTAAGGGGTTAACTATTGGCGCCGTTAAGGGCTGATGCGACGATAAGTCTGTACCCGGACACGTTCCGGTTATAGAATAAATATCAAACCGTAGGGGGTAAACGCGATGAAAAAGTGGAGATGGATGGGCTCGGTTACAGTCGTACTTCTGCTCGCGGCAATGAGCTTGTCCGCCTGCAGCAGCAACGGCAATTCAAAGCCGAATGCGGAAAATGGCGCAGGGGCACCGACCGCGAGTGAAGGGAACGCCGAGAAGCCGAAGGAAATCGTGGAATTGAAAGCACTGTTCCCGGGCGACACGCCGCAAGGCTTCGACGAAGTGATGGCCGCGGTCAACGAGAAGCTGAAGAAGGACAATATCGGCGCATCCTTAAAGATTCAATTCATTCCATGGAGCGATTACGGCAACACGACAAGCGTAAAGATCGCCGCGAACGAGCAATTCGATATGTTCCTTGAAGCGCCTTGGCTCCATATGGGGCAGATGATCGCTTCCGGTTCTATCTATGCGCTGGACGAGTTCGTGGAGGGACGGAAAGAGCTTAAACAGTCGATCCCCGAAATGATGTGGGAAGCGAATAAGTTCAATGGCAAGATTATGGGCATTCCGCTCGGCACGACACAAACGATGGTTTATGGCTTCCAAGTCCGCAAAGACTTGCGAGAGAAGTACGGATTGCCTGAAATCAAAACATTGGACGATATGGTCAACTTCCTTTATGCCGTAAAGGAAAATGACAAGGATCTTATTCCGTTCGTCGTCGACCAAAGAACCGCGGGCCACAACGCGCAGCGATTCAACAGTCTGTATTATACGAATGATTTCGACGGATTTGCGGTAACCAACGAATTTTTGGCGACAAGCGACAAAAAAGTGATTCCGATTTACGAGCGTCCAGGATACGAGAATGGGTACAAATACAGCGAGCAATTTTATAAAGACGGCATTTTCCATAAAAACATCATGCAAGAGCAGAACGCTGCCACACTGTTTAATCAAGGCAAGGCGGCTTCCTTCCCATATTATTCGGACGGGGTGGTCAACTACACGGATTTGCTGAAAAACGTTCCTGGAGCGGAATTGGAAATTGTTGTCCCCGCGGGAGACGGCTGGAAGCCGCTGTCCGACTTTAAGCAGTGGAATTTCCTGTCCGTGCCGAAGTACAGCAAAAACGTAGAGCTCGTCATGGACGTGATGAACTGGCTGTCAATCAAAGAAAACCATGATCTTCTCGAATACGGCATCCAAGGCAAGGACTGGAACCCTGTAGGAGAGAGCGGCTACGAATCGATTAGCGACTATTCGTTCCCGGGTTACGTGATGACATGGAGACCGCAATTGGCGAGAACGCCTTCCACTATGATTGCGGATGACAAAAAATGGGTCGATTTCTCCAAAGACGCAAACAACTTCAGTCCGGCCGTTACGACAGGCTTTACGGCTAATCTGGATGCGGTGAAGACGGAAATCGCGCAGATCACGCCGTTAAACGAACAAATTCTTTCGCCGATGGCGGCAGGATTGCACAAATTCGAAGATGGCATTGCGAAATACAAATCGGAAATGGAAAGAGCGGGCAGCCAAAAGGTAATTGAAGAACTGCAAAAACAGCTGGATGCGTTTTTAGCCGGCAAATAAATACGTAAAGCAGGCGGGGCTTAGACTGAACTTGGCAAGTGAAAGCTGGCCAAGTTGCATGAAAGCCCCGTCTGCTTATTTTTTGTGCGCTATATATTTGAGAGGGGGGGGTATGATGAAGCGATGTGGGTGATGCCAGAGCTCTTTCGAAATTCCCTCGGCGTACACCCTGCGTATTTACGGAAAATACGATTAAAAAAACTAATATCGTTAAAGCCGACGTTCATCGCGATGATGGCTATTTTGTCGTCAGATTGCTTTAATGCTTGGCAGGCGCGACGAATTTGGGCAGCATGCTTAAATTCGACCAGACTCATACCGGTCGCGCGCTTGAACTTTGCGGTAAAGGAAGAGACGCTCATGCGACATGTCTCCGCGAGGCTGATAAGCGTCAACTCTTGTTCGCAATGCCGTTCGACGAAGTCGACGATCGACGTAATCCAATCGTAACTGGATGGCGTGTTTGGGACTTGAAGCAACTCACGGTTTTCATTATGGTAACGACTGAGCAGCACCAAACACTCTATCCAACGGCTTTTAATGATGATGGAAAACCCGTCGCGGTGTTGCTTAAACTCTTCATGCATAACGCGAAGATGCGATTCCAGTTGCAGACGTTGATAGTTGTCTAATGAGGTATACGGGACAAACGATGCGTTGTTGCGCAAAAAAGGAGCAAGGTAGAAAAAGTCGATGAATGCAGGAAAACGAAGCAAAGCTTCCATTTCCCGCTCGAGTAACGTCCGATGAAACAAGATGTTGTAAACGATAGTTTCCTGGTCCGAAGACCCGATATAGCCATGTACTGTGTTTGGTTCTATAGCGAACACATCACCGGGAGAGAGAGGGCTGTTTTTGTCCATCCATTCGTGCATCGCGTTTCCGGATACGATGTAGACGAATTCCACGAAGTCATGTTTGTGCGGAGAAATGATTTCATTTTGCTTTATTGTGTACCGATCAATAAAAAAAGGGAAAGACGGATCATCGAAAAACTGCTGTCCCCTCATCTCGATCATTTCTTAATTACCCCCGAGTTTTTTGGTAGATAGTCTTAGTTTTTTCTTCAATACCCCAAGATTGTAAGCCAATGAAGTTGTAATGTAAAGCTAAGAAAGCACAAGTATTGATTGAGAGGGGCATGCAGAAATGTCGGGGAAAAGTGTAAAGGCAACAGAGGAACAAGTGGGGTTTTACCGTGAAAACGGATTCGTACAAATGGATCATGTATTATCGCAAGAGGAACTGGAAGAGCTTCGTGGGTACATGGACGAGGTGATGAATACCGAAGGCGGAAAGGCTGTTCAGACGGATCAACAAGGAGGGGCTTACAGTAAGGTTCTGAACCAGAAGGTCAATACGTGGAGAGATCACGGTGGTATGGGGAAGTTCATACTGCGTAATCGTTTCGCGGAACTTGGCAAGCAACTGACGGGGTTCTCTGGCGTTCGGTTGTTTCATGATCACGCACTATTGAAGATGCCAGGAGACTCCAAGCCGACGCCATGGCACCAGGACCGTCCTTACTGGCCGATGGTCGACAACGGTAAACCGCTGCAAGCTTTCTCTATATGGATCGCCCTCGACGACGTAGACGAGAACAACGGCTGCATGATGTTCGTGCCCAAGTCGCAAAAGATAAAAAATCTGAAAGGCGTGGATTTGGTTTCGCCCGAAGACATTTTCGGACAGGAGGGTGCTTCCAATGCGGATCGGAACACCGCCGTCATCGTCCGGATGAAAGCTGGCAGTTGCACGTTCCACGACGGCATGACCTTCCACTACGCTCACGCCAACAACACCCCCAAGCCGCGCAGGGCGCTTGCGATAATTTTCTTTGAGGATGGAGTTAAATTTAGCGGCGGAAATCATCTAGTGACAGACGGGTCGGGGCTTGTTGCGGGAGACAACTTGGCAGGACCGTTATTTCCGCGTTTAGCTTAAAGAGGAAGAAGGGCTGGCCGCTCCTTCCTGGGAAACCAATAAGCGAGTCCCAAACCGGGGACTCGCTTACCGGCATGGGCGATTATGATGAAAATAATTGCGTTCCCCAAGCTGCAGCAGTTCGTATTTAACGCCGCGTTTGGGGATCGTAAGCGTAGGCTGGCGCTTGATAACCTTTTGCTTGCGCAGCTGCTGTATTTTATCCACTAGAAGCTGACGGTTGCCAATGCGATTAACGATGATTTCATCCGGGTCATGCTCAGCAGCATATTGAACAATAAAAGCGTCTGATAGCTCTGCGTGATCATGAGAGCCTTTCGGCAGCTGTTCGATATAAATGCCTGTTATGAGACCATGCGAAATAGCGAGTATACATACTTCATTGTCGCCAAAATAGAGCACAGCTTGTCTCGTATCCGTCTGGCGCTCGACGATTTGTTTCTCCTTGGCCGCCGCCTCCAGGCTTTGAGCCGTCAGCAGCAGCTTTTGCGCCTTTTCGAAATGCAGCGCATCAGAGCACTTTTGTATTTGCTTATATAGTGAAGCGATTATTTCATGCGAAGGTTTTGAAAGCAACAGAGCAGCCTCTTCGGACTGCAGCTGGTATTGCTTCTTGTCGATCAGCCCTTCGCAAATGCCGCTGCAGCGGTGAATATGATAGAGCAAACATACTTTTTTCGGCATGGCTTCGCAGGAGCGCAGTCCGAATTGTTCCGTTATGTAGCTGGCCAGCTCATCGCGGTAACGGGAGCTTTTGAATGGGCCGAACTTTTTGGCGGCTGCTGATTTCGAAGCAGATATTTGATCATCACGATTTCTATAATAAATTGCTAGACGAGGAAATTCCTCCTCTGTCAGCTGCAAATAAGCACAGCCGCTATCCTCTCGGATCAAGGCGCGATTAAAAGGAGGCTTGTGCTGTTTAATGAGATTATTTTCGAGAAGCAGGCTTTCGGCTTCATTATTGACGAGCATTACATCTATAGAATCAACCTGCTCAACCAGTTGTATTAACTTGCGCTCCGTATGCTGACGGGTGAAATAAGAACGAAGCCGGTTTCTAATGTTTTTGGCTTTGCCGATATAAAGCAGCTCGCCTTCCTTATTTCTCATTAAGTAGCAGCCAGCGCTTGTCGGATATTGATCGGCCTGAAAGCGAAACGGCATCTAGCTTCACCCCCTTGGTTATTATCTAATAGCAGAGAGCCTCTAGGAGTGGCTCATGCTTTTATCCTAATAAATATGCAAAAACATTACAACATGAATGATGAATCTCGAGGAGGAAAACGGATGAGCAACAATTAAGGCGAAAATTTCCATTATGTGTTAATATTAAAAAGATGTTTCTATGGTTTAGGCAAGCCTTGGTCTCGTTGGAAAATGAAAATGGGAGGGCGTTATTAAAATGGCTAAACTGATCTACAATACCAACGTATCTTTGGACGGGTACATGGAGGACGAGAACGGCAATTTAGAATGGTCGATCTCCGGTGACGAGGAGTTTGCGTTCTGGACGGACTTCCAGCGGTCGATTGGCACATACCTATACGGGCGTCGATTGTACGAATCGATGGTGTACTGGGAGACGGCGAGCGCCAAGCCAGGCGATCAACCGGAGGTAATGCGGGAATTTGCGCAGATCTGGCGAGCGGCTGAGAAGATTGTATATTCCCGGACGCTTGAGGCGGTTTCAAGCGCAAGGACCAGGCTCGAGCGCGAATTCGATCCTGATGCGATCCGGAGGCTGAAGGAGTCTGAAGAAGCCGACATTACGATTGGCGGCCCCGAGCTTGCTGGTCAGGCGATGAGTGCGGGACTAATTGACGAGTGTCATCTGCTTCTTAATCCGATCGTCTTGGGCGGAGGTAAGCGAGCATTGCCGGACAACCTCCTCATGCGGCTAGAGCTGCTTGGCGAACGCCGCTTCCGAAGCGGTATTGTTCATCTTCATTACCGCGTGATCGTCTGAGCGTGACGCTAGAGTGAAATTTATTAGTTTATCGATAGGGACTCGCTGAATGCGGGTCTTTTTTTTATGGTCCAAGGAGCGATAGAAGGGATTCGTCATGCCCTAAAACTGGACAACAAAGTCCCAGTCGAGTCAACAGAATCCGATTGTCCGCTTTCGCCGTTGTTTCTACAATTATAGTAGAGCGTGCACCTCTACATTATAGATACTATTTTAATTAGGAGGGTGAATATGGTAAACAAAGTCAGGAAGATGATTACGATTCTAAGTGCGGCAGCCGTGGTGTCCACGATCGCTGGGTGTGCCAATAATACACAGTCCTCTGATCCGACTCCCGCCGCATCGGCAACGGCCCCGACTGAAAGTCAGTCCCCAGAAGAAGTAAAGGTAGATCCCTTTGGGAAATATGATCCGCCGATTGAGATCACTTTTGTCGGCAGCATCAGCGACCAATTCGAAAAAACGACTCTGACCGACGGCGTTACGTTGGAAGACAATGTATGGACGAAGGCATTTTTGGAGGAGCTTGGCATCAAGGTGAAATACAAGTGGATCGCCAAGAGCCCAGAAGAATACAAGCAGAAGCTTAATCTATCTTTGGCGTCAGGAGATATTCCCGATGTGATGACGCTGGATACGGCTGAATTACAGTCCGCGATCAAAGCCGATATCATACAGGACGTTGGCGGCATTATTGAACAATATGGAATAGACGAGGTCAAACAAAATTATACGACCTATAATTTCGATCCGTATGTTGCGGCAAAAAAAGACGGTAAGATTTTCGCCGTTCCGCAGATGTGGTCGGTCAGCGATAACGCAAGCGGCATTTTGTGGATTCGTCAGGACTGGCTGGAAAAGGTAGGCATGACTGCTCCGAAAACGATGGATGATGTCTATGCAATAAGTAAAGCGTTTACCCATAACGATCCGGACGGAAATAACAAAAACGACACTTTCGGACTGGCGATCAGCAAAGATTATATACAAGATTTAGGAGGCATGTTCTACGGCTACAATGCCTATCCGGGATCCTGGATGGAAAAAGACGGGCAACTTGTCAACGGAAGCATCCTTCCCGAAACAAAGGGCGTCATTGAAAACTTGGCGGCGATGTATAAAGACGGGCAAATTGACCCCGAATTTTATGTTAAGCCCGCAGACAAGATTGCACAGGACATTGCTTCGCAAAAGCACGGAATGATGTACGGTTTTATGTGGAACGGCATCTATCCGCTGCAGGACAGCCGCCGCGACCATCCAGAAGCTGACTGGCGGCCTTATCTGATACCGGCTGCGGACGGCTCGGTTGCCAAGCCGAGGGCCGATTCGGGAATAGCAGGCTACTATGTTGTAAACAAAAACTTTAAGCATCCCGAAGCTTTGGTTAAGATGATGAACCTATTAAAAACACTTGGACCAAAAGATCCTAACAAATATAGCAACTCCGAGGACGGCAAAGAACTATGGAAACTGTCCCCTGTATCCGTGCCGACACTAGAAGAGAACCTGCACTATCACAAGAGAATGAACGAATTGGTTAAATCGGGCGAGACTCCGGCCAATGCAGTTGAACAGTCTGTTTTTGACAAGGTTAAGCAATGGACGGATAAAAAGGATGAAACTGTGTGGGGATTTTACCGGATGCTGGGTAACGGCGGAGTGGGAGAAATCGCGCAGGCAGCTATCGAATATTACTTTGATAATGATTTGTGGGTCTATAATGCATACCGCGGCGCTCCGACACAGACGATGAGCGATAAGGGCTCCACCTTGTCGACTCTTGAATCCGAGGCTTTTGTCAAAATGATAACCGGACAGAAGGACATAGGGGAGTTTGACAAATTCGTGACCGAGTGGAAGAAGCTCGGGGGCGATGATATTACCCGGGAAGTCAATGATTGGTATGCCAATTCCCAATAGCTCGACTTAAAGAAATGATGAGCATGCTTGTATTAGGCGCATATGCAAAGTAAGGGGGGCTCTTTTGCCCCCCGTTTAGCGGAGATGATCAACATGAATGTAATTAAAAAATCGAAAAATTTATCTCTACATCTGATGCTGTTGCCTGCGATGATACTCCTGATTGTATTTAGCTATATCCCGATGGCGGGCATCGTCATTGCTTTTCAGAACTTTATTCCTGCCAAAGGGTTTTTGGGAAATCAAGAATGGGTAGGTCTTAAAAACTTTGAGCTGATCGCGACCAACCCCTTTGTTTACCGGGTGTTGCAGAATACCCTTATCATCGCGTTTGCCAAGATCCTATTGGGACTGGCGATTCCCATTGCCTTTGCCATTTTTCTCAATGAGATTCGAAGCTCTGCGTATAAGCGGACCTTGCAAACACTTGTTTATTTGCCCCATTTTTTATCATGGGTTCTTTTGGGCGGGATATTGATCGACATCCTCTCTCCTTCCACCGGGATTGTAAACAATCTGCTAAAGTCACTGGGATTTAACCCGATCTTCTTTTTAGGCGATCCTAAGTGGTTTCAGCCTACGGTGATTATTACGGATGTTTGGAAGGAATTCGGATGGTCGACTATTTTGTATTTGGCGGCAATTACAGCGATTAATCCAAGCCTGTACGAATCGGCGAAAATAGACGGGGCCGGGCGGTTTAGGCAGATGATATCCATTACGCTGCCGGGAATGAGCATGATTATTGCGATGCTCGCGATTCTTAGCATTGGAAATATTTTGAATGCGGGATTTGATCAGATTTTTAACCTGTACCACGCCGGAGTTTATGAAACCGGAGATATTATTGATACCTTTGTCTACCGGATGGGGCTGATCGATGCCAAGTTCGGACCGGCGGCGGCTGTGGGGCTGTTTAAGTCGATCGTTTCTTTGATCCTTATTACCGTTTCCTATTATTGCGCATATCGATTTGCCGATTACAGAATTTTTTAGAAGGGAGGGTGAACTTAACGATGAGAACACGGACAAATAAAAAATATATCTTTCCCGTGGTTAACGGAACCATTTTGGGAATACTCGCGCTTACCTGCCTTGCCCCGCTGGTGCATATATTTGCCATCGCCTTTAGCGATAACAACGAAGTTGTTAAGGGCGCCGTCACTTTGTGGCCCAAAAGCTTTACCTTGAGTTCTTTTAACTTTGTTTTAGAACGCCAGGAATTCTGGCAAGCGTTTGGCGTGACGCTCAAACGAATCGCCATCGGGCTTCCGCTAAATATGCTCCTTACGATCATCACCGCTTATCCCTTATCGAAGGAGAGCCTTACATTTAGGCCTCGAACCTTTTATGTCTGGTTTATGTTTTTTACCATGCTGTTTGCAGGAGGATTAATTCCAACATACATGCTTGTCAGACAGCTGAATATGCTGGATAGCATCTGGGCGCTGGTTCTCCCCGGAGCGCTTCAGGTCTATAATGTCATCCTTTTGCTTAATTTTTTCCGGCAGCTCCCCAAGGAGATATCCGAAGCGGCCTATATGGATGGCGCCGGGCATTGGCAGACGCTGTGGAAAATTTATGTGCCCACTTCGATGGCAGCGCTGGCGACGCTTATTCTGTTTACGGTGGTCGGTCACTGGAACGCTTGGTTTGACGGCATGATCTACATGAATATGCCGGAGAAATACCCTTTGCAAACCTTTTTGCGCACGGTTATTACGATGCCGGACTTTAAATACCTGAAGGCGGACGACTGGAAAAACCTCCAAAGCATTTCAGACCGTACTACGAGGTCGGCGCAAATTATTATTGCCTCCGTTCCGATCCTGTTGGTTTATCCGTTTTTGCAGAAATACTTCGTCAAGGGAATTGTCCTTGGAAGCGTAAAAGGTTAAGCAAAGGCTGTACTCGAGGTTTGAAACAGAAAGGAGCATAAGGAGAAATGATAAAAAACAAAAAGCGCTTATACCGGGGATTGTTGGCCGCGTTGACGGTTGCTTTGCTGTTTGGGGGCGTAAATGCGGCGATGGGACTGATTGTCGCCGCAACGCCGGACGAGCAGTTTCGCATTAATAACGACGGGGTTATCACGGAGTACGTGGTAGCCAATAATCAATTTGCGGTCTATAAGGATATTACGATACCGGCAACCGTGCAAGGCATAACGGTAAGAGCGATCGGGGAAGGCGCCTTTCAGGAAAAAAAGATTAGATCCGTTACGCTTCCGGACACGCTTGAGCGTATAGAAAAACGCGCCTTTTACAGCAATTATATTGAAACGATCACGTTTCCCTCAGCTTTGAAAAAGATCGGCGACGAGGCATTTGCTTTAAACCAAATGAATGCGCTCTCATTGCAGAAGGGGCTCGAGACCCTCGGAGAATCGGCTTTTTCCGGCAATAAGCTGAGCGAGGTAGCCCTGCCGGAAGGGATTCAAACGTATGGCGGGTGGATATTCCAATACAATCCAATTGAAGCGGCGCAGCTGCCAGCGGACATGAAAGAGATACCGGACGGGATTTTTAGTGACAATAAGCTTTCTGCTGTCGTTTGGCCCGAAGGTTTGACTCATATCGGAGCGGCGGCATTTGCTTATAATCAGTTTGCCGCGCTGGATTTCCCCGTTACGCTGCTCGCTGTCGGCGACAGCGCCTTTGAGCAGAATAATCTTTCCGAGGTCACATTGCCGGAAGGGCTTCTGACCATCGGCAGCAGTTCTTTCCGGGGCAATGAGCTGACGGAGCTCGCTTTGCCGGTTAGCCTGACCGACCTTGGCGACCGGGCCTTTGCCAATAATCAAATCTCGGAGCTGACCCTGCCGCAGAGTCTGGCGGATCATATTGGAGAATATGCTTTCCGCCAAAATCGTTTGGAATATGATTATGAACCCGCTCACGAAGGTGAAGGGGAAATTCGGGGAAAAGCGTTGCCTTATGCAAGCATTGCCGTGACTGACAGAGCGGGGCAGGAATTGGGCAAGGCAAACGCCGACGGCAAAGGCGTATTTCGCGTTGTATTTACCGACGGACGAAAGATCGGAACGGATGAGCGTTTGCTGGTAAACGTGCAAGGCGGCGATAGAACGGCAATTCAGGCCATTTCTAAAAAATAAAGTGTGCAGGGAAGGTGTTAATCCTATGAGGAGAACTATTAATAAATCGATATCCTGTGTTCTGTTGCTTGCGATCCTGTTGACCTCCGGTTATACGGTGCCTTCGGCGCGAGCCGTTGAGGCGGATCCGCCGATGACAACGATACATGTACCGACTGTTGCGGATCAGACCCCCGTTATAGACGGAGTCATTGACGACACAGAATGGAGCGGGGCGGCGCAAAGCGCGGGGTTTGCGACCTTTACCAAATCGGAGGCGGTACCGGAGCCCACTTCATTTAAGGTTTTCTTTACGGAGGACAAGCTGTATATTGCGGTTCGTTCGGTTCAAAAGGAAGAGCCAAGCGCCAAGGTGACGGAACACGACGGTCCGGTGTTTACCGAGGATTCGGTAGAGATTTTCTTCCAGCCGGATCTTGCGCAACAGACCTATTATCAGTTTATTGTCAATGCCATAGGAACAAAATTCGAAGGTCAGGGAAGAAACGCCTCTTGGGGGAGCAGCGAGGATTGGATTGCGAGCGCGACAACAGGGAACGGATACTGGGACCTGGAAGTGGAGCTTTCTGCAGGTCTGTTTGGTCTGGCCAGCTTTTCGGCGGAGGAATACGGATTTAATATTGGCCGATCCCAGTCGGCGGGAGATCAGGGCGGTTCCGGACCTTGGTCGATACCTGCCATGATTCAAAGCTCATGGTCACCCTATTACAATGGGACATTTCATGATCCCGCAGCTTTTGGCAGGCTTTATCGGGGGGATCAGGACAATAATTTTGTACGTCAGACCGTCCATGCCAATGATTTGAAAAACGGACTTCAGACGGTTTCCGGCTTTACGAATCTATCCAATAGTGAAGTGACGATCAAAGCGGTTCAACAGGTGAGGAACGGGAGTACCGGCGAGGTTCTGGGGATCGCGCAGGAACAGACTCTGGCCGTGGCTGCCGGAGCCACGGGCAATTTCACGCTGACTAACCCCTTGCAGCAAGGCAATTGGGGTTGCGTCCTGATCGTTACCGACGTCAACAGCGGAAAGGTATACTATAGCAGAAAAATACCGGTTGATATCCCGCCTCCGCTTCAAGTGCGTTCGTATTGGAGCGAGCAGAAGGTGGAGCTCAGCCTGGACAAAAATGATGTTAATACAGAATTTACTGCTGAAAGCAGTCTGTTTGAGCTGAAGAATGAGCAAGGAGGAGTCGTTTCCGAGCTAGAGGCGGGCGCTGATCCTGCCGGTTTATTTAAAGCTTCGTTTGCTATGGGCTCTCATCCAGCGGGGAATTATCAGATTGTTGCAACACTGAAGGGAAGCGGAGATTCCTTTACGCTGCCTCCCGTGTCCCTGGAAAAGCCGGTCACGACGGAATGGTGGGATTCTGACTTGGGTACGGAGGATATTGTGCTCGCTCCATGGACCGGCGTAAAAACGGTTGGCAATAAAGTAGAAGTCTGGGGAAGGGAATATGCTTTCGGCGGTTCTCCATTTGTCAGTCAGATCACCAGTCAGGGCCAGGACCTCCTGGCAGCGCCGATACAGATTGAGGGAGCGGCGGATGCGCAGGCACTCCAGTTTTACGAAACCAATGACATTCGTGTGGAAAAAACGGATACCAAAATAAAATATTTGAATGAGTCGGCGTCGGATGATTTGAAGCTGAGCGTAAACAGCACGGTGGAGTATGACGGATTTGTCCGCTTTGATGTGGAGCTGTCCTCCGATGCTGACGTTCCGGTTCAATTGCAAAACCTCAAGGTGAAAATTCCAATGAAGCCGGAAGCGGCGACGCTGTTTGACGCGGATACGACCGATTCCCCCCTGAGAGGCAGCTATCCATACTGGAGCGGGGGGCGTTCGGGCAAGTTTCCCGATGCGACTACAGGAAGCTTTACGCCTCATATTTTTATGGGGAATGATCAGGTGGGACTGACGTGGGTCGCCGAATCGACAGAAAATTGGTCGTTCCAAAACCCCGATGCGGTGCTGGCGTTGGAAAAGCAAGGCGGAGCCCATGTGCTGGAGATGAATGTGATTGATAAGGCGATCGAGGTTAACCGGGACACGCCCCTGACCTTTACCTTTGCCATCCAGGCTTCCCCTATCAGACCTCAGGCGGAAAATAAACAGGTTTTCATTTATGGAAGCAGTGCTTATGGCGCCGAACAATGGTCCATGAATACCTTTTCGCAAAACGAAGGTCAATTGAGCTATCCCGCCAAAGATTATGTGACGGCAGAGCATGGCGATCTGACGGTCAATGTGGCGCCTTACAATGCGGTCACCGCGAACTGGTCGGGCGGATATCCGGATGATCCGCAAAATGAAATGGCGACGCCGGTCGTTGCGATCCAGTTCCCTAACGGAAACAGCTTTGGCCTGTATTACAGCATGGCTTCTCCGAAGTTCTTTTTGACCACGGAAACAGGTTTTAACACAAACCGCGTGCGCCATAAAATCAAAGAATTTACTTACGAGAACGAATGGCACTTCTGGTGGGAGCGTTATGTCAGGCTGGTCTGGAACGAATCCACCTTGGAGGTTTGGATCACGGATAATACGGGCGCTTTTGCAAAGCAAGCAGAAATCCCCTTTGATTTCAACCTGATGAATGCTTCTCTTCAAGAGGCAAAGATTGTTTTCGGCAGCGGATTTGTTTACAACGATTTTTCCGCAAAGGATCAAAACGGAGACTCCATCGATTGGGTCCAGGTGGAAGATGAGAGCAAATCCGGGAGAGCGCTGAAAGGGAATTATCAGCTGCTGCCTGATGCGAGCAACCCTGCGAGAATTTTTGTAGGGGGTCCCGAGTTTAACAACAACCGGGACTGGCCGTTTTTTTTGAACCGCTTAAAGAAAGACAACTACCAGTTAATCAAAATCCATGAGGACTGGACGGAATCGCAAGGTTATCCGTTGACGAGAGAACCGGGGAGAAAACAGGCCTTCCATACACTGGCGGGGGCTGCCAATGACAATGGAATTCCTATTATTCCGTACATTGGCTTCCAACTGGGGAACAATACGCCGGAATTCCAGTATTACAAGGATGAAATTGTGACGGAGCCGTTTTTCCTGCCCAACGGATGGGTGCGGTCGGATACAAACCATATCGGGGCGAACATCTCATATGCGGGACGGTACCAGAATTTCATGTTGTGGAGCATTAATAAATTGATCGTGGAAGATGGCATCGGCGGTTTATACATGGACGCCACCGCGCTTCCGCCAGTAGACCGGAACCTGCACCATGGCACGGGATACTACGATCGGGACGGAGCTTTGCAATCGTCCTATCCGATCTTTGAGTACAGAAGATTTATGAAACGCATTCGTACGATGGGGAAAGCCATTCGCCCTGATTTCTATATGGACTTGCACACGCCTCTCGGCACATGGACGCCGACCGCCGGCTTTGTTGATAGCATCTGGAAAGGCGAGCAATTCCTTAATGCAGAAGCAAATCCGTCGGAAAAGGCTTTCCGCAGAGAGGTCACGCCGGAGCTGCTGCGTGCCACTATGGGGAAACAGACCGGGTTGGCCATTAATTTCCTCAATTATCATCAGATCGATACCGCATCGGCGGTAAATGCCGTGCTGGATATTCCGGTGAGGTTGGATGGGCTTCTGCGTTCAAAGATGATGGAATACTATGACTTGAACAATGCGCCGTTTGTTTTGTACAGCGACAGTCAAATTGCAGGATCCAACGAGGAGACGCCTATGTCGTACTACAAGCGCCCAGACGGTGCAGTGGTTGCGGTTACGGCGAATCTGAGCCAGGAAGACCAGCCGAGGGATGTGACATTTACTCTGCCCGAAGGTCTGATTTTGCCCGGAAGTATGGCAACCGACGCGATCAACGGGGACAACATGCTTTTGGATGGAAACACGTTGACGGTGCATTTCGAGAAATCATGGCGGTATAAGTATCTATTACTGGCTCCCGAAAGCGTTGAAAATCCGGTAAGATACCCCTTTGAATGGCCATCTATCGGTTTCCCTAATTAGATAAAGAAGGAGGCAAATACGGTATGAAAAAAAGAATAATAGGGGCCATGCTCGGTCTGAGCATGATGATGACCCTGCTGCCCGCGGCGGCGTTTGCTGCCGGAACCGGGGCGATGGCCGGGACGGGCGGGATCGCCGACGGCAACATCATTTATTACGGTCAGTATACAGAGGGCGGTATAAGCTATGAGATGCCCTGGCTGGTGCTGGATGCCGATAAAACCAACACCAATACAGGGGGCGCGTTCCTCATTTCCAAATATCTGCTTGGAAGCACGCCCTTTGAAGCCGTTTGGGACGGCGACGACAACGATGGGCAGGTTAAGCCCAACGAGTGGCAGAACAGCGACGCCCAGACATGGAGCCAAAACTTTGCGGGATCGGATTATTTTACGGCTGCAGAGCTATCCGCTATGCTGGCAACAACCAAAACGGACGGACCGTATATGGAGTATGGCGCAAGCGAGTTGAAGAGTGAAAAGGCATTTTTCCTTTCGGGGGAGGAAGCGGCAACCTACTTCCAAAACGATAATGAACGGGAAGCGGCTTATATCACGAATCCATCCAGCGGCAATACGGGCTGGTGGTGGCTGCGGTCGCCGTATGGGGACAAGCCCCACAACGCTGGAGTGGTTTCGGTCGTTCAGCGCCATACCCGTGTGTCCTACGCTGACGGCGCTCGCCCGGCTATCAACTTGTCACTGTCTTCGGTTCTCTTCTCCTCCGCTGCCCAGGGCGGCAAGCAGAGCGGAACCGTAGGCGCCGCCGCGCTGAAAACAGTTTCGGCCGGCACGCCGTCGGAGTGGAAGCTGACCCTTCGGGACAACAGCAGAAATTTCAAGGCAGAGAGAACGGAATATAACTCTGCAAGCAAGGTGATGACCATTGGTTATACAGGCGCAACGGTGGGAGCCAATGATTATATTTCGGCAGCGGTCATAGACCAAAACGGCTCTATGAAATACTATGGAAATATAGTAAAGCCGCAGAGTGCAAGCGGCAGCGCAAAGATTGACCTGTCCGGCGTTATCCTTGGTGCGGGCGATAAGCTTTATGTCTTTTCAGAAGCCGCAAACGGCAACAAAAAGACCGATTATGCGAGCGCATTGCAGGAGATGAGCATAAACGGCGGTTCATCCGGCGGAGGCAACGTTGTTATCAACGATCCGGAGATTCCCGTCAAGGAAGAGGAAGAAGAACCGACTTCCCAGCCGGTCTGGGAAAATCAGTTCACTGACGTTAAGGAAGCCGACTGGTTCTACGATACGGTAAAATACGTCTATGAAAAAGGTCTGATGAAGGGTGTCTCTGACACCGCATTTAGCCCCGCTGCAACTACCAAACGGGCTATGCTGGTGACGATTTTGTATCGACTGGAAGGTTCGCCTGCCGTGGGCGCAACCCATCCCTTTAGCGACGTGGCGGCCGGTAAGTATTATGAAGATGCGGTAATCTGGTCGACCGAAAATAAGATCGTGGGCGGATACGGCAACGGCAAGTTTGGCCCGGAAGACCCGATCACCCGCGAACAAATGGCGGCAATCCTGTACCGTTACGCATCCTTTAAAGGTTATGACGTGTCCGCGAGAGCCGACCTCTCTACGTTTGTCGATGCAGCCTCCGTTTCCGTCTATGCGAAGGATGCGATGGCCTGGGCCAACGCCAAAGGGCTTATCTTGGGCTACGACGCGAAGCTGACACCCAAAAGCAACGCATTGCGCAGCCAGATGGCGGCCATTATACAAAGGTTTCTTGACATGTAGCATCGTACAAGTTTCGGAAGGCTGACGTGGAATCTCTTTATTTCCGCTGAGCTAGCATCTCGGCATTGCGGTTCTGATCATACAAGGATGGGAGAAACGACATGGCGAACATCACCATGAAATCAGCAGGAGCCGCAATGCTGGCGATAATGCTTTTGGTGCTCGGCGCTTGCAGCGGCAGAGAGACGGATCCGATCGACAGGGAATCGGCGAAGCCGACGAACGGCACGAAGACCGAAGAGTGGAAGGAATGGCCGAAGGAAGGCCCGCTGGGCAAGTACGACCCGCCCATCGTGCTGACGACGGGCCGGGATGTGGCGGAAACGATGAAATTCGAAGAAGGACGTTCGATCGACAACAACATCTGGTACGATGCATACCGCGACGAGCTTGGGATTCTGATCAAAAACGAGTGGGTCGTCAAAGGCAGCGAAGCCTACACCAATAAAACGAACATCGCTATTGCCTCGGGCGATACTCCGGATATCATGGCTGTTGATGCGCTGCAGCTGAGAAGTTTAGTGGAAGCCGACTTGATCGAGGATTTGACCGATGTGTATGCAGGGTACGCATCGGCCTTTACAAAAAACTTGTTGAAGGAAGACGGCGGACTTGCGATGAAAGCATCCACGTTCGGAGGAAAGCTCTACGCGCTCCCGCTCACGAACAGCAACCTGGATGAAGTCCCGATGCTTTGGGTGCGAGACGACTGGATGAAGAAACTTAATTTGCCGGAGCCGACTACGATGGACAACATGTTCGCCATTGCAAAGGCGTTTACGGAGCAGGACCCGGACGGAAACTCGAAGGACGACACGTACGGGCTTGCGCTCGTCAAAGAGGCGAAAATTCCCGGATTTTTTAACGGCTTCCACGCTTACCCCGGTGCTTGGGTGGAGGGGCAGGACGGCAAAATCGTGTACGGCAGTACTCAACCGGAAATGAAAGCTGCGCTGCAGAAGCTGGCGGACATGTTTAAAGCCGGTTACATCGATAAGGAATTCGGCGTTAAGGATGGCCCGAAATACGACGAGTTGATCGCTTCCGGCAAAGTCGGCATGATGTACGGGCCGATGTACGCTCCGCTTGCGAATCTCAAGAACAACAAGCTGAGCGATCCGAACGCGGAATGGCGGGCTTATCCGCTCCCGTCGGCGGACGGCCAGCCGGCGCTGGCTCAGGTAGGCGTATCGGCAACCTCCTTCTATATCGTCAAGAAAGGTTACCAGCATCCAGAGGCGCTCGTAAAGCTGATGAACTTCTGGAACGATAAAAGCTGGGACAATGCGGACGTGATGCTGTCGCGCAACGCGGAGACAAAAATCGAAACGTGGCCATACGGGCTGGTCAAAGCGTTTCCGGTGCTCAAAAACGTGAAGGCGCATCGTGCCGTTAAAGCCGCGCTGGAGATCAAAAATCCGGAAGGTCTCGATACGGAGCAAAGGTTTTATTATGACGCGATTCAAAATTGGTTCGAGAAAGGCGACATCGCCGGCAACAGCTGGGGTTTCTACCGCTCGTTCGGCATGGACGGGGCGGGGATGGAAATTATCGACTACTACTTGAACGAGAACAAGTTAATAAATACGGAGTTTCTCGGCGGTTCTACCCCGACGATGGCGGAGAAAATGGCGACGCTTAATAAGATGGAGTCGGTCATGACGATCAAGATCATCCTCGGGCAGTCCGGTATCGAAGAGTTCGATAAATTTGTCAAGGACTGGAACGAGCTTGGCGGTGAGATCATGACCCAGGAGGTCAACGACTGGGTAAATGCCGCCAACTAGCAACCGGGAGACCGGGGACATACGGAGAGGAGAGCAGATCGGATGAATGTTCGGGTAAACGTCATATTGGATACGGATATCGACACGGATTGCGACGATGCGGGGACGCTTGCCTTGCTGCATACATTATGCGGCACGGAGGAAGCGAAGCTGCTCGCCGTCGTCTGCGACGCGCCGACGCGTTGGGGCGCGCCGTGCATCGACGCGATCAATCGCTATTACGGCAGAGGGGATATTCCGGTTGGCGCGCTGATCTGCGACGAGGATGATAGTCCGAACGGCGAAGCCAGCAGGTTCGGCCCGTACAGGCAATTAGCCGGACAAATCACTCCCGCCCGGAGGTACAACAAACGGATCGCCGAAAATTATCCGAACCGTTTCGGCGAAAGCGGGGAGTCTGTGCCGGAGGCGGTCGCCTTATACCGGCAATTGCTTGCCGAGCATTCGGAAGTGGTCATTTGCGCCGTCGGCTTGCTGACGGTTTTGTCCGCTCTAATGAAGTCCGGCCCGGACGCGATCAGCGGCATGAGCGGTATGGAGCTGATTCGCCGGAGTGTCAAGCGGCTCGTCTTGATGGGCGGCAGTACGTTTCCGGAAGGCGAGGACGTATTTAACTGGAAGATGGATCCCGAGGCTGCCGAACATGTGCTGAACCGCTGGCCGGGGCCGCTCTCCGTCAGCTCCGCGGGGGAGACGATCCTGACGGGGGCCCGGCTCATGGAACGGATGCCGCCGGATCATCCGATAAAGTTTGCGTATGAGGCTTATTTGGAGGCGCCCGCCCGCAACCGCTCAAGCTGGGATCAGGTGACTGCCCTGTATGCCGTGCGCGGAAGGGCAAAGCTATTCGAGGTAACGGAAGGGTATTCGATCTATTACGATGCCGCGACGAATCGTTATACGTGGAGCGTAAACGCGTCCGCTCCGGAGCGGGAATGGATATGGCCGGCATTGCCGGACGAAGAGATAGGCGGCTTGATCGAGGAACTGATGATGGGCTCCAGGCTGACTTAGCTTTCGAAGCAGGATGGGAGATGGGACGATGTCACGGGACAAGCAGCCGAGATGGGGGATTCACAAAAAGTTGGTAGGCACGTTCCTCCTCATTTTGATTCCGATCTATGCGATCAGCCTCTGGATGAATCAGCAGGGGGCGGATGTCGTCAGGCAGGAAATTTCCAATTCGATGCAGCAAAAAACAGATTACGTCATGACGTCGCTAGAAAACGAGATCGAACGAATTACGACCCTGCAGCAAACGTTTATCAATGACGCCGATCTCAACGATTTGAGCATTCGGGCGGCGACGCTGACCGATTACGAGCGGACCAAAGCGTTTAAGGACTTGCAGTCGAAAATCGTTATGCTGGCCGAATCCAGCAAGTTGATCCAGGATGTGTTCGTCTTGATGCCGAATCTGGACAAAAGACTGTCGGCCAAATCCAGGTTTAACGTCGATGCGATGGATCAAGGGGAGTACGAGAGCTTGCTCAAGGCAGAAAGCCGCACATTTAACCCGGTGTATTACAGTGGTAGACTATTGCTTCCGCTTGGATATCCGAGCGCGACTCGCTCCCAATATTTGCTGGTCATCGAGCTGTCGATCGAAAAAATCGCTCGGGAGATGGACGTGTTCCGCTCTTATGGAGACAATGTAACTTATTTGACGGACGATCATAATCAAGCGACACTGTTTGCGCATTCGGGCGGCGCGGAAGCGGCAGGCAAAATTCAGGTGCTGGAGCGAGACGGGAGCGGGGAGTTTGCGATAGACGGCACGCCCTATCTCGTATTTGTCAAACGATCCGAGATGCTGCAATGGAGTCTAAAGACGGCTTTGCCGGAAAATATCGTACTCGATCCCGTCTATTCGTTTAAACGTTGGTACGGGTATTTGTCGGCGGCTTCGATCGTCATCGTGCTGGTCGCTTCGTTTATGATTTTTCGGCTGATTCATCAGCCGCTCAAAAAGCTTATTACCGGCTTCCGCAAGGTGGAGCAGGGCAAGCTCGATATTGTAATCGAGCGCCGTGATCATGACGAGTTTGCCTATTTGTATGCGCAATTCAATAGGATGGTCGGGAAATTAAACGAATTGATTCAGGAAGTGTACGAAAAAACGATCTATAGCCAGCAATCGGAGCTGAAGCAACTGCAATCGCAGATCAATCCGCATTTTTTGTACAACAGCCTGTACATCTTGTATTTGATGGCCGACGAAGAGGATTACGACGGGATTCGAACGTTGTCCAGGCATCTCGGCGACTATTTTAAATTTATTACACACAACAAAGCCGACATGATCCCGCTCGAACAGGAGCTCAATCATGCCCGGGTATATGGTGCGATACAGGAAATCCGCTTTAGCAACCGCATATCGTGCGAGTATATAGTAGAAGGCGATTTGTCCGGGTGGCATGTACCTAGATTGATCATCCAACCGGTGATGGAGAACGCGTTTGTACATGGTCACGAGCATACGGAGGAGAACGGACGAATCGCCGTACGAATAAGCTGTAGACAAGAGTGTCTTACGATTACGGTGGAGGATAACGGCAAAGGAATTGGCGCCGAACGATTGGCGGAAGTCCGGCAAAGTCTGACGCTCTGGCGCGACGAAATGGAAACGCACGGCATAGCAAACGTTCATCGGAGGCTGGCGCTGCTGTACGGCAGCGCCAGCGGAGTTTGCATTGATCCAGTCGCGACGGGCGGGACGGCGGTCACGCTGCGTATGGAAGCAGGGCTTGCCGGAACGGGAGAAGAGGGGGAGTGGCAGCATGCATCATATACTCGTAGTGGATGATGAGCCGCTTATCGTACGCGGGGTATGCAATATATTGAGCGAATTGGAGCAGACGCATATCCGATACGCCCATTCGCCTCGCGAGGCGAGACGAATTGCCGAAGAGAGCCGCATCGATATTTTAATAACCGATGTGCGGATGCCGGGCATGAGCGGTCTGGATTTGGCCCTGCATGTCAGGGAGCTTTGGCCGCGTTGCAAGGTCATCTTTTTGTCGGGGCATGCTGATTTCGAATATTTGCAGTTTGCTCTGCGTTATGGCGCGTTCGACTATCTGATGAAGCCGTCGGATAGAGAGACGTTGCTTAGTTTGCTCCGCAAAGCGATGGACTGCATCGCGGAGGAAATCAGCGAACGGGCCGTCATGGACAGAACGCGACAGCAAGTAAAGGACGCCCGTCCGTTACTTATTGAAATGTATATGCGCAAGCTTCTGTCCGGAGATGCGGATGCGCTTGGCGAACTGCCCGAGCAATTGGCGATGCTCGATATTCCGTTGCGGTCCGGCGGCCCGCTGGTCTTGCTCGTCGGGCGTATCGACAGTTGGCCCATGCATCTGGCGCCTAAGGACAGGCTGCTGCTGGAGTACGCCGCCTGCAATATTATGGAGGAGTATTTGCAATCGTTTAGCCGGATCGTCTCCATCAAAGACGGAAAGAGCTTCATTTGGCTCGTCCAGTCCGTGAGCGATGACGAAGAAGCGGCGCGGCATCATCTCTACATTCGTGAAATGCTGGAAAAAATACAGCAATCCGTGCGGCAGCTTCTCCGGCTGCCGATGTCGATCGTGCTGTCGTCGCCCGCTGTGGCGTGGGATGCGCTTGCCTATGAATACCGCGCGATGTGCGGTTTGCTGCAGCAAGGAATCGGCTTAGATGAAGAAATTATTATAAGCGGCGTGGCCAAACAGGAGACGGAAGATCAGGATAAGCTGGGCGGGGAGTACGATTTTATCGAGGATACCGTCGCCAAGTTGCGGCTGCAATTGGAAACACGGGAACGAGAAGCGTTCGGCAGAACCTTGTCTGCGCTTTTCGAGTGGGGGCAGAAGACTATGTTTGTCGGCTATTCTGTGCAACTTGAGTTATTTAGCTCCGTGTCGGCGATGCTCCTGGGCTTTATGAATAAGCGCAAGCTGGCGCAGACGGTTGGGCAATCCTTTGAACTGACGTCCTTGTCTTCGTATCATGCCCATGATACATGGGGCGATTTGCTTGACTATTATTTGCGCTTTGGCGAAGCGCTGTTTGACCGGATCGAAGAGGAGCGGACCGACCAAAAAAGAGAAATTGTCGATAAGCTTGATCGTTATGTAGTTGAAAATCTGGATAAGGATTTATCGCTGCCGCGACTGGCGGACATCGTGCATTTGAGTCCTCATTATTTATCGAGAATCTATCATAGGGTAAAAGGATACCCACTGGCCGATTATATTGCGGATCTAAAGGTCGGCACAGCCAAGCGGTTGCTTGCGTCGCAGGATATGAAGGCGCAGGATGTTGGCCGGATGATCGGGTTCGAGGACATGTCTTATTTCGGAAGGTTTTTTAAAAAGCATGCGGGCATGACGCCCGGCGAATACAAGGAAGCGGCAAAAAGCGGCCGATTGGCGATTTGTCCGGAATAAGCAGCGGAAAAGCGCGGAGTTTGTTTCCAAACACAAACGAAACGAAAGAAGTTTTGTTTTTCAAACAAAATCATTAAAAACGAAATGTGTTATTGTTTTTACATTAAATAGAAATCTGACAGAACGGGGGCAATCATGATGATTATCGGCATTCCGAAGGAAATTAAAAACAATGAAAACAGAGTTGCCATTACTCCTGCTGGAGTCGTGACTCTTAAGAAGGCCGGTCATCGGGTGTTGATCGAAAAGGATGCAGGTGTTGGCAGCGGTTTTATTAATGAAGATTATATCCTTGCCGGTGGAGAAATCATCGCTAATGCTTCTGAGGTGTGGAACGATTCGGATATGATTATGAAGGTGAAAGAACCGTTGGCAAGCGAATATGGTTATTTCCGTCGCGGTCTTATTCTATTTACTTATCTGCACCTGGCTGCTGAGCCTGCGTTGGCTGCGGCACTCAAGGAAAAGGGCGTCGTCGCGATTGCTTATGAAACCGTTTCGGTTAATCGGACGCTCCCATTGCTAACGCCTATGAGCGAGGTTGCCGGTCGGATGTCGATCCTGCTAGGCACACAATTTCTACTGAAGAACAATGGCGGCCAAGGCATCCTGTTGTCGGGAGTGCCAGGAGTAAGCCGTGGCAAGGTAAGTATTATTGGCGGTGGAGTGGTTGGCACTAACGCCGCAAAAATGGCGATCGGTCTTGGGGCCGACGTTACAATTATTGATATGAGTGCAGATCGATTAAGGCAATTGGACGATATTTTTGGTACGCAGATTCAAACGTTGATGTCTAATCCATTTAATATTGCCAAGGCTGTGGCAGAGGCGGATTTGTTGGTGGGCGCGGTTCTAATACCTGGAGCCAAGGCTCCGAAATTAGTTACAGAGGCGATGGTAAAGACGATGAAGCCTGGTTCTGTCATTATCGATGTTGCGATTGACCAGGGAGGAATCGTAGAAACGATTGATAGAATAACGACGCATGATCATCCGGTATTCGAGAAGTACGGTGTCCTTCATTATTCGGTTGCCAATATGCCGGGAGCGGCTCCAAGAACATCGACAATGGCATTAACCAATGTTACCATTCCTTATGCCTTGCAAATTGCGAACGAGGGTCTCCTTCGTGCAATCGCAGGAAGCGACGCATTAAAGAGCGGTGTTAATGTAGCTAATGGATCAATTACCTGCGAGGCTGTTGCAAAGGACCTTAAAGAGGAGTATATATCAATAGAGAATGCGCTTAAACAGGAATTTTTAGCGAATTAATATTTTGCTGCAAGGGGAAGACGGCCAAGTAGAAGGGTGGCTGTCTTTTTCCTGTGTGTGCAGCCAGACAAGGTGATGAATGCGTTGCAGGAGAGAGAGAGCTTTCGGGATACATGGGCGGAAATTTGCCTGGCATCCATATCGAACAACATAAAAAGCATAAAAAGCTACATCGGCTCCGAGACGAAAATGATGGCGGTTGTAAAGGCCGATGGTTATGGGCATGGGGCAGTTGAGGTGGGGAAGCTGGCGCTTCGATTGGGAGTGGATTACTTAGCAGTGGCCATCCTTGATGAAGCTCTGCAATTACGAGAATCGGGCATCCGAGCGCCTATTCTTATATTAGGTTATACGCCGATAAGATCCATCTCTGCAGCAGTCAGCCATCATATTACAATAACAGTTTACACGGAGGATGTGCTCGAGGAAATTATTACGCAAGCTGCTCGGCTTGGCATTGTGGCGGCGATCCATTTGAAGGTGGATACAGGCATGAATCGAATAGGGGTCACTTCGAGAGAGGAGGCATTATCCCTTGTAGACAAGGCTAGTAAAAGTCCATTCGTACGACTGGAAGGGATATATACTCATTTTGCCATTGCGGATGAGCAGGATTGTCCATATACGGCGGAGCAATTTATGAGATTTATGTCCTACATCCAATTCATTGAGGAGAAAGGGTACGAAATCCCCATAAAGCATTGCTGCAACTCCGCCGCCACACTGAATTTCCCGCATATGCATTTGGATATGGTTCGAGTAGGTATTGCCTTATACGGCCTATATCCGGCTCCATCGATGAAGAAGCATCCTGTCGTATTGGAACAAGCGATTAGCTTGAAATCAAAGATTGTTTCAGTAAAGACAGTACCCGAATCGCAGTCGATTAGTTATGGTTGTACCTATAAGCCGGATCGAGAGAGTCTGATCGCCACTTTGCCTATAGGTTATGCAGATGGGCTTTCCCGTGCGTTGTCCAATGTGGGGCATGTCGCTGTTCGTGATCGGAGAGCGCCAATTGTTGGGCGTATTTGTATGGATCAAACGATGATTAATGTAACGGATATTGCAGATTGCAAGCCTGGCGAAGTCATTACGCTGATTGGGATCGGAGGCTTAGCTCCATCGGTGGATGAAATGGCTGATTGGACGGGAACGATTAATTATGAGGTGGTATGTCTGATCGGCAAACGCGTTCCAAGAGTGTTTAAATAGGTGCTCGTAAGGAAAGCGAGAAGGGACTATTTAGAGCGGTTATGAAATGGTACAATCGATTAGAATGCTAGATTTTTACTCCAGGAGTGGTTGGTTATGACGGAATTAGATGCTTCCTTTGGACGAGCTTTTGAACGTGCCTTTGATAGTCTAGAAGCTCTCGCGGATACGATTAGCGAATCTCTTCAGTCCCAGGTAACGATTGAAGACGATCATCATAATGTTATAGGATATAGCTCTCATCAACTGGAGAGTGATACGGCGAGGCTTTCCACCATTATCGAGAGGCGTGTTCCTAATTCCGTTCTGTCAGGCTTACGTAAAAAGGGGATCCTGCAGCTATTGGAATCCGTGTCCCACTCCGTCAGAATTCCAGCCATTAATGAGATTGGTTTAGGGGCGAGACTGGCTGTTTGTATTAAAAATAATCAGACGGTTCTAGGTTATATATGGGTAGTAGATACAGGGAATTTAGTAGAGGGTCATGCGGAACGGGTCATCGAAAAGTCGGCAGAAATCGCGAAGCGGTTCTTATTGAAGCAAAGAAGCTGGAAAGCGAAGCAGGACAAAACGCATGATGAATTTATTTGGAAGCTGCTGACGGACTGTTATCAATCCGATTCGATGATAAGAAAAGATGCGGAAGCCTTATCTCTTCTGCTTCCAGATTGTTATCATATCGTTATTTTTGAATGCAATGTACCGATCAACGATGAGAAGGTAGCGAGACTTAGGCTAGCCCTTACTGCTAAATCGCAGGCTCGTTTGGCTTGCCTGACGGCAAGTCAAAATCATTTGATAGCGATCCTATCGTTATATTCGACGGCCTCCAATAAAGCAGATCTTACCTCGTTCATCCACGCTTTTGTTCAGGGAGTTAACGAAAAAAAAGAAGTTACCATTACCGCATTCGGCTGCAGCGGCAAATATGATAAGTATACGCGGGCTTCCAATGCTTACAAAGAAACCTTGCATATTCTCTCATTGAAGAAACTTCTCCCTTTTCATACTCGCCAGGTTGTCCATTATGATGATCTGGGATTTCTTATGCATGTCCCATCTATTATCGAGCATAAAAAAAATAGCGATTACAGCAGCCCATTGCTGCAATTATTAAGAGAGCACGATCGTGAAAGCAAAAGCGATTTTATGAAAACGTTAGCAACGTATCTGTCCCTCAATTGCAATGCCAAGGATACGGCTGCTCTCCTGCATATTCATGCTAACACGCTTAATTATCGCCTCAATCGAATAACGGAGATTACAGGTCAAAGCTTGAAAAACTCGAATGATTTCGTATCTATTTATTTGGATATTTTGACCGAAGAGACCAGCTCAATTAATCAATGGCTACCGTCTCGACAGGATAGAAATGACTGACAAAGGCTGAATTAACTTATATCGAACAAGTGAGAGAAGTAGACAATACGAAGAAAATGGCGGTGCAAATTGCATCGTCATTTTTGCGCTTATGAAGGTTTGGGTAAAAACACTTGCGCAGGAATTTGACGAAACGCAACGAATCTATGTTTTCAGCTCACTTTAAGTTATTATCATATGCAGCGATATCGGAAAATGGAGGGATACGATGTATCGGGTCCTGCTTGCAGAAGATGAAATACTCGTCCGTCTCGGACTGAAAAACTCAATCGACTGGAAACGGTTCGACATGCAAGTCATTGCCGACGTTGCCAACGGCGCGGAAGCTTGGAGCGTTTACGAGAAGTTAGAGCCGGAGATCGTGATTACGGATCTTAAAATGCCGATCATGGGAGGAATGGAGCTGATTACGAAAATCAGAGCCGTCAACCCCCATACGCAGCTGGTCATCCTGACTTGCATAGAAGAATTCGCTCTTGCCCGGAAAGCGATGTCGCTTGGCGTCAGCGATTACATCGTCAAGCACAGCGTGTCCACGGAAGAATTGGAGCAGGTGCTCTCCAAGCTTCATGTGGAGCTTTCGGTCAGTTCTGTAAAACCCCCTGTGCCCGAAGCGGATGCAGGGATCATGAAAGAGAACTTGTTGAAGGATTATTTATTTCTTCACCGTTTCACGCCGGAGCAATTCGCTCTTAAGGCAGAAGAAATGAATATGTCCCTATCCCCCCGTCATATCGTGGCTTGCGCGATGGATATCGATCAATTCGAACAATTGCGGGAGAAGTTTAAGGACGATAAGGGCCAATTGATTCGAGTGTCCTTGCTAAACGTGCTCAATGAAGTGATTAAGGTTTATGGTCATTGCGAAGCCTTTCACGATAACGAAAGTCGATATATTTTGCTCTTCAGCAGTCCCGATTCGATAAGCGAGAAGGAAATCGAGGAATCGTTGCTTCGGATGTTAGGGCATATCCGCAAAATGATGCGGACATATTTTAACGTCATCGTTTCGTTCGGAATAAGCAGTAAGCAATCAGGTTTTCAGCACTTGAAGCAGCAATATAAGGAATGTGTAGAAGCCATCGAGCAATCCTTTGCAGGAGGAACCGGAAACAATTATTTATGGACAAGCAGGGACGACGAAGGGAATTCCCGGGAGATGGAAGAGCGGCTGCTTCGTTTACCTGACTTATGGGAGAAAGTAAGCGTCGGTTTTCAGGCGGATTTCTGTGACCAGATCCATCATTTTATCGCAAACCGGCATTATCGTACGAAATTAGAAGCCCAAAAGGCGTTCATGCAATGGCTGCATAGTCCGGTACTGTCGCTGCGACTTACAGGCGAGGAGATGACCGCATTATGTTCGTCTTATGCTTACCGATTGGCTCAGGCGAAAACGCTGCATGCGATGATCGAATTGTACGGGGATTTTGTGAAAGAGTTAACCGGAAAAATAACGATCCGGAAGCGGACAAGCGGGCCGGTGACCCAGGCGCTTCGATTTATTGAGTCTCGCCATGCGGAAGATATTTCGCTGCAGCAAGTCGCGGAATCCGTATCCATGAACGCCAACTATTTCAGCACGCTGTTCAAAAAAGAAATGGATGTTAATTTCGTTGATTACGTGCTGCAATTCCGCGTGGAGAAAGCCAAAGAGTTATTCCTGCACTCGAACCTGAAATCTTATGAGATTGGGGAGCGGGTTGGTTTCGTGAATTACAGCCACTTCAGCCGCGTGTTCAAAAAATATTCGGGTCTGAGTCCGCGGGAATTCCGAAAGCAATGGGGGGCGGAAACGATTGAGGATGTTCAGCATGGGGATCTTTAGTCGAAGGGCCTGGACAGGAAGAGGAAGGGGAAGGGGACGCAGCCTTCGCCTGCAGCTTCGGGTTTCATTCATATTAATAAGCCTGATTGCCTTATTGATGAGCGCGATTCTTACCTACTTTGGAGTGCTTGGCATTCTTGAAAGAAAGACGAACGAGTCGTCGATGCAATACTTTTTGCAGGCTGGCGATTCGATCCATGAATTTAGGCAAGAGATCGACAAAATGTCGAAGCAACTGCTGACCGATCCCATCATACAGCAATTTTTGGATAATAAGCTTTTTGAATTACCGGATAAAATTCAATTGCATAGAGATGTCATTCAAGAGCTAGACGCTTATATGGGGAATTACGAGTATCTGGATTCGATCTATGTGTATGCAGAGGACGGCAGGATCATAGGCGTAACAGGCGATAGAACGTTTGTGTTTAATGACGAAAAGAAGCAGGAACCTTATTACGCCTCATCCTTCCATCATCAAGTTCTGCAGGTCAAGTTGGATAATTCTTATCCGAGAATCGTGTGGGAAGGGGCTCATCGAAAAGGAGATTTCGGTGAGTCTTCTCCACTTATCAAAGACGAACCAAGAAACCTGATTACGGCGGCGCGAGCTGTCAAATCTCTTTTTCAGAGCTTGCCTTCAGCTTCCTTGATCATCAATATTCGGGAAGATAAGCTGTTTTCCCTATACAACAATCTGAAGTCCAAGTTAAATGGGCGAATTTATGTTTGCAATGGATCGGGCCAAATTATCTCACATACGAATAAAAGCTTGTTAGGCGCTTCCAGCGAGGCATGTTCGGCAATTCCCGCAGATACGGCTAATGGAAGTATCAAGATGAACAATGAACAAATCGTTTATTATCAGGTCAGCTCATCGGATTGGACAATGGTGAAAGAAGTGCCGATCAACGAGTTTATCGAGGATATTTTCAATTTGCGGTTTCAGATGCTGTGGATATTAGGAGTCAGTTTCGCAGCAGCGTTTATTGCATCCGCATTGTGGATTAAAAAAATAACGAGGCCTATGCATAATTTAATGGAAGCAATGGGGAATATCGAGAAGGGCAAGTTCGATTTCACTATCGAAGATAATCAAATGAATGAGTTTGGCCGATTGAGCAGCGGATTTAATCGGATGTCCTTTGGCATCAGGGAGCTCATCGAGCAAAACCGAATGGTTGAAAACGAGAAAATCAAGGTGGAAATCCAGATGCTCCAGTCTCAAATCAATCCCCATTTCTTATTTAACACCTTGAACACAATCAAATGGATGGCGGTCGTGAATAAGTCGGACAACATTACGAAGAGCATTACTGCTTTATGCAATTTGCTTCGGCCGATTTTTAAAAACCCGGCAGTGTTATGCACGCTTAAAGAAGAGCTGGAGTATGCGGACCATTATATTACGATTCTTAATTACCGGTACGGTGAAGGGATCGAGATTGAATATGCTGTTGTGGATGAAGCATTATCCTGCACGGTTCCGCGTTTTATATTGCAGCCGATCATCGAGAACGCCATCTTGCATGGATTCGAGTACAGCGGCTACGCGGGCAAGATCCGAATTGAAGTGGAGGAGCTTCCATCTTTCATAGTCATTCGCGTCATCGACAACGGACGAGGAATGTCCGACGAAAATTTGCGGCGGGTGAAAGAATGGATGGAATCGCATAAACCTGAAGAGCGGTTGGATGCTGACGAATCCGCGTATGGGATCGGTCTGGCGAATGTTTATCGCAGAATCCGCTTAAACTTTCCGAAATCGCCTGGGCTTGATATTTCCAGATTGCCATCCGGGGGCACTCGCGTTGACCTGTTTATCCCCAAAAGCTGAAAATCAGCAATGTATTTCCGAATTTCCATCATATCTGCTAAAGGCAAGCTTGCAGGACGATTAATCCGCCGAAAAAGGAGCATTATTTCGGAGATTACATCATTTTGCGACTGCCTTTTTTTATTTATGATGGTTCTGCGGTAAGCTAATTTGAATGGTTGGGTCATGAAGAAAATCCTGAGGTGATTGCGTGAAATCGGCAGAAATTAAAATGCTCGATCAGAGAGTTGTTAAGGAAAAAAGCAAAAAAAGCATGGTCTTGTTACTAATGGCGCTTCCTTTCGTCATCCTCGTGTTTATGTTTAATTACGTCCCTTTGTTTGGGTGGATTTACGCGTTTTTCGACTATAAGCCGGGCATTCCCCTATCTAGCAGCCCGTTTGTCGGTTTGAAATTTTTCGAGCTAATTCTTCATGATGGGGGAGACATGGCGAGGGTACTAAAAAACACGATAGCAATGGGCTTGCTGGGGATATTGTGTTCTCCTCTTCCTGTTATCTTCGCCATTATGCTTAATGAGGTGAAACATAAATATTTTAGAAAAATCGTACAAACTGCGGCTACCTTCCCCAATTTTATTAGCTGGGTCATCGTCTTTTCGCTTTCTTTTTCCATCTTTTCGAGCGAGGGACTTTTTAATCAGATTATGACTTCTCTAGGGCTGATTGACAAACCTGCGAATTTGCTTGGAAATGCGGATGCTGTCTGGTATTTTCAGACCGCGCTTCTCATATGGAAGAGTCTCGGATGGACTTCGGTCATTTATTTGGCTGCCATAACAGGCATAGATGCGGAGATTTATGAAGCTGGCAAAATGGATGGAGCGAGCAGGCTCAAGCTGATCTGGCATGTAACGGTCCCAGGCATCATGCCGACATTTATCGTACTCCTTCTGCTATCGGTTAGCAATATACTTACAATCGGGTTTGATCAATATTATGCCTTTAAAAATCCGCTTGTCGCCGACAATATCGAGGTTCTCGATCTCTATGTATACCGGATAGGCATTGCCACTAACGATTATTCCTATGCGACCGCGATCGGGATTGCCAAAACCTTCGTAGGCATCGTACTTCTATTTTCCGTCAATATGTTCGCCAAAAAAGTAAGGGGCCAATCCATTGTATAAAGGGGTGCAGGAAATGGATGTCGTTCAGAAGAGTAAATTATCGGATCGTTGCTTCACGGCTATGAACTATTTTTTGTTAATCCTGTTTACGATCCTGTGCATCTATCCATTCTATTATGTGTTTATATTTTCGATCAGCGATCCGGCAAAAGTAGTCTCGGGCGTTACGTGGCTCCCAAAGAGCCCTACTTTATATAATTATATATCCATATTTAAGATCGAAGGCATTGTTAGGGCATTTATGAATTCTACGATTAGGACGGTCGTCGGGACGTTAATTACATTGTTTTGTTGCTCCATATTTGCTTATACGGTTACTAAAAACCAAACCTATTTCCGCAAATTTATATACCGATTCGTGATTCTGACGATGTTCTTTAATCCCGGACTTATACCGATTTATTTGACGATGAAGTCCTATGGTTTAATTAATTCCTTCTGGATATACATTTTGCCTTTTGCAATGTCGGCTTATTTTGTAATCCTGCTCAAAACATTTATCGAGCAACTGCCTATCTCGCTTGAGGAAGCGGCGCTTATCGACGGCGCAGGTTATTTTACGGTTTTTGTGAAAATCATTTTCCCTTTAAGTCAACCGATTCTGGCGACTATAGCGGTATTTTCAGCGGTTAATCATTGGAATTCCTGGTTTGATAACTACCTCTACGTATCCAATCCCAAGCTGCAAACGTTGCAATACCTTTTGTATCAATATCTCACTGAATCTCAGAGAATAGCGGACAGCATCAAAAATATGAATACGCAACAAATGCTTGACGCAGCTAACCAAATGGTGTTGACGCCGGAAGGCGTTAGAATGACGATTACGATGATTGCGGTCATTCCTATTATACTTGTCTATCCCATGATGCAGAGATATTTTGTAAAGGGGATTATGATGGGCGCAGTTAAGGGTTAAGCAAGGGGGGTTAAACCAAGACTGATATACTTGACCTTACACATGGGGTCGTATATATAAAAGACAAGAAAACAGGAGGAAGGTCAAAATGAAAGCAAGGAGCTCGGGAAGACGCAAGAAGCTTCAATTCATCTTGGTGTTGTGTATGGCCGCAGTCATTATGATTACAGGTTGCACGTCCGGCAATAAGAAGGAGGAAGAGAACTCGGGACAGGCCGGCAATCAAACGACGGCAAGCCAAAAGCCTGTTGAGCCCGTTAAGCTTACGATTGGAAGCATCACATCTCTCTTTCAAATCGAAGAACAGTATTGGCCGAATTTGGTTACCGATGAAATTAAGAAAAAGCTGGGCGTAGAGATCGAAGTGATCGAATATGACGATGAGAAGCTAAAGCTTGCTCTCGCCAGCGGCGAACTGCCGGATATTCTCGTTACGAACAATAGCTACATCCAACAGCTGGTCGAAGGGAAAAATGTGATTGCATTAGATGAATATTTGGCCGATCACGGGAAAAATATTGCAGCTAATTACCCGAACCGGGTTTCTTTTTCCAAAAAGTTTTTGAGCAACGATACGGGAAATCTGTATTTCCTAAATTCGAATGCAGGTCCGACGGGCCTATCGAACTGGTGGTGGAACGGTTTCATTGTAAGATGGGATCTGTATAAAGAGATGGGTTATCCTACGATCAAAAACGAAGATGAGCATCTTGCTGTATTGGCGGAAATGCAGAAGAAGCAACCGACAACGGAGGATGGTAAGAAGGTTTACGGAATGGGATTATTTAATGATTGGGGTCCGTGGGCTTATTGGGTCGGCCATGGAGCGAACATGGGGTACGCAAACTGGGCGCCTCATGCCTATATAACCAATGTTCATACGAATGAGATTTCCGCAAACTATGCGGACACCTCTAGTCCGCTATGGGCCAACTTGAAATATTTGTACAAAGCAAATAAGCTAGGTCTTCTCGACCCCGATAGCTTTACGATGAAGAGCGCAGACTACGCAGCGAAAGCTGCGGCCGGGCAGTATTTGTCGGCCATGGCGACCTGGTGGATTGATGCGTATTCCATTGCCAGCGTGCAAAAGGATCCGAACTCGCTTAAAGGATATGTCTCATTGCCTGTAGAAGGGATGACGGCATGGGCCAATTCCTCAAGTTCGACCGGATGGCCAGGGTTTCTGCTTAGCGTGACAAAAAATGCGGAAAATCCGGAGAAAGCGGTCGAGCTTATCGATTATCTGTTCTCCTACGATGGAGTACGTACAGCGCTGAGCGGTATTAAAGGCGAGGATTGGGATATCGTCGATGGCAAAGCGCAGATGCTGCCTGCTGCAATCGAACGACTCCAAAATCCGAAGGATGAGGATAAGAAGAGGGGACTGGGCGTACTTAACAATATTGTAGGGATCACGGGTGCAGATACTCATCCGACGGACGGCGGTCTCCTTGATCTTCGCAAAAGTATTGACGTTCTTAAATTATCCCTCACTCCAACGCAACGTGACTTTAGCAGCCATTATGGAGTAGATATGCCTTATCAGGTTCACGAGAAGCTAATGAAGGAAGGAAAGGCTTTCGATCAGTCCAATCAGATGATTGAAATTTCTAACGTATTGCCGCAAACTCCGGATGATATTACAAGAATCGATGCCAAGTTGGACGATATCATGATGAAGGGTATGCCGAAAGTCATCCTTTCCAAGTCCGATGAGGACTATGAAAAGAATATGAACGACATATTGAAACAGTTAGAGAGTGCCGGTGCGGAAACTTCTTTTGCATGGTGGAAAAAGGCTTGGGATGATGCGAAAGCTACAGTAACAAGCATGAAGTAAGGAACGGGTAAAGGAACAAGGTAGATGCGGGGGATCATGTTTCTACCTTGTTGCCGCCTGGATAAAAACCTGAATATCGAAGTTTAAATATGAAAGCGTTTCCAAATGTATCGGGATAGAGTTTACTATTATATGGAGGTGTTTCAGTTGTTTAAAAGGTGGATGTTCCAAATCATAACGATCGTGTTTATCGTTTCAAACATCAGTTTGTACGCGAGCCCCGCCATTTCTTATGCGGAAGACAATCCATTTGAATACGTGGGGCAAGATTCGCTATTTTTTATAAACGATACACCGGATACCCTTATCGGAGTAGCGGATCCAACGGCATCTGATGGTATGACGGCTAAAAAAGTGCTTAAAGCGATAAATACGTGGGATTTCCAACTTCGTATGACCAATGGCATTTTTACAAACGACGCAAACGGCAACGCGACCGGCGTTTCGCCTTTTGTTCCAGGGAAAGCGTATGAACTTTACGCTAGAGTGAAAGTGGATTTTAATGATGAAGATGCTCCGGGCTATGCGTTCTCAGTCGGTGTCTATTCGATTACTCAAAGTAACTTTCCACTTCCCGGAATTCGCCAGCCATTGTCGCAATTGAATGCCAATGAGTGGACGGATATTAAGATTGGAACCTACATCCCCGCTTTAAATGGGAAGGAAGCCATCTATCTGGCTGCTGCAAACCATATGAACCATATTATAACGGCTGTTTATGTCGACAAGTTTTATTATAAAGAGGCGCCAGCAGGCGTGCCGGCAATCAATCTTGGCGGTGATTTTCAAAATTCACCTGTATCTCATGCGGGAGGAACTTTATCTATACCCGTTACGACCGTTAATATTGCGAACGGTGGACTTTTGGACGTAAAGGTCACGAATAGCAACGGCGAGCTGCAAAATTTTGAAGTCCAATCGAATACGATTCAAGGAAATAACGCCACGATTAAAATCATCGTTCCTCAACGTACCAAGGGCGGGATCTATCATGTCGAAGCAAGCTATCAGAATGCCGAGATCAGCAGAGCAACATTTGAAATTACGAACGCTCCTTTAATCATGATCGGCAACATGCAGGGGACTCCCGTCTCCTACAATGGCGGCACGTTAAATGTAAGCGCAGCCACTCTGAATATCGAGGATTCCGAGACCATTGCCGCTCAAGTTTATGATGCCAATGGCAATGATGTGACTCAAGCTTCGGGCATCACATTTACTGGAAATACCGTTTCAGGGGATGCTGTGGAGATGGCCGTTCAAATTCCGCCGTTTACGGCAGCCGGAACCTATACGCTGCAATTGGCTTATGGGAACACGACTCACCAGGGGACCTTTGTTGTCGAGCAGGCGCCAATCATCACAATCGGGGCAGTGAGCGGGGATCCCATCGCTTCTTCATTAGGCGGAGAACTCGTGATCCCGGTGACGACGCAAAATATTGCGGATCAAGAAAATGTCGTAGTCATCGTTCGCAATGAGAACGATCACGTGGAAAACTTCCCGATAGCGGGCACGACTGTTGTTTCCGGCCAAGCGAATATTCGCGTGACGATACCGCCTGCAACATCGGATGGCAACTATACCGCGGAACTGAAATACGCAACAATTCCGTCGAGAACCGTTGTATTTACCGTGACGGGAGTCCCATACCTTAAAGCGGGCGAAGTCACAAATAGTCCTGTTTCTTACAAAGGCGGGGAGATCCAACTGCCTGTTTCTTCCGCTAACATAGCGGATGGGTCTGAAATAGCCGTAACGATCAAAGACGATGCCGGAGCTGACGTGACAGAGACTTTATCATTTGCGGCAACAGGAAATACGATTATGGCTAACGCAGCCCATGTTGTGATCACCGTTCCGAACGGCACGCCGGAAGGCGTATATGCGGTCGAGCTGGAAAGTCCGGGCGCAGCAATAAGCGAATCGAGCTTTGCGGTGCAGGGGGCTCCTCTAGCCGACATTTTGCCCATTATTGACAACCCGGTATCTTACTCTGGGGGATCCCTGATTATACCGATTACGACGATGAATATCGGGGACAACGAAGATTTGTCGATTACCGTTAAGGACGGCATGGGGGCAGATCAGACTTCTTTGTTTGCGATTACAGGGAACAAGGTTGCCGCAAATCAAGCTAGCATACAGGTTATTGTCCCTGAAACGAATGCAACCCAGGACGCTATTTACACGGTGCAAATTCATTATGATAGCTCCTTGCTGGGTAGTACGCAGTTTCGTGTCCTTGCTCGCCCCGAAAGCGTTACCGGCGATTACTTGATTGAAGACAACAGCTTTATTTACCGTAACAATGCCGCAAGCGAAGTGGATGGGACGGCCTCGGATGGATTTTCGGCAACAATGGCAGGCAGCAGCGCGAGCAAGGATATCGTATATAAAGCTTGGGATTTCAGCATGCTTAAATACGCTGCTCCGTATGACGTATATTTCAAGTTGAAAGTCGATCCCGGCACAAGTGTCGGCGGCGGTGTCGTAAAAGTAGGCGTATATGATGCCACTCAGAAAAAGGAGCTGATTCCTCCGCGAGTGATCGACGTGTCCGAGATCACGGATCAGCAGTGGAAAGAATTTAGAGTGGGTACGATAAATCCGAATTACGGCGTCAATGGGCTTGAGTTCTATGTGGAAGGAATGGGGAACGACGGTGTCTCCGGCGTTTATGTGGATCATATCGTGTTAAAAGAAGCTGTGCCTCATGTGATCCAGAATGGACAATTTACGCTTGGCAGCAATGCTTCGAATATAACTGACGGATTAACTCCCGACAACAGTGCGACAAGAGTAGTTAATGGGTCGAACGAAGAAATGCCGTCTATCGAAATCCCTATTACTGGAAGCAGTTTGGTTGCCGGCGACTATACGTTGATGCTGCTGGTAAATCCGGATCGAGTGCCGGGTTCGAATTGGGACGACGCTACCGGAGACGTAATGGGTTTATCTGTCCATGATGTGACGACAGGTCAAGCGCTGTTGCCTAAAAAAATCTATACTACGGCGAACTCGCCCTTTAATATGAAGCTCGAATATTTTGGTGCGATCACGATGCCTATTGAGATTGATCCCTCTCACGAATATCTCGTTAAAATCTATTCGACTTCGAATGCGGCGAACTTCCCTTCGTTTAGAGTCGACAGCTTAACGCTTACAAGAGTGCTTCCGGAAATCTATTATGATCCGAATAAGTATAACAACGTGTACCCGTACAAGATTTCACCTGCGAATCAAGATGGCATTAATGATTGGGCTACCATTTATTACAGCATCCACGGGTTGTACGAACCAGGCAAAACCATTGATGTTAAGGTTTATGACGAGCAAGGAAACACGATCAAAAAGCTTGTGGAGGCAAGAGAAGATTGGACGTATGTGAAAGAGACATGGGACGGAACCAATGATCAGGGAATGACGGTTCCAAACGGACTTTATACAATCGAAGTAAAACGATCGGATAATCGAATTTTCTTAAGAAGAAACGTTCAGGTTATAAGCGGCGTGCAGTTGACGGAGGCGACCGTTAATCCTGCGCTTGACGATTTCCCGAAAGGCGTCTGGTTTGAAGCCGGAAATATTCCGTATATTGCAGCGGATGCGGCCGCGTATTTGGATCGAACGTTCAAGGATATAAGCGACGCGGGAGTCGACACTGTATTTCTTGCGAACTGGCACGGAAAGCCGGGGATCTACGACGTTACATTGGAAAAGGCTGCCGAATACGGACTCAAGATGATCGGATTGCCCGACGGACATGGGTTGTTCAAGTTTTGGGGAGGCAACTATTTCGACTCGGAGGCACTCTATAGTAATGATGAAGTTCAAATGCACAGCGCTTTAGTCGAGCTTACCAATAAAGCCTTGGATTCCGAGCATGCCGAGCAACTGATCGGCTATCTATTATTCGATGAGCCGCGGAGCTTGTACGTGGTGGATAAGGAGCGTTTCCGGGATAATCTGTCCGTTATGAGAAGAATGCTGGAGAGCATCGATCCGGGTCGCTTTACCGTCATTGATTATACAATGCCTGAGGATGCTGCGTATTTCTATCCTTCCAACCAAACGCAAGCTATGAGCCTGGACTTGTATCCGGTTGTCAATCACTATCCTACACCGGGAAATTTCAAACATATCGGAACGTATCCTAATGCTACGTATGAGGAAAGTTTGGATGCCTCTACGCTGCAGATTCGTAAGGAGCTTACGAATGATGCGCCGGTGTGGATGATTCTGCAGGCGCATGGAGAGGTCGGGGGTCTGCCGAGGGAACCGATTCCTTCGGAGATAAGGGCGATGACCTATGAAGCGATAGGCAGAGGCGCAAGAGGGTTTACGTACTTCTTGTATCAATCCACGGTCGTTTGGAGAGGTATGGTTGATTATGACTATACGCACAGGCCGCACATTTATGGAACCATTAAGAAGCTAATGAGCGAGATCGACGCATTGAAACCTACCATTCTTGATATGCGAAGAATCGCCAACGTCGCTGCCACGACCGGAGGAGGCGGAGGGGCTACGACCCAACCGTTCGATCCGGGATACCCAAGCGCCGACATTACGACGCATGAAAGCGTGAGTACTCCGAACAAGTATATGGTGGTCGTCAATCATAATGCGGAGGTCGATGATGACGTGACGATCACGATCGACCGGGCGAAACTCGGAATGAACGTCAAATCGATCTTGGAAGTCAGCAAAACGGACGGCAGCAAGTCGGAAGTCGAATTCCAGACTACATTGGACAGCTATATCATTTCCGATGTGAATTTTGCGGCCGGAGACGGGAAAATTTTCGAGCTAGTCAGGGACGATGAACAGATTGTCAAAGAGGTTCAGGATAGTCTCTTTGGAACATGGGGAGCGGGCAGTACAAGAGGTAATGCGGATCTATCCGCCTCTGACGGCAAAACGGCAATGAAAGTCATTGGAGACAGCAACGGTCCGATGGATTTCTACAGCTATACGCATGATGCAGATCTTTCTGTCGGTCAAACCTATGATGTATATGCAAAAGTTAAGGTCAATTACAAAACGGCGTTATTGGCCGACTTGGTTAATGGCCCGTCCTTTCCTAAGCCGGAAGGAGATGCGTTTGCCGTCGGACTGAACTTTAGCGCGGGAGGAAACATCCTGGATCCGACCGTGATCCCGGCTGGCAGCATGGAAAACATGTTCTGGACAGACGTGAAAGTAGGTCGGTTCACGGCTACGGCGGACAATCTCGCCCAGCAAGCATCGTATGTGTATGTGTCTCCTGCAAATAACAAGGCGAATATCGAATCGATATACGTAGATAAGTTCTACTTCGTTGAAGCGGGTGAACCTGTCTCCAGCGAACCGGGTGCCCAGCCGCCAGTTACTAATGAAAACGGAAAAGTCGAAAACAGTTCGAAAGTATCCGTTTCTCCACAGAAGCTGAAGGAGTTGTTCGCAGCCGCGAAGCCGGATGAAAACGGGATCTTAAACATCGTGCTGGATTACACCAAAAATAAAGTCGTCAACGAGGTTCGAATCAACTTTACGGATGTAAACGAATGGCTGTCCAAATGGGAAGAACGCGCCTATCTGGTTGTTATGATCGACTTTGGTACGGTGAAAGTGAATCGTGAATCGATCGGGAAGCTTTTGAAGAGCTCGACTGGTCAAATGACGTTGGTCATTCGTAAAGGCAGCTTCATCATCGAAGGTTTAGTCAATGATAAACCGGTTGATTGGACGGACGAAGAGCATCCGCTGGAAGTCGAAGTGAACCGGGAGATCAAGCCGGGGGAGAACGGCGATTACATCGTTGCCTATCGCGAGAACGACGGGGTGAAAACAATCCTTCCTCAAAGCGTTTACGCGAACGGGAAAGTGGCATTTCGCACCGCGCAAAGCGGAACCTTTGATGTCCTGAATAATGAAAAGTCTTTTACGGACACGAATGGGCATTGGTCTGATAAAGCCGTGAAATATATGGCTGCGAGGGATGTAATCAAAGGGACGGGAAATAACGCCTTCTTGCCTGATACAACCGTCACTCGCGCGGATTTTGTAACGATGCTCGTTCGCATGTTAGGGCTGAAAGGCGCGGCGACGGAGTCTTTCAGCGACGTGAACGGCGGCGATTACTACGCCAAGGAGGTCGCAATGGCCAAGGCATTGCAGCTAATAAAAGGTACCGGAAAAAATGAATTCAAACCGAAAGATCAAATAACCCGCCAGGAAATGTTTACGATAGCCGAACGCGCATTGCGAAAGTTGGAGATATTGAACGATGAACCGGGCGACGCCGATCTCAGCCGGTTCAAGGATGCCAATGCGATATCCGGCTATGCCCGCGATAGCATCTCAGCTTTGTATGCAAAGGGCTTGGTAAACGGATCCCAAGGTAAGTTAAATCCTGCAAATCCTGCAACACGAGCTGAAGCGGCGCAGTTTCTCATGAATGTGCTTTTAGAAATAACCATAAGGGATTAGAGGCAGAAGGGGAATCACCAAAAAACGGCAGCCCGTCAAATGACCGGCTGCCGTTTTTTGTTGCGCTTGGCAGCGTATCGACTAAGGAGTGAAAGTCACCAGTCCGATACTACAACCGAGCCGGATGCGACGACCCGCATGTCCGGATCTTTTGAGAGGCCTATGCGCTTGCGCATAGGCCTACTTGATTCAGGCATTAATCACGTTTTCGATCCGAGAAAACCAGACAAAATTTTGGCGGTTTCCATCAATTTATCGGCATATTCGGCAACTTTCTGCATCGGCATATTGGCTTTCAAGGTAGAAATGCTGATGGCTCCGAATATATGCTGGTTGTCTCTGAAAATGGGAGTGCCTACGCATCTGACGCCCAATTCTCCCTCTTCGTCGTCAATCGAGTACCCGTACTCTCGAATTTGCTTCAGATGTTCACGAAAAGCGGATTCCGAGGAAATCGAGTTGTCTGTCAAGGAGCCCATCCCCTTATCAAACAATTTTTGCAGTTCATTTTCAGGCAAGAAGGCTGAGATTGCTTTGCCGCAGGCTGACACATTCAAGGGTTTGCGTTCGCCGACATAAGAGAGAAATCGCACGGAGCCAAAACCTTCGATCTTTTTAAGGCAGATCGACTCCCCGTTATCAAAGGTGCATAGATGTACGGTGAAGTGGGTTTCATCCCGCAATTTTTCCAAATGTGGACCAAATAAAGAGTTAGGGTCTATATGTCGAATGGACAACATCCCTAAACTGTAAAGACTTAAACCGAGATTATAAGACCCATCAGGGTTTTTGCGTACATAGTTGTGGGTCTCAAGCGTATGCAGTATGGAGTATACGCTTGTTTTGGGCAAATTCAGCTTTTTGCATAGACCTGATAATGTCAATCCTTCCGCAGAATGTGCGAGACAATCGATAATGGCGATCGATTTCTCCAGAGCAGGGACGGAATAACTTGGACTTTCGGTCTTAATTGACATAACATGTCCCTCCAGAAAACAAAAATGTAAAATTGTTCAGACGGCTATAAATCTATAATAGATGAATTCATAATAATTTGCAAAACGTCCATTTATGCAGCAGAAATAGGGGGTGAGCAAATCGAATAAAGCGCATTCATTTTCGTTGACAGAAATTATCTTTTAATATATTCTTTATTTAGACCTATTTTTAAATATTGTTCAATATACGGAACAACACGCAAATGAATAGGTCGTCCGAACAACAAAAAAAAGAAGGGAGACGGCAAATGAAGGGAGCAAAATTAAAAAAGAAGTTGATTGCATTGCTTGTCGCGTGTCTTGCACTATCGCTCATTGTCGGATGTACTAACAACGGGGGAAATCCAGGCCAGACGACAGCAAACCCAGAGAGTACTCCTTCAGGCAGTAGTGACACGACAGGGGAAAACCAGCCAGATCGATCACCTTATACAATCAAGTACATGTATCCCGGAGGCACTAACAAAATCAAATTATCCGATGAAACCGAGATTGGCCAAATGATTAAAGAGAAATTCAATATTGTATTCGAATTCATTCCTTATGCTGGTAATTGGGAGGAAAAAGTAAATCTGATGCTTGCCGGAGGGGATTACCCGGAAATTTTGTGGATTCAATACAATCCGAGTCTGCAAAAGTACATACAAGCCGGAGCTGCTTTGCCGTTAGATGATTATTTGGCGGATTCGCCCAACTTCGCGAAACGGTATGCCGAACAGATTCCCATTTGGCGCAGTATTGCCGCCGACCAGAAGCTCTACAACTGGCAAAACGGGCAAAGCGATTTTATGAACAACATTCGTGGTTTCGATATCGGGACCCGAATCGACGTTCTGGAGAAGCAGGGTTATCCGAACTTGGTATCAGAAGATGAGTGGATCGCTTATTTGAAGCAAGCGATGCAGGATTTTCCGACTACGCCGTCAGGTCAGAAAACAATCGGTATGGTGGCACCGTTCGGGGAACCGTGGGGAATGGCCGGAATTGCCGGCATTATGTACGAAAAAGGTGGAAGATACACGGGTGTAGCCGGTAACGGGGCGGTTATTTTCGACCATAGCAATGATCAGTTTGTCGACTACTTGAAGAATGAATATGTCAAGGAATCCTTCCAATTCTTCAACAAGCTATACAGAGAAGGCATATTGGATAGGGAAAGCTTTACGGACAAGAGCCCCCAGGTGGAAGAAAAGCTTGATAGCGGCCGCGCGCTAAGCTCTTGGTATCAACTTCCCGGATACGGCACCAATCTGAAGTTGATCGAATCCGGACATCCGGAGATGCAGTACATCACATTGCCGGTTCGTAGCAATACGCAGGTTGAAAGAAACGAGAAACGTTTGATTATGGAACTGGATCTTGTTCCTTTTAACAATATGATTATTACCAAAAACGCCAAGGACCCGAAACGCATTATGGAGCTTGTTGACTGGGCATCGACCGACGAAGCGCAAATTCTGTTCCAGTCGGGCATTAAAGACAAGCATTACACGGTCGATGCGAACGGAGTACGCACGCCTACCGATTTGTACACCTCCGAAGCGCAAAATCCGGATAGCAAAGTCGGCTTGTTCCTGTTCAACTTCCTTGGATACGATTCGAGAACGGGGGAGGACGGTCAAGCTTACAGCGTAAGCTCCAATCTGGAATACCGGGATAAGCTTTCGCAAACAGAAGAAACGATGAATGCCTTTAAACAACTCGGCTGGGAGACTTCGTTTGATTACTGGCTGGAAACGGCGGAAGGAGCGAAGTCGGGCGTCGTTCCTTCCATTAAGCTCGACCCGGATTCGGCGCTTAGTCAGACCGATCAAAAGCTGGTGGAATTCAGAGTGAAAAATACAGCCAAGCTCATTATGGCAAAAGACGACGCTGATTTCGACAAACTATGGGGAGAAGTCCTGCAAGAGTATGAGAAGCTTAAACCGCAGACCGTGATCGATGAATACAACCGGCTTTACCAGGAAGCGTTGCGAATTTTCGAATAGATAACTATTAAATCGGGCGAAGAATAGGAGACGGCTTGTCTTCTATTCTTCCCGGACTAAAGGGTGATCCGCTATCATGTTGCAACGCAAACTGTATCGGCAACGTTATCTCTTTCTCATGCTGGCTCCGGCTTTTCTGCTGGTCCTGATTTTTAACTATGTGCCTTTGGTCGGATGGATGCTGGCATTTAAGCGTTATCAGGTTGGATTGGGTTTTTGGGCTTCGGAGTGGGTCGGTCTTGAGCAGTTCAAACGATTTTTTATGCAAAGCACCGACTATGTCTATTTGCTGCAAAATACATTGTCCATCAATTTCATGATGATCATTACCAATTTGACTTTAGGTCTTTTGTTTGCCGTTATGCTCAATGAAATCAGACGCCGCTTTTTTGTTAAAATCATACAGACGGTATCATTTTTTCCGTTTTTCATTTCATGGGTCATCATTTATTCCATAGCGAATACTTTTCTTTCCTCTTCTTCCGGCCTGCTCAACGAACTGCTGATGAAATGGGGGATATTGTCCGAAGGGCTGAATATTCTCGGGGAAAGCAAATATGCATGGCCCCTTGTCATCCTGCTGGAAGCCTGGAAATCTGTCGGATATATCAGCATTATCTTTATTGCCGCAATATCGGCCATACCCGGCGAACAATACGAGGCGGCTGATATCGACGGCGCTACGCGCGTGCAGAAATTGAAATTCATTACAATTCCCAATTTAATGCCGACATTTGTGGTCATTCTGATCTTGAACAGCGGCTGGATCCTGAATTCTAACTTTGAGTTGTTCTATATGTTCACAAATGCAACGAATTGGGAGAAGATGGAAGTTTTAGATATGTACATCTATAAATTTGGATTACAGCAGTTGAACTATTCGTATGCTTCCGCCGTAGGGATCGTAAAAACGATTGTCAGTATCGCTATCCTGTTGTCGGTAAACGCATTCTCGAAGAAAATGACAGGGAAATCTATTTTTTGAGCTGCGGAAAGGAGAGCGAATATGCATTACAAAGTAAGTCCGGGCGACCGCGTGTTTGATGTTATTAACTATTTAATTATGATCCTTGTTTTTATTGTCATGGTCTTTCCTTTTCTTCACTTGATCAATTACTCGCTCAGCAATCCTTCGCTTGTCAGCGGGAAATTTCTGTTTTACCCGAAGCAGTTCAATTTGGATTCCTACAGAGCCATTTTTGCCAATCCGGATGTCCTTAACGGCATTTATATCTCGCTTGCAAGGACCATTATCGGCACCTTATTTATGGCTATAGTCACCTCTATGGCGGCCTATGTAATAACGCGCGACGACATGGTCGGCATCAAATTCATAAGAAGATATTTTGTCTTCACCATGTACTTTTCCGGCGGCATTATTCCGACTTACATTTTGATCAAAAGTCTTGGATTGGTGGGTACCTTTTGGGTCTATGTCATTCCGTCGGCGGTAAGTGTTTTCAACATGATTTTGATCAAAACGTATATTGAGGGAATTCCCAAAGAGCTGGAAGAGTCGGCGTTAATTGATGGAGCAAATGACGCATACCTTTTTGCCAGAATTATTCTCCCGCTTTGTCTTCCGGTTATGGCGGCTATTTCGTTGTTTGCGGGCATCGGTCAATGGAACGCATTTATTGATACGCAATTCTACAACGCGATGCATCCGGAGCTATTCCCGCTTCAATATGTGCTTTACAATTCCTTTCAAACTATCACATCGGTAGAGCAGTTTACCAACAGCATGTCCGGTGCGGAAAAATTCAGGATGCTCACCCCGCAGAGTCTCAAAATTGCGATGACGGTAATTACAGTGCTGCCTATTATGCTTGTGTACCCGTTTTTGCAGAAGTACTTTATGAAAGGGCTATTGCTTGGTGCTGTTAAAGGATAAAAATATTATCGGATGGGAAAGTGAGGATATCATGATTTTTGATTGCCATACCCACTTGGCGCAGCCAGAACATATTTCCGGTCCCTTTTTAGCTGATGCGCGACGCGCGTGGGGCGATAGTTTCGCCATGAAGTGCACGCCTGAGGATCATAAAAATGCGCTGGATAAGGTGGAAAATTGCTCCGGCGCGATCGTGCTGGCGCTGGACGCTCCATCGACGGGATTTAATGTGCCTAATGAATATGTCGCGCAATATGTGCAGGGGAATCCGACCCGACTTTTCGGTTTCGCGAGCATTGATCCACAGCGGGAAGAACCGGAACGGCTGCTGGAAGCCGCCGTGAAGGAATATAAGCTGAAGGGGCTGAAGCTGGCGCCGTTTTATCAGGATTTTCATCCACTGGATCGGCATTGCTATCCTCTGTACGCCAAAGCGCAGCAATTGCGATTGCCCATCATGTGGCATCAGGGCACATCATTTGTTCAGAAAGGGCCCTTGGAAAAATCAAGGCCGGTCTATCTGGACCCGGTAGCGCGCTCGTTCCCTGATTTGAAGATGATTATTGCCCACATGGGGCACCCGTGGATGGGCGAAACGATCTCGGTTGTTCGCAAAAATCCGAATGTATATACGGATATCTCGGCATTGGGTCGCAGACCTTGGCAAATGTACAACGGATTGATCGAAGCCATTGAATACGGCATTGAGGATAAACTTTTGTTTGGCACCGACTTCCCGTTTTTTACAATCGAAGAGACGATTGAAAGCTTGCAGAACCTCAATCATCTGGTGGAAGGAACGAATTTGCCGCGGATACCGGATCGTGTCATTGATAAAATTCTCAGCAAGAATACGCCCGAAGTTTTGGGGCTTCGTTAAAGGAGCGTTGCATTGTGAAAATTGTTTCGGTTGAAGCGATTCCTGTTATTCTGCCTTTCCGCAAAGCCGTAAGCGATATATGGGGAACTTACCCCTCATCCCGTCACGGCATTGTGATCGTACGCGGCGAATCGGGTCATTACGGCGCCGGGGAGATCGCTTTCGCATGGTTTGGCGGGGCGCATTCTTTATGTCATGAGGTCAATACGCACTGGGCCGACTTGCTGGTTGGTATGGATATCCGGGATATTTCCTTGATTAACGAAAAGCTGGATCATCTTTGCAGCTTCTCCAAACGGCATCTGCTGGCAAAAGCGGGCGTCGAGACGGCCATATGGGATCTGCTCGGCAAGGAACTGCGGCAGCCGGTCTATCAACTGCTGGGGGGGAGGAGAAGAGCGGAGATTCCGCTGACCGGCGGAGTTTCGATGGGCGTCCAGGAGGAGATGGTGGAGGCGGCCGTTCAGCATGCAGCGCAAGGGTACGGGGAGCTTAAATTAAAGATTGGAGCCGATGACCGAAAGGATTTGGAAATGGTGAGCGCCATACGCGCAGCCATCCCCGACTCCATCCTGCTCAGAGTGGATGTAAATATGGCGTGGCGCGATCCGAAGCAAGCGAAACGAATGATTGACGAGCTTGAGAAGCATGGCGTACACATGGTCGAGCAACCGCTGCACTACGACAGGCTGAGCGAGACGGCCTGGCTGCGGCGCAACACCAATGTCAGTATTCTGATTGACGAGGGCGTATGGGATGTTCCGGACGCAAAGCGGACTCTGGAGGCGAATGCAGCAGACCTGCTCCATGTGTACATATCGGAATCCGGCGGGATATGGGGTTCGCGGCAAGTATTCGAGCTGGCCGCCCATTATGGCGTGGATTGCACGATCGGCTCCATGCCGGAGGGCGTCATCGGCGGTGCGGCGTCGGCGCATATAGCTGCGGCTATGGCCAATCTGTCTGGACACGCTTCCGATATCCGGGGCTTTACCGGTTATCTTGAGGATGTGGCGGCGGAAGAAATGACCATCAGGAACGGAGCCTTGATTGTGCCGGAAGGGCCGGGGCTGGGAGTCACGATCGATTTTGACAAGCTGCGCAAATTGTCCGTCAGCTAGGGGGGATTCCATGATCTTTCATGAACTGACTTATGAAGCAATTAAAGATATCGACTTTTCGCGCACGATTGTACTTATACCGACGGGGGCAACGGAGCAGCATGGGCCGCATCTGCCGACAAATACGGATACTTTGATCGTCGGTCGATTGGCCGAGAGGATCGAGCGGTCGCTTGCGGAGCATATATTGCTTACCCCGACGATCTGGTTGGGACATTCTCCGCATCATATGTCGTTTGGCGGTACATTGTCTTTGCCTCATTCGGTCTATATCCAGATGCTGCATGCGGTTTGCGATTCTTATGTCCGAATGGGCGCGAAAAAAATATGGCTATTAAACGGCCATGGAGGAAATGGAGCGCCTCACCAGATCGTACTTCAACAATTAAAAAACGAATATCCCGATGTGATCGCCGTTGCCGCTGATTATTGGAACCTGGCCAGGGAGGAGATCGGCAGCATTCGCCAGTCCGGCACAGGGGGGCTCGGACATGCCTGCGAGCTGGAAACTTCCCTCTATCTGTATCTCGATGAAACCAAAGTGTTGCGCGAGCGGATTCGCGATGACGGCGTACAACCCGAAGGAGATATCTGGTTGTTGGATATGCAGAGAGGAAATGAAGTTTCGCGCGTGTTTAATTTTCGGGAGCTCACGAAATCGGGCGTTTTTGGCAGGCCTTCGTTGGCAACGAAAGATAAGGGTCAGCAGTTGTTTGATGGTATTAGCGCTAGGTTGGAGCAATTCGCATTGCAGTTGCTGCAAATTCAATAGAAACGAGGGTGGCGCATGTCTAAACAAATGATTAGCTCACCACGGGTTCATCCGGTGTTTGGCCATTATTCGTCGGCAGTTCTGAAACAAAATACGATGTATTTGGCCGGATTTGGACCCTTTGATGTTAACCAGCAGCTGGTAGGGGAGACCATAGTCGAACAGACGCATCAGACGATGCAGAATATTCGCAATCTATTGGAAGATAACGGATTCGGCATGAGCGATATTGTACGCGCCACCGTTTATTTGAGTTCGATATCCGATTGGGCCGCTTTTAATGAAGTTTTCGGCCAGTACTTCGATGGAGATTATCCGGCCAGAACAGTAGTCGCGTGCGAGTTGAACGGTTTTCTGGTGGAGGTCGAATGCACGGCTATCAAGGACTGATCCGACAGTCGGGGGGGAGGCAAGCGATGAAAGACTTTCTATGCATGGGTGTAATAGGCTGTGGCGATATCGCCGTTTCCAGGCATCTTCCCGCTATGCACGCTTCCGATGCGGTCCGGATTGTTGCGCTTTGCGACACGGATCTGGAGCGAGCCAATCAACTGGCCGCCAGGTACGAAGTACCCTTGGCGACAACCGATCACCGCGAGCTGTTGAATGATCCCGGCATTGATGCGGTTGTCATATGCACGCCGCCTTGGATAACGCCGTTATTGACGATAGAAAGTTTGCAAGCGGGCAAGCATGTGCTGTGCGAGAAGCCGATGGCGGTGGATTTGGAGACGGCGCTGAAAGTGCGGGAGGCGGAGCAAAGCAGCGGTTGCCAGGTGCAAGTAGGTTTTACATACCGGCACGGCCCCCTGTTCGAAACATTAAGAACATGGATTCGGAGCGGGCAGTTGGGAGCGCCGCTTATCTATCGAATGGGCATCTTTGATGAAATTTGGGATCCGGACGGCAATCCCGAGCATTATGACAGAATCTATCGCACTATGGAGCGCGGCTCGCCATCTATTCATGACGGCGCCCATGTGGCGGATTATCTGAACTTTCTGAGCGATTCCCGGGTCGAGGAAGTACAGTCGTTCGGCCTGCGTACCCGAGAGGAGTTTCCCGCGTCGAATTACGACCTGTCGGTAATCCGGTTTGCTAACGGCGATGTGGCCAAAGTGGAGATTGGGTGGTTCATGCCGCGGTTTCCGAAGGGCGAATTTGAAGTTGTAGGTCCGCGCGGCATCGCCATTTTTGATCGCGACTCCCGCACCGTTCAATTGAAAAATGAAACCGTTACACAGACCGTTCGGCTTGAGGATGATTATTTTGAATCCTGCTTTAAAATCCAGTTGGACAAATTTGTCCATAGCATCAAGACAGGGGAGCCATGCATTCCCGGTACGCAAGAGGGCATTGACAGCCTTGCTTTAACCAAAGCTATCGAAAAAAGCATTTCCGGAAAACCATAAAGCTAGATGCGAGGGAGAGAACAGCGTGAACATGAACAGCGACAGTCAACTTTTTGAAGTCATGAAAGCGAAGCTGTATACCGGCGTTATTTGCGATACTTTGGATGAATTGGGGTATCGGGAACAGGCCATGAGCGAGCATGTACGGCCGCTGCAGCCTGATCTTGTTGTTGTAGGGCGGGCCAAAACGATATTGGCAGCCGATGTTTACCATGTGCATGAACATCCGTACAAGCTGGAAATTCAAGCGCTTGACAGCATTAAACCCGGTGAAGTGGTGGTGATGTGCACGAATCAATCCGTGAATAACGGCATTTGGGGCGAACTGCTGTCTACGGCAGCCGCGATGAGGGGAAGCACGGGCGCGATTGTTGACGGATTGATCAGGGATACCCGCAAGATCAAAGACATGAATTTTCCCGTCTTTTGCAAAGGGATCAAACCGGTGGATTCCAGGGGAAGAGGAATCGTGATCGATTATGACTGCCCTGTTGTTGCGGGAGGAATTCGCGTGCATCCGGGCGACGTTGTATTCGCAGACTGCGACGGCGTTGCGGTTATTCCTTCCGCAGTGCTTGAACAGACGGTCGAATTGGCAGTCGGGAAGGTCGAAAGAGAGAACAACAGCCGTAAAGAACTGCTGGAGGGCAAGCTGCTTCAGGATGTGTTCGATAAATATGGCGTATTGTGAAAGCGGAGTAAATGTGAAAGACACATTCCGCCACGGAGGCTGCAACTATGCATGATGATTTGTTATATATCAGCCGCGTTTTTACCGAACCGTTTGGATTTACGGACGGAATCGAGGGACCGGCATGCGATCGGCACGGGAATTTGTATGCAGTCAACTATGCGAGGCAGCATACGATTGGCAGGATTACGCCTGACGGACAATGCGCCGTATTTGTCGAGCTGGAGAACGGGAGCATAGGCAACGGTATTCGCTTCAATCGGGCGGGCGACATGCTGATCGCGGATTATACCCGTCACCAGATTCTCAAAGTCGAGATGGCAACCCGCCATGTATCCGTACTTGCACACGAACCTTCGATGAGTCAGCCGAACGATATTGCCATCACGGACGACGATATCGTATTTGCCAGCGACCCCGACTGGGAGGCGTCCTTAGGCCGATTGTGGAGAATCGAGCCGGATGGGACAACGACTTTGCTAGAGGAAGGGATGGGTACAACCAACGGCATCGAAGTGAGTCCCGACGGCAAACGTCTTTATGTGAACGAATCATTTCAACGAAAGATTTGGGTTTATGATCTGTCGGCCGATGCGCAAATTTCGAATAAATGTCTGTTGTTTGCCTTTGACGATTATGGACTTGACGGAATGAGATGCGACATGGAAGGCAACCTTTACGTGACCCGCTATGGGAAGGGGAGTGTGGTGAAGCTGTCGCCCGGCGGCGAAATATTGGAGGAAATTATGCTGACGGGAAAAAATTGCACGAATTTAACCTTCGGCGGACACGATGGGAGAACCTGCTATGTCACGGTTGCGGACACGGGCAACATAGAAATCTTCCGGGTGGATGCTCCCGGAAGATGCTGGACCATGCAACAAGCGCAATCATTCACAAATATACGGAGCGTTGGAGAGGAGCAAGAAGGATCGTGATGAATAGAAAAGTAAGATTGGGCGTTATCGGATTGGGACCAAGAGGCGTATATATCGCACAGTTGTACGCAAGACATCCGGATTGCGAGATTGTTGCGTTATGCGATCGTGTCGGCCCCACGGTCGAGCAGGCTGCGGTTGCCCTGAAATCCAGTGCAAACTGGTACACGGACTTCGAGCGAATGATTCGCGAAGAAAAGCCGGATGCGGTATTAATAGCGTCCCCGCCCGACGAGCAAGTGGATATTGCCTGTTATGCGATGGAACAAGGCGTGCACGTCACAACCGAAGTTCCGGCGGCCTATACGATGGAACAATGTTGGAAACTCGTTCGCACGGTTGAGAAAACCGGCGCAAAATATCAATTATCGGAACAAACCCGTTATTGGGGATTTATCGATGAGTGGCGCCGGATGGCGGAGCGCGGCGACTTCGGGCAGATTTTGTTCGCCGAAGGGGAATATTTTCATTATGGCGAGTGGGACTATTATATCGATCCTCAAACGGGGGAACGTTTTTATGGAAACGCGCTGCCTCCGGAAGGCAGGGAAGTAGAAGCAACGTGGCGCAACAAACGGTTTTACAATCCGATCTATTATTTGCCGCATACGCTAAGTCCGCTTCTAAAGATTACGGGCGGGAGAGTGACCAAGGTATCATGTATGGGAACGAGGCCCCGAAGCTATTATGTCGATAACTACGAGGCGAGGGACATTGAGGTTGCGCTTATGCATACAAGCACCGACACCGTATTGCGGGTTGCTGCCGGATTCACCTCGCCGCACGGCCCCCGCAAGGAAACCGGCTTCCACTGGTACCAGGTGAAGGGAACCGAGCAGACGGCGGAATGGGCAAGGACGGAGAACGACAGTCCAAGATTGTGGACGGCAGCGGATCGTCAATGGCGAGAGATGGATTGGAGCACAAACGTCCGTGACGTAAGCGATTTCATCAAAGCAAGCGGTCACGGTAGCTCGGATGGATGGCCCGTCGTCAATTTCCTGCGAGCGATCCGGGAAGACAAACCTATCGATATGGATGTTTACAAGGCCGTCGAGACGGCCGCTCCTGCCATTCTTGCCGCCGAATCTTCCAATCGGGGCGGGATTCTGCTCGAGGTTCCGGATTTCAGAAAGAAGGTACCGGATCATGAATGAGCAGGCTAGATCGTTTGTTGGTTATCTCTATAGCGATCGACTGAGAGCGGAAGCCAATCGTATCGGGAGAAATTACTGGTATGCCTATTTGCCGGAAATATTCGATGAAATGGGTTTGCGCGCGACGGAACTGTCCCTTGATGCATTGGAGAACGTTTCGGATCTTGCAGGATATAAATATTTATTTGCCGGTTCGATGAGCCTGAATGCGCGACAGCAAGAAGTTTTGCGGGAATGGGTGCGCCTCGGAGGCATTCTCATTGGATTTGCCCTCAAGGGAGCGGATGATCTGTTCGGCATCAGTCATCGCAAAACGATTGCGCAGCCGGACGACGAGTTCACGATTTCGGGATACGGCAAATTTTCGCGGCAGGAAGGAGATGCCGAGACGTCTCCGGATCCGATGTACGATTATCGCGGCGCGCTGCTTCCGATCTTTTCGCCGCTGGAGATGGTCGCGCCGGGCCATGAGGCCGTGATCGAGGAAGCTTTGCTGCTTAACGCAGGTAGAACGGCTACCGGCTGCCCTTCTGTTGTCCGGACACAACTGGAAGCCGGGAAGACATGGTACTTTGCCTTTGATCTGACTCAGACGATCTGGGTGATGCATCAAGGGCGGCCGATTGATCGGGACTACGACGGCGACGGATATTATCGGACCGGGGATGCGATTCCGTTCAGCCGTCTGCATGATCTGGAGGTTCCTTATGGGGATTATTGGCTGCAGTATCTGGAGGAGATATTGTCATCCACTCCCCAGCCCTTTATTCATCAACTCCCGCCATTGCCGGACGGAAGCGTGCCGGACTTGCTCATTCATTTCGGCGGAGACGATGAGTGCACGCCAGGCATTCAGGTCGAGGCTTCCCGCTATATGAAAGCGTTGGGACTTCCTTATCACATGAATTTGATGCCCGTAAACGGCAAATTTGCAATCGATCGGCAAGAGTATGAGATCATCAAAAACAACGGACATGATTTATCGATCCATTTTGATTTTGTCAAACCCCATTTTCATTATACGGAAGCCGATGTGCTGGAACAAATCCAGATGTATACGGAGGCCTTCGGAGAAGTGCCGATTGCTTCCGTAAATCATTGGTGCACAGGCACTGGCTGGGCGGAGCATGCGCGTTGGGCAAGCTCGGGAGGAATGAAAGGCGACAATTCAAGGGCGCATGCTTTCAATCCCCCTTATAATCCAATCAATCTGATGGGCTATGGATTCGGAACGGTATATCCGCATTTTGTATACGACGATTTCAAGCATGACAACGCGCGCATACCGTTTGTCAACATTCCCATCGGCTTTTTCGAGCCGCGTATTTATGAAGAATCGAAAGATCGGGATATTGCCCGAATACAGCTGGCTGTCGAGCGGGCGGCGTATTTCGGGTGGACGCTCAATATGTTCATTCATCCGGTGTATATTTCCGACGCGGAGCACAATATGCATTGCTTGCCCGCGCTGGAAGAACTGCTTCGATATTTGAATGAAAAGCAATTCAAGGTAAAGTATCATTCCACAAATCAGCTGTGCCTTTGGTGGATGGAGCGTGCTTCGACCCGATTGGAGCATTGCGTACTGGATGCTGGAGACGGCGGATCCACTTTATCATTTGAAGTGGAAACGCAATCAAGCGACGGCGTGCTGGTCAAAATCCCGCTAAACGACGGTAACGGGGAAGCAGCCTCTTATTCGTTAGACGGTCAACAGCGGGCGGCTGCCGTTCATCGCCAGAACGGCCGATGCTGGATCATATGCCATGTACCGAGAGGAGAGCATCGGATTAGCGTAACGTTGCCGAATTGATGGATTCTGAAGAAGGAGTGATGGATAAATGCGACATGCAGAGCTGAAAAGCGGTTTGATGCGATGGAGAAAAGCTGCAGGATATTTTATGCTGGTCGTCTTTATGATTTCTCTGAACTTTTTTGGCGTCACTGCTCCCACGTTGACGTTTGCCCAATCTTCCACGTACACCAATCCGATCCGGCCCGGCGATTTTGCCGACCCTACTATCATTAAAGGCAAGGACGGGTATTGGTATGCGTATGCTACCGGGGACAGATTCCAAATTTCCAGGTCGGAAGATCTGCAAACATGGACAAATATGGGCACGGTATTCGCTTCAAAACCTGCCTGGGCGAGTGGTTATTCCTTTTGGGCTCCAGACATTCGATATATTGATGGGCAATACGTTCTTTATTACAGCGTGATCAACAGTTCCGGCGTGTCGGCGATCGGCGCTGCATCCGCGCCTTCGCCGACGGGGCCATGGACGGACAGAGGCTCAGCGCTGCTGACCGTCGGCGCCACGCTGATTGATCCTGCAGGCTTTACCGATACAGACGGAACAAATTATGTCCTATACGGGAGTTATCCGGGAGGGGTCTGGATTCAGAAGCTCAACAGCAGCGGGCTGAGTGCCGATCCGGCCTTCTCTCCGGTGAAAATTGCCAGCGGCAAATATGAAGGGCCTTACATGGTGCATCGTGACGGCTTTTATTATCTGATGCTGTCGTCATCCAGTTGTTGTGCCGGACCTTCGTCCGGGTATGTAACCTATGTCGGGAAGTCCGCAAGCCTGCTTGGTTCCTATGTCGATCGCGATGGAATACCGCTTGTGAATTCGCGAAGCGGCGGAACGATCATGATGTCCAACAGCGGTAATTCGGTTCTTGGCGGGGGCCACAATGCCATGCTGACCGATCTTTCCGGTCAAACCTATATCGTGTATCATGCGCTTAATCGTTACACGGCTGCCGACACGGTCCGTCAATTGCATATCGATCGCCTCGACTGGATTGACGGATGGCCGATCGTGCGCGAGGGCAGAGGGGCATCGGCTACTCCCCAGCCCATGCCGATTGTAACAGGAACGGTGGATGATCGCTTTGGAGATTCTGTCGCCACAGCGAACAATTTTGTTGCGCTTCAAGGCAGCTTCTCGAACATCGGCGGTGCAGGAACAGACAGCGGGGCGTTCATGCGGCTGAACGGACCGGATACAATGGCGAGAGTGAAGGTGCTTTCCGGCTCGGATGTGCAGGTCCAGGCGGATGTACGTACAATGGGGACGGCCGATGTCGTTGGCTTGCTGAGTAACTATGTGGATAAAGACCATTATGTGCGGATTTTGCTTGATGCCGCAACGAACGAGTTGCAAATCGAAACCGTGACCAACGGAATTCCGACAGTTACGACTACTTCTTTGCCATCGAGCTTTGCGCCGGACAAATGGCATACCTTGACCGTCCAAGTGCGCGGCAATCATCTCAAGGCCGAAGTCACCCATGCCAATCTTGGAGACCCATTGGCTGTAAAAACAGCTACGCTTCCAAATGCGCTGGTTAATCAGGGGGTTGCCGGAATAGCGGGAGACGATCTTGCGGAAGTGGATAATTTTTCGGTAAGTACAATCTTTACGGCATATACATCTTTGGTTTCGGATCCGCCTATTGTCAGCAACAATTTGTTAACCGCCTATTCCGATGAATTTACAGGAAGCTTGGGTGCCGGCTGGAGCTGGATCAGAAATGATCCGAATGCCAGCGTGCAGTCGGGTTCGTTGGCATGGCCGACACAATCGGGGGATCTCGCCGCCGCGTCGGGCAAACCCGGGGTCTTGTTGCGATCTCCGCCTAAAGGCAACTATATGATCGAAACGAAACTCAATTTTAATGTCGGAATCAACACGATCAGAGATTTTGAACAGGCCGGCCTCATTGTTTATACCAATGATAACAATCATTTGCGTTTGGTCCACAGCACCGCGAATACGCTTAGGTTGTTAGAGTTTTGGAAAGTGACGCAAGAGGGCGGCGGTACTCGATGGGCGGGAGCAACGAATTTCGGAGTGCCGACTGATACGACTTGGCTCCGCATCCATGTAACCATTGATCCTGTAACGGGCGAGCAGCATTATCGGCCTTCAAGCAGTACGGACGGCGTAAACTGGAAAACGGGGGGAGTGTGGGTCCTTCCCGCCAATACCTTCGCCCAGATCGGACTGGTGTCGCACGGCCGTACAAACGCAACCCAGGCAACAGCCAAATTCGAGTATTTCCGTGTGTTCCAGAATAAAATCGACCGAATCGAAGGCGATGTTACTGGTGACAAGTATGGAGATCTGACAACCATTGACGCAGACGGGAGGTTGTCAATCTATGCGAATGGATTCCTGGAGCCGACCCATAACGGATATCCTTTCGTCAATAAGTACTGGACATCTCTGGGCACATCGTGGGGAGCAGATACAACAGCCATTACGACAGCCGATTTAACGGGCGACGGAAAGGCCGAGTTGCTGGCTCTGGGAACAGACGGTCATCTGCGCATATGGAAAAATACAGGCAGCGCCACCCCTTGGACATTCGTTACCTGGGATTACGTCAATTGGAGCGATGCGATTCGCATTGCTGCGGGGGATGTGAATGGCGACGGGTTGGCTGATCTCGTTTCCACACACACAGACGGTTCCTTGCGCATTCACGTGAATACGGGGAATGCTTCCGCTTCCGGAACGGGACTGCCGTTTAACATGCTGACCTGGTCTGTTCCGTCAGGCTATTCCTCGGGAATAACGGGGATTGCCGTTGCCGATACGACAGGTGACGGGTATGCCGATCTGCTGGTGGCGAGAAGCGACGGAACTTTGACGGAGTATGCCAATCAATGGCCAAGCGCCCCCAATCAGCTGCCCTTCGCTGCCGCAAGCTGGAGCGTGTCAGGGGAATGGGATGACATATCTGATATTTCGGCAAGCGATGTCAACGGAGACGGATGGGCCGATCTGATGGCTCTGACAACAATGGGTCAGCTTCAAATATACGCCAACAAAAAGTTTTATACAGGCGCGCCATTTGATACTGCGACCTGGATTTATTACAACTGGAGCGGTGTAAGCGTAATCGGGTAGGCCCTCTTAGGAGCCGGAAGCGAAATTCCTGCAATAGGGAAGACGCGGGTAGTAACGAAGGAGCTTTTGTGCTTGTCCGGGTCATAAAAAGTCGTTTCGAGGGTCCGCTCATGGGCCTCTCGAAACGGCTTTTTTGGCATCCTTGGTGACTCCGAATCTATGAGCGGCCTCACTTAAATAAACTAACTTTCGATAATCATCAATCGCGCCTTCCTATGGTACGATTGATTTATTCGCTTAATAATTAATAGACTGAAGGAGTGCTTCTAATGTTTGGTAATAGCTTCCGCGGCCATCTGGCGAAGGTTGCGGCGGTCGTATTGACTATAGCGGTTGTGTTTGCGTGGTTGGGAGGAGGACGGGAGGAAGTATTGGCCGCGGCATCGCCCGATCCTGTCGACCAGCAAGTCGTTTCGAGCGGATTGGGAACGGGCGCCATGTTCGATGATACGGCCCAGAGCTTTACAGCGGGCAAAAGCGGCTATCTGTACGACATTGAGCTTCATCTGTTCCGATTTACAAACGCGGAAGCAGGACAACTCAAGATCGAGATTTTTGCGGGGGAGACCCTGTCGGGTTCGGCGCTTGGTTCGGTCACGCTCGACTATTTGGATATCCCTTTGTCGCCGGCGCCGAATATGACCTTAATCACCTTCGATGGCATACCTATAACGGAGGGACAGCAATATACGATTCGAACCACTTCCGCCAGCCAAGGCGGTATGTGGATGGCCACGGGAAATTCCTATTCCGGAGGAAGGTTCTATAGCAGCTCCCACTGGCCCCCTGATTGGAAGGACGAATATGACGGTTACTTCCGCACCTATGTAGCGGACGCCGTGCGGACTCCCGACACGCAATTGACGGTGGCTGCGCCGGCGAACGCGAATTATGGAGATGAGGTCGTTTTTTCCGCTCAATTGATGAACGGGGCAAGGGCATTTGCCAATCAACAGATCGAATTTCAATTGAACGGCGTTCCCGTCGGCAGCGCGGTAACGAATGCTCAAGGCAGGGCGGAGCTGACGTACGGCCTGAACAAGCCGCCGGGAAATCTCCTGTTGGAGGCACGCTACAACGGGACCTCGTTCTACTCCATGGCGGCGGACGATACGACGATCAACGTCGCGAAGAGGTCGATCACGGTACTGGTCGGCGGGGCGACGCGTCCGTACGGAAGCGGCAATCCTGCCTTTACGAGTCAAGTAACCGGGCTCGCTTCGTGGGATGCGGCGTCTTCGCTTGGGACGCTCTCCTACGCGACAATCGCCTCCGCTGCCTCGAACGTGGGAACATACGCGGTTCAGGCATCGGGCTATCATTCTCCGAACTACGCGATAACTTATGTAGCGGGCACGCTCACGATTACGAAAGCCCCGCTGACCGCGGAGGCCGATTCGACTTCGCGCCAATACGGTCTGAGCAATCCGGTCTTAACGGGCACGCTGACGGGACTTAGGAACGGAGATGCCATAACTGTCACCTATTCGACTACGACTTCGCCAAGCAGCCCGGTAGGTGCTTATGCGATTACTCCGGCTCTTGCGGACACGGGAAACGCGCTGCATAATTATGAGCTGAAATTGAAGGAAGGCCAGTTAACCGTGACGAAGGCGCCCTTGACCGTAACGGCGTCGAACGACGAACGGCAATACGGAGCCGTCAATCCGCTTCTGTCGGGGGCGATCGTCGGTCTCCGCAACGGGGACACGTTTCCGGTCGCCTATTCGACGACCGCCGCTGCGGGCAGCGGGGTCGGGTCATATGCCATTACGCCGAACGTGACGGATCGGGACAATAAACTCAAGAACTACGAGGTGCAATCCGTCCCTGGCACGCTTACCGTAACGAAAGCGCCGCTAACCGTGACGGCTCATAATAAAACGCGCGAATACGGAGATCCGAATCCCGTCTTCACGAGTACCAGCGTCGGACTCCTCAACGGGGACGCGTTCCCGATATCCTATTCGACTTCCGCTACGGCGGGCAGCGCCGTGGGTCAGTATGACATAACCCCGACCGTTGCGGATCAGGGAGGCAAGCTGGCGAATTACGAGGTACAGACGGAGAAGGGGAAGCTGACGATCTCCAAGGCGTCTTATACAGTGACGGCCGATGATCAAACGCGCGAATACGGAGATCCGAATCCCGTCTTCACAAGTACTAGTGTCGGTCTTCGCAACGGGGACACGTTCCCGGTATCTTATTCGACTTCCGCTACGGCGGACAGCGCCGTGGGTCAGTATGACGTTACCCCGATCGTTGCGGATCAGGGAGGCAAGCTGGCGAATTACGAGGTACAGACGGAGAAGGGAAAGCTGACGATCTCCAAGGCGTCTTATACAGTGACGGTCGATGATCAAACGCGCGAATACGGAGATCCGAATCCCGTCTTCACGAGTACCAGTGTCGGTCTCCGCAACGGAGATACGTTCCCGATATCTTATTCGACTACCGCTACTGAGGTCAGTGGGGTCGGGACCTATGCAATTACGTCAAACGTGACGGATTTGGACAATAAACTCAAGAACTACGAGGTGCAATCCGTTCCCGGCACGCTTGCCGTAACGAAAGCGCCGCTAACCGTGACGGCTGATAATCAAACGCGAGAATACGGCAAAGCTAATTCCGACTTCACGGGCACGAGCGTCGGTCTTCGCAACGGGGACACGTTCCCGGTATCTTATTCGACTTCTGCTACGGCGGACAGCGCCGTCGGCGAGTACGACATTATCCCGACCATTGCGGATCAGGGAGGCAAGCTGGCGAATTACGAGGTCCAGACGGAGAAGGGGCAGCTGACGATCTCCAAGGCGCCTTTTACGGTGACGGTCGATGATCAAACGCGAGAATACGGAGATCCGAATCACGTCTTCACAAGTACTAGTGTCGGTCTTCGCAACGGAGATACGTTCCCGATATCTTATTCGACCGAGGCCGTGGCGGGCAGCGCCGTGGGTCAGTATGACATTATCCCGACCGTCGCGGATCAGGGAGGCAAGCTGTCGAATTACGAGGTCCAGACGGAGAAGGGGCAGCTGACGATCTCCAAGGCGCCTTTTACGGTGACGGTCGATGATCAAACGCGCGAATACGGAGATCCGAATCCCGTCTTCACGAGTACCAGTGTCGGTCTCCGCAACGGTGACACGTTCCCGATAACTTATTCGACCGAGGCTGTGGCAGGCAGCGCCGTGGGTCAGTATGACATAACCCCGACCGTTGCGGATCAGGGGGGCAAGCTGTCGAATTACGTAGTCCAGACGGAGAAGGGGAAGCTCACGGTTACCCAAGCGCCGCTAACGATTCGGCCTGCCGATGCCAGTCGGTTATACGGCGAAGTTAACCCCGCGTTCACGGGAACGCTCGACGGGCTGAAAAATTCGGATGACATCCCCGTCGCTTATACGACGGCGGCCACGGCCGAAAGTCCCGTTGGGGATTATTCCATTACATCGGCGGTGACGGAGCCGGACGGAACGGCGAGCAATTATCGGATTACGTTGCAGCAGGGGAGTCTTGCTGTCGGGAAGGCAGAGCTCAGCTTTGCCGCCACGGATGCGGAGCGTGTATACGGACAACCGAACCCGTCATTAACCGGAACGTCTTCCGGCCTTAAGAACGGCGATGCGATCACGGCCGATTATACCACCGCCGCCTCGGAGGCCAGCTCCGTCGGCAGCTATGAGATCACAATCGGCCTGAACGATCCGGACGGCAGGCTGGCCAATTATAACGCAACGCTCGTTCCGGGTACGTTGACCGTTACGAAAGCGAGTTTGCTGGTCACTCCTCATAACGCTGTCCGCTGGACCTCTCACCCGAATCCGGATCTGACCGGGGCGCTATCAGGCCTGGCCAATCAAGACGAGATAACGGCGCGGTACCGTTCAATCGCGGTCGAGGATAGTCCGGCAGGGGAATACCCCGTCACGGCGGAACTCGACGATCCGGACGGCAAGCTGAGCAATTATGACGTTCAATTGATGGAAGGAAAGCTTAAGGTATACGATCCGCCGCGCATCGGGTTCTCGGGTTCGGACGGACCGCATGAGGTGACGGGAGATATCGCGCTGCCTTCGCAAGACGCCGAAGGGTACGAGGTCGTCTGGACGTCGTCCTCCCCTGATACGGTGGTCACCGCTACCGGGAAGGTCAATCGTCCTGCTTTCGTGCCCGGAGATTCGGGCGATGTCCGCGTTATAGTAACCGCGGAGACGAGGATAGACGGTTCGGATTACTCAGTCGAGTATGAGATCGTGGTCAAAGAAGCCGATTTGACGAATGAACAAGCAGTGGAGTGGGACGTGGATGCATTAGAAATCGGCTATGCGGATGGCGATAACACGGATCAGGTGACGGGACCTCTGCAGCTTCCGGTTACCGGAGAATGGGGCAGCGGCATCATTTGGACATCATCCCGTCCGAACATCGTAAATGCGGAGTCCGGAGAAGCGAGCCGGCCCGCTTACACGGAAGGGGATGCTTCCGTCGAACTAACGGCGACCGTAACGAAAGGCACCGTAAGCGAGACGAAGAAGTTTACGGTCCGGGTGCTTCGCCTCGATCCCGTCGCGGTGAACTTGCATACGGATCTATCCCGGTACACGATGATTTACGGTCAAGTGAAAACCATTGAGGTTACGGCAACGTATTCGGACGATACCGTCAGAAGCCAACTATCCGGGGTAACCTATACCGTGCTTGACGCTTCGATCGTCGAGGTCGATTCGACCGGGCGAGCGCAAGCTAAGGCGCCAGGCACGACCAAGGTGACGATTGGCTATGAAGGGCTGACCATCGAGGTCGAGCTGACGGTTTACCTGCCGTATACGGGCACGCCTCAAAATCGTCCGACCGCAACGATCATCCGGCCCGACGGGACGGAGACGACCGTCGACATCGGAATCGACCGGATAGAGGAAGGCGTCGTGACGATTAAAGAATCCGGTATGGTTATACTGGATCAAACGACAGTCGACAAATTGCTTGCCATGAATCCGGAGGCGGTGCTCCTCCTTCAAGGAGACAGCGCGACGATTGGCGTAAAACTGGCGGGCCTTCAGTCGGCAACGGAGTCGGAAGCTCGGACGACTTGGATGTTCGGAGCGGAACGACTAAGCGAGGCTCCCGAATCCCTTAAGGCGAGTGGACTGCGCAGTGAGTTGCTTACGGATTACGTACGTTTCTCGGCCGGCTTGAACGACGAGGTGCCTTTCCAGATGCAGACGCTGCTGCTTGGCGATGGCGAAATGCCGGACGGCGCGGTTCTCGTTCGCATCGACGAGCAGACGGGACAATTCCGATTCGTGCCGGCGAGCTTCGCGATGAAAGACGGACGGTCGGTCGCCGAATTCAAGGTGACTGGCTCCGGCATCTATGCCGTCTTGAACCATCAGGTTTCCTTCAAAGATATGGACGGGCATTGGGCGGGCCGGGAAGCCGAGCTCTTGGCTTCCAAATTGATTGTTCAGGGACGTGGCGACGGAGGCTTCGATCCGGAGGGCCGGCTGACTCGCGCCGAAGCCGCGGCGCTGCTCGTAAGGGCGCTGGGGCTTCGGCCTACTGCATCGGGCCCGTTCTACGACACGGCCGGGAAGTGGTATAAGGACGAGGTTGCGGCGGCTTATGGCGCCGGTTTGATTCAAGGTTACGCAGCCGGGGAGTTCCGCCCGGACGAAGGCGTTTCCCGCGAGCAGCTAGCCGTCATGATTATGCGTGCCGTTCGTTCGGCGGGAACGGACTTTGGCAATGCCCGTCAGGGAGTCCGGCTTACCGATGCCGCCGACGTTTCCGATTGGGCCGCGGATGCGGTCCGGGAGGCGGCGGAAGCGGGTATCGTGCAGGGCAACGAGAGGGGAGAATTTCAGCCGACTCGTTCCGTTACGCGGGCCCAAATGGTTGTTATGCTCTACCGGATGTTATCCGGCATGCAGTATATTTAGAACGCCTATAGAAGCGAGAAGGGGCACTGCGCGTCAATCATGATGACGCGCAGTGCCCCTTTGCCATTCAGACCGGTTCGCAGTACCTTACCCATGAACCCCTGAATCCCATCACCACGGAATCGAAAATCGGTAGCGGGCGTTCCTCCAGGTCAGCGTCCCCGTCAAGATCAGCGCGGCGAGATAGATCAGCAAAGAACAGAGGATCGAGGTGATGACGGACCAAACTTGCGGCATACCCTGGCCGACAACGTAAGTATAGGTCCAGTGTCCGCCGATCGCCATGAGCATGGAGCAGATCCCGACCTTGATATAAGGGCGAATGCTCCAATAGAAGCCGATCGAGCTTGAGATGGACACAAAGTTCAGGAGCGTCTGCATCACAATGCCGATACCGATGCCGTAGGCAACGCCGCTGATGCCGAATTGGCTGCCTAATACGAAGATCGAGATCCCCCGGAATACGGTGGCGATGACATAGTTCCATAACATCGTTGTCGCGCGGCCGAGTCCGAGCATAATGGCATGGAGCGGGGCGTCGAAATAATGCAGGAAAAACATCGGCGCCAATATCGCCAGAAGCACGCCTGCTTCGGGCGCGTTGTAGATCAGCGTCGTGAGCGGAGTGGACCATTCGTAGAGGATAACGGTGGCCGGGGCGCCGATTAGAAGTCCCAAGTTGATCGCCTGATTCATCCGTTCATGGATGAGCAGACTGTTTTTGTTCGCCGCAGCCTCGCCAATCGCGGGGATAAGGGCGGTGGACAAGGACTGCGTAATGAAGCTCGGCATAAAAAGGAGCGGGAACGCATAGCCGGCGAGCAAGCCGAATTGCTTCGTCGCCGCAGCCGTCCCAATGCCGGCCAGCGCCAGGCTGGTCGTAATCAGCAAGGGCTGGAACGTGTTGTACAGCGAATGAACGACGCCGTGCCCCGTCGTCGGCAGTCCGATCTGCAGCAGCTCTCCGAGCGTGCGCCGGCCATGCTTGAGGTGGCGCGCCCAGGTCTCGCCCGGCAGCTTGGACTCGCCGTACAACTTGTAGCTTAGAGCCAGGAAAGAGAGGCTGATCAACTCGCTGACGACCGAGGCGGCCATGGCTCCGGCAGCGGCATAAGCAACCCCATAGGGCATCAATAAGTGAACCAATGCAAGTACGATAGCGATCTGAACGGTATGCTCCAGCACATCGGAAGCGGCAATTGTCTTCATCTGCTGCATCCCGCGGAAGTAGCCCTTTAATACGGCCGATACGGCAACGATCGGCGCGATCGGCGTAATGGCGAGCATCGCGTAATAAGCGCGCTGATCGCTTAACAGGATGGAGGCGATCCACTCCGACCCAAGCAAGACGACGGTCGTGAGCGTGACGCTCAAGAAACCCGTGACAGCGAGAGAGACATGCAGGATGCGCCTCACTTTCTCGCGTTCGCCGCGTGCATGCGCTTCTGCGACCAGCTTGGAGATGGCCACTGGCAAGCCAAGCTCCGTAATCGTAATGACGAGCGGGACGAGCGGATGCGCCATCATCAGGATGCCGATACCTTCCGCGCCCAGTACGCGAGCGATATACATGCCGCTGATGAAGCCAAGAATACGGTTGATAAAGGCAGCGGCAGACAAGACCAGCGTACCTCTCATAAACGATTGCCCGTGTTGTGACATGATGGATGTCCTCCTGTTTCTCGAATATTCTAATGTATTCAAAAATCGGAGAAGCATGCGAACAAGCCGGTTGCCGGATAGGCCCGGCAACGCCAAAAGCACCGTCCCTTCAGCAGGGACGGTGCTTTTGAGCTTCATATTTATGGGAATTCTTTATTTCGACACGGATTGGAACCACTCGTTAACTTCCTTCGTCACTTGCTCGCCGCCGTTGGCGTTCCAATTGGCAACGAATTCGTCGAAGGCGTCAACCGGCAGTTTGCCGTAGATGATTTTGTTAAACGTCTCCAGCTCGGATTGGCGAAGCAAGTTCCACTTCTCGATCATCGCCGGCGTAGCCGCACCCGTAAAGTAGTTTTGCTTGCGGATGTCGATTTGGTCCATGACGACTTTCGCTGCGTACCAGTTCTCAGGTTTGCGGAATGTCTCCTGCTGCTTCTCGTAAGGCGTCTCCGCCTTCTCGCCGTTCGCGAGCTTAACAAGCGACTCCATGTAGAGGCCGGGAATACGTGCCGGCCCGGTGATGAACGGGAACTTATCAAAGAAGTCTTTGATCTTTTCTTTGTCGTTGGTTGGCTGGCCATCGATGATATCCCAGTCGTAGCCTTGGGCGAAACCGTATTCGTAAGGGCTGCCTACAGCTGGATTGGCCAAATTGTCGAGCAAATAGTTGTAATACAAAATAATGGCTTCCGGATGTTTTGCGTCTTTATTGATCATAAAGCTGCTGTTGACGCCGGAGTTCTGCCATTTGGTGCCGATCAAGCCGTCCGGTCCTGCAGGAATCGGGTATGCTTTGTATACCGATCCCGGCACGTTATTAATCAAATCCGGTGCCGGCCAGTCCGGAACCCAGTTCGCGCCAGGCAAGACGCCGGCGTTGCCTTTGGTCCAGATTTCAGCCGATTTGCCTTCGTCCCATAGCGCGGAGTCCGGGTGAATGTAGCCTTTGTTCATCCATTCCTGCAGCTTGGCCAGCGCCTGCTTGGCGCCAGCATTAACGGAACCGTACTCCAAGTTGCCGTTCGCGTCCAGGTTCCATTGCTCTTGCACGGCGCCGTAGGCGCCGAACAGCCAGTCCAGTCCGCCCATCCAGGTATTGGTGTTGTTTTTCAAGGAGATCGCCAGCGGATAGACGTCTTTCGGAGCCAATCCGTCCGGGTTCTCGTTTTTAAATTTATCCATAATGACTTCGAGCTCGGCAATGGTGGTCGGAGCCTCCAGCTTCAGCTTCTGCATCCAGTCTTCGCGGAGCCATAGCAGCGTGTCGTCATTGTCGGTGTATTCCATGATCGGAAGGTTCCACTTCTTGCCGTCCTTCGTGAACGGGTACCACAGCTCAGGATTGTTCGCGGCATGCTCCTTCCAGATCGGGCTGGCGTATTTTTCGAACAGCTCGTCGACCGGAATGAACTGCTCGGAATCGATTAGTTGGTTCGTCAATACCGGGTCGGTAGGGACGAATACGAAATCCGGCAGCTTCTCGCCCGATGTCAGGGCAAGCTGAAGCTGCTGTTTGTATTGATCCGCGCCGGCAGGATACCAGGTGCCCTTATGCTTCATGCCGAGCGTCTCTAGCATCCAACGGTCATGAACGTTGTTTTCGTTGGTTTCGCCTTTCGTATATTCCTTCGGCATAATAACCGTGCTGATCTCGATCGGCGGATCGTATTTGCCTTTGTCGAATGCGGCATCGGATTCGGACGTCGCGGCGCCCGGACTAGCCGTAGGGTCGGCCGCACTCCCGCTGTTATCGGCATTGCTGCTGCATGCCGATGCGATGAGCGTCATTGCGACAAGCGGCAGCCATAACTTCTTCATGTTCCCCATTTCGAATATCCCCCTGCTGTGTAAGATGTGGTTACAATAGCTACTTTACCAACAGGCACGCGGGGTCTTCTATAGGATTTTCTCAGTTTCCATAGGACTCTGTCATGTTGTTAGTGACCTTCGCGGAATTCTTGCGGCGTCTGTCCGTACTGCTTCTTGAACACTTTGATGAAGTAGGCGGGGTCCAAATAACCGATCTCCATGCTGATCTCGTACACCTTCTTATCGGTCGTCTTCAGCTTGTGGCAAGCCGTCTCCATGCGGAGTCGGTAGACAAAATCGCTGACCCCTTCGCCGGTCTCGATCTTGTACAGCTTGGAGAGATGCGTCGGATGCAGATTGACATGATCGGCAAGGGCGCGCAGCGAGACGTCGAGACGCAGATTCGCTTCGACGAAGCTCTGAATTTTCCTGACGTAGACGGAACGTATGTCCTTGACATCGTTCGAAGCCGTCTCTTTCAGCTTGCCCAGCGCGCCAAACGCCCAATTGCGAAGCTTGCCGATCGAAGCAAATGCTTCTCCGGTACGCAGGAGCTCGATGTCCCCGCCAAGAAGACCTTCCAGCGTATGGCCATGGCGATGGCAGTAGTTCGTAAATGAGGAGGCGATCAGATACCCGGCCTCCAGACAATGCTCCCAGGAATCGGACCATCTCTCGTCGAGCTCCGCGAATACTTCCGTCAGCTTCTCCTCGGCGGACTCCCATCTTCCGGCCTCGAGCAGGGCCCCCAGAACTGGCGGCGCATGGATGACATCAAGCACCCGGTTTGTCGCTCCGCCGCCCAAGTCGCCCGCGCGGATAACGAATTCTCTTTCGTCCCCGACAATCTGCCTGAAGTAGGCCAGCGCATGGCGGTACCGATCCGACAGCTTGTTCGGGAAGTCGAAGGAGTCCGTCATGACGATGGACAAGGAACCGTTTAAATATTGTTTCACCTTCGCTTGCAGGTGCATGGCAGCCTTCTCCAGACTGCTTTCTTTGCCCGCAATCGCCGGCTTCTCTTTGAACTGAAGCAGGAAGGCCAGATAACCGTGTTCTTCCTTCACGCCCCACGCGTGCGCGAAATCGCCGAATATCTCCTCGGCTATATTCATGATGGCGTATTCCATCAGATGCTGGCCGTTGTTGCGGTATTGTCCGAATTCCTCTTCCATGCGGACAAGCATGAGCGCGCATTCCCCGAAGCGGTAGGGAAGCCCGTAACTATCGAGCCGCCGCTCCCACTCGTCTAGCGGCAGTCTCTCTCCCCGAAAGGCGCTCAGCAGAAGCTGCCCGCGCAAGAACGGCATATTTTCCCGCAGAATATGCCGGGTACGTTCGAGCGAACTGACCGTTCCCCACTCGGTTTCCAATTGCTCGATGGCCAGCTTGACCGCTCCGAGCAATTCTTGATCCGTAGGAGGCTTGAGCAAATAATCCACGGCTTGGTTGCGCAGCGCTTCCTTGGTATATTCGAAGTCGGAATATCCGGACAAAATGATGCATTTTACCCTTTGATCGGACTCGCGGATTTTCTCCATGAGCTCGATTCCGGTCATCTCCGGCATAAGCACGTCGGAGATCACGATATCGATGGGATGCGACTCCATGATTTGCAGCGCCTCCTGCGCGGAATACGCTTTATGAACGACATCGATGCCCAGCGTATGCCAAGGCTTGGTCGTGGATAGATTGTCTACCCAGTGGGCTTCGTCGTCAACGATGATCATTTGCATGTACTTGTTCTCCTCCTTGTGCGTATGGAACCGGCCCCGCGTCAGCGGAAGGAAGCTCCCATATCATCTCCGTCCGGAGTCCACCCAGCCCCGATTTCGTAAATGCGACCCGGGATTTCCCGCCGAATTGATGCATGATCCGCTGATTCGTATTCCAGAAGCCGTATCCCGTATCATCCTGGAGCGGCTGCCTCATCTTGTGGTTCAGCGCGTCTAATTGCTCCTCGGACATCCCGGGGCCGTCATCCTCCACATAAAGCTTGCAGAACCCGCCCGACATCTCGCCGGTGATGCGAATCTCTCCGGACGAGTAGGTTTTGCCGACGCCGTGGATGACGGCGTTCTCGACGATCGGCTGAAGCATGAGTCTTGGAACATGCTGCTTCAGCATCTCCTCGGGTATATCGATATGGTAATGAATGCGTCCATTGCGGAGCTTCTGGATATCCAAATAATTGACGATCAACTGAACCTCCTCGCTCAAGGAGGCGGTGGGACGTTCCAAACGGGTCATATACCGGTAGTAGGCGCTTAAATTGTGACCCATCGAAACGACGGCCTCTTCTTCCTTCATTTGGGCCATGTTAATCATGTATCCAATGCAATTGTACAGAAAATGCGGGTTAATCTGGGCCTGCAGCTGCTTTAACGTTGCTTCCCGCGCCTGCAGCTTCTCCTTCAGGACGTTTTCGATTAACTCCTGAATTTGGTTGGACATATCGTTGAACCGGTAAAAAAGAAAGGCGAATTCGTTGTTGACGTTCGAGTTCATCCTGACCGAGAAGTCGCCCCGCTGCACGCTTTGCAAGCCGAGTATGAGCTTGCGGATGGGACGCTGCACGTTGCGATACAAGAGCACGGAAGCGGATATGCCTACCGCGAATAGCAGCGCCATCGCCGCGTAGAACAGGTTGCGGCTAAACGAGATCGGTCCGAGAATGCGGTCGAGCGGCACGATGTCCACCAAATGCCAGCCCAATGGGGCGGACACTACCGAGCTGACGAGGTACCGCTTATCGTCGAGCTCCACGACTTCCTGCATGGTATCTCCCAGCTTCTGTTCGTCAAGCAAGCGGACCAACTGATTCGCGAGCTCCGCATCGGCGCTTCGATTAAGGATTAAAGCCTCGCCCTTGCGATAGAGCATGGGATCGCCTTGCCCGCCCGCCTTATAGGTATCGAGCAGATTCTGGATGTTGGCTGGATAGAAGCTGGCTTGTACGACCAGATTGCTGCCGGTAAGCGAGCCTTGCTGCCCGAACGAATCGGCATAGAACCAATGAAATGCCTTCGGCTGCTCGGGTGTTGCGGTCGTCCCGTCTCCGTACAGCCATCTGCCCGTCCCGTTCCGTCTCAAATAATCTTCGTCGTACACCGCTATGCTGTCCGTATTGGAGAGCGCCTCTTTGTTCTGCTGCGAGTAGACGGTGAACTGCACCGGCCAAATGTTCATGACGCCGGATTGCAGCGCCATTTTCTCCTGAATGACGTATCTCGTCTGCATGCGGTCGTACAGATCGTCCCAGACATTAAGACCATTGAACTTCTGGACGTTCGGGTCCTTCGAGAAGGTCAGGACGAAGTCCATCGTCTGGTCGACGCGCGACTCGATCTGACTGGACAGGAACGAAAGCTGCTTAATATTCGACGACTTGAGCTCCTTATCGATAACGTTCGAGGAGACGCCGTTGGAGTAGGCAAAAAAAAGGATAACCGGGACGAACAGGATGATAAGCAGCCCGTTTATTTTTGCGAACAAACTCATTTTGGAACTTACTTTTTGTCTGACCATGCTTATGCCTCTTCCGAGCCCCATTACCGATTCTCCCTCCGCAATTTCCATAACAAAACCCTATCGATCCTAACAATGTCCTATAGTTCGGTTATCGTACCTGTTGCTATTATATAAAGCAAGACTACGACCCGGATACAAGAAATGTTTAGAAAGGGAGAGAACCATGGACTCAATGACTTCAACAGATCCCAGTCTCAGGGCCAAAAGGGGAGCGGGAAAAAGAACGGGATACCGGGTGCCTTGGGTATTGCATCTGATGGTGCTGCCTGCCGTGCTGTCCGTTTTCGTCTTTTCCTATCTGCCGATGGGAGGCATCGTGATGGCCTTCCAGGACTACAAAGCGAGCTTGGGCTTTACCGGTTCTCCGTTTGTCGGCCTGAAGCACTTCCGATACATGTTCGAGAATGATTATTTTATGAAAATAACGATGAATACGCTCATATTCGCCTGCTCCAAGATCGTATTGAACCTCATTATTCCGTTCTTGTTCGCCTTGCTGCTGAACGAAGTGAGGAATATGGGCTTCAAACGATCGATTCAGACGCTGGTGTATTTGCCGCACTTCTTGTCGTGGGTGACGCTTGGCGGCATCCTGATCGATCTGCTTGCGCAGACAGGCATCGTCAATCAACTGCTCACGTTTTTGTTCGGCACCAAACCGATCTTTTTCCTTGGAGACGGCACCTGGTTCCGCCTGACGATTATCTTTAGCGATGTCTGGAAGGAGTTCGGCTTCAATACGATTATTTTCCTGGCTGCGTTATCCGGCATCAACCCGGCTCTGTACGAAGCGGCGGAAGTCGACGGCGCAAGCCGGCTTAAGCAAACGCTGCATATTACGATTCCGTCGCTCACGCCCATTCTTATCGTGGTCGCCACGCTGGCGCTCGGCAACGTGCTGAACGCGAACTTCGACCAGGTGTTCAACCTGTATAGCCCGATGATCTATCAGCAGGGCGATATTATTGACACGTTTGTTTACCGCGAAGGTCTGCTCAGCGGCCAATTCAGCTTTGCGACGGCGGTCAGCCTGTTCAAGTCGATGATCAGCCTGGTGCTTATCGTCATATCGTACCGCTTGGCCTACCGATACGCGGGTTACCGCATTTTCTAGCTATGAACGATCGAATTTGCTTAATTGGGAAGGGTGATCCGCGTGTACCATAAAACGCTGTCTTACCGTATCTTCAGCGTATTCAATTACATCCTGCTTGCGATAGTCTCCATAGGCTGCTTGCTGCCGCTGTACCATCTGCTTATGGTGTCCTTCAGCGATACTTCCGCGGCGAATGCGGGACTTGTGACGCTGTGGCCGATGGGATTTACTTGGGATGCCTATGCTCAGACGTTTGGCAACGACAACTTCGTCACCTCGCTGTGGGTTTCGCTTAAGAGAACGGTTCTCGGAACGGCGCTTGCCTTGGCCGTAAATTCGATTGCGGCATACGCGCTGTCGAAGGACAACCGCGTATTCCGCGGCAGAAACGTGTATCTCTGGTATTTCGTCATCACGATGCTTTTTAGCGCGGGACTTGTGCCCGGCTACATCCTGATTCTGAAGTTGGGCTTGCTCAACAACCTGCTTGCGCTTATTCTGCCGGGTCTCGTGGCGGTCTACAATATTATTTTGCTGCTTAATTTCTTTCGGTCGGTTCCCAAGGAGCTCGAGGAAGCAGCCTTTATCGATGGAGCGGGATACTTCCGCAGCTTCGTCTCCGTCTTCCTTCCGGTATCGTTGCCAGCGATCGCGACCATCGCTTTGTTTACGATGGTAGGCCACTGGAACGCCTACTTCGACGGTCTCATCTATATGAAGGGCGTGGAGAATCTGCCGCTTGCGAGCTTTATGCAGACGTTAATCGTGCAAGGGAGCACGACGGGATTCGATCCGAGCGTCATCGCCAATATGTCGCAGCGAACGCTCAGAGCATCCCAGATCTTTATCAGCGCCTTGCCGATTCTGCTCGTCTATCCGTTCCTGCAGCGTTTCTTCGTAAAAGGCATCGTCATCGGCGCCGTCAAGGAGTAGACATGTTCTTCGGACCTGAGATATCGCAGGGGCGACCGTTCAAGAGCGGTCTATAGTCCGCACGCAAGAAGAGCCGCTTCCTTCACGGGAGCGGCTCTTCTTGCGATTGTTGCGGATATTATGCATGCTGTTATAATTGAATCAAAGTTTCGATTTTTGAATTCACAATAGAACAGGATGGGATCCTTTGGATAAAAATGAAGTGGAAAATGAGTTGCCTCCCAATTATGATCAATTAAAAACATCTGCGAACCGGACGTCCAATTGGAGAGAACGACTAGATGCGGTTGAAGAATTAGGCAAGTGGAAAACGAAACAAACCATTGATGTACTATTGCACAGAATGAACAACGATAGCGTGTATAGGGTTCGAGAAGCTGCCTTTGGCAAGCTCAAACAATTCGGTGAGGATGTCCAGCTTCCGCCAAGAAAAAAAGGCGACTTAAGCAGAGAGGTTTCCAAAATTCTGGTGAGAATAAAGAAAAGCTTGCCGAACGGTCATGCTTATCAGGATTTCAAAGAGAAGTTCAAAAAGATGAGACTTGATATATATGATACCTGCGAGGGCGAAAAAGGCGACGACTTCGATAAGTGGCTTGAAGACGCGTGGGCTTCGTTAGCGACAAGGTAGTCCGGAACTGGTGTGATATACATGGATATGATCCTGCAGCAGAATGAACATCTTGGACTATGGTCGCATGCGTTTATTCGAATATCTCATATGGAGAAGTTGTCGCTTCGGCCGGGGGCGCAAGGTGTCAGCGTTGCTTTCCCGGCAAGCGGCTTCTTCTGCATAAGCGGCGGCAGCGCGCTGATGCTGCTCAACAATCGGGTATATTCGCCGAACGGCATGCATATTTTCCATGTGCCGCCCCATAGCAGGATGGAGCTGAATGCCGGAGCCGACGGGCTCGATTGCAGTATTGTCCTCTACGAAGCGGAGCTGGACTCTCGTACGCCCGCGGACTTGAAGGAAGAGATGCAGAAGTGCAATCCGTTCCACGCCGCTTATCATTACGCGCCTGCCCAACAAGGAATGGTGTTCACGTTATTGGAACAAATGTTTGAATTATGGGGAGACGTGCAGCCGCAAGCCGGCATGCGGTTGAAGGGATTGGCTTATCAGTGGATCTCTTATGTCGTAGAGCAGTATCATACCGGGCAGGAGCCGCAGAAGACGATTAGTCCCGTGCAGTTGGTGACGATGGCGATGGAGTATATGCTGGATCATTACGCCAACCCGCTGACGCTGGAAACATTGGCCGCCGCCGTGGGGCTGAGTCCGGGCCATCTATCCAACCGCTTCAAGCAGGTGCTCAATCGCGGCCCCATCGATTGTCTGATTCGTCTGCGGATGGAGAAGGCATGCAGACTGCTGGAAGAGACGAAGCTGCCGCTGAAGCCCATCGCGGCTTCGGTCGGATATCAGGACGTGTATTACTTCAGCAACGCATTCAAGAAGCATGTCGGCTGCTCGCCTACCAGATACCGGCAGCAATGGACTGCGCGCGATCTGCATAGCGCACAGGACAATGTTACATCCGAAGGAGGAAGATATCCCATTGTTGAGGCCCACCCACGGGACTATACTGATAACAATTATTATTATCAATTAGTTGACGGAGGGTCAGAAGAGATGTTTAAGAATACAAAAATGGTGCCCGCAAGCCTCTTGATCGCGTTTGGTCTGCTGCTGGGCGCTTGCGGCAACGGCAGCACGGAAGTAACGACAGGCGGAGCAGGCAATGGCGCTCAGACACAAGCGGAGGCTACAGCCCCGGCCAAGGAAACGGGGGGGAGCACGGGGGCCGCTACAAGGGTCGTATCGACAGCCAAGGGCGATGTCGAGGTTCCGGCCAATCCAGAGCGCGTAGTAACCGACTTCTACTTGGGATACCTGCTTGCGCTGGACGTGAAGCCGGTGGGCACAAATAAAATGTTTTTGGAGAATCCGTATCTGATTGATCAGGTCGAAGGCATTGTCGATGTATCCGATAATCTGGAGGCGATTCTGGAGCTTGAGCCGGACTTGATCGTTACAGGAAGCGCCGACCAATATGAGGCTTATACCAAAATCGCGCCGACCGTATTTATCGAGAATGGTGATGATGTACGGGAGCAGACGAAGCAGCTGAGCATTATTCTGGGCAAGGAGGCAAAGGCAGAGGCCTGGCTTCAAGAGTTCGAGGAACAGCTTGCGGAAGCCAAAGAGCGAGTAGGCAAAATCATTAAAGAGGGCGAAAAGGTGACCGTATTCGACGGAGGCATCGCCAAGAATAATTCGCTCTACGGCAGTGCTTACACGGGGCGAACGTTCCATGGCCATTTGGGTTTGCCGATGAATGAAAAGGTAGCGCGCGATATCGACCCAGCTGTCGGCTGGTTAAGCCTGTCGAACGAGATGATTACCCAGTATGCGGGAGATTACATTTTCATGGCTGTCAGCGCGGATAAGGAAACCTTCGATTACGCAGGCGATCCGATTTGGAGCACGCTTGAAGCCGTCCAGGAGAATCGATTGTACGAAATCGACGGTTATCGCTTCTACTTCTCCGACCCGATCTCCGTTACGGGACAAATCCGGGATATTACAGAAATGCTGGAAGCAAGAGCGGCGGAGTAATAAAAAGTGCAAATAGCGGTGCAGGGATTTTCAATCCTGCACCGCTATTTGCATGTAGGCGAGAGGTTTGAACAATCAGGGTCCTCTCCGATCTTACCTCAGATCAGTCTCTTATCTTGACCTTTAAACTCCCAGCGTTCTTCACCGGAAAATATGCAGTACATATTACATATCGCTAGTCTATTATTAAGATTTCGTTTGTTTTAGCCAGTTAAGCAAAGGATTTGCGGCTGACGGGTTGAATTACATTGTCTTACCGGGAGGCATGGTTAAAACAACAGGTAATAGTGAGGGGGAGAGATAAAACTATGCTATCGAATAGACGAAAAAAATTTAATCGCATGAATGTCTTCGCAACGTTAATGATCTCTTATATCCTGGTGCTGCTAATTCCGCTCAGCATAGGGGGAGGTTTATACAGCCAAGTAGAAGGAATTATGATCGAGAATGCCAATAATGCCAACTCGGCATTAATTGAACAGGTTAAACAAGTGGTGGATGGCAGGCTGGAGGAGATGGGGCAGTTGGCTAGACATATCTACACGCACCCACAGTTGCCAAGTCTGCTCAGGCATCCATCTCCGCTTGCAGGAAAGCAGTCCTATGATTTTATACAGTTCAAGGATGAGCTGGAACGCTTCAGTAGCATAAGCACTTTCATCAGCGACTTTTATGTTTATTTCCATAATAGCGACACGGTTCTTACGCCTGCCATGAAAACCAACAGCCGCCTGTTCTATTCCAACATTTATGGATATGAACAGATGAGCTACGAGCAATGGCTGGAGACACTGCAAGAGGGGCAATTCAATCGCTTTTTGCCATCCGCGAGCATAGGACAAGGCATCTCCCAAAGAAATGTGGTGACCTATATTCAATCTTTGCCGCTGGGAGAACGTACAGCCCCTGCCGGCGCGCTGGTTTTCCTTATTAATGAACAGGAGATCCAACAGTTGATGGCGGAAATCATCAAAGCCAATAACGGAGCGCTGTTTATCAAGGATGCTACCGGCCAAGTGTTGCTGAGAACAGGAGATCCCGGCATTGAACTGGCGGAGGACGCGGCGAAGCAAAAAAATACGATGACCGTATCCACCCTTTCGCTGCAGAGCGGCTGGGAGTATATATCCGTTGTTCCCAACGATGTATTCTGGGACAAGGTCAATATAGTCAAGATGAAGGCGTTTAGCATGTTGATCCTATGCCTTGTTGCAGGAGGATTTGTATGCAGTCTGATGAGCTATCGCGCTTACCGGCCGGTGAAGGAAATCATACAGTCCATCGGCAGCCGCAAGCCGCATGAAGAGAAACAATACCTGGATGAATATGATTACATCAAATCGTCCGTCATTCACTCCATGGAAAAACATCAAGAGCTGGAGGGACAGTTGTTAAAACAGACCCCGGTCATTCGGACCAACTTTCTTATCAGACTACTCAAGGGATACGTAGAATGGGACCAGTTGACTCCGGAGACGCTGACTTTTATGGGCATCTCGTTCCCCCACCCCTATTTCGGCATTATTCTAATCCGATTGGATGACGCCAGCGGGTTCAGACGCGGTGACACGGAGAGCGAATGGGCTTTGATTCGTTTTGTCGCCGGCAAGATCTCGGAAGAGATGACTTCGCTGCCCTCCTATTCCGTGGAGATGGACAAGCATACCATTGCCGTCATTACGAATCTGCCCCTGGAGCACAGCAGACAGGAATATTACGAATGGGCGGAGCGGTTGAACTCCATTCTTGAAGAACGGTTTAGGACCCTTACTACGCTTGCGGTCAGCGAAGTCCACACGGGGGCGCATTCCATCCCAACCGGTTTGAAAGAATGTACGAAGGCATTGGATTACTCCATCTTTGCCAACCACAAATCCGTTCTTCTATATGAGGAAGTGAAAAATACAAAAGGCGTCTATTATAATTTCCCACTCGAAACCGAGGTAAAGCTTATCAATGCCACCAAAAGCGGCGATGCGGCCAAAGCCATCGAGGTTATCCGGAATTTGTATACCAGCAACTTCGAGGGTAACCAATTGACGCCTGAACTGGGCAAACTGCTATTCTCCAATCTTATCAGCACCTTGTTCAAGCTGCTCAACACATTAAGTTTGCAATACGAGGATATTTTCGGACAGACTCGCAGCCCAATGAGCAAGCTTTGGGAGGTTGGCTCGATAGAGGAGCTCTATCAGGATGTGGTCGCCATGTATGAGCAAGTATGCATGCATGTCAACACCCATCGCGGAGATCCGGCGATCCTGATGCTGGAGCGAATGAAGACTTACATTAACGAGCAATATGCTAACCCGATGCTGAGTCTCGCATATATGGCGGAGCAATTTCAAATTACTCCGCAATATCTATCGACCTTCTTCAAGAAAAACGCCGGTGTAACACTTACCGATTATTTGGCTCAGGTGCGATTGAAACATGCCAAAGCTCTGCTCCGGAATGATGATCACACGATTGCGGCGATCGCTATGAAGGTCGGTTACTCCAGCGATATTGGATTCACCCGGATGTTCAAAAAGTATGAAGGTATTACTCCCGGAAGATATAAAGAAATGCATAAATCTTAAGCATGGCCTGCGCCCATTAACATTGTCCTGTACCCGCAACTTTTCCGGCGCCGAGAGTAGTGCTGTCGCGGTTTATAGCACTTCCGGACTTGGTTAACCTTAACATGCGCCTGCCGACCATTAATATGTACTATGTACGAATAGGACGGACTCTACGTACAATTGGCCCAGAGCAATCACCCTGCGACAGCATGGTAACGGCAGCGCATGGTAGACAACGCTCTGTTCATTTCGTACACAAAAAAAGGAGGAGTCTGAAAGTGACAACAAAAAACAAGTCGAAACTGAATGGGTTTATCGCATCCGCACTACTGGCAACACTTCTAACCGGCTGTGCTAGCGGCAACGGAAATAACGCCGCGCCCGAAGCATCAGCCGAGCCGGGAGCAAGTGCTGCTTCTGACAGCGCCCAGGTTGCTTATCCCAGCCAATTGACCTACTGGGTAGCGCTAAATCCCAACGTGTCGGCAACGATGAAAAATGCCGGCGAAATTGCCCTCTATCAGGAGATTGAGAAAGCTACGGGTACGAAAGTGACCTTCCAGCACCCGCCGCAAGGACAGGAGATCGATGCCTTTAATCTGATGGTGTCCTCGGGTAATGTGCCGGATATTATTCAACATACCTGGTCAGGCGTTGCAGGAGGCTCGGACAGAGCAATTGCGGATGGCACGATTCTTCGTCTAAATGAGTTGATTGATGCGCATGCGCCTAATCTGACCAAGTTGCTGAACGACAATCCGGAATACCGGAAACTCATTACGACGGATGACGGCAATATCTATGCGTTCCCGTTTATCAGGGGCGACGACTACCTGCTCACCTACAACGGGTTGGTCATCCGTCAGGACTGGCTGGATGCGCTGAATCTGCCCATGCCCGAAACCATTGACGAGTGGTACGAGACCTTGAAGGCATTCAAAACCGGAGATCCGAACAAGAATGGACAACCGGACGAGATCCCGTTTCTCCTCGACATTCCCATGACTACCTTGAATCAGGCTTTTCTCGGGGCATGGGGAATTACGGACGCTTTTTATCAATTAGACGGCCAGGTCCACTATGGACCGATCCAGCCGGGATTCAAGGAATATTTGACGACGATGAACAAGTGGTATCAAGAAGGGCTGATCGATGCGGATTATGCGGCAACGGACGGCACATTAAAGGATGCGAAAGTAACGAATAATCAACTGGGCGCATTCGTCGGCTACTCTGGCAGCAGCCTTGGCCGATATACGGACTTGATGAAGGAAAGCAACCCGTCCTTCAAGCTGGCAGGCGCTCCCAATGCCGTTCTGAACAAGGGCGACAAGCCGCTACTGGGACAGAAGGAAGCCCCGTACGCCGGAATCGGCGCAGCGATTACCAAGAACCATCCGAAGCCTGAAGAGGTGGTGAAATGGCTTGACTACAACTATGGAGAAGAAGGCCATATGCTATTTAACTTCGGCATTGAGGGCGTCAGCTATGAAGTTGTTGACGGGTATCCTACTTATACAGATGAAGTCATGAAAAACCCTGATCTGCCGGTTACTCAGGCAATGGCCAAATACATGATGGCCAATTATTCCGGTCCATTCGTGCAGGATCGCAGGTACATGGAGCAATATGCCGTTCTGCCAACGCAGAAGGAAGCTATCTCCACGTGGATGAATGCAGAGAACGACCGCTGGATACCGACCCTCTCGCTGACATCCGAGGAGAGCTCCAAGTACGCCTCGATTATGAATGACGTCAAAACCTACTACGATGAAATGGTCAATAAATTTATAATGGGCGTCACCCCGCTTGATCAGTTCGATCAGTTTGTCAACATCATTCAATCGATGGGCATTGAAGATGCGATACAGATTCAGCAAGCAGGACTGGACCGCTTCAATATTCGGGATTAACTAGGAATAGAGCGTGTCGGTAGATCTTGGACGGTTTGCCGGCACGTCCGTTCAAATACTGAAGAGGAGAGCTGAACATGCAGCCGCTACACACAACCGCAGCCAAAGATGCGTGGAATAGGCCGTCCTTTCGTCGGCGTGCGGCAAAGGACTTTCGCAGAAATACCATGATTTATTTTATGCTGCTGCCTGTTATTGCGTTTTACGGCATTTTTCATTATGGGCCGATGTATGGCATCCAAATAGCATTCAAAAACTTCTCTGCCGGACTCGGAATTACAGGCAGTCCCTGGATCGGCTTCGCGCATTTCGAGAGTTTTTTCTCCAGCTTTTTTTTCGAACGCATTATCGTAAATACGATTTTACTCGGCTTGTACGATCTTATTTTTGTGTTCCCGTCCTCTATTCTATTGGCTTTGCTGCTTAACGAAGTCAGAAACCGCATGTTCAAACGAACCGTCCAGTCCATCACCTATTTGCCGCATTTTATTTCAATTGTGGTTGTGATCGGCATGTTGGCGGATTTCCTGTCCATGGACGGTTGGATCAATCAGCTTATCCAATTTTTTGGCGGCAATCCCACGCCTTTCCTGCGCTTGCCGGAGTGGTTCCGATTCTTGTACACCTCGTCTGCCGTCTGGCAGGGCATCGGCTGGGGCTCGATCATCTACCTGGCTGCCATCTCCAACATTGACCCTTCGCTCTATGAAGCCGCCAAGGTTGACGGGGCAGGACGTTTGCGGCAGGTATTGAGCATTACGATTCCCAGCATTATGCCGACGATTATTATTCTTTTTATTTTGCGGATCGGTTCGCTGATGGCCCTCCAGGATGAGAAGATTCTTCTGATGTACAATCCGATGACCTACGAAACAGCTGATGTTATCGGCACGTACGTTTACCGCAAAGGGGTGCTGGAAGCCAGTTACAGCTTTAGTGCCGCCGTTGGCTTGTTCAATTCCCTGATTAATTTTGCATTGCTGTTCTCGGCTAATTATATGAGCAAGCGTTTCAGCGACACCAAGCTGATGTAGGAGGACAGAATAAACGATGAACTATTCGAAATCATTGGGCGAACGAACGTTCGATCTGTCCAATGTCGTCATTTTAATTTTATTATCCATCGTCACCATGTATCCGTTTATCTATGTCCTGTTCGCTTCCGTCAGCGAATCTGCCGCTTTTGTCCAGCATCGGGGCATTTTGTTATGGCCTAAAGGATTTTCGCTGGAGTCGTATAAGATGGTGCTCCAGAATCCCAATATCGTGACCAGTTACATCAATACAATCTTTTATGTGCTGGTCGGTACATCGCTGAATCTCGTGATGACGGCGCTAGGCGCTTACGGATTGTCTCGCCGCAATGTCATGTGGGGTACGACCATCATGGTCCTGATTGTATTAACGATGTTTTTCGACGGCGGCTTGATTCCCAAGTACATGCTTATGCTGGACCTGGGCTTGCTGGACACCCGTTGGGCGCTGATTCTTCCCAGCGCCATGACGACCTGGAACCTGATCATTATGCGCACCTCCTTCCAAGCGGTACCGCCTGCACTGGAGGAATCGGCGCGAATCGACGGTGCAAACGACTTCTCCATTTTGATTCGCGTCATTATTCCTCTTTCGCTGCCTGTCATTGCCGTCATGGTTCTGTTCTACGGCGTATGGCACTGGAACAAATGGTTCGACGCCTTGCTGTACCTTCGGAACCGGGATCTGTTTCCGCTGCAGCTAATTCTGCGCGAGATTCTGATCCAGAATAATACGGACAGCATGATGACTGGCGTAGGTGGGGGCGACAGAATGCCGGTGGCGGAGACGATCAAATATGCGACCATTATGGTAGCTACATTGCCGATTTTGTTCTTATACCCTTTCCTGCAAAAGTACTTTGTCAAGGGCGTAATGATTGGCGCGATTAAAGAATAGAGGTGTTTACGGATGTGGCAGCAAGCGATTGAAGATGCGGTCAGGAAGACAAGACAGAATATCGAGCAGTTTGGTCTTCGTTTCCCTCACATTACCACGGAGAACCGTTACGACTGGGGGGAGAACAACGACTGGATTGAAGGCTTCTACACCGGCATGATCTGGCTCTGTTACGAATATACCGGCGATGCCTTCTTTAAGGAGACAGGTCTCAAGCATCTGGACAGCTACCGGGAACGGCTCTCTGCCAAGCGGGAGCTGGACCATCATGATATCGGCTTTCTCTATCTGCCGTCGGCATTGGCTGCATGGATCGTAAGCGGATCGGATAAGGGCAGACAGCTGGCGCTGGATGCCGCCGATCATCTGATGATGAGATGGCGCCCGGATGGCGGTTTTTTGCAGGCCTGGGGGCCAGCCGGTCATCCGGAGAACGGCGGCCGCATCATTATCGACTGTATGATGAACATTCCCTTGCTCTACTGGGCGTACGAGCAATCCGGGAATGAAGCCTATCGAGAAGCGGCGATTTGTCATGCGGACAAAAGCAGGCGTTATCTCATGCGGGGGGATGACTCCACTTATCATACCTTTTATTTCGACCCGGAGAGCGGTAAACCAATCAGGGGCGGGACTCACCAGGGATTCCATGACGGTTCCACATGGACCCGCGGTCAGGCATGGGCGATTTATGGCTTTGCGTTGTCTTACCGCTACACCGGCAACAAGCCATATCTGGAGACGGCGAAGCGGGCTGCCCGCTTCTTCATCGCCCATCTGCCCGAGGATGAGGTTGCGTATTGGGATTTCGACGTGCCCGCGCAACCCGGCACGCCCCGAGACAGCTCCGCTTCGGCGATTGCGACTTGCGGCCTGCTGGAAATCATAAGTCATCTGAGAGAGGGAGATGACGAAAAACAAACGTTCAAGAATGCTGTAGAAGGCACTATGTCCTCTCTGGTCAAGCATTATGCAACCATCGGCAAGCCGGACGAAGAAGGATTGCTGCAGCATGGCTCCTACTACGTTCGCGGGGGACTGGGACCGGATGATTACATGATTTGGGGCGACTATTACTACCTGGAGGCGCTCCTCCGCATGACCAGCAACATTCCCGGATATTGGTATGAGCGTGTTCGGGAGCAAGCAAGATAGGAAGGAATGGAGACGCAACGATGAAACTGGGAATAAGCACTTACAGTTTATTTCAAGCGACGAAGACGGGGGAGATGTCCTTACTGGATGTCATTGATTTTATTGCTGACATTGGCGGCGATCATGTCGAAGTCGCACCGCTCGGAATCGATTTGACAGACGAGCCAGAAATGGTGCAAGCTATTTGCCAACGAGCTGCGGATAAGAAGCTGGAGATATCCAATTATTCCATTGTGGCTGAATTCGGGAACAAGCAACCGGAGGAGTTGGAAGAGGAGATTCGCAGAGTGAAGCGCCATGTAGACATTGCGGCTGCGCTTGGCGTGAAGCATATGCGACATGATGTCGCCTCGTCCCGTGATACATCCATCAGGAACTTCTGTTCGTTGCTACCTAAGCTGGCGGATGCCTGTCGCCAGATAGCTGACTACGCGGCACCGCTGGGCATCACGACAAGTGTAGAGAATCACAGCAACTTGATTCAGGCAAGCGACCGCGTTCAAATGTTGGTACAGGAGACAGGTCGGGGGAACTTCAAAACGACGCTTGATATTGGCAACTTCATGTGTGCGGACGAAGACCCAGTAGTAGCTGTGGCTAGCAATCTTCCATTTGCATCGATGATTCATCTTAAGGATTTCTACCTGCGGCCGTCCAGCCACAATAAGGGCGAAGGCTGGTTTCCGACTATACATGGCAACTATTTGAGAGGCTCCATCCTCGGCGATGGGGATATCAACATGAGAGAAGTACTGCGTTTGATTAAGAAATCCGGCTATAATGGCTATTTCTCCATTGAGTTCGAGGGCATGGAGGAGTGTAAGCGCGCAACTGGAATTTGTTTGGATAATGCACGCCGCATATGGGATGAAGTATAGTGGGCGAAATAGATTTAGCAGAGTTCCAAGTAAGAGTGTTGAAGGAGTACCAGGGGAGCAGAGCTGTTAAAAAGGCGGTGTTCTTCCCTTAAGGTACTGTTCCCCCAGCGATATAGGGAGCGGTACCTTTATCTAACCACAATAGGGTTTAGTTCGATTGTGTGAATGGTGACGCCCGGATATGATTACAATTTAAGGAGGAATTAGCATGATAAAATGGAAGCGCTTCACAAACGAGCTGCGGAAATCATTTATCGTTTTGCTGGCAGCGATATTGTTGAGTCCCAATGTATCTTTTCTTTCCGGGGACGGGAGCAAGGGGGTGGCATTTGCCGACGCGGCAACCGTCATAACAAACGGAGGATTCGAACTCGGCAGCCTGGAAGGCTGGTCCAAATTCGATTTTACGGGAACGGCCGACATCGCTTCGGATCAAACGGTATCGCGCAACGGAGCGCACGCGATGCGCATTCATGCCGATCAGCAGTATCGAGGCACCGTGCATCAGAAATTCCCGATTGGCATGCAGGAGCAAGGGAAACCAGCCGTCTTGCAGCAATGGGTTCGCACCGACAACTTTACAGGGGATGCCTATTTTCGCTTTCAATTTTACAGCGGCAATACGGCCCTGGGGACAGCGATCTATTCCAATATCGTGAAATCCGCGAATCATTGGACGGTGCTGGAGAGGCAGGCGCAAATCCCTGCGAACGCTACGCATATCAAGTGGGAATCCTTCTATGAGAATGGCACGGGCACCGTCTGGTATGATGACAGCAGCCTGGTCATCGTCGCGGATGAGGCTGGCCCGAACAACTCCATTTTGGCCAATGGCAGCTTTGAGAGAGTCACGGGCGCGAAAGCAGACAACTGGGAAAGCTATACGTTCAGCGGCAGTCCCGCATATGTCGTCGACCAGTCCGAGGCTCGGACAGGATACCGCTCCTATCAGATCAGCGCATCCGATAACAGTCGGGGCGCGATGATTCAGCGGGGACAATTTACCGCGGAACAGAAAAACAAAACTTATACTCTGCAGCAATGGGTAAAAACAGCGGACTTTGCAGCCGAGTCCTACCTTCGCATTCAGATTTATACGGATAGCAATGAGCGAATCTCGTATTTGGAGTCATCCAGAATCAGTACAACTACAGACTGGACCAAGCTGGAGATTAACGTGCCTGTAGCAGACAACGCTCATCGGTACGTGCTGGAAAGCTTTCTGGAGAACGGAACGGGCACATTATGGCTGGATGATGTAACCATGACGGAAATCGTTGCGCCTGCAGAGCTTCTCTTGAATGGAGGGTTCGAGGGAACGGGGGCAATAGCGCCATGGGGGACGTACACCTTCCAAGGCACCCCGCTTTATGAACTCGACAATACGACTTATCGAAACGGCAATCAGTCCCTGCGCATCTCGACGAATGAATACGGACGAGGAGCCTTTAATCAAAATATCGCGATTTCGGCCGCCCAAGCCGGGAAGACATATCGGCTCCGTCAATGGGTGAAAACGGCGGACTTTACCGGTGAAGCTTACTTTAGAGTCGTCATTGTCGATCAAAACAATCAGCGGATTGGATATATAGAGTCGAGCAGGCTCAAACAGACGGATGACTGGACATTGCTGGAATTGATGGTGAATCTGGCGCCGGAAGCAAGGCGAGTTACTTGGGAAAGTTTCTTCGAGAACGGAACGGGGACGGTATGGTTCGACGATAGCAGCTTTGTGCCCTTTATACCTCTTGCCGGTTTGCAACTGGAGGCAGAAACCTTGAACCTGAATCCGGGCGGCAGCGGTACAATGGTTGTACGGCCACTACCTGAGAATGCAACCGAACAGGATGTCGCTTGGACGACTTCTTCTCCTGCCATCGCCACTGTAGATAACGGCGTTGTCACCGCCCATCAGGACGGGGTGGCCGTGATTACCGCGACAGCCGGCAATGGCGCCATCCGCATAAGCGGACTTGTTATTGTGGGGCAACTGGCAAACATAAGCGTAGAGGATACGTCTGCCACGGTGACCGCCGGCCAGCAGACCAGCGGGGCAATAACCGCCCAATCAGGCATCGGCGGCCCGTTGGCTTACGAGAAACTCGCCGTTCCGGACAGCGGCATTGCCAGGGTTGATGTCAACGGCAATTGGACGTATTATGCGCCGGAGCAAGGAGCTTCGGCGGACAAGTTTTACGTCCTGATACGGGATGCGTCTGGCGGGCTTCAAGTGGCCAAGGTAGCGATAACCATCTTGCCTCGCGCATTGCCGCCAAAGCTTGAAGATGTTATCCAGCCGACGGACTTCAACAAGCCGGTATCGGGTAAAATGACCGTGTTGCAGGCAAACGGGACATTACTCTCTTATGAGCTGGAAAAACCGCCGGTATCGGGCAGTGCCGTTATGGATCCGGCTACCGGGGCATGGCAATACACGCCGAATGTAAACTTTACGGGCAGCGATTCGTTTGGGGTACAAGTGACGAACGAGCACGGATTAAGTGCGTCCGCGCTGGTTCAGGTCTATACGGCGCCTACGGCCGATGCCATTATTGCAGAGTTGAAAACCCGGCATCCGAATAACAATCATCCGCGGCTGCTGGCGACAGAAAACGATTTTGAACGCATTCGTACATTGCTGGCGAGTGGCGACGACCGCGTCGCAAGCTGGTTGGATCGAATAAAATCAGAGGCCGAACAATATATGCAAGTACCGCCAAAGCCCTATGCGAAACCGGATGGGCTGCGTCTGGACACGACCTCCAGCGAGCGGATCTCTACCCTTGCTTTTCTGTATCAAATTACGGGAGAAGATCGATATCTGGAACGCGCCTGGGAGGAGCTGGAGTATGTGTCAGGCCCGGCCTATCCGGATTGGAGCCCGGGTCACTTTCTGGATACGGCAACGATGACCAACGGGATAGCCCTGGGTTACGATTGGTTATACCATGGGCTGACGCCGGATCAGCGGGCTACAGTAAGAGAGGCCATCAAGGTAAAAGGACTATCCCCGGCGGTGCCGATGTATCTGGACAAAACCTATTGGTGGGTGTACAACCGCAACAACTGGAATTTCATCGGCAATACAGGCATGTCCTTTGGAGCGCTGGCAATTGCCGAGGAGGAGGAAGAATTATCGGGGCTTATTTTGCGAGAGGCATTTAAATCCATTCAATACGGATTGCCGCAATACGCACCGGACGGCTCCGCGATCGAAGGACCCGGCTATTGGGAGTACGGAACCGTCTATCTGGTCCAGTTTCTATCGGCGTTGGACACCGCGCTCGGCCATGATCACGGCTTTTCGCAAGCAGCAGGCTTGAAGGAAACGCCCCTGTACCCGATTCAAATCTATGGTCCGCAGGGGACGTTCAATTACTCGGACAACAGCAGCTTGCCTATTCCTGGCCGCCTTCTGCTCTGGTTTGCCGATAAATTCGATGAACCGTCCTATACCTGGTATCACAACCATACGGTCGATACCGGGGCCACGGTGCCGGGGATGTACGATCTACTCTGGTATCGACCGGAAATATACGGAAATATCAAGCCAACGAGCTTTGACAACCATTTTGTTGTGCCCCAAGCAGTAACGATGCGCAGTAGCTGGGGAGATCCGAATGCATTGTTTGCAGGCTTTAAGGGAGGCATCAATGGCGCGCCCCACGGCGACCTGGATACAGGTTCATTCGTATTCGATGCTTATGGCGTTCGCTGGGCTCTCGACAGCGGCTCCGAAAATTATAATTTGCCGGGCTACTGGGATATGGGAGAGCATTCGCAAAGATGGGCGTATTACCGCAAGCGGACCGAAGGGCACAACACTTTGGTCATGAACCCACGCGCTTCGCGTGTGGCTGAGCAGGACGTAACGGCTGTATCGGAAATTGTCCGTACGGCTTTCGAACGCCCGGAGGGGGCGTTCGCGATTGCGGATTTGACACCTGCTTACAAGGCAGATGCCGCTTCGGTCAAGCGAGGTACGGCACTGCTCAATCATCGTCGACAGTTTCTCGTACAAGACGAGATCGCGTTCAAACAACAATCCGAGCTGTATTGGTTCATGCACACCTCCGCCAAGATCGAGATCGGCACTGGCGGGAAGGACGCGTTGTTGTCGCAGAACGGACGTTTGCTGCATGTACAATTGCTAGAGCCTGCTCATGCCAGCTTTACGGAAATGCAAGCGGAGCCGCTGCCGTCTTCGCCTAATCCGGCAGGACAAACGCCAAACCGCGGCATTAAGAAGCTGGTCATCCATTTGGAGAACGAACTGGATACGACCATTCGTGTTCTGATGACGCCGCTCATGGCAGATGATCTTCTCAATACGAGCATTCCGGATTATGTGCCGCTTAATAACTGGAGCATTGCGGAAGGCCCGCCTGCCGCAAGACCGTCTGCATTGCATATCGGTGGCGAGCTGCTTGCCCAATTTGATCCTTTGCGTCATGTGTATGAAGTGGCATTGCCGTCAGGAACTGCTGTTCCGTCCGTATCTGCGTCAGCGCCGGGCTTCAATGCTACAGTTCAACAAGCAACGGGCATTCCGGGGGTAGCCAGAATCGATGTATCTGATCCCGGACATGTGAAGTCTGCTTCACGTTATTATATCCAATTTTCGTATGAAGAGGCTCCGCTTGAGCAAGAGCATCGTTTACGGTATATCCCTGTCGCTGTGTCCGCGAGTGCCCATGATGGCAATGTGCCGGAAAACACGCTTGATGGAAACATGGCTACGCGATGGTCTGCCGAGGGGCAAGGGCAATGGATACAATATGACCTCGGAGATAAGCGTGAGCTAGAATTACTCCAAATCGGCTTTTATCAAGGGCATGTGCGTACCACCTACTTTAATATTGAGCTTTCCGAGAATGGTACGGATTGGACGACTGTATATGAAGGGTTCAGCTCGGGCACAACATCGGAGCTGCAACGATTCCCGTTCACTGCTACGAACGCGAGACATGTCCGCATTGTAGCGTTCGGAAATAGCGCCAACCAGTGGAACAGTATTAACGAGGTGGAAATTTACGGATTAAAGCTTGAGGAAACGGATACGGAAGAGCCAGGCGCCGGTGGACCGGGCACAAGCGAATCTGGAGGCGAGCAAGGCCGAGAAGAGGAGGAAACAGAAGATCAGACGGACACTGAGATAGAAAACGAGGATGGTACTGAAGCTGGAGGCGTAACAGAGGGGGGCGCTCCTTTCCGAGATATCGCGGGACATTGGGCATTCGATGCGATAGCCCGTGCGTCTAAGGCCGGCATCGTGCAAGGATACCCTGACGGAACGTTCCGGCCGGAGCATACCGTGACCCGTGAACAATTCTTGCTTATGGTCATCAATAAGCTGCGAGGGGAAGGGAAGCTTGCAGCGCTTTCTGGAAGTGGCAATCCGCAGAGCTTCAAGGATGAAAACGAAATTGCCCCTTGGGCGGAGGAGGCAGTACGAATAGCTCTTCATAATGGCATTATTACGGGTTTTGCCGATTATACTTTCCGTCCATCCGCGCCTATCACTCGTCTTGAAATGGTTGTTATCGCGGCAAGAGCCTTTTCAGCCGAACCGAAGCCTGACAGTCTTGAAACCGGGTTGCCTTATACGGACATTAACCTGTTACCAGGCTGGGCAACTGAATATGTCGCCGCTGCTCACCAAGCCGGCTGGATCAAGGGCAAAGGGAATGGCCAATTTGATTTCCATGCCTTTTTGAAAAGGTCGGAAGCAGTGACCGTACTTATGAATATTCCATCCGATTTTTGATCCATATTAAAAAAGAAACCGGCATCCGGATATCGAATAGGTTTGGCCGGCAAATCAAGAGGAGCAGATAAGCTTTGAGCTTATCTGCTCCTCTTGCATTCGTCCATTTTGACTTACCGCAGCGGCAATGCGACAGAACGTTTCTCCGCGCTCGAGCGGATGACGGCGTCCAGCACCTCTTGATTGCGATACCCGTCCATGAAGCCCGGAAGGCCGTCCGGGGCGAGGCCGTCCAGCAGCGACAGGAAGTCGCCGTACTGCGACACTTTGCACCGTTCGGGAACGTCGATGACCGCCTTGGCAAGCTGTCCCGGAGCTTCTTCGCGAATCCATACGAGCTGATCGGGATTTAGCGTGGACGCATGCAGCGTTCCGAGATCGCCATAGACCGATACCTCATGCTGATTGCCCGAGCCGATCGCGTTGCGCGACGATTGGAAGATGCCGACGGCATCGCCGGTCATCCGCGCCTGAAAGCTTACGAAATCATCGACCTCGACCTTGACCATCTCCCCGGTAGCGGGATCCCGCCGCTCGGGAACGAAGGTGCGCAGCTGCGCCGACAGCTCCTGAAATTCGCCGAACAGAAACCGCGCCAGATCGATCATATGCGAGCCCAGATCGCCGAGCGTTCCCGTGCCGGTGATGTCCTTGTCGAAGCGCCACAGATACGGCGTGTCGTTCGGGACGGCTCCCCAGCTTTGCAAGTACTGGATCGAGAAGCTGCGCACCGTGCCCAACTTGCCTTCCCGAACGAGCTCGCGCGCATAGCGGAAGGCCGGCGTGTAACGATAGCTAAAACCAACCATGCCGGGCACCGGCTCCCGTTCGTACAGCTCCAGAAGCTGCTCCGCTTCAGCGAAGACGCGGGTGAACGGCTTCTCCGCGAGATAAGGTTTGCCTGCCGCAAGACAAGCGCGCAAGATATCCGAATGGACGTTGTTCGGCGTTACGGAAACGATCGCGTCGACCTCGGGGTCTTCGATGAGCCTTACAAAATCAGGGTACCTTTTGCCGGCCTCAATGCCGAGCTGTTCTCCCTTCTCCGCCAACGCCCGCTCATCCACGTCGCTTACGGCCACAACCTTATAGCGGCGCTCATCCGCCATCCAACGGATATGCGAATGCGCCATGCCGCCGAGTCCGATCAATCCGATTCGATATGTCCTCATAGCTGCTCCTTTAACTGGCTGAGTATTTTCATTACTGTATATTGTCGTAACGCTCGTAAGCGTCCGTATAAATCTGAATCAGCTTCTGCAAGCCCATGTCGTTAAGCTTTTCGACGTAAGCGTCCCATTCTTGATCGACGCCGCCTTTGGTAATCCACTTGGCGCGCGTGCTCTTGATATAGCTCTCGATATCGGTGGTCAGCGTCGGAAGCTCCTCGTACTCCTCGACCGTGTACATGACTTCCGGATAGGGCTCCGTCACATAGTCCTTGCTCAGGCCGTCGAGCTGGAGCTTTAAGCCGTCGCCGCTTGACGGGTCGAGCTTAATGTTTTTCTCGAACTCGGGGCTGACGTATTTCGGGCCGAAGTCGCGCAGGGAGCTGTCCCAGTACCAGGCGTCCGCGCTTGTGCCGTCCGGCGGATCCATAAGCGTGTACGTGCCGTCGGCGTTTTTCTCGATCGAGGTGCCGATGGCGCCCCAGAAGTTCTGGATGCTGGCTTCGCCGGTGTAGAACTGATCCGCCCAGCGCGCGGAAATTTCGGGATATTTGTTGCTTGTCGTAATAAGCACCTCGTTGCGACGGAAGCTGAGACCGTTGGGGTCGCCAATCTGATATTTATTTCCGTCCGGTCCGGTAATCGGCACGATCGTTTCGTATTGATCGCTCCACTGGCCGAATACGGCATCCGGCGTCCACTGGTAGGAGAAGCCGACCAGCGCCGCGTCGGGATTTTGGCGTTTGGCCGTCAGCATCGTGTTGTCCTGAGTAAATGTTTCCTTATCGATCAGCCCTTCGGAGAACAATTTGTTCGCCCACTCGATTCCCGCTTTGTACGCTTCGGAGGTTGGGAAATATTCCAGCTTGCCGTCCTTGACGATCATATGATTGCCGCGAATGTCGGTTATGCCGAACGGCGAGAACAGATTCATGTCGACATCCTTGGAGTCGCTGTACGGAATTTCGTCCGCCTTGCCGTTGTCGTTCGGATCCTGCTCTTTAAACGCCTTCAGCACATTGTACAGGTCGTCAAGCGTCTCCGGCGCCTTCAACCCCAATTTGTCCAGCCATGCCTTGTTGATGACCGGCTGTACGGAGGAGTAGGGGCGCGACGGCAGCCTTGCGGGCAGCGAATAGATTTTGCCGTCCGGGAATGTGCTCAGTTTTTTCATATCCGGCATTTCGGCCATCGCCGCTTTCAGATTCGGCATATATTGCTCGATGTAGTCGTCCAGCGGACGGAACAAATTGAGGTTGTTTACGATATCGGAATCGCCGAAGGCCATGTTGCCGATAATGATGTCCGGCATTTTGCCGCTTGCCAGCATGACGGATTTTTGCGTTTCCCAATCGCTGTTGGAGATGACCTGCCAATTGATCTTGACATTGGAGTTTTTCTCGAGCTCTTGCAGCCAGGTGTTTTTTGTAAACGTATCTCCCATATTGCCCCACCGAATCGTCAGAGCATTCAACGTCACCGGTTTGTCCGTAATCGGCAAACCTTCTTTGTTAAAGCCGCTTCCGGGCTCGCTTGTCGATTTGCCGCCAGCCTCGTTCGATCCGCCATTGTCGGGATCCGCTCCGTTGCTGCAGCCTGCAAGCACGGCCGTTCCCAATACGGAGATTAGAGCCAAACCGGATAACATTTGTTTCATCTTCGCCATGTCGAACTCCCCTTTAATAGAATTAGTGTAACACGCCATGCATTCCCGCTGCTTATCAACTCTTGACGGCGCCGATCATCACCCCCTTGTTAAAGTGCTTCTGCACGAACGGGTAGAGGCACATAATAGGGAGCGTCGCGACGATAATGACGGAGTAACGAAGCAAATTGGCCAGGCGCAGCGCGATTTGGGCCGCTTCTCCCGTACCCAGCGCGTTCTGCATCTGATTGGTGACCAAAATGTCCCGCAACACGAGTTGAAGCGGATGAAGATCTTTATTTTGCAAGTAGATAAGCGCGTTGAAGTAGGAGTTCCAATGGCCGACCGCGAACCATAAGGCGAGCACCGAAATGATGGCTTTGGACAACGGCAGCACCATGAGCGCAAAGAATCGAAGATTGCCGCAGCCGTCGATCTGCGCGGCTTCCCATAGCTCGGCCGGTATACCCGTGCGGAAGAAGGTGCGCGCCACGATGATGTCGAATACGGCGACCGAGAACGGAAGCACCATGACCAGGAACGTATCATACAGATTGAAATCGCGGATCGTCAGAAAGGTAGGCACCAGGCCGCCGTTAAAGAACATGGTGAAAATAAAGAAAAACGACAGCGGCTTGATGCCGACCAGATCCTTCCTCGACAAGGCGTAGGCCGCCGACAGGTTGACCGCGAGCCCGATTGCGGTGCCGACAACCGTGTAGGCTATCGTGTTCCGGTATCCGATCCATATATTCGAATGATTGAACAACTCCTTGTAGCCGTCCCATGTAAATCCTTGAGGCCAGAGCCACACTTTCCCGTTGCCTACGGCCGACGGATCGCTGAAAGACGCGATAACGATAAAATAAAGCGGATATAATACAAGGATAAGCACAATGACGGACCAGGTATACAATAACGTTTCCAGCAGCTTGTCGTTATCGCGCTTTCTCTTAATAGCAGGCAGAACATGATTCGTTGCAGTCTCCATGGCTGTCTGTCCTCCTTTCTGTTACCAGAGACTATTCTCCGAATATTTTTTGGCTATTTGGTTGACCAAGATGAGCAGCGCAAAGTTAATGAGCGTATTAAAGAGATTAATGGCTGCCGAGAAGCTGTACTGCGAGCTGAGCAATCCGATTTTGTACACGTACGTCGAGATGACCTCGCTGCCGGAAATATTCAAATTGTTCTGCAAGAGATACGCCTTCTCGAAGCCGACGCCGAGCAAGCCGCCGACTCTCAGGATCAATAGAGTAACGATCGTCGGGATGAGCATCGGGATGTCGATATACCATATTTTCTGCCAGCGCGTTGCGCCGTCCACCGTTGCCGCCTCGTACAGGCTTGGACTGACCGCCGACAACGCCGCAAGGTAGATAATGCTGTCCCAGCCCGTATGCTGCCAGACGTCGGACCAGACGTAAATGCTGCTGAACAGACTCGCCGAGCCCATGACGTTGGGTGCCTCCGCGCCGAATAGTCGGAACAGATTGCCCATGAGACCGTTGCCGGGAGACAGCAGAATCATCATGAGACCCGCGATTACAATGGTAGAGATGAAATGCGGCATATAAGTGATCGTCTGGAATACCCGCTTGTACCGGTTCGCTCGCAGTTGATTCACCAGGATGGCGAATATAATCGGAATCGGAAACATCGCGAAGCTGTACAAGCTGATCAGTACCGTATTTTTGATCGTGATCCAGAATTGATAGGACTGGAAAAACTTTTCGAAGTATTTGAGTCCCACCCAGGGACTCTCCATAATCCCCAAAGCCGGCTTAAAATCCTTAAACGCGATAATGACCCCGTACATCGGCTTATAAGTAAAACATAACAGCAGCGTGACTGCCGGGAGCAAAAGCAAGTACAGCCCCCAGTTTTTGCCGATTCGGAGCATATACCGCTGCAGATGGCCCTTCGATGAATGATTGATCAAGTGTCCGAACCTCCTATTGCTGTGTGATGGGTCATCCCTGTTCGATTTCTTCCCCTCGCCCTTGATTATACGGACCCCTGGCGATACGATTTGGACCATCTAAAGGACATATCTGGACCTTTTGCGGAGGCGGATTCCCTTTTCTCGCTACGGTCCGGCATGAAATATAGCCTAATCCAGACTTTTTACTGTCCATTCCGGACATTTCGCGGCAGGAGCGGAGCAACCGGGTTGCATTTTCGATTTCCGGTATTATAATCATCTGACAACGCTATACATGGCGGTGACGCGAGGACGATCGAAGGGAGCTGCGAAGCAGGTGGCGGAACGGGCCGAGAACAAGCTGTATCCGATCAAACATTATGTCAGGATCATTATTATCATCTCCATATCCGCGCTGATTCTGGACCTTATCATCAGCTTCGCGACGATCGCGATCGTCAAGCAGCAATCCGCGCGGGATTTGCGGGACACGGCGTATTTGTACATCAACAGGATTAACGGAGATTTCTCTTATATCAACCACTTCATGGGATGGACGCTGGCCAACGACGACAATGTCAATATCATGAGCACGCATGAGTTGAACGACACCGAATTCATCAAAGCCAACGATATGTTATTCCGAAGATTCGTCGAGCTTCAAAAAAGTTACGACCGCAATTACAACTTTTTTCTCTTCTTTAGCGAGAAGGACATCATGCTCAACGTGGCGCCGATGGGCTTGACGTACAAGGAATTTCAAGAGCTGAAGGGGCAGATGAACACTTACATGGATAAGAGTGTCGGTTACGATCCGTTTTATTCCCGCTGGTCGACTGTCCAACTGGACGGGACATTTTATATCCTTAATGTTTTCCTTTACCACGGCAACTATATGATCTGCCTGATTGCGGCCGACGATCTGATTGAGCCGCTGCGCCAAATCAATCTGGGCGAGAAAGGTTACGCCTCCTTATGGACCGAGGACGGGAGCCTCGTGACGAGTCCGATGTCGAACAACGGAAAGCGTGCCCATGTCGAGGAGGGGCGTTACGCTTGGCTTATGCCGTTCCAGACCAAAACGACCGTTAAAGGCGAGTTCGACAACGCATCGTTTTTCGTCAGGCTGGTCATCCAATTCGGCGCTTTCGAAAAAATCATGATCGCCCAGCTGCTTATCATGTTGATGGCCGTTATCGTGGCCTGCTCCTTAAGCTTTATCATGCTTTATTTCCGAAACAAAGTGCTGCAGCCGATCAAAAGCTTCTCGTACAATCTGGCCTTTTGGACCGAGGATGGCGAACCGATCGACATCGCGAGCAATAATATCGCCGAGCTGGAGAAAGCCAATAAGCAGTTCACGGGGCTGGTTCAGCAAATCAAAACGTACAAAATAGATATTTACGAACGGGAAATCGAAAAGCAGCGCATTCAACTGGATTATATGAAGCTGCAGATCAAGCCGCACTTCTTCCTGAACTGCCTGACGACCATACACAGCATGGCGCAGATGGACATGACCGAAGAGATCCAGCAGATGGCGATGTCCACGTCGATCTACTTCCGATACATCTTTCAGAACGGCCAGGACTTTGTCCGCATGGAAGACGAAATCGAGCATGTCCGCATCTATCTCGAAATTCAGAAGAATCGTTATCGAGACGCCTTTCTTTACCAAATAGAAGGAGCGGAGCAGGTGCCGGAACTGCCGATACCGCCGCTTGTGCTGCAGACCTTTATCGAGAATGCGATCAAATACGCGGTCTCGCGGGATCAGAAGTCGCTCATAACGCTGATCGTCAGACGCCGCCGGATCGGGGGGGAGCTCGCGACCGTCATCCGGATCACGGATACGGGCCCGGGATTCCCGCCGCATGTCCTGGAGAAGCTGCGCCAAGGACAGCCGCTCGACCAGACGCATGGAACGCGGATCGGCATCATGAATACGATTCAGCGACTGGAGTCCCTGTACGGCGGACGCGCGGCCGTGCGCTTCCGCAACCGCGCCGGCGGCGGAGCCGGCGTCACGCTGTACCTGCCGGAGCTTCCGGCCCATCCATCCGAGACAGGAGGTCAGCCGAATGCAAGCATTGCTCGTAGATGACGACTACTTTGTGGTGACGGCGCTGGAGAAGAAGGTCGATTGGGCCTCGCTTGGCGTAGACACGGTGCACACGGCCCATAATGTGGCGCAGGCGCGCGACATTTTGCAACGGCATCCGATCCAAATACTTATATCCGATATCGAGATGCCGCAAGGGAGCGGGCTTGAGCTTCTTGCATGGATTCGCGAGGAGCGTTACAACGTGCAGGCTATTCTGCTTACCAATTACGCCGATTTCAACTATGCGCAGAAGGCGATCGAGCTGCGCAGCTTCGAATATTTTTTGAAGCCGATTCAATTCGACAAGCTTATGCTCATTATTGGGAAAGCGGTCGACCGGGCCAAGGAGCAGCAGCGGGAGGAGGAAGCCATTCAGGAGGGGTATTACTGGAAACGCAATCAGGCGAAGATGCTGGAGCACTTCTGGCGCAAGCTGATCAGCGACAGCGTTTCCGCCCCTTTGAGGCCCGACGACGTTGCCCGCGCGGCCCGGGAACAAAATCTGTCATACGGCATGGATGATTTTGTTCAGCCGGTGTTGCTTAATTTTTTTCATGCGGCGGGCAGTATGGGGATGGAAGAAAAAAATCTGTTCGATTTTGCGCTGCTAAACGTTTTATACGAGCTTTACCAGCATGCGGAATTTACGGTGGAGACGACGCTGGAATACAGCGAAAATAATTGGATTGCCGTGCTGAAATGGAAGGGGGCGCCGAATTCTCGATTGCTCGAGGAGTTATGCGCATCGTTTATCCAGCAAGCCAATCGCTCGCTGAAATGCGATGCCTGCTGCATCATCGGCATGCCGTCAAGTCTTGAGGAGTTCGGCGCAAGCATTAGGCAATTGCTGCAACTGAACAAAGGGATTGCCAAGCGGCGCAATCGGGTTTTTGCCGCGAGCGACGTTATTGATCCGGCTGAGGAAGGTTACACGCCTCCGGATCTGCCTCGGCTGGAGGGGCTGCTGGAGATGAGCCAGCCCGATGTTTTTTTGCGGGAGACGTCCTCGTATTTAAGCTTTCTATCCTCTCGCAACTATATCACTGTCTCCATCCTGGGCCTGTTCCAGCTCGATATGATGCAGCTCGTCTACGCCTTTCTCAAGTCCAAAGGCATTCAGGCGCATCAATTGTACAAAGGCAAGACAGGCGAGCGGCTTTTGGCCGAATCTTTGCATTCGATCGAGGATATGGAGGCTTACCTGCAGCATTTGGTGACGACGGCCTTGTCCTACCGCGATTTCGCCGAGCAGCCTACAACCGTTGCCGAGGAGATCAAACAATATATACATTCGCATTATGGCGAGGACTTGACCCGCCTTAGTCTGGCTGAGGTCTTTTACCTCCACCCCGACTATCTGGCGCGGATCTTTAAAAAGGAAACGGGCGTATCGCTGGGTACCTATGTCATCAGCGCCCGAATCGCGGCAGCCAAGCAATTGCTGCGTACGACGACGATGTCGGTGTTCGCCGTAGCGAAGAAGGTCGGTTATGCGAACTACTCCTATTTCGCCAAAGTGTTCAAGCAAGAGACCGGCATGTCGCCGAACGAGTATAAGCAGGGAGGTCGAGAGGGCTCGATTTGAAATCCCAAGTCTCTTTATCATAATACCTCTTCATAAAGAATAGATTTAGGGAAGGCATGTCTTATTTCTATTGAAGAGGGGTTGAAATACGATGCATCTTTCTGCGGCAACGATTGCGATGTTAGGCATTGGCACAGCCGTGCCCCGATATGTACTCGATCAGACCGACACGGCGCAGCGTTTGACGCACGCCCTTAGCGGGGCGCCGGACGCCGCACGCTGGGCCAAACGGATTTTTAAGAAATGCGGGGTCCAAACCCGCTATACATGCGAGCCCGATTTGCTCGAGCCAGCCGAGAACAACCGTTATTTCGCCCAATTGTCCGGATTGCCGGTTCCGACTACGGCCGATCGAATGGCGACCTATAAGCAAGAGGCGATTCCGCTGGCGCTGCAGGCGGCCAAGAAGGCCATGACCGATGCCGATATCGGACCGGAGGCCGTTACCCATCTGCTCACGGTCAGTTGTACCGGGCAATTTCTGCCGGGACTTGATGCGACGCTCGTTCGGCAGCTTGGCCTTCCCCTTTCGGTCAACCGCATTCCGCTGACCTTTCTCGGCTGCGCGGCCGGTCTTAAAGCGATCGGCATGGCGCGGGACATCGTCGCCGGACATCCGGACGCCGTTGCGCTGATCGTCAGCGTGGAGCTGTGCACGATCCATATGCAATCGACATCGGATCGCGAGGCGCTGTTTGGAGCATCGTTTTTTGGCGATGGCGCTTCCTCATGCGTCATCGGGAGAGCGGAGTCGGGGGATGGTCCGGTCTTCGCGCTTGGCGAGGCGCGCAGCAGCCTGATGCCGGGTACGGCCGGCGAGATGATATGGGAGGTCGGCAATCACGGATACGATCTGTTTTTGTCCCCACGCATTTCCCAGCTGATTGGGGAGAGGATTCCCGGCCAGCTTGCTCCGCTTATGCAGGACGGGGAGCCGTTTCCGGGAGTTTGGGCGATCCATCCCGGGGGGAAGGGCATTATCGACGAGCTTGAAGCAGCGCTGGAATTGTCCCCGGACCATACCCGGTTTAGCCGCGACGTGCTGCGCGATTATGGAAACATGTCCTCAGCGACGATCTTGTTCGTGCTTAAGGCGATCCGTGACACGTTTATTCGGGAAGGAGCCGATAGAACGGAGGGATTTTGTCTTGCCTTTGGTCCGGGACTTTCTTGCGAAATCGTACCGATTGCCTATCTGCCTGGTTCGGAGGACGGTGCGGCGATCGGCGCAAAAGCAGGGATGAGCGCCTATGTTTAGGACGTTTCGCGAACGCGCCTCGGCTTACGAGCTGATGGACGACCGGTCGCAGGGCGGAGAGGAGCTCAGGGAGGCGCTGCGGCATCTGCGCAGGTTGAACCGACTCTTTAGCGCGGCGGCCCCTACCTTGTTCGGAGTTAGCCGCTTATGGGCGGAGGCGGGCAAGCCGCGGCGATTGGAGGTGCTCGATATCGGGGCGGGCTCCGGCGACGTCAATGCGGCTTTGCTCCGGTGGGCCGATGCGCAGGGCGTCGAACTGACGGTGACGCTCGCCGATCGGACGCCGGAGGCCTGCTCGGAAGCGGCCGCCTATTTTGCGGACGAGCCCCGGGTCTCGGTAATATGCCGCGACTTGGCGGATCTTGATGCGCGGGGGGCCGACATCGTGACGGGCTCGCAGTTTCTGCATCATTTTGCATCCGAGGAGCTGCCGGAAGTCGCTTCCGCCATGCTGCGGGCCTCCAGAATCGGCATCGTTATTCAGGATATTCATCGGCACTGGCTGCCTTGGGCGGCCGTATGGCTCGCGGCCCGACTGGTATCAACCAATCGGTATATTCGCAATGATGGCCCATTATCCGTTGCCAAAGGGTTCCGCGCGGAGGACTTTGAGCAATTGGACAAGGCGCTGGGCTCGCCCGGGCTGACCTGCAACTGGCGGCCTTTGTTTCGCTATGTTGTTACCATTGCGGCAAAACCGGGGGGCGTCGCAGATGAGTGATCGCGGGACGTTGGACGTTGCCATTCTCGGTGCGGGAATAGCCGGCAGCTGCATGGCGATTCTGATGGCGCGGAGAGGCTGGAAGGTGGCGCTCATCGATCGCCGGACGTTCCCGCGCCATAAAGTCTGCGGGGAGTTTCTATCTCCCGAGGCGGTCGACTCGCTGATCGCCTTGGGACTTGGAGACTGCCTGCAGTCACTGGGGCCGGCGGTCATTGGTCGTGCCCGGCTAATCCTCGGAAACGGCGCTTCGATTGTCGCTCCCTTGCCTGGTCCGGCATGGGGCATCAGCCGCTACCGTCTCGATGAAGCTCTGCATGAGGAAGCGAGGCTTGCGGGAGCCGAAGTCGTGACGGAAACCGCCGTTGCTGCGGCCCACTTGGCGAGCGACGGGTACGAGCTGCAGACGCGGCAAGGCGCCAAGTCGGCCCCGATTCGATCGCGGACCGTAATCGGCGCATGGGGAGGGAACGGCCGCGTACCGGATTTTCCGGACGCGGTGCGCCGGCGTCCTGCGCCATGTCCGTACATGGGCATCAAGATGCATGTGTCCGGCATCGAGATGGACGGGGATTTGGAGCTTTATTTTTTTGAAGGCGGTTATCTGGGGCTGTCTTCTGCCGGGCAGGGCATCGTTAACGCAGCGGCGCTGTTGGACAAGCGCGCCTTCCGGCATTCGCCCTCGACGGTGATCGGTTGGCTCAAGGAAGCCGAGGCTCGTCACCCTGCGTTAGCAAGAAGGATGGAAGAGGCCCTCCCCCTTGAGGAATCGCAAGCGGCGATTGCGCCAGTGCGCCTCTATGACGCTCCGCTCGCCTGGAACGGCATCCCCTTGATTGGCGATGCTTGCGTGACGATACCGCCGCTGTGCGGGGACGGCATGTCGATGGCGATCCGTTCCGCGGAGCTCTGCGCGGAGTCGGCCGATCTGTTTTTGAGGGGCGAAGCGACGCGAGAGCAGTGGAGGCGCGATTATGAAGGGGCGATCGCCCGGCAATTTCGAGGACCGCTCAGGTGGGGACGGTTGCTTCAGCGCACGGCAGGCCATCCTGCGTTTTCGATGCTGGCCGCCACGGCCGCAAGTCGACTGCCGGGGGTCGTTCGACAATTAGTTAAAGCTACTCGGCTTGGCAAGATGAATACGCCTCCGTCGTAGGCTCCCGTTTTAACGGGATGCCTTTTTGTTTTTGATCGAAGGGACGTTCCAAATGCGTATGGTTAAGTAATCTTTTCGCGAAATTCTTGGGGGGTCATCTTAGTGTTCCGTTTGAAAATTTTGATGAAATACCCCGACTCCCATCCGATTTGACCGGCGATCTCATGGACTTTTAAAGAGGTTTGTTTCAAGAGGTCCATGGCTTTCTCCAGCTTTTTCTCCGTAATATATTCCGCAAGTCCATGACCTGTAACCTGCTTATACAGTCTGGATAAATAAGACGCATTCAGATGCACAACTTTCGATAACATGTTTAGGGAAAGGTCGTCTCCGAGATGATTGAGGATGTAACGATGCAGACGATTGATGATAAAGTGATTGTTCTCGTCACGTTCCAGGTTTCGGTTGTCGAACAATTGCTTGACGATGTCCTGTAAACGATAGGAAGCTGCTTCCCACGTCGGTTGCTCTTCAATTCGCAACAGTCCTTCGAGATCATAGCCGGATACGGTCTCCTGCGAGATATTCATGCGGGTCACATAGGACAAAATCAAGGAAGAGATTCCATAATACATATCCATGTAATCGTAATAGTTGGAGGTTGCCTGCCGCAAAGCGGAATGGCAGAGGACGCAGAACGGTTCATACGCGCCTTCATCCAAATATTGTTCCAGCAGTTTCAGCTTGCTGCGAGGGTTCGGCAATTGGTCGGAGGCTTCAATGGTCAACGGGATCGGCGCAGCATAACCGTCGGTCAACAGCACTTCTTTGCCCAGACCCAAACCGCGCCGCAATAAGCCGAGCAGTCGGAAGAATGTCGAAGGGACTTCTTCCCAGGAACAGTTGTTATCGTGTGAGGCCATGGATATGGATAATTTCAATAATTGCTTATACGTTTGCTGAATCGCGTCCAATGTTTCATGAATACCGACAATCAAACCTTCCCAATCCTCGTTGGAAATCTCTTTAGGCTGGAGCAGCCATACGAACTTAGCAGAATCGTACATGACGGGGAAAACGATGCTGTGCGTCAAATATTCTTGAGCGATGTTATGCACCGCAAACAGCATCAGAAGTTGATCGGCGGATGAGTATTTTTCCAGTCCTTCATCTATTCTCCCTAGCACGAGCAAAATCGGCTTCTCGTATTTCAACGGAATCCCGAGCTCTTCCAAATGCAATTGCGCGACTTGCCGCTCGCCATCCAGAACGCGAATCATGAATTGTTTCTGCAGAAGGGGTTTGGCTAATTCCATATCACGTTTTGCATCCGTAAGAAAACGATGTTTCTCGTTGGCCTCGTGGATGCTTGCAATTGCGGTTTTTAAAGCTTGCAGAATCCGTTCGTCGCTTTCCGATTTCAGGATGTAATCCATTCCACCGTTTCGCATCGCGGCCTGTACATAGGTGAATTCGTTGAATCCGGTGAGGAAAATCACCTTACATCGCGGCCAGCTTTCTTTTACTTTCTGCTGAAGCTCGATTCCATTCATCCCGGGCATATGAATATCGGCAAAGATAATATCTACTACATGCCTATTAAGCTGTTGAATGGCATCGGCCGCGGAATAAGCCTTCAGAACATCGAGCTCCAGTTCCTCCGCTTCACAAAACAAATCAAACAAGCCATCCACAATGATCGGTTCATTGTCGACAATTAAAACTCGGTGCATAGGGGTTACACATCCTTCTATGAAGTGGGACTACCGATTGGCAGACGTACAGTGACTTTTAATCCGCATTCCGATCCCATGGTCAAGGTGATGCCGTATTCCGAACCGAAGCGATAGACTAGCCGACGATGCAGATTGATCAGCCCTGTCGTTTCCTGCGACAGATTGAATTCGTCCAGCACCTTTTGCAGCCGTTGAACGGTAATCCCATCGACATGCTGGCCGTTATCCTCGATATAAATAAGGGCATCGCTTTCATTCGTCTCGAACGATATCGATAAGCGGGCTCCGCTCTCGCGACGCTCCAACCCGTATTTGTAGGCGTTCTCCACAATCGGTTGAAGAATCAGACGCGGCACCAGTATAGATTCCATTGCCAGCGGCAGGGGATCGAAACGAACCTGTATCAGATGCGAGAAACGGATCGTTTGAATATCGACATAGTTTTTGGCGTGGGCCACCTCTTCGGACAGAGGAACTTCGCTACTGGAGTTGCGGGTCAAAAAATGAAAATAATTGGATAAGTACTTAGTGAAATCAATTTGAACCTGATCTTTGCTTTTCTTCGCCAGTCTGTTCAGGATAAATAGGCTATTGTATAAAAAGTGAGGGTTAATTTGGGACTGCAACTGCCGTAACTCGGCATGCTGCGCACGATATTTTTGCTCGTAGACTTCGTTAATCATCTGTTGCAGGTTTTGAACCATGGCATTAAACTGCCTGTACAAATATTGAAATTCATCACGCCTGTTATCGTTGAACGCAACATTAAGATCCCCGTGCTCTACCTTCTTGAATCCACGAATCAATACTTTTAGCGGCCGATGAATCAATCGATAGATAAGGAAGGAGACAAAGAGAACGACGATCAACGATAGGACGGACAGGAGCCAGAACCATACCCGGTAAAGCCGCAGCGGTCCAAGAACGGTTTTCTCCTGCTCATACATGAGCAAGGTTGTACTCAGAACGCGAGATTCCTCGGTGGCCAACAAATAATTATCGCCTTGCAGCTTGATCGGTTTGAGTCCTTGGAATGAACTTATAGAGTCATAAAGCAAATTGGTTTCGTTTGCTAGGCCAATCCGATTGTTCGCGGGAATTTGCCACCCGTTATCGAAGTTGATCCACAGCATGCCGCTGCTAGACTGACCCGCGAATTGCCGAAATTCCTCTTCCAGTTGATCAATCGATATTTCCACGTCCAAAACAAAGGAAGGGTTGAGGTTATTCGACTGAATTGGATACGGCAGGCTGATAAACAAGCGATCCTGCCAATGTATGAAAGGGGATTCATAAATATTGGCAACCTGATTCAACGCTTGAAATCGCTCCTGCTCGATTGATCCGAAGCTGCTCTGGGAGATCGTCCGGTCGATAGCCGGAATATGAACTTCGGCAGTCAGGATATAGTTGCTGGCTGCTTTGATGAAGGCCAATTCCTTTTGGATACTTTTGATGGTTACTCTCCGTTCATCATAACTTGTAATCTCGCTTCGATTGCTCAGCAAGTCCAAATCGTCATGGCTCGTCAGCTCCTTCATCAAATTTATGATGCGGGTAAACTCATTTTCCAACGTGCGATTATAAAAGTGAACCTTGGATTGCATTGAATTGGTGATCTCGTTCCTGACTGTAGCGGAACCGTACCCGTTCATAAATAGACTTAGCGTGAACAAAGGCGTAAGAACCAGGAGGAAAGTCGCGATCAGTTTCAAATGGATAGGAAAGCGGCTGGGAATGTAGTTTCGAATTGAAATCACCTGGTTTCTGTTTCTCTAATGCTGGAATACCTTTCGACAAACCTTTCTCCTATCCCTTCAAGCCGTTTCAAGACGTAAATAAAAACCCGTAAAAGTAAATAGTGTTCTATATCTCCCTTGGAACAGGCTCTTTATAATGAAATTGTACAAAGCGGATGTCCGGACATCCAATGAACAAGAGGGCAAAGGGGAGGCAGCAAAGTGGAAAAAGGTACATGGAAGAAAATATCGCAATTCGCACTTGTTTCCTTGATAGTTTTGGCTACGGCATGCTCTAACGGCAAGCCGAATACAACGGAGCCGACGCAGCCGGCGCAGAACGATACGAATGCGACGGAGACGGGATCGAATCAAAAAGAAGATATCGCCGACCCGTTTGGCAAATACGATCCACCGATTAAATTGTCTACGGTCAAAATTTTTAATGCTTCGGATAAATTTATGCCGGGGGAAACGCCGGAGAAAAACGTTTGGATCGACGGTTATTTGCGTGATTTAGGCATTGAAATGAAGGTCAATTGGTCGGTTGTGGGCGACGAGCCGGGGGGCCCGGGAGAGCAGAAGCTCAATGTCAGCATTGCTTCGAACGATTTGCCGGACATTATCCCGGTAAATTCCAAGCAGTTGAAGCAATTGGTAGATAACGATATGGCGGAGGACTTAACGGAAGTAATCGAGAAGTACGCTTCGCCGCAATTGAAAAAATTTCTGGCCGTAAACGACGGCTTGGCGTTAAAGACAAGTACATTTGACGGGAAGGTGCTGGCTCTCCCTTACGTGGCATCGAGCATTGACAACGCCTCCATGATCTGGGTACGCAAGGATTGGCTGGACAAGCTTCAATTACCGGAACCGAAAACGATGCAGGACGTTCTGCAAATCATCGACGCATTTACAAACCGGGATCCGGATGGCAACAACAAAAATGATACTTTCGGAATTGGCTTGAACAAGGATGTATACAGCGGCGGCTTATACGACTTGACGGGCTTCTTCGAAGGCTATCACGCTTATCGAAATCTGTGGCTTAAGGACGATAACGGAAAGCTGGCATACAGCGGTATTCAACCGGAAATGAAAACAGCCTTGGCAAAGCTGCAGGAAATGTTTAAATCAGGGCAAATCGATCCCGAGTTCGGCGTAAAAGACGGAACGAAAGTAAACGAATCCGTAGTAGCGGGAAAAATCGGTTTATTTTACGGACAGCACTGGAATGCCTTCTATCCGCTGCCGGACTCGTTCAAACAGGACCCGAGCGCGGTCTGGAAACCTTACCCGATCGTATCGGTAGATGACGAGCCGGCTATTCCTTCCGTTGGAATTGGCGTAAACCCAGAATCTGTAAACTCTGGTTATACAGTCTTCAAAAAAGGCTCCAAACATCCGGAAGCGCTGATTAAGCTGGTCAATTATTATGTAGACAAAGAGTATGGTTGGGATACGGGAGGGTTTGATACAAACTTTCATCAACCCGACCCGAATCCGGATGGCGTAATCCGCTGGAGACTTGCGGCCGCGTACATGTCCGATCCCGGACAAAATCTTACTATCTATCGCGGCGTAAAAGCGGCTGTGGAGAACGGAGATCAGGATGCGTTGAAAAACTTGCAGGTCAAAAGTAATTACGATATTTATCAACGTTTTTTGACGGACAACGATCCAGCATCTTATGGTAACGCAATGTGGGCAGGACCTAAGGATACAGCTCTTAGCATATTGGACTTTTATGAGAACAACAAGCTAGGATTGGCGGATCTGTACTATGGCTCCAAGACGGATACTATGGTCCAGAAGCAGTCTACATTGGATAAGCTGCAACTGGAAACCTTCACCAAGATCATAATGGGTGGACTGCCGCTGGATGCCTTTGATCAATTCGTCTCTGATTGGAAAAAGTTGGGCGGAGATGGGATTACGCAGGAAGTGAACGAATGGTATGAGGCGTTAAAATAGTTTATTGAGATGAGGGAGGATGTAGAAAGGGACACCTTTTTGCACCTCTCCTTTATTTTCGGGAAGTTGATTACGGAGGTGGAAAGATATGTTCTCGCCAAAATGGCTGCGGGTGATCCCGCTGCATTTGATGCTTGTCCCTGCTTTATTGCTTGTTTTGGTTTACAGCTACGGACCCATTGCTGGTATATATCTTGCTTTCGAGAAGTTTATGCCGTCCAAAGGATTATTCGGGTCGCCCTTCATCGGATTGGACAACTTCAGATATGTTTGGGACTTGCCGGATACGAATCAGGTATTAATCAATACTATCGTCATTGCCGGCATGAAGATTGTGCTGAATGTAACGGCGCCTATTATATTGGCATTGCTGTTGAATGAAGTACGGCTCAAATTTTTTAAGAGAAGCATTCAGACGATTGTATATTTGCCTTATTTTTTGTCTTGGGTACTGCTGGGCGGCATATTAATCGATATTTTGTCGCCTTCTCAAGGCATTGTTAATCAGATCCTTCAATCCATTGGTTTGAAGCCGATTTTCTTCCTCGGAGACCCGGCTTGGTTTCGTTTCACGGTAATTGTCACCGATTTGTGGAAGGAAATCGGATTTAATACCATCGTATTTCTCGCTGCGATAACGAGCGCAAGTCCATCCCTGTACGAGGCGGCGGTGATCGATGGCGCAAATCGTTGGAAGCAGACGCTTAACGTTACGTTGCCATCGATGCTTCCGATTATCGTATTAATTGCCACCTTGAGCTTGGGGAACGTTCTGAACGCGGGATTCGATCAAATCTTTAATCTATATAGCCCGCAGGTTTATTCGCAAGGAGATATTCTGGATACGTTTGTGTACCGAATTGGCATTATTGACACGCAATATGGCGTAGCAACCGCAGTGGGTTTATTTAAATCGGTCATTTCCTTTCTTTTTATATCTATCTCCTACTTGCTGGCATACCGTTTTGCCAACTATCGAATTTTCTAAGAAAGCGGTGTGAAGGATTATGGTTGGTAGAATGTCAGCTTCCAGAATCGTGTTTAATGTATTTAATTATGGATTTCTAACGATGGTTTCCCTGATAGCGCTTTTTCCGTTTCTTAACGTACTGGCGCTATCTTTGAGTGATAAGACTTCGGCAGCTGCGGGAGTGGTCAAACTTTGGCCGGTGGGCCTGACGTTTAACTCTTACAAATTCGTATTTCTTCGCGACGAGTTTTTTACGGCATTCGGAGTATCGCTCGTCAGGGTTTTGTTAGGAACGGGAATCAGCATGCTGATGACGGTACTGGTGGCTTACCCTTTGTCGAAGGAGGAGAAGTCCTTCCCGGGGAGAACGCTGTACGCCTGGATATTCGTCTTTACGATTCTGTTCAACGGCGGCTTAATTCCCTGGTATATGACGATCAAGCAGACGGGTATCATGGATACGATTTGGGCGCTTGTGCTGCCAGGCGCGGTGCAAGTATTTAATTGCATACTGCTGCTTAATTTCTTCCGCGCGCTGCCCAAGGCCCTGGAAGAAGCGGCATTCGTAGACGGAGCGAAACATTGGAAGATTATGTGGAGTATTTTCATCCCGCTTTCTACGCCGGCTTTGGCTACAGTGGGCTTATTTACGATCGTATGGCATTGGAATTCGTGGTTCGACGGCATGATTCTGATGAACTCGCCGGACAAGTATCCGCTGCAGAGCTACTTGCAGACGGTCGTCGTTAAACTGAACACCTCTTCGTTTGCCAATATCGATCCTGTTCAAGCTAAGCTGCTCAACGAAATTTCCGATCGTACGGTAAAAGCAGCGCAGATTTTTATGGCTACGATTCCGATTATGCTTGTGTATCCTTTTCTGCAAAAGTACTTTATGGCGGGCATTGTATTGGGCAGTGTAAAAGAGTGATAAACGGGAGGGAATACAGTTGACGAAAAATAAGTGGTTTTATCGTAACTGTCTTATCGTTGCATGTCTTGTTGCAATTCTAATACTGATGACACAATCTTTAGGCATCGAAAAAGCTGCCGCGGATACTTCGGGTGATGGATATGTGACTTACGATTCGAATACCCAAACATGGTCGTTTGGGACAGCGGAAGTGGAAAAAAAGATACAGTTGAATGCAAGCGGGCAATTTCTTCTAACCAGCTTCAAAAATAAAAAGACGAACCAGGAATACATTCAGGGCACACAACATTCGGACGAGTTTCAAATAAAGACCGGCAATACCGTCTATAGTGGTTCGACGGCCGGTTGGATTTACGATACCCATTCGATCAGCACTTTATCGCAAGGGGAACTTGAACTGCAGGTTACGTTCCACAACAGCGTGCTGCTTGTGACGCGCCACTATGTGGTGTACCCTTCGACTGGCGCGATTAGAGAATGGACAGATTTCAAGAACATATCGGGCAGCTCACAGTATTTTTCCTCCCCTTATATGTTCAAGCAGCGCGTTATGCAGAATGATATCGACAATGTGGATTTACATTACATGACTGGAGGCGGGAACTTTACCGGATCGGGGATGCTGAAGACGGTTCCCATGACGACAACGTATGCGCGGACATTCGACTCCTACGATTATCCGGAAGTAACTACGGTGGACGGACATTACGAATTTGGTCTGGGCAGTTATGAACAAGGAACAGCAGTGTACGATTCCTTATTCGTCTTTCGCAACCACTCTTCTTCAGAAGGGATATGGCTGTCCTTCGATTATAACGGGCATTTGAATCCATTAACTACAACCGCTACGTAGGCGGACACACGGTTCATATCGATGCGAACTGGTACAACAACAAGGGAGACTGGCAAGAGAATATCGACAGTGACGATCTGGCTAAAACAAATGATTTTTTGCAGAAAAGCGGGATGATGCTTAAGCTGTGGTCTCCGCTTTGGCAAGCAGATTACGGTTCGCAGGTCGTGAACGATCATCCGGATTGGGTAGCCGATGGAGACGGCGTAGGGTTCTACGGACTCCATCTTAACCTGGCCAAGCCGGATGTGTACAATTGGATTTTGAATAAGGCCAATGAAATGCAGTCGGCATGGGGGCCATACCAATGGCGATACGATGGGATGCCGGCATGGAAGGTGGGCGGCAGCGACAATGACATGCTGATGCAGTCGCAAAACTTCTTCCAGTTGCTGAAGGCATTTAAGGATGCCAACCCGTTAGCGTGGATTAACGGCTGTTCCTCGGGCGGCGAAACGCTGCTAATGGAAGCCTTGCGCTTCTCCGACACCCAACAGGTTACTGACGGCAACGCCTATCATTATGCCGGGTATTATCAGTCGTTGAAGCTGCCGATCGATAAAATCGATTGGCCCGCCTCCAGACCGGAGATATCGTCGGATTTTAACACCTTTGATCCCAAGGATCCGGTCGTGAAGGAAAATACGCGGAAATATTACGAATTCAACCGCTATCTGGCTTCGGAAGGGCTTATAGGCCGCTGGGTCAAAGTGTTTCGCCCAACCATAAGCAGCGGCGATTCTACCCATATTCTGCAAAAGACGAACGGGAATCAGTCGAAATCGACGATTCAGTTCAGCTCTTTCACGCCGTATTTTAATGCTGACTTCACCGTATACCCCAAAGGGCTGGTCAACGACGATAACTATACGCTGCGTTGTTACATGGGAGGATGCACGCCTCAGACGCATACCGGCTCCTACTGGAAAACCAATGGGGTTGCGATTACGAACCTGCAGCCTGGCGAGGTCGTTTTGTTTAATGTTACCGGTTATCCGGGAGCCGGAACGGACGATACTACTCCGACGGCGCCAAGCCATGTAATCAAAAAGACTGCGTACAACATGGACCGTTATGGAGTGGAATTGACTTGGACTGCGGGAGCGGACAATCGATGGATCTCCTATTATGAAATCGAAAGAAACGGCATCGTCATCGACAAAGTTTCGAAGGGAGTCTACGATTTCGTCACTGACGGCAGCATCAGCGACACGTACAAGGTGAGAACGGTAGATGGAGACGGCAACATATCCGGCTATGCAACCGCTTCGTTCCAATCCGGCGGTCCTTCCGCGCCCGGTCCCATAACCGTACCTAATATATTCCGCGCATCTACTGACTTTGGTTCTTCCCAAGGCCTGAACAATTGGGCGTATTTTCAGCAATATACACCGTACTCCAGTTCCATGTATCTGACGAACATGAATTGGGACGGGACGAACAACCGCTGGAGGGGCAATGAGGACTATGCGTTGATCGCGGGTAATTGGATGTCGCCGGGAGAGACGTACAATGCCGTGCGCAAATGGATTGCGCCGAAGGACGGAACCATTCTGGTCTCGGGCAATATTGCTCTCGGACAGTCCAGTCAAGGCGGAGACGGTGTCGAAGTTCGAATCAAGCGAAGCGGAGCCTATCCTTTCCTGGAAAGCGATGTGTGGGGACCTTATACAATGAACGGTAACGACATTGCGGGCTTGGAGCATCATTTTGTCCTCAACGTAAAGCGGGGAGAAGCGCTCTACTTTAACGTGAATAAACGCGGCAATCATTATTACGATGTGACGAACTGGGATCCGAAGATTACATACGGGACGCCGTATCTCGCATCCGCCGGCTTCTCGGGCGCGCAGGGATCCAACCAGTGGTTGTATCAGGAATGGGACGGAAGTGTGTACCACGACATGTCCGCTTACTTGTCCGATATGGGCGTCTGGAACGGGAGCCAGACCTATTTACGAATTGGCGCGGGAACCCAGCACCCCGATGCGCATGATTCCGTGCGGACATGGGTAGCCCCGACTACGGGAACTGTTGTCCTGGCCGGCACAGTGAGAATGGGCGGAACTGGCGGGGACGGCGTTATCGCGACGATCAAGAAAAATGGTTCAATGATATGGGGGCCAACTACGATAGCCGGAATGGATACCGTCACGGGCGCAAGCTATGATTTTCAAGTTTCGGTCAATGAGGGAGATAAGCTTTATTTTATTGTTAATAAAAACGGTAACCATTACTATGACGCCACGATGTGGGATCCGAGTGTAACGATTCTTCCCTGACATCGATATAAGAACAGAAGGAGAAGTGGAGTTGCATGACAAAGAAAAGACAGGATGAGTACGAAATCGCGGCTTATTATTTCCCCAATTATCATGAGGACCGGAGCAATATCGAACGACACGGCAAAGGGTGGACCGAGTGGGAGCTCGTCAAACGGGGATCGCCGCGATTCCCTGGGCATCAACAGCCTAAAGTGCCGGTTTGGGGGTATGAAGACGAGGCGGATCCCGACGTTATGGCCAAGAAAATCGATGCAGCGGTGGATCATGGACTAACTTCATTTATATTCGATTGGTACTGGTACAAAGAAGGTCCTTTCCTGCAACGGGCACTGGAAGAGGGGTTTTTGGGAGCAGCCAATAACGATCGACTTTCCTTTGCGCTGATGTGGGCCAATCACGATTGGGAGGACCTGCATCCCGCCAAGCGGAATCCTCCGCATGCCAAGCTGTCTCAGGGTGCCATATCGGAAGAAGTGTTCATCCAGGCTACCGATCATATGATCGAGCATTATTTTTCCCACCCTTCTTATATGAAGGTGAACGGAGGACTGTATGTATCCCTATACGAGTTAATGAGTTTGATAAAAGGGTTCGATGGAAGTCTGGAGAAGACGCGCAACATGCTGCAGGATTTCCGCAGACGCGTGCGGGACGCCGGTCTCGGAGAATTACATCTTAATGCAATCGTATGGGGAATACAGGCGTTGCCGTCGGAAGAAATGATTGTGGATGTTAACGGTTATATGGAACAGCTCGGATTCGATAGCGTCACTTCGTATATTTGGGTGCATCACAACCCGATGCCAAACTTTCCCGCAACGGATTATGCTTCATTTAGGGAAGTTAACCAAGGGGATTTCAGGAAGTTCACCGATGAATATCAGGTTCCATATTTCCCGAACGTAACGATGGGCTGGGACCCCAGTCCGAGGACGGTCCAATCGGAAGTATACGATGAAGTCGGTTATCCCTACACGCCGGTTCTGGTCAACAATACGCCGGATGAATTTCGAAAGGCACTTGAGGCGGTCAAGCTATTCCTTGATTCATCGTCGACTGTTCCGAAGCTTTTTACGATTAATGCATGGAACGAGTGGACGGAAGGCAGTTATCTAGAGCCGGACTCAGTGAACGGTATGGAATACTTAGAAGCGATTAAGAATGTTTTTCAAAGCAAAAATGCGAAGTGAAGAAATTACCATTGTGCAAAGGAGTCGTGCAGACCATTGATAACGATGGATGGACCGTCGAATCATCGCGTTTATCAGCGTGATGAAATCGGGCAGGCGGATATTTCATACAAGCTGACCCTCTCGGGGGAAAGTCGGGGAGTGATAGAGGTTCTACTGCTGTCCGCAGCAGGACGACGGATCGGCAGCGCGAGATGGGAAACCGATGGGCCGACGTACAAGGGTTGTTTTCGAGAAGTCCACACAGGCTCCTACAGGATAGAATGCCGGTTCACTGACGGAGGACTGAGCGGCTCCATCGTTGCGGATCCCGTCCATGTTGGAGATTTGTGGGTGTTGGCAGGTCAATCCAATATGGAGGGCTGCGGCAAATTAATAGAAGTCGAAATGCCGCAAACCGGGGTCAGCTGCTTTTACATGGGGGACAAATGGGATATTGCGCACGAACCGCTGTGTTGGTTAAACGAGTCGCTGGATCGCGTGAATTGGAGAGTGCCCGAGAATGAGCGTGGAGAAGCTGCCGATCGCGAAAGACGTGATAGAACCATTGGCGCCGGGCTTGGAATTCCGTTCGCGAAAACGATGCTGCGGCATACTGGAGTCCCCATTGGATTGATCATGTGTGCACATGGAGGATCGTCTATGATCCAGTGGGGGAAGACGCCGAACGGAGATGACGATGCAGGATCGTCCTTGTACGGGGCCATGCTTCGCAAAATTATTAAGCTGGGGGGCAAAATAAAAGGCTGCTTGTGGTACCAAGGGGAGGCTGAGGCAGACGGCGAGAATGCACCCAGGTATGCGGACCGAATGAAAGCGTGGGTGGCCGATCTCCGCCACGATCTCGGGGATCGGCGGATTCCTTTCATCTACGCCCAATTGTCCGTGGTCTATTTTATGGATTCCGATGCCGTTTGGTGGAACCGAATTCAAGACGAGCAGCTTAAGCTTGAAGAAGCGCTTGTCCCGGCGGCAATGGTTCCTACAATAGATGCGGAGCTGTCGGATATCATTCATCTAAGTACCCACTCACTCCGTGAAATCGGCCATCGGATGGCGCTGCAGGCTCTTAGAACCTCTTATGGATATGAGGGATATTCGACAGGACCGCGCCCGGATCGCGTTCAATGGAATAACGATCGTACCGAGCTGTTAATTGTCATAACGGGGACAAACGGCTATTTAATAAACGAGGAAAGGATTTATGGGTTTTCGGCAGAGGCTAATGGGTTAAGGCTGCCTATTAGCGCGGCAATAACACCTGACAGGCAAGGGATAGTCATTCGCTTCGAAGGAGCGGTTCCACGGGACTGCCGGCTCATGTACGGCTCCGGATTTAATCCGACAACGAATGTAAAGGATGCCCTCGGAATTCCCTTGCCTGTATTTGGTCCCATGTCGGTGTAGAAGTACTTGCACGAAAGGTATAGCAATATCAAAGGAGGAATGGACCTGGCGGTCAGTTCCTCTTTTCTTTTGTACAAGACAAAATAGGTGTCTGATTACTTGCTATAATGAATTTACAAAATAGATTAATAAATGAGGGATTATGATGTCAATCTCGATCGTGAGCCTACTAGCTTCTCAATTAAGTCGAAACGATGAGGAGCCAAACATTGAACTGGCCCACAAGTTAGCTAACGAAGAAGATCAAGCAGGTATAGAAGTCATAATCGAAAACCTGTCTGGCAAGGACAAAAGGATTCAATACGATTGCATTAAAGTAGCGTACGAGATCGGGCAAGTTAAGCCCGAACTCATAAGCAAGTATGCATCGACTTTCGTAGAGCTGCTGAAGAGCCGCGATAACCGTTTGGTATGGGGCGGCATGACAGCGTTATCCACGATTGCGGGGGTAGCTTCGGAATCCATAATGGCTCATCTTAACACTTTAAAAGAAACTATGAAATCAGGCTCGGTTATTACAATTGACAAGGGCGTCCTAACGCTTGCGAAGCTGGCAGCCGTCAGTAAGAAAAACAATGACGAGATTTTTCCGTTTTTGCTCCAACACCTGGAAACTTGCAGAACGAAGGAAATTCCGCAGCATTCCGAAAGCACGCTTGTTGCCATAACGGATGAGAATAAAGAGAAATTTTTGAATGTTTTACGAACAAGAGAACCATATTTAACGGCTCCACAACTCAAAAGAGTCAAACGAATATACAAAGAATTAGGTTCTTGATTCAATACCCTTGTGATAATAACAGACACCAGGAGGCTGTCTATTCATTGTGCAAGGTGAAATTGCGGGCAAGTGTCCGGTAAGAAATGAACGGGAGCAACTGTAACGGAAATGAAAGGCGTTATTTCAGCAAAAAGCGGCACTTTGCAAATCTAACGGAACTGACAGCCCTTATGATGGGCAAAAGTCCACGGTTTGCCTGGATTTCTCACGAATAACGTCGCAGACTTCCGTTAGATTTTAAAATCACGCCAAACGATCCATATAAGGGCCCTCACTTCCGTTAACAGGTTTGCGATGATTGATTGCAGCTTCATTTCCAGTTTTGCACGCAATGAATCAACGGCCTCATTATCGACCCTTAGCCGCCTGTTTTCGTTAGTCGCGATTGTAACGGACATACGCGACTCTTAGATGCTTAAAAGGGGAGAAATGCCTCAGATTTGAAGATGTAAGAGTCGCTGGTGTCCATTACAATCGCGGCAGCAGGGCGTGGACTTCGACGGGGCAAATAGAAACGCCGTAGAAACGCAGAAGAGACGCCGAAGAGACGCCGTCGACAGGCGTTTTTCTCACCCGTTTAATATGAAAACAAATCAGGTAAATTCAATAGAGTGAGCACTCGGCCAGCGAGGGAAGAGCGCAGTGAGGTCGGGGCTAATCGATAGGTTTATCAATGTGATCCCGATAGTAGTCAAAATACAACTGATATTGCGTACCTCTCACGGCATAGAACACGTCGGATACGGACTTCTTCCGCTTTTGCAGCACCTGCTCCAGCCATTGGACGGTCAGCCCGTTTTGGGCAAGATTGTCTTCCATGATTTTACCGTCCATAATCAGCTCGACAGGGAACGACTTGACGGCCGCGGTATGCAGCTTCATATCCTTGCGCGTCACCCACTCATACTCGCTTTTTTTCTTGACGGACAGCTTCCCATGATCCTCCAGGCACGCGTACTCAACCTCCTCCATATTGAAAATATCTTTTTCACGCAAAGATTGGGCCAGAGAGTCCAATGTGTAGCGGATTTTTCGCATGTTGTCCTCGAGAATTTTGCCGTTTTCGATAACGACGGTCGGAGTGCCGGATACTACCCGGTTCCATGCCCGGTTTTTGAGCGCGATCTTGGACACGAGGAAAGAGATGCCGAAGAACATAAGAAGCGATACGACGATGAGCCAATGGTTGAGCTTATCGTTAAACGCCAAATTCGCCGCAATGGCGCCCAGCGTGATGCCGCTCACGAAGTCATGGAAGGTCATATTGGATATCGTCTGCTTGCCTAGAATTCTCGACGTGATCATTAGGAGGATAAAAGCGGCGATCGTTCGAAAAATAACTTCTACGTATGCTTGCAATGGGAGGACTCCTTGTTCCAATTTGTGGGAGCTGTCGTAAGGCTCGATAATATCACTATTGACGATTATAATGAAAGGTAATCATGGTTTACGGAAAGGTTGCCGGCATCATGCGCAAAAAAAGCTTGCTAAAAAAAATGATTCTTCTTGGAAGCGTACTCAGTATCCTGCCCGTCGTCGCGATCGGGCTGTTCGCCTATATCCAGTCCTCCAAACAAGTACAAGAGAGGGTCAATCAAGCCGAGGTTCAATACCTGAGCCAATTAAACGCGAGCATCGAGCAAGTGCTCAAAACGGTGGAGCATACGCTGACGAACCTTTCGGAATCCCGCGTTATGGAGGATGCGATGTACAGCGAGATGGAGGCGCCCAGCTTCCAGCTGTACAACAATCTCAAGAGCGAGATTACTCACCTGCAGTCTTTTGATACGAAGGTAGAGGACGTTATCATCGTTAACAAACAGCGCAACTGGCTGATCAAAAATTCGGGCATCAAGCGGCTGAACGAGCATCCCGACGAAGCAACGTACCTTGCTAAATTCGATTTGACTCCGCATACCTCATGGCAGCTTGTGGCTAAAAGCGACTACAAGGATCCCATCTCGAGCCAAAGCTGTCCCTATATGATTAGCCTGATTAAGCAGCTGCCTCATATTACGATTCACAAATACGCGCTGGCCATCGCGAATATCCCGGCGTGCAGCATTACGGGTCTTATTACGGACGGAGAGGGGCAAGAGGAAATCCTCGTGGTAAACGAGGACGGTCAAATTATATTGCACAAGAACAGAACGATGATCGGCCAGCCGCTCTCCGGACATCCGGTTGCCCAGGCGGAGCTTGCGATGAAGGGCGCTTCCGGCCAATTGCATGCGGAGCTGGACGGCCGCCCCTATACGGTGACGTATATGAAATCCGCCTTTAACGGCTGGACGTATATGTCTGTCGTATCCATCGACAAGTTGACGTCGGAATCGCGGCAGATCGGCTGGTTTACGCTGGCGGTCAGCCTGTTTATCCTGCTGCTGTGCTTCGGCATCGTCTGGTTGTCCACGAACAAGCTGTACAGGCCGCTCAACCGTTTGGTTACCGCAATCGAAGGCGGGAGCGAGGGCAGCGAACCCTCGTCGCGCAATGAGGTCCAGGTTATCGAGGATCATATCAAGCAGTTGTTCAACTCCAACTCCAAGCTGGAGAACGAGATGCGCAGCCAGGCGCAGCAGGTCGGCGCGCTGTTCTTGCATCGGATGCTCAGCGGCAGTCTCAAGGAGACCGAGATTCGAGAAAAGCTGGAGCATTTCGGACTGAGCCGCGCTTGGGAGCATATGGCGGTCCTTGCCATACAGGTCGACACGCTGGAGAATACGCATTACGAATCCAAGGATCTGGAGCTGCTGCTATTCGCCGTGTCCAATATGACGGAGGAGGTCGTGCCGAAGGAACAGCGTCTTCCCGTCCTGCTGATGGACCGTTCCGTCGTTGTGGTTACCGGTTACGAGGGCGGAGGGCGCGAAGCGGCAGACGAGCATGTCTACCGGCTGACGGAGAAACTGAAGGATCTGATCGCCCGTTATCTCGGGTTATCCGCCAGCATTGGCATCAGCGGCATCTTTTTTGATATGAAGCATGCCGCGCGCGCCTACGAGGAAGCGCTGGAGGCGCTGACCTACCGAATACGGCTCGGCAAAGGGATTATCGTGCCGTATGGCAGCCTGAACGCGGGCAAGTCCTCGATCATTGCGGAGTATCCGGTCCGGACGGAACACGATTTGGTGCAGGCGATCAAGCTTGCGGAGCAGGAGGAGGCGCTGACGCTGCTGCGCGGCTGGATGTCGGATGCCATCCACCAGATCGAGCTGCCGGATCACTACCAGTTGTCGCTGGTTCGGCTGCTCAACCGCATTCTGCTGCTTGCCCAGGAAGAGGGAATCACGCTCGGCAAAAGCGGCGCCTATCGGATGTCGTTATACGAGGAAGTTCTGGCGCTGCATGTCAGCGAGGAGATCGAGGAGTGGTTCAAGGAGAAGCTGGTGCTTCCGATGCTCCGTCAATTCGGCGAGCGCCGCAGCTCGCAGGATCAGAAACTGTCGGAGCGCATTATCGATTTGATCCGGAATCATTATGAATCCGAGTTTACGTTAGAGGATTGTGCCGCGCGCCTGCATTATAACGCAAGCTATCTCAGCAGCGTCTTCAAGAAGGAGACCGGCCACACGTTCAGCGAGTATTTGGCGGGCTACCGGCTGCAGATCGCCAAGCAGTGGCTGACGGAGACCGATATGACCGTCAAGGATATCGCCGAGCGGCTGAAGTACAACAATTCCCATAATTTTATCCGGGCCTTCCGCAAGCAGGAGGAGATGACGCCGGGGCAGTATCGCGCGCAATACGGAGGCAAGTAAACGGGGGGCGCCATATCCTGCATAATCATTTCATTAGAAACCCCCGCAATCCCTTGCGTGGCAAGGGAACTGGCGATATGAGTATAGGCGATACGCCTCTCGGCAGCTTACGATAATGGAGCAACAACCACTACAGATCGAGGAGTTGAAGAAGCGTGAAGCGGAGAGCTGCAATCGGCATGTTTATGACGCTGACGCTGCTTGCCAGCGCATGCGGCAACAGTAATGGCAACGATTCAACGGGGGGAAGCAACAACGCGGGAACAGGAGGTACGGAAGGAAAGGCCGCGCCGGCCAAAATATCCATTATGACGCCGCTGCATATGGCGGAGACGCCGGATCCGAAGATCGAGCAGCTCATTGAAGAGAAGCTGAACGTCGAGCTGGACATTCAGTGGATTCCGGCATCGACCTTCCAGGACCGGATGAATGCGGCGTCCGCGACAGGCAGTCTGACGGACATCGTGAACATCACCATCACGGGCGCGAACAGAGAGGCGATCCGGGACGGTCAATTCTGGGATATTGCGTCATACATCGATCAATATGAGAACCTGAAGAAACTGAAGCCGGAAGTATTGAACAATACGAAGGTGGACGGCAACCTGTACGCGCTGTATCAAGGACGTCCGCTCTCCCGCCAGGGCATGATCTACCGTCAGGATTGGGCGGAGAAGCTTGGACTGTCCGCGCCGCAGACGCTGGACGAATTGTATGCCATGATCGAGAAGTTTACGAACGAGGATCCCGACGGCAACGGTCAAAAGGATACGCTGGGTCTGGCCGATCGAGGAGATCTGGCTTCGGGCGCCTTCAAGACGGTCGCTTCGTGGAACGGAACCCCGAACGAATGGGGCGTGCTCGAAGGAAAGCTGGCGCCAGCCTTCCTGTTCCCTTCGTACAAGGAAACGATGAACTTCTTCAAGAAGCTTCGGGAGAACGGCTACATCAATTCGGACTTCCCGGTAACGAGCAAAACCGATCAGCAGAATATGATCAGCAACGGCAAAGCCGGCGTGTACATTGGATGCATGTGCGACGTGCAGCAGCTGTACACCGGCTTGTCGCAAGTGCAGCCGGACGCCAAGCTGGACGTTCATAATCAGGTGAAGGGATCGAGCGGCGAGTTTACCGTATTTTCCGGACCGGGCTTCAACCACCCGTATCTGTTCCCGAAATCGGCGATCAAATCCGAGGAGGAGCTCAAGCAGGTGCTCGCGTTTATGGATGGTCTGATGAGTCCGGAAATCGCCAATCTGCTGTATTGGGGAATCGAAGGCGAACATTATACCGTCACAGGCGGCAAAGCGGTGCCGGTATCCGATCAGGCCAAGATCGATCGCGACGTCAAACCTTATAACACGATCGAAGTAGGCGATCCGGCGACGAACGGACGTCTGGAGGGAAGCTACGATTATGCGCCGATGCAGAAGGCGCAGGACTTGTTCGCGGACAACGATTCGTATGTCGTGTCAGACCCAACGCTAACGCTGGACTCCGACACGTTTACGAAGCATAAGGACCGTCTCGCTCAGATCATTACGGACGCCACATACAACTATATGCTGGGTTCGCTGGACGAGGCTGGCTTCGACAAGGAAGTGGAGCGCTGGAAGTCGGAGGGCGGCGCTCAAATGATCGAAGAATTTAACGCCGCGTACGAGCAGAGCAAGTAAGAAAACACACTAACAGTTTTGAACTCGCACTACCGGTTTGCCGCGGCTGCTCCGCCCGGAGCGGCCTGCGGCAAACAGATTCATCAATCGCTATATTTAAACCATGTTTTCCGGACGGATAACACGGGTATTTGTTATGCGAAATTAACGCATTACGGCGACACTAGCGGCAATTGGGAGGGCGGAAGAGATGAACAACCAGCTGACGACGTCATCGGGCGGGAGAGGCCGCTTTATGCGAAGCCTAATGAAAAACAAATGGCTGTACCTGATGATTTTGCCCGGCTTGCTCTACATTATCATCTACAAATATATTCCGATGTACGGCCTTATTATTTCGTTCCAGAACTACAAACCTTATCAGGGCATTATGGGAAGCGAATGGGTCGGCTTCGAGCATTTCGAACGATTGTTTCAGTCTCCGGATTTTTGGATGATTTTCTCCAACACGCTTATTTTGTTCGCTTTGCAGCTCGTTATTTATTTCCCGATTCCGATTATCCTGGCCCTTATGCTGAACGAACTGAGATCAGAGGGCTACAAACGGACTATTCAGACGCTGGTTTATTTGCCTCACTTCATGTCGTGGGTCATCGTTGTCTCGATCAGCTTTGTCATCTTTACCGTGGACGGCGGCATCGTCAACAGCGTGCTGGAGATGCTAGGTTTCCAAAAAATCAATTTCCTGCTTCAGGCGGAGTGGTTCCGTCCGATGTACATTCTTCAAGTGATTTGGCGCGAAGCGGGCTGGGGCACGATTATTTTCCTCGCTGCGATCGCGGCGGTGGATCCGCAGCTGTACGAAGCGGCCAAGATGGACGGAGCGGGCCGCATCCGACAAATGATAAGCATCACCTTGCCGGCGATTCGGAGCGTGATCGTCGTGCTGCTCATTCTGAAAATAGGCGATGTGCTGGAGCTGGGTTTCGAGCATGTATATTTGTTGCTCAATTCCGCCAACCGGCATGTTGCGGAAATATTCGATACGTACGTGTACGTATCCGGCATTCAGCAAGGCCAGCTCAGTTATTCGACGGCAGTCGGCTTCTTTAAGGGCTTCGTGGGACTTGTCCTGGTCATCGGGGCGAACAAGCTGGCCAAGAAATACGGCGAGGACGGCATCTACTAGAGGCCGTGCGGGAACCGGGAGGAGGAAATCATATGGTTGGCGACAAAACATGGAGCGGCCGATTGTTTAACGGAGTTAATATGGTGCTGCTGGGCCTGATCGGGCTCGTGACCGTGCTGCCCTTCGTTCACGTATTCGGCAGTTCCTTCGCGACGGCGGGGGAGATCGCCTCGAAGAAATTTTTGCTGGTGCCGACGGAATTTACGCTGGATGCGTACCGCTACATCTTTTCAACCAGCACGTTGCCGAAGGCCATGCTGGTATCTCTTGGAGTGACGGCGGCAGGCACGCTTTGGAGCATGTTGATCTCCGTATTGACGGCCTACGGGCTGTCGCGCAAAGATTTGATGGGACGCAACGGCATCATGTTTTTGTTCGTGTTCACGATGCTGTTTAACGGCGGGATGATCCCGACGTTTCTGGTCGTCAAAGAGACGGGACTGCTGGACTCTTATCTTTCTTTAATTGTTCCCGTTTCTATTAATGTGTTTAATATGATTATTCTCAAGACGTTTTTCCAGGGGCTGCCGGACGCCCTCGAAGAATCGGCGAAGATCGACGGCAGCAACGATGTCGGCATCCTGTTCCGGATTATTATCCCTTGCTCGTTGCCGGCGATTGCGACGATTTCGTTGTTCTACGCGGTAACGTACTGGAATACGTACATGCACGCCGTCCTCTACTTGAGCGATGCCGGCAAGTGGCCGGTGCAGGTGCTGCTGCGTCAAATTATCGTGCTGGCGAGCGGGTTAAGCTACGACAACGCGGTATATACCGACGCGCCGCCGCCGTCCCAGGCGGTCAAGATGGCGGTCATCGTCGTCGCGACCCTGCCCGTGCTCGTGGTGTATCCGTTCCTGCAGAAGCACTTTGCCAAAGGCGCGCTGCTGGGCTCAGTGAAGGCTTAAAGGAGGAGAATAAAATGTCCGCAAGAGATTGGGCCGTCCGCACGGCGGATTCGATCATGAGGCAGTATCCGACGCTGTCCATGCATCCACATTTGAGCGACTGCTGGAATTACGAGAGCGGTTGTCTGCTGCTCGCGCTGGCGCGGCTCTACGAGGAAACGGGCTCGGAGGCGTATTTGAACTACATCCGAAGCAATATCGACCTTTTCGTGGATGAGGAGGGGCGCATTCGCAGCTATGCGCTGGAGGATTACAACCTAGATCAGGTCAATCAGGGCAAGGTGCTGCTGTTCTTGTACCGCGCGACGGACTCGGAACGTTATCTAAAGGCCGCGCTTGTATTGCTGTGCCAGCTGGAGGGGCAGCCGCGAACCGACGAGGGCAGCTTCTGGCACAAGAAGATTTATCCGTACCAGGTATGGCTGGACGGGCTGTATATGGCGGGGCCGTTTCTGGCCGAGCTGTCCCGCCTGCTTAATCGCCCCGAGCTGCTGGACGACGTCGCTCGGCAACTGTTGATTGCCGAGCGGCGCACGCGCGACCCGAGAACGGGCTTGCTGCATCACGCCTACGACGAGAGCCGGGAGCAGGAATGGGCGCATCCGGAGCATGGAAGGTCGCCCCATCCGTGGTTGCGCGCGATCGGCTGGTACGGCATGGCGGTCGTGGATACGCTCGATTACATGCCCGAAGAGCATCGGCTGCGCGGACAACTGATCGGCACATACGAGCGGCTGTTCGCGGCGCTGGCCAAGGTGCAGGACCCGCCGAGCGGACTTTGGCATCAGGTGCTTGGCCAGGCTGGGCGAACCGGCAATTACGTGGAGAGCTCCGGCTCGGCGATGGTTCTGTATGCGGCTCGCAAGGCGCTGAACCGTGGATATTTGAGCCGGTGCTACGAGGAGGTCGTCGAGCGCGGCTTCCACGGCTTGCTGCGGCACGCGGCATCCGTCGATGGCGACGGGAACGTCCATGTGAGCGGCATCAACCGCGTGGCGGGGCTTGGAGGAGAGCCTTACCGGGACGGCTCCTTCACCTACTATATAAGCGAGCCTGTTGTTGCCGATGACGCCAAGGGGGTTGCTCCGTTTATTTATGCGTGTCTGGAGACGGCCCTTTGCGAGGTTTCGGCAGTTATTGGAGAGGAAGGTAGTCATGACAACTAACATAGATGAGACAGAGCTTGCTTCCTTCCGGGCCGCCTTCGCCGATCTGGATGCAGCGGAACGGGTCGGCGAGCTTAACAAATCTGAAGACAAGTCGACGCTGGGATACTTCGTCGATACGGGCGTCAAGTTCTCGGCCTCCTCGCCGCTGCTGGAGAACGCTTATTACGAAGCGGTGCGCAGGCTGCTGGATTGCGTCAAGCCGAACGGAGAAGGACGGCCGATTCTTCAGGAGGGCGGCGTCTATTACGGATGCTGGCTGGAGAGCACGGGCACGATCAACGCGGAGCTGTGCGCGCGGTTTATGCCGACTGTAACGGAGGCGACGTACAGGCAGTTCGCGGAACTGCAGCGCGAGGACGGTCTGCTGCCGTACAAAATAACGGCGACGGGAGCGGCTTTCAAGCAAATACAGCTTGTGACCCCGCCTGCGAGAAGCGCATGGAACTACTATGCTCTCCATAAGGGGCGCGTCGCGGACGACTACCTGCCGCTCATGTACGGGGCGCTCTCCCGTTACGACGACTGGCTCGCACGGCATCGCGACACGAGGGGAAGCGGCTGCGTGGAGGCTTTCTGCGCATTCGATACGGGCCATGATCTGTCGCCGAGGTTCTGGCATGTGCCGGATACGCCGCATCTTGACGATCCGGCTTTGCCGTACCCGGACTCGCCGCTTGTGCCCTTTTTGGCGCCGGATCTTACGGCAAGCGTCTATTGCAGCCGCCGTTATCTGGCGCTCATGGCGCGCGAGCTCGGGCTGCCGCATGAGCCGTGGCAAGAGAAGGCCGAGGCCAGCTTTGCCAGTCTGATGAAGCATTGCTTCGAAGAGGAGGATCATTTCTTCTACGACGTTGACAAGCAAGGACGTCACGTAAAGGTGCAGTCCGACGTTCTGCTGCGGGTCATGGCAAGCGAAGTGGGGGACCGGGATTTCTTCGATCGCATGCTGAGGCTTTATTTGCTTAATACGTCGAAGTTTTTCGCCAAATATCCCTTTACGTCGCTCGCGATGGACGATCCGCGCTTTGATCCGTTCGCCAGCTACAATACCTGGGCGGGAGCGACGAATTTCCTGAGCTTAATCCGGGCGCCGCATGCGTTCGAGCATCATGGACGCTACGTCGAGCTGACCTGGGTGCTGCAGCCCATCGTTTCCGCGATGGCGCGGATGACCCGGTTCGGTCAGGTTCTAAGTCCGTGGACGGGCAAGGAAGGTTTCGCCGAGTCGTATTCGCCGGCGCTGTTGTGCATGCTGGATTATGTGGAGCGGCTTAGCGGCATCCTGCCGACGACGTCGGGGGAGCTGTGGTTCACAGGGCTGCTGCCGTATCCGTTCGACCACGGCGAGAAGCTGGCCGAACGTACCGCCTACAGCCGGGAGGTCGACGGTAAGAGCTTCGAACTGATAAACGGGGAGGAAGAATGCCGCGTCTATATGGACGGCAAGCTCGCCTTTTGCTTCCCGGCGGGCATCCGGCTTATTACAGATCGCGCCGGACAGCTCACGGGCCTTATCGGCATGAGCGCAAGACGGATAGAAGGCGCCATCCAGATCGGCGACGTCGGGGAGGGAATCCCGTTCGGCGCGGACGGAAACGAGGAGCTGGCGTTTGAGGCCGGCGCGTTCCGCTCCGTATCCGCACCCGGAATTGTATACCCGACTTACCGGTGACTGCGTGCGCGGATGTCGCTCTCGGATACAACTTTGATTTAACAGGAAGAACATGCGATAATGTTGCGACATGATTCCTGGAGGCAGAACCAACTTTGAAACAGTATCCTTTCGAATACGATCATTCCCGTCCCTTTCTTCAGCAAGTCGGAGAGTGGGTTGCGGATGTGTTCTACGACATATTGCCGGAAGCCGGCTTCGAGGTTCGCGACGAACAAATTTATATGGCTTACCAATTGGAGCGGGCATTTGCCGAAAAGCAGACGATCTTCGCAGAGGCAGGCGTAGGAACGGGCAAAACGCTGGTGTATCTGTTGTATGCGATTTGCTACGCTCGTTATACCCGTAAACCTGCGATTATTGCCTGCGCGGACGAGTCTCTCATTGAGCAACTTGCGAAGCCGGAAGGCGATCTTGCCAAGCTGGCTCATCATTTGAGCCTCACGATCGACGCCAGAATGGCGAAGTCCGCGGATCGTTATCTATGTTTGGCCAAGATGGACCAAGTAAAGACCGGCGACGAGGATTACGATGTGTATAGCGCGGTACGGGCCGAATTGCCGGCTTTTGTTCATCAATATAAAGCTATGCAATCCTTCCATCCCTATGGAGACCGCAAACAATATCCGCACTTGGACGACCATCAATGGAACAAAATCAGTTGGGACACGTTTCAAGATTGTTTCTCTTGCGATCAAAGACATCGCTGCGGACAGACATTAACCCGCGAACACTATCGGAAGTCTACGGATTTGATTATATGCTCGCATGATTTCTATATGGAGCATGTGTGGACATACGAGGGGCGGAAGCGGGAAGGCCAGCTCCCGTTATTGCCGGATCACTGTGCCGTTGTATTCGACGAAGGACATCTGTTGGAATCGGCAGCGCAGAAGGCGTTGACTTACAGCTTGAAGCATTCGGGGTTCGAAGAATTGGTCTGCCGCTTGTTGAAAGGCGAGATCAGGGAGTCTTTGGCCGTGTTGATTGACGAAGCGATTGACCGCAGCGAGTCCTTATTCTACACGCTTTCGGCACATTGCGAGGATATTCCCGGCTCCGAGCGCAAACGGATTATTCTGGGCGAAACTTTGCAAGAAGAAGTGCGCCTGTTTCGTCTAGTAATCGAAGCCATCGAAGAAGAGCTGGTTTTCGAGAGCGATCTTTATACCTTGAACGAGTATCAGCTGCGGATTGTCGAGGAGCAATTGGAGACGATCCAGAAAGCCCTAAGTTTGTTCCAGAGCTCCGACGCATTGATAAGTTGGGCAACCGAAGCAGAGGATGGACTCACCTTGGTCATCATGCCCAGAGCGGTTAAGGAAGTGCTCCGCGAAAGGGTATTTGCCCTAAATATGCCGATTGTTTTTTCGTCCGCGACGTTATCGGTGGGCGGTTCATTTGACTATATAACAAGCAGTCTGGGAACGGATCGTTATTTGTCCTTTAGCACCCAATCTCCTTATGATTACGAGAACCAAATGAAAGTCGTAGCTCCGCAATGGACGCAAAGGGCTTCGGCCGAGGAGAAAATGAAAGCTGCGGCGAGCCTGCTGGCCGAAACCGGCGGCAGGGCGTTGGTTTTATTCAACGGCAGGGAGGAAATGCTCCAGTTCAAGAAGCTGCTTCCTTCCTATCCGGAACTCGCGAACATGCGATTTTTGTTTGAAGGGGACGCGGAAATCAGCCACCTTATCGGCTATTTCCAACGGGACGAAACAAGCGTGCTGTGCGCTTTAACTCTGTGGGAGGGCCTCGATATCCCTGGTCCTTCTCTGTCGAACGTCATCGTCTGGTCTCTGCCATTCCCGCCTCAGGACCCGGTGTTTATGGCGAAGCGGGAAGCCGCGGCGGCTCCGTACGAAGAAGTAGACCTGCCTTATATGCTGCTTCGTCTGCAGCAAGGCATGGGACGACTAATCCGCTCCAGCGCCGATCGGGGGATCGTAGCGATCTTAAGCGAGGAAATCCACCATGACGCGAAGCTTCGAGAGGCAATCGAGAAATTATTGCCGCAGGGAGTTCAGTTGCAAGATGTGGAGCCGGGACGCGTATCGTCAACGGGCAGCCATTTTTGATCGACAAACGGAACTGAAAGGCTTTATTTCATCAAAAAGTGCCATTTTTGCAATTCTAACGGAACTGACAGCCCTTAAGAGGGGCATAAGTTCGTGGTTTGACTAGATTTCTCACGAATAACGTCGCCCAGTTCCGTTAGATTCTACTATCGCGCCAAATGATCAAAATAAGACTTCTCAGTTCCTTTACGGGTTGTCCATGATCGATTATAGTTTCATTTCCAGCTTTGCACACAATGAACATAATGAATCGAAAGTCCCTTATATTTTGATAAGTAACCGCAGTTCGGTCATGCCGGCTGCGGTTATTTATGTTGTCCTTTCAGGCAAGCTCTGCTAAAATGAACTCAACTTATTAAAGTGATTTAATAAGTCTTCGATTTTTGTTGGAAAGGTTGTGGACGTTATGACGAACGAGTCGTTCCTGTACCGGATCCGGGCAGGACTTATAACGATGGGAAGCGCGACGAAGGCGGAGCTCAGCCAGCGACTGGGGATCAGCTTCCCGACGATCAGCAAATTCATGGCTCAGATGGAGACGGACGGCGAGATCAGTTATACGGGCGACGATGATTCCAGCGGCGGTCGCAGGGCCAAGCGTTATGCCTACGATCCGGAATACATGCTGGGACTTGCCGTCTTCCTCGAGAAGGACGAGACAAGCTACTCTATCTTTGATTGCATCGGCAAGATCAAGGAGCAGGGAGTCAAGCCGAGCGTGATCGAACATGACGCGGACCTGCTTGCCAACCTTATCGAGTCGTTGATTGAGCGGTATCCGCGGCTTCGATCGATCGCCATTGGAGTTCCCGGCGCCGTTAATAACGGCAAGATTATTTTCATCCCTCCGTATCAGCAGTTCCTTGACTATGATCTAAAAGAGGAATTCGAGTCCCGGTTCCAGATACCGGTTGTGGTCGAGAACGATATGAACGCCTCGGTACTTGGGTACGCATCGAACTTCGAGATGGAGGGCGAATCGCTTATCTATCTGTATTTCGGTCAGAACGGACCTGGCTCCGGCATTATGATCAACGGAGATGTCGTGCGGGGAAGCACGTTTTTCTCCGGGGAGATTTCTTTCGTGCCTCAGTATGACAAACAATCTTTCCTTCAAGCGCTGCGAATGGAAGAACGCAATAGCCGTATTCAATTGACGGGAGAAGGGCAGATCGATGCCGTCGCTCGTCTGATCGCGACATTTGCAGCCATTCTTAACCCGCGGGCGGTCATTTTTTGCGATGATGAGGTGGACGAAGCGATACTGACCAAGATCGCGGAACGCAGTTCAACTTATATTCCTCAAGCGCATTTGCCCATACTCACGATGAGCGGCTGGAGACAGGATTATCTGACCGGCTTGCAACAGCTGGCGCTTCATGCCATGATATCGAACTGACAACCGAAGGAGCAGCATGATGGCAACTTTATTTCTAATTATTATCTATCTAGCATTTATTAGCCTTGGCATTCCGGATTCCCTGCTCGGGGCGGCCTGGCCGATGATGCGGCCCGACTTGGGGGTTTCGTTCGGTTACGCTGGCATTTTGTCCATGATCGTAGCCGGCGGCACGATCGTATCCAGTCTCGCAAGCGGAAGCTTGGTGCAGCGTATCGGGACGGGAAGGCTGACCTTGATCAGCTGTTGTCTGACGGCAGGAGCGCTGCTTGGATTCGGATGGGCGCCATCGGTCGCCTGGCTTGCCGTATTGGCGATTCCTCTGGGGTTAGGCGGGGGAGCGATCGATGCCGCGCTTAATCATTATGTAGCAGACAATTATAAGGCTCACCATATGAATTGGCTGCATTGTTTCTGGGGCGTAGGCGCGACTGCTGGGCCTATTATCATGTCGTTTTATATGGCGGAACATAACTCTTGGAGAGAAGGTTACACGGCCGTAGCCCTGATTCAATTCTCGCTCGTGGTGGTCTTGCTGATCACGTTGCCGCTGTGGAAACGCGTTGCGGCGGTCAGGGAGAGAGAGCAGATTGGCAATCCGGTCCCTCCGGCGCAGGCTGAAGCCGAGTCGAAGGAGTCTTCAGGCAGCTTGAGCAAAAATGTCCTCCGGATCAGAGGAGTCAAGCCGTCGCTGGCCGCCTTCTTGATCTACTGCGGAGCAGAATCCCTCGTAGGATTGTGGGGGGCGAGCTACCTGGCAGGAGCGCGGAATATAGCAGCCGAAACGGCAGCGCTTTGGATATCCTTGTACTATGGCGGAATAACCGTCGGCAGACTTGTTACCGGTTTTATTACGCTGAAGGTCCGCAATACCGTGTTAATACGTTGGGGGCAAATCGTGGCGGTTGCGGGCGGCGTTATTTTGCTGCTCCCCAACCCGTCGTTCATGCTTGCGGGGCTTATCCTTATCGGGTTGGGGCTCGCCC
>NZ_CP060293.1:1795000-3040000 GCF_014303795.1 Paenibacillus sp. PAMC21692
TCTCCCCCAAGAGTCCACATCGACGGGGAGGTTTGGCACCTCGATGTCGGCTCATCGCATCCTGGGGCTGAAGTAGGTCCCAAGGGTTGGGCTGTTCGCCCATTAAAGCGGTACGCGAGCTGGGTTCAGAACGTCGTGAGACAGTTCGGTCCCTATCTGTCGCGGGCGTAGGAAATTTGAGAGGAGCTGTCCTTAGTACGAGAGGACCGGGATGGACGTACCGCTGGTGTACCAGTTGTTCCGCCAGGAGCACCGCTGGGTAGCCAAGTACGGACGGGATAAGCGCTGAAAGCATCTAAGCGTGAAGCCCCCCTCAAGATGAGATTTCCCAGTATGTAAGACCCCTTGAAGACGACGAGGTTGATAGGTTCGGGGTGGAAGCACAGCAATGTGTGGAGCTGACGAATACTAATCGGTCGAGGGCTTATCCTAATCGCTTACTTGGTCATACAGCCGGTAAGCAAGCTAAAGATTCAGCACACTTTCGTATCCAGTTTTCAGGGTGTAATATTCATACAATGAAATCACCCCACAGTGATGTGGGTTTTTTATTGGCCTTTAGCTCAGCTGGTTAGAGCGCACCCCTGATAAGGGTGAGGTCGGTGGTTCGAGTCCACTAAGGCCAACCATTCAAAATCTTACGGCATTATCCCATAGTTCGACTATTCCCTGATAGCTCAGTTGGTAGAGCACTCGACTGTTAATCGAGTTGTCACAGGTTCGAGTCCTGTTCGGGGAGCCATGCAGAGAGGTGTCCGAGTGGTCGAAGGAGCACGATTGGAAATCGTGTATACGGCAACGTATCGAGGGTTCGAATCCCTTCCTCTCTGCCAGTAAGGCCCGTTGGTCAAGGGGTTAAGACACCTCCCTTTCACGGAGGTAACAGGGGTTCGAATCCCCTACGGGTCACCATTTACGGAGGATTAGCTCAGCTGGGAGAGCATCTGCCTTACAAGCAGAGGGTCGGCGGTTCGATCCCGTCATCCTCCACCATAGGATTTCCTTAATGACGCGGGGTGGAGCAGCTCGGTAGCTCGTCGGGCTCATAACCCGAAGGCCGCAGGTTCAAATCCTGCCCCCGCAACCAATTACATTGGTTGTATTTTGATAAACATAATGTGGAGCTGTGGTGTAGAGGCCTAACATGCCTGCCTGTCACGCAGGAGACCGCGGGTTCGAATCCCGTCAGCTCCGCCATTTATGGCATCATAAGGCTCGGTAGCTCAGTCGGTAGAGCAGAGGACTGAAAATCCTCGTGTCGGCGGTTCGATTCCGTCCCGAGCCACCATTTAACATTCATATGCCGCTGTAGCTCAACTGGTAGAGCAACTGACTTGTAATCAGTAGGTTGGGGGTTCAAGTCCTCTCGGCGGCACCACATATGGCGGTCGTGGCGAAGGGGTTAACGCACCGGTCTGTGGCTCCGGCATTCGTGGGTTCAAGTCCCATCGATCGCCCCATATGAACAAATGCAGTGCAATACCCAGTGTTGGGGATTAGCCAAGCGGTAAGGCAACGGACTTTGACTCCGTCATTCCTAGGTTCGATCCCTAGATCCCCAGCCATTTAATTAAGAGCCATTAGCTCAGTTGGTAGAGCACCTGACTTTTAATCAGGGTGTCGAAGGTTCGAGTCCTTCATGGCTCACCAGTTTTATATGCGGTTGTGGTGGAATGGCAGACACGCTATCTTGAGGGGGTAGTGGGCGTACGCCCGTGGAGGTTCGAGTCCTCTCAACCGCACCATACAAATCCATATGCGGTCATGGCGGAATTGGCAGACGCGCTAGATTCAGGTTCTAGTGTCAGCAATGACGTGGAGGTTCGAGTCCTCTTGACCGCACCATGATTTGCGGAAGTGGCTCAGCGGTAGAGCATCGCCTTGCCAAGGCGAGGGTCGCGGGTTCGATTCCCGTCTTCCGCTCCATTTTTTATATTTGCGGCCTTAGCTCAGCTGGATAGAGCGTTTGACTACGAATCAAAAGGTCAGGAGTTCGAATCTCTTAGGCCGCGCCATTTTTACGGGATGTAGCTCAGCTTGGTAGAGCACCTGGTTTGGGACCAGGGGGTCGCATGTTCAAATCGTGTCATCCCGATACCAGCAACAAGCGCGTTATCCAATTTGGATAACGCGCTTGTTTTTTGATCACGCAGGAATTGATAAAGTTTCCGAGCTTGTCGATCCAGAGACTCGTTTATTAGAAAGGATGGTGCAGATGTCGGAGCAGCGAATTTACGTTCGTTTCCCGGAAGAAGCGGACGCTGCGGAACTAGCAGAAATGAATAAGCGCAACCGGACGTTCTTCGAACAGTTTTCCCCGAGTACCCCCGAGGCTTTTTATACAGAGGAGCATCAGCTTCAGTTGGTCATAAAGAGCAAGACCGACAGGATGGAAGATCGGCGATATTCTTTCGTGATTTGCCATAAGGATGATGATCGAATTATTGGAAGCATAACGTTATCCTTCGTAGCCCGAGGACCGCTTCAGAGCTGCATGATCGGCTATAGTCTGGACCAGGCTAATAACGGCAAAGGCTATATGACGGATGCAGTAAAGCTGGTCGTGAAGTATGCTTTTGAAGAACTGAAGTTCCATCGGATCGTAGGTGAGGTTTCGCCTAACAATCCCGGGTCAATCCGGGTGCTTGAGAAGGCCGGCTTCCATAAGGAAGGGATTGCGCGAAGCAATTTATTGGTTAACGGGAAGTGGGAGGATCACCAGGTATTGGCGATTATTAATCGGGCGGAAGAGGGCTAGCCGGTCGCACAAATTATAAAACGGAACGAATGGAGGCCAAGCAGGCCTCTTTTTTATTTAAGGCGATTCCTTAAATTGATGATATGTAAGCTGATCCGGAGCGTTCTTTCATGCGAAACAGCGTATAGCCGCCTGCCCGAGATACACATAATAGTGGCATTAATGTAATTGGAGGTCCTCAATGGAAGCGAATCCTACAGATAATGACACGAAAATCGGCCTTTCGATTTTTGCGTTGGGCGGCGTATTCGAAATCGGCAAAAACATGTACGTCGTTGAATACGGCGACGATCTTGTGGTCATCGACTGTGGCTCGAAATTCCCGGATGAAAGCCTGCTTGGCATTGATTTGATAACCCCGGATATCGGCTACCTGCTGCAAAACAAAGATAAAGTACGGGCCCTCGTCATTACGCATGGACATGAAGATCACATCGGCGGCGTCCCTTATTTTCTCAAGCAGCTTCGCGTCCCGGTGTATGCGACCCGTCTCACGCTTGGCCTTATCGAATTGAAGTTGAAGGAGCATCGCCTGAAGAAAACCGAACTTCACGAAATAACGGCGGCTTCCGAGCTTGTATTAGGAAAGCTTGCGCTAAGCTTCTTCCGAACCAACCACAGCATCCCCGATTGCCTTGGCATTGTGCTCGATACGCCGGCCGGCCGGGTCGTCCATACGGGGGACTTCAAGTTCGATCTGTCTCCGGCGAATGGGCAATATCCCGAGATTCATAAAATGGCTCGAATTGGCGAAGAAGGCGTTCTTGTACTTCTATCGGAAAGCACGAATGCCGAGCGACCGGGGTTCACGCCTTCCGAGAGCTTGGTCGGAGACAAGATCCTGGAGGCGTTCCAGAAGGCCAGACATCGCGTATTCCTGTCAACGTTCGCCTCTAACGTGAGTCGCCTGCAGCAGGTGGTCGACGCGGCGATCCGTACAGAGCGCAAGCTTGCTTTGATGGGACGAAGTATGGTTAACGTCGTGAACGTCGCCCTGGATTATGGTTATTTGACGATGCCCGAGGGCATGCTTATCGATGTTAAGGATGCGAGCGAGCTCCCAAGGGACAAGGTTGCCATTTTGTGCACGGGAAGTCAAGGGGAGCCCATGGCGGCACTATCGCGTCTAGCCAACGGCAATTACGCTCAAATGGATCTGCTGCCCGAGGACACGGTCATCTTCGCGTCATCGCCCATTCCAGGCAACGAACGCAGCGTAGCCGCCGTTCTGGATCAATTGTATCTGCGAGGCGCCTACGTGATTCATGGCTCCGGATCATCGACGGGGATGCATGTTTCCGGTCATGGGAGTCAGGAAGAGCTTAAGCTGATGCTTACTTTAATGAAGCCAGCCTATTTTGTGCCCATCCACGGAGAGTATCGGATGTTGGCCCGGCATAAGGAGCTGGCCCAATCCGTAGGCATGGATGGCAATGACGTATTCCTTATGCGAAATGGCGACGTGCTGGACGTTACCCGGCATGGTGCTGAGCAGAACCGCAAGGTCACCGCGGGCAATACGCTGATCGATGGTCTGGGCATCGGCGATGTCGGAAACGTCGTCCTGCGGGACCGCAAACATTTGGCGGAGGATGGCATTCTGATTGTCGTGGTGACGCTTAGCAGCGATGAGGGTACCTTGTTATCCAGACCGGAGATTATTACACGGGGGTTCGTGCACGTTAAAGAATCAGAGGCGTTGCTGGCTGAGTTGAATCAGAGAGTAACCGCGGACGTTTCGGAGCTGCTGGCGGGCGAGAATCGCAAGTGGTCGGTGCTGAAGCATGTCATCCGCAAAAGCTGCGGCAGTCTCATCTTGGAGCGAACGCGCAGACGTCCGATGATTTTGCCCGTCATTATTGAGGTGTAAGCCTTATATCGAATGGGGACCAGACGCGCGATGGAGAAGAAAAAATGGGATTTGGCTGCACTGGCGAGCATCCCTTTGATTATGACATTGGCTAATTCGATGCTGATTCCCGTGCTGCCGCTCATGCAGAAAAAAATGGCCATTACCGGCATACAAACAAGCCTTATTATTACGGTATACGCCGCTATCTCAATCCTGTGTATTCCCATTGCGGGATACTTATCCGATAAGCATGGCAGGAAGAAAATCATCCTGATCGGCTTGTCCATAACGGCCATCGGCGGCGCGATCTCCGGGTTAGGAGCCTGGTTGCTCAGTACCGGCGCGTATTGGACGATTCTGGCGGGGAGATTCGTTCAGGGCATCGGAGCGGCGGGAGCCTTTCCGATCGTGTTGCCGATTGTTGGCGATATGTTCAAAAGCGATGATGAGGTAAGCAACTCGCTCGGCATTATCGAAACGTCCAATACATTCGGCAAGGTGGTCAGTCCCGTGCTGGGGTCCGCCCTCGCAATGGTCGTTTGGTATCTACCGCTGGCCGTCATTCCGTTCCTGTCGATCCTGTCCATAGCGGCGGTCGCCATCCTGGTGAAAGCGCCGAAGCAGCATGAAGGCGAAGCCCCGGGATTCCGCGAATTTCTTCGCGGCCTCAAAGAGACTTTAGCCAGGAACGGGCTTTGGCTTTACGCTATTTTCCTGATCGGATGCATGGCCATGTTTATCATGTTCGGGTTCCTCTATTATCTCTCCAACACGCTGGAAGACGAATACAGCATCAAGAATATTCGGAAGGGGCTTGTGCTTGCCATTCCGTTATTCGCCATATGTTCGTCATCGTTCGCGGCGGGAAAGATCATCGGCAAAAAGAAAACCGTCATGAAGTGGTGCACGGTCATCGGACTGGCGCTTTTGTCCGCCACGATGATCGTCTGCGGGCTTCATCGCACGGACTCTCTAGTTTGGCTGATCGTTCTGCTATTCTTGGGGGGAATGGGCATCGGCATGTCGCTGCCCAGTCTGGATGCGTTAATTACGGAGGGTATCGAGAAGGAAGAGCGAGGCACCATTACTTCCTTATACAGCAGCGCGAGATTTATCGGAGTGGCCGGGGGCCCGTTAGTTGCTTCAACGTTGATGAAACAGGAAAGATGGCTGTTCTACATGTTCGCGGCGATCGGAATCGTCTGCTGTCTGGTCGCCTTGTTCGCTATCAAGCCGAAGAAAGGTGACGAATGAAAAGGGCTGGGAAACGGCGTCAACGACGCTTCGCGTATCATGAATGAACTGCCGAGCGGAGCGACCGATCTGTTCGAGCGGGCGTACAGGCATTTGCTTGAGGAGACCAGGGAGGTATTGCCGGATACGAAGCTCGTGTTGTGCGAGCCGTTTATCCTGGAGGTAGGCACACTGGCTGACAACTGGGTAGGCTGGTCACGCAAGCTGAGCGACTATCGCGAAATCGTACGGCAATTAAGCGGCGAATTCGGCACCGTGCATGTACCGCTGCAAGCCGCGTTCGACCGCGCCGCATCGCAAACGGACGCGGCATATTGGCTCTGGGACGGCGTCCACCCGACGGCGGCCGGCCACGCGTTGATCGCCGGGGAGTGGCTTGCGGCGGTGAAGCTGTTCTAAAATCGGTTTCAAGCACCTCTAATAGCAAATCATTGGAAGATGTTTAGCCAATGAAGCCGTGGAGGTGCTTTTTGTTGTGCGTTAAGAATGACGCGGGCAGGGACAGGGCTGTTACCCCGTAATCGAGTCTATCGCGAGGAGCTTTCAGATTTCTTTTAAGTCTCTCTGTTATACTTGGACAGAATTGTTCGGATGGGGACATCTATCGTTAATTTAAACCAGAATTTGAAGAGGAGCGTGTATACACTTTGTTGTCGGCTCGAATGCACAAGTGTCATTATTTATTTTTGATTGTGGTGCTGTTAGTCAGTTTATTGGTTCCCTATGGCGCGTCTGAAGTCGATGCAGTTGGCTCTGACAGGGAGAGGAACGGCTATGGATTCACCCAAATTGCAGCAGGAAGAGAGTTCGCTCTGGGGTTGAAACCGAATGGGACGGTTGTTGGCTGGGGAAATAATTTATTTGGTCAACTTAATGTGCCTGCGGGATTAAGCGGCGTTGCGGCAATTGCGGCGGGTGTGGAACACTCGCTTGCGTTGAAGTCGGACGGTACTGTCGTCGCTTGGGGCTTCAATGACAGGAATCAAAGCATCGTACCTGCAGGATTAAACAATGTGACGGCGATTGCTGCTGGAAATCGACATTCGCTAGCCCTAAAATCGGATGGTACGGTCACCGTTTGGGGAAATGGTGATTTTGGAAATTCTAACCTGCCCGCGGGATTAAGTGGGGTTGTGGCGATTGCGGGGGGAGCTTATCATTCTCTTGCCTTGAAATCCGATGGCACGGTTGTCGCCTGGGGATACAATAGCTTTGGTCAATCTACTATCCCTGCGGGATTAAACGGAGTCGTGGCGATTGCGGCGGGATATTTTCATTCACTCGCTCTGAAATCGGATGGCACGGTCGTTGCCTGGGGACGCAGTGATAGTGGTGAAACCACCCCGCCAACTGGATTAAGTGGAGTCGTAGCGATTGCAGCGGGACAAGGCTATTCACTCGCTCTGAAATCGGATGGAACAGTCGTTGAATGGGGAGGCCAAGCTCCCCCGCCAGCGGGATTAAGCGGGGTCGCAGCGATTGCGGCGGGACAAAACTATTCACTCGCATTAAAATCGGACGGGACGATTGTGAGCTGGGGCTTGAATATTGGGACGGCCCCTGATCTTACTCTGCCAATCAGGGGTGCGCATATTGCCGCCGGAAATTTCCACTCACTCGCCTTGAAGTCTGATGGGACAGTCGCAGGATGGGGAAGCAACGATAATGGTCAAGCCACCCCGCTAGCGGGATTAAGCGGAGTGGCGGCGCTTGACGGGGGGGATGCTTTTTCACTTGCGCTGAAATCGGATGGCGAGGTCGTCGCTTGGGGGTTTAACGCTTCTGGTCAAGCTGACGTACCAGTGGGGTTAAATCAGGTGACGGAGATTGCAGCGGGCAGCCGGCACTCGCTAGCGCTAAAGTCGGATGGCAAGGTCGTCGCTTGGGGAGCTAACGGTAATGGTCAGAGTAACGTACCGGATGGATTGGAGCAAGTCGTGGCGATTGCGGCGGGCGGCACCCACTCGCTCGCACTAAAGTCGGATGGCAAGGTAGTTGCTTGGGGCGACAATGCTTTTGGTACAGTCGATTACGCGACAGGATTAAGCTCAGTGGTGGCGATAGCGGCCGGATTCCAACACTCAGTCGCTTTGAAGGCGGATGGCACGATCGTTGTTTGGGGAACCAATTCTTCTGGACAGCTTAATATGCCAGCGGATTTAAGCGGAGTCATCGCAATTGCGGCGGGCGACACCCACTCGCTTGCTCTAAAGTCAGATGGCACGGTAGTTGCCTGGGGAAATAATGTTTATGGTCAAGCGAACCCTCCAGCGGGATTAAGCGATGTAGTGGCGATTGCGGGAGGAGGCGAACATTCCCTTGCTCTGAGATCGGATGGCACGGTCGTCGCCTGGGGATACAATGCTTTAAAGCAGCTTAACGTACCAGGCTTCAATCTGCAGAATCTAACGGTACAAGACGGTACGCTCCAGGAGCCCTTCCAATCGTCGGTCACCTCGTATACTCATTATTATAAGGGGCCCTCGGCAGGCAGTGTCATCATTACGCCGACGCTGGAGACACCGGCTCATGCGGAAATGTATACAGGAGATGCGGGGGACAGAACAAGGGTGCTTAATGGAAGCGCGATTACGGTTGATGTATCCGAAGCGGTATCGGATATTGTCATTCCGATTCACTTGGAACCTCATCTGCGTGAAGGTCGGACGTATACGATCACGTTATCCATCGATTCAGTGGGGCCAGCTGTACAGTTCGACACGAATGGACGTACAACGGCAGCTCAAACAGCGGCAACCGCTGTAACGGTCAGCGATACGCTAAGCGGCGTCGATGATGGCTCCCTGCAATATGCGTGGAGTGCAAGCGCAGCCGTGCCGACAACGGGATGGGCAGCCTTCGAGAACGGAGATACACTAGGTCAAAGCAGCGGCAACGGCAATTGGTACTTGCACATTAGAGCCAGTGACATGGCGGGCAACGAGGTTAATGTGGCATCGAACCCGTTCCTCCTTGATAACACAGCGCCTACAGCAACGGTATCCAGTTCGGCAAGCACCTATATCAAAAGTGCTTTTCCGGTGACAATTACGTTCAGCGAGGATGTCATCGACTTCGCCGAAGAGGATCTTGTTGTCGTCAACGGTACGGCGTCCGAATGGGAGGTCGTGAACGCGACGACTTACAGGGCGCTCATTACACCTGTGACAAGCGGGCAGCAGGTGAGTGTATCTGTTGACGCCGGAGTAGCGCATGATGTCGCAGGCAATGAGAATGCCGCGTCGAATACATTCCAGGTCGAGTATAACACGGAGAAGCCTGTCGTCACTTTCGGCGGTTTCATGAGTAACGAGACGTTCATCGCGCCGCCCGGCAGCGTGACCGTAACGATTGGCGAAACGGTTCATTGGATCGAAGACGATGCTCCTCTGACATCCGCCAATGCGCTGCCGCTAATTAGTATGACGAGAGACGGCTCGCCCTTCTCGGACTACACGCCAAGCTATGATGCGTTGCTTCGTACGTTCACCTTGCTGTTCGATACTCCGCTTAGCGATGGTGAATATGAAGTCAACGTTGCGGGAGATGTGGTGCATAGCTTGTATGGCCATACTCTTGATGCGGCCAGCTCGACATTTACCGTAGCGGTGCCGCGAATAACAAGTCTATCTGCAAGTCCGGAAAGCTTGGCAAGCGTTGGGGGCAACACTACGATAACGTTGACAGGCGAGAACCTGACCGGACAGACTGTGACGGTGTACGCAGATGGCGTCGAAGCCGATACAGCGGTCATCAGTAGCGATACGTCTGCGACGGCCAACGTCGCGCTTCCTTACAATTCAGACTTGTCGGCGAAGGAATACCTTATTACGGTAGGGCTTAACGGCGACTTGATTGCCGGTGTCGAGGATACGGTTAGCGTGGATGGCAACCACATTCCGGTTCTTACGCTCATCGGCTCCAATACGATGCAAGTTGTCGCAGGCGGAACGTTCACCGATCCGGGGGCGTCGGCTTGGGATGAAGAAGATCTTGACTTGAGCCCTTCGATTAGCATTAGCGGAAGCGTGAATACGAACGTGACGGGCACCTATACACTCACGTACAGCGTACAGGATACCTCAGGCCATGATGCTGTTGAGCTTGTACGGACCGTTCATGTCGTTCAGCCTGTATATTACTTTCCATCCAGCAACGCCAGCTTGAAGCAATTACTGATCACTAGCGAAGATGAGACGCTCAGCCTGATCCCTGCTTTCACGACAGGCACGCTGGTATACCACACGGAGACTCGAGCGGAGCGGGTTGAGCTCGAGATGGCTGCGGATCATGCTGGAGCAAGTATCCGTTGGCTGGACGAACAGTTAGGCGCCAGCGGCAAACTCACGATTCCATTGGCTATTGGCAACAATGAGATACCCTTGACTGTCAGAGCGGAAGACGGGACCGTGCGGACGTATACGATCACCATTCATCGGACAGCGCCAGATGGAGGTGAAGGAAATACGCCTTCTATTACGGAATGCACATTCCGCGATATTGCGGGTCATTGGGCGGAAGAGCCGATATGCGAAGCGGCTGCGCAAGGTCTTGTTCAAGGCGATGACGCGGGAATGTTTCATCCGCAGCGGCAGGTCACGCGGATAGAGTTTGCGGCAATGCTGTTGCGTGCGCTCGAGATTTCTTCCGAGGGGGAGAGCCGCGTACTTACGTTCGCCGACGCCGACCGGATTCCGGATTGGGCGAAGGATGTCGCAAGCGCCGCGGTTAACGCAGGCGTACTGGAAGGGTATCTGGACGGTACGCTGAGGCCGCTGCAAACGGTGAGCCGTTCGGAAATGGCGGCCATGATGACAAGAGCGCTGGAACAGAGCCTTGGCGGAGAGGCGAGCACTAATGGGGAGGCAAGCACAAGCGGAGAGGCGAGTCTTAGCGGAGACACAACTGCTCCATTCGCCGATGATGCGGATATTCCGGATTGGGCGCGAGGGTACATCTACACGGCGTCACAACACGGCTTGCTCTTCGGGCGAGGCGACAATCTATTCGTTCCGAACGGCTTGGCGACCCGAGCGGAAGCTGCGGTTACGATTCTTCGCTTGTGGCAAATTATTCAGTAAAGCAGCCGCATTGTCCAGTGGAAGGCGCAGACGTTCCACCTTACTTAAAGCAATAGTTTGGCGAGTAACCTGCAGTTACGGTATACAGGACAACAATTGTGCGAAAATACACAAATATTGTGGAGTATGCGCTAATTATCGGTATATTTGTGCAAATATACACAAAATTGGGCTCGGGAAGCTTCCGATTACCGATTGAATGCGAGAATTTGTGTATATTCGTACAATTAGCAGTCCCAGGTCGATTGTCATTAATAAAATTGAGTAAAAATGCACAATTAAGCAACCGCTCATAATTAAAGCTGGACTGATGGGGGAAGAACCGACACGGCGGGGATCAGGGACGGGCGATTTTCGGAAATCGCCCCGTTTCTTGTCAGGCATGAGGGTGCGTTTTATAATGAAGGGGTACTTTAATCTACTACAAAAGGTTGTTCAAAAAGTCCGCTTCCCATCACGAAGTATGCCAAGAAGCGTATTCGACATCGAATCTTGAATTCAGGCGAAACTTCCGGTGCTCACGTAGCTTTCACTACGCTCCGCTCCTCAGTTTCTACCTTCATCCAATCTTCTCGGTGCTGAAAACCGAACTTTTTGAACACGCACTATAAATTGGACCAAAGGACCCTCCTATATGAGCGCAACAATAGAGCTTCTCTTTATGATTGCTTCTCTCATCATGATCGGCATTATTTTTATCTCGGTTTACAGCTTTCGAAGACAGCGAGGCATACGATACTTGCTAGGTTTGATCGTATGCCGATTTGTGTACGCCAGCGGCGTTATTTTGGCGAATAGCGTTCACGCTTTAACCGAGAAGCTGTTCTTCCACAATGTCTTCCAAACTGCGCTTAACCTCATGGTACCGTTCTTTATCCTGTTCGTCCTGGAATGGATATATCCGGACAAGCCTATAAAGACAAGATGGAAGATAGGCCTGCTCGCTGGTTTCGCGTTGTGGTCGACGCAGATGTGGCTCGATCCCAAGCTGCACTGGATCTATCGATCGATTGAGCTTGTAGACGGGCAATTGGCAATTACGCGGACTGCCTACTCTATGTCCTTTACGTTGTTTTGTTTTCTTTTGTTGGCCGGTAGCCTGTTTGCCCTATTTCAATATATGAGGAATATTCGCAGCGATTTGCGCAAGCCGGGAATGTGGGTGTTGTTCCTATCCTCTTTTTCGTTCGTGTTGGAAATTGTGAAATTCGCAAATCCGCAATGGTCCTCTTGGCTGCTTCCGTTAACGGTATATTGCGGGTTTCTCGGCTCGCTAATGTTAATTATTATTTTGCGGTCCAAGTTTTTTTCTCTTGTTCCTTTTGCCAGAAATCTTGTGTTGGATACGTTGCAAGAAAGCATCGTGGTTGCCAATGCTTCCGGCAAGGTAATCGACAGCAACAAGCAGTCTTCCTTATGGTTTGACCAGCTTGGTTACTCCTCTATCGCCGAACGGAACATCTCGGACTTGCTGGCGTTCTGGCCGGATTGGCTTGCGCTGTGCAAGTCGATGCAGCAAGGGAGCGTCGAGATCGAAGCCGTGGTGGATGGAGAGCGGAAGAGGTACCGCGTCAACGTGTATCCGCTCCATACCTTGCGCATGAAAGGACAAGGCAGTATTTCGCTTATTGTCGATATTACGGAGAAGCAGCGGGATCTGGAGCAGATCGCGCAATTGAATCAACTGAAGGATCAGCTTATTGCCATTGTATCTCATGATATTCGCGGTCCGCTCGCGCTGCAGTTTCAATTAATTGAATTGCTGGAGGAGGATCGCGACGGCTTCCAGGCCGATCATCAGGAAATCATAGCGCAGTTGGGCGGTCAGATTCGAAATACGCTCGGCATGTCCACGAATCTGCTGGAGTGGTTCCGCAGCCAGCGCGAAGATATGGCGCTTCGCCCGCGAGAACTGGAGCTGATCGAGGTTGTCGAGGACTGTATTCACTTGCTTCATATTTATAGCGGGGCGAAACAAATCGACGTGACGCATTCGGTTGATTCGGGCATACGGGTGTATGCAGACCGGGAAGCGCTAGGATTGATCCTGCGGAATTTGCTGTCCAATGCCATCAAATTCACCGGATCAGGCGGCGCGGTTCATGTTGGCGCGGAACAATCGGGCGGGACGGTTATCGTATCCGTCCGCGATAACGGAATAGGCATGAGTCAAGAGCAGGTTCGGCGATTGTTGGAGGATAAGCAGCTTGGATCATTGGAAGGCACCTCCGGCGAGACAGGGGCCGGGCTGGGATTGCTTGTTACGCGACAATTCATATTGCGCAGCGAAGGGAACTTGACGGTTGAAAGCAGGGCAGGCGAAGGTAGCTTGTTTAAATTTACAATGAGAGGCGGCACTCCATTATGAAGGTTCTCCTGGTCGACGATGAGCATGCCATGTTGCTCGCCATGCGATTACTGCTGGCAAAGATCGAAGGCGTGGAGCTTGTCGGAGCTTTCCAGAGCGCCGCGGAGGCGCTGGACTTTGTACATCGCACGGAAGTGGACTTGGCCTTTCTGGACATCCAGCTTGCCGAGGACAGCGGCTTGGATCTGGCCCGCAGCTTGCGCACGCTGAATGCCGGTCTGGACATCGTGTTTACGACTTCCCATACGGGTTTCGCCATGCAGGCTTATGATGTATACCCGCTCGACTATATGGTCAAGCCCATATCGAGGAAACGATTGGCTCAGACCATCTCCAGAGCTGCGGCCGGCCGAGCCGTCCCCGAAACGCAGGCGCAGACAAGAGATTCGACGGCCAGCCGACTAGAAGTACGCGGATTGGGTTGCTTCGAAGCAAGCGGCGAGCAGACGGGTAATGTGAGATGGATATCCCGCAAAAGCATGGAGTTGTTCGCTTACCTGGTCAATCATCGAGGACGCAGCGTGGCCAAGGCGCGGGTAATAGAGGAGCTGTTCCCGGACATGCCTTTTAAGAATGCGGAACGGTATCTCTATACAGCGGTATACCAGCTTAGGAAAGCATTATCGGAGCATGGATGCAAGGAAATGGTCGTGTCCGCCCAAGAAAAGTATCGGGTCGATCTCGATTGCGCGGATGTCGACTTTATCCGGTTCGAAGAGGATCTGCAGCAATGTCCGGAGGTCAACGAGAGCAATGCGGCCGCCGCGATCAAGTTGGAAAGCCGGTTCACGGGCGAACTGTTCGAGGGCAGCGCCTTTGATTGGGCCGATGCCGAGCGGGAACGATTGACCATCCGATACGAGTCATTTGCCAGACGCCTGGCGGTCTGGCTCCTGGCTCAGAAGCAATACAGGGAAGTAACCCGGATCGCCGGCCGAATTGCGGCTCGCAATGCGTTTGACGAAGAGGCGCTTATGCTGCTGCTGCAAGCCTACGGAGCAATGGGGGACCGGCAATCGCTTCGGGATTGTTACGCCTCCTACAAGCAGTTGTTGCACGAGGAGCTTGGCGTGGGGCCTGCCCCTCATGTGGAACAGCTGTACGAGCAGTACCGGTAGACGTTGCCGCGATACGGCACCTCAATCCGGAATCTTTAGCCGGACGACGGTACCTAGCCCTTGTTTGCTAAGAATTTGCAACCCTTCATCCGTGCCGTAAGCCAGCCGGATCCTTCGATTGGTGTTGGCCAGGCCGATGTGGCCCGCCCCGCCCGCATCCCCCGCATCCCCCGTATTTCTGTAGTCATCCTCCAAATGCATGGCGACCGAACGGCGTACTTCTTTCAGCCGTTCTTTTGACATGCCAACCCCGTTGTCGATGACGGATATAGCCGTCCACCCGGAATAACGAACTAGCTTGATTTTGATCCCCCCGTTGCCGGCCATCTCCTTAATGCCGTGATAAAGACTGTTCTCGATCAGTGGCTGCAGGACGAGCTTGACGGTGCTGTATGGTTGGATATCGTCGGGATCGTAAGCCCAGACGCACCGGAACTTATCGCCGTATCTAATCTGCTGAATCGCGACGTAATGTTTCGTATAGTCGATCTCCTTCATTAACGGAACGATCCGGCCCGGCTTGTCCAGCGTATACCGCAACAGCTCAGACAGATGCTCCAGCATGTCGTTGACTTCGTTCGGCCTGCCGGTCAACGCCATCGCCTTCCAGTTCAGCGTCTCCAGCGTGTTGAACAGGAAATGGGGGTTGATTTGCGATTGCAGCGCGAGCAGTTCCGCCGCCTGAAGTCTGAACTTCTTCTCGGAAAGCTGGACGCCCAGATAGTTGGACTGTATAAAGTTGCGCGTCATCGTCTGAATGATATAGCCGTATTCGTCCTCGCCCTTTCCGGCGCTGGGGATTTCGGGCAAAGGGAGTCCTTTCTCGGCCGATTTGATAATGGAGATCATGCGGTGGATATGTCTAAGCGATCGTCTGGTCAGCAGGTAAGTCAGCGCCAGGCCAAGCAGGAACGAAAGCGCGACGACATAAACGGTGGACTGGCTAAGTCGGAACGATATTCGGTTGAGCTCGTCTTTGGGCACTAGCGAAATATAGCGCCAACCGTCGTGCATGCCGGACATAAGCTGCGTGCCGGCGAACGTTTGTTTATCCAGCTCGACGTCGAAGCTCCTGGTATCAGGCGACAGCGACGACAGCTTTTCTTGCACCGAATCGGGAAGGATCGAGGTTTGATTCCGGAACAGGATCCCCCCGGCTTCGTCCAAAATGATCAGATGCTGGCCGTCCATGCTCGCGAACGATTGGAGCCATCGATCCAGGTAGTCTGTATAGATATTAACCGCGATGACGCCGATGGCTCCTCCCGTAAGCAGGGAGGTCAGCGGCTTGTACAGCGTGGTTACCGCAATCGGATCTTCGAAGCTGTAACGCTGAATTTGGCGTTGCTCGAGCAGGATGCCGACCGGGTTTTCCCTGGCGCGAAAACGCTCCAGCCAGTCGGAGTCGGGATAACGATCGAGCGTTGAGAGTCCCGTTCCGCTGGCGAGAAACTGATTGTAGGGATTGTTTACGTGGACGTAGATGGATTGGATAAACGGTTTGGCGTTCGCCGGGCTGTCGATCAGATTGCGCATCATTCCCAAGAGGCGTTGGTTATCGAACGTTACATATTGGGTACGCAATATTTCTTCCAGCTGGTACAGCACTTCGGGCGTGCCCATGCTGATGCCGAGCGTCTCGATATCTTGGAAGACAAGCTCCATGTTGCGATCGATTTGATGCACCAGCTGCAGATTGTCGCGTGCGGTCTCTCCTTCCCGGTTTTGCTTCGTAATGACGATCGACAGCGTTCCGAGCACGATGGTCGGAATAAGCAAAGGAATAAGAAAAAGCAGCATGTTTTTGACGAAAAATCGTTTTCTCATGTCGGCCCCGTTACTCGTTCAACCCGGACAGCTGGCGGAATTCGCGCGGACTCATGCCGTGGTAACGCTTGAAGGTCCGCGTGAAGTTTTTGGCGTAGCTGTAGCCCACCATCTCGCTCACCTGATAAGTTTTGTACCGAATGTCCTTCAGCAACTCCGCCGCCTTGTTCATCCGAACCGATACCACGTAATCGGAGAAGTTTTCGCCCGTCTTTTCCTTAAAGTATTTACTGACGTAATGCGGGTTCATATGGACCAGACTTGCAGCTTCCTCCAGCGTTGCACGCGCGTAATTCGCGGCGACGTAATCTCGAATGGTTCTGACGACCTTCTCGTTAAAGGAGGCGTCCGCGCCACCCGCGCCGCGCTCCTCGTCGAGTTCCATCTTGAGCGAGGTGAACACCTCGAACAGCTCCTGATATTTGGTCGGTTTGACGATATAGCTTTTGACATCGTATACGATCGCCTGCTTGGCGTATTCGAAATCCTTGTAGCCGCTCAGGAACAGAACCTTGACTCGGCTCTTTGCCTCATGCAGCGTGCGGGCGACGTCCAGCCCCGACATAATCGGCATGCGGATGTCGCACAGCAGCGCGTCTACCTCGCGATTTGCTATGAATTCCAAAGCCTCCTTGCCGTCACCGCATTGTCCTATCAGCTCGAAGCCGACCTCGTTCCAAGGAAAATATTGCGACAATCCGTTGCGAATTTCGGCTTCGTCGTCCGCAAGCAACAGCTTGTATTTCATTGCGATCCGATCCTTTCATCCGCGGAATAATTGCAAACGATTTCATGGTTAACAGCATAAAGGAAATGTTTCCGTTTGTACAGACGCACCCTTAGCGGCGCGCTAGGGAATATCCTTCCATGTTGCCAACTATTCTCCGATATGGACGACATGTCAATTTCGGATACCTTTTGTCCCAAATGGAGCAAAAAGGGATACCATTCGTCATCTTGCGTGCCTGTTTTCAATGGCATAATAGCGATATAGTATAAGCGTAATCATAATGGGCGAGGGGGAATAGAGAATGAAAAATAGAAATTGGAGGAAAGCGGTCGCTTTGCCGCTCGTCGCCATGCTTGCGACGGCGTTGACGGCCTGCGGGTCAGACGAGAGCGGCGGCAAGGCGGCTGAAGGAAATACGGACGGCGAGAAGGTTACGCTGCGGTTCTCGTGGTGGGGCTCCGAGGTGCGCCACAAAGCATTGCTGGAAGCGATCGACATCTATACCGAAGCCAATCCGAACGTGGTCATCGAACCGGAATACGGCGGGTTCGAAGGATATTATCAGAAGCTGGTCACGCAATTTGCGGGTGGAACGGCGCCTGATTTGACGCCGCTTTCCGTAGACTGGATCGACGAAATCGCGGTTAAAGGCGATCTGGTCCTCGATTTGAACACGCTTAAGGATGACCTCAATCTGGATGCGTTCGACAAGGAGTTTCTGGACAGCTACGCGGTGTACGACGGCAAGCTTGTCGGGCTTCCGATGGGTGCCAATGGCATGATTACGTTATATAACAAGGAGTTTTTCGACCGATTCGACATTGCCCATGACACGGTATGGGATTGGGAGACGATTCATACCATCGGCAAGCAGGTCCACGAGAAGGACGCCAACGCTTATTTGCTCGGCATGTTCGATTACCGGATCTTCCTGCAGCCGTTCGTAAATCAGCTCACCGGCAATCAGTGGATACAAAACGATAAAACGGTTGGTTTCGCCGAAGAGGACGTTGCCAAAGCATTTTCCTATTATCAGCAACTGATCGCGGACGGCGTGATCCAGCCCGTGGCTGAGAGCAGTCTTTACCCGGATATGGCGGACAACCTGCAATGGCAGAACGGCAACATCGGCATGATGTTCACGCTGGCCTCCACGATCGCGAAAGTAAAGACGTACACGCCTGAAGTGGATGTTGCCATGTTCCCGGTGCCGAGCGATGCCAAGACGTCGGCCGTGCTTGTCAATCCGAGCAATCCGCTCGCGATCAACAAGAAGTCGAAGCATCCGGAAGAAGCCGCGAAATTCGCCAGCTGGCTGCTGACGTCGGAAGAAGCTTCGCTCGTCCTGAAGGATGTATTCAGCGTGCCAGTCGTCAAGGCCAACGCCGACAAGCTGGTAGAGGAAGGACTGATCGATCCGACCGTGGCCAAGGCGGTTGATCTTGCGCTTTCGAATCCCGGCGAGCCGGTAAACGGGCTCAGCAGCAATCAGGAGCTTAATCAGATCGCACAAGATATTTTGGAGCGTGTTGCCTTCGGCAAGGTTGCGCCGGATGCCGCGGCAAGCGAGCTGACGGACCGTCTGAAGGACAAGCTGGCCTTAATCAAGTAAGGCAAAGAAGGGACGAAGGGTTATGACACATCAATCGGCGCAGGCGGCGGGGGGACAGACTCCCGGCTCCGAGGGCAAGCGAAGGAAGCGGAAGCCCGGGAGCTTGGTCGCATATTTATACATCAGTCCGTGGCTGATCGGATTTATCGTGCTCACGCTCGTTCCGTTCGTTGCCTCGTTTATCTATTCGTTTACCGACTATAACATGGTTCGCGAGCAATCGTTTGTCGGACTCGCTAACTATATTGAAATTTTTACGAAAGATCCTGTATTCGTGCAGTCGCTGCGGGTGACGCTGTTATACGTAGTCATCGCCGTGCCGCTCAAGCTGATCGTCGCTTTGCTGGTGGCGATGCTGCTGAACGTCAAGATGCGAGGAATTTCCATCTATCGCACCATCTATTATCTGCCTTCGATACTCGGCGGCAGCGTCGCGGTATCGGTGCTGTGGCGGTTTATGTTCATGAGAGAAGGACTCGTGAACGAGATGCTCTCCTATTTCTCATTGCCGCCTGTGAACTGGCTGGGAGATCCCAATCTGGCTCTGTTTACAATTACACTGCTCCCCGTCTGGGAATTCGGATCGTCGATGGTGCTGTTCCTCGCAGGTCTAAAGCAAGTTCCGGCCGAGCTCTACGAGGCATCCAAGGTAGACGGAGCTTCGCGCGTGAGAACGTTTTTCTCCGTCACGCTGCCCCTGTTGACGCCGATCGTGCTGTTTAATCTGATCATGCAGATGATCAATGCCTTCCAGCAGTTCACGGCGGCGTTTGTCATAACGGACGGCGGGCCCATGAAGTCTACCTATTTGTACGGAATGATGCTGTACGACAACGCCTTCCAGTTCTTTAAGATGGGATACGCATCCGCGCAATCCTGGATCTTGTTCCTGATCATTCTGGTCTTCACGTTCGTGCTGTTCAAGACCTCCAACCGCTGGGCGCACTACGAAGACGGAGGTGACGGCAAGTGAGGAGACGCAAGCTATGGACGGTTATTGTCTTGTCGGTGTTCTCTATCCTGTTTTTGTATCCGTTGCTATGGCTGATCTCGTCTTCGTTCAAGCCGAACGCCGATATTTTTTCCAGCATCGGCTTATGGCCCGGCGAATTTGTGTGGGATGCTTATTCTCGAGGCTGGCAGGGGGTAGGGCGGACGAACTTCAGCACCTTCTTCGGCAATACGCTGCTGTTGGTTATTCCGGTGGTCGTACTCACGGCTGCTTCCAGCCTGCTCGTCGCTTATGGCTTCGCCCGTTTTAAATTTCGAGGCAAAGGTCTGTTGTTTACGCTTATGATCTCGACGCTGATGCTGCCGGATGCGGTTATCATGATCCCGCGTTATCTGCTGTTCAAGGAATTCAACTGGCTGAATACGTATTTGCCGTTTTATGTGCCCGCTCTTTTGGCGGTTAACGCCTTCTTCGTATTTTTGCTCGTACAGTTTCTGCGCGGCATTCCGCGCGATCTCGACGAGGCCGCGGTGATCGACGGGTGCAATTCGTTCGGCATTCTGGTACGCGTGCTGGTTCCTCTAGCGGCCCCGGCGCTCGTCTCGGTATGCATCTTCCAGTTCATCTGGACGTGGAACGAGTTCTTTACGGCGCTGATCTATATTAACAGCGTTTCGAAGTATACGGTTGCGCTTGGTCTGAGGATGGTGCTCGACAACGAGGGAGCGGTCAATTGGAATCAGGTGATGGCGATGTCGGTCGTTACGATTTTGCCTTGCATCGCGGTATTTTTTATGGCTCAAAAATATTTCGTGGAGGGTATCGCCACGACCGGGTTGAAGGGCTGAGGAGGAGGGAATCTTTATGTCATTAACGATAGACAATGATGGGCGAGGCAAAGGCGCCGTTGCCGGAAGACGACCCAACGTAATTGTCTTTTTTACCGACCAGCAGCGCTGGGACACGACGGGGGTGCACGGCAATCCGCTCGGACTGACCCCCAACTTCGACCGGTTAGCGGCTCGGGGCACGCATCTGGAATACGCCTTCACTCCCCAACCGGTGTGCGGGCCGGCGAGAGCTTGTCTCCAGACAGGGGTGTACGCCACGACGAACGGCTGTTATACGAACGGAATACCTTTGTCCACGGAATGGCCCACTCTTGCCCACTACTTTAACGAGGCGGGTTATGAGACGGGGTATATCGGGAAGTGGCATCTGGCCGTTACCCGCGACCGTCCCGTACCGGAAGAGCTGCGCGGCGGCTACAAGGGCTGGCTTGCGGCCGATGCTTTGGAGCATACGTCCGATGCGTACCGGACGGTGCTCTACGACGAGCATAACGAACCCGTCGAGCTGCCGGGTTACCGGGTGGACGCCCTGGCGGACGCAGCCATTCGGTACGTCGACAAACATAAGGACGATCCGTTTTTCCTGTTCCTCTCCTTCCTGGAGCCGCATCATCAAAATCACAGGGACGATTATCCGGCTCCGGAATCCGAGGTCGGAAAATATATTTCGGCATGGACGCCGCCCGACCTCGCATCGCTTGTCGGCACGGCACCGCAGCACTTGCCCGGCTATTACGGGATGGTAAAGCGGCTCGACGAGGCGCTTGGCCGCGTTATGGACGCCTTGCGCAGCCTGTCGCTGGAGGAAGAGACGATCATCGTCTTTACTTCTGATCACGGCTCGCACTTCAAGACGCGCAACAGCGAATACAAGCGCTCCTGCCACGACAGCTCGATCCGGGTGCCGGCCGCTATCGGCGGCGGCCCGTTCTCCCGAGGCGGGCGCATCCCCGAGCTTGTCAGCCTCGTCGACTTGCCGCCGACGCTGCTTGACGCGTGCGGCCTTGGCGTACCGCCGCATATGCAGGGCCGTTCGGTTATGCCGCTCTTAAGAGGGGGAGGGGCTACGGACTGGCCGCGCGAAGTGTTTGTGCAGATCAGCGAATCCTTGGTTGGCCGCGCCATCCGCACGCATCGCTGGAAATACGCCGTCACCGCTCCGCAGGCTCATCCGCAACGCGACGAGGGAGCGGGGCGTTATCTGGAGACGGAACTCTACGATTTATACGCGGATCCATACGAGCTGAACAACCTGGCGGGCTTAGAATCGCACCGCGGCGTGGCGGACCGGCTGCGGGATGCGCTGCTCCGCCGCATGGCGGAGGCCGGCGAGACGCTGCCGCATATTGAGCCCGCTGCGTCGATACCGTCAGGCCAACGACTCGCGAAGCAGGGGGACGGACCGCTTGGGTGGAACTAATAGTCGCTGGCTGCGAAAGTAGCCAGATCGCGCGCGGTTCGGACATCCACGACACTTACCGTACAAAATCCTGGCATTGCTTCTCTAAGCATCAATTTTGTCCGTTAAAATGGAGAAGAGCGAAAAAACACGGCTAAAGCGTCGTTATGAGGCCGTCGATTCATTGTGTGCATAACTGGAAATGAAGCTGCAATCCATCATCGCCAACGTGTTAACGGAAATGAGGGCCCTTATAGGGAGCGTTTGGCGTGATTTTAAAATCTAACGGAACTCTGCGACGTTATTCGTGAGAAATCCAGGCAAATCGCGGACTTTTGCCCATCATAAGGGCTGTCATTTCCATTAGATTTGCGAAGTGCGGCTTTTTGCTGAAATAACGTCTTTCATTTCCGTTGCAGTTGCTCCCGTTCCTTTCTTACCGGATACTTGCCCGCAATTTCATCTTTGCACAATGAATAGGCAGCCTCGTTATGAGCGTTAGAATGAATTTCCTGGAATGTAGCGAGCTGCGCCACCAATGAACTGCGATAGCCGTTTCACTTCATCCGTTCCGTTTATGGCCGAGACCGAATCGTGTACAATGAAACTAGCTTTAATCATTGGATAAGGTGGGAGAAAGCTATGTACGAACATCTAGTCGTTTTCAAATTCAACGCAAACCTCGCCCCTGACAAGCAACAGGAATTGTTGGATCAATTGCTGGGGTTTCGTGGGCGGATTCCCGGAATACTCGATATAAGCGCAGGCATCAACGTAACGGAAGAGACGGAGAACGTCCACGGTTACACGCTTGGATTGCGGGTGACCTTCGATAGTCTCGCATCGCTTCGTTCCTATGGTCCTCATCCTCTCCACCAGCAGTTTGTGGCATCGCTCGACGGTGTGCTGGACAATGTCATCGTCGTTGACTACCCTAAGGTCTAATCCAACGTAAACGTACGCCAAAAGAGAAGACGGCAGCCCGGGCTGCCGTCTTTCTTTGCATTTTTGGACGAATCCCCACCTTTTCGGGATGTCGCCCCAAGCGCATGCCTGCATCGAATGTTAGGATAATGGCATCAGCATACGAAAGGCGTGAATAGAGGATGGAGAACTTGAAAGCGATAGCAGGCAAAGTATGGGAGCACATGAAAAAGGATCATTCCGGCAACTGGGGGATGGATATCGACAAGTGGGACTGGGTACCCGGCGTCGGCGTCATCGCGCTTCTCGAACATGGGGAAAAGACGGATGAGGCGGAGGTTCGTTCGTATTTGCTGGAATGGGTGAATCGCAACAGGAATCAGGCTGCGCCGGAACCCGTCATTAACGCGGTGGCTCCTTACGCGATTTTTCCGGGTCTGTATAAGCGGACAGGGGAGGAATGGCTGAAGGAAGAGGCGGCGCGCGTGGCAAAATGGATCGTGGAGAAGGCGCCGCGTACGCGTGAACAGGCATTCGAGCATACCGTGACGGAAAACGCAAATTTTCCCGAGCAGGTGTGGGCGGACACTGTTTTTATGGCGGTCTTGTTCCTTGCGCGCACGGCGACGCTTATTGGCGACAAGGCCTATGCGGAAGAGGCTCAGCGGCAGGTATTGCTGCATCTGCGTTTGCTGGAAGACGCGGAGACGGGCGTGTTGTTCCATGGCTGGAATTGCGCCGCAGGAGATCATATGTCCGCGGCACGGTGGACGCGGGCTAACGCCTGGATCGCGGTCGGCGTACCTATGATTGTGAAGGAGATCGAGCAGTTTATGCCGATCGAAGCGGAACTGCGAGAGCGTTACCAGCGGCTGATGGACGGATTGGTCGGCTTCCAGCAGCCGGACGGCCTGTGGAGCACCGTTCTCGATCGGCCGGATTATTACATGGAAGTATCGGGCAGCGCGGGGATCGCTTGCGGTCTATGGCTTGCCGCAGAGTCGGGCTTGCTGCCGGACGAAGAGAAGTATGCGGTAGCCGCGAGGAAGGCGCTTCACGCCATACTGTCTCATATCGACGATCGGGGCGAAGTAGGCGGCGTCTCCAGCGGGACGCCGGTCATGGAATCGATCGAGGCGTACAACGCCATTCCGATTCATCCGACGTTATACGGACAAGGGTTGACGCTCATGCTGCTGTCGGAGGCCATCCGGAGAGGAGAAACCGGGGATGAATAGAGAGAGGCTTCAAGAGCTTATTGACCAAAGGGCTCAAACCTTCGACGAGACCGTACAGTTGCTTCGCACCCCGCTCACCGCCACCTACCATACGGCGCTGAAACGCAAGACGACGCCGGAGGTGTACGGTCTGCTTGTCTCCGAAGAATATGCCTATTATTTGCTGGAGTCAGGCGAGCCGGAGGGCGTCACGAGGGCGAATCGCATCCTGGAAGCCGTCTTGCCTCTGCAGGACCGCAATCCGGAATCGGATACGTACGGCATCTGGCCGTACTTCTACGAGGAGCCGCTGGCCGAGATGGATCGGCCGGACTGGAATATGGCCGATTTCCACGGCAAGCGGCTCATCGTCACGCTGATCAAACATGAGGGGAAGCTGTCGCCCGAATTGGCGGCATCCGTGCGCGAAGCGATCGGGCATGCGTGCAGAGCGATCATCCGACGTAATGTCGGCCCGCATTACACGAACATTGCAATCATGGGCGCTTTCGTTACGCTGGTCGGCGGCGAACTGCTCGAGAGCGCCGAGTTCCGCGACTATGGCCTTGCCCGCATCAAGCGGTTCTATGATTTTACGTTCGGCATCGGTACCTTCTCGGAATACAACAGCCCTTGTTATACGCCGATTGCAATCAAGGAATTGCACAGCATAACAGCCTATTCCGCGAACGCTGAAGCCGTTGGGTATGCCGACGAGCTGATAAATCTGGCGTGGAGGATGGCCGGAGAACATTATCATGCGGGCACCGGGCAGTGGAGCGGACCGCACAGCCGTACTTATAGCACGTGGCTACGCCCGGACGAGCGGGCTTTTCTGGAGGAGGCGCTGCTGGACGAAATCTTCGAATTCGGAGAAAATATACGCTGTCCCAAGGAGCATCGTCCGCTGTTCCAGTCTCTTGCGACGCGTAGTCTGACCGAGCCGACGCTGATGGAGGAGCAGGCGGGTTACCAGGTTTACGCGACGTTGTACCGCAATGACAAGCTGTCGCTGGGCACTTTCAGCAAGGGCGTCATGTGGAACCAGCGGCGCAATCTGGTCGCCTACCTTAGGGATGGGGATCGCACATCCTACGTGCAGCTGCAGTTCCTGAAGGACGGAGCGGACTTCTGCTCGGCGATGTTCGCGGGAGCGCAGACGGGACCGCATGCGTTGTTCGGCTTTAATTTGCTGACCGACAACGGGGCATGGCACTCCGATCTGGACATCATTAACGGTCGGTTCCGGAGCAGCGATCTGCGCATTCGCTTTAAAGTCGGCGGAGCGCGGGAGGGGCTTGAGCCGCGGATCGACGAAGATGGCCGCCGGGTACAGCTCCGTTTCGGAGAGTATACGCTAGCCGTCCGGCTCCTGCAGGAACGTTGGGATTATGGCGGACTTCAGTTGTCGCTGGGGACCGGAGCGGACTCCGCTCATCCGGAAGCCGACGGTGTGCCGGAAGCGGATAATAGGGCGCTGTATCTGGATTACGTTCTGTATGTCGGGAAAGAGCGGGAGTTCGATTTTCATGAGGTTAAGGAAGCGGCGTGGATGTTCCAGCTTAGTTTGCTCGGAGAGGGTGAAGAACTGCCGAGAGCTTCTGCCGAGCAAATAGCCGATTCCGTAGGAGCATCGTTGGAAGCGGGCGGCGAGACCATCTCCGTCGCGCTGCCGGTTGCGCCGGGTGGGACGAAGGAGCGGTATTTGAGCAATCGGGTAGTATTGCCGCAACAGAGAATAAAGATGCAATAGTGACCGAATATAAGGGGAGACGGCTATGCGCGAATCGATGCGCTTGGCCGTCTCCTTTTGTTTTCTCGACGAGACAGGCGATGTGTACAACGGCGCCGGGCTCAGAAGTTGGTTAACTTGCCCTTTCAACATCCTACACGAGAGGGCTTATTACTCGCTTGAGTGATGCCGTTCCGCATGCTCCCGTAGGAACGCGACGATCGGCGCCGGATCCTCCAAACTGTGCGGATGATGGCCGACGCCTTCCTTTACGATATCGACGATGGTTCCGCCCAGACCGCGGTATCGCGGAACGAGCAAGGCGCCATTCTCCGCGTACGGCACAAGCTCGTCGGCATCGCCGGCCACGAGCAGAATGGGAATGCCAGCCGCCGCAACCGCTTCGATCTTGTTTAGCGGAGAGACCTCGGCATAAACGCTTTCCTCCTCCGAAAGCCCATATGCGGCCAGACATTCCCGCCACTCGCGTTCTGCGCCCGGACCGACGCCTTTGCCGCCAGGCCAGCTTCGAATGTCGAGCACGGGAGCGTCCAGATACAGCAGCTCTACCTGATCCGGGTAAGTCGCCGCGTAGTTAAAGGCATACAACCCGCCGCGACTGAAGCCGAACAGAATCGTTTTCTCCGACAGGCCGAACAAACGAGTAACGAAGGTCTGGAACCTGCGCATCCCCTCCACGGCCTCAGGGCAGCCGTACATGTCGTTCTGCCTGTAGTAAGCGCGGGCATATCCTTGTTCCAGCAACGCCATGTCCGCATAGTCGAAATCGCCGAAAAACTCGGCTCGCCACACCCAAGGCCTGCCTTGCGCAAATGTATGGGGCAACACGACAAGACCTTCCTTGCCATCCAATTCAAATTCGATCCTGTCGTAGCCGTTCCATTCGGTTATTCGCATGTTAGAATCCCCTTTTCAATTGTAGGATAATGCTTTCAAGATCAAGACGCATACCTCGGCTCGGGTTGCGTTGTCCAGCGGCGCGAAACGATTGCCTCCTTTGCTACGGACGATGCCGGCTCCGGCCAAGGCGTTAGCCGACTGGCTGGCCCATGCCGGAATTTCTTCGGCATCCGTAAACCCGGTCCGAGCCGTCGCTCCGTCCAAGGGCAGAACAAGCGCGCGTGCAAACACGATAGACGCTCCATTGCAGCCAGTAATGCGGTTGCGGCGGAGCCATACGAAAACATGTGCCGAAGCCAAGTATCGTAACGAACGTCAATCATTTCTTATTCATCCTAAACAGCCCCTTTTCCTGCCTATTTAATGGGATCAGTTACGGAATGAAACGCGCTTCGCCTCCAAGCTGCTGCACGGCCGCGAATCGTTTTGGAGCCAATATGCGCGATGATGGTGCAAATAAGGTCGCGTGTGTCTGTTAGATTTTTGAAAACCTAAAATATCGAAGAATAACGTCGCATATGTCCGTTAAGCGGCAGCCTCGCAATTTGCGACGCGTACTTGAGACTTTGCGCCGGAGACGCCTGCCGGGTTTTGTGATTTACCTAACAGTCTATCGCGAGCTTAAAGATTATAATGGGGCTAATTTCTCGATACAGATAAATACGTGAAAATAATCACGAAGTTAGTGGAGGAGAATGCACATGCTTTCCATTTCTTTTATCGGCATTTTGCTGAGGTTTATTCTTGGCGGCACCGCCGTTGCAGTCGCCTCGTTGATCTCCAGGCGGGTCGGAGGCGTTTTCGGAGGGATTTTTGCGGCATTTCCGGTCGTTTTTTTGGCGGCACTGCTGACAATTCGATGGGATCATTCCGGCTACGATCTGATTCGGCAATCGATTGTTTTGTCGCAAGGAGCATTGATTGGGATGGCAATCAACATCGTCTGCGCGCTTGCAGCAGGTGTTTTGGTCGCAAGGCAGGGATGGAAGAGGGGACTGACCCTGTCCGTGTTCGGCTGGTTCCTTGTGTCGTTTTCGATTTCATATATGCTATTTATTGTATAAGAGGGGGATTCGGGATGAGTATAAAGGATTTTTTGCTCCGATTTCTGATCGGCGGAATTGCCGTAGCGCTTAGTTATATCGCGTCCGCTCTGCTGCCATGGGAAACGCTCGGAGGAATATTCGCCGCGTTTCCCGCCGTTATGGTCGTTGCGGTACTTATGGTCGGAATCAGCCAGGGTTCCGGGAAGGCATCGGAAATTGCGAAGGGTTCTGTATTCGGCATGACGGGTTGCGCCATATGCGTGGTCACCGTGCTGTATGCCTTGCAGCTTACAGGCTCTTGGTGGTTAAGCCTGCTATTGGGTCTGATTAGTTGGTTTATTGGCGCGCTCACGATTTTTGAACTTCGCAAACGGGTGCAACTCAAATTCGGCAAAAGAAGCAAAGGATAATTTGATCTATGGCGCCTGCATAATCCGATAGTCAATCAACCAGCCGGTAATCCTTGTTTGTTAATTTGAACCGCCCTGCGAGCCCGGAGGTTACGATGACATCCTTGTTCTCCGTTATAAAGATGGCTTCGGCATCATCGAGCGATTCGATAAACGTTTTGCCCTCCGCGGCCCCCATCGCGAAGGCCGTCGTTGACAGGGCGTCCGCATCGATGGACAAATTCGTCACAAGCGTTACGCTGAGCAGGCCATTTTGAATGGGAAAGCCGGTGCTTGTATCCAGAATATGATGATAAAGCCGACCGTCTTTTTTGAAAAAACGTTCGTAGACGCCGGAAGTTACAACGGTCTGGTTGCCGACTTTGATGGAGCCAACCTGTTGACCGCGCTGCTCGTCAGGCTCTTGTATGCCGATATTCCACTGGCTTCCGTTCGGTTTATTGCCCAAGGCCATAATATTGCCGCCGAGATCAATAATCGCGCTGTCAAAGCCCTCGCTTTTTAAATAATCGGCAATCGCATCAGCGGCGTAGCCCTTTGCGATGCCGCCCAAATCCAATACCATTCCGGCTCTGTTTAAGCGAACAGTCCGATTGGCCTCATCTATAACGACATCTTTATAATCTATAAGCTCAAGTTTCTCGTTAAGCAACTTCTGCTCGGGGACAGAGGCCCCCTCGTTGCCGATCCCCCATATATCGACAAGCGGGCCGATGGCCGGATTAAATTTGCCCTCTGACAAATGCGCATAAACTATTGCCGCTTGAATGACCTGCATCGTCTCTTCCGAGACCGTTACAGCCGATTTCCCCGCTTTAGCATTCACTTCCGCAAGCTCGCTGTCTTCTCGTTGGCGATTCATCTCCCGATCAATACGCTCTAATATTTCGTTGACTTCCTCAAAGTGTTGGCTCGTCATCCGATCATCATACACGCGCAGAGTAACGACCGTGTCAAAAATATAATAAGTATGGGATTGCGGTTCCGATCTCTTCGCATTCGACTTGTCGCCCGAGTCGCTGCCGCAGCCCGCTGCGAACAGCAGCATAATTAGAGCGGGCAGAACGGCCATCGCAACTTTTCGCTGTATAGATTTCATTGGCGGCCTCTTCTCATTCGTTATTTGTTCTAACCGTATCAGATCGTCCGCGACGAGAAAGTGAGAAATATCATAGTTCCCGTATAAGGAAAAAATCATAATGAAAGTATGTACAAAGGAACGGAGCGATGGATGATGAAAAAAGGAGATATTTGGATTGGAGTGGTGCTGCTCGGCGTATTGGCGTGGTTCATCGTGCCGTTCCTTGCGAACGAAGAAACTTCCGGCGCGTCGGCTTCGGCTGTCATTACGGTAAATGGCGAGCATTACCGCACGGTTGAATTAACGGAGTCTGCCCATGAGATTGAAATCGAAACAAGCCGCGGCTACAACCTGCTTCGGATATCCGATTACGGAATTGAAATGATCGAAGCGGATTGTCCCGACCAATTATGCTCAGGTTTTGGGCATGTTCATCGTAAAGGAGGAACCATTGTTTGTTTGCCGAACCGAATATTCGTTGAAATAATCGGTGCGGACGGAAACGGAGATGATGTCGATGCGGTTGTATTCTGAACGGAATGAGCTTCGCAGAACAGTGGTCATATCCATATTCGCTTCCGTTGCGGTTGTACTCGGTATTGTGGAATCGCTCATTCCTTTTGCCGTTGCGGTGCCGGGAGCGAAGCTCGGCCTTGGCAATATTATGGTGTTAACCTGCCTTTATGTTTTTACGGTCAAAGACGCGCTGTCGCTTATTCTGTTAAAGACGCTTCTCACTTCGTTCATATTGGGCAGCTTCTCGACCTTTCTATTCAGCATACTCGGGGCGCTTGGTAGCTTCCTGATCATGTACCTGATGCTGAGACTCGGGCGCAACAGCTTTAGCCTGCTCGGGGTTAGCGTCATGGGCGGCATCGCTCATAATCTGGGGCAGCTTGCGGCGGCTGCCATCGTACTGAATACAACCAAAATTTTTTATTATTTGCCTTTCCTATTAGTGTCGGGCATCATTACCGGATTATTTGTCGGATTGGTATCGGGAAAGCTGATCGCCTCCATGCAGCGCATCCAGTGGTTCCGCATGCCGTTACCGCAAAGGAAAGGGGGAGGACGATGAGAGACATTAAGCGTTTGGAACCGTTAGCCGTCCTTCTGTCCCGCGTAACGATCGGTCTTCCGTCCTCGGGCGCGCCCGTATTATCCGACATCTCGCTCGAAATTCCGGCGGGACAATGGCTTGGCGTTACCGGGATGAACGGCTCCGGCAAGTCGACTCTGCTGAGGCTGATAAGCGGTCTGTTGCTTGCCGATGAAGGCTCCGTCACGATCAATGGTTTAACGCTTGCGGAGGATACTGTCTGGGAGGTCAGGAAAGAGATCGGCTTCGTATTCGCGAGCCCCGATAATCAATTTGTGGGACAGACGGTAGCGGAGGATATCGCGTTCGGGATGGCCAATCGATGTTTGGAGCCGGAAGCCATTCGCAGCCGCATTCATCAATACGCGGAGCTGCTGAGCATAACAGACCTTCTTGGGCGTCATCCCTCCTCCCTGTCGGGCGGTCAGAAGCAGCGCGTCGCCATTGCCTCCGTGCTTGCGATGGAGCCGCGCATTATCCTGTTCGACGAGGCTACGTCGATGCTGGACGAAAGCTCGAGGCGCGAAGTGCTGGGCATTATGAAACAACTGCAAGCGGTAAACCGATATACGTTGATCTCGGTCACTCACGACACGGACGAACTGCTGGAGGCGGAGCGAATCATTATGCTCGCGGACGGCAGCGTGATCGGCGACGGAATCCCGGAGGAGCTTCTGATCCGCGACGAATGGCGTAGAAAATGCAGGCTGCAAACTCCCTACATGCTGCAGCTGTGCAGAGATCTGCAGCGCCAGGGGATCGGGATCGGCGAGCGCTTTACCGAGGAGGAGGTGCAGAAGGAGCTATGGGCATTCATTTCGAAAACGTCACTTACAACTACGAGGATGGCAAGTTATTCTCGCGGTTAGGACTAAGCGATCTTACGGTTACGTTGAAGGAAAAGTCGTTTACGGCCATTGTCGGCGCTTCCGGCTCGGGCAAATCAACCATGCTGCAGCATTTAAACGGACTATTGCAGCCTGCGGAAGGATCGCTTGCGATTTTGGATTTTCATCTGGGGCCAAATACCGGGAAGAACGGACGTTCCGAGCGCAAATTGCGGGCCAGGACATTAGCCGGATTACGTAAGAGAGTGGGGCTTGTCTTTCAATTCCCGGAGCAGCAGCTATTTGAAGCTACGGTACAAGACGATCTTCAATTTGGGCCGCTCAACTTCGGTTACTCGAAGCACGAGGCTGCCGAGTTGGCGCGGAAGGCTGCCGCGTTGCTTGGCCTGGACGACTCGTTATTGCAGCGAAGTCCCTTTGAGCTAAGTGGGGGACAGATGAGAAAGGCGGCAATCGCTGCCGTGCTGGCGGCTGATCCGGATATCATTGTGCTGGATGAGCCAACCTCCGGGCTGGACCAGGAAAGTCGGAAGGAACTGCTGGAGCTGCTGCATAACCTCTCTCGGCTGCAGGGCAAAACGATCATAATCGTGACGCACCGTCTGGAAGAGGTGTTGCCGTACGCCGATCAATACGTTGTCATTCATCATGGCAAGGCGGTTGTTCAAGGAGATTCGGGCTTATTGTTGAGACAGCCGGAGCTGCTCGCAGAAGCGGGCATAGTATTGCCCCCATCCATTGGGCTGATGCTGGCTTTATCCGAGCAATTTCACGCGCCGCTCCCGGAGGAATACCTCAATCCGGAGAAGGCGGCTGCCTGGATCAAGGGACTGCTGCTAAATAACGCAGCCATGAGTGGAGGGGATCTATATGCGTGCAAGAATGGTGTTCGGGCGATACATCGATAGAGATTCGTGGATACATCGGCTGGATCCCCGATCCAAGATGACCGCCATGCTGCTTTTTATGTGCGCCATATTTTTAACGGACTCTTATGCGGCTGTCCTCGTTATGTTAACCTTTTCGCTCTTCATGATGAAGAGTACGAATATTCCTCTATCGTATTTTGCCCGGGCAGTAAAGCCCCTTCTCTTTATTATTTTATTTATAGTTATTTTCCATCTGGCCTTCGAGCAGGGAGGCGCGCGGTTTATTGATGTAGGCCCATTTGCCATCTACGCAGGGGGGCTGGAAAAAGGGTTGATATCCGCTGCGAGGATGGTGATTTTTGTCGCATTGGCCGCAATGATCTCGTTTACCACAGAGCCTGATCGGTTGACGCAGGGACTTGGCAGCATGATGAAGCCATTGCGGGCGGTTGGGTTTCATCCGGAGAAGGCTGCGCTTATGGTCGGCATTGCTCTTCGATTTATTCCGACGATATTCGAAGAAGCGGAGCGTATCTGGAAGGCTCAGCTTTCCAGAGGGCTGGACTTGACGGGCAAGCCGCTCAAGCAACGGGCGAGACTGATTCTTTCCTTAATGGTGCCTGTCATGGCAGGGGCTTTCCGCCGGGCGATCGATCTGGCCGACTCCATGGAAGCGCGCGGTTATCGGCTAGGCGCCCCGAGATCGGCTATTCATACCTTGAGCTGGAAGGCTCGAGACACCTTGTTCCTGCTGTTGTTCCTTGTACCGCTGGCATCCGTCGTGGTTATATCTATTAAATAAATGGGGGGGAGAGGCATATGTCTGCTGAATTAAAAAGATTATGGAGCGGCTTCTGGCAGCTGGCCGACCCGAAAATCTGGATTGCATCGACCGTGCCGATGCTTGTGGGCGGCGCACTGGCTTACGCTCATACCGGAACGGTTCACTTATGGTGGTTCGGCCTTGCGCTGATCGGGATTTATCTGATCGAAATAGGCAAAAACGCGGTAAATGAATTTGTGGATTATTTAACGGGAGTAGACCAGTATGTTACGCCTGACAAACGTAATCCGTTCAGTGGCGGCAAAAAGACGATTGTTGACGGCAAGCTGTCGATTATCGAAACGGCGATCATTGCTTTTCTGACGCTGGCAGCGGCGTTTTGGATCGGAGTATCTATCGCTGTCTTTCGGGAACCGACCGTCTTCTGGATCGGTATGGCAGGCGGGATATTAGCCGTATTTTACAGCTTGCCGCCGTTTAAGCTGAACTACAACGGATTAGGCGAGATTGCCGTTGGCCTAACCTTTGGCCCGCTAATCGTTGGCGGCATGTATGTCATGCTTACGGGCAGTCTGGACTGGCAGGTCATGCTCGCGGGTGTTCCTCTGGCGTTTCTGATTACCAATGTGCTGTGGATTAATCAGTACCCGGATTATGAGGCGGATATGAAGGGGGAGAAACGCAATTGGCTCGTACGGATCGGCAAAAAAGCCGGCATTAAGCTGTATTCGATCTTGTATGCAAGCGCTTATGCAAGTCTGATTGTCCTTGTGATCGTACAACGCAATCCGTATTGGCTGCTTGGTTTTGCTTCGCTCCCGCTTGCCATTGGATCCGTAAGAACGGCAGCGGCAAATCTGAACAACTTATCGAAGTTTATAAAAGCCAACGCAGCAACGGTGATGATATATCAAATAGTCGGAGTAACGATGATCGTTGCGGCGTTAATGGTCTAATAAACGAATTCATGCGGAAAGAGATCGCCGGTTTGAGGGCGATCCCTTTTTTGCGGGGGGTTTGTTAAACATTATTGCCTCCGTACCCCCGCCAGCGTCGCATTGTGCTCGGTTTTTCATACACAAATGCCTCTGTACCCCCGCTAGCGACGCATTGTGCTCGCTTTTTCATACACAAATGCCTCCGTACCCCCGCTAGCGACGCATTGTGCTCGGTTTTTCATACACATTTGCTCGCCCACGTCTTTCTACGCCCGATTGTAGTCGCTTTTTCATACACAAATGCCTCTGTCCCCCCCGCTAGCGAGGCACTGTGGTTAGTTTTTCATACACATTTGCTCGCCCACGTCTGTCTGCGCCCGATTGTAGTCGCTTTTTCATACACAAATGCCTCCGTCCCCCTGCTAGCGACGCATTGTGGTCGGTTTACACCGATAAAGCGGATTTCTCTGTTATAAAAGTCGGTTCGCTCCCCCGCTCGAAGGGTGGTGTTAACCGGAGCGAGTAAGCACCTCGGCACTGAAAATGCCGAAAGCCGATAAAATAGCGCCTCTGCCGTCTATCAGAGGTATACTCGTAGACAGCAACTTCCGACCACCCGTAGAGGGTAATTTTGTTAAGCGGTGAAATAATCGGTCAAGCGGAGCAAGTCTTGGCTGGCGGGATAGTCGCGCAGGCATACAGCCAGTTCGCGGGCTTGAAGCGTAAAGGTATCGGCAATCGACGAAGCGCGGTCGACCGCTCCGCTTTGCTTAATAAGCCGGATAACCTCATCCATGTCGCTCTCCGAGGATTGTTGCGATAAGAGGAACAGTTTACTGGCAAGCTCCGGGTCCTCCATTGCGTACAGCACCGGGAGAGTGATAATGCCATTTCGCAAATCCGCGCCTGTCGGTTTGCCTATGGCCAGGTTGGATTCACCAAAGTCGAGAACATCGTCGCGGATTTGAAAAGCCATGCCTAAGGCTTCGCCAAAGGCGAACAGCTTATCGCCTATATAAGGATTGGCGTACGCGGCTTCGGCGCCCGCGCGCAAGCAGTGGGCCATCAGCAGCGCGGTCTTGCGTCTGGTCTTGTCCAGATAAGCTTCGATGGACAGCTTGAAGTTAAATCGGTCGCGGAGCTGTCCATACTCTCCAAGACAAAGCTCGGTTACAATGGAAGCAAGAGCGGGGATACGTGTCGTCGTAGCCATCTCGGATTGGTCTTCGTCGCTTGCGTCTGCCGAAGCCCATTCGATTGCGCGTGCCATCATATAATTAGCGGTAAAGACGGCGGAGCGGACGTCTGTTGCGGCATGGAGCGTCGGTACGCCGCGCCGAAACTCCGATTGATCGATAATATCGTCGTGGATAAGCGACGCGGTGTGCACATATTCAAGCAATGCGGCAGCCCGCAGAACGGCATTTTTGTAATGGGGGCCGGGCTTTCCGAAGCGGCTTCCAACGATGACCATCATGGGCCGCAATCGTTTGCCGCCGGCGGCTATGAGTCTCAGCACGTGTTTGCGTATGTCGGAATCAGGGGATAACGAAGGATCGCTTTCGACGATCGTTCGCAGCATATGATCGATTTCCCCCAAATCAATATGAAGCGCCTCATCCAGTTTCATGCTTATCGTCCCCTTTAATCGAACATACTTCGTGATGGGAAGCGGACTTTTTGAACCACCTCTTAAGCGCAGTGCTTCTCCAAATAGGTGTGGAGTTCTTCCCTGAGCTCGGTCAGCATCGGTTGCAACGGTTTATCCTCGTGAAGCGAAATTTGCATTTTTTTATAAAAAGGGGCTAAATGATAAAGCAATTTCCACTCCTTGCGTTGTATGCCGAAACGATAATAAAGGCCGAATAAATAATCGCCTTCCAATATGCTGCGAGTGAGCGCGGCATTATCATGCAGGGCAAGCTCCCGATGTTTTCGGACGGCAAGCCGCAACAGAACATAACAGCCAAGAAGAGTCATCTTGCGGGAAGCCGTTATATTGTACATATGAAGAAGCTTGATCATATCCTTCATCCATTCGTCGGCGTCTTCCGCATCGAGAGTAATTGCCGTATCGGATTCGATATGATGCCGAAGCATGCTGATCGTGTCGTACAGAAGCCTCATATCTGTTGCCATAGTACCCTCTCCCGTTTCAAGTAGTCTCAGATAAAGAGAGAGTAATATGTCTCCAGACACATTACTCTCCGAGATGCCTTAGTCTGTATAGATATACCAGCGTCTCACGATCGGGAGTTTCTTCCACAGCGACTTCAAGCGCGGAAGCACATAATAATCCAGACCGAGCGTGCTGCCCGAGCCGCCGATCAAAGCAATGCCCGCGGCCAGATACCATAACATTTCCGTCGGAGCCGTACCCGATACCCAAACCATAATACCCATTGCCACCGATGCGACTGCGGCCGGCGCGCTAAACAATCCGGCAATAAGAAGCAGTCCGACAATGATTTCCGCGCCTACCATCGAGGTTTGGAATACATAAGCAAGCCAGGTGAACCCGCCGTCCGCATTATAAAACATGAGATCCATCGACCAATCCACCATCGATTTCATAAAATCGGGGACCGGAAGGGCGGTAACCGCCGCTTGCGCGGAGCCCGCGGCTTCATCCGCCACGACGCTTGCGCCCGATGTTCCGTCCGCCCACTTGGAAGGCAGCAGGAAGATGTGATTCGGGTCGTCCATAATTTTAAGCATCTTGTCCCCGCCTTGCAGGAACCACATAACGCCCGTGAAAACGCGAAGCGGGAAAAGCCAGAAATTCGGCGAGCGTTTGGCAAAATGTCCGCCAACAAAGCTTCGATTATTCCGTACATGGATAAATTCATGAAGAACGTAATGATACACTTTGTTGAAGCCGCACACCTGGAACAGATAAACCATGTTGATCAAGTGTTTTACGGCCATGGCGGGAAGACCGCTCAAGCGGAACATTTTGCCCGGCAGGCCGACATTGGCGACGCCGTAACGGCTGCCGATACAAACCATCGTGCCGTGGAAAGTCGGCTTGTATGCCTTCATCGGTTTATGTTTAATGTCGGCAACGATGTTATGCGCGATAATCGGGGCGGCCAGCTCCGCATTTTCCACCATTTGCGGAACGGGCGCCGCGGCGCCTTCAGGGATATAAAAGATGTTGTCGCCGACGACGTAAACATTGTTATGCGTCGGTACCTGCAGCTTTTCATTCGTTAAAATCCGTTTGCGGCCCTTTTGCTCGACATCGAGATTACCTGCGAGATCGGAGCCTTCGACGCCGGCTGTCCAAATGACGGTGCGGGATTTTAGCTCCTGCTCGCCTACACGAACGCCGTGTTCGGTCACTTCCGTAATTTTGGAGCCTGTAATTATATTGACGCCCATTTTGCGAAGCCGCTTCTCGGCTTTGCGAATGAGCTGCTCGGGAAGGATCGGAAGTATTTTATCGACCATATCGACGACGTGCAAAGTCACGTCCGCCGGATCAATGTAAAACTCTTTGCACAGCTCAACCGTAAATTCGGCCAGCTCGCCGATCATTTCAACGCCGGTGAAACCTCCGCCGACGACAACAAAAGTGAGCATTTCCTTCCGCGCTTCCGGATTCCGTTCTTTGGCGGCCTTGCGGAACATTTGCTGAGTATGTTCCTTCAAACGAACCGCATCTTCATAGGACCAAAGCGTAAGGGCATGCCGATCGGCGCCGGCGATTCCGAAGAAGGTAGGTTTGCTGCCTGTGCCGATGACGAGGAAATCGTAAGCGTAAGCCCGCTCCCCTTGCAACGTTTGGTTATCGAAGTTAATGCCGTTAATTTCATCGAGAACGACTTTGACATTGCGGAAACCCGAGAAAATTTTTTTCAGGTCGATCTTAATCGAATCTTCTTCCACCCGGTTTGCCGCAACCTCATGAAGCTCGGTCAACAGGGTGTGGTAAGGTTTTCTGTCGATAAGCGTAATCTGAACGTCTTTATGCTTGCGTAGTTGATTGGCCAGCTTTTTGGCGGTTAATACACCGCCGTAGCCGCCGCCGAGTACGATAATCTGTTTCATGTCGATCTCCCCTTGTGGGTTAGTCAAGCGACCGTGTCGCTTGTTTGGACATATATCCTTCGTTGAGTTTAATACTAGCGAAAGCTGTTCGATCTGTACGTGATTAAAATCACAAACTTTTAAACGATTCCGCGGACCTCTTGCAAAGAGGATATACCTTCCTGTTTCATCAGCGTTTGCAGCTCATCCGCCAAAGAAGCGCCGGCCATTATGTTCATGAAATTATAAGTGCCAATTTGAACAGCGGCGGCGCCGGCCATAATAAACTCCAAGATGTCGGAGGCCGAGCTGATGCCGCCCATCCCTACGACCGGGATCGTAACGGCCTTCGTTACCTGATGCACCATTCGCAGCGCGATCGGCTTGATGGCCGGACCGGACAAGCCGGCATAGCCATGCCGGAATACGCTTTTCCTTGCATGGATATCGATCGCCATCGCTTGAAACGTGTTGACTAATGAAACGCCGTTAGCGCCTTCCGTCTCGCACATTTCCGCTATCCGCACCAAATCCTGCGCGTTCGGGGAAAGCTTGACCAGCAGCGGCAAACTCGTCGTCCGGCGTACGACGCGAACGACTTCACGGGCTTGTCCTGCCGTCAATCCGAATAACATCCCGCCTTCATTGACATTCGGGCATGAGATGTTTAGCTCCAGCAAATCCGCGCTTCTTTTCCCATCCGACTTCCGCTGTTTGCAGGCTTCTTCAATCATGGCCGCGCCTATCTCATATTCTTGGATGGTGCTGCCGCCCAAATTGATGATGATGTTCGTATCCAACCTTGTCATTTCATCCAATTCGGAGGACAGAAAGCGAGGGATTCCCGGATTTTCCAATCCGATGCTGTTCATAAGCCCGGAAGGCGTTTCGTATAGCCGTGTTCCCTTGTTGCCGCTTCTGGGCGTTGCAGTCAGCCCTTTCGTGACAACGCCGCCAAGTTTATCGAGCGGATACAGCTTCGCGACAGGCGTGGCGAATCCAAAAGTTCCGGATGCCATTAAAATGGGATTACGAAGCTTTACCCCGGCTAATTCAGAGCTCAAGCAGTTCATCGAAGTCCACCTCCTCGGCTGGAAATACGGGTCCGACCGTGCACGCCTTGTGATTGCCGGTTCCTACATTAATCGTACAGCCATTGCAGAGGCCGATGCCGCAGGCCATCCTTTTTTCAATGGACACGTAGAGCTGGGCAGCTGTTTTTGTGGTCCGGCGCCTGAGCTCCGCCATCATCGGGAGAGGGCCGCATGCATAGATCTTGTCGAAGCCGTTCAAGTCGATCGCATCGAGAATCGTTCCGCCGCTCTGGAAGGTGACATCCCCATGAAGCGCTTGATAAGAAGCAACGGCAAACGGCTCGCCGGAAAAACCAAGATATACTTTTGAAAAGGGAAACTTCTTGGCGCTAAATAATAATGGAGCAATACCCATGCCGCCGCCTACAAGGGCAACGTTCCCGTCAGGCTTCGGAAAACCGTTTCCGTAAGGGCCATACAAGGTCACCATCTCGCCAGAAGTTAATCGGGATAAAAGACGGGTGCCTTCGCCATGTACGCGAATTAAAAAGGTAATTGCTGTTGGAGTAAGATCATGGATACTGATCGGCCTGGACAGAAGAGGGGATTTATCCCAGGAGCGGAGCATATAAAATTGACCGGGTTCACCATGAAAGCTGCCTTCGATTGCAAGCCGGAATACAGAAGCCGTCAGACGTTCGTTAGATAACACAGTTGCCATAAGCGTCAGCACGCCCTTCACTTGTAAATATCAAAAACGATTCCATAAAAATATCATAGTTGTCCCTATAAACCTGTGATATTGGTCATATTTGAACGTACAAATTGCTGCTACACTTTGAGCAGAGACAGTGAATTCAGCGAGGGAGGGGAACAAATGAAAACATTGGTTATCATTGCGCACCCGCAGCTTCATCAGGGATCGGGCGTGAACAAACGGCTTGCCGAGGCGCTGCAAGACGCCGGCCATGCGACCTTACATGAGCTGTATTCGGCGTATCCGAACGGAGTTATTGATCCTGCGCATGAGCAAAAGTTAGTAATGGAGCATGATCGCATTATTTTGCAATTTCCGTTTTGGTGGTACAGCTCGCCGCCTTTATTAAAGCAATGGCTCGATGAGGTGCTGACCTTCGGCTGGGCGTACGGGCCAGGGGGAGACAAGCTCCGCGGCAAGGAACTGGGGCTGGCGATTACAACGGGAAGCGACAAAGAAGCTTACACGCCTGAAGGTTACAATCGCTTCACGATGGAAGAGCTGACTCGACCTTATGCAGCGACCAGCCATCTGATTGGCATGACCTTTCTTCCACTATTCGTCGTTCACGGGGCTATGCAAATCGAAGAAGAACAGCTTGAGGAAGCGGCCGAACAATATGTTCGCTATGTAAGCTCGAACGCTGCCGAAGCGGTAATGAATTAAAGAAGATCGGCTAACGGAAGGCAGCGGGCAAGCGTGCTGCGGACTGCCTTGGTATGTGAAAAAATTCACCAAGAAGAAACCAGTTAAAAGATCATGTTATGTAGGAGCCCTTATAGACATCATGAGAGGGGGTTGAGGGAAAGGATGGGCTTTAAAAAGTCGGAGGAAATCGCAGAGGCGGCTATGCATGCGGGCTGCAAAAAAGCGAATATGCGAGTCTCCGAGCAAATTCCTCTTGGCTTTGCCGCAGGCGCGTTTATAGCGATAGGATATTTGCTCGCCATACGCCTGACCGCCGGATTGCCCGCTGATCTGGAATGGCTGAGTCCATTGCTAAGCGGTGCGGTGTTTCCGATCGGATTAATACTATGCCTTATTGCGGGGGGAGAGCTCTTAACCGGGAATATGATGAGTTTGTCGATGGCCTGTTTCAAAGGGCGGGCGTCGATCCGCAAGCTTGCCGGCAATTGGTTTATTATAACGGTCGGCAATTTTGCAGGCGCGATTTTTATTGCTTACGTATTTGGCCATCTGGGCGGAATGACGGAGCAAGCGCCGTATATGGACAAAATCATTGCGCTTACGCAATCCAAGCTTGATGAGTCGTTTATGCATGCGTTTATTTCCGGCATAGGATGCAACTGGCTTGTGTCGAGCGCGGTCTGGATGTCTTATGGCGCAAAGGACGGCGCCGGCAAAATATTGGCGATCTGGTTCCCGACGATGGCGTTTGTAGCGCTTGGCTTTCAGCATATTGTAGCGAACATGTTTTTAATTCCTGCCGCAATCTTTATTGGAGCCGCAACTTGGTCCGATTATTTCGCCAATTTCTTGCCTGTCTATTTGGGCAACTCGGTTGGGGGTGGTCTATTCGTCGCCGGAATTTATTATTTAGCTTACAGCAAAAGAAGTTCGTCCGTACATGATAAAAAATAAGGGAGAGAACCGAAATGAAAAAAATGATCAGTTTAGCTTTGATTGCTGTCTTGACGGTAGGGTTGTTGGCAGGATGCGGAAACAACAATGAACCTGCGCCGGCTGCCACGCCTTCTCCTTCGACTACAGCGGATACAACAGACGCGATCACAACGGCTTCCATCGTCAACGATCCCGAAGCGTTCCTGAAGGCGATCAGCAAGGACGGCACATGGATTATAGCGGCGCTTAACGATCTTACATTCGATCAAGAGCTTGTGCTGGAAGGCGAGTTTAAAAACAAAGACGTAGTCGACCGTAAAATCGCCCTGTACACGCAAGACGAGAATCGCAAAATTACGGCATCGTTTAAGCTGACGGCTCCTAAATTAACGATCAAGAGCCCGAACGCGCGATTGCAAGGCGGCACCTTTGTCGGCGATGTATATGTAGAAACTGACAAATTCACCCTGAAGGATGCGACAGTAGAAGGCAACGTATATTTTGCAACGGAAGAAGCGCTGAATACGTTCGACTCATCCGGCAACGGCAAAGTGACGGGCGTAACGGAAGTGAAAAAATAAATAAACTGGACCAAGAAGAGAAGGCTGAACAGGGATGCCATACTGTTTGGCCTTTTATTTGCCTGCGTGATTCATTTCACTGTAGTATCGCCCTGGTTATGTTGTAATGAAATTATTCATTACACTTACTAAGCAGAGGGAGTGATCCAAATGCTGTCTGGCGTTATTCTTGCAGGCGGTCATCACCGGAGGATGAAAGGAGAAAATCGGGCTTTCCTCTTGTTGGAAGGCAGGACACTGCTGGAGAGGCAAATTAGTGAAATGCGCACTTGTTGCAATGAAATTACGATTGTGGCCAATGATCCGCAGCCGTTCCTTAGAGCGGTTGACCGGGACATACGAATTATTACGGATTATTATACGGACAAAGGCGTGTTAAGCGGCATGCATGCCGGCCTGGCGCTGGCGCAGAATCAAAATGTATGGGTAGTCGGATGTCACATGCCGTTTCCGTCGGCTGATGCGGCCATGCTGTTGCAGGCTTATAAAACGGATCATGTGGATGCGGTTATTCCATGGGTAGACAAAGGCGCATTCCCGCTGCACGGCATTTATGATCGTTCCTGCGCAGGACGAATCGGCGAGCAATTAAATGAGGGAGACTCGTATATTTCAAGATTTTTAAATAGACTCAATTGGATCGAACTGAGCGAAACGGCCTTTCTTGAAAAAGGTGTCGGATGTCATTTTACGAAGACGATTCATTCGCCGGAGGATTATTATAGCTTGACCAACTCCTTTCTCCAGCATGAGTTCGAGTTGCTCTATGGTGGAGAAGATGCAAGAAATATCGATTTATGACTGGAGGAAAATAAAATCATGGAACAGAGTAAAGCAGGGCATTCGGAGACGGGATCGGCAGTTCCGACCGTGCTGTCCGTCTTGGTCGACCGGCTGAAAGAGGAACATATCGAGTTGAAAAAAAGCATTTCCGAATTGGCGGCTAGAGCCAAGGCTGTCAAATCCGAGCAAGATTTAAGCACAACCAGGCACGAGTTGTTTCAGTTGAGGTTACACGCCATGTTCTTCCGCGAAAAGCTGGAGCAGCATTCCGCATGGGAGGAGGAAATTTTGTTTCCTTTCTTAAGCAGCTATTTCGATCAATCCATTAAGCCTAGTCTGCTGGGTTCCATGTGGACGCTTGAGAAAGATCATGAGCTTGGAGATGACTACCTTCAATCTTTCTTGCGGACTGCAGATGAAATAAAGACCGTATCAGACAGAAAACGAATGCATGATGCCGCAGACGAACTCATTCAAGCCTGTTGCATTTTGGGCAAGCACCTGGAGAGCGAGGAGCAAATTGTATTTCCGCTGACAGAGTCGGTACTGGTAGACATGGAGCTCTTATTCTGCACATAAGGCGGCCATTTCCCTATCGATGGAACCGCCGATTAACAGGATAAGAGGAGTGTCGCATGGATGATTAATGATATTTGCAAGATTCAGGAAGTGAACACGCGTCTGATGAAATTATACGAAGATATAACCTTTCAAGATGCTGCAGATAGCGATATGAAGCGCGAGAATGCCAATATAGACGGGAATACCTCCATGGGCATGATGTTGAAATACGGTTCGGAGGGCGCCAAACAATTTAACGAGCTGTTTCTTCTCAAGCCAGAGCATGCCGACGCTCATAAAAACGGGGATATCCATATTCACGATCTGGACTTCCTTTCCTTAACGACAACCTGTTGCCAGATTGATATTCGGCAATTGTTCGATGGAGGCTTCGGAACTGGGCATGGTCGCCTTAGGGAACCCCAGGATATAAGGAGTTATGCGGCGCTTGCGTGTATCGCGATTCAATCGAATCAGAACGATCAGCATGGAGGACAGAGCATCCCGAACTTTGATTACGGAATGGCGGGGGGCGTTGGCAAAACGTATGTCCGTCATTACAGGGATAATCTGCTGAAAATGTTGAAATGGAAATTCGGCTTGGGAGATGACGGGGAAAAGGCAGTGCTGCATCTATTCGACGAATTGAACGGTGCAGGACTGCTGCCTCGCATAAGCCGGAATCCGTATGAGAAGGAGCGGGAAAAAGAGCTGCTTGGCCAAGTGCTAAGCGGTCCGATTGATATAAATGAAGCACAGCAGATCGCGGAAGCCCATGCACTTGCGGAAACGGAAAAAAGCACTTATCAAGCTATGGAAGCGCTGATCCATAACCTCAATACGATGCATAGCCGGGCCGGGGCGCAAATTCCGTTCAGCTCCATTAATTACGGGACGGATACAAGCCCGGAGGGCAGGATGATTATACGGAGTATCCTTTTGGCTACGGAGCAAGGGCTTGGCAACGGGGAAACGCCTATTTTCCCTATTCAAATTTTCCGGGTGAAGGAAGGAGTCAATTATAATCCCGGCGACCCGAATTATGATTTATTGCAGCTCGCCTTCCGCGTAAGCGCCAAACGATTGTTCCCCAATTTTTCGTTCCAGGATGCGCCGTTTAACGCTCAATATTATATAGCGGGACGACCGGAGACGGAAATTGCTTATATGGGATGCAGAACAAGGGTGATCGGGAATGTATACGACGGCTCTCGTGAAATTACGTTCGGAAGGGGGAATTTAAGCTTCACGACAATCAATTTGCCGAGGTTGGCTCTATTAAATAGAGGGAATATCACCTTGTTCCTCTATGAGCTTGATCGAATGATGGATATCGTGATTCGGCAGCTTCTGGATCGATTTGAAATTCAGGCCCGCAAAAAGGTGAAAAATTTTCCGTTTTTGATGGGACAAGGGATATGGATCGATTCCGGGCAACTGAAGCCGGATGACGAAATTCGAGAGGTTATTAAGCATGGCAGCTTATCGGCAGGATTTATCGGACTGGCGGAATGTCTGAAGGCGCTCATCGGAAGCCATCATGGCGAATCCGAGGAAGCGAGGCAGTTGGGACTTCGAATAATCGGGAAAATGAGAGGGAAAATGGATGCGGCAGCCAAGGAGCATCAATTAAACTTTTCGTTGCTGGCTACACCGGCGGAAGGGCTGTCCGGCCGTTTTGTACAGATGGACAGAACGAGATTCGGCGTTATACCGGATATTACGGATCGGGAATATTATACGAACAGCTTTCATCTTCCCGTCTACTATGCAACGACGGCCTATAAGAAAATAAGGATCGAAGCTCCCTATCACGCGTTGACGAACGCCGGACATATCACTTACGTCGAACTTGACGGCGATCCGTTAAACAACCTGCAAGTCTTTGAAAAAATGATCCGCGCCATGAAGGAGAACGGCATCGGCTACGGTTCTATCAATCATCCCGTTGACCGCGACGCCGTTTGCGGCTACACGGGTCTTATAAACGACAGTTGTCCATCCTGCGGCCGAACGGAAGAAGAAGGGCCGGCTTTTGAGCGAATTCGAAGGATTACAGGGTACTTGGTCGGTACAATCGATCGCTTTAATGACGCGAAAAGGGCGGAGGAACGTGAACGAATCAAACATACCTGACAGTAAGGAGCCGGAATTGCGCATCGCCGGACTGGTACAGGAATCCATTGTGGATGGTCCGGGTTTAAGACTTGTTGTATTTGCCCAGGGTTGTCCTCATCGCTGCCGGGGCTGCCACAATCCGCATACCCACTCGTATGAAGGCGGCTTAACCGTCGGTATCGACGCGATTACGAATGCCATTATTCAAAATCCGCTGCTTGATGGAGTGACCTTAAGCGGAGGCGAACCTTTTCTTCAAGCAGAGGGATTCGCAGAGCTGGCCGCCAGAGTGAAAGCCATGGGTTTGCACGTGATGACATACACCGGATATATCTATGAAACGATCGTAGCCGGTTTAAACAGACATGACGGATGGCGCAGTTTGCTGGACAATACCGACGTTCTGGTGGACGGGCCGTTTGTGCTCAAGCAACGCAGCCTCTCTTTGCGGTACCGGGGCTCAAGCAATCAGCGTTTGATCGACGTGCAACAGTCCGGACGGTCAGGCCGAGCAATATGCATTTTATAAATGAAGAGAACTAGGAGGAGGTTGACGATGAAATATTATCACCTTGTTGATCGGGTTGCGCTGGCGGACCCTTCCCGCAAAACCATGTTTGTGCATAGCGCCAGACGGTTGAAGGATAAGCACTTCTATATGAGAAGAAAAATGGACACGATCTATGAGTTGAGTTTGCGTATTTCTTCCGCTTCAACCGCCGACCAATTATGCGAGTCTCTTACGGAACTTAGAGCGAAGGCGCTGGCGCTGTTAAATGCCTTGACCTGCCATGCGGAGTGGGAGTCACGTGAATTTTTTGCGAGCCTGCGCGCGCTCGTCTATTTCCAAAACGATCCCAAGCTGCGCTCTTCCCTGGCGTTGCTGGAGCATGATCAAGTGATCGCGCTGGACTACTTCAGAACATTTTTGAAGAGAAGCGATGCCGCGCTTCATATTTTGCGCAGCGGAGCCCTGCCTCATAACTTGGCGTTATATGAGCGGTTGAAGCAGACGGCGCATCCCATTACCCAGGCATGTCTGATACTTAAGTGTCATTTTGATATGGAAGAAACATGTATCATCCCGTTGACTGATGAAATTTTGCGGGCGATGAAGGCAGGTTAAGCCGCTTCCGTAGCCAAGAAGCCATACGAACGCAGTCCAGACGTATGCTCCATCATTCCGATGGATCTCCGCAAAGAGGAGATCGCGCAGCCGTTATCGAATACTATACCTCTCAAGTCCAACTAAACTCGGTCAAGGATCGCCAGGGCGACATGACGGTATTCGGGGACGGGATTGCATGCTCTATTACTTCTTTGCGCTACTTGCCGCTGCCATCGTGCTGCTGGTCAACGACATTAGGAACGCCGCGAACAGGTGGGCGGCGTTCTTTCTGGTATTCGCCGCCATCGGCGGATTAGCCGACACGGCTGCGGATATGGGATGGTCCATCGCGGCACGAGGCATCGAACTTCTTAATTTGACGGTTACTCCGTATGGCGTGCTTATGTTCGCGATGACGTATTCCGGACTTCCGAATCGCCGTCGCAAGCCATATTCCCTGTTGAGATGGCTGCTCTTATTGCCGGTGTTTGCCATGCTCGCGGCAGGGCTCGCGATGCCGGGACTGCCCATACGATACGGGTGGCTCCTGCTATGGAGCGGACCTTATTATGTTATATCCTGTATTCTGCTGGTCTTGGCGTTATGGCGGGAGAAGGATACCCGCAAGAGAAGACAGCGTCTCGTGACGACGCTTCTCTTTGTGCCGACGCTGCTTGCCGTGCTCATGTTCATCTACGTGGCCAGAACGTTCGCGCCGGACTTTCCTTTCTTCGGTTATGTGGCCGCCTTCATCTCCTATTCGCTGGCGGCCGGGCTGCTGCTTGCGTTCGCCTACGGTGTATTGGGCGTAAGGCTGCGCTTCGAACGCGATCCTCTGGAGAGCGCCATGAAGGCGGCAAGCTCCGGGACGAATCTGCTCAACCACACAATCAAAAACGAGATCGGCAAAATTGCCATTAGCGCGGACAATGCGCGCCGTTCGCTGCCGCCTGGCGTCGACGAAGAGGTACAGCAGCATCTGGCGATTATCGAGCGATCTTCGGAGCATATGCGTGCCATGGTGGAACGGCTCCATGGCCGCACGAAGGCCATCGAGCTCCGGGAGGAGCCGGTCCGGCTCGACTTGCTGGCGAGCTCGGTCACGGAGGACTACAGCGAACGCGCCGAGCGGGCCCAGGTCATTGTTGAAATTCATTGTCGGTGCGCTCCGACCGTGGTCTGCGACCCTGTGCATGTGAGAGAAGCGCTCGGCAATCTGCTGGCGAATGCGATAGAAGCGTCTCCTTCACCCGGCGGGAGAGTCGAGGTCGCTCTGAACGCTAGCAAACGAAACGTCACGCTGTCGGTTGGCGACAATGGTCCCGGCATGACGCGATCGCAAACGGCAAGGGCGTTCGAACCGTTTTATAGCACCAAAAACGGTTCGAATAATTACGGTCTGGGTCTCTCGTACGTCTATAATGTGATGCATGCGCACGGCGGATCGGCGGAGCTCTCGGGCAAGGAATCGGGCGGAGTGACGGCATCTCTCGTGTTCCCGCGTAAGAAGGTCTTGCGGCAGAATGGAGGCGGGTAAAATGGAGAGGAAGACGGACGGCGGGAGCGGTCCCATTCGAATATTGATTGTGGAGGACGATCTTGACTGGATCAAAGCTATCTCTGCTTTTTTGAATAACGAATTCGACATGCTCGTGGTCGGCGCCGCAACGACAACGGATGAAGCTCTGCAACTGGCGGATACGCTGCCGTTTGACGTTGCGTTGGTGGACATCCAGTTAACGGCTGGCGGACACGAGGGGATCTACGCCGCTCTTGAGCTGCATCAGTCGCATGCCGCCAAGATCATCATGCTGACATCCGTAACCGATGAAGCCGTCATGACGCAGGCTTTTACCGCCGGGGCGGTCAATTACATCGAGAAGTCGCGCTACAGAGATCTTCCGGCTGCGATTCGTACCGCTTACCGCCATCCGGCGGCGATGGAGGCCTTGCTGAAGGAGTTCGCGCGACTGAAGCGCGAGGAGCAGCTCGGGGCGTTGACGCCGGCAGAGCGCGAGGTTTTCGAACTTATCGAGCAGGGGCATACGCAGTCGGAGATCGAGAAGAAGCTGTACAAGGCGGAGAGCACGCTTAAAAATCAGGTCAACAAATTGCTGAAGAAGCTTGGCGTTCGGAGCAGCAAGGAAGCCGTGGAGCTGGTGCGACGCAAGGGATTGTTTCGCAGAGGGGACAAGCGTTAGACGGAGCAGGTAACAAAGGCGATCTGGGGGCGGCGCCCAACGCCAGACCCAACAAAAAACAGTGGCCCGACAACAAACAGTCGCTGTTTTGGACGGGACGGCGGGTTCTTGGCTGCCACTGTTTTATTTTGAAATATAGGAAAGTATCGTTTTCCCACACTTTTTCAATATTATTTTGCTCGAAATTAAACGCGCAACGCCGCCAATGGAGGGAGGCCGTGACTTCGATCGAGGTATCTTCACCGTGGCAGCGAGTGGGAGGAGCGGCCAATCGTATACCGCATCGGAAAATTGAGGGAAAAGCGCCCTTTAATCGGGGCGATTCTACCAGAATCCAGCGTTCCGACCTGGATTAGAGGTAGGATTTCCCTCTAAAGCGCAAGCAAGGGCGTAGATGTGGGCAATAGAGGGCGTTTTTCCTCTTAGTCGAGAGGGATTCCTCCGAGCACCAATACTTCAGAAATACAATCCCATGCCCAGTAATGTCAATAATCTGCCTAAAAGCTGGAAAGATCGAAATGGTTTCTCCCAATAGCAGGTAAGCAAGAAAACTGGCAAGGATATATTTCCTAAGGACTCCTAAGCAATTCTGTCAGATTAAAAACGAGCAGAAGAAGGATAGCCGAGCTTGATAACATACAGCAGGGTACTACTCGGCGTAGTACCCTTGCGGTGTGACGAGCAATGAGAAGGGGGGAAGATCACAAGATTGAAAATTTGCAAAACGATTATAGAATAGGTTTCTCAGTACGAATAAATTCCGGATACAGTGCCATTCGTGAATGCGATATATTGATAGCCGTATCTCCAGACTTCAATCGTAATGTTCTTTTCTACTACAGATGATTTATCATGCGGCAGTCCCCACGACAGCTCCACCTGGGCTTTATTCATACCAATGGCTACTTTAGAGGCTTTAATTTTCTCCCATGTTGCAGCGGACCAGTTAAACTTTTTGTAGGGGTCATATGTGAGGAATTTGGAGGAGTCCCCCAGCACATTTGGGATAACCGTCTTGTGTATGGTTTCGGTCTTAAGTTGCCCCCCGTCTACTTTCTGAAAGACAATTTCGAAATTATCATTGCCTAGCGGCACGACATCCGAGACAGTAAGCTTAATAAATCTTCCCCAATTATTGTATTGATTTACCCAATAGACCTTGCCGATGTAATTGGCCAAGCTCCCTTGCGCTTCCTGCTTTTTGATTTTTGGAGTGTCTGCTGACTCGATGATCATGGTCGCTGAACCAATTGATACTTTCATCTGCTTGAGCTGCGCATCCCACTGATTCTTGGCGCCCAAGGAGTTGCTTAACAAAACTGAGGGAAATAGCGCTACTCCTTTTTCTTCACGTACGGCCTGACCGAGTCCGACATCCTTGCCATTTACCTTCGCTGTTTTCTGACCGACTTTTAGCTGAATCGTTGTACTACCGAGCTTGATGTCATACGTTTTATTCGCTGCGGTGTAGGTGACGACACCCCCTAGAGATTTAAAGACCGTTTGAATCGGGAGATAAATGATAGAGTTTGCATGTAGCGCACCTGTTAGGTTTTTTCCCAGACTTGAAGATATAACCAGGCTTTTACTGATCCCTCCTGCGGTTACGGTAACTTTGGCTTCTCCGACACCCAGTACCTTATAGGAACCATCATTCATCGGCTGAAGTAGGTGGGGCTTATCTACCATCAGCGGCGCGGCGGCTCTGTCTAGCGTTTCTTTATAACCATTGTTGTAATTCTGCACCACTTTGAAATAAACAAGATTGCCCACTGCAGGTTTGGCGTTGTTGGTCGTGAAGGCAATGTCCGTTACTTGCGGCGCGTTAAACGAAACAGACTGATCGCCGTCGTAAAATTTCCAGTTGCCATCTTTCTGCTGGACCACAATATCGGCATTAAATGTAATGAAACGATCATTGTCTGAACGTTTTGGATCATCTAATCCACCGGAGAAATGGTAGGGCATAGCCTTTGCCGCATTTTTTATGGCCTTCAATTGCGTTGCTTTTTGATCCCACACCGTTACGAGCCATACGGTTCCGTTCTTTTTGGTTGCGAGAAGGTGGTCTTTATCAATAAACTCCATATGAACGACATCTTCTAACAATAACTTTGGATAGTGAGTAAAGACTCCGTTGTCATAATCGAACCAAGAGCTACTATACATCATTACTTTGCCTGCCTTATCCAGGTAAGCCATGGAGTCATCGCCTGAAACCTTCAGCGAAACGATCGAAGAAGGATCTTTGATTGTTTCGACTACTTTATTTAAATTATCCCAATTGGAATGATAGATCTCTCCATCCTCACTTAAATATGCGAAGTCTCCATTATAATAGTCAACCAGGAGAGCCTCTTTTACATCTTTCCGTTTATTGCCGCTGTAATCCCAGACCGTTCCATCCTTTTTTAAATAATAGCCGTAGAACAGCTCCTTAATGCCGGTTTGCTTTTTGTCTAAAACGGGGAGAGTTTGGTATTCCCAAGAGATCAGCTCTCCTTTACTATTAAGGGCATATCCGCCATTGCCTGTGTCTTGAATTTCAACGGCATCAATATTTATATATTCATAGCCTGATGAAGTCCAAAGTCTTTTAATCCATATACTTCCATCGCTCAGAAGGATGGTATTACCTTGAACATCCACGATTGCAGGAGCTTCCGTGGCAGCAAACGTTGCTTGTGGTGCGGGAAGCGCTCCTACGATAAGACAAAATGCGATAAAAAAGGTAACGAATCTCCTCATATAATTTCAACCCCTTCTTTTAATAGGAATAATGTACCATAAATTTACTACTTTTGATATAAATCAATCGGAATATGTATACCGCCCGAAATGTAAGGAATCCTGAATTGCTCCCGTCAAGTAGAAAATGTAATCACGAATAATTCATAATTCGTTAAACTGTCTTAGTGAATTATACTAATGGGAAAGAATGGCGCAAAAAACAGCAGCAGCCAAAGTTTGATATGAACGAAACCTGTCAAGCGTCTGTGTTGCTCCTACGTTTTTGACGTACTTGAATAAGGGTCTGTCAATTTATTTTTTGACAGACTTTTTTCGCTGGTAATCTAACTACGAGTAAAGACGGATGGAGCGAGTTTCTTCCTTATAATTTAGGACGATCATTCAACGGCTCGGAGGCAAAAACAATAACGCCGGTTGGCATTCTGATATACGTGGGTTCACACAAGTTCTACATACGTCTGAAGAGCTTACCGCTAACTATTATCGATTGTCAGTCCATAAGGCCTGATTCAAAAGTCTTACGCGGGTTCCTCTTCACCTTGCCTATTTTTGCCCCCGAGGCATGGAACGATCTCTGTCCCGGATCCCCCCCGTTCTCTTTCTTTCCAACCCAATCTTTGCTCTTTTCCTTTAAGCGGCTTTCTTTTGCTCCAATCGCTCTACTTCCTTGGCGATCGCCCATACGAATCCGGCCAATTCTCTTGCTAGAGCAGCTACAAGGGTTCCTTTGTGTTTTCCTTTGCGTATCATGCTCCTGTATTTACGATGCAGACGTTGCTGTGCATTCCAGGCGATAGTCTGAATTTCGGACGGCAAACCGGTGACTCGTTCTCTCATCTTTCGCTTAACCGCCGGACTATAACGGTAGCTCCAAGCAGACTCCACTAGCACTCTGCGCAAATGAGCGTTGCCCGCCTTCGTCAGTCGGCCTTGCCAGCGCGTTTCGCCACTTGATCGCTCGCTAGGGACGAGACCGCAATAGCTCATGAACGCCGATGCACTTGGAAACCGCGAGATGGTACATATCTCCGACGCTAGCGTGGTAGCTGTCAGCACAGCAACGCCTCGCAAGGCTTGAAAAGCCTGGATAAGGGGAGCTTGATGACTCACTTTCTCTTGCTCCTCGATTTCCTTCTCGTAACGCTTCATGCGCTCCTTGGTCTCCCGAATAGTTTCCCGATATTCTTGGAACACCACACGCTGACTATCTTCGGTGAACTGGAGCGTATCCAGCCATTCTTCATAGGCATGCGTCCAAGGGGTTGCTCCATTTGGAGGGGAAAGCTGGTGTCTTAATAACAATTTGCCCAGACGCTGCTTGTGTCGGTTCAAGTCCTCCTTGGCATCTTCCCTTGCACGAACGAGGTCTCGCAACGATTCGTCTTTAAGCGTCGGGATGTAGATCGAAGTTAATTCGCCTGAACGAAACAGTTGGGCTAGCCGGAGCGCATCCCGTTTGTCCGTTTTTATCCGATCTCCTGCACGTTTAGGGATGAGCGAAGGGGCGATTACGGTACAGGAAACATCCATCTCTAGCAGCCAGCGATAGAGGACATAGCCCGTTGGGCCAGCTTCATAACACACTTCCAATGTCATGTCTGTTGACCGTACTTGCTGAACCCACTTGCGTACCGCTTCCTTTGTATGGGGAATGCTCCCCCAGTAGCGAGGATCTTGCTTGCCTTCGTCCGCGATAGCAATTGCAATTTTTTGTTTGGACACGTCTAGGCCAACGTACTTTGTGGTAAGACTCATAGTAGAAACCGACTCCTTTGTTTGGTAGCTCTGATTTGGCATTCTAATGGGTGTTTCACAAACTCCATTATTTCCAAACTAATCTACGTAGAAGCAAAGTGATGTCGGTTTCGTTCATTATAACTATTAGTCCTTGGCTGCTGCTTTTTTTTTGAAATATAGGAAAGCATTAATAGAAATGATGCAACTTAATGTTCGATTTTTAACCTCAACCAAATCTAACGGACAGAAAAATCACAATTGGGTCGTAATGGAACCAATTTAAGCGATGATGATGCCAATAAGGTCGTGTATGAGGCTGTCGATTCATTGTGAGTAACTGAAATTCCATATTCCATCCCCCCCGAACCCAGGTATAATGGAAAATATACTTGGGCCGGGGGTTTGTGCTGTGTTGAATAGACGTGTGCGTTACAAAGAGTTCGATCAAATGTCTTTTGCAGATATGATGGTATACTCCAAGCTTCCTGAGCATCCTTTTTGGAGTCACTTAGAGAAGAAGATAGACTTTTCTTTTGCAGATTCACTGTGCTCCGTGCTCTACTCGGGGCGCGGACAGCACCCATATGCGCCTTCACTGAAGCTTAAAGTCCATCTCATTCAGATATACTACGGTCTTTCCGACCGCCAGGTGGAAGAGCGCATAATTAGCGACTTGTTCATCAAGCGTTTCTTAGGCTTGCCCGTCGACTTCTTTGGGTTTGATCACAGTACGATTGGCTTGGACCGCTCACGTATGGGAACCGCCATGTTTAAAGCCTGCCACTTCTACATTCTTGCCCAAATGTACAGCCATGGCCTTTGGGGCGATCACACGGAGAAATGGATCATCGACTCGTTTGCCTCAAATCCCGCACTCTCCAAGCCGCGCACCTATCGCTTGATTCAACATGCTATGATCCGGGTCCTTCAACATTTAAAACGTAGCCATCGTGCGATATACCAACTCGCACTCGCTTCGGTTGAGACCGATGGACTCTACGCTCGTACCTCCGTACAACCATCTACTGCTGGTCACATGCTCGCTTTCAGCAAGTTGGTGGCACAAGCTTATGGTTTGCTTCAATGGTTTCAACTCGAGGATGTGTCTGCTTTGTTGCAAAAAGAACTCACGGAAAAAGAGCGCGAGACTTCTCAGCATTTGCAACGCATTCTGCAGGACATATTAGAGCAGAACAGCAGACCTGTACCGCCGACTGATGGCGACCCGATTGACTCTGCGCGGAACCAAACCGAACAAGAGATTGTGTTTGAAAAAATCCCGAGCCATGAAAGAGCAAAGGATCGTCTTATGAGCGCTGTTGACCCGCACGCTCGAGTCGGGAGAAAGAATACATCCACCGTCACATGTGGCTACAAACTACAAAATTTGTGTGGGACCAGCTCCGTTGTGCTGAATGTGAACGTCGTGCCTGCGAATGAACATGACAGAGAAGCTATGTACGCGATGGCCAAAGATGTACAAAGCTTTTTCGAAATTTCGCCACGCGCCATGTTAGGTGACACCGCCTACGGCCACGGGTTGCAGCGCACTATGCTTGCCACTATTGGCATCCCTGTAGTAGCCCCTGTCATCCTGGGCAGTAACCCCTCAAAGGGATACGACCTCGCCCGATTTAGCTATGACAAGGAAAAGGACTGCTACACTTGTCCGAACGAAAAGGATACCGTAAAAAAGCGTCATATTCCTCAAAGCAGCGGTTGGCAATACTATTTTGAAAAGACAGACTGTGAAAGTTGCCCCTTACGCTCGGCATGTACAACAGGAAAAGCAGAGCGCCGGGTATTTCACAGTGACTATTATGAAGTGTACGAGGCTGCCAAGGATTACAACGCTACGATAAGCGGCAAATTAGATCGTAAACAGCGCATGCTGGTTGAACGAAAGAACCAAGAATTGAAGAATGACTGTGGTTTAGAGAGACCCTTAACGAAAAGCCGAAAAGCGTTGCAGCTTAAAGGTTACTTGGCTGCCATGGTCGTTAATTTGAAACTCACGTTGAGGAAGCTACTTCCTCAAAGACCTGGGTTTATTCGACGTCGAAATGCCATTAGTTGCTAAGTAGAATCCGACTCCCCAGCCCTCCGATTATCCCACTCAGCGGTTCCCTCCAGCACACAATTGCCCCATTCCAGCACGCAACTCGTTCTTATCTACAGTGAATAGACAGCCTCTGTATGTCCTTTAGATTTTCGAAAACCTAAAAATCGAAGAATAGCGCAGGAAGGCGACAGCCGTTTCACCTTGAACGAGATGATTCACGGTAGTTACACTTCGCCATTAACCAATCGCGGTTCCATTTGGCATGGTCATATCCGGTTTCAGTAGAATGACATCCCCTTCTTCCGGGACTCCTCCGAGCACCAATACTTCGGACTTGAACCCTGCAATGCGCCGGGCGGGAAAGTTAACCACGCATATAACTTGTTTCCCGACTATTTCCTCGGCTGTATACCGCTTTGTAATCTGCGCACTTGAGGCTTTTATTCCGATCTCAGGACCGAAATCAATTTCGAGCTTAATGGCAGGCGTTCTCGCTTCTGCAAAAAATTCCGCCTTCTCAATCGTTCCGACACGAATATCGAGCTTCATAAAATCTTCGATGACTGCCAACTTTCATTCCCCTTGCCTTTAATGGTTTAGACCCAAAATACACCTCCATGCCTAGTAATGTCAATCATCCGCCTAAGGCTGGTCGAGCTTGATAGCATACAGCAGGGTACTACGCCGCGTAGTACCCTTTTCTTTGGGGACCCACAATAGTTGGAACTGCCGCTTTCGGCCGACTGGCGTTACAATTAGCACAACAACCCGGGTGAAGGGAAGAACAGGGGGAGAGCGCATATGAGAACGACGCCGATCTACGTAGAACTGGATATCGCTGCCGATATGGATGCTATATGGAGTCACACCCAGGAACCGAACTTGCACCGGCAATGGGATTTACGATTCACCGATATTACGTATCTTCCGAAAGAAGGAGAGAATTCTCCGCAAAGGTTTCTTTACCGTACTCGTATCGGCTTCGGGATTGCAATCGCGGGCACTGGCGAGTCAAGGAGCTCCAAATCAATCGCAACCGGAGGAGCGCTCTCCACGCTCGTATTCGAATCCGAGCAGCCGATTTCGCTTATACGACGGGGCGGCGGCTACTGGCGGTACAAGCCAAACGGCGATCGAGTAACCTTTAGCACGAAGTTCAATTATACGACGAGGTTCGGAATTGTCGGCCGGCTGTTGGACCGGCTGGCATTCCGTCCGTTGTTCGGTTATGCGACCGCCTGGAGCTTCGATATGCTGCGGATCTGGTTAGAGCGCGGCATCGCGCCTGCCGTTACGATTCAGAGAGCGGTCATTCATTATGCGTGCGTAGCGTTATTGTCTCTCCTGTGGCTATATGAGGGGCTTGTGCCGAAGCTGATCAGTCCGGATAGCGGGGAGCTTCAACTCTATCGGGCGACCGGCTTGTTCCCGAACGTGGAGCATGTATTGCTGCCTTTGTTGGGAGTGGCGGAGATCGGCATGGGGATTGCGATAGCGATATGGCACCTACGAAGAGCGGCTTATGTCGGCCAATCTATCTTGCTCGTCCTGCTGGGGGGCGCGGCGATTGCCGGAACGCCGGAGCTGCTGTTATCGCCATTTAATCCCCTCGTGTTGACTGTTCCCATGCTGGCATTGGCGATTATTGCCGCTATGACGGCGTCTGGCGTACCGATGGCCGGCCGTTGCCGTCGGAGAAGCGAGGATGAGGTCGGCACGGAGAAAGGAGGCGGCAGTCATGAAGTCTATCTATGAGAAGGCGCTGGGCGCCGATTTCTCCAAGCTGCACCCCCGCATAAGAGAGCGCTTCGGCTTTAGCAGCTCCGACCGGGTTAAGTCCGTTGGCCGAGGGACGATGGAGCGAATCCGTTACGCCAAGCTGGCGGCACTGCCTCTTTATGCAGGAACGAAGCGGCATATCATGTTTCCTCAGGGAGGGCGCGACATCCCTTTTACAATCGAGAATTACGCTTACGTGGACGGGTATGGGAGAGAGACGGTGACATGGATTCGTTCCTTCAAGTTTCCGAACGCCATCCGCCGTTTCGACGCCACGATGATCTATAGCGATAGTCGCGGGAGGATCGTCGATTATTTGGGCACCAAGCAGCATCTCGCGGTCGATCTGCAAATATCGGCAGCTCCCAACGGGGGCATTCGCATTCGCTCGGGAGAACAGCGCTTCTACGAAGGACTGCTGCAATTCCGATTCCCTGCAAGTCTGACCGGCATCGCCGACGTCTGCGAATGGTACGATGATCGGGCAGACTGTTACCGGATTTCGGTCGAAGTAAATAATCCGTTGATCGGCACCGTATTCGAGTACGAAGGTTCGTTCCAGGCGAGACTGGCGGAGACGGAGCAGGGCGAGATTCCGCTCGACGTCAAGCCGCTGCGCGAGGAACCGCGGGAGTAGTTGAGCGGTCAAGGCTCGGATTAGAGGGGCTCCCATTAACCGAGATGATTCAGCCCAAAAACGGCAATTCGAGCAGGATTAGAGGTAGGGTTTTCCTCTAAAGCACAAGCAAGGGCGGAGACAGCCGTTTCAGCTCGGTTCCAACGCCTTCCGGCGGTATTGCCTCGGCGTAATGCCGCTCTCTCTTCGAAATACATGGTAAAAGTGGGACAGATCGCCGAAGCCCGATTGAGCGGCAATCTCCGTCATAGGCCAGTCGGTGCCCGCGAGCAGCCGCTTCGCCTGATTAAGCCGATATTCCGTCAGCAATTGCGTCACCGTAAAGCCCGTTGTCGCCTTAAAGAGCTGCAGCAGCTTCGAACGCGACACGGGAAACCGTTCCAGCAAGCCATCGATCGTAATTTGGTCGCGATACGACACCGCCATGCAGGCGACCACCTCCTGAATAAGCCGCTCGTTCGCGCCGCTTGCGAGCTGCTGCTCCGCCGGCGAATGCTGCAGCTCCCCGATCAGCAGCATCACTTCCGTCAGGCGATGCAGCATCGCGAGCTCGCGCAGCGGATCCGGCGAACATAGAAGCTCGGCCAACCCCGCGGCCGCCGAGCGGGCGCGCTCCGATTGCGCCGCCGTCAGAAAGTAGTGGCTGCTTGTCGAGGAGCTCCCCAGCAACTGGCCGAAAGGGCTTATCTTCCATCCGCATAGCTGCCCCATTGTTTCCAGATAGGCTTCGTCTATCGTCAAAATATAGCGGCTAAACGAATCCTCTCCAGAGTAGGGATGATGCACGACGTTGGGTCCGATAATCGTAAGCGTCCCGGCATGGAGCGGGTACAGCTTCTCTTCGGCGATATAAGAGCCGCTGCCGCCGAGGCACAAGTAGATTTCGCAGCCCTCGTGGAAATGCAGTCGCTTGCGGGGCAATTTCCCGGTTCGAAACTCGCAATGAACGGGATGCCGTTTCAGAAAGCTGTTCGTGACCTCGTCTCTTTCGTAAAGCTGCCGCGTCTCGTCTAAGGAGCTGGACACTCGTATCTCCTCCTCGCTTTATCTGATTAATGATCAATCAGGTTTTCATTTGATCCCGATAAGCTTTTGGCGTTAACCCCGTTAACTTCCTGAACTGCTCGTAGAAGTGGCGCATGCCCAGGAAGCCGCAAGCCGCTGCGATATCTTCGATGTTGTCGTCCGTCGACAGCAGCAGATCCTTGGCGCGGACAAGCCGCTTGGCGTTTACGTAGTCGGTCACGGTCATGCCGGTCAGCCCCTTGAAGACGCGGGAAAAGTGGCTGGAGCTGACGTCCGCGCGGCCCGCCAGCTCCGCGAGTCCTCCGCAGCCGACGGGATCGCGGTTCATGTCGCGCAGCGCCTGCCGGATCCAGGCCGGACCGAAGCCGACGGAGGCTGCGGCGGGGGCTGCGTGTACGGCAGGCAGCCGCGCGAGCTCCAGCAAGAGGCGCAGCAGATGGAGCCGGATCGCGTGCCGGTAGCCCGCCTCCTGGCTGGCCATCTCTTCCGCCATTGCGCGGAGCAGAAGCTCGATGCCGGTATGATCGGTCTCCGCCGGGGACAATTTGTAGCGCTTCTGTCCCCTGGCCATGTTGTAGCATTGAAGCGGCTCGTATCGATCGCCGAGCGAGTCGGCCTCCACGAGTGGAGGCGAAAAGAACAACGCGGTCGATACGATTGGCTCTTCGGCGGACGGGAACGCGCGGTGCACGGTGTTGCCGGGAATGAGAAACAGGTCGCCGGGGCCTTTCTCGTAGATGGTGTGGTCGATGAAGAAGGACCCCGTGCCTTCGTGGATGTATACAAGCTCGTAAAGGTCATGCAGATGGTCCGGCCACTCGTTGTCCGAATAGCGGACTCCCTTGTAGACAAGCTCGAATGGAAAGACGGGATCGAGATGGAACGGTTTGCGAACAGGCTGCAAGCGGCATGCCTCCAATCCGGTTATTGCCCTCAATATATCAAAATCGGACATATTATTGCAATGCGCCGACATTTCAATTTCCGATTGGCGTTCGTACAATAGAGGGAGAAGAGAGGAGTGATTGCGGCATGCGCATTGATGCCCATCAGCATTACTGGACGATGTCCCGGGACGACTACGGATGGATCACGCCGGAGCTGCCGGTTCTGTACAGGGATTTCCTGCCACGGGACCTGGAGCCGGAGCTTGCCAAGCATGGGCTGGACGGCACCATCGTCGTTCAAGCGGCACCTACCGTTGAGGAGACGGAATATTTGTTGTCTCTGGCAGACGCTTCGGATAACATTTTCGGCGTAGTGGGCTGGCTGGATCTATTCGATCCCGCTCACAAGGAGCATTACGAGCGGTTCCGGCAGTATCCCAAATTCGTCGGCTTCCGCATCATGATTCAGGATATGCCGGATGCCAGGCGCATACTGGAGCCTCCTTTCGTGGAGGCGCTGCGCTTTTACTCCGAGCTGGACGTACCCGTCGATCTGTTGGTGACAGCCGATCAATTGGACCCTCTGCTAGAACTGCTGGATGCCGTTCCGAACCTGCGGGGCGTCATCGACCATATCGCCAAACCGCATATTGCGGCGGGGACGTTGCAGCCGTGGACGGAGCAGATGGAGCGGGCCGCGTCTCATCCCCGGTTGTACTGCAAGCTGTCCGGCATGGTGACGGAGGCCGATCATCGGAATTGGAGGCCGGAGCACTTCGAGGCGTATATCCGCCACGTTCTGGCCGTCTTTGGCGAGGATCGAGTGATGTTCGGCACGGACTGGCCGGTGTGTCTGCTTGCGGCAAACTATGGCGAGGTCGTCGGTCTGCTGGAGGGAGCTCTGCCGAAAGACTGGGGAGAGCGGTCGCGGTCCAAGCTGTTCGGCGAGAACGCAAGACGATTCTACAAGCTGCAAGAGACGGAGGGATCGCGATGAAATATCGTTTGCTCGGCAAGACCGGCCTCGAAGTGTCGCGGCTTAGTTTCGGCGCTTCTTCCCTGGGCTCCGTGTTCCGTCAGACGGATGACGCGGAAGGAATTCGCGCGGTGCATGCGGCATTGGACGCCGGCATTAATCTGATCGACGTATCGCCGTATTATGGAGCTACGAAGGCCGAGACCGTACTGGGTCAGGCTATTGCGCAGACTTCGCGGGACCGCTTTTACTTGTCCACGAAAGCAGGCAGGTACGGCGAGAACGCGTTCGACTTTTCGGCAGCGCGGATCGAGTCGAGCCTGGAGGAAAGTCTGCTTCGCCTGAATACGGATTACGTCGACATGCTGTTCCTGCATGACATCGAGTTCGTGGAACCGGACATTATTGTGGGCGAAGCCATTCCTGCCTTGCAACGACTGAAGAAGGAAGGCAAAATCCGGTTCGCGGGCATTTGCGGGCTTCCGCTGGCTTTATTCGAGCAAATGCTGCCGCAGGCCGACGTGGATGTCATCATCTCGTATTGCCATTATTCGCTTAACGATACTTCGCTGCTGGGACTGCTGCCGCTGCTGGAGGAGCGCGGCGTCGGATTGGTTAACGCTTCGCCGATCTCAATGGGGCTTTTGAGCACGAGAGGCACTCCGGATTGGCATCCGGCAAGCGCCGAGCTCAAGGAGACTTGCCTGAGAGCGGCGCGGCTCGTGGAGGAACGGGGCGAGGACATCGCGAAGCTGGCGATTCAGTTCTCGACAGCGGAGGAGCGTATCCCCACAACGCTTGTCAGTACGGCCAACCCGGCTAATATCGCGAGAAACGCGGCATGGACGGACGAGCCGATGGATCTCGAGCTGCTCTCCGAGGTGCTTGATGTGCTGAAGCCGGTGCATAACGAGACTTGGAACAGCGGATTGCCGCGCTACAACGAATCGACGGATCGTTTATGACAGAGGGGAAGTAGGGACATAGATGAAGGGAATCGTATGCGAGGAAATGGAGTCGTTCCGCATGAGGGACGATCTGCCCGAGCCGGAGCTGACGGAAGGACATGCCATCGTTGCCATTCAAAGGATCGGCATCTGCGGCACGGATTATCATGCGTTCAAGGGGCAACAGCCCTTCTTCCAGTACCCGCGTATATTGGGGCACGAGCTGTCCGGCGTTATTAAAGCGATCGGCGGGAACGACCGCGGATTGTCGGCAGGCGATCGCGTGGCGATCATTCCGTACTTGCATTGCGGCAAGTGCCGGGCATGCCGAAGCGGTCAGACGAATTGCTGCGCAGAGATGCGCGTCATCGGCGTGCATCAGGATGGCGGAATGAGGGAACGTATCTCCGTGCCGGTGTCCCATCTGCTGAACGTAAATTCTTTGTCGCTGGACGAAGCCGCTCTAGTAGAGCCGCTAGCCATAGGAGCGCACGCGGTCAGGCGAGGCGGCGTCATGCCGTCCGATACGGTGCTCGTGATCGGCTCCGGCCCCATTGGGCTGGGCGTCATGGCTTTCGCCAAACATGCAGGCGCCCGCGTCATCGCGATGGACATCTCGCGGGAGCGGCTGGACTTCTGCGTTTCGTGGGCGGGGGCCGACGAGCGGATCGACGCGCTGGCGCCGAACGCGAAGGAGCAGCTGGCCGCGCTTACGGACGGCGAATATCCCGCCGTTGTATTCGACGCAACGGGCAACGCCAAGTCTATGGAGAAGGCGTTCGAGCTGGTCTCCTATGGCGGCAAGCTGGTCTTCGTCGGTCTTGTAAAAGGCGAGATCGCCTTCTCGGATCCCGATTTCCACAAGCGGGAGTTGACGCTGATGGGCAGCCGCAACGCGACGGCGGCCGACTTTCAGCATGTGCTCGACGTTGTAGGGCAAGGTTATCTGGACATGAGCCGCTTCATTACGCATCGTTCGTCGTTCGAAGGTATGATCGAAGCGTTTGGCGATTGGCTGGGTCCGGCGTCGAAGGTAATCAAGGCCGTGGTTGAGGTTTCGTAGATCATATACAGGGACGTCCTCCCGGATTACAATGGAAGTACAGGGGAGGAGGCGGTCGGAAATGAGCGGCAAAGCAATCTATTGGAATCATAATACGGCCTTCCATGCAGAGTTGGTTAACGATGCAAAGCGCCGAGGCGGACGCGTGCTGGATATCGGATGCGGCGAGGGGCTGCTGTTGGAGCGTCTGGCTCCGCATGTCGCGCTGGCAGTCGGCATTGATCCCGATAATGATGCCGTCGGGCGCGCGCGCAAGCGATTGGGAGCTGGGAGCAACACCGAACTGATTGCCGGCGATTTCATGGCCATGTCCGTCCCGCCGCCCGAGGAGCGATATCAGACGATTACTTGCGTAGCGACGTTGCACCATATGGAGCTTCGGCCCGCGCTGCTTCATATGCGGAGGTTTCTGGCTCCGGGCGGAAGGCTGCTTGTCGTCGGCCTCTCCGCCAACAAGACGGCGACCGACTATATCGTCGCCGGGCTGCACATGATGCCGATCAAGCTGATGGACAAGCTGCAGGGCGGCATGCAGGAGATTGGCGTCAAGCTCGCGGAGCCTCGGGAGTCATTGGACGAAATCAAACGGACGGCAAGCGAGGTATTGCCGGGCGCGAAGGCAAAGCGGCGGTTTTATTACCGTTATACGTTAACTTGGGTGAATATTTAGCATACAGCTCGGAGCTTCGAATAGATCAAAAGAAGGGGCTGTCGTCCCAAAATCCAATTAGTAATTATTCGATTTTCGAGCCCCGCGTCAAGTCGGATTTTTTCAAGAAAAGGACCTCATCTCCCACGTTACAGTGGAATTCGAGGTCCTTTTGCGTGTAAATTGGAACGTTTCCCTATCGTTTGAACACTTTTGGGACAGAATAGCGTCATTTATAAGGCCGTCGATTCATTGTGTGCAATGCTGGAATAAAGCTGCAATCCATCATCGCCAACGTGTTAACGGAAGTGAGGGCCCTTATATGGATCGTTTGGCGTGATATTAAAATCTAACGGAACTCCGCGCCGTTATTCGTGAGAAATCCAGGCGAACCGCGGACTTTTGCCCATCATAAGGGCTGTCAGTTCCATTAGAATCGCGAATTGGTGCTTTTTGAGGAAATAGCGCCTTTCATTTCCGTTACGGTTGCTCCAGTTCATTTTTTACCAGACAGTTGCCGGAGTTTCACCTATGCACAGTTATTCGACAGTCTCCGATTCACCCGTCAGGGTGAGTTTGAACTTGGATATGCGACTCCCAAACTTGTGAACAAAAGGTTGAAAAATGTAACAGACACCAGCGACGCTATTCGTCCGATTTTAAACTACAACCAAATCTAACGGACAAAAACCAGCTAATACTTGTCAAGCATTTAGTATTGGAGTGGGGCAGTTTAATTGGTATACTGATTTCTAGGCACGACTAATAACCTTCATTGGCGTGAAGGTTATGGGTAAATTTGGTTTTTAGTTTCTGTAGGGCTGCTTTTTACTAAGGATGGCGTACACGTGATGGAGAAGCTTGTTGGCGCAAGCGATCACGACCACCTTGTATGGCTTGCCCTCTTTTCTTTTCTTGTCGTAATATTCTCTAATCCTCTTGTTGGTGCTTCCCCGGATCCCGCATTGCACAGCTAAATACAACGATCGGCGAAGTCTCTTTGAACCCCGCTTAGTAATTCGTGAACTTGTGGCGGTAAATTTCCCGGAACTAAAGATTCCAGGGTCTAATCCCGCATACGCCACAAGCTGTTTAGCGCCTTCAAATTGTCCTACATCTCCAACCTCCGCAACAATTGCTGCAGCTAATTTATCCCCGATCCCAGGTATGCTTTTCACCAGTTCTACCTCAGGTAAATCAAATGCGAGTTCATTCATCTGTTTCTCAAGATCACTTAATTGCTCCGTGAACGAAAGCAACAAGGAAACCATACCACTTAAGGCTACGGTCTGAGATTGGCTTCTAGGCTGTGCTCTCCAATCTAACAAGATCTCTCGAAGTCGTCTTGCTTTCTCATCAACCCAACGTCTCGAACGGGATTTTCCAGCGCATGCCTGAATAGTTTCAACAAGATCCCCATCATCGCCCTCTAAACAACGCTCCAACACGCTTAGCGACGTGACAGAGAACAGGGCATAAAAGATCTCCTCATAAGCCGGAAAGACCTGTTCGAGCAATGCTCTCGCGTTTAACTTCGCTTGGACGAACATTCCCGTCACAAACTCATGCTGCCTGGTCACATGCTGCAGCTCTGTAAACGTTTCGTCCCATGTACGATGCGGTAAAACGTCCCCGCGGTAGTACATATCGGCTAGATGCCAAGCATCCGCAGCATCTGTTTTTACCTTCCTAAGTTGAGTTCCTTTCGCACGCTTAGACTGTAACGGATTAACGATGAAATGCGTCCATCCACTACGTTCGAGATAAGCTACAAGCCCCCGATGATAATGTCCTGTCGCTTCAAGAATAACTACAGGGGCAATTGCCATCCTCGCCTGTAACTCCGCTAAGAGCTCCCCTAGCCGCTCGAATCCGCTATCCCCGTGAGAGATGCTCTCCAACTTCCCGTACGGTTCGTTCCTCCTTGTAAAAGCTTGTACTACGCTAGATCCTTTCGCTACATCCACACCTACGACTGGCTGCATAACAACCTCCCTAATAAAATTGCCGGCACTCCACGATGGTTCCAAACCCATAGCTTCGCTTGTGATGCGAGGTCGTTGCCTCTACCAGCTCAAACATGGTCATTGGGGGTAGTGGGAGAACAGTTTTTGTGACGGGGTCTGACCCCTAAAAGACGCACGTTCTCCCGGCTACCGCCATCGTATACCGACCATAAAAAAAGGCCAACCAGTAATAACTGGCTAACCTGATAATACGAAAAGACGCTATTTGGGCGTAATGAAGCCGATTTGAGCGATGATGATGCCAATAGGGTTGACTATGTCCGTTAGATTTTCGAAAACCTAAATAATCGAAGAATAGCGTCATATATGTCCGATAGACGGTGAGTGATTGAACGGTTTGGTTTGAATCACCCGCGAGGGTGGTTTTGTCCAAATACAGGAAAGTATAAGCTTTTCTATACTTGGCCTTCATTTCTCGGAATGAAACTTACTGCGCCGCCAAAGGACGGCGACAGCCGTTTCACTTTGCTTCCTTGGCTTGCAGCTCGGCGATCAGCTTGTCGCCTTCGACGTCGAGGTTCGGCAGCAGGCGGTCGAGCCACTTCGGCAGCCACCAGGCTTTGTCTCCGAAGATGGCCATGACGGCCGGTACCAGCGCCATACGAACAAAGAACGCGTCGATCAAAATGCCAAGCGCAAGCGCGAAGCCGATCTGTTTGATCATAATATCATGCGTCAAGACGAAGCCGGCGAATACGGCAACCATGATGACGGCGGCCGCGACAACGACCCGGCTGGCTTGGTCGTAGCCATGGATGACGCTGTTTCTGCCGCGATGGCCGTGCACGTACGATTCGCGCATGGAGGAGACGAGGAACACCTGATAGTCCATCGCGAGTCCGTACAGAATACCTGTCACGAGAATCGGAATGAAGCTCATAAGCGGTCCGCCGGTATCCACGCCGAACAGATTGCTCGCCCATCCCCATTGGAATACGGCGGTCGTAATGCCGAACGTGGCAAGTACGCTAAGCAAGAAGCCGACCGTCGCTTTGATCGGAACGAGAATGGAACGGAAGACGAGCAGCAGAATGATCAGCGACAGGATCACGATAACGCCGATGTAGGTCGGGAATACTTCCGCAAGCCTGCTGGACATGTCGATGTTAATGGCTGTGAAGCCTGTTACGCCAAGCGTAACGCCGAAATTGCTTGCGATAGCGGAATCAACTTCGCGAAGCTCCTGCACAAGGTCCTTCGTCGCCGTGTCCGTCGGACCTGTCTTCGGAATCAGGCTGAGAATGGCAATGTTGCCTTCCGCGTTCATCCCCATCGGCTGCACGACGGATACGTTTTCGTTTTTCTGAATTTCCTGCACGATGCCCCCGAGTACCTCCGGAGCGATGACGCCTGCGGAATCCTTTGGCTCTGCGACGATGAGCAGAGGGCCGTTAAAGCCTTCTCCGAAACCGGCCGAAATCGCATCGTAGCTCTGGCGGGCGGATGTATCCAGGTTCGCGCTGGCGCCGGACGGAATGCCCAGCTCCATCTTCGCTGCCGGGATCGCCGCTGCGCCCAGCAAGACGATAACCGCAAGGATGACCGGCCAGCGGAACTTCACGATGCCTTTTACCCATGCGTCGGCGACGCCATGTTGTTTGGCTGCCGCTTTGGAGCGGTTCTTCTCGCGTGCCTTATCGGAGCAAATGCGTTCTCCGATCAGACCAAGCAACGCCGGCAACAGCGTAAGAGCGATCAGCACGCTGAGAAGCACCGTAACCGAAGCGACGAGAGCCATCATGCTGAGGAAGGAAATGCCGATAACGAGCAGGCCGCACAAGGCGATGATAACCGTCAGACCGGCGAAAAATACGGCGCTGCCTGCCGTTCCGACCGCACGGCCGGCTGCTTCGCGAGCTGTCAGGCCTTGGTCGAAGATAAGTCGGCGCTGTCTGTTCACGATAAAGAGCGCATAGTCGATGCCGACCGCCAATCCGATCATGAGGGCCAGAACAGGCGTGAACGATGTCATCGTCACAAAGGTGGAGAGGGCGAACGCGCCTCCGACGCCGATCCCTACGCCAAAGAGCGCGGTGATGATCGGCAAGCCGGCTGCGACAAGCGAGCCCAGCGTCATAACGAGAACGACGGCCGCGATCAGAAGTCCGAACACTTCATTAATGCCGATAGGGACCTCGACTGCTTTTAGCGAGTCGCTTGGCAGCGCGGTTATGCCGCTTCCGTCGACGGATTCGGTTACGGCTTCCACCACCGTATCCGTTACGCCCTGCGGCAGCGAGTTCTGTTGCACGGTGAATTGAAATTGGAACAGAGCGATGCTTCCGTCCGTTGCGATCAACACGCCAGGTACAGGCATCCCGTTGATCATGAGCGGCATGTAAGGAGGTAGTTCACCGCCTGCCGCATTAGCCGCATCCGCAGCTCCTGCCGCCGCGCCGGCGTCAGCGCCTTGAGCGGCATTTTGCGCCGCATCAGCCGCGTCGGCTTCTGCGCCTTGAGCGGCTCCTGCCAGGGCGCCGCCTTGCGCGGCTTGCCCTGCGCTCAGGTCCGCGCCGGCTGCGGCCGCCAGCTCGGCGGGATTAATAATGTACTCGAGCTCATACACCTTGCCCACGGTCTCGGTAATCGTCGCGATGCGTTCCGGCGTGTCGAGTCTCTCGCCTTCAGGCGCGGTGAAGAGCACGCTGGCTTGGCCGCCGGATGCTTCCGGCAGCTCTTGCTCCAGCTTGTCGAGCACCTTCTGCGACTCCGTGCCTTCAATCTTCATCTCGGAGCTGACGCTCATGCCGTTGATGCCGAGCATGGCGCCGACGATCCCGATGATCAGAATCCATGCTGCTATAAACGCCCAAGGCTTGCCAAAGGCGGATTTGCCGATACGATACAATAATTTGGACATGCAGTTAGTGTCTCTCCTTTGGTAATGAAGTTTTGCAAGTATTTCGAAGCAAACGATCTCGACATGGTGCAACGGTCTAACGGACATCGGAAGCGCTATTGTCGCTCAAATGACGTCTTGGATCCTGTAACGGACACAGGATACCTTATTCGTCCCGATAACGAGTACAGCTGCCTGGATTCAACGAAATAACGTTCGTGGTGTCCGATACATTTTCGTTATGTTCGAAATTGGGCAAATAGCGTTCATAGTGTCCGTTAACGAGAGTCGAGTCATCCCATCGATGGCATGCACGGGATCACGAGCGCAAATAGCGGCTGATCCTCAGCAGACGAGTCCCTTTCCAATCTGAGCGTATGCCGGTTTCAGAGAAAGGCGGAACGGACCTGTCACAGTTCGTGCTAATCGCTCGCCCGCCGCCGTAATAGCCGCTCTATCCCCGCGTCAGAACCCTTGCCTCAAGTAGCCGAACACCTTTTCGAAGTAGTCGTCGAACGACTCGGCGCCGGGATCGACGTCCGGCGATTCGCCCGGGAGCAACACGCGGAGCGTTCCGTCGAGCAGGGGCACGATGGTCGAACATACGGAGCCGGCCAGCAGATACGTGTAATCGGGTGAATGCGTCTCCCGGAACAGACCTGTCAATAGATTTTGCGCTTCCCGCTGCAAGAGATGCACCGCGCTCAGCGTGTAAGGCTTCAAGGTGGGATAGCTCTTGGAAAGAGTAAAGAGTTGCTTCATCCTGCGAAGGGATTCCTCTGCCAGCTGCATCTTCACGAATTGGTACATGGCGTCGATGGGCGAGGTGGAGTCGGGCATCCGGTTCAGCAGGTCGTAGAATTCGCTGACGTCGTGATACGGCACCGTTGCGGTAGCCACGGCTTCTTCCTTGCAGGAGAAGTAGTTCGCGAACGTGCGGCGGGAGTACCCGGCCCGCTGGACGATATCCTCCACGACGAAACCGTCCATCCCGCGTTCCAGCGCCAGCTGAAATGCGGCTTCCGCCAAAGCGTGCGCCGTCGCTTCTTTTTTGATTTCGCGCAAATTTGATTTGTTCATTCTTTTTAGTCACCTCCGCTCATCAAGCACCCATCTCATTGAAGTCTGCATCCAATATAACATCGAATTTGCTCAATGGGCAATGTTGCACAATGGGCAAATATTTAATATATTGTGAACGTTTCATAACGTTTCATGATCCAGGCATCGTACTCGCCTCTGACACATTGCCGAGATTGCACGTTTATCTGCTTAGATGGATTTTGGTTCCAGCCGGAAACCCCTTATAATAGAAGCAGACGATAACGACATGGGGCAGGTGACAATGCCATGCACGAATCAATCATGGTCATCGAGGACGAAAAAGCGATCGCGGATGCTATCGCCTATGCCTTAAACCGCGAAGGGTATACGGTGGAGGTCATCGATCGCGGGGATCTGGCGGCGAAACGGTTAAGCGAAACTCGGCCCGACGCCATTATTTTGGATGTGATGCTGCCCGGCATGGACGGCTACGACGTGCTAAAGAAGCTGCAGGATAAGGGACAGATCGGCGTCATCATGCTGACGGCCAAGGAAGACATCGTAAACAAGGTGCTAGGGCTGGAGCTCGGGGCTGACGATTATATGACGAAACCCTTCGATATGCGGGAGCTGCTTGCGCGGCTCAAGTCCCTGCTGAGGCGGATGCAGGCCGTCGGCGCGAAGCAGGAGCCGAACGAGTTCCGGCTTGGCGGAGTGAAGGTGCATGTCGCAAGAAGGTCGGTTGTCGCGGGAGAACACAAGCTGGAGCTGACGCCCAAGGAATTTGATCTGATTGCGCTGCTGGCCTCGAATCCAGACAGAGTGTACGCAAGGGAGCAATTGCTGGACCTGGTGTGGGGAATGGACTATTACGGCGGTACGCGTACGGTGGATATCCATGTGCAGAGGCTTCGCAAGAAGCTGGGGCCGGATCATGGCGAGATCATCCAAACCGTGCACGGCATCGGCTACAAGGCGTCCGGAGGATACAGTGAGAATTAGCATCAAGCTGAAGTTCAGTCTGTTCCTCGCCGGTCTCCTGTTGCTCACGGTATTCGTGCTCAGCCTGCTGGTCCTGCAGGGAATCGAGCGGAATCAACGCGCGCAGACGGAGGGGCTCCTCGCGCAGCAAGCCGACACGGCGAACGTCTATTTCATCCAGTCCATCATGGAAGAATCCAGCAAAGTGCCCGAGACCTACCTAAAGACCAAAGGCGCGGAGTTCGGCGAGCAATTGGAGAAGCTGGTCAGCGGGCAACCGGTCGTCTTGTACGATGGGAGCGGCTCCGTAATAAGCAGGAGGACCGCGACTCCTCCATCCGAGAGCGTCAAGCAGACGCTGGCTTATGCGCTGGAGAACAAGACAGCTTACTTGGTGGAGGGGGACTCCATGTATTATTTGACCCCTTTGCGCGTGTTGGGCGAGCAAGTCGGCGTCGTCCAGTTCTATTATTCCCTCGGCGACCATCAAGCCTTTTATGACGAAATCAAGCAGTTGTTCATCTATATCGGAGCCGGCGTATTCGTGCTTAGCTTCTTATTGGCTTATCTGTATTTCAACTCGTTCGCTCGGGGCATCATCAGGCTTAACGATACGGTAGGCCGTATTCGGGAGGGACAGTTCGGGGCCCCGGTCATAAAGCGCAGGGACGAGATCGGAGAGCTTGGCGCCGGCATTGCCGCCATGAGCGAACGTCTTATGCTCACGATGCGGGATAAGGATCAGGAGCGGGAGAAGCTGTCGCTTGCGGTTCGCAAGCTGTCGGAGCTGGACCGCCAGCAGAAGGAATTTATCGGCAACGTTACCCATGAGTTCAAGACGCCGCTGACCTCCATTAAAGCTTACCTTGATCTGCTCGACATGTATCCCGACGACGAGGAACTGCTGACCACGGCCAAAACCCACATTGCCGGCGAGACGCAGAGGCTCTACGAGATGGTGGAGAAAGTGCTGCAAATATCGGCGATGGAGAAGTACGATTTTGAATACAACAAGGAACGGCTCGAGGTTGCCGCAACGATAGGGGCGGTGCTGGACAGCCTGAAGGGGAAGATGGACAAGTTCGGGCTTACGCTTACGACGGACTTGCGCGAAGCTTATATAGAGGCCGACAAGGATTACATGAATATCGTGCTGGCGAACCTGCTGGACAACGCGATCAAATACAACAAGGCAAACGGCTGCATCCGCGTCAGCAACGTCGCCTTGGACAATGAGGTCGTCATCGAAATTTCCGATACGGGAATCGGCATTCCGGAAGGGGTAGCGGATAAAATTTTCGAAGCGTTTTATACAGTGGACAAAAACCGATCAAGGGAGCATGGCGGCGCGGGGCTAGGCCTGTCGCTCGCGAAGCGTTATGCCGAGACGCAGGGAGGGGCCATCTCCATCGCGAAGTCGGATGGCAGCGGCACGACGTTTCGAATCGCGTTCCCGATTCAAACCCGATAAGATTGTTTACAACTTGGAAACAACTCTTCGTTCATTCGCAACAAATGGTTGGTATTGTAAGCATCAAGGAGGCGATCACATTGAACAAAACAAAATTAGCCATCATGGCATGCGTACCCGCATTGCTGCTTACAATAACCGCTTGCAGCGGGGAAGACGGAGGAAACCGCGAGATCATTCGGGAGCCAGGGAAAACTATCACCGTCATTGATAATGGGGGCAAGACTCCAGCGGCCGGACCGGCCATTACGATTGGGGGCATACAGCGATACGAGAAGGTGGATATTTTCGGCTGGGTGGACGAGGACACGGTCATTATATCCAGGGAAAACGAGAAGTTGGCGAAAATGGCACTGTCGGAGCTGTCGGATTCCTACCCGCGCAGTCTGTACAAGTTTAATCTGAAGACGAAAGAACTCGTGCCGCTGAAAGAACAGGAGAACGTCTTTTTGGGAGCGGCCAGCTTGTCGCCGGACAAAAAACAACTGATCTACCAAGAGTACACGCTCGGCGATCCCGTTTTTTATGTCATGAACCTGGAGACCTTGAAGTCGTTCCGTCTATCCGGCGAACCCATCGGCGGGGCTATGAGCGCCAGGTGGACGGACGATGGCAGCGTCATTGGCGCCTCATACGCCGGCGGGGCCTTTACGGCTACCAAGGGCGGAGACATTGCAAAGATGCCGGAGCTGGAAGAAGAAGGAGCATTGTTCCTCGTCGCCAAGCTGGGCAGCAAGGTCTTGTACAACTCCAATGCGAATGAGACGCTAAGAGTGCTGGATCTGGACAACAAAGCGATCAAGGACATGGGACTGGGCGCCGTGAGCAACATCATTCCTTCGCCTGATGGGAAGCAGCTGCTGGTGGAACAATACGAAGGCTCCAAGGTGAAGCTGTTGCTCTGCGATCTGGACGGAGGCAACGCGAAGACGATCGCGGAAGGAGCGGAGCTCGGCGGAATCTCCTGGTCGGCGGATCAGCGGCTGATCGCGTACGGCATGCAAGCCGAGGTGAGCGGCGCGACAGTCAAGGGCCTGTACGTTCATGATTTGCTGTCCGACGAGGTAACCCGGATCGCGGCCGACGTCGAAAACGTGGCGAACACCTCGTGGAGCCCGTCTGGCGACGCGTTGTCTTACTCGGTGTGGAACGGCAGCGGCTACGAAAGCAGCGTCGTCGAGATTCGGACGTCGCACGAATAATAATAAGCGGAAACGGAGTCTCCGAACTTCGTGATCGCCTGGCGAGAGCAGTGGTCGGGGTGCGGCATCTACACCCCGACAACAACATTATTATCGTACATAGGTGCTGCTCCGTAAATTGTGCAGTACCTCTTCGGTGATCGGTCTATTCAATTGGTCCATGGTATATAAAATTGCTCCTGCAACGGGAGGAAGCTTTGGTTTTATAAGGCTATACTTTTTGTTACTGCCGTTAATTAATATGTGGCTTAGGGAATCGAGGAAATAAGAACTGTTGACCACACTCCCTATTAATGTAACATTTACCGTATCGCTTGAAAAAGAAGCGGCGAGGAGTTCGATGCCAACTGTAATTTGACTAATGGCTTTGTCACACACCCTAATAGCGACAGAACTTCCTTGCCCGGCTGCTTCTGTAATCATCGGCGCAAACTGCCCGAATTTTTTGTCGCGTGCTTGCCTGTCCTCACCGAATCCTTCGCTACCAAGCTTATAAAATTCAGCGAGAGAGTGTACGCTCCAATGCTTTAGCATGGATTGAATGAGCTTCTCATCGGTTTGGTTTGTATGCCCGGCTAGAACTTCATAGGCTGCATCATAAGCGATAAATCTAGCAGCGCTAGCCGCATAATGGCGGAAGTCGTAGTTTCTCAAATATTGTCCGCACTCGGTAATGGCTACAATAATGGAGCCTGTTCCGGAGATGACGATAATTCCCGGTTTTGCCAACAATGCCCCATAATGCGCGACTACAGCATCATTAACGTGCCATTTGGGACTGGTTAACCCGGGCATGTCCGTTAAGGGGATAATCCATTCGAGATCCGCTTTAGAATCGTATCCGGCAATCCCCGCCGTAACTCCGATCACCTGATGCCGTTCTTTGTTGGCCAGCGCCAGCGCTTCCGAAATAGCTGCCTGTACATTCTGTGAAGCGGAAACATCCTTATAGATGGATGCAGCCCCTTTTTCGCAATAAGAAAGTACTTTTCCGTTAAGGTCGCAGACCAACACCCTTGTATGAGTTCCGCCCCCGTCAACCCCGATAAGAACGTCATCCGACATGATATTGAACACCTCGTTTTTTCTATTTTTTATTGAATATTATACCAAAAAAATAGGGCGGTTAATGACACGGAAGGGCCATCCTGCGAGGGATGGCTCTTTGCTCGTCTTACAGTGGTATTAGAGGTGTTATTTTGACTTTATAGTATTGATCCGTGATCGAACATCGATGGACATGCAAAAGTGACAGTTATCTAAATAACTGGGTGTTTACGTGCATTTATAAGTACACTAAGATAGATAGAACTTTTGTGAGAGTTGCTGTAAAGGAAGGAGTTAGAATGGGGGGAGCAGATGAAAAAGAATATATTTATTAATTCGTTGTTTGCTAAATTACTTTTGAGCTTCCTATTGGTCATCATTGTCCTTACTGTAATGAACGGAAGCGTTCTGCAGATTTTCAAACACCAGACTAAGCAAAGGATACTGCAATATAATGCAGTGAATTTACAGACGACGGTCACTCAATATGAGCGAAACTGGCAGGAAGCTGTGAAAACGCTAGTGGGAGATTTGTTATCCAATCCGACGGCGGTTCAACTTTACCGCGAGCAAAAATTCGATTATTATTCCGCGCACAAGTTGTACCGCTCGATTAGTGAAATGGTTTTGCTTCAACAGGAGTCTTATCTGGAAAACCTGATCGTAATTTACTCCAAGCATAGGATGGCCGTGGAAATCGGGGGAGTGAAGGATGCAAGAGATATGTTTGCCCATCACATGATCCATCAGCAATATGACTATCCGTCTTGGGAAAGGTATGCTGGGGCTACCCATTTTTTTGATATCCTTCCCGCGGCAAACTTTGACTCCAAACGAGGCGATCAGTTAATCAAAGCGGATAAAAGTTTGGTACCTATGTTAGTTAAAAATCATTTGTATCCGCAGATGTACGGCATTGCTTTTTTTGACACTCAAAAAATGCTCAGTCATTACCAAACCTCGATCAACGATCGACTGATGATTGTCGATGGAAACGGCGAAATTATCTTCTCGAATTTTGATATGTCGACGGAATTGTTTGCCGAGTTGCTGAAGGCCGATGATTATTTAGAAGACGGGGATCGTTATTTTTTTCATCAAAAAGGCGAATTTAGCGGACTGACCTATGTGCATGTTGTGCCAAGCGCTTGGTTGAGTTCGGAAATGAAGCAAATCAATCTCTTTATCGCGGGCATGATTTTTCTGTCTTTATTAATAGGGTTAACCATATCCTTCTGGTTTAGCCGCCGCTTTCATCAACCTGTAAAAAGTATTGTGGAAGCCCTGAAATCAAGAGAGGCGTTGCAATTAAAGGATAGCGGCATCATGGAATTCAGTTTGATCGGAAATCGAGTATTGCAAATTCAGCAAGATTTGCAAACACAGCAGTCACGGCTGGCATCCCACGCTTTTGCGAACAAGGCGAGGCGCATCCATGATGATTTTTCGGCCTTGCAGGATATGCAGTTGATCGACGAGCCGTTTCACATTCTTTTGTTCGAAATTGAATATCGCCAGGAATTCGCCGAACAGATTGCTCAGGATGAAGCTAAACCTATTTACTACATCCGTGAATTTATTGCTTGTCAATTCGATACTTGGGGAGAACGTCATTTGACGTTTCAGGTTGAGTCCAACCAAGTTGTATCTCTGATATTCGCCACGGCGGATAAGCAGGATTACTATGAGAAACTTGAAGGTTTGAAGCATATATTCGATCTGGATCGGGATGCGTATCTCATCACGATCGTTTTAGGAAAACAATATCGCTATTTCAGTGAAGTGAGCTATGCCTATGAGCGGATCCGTCAAATCGCCGCTATGCGTCATCTTGGCCTGGGAACACAGATTTTGCGTGACGAGGAGCAGCAATGGCAAGAAATTCCGTATACCTTTCAGCAGGATCAGGAGCTCCATGTGTTTCTACAAAGCGGCGATATTACCGGAATCCGTAAATGGACGTATAAAATGGTTGCTTATTTGGAACGCCATCAGGCAAACGCCCGACATTACAGGGATTTTTCCTTCAGTCTGGTGCAGCGAGTCAATCGAAGCATGCTGGCGCAAGGGCTGGAATTAGAGGCGTTGTACGGGGTGGAGGAACAATTAAGCGAATGTTATGAGCAAAATGATTATTTGCATTTTTTTTCGAGATGGCTGGATTCGCTGCAATCTATTTGCGAGAAACGGAAGGACGATTTTGATCCGATTTTGCAAGAAGTGTTTCATTATATTCAGGAGAATTACGCTGCAGAATTGACGCTGGAGCGAATGGCAGAGCGGCTTAAGCTGTCTTCGGGTTATTTGTCGGTTTATTTCAAGAGGAAAAGCGGAATGAACTTTTTGGAATATCTGAATCAAGTACGTATTGAGAAAGCGAAGGAACTCTTGCAACTGACGGAGCTGAAGGTGCAGGAGATTGGAGAAAAGGTCGGTTATACGAGCAGCAATTCTTTTTTTCGCATGTTTAAAAAGTGGACGGGCTTGACGCCGGGAGATTACCGTCGACAAATGCATGAGCAAGCGGACGGATCAAGGGAGAATTCCTAAATTTCAATGCGTGTGTCACTTTTTTATTTGAGCCTGATTGATCTGCGAAACGACGATAGAGATAAAAAACTGCCGATTTCATGCAAGCGGACTTGTCGCTAGAGTTGTTAACGAAGGCGATTTTAAAAAAGGAGGAGTAACAATTGGCAACAAACGCGATGAGAAAAAAGAGTTGGGCAGCGGGGCTGTTTTTTCTGGCAGTCGTTTTGGTTGTAACGGCATGCAGTAGCGGCAATGAGAACCGACAGGAGACAAACGCGCCAACGGCAACAAGCGATTCCGGGGGAACAAAAAAAGCGCAGACGGTCAGCGTATTTATGGAAAGCAATCAGGCTTGGCCGTTTCAGGAGAATTGGCCGATATGGGACTGGATTGAAGAAGAGACCGGCATTCGCGTAAAAGCGGATTTGGCGGTAGGAGGTCGGCAGGAGGCTTTAAATTTGGCGGTAGCTTCTCAGACTTTAGCCGATGTTGCATTTGGCAGCACGGATATCAACACCCTTGGTAGAGACGGAGCGTTTCTTAATGTAGCGGAGCATATGGATAAGCTCCCTAACCTGGTCAAGTTTTTTGAGGAGAATCCGCAACTCAAAGAAGCGGTGACGATGCCAGGAGGGGAAATTTACCTGGTTCCGCGGTTTGGCTCGCAAATTACCGATTATCGGATTTGGTTTAACCGCCAGGACATTTTTGAACAGCATCAACTGAAACAACCGACCAACTGGGAAGAATTGTATGAGGTCAGCAAGCAGCTGAAGGAACTGTACCCGGACTCGTATCCGCTTATGTTCCGTCATGGATTAAGCACGTTGGCCGTAATGGCCCCGTCCTTCGGAACAACCAACCGTGTTTACCGCGATCTGGACACGGGAGAAGTGCGATACGGACCAACCGAAGATTCGTTCAAAACTTTGGTCGAATGGATGAACCGATTCGCCGAGGATGAGCTGATTCCTCCGGACTGGCTGTCGATGGACTATAATGCTTGGCTGCGCTATATCAACAACAATCAGGGCTTTATCGCCATTCAGTTTATCGGTCAGAAAGAAATCGTCAACAATCAAGGCACCGCAGGATATTGGGAGTATTTGATTCCGATAGCGGGATCTGAGAGCAAACCCTATATCCCCAACCATTTTTCGCTTAGCGGCTTTGGGATCAATGCGCAGGCAAGCAACTTAGAAGGCGCTTTGCAGTTAATCGATTTTATGTATTCGGATGAAGGCATGCAGTTGTTAAGCTGGGGCAAGGAAGGCGTTACTTACGAGCTTGCCGACGGTCAAAAGACTTTTGTTGACGGGATCGCACAATTTACCGATTTGCGAGTGGATTACGGCATTATGACCGACGGTTCTTTTATCCGCTTTGATCCGGATGCGCTGCTGGCGTTAGTGGACGAAAAGGAGAAGGACAGCTATATGCTGAGCGAGCAATATGAGGATCCGGCGATGCATTTGCCGCCTAACTTTACGTTGGAGGAAGAAGAGCTGCTTGCTCAATATTTGCCCAACTTGCAAAAGCATCTCGATGAAAACATCAGTCGGTTTATTATTGGAAGCAGGCCCTTGAGCGAATGGGATCAGTATGTGCAGGAAATGCAGAAGCTGAATCTACAGGAAGTTGTAGACATCTATGAACGGGCTTGGAACCGGCAAAGCAGCTAAGTTTCCGTTCTGTTCGCCATGCGGGTTGCGAGGCAAATTATCGGGCAATCCGCAATGGCCGAAGCGTGAAAGTCGAGGAGCGATATCATGACAGAAATAAGGCATCTTGCTGTGGTAAGACGAGTAATCCGTGATAAATATTTATTGTTGCTGGTGGCGCCGACCTTATTGTATTTGCTGTTATTTAAGTATATTCCGATGTTTGGCATCGTTGTTGCTTTTAAGCGCTACAACTTAAGCAAGGGAGTTTGGGGCAGTGATTGGGTGGGGCTGCGTTATTTTCAACAGTTTTTCAGCAATCCGGATGCCTATGAAATAATTCGAAATACGTTTCTGCTCGGAGGATACAAGCTGTTGTTCGGATTTCCGGCTCCGATTATTCTTGCATTGCTTTTAAATGAAGTCAGAAAAAAAGCATTCAAACGTTTCGTGCAAACGGTGAGTTATTTGCCGCATTTTATTTCAACCGTTGTTGTAAGCGGAATGGTCGTTATGTTTCTTTCCCCGACAAGCGGGCCCGTCAATCAATTGCTGCAAGCGTTCGGTCTCAAGCCGATCAATTTTCTGATGCAGGCGGAATGGTTTCGAACCATTTATGTCGCCTCGGATGTATGGCAAGGCATCGGATGGGGCTCCATTATTTATTTAGCGGCGTTAACTACGATTGATCCCCAATTGTATGAGGCTGCTGAAATTGACGGCGCAAACCGCTGGAAGCAAACATGGCATGTTACGTTGCCGGGGCTTGTGCCAGCCATTGTGATTTTGCTCATTCTAAACGTTGGCAGCATATTGGAAATCGGCTTTGAGAAGGTTTTTTTGCTTTACAATCCAACTACGTATGAAACAGCGGATATTATTTCCACCTATGTATACCGGATGGGCATTATAGGCGGTAATTTCAGCTACGGAACGGCAGTGGATATTTGCATGGGGCTGGTCAGTCTGGTATTTGTGCTCGTTGCAAATTCGATTAGCCGCCGATTGACCGAAAATAGTTTATGGTAATGAAGGGGAACCAGGTATGAAAATATACAGATTCAACCCGTACACCATGGTGCGAACGTTTTTACTGGTGCTTGTTGTTGCCGTGACATTGTTGCCGTTTCTGTACATGATCAATGTTTCGCTGAGCGGAACCGGCTATGTCCTGCGAGGCGAAGTATCGCTGTGGCCCAAAGGTTTTAATCTGGACAGCTATGTGCAAGTGCTGAACGACAAGCGCATAGCGATCGGATACAAAAACACGCTGATTTACGTGGTGGCCGGAACGGCTTTGTCGCTGTTGCTTACAGCGATGGCCGGCTATGCGCTATCGCGCCGCCATATGGTCTTTAACAAGCCGATCATGGTTTTGCTGCTGGTGACGATGCTGTTTAATGGCGGCATGATCCCGACCTTCCTTGTGGTGCGCAGCTACGGCCTTGTCGATACGATGTGGGCGATGCTTTTGCCTGGCGCGATCAGCGTATGGTATCTCATTCTGATGCGCACATTTTTTCAGGCCATTCCTAATGAAATGATCGAATCCGGGAAAATGGACGGGCTAAATGACATCGGCATTTTCATCCGCCTTGTTTTGCCCGTATCGCTGCCGTCTCTGGCTACGATCGGCTTGTTTTACGGAGTGGGAATATGGAACAATTTCTTCTCTGCCTTGTTGTATTTGCGCAGCGAATCTTTGTTTCCGTTGCAAGTGTTCCTGCGGAACATCGTTATGTTGGGCCTGGACTTGGGGGACAACATCACTAGGGGAAGCGATGCGGAGGCCGTATTGCCCGAGGCATTGAAGTATGCCACTATTATCGTTTCGACATTGCCGATTATGCTGGTATACCCGTTTGTTCAGAAGTATTTTGTCAGCGGCATTATGATTGGTTCAATCAAAGGGTAACGAGGGAGGCGTATTTATGTCGTCTATAAACGGAAAGCTGCCTAAAAGCGCTATAGAGCCCAAAGAGCCGCCATCGTGGTGGCGGACCGACACCGAGAACATTGAGCATTATGTGCAGCAGCGCGTTCGCCGCGGCGAGACGGCGCAATTGGCTGTCTCTTCCGGGGGAAGCGCCATTTATCGAGTTTCTTATGGTCAAGGCGAACCGGAGCTGCGCGGCCACGCAAATTTTAATTCTGCGATCGGGTCCGGGTCGGAGGACGCGTACATTCGCAAGCGGGAACGGCGCTTTCCGGTATTGATGATATTGGCGGGCATCCATGGACATGAAGTGGAAGGCATGATTGCCGCTCTGCAGCTAATGGAAATTATTGAGCAAGGACGCGATTTGCTCGGCCGGGATTGCCGGGAATTGCAGCGAAGGCTTGAAGCGCTGCGCATCGTTATCTTCCCGCTGCTCAATCCGGATGGGCGTCGCCGGGTGCCGCATGCGGGCTGGTGCGGATGGCCGCAAGCCGAGATGACCAAATACGGGCAAGGCACGCGTCAGGACGGAACATCTTATACCTGGCGTCCTTCCAAAGGGGTACATCCTATGAAAGGGGATGTTGGCTTGCTAGGCGCTTATTTCGATGATGCCGGTATCAATCTGATGCATGATGAGTGGCCGGCGCCGATGAGCGCTGTTACGCAGGCGCTCCTTAGCGCTGTTGCGGCGGAAGGTCCGGATTTGCTGCTAAACTTGCATAGCTACCAGTTGGCTTCCCCGGCGTTTATGCCGCTAAACTATGTGCCGGTGTTTACGCAGCAAGCGCAGCAGACGTTTGCCCGCGATTTTGCGTATCCTGCGATGTTGAGGCGGGGTGCCCGTCCGGCAAGCGTGCCGCCGGTCCAGGCAGAAGGCGAATCGCCGGACAGTGTGGCGCCCTTTAACTTGACGAGCATGTGTTATCACGTAGGCGCCACATTGCCTTGCACGTTTGAATCGCCGCATGGCATAGCGGAAAATCCGCATACCTATGAGCAGCTTCACGATCTTCATCTGGGGCTATTGGAAGGCGCGGTCGATTATCTATTGCGAAACAGGAGGGAATGGGAATGAATGGGCATCGCTTTCAGCGGCAAGGATTCGCGGTTGTCGTTGCGTTTGCAATCCTCTTTACTTTGCTTGTTTCTCCATTGGCAGAAGCATCGAGCGCAAGTTCGCAGCAACAAACGTCATGGACTTGGCCCGATGGTTCGGGCGTTGTTGTTCCTTTTCGCCCTGCCGATCAACTGGTAACGACACAAAATCCGCCGGATTTCAGTTGGCCGTACATTCGGGATGCGGACAAATATGAGTTGCAGGTTAGCGAACATGAGAGTTTTGCGATTGTCAATTACGAACAAGAGCTGGATGTAAATTATTATAACTTCCCATTTACTTTCCGTAACGGAACATGGCATTGGCGAGTGCGTTACGAAAAAGACGGCGTTTATTCCGTCTGGACGGAGCCGCGTCAATTTCGAATTACCCAAGATGCCGTACCGTTCCCGGTATTGCCTGTAGATCAATTGCGTCAATTGGTTCCGACCGGACATCCGCGTGTATGGGCGACGGCAGACACCTTGGAGGCGTTTCGATCATTGGCTGACAGCACCGGGGCGGCCGTTTATGAGAACAAGCTGGCTAACGCGAATACTTACATGAATTTGCCGCTGCCGCCGGAGCCAACGGCGGCTACCCGAAACGACGGCACTCGCGATGCGAATCGGATGCTTGACACCGCTTTTATTTATTTGATAACCGGGGAAGAAGAGTACGGTCAGAGCGCGCGGGCTCAGCTGCTTAATATTGCATCGTGGGATCCATACGGCGCAACTGGCTATTCGAGCACGGATCAAGTGCATCGGGTAATTAGCTTTCGATCGGCGATGGTGTATGACTGGATTTACGATATACTTTCGCCAGCCGACAAAACGACAATTCTTAATATGCTGAAAGTTCGGGGAAATATTATGTTTGCCGACCTGGTTGAAGACGGAACGCCGATTATTGATTTTCCCTACAACGCGCATGGCTGGACTTCATACGGTTTTCTTGGCGTAATGGCCGTTTCGCTTTTGCATGATTTGCCGGAGGCGCAAGCCTGGTTTGACGCTGTCGTTCCTTCCTATATCAATTTATTGCCGACCTGGGGAGGAGAAGAAGGAGGTTGGGCGCAAGGTACAGGTTATTGGCGCGTATCAAGCATTTTTAACAAAGATTTTATGGATGTTTTGTTGTCGGCAACCGGATTTAATTTGTACGAAAAAGCGTATTCGCGGAACGAAGGGCGTTTTCCGCTCTATATGTTTCCGCATGGCTCGCCGCGCGGGACATTTGGGGACGACAGCGAAGCCAAGCCCGGAGGTTACAATGTCTCTCTGTTGAACCGCTTGGCAGATATGCAGGATGACCCGGTGCTGCAATGGGGAGCACGGGCAGTAGGCACTCCGCCGCTTGGCGATATGTATGATTATTTTTTTGGAAGCGACGATTTGGAAGCGGTTCCGCCCATCACCTGGCCCAAGGCGGCGAAGTTTGATGATACCGGCTGGGTGTCTTTGCATTCCGAATTATATGATCCAGAACGGATTTCGTTATATTTCAAATCGAGTCCTTATGGCAGCTTTAATCATAGCCATGCCGATCAGAACAGCTTTATTATTGACGCATATGGAGAATCGCTTGCTGTGGATAGCGGGTATTATGATGAATACAATACCTCTCATCATGGCGGGTTTACGAGGCAAACCTTGGCGCATAACGCCATCACGTTCGATGGCAAGCAAGGCCAGCCCGTACACGATATTGATGCGGATGGCCGTATTACGGGCTTTGTCACCCATCCTGCATTTGATGCAACAAGCGGAGACGCAACTGCCGCGTACAAAGGAACGTTAGAAAAGGCGAAACGCCACATTGTGTATGTGCGGCCGGATCATTTTGTCGTCATTGATCAGTTGGAAACAAACGATAGCAACGGTACCCAATTCGAATTCAACTTTCACGCCGACGATCGGCTTACGCTTGATCCTGACGGCAAAGGAGCGCTGGCGACCAAAGGGAAAGCCGGACTCCAACTGCGCTTTCATTCGCCCGGCGAATTGACTGCAACCGTCACTGATCGTTTTCTTAATCATGCCGGCGTCGAGGTGCGGCCCGGCGGACGTTTTGCCGCAAAGCCGGATCAGCAGCATGCCATGTTCGCAACAGAAGAAATTACGGCCACAACGCTTGTTTCGAGCCTGCAGCCTTATCGGCTGGACAGTCCCGCACCTACCGTTCAGTCATCCGTACATGGAAATTACGTACAGCTTGATTTTGAAGAAGGAACGACGGTTTACGTTCGTTTGACGGAGACAGGAATTGTGGACGCCGGAGACGTGGACTTTGACGGGGTTGCTGCGTCTGTTCGGGATGACGGAAGCGTGCTGTTAGTGGAAGGAACAAGTTTGCACCATGAGGGAATCGAATTGATCGCCAGTGACAAGCCGGTAACAGTTGCTTACGACGCCAACGATTTGTCTATTTCGGTTGCGGAAGCCGCTACAGTCGAATTATACGCTCCCGATTCCGTAAGCTTACGGAATACGGACGGCAGTGCGTTGCCGAACAGAAACCGGAACAAGGCGCTTAATCAATACGGCGTGTATTGGAAACGGAATGACAACAAGTTGAAAGTGACGATAGAAAACGGAGATCATCAGTTCAAGCTGAGCACGGACCAGCTATCCCGTCCGCTGCCCGACCGCTCGCTGGAGGTGGTCGTCAACGGGATAAGCCGCAATATTGAACTCAAGTCGGCCAAAGATTTGTACGGGCGAACGGTCTCCTGGGGGATGATTGATGTCGATGCAGGCTTTTATCGGCTGGTCGATGCACCGGATACCTTGATTTTTGAAAGCTTTGGAAGGCCGGAATTGGTTTATTTGCAGGAAGGTGCCGCAATTATGCTGCTTGGAGAATCCATGGGAGCGCTTGAGCTGGAAACGGAAAGTTTTGGTGCGCCGCTGGAAACGGTCGTTTACGAAAACTATGATCTGTTAAGGGATCATACGGCTGTTTGGAAAGAAGCGGAGACCTTTACGGCAACAAGCGGCGGAGATGCTTCCATCTATACGACGCGGCCTTTTCTGTCGGGCGGAGCAGGCATGGGCAATTGGCTTATGCCCGGCCAGCGGATTCGTTGGAAGTTGGAGGTACCGCAAAATGGCGTCTACGATTTGGTGCTTAAATATGTAGCCGGTTACGATCTCAAGCCGGGAGAAAAAACTTCCCGTTATGCCGAGATTGACGGAGAGCGTTATTATTTTGAAGCGGAGCCGACCGCCGATTACGGAACGGCGCCGGAGAGCTGGCGAGGGTTGAGGGTTCGCCTGAACAAAGAGTTGACGGCGGGGCCGATTGAATTGGAATTAACTCATACGTTCGGGCAAATGAATTTGGATTGGATCGGCTTGGCGCCTTCTTCATCGGATGTCATACCGCCGTCAACGCCAGGCAATGTTCTAGTGGAATCCGCCGAAAATGAAGAAGCCACCATAAGCTGGGACAGTGCGAGCGACAACGTAGCGGTTTCTCATTATGTGATCATGCTGGATGGAACCGTACATGGGCAAGTGACGGCTGATACCGGAGTTTACACCATAACCGGTCTGGATCCGGGAAGACGCTATGCTGTCGCCATCTATGCGGTTGACACAAGCGGCAATCGTTCGGTGGCTACAAATATTGAAATTGTCACGGAAGATACAATTCCGCCTGTATGGGGAGCCGGCGCCGTGCTTGAAACGGATCTATTATTGCCGACGATGGCGAGACTGAACTGGTCCGGTGCCGAGGACGGCGATATGGCCTCCTTGTCTTACCATGTTTATCAACATACCGGATCAGCGGGAAAACAACTGATCGCCACAGTTTCGAATTCCGTTTACGATGTAATGAATTTGACGCCATCCACCAGCTATACGTTTTCCGTGGAGGCCATGGACGGAAGTGACAATATTTCGACGGGAGGCCCATCGCTCAACTTTGATACGCCTGCAACAAATCCGTATAATGGCATTTTCGATTTCTATGATGATTGGCCGATAGGGCCTTTCTCCGGTGGCGCCTATGGTTATACAGTCGCAACGGGAACAGGAGCCGAGATAACGGTCGAGAATGTGGGGCAATCGTACGTCGGAAACCGTGCTCTGCGATTGTACGATGGCCGCTACAACCCGGCGAATGAATATGAAGCGCTCCCCCAAATTGTGAGCAGCGGACGGGCAACGCTTAGCGGAATCGTGACGATGGAAACAAAATTCAAGTTTTTGCAAGCGAATCACGCATCAGGCAATTACAATATCGATTTCCTGAGCGGCACACAGGCTGCAGCCAAATTTACGGGACTGTCGAACGGCGGTTTTGCGTATTGGGATACGGTGAATGGCGGGACGGTATTCCGGGCCATTCCGTCTTCTGGCACCTTGTTTAAATTACCGGTCGATGAATGGGTTACGGTCCGTATGGACGTAGATACAACTGCGCACACTTACGATTTGACCGTACAGGCGGAATCTCTCAAAAAATATGAAGGAGCGGTCGACGCTCCGGGCATACTGGATCGGCAGCAAGGGGTTTATCAGGTCAAGGACATCCCTTTTCTCGACAATAATAGTTTTGCTTCGGTTAACGGATTCCGGATGAATGCGACCCGCTATACCGGAACGTATTTATTTGACTATGTGTTTATGTATGAGCAGCCATAGATGTGAGCCAGCAGGCAAAGAGAGGGAATAGGGGATTATGCGTTTCAAGGACGTCTTCTCGATTATCGGTCCCAGCATGGTAGGACCCTCCAGCTCGCATACCGCCGGCGCGGTGCGCATTGGGCGCACGGCCCGGCAACTGTTCGGCAGGCAACCTGCCGAAGTGGAAATTGTTTTGTACAAATCATTCTCCTCTACTTATCGCGGCCATGGTACAGATTGCGCCTTGGCCGCGGGGTTGCTGAACTACGGTACGGATGACGCCAGAATTCGAAACGCGGTGCAGTTGGCTGAAGAAGCAGGACTGTCTATCGCTTTCCATGATGGGGGGGATGTGGCTGCTCATCCTAATTCCGTGTTGATCAAGCTGCGGGATGAGAGGCAAGAGGATGTTATCAAAGCCTCCTCCATAGGCGGAGGCAATATCGAAATTACCGGAATCAACGAATTTGACGTAAAAGCGACGATGGAGTTTCCCACTTTGGTGGTGTTTCATGAGGATCGGCCAGGCGTGCTTGGCGAAGTGACCGGTTTGCTTGGTGATTTCCAGGTCAACATTGGCTATATGGAAGTGGACCGAAAAAGCAGAAGAGGAGAAGCATTAAGCGTAATTGAACTGGATGACAGAATACAGGATGGAATGCTTTACGAATTGAGGCAACTATCTGCAATCCGGAGGGTGGCTGTCATCCATTTGACGACCGGGGGGAGCATATGAAGTTTGCCAGTTTGACGGAACTGATCGAATGTTGCCGGGGAGATGCGTTATCTATCGCTGAGTTAATGCTTGTCGAGCAGGCGAAGGAATCGGGTTGCAGCGAGTCCGAAGTGTTCGCCCGCATGGCGGCATATTACGGCATTATGAAGGAAGCCGTTCGTGAAGGCGTAGAGCGGCCTGTCCCATCGCGAAGCGGGCTCACGGGAGGCGATGCCGCCCGCGTTCATGAGTATGGTGCGAGAGGGGAGTCTTCGCTTGGAGCTGAGGCGTGCAAGGCGATGAGTTATGCGCTTGCCGTATCCGAGGTGAATGCGTCCATGGGACGCATCATTGCTACGCCAACAGCAGGATCCTGTGGCATTATTCCCGGCGTATTCGTCAGCTCGCAGGAGCGCTGGGGTTGGCACGACGATCAGCTGATTAAAGGTTTGTTTACGGCTGGTGCGATTGGGTACGTTATTGCCAACAATTCGTTTATCTCCGGGGCGGAGGGAGGATGCCAAGCAGAGGTTGGATCGGCGATCGGAATGGCTGCCGGAGCACTGACGGAGATGCGGGGCGGTACGCCCGAGCAGGCTGTCCATGCCGTTGGACTGGCGCTGAAAAACTCGCTTGGCTTGATTTGCGATCCCGTTGCGGGGTTGGTCGAAATCCCATGTATCGTGCGCAACGGTTTTGGCGCAGTGACTGCGCTGGCCGCCGCGGATATGGCGCTTGCGGGTATAAGAAGCGTTATTCCAACCGATGAGGTGGTCCAGGTCATGCACGAGATTGGGACGAAGATGCCGGAGCAGCACCGGGAGACAGCCAAAGGCGGGTTGGCGCAGACCCCCACAGGCAAACGAATTATGCGTGAGCTAACTTTGTGAATCAAGGGCTTAGTTCGCAGCACTACTACAGGAGAAGGCGAAATTGATTGACAGTAATCAAAATCAATCCTATAATACTCACAATACCTATTTGATAAGTAGGATTTAAGCATTTAGGAAATAAACCTGATCATCAAAGGAGAAATAGGACATGGCTGCTGTTCAAACATTCAAAGCAACTGCAAATTTACTAGATGGAGTTAAAGTTAAAACAAGCGTCAGACAGTTCGAGCTCATAATCGATGAACCTAAGAGTCTGGGAGGGACGGATACCGGGATGAATCCGGTAGAAGCTCTGCTTGCCTCGCTGGGCGCATGCCAATCTATCGTTGCTAGAGTCTATGCACCTAAGTTTGGTGTCAAGCTCGATGATTTTCAAGTAGACGTTGAAGGGGAAATTGACCTCGATGGATTTTTTGATAGATCCTCGGTCCGTCCGGGCTACTCCGACATCCGATATACCTTCCGGATTAAAACAGATTCACCGAAAGAAAAGGTTGATGAGTTCGTACAATTTTTGGAGAGTAAATGCCCGGTTGGAGATACGATTGCAAATCCGGTCAATCTTAAACTAAATAGCGTCATTATTGAAAATTAAGAAACCGCGCTAGAACGCGGTTGTGGGCTGTGACAGGTTGCCGAGGGCAGGCGGTCACAGCCCTTTTTGGCTTTTCGGTTTAACTATTCGGGTGGTGTTCCGCTAACTGTAACTTTAGTGAGCACGATGCCTTCGGGATTGCGCTGTTATTGGCGAACACAAGCCTATTTTACAATGTCTTATCTTTCAGTTTACATTCCGCGACATTAAATCGAATTTCTATATATTACAATTGATTTTGAACTAATTGGTATTGGCGTCTGATGTCGTCCATGCACAATTAATTCAAAACATATATATAACAGGAGTGAAAAAGTTGGAAGCTAATCAAAGCATGAAAAGAGCTTTATCGTTAGTATTAGGTTTGTTGATTGTTTTTTCAACGGCAGGTACGGCTTTTGCCAACACAACTGAAGTGCCAAGGTTTAATCCCGAAACGGACAGGCAGAGCATGTACTTTATCGATTCAGTAGCAGCATTAGTTGACTGGGAAGACTGGACAGATGAGGATATTGCAATCGTAAATGGAGCGGACCCTGCAGCTATTGGATTTACTGGGGAATATGCGGATAAAGAAGTCATTATTTATTCGGAGTCTTCAGACGGCATTGATGTTGCCAATACAGGAATTATACTTCGCAATACAGACAACTATAAAGAAAACAAGGTGTTGCGTGGCAATAAGGCACTCAAAGTCACCAATAAAGATGACATTGTGATCATGTTCAAAGTAGGTAAAAAAGATAACCAAAACTTTAATAATTATGGACATAAAGGTGTTCAGATCCCTGATCTGCCAAGACCGTATGATTGGCAATCCAAAGCCTCGGATCTTGGTTTTCATATGTGGTCCGATGGATCCGGCAGAGAAATTTCATTTACGGTAACGGACACGCAAGAGCTTCGAGGCGGAACCGTTTCCGAAGAGTTGTCTTGGAATGGTTGGTCGGATGAAGAAGGATATACGATCATGCAAATGAGCATGGAGGATTTTACGGAGTATCAGACTGATACCTTTATCAGTGAAGGCGAAGAGGGTCTGAATGGTTTGAGACCAACAGACGATCTTAATGAAGCCCTTGCCTCAGGCGTTATTGATAAAGCAGAATTTGACTACCTGATGAGGGATGTTGAATATAAAATTCATCAAATGAAGCTGGAAGGCAACGGCACTCCTTCAACGGTTTATATCGATGACATACGTCTTGTTAACGGCCCCGTCGGAGAAGATGTATTAGCGCCTGTACTTGATGAATTTTCGGCGCAACAAGCTAACGAAGAGCCTATTATTAGTTCCTATAATAGCGCAACAAACACAATAGCCGTAAAAGCATTTTTGATGGATAATAATTACTTCAATGAGAGACATGTATTCTCAGATATTGATACAAGTCATATGCAGGTTTTTATTGACGATAAACAAGTGGACAGCGATAACATCGTCATGAACCACGAGATCACGACCAAACAATATAACGAGACGCGTTTCAATGCCCAATTCAAAACGATTAATGTTCCCGATAAAATTAACGTTGACCACCTCGTATCCACATTGGAGATTTCCGGTCCTGAGGTTACGCCCGGCGTTCATAAAGTAACGCTTGCTGTTCCTGATCTTAACAAAAATGTGGCGTTTTTTGATGTTTTTGTCTGGGTTGAAAAATCAGCAGGAGCAGATGCGGAGTACATGGGTCTGAAGGATTCTTCATATAAATTAACCGATCCCATTCACTTTCAAGACGGGCAATACACCGTTAGCCTTGCAACCTATTTTGATATTCAAGCGGACCGAATTGATTTCTCAATGGAATATGATGCAAATTCATTTTCTGAAGACCTTATAACCGTGACAAAATCACCAGCTTTGGGAGATTCGGCTTTCCATTATAATGTCGACGGCGGAATCATTACGTTGAGCTTTGACAGTGTTGATATCCATGCCGACGAAGTATTGGCGGATATTACATTCAATGTTTCGAAATCAAACATTAAATATACAACAGGTAAATATGATACGGCATTAAATGATGTCAAAGAAACAAATTTTTATATCAAAAATGCAGTATCTTCGGTAGAGAAGGAAGGCAATATCCAAACGTACTACTCTTTTGATAAAGCTGCAAAAAATCACAACCCGAATACATTAGAAATCATTCGCGCTACGCAAGGAGAATTGCTGATTGTAAAAACAGAGGGAATTGCAGATGGAAACTATCGGTTAGTTAATAAATTACCGACTGAAACCAGCTATGATATAACAATTTCTAATGGCAATGTTACATTTAATGATCAGGCTGCAGCAAGAACGATAACGGATCTTGCCGAAACCAATACGCCAGAAAAGGCAAGCCCTACGGCTTCCATTCAAATTACTACTCCAGACGGTATAGAACTCACCAATACGTATGACGTCATTACAGTACCCAAATTGAATGGCGACTATATGGGCACAAAGCCATATGGGTTTATTGGTACTCACAAAGTGGATACACTCGATCGGACGAAGAGAGGCACCAGCTTCTCAATCCAATACTATACGCACTCGGATTCTGACTATACAAACGTTGAGTATATGCTGGCAAAGGATTATACCGAGGGTAACTGGAGCAAGGCCAGTACTTGGGCAGCCGATGTTTCGTATTTCTATATGAATGCCGCTAATAACAAAAGAGGTCCGTACCACGAGATTAAGGCAAATTCGGTAACGATTACAGGATTGCAACCAGGTGAAGAGTATGTATATCGTGTATTAAATGCCGATAAGACCGATTCTTCTGATGAGCATCGCTTTATTACAGAAAGCGCGAGTGATGAGTTTTCATTTATTTTGCTAGGTGATTCACAGGTTGGAGGTACAGATTCTGCCGTATATGATGAAACGTTTGGTCAAAGCTTACGTGAATCGATCGAAAAAGCAAAGGAGCTTGGCGGAAAGCCTGCTGACTTCATCATGCATATAGGGGATCTTATCGAGAATGGGACTAGTTTCCAAGAGCTTGATATCATGGTCGATATTATGGATACAATGGATTACACCTACAATTGGATGTTCGCACCGGGTAATCACGATACGACAGGAAACTGGTCAGGTGAGATGTTCAGTACGTTATTCGATTATGGACAGAATAGTTACGGAAGCAGATATAATGCCGATGAACACAACATCGATTTCACAAAGTTTGAAAGAACCAACTGGGACGGTTACGGTGTACTGCATGGAAATGTTGCGGTGGCACACATGAATTCGGATATGACCGATTACTATTATTACGGTGAGAATGTAACGACAGATCATTACTTGGAAGAGCAATTTAAAGCGATCGAACAATTTTTTGAAGAGGCAGAGAGCCAGGGCGCCACTTGGAAAATCATCAATTTCCATCAGCCGGTTTATGGTGGTACATTATCAAGATCGATGTGGAAAGTGAAGCATACCGATTATTTAACACCGGAAAACCTTGAGCGATTAAAGGTTGACTTTATTGTAGGCGGTCACGACCATAGCGTATCAAGAACGAAGAGAATCAATGACTATGGTACCTTCCAGATCAATGCGGGTATTTCCGGTCGTAAAAATTATGATACAGATACGACGCAGGGAATATGGGATTCTGCCTATGATTTATCTTTGACCGCGGAAGATGAACTGAACTACAACATCGTTGAAATTGAAGATGACAAAATGACAATTACCGTATTTGAGACAGGAACGGGTCATATCCTTGATAAGATTCAAGTCACTAAAGCGGCGGATCGAAATATTGTTGAAAATCTGCTGCCGCCAATGAGCGTATCTGTCAACCGAATTCCTTCGGAAGCCATAGCTGTTACAATTGTTTCTGCAAGTACGGCAACAGAGCTCAAAGTGCTGCCAGGACGTAAAACAGTAAGAGACTTTGACGATGCAGGCAAGGATATCACAAGCAGCAAAGCCTTTGCCGCATTTGATAATGGTGTGTATTCCATATATGCTTCAGATGTAGAAGGCCGGGAGACTATTCGTTATGTTACCATTGAGCATTCGCAGAATAATGGACAAGCTGCGCCAACCGGATTGACTTTGGAAAAGGGCGCAACATCTGCAACAGCTCAAAATGGCGCGATTGCAGGAACGACGGATGAGATGGAATATAGATTGTCAACAGCGGAATCCTGGACCCGAGCAAGTAATGAGGTTACTAGTGGTTTGGGAGCCGGCATCTATTATGTTAGATATGCATCCGAAACTGCTTTAGGTGGAATTATTGCCGAAATAGAAGTACCTGTTATTCAAGAGCCTGGAAGTCCAGGTGTCATTCCGACAGCACCGCCACTGCCTCCGGTTCAGGAGGACTCAGGACGGCTGGTAGTAGAAGAGGAACAATTAAGTGCTTCGAATGTCTCCGACAACCAAGTCAAGCTTGAACTTGAAGGAGATTTGGAAGAGCTGGTATTGCCGGGTAATACGGCGGAATTGCTAGCCAATAAGGCGTTAACTGTACAAGCCGATAATGTAGTTCTGACGATTCCGTCGGAGGTATTGAAGGCGCTGAGCGATCTCGTTGATTCGGAAGAGCTTGGCGACAGCGAGATAACGTTGAAAATCGACAAGGTGCTGGAAGACGATATTGCAAGTCTATTAGACAAGGCGAGCGAGCAATCGGGGGCAGCGGTTAAAGCTGCTGGAGAAATTTTCGAATTCACGTTCACATTGACGACCAAGGATAACAAAACGGTTTCCTTGAGCCAATTCGATGAGCCGATAAAAATTTCGCTGCTCGTGAGCCCGAACGCCGACAAAGACATCATAGGTATCTACTATATTGCGGATGATGGTATGCTTGATTATAGGGGCGGCACAATGGAAGACGGCAAGCTTGCAGCATTTGTCGATCACTTCAGTAAATACGCTGTTCTTGAGTATGACAAGCAGTTTACTGACGTACCAAGCAGGCACTGGGCTGCTTCTGTTATCCGGGAGCTTGCGGCGAAACATCTGGTAGAGGGAGTATCTAAAGATGCTTTCCAACCGGAACGTAAGGTTAACAGGGCTGAATTTACTGCCATGCTGGTACGACTGTTGGGCATTGAAGGCAAGGCAACAAATAGCTTCACGGATGTGTCCTCCAGTGCATGGTATGCAAACGATGTAGCGATCGCAGCTGAGCATGGGATCGTAAACGGCGTAGGCGGTTCGAAATTTGCACCGGAAGCACTTATTTCCCGTCAGGAAATGGCAGCTATGATCGTGAGATCGTATGAAGTTGCTACCGGCAAGAAACCATCGGAGGGAGCCGCATCTGAATTTGCGGATATCGCAGCAACGCCGGAATGGGCGCAGTCAGCGATTAACACGGCCCACTCGCTTGGCCTTGTTAATGGAAAATCGGCTACTTCCTTCGAACCGTTGCAGAACGGCACCCGTGCCGAGAGTGCGATGCTTATCTTCAACCTGTTAAACGCAATCGAATAGAAGGATTAACGTTTTAGCAGAACTGAATATAGAACAAGGACCGCCAATATGCTGCTTGGCGGTCTTTTGGTCGTTATATCCGTTTTCTGGATAAAGGAGCTCGGCAAAAGCGATGGGATCGGCCATATATCTAATGCGCTCTTCCTATGACACGTCTAGATCTTCTGAATTTTCGCAGGGTTGTTGATTTTGTACGGAACGGGGTGCTTCGTCAGCTTTTTGGGCACCAGCTTCGCCTCAAACGTGATGGTGTCGCCGACGGCCAACTCCAACTTTTTTAACGTTGCGCTATGGCTCGACCAAGCGCTGCCTAGCTCAAGTAGAGGTTCTGCAATCGATACCGCCTCGTAGATAATGACCTCGTCGTCATTGTCCGAGAAGTGGTTGGGAACGGTCGTGAACTCTTGTACCGTTGCAGTCACGCTTACTTTGCCATCCGGGAGCTCGATCTTCTCCTTCTTGCTTTTCTTGGCCGGAGCGTCCGGCTTAGGCGTAGCCGGCAGGGATGAAGGCTCGCTTGCTTGCGCGTTGTCTGCGGCATCAGTATCCCAAGGCGGCGCATCGGCCGTAGCGGTGTCAACTGCCTCGGCTTCGGCCTGAACGGCAACTTCGGAATCGGCTTGCAAGGCGGCTTCTTCCGCACTCTCGACTGCGGCGGGGGCTTTGCCCCCGAAGCTTGCCGCCTGCATTTCCTTCAGGTAGGAGGGATGTATACTGTGCAGTTGGCCATTCTCGAAACGGATGACAGCCGTTACTTTATCGGCGTACCCGACAATTTCGCAGGATAGGCTTTTGCCGTCCCGCTTGTATGCGAGAACTTTCATCTTGGCGGCCTTCTCCGAGATGAGCCCCCATTCCTTGCCCTTCTCCAGTAGTTCGCTTTCATTGTCGAACGTCGTATAGGCGCTCGGCTCAATCGTGAAGACATGTTCCATGGCTTGTCCGCCTTTCCCATAGTGATGACATGATTTTACCATTTTTCATACCAAAAGGGGTAATGACGAAATCTGCCGGGTAAGATGAGAAACGATTTGTTTGAATCGGCATGAATCCTGGTTCGCTTTATAGTTTGCGAAAATTCACAGAAGAGTTGACATCTCCAACTGTAATCATTATAATTACAGTAACAACCAATAAATAATTGGTTTTACAGGAAAGAATTTTTTTTGAGTGAAGTGTACACGCTGTTGTTACAGTTAGGTGATGACAAATACAATGGGGATAGGCGGTGCATGGAGATGAACATAAACGTCAGCGATTGGGTGCATGGAAGAACGGGCGATGGCGAGATGGTATACGGCTTTGTGGAGTCGATGGATGTGCTGCAAGGACTTGTCGCGCTGCACGTGGTCAAGTCGGATAACGAAGAACGGGTAGGGCGGCCCGTTAGGGTAAGATTGGCTACGATCAAGCCCGTTTCCGATTCCGCTTCGACGGATCTTAGGCACGCCGACGAACTGATCGATCTGGCCTTGGCGACGTGGGACGAGGAGTGGTTCATGGAACTGACGACATCGAATTCGGGAAAAGAGCGTAAGCGGCAGAAACACGAGGCGATTATTCAAACGGCTCCTCCGGTCAATCGATTGGGCAAGTTTATTCGGTAAAAACGTGGGCGCGAGCGGGTGCGAGTGAGTGTGTGTATGTGCTTGTGCGAGCGGAAAACAATCAACGGGGGAGCATGGAAGATTTCATCGGCGGCCTGCTCTTACCTTCAAACATATAGATAACGGGGCTGTTCTCATCGTCGACCGTGACGTTGGGAGCGGCCCTGTTGTGGTTGATGGAGCATTCAATTCTTCTCAATTGCAGCTATTCGGCTTGCAGAGGCGGGTGCCGAGACGGAAGTATACGCACTGTGCCCGATCCGCCGAATGTAGCTGAAAAATCAGCTACAATGCGCCACGGAGGGGCCCAAACCGCCGAATGTAGCTGAAAAATCAGCTACAATGCGCCACGGAGGGGCCCAAACCGCCGAATGTAGCTGAAAAATCAGCTACAATGCGCCACGGAGGGGCCCAAACCGCCGAATGTAGCTGAAAAATCAGCTACAATCAATGCGCCGCGGAGGGGCCCAAACCGCCGAATGTAGCTGAAAAATCAGCTACAATGCGCCGCGATCCCCCCTCCCTGCTCATGCTCTCAACTAACGATCATGAGCATCTCGACAATCTTATCGTGCCTTGTACAGTCGTTTCGTCCCCCCAATACAGTGAATTGCTCCGTCACTCCCGGCGGGGCTTTTTTCTTAGAATAAAGGAAAGTAAATGTAATGAAACTTACTGGGCCGCCCAAGGAGGGAGACAGAAGTTTCACCTTGCAATGATTCTAAAGTTGGAGCCACGAAACGGAGGAGACGCAGCATGCACAAAAACCGGCTAGGAGCTTACCTGTTCAGCTTTCCCAGCTTTTTCCTGACCATGGCGCTCGGGATCTATCCCGTCGTCTGGGCGCTTCGATACATGTTCTACGATTACCAGGGGTTCGGCCAGCCGAAGTTCATCGGCCTCGACAACTTCGTGCGGGTGGCCAGAGATACGGAGTTCTGGCAGTCCGTCGCCAACACGTTCGTGTACGCGGGCGGCAAGCTGATCATCACGCTTCCGCTTTCGCTTATCCTCGCCGTCATTCTCAACCGCAAGCTGAGGGGACGCCACGCGTTCCGGGCGATCATCTTCCTGCCCACGATCTTCAGCGCGTCGGTTATGTCGATCGTCTTTTATATTATTTTCAACTCGTACAACGGCATTATTAATCAATACTTGATGAAGCTGCACCTCGTGTCGGCCCCGGTCGATTGGCTGGGCGCTTCGAAAGCCATGCTGACCATCGTCATCATCGCCGTGTGGGGCGCCGTCGGCAACTATATGCTCTTGTTCATCGCGGGCCTGCAAAGCATTCCGGAGGATGTCTACGAAGCGGCTTCGCTCGACGGCGTGAATCCGGCGCAAAGGCTCTGGTACATCACCATTCCGATGCTGGGGCCGGTGCTTCAGATGATCGTCATGCTCGCCATCACGACTTCGCTCAAAGGTTACGAGAGCATCATGGTACTGACGGAGGGCGGACCGTTCGGCAAGACGGAAGTGATGTACCTGTACTTGTACAAGCTGTTCTTCCCGCTGACGACCGCGGGCACATCCGTGCAAAATATCGGCTACGGCAGCGCGGTAGGCTTCACGACGGCCGTCATCGTCGGCCTGATCACCTGGCTGTACTTCTGGATGTCGCGTAAGCTGAACAACATCTACTAAGGAGGGACCATCATGACCATTATGCGCAAATTCGCCCTAAGGCTGCCCGTCTGGACGCTGCTCGCCATTGTGTCCGCAGCGATGTTGTTCCCCGTCGCCGTCGCGATCCTCGGTTCGTTCAAATCCAATCTGGAGCTGACGACGGGAGCCACGTTTTTCCCGGAATCCTGGCAATTCCGCAACTACCTGCAAGCTTGGACGGGCGCGGACTTCGCGAGCTTCACGTTCAATAGTATTTTCGTGGCGGTGTTCGTGACGATCGGCACGCTGCTCGTGGCCTCCATGGCCGCCTATGCGGTGGACCGTGTGGCGTTTAAAGGCAAGAAGATCTTCATCTTCCTGCAATCGTTCACGCTGTTCATCTCCATCGGCGCGGTCGTGCTTCGTCCGCAATTCGACCTCATGGTGGGCATCGGTTTGCAGAAATCATTATGGGGTGTCATAATCATTCTCATTAGCGCCCACGCCACCGCGTTCTTCATGATTATCGGCTTCTTCCGAGGCATCCCGAAGGATCTGGACGAGGCGGCGCTGATCGACGGCTGCAACTTCTACTCCATCTTCTGGCGCATCATCTTGCCGCTGCTGAGACCGGCGCTTGCCGTCGTGACGCTGTTCACCTTCCGCGGTGCGTGGAACGAATATATTTTGCCGTTAGTGTTCTCCTTGTCCCGCCCGGACATGCAGACGCTGCCGGTCGGTCTCGCGAATCTCCGGTACGGCGCCGGAGCCGCGGTCGAGAACCAGCTGATGCTGGCCGGAGCGTGCATCTCGCTGCTGCCTCTGCTGATCGTGTATTTGTTCGCCAACCGTTCCTTCATGCAGGTTACGGTGGGCTCCGTCAAAGGTTAATCCTTTCTGGAATGAGGCGATGTGCAAGATGAAACAATTGTTTCGCCGAATATCGTTAAAGAGAAGACTGTGGGTATCCTTCGTGATGCTCACAGTCGTTTGCATATCCGTCACGGGAGCTTACGTTTCCGTGTTTTTTGCATCCGAGATGAAGACGCAGGCGGCGACGACGAGCCAGAACACGCTGAACAAGACGGCGCAGGTGTTCGACGAACGTCTGCGCAATATCGTCGTATCCATCTCCACGCTCATGATGGGCGAGCCGTTCCAGCGCACGATGCGGGACGTGCAGGCGGGGAACGGCGGGGAGTATTACAACCGGCTGTCCCAGCTGCAGACGCCGTTCGCCCAGATGATGCTGGCGGAGCAATCCATCGATTCCGTGCTCATCCACACGCCGATCGGCGAATTCTACCCCACCGAGAATTGGCGCGTAGGGGAGATGCCGTTTCAAGACACGACCGTGGCCAAAGCGATCGGGGATTACGAAGGACGGCCCTGGAACACGATATGGGTGCGCGGCCATTCCGACGAGTTGTTCTCCCGCGGCAGGGAGGTGATCTCGCTTGTCATCAAACCGTTGTTCGATACGCTGCTTTCGGGCGTGTACGTCGTGGTGAACATTCGCGAGGACCATCTGCTGGATCTAATCAAGGCCAATCTGCAGGAAGGAAGCCTGAAGCAGAAGCTGATCGACCGCGGGGGCACGGGCATATTCTCCTCTACGGAGACGGAAGGCGGACAAGCGCGGCCGCTTCAAGATTATATTGGAAGCAGCGATCGGGGACACTTTGAATACGAAACTGCGTCGGACGGCATCTACCTGGTCAACTACTCGGGGCTCGGCATGAATCCCGACTGGGTGCTGATCGGTTATCAATCCAAGAAGCAGTTGCTCGCGCCCGTCGCCCAGATGCGCTGGACGATCCTGACGATTATGGGCGTCTGCGTCCTGCTCGCGCTCGTCCTCTCCAGCATGCTGTCGGAGCTTCTGCTGAAGCCGTTGTTCAAGCTGCGCAATCTGATGTTCAAGGTCGAGCAGAGCAAGCTGGACGTGCGCTTCGAGAGTCCTTTCGAGGACGAGATCAGCCAGGTGGGGCATAAGTTCAACCGCATGATGGACCAGATCGGCGAGCTGATCGAGGAGGTCAAGACGTCGGAGCAGGAGAAGCGGTATTCCGAGATCAAGGCGCTGCAGGCGCAGATCGATCCGCATTTTCTCTACAACACGCTGAACACGATCTATTGGAAAAGCGAGATGGAGGAGCAGCAGGCCGTCAGCGAGATGATCGTGTCCTTGTCGCTGCTGTTCCGGCTAGGGCTGAATAACGGCAAGGAAATCACGACGCTCCGCCAGGAGTTGAACCACGTCGAGCAGTACCTGAAGCTGCAGACGATGTGTTATCCCGAGCTATTCACTTACGAGTTCCATTGCGAGAACGAAGACCTTCTGGAGGTGCCCGTGCTGAAAATCATGCTGCAGCCGCTGGTCGAGAACAGCATTCTGCACGCCTTCCAAGCGCTGGACCGGCCGGGCCGCCTCGACATTGCGGCAGCCGCGAACGAGGGAATGCTGACGCTTGCCGTCTCAGACAACGGCAGCGGCATGAGCCCCGAAGTATTGGAGCGGCTCCGGGCGGGCATGGACGGCGGCGGCTCCTCCGGGGGCTACGCTTTGTCCAACATCAGGGCCAGACTGTCGCTTTATTACGGCCATTTGGCCGACATGCAGCTGGAGAGCTCGCCGGGCGAGGGAACCACAGTGAAGCTAGTCATTCCGATGCAAGAGGTGAGAGAAGCATGAGCAACATGAGTATGTGTATTATAGACGACGTGAGAACGGTCATCGACGGCATTCTGAAGAAGGTGGATTGGGCGGCGCACGGCATCGACATCGCCGGAACGGCCGTGAACGGCAAGGAAGGGCTGCAGCTCATTCGGGAGCGGCAGCCGGACATCATATTGACGGACATCCGGATGCCGCTGGCGAGCGGCCTCGATATGGTGCGGGAGCTGCAAGAGAGCGGCACGACCGCCAAGGTCATCTTCTTCAGCGGGTATTCGGAATTCGAATACGCGCGGGAATCGATGCGGCTCGGCGCCTTCGACTACGTGCTGAAGCCGTTCACGGTGAAGCAGATCGAGGAAGTGGTGCTCCGCGCCAAAGCGCAGATCGAGGAGGAACGGGCGAAGCGGATGGACCGCCTGGCGCTGGAGCGGAAGCTGCGGGAGAGCCTGCCCTATCTGCGGCAGGAATACTTCCGGCTGCTGATCCGCCACGAGGAGCAGCCGGCGCGGGCGGCGGACAAGTGGGAGTTCCTCGGCATCGACATGGAGCCGCGGGGCTTTATCGCGATGGCTGTCCAGATCGACGGGCTGCCGGAGGAGAACTCGCCGATGCCGGTGCGCGAGGTGGAGCTCAGCCGCTTCGCGGTGCAGAATATTCTGGAGGAGACGCTCAAGAAACACGTCAAAGGCGTGTTGTTCCGAGAACAATCGGGCCCGTTCGTCATCCTGGTCAACGACGGCGACGACCCCGACGTGCTGGCGCTGGCGGAGGCTTGCCGCAATAACGTCAGCCTGTACGCGAAGCGGGACATCTCCATCGGCATCGGGGGCCACGCGGACACGATCGGCGAGATCGCCATGTCCTACGCGCAGGCGAGGACGGCGCTGAGCTATCAGTTTTATTTTGGCAGCGGGAGCATGATCGCATATAAGGACATCGAACGCCAGGTCGGCATGACGCCGCATTATTCGCCGGAGAAGGAGACGGAGCTGCTCTATTGCCTTCGGTCCGGCAACCGCGAAGGAACGGAGCGCCTTCTGGGGGATATGTTCGAGGAATGTCTGCGTTACCCGGCGCCGCCCGATCCCGATAATCTGACCAACCTGTTCTACGGGCTCGCGTTCGCGATGTACCGGGTGCTTGCCGAGAAGGCCGATCCGGAGCAGAGAAGATGGCTGGACGAGCGGCTCGTGGCGCTCAAGAAAGGAAAGTACGCCTCGACGTCGGAGCTGATGGACGGGGTGCGGGAGCTTGGGCTGACGGGCTGCGACTGGATGCAGAAACGGCAGAAGAACGACGCCGGCCAGTTGATCCACCAGGCCATCCAGTACGCGAGCGAACGTCTGGGAACGGATCTGTCGGTACAGGAATGCGCGGCCGCCGTTCACTTGAGTCCCAGCTATTTCTCCAACTTGTTCAAGAAGGAGACGGGCATGACCTTCATGCAGCACGTCACGGGCGCGCGGATGGAGAAGGCCAAGAAGCTGCTGCTGGAGGGCATGCAGGTGCAGGACGTGACGTTCGAGCTGGGCTACCGGGACCGTCCGTACTTCAGCGAGCTATTCAAGAAACACGCGGGCATGACCCCTACGGAATTCAGGAGCAAATATGAAGGCGGAGGGACGGAGTAAGCTCGGACAGGGGGAACAGGAGAGTCATTTTACCCTACATGAATCGTTATTTTGCCCTTCTTGGAGGAGGAGCCGGAGGTGCTACAATCAGGACAGGCAAGCAAGATGCCGGTCGAAGCGCTTCGGGCGGCCCGCGAGCCAGATAAAGGGGAGGTAAGGCAGATGAAGAGAATATTCGGTGGAAAGTATGCGCTTACGTTAAGCGGTTTGACGATTCTTGCCCTGCTTGCGTCGGCTTGTTCTTCGGGGACAGGCGGCAACGCGAACGTGAACGGGGGCAACCAAGGCGAGCAAGGCGGAGCCTCCGGAGAGAAGACGAAGATTACCTACTGGACGATGGATCGCCATGATATGGATTACATGCAGACGAAGGTAGATGAATATAACGCGACCAACACGGACAACATCGTGGTCGAGATGAAAGTCATGGCGGACAACTACAACCAGGCGGTCGACGTGGCGTTCTCCAGTAACCAGGCACCGGACGTGCTGAAGGTCAACGACTTCCCGACTTACGTGAACAAAGGATATCTGGCTCCGCTTGAAGAGCTGCTCGGCGCGGAATTCCTGGTGCAATTCGACGGCTTGCTGGTGGAGAACGTCTATAAGATGGACGGAGTCGTCTATACGCTTCCGAACACCGGCCAATTCTGGAGACTGCTCTACAACGTGGATCTGATGGAGCAAGCAGGTTATTCCGAGCCTCCGAAGACGCTGGACGAGATGGTCGACGCTGCCAAAAAAATCACGGAAGCCGGCAAATCGCAAGGCATCTACGGCTTCGCGAGCAACTTCAAGAGCGGCTCCGGCTTCACTCGTCCTGCTTACGCGTCGGGAACGCTGGACTCCGCGACGAGCCACGAGGGCTACAACTACCAGACGGGCGAGTTCGACTTCGAAATGTACCGCGACGTCGTCGAAGCGCTTCGCCAGATCAAGGCGGACGGCAGCATGATCCCGGGCGCGGAATCGCTCGATATCGATCCGCTTCGCGCGCAATTCGCCCAAGGCAAGATCGGCATGTACGTCAATCATTCCGGCGAGCCTGCGGTATACACCTCCCAATTCCCGACGGACATTAATTGGGCGGCCGCGGAAGTGCCGACCTCGGACGGCGTCGTAGACGGCGTGTCGTGGGTCAATGCTGGCGGTTACCTCGGCATCAGCTCCAAGTCTCCGAACAAGGAAGCCGCGGCCAAGTTCGTGGAATACGTGTACGGCAAAGAACTGCGTGTCGAATATCAGGAAAAGGGACTGGGACTATCCGTTCTGCCGTTCGTCAACGAAGCTTCGGGACAACCCGAGCTGAAGGGCATCGACGGCTTCCTGCCGACCAAATACGACGGCATCTATCCGGCGACTCCGAGCTCCATCACGGAGACGAAGCTGGAAGGCAAGAAGGCGGCGGACGTCTTCACGGAATACATTCTGACGGGAAGCTCGTCGCTCGACAGCATCATCGCCGACTTGAACGAACGTTACAAGAAGGCGCTCGCAACGACTCGCGCCGACGGCTTGACCAATATTCAGGCGGATCCTTCGTTTAACGCAAGCAGCCTGCAAGGCTCGCTGGCGAAGTGAAGAAAGGTTTGTTGAATGCCGGAAGGCCGCCCCTGGCGGCCTTCTTGGTTATAGGAGGCCGTAGGCGTTAAAAACGCCGATGGATCTTCCAGCAGTAACAAAGCATGGTTGCACGATGGAATGGGAAGGGAAGCCAATCGTACGACTAATCCTGAAATAACGGGAAAAGCTCCCTCTAATCTTAACGAATCGAGTTGTTTGTTCGACTTAAAGGGAAAAGTGCCGTCTAATCGTATAGGATTTGCATAAATGCAGCTATCCGGCCGGAATTAAAGGGAGGAAATCCCTCTAAAGCTCGGGGGATGGTGAGGATGGGTTTAATAGAGGGAGGAAATCCCTCTAAATTCCAGGGGGTCGCGAGCAGGGGTAAGGTTCGGCACGGAGAGGAGTGAGAAGCGGTGGAAAGTTATCTTTATTACGCCCCCAAACAAAGAAGTGAATGGGGCAACCGGTTCCGGGAATTATTTCCGGAGAAAGCCGAAGAGGCGATGAGGGAAGCCGACGACAGGGTCAAGGATAACATGATCTCATGGAAAGGCATGTCGATCGACATGGGCGACCCCATAGACTGGCTGCATAATCCGACCGGCGACAAGGAGTTCACCTGGGGTATCAATCGGTTCAAGCATCTTCGCTCGCTTGGCATCGCGTATGCTTGTACAGGGGACGAAGCCTATGCGTCCAAGGCGTGGGAACACGTCTCCGGCTGGATCGCGACGCAGCCTTGCCCGTGGGGACTTCCGCCGGAGGAAGCGACGTACTTTCAGCGTCCAGGCCCGTGGAGGCTCTTGGAGACAGGGCTTCGCCTGCGGCAATGGATATACGCGTACCACTTCTTCCGCGGCTCGGACAGTTGGTCGGGAAATGCGGAAGTATTGTTTCTGGAATCCGTAAAGGAGCATGCCCGGTTCCTGACGGCCTATCCGGCGAGCATCGAAATCAATCATTCCATCATGCATATGATCGGGCTGCTAAGCGTCGGATTATCGTTCCCGTCCTGTGAGGAGAGCGAAGGCTGGACGGCCTTCGCCGTCGGCCGGCTCGAGGAATGCCTCCGGGAACAAGTGCTGCCGGATGGCGTTCATGCGGAGTTGACGCCGCATTATCACATGGTGTCGCTGGAGTTGTTCGTCGACTGCGCCGTCATGCTGCGCAAGCGCGGCCTGGCGTTCTCGGAAGAGTACGAGCGCGTGCTGGCCGGCATGGCGGACTTCTCGCGGCGAATGACGCGACAGGACGGCAGCATGGCGCCTTTCGCGGATTCCTACGCGAACCAGCCGCCGGATCTGAACGCGGCGGCATTGTATTACGACCGTCCCGAGTGGCTGTTGCACGATCAGTTGCACGAGCAATTCTGGACGGTGGGTCCGGAGGCAATAGAGCGGCTGCTTGCGAGAGCGGAGGAAGCTGCGCCTGGAGGCGAGTCGCTGGGAAGATTGGGAGAGGAAGCAGGGCCTGGAGGTAACTCGGGAGTCAGGCTGGGAGTGGAGGCGGCGGTGATCGGCCGCGAGCAGGAGGTCCTGACGCCTGCATTGCCCTTCGCGTTCCCGTCGGCCGGTTATTACGGCCTGGGCAACGGCGAACAGCAGCTGATCTTCGACGCCGCGGCGCTTGGCGGGCCGCATGGCCACGCAGACGCCCTGTCCTTCGAATGGTGCGCGTTCGGCGAGGCGCTGATGGTTGATCCCGGCACGTACACGTATGTAGAGAATCCATGGCGTCGCCACTTCAAGAGCACCGCGGCGCATAATACGGTGCTTGTGGATGGACAGGATCAAACGCCGTATTTGCGCACCCAGCGCTGGGGAACGCCGGAAGCTTCCGTTCAGTTGATCCATTGGGATGCGGAGAGGCAGTCGATCTGCGCCGAGCATGACGGATATGCAGGTCGCGGCGTTACGCATCGGCGCGCCGTCTGGTTCCTGGAGAGCGGGGAATGGATCATCATCGACCGTCTGTCCGGCACGGGCGAGCATGTGTACCAGCATCGCCTGCATAGCCGTCTGCAACAATGGAGCATAGAGAAAACGGGAGGCGCCGGGGAGCGAGAATCGGGCTCGGCAAGCTTCTCGCTTCACGGCAGTTGCTTAGTTGGCCGGGCGGACTTCGACCTTGTCTGCGATCTGCTCCTGTTCGGCCCCGCCTCCATGGAGGTGGACGTCGAGGATGGCTGGGAGTCGATCCGACCGCTGGAGCTGGAGCCGCTTAAGGTAGTCCAGGCGCTTCTGACGTCGGATCACGGAGGCTGGTTCGCGACGGTGATGAAACCAAGATTAGGCGATGCCGACGGCAAATCGCTTGGGATCGATGCGAGTTCGAATTCGGAGGGCGGCTGGAGCGCGGAGCTGGATGAGGAAGGCCGTCCCGTCGTTACGCTGATGCGGAACGGACGGTTGTCGAGCTTCAGGCTGCCGGAGTAAGATGAATAGGTGGAACGAATAATCGGAGGAGGGAGCAAGTGTGGACAATACCAAAGTATGGGAGCCTGCCGAGCCAGGCGTGAAACGGCATATTTTCGAGCCTGGGCAGGACATCATGATGATGGAGGTACACTTTGAGGAAGGCGCGGAGGGTTACTTGCACCGCCATGTGCACGAGCAGTTTTCTTACTGTCTCGAGGGACAGCTGGAATTTACGATCGACGGGGAAAAGTCGGTGATCTCGGCCGGAGAGACGATCCGGATCCCGAGCAACGCCGAGCATGGGTGCCGGGCGCTCAAGCCGAGCAAGCTTTTGGACGCGTTTACGCCGCTTCGGCTGGATTTGCTGGGAAGACAATCATAACGGTTTATTCCGAAACATAGAAAAGTTGGAAGAGCGGCTCCAGACCAGCATGGGTCAGGGGCCGCTCTATTTTCGTTGCGCTTCTAAATCGTTCAAGCGATGTGGAGTAATGAGGATTAACTTACATAAATTAGTCATTCGTGATATTCTTTATTGAGAACGTTATTTTAACTAATTTATGTGAAGGAGAGGGTTTGACATGTTTCGTGCAACTGAATTAAGAGGGGGAAAGTCAATCATTATTTGGGCCATGATGGTCTTGATTATCGTCATGTCCTGGAATGTTGGAAACGTGCAAGCAACAGATGATAATGTTGTAATGCGTTCGCTGCAAGGAACAATTGTAGATGAAGCCGGTGTGCCGGTCGAAGGAGCGACATTGCAAATCGGAATCTATAACGCTTCGCAAGGCTTCCGATTCGTCGGATCGGGCAGCACGGATACGCAAGGCAAATACAGCATCGACTACGAAAAGACGCTCGGCGATGCCGTATCCGCGATACTAAAGGTTCGCGGCTTCGTCGTTGTATACGAAGTGCTCGCCGACACGCTCGACGTCGAATTGCCGGAGGAGACGTCGACGATTACGGGCACGATCACGTTCGGAGACGAATACGCGACGCCGGTCGGCAACTACCCCGTCAATCTCGGCGTCTATCTGGGCCGGGGCGAGGGGCGAATCAACATCGGCGACGCGTTGACGGACGCGGATGGACGTTATGCATTCTCGTTCATTCCGGGAAACTTCAACTCTATGCGAGGAGAAAATTACTTCGTCATAACGTACAACGGGAATCAGGAAGAAACGCTGCAGTTGCATCAAGGCGGCCATGCCGTAAGGGATCGCACGGTGTACGATCAACCCCCAAGCTATTTCAATGGAAGACTTGAAGTGGACGTCACGGATGCGGCTACGAACGAACCTATAGAAGACGCCGTGGTCGAACTTGTGGGCACGAATATTCCGTTGGTTCAATCGGGCCATTATTTCTTCTCCAATGTGCTTCGAGGCGGTCCGTATACCGTTCGCGCTTCTGCCCCGGGGTATGAGACGACGGAGGATCCGATCGAGATCAACGGGTTTGTGTATCGGCTATCGGTCAAGATGACCGCAAGTAGCGTAGGCAACCCGCCGGTCGTCACGGCCGTTGCCGAGAGGGAGCCGGATCGGAACGGCTGGTATAATCGTGACGTGCTTGTCTCGTTCCACGCGGAAGACGAGGAGGGGGAGTTAACGGTTGATCCGCCGGTACTCGTAACCGCCGAAGGAAGCAGCCAGACGATTACGGGCAAGGCGACCAATGCAGCCGGATTGACGGGAACAGGCTCCATTATCATCAGCCTGGATAAATCGGCTCCTTCGACGGAAGCTCTGACGAGCGGAGACGCGAGCGGCGGACAATGGTTCAGAAGCGATGTAGAAGTGTCGCTGTCCGCGATCGATTCTTTGTCCGGGGTGGAAGGGACGGAGTATAGCCTGAATCATGGACGTACTTGGAAAGCTTATCAAGGGCCGATCACGTTTACGAATGAAGGCGAGCATCGTCTGCAATACCGCAGTACGGACTTGGCCGGCAACAAGGAAGCCATCAAGCAGCTTGTCGTAAAGATCGACCGGACGCCGCCCGTCCTGCTGGTTGTGTCCAATCCGCCTTTGTTAACGAACGCGAACGGCAGAATGACGCCCGTCCGAACAGTTGTCATGGGCGCGGATTTCTACTCGGGCGTGGAGTCCATCGAACTTACGTCCATTAAGATTCATGAGAATGGCGGCAATGGAACTCTCCCTACGCCGGACGATATCCAGAAGGCGGAATACGGTACGTTCGATACCTCCTTTGAGCTTCGCGCCGAGGCTCCCGCACCAGGATTGACCCGCCATTATACGATTACTTATACCGCCACCGACAGAGCGGGCAATGTGACAACCGCGAAGACGGTCGTGAGCGTGGCGAAGCTGTGGTCGTTGCCGTGGCAGTAAGAAGCAGCCGGAACAGAGCAAAGAGAGTGTAGAAAAGGCGCCCTCGTCCCTGCCAAAGCAGAGATAAGGGCGCCTTATACATTCTAACGTGCCGGAGCTTAGTTCACAGCTTCCTTGGTCAAACGAACGCCTTTCGCGCCAGGCTCGGGAGCCGGAGTAGTCCGCTTGATGAAGAAGGACAGCAGCAGCCCGACGACTCCAATGCCGATAATGACGAGGTAAGCATCGTTGATGCCCTCGATGGCGGCAGCCGTAGCCAGATTTTCCGGAGACATGCCCGATGCGGCGAGCTCGCCGGCATGCGTCTTCGCGCGATCCGACATGATCGTCACAAGCAAAGCCGTGCCGACTGCGCCGGCGACCTGTCTCACCGTATTGGAAATGGCCGTGCCGTGCGCGTTCAAGCTTCTCGGCAGCTGGTTGAGGCCGGCGGTTTGGATCGGCATCAGCAGAAGCGCCATGCCGATGCGTCGTCCCGTGGACATCAGGACAAGATAAGAGTAGCTGGTGTGATCCGTCAAATTGATGAAGCCGATCGTGGTCCCGATCGTAATGACAAGGCCGATGACGGATAGCCACTTGGCTCCGAACCGGTCGAACAGCTTGCCGGTGACCGGCATCAGAAAGCCCATAACCAGCGCGCCGGGAAGGAGCAGCAGGCCCGACTCCAGAGCGGTATAGCCGCGCGCGCTCTGCAGGTACAAGGGCAGCAGCATCATGTCGGCGTACATAACCATCGTGACGGCGATACCGATAATGGTGGTCAAAGAGAACATTTTGTACTTGAAGGCACGCAGATCCAGCAGCGGATTGCCGGAGACCAATTGCCGCCATATAAATAAAGTAAGCGCGATGAGTCCGGCAACGATCGTAAGGATGACTTCCGCGCTCGACCAGCCCTTGCTTCCAGCGCTGCTGAAGCCGTACAGGATTCCGCCGAAGCCGATGGTGGAGAGGAGGACGCTGACCATATCGAAGCGCGTTGCCATTCTATCCGAGACGTTGGTGAGATAGAAGTAACCGCACGCGATTACGATAAGGGCTAGAGGAATCATGCCATAGAACATCGTCTCCCAAGAGAAGTGCTCCATAATATAGCCGGCTGTCGTCGGTCCGACGGCCGGCGCGAAGATGATGGCGAATCCGACCATGCCCATGGCCGCGCCGCGTCTCTCCGGCGGGAAGAGCGTCAGAATAACGTTCATCAGGAGCGGCATAATGATACCGGCGCCTGCCGCCTGAATCATGCGTCCCGCCAGCAGCACTTCAAAGCCGGGGGCTAGAGCGGATACGACCGTACCGATCAGGAAGATGATCATGGATGTCTGGAATAATTGCCTTGTCGTAAATCGCTGCATGAAGTAGGCCGTGATGGGAATCAATACGCCGTTGACCAGCAAGTAACCTGTGGTCAGCCATTGAGCGGTTGCCGCGGTTATGTCGAAGTCGATCATGAGCTCTGGCGTCGCCACGCTCATAATGGTTTGATTAAGAGTAGCCAGAAAGGCGCCTAATATCATGACGAACAGTATGGGACCCTTCTTGACGGCGGTGCCGCCGCTTTCCATATTTTTGCTCACCTTTCTCCATCCTCTCATCTCTTTGTCTCTTTATAGACTAAATTTACAATGTGTTGTATAGTTTACATTGCATAAAATAGATTATAGTCCCCGGTCAATCCAAAGAGCAACCGACAGCTTGAGACGCTAGTGTAGCTTAATTTACACATGACTCCAATCTGTCGCCGACCGCCGAAATATTAGACGAAAAAAAGCAAAATTGTAGTTTTAAGGATGGCAAGGCGAAAGGATGGGCAAAAATGGAACGAAAGCAGACCAAAGCGGATCCCCGAATTCTTCGAACGCGGCAATTGATTCGAAACGCGTTTGTGGAGCTCCTGCAGGAGATGGAGGTCGAAAAGCTGTCGGTCAATAAGATTGCCGAACGCGCTACCATTAATCGTGTAACCTTCTATCTGCACTATCGCGACATTCCGGATATGATGGAGAAGATCGCGGATGAGATGGTCCAGGAGATCGAGGGTATTCTGGACAAGCCGACAGTGTGCGACCCGGAGGCGGAACCCGACTCGGACAGCGCGGTCTTGCTCAGCTTGCTGGAGCATATCGCGAGCAATGCCGACTTCTACAAAATCGTACTCGCCTCCAAGCGGACGACGATTTTCTCCGATCGGCTGCTTAAGCTGCTGAAGGAGTTGATTACCGTTATCGCGGAAAGAAGGGGCAACGAGCATTACCGTACAAAGGTGGGCATACAGAAGGACATCGCGATCTGGTACAACTCCTCCGCCTTAATCGGCACGATCGTGTCTTGGCTTCGCAACGATATGCCTTACACGCCGCATTATCTCGCGGAACAATTCGCGCTGCTGAGAAGGCATGCCTACCCGAGCGGCAATTAGACATAATCATGCCCATGCTCAATCAGACCCCAACGGGTTCCCGCCGCAGCGGAAATCTGTTGGGGTCTCTCGTTCTATTATGAGCGAGTCTGACGAGCCTCGTTGAAAGCGGTCACATCCGTCATGCGAAGGATAAGAAAGATCATCGACACGAATTCAGGTCCATTTTATACTGATCATTATAAGGAAGGAGTGATCCCTGTGTACAAGATTCTAGTCGTTGACGACGAGCCGAACGTGAGCATCGGAATCCGGGATTTCCTGTTGGCATCGGATCTTCGCATCTTGAGCGTGGAGACGGCCCTGAACGGGTTCGAGGCTGTCGATTATTTGCGGATGGACCAATTCGATTTGGTATTGACCGATATTCAGATGAGCAGGATGAGCGGAATCGAGCTTATGGAGACGATTTATCTGGAGCAGCCCAATCTGCCCGTCATCGTGATCTCCGCGCACGAAGAGTTCGACTTCGCGAAGAAATCGCTTCGACTGGGAGCAAGGGATTATCTGGTGAAGCCTGTAGAGGAGGAGGAGCTTCTTCGCGTCGTGCAAAGCGTGTTGAGCGAGAAGGAGGAAATCGGCAGGCAATCGCTGGAGCGATCCATTCAGGAACATGGGCAACACTCATCCGAGCTGGCGAGGCGTCGCGAAATATTAATGGAGCTGTTAACGGAGAGAGGTTTGTCGAAGCAAGAGCATGACGAGCTTGTAACCGAGCTGGGGAAAGAGCTAAAGGGACCTTACTTTGGCGTGATCTCCGTGCGCCTCGACTTTAGCCAGGGAGGCTTCAGCCAACGGGAGGTCACTTATCAGGAACGTAAGCTTCTCAAGTTCGCGGCATTAAATCTTTTCGAAGAGAGCTTGACGGAATGGAACGGATTGACGTTAAACGGCTTCGGCAATGAGCTGATCGGCATTATTCAATTAAGCGAACAGCCTTTGAATGGACAATACCACGCCTTGCAATCCCAGCTTCATCTTATCGGGCAATTGGTTTCGGTGAATTTCAAACAATACTTAAACGTCGATGCGACGATCGGCATGAGCAGCTTGCGTGCCGACAAGACCCTTCTGTCCCGGTTAATGGAAGAAGCGCAGATGACGGCGGAGTGGAGGAAACTTCATCCCGAGCAGCAAGTTTTCTATTACGAGGATGTTGCCGCCCAGGACAGCCTGAATATGGTGGGATGGATGGAGAAGGTGGAGGATTGCGTGCAACTGCTTAAGGGCGGCGATGAGGCACAGCTGGAGGGACATGTTCGGGAACTGGTTTCCTTGCTTAAGGAGCTTGGACATACAGATGAACTAAAGGCCAGCTACTTCGGCATGCTGGTCTATCGGATCTATGGCCTGCTGCTGGAATATGGACGCGGCAACGGCGCATCGCAGCGCCGGTTCGATCCCGATGTCTATTTCAGGGAAATGCCGGCAGAAGCCAAGGTCGATGAGCTTGCCTCTTATATCGAAGCAGCCTGCCGATCGCTCCGCGATCTGGCGCGTGAGAGGGATCGGACCATTCTCGATCAAATCATGTCCTATATTCAAATGCAATTTCGCAATCCCGCGCTCAAGATTCAGGATATCGCCGGAGAGATCCACTTCAGCGCGGCTTATCTTCGTTATTTGTTCAAGAGGGAAACCAAAAGGAGCGTGTGGGATTATGTAACGGAGCTTCGCATCGAGGAAGCCAAATTTTTGCTTGCAACGACGGATAAGAAGCGGTACGAGATTGCAAGCGAAGTCGGCTATGAGTCGCCGGAGCACTTCAGCCGAATATTCAAGCGTTACACGGGCGTCAGTCCGGCGGAATATCGCAAAGGATAGGGAGTGATCGGACTGAAGCTGAAATTTAAAGTAACGTTGGCGTTTGCCCTGTTTATCATCGGCCCTTTTCTAATCGTCGGGTGGATATCCGCTTATAAGGCGGAGGAATCGATGCAGGATGAGCTGGGACGAACCATGCTGCAATTGGCGAAGCAGAATCATACGACGATAACCAAATCGATGTCCGCAGTAAATGACAAGACGATTACGTTCCTCGGCAACCATCTGTTCAATCGCACCGTACTTAACCCGTTCTGGCTAAATATCGAGACGTTTAGCCAGATCAATCAGGCGGACGAAATTTTGGAGCGCTGGTCCTCGGACGGGACGAGCTATACCCTGTACATGATGAATAGAGAAGAAAAGCGTACCCATGTCGACCTGTCGGACAAAAACAGCGGTTTTAAATATTTCGATTTCGATCATTCCGACCTGCCCGAATGGGTCCAGCATGCCGACAATAAGCGCGGAGCAGGCGTGTTTCGGTTGATTCCATCCTCGGAAGGAGCCGCGACGGTGAGTTTTATCCGAAGCATTTTAAATGCCCAGAATTATAATGACGTCATCGGATATCTGGTCGTCTCCCATTTGGAGGTGCATTTCACCAGGGATCTTTTATCTGTCCAGCTTCCGGAGAACTCCGGTATTTTTTTATTTAACGACGCGAACGAATTGCTCATGCAAGCCGGATCGGCGGCGTTTGACGAGGCGGGCATAACGGAACTGGCAAGCAGAGAAACTTCGGGATATCGCTTCGTCAATCAGGGAGGAGAGCGTTGGTTGTCCGCGTACGCTTATGAACCCGATTTTCATACCCGGCTTGTTTATCACGTACCGCTAAATTCGTTATCCAGCAGCTGGAAGGGGTTTCAGTGGTTTATTATGATCGTATCCGCGATCTATTTGGTTCTTGTTCTGTTATTCGTTTTGTATTTGCTTCGGATGATCGTCAGACCCCTGCATCGCCTGGTTACAATTACGAAGATCTATGAGCCCGGCGTCCCGTTAGCCTCGGACAATAGCCGGGATCTGCTACGTTCGGACGAGTTCGGCATTTTGTACGGCGCGTTCTTGAGGATGACCAGGAGATTGGACCATTCCTTCGAGGAGAACTATGCCATGAAGATCAAGCAGAAGGAAACCGAGCTGGCGACGCTTCATTCGCAGATTACGCCGCACTTGTTATACAATACCCTCGACTCCATCTATTGGTATGCGCTTCGCAAGGGGAACAAGGATGTAGGCGGCATGATCAAAGACTTGTCCAAGTTATTGCGGATCGGCCTTAGCAAAGGAAGAACGATGATTCCGATCGGAGAGGAGACCGAGCATGTGCAGGCGTATTGCCGTCTTCAGATGAAGCGGTATCCGGACAACTTCGAGGTGCATTGGGATATAGACGAAGACGCCAAGAAGTATACGACGCCTAAGGTCATCCTCCAGCCGCTTGTCGAAAATGCGATCTTCCACGCCGTCAGCAGCATGGATGGCGAAGGCGAGATCCGGATTGCGATACGATGCGCGGATTCCGAGATCGAGATGACGGTGGAGGATAACGGCTTCCTTCCCGTAGACATGGAGAGATTGGAGCAGATTACGAGAGGCGAGATCACGGATAAAGGTTATGGCATCCGGAATGTTCATCAACGCATCCAGCTCCATTTTGGCGAGGCGTTCGGTTTGAGGTACGTCCGCGGCGATAGAGGCGGCGTCAAGGCGCTGATCACTCTGCCGCGGCAAGAGTATATAAAGGTCATTCCCGACTATCGGCCAATCGATCCGCCACGCTAAAGAATCCATTGTCGGAGCCCATGTATAGCGTACCGTCCAGAACGGTCAGTTGCGCTCTTGTCCTCCAATGCTCCATTACGTCATAGCCGCCGTGGCGTGTTCCTGCGATCCGGTACAGCGCCTCTCCATTGTGCGGATCGAACACCAGGACGCCCGCGTCGCTCGCGGCGAGCAGTTGCCCATCGAACCATTGCAGCCAGACTCTAGAAGTCAGCTTGCTTGACCAGTATTGGTGTCCGTCGCTGAGACGCAGGCGCCGAAGCTTGCCTTCACTCCAGGCATAGACTGCGTCGCCAACGACAATTGCCCGTTCGAGCGTGCCGTCCATCGTCCATAACGTTTTGCTGGATCCCAGATCGAGCCATTCCGAGGTGACGTCGCTGTCATATCCAAGCTTGGCACCATCTTTGGTTGACAGACGAATGGCATAACGATCGTTTACGATCTCGTAACCGATATCGTCTCTTCTTGGCAGAGTGCTTAGCGGATCCCCTGTATTCGTATCCACCAAAGTCCAGGCTAAGGGGCTCATCACCCAAAGCTGATCCATGTGGTCGTCTAGCGCTCTCGCCTCGTAGTAGAAATGATCCGCCCATTCCGATAACGGTGCTGCTATGCCTTCCATCCGCCAAACCTCTTTGCCATTCTTCGGCTCGTAGGCTGCAATCTCGTTGCCAACAGGCACTCCGCTATCCATGCCGTACTCAATGATCAGCTTGCCGCCGGCGATCAGTGACGGTATGATTCGGCCTGGGCGGTCGAGCTCCCGGCTCCACAGCTTGCGGCCGTCCCGCAGCGCGTACGCTTCAATAAACGATCGGTACGTGTTCGGACTATAGAAATCTCCGGTTGTATAAATCATTGCCACGACTTTGCCGGCCATGCCATAACTGACATCAAACGTATCATCGGGGAGGTTGTGCTTCAGTGTCCACTTATTGCTTCCGTTGGAAGTGTCCAGCACATCGAGACGTCCCAGCCGCTCCTGTTCGGCGTTATTCTTTGGCGGCATATGAACAGCCATATAGCGGCGATCCGAGGAGAGGATAAAGCGGTCCGTATGGAAACCGAGATCCCTTTGCCAAAGCTTGCGTCCGGTAGCAGGATCAAGCGCAAATAGATTGGAGTCGTAATGCATGCCGCTAAATCCGCCGTCCTCCCCCGAAATCAGCAATGCCCGATCCGTTCGCCCGATGAAAAAATTATAGGCAAGATCGCTCGTTGTCCGCCATCTTAGCGACTGTTCCTTCGTAAACGGTTGGCCTTCCGCGCGGGGCGAGAATGTATAATCGACGACCTTGCCCTGCGGTGACCAGTCGATGAGCAGCTCGGCGGTTGCGGATTCGTAGCGCCAGCGCTCCAGCGTCTCCATCGGTTCGCCTGTCGATTTTACGTTTCCGGAACGTTCTACCGCTTGAGGCAAGCCAAGAAGCTTCTCCAGTTCGGCTTGCGGAGCGCCTTCCCGAACAAAATAGTAGGCTACGGTTCGGGCAGACAGATAGGACGGTTGAGGCGAACCAAACAGGTCATTTACCTGGCCGTCATGAATAAATGTACCCTCATCCTTTATCCAAAGAACACGGGGCTCCGCCTTAAGATCTTTTTCTTCGACAATGACGGCACGCCAATTGCCGCTGCCGCCGACAACAAGCAGTCGTTCTCCGGCATCCATCCGCCGCGCCACGGCATCGTCTGCAGGCTGCCAATAAATCGGAGTACCATCGGCGGCGACGCTCCATTGCTCGGGCGCCTGTTGGCTTAGTGACGACGCCTCCGGCGTAAGCATCCATACCGGTACCCAAGCATCATACCAGCCCTCTCCCTCCCGGATATCTACAAGCTGGGCAAAATGCTCCGTCAGTGCGGCCAACTGATAGCCGCACCCCGGAACTGCCCGATAGACGACGGTATTGTCGGCCCCTTGGGGCAGACGGGTCGCATCGATTTCCGCATGTACTTGTACCGTATCGCCGATCCGAAATCCTTGCTCGCGGGCCATTCGGTTATCGGTTGAGCCGGATGGATGACCCAGTTGCGCAGCGGTCAACAAAGATTGCAAGTTGCCGTCGTTGTCATGATAATGATAGGTTGCATCCAAAAGCTTGCCTTGCTCGCTCCAATACAATAGCAGCTGCCCGTTTACTTTTCCGCTGAGCAACCCGCGCAGGTCAAGATAGCCTTGGCTGTCATCCCAACTGTAGGTATAACCTTGGGTCGCTTGATCGTACCGCCACACCTCGACATCTACCAGATCTTTGCCAATCCAGTAGACTCCCTTGCCGATATAGGAGGGCTGGCCGTAAACCGAGCGCGCCTGGTTTTTTGTTGTCGCTCCGTCCAGCTGTTCGCGTATTGAAGCGTCCGTAATCTCGAGCGTAGATGCAGAAGCAAGTGAAATCGCTTCTTGATTTGCCGCGGCAGGCGTTATTGATGGGCGAGGGGCTTGCGTTGCCGAATTTTCGCAACCGGCCAGCAGCCATATGAGGGCGAATACGCTTAACAGCGTTGCTTTTTTCTTTGGGAAAGTCATCTTCCGGACATCCTTTCTCCGATTCCTCTACATACTAATATTACCAAATAGAACGCGCAGGAGCATAGAAAGGTTGCGTATTGACAGAATATTTCGATTATCTTACCATATAAGAATTTAACTCCGTCCCTTTTGGAATGGAGTTGCTCCGCGTTTTAAATTAATGATGAATAGGGAGGTTGAAAAATGTCCAATAACAGGCAACTTACAAATGCGCAAAACTTATCCTTAAAATATATCGGAGAGCACGCATTATCCGGAAAAGAAGAAGCTACAACTCTAATAAAAGAAATTCTGCGGATGTCAAACGTTCATTGGGACATGTATGAAAATGCCCTTGCCAAACTGCGGACTAACGCGAGAATCGCATTGCATTTTCATCCTGACCGACCGCTTGCAGATATGAAATGCGTGGCGCAAGCATTGCTTGAACAAGGCGCCTACAAGAGTCAGTTCGAAACGCGCATATCAAATGGAAGTCTTTCGGCTTATCTAGGGGGAGCGCGTGATCTTTGGGAGAAGAAACTGTTTAACGGCGCTTATCATTTAGACGGTGCGAGTATAAGCGAACGCCCAAAGTATGGGGCGCTTGACGTAATGTTACACGCTGACGGTCCTTCTCCACGATTTGGATCCTGTTTCTTTTTACTCTCGCCTAGCGTATCCTGTCGCTCGACATTCACTTATGGAGATTCCAACGATGATCGGCCTGAAAAAGGTACGCTCGAGGAATTCGATATCGTAATAGCAGCATTATTAAATGATGTTTTTTTCCGCGAGTCTGCTTTAGGAGAACGGGATTTGACTCCCGGAAAATTGATCGACCATCTTTTATGCAAGCTTGAACAACCCTGCCGAAATCCTTTTAGCGACATGCCAAAACGCAACCTTAACCACTATATTGAGGCACAAGTTCATGGCGATATATCACTTGCAGATGACGTAGAAATGCTGGTTGCCGATTCTTCGTTTAAAGGAACGCGAGTAGGCAACCTTTTAGAGCAGCTATGTTTGAAATATTCGATCAAGCTAATATGGAACATAGGGTCTTATCTGATGGTTGAAGAAGTGCCCGCGGACTTTAGGGGGCCGACCATGCCCTCATTAGCTAAACGAATAGCGAAGAATGGGTATATTGATGCCAGTATAATCGGGGAAGCTGTAAATGATTTGAAAAGAAATCCCACAAAATGGTACGACAGAGGAAGCTACGCAGAAGTGCTCCAAGAGTTAAAATTACTATGGCATGTATTGGTTCGATTTGGGAAACCTTCCACCGTATAACGCCGATTAAAGGGTAAGAGGGGTTGCGCTCGAACGTCCCCCCATACCCTTTGCGGCCCCCACCAGTTGCCGAGGTGATCAGGCTCGGTCCACACTTAGCCATCCATCCAATTCCATTATGGCTTTTACAGCGTGTCGGAAGCTTGTTTTAAAAGTCCCGACAAAAGAGGTAGATCCGGAGAATCGTCTTCCCGTAATTTGATCCACTTTCGTTCGGCAGGGCCATCGAATGTTTGAGGAAACTCTATGCCGTTTGCATTCATAATCATAAAAGCAATTGCGTCTTTAGAGGGTGAAATAACGGCGGCATAATGCCCGTTTTTCAGAAAATGCGGCTTCTTATATTGAATCCGCTCTTCTGCTTCCGGAATTGTTTCGTGTACTAAATTGCGCAGTATCAAGCTGATTTCCGATTGCCATTTTGGCAAATTTTCAATATAGGCTGTTACATCTTGGTTCATTCGTTCGTCACCCTCCAGTTGGTATAATTTTCTTGTTTCTACATTAAACATACCCCTAAGAAAATATTCCTGTCAATGCATGTCAGATATTTAGAAACATTGCGAGAATAACTGGCTAAGCTCCTTGCTTTATTTTTTGCTGGCATTCGGACAAGTCCGACCTCGGCTCACTTCCGTCACAAGGCAGCTTCTATTGATCATCGTATTGGATGATGGGCTGCCCTATACTGAAATCAATCGAGAGGAGTGAAGGCTGGTGAAGGAGAGAACGGGGATTGCGTATTTCATCCATTCTCTATGGAAGTTCAGATTTTTGACGATCATGCTGGTGCCCACGTTTATCGTGCTGATCGTCAACAACTACTTGCCGATGTTCGGGGTGTTTATCGCATTTAAAAATATCAATTATATCGACGGTATTCTCGGAAGTCCCTGGGTCGGATTCCGTAATTTCGAGTTTCTGTTCACGTCAGGCTCCCTTTGGAGAATTACGCGCAATACGGTGTTGTACAGCCTGGCCTTTATGGCGGTCAACACCGTACTGTCCATAGCAATAGCCGTCGCGATCAACGAGCTGCGCGGCCGATTGGCCAAAACGTATCAGACATTTCTCATCATGCCTTATTTCTTGTCCATGATCGTTGTCAGCTATCTGGTGTACGCTTTTCTCAATCCGGATAAAGGCTTTATGAACGCGTCGATTCTCGAATGGTTTGGATTGGACAGAGTTTTCTGGTATTCGGAGAAAGCCTATTGGCCCTATATTCTCATCCTGGTAAATGCGTGGAAAAATGTCGGCATCGGAGCGGTGATCTATATCGCGGCGATAGCGGGCATCGATCAGGAATATTACGAAGCCGCCGTGCTCGACGGAGCATCGAAGTGGAAGCAAACGCTATATATTACGCTGCCGAGCATCCAGCCTATTATTATCATCTTAACGATTCTTTCGATGGGGAGCGTATTCAATTCCGACTTCGGACTATTCTACCAAGTCCCGATGGATTCCGGGGCGCTCTATCCCGTGACCGACACGGTCGACACCTATGTCTACCGCGTGCTGATGGAGCTTAACGATATCGGCATGTCGTCCGCCGCGGCCTTGGCGCAATCCGTATTAGGCTTCGTGCTCGTCCTGCTGACGAATTCGGCGGTGCGAAAAATAAACCCCGATCAGGCTTTGTTCTAGATCAAGACAGGAGATGAAAGACATGAGCGGTCCGGCTAACAGGCGGGAGAATACAATCTCTCCAGTCGCCAATATCATGCTTAACGGCATATTCCTTATTCTATCGTTCCTATGCGTCATACCCGTCGTTCTGGTTATCATCGTATCCTTGACCCATATCGACACCTTGGTGACCGAGGGGTATCAGTTTTTTCCGGATAAGCTGTCATGGATCGCTTACGAGAGCTTGTTCAAGGATTACGGAACGATCTTCAGAGCGTATGCCATCAGCATCGGCATTACGGTCGTCGGCACCGTTGCGAGCGTTCTCTTGATGGCGCTGTACGCGTACCCCATCTCTCGTCAGGATTATCCGTTCCGTACGTTCTTCACCTTCGTTCTGTTCTTTACGATGCTGTTCAACGGGGGAGTGGTAAGCAAATATATCATTTTCACCCAATCGCTGGGGCTGCTGGATACGTATATGGCGCTCGTACTGCCGCTGCTCATTGTTCCGTTTAACGTCATTATTATGCGTACCTTCTTCCAGACGACCATTCATCCCGCGCTGATCGAGTCCGCCAGAATCGACGGGGCAAGCGAATTTCGTATTTTTTTCCGGATCGTCCTGCCGCTTTCGCTTCCCGTTATGGCGACGATGGCGCTTCTTGGCACCATCTTGTTCTGGAACGATTGGTTCAACTCGCTTCTGTTCATTCGGACCGAAGACAAGTATCCGCTGCAATACTTAATGCTGCGAGTATTAAACGATGTACAGTATCTTCGCAATAACGTGCAATTGGCCGCACAGAATCCGGAGCTGATGAGCAACCTGCCCGATGAATCACTGCAGATGGCCCTTGCGGTCGTATGCATGGGCCCCATACTGCTTATTTATCCATTCTTCCAGAAATATTTCGTCAAAGGCCTCACCGTCGGCGCCGTTAAAGGCTGATCCCGCTGCGGTAGTTCCGGTATGCGGATTGACATTCGCCATGCCGTACTATATGAATCTAATTAATGGAGGGTTATGAGACATGAGACAAAAAAAGTCATTTCTGATTGCGCTCGCAATCATGCTTGCGGCCATGCTGGTGCTGCAAGCCTGTGCTTCCGACGGCAAGGAAAGCGGCACAAACAAGACAAACGAAGCCACAACTGCGCCAAGCAAGCAGCCTGACGCCGGTGCAGAGACTAGCAAGCCGACCGATGCCGAGCTTAAGCCTTATCAAGTATCCATCGTTTACTTTGGTACTCCGGAGGCCGACGGCGCGCTCGTAGAAGAGAAGCTTAACGAGTTTTTTAAAGAAAAAATCAACGCGACCGTCAAGCTGGTCCCCATCGCCGCCAGCGAGTATCAGAACCGTACCGAGCTGATGATGAATACCGGCGAGAAGATGGACCTTGTATTCTCGGCATCTTGGCTCAATTACTTCGGCAACGTGACGAAGGGAGCGTTCCTGGAGCTGGATGAGCTGCTGGACAAGCACGGCCAAGGCATCAAGGAAACGCTGCATCCGCTCTATCTGGAAGCGCCGCGCATGAAAGGGAAGCTGTACGCCGTTCCGACGAACAAAGAGATTACGCAAGGGCAATCGTTTACGTACCGCAAGGATATCGTCGACAAATATAACATTCCGATCGAAACGATTAACAAATGGGAGGATCTGGAGCCTTGGTATGAGAAGATCGCAAAGGAAGAGAAAGGCATGACGAACCTGTATATGTCTGGCGGCTCCGGCAATTCGGGCGGCGGCATCCACATGATGTACGAGACGAATTCCAATTACCGTCCGGTTGGCCCGACGCCGGGCAAGACCCAAATGTTCCTGGTTGACTACACGGCGCCCAAGATGGAAGTGAAATCGATATTGGATCCCGAGCTTGTCGCTATTGACAAAAAAGAATTCGAGCTGTTCCGCAAGTATTACGAAAAAGGTTATATCAACCCGGATGCGGGAACAAGCAAGACGAGTGCGGGCGACCTCAGACGCCAGGGCAAGCTGTGGATGTCATCGGGCGTATGGAAGCCGGGTTCGGACATCGAAGTAAAGATCGCCGACAACAATCTGTACGATTACGTGTCGCATGTCGTAACGGAGCCGATCGTGACGACGGACCTCGCTGCCGGCTCGATGTTCTCCATCTCGAGAACGTCCGAGGATCCGGAGCGTGCGATGATGGTGCTCAACTACTTGCATACGGATCCGTATGTCATCAATTTGATCGTGCATGGCATTGAAGGGAAACATTACAATAAGGTCGGCGACAATCGGATCGAACCGATCGCGGACTCCGGTTATGGCACCAGCGCTCTGTTCTGGGTCATCGGTAGCCAGATGCTGAACTACTTGAAGCCGGGTCAGCCGGATGATCTGTACATCAACTGGAAGAAGTTTAACGAGGAGGCGGTACGATTCCCGCTCATGGGCTTCGTATTCGACGATTCCAAGGTGAAGAATGAAATTGCCGAGCTGACCGCGGTTATATCGGAATACAAAATTTTGGCTACCGGTGCGGTTGCGAATCCTTCCAAGGTGGTTGATGAACGCAACGAGAAGCTGAAAACGGCTGGTATCGAGAAGGTGCAGGCAGAGCTGCAGGCGCAGATTGACGCCTGGTGGGCGGATAATAAGCAGTAGAAGGAGCTGCGTTTAACATGAAACCGGGACAGTTGATCTATACATTCGTCAGCTATGCGACCCATGTCGACCAGAGCTGGGGACATGGGATCGCGATCGAAGGGATCGATCGGACGGCGGAGCTCGCTCACAAGCACGGCATTCCGGTTACATGGATCGTCAATGCCGAATCGGCTCCGGTGCTCGCCGAACGTATTCTGGGATGGCATGAGCAATACGGAGACGATGTCATTCTTCAGACGCCGTTCTACGCGGATGAATCGGAGCATTCCAGGGCAAGGCTGAAGCAGGCGCTCCAGGAAGGATGGGCCGTGCTGCAGGATACGTTCCCCTGGGCGAAGACCAAGATTGTTGCCAGAGGCAGTATCTATAAGGAGTTTGTCGAGGTGGCGGAGGAGCTTGGCTTCCAAGGCATATGGGGATACTGCTGGGAGCAGGTATGGTGGGATAACATTACCCACAAGGGGATTCCATGGGGCTCCTGGTACATCGACAGCGGCCGGTTCAAGGCGCCGCATCCCGGCAAGGGCAAGCTGGTCGCCAGCGAATGGACGGCGCGCGATCTGCACGCGACGTATCATTCCGGCAGTCCCTGCATCTACTCGACAGACCCTAATGACGTTTTGCGGGCGGGACTTTGCTCGGGCGACAATATTGAATATTGGAAGAAGCTGTTCCATAACTATCTGGATAACACGGCGAATAACGAGCAAGTTTATTTTCTGCAGCAACAGGAAAGCCACGAGATGGAATATACCGACCGGTTCGCTATCTATCCAGCTTCCCATGTCGAGGCATGCGCCGGCATGCTGGACTTATTCTTCGACTATATTACGCAATATCCCATTACGCTGACGACGCTGCCGCAGGCGATTGCGAACTATCATGCACGCAATGAGGTTACCGCTCCCGTATACATGCTTACCCGCGATACGCTTGTTCGTCCCGAGGTGAACGATTATACGATGACGTTGGGCGGCACGGCTGCAGGGCCATGGCCCGACACGTTCCAGTACTATGATCGTCAATGCCAGATGGCGTTCGTCCAAGGCTCCAGTACGCCTGAACGGCTGCGGAGCTACGTCGGCAAGGGAGACATGGGCGATGAGTTCGAGGAGGCCGTTCCTCAAGTATTCGTGAGCGGCTACGAGAAAGGCGGGGACAGAATCCGCATGGCGTTCGAGATCGGCCATTGGTCTCCCCTTCCGTTCGGGCTTGCCTATTGGGATGATTTGAAGGGGTACGAGGTCCGATCGGTCACGGCAGGGGTGGAGGCGAAGCTGATTCAAGATCGGCTTGCGTTTCTGCGATTTGATCTAACGGGTTCGCCGACGGTCATCGAGCTGGTGCTGGAGAGAATCCTGGAGCGCGCTGCAGGATAGCGATTGAGAGGGAATAACGAAAAGCCTGAGCCCTAGACGAGAGAATGACTCGCCAGGGCTCAGGCTTTTTGACCACATTATAGCCTCGATAGGCGTTTTTCTCATGAATAGACGGTATGCGTCAAACGCCAAGCACCAGCTTCATGCCTTCCACTTTCAGCTTGTTCATGCTTTCAACCCAGCTTTTGAACGAAGCGAATGACTCATCATCGCAGCTGAATAATCGCTGCATCTCATCCGATATCGCTTTTTCCTGGTCGTCGTAGTTGCCGTCGGCATAGCTGAGCAGCAGCATCTCCGCGAGAAATATCCGCTTAAGGCGCTCATCCTTCAGGCTGCCGAGCAGGTCTGCGGTCGTCGTCTCGACGTCGGCGGAAGGCCGCCAGTCCGGAAGGCCAAGCTCCACCATCCAACCCTGCAAATAAGTTAACTCGTTACGGTTCACGAAGCCGTCCGACTTCGCGATCCGGTGCGCAAGCTCCAGAAAAGCTTCTTTATGCTCGCGTTCTGTAATGAAATGCAAGAACAAGTACGCTCACCCCTCTATTAACATCCCGTACATCCTTACAACTTCAAGGGATGATAAGTCAAGTGTAGTGGAGTCGTGTACCAAATTCAAGTTAAGATCGCGTTCGCCGCGTTTGAATTATCGGCCGGGTCATAATAGAATGGAGGGGACAACTTTTTGGGAGGGATCATCGACAAATGTATCGTACATCGGGTGACTTTATGGAAGATTGGGCAGCTTCGGCTGCAGGAACATTGTCCGTTATGCAGGCGATCTCGGATGACAAAATGAATGCGGCGATCGTAGAAGGCCATAACTCATTGAGCTGGCTTGCTTGGCACTTGGTGAGCACTGCCGGCGCGTTCGGCCGCTTTGCAGGCTTGAATGTTCCAACGATCGAGCGCGGCGCTCCAGTGCCGGCGACGATGGCCGAGATCGTCTCGCAATACGAAGCCATAATCGCGGCGTATGCCAGCGAAGGCTCGAAGCTGACGGATGAGTCGATGACGGAAGAGATCGATACTTTCGTGGGCAAGACGCCTCGCGGCAAATTTCTGCGCAAACTGGTCGATCACCAGACGCATCATCGCGGCCAGATGACCGTGCTGCTTCGCCAAGCAGGTCTCAAGGTACCCGGCGTACTGGGCCCGACGAGAGAGATGCAGACGCAGAACTAAGAAGAAGCATCGCCAGTCGAAACGATGGCTTCTATTTCAAGATGGGGGCTATGTGACGCTTGACGCTTGCTGAAAAGTGATAGATTGCCCCCAACTATAAAAACAGCGGCAGCCAAGAACGAATAAAATCCTTGACTGTCGCTATTTTATTAAGATATCGTTCTCCGTTAGGAGTTGAATGATTAAGCTAATTTATCCGATTTGTGTTCCATTGGGTATATTAACATCTGGTTTTAACAGTACAACGTCCCCTTGTTCTGGCACTCCGCCCAGAACCAAAACTTCCGAATTGAATCCCGCGATCCGGCGAGGCGGAAAGTTGACGACACCCACAATTTGTTTTCCGACAATACCTTCAGCCGTATATCTTTTCGTGATTTGTGCGCTGGAGGACTTGATACCAATTTCTTCACCAAAGTCAATTTCCAGTTTGATGGCCGGGACTTTGGCTTTTGCAAAAAATTCAGCCTTAATAATTGTTCCCACACGAAGATCGAGTTTTAGAAAATCATCAAAAGTTGCCATTCATAATTCCTCCTAATGTATAAGACCCTGCTACGGATTGAAAAGTGGAGATGGTTTCTCCCAGGAAGAGATAAGCTAGAATAATTGCCAGAGCTGGTTCCCCAATAATACCAGAACCAAGGAAGAACACCTAAAGGTTTTAGGGAATTCAGAATCGAACTGTCGTGTGCTAGCGCGTTAGTCTAATCCTACGCTCAATGTATCTAAAAAATCAGTTACGTCGGTGTAAAACAACTGTTTCTCGGGCCCTTTTAGGTTATGTCCAGACTGAGAGTACTCTTTTACTGTTATATTGCTGCACATTTTCTTATAACGATCAAGGTCGGTATCCGTAATTAACGATTCTTGAAGCTTGCCTCTCCCCACTAAAACAGGCATCGACAAAGACATATGATCTAAATTAATAAAAGCAGATTCTCTTTGGATACCCCATACCGCTTCAGGTCGGATATTCGCTGTTCGATTGTAAGGGATTAAATAGTTGTTTATATAATCTTCGGGCCAATCATGTGGCATTGCTCGATGCTCTGGAGGATAATCGCCAATAATTAACGAGTGTATTTGTTCCTTGTGTCTTTCAACGTAGCCTAAAGCATAAGAAACACCACGTGAATAACTAAATAAATGGAACGATGAGATTCCAGTCTGCTTTACGACTGCCTCAATATCTGATACATGTTCGTTCAGATTGTATCCTCTATCGGGGGTGTCGCTTTTCCCCCTGCCTCGAAATGATAGAATTATACTTCTTCTTGGTAGAACCGCCTCAAGCAAATCTAGATATTCTTCTGCTGTCTCGGACAGACCTGGACAAATAATCAACGGAACTAATTTCTTGTCGGATTCTTCTAATGAATCAAAATACTCGATCATAACCTTATTGTTAGATGCTTTTTTTGATAAATGTATTTAAACCACATCCCAAAGTTAAATTACTTTTTGCACACATATATTTTAGCACATATTGGAACTGCTCTCCCGTTAACGTAATGAAGCTACTGATCGTACAAAGCCCATTTACAGCGCTTATAACACGTGTTATTCTAGTGGCGAGGTGCAATCATTATGGCGAAAAGAACGACGAGCTTCGACGTCGCGAAGGCGGCCGGCGTGTCTCGCAGCGTGGTATCTGCGGTCATCAACGGAACGGCTGGCATCGGAGTCGGGCCGGAGACGCGCGAGAAGGTACTTAAGGCGATTAAGGAGCTGGACTACCACGTTGACGCTGGGGCCCGAGCGATGAAGACGGGTGTCAGCCGCTGCGTTGCGGCGTTTGGCGATATGAAAAATCCGCTGTTCCTTCAAGTGCTTGAAGGCATGCAGAGAGCTTGCGCGGAACGGGGTTATCATGTGCTGATTAGCGGTAAGGGCGGGGACGAGCGGGATCGGTTCGAGCTCCTCGATTTGTACAGGCAGCGTAGACTCGACGGCATTATCAGTCTGGATGCGATCCCGTTCGAGAGTCGAGAATGGCTGGATGCAGTGCGTAAGGCGAAGGTACCGTACATCTCCATCGAGGGTTATGCAGGCACGGCTGAAGCTTCCTCTATCCTCGTGGACTACCGGGAGAGCATTCTCGATGTCTTGGATCATATTGGCGCCATAAGCGGCTTTACTCCTGTATATCTGGATGCCTATCTGGAGGAGCCGGGATCGAACTGGGCTGAACGGGCGAGACGTTCCGCCTACGAGCGGTGGTGCCTTGAGAGAGGGTTGGTTCCGGTCGTCCACGAGTTGCAAGCCTATGACGAGGCTTGGATGCTCCGGTTTCTGGAGGAGCTTCGCGGGAGGGAGAACGGGAAGTTGCCGCCCATCCTCATCAATTGGTCGGTCAGCGCGTCGATTCTGTATCGGGCGGCTTGGAAGCTCGGAATCGCGGTGGGCAAGGATCTGTCCGTCATGGCAGGCGACAATACGAACCGAAGCAACGCGTTTATGGCTCCGCCGCTCGGCTGCGTCGAAATTCCCTATGCCGAAATGGGCGAGGAGGCGGTGCGCCGTCTGATCGGCAGCTTGGAGGAACCTGGTCAAGCAATGAGGCCGGAGAAGCTGTGGCTAAAAGCAACTATCGTGCCGGGAGAAAGTATGGCGCGCGATCGGTAGAACCGGCCAAACTGCAGCCGAGGTTGTCCGTTAAGTTGGCCGAGCAGACCTTATTCCCTGCCCAAAATCAGTATTTCCTGGTTGCTGACGAGTATAGGTTCAACTGGGAGATCGTCGATTCATTGTGTGCAGAATCGGTAATGAAGCTGCAATCCATCATCGCCAACGTGCTAACGGAAATGAGGGCCCTTATATGGATCGTTTGGCGTGATTTTAAAATCTAACGGAACTCGGCGACGTTATACGTGAGAAATTCAGGCAAGCCGCGGACTTTTGCCCTTCATAAGGGCTGTCAGTTCCATTAGATTTGCGAAGTGCCGCTTTTTGCTGAAATAACGCCTTTCAGTTCCGTTACAGTTGCTCCCGTTTACTTCTCAGTTCATTTCTTACCGGACACTTGCCTGCGATTTCATCTTTGCACAATGGATAGACAGCCTTGCTGGGTCCGTTAGAGAAAAATTGCCTACTTTCATCGATATAACGTCATTTTTGTCCGTAAGCCGTTAGAACGTAACGTGCACCGCCGCCGGTACAGAGTTGAATTACGAAAATTGCGGCGGCTTTTTTCAAGCATTGATAACACGTGTTATTAAATTAAACAATCGCAGGAGGAGATTACGATGTTTTGGATTATCGACAAGCTGCAGGAAAGAATCAAGGAGCTCGGGAAGCTCCGTTATCGGCATGTCATCGAGCTGGGGGAGTGGGCGATGGAGGTCGACGAGGAGCGAGCGAACGGCGTGCAGCGTGCGCCTTCAATCTCCCGTGAGAGAACGATGCGCAAGGGGGAGCGCTGGAAGGGGCGCGATCTGTATGTCTGGCTCCAGCGCCATGTCGAAGTGCCCGCCGAGTGGCAAGGGCAGAAGGTTGTAGGCGTATTCGATTTCGGTTTGACGGGCGCCGGCAACAACTCGGCCTTTGAATCGTTAATTTATGTCGACGGAGTCCCTTATCAGGGCGTCGACAGCAATCATCAGGAGGTCCTGCTCCCCGAGGATGCCGTCGGCCGCGAGCTGGAGCTTACCTTCCGCTTGTGGTCGGGCCTTGAGGGCGGAGGCGTGCCTACGGAGCAGGAGCATGAATTCAAGCGAGCCGATCTCTGCGTGTTGGATGAGGCTGCGGATGATTTGTTTTTCACGGGGATTGCTGCTCTGGAGACGGCGAAGGTGCTGGAGGAATCGTCGCCCGCAAGACAGGATCTGTTGACGGCGCTCGACCGCGCCTTCTTGCTGCTGGACTGGTCCCGACCGGGCTCAGAGGCGTTCTACGGAACGGTAAAGGAAGCGATCGCGCTGCTGAAGGAGGAGCTTGGAAAGCTGGAGTCCCGGCATCCCGTAACGGTACATGCGGTCGGCCATACGCATATCGACGTCGCTTGGCTGTGGCGGCTGACGCATACGCGCGAGAAGGCGGCCCGTTCGTTCTCGACCGTGCTTCGGCTGATGGAACAGTATCCGGAATACGTTTTCCTGCAGTCGCAGCCCCAATTATACGCTTATATAAAGAAGGATTATCCCGAAATCTACGAGGCGATCCGCGAACGGGTAAAGGAGAAACGCTGGGAAGCCGGCGGCGCTATGTGGTTGGAGGCGGACTGCAATTTGACGAGCGGAGAGTCGCTGGTTCGGCAGATTTTGTACGGCACGAAGTTTTTCCGCGATGAGTTCGGCGTGGAATGCGATTACTTGTGGCTGCCGGACGTATTCGGATATAGCTGGGCGCTGCCGCAAATTTTAAGGAAATCCGGCATTAAGACGTTTATGACGACGAAGATCAGTTGGAACCAATATAATCGGATGCCGCATGATACGTTCAAGTGGCGGGGCATTGACGGCAGCGAAATTTTGACCCATTTCATCACGACGCCGGAAGTGGCGGACGCAGGTGTCTGGTGGTATACGTATAACGGTCTCATCGAGCCGTTTAGCGTCAAGGGGATTTGGGATACTTACCGCAACAAGGACGTCAATAAGGAGCTGCTTCTCTCCTACGGCTACGGCGACGGAGGCGGCGGGGTCAACCGGCATATGCTGGAGATGCGCCGCAGGCTGGAGAATATGCCGGGCTTGCCTAAGGTCGTGCCGAGCAGGGCGGATGATTACTTTGAGAAGCTGCATGAGGCGGTCGATGGTACGGACCGTTACGTGCATACATGGGATGGCGAGTTGTACCTGGAGTATCACCGCGGCACCTATACGAGCCAAGCCTATAACAAGCGCATGAACCGCAAGCTGGAGCTGCTGTACCGCGAAGCGGAATGGCTTCAGGCGATGACTGCCGTGGAGAGCGGCGAGTGGGATGAGCAGTCGGCGGAGCGTCTCTACGAGGGCTGGCTGGCCATACTGCGCAATCAATTCCATGATATTATTCCGGGATCGTCCATTACGGAAGTCTATGAGGATGCCAAGGCGGAGTACGAGGAAGCCGAGCAATGGGGGCTGGGGGCGCGGGATCAAGCGGCAGGGAAGCTGGCGCGGAGCGCCGACTCCGGAGCGTTTGCTTTTACGGTATATAACAATGGGTCGTTCGAGCGTGGAGAGCTCGTGACCATTCCGAAGCGGGATGATGTCGGCCCAGCGGGCAAATGGACGATGACTCCTGGCGGAGAGGAACTGCAGGCGGAATATGTGGAAGGAGAGTGGCATGTACTGGTGCCGGGCATTCCTGCTCTTGGCGCGGTCGCATTAAACTTCGAGCCGGAGTCGGCCGAGCCGCAAACGACGGCAGCGTCTGCGTCTGCGTCAACCTTCCAATGGGATGGCAAAGTGCTGACGACGCCGTTTTATGCCATTGCCTTCAACGAGCAGGGGCAAATTGCAAGCCTGTTCGATAAGGAAGCGGGACGAGAGGTGCTTGCGGCCGGATCGAGAGGCAACGTACTGCAGGTGTTCGAAGACAAACCCAAGATGTTCGAGGCATGGGACATCGATTTGTACTATGGGGAGAAAATGCGGGAGATCGACGCGCTGGTCTCCTTGGAGCTGGTAGAGGCAGGCCGGCTGAAGGCGGTGCTGCGATTGGAGTGGACGTACGGGGATTCCTCTATCGTGCAGAAGCTTGCCGTCTATGCGAATAACCGCCGGATCGACTTCGCGACCAACGTTAACTGGCACGAGCAGCAACAGCTGCTGAAGGTGGCGTTCCCGGTACGGATTCGGACGACGGAAGCCACCTACGACATTCAGTTCGGCAACGTAAAGCGGCCTACGCACTGGAATACGAGCTGGGATCATGCCCGGTTCGAAACCGTCGGCCATCAATGGGTCGACCTGTCGGAGCGCGGATATGGCGTCAGCCTGCTTAATGACTGCAAGTACGGTCACGACATTAAGGACAACGTCATCCGTTTGTCCCTGATCAAGTCGGCCGTGTACCCTGACCCGCATGCGGATCAAGGCGAACATGTCTTCACTTATTCGCTCTATCCGCATCGCGGAGATTGGGTCGAAGCAGGCACGGCCGAAGCTGCGTGGCAGCTTAACAACCCGTCTTACGTCGTGGAGGGGATCTCTGCGGCGGCAGGCAAGTCGTTCCTGCGGCCAAGCGGAGCCCATGTCGCGATCGATGCGGTGAAACGGGCGGAAGATGGCAATGGGCTGATCGTGCGCTTGCACGAATATGCCGGCGCTCGCAGCATGGCAGAGCTTGGCAGCGACTATGACATTATTGCGTGGCAGGAATGCGATCTGCAGGAGCGGCCGATCGGCGAACTGCATCAAGATGGCGAGCCGATTCGTTACGAGCTGACGCCTTACGAGATCAAGACGTTCCGGCTTACGCTCGGCAAGCGGAAGCAAGCGTAATCGCCCTTCTGTACCGCGCGCAGCTCCCAACGAGTAGTGGGGCGGTGCGGGTGTCACCACAGTCCCATTCCGATGAACGCGCCGCGCCGCCAAAGGACGGCGTGGCTGCTTTACCTTGTGTTGCGGTATTCCGTAGGCGACATACCCATCGTCTTGCGGAACATCTTGGAGAACAGGAGCGGATCGTCGTAGCCTACGGAGCGCGCGGTATCGCCGACGGAGAGCGGGGTGGACGCGAGCAGCTCCCCGGCCCTCCTCATCCGGTATGCGATGAGATGCTGCTGAATGCTGCAGCCCATCTCCTCCTGGAACAGGGCGTTCAGATAGCTGCGCTGCAAGCCGACGAACCGGGCGATGGCGGCGACAGTCAGACGATTGGCATAATTCCTCTCGATCATATGGACGACTTGCGCGATATAACGATCCCGCGACCGCGTCTCCGGCGGGACGGGTTGCGGCGTCTGGGCTTCCACGACGGCAGAAAGCCATTCGTAGAGCAGCCCTGTCAGCCGGATGTCCCGGCCGGCCCTCATGGAGGCCGTTTCCTCCATTCTCCCGATTATGCCTTCATAATATTGTGCGTCCTCGGCCCGGAAGATCGGCTGTTCAACGGAGAGACCGGCTTGGCCGAGCAAGGTCGCGGCTTTGATTCCGTCGAAGCCGATCCAGCAGTAGCGCCAAGGATTATCCGGATCCGAGGCATAACGCGCGACAATTCCTGGAGCGATCAGGAAGCCTTGTCCGGGACCTAAACGGTATCCGTTGCCCCCGATCTCGAAGTTTCCTTCGCCCCCCAGGATGCAGTGGATTTTGTAATAATCCCTCACGCCCGGACCGACGATATGATTGGGCGAGCATTGCTCCATACCGAACTGAATCAGATGCAAGTCGAGCTGATGCAGGTTGGGAGGCAGAAATTCGATCATGGCGGGCAACTCCTTTCTATAATGATTTTACCGTATACGAGCTTCATGCCATACAATATTGTACGAATAACTGATCTTTGAACACGTACTTTAAGTGTCGCCGTTATAACGACAAGACCGCCGAAGAAGCTCCACGGCGGTCTTGTTGCTTTGTAAAGGACATGATGCTACTCCAAGACTGGTGAGCAACAACCAGCGACGCCGACTAACGGCCTATGCCGGCTAAAAGGAAAATCTCCCTCTAATCTCACGCTAGGCGCCCGTCATTCGGAAGTAAAGGGAAAATCACCCTCTAAATATGGCGGAATACGTCTGGAGCATCGATTTCACACGAATTAGAGGTCGGATTTCCCTTTATTTTGCCTATTGCGTGATGAATCGATGAGATAGAGGGAGGATTTCCTACTATATACCACGACAAAAGGGTGTTTTACGAAATGCCGAGTTTCAAAACTTGATTTGGCGAAAAAACTTGCCTCCAAACGTGTGCGCGCCGGAATGAAACGCACGGAACGCTAGCAGACGGCGCGGCCGAATAGCGTTGGCAAACGTCTCGGGTTGGCCAGACGACGAATAGTCGTCCGGGGTTCTCCGTTCGACGAATCGTCCGTCCGGAGTTTCCGTTCGACGTTTCCGTTCGACGTAACGCGGCCGGCTTACGCTTGCGCGCCGTCGCCCTTCGAAATCCGGTCGATCAGCTCGAGCTCTTCGACCGAGAACGTCAGGTTGTCCAGCGCGCGGACGTTCTCTTCGATCTGGCTGACCTTGCTCGCGCCGATAAGCGCGGATGTGACGCCGCCGTCGCGCAGAACCCAGGCGAGCGCCATCTGCGCCAGACTTTGACCGCGCTGCGCGGCCAGTTCGTTCAACTGACGGACAATAGCCAGCTTCCAATCCGGGATGCTGTCCTTGTTCAGGAAGCGGCTATGCCCGGCTGCACGGGAATCGGCAGGAATCCCATTTAAATATTTATTCGTGAGGACGCCTTGCGCGAGCGGCACGAAGCCGATGATGCCGACGCCCTCCTCGTTCATCGCGTTATGCAGGCCGTCTTCGATCCAGCGGTCCAAAATGGAGTAGCTGGCTTGATGGATTAGGCAAGGCGTGCCAAGCCGCTTCAAAATAGCCGCGGCTTCGCGAGCCTCGGCCTCCCTGTAGTTGGAGATGCCGACATACAGCGCCTTTCCTTGACGGACGATGAGATCCAGCGCGGACATGGTTTCTTCGAGCGGCGTGTCGGGATCCGGACGATGATGGTAATAGATATCGACGTAATCCAGACCCATGCGGCGGAGGCTTTGATCCAGACTGGCCACGAGATACTTCTTGGAGCCCCAGTTTCCGTATGGACCCGGCCACATGTCGTAGCCTGCCTTAGTCGAGATGATCAGCTCGTCCCGGTAAGGGGCGAGATCCTTTTGCAAGATTTGGCCGAAGGACTCCTCCGCTGAGCCGTAGGGCGGTCCATAATTGTTCGCGAGATCGAAGTGGGTAATGCCGGCGTCGAACGCTGCGCGCGCGATCGCTCTCCCGTTCTCGAACACGTCCTGTCCGCCGTAGTTATGCCATAATCCGAGCGATATGGCGGGAAGCTTGATGCCGCTGTTGCCGCAGCGGTTATATACCATTTCGTTGTATCGATTGCCATTAGCCGTGTAAGGCATGTTTGTAATCCCTCCGCAACGTTTATAATCATATTACTAAGCTTTATTATGATGCTGCAATAGAAGGATTCATATAGTGCGAAACCTGATCTGTATGGCATAATGCTTGCTATGTTCGCCGGCAAAAAGAGGGTTGCATCCATGTCTGCGCGTTAAGGCGTTATCTGTTATACTATTATCTTAGTAATTAGTATAAACAAGGTAAATTGTAAGCCAAACAAGGAGATTATCGTTATGCCAACAGTAAAACCGAACAAGATGACTTTGACGGAAATCCTGGGTAAGCTCAAAAAAGACGAATTGACCGAATTGCGCCAGGCGCTGGATGTTCGAGGCGTCAGCCAACTCAATAAAGCCGACCTCGCCAAACGATTGACTGCCGAGATCGTCGACAAGATAGAATACAGCCTGGAGCGAATGGACATCGAACGCTTTACGGTGCTGCAGAGCGTCATGAAAGCGCCGGGCGGCATTGTTTCTATAGAGAAAATCGACAACAATTATGATTCCATGTATTTTCAGCAATATGGTTTGCTCTTCCCGATGGACGATTATGTCTTTATGCCGCAGGAAGTCGTCGCGAAGCTGAAGACGCTGGATATGGACAAGCAGATGGACATGCTGAAACGCAACGAACGTTGGGCTAATCTGACGAGAGGCCTCCTGTTCTACTATGGATACATGGACAAGGAGACGTTAACCGGGCATGTAGAGAGGCTTACGGGCGAGCCGGTCGACGGAACGGCTTTCTGGAGAGTTGTCTGCGATCTGGCCTATTATGATTATAGTCTTAATTACGACGAAGAAAACGTATGGAACTTCATGTTAAAAGATCCGTCCGAGTTGATTGCCGAGCAGCAAAATCGCCCCAATCTTCCTTATTATCCATTTGCGGAGCCGGAGGTGATCCGTGCAGCCGCGCACGATTATGTGGATCGTCATGATGGCTACAAGAAGTTCGCGTCCGTCTTGCGCAAGCATTGGCGAGTAGACGCCAAAAGTCTGGACATCATGGCCGACGAAGCCGCGTCCGCCATTCAGAACGGCGCTTCGATGAATGATCTGTTTATTCAATTAATGGAGCATCTGGAGCTGGGATCGGACAATGAAATGAACGAGTTGATGGATGCGCTGGCGTCCTTCCATAATCATACGCGGATGTGGGTGCTCAAAGGCCATTCGCCGGAAGAGATGTCCGCCTACAGGCAAGGCGCCGGCCCGGTGCTGCAGCCCCAAGGCGCGAACGCTGCCGCGGTTGCTCCTCTCGCCGACCGTCCGGCACCGCTAGACATGCCGAAGGCCGACGTCTACAGCTTCCAGACGAAGCAGAAGATCGGCCGCAACGAACCGTGTCCTTGCGGCAGCGGCAAAAAATACAAAAAATGCTGCGGTGCCGGCGCGTAAGAAGCATATGCGTCAATAAACGGCCGGCAATAGATAATCGGCATCAAGGAAGAAGATCCAAGGACCGCCTGATAGGGGGGCTTGCGATCTTCTTTCTTTTTCGTCTCCGGTCGGGAACAATTGGGCGACGCGGAGCGTCTATACCATTACACAACAGGCCGGAGTAGAGAGGGGACGCTGGACGATGAACAGATTATCAGGACTCGCCTTGTTATGGCTGGCGGCGATTGTATTGTTGATAGCTTGCGGCGGGGAAGAGCGGCCGGAGGGGCCTTCTTCCACCACTAATCCGATTGTGGCGGAGCGGATGGACAATCCGAAGCTCGTGCATAAGGAAGAGCCGTTCGAGATGCGGCTCAACGTGGAGAAGACGACTTATAAGGCAGGAGAGCCCATTGTGCTATCGGCTTCGCTGACATACACCGGGGATGAGAAAGAGTTTACGGTATGGGGATCCAGCAGCGCCAAGGTCGGCTTCACTCTGACAGACGGGAAGGACTTCGATATGGACGGTGCCAGCACCTCGGATTTGACGCCCATGAAATTCGCTTGGGGAGAGACGATGGAGTTCCCGTTCGTGAAGAGCGGTGGCTACAGCTCCGATGATCCCGATGCGGAGTTCTGGAGAGCCTTCTACGCGGAAAAAGAGCTGAAGCTGCCTGCCGGACAATATTTGATAGCCGCGCACTGCAACTTCTCCTTGACGCAGGACGTCGTGGACAGTCACTATGACGGCGATGTGTATACAACGATCACAGTAGTGGAATAGGTACGACGGGAAGAAGGATAACGAAGGTTAGTCCTTCTTCGCCGCTGGACCGGGTATGGCCCGATGGTCTCGTCAGTCATCTGTTTCAGGAGGTAGCCGCCTCGCGATAGGCGCTGGGGCTGCGGCCCTCTTTGTTTTTGAAGGCGCGGCTGAAGGCGTGAATGCTTGGGTAGCCGAGCATATCAGAGATGTCTTGTACGCTGAGAAGGGAGTGCTTAAGCAGGCTGCGGGCCCGTTCGACCCGCATCTGCTGATGGAATTGGATCGGAGTAATGCCGTACGTTTCTTTAAAGCGCCGAATGAGATGATGCTTATTCAGATGGAACTGCTCCGCCAGCTCCTCCAAAGCCAGCTCGCGGCCGGCGTTCTCGCTTAGATAGAGCTGGATATCCTCGAGCCTGACGGAACCTTTCCCGCTTGTTCGCTTCAGTTGCGGGGCTTGCGCATCCCTAAGCAGACAGACGAGCAGCTCCAGGAGCAAGCTTTTTACCCGAACTTGATAATAGGGAAGTCTCATCTCTTGCTCGCGAATAATTCTGAACAGCAGTTCCTCGAAGGGATGGACGGTTTGGAGCCGGATCAGGCTGCCCAGCTTGAACTCGGGACCCGATAGCAGATCGTCGCGGAACCAGCGTTTCTCCTCCGGGGTCATATCCTTCTCGTGCTTGAAGGAGACGGGCACCTCGGAGCTGTCAAACGTTTCGTGCAGGTCGAAGTGAATATGGGGCTGATGCACGGGGCCGTGCTCCGGCACGCGGAGGACGTGTGGCTGGCGGGGCTTGAACAACAGGACGTCGCCGTTCCCCGCCACGATCGTCTCATGTCCGAATTCGACCTCGAGCGTCCCTTGCTTCACGTATAGCAGCTCATAATCCCATAACATTCGCTCGTCCAGCACCGAACCGGGATGGAGCCAATGATCCATGGCCACCCGCACATAAGGCGACAGCGTTTGTACCGACGACAGCTCCATCATTAACCTCCAGGACTTCCCTATTGTCAAAGTCTGCGACCTCTTGACTCTCCTTCCATTATAATCGCCAAAAGAAACTATACAATTGCTAAATCCGTTCTCCGGCATCCTCGTTATAATGGCATTATTGCGAATGCAGGCGCTTTCGATCCGCAAGCCGCCGGCATATAACAGATGACATGGAGGTTGATTGGCGATGAACTACGAATTTAACGGAACGGGAATGGGGCTAGGCAATCTGGCAAGACTTTCGAACGCGGTAACGCGGTCGGTATCGCCGGAAAATTTCACGGGAGAAAAGGGCAAAGGCGGAATGGCCACCGAAGGGGAGGGACTCGGTCCATCGGGTACGCTGGGACAAGGGTGGAAAATTTCGCCTTGCGTTCAAGTGGAGCCGGGCACGGCGTTTACGATGGCGGACATTGCCGGACCGGGCGTCATTCAGCATATTTGGCTGACTTGCCCCGTGGAATCATGGCGGCATTTGATCCTCAATATTTATTGGGATGACGAAGCGGAGCCTTCGGTTCGCGTGCCGGCAGGAGACTTCTTTTGCAACGGATGGTGCGAGCGCAGTCTTGTCAACTCCTTGCCGATCTCCGTTAATCCTGCCAACGGGTTCAACAGCTACTGGGAAATGCCTTTCCGCAAGCGGGCGCGGTTCACGATGGAGAACGTGGGGACGGAGCGGAAGGTGCTTTATTATCAAATCAATTATACGCTGACCTCCGTGCCGGATGACATGGCGTATTTCCACGCGCAGTGGCGGCGCAGCAACCCGCTGGCTTACATGGACGTGCATACGATCGTGGACGGCATCCGCGGCAAGGGGCATTACGTCGGCACTTATCTGGCCTGGCAGGTCAACAGCAACAACTGGTGGGGCGAGGGCGAGGTCAAATGTTACCTGGACGGGGACACGGAATTTCCGACGATCTGCGGTACGGGACTGGAGGATTATTTTGGCGGCGCATGGAACTGGGATATGGGAGGCCAATACGTCACGTATTCCACGCCGTTCCTCGGCATGCATCAGCATATTAAGGGGGACGGGCTGTACCGCGCCAACCAACGCTTCGGCATGTACCGATGGCATGTGATGGATCCAATCCGGTTCGAGACGGACTTCCGGGTGACGGTCCAGGCGCTGGGCTGGCGCTCGGGCGGCAAATATTTGCCGCTGCAGGACGATATCTCTTCCGTCGCGTACTGGTACCAGACGGAGCCGCATGTCCCGCATCCGGCGCTGCCGCATCGGGAGCAGCTGGAAGTGATTTGACGCTGCTGCAGACCCCATACACACGAATCACCCCCTTCACTATTCGATCATGGCGGGGGTGATTCGTGTTCCAGCAGGCATGAGAGCTCCTGCTCAGAGATGTTTCGGCCAAATCTGAGGATGTCCTAAGCTTCGTTAAGCTAACGGGCAGGATAGCAAAAAATAGGAAGAAATCCTCTTGTGCATCATGTATCAATAATTAGTAAAATTGGTACATGGATATAGAGAAGGGAGCAAGCCGAATGATTGACATGCAATATATAAACGATCTTGAGGCAGAGATGGATGTAATGAAGCTTGTAGATAATTATTATGAAATAAAATCAATCTTGCAGCAGTACCCTCAGGAACAGTGGTCATATGAAATGATTTTAGCATATGCTAGGGCATTGAATTATCTGCAAGATTATTCTGACCAGACCAATCCATTTGAACAAGCATACAGGCTGCTGCAAACTGTTTCTGATAAGGGAATTACGGACGCTGAATGGCATTTAATAATGGCTTCTGTTAGTTTTAATCTACAACTTTACGCTGGGGCAGTAAAACATGCTGAACAAGCAAATACGATCATAGCTGGCTGTGCTGATGATATGCTTGAACTGTACTCACAATATGACTAATTATTGCACCGCAATCAACAGTATTTTGTTACGCTAACGGGGAACGTTAGCTCAATAAAATAGCGACAGTCCAGGACTTTATTTTCTCGTCCTTGGCTGTCGCTGTTTCATTTTCTATGCTCACTGACAACGGATAGTGGAGGCCTGGCTCAGGAGTTCAGTTCGTAAGAAGCGCCGGGAGAGAGCGCAATCCCTTTCACGCCCTGCTCATCCAGAGCTTTCGCAAACTTGTCGGGATCCTGCACGATGCCGGGGAACGTATTGTAATGGATGGGGATAACGGCCTTCGCCTGCAGCCATTCCGCGGCCGTGAGCGCATCTTCCGGTCCCATGGTCAGCAGATCGCCGATGGGCAGGAAAGCAAGATCGATGTCGTGGCGTTCTCCGATCATCTTCATATCGCCGAACAAGCCGGTGTCTCCGGTATGGAGAAGCGTCGTGTCATTCCAATCGATGATGAATCCGCCGGGCATGCCCATGTACAGAATTTGGCCCTTCTCGACGATCATGCCGGAGCTATGGAACGCATGGACGAGCTTAACCTTGGCAAAACCGATGTCCAGGCTGCCGCCGATGTTCATGCCGATCGTCTTAAGTCCCTTCCAGGAGTAGTAAGTTGCAAGCTCGTACGTTGCGATAATGGTGGCGTCGTTCGCGCGGGCAATGGCTTCCGCGTCTGCTGTATGGTCGCCGTGCGCGTGCGTCAGCAAAATGTATTGCACCTTCACCTCTTCGGGTCCTGCGGTGGCCGTAGGGTTGCCTGTCAAGAAGGGGTCAATGATGACTGAGTGTTCATCTTCCGTAATTTGAATACATGAGTGTCCATGGTACTTGACGATCATTGCGATTCCTCCGATCCATGATTGAGTTGCAATTCGCGAAAGCCAAGCCGGTATAGCTTGGCCTTCTCCATTATATGTCATCCCGGCGGAGGCGCGCCAACTCAGGCCCTGCTCTGCTGCTCCTCTTTGTGCGGAATACGAGCAATTTCGGTCTCGGTCATGTACGATAGAAGGAGCTGTTCATTCGGGAGAAAAGGGGCATTTGAGATGAATGGGGAGGAAGAGCTTGCAGCGCTGCTAGACATTGAATTCGGTATCCGATTTATCCGCGCAACTCCTATCGACAAGGGCTGGCTTAACGTGAAGTGGAAGATCGATACGGATCAAGGCCCGCTATTCGCAAAATATTATCATCCCGACCGGTACAAGCTTCATGCCCGCCCGGATCGCAAGGCGGCCATCGAGCGGACGCTGGAGCTGCAGAACGGACTTCACGCTGCCGGTGTTGCTTGCCCTCGAGTGCGAACGCCCGACGACCGGCATCTGATGGTGACGCCGTCGGGGATGCATGTCGCGTTTATGGACTGGGTGGAAGGCGAGACCGTGCAGGCTGGCAGCATGAATGACAACCAGCTTAACAGTCTGGGGCAATCGACGGGACGCATGCACGTTTGGCTGTCGCATGTGCCGCCTTTGAGCAAGCCAGCATGGGAACCGGACCGTGCGGCTTACCTGATAGAGTGGGAAGAAAACCGGAATACGGCGGCCGCGGCAGGCGACGAGATCGTGCTGGATTGGCTGGACCGCTCGCGCGCTATCGTAGAAGCCGCGGACTTCGGCGAGTTCGCGGCAAGTCGGCAGGGCTGGCTGCACTGGGATTTGTGGGTAGACAACATCCTGCTGAGCGACAGAAAAGTCGCAGGCATCGTCGACTTCGATCGGATGACGATGGCTTATCCGGAGATCGACGTTGCGAGGGCCATCCTGTCCGGAGCGTTGCAAGAAGACGGGGGACTGCGCATAGACGGAGTTCGCGCGTTTATGGACGGTTATCGCGAGCACGCAGCGGCATCAGGCGAATTGTTGGTTCGAGCGATTCGCATGCTCTATCTGATCGAATCCATCTGGTGGCTGCGCACGGAGGTTCGCGTCGAGAGCGAGCTGCGCGAATTGCTGGCGCGATTTCTTAGGGAGCTGCGCTGGATTGAGGGTCATTGGCGGGAGCTGCCGGAGCTTCTGGAGCGCGTATAGGTAGATTGAACTGGGGCATGTGGAGAGCAAACGGGGAAGCATGCGGCTTCTCGCAGCTCGTCTCCAGACTAGCTTTCCACAGGTGCCGCTGCCTCGATACGCCGGATATGGTAGCTCGTCTCAGGCGGCATATCAGCCCTGCTTCAAATATTCCTTGCGGTAAATCTCGTCCACCTGCCGCAAAATGGCAGGGCCATGCTGCCGGAACTTCAAAGCCCTCGGAGCTCCTTTGGATACGAATGTGCCGGCTGCATGCCGAGCTGCGCCTGCCGCACCGTCGCGAAGCCTTGCCGCGCCGTGCGTCGGAGGCGGGAAAAACAGCCTCATCAACAATTGGACGGGCAAAGGCAGGCCCCCGCTATTGCTGCTTCTAATCGTATTGTTGCCGCCGGGATCGACGCTGAGAAGCCGGATGCCTTCGGCCTCTGCGGCCACCGCGTGTTCCTGTGTCCATAACGACAGGGCCAGCTTGGAGTCGGCATAGGGGCCAAGCAGCTTCTTGAAGGATTCCGGGGAGGCCAGCTTCCCGGGATCCAGACGTTTGACCATCGCGGCCGCATTCGACGAAGTGCCCACGACGGTAGGCCTATCGCCTTGCAGCAGCAGCTCCTTAAGCTCGTTGTAGATAATGTACGGCACGACGGTATGCAGCTCGTAATGAAGCTCGCGTCCTTGCCTGGAGTAGAGCAGCTCGGAGAAGCTGCCTCCCGCGTTGTTGTAGAGGACGTCGACTCGGGTTTCATGCGCGCGGATTTCTTCCATCACCTTCCTTAGGCTCGCGTAATCGGAGAGATCCCCGCGGTATGTTCTGAGCTTGGAAGTCCGCAGCATCCCGTTCAGCAGCTCATCGTCCTTGGGGAGCTCCGAACGGTTGAGGGCAATGACCTGCCAGCCTTCCTTCAGCAGCAAGCGGGCGAGCTCCAGGCCAATGCCGTGGCTAGCGCCGGTAATAAGCGCTACCCGTTCGTTTTGGTTGCTTTTTGTCATCGTGGTCATAGAGTATCATGCCTCCTTCATGGCGGTTGGTCGCAGATGCGATTAATTAGATGCATTGTAGAACTTGGATCTGACTTCAAGTCAAGGGATTTTTTTGAAAGGGATTGGAAGCTTGACTTGGAGCTGGCTCCAACTTATATAATCGGAAGAATACGATGAATCGGAGCAAGGAGAGAGCTGAGATGAACGCAGAACGAACCTATACGATTGCGCAGGCCTCGTCGCATACCGGATTATCGGGGGATACGATTCGTTACTATGAGCGAATACAGCTCCTGCCGCCGCCGGTAAGGAAGGAGAACGGTCACCGCCGTTATACGGATGATGACATTGCCACGATGAAGCTGCTGCTCTGCCTAAAGAAGACGGGATTGTCGCTGGAGGAGATGAAGCCATTCCTGGGCATCTCGCTCGACGGCGATCTGACGGAACATCAGGACTTGATCGACATGATGGAAAGCCATAGGGAGAAGGTCCGCGCGCAGATGGAGGAACTGGCCAAGGTCGTGGCCTTCATCGACGAGAAGCTCGGCAATCGTTCGCTTGCGAATCCGGGCTGCGAAGGGAATTGACAATTCCGGTCAATGAGAATAGAATGAATGACAAATCCAAAGGCAATGATCAAGGACATGAATGATTGCACATACCGCCCAGAGAGAGGGGACCCGGCTGAAAGCCCCTTAGGTCATGACATTCGTTTACCGCCTTGCAGCCGCAAGTTTGAAATTCCGCCAGCGAGGCCTCGCCGCCGGAAGTGTAAGGCTTGCCGGGTATTCCCGTTACAGAAAACACAAGGATTCGTCTGGCGGTTCTCCGCCGCGAAGACGAATTGAATTTGGGTGGAACCACGAGCGCGCTCGTCCCTTTGCGGATGAGGCGCTTTTTTTGATTTCTACGAACGGAGCGCCTCATCCATCGATAAGACCAACAACATACCAATCGGCTATAACCAAGGACATGTGCGGCTTACGCATGCCGACAGAGAGAGGGGCCACGTGCTGAAAGCCCCTTCGGACATGGAAGACGCGTACCCCCTTGCAGCCGCGATTCGGAAATCCGTGCGCTCCGCGCAGGCAACGGAGACTATGAACCGCCGGGAGTTCCCGTTACAGAACGTCGAAGGATTCGTTCGGCGGTGTTACGCCGGCTGCCGATAGTCGCAATGCCGAGGGGGGATATTCCGCCCGGCGTTCCGATCGGCGCAGAGAACGGATCGAACTTTGGGTGGAACCACGAGCACGCTCGTCCCTATGCGGACGGGCTTTTTTTGTTATTCAGGAAATGAGGTGCGTGCAAGAAGAATGTGTACGTATTTGGAGAGTATGCTGGTCTCGCATGATGAGAAATAAGCGTGAAGCTGCTGAAGGAAAACTCCAGAAGAATTCTAGCGGGAAAAGCTCCCTCTAATCTCGCCCCACTACCCGAGGCTGTTGTATTAAAGGGAAAACTGGACCTCTGTCAAGAAAGTGGACACCATTTATGCCGCTTTTCTCTTATTAAATTTTGCAGCATACCGGACTGGTGACAAGTAACCCAGTGCACTGTGGATCCGTTTACGATTGTAAAAAAACTCAATATATCTGTAGATTTCTTCATAGGCCTGTTGCTTCGTATTGAATCGCTTGCAGTAAACGAGTTCCTTCTTGAGCACGCTATGAAATGACTCGATACAGGCGTTGTCATAGCAGTTGCCTTTCCGACTCATGCTGGCTTCCATTTTGTAGGTTTTGAGTTGCTTTCTGTAATCATCAGATGCATATTGACTACCGCGATCTGAATGATGCAGCAGCCCCTTCTTTGGCTTTTTAGCTTTATAGGCGTCTTGCAACGCACCAAGTACCAAGTCGGTCGTCATCCGGCTCCCTAGGCGCCAGCCTACGATCTCACGTGTACACAGGTCAAGAATGCTTGCTAAGTATAAACGGCCCTCTCTGCATGGAATGTAGGTAATGTCTGCCACCCAGACCTTATTAGGTTTCTCCGTTTTAAACTTTTGGTTGAGTACGTTAGGTGCGATCGGCAAATCATGGCTCGAGTCTGTTGTCTGCACCTTGTACTTTCGCGAGACACAGGCACGCAGGCCAAGCTCCTGCATATATAAACCAATGGTTCGCTCTGCTACTGTGTGGCCTTCTTCTTGAAGGAGATACGTGATCTTTGGAGCACCGTAGCGCTGCTCAGAATCATGAAAATGGTAAGAAACCCGCTCCATTAAAGTCCGTTTTCTCAGCTCCTGGTTGCTTATCTCTGCATTTTTCCATTTGTAGTAACCGCTACGTGAAACACTCATGACTTCGCACATCTTCTCTAAACGAAACTCGGAGCGATGATCTTCTATGAACTGGAACCGTCGTTCCTTGGTTTGCTGAAGATGTGCACAGCCTTTTTTACAATCGCGAGCTCCTCCTCTACATCGGAAATCCTCTGGTCTTTCGCGCGGAGCTCACGTTCTTGCTCTTTAACGAGCTGCTCGAGCTCACGGAGGCGTTCCGAACTGGCGACGGGTTCATTCTTAAAATCTCGAAATTTCGCTTTCCAGGCATGTAACGTCTTCGCGGGAATATCTAGTTCGAGGGCGATGTCCTCCACCGATTTCGTCTGCCCTTGCAGATACTTTACCGTCTGTTTCTTAAACTCTTCATTGTATCGATTCCGCTGTTCACCCATTGTGAACACCTCCTATTTCATTCATTATCGAATTCTCTTAACGAGGTGTCTACTATTTATTCTACTTACAAACATACCTATAAATTACAAGAAATACGCGATAGACCCCGCATTTGCATGAAATAGAGGGAACATTTCCCGTTATCTCACCGAAGTGAAGAGAGAGAGGCGAAATAGAGGGAGGATTTCCCTTTGTTTACCACAATAGAAGAACAAGTTAATGGGAAATCAAAACCGAAATTTGGCGATAAAAACTTCATCTAAACGCGGTCGCTCATCCTCAAAGGCAACCGACCGATAAGAGTTTTTCTCATTTTTTCCGAACCAATAAAAATAAGGAGATGAAGACGATGAGCAAGCATGAACAACGATCGGAGCAAGCGGGAAGGGCAGCGGCCCTGCTGCTCGCGGAGGCGGTAAGGCGAATATATCCGGAGGCCAAGCTAGGCATGGGCGGCCTGGTGAATCAGGGTTTCTATTATGACTTTGATTTTTCGGGGGAGTCATCCGTTCCAACATCCGCCGAGCTGGCGGCCATACAGGAGGAGATGAGAAGCGTTGCGGCGGAATCGTCGCGACGAAGCGTAATGCGGCTATCGCGCGCGGAGGCGCAGCGTCTGTTCGAGGAGAAGGGAGAGCTCTGGAAGGTGGAACTACTTCGCGAGGCGGACAAGGACGAGGACCAGGATGAGGATGAGGTCCTGCTGCTGAAACGGGATGCCTACCTGGATCTGCTACTTGAAGAGGGAATGCCGCCGAATGATGCAGAGAGCGCGGAAGTGTCGTTCAGGCTGCTAAGCGTGGCTGGCGCGTATTGGCAAGGCGACAGCGGCAATGCGGTCCTGCAGCGGATCTACGGCGTTGCATTCGAAAGCGCGGAGGAGCTGGAGTCGTATCTGATCTGGCAGGAGGAGGCGCAGCAACGCGATCATCGCAAGCTCGGCAAGCAGCTGGAGCTGTTTATGTTCGCGGACGAGGCCACGGGCATGCCGTTTTATCTGCCCAAAGGGACGATCCTTCGGAATGAGCTGGAGCGTCTGGCACGGGAATTTCTGCAGAAGTTCGGATACGAAGAGGTGCGGACGCCTTTCATCATGGACCGGGCCATGTGGGAGCAGTCCGGCCACTTCGAGCATTACCGCGAGAATATGTATTTCTCGGAGCTGGACAACACGCAGGTAGCGGTCAAGCCGATGAATTGCCCGGGACATATGCTGATGTTCAAGAGAAAACGCCACTCGTACAAGGAACTGCCCATCCGGTACGCGGAGTTCGGCCAGGTGCATCGTTACGAATACAGCGGAGCGCTGAACGGCCTGTTCCGCGTGAGGACATTCTGCCAGGACGATGCGCATCTGTTCGTGCGGCCGGATCAGGTCGAGGAGGAGATCCTGCGGACAATCGAGCTGATCCAGTCCGTCTACGAGCTGTTTGGCTTCGCGTACAGCCTGGAGCTGTCGACAAGGCCGCAGCATTCCATGGGCAGCGACGAGCAGTGGGAACTGGCGGAAGCGGGGCTGCGCAGAGCGCTTGAGGCGGCCCAAGCGCCTTATGTAGTAAATGCCGGCGACGGGGCGTTCTACGGACCGAAGATCGACTTCCACATTAAGGATGCGCTAGGCCGCAGCCATCAATGCGGCACGGTGCAGCTCGACTTCCAGATGCCCGGGAAATTCGGCTTGTCGTATATCGACGAGCGGAACGAAAAGCGGACGCCGATTGTGATCCACCGCGCCGTATACGGCTCCATTGACCGGTTCCTCGGCATACTGATCGAGCATTACGCGGGGGCGTTTCCCCTATGGCTGGCGCCGGTTCAAGTGATGCTGCTGCCTGTGGCGGGCGCGCACGAGGTCTATGCGTCGGAGCTGCGCGAGAAGCTTGCGGCAGCCGGCATTAGAGCCGAAGTCGACAAGCGTAACGAGAAGCTGGGCTACCGCATGCGCGAAGCCGGCCTGGCCAAAATTCCGTTCTTCGCCGTTGTCGGCGACAAGGAGCAAGCCGGGGGAAGCTTGCAGGTTCGGGAGCGCGGAGACAAGAATCAGCGGGAATACGACGTAGAGTCGTTTATCGCGATGGCGAGCGAGCAGGTTCGAGGGAGGAGGTCCTGAACGGACTGAACGGAAACCCTGAAAGGAAGTCCTGATTGGACATTCTGAACGGACTAAACGGAAGTCCTGAACGGTTATCCTAAAAGAGGCTGCCCCAAAAATGTTCGCATGATTTGGGAATACTTTTGGGAAAGCCCCCGGCGTCCTCTTGTCCTCTCGTCCTGGCTGCCCATAGAACCGTCAAGTCGGCATATTTTGCCTCGAAGCCAACAGCTTGGCCTGCTTGCTGCGATATTGCGACGGCGTGCTGTCCACCCACTTGCGGAACTGGCTGGAGAAGTGGGACGGGATGGGCCAGCCCACCCGTACTCCGACCGCCTCGATAGACAGATCGGTGGAGGCGAGCAGCAGGCAGGCCTCTTGTACGCGGCGGGCCAGCACATAGTCGGTCACCGTATGGCCCGTCTCCTCCCGGAACAGATGGGAGACATGATACTTGGACAGGTGCAGGTCGCTTGCAAGCTTCTCCAGCTGGAACGGCTCGTGATAGTGCTGCTCGATCCACTCCAGGATAGCTTCGGTATGCGAGGCGGAGCGGGAGGCGGATGGCAACCTGTCCTGAGGATAAGCGCCTTCGCTCTCCAGAAAGACGAGCAGCTGCATAAGCAAGGCGGCATGCATCATATGGCGGCCCTCCGGGGTCGCCTTCTCTAACAGAGAATAATAATAGAGGAGGAGCGGCTCCACGGGATGGCGGCTGGAGAAGTCGCGGAACACATGCGTCGTCAATCGATCCTTCCAAATGCGCCTTAGTCCGGCGGCCAGACTGCCGAAGGGTTGGAGCGTGCCAGCCACCGCATTAGGCTCGAAGTGCACGATGGAGCGGGTGTAGGGCGAGTGATCCGTCAGCGCTTTCACATAATGAAGCTGATAGGGCTGAAAGAGGAACAAGGTACCGGGCTCGATGGTGTAAACCGTTTGATCGAGCACGACGCTGCCTTCCCCTTCGTGGACGTATAGCAGCTCGATGCCTTGATGGTAATGAAAGTAGCCCCGGTAGCCAGGCTCCGCCTCCCGATGCAGATTGGCGTGGATAGGCGCCTCCTGAAAATCGACGAAAGAGATGCGGCTCATATCGTTCTCCTTCCTTGTTAAGATTTGTCCGGCGAATATTAATCGCAATTTAACTATAGTCTATCACAAGACAACTGAACTGTCGCAACGCAACATCTGGTATCCTCATAGGTAGAAACCAATGGGAAGAGGGATGCGCATGTGGCAGCAAATTATGGATGACGTGGTACAGAAAACGAAACAAAACATCGAGCGTTACGGCGATTTATTCCCGCATGTCAGCTTGAACGATCAATACCTGCTTAATGATAATACGGATTGGACGGACGGCTTCTGGTCGGGCCTGCTATGGCTCTGTTACGAATATTCCGGAGACGAGAGCTTCAAGGAAGCGGCTCGCCGTACGGTGGCCAGCTTCAGGAAGCGCCTCGACAACAATATTGCGCTGGATCATCACGATATCGGCTTCCTGTACTCTCTATCGTCGAAGGCGCAGTGGATGATTGAAGGCGACGAAGAGGCGAAGCAGCTGACGATCGAAGCAGCGGATGTGCTAATGGGGCGCTGGCGTCCGGAGATCGGCATCATCCAGGCCTGGGGGCCGAAGGGAGATCCGGATAACGGCGGTCGGATCATTATCGACTGTCTGATGAACTTGCCGCTGCTCTACTGGGCGCACAAGGTAACAGGAGAACAGAAATATTACGACGTTGCCGTAGCGCATGCGGAACAAAGCCGCCGTTTCCTCGTTCGCGGAGACGATTCCTCGTATCATACGTTCTACTTCGATCAGGAGACGGGCGACGCGCTGCGCGGAGGCACGCATCAGGGCTATAAGGACGGCTCGACGTGGACGCGCGGACAGGCATGGGGCATCTACGGTTTTGCGTTATCCTACCACTATACCAAAAACGAGCAGTATCTCGAGACTTCCATTCGGTTGGCGAAATATTTCCTGGAGCGTCTGCCGGAAGATCTTGTCGTATACTGGGACTTCGACGCCCCCGTTAACGCGGAGACGAAACGCGACAGCTCGGCTTCGGCCATCACGGCATGCGGCATTCTGGAACTGCTCAAGGTATTGCCAGCGGATCATGAGGATCGCGCAACCCTCGAGAATGGTCTGGAGCAGACGATGAAGGGACTTGCAGAAGGATACTCCACGGTAGGCAAGCCGGATGCGCAAGGGCTGCTTGAGCGCGGCTCTTACAGCGTGCGCGGAGGCCACTCCCCGGACGACTACATGATCTGGGGCGACTATTACTATATGGAAGCGTTGATGCGTATCGAGAAAGGCCATAAGGGCTACTGGTACGAATAATATTTTTCGGTTTATGCCGGAGCCGGGTGGGCTCCATGCACCGCATACAAAAAGGAACCGCCGCACGAGTTTGGACTCGGGCGGCGGTTTTTTGCGCACTTGGCCGCATAGGTGCATGGAGCAGGAATGAGCAAGCAGCGGGTTTGTGCAACGCCAAATATGGAAGTGATGCACCTTTTCGCCCTCCAGCGTCGTCAAAGAGATTAGGGATCTACATAAAGGGGGTTGTATTGTGCGAAGAATCAAATACATGATGTTCCTGACCGTCAGCATGATGTTCATCTCGATTCTGTCGGCGGGATGCAGCGGGAAATCTTCCGGGACACCGTCGGGCGAGCCGGGGGGCGTTCAAGCCGATCGGGTTGTCGTCTCCCGATCCATCGAATTCGCCCGCGTAAACGACAAGCCATACGGCATATTCGACGGGAAGAAGGAAATAGAGGCCTTCGCCAAGGCGATTCAGACGGGGGATAAAATGAGAGGGCAACTGGATATCGACTTCCCGGATTACGACGTCGTCATCGACCGGAACGGCAAGCGCAAGCAAATTCACTTGTGGCTGGACCAGCGGAGCAATCGCGGCATGTTTACGTATGTGAGCGACACGGGAACAGGGTACACGCTGACGGAGAAGTCGACGAAGGAGCTTGTGGAGCTGATCTGGGGCATCGGTTATGATGCCGACAAGGCTGCCGAGAACGGAGATGTCGTAGCCGAGCTGTCCGGAGGAGTTCGGAATGCGGAACATTGGCTTTCTTTTGTCGATCTTGTAGAGAGTGGAGAACTGGCCGACATTCAGGTCGTCAACTATACCAAAGAGGGCGATCCAATCTTTCGTAATCTGATTAATAACGGTGATTCGCTCAGACTCAGGTACGACAATACGCATGATGCATATGGAACGCCGGTGGACAGAACGGACTTCTGCGATGGAATCGAGGCGCAGGAAACGGAGCAAGGGACGGTCTATACGCTCTCGGGCTGCGGAGACAGCGAGACGGGGTTCGAGCTTGTGCTTCCGGGCTCCGGCGGCGGGGACTGATTCCGCTGTGCTTGAGACGTTGCCTCCCTCGCCCTGTATGCTATACTGTATATCAAATACACAAATAGCGGACGACGGCGGTGAAAAAGGTCACGATGACACGGAATGAAGAGAACGAGAGGGATGAGAAGCTGAAAGTGCTGCCGGACAGCGTGAAGTTGAGCTGGGGCATTACGAGGAAGGGACGCAGAGGGCCAAAGGGGGAGCTAAGCGTTCCCCAGATCGTGCAAGCGGCGATTGCCATTGCCGACGAAGAAGGGCTTGCGGCGGTGTCGATGAGCCGGGTGGCCCAGTCGCTCGGGTACACGACGATGTCGCTGTATCGATACATCGCAAGCAAAAACGATCTCCTTCTGCTTATGCAGGACGCGGTCTGCGACTTCCCTATCCCGGAGGAGCGGAACGGGGAGTCATGGCGGGACCGGATGAAGGAATACGTGGCACTGTCCGTTGCGGTATTCCGCGAGCATCCATGGTATGCGGATATTCCTTTCGAGAGTTTGCCGCTTATGCCTCATAACCTCCGTATCCTCGACTGGATGATGCGCATTATGAGGGATTTTCCCGTCAACGATTTTGAGAAAATGTCATTCCTGCTGCTCGTCAGCAGCTACTCCAGAGCTTGCGGCATGATCGAGCGCGACGTCGCGCTTGTGGTGAAGGAAAAGGGCTCCATGGACAGCTTCCATGGCCGAAATTATACGGCCGCGCTGCAAGAGCTCATCAGGCCGGAGCAGTTCCCATATCTGCATCCCCTCGTCATGTCGGGAGCGTATACGGACGAAGCGGACAACCCTATCAAGGACGATCTGGATTTCGGACTGGAGCGCATCCTGGACGGCATCGAGCAATATATCGAGATGAAGCGAAAGCTGACATAATGGAGCCTGAACATGGCTTCGAACAAAAAATCACTCATCGCCCCTTCCTCTCCGGGAAGGACGCGTGAGTGATTTTTGAAATAGAGGAGAGCATTCGATTCGCCATGCTGTCTCTCTATTTCTTGGAATGCAACGCACCGCGCTTCGCCGCGCCGCCAAAGGACGGCGTAGCCGTTTCGCCCTGACGTATAGGAAAGCATATGAGTTTGCTCATAATCTCTCCGCACGTTTCGCTGAATATGTCGTCCGACTACTTATGGTCGCGGCCCGCGACAATTGTACCTATATACACAAATTTTCACCCGCATACACTGGAAAACAGAGAAATTGATCGTATATACACAAATCCGTCTCGACAATGAACAAAAATCTCCTTTTGCGGATGAGATTTGTGTATATTTGCACAATTTGCCGTTCTGAGGAGAGTTCGGCTCGCAAAATTGAGCATTATTGCTCAATTACAATCCGGAGCGATAAGTGTTATTCGCAGCGTTCAAGCCGGAACCGCGTATCCTCGATCCATTTTTTGTGAATCGAATTGTATGTCTTGTTGTGTGCGTTACTCCCTGGATTTCCGGGCGAATGCAATGGCGCCCCAGATCATGGCGCCGGCCAATATTCCGCCGCACCAGAGGAGAGCTTGCCAGCCGTGATCGGAGGCAGGGTTGCCGGATAGCAGACTTCGGATGGTCTCGATGACGGGCGTGATGGGCTGGTGGTTCGCGAACCCCTGCAGCCACGAAGGCATCGTCTCCGTCGGCACGAACGCGCTGGACAGGTAAGGGAGGAACAGCAGCGCGAAGCCGTAGCCGCTCGCGGCCGCCGGACTGCCGGTTACGAGACCGATCGCCGCGAACAGCCAAGTGAACGTCAGAATGAATAAAGCGACGAGTCCCACTGCGAGCAGCCACTCCACGAAGCTTGCGCTGGGTTCGAAGCCGACGAGCAACGCGACGCCGATCACGATGCAGGTGGCGACGAGATTGCGCGCGAGGCTGGCCGCGACGTGACCCGTTATGACGGCCGTTGCCTGGATCGGCATCGTCCGAAAGCGGTCGATGATGCCATTTGTCATGTCGGTCGCTACGTCGACGGCGGTACTGGAAGCGCCGAAGCCGGCGCATAACAAAATGATGCCGGGAACGACATAATTGACGTAATCGCCGCCGGAGGAGATAGCTCCGCCGAATACATAAGTAAAGAGCAGCATAAGGAATATGGGCAGCATAATGGCCATGAGCAGAGCCTCGACATTGCGAATGCTGTGGCGCAGGCTGCGCCCGATAAATACGATGTTGGTCGTCCATAGCGTTCTCATCCTGCGGATACCTCCTTGCTCGCCGTTTCTGCCGGCCCTTGCGTAAGCGCGAGGAAAACATCGTCCATGCTAGGCTTGCGGATCCCGATCCGGGTGTCGGGCGGATAGAGGCCGACGAGCTCGTTTATGGTCTGACGGATGTCGGCGAGACCTCCGGTCGTTGGAATGGAGGTTAAGAGCTCGTCGTTGCCGTCGCGCAATTCGATGACTTCTCCGCCGACCCTGGCCTTCAGCTCTTCCGAGGTGCCCTCGGCCACGATATGTCCGCCGTGAATAACGGCGATTCGATCGGCTAACTCGTCGGCTTCTTCCAGGTACTGCGTCGTGAGCAGAATCGTAATGCCTTGCTGCTTGAGCGCCAGAATCATCTCCCACAGGGCGCGGCGGCTGATCGTATCCAGCCCCGTCGTCGGCTCGTCAAGGAACAGGACGGAGCGCTTGGCGACAAGACTGAGCGCGAGATCCAGGCGGCGGCGCATGCCCCCTGAGTAGGTTTTGGCTCGTTTGCCGGCCGCTTCTTGCAGCTGGAATTGCTTTAGCAGCTCGTTTGTTCTTTTGCGGGCTTCCGCACCGGATAATCCGGATAATCGGCACATCATCATCAGGTTCTCTTCGCCGGTCAGCACTTCGTCGACAGCCGCGAACTGGCCTGTCAAGCTGATGGAGCGCTTTACCTCCTTGCGGTCGCGGATCACGTCGTGGCCCGCTACGCTTGCGGAACCGGCATCATGGAAAGCCAGCGTGGAGAGGATGCGGATTAACGTTGTTTTGCCTGCGCCGTTCGGCCCCAGCAGCGCGAAGATGGTCCCCGAGGGTACGGAGAGGTCGAGTCCGTTCAGAACGCTTTTGTTTTTGTACGATTTGCAAAGCCCTCGTACATGGATAGCATAAGTTGTCATTCGGCTTCACTCCTTGTCTCATTAACTGTATGTGTTATAAACAGTATATGGCGTACTCTGTTTGAGCTCCTCGGTCTTGAGACTGAATTTGAGGGGCCGACAGATGTATATACGGGAAATGGAAAAGAGGTTGTCCAATAAGTCTCCAAAATAAAAAGTTGGGCGGAAACACTTCCGTCCAACTTTTTTGTGAACCTACTTTTTCGGGAAAGTGGCGAGGGGATGCCTGCCACTTAACATCTAACCAAAACGGGCCATCCAGCATTCCGTTTTCACTGATTTATTGGATAACCGTTTAGGCCAAGAGCCGGCCTATTTGGTGAATTGTGTATGAATTTTCATACACGTTTGGCCCAGGAGCCGGCCTGTTTGGTGGATTATGTATGAATTTTCATACACGTTTGGCCAGGAGCCGGCCTGTTTGGTGGATTGTGTATGAATTATCATACACGTTGGCCAGGAGCCGGCCTGTTTGGTGAATTGTGTATGAATTTTCATACACGTTTGGCCAGGAGCCCGCCTAACTGGTGGAGTATGTATGAAGCCACTTTTGTTGAATTTTGTATACAATCCTACCCATATAATCGAGCCATAAAGACAACGGGGCTACCTTAAAAGGCCACTTCTCGGACAGCCCCTTAAAATTACTTCTATACTTGATCTCTATTTCTCGGAATGAAACTTACTGCGCCGCCAAAGGACGGCGACAATCGTTTCACCTTGATTCAAGTGCATTCTCTTCATGCATGTTTTTACTGGGCGAAGTTAGCCTCCACCTCTGCGTTGGCCGGAGGCAGCTCCATGCCTTTCTTCCAGACGAGCACGGAATCCTTTTTACTACCGAAGTAGAGGGCTTCGATCTCCCGGCCATTGCCGTCGTTTGATTGGTAGGCGTTGTTTTCGCCTTCGTCGAAGGTGTAGTACATGTTGAAGAGACCAACATCTACGATCTTTTTCTTTTTGACAACGGGACGCAGAGGGATGACGTACTTGTTGCCGTTCTCGTCGGTTTCGGAGCGTGTCCGGTTCAGATCGTATTCATCCGTTATGGACACATGATAGACGATTCGACCGTCCGATAAGCGGGACACGTCGGTAATCTCAATAATGTCCGACGGCACGGGGCGGATATTCCATTGGAACAGCCCGATATACCCGGAGACCAATACAGCGCAGATCGATACGGTAATGACGGCACCTTTCATAAAAGCCATCATCTTTGAGCGGCTCCACACCTTCGAGAGAGAACGAAGTCCTGAGCCCTCCCGAGCATTCGTTTCGAGAACGGATGGCGATAGCGGCAGCGCCGCTTCCAGCTCGGCGAGTGCCATCCGGCAATCGTCGCACTTCGTTATATGGTCCTCTACGAAGCGGCGGCTGGCAGGGCTGCACACCTCATCGGCGTACAGCGGCAACAGGTCTTTGACGATGTCGCAAGTGGCATCCTTCATGGAGAATCCTCCTTCAATTCGGCTAGCAGCCTTTTTTTGGCGCGATAGAAGGTGACCCTGGCCCAGCTTTCCGTCTTGCCGAACAGCCCGCTAATCTGGGCGAACGACAGCTCGCCGAATATACGCAGGGTGAACACTTCCTTATAAGGCTCGTCCATTCGGTGTAGTGCCTGATGAACGCGATAGGCTTGTTCCCTGTTCGCCAAGGCGTCTTCCAGATTCGGACTCCGTAAGTTCGCTCGTTCGAGCATGGTATCCTGGGAGATCCGCTTCTGTTTGTCCACATAGGTGAAATAGCTGTTTTTGGCGATTTGGCAGAGCCAGACGCTCATCTTGCATTCGCCCTTAAACGCATCGATGTTCTTCATTGCTTTGAGGAACGTTTCTTGCGTAATATCCTCCGCAATGGCGGCATCACGGCTTAGCGAGAGCACGAATGCATAGACGGGCTTGAAGTAATCGGCATAGATTTGCTCGAAATCGGTCACATTCTCACGTCCTTACGACAATAAGACTGGCTTGGAAAGAATTCGTTACAAGTTTTTATAGAAAAATAGGATCATTCGTGACAAAATGGGAATGTTTGATAATCGTTAACCATCTTAACAAGTTTGGAGGCAGCTTTCCATGCGCGTTTCGTTCAAATCGTTTATTGCGGGCTTCGCTTGCTGCGCGCTGCTTAGCGCTACTGCTGCGTACGCTGCGGTCGGCTCGACCCGTATTGAGGTTTTCTTTAAGGATATTAAGTACATGATTGACGGGGAGCAGAGGCAGCCGGCACCGGACAAGCAGGGGTTTGTGTATAAAGGGACCACCTATGTGCCGATTCGGTTTGTGGGGGAGTCGCTGGGCAAGGAAGTACTATGGGACCCTGATCAGGAGACTATATGGGTAAGCGACGATCCCGGGGAGCTTACCTTGGATGATCTCGGTATAACTGACGCCATAACCGGCGCAGACATACAATTGGGCATGACGAGGGAAGACGTGGAGAAACAGCTGGGTGAACCGGTCGATGAGTTTGTGGGAAGGTATAATTACGATGGACTAGAAATTTTTTATAGAGATAACAAGGCCGTCGGCTTTATTATCAATGCATCCAATAACGAGACTGGCAGATATAAGACAGCTAGGGGAATTGGGCTGGGAACCCCTTATCGGGACGTATTAAGTCAATATGGAAGTCCGCGAGGACAAGAATCAACTTACGGTGACTTTTATGATAGCAGCGTTACTTATACGTTCAAGGACGAGGGAGGTATTCTAGAGAAGGTAACGTCGCGCCTAGAGCCTTGGGACACCTCGAAGGTATATTACTTATCCATGAATGTGTTCAATAACGGCAAACGAACCATTGGCTTTTTATTGATTGGCGACAAACAATTTGCCATGAATATGAGTTGAATTCGGGTGTTTGTCTGTATATATAATGGCCCTCTGCAACGAATGATTAAGACGAATCTCCCCCTGACGATCATGAATTCTGAAAAAAAGTTAATCCTGCAAACGTTTTCGAGTGTGCTATAATTTGGCGAAGCCTGAGGGGACTAGAGCCAAGCAGCACAGCACAAGCGATTGCTAGGAGGTAATCAAGATCGGAAAGGCCAGACGATTTCATAAACAATGGATACATATTATAGTGGCGGCCATGCTGCTGCTCGCCATGCCGCTGACAGCCGCGGCCGCGCCGCAAGGAGCGAAGGCGGATAAGAACGCCGTCATCAAGCTCGACGGAGAACAAGTGAAGCTGTCCGAAGCGCCGATGATGCTGGACGGGAGAATGTTTCTTCCGGTAGCGCTCATTGCGCAATTGTTCGACGCCAAGAAGGTAAGCTGGGACAAAGTGAATCAGGAGACTACGATCGAAACCGCGTTAGGCGATACAATCGTTCTGGGAGATGGCGTGCCGGTCGTCTATTTCAACGAAGGACGATATGTGTTGGATGCCGCGCCGTTCATCGAAAACGGCAGAATGTACGCGCCGCTGCGACATGTAGCCGAGCTTCTGCATGCTACCGTCAAGTGGAACAAAGAGGAAGAGGCCGCCGAGTTAACGACGGTGGAGCCTGCGGTCATAAACGAGGAGAATGCGCTGACGGACGTGGTCAAGGCTTTTGGCACGAGCGAAGCGGAGCTGCTGCAGCGCAACGAGCTTAAGAGCAAGGATGCCATCAAGGCCGGCGTCAAACTACGCGTGGTCATGCCCTCCGTTCTGGATAAACCAGCCAAGCCGTTCACGGAGCAGGACTACACGCTGTTAGCGAAAATTACGATGGTAGAATCAGGTTACGAATCGTACGAAGGCCAGCTTGCCGTCGCCAACGTTATTTTGAACCGCGTCAAGGATTCCCGATTCCCAAGCAGCGTTAAAGATGTTATCTACTCCGGCAAGCAATTTCCGCCGGCGCATAACGGGCTGCTCGACAAGGCGAAGCCGAACGCAAGCGTACTGCGCGCCGCAAAGGATGCCTTGAACGGCAAAAACAACGTGCAGGGAGCCGTCTATTTCTTCAACCCGAAGGTGTCGAAAGGGGCGTTCTGGTCCAGTTTGGATGTTGTCGCGAAGATCGGACATCATCATTTTGCCGAATAGAGTATAAGAGGGACGCATGACCGACTTGTCGGTTATGCGTCTTTTTTTGTTGTATTTACTGATGCTTCCGGCGTCGGAGTCGGATGAGCCATATAGCGACGATTGAGACGGCGAGCAGACCTGCGACGGCGGCTAGCACGGGAATCAACGCGTTCGAGTTCGACGGGGGCGATGCACTTTGATCAATCCTGCTTGCCTCACTTGATAACGGGATGGGCTGGATAGCGATGTCCTTCATGGCGAGCTCTCTTGACGCGTTCCAGAGCCCGCTTCGACCGCATAGATGAGTGCGGAGCTTTCCTTCCCGTTCGCCTCCGAATACGAGATACGTTTGACCAGGCTCGTACGGATCCCATCCGTTGTCATAGATTTCGATGCGTGATTCGGCTACGCCTTTCCACGCTGTCTGCACCTGGAAGATCGTCAGCCCTTCCTTGTTCGCGGTAATAGCCTGCCCCATGAATGCGACGGAGCTGCGGGCCAGCTCTTCTGCCGCGGGCTCGGGTTCGGCGCAACTTAATGCCTGGACAGAAGGCAACGAGGCAAGCGTGAGACAACTGCCAATCATGAGGATAAGGGCAATGATTTTCTTCATGAGGCAACCTCCTCTCCTGCCAGAATGTTATTTATCTTACTGACGTTTACAATGAAAAAGAGGTTGCTCCGGCGCGTAATTTTTTTTGCAACTGGAGAATGGCAATAGCCGAATACGCTTATTTCAATAAATTCTCCGCCATTCTGTCCGCTGCGGCTGCTGTCGATAATCCCGAGACGGTTGCAGATTGGAACACCTTCATAAGCGTGCCGTAGATGTTCTCCACGTTACGCTTCGCCTCCGCCGCATCTCCTCCGCCTAACTCAGATCCTGTTACAATGATGCCGCCCGCGTTAATAACGTAATCCGGCGCGTACAAAATGCCAAGCTTGCGCAGCTCGTCTCCGTGTCGCGGCTCCGCGAGCTGGTTGTTCGCAGCGCCTGCCACGATTCTGCAGTCCAGCCGGCTTAGGATGTCGTCGTTCAGTATCCCTCCAAGCGCGCAAGGCGCGAAGACATCGCATGGTACGGCGAAGATAGCTTGTGGCGTAATGGTTGCAGCGCCGAACTCCAGAGCGGCCTGCTTGACGCGCGCCTCGTCGATGTCCGTCACGACGAGGTAGGCACCAGCCTCGTGAAGGTAGCGGCATAGCCGGAAGCCGACCTTGCCCAGCCCCTGTACGGCAACGGTCCGGCCCAGCACGGATTCCATGCCGAACACTCTTTTCAGCGCAGCCCGAATGCCGAGGTATACCCCGTACGCCGTCATTGTGGCGGTAAGATCATTGACGGCGCCGAGCGACCCCGACACGTCGGTCACATAGGAGGTTGTCTCGCGAATGCGGTCCATGTCGGCGACTGTCGTGCCGAGATCCATGCCGGTAATGTAATGTCCTTGCAACCGATCGATGTATCGTCCCAGCATTCGGAGCAGTCCGTCGCGCGGACCCTGCTTCGGGTGGGATAGAATGACGGCTTTGCCGCCGCCATAGCGGATCCCGGAGATTGCGTTTTTGTAGGTCATGCCTTTGGCTAGCCTCAAGGCGTCGTTGATGGCCGCTTCGTCGTTGTCGTATTGCCACATTCTGCAACCGCCGAGCGCAGGCCCCAATTTTGTATTGTCGATGGCGATAATCGCCTTAAACCCGCTTGCACGGTCCTGGAGGAAGAACACCCCTTCATAATCCGGTTGCCACATCTCCATGCGAGGCCCTCCTTCGCCTGTAAGTGCTGTATGGTGTAGGATATTCAGCGCAGAGCGGGGAGGACTAGGCTTTTGAAGGAGAATAGCTGTGCGAAGCGCCGACTGAGCAGTAACTTTGGATGCTGTAGCCCGAGAAAATCGGGCTACAGGAGCGCCGGACGCGCCGCAAAGCGCAATAGCCCGAGAAAATCGGGTTAGAGGGTGCCGTGGAGCGACTTTGGGATCTGTAGCCCGAGAAAATCGGGTTACAGGGCGCATTGGAGCGACTTTGGATGCAATAGCCCGAGAAAATCGGGTTACAGGGCGCATCGGAGTAACTTTGGATGCAATAGCCCGAGAAAATCGGGCTACAAGATCGCCGGAAGCGCCGCAAAGCGCAATAACCCGAGAAAATCGGGTTACAGGGCGCATCGGAGTAACTTTGGATGCAATAGCCCGAGAAAATCGGGTTACAGGACTCAGCAGAGTAACTTTGGATGCAATAGCCCGAGAAAATCGGGTTACAGGGATCATCGGAGCGACTTTGGATGCTATAGCCCGAGAAAATCGGGCTACGGCTTCGAACGTAGCTTCCCGTTTCACCCATTACTGATCGTAAGCTCATCCGTCGAGGGGCAGCTTCGCGCGAAGCCCCGGAAAGCCCATATCGTCAGCGTTTACGCCGCCCGTACAGGCGGAAATGTACGGATAGCAAGGGATTGGCCCTCTCGAAATGGGGGCAAATGTACGGGAAAATACCTAAGTGTACCTTCCAGAACGCGGCATAAGTCCACTATGATCAGGTCATGGAAGCGTATCCAAATATCGCGACTCCCGCTTTCGGGGGAGAGGGCGACGTGCGCAACAGACATAGGGGAGGGATCGTTCTGCAGCAATCTACATCAAGACAAAACCACTCGATGAAAGGCTTTTATTCGGCTAAGAACGGGTATGGGAGACAATTTGCCAAAAGCTTGCGCAGGCATTGGCAGCTCTACTTGCTCGTCTTACCGCCGCTATTGTTTTTTGTTATTTTCAAATATGTGCCCATGGCCAACGCGGTGCTGGCGTTCAAGGATTACAACGTCATCAAGGGCATCTGGGGGAGCCCATGGGTCGGCCTGAAATATTTTAATATGTTTTTCGAGAACCCGATTTTCTGGACGCTGGTGCGGAACACGATGCTGCTGAGCTTCTATCAACTGTTGGCCGGGTTCCCGATTCCGATCCTGCTCGCGCTTATGCTGAACGAAATCCGCAATGGCCGTTTCAAACGGTTTATTCAGCTGGTTACTTTCGCGCCGTATTTTATTTCCACGGTCGTCATGGTGTCCATGATCATGTTGTTTCTGGCGCCGCGGCTTGGTTTCGTAAACATCGCGCTCCAGTATTTCGGCTTCGAGCCGATCAATTTCCTGGGCGAGCCGAACATGTTCCGCTCCATCTATGTATGGTCGGACATTTGGCAGACGGCCGGATATGCGGCAGTGATCTATCTCGCGGCTTTGGCGGGCATTGATCCGACGTTGTACGAGGCGGCGAAGGTGGATGGAGCGTCGCGATTCCAGAAAATCTGGCATGTCGACCTGCCCGGCATTCTTCCGACCATTACGATTATTCTCATTCTTAACGTAGGCAACATCATGTCGATCGGCTTCGAAAAAATTTATTTGCTGCAAAATTCGCTCAACCTGCCCAAGTCGGAGGTCATCGCGACCTACGTATACAGCATGGGTTTGCTGAATGCCAACTACAGCTTTGCAACGGCGGTCGGATTAATTAATTCCGTTATTAATCTCATCCTTTTGGTTGCGGTCAACAGCTTCGCTAAACGAATCTCGAACAACAGTATCTGGTAGGCAAGGGGGAACTATCAATGACTTTTTCATCAACAGTGCCGAAACGCAAAATACGGGAGTCGGCCGGAGATCGCCTTTTTGTTTTTGCGATCTACGTCATTCTGAGCCTGGTGCTCGTTGCCGTATTGTATCCGCTAATCTATATCGTCAGCAGCTCGATCAGCAGTCCTTCGGCCGTCGTATCCGGCAAGGTGTGGCTTTGGCCGGTGGACATTTCGTTCAGGGGGTTCCAGACGATATTCAAGACGCCGCTTATTATGACGGGTTACGGCAATTCCCTATTTTATATGGCCGTGGGGACGCTCATTAGCGTAACGCTTACCGTCATGCTTGCTTATCCGCTTTCGAGAAAAACGTTTTTTGGCCGCAAAGGCATCCTGATGCTGGTGATGTTCACGATGCTGTTCGGCGGAGGATTGATCCCGACTTATCTCGTCGTGAAGGAGCTCGGCATGATCGATTCCCGGCTGGCCCTGTTAATTCCGAACGCGATCTGGGTGTGGCAAGTGATCATTGCGCGATCTTTCTTCCAGTCCACGATTCCCGATGAGCTGGCCGAAGCGAGCGAGATCGACGGATGCAGCGATTGGCGATTCCTTGGCAGCGTTGTTATTCCTCTATCAAAGCCGATTATCGCCGTGCTGGTCCTCATGTACGCCGTTGGGCAATGGAATGCGTATTTCGACGCGCTCATTTATTTGAAGTCGGATAAATTGTTTCCGCTCCAGCTTGTGCTAAGGAGCATCATCATTCAGAACAACAGCGCGGGAGCGATGGATATAAGCATTCAGGTGCAAAGGGCTCAACTGGCGGAGCTGCTCAAATATTCGCTGATTGTGGTGGCGACGCTGCCGGTTCTCATTATTTACCCGTTCGTGCAGCGTTATTTTGTCCAAGGGATGCTTGTTGGCTCCATCAAAGGCTAATTCTTATAGAGGTAGTTCAAAAAGTCCGCTTCCCATTACGAAGTAATCCAAGAGGCCTACTCGACGTCGAATATTGAATTCAGCCGAACCTTCCGGTGCTCACGTAGCGCTGCTACGCTCCGCTCCTCAGGTTCTAGCTTCATCCAATCTTCTCGGTACTGATAACCGAACTTTTTGAACATCACTATAAGGAGGTGAGGGAGATGTAAACGTCCGGGGCATGGAGGAGAAACGCTCTACGACAACAATTGGGGAAACAAAGTTCCATCATACTTGCGAACGCAAAGGGGAGTAGAATGCAAATGAAAAAGTTAAGCTGGAGCTTGATGTCGCTCTTACTCGTATTGGTGCTGGTTCTGTCCGCCTGCTCGGGCAAAAACGAAAACGCCGGAACGAACGGCACGCCGACGGACGGTGGTTCGTCCGGTGCGGCAACAGATACGCCGTCGAAGCCGGTGGAGATCAGCGTGTTTGCCGTGCAGGAACAAGGCATAGATCTCAATACCAACAAGTTTACGCAGCATGTCTCAGATATGTTTAACATTAAATTCAACTTCGAAGTCATCCCTTCGGACGGCGCGAAGGAGAAGCGTCAAATCTCGCTTGCGAGCGGAGACTATCCCGATGCCTACATGCTGACGCATTACGTCGATCAGTTCTCGCAAGCCGATCTGCTGAAATTCGGCAAGCAGGGCGTCATCATTCCATTAAACGATCTGATTGACAAGCATGCTCCGAACATTAAAGCCGCCATGGAAACCAATGCGGATCTAAGAACGCTGAATACGGCTCCCGACGGCAACATCTACGGACTGGTCGCTTACACGCAATGTTTCCACTGCTCGTACCCGAGCAAAATGTGGATCAACACGGAATGGCTGGAGAAGCTGAATCTCGAAATGCCGACTACGCCGGAAGAATTTAAACATGTTCTGAAAGCGTTTAAAACGGAAGATCCGAACGGAAACGGCAAGCCGGACGAAGTGGGACTAAGCGGCTCGACAGAAGAGTTTGGCGTGCGCGTCCTTCCGTTCCTGATGAATCCGTTCGTCTACAATGACGACAGAAACTATTTGAACATGACAAGCGGCAAAGTAGAATCCGCCGCAATCAAACCCGAATGGAAAGATGGACTCGCTTACGCGAAATCGCTGTACGATGAAGGGTTAATCGATCCGGGAGCATTTACGCAAAACGCCGAGGCGCTCAAAAAAATCGGCGAAAACGCGGATGCCGAAATTTTGGGCGTCGGCGCAGGCATGCATCCGGCCATCTTTATCGACATGGCGGGCCCTCGCTTCCCTAAATACCATCCGGTACCGCCGCTTCAAGGACCAAACGTGTCGTTTGCGACGCATGACAACGGCGGCGTATCGCCGGGAGGCAAGTTTGCCATTACGAACAAAGCAAGCGAAGAAGCGCAGATCGCCTTGATCAAGCTTGCCGATTACATGTTTACGCCTGAAGGACAAACGAACGGCGGTTCCGGCATGAAGGGAATCGATTGGGAAGACCCGGCGCCTGGAGATACGGCGCTCGGCGAAGGCGTAGCGCCTATGGTCAAAACGATTCCGGGCGTGGAGGGCGAGGCGCCGAGAAACGCAGGCTGGTCCGGCATGGCTCACTTCTATATGCCAAAGGAATACCGCGACAGTTGGGTGCAAGGCACGGACATTAACGATCCGTCCAACTACGAGCGCAAGCTGTATGAAGCAACGAAGTTGTACGAAGGCCATGAGCCGAAGGAGCTGTTCCCGTTCTGGTCGCTTTGGGTTGATCCGGCCGACAGCGACGAGATAGGCATGCTGCAAACGAACATCCGCAACTACATCGAGCAAAATGCGCTGCAATTCGTTACGGGCAACAAGGATCTAAATAAAGACTGGGATGCCTATGTGCAAGGGCTGAAAGACTTGAAGCTCGATCGTTATCTCGAGATTTTGCAAAAGACTTATGATGCGTCTGTAAAAGGGTAACTGGGACGATCAATGTCGGGCACTTCCAGGTGGAGTGTCCGACGTTCTTGAAATGAGAGGTGCACAACATGAGTGTGACGCAGACAGTCATTCGTCTGAACGACTACGGGATCAAACCGGATTCGGGAGAGGATGCAGCGACGGCGCTGCGAAAGGCGATCGAGGAGACCGCAAGGATCGCGGGTCCCGTCGTGCTGACATGCGACCCAGGAAGATACGATTTGTATCCTGAGCATGCCGCCAAGGAGCCGTACTATATTTCCAATACGGCCAGCGAAACCGAAAATTCCGACGTGACCAAGACAATCGGCATTTATCTGAAGGACATGAGGAACGTAACCTTTGACGGCAATGGTTCCTTATTCGTATTCCATGGCAAGCAAACGATGCTCGTTGTCGATGGCTGCGAGGAAGTAACCATCCGGAATCTGCGTCTGGATTACGAGCGGCCGACCGTGACGGAAATGACCGTCGAACGAATCGGCGACAACTTCCTTGACACCGTTGTCCATAGGGACAGCCGTTACGAGCTGAAGAACGGCTGTCTGATCTGGCAGGGCGAAGGGTGGCGTTTCCGGGACGGCCCCATGCAAGAATACGATCCGCTAACGAATACAACGTGGCGCATCGATAATTTTGTCGTTGCCGCGACGAGGGTCGATGAGAGGGAGCACGGTTGCCTAAGACTGTACTTCGCCGACGGTCAGCTGCCGCAGACGGCAGTCGGGCGCGTCTTCCAATCCAGAGACGGCATCCGCGACCAGGTTGGCGCGCTTGTGATTCGGAGCCGCAAGGTCGAATGGAGCGACGTGGGCGTTCATTTCATGCACGGGCTGGGACTGGTCTGCCAATTCAGCGAGGATGTGTTCTTTGAGCGCTTGGAGATCGCCCCGCGGCAAGAGACGGGGCGCACCGTCGCGGCTTTCGCCGACTGCATTCACGTGTCGGGCTGCCGCGGGCTGATCCGGGTGGCGAACAGCCGATTTGTCGGCGCGCACGACGACGTAATCAACGTACACGGGACGTATCTGCGCGTTGTGGGACAACCTTCCCCGGATGAGGTACTGCTCAGGTTCATGCATCCGCAAACGTATGGATTTGCCGCTTTCGGCGCGGGGGACGAGATTGAATTCGTTCGTTCCGAGTCGCTAATGTCCTACGCGGAAGCCGTCGTGGTTGAAGCGGAGCTCGTAGATCCGCGCGTCATGCGGATTAAACTCGACAGAAGCGTGCCGGAGCAATTACGCATCGGCGATGCCATAGAAAATGTAAGCTGGACGCCGGAAGTAGAAATCGTGGGCAACCGAATGGCCCGCATTCCGACTCGCGGAGTTCTGCTGACGACGCGCAGGAGGTCGCTCATCGAGGGGAATCTCTTCGAGCGAATGACCATGTCCGTCGTTCAGGTCGCATGCGACGCCGGAAGCTGGTACGAGTCCGGCATCGTAAAGGATTTGACCATTCGGGGCAATACGTTCGTCGAATGCGGGCATGCGGATGCGGCCGTCATCTCCGTGTCTCCCGAGAATACGGCGACGGAGGGAGGTCGGTACGTGCATTCCCGCATCGCGATCGAAGACAACCGTTTCAACATGCGGGATGCCCCACTGCTGGATGCAAGCGGCACGGAGCATTTGATATTCGCGAACAATCTGATCGCAGGTGCGGGGAAACGCCGTGAATCGGGAACGGCGATCCGGCTGACTGCTTGCGACAATGTATCTATTATGAACAATCGTTATTCCTGACAATCGATGCAGGGTTACCCGGACGGTTCCTTTGGGGTTACGAGGACGGAACCTTTAGGCCGAACAATGCGCTGACGCGCGCCGAAGCGGTGACCATCGTCAACCGCATGAGCATGTTTCGAATTTTATAGCCATAACAAGGGGCTGTCCAGAAAAGTGAAAACTGACTTCTGGTCCGCCCCTTTTGCTCTAAACCTCCGCCTCTTGATCCCGAATCTCCAGTATGCGCGGCAACTGGGCGATAAGCGAGTCGACGACGCGCGGGTCGAAGTGGCGGCCGCGCTCCGCCTCGAACAGCGCCAGAATGCGATCCAGCTCCCAGGCCTGCTTGTACGCCCTGGCGCTGCCTAGAGCGTCGAAGACATCGGCTACGGCGGTAATGCGTCCGTAGATATGAATCTCCTCGCCTTTAAGCCTCTGCGGATAACCGCTTCCGTCCCACTTTTCGTGATGCTCCAGGGCCACAATCGACGCGGCGCGCAGAAGTTCGCGCTTGGAATGCCGAAGCAATTGGTGACCGATCAGCGTATGCCCTTTGATCTGATCAAATTCCTCGTCCGTAAGAGCTCCCGGCTTATGCAGGATGGCATCGGGAATGGCGACCTTGCCGATGTCATGCATAGGCGAAGCGTCGCGCAAAAGAGCCGCTTCCCTCTCGCTCATGCCGAGGCCGAGCGCCAGCCAATACGAATATTGAGCCACTCGCCTGACATGGCTGCCCGTTTCCTTCGAACGGCTCTCCCCGATCTCCCCCATGGAAAAAATAATTTCCCGCTGCGTCTCCACGATTTCCTCACGCAGCATAAACGCTTCCAGCGATTTGCCGGAATACGAAGCGGCAAGCGACAGATATTCCATATCCTTGTCCGAGAAGACGCCCGACTCGGTCAGCTTGTTCACGGCCTGATAAGCGCCGATGACCCGGCCTTCATTATTGCGGAACGGAATCGTCATAATCGCCTTGGTGCGATAGCCGGTACGCTTGTCGTTATCCGAGTTGTGGCGCGGATCCTCGTAGGCGTCGTCGATGATGATCGATTGATCTTCGCTGATGGCGGTTCCGACCAGTCCGCTCCCGTAAGGGATGCGGATCTCCCCTCCTCCATGGGCGACGACGGTAAACAACTCCCGGCGTTCTTCGTCTATCAACCAGACTGCGCAGCGGTCTGCCACGATCATTTCGCGACCCATGTCGGCCATAAGAATCAACACGGATTCGAGCCGGTCGGCGGTTGCGATTTTTGCCGTAAATTCGAAGATCACCTTCAATAATTGCTCAGGGGTCAGCTCTTCCTTAAAGGCTCCGGCGGGCCGTCTATCATCGTTCACGAGGGCTCACCTCATTCCTTCCGCTTGTTGTTCCATTTTTTGTTCCATAGACATTCGCCTCCGGCGCGGTTAATTCCTGTTTATTTGCAGCGAAATTTCTAGGGCGTGTCTGAATACTCCGAGGGGAGCAGATTTTGCCGAATTTTCGTTCCATGCAAGGAACTTTTGTGAAGGCGTACCGGGGGTACTTCAAGCAAAAGTGACGAAGCAGGGGGCGGAAAGGCGGTGAAAGATGCCCCTGAGCGGGTTTTCAGACACGACCTAGTTATTCGAGGACTTTCGACAAGGATGTCCTATTTGGTAGGTTCGTGTAAAAGCTTGCAACAAGTTAACTTTGGGGAATGTCGGAAAATGTAAAACTAGTTTACAATGATAGATAGACTATTAACAATGGCAGGGAGAGTGCGTTTCTATGAAAAAAACGGCGCGCAAGCTGGCGCTGATCGGCAATGCGGGGGTACTGCTCGTCATGTGCCTGCTGATGCTTATGGAGCTTCTGCTGCCCCTCGACCGGGCATTATTCGGCTACAATATGTCGCAGTCGAAGTCGCAGATGCCCGACGAGCGTATTATAGTCGTCGCCATAGACGAATATACGCTGCAGGAGCTGGGCGCCTTTAATACATGGACGAGAGATAAATACGCAACGCTGCTCGATCATATGTATACGCCCGAGACGGAACCTGCCGCTGTGGGCTTCGATATTTTGTTTACATCGGAGAGCGTGCCGGAGGCGGATGCGGCGTTCGCCGAGGCTCTGGAGCGGCATGACGGCATTATTTTGCCATCCTACGCCAATACGGAGAGTGAATTCTCGCGCTCGCTGGAAGGGGCGTCCGACAAGTCGCTGCTGCAGCCCGAGGAATGGGTGCATCCCATTCCGATGTTCGCCGAGCATACGGATCGGGCGCATATTAACGCGCGGCTGGACAAGGATGGCGTAATACGCCGCACGCTGCTGCAGCTCGGACAGCCGGACGACGGGCCGATGCCTTCGCTGGCGCTGCAGATGGCCCGCATGGCCGAAGCCGATGTTGAGCCTTTCCTTAATATGAATGCAAGAGATGAAATTTTGATCGATTACAACATGGTGTCCGGGGATTTCTGGACGGTGCCGTTCGTCGATGTGTATAATGGCAACTTCCCTGCGGAAAATTTCGACGACATGCTGGTGCTGGTCGGCTTTACGGCGGTCGGCTACGATACGGGCGCGACAACGGTGGAGAGCGAGATGAAGCTGGTGTACGTGCACGGCAATATTTTGCACCAGCTGCTTCAAGGCGAGACGATCCGGGAATTGCACGGCCTTTGGATTTCGCTGATCTCGCTCCTGATGTTTGCGCTTATGCCTCTGGTGGCTTGGCGTTTCCGCACGATGACGGGAAGCCTGTTGGCTGCAGGAACGGCGCTAGCTCTGCTGGCCGCGCAATACGCCTCCTTCCAATGGCTGGATTGGCACTTTAACGCCGTGGAGCCGCTGGTCGTGCTGCTGCTAAGTTACCTGGTCAATATTACCTTGAAGTCGTTCCTCGAGAACAAGCAAAAAAACTTTATTACGAAGCAATTCGGGCGTTACCTCTCGCCGGATCTGGTCCGCGAAATCGCCCGCAGCGACCAGGAGATCAAGCTGGGCGGCATTAACAAGGAGCTTTCGATTCTGTTCCTCGACATTCGCGGATTTACGACATTGTCGGAGAAGCTGCCGCCGGAGCAGGTGCTCGACTTCCTGAACACGATGTTCGATATGATTACGCGCAAGGCGCTCGACAACAAAGGGACGATTGACAAGTTTATCGGCGACGCCGCAATGGTTATTTTTAATGCTCCGCTTGATGTGCCGGATCACGAGTATCGCGCCGTGCGGACGGCATGGGACATCCAGGAGTCGATGAAGGAAGTGCGGCGCATGATCGAGGAGAAACACGGCATCACGGTGAGCGTCGGCATCGGCGTCAATACCGGGATGGTCGTAGTGGGCAATATCGGCTCCTTCCTGCGGGTTGATTATACGGCGATTGGCGACAACGTCAACATCGCCGCGCGAATCGAGTCCAATACGCAGCCCAACCAGATCCTGGTATCGGAGGAGACGTATGAGCGAACGAAGGGGAGCTTCGTGTACAACTGCATCGGCGAGCGGATGATGAAAGGCAAAAGCGTGCCCGTCAAGCTCTATGAGGTGGTAGATTTGAAGTCTGCCCAATAATCTTTTGAACTTCAATATTGTAATCGGGGTTACAGTCAGGATTAGCGCGTTGGTGGTATAATTCGGGAATGCTTAAAGATATTTTTCGAAAATAACGTCGAAATTTGTTGTACAATTAGATAGATGTCATCATGTTTATTTATCGATAGATTTCAATAAGGATAGTAGATAAGAGTCTGGAGGTTGTGAGAAATGCATATAAGAGATAGGGCAGAGAACATTAGCCGTATGTCACGAAAGTGGGGAACGGCGTTGCTTGGGGTCTCGCTGGCCTGGGGGCTGACGATGGCTCCTGCCGCTGCGTCTGCGGCGGGACAGCAGCCGTTCGGCATCAAGGACGGAGTGCGGGGCGAGGAAGGGCAGCTATTGCTTCAGGTCGGCACGATGGCAGCCTCGGGAGAACCGGGTGACGGCGATGCGGCGGCGGATATCGCTTCTTTGCGCGCCCCGCAAGGCTTGGCCGTGCTGCCGGACGGGACGGTATACATAGCCGACACGGACAACCATCAGATAAGGAAGCTGGCGGGCGGCAAGATCAGCACCGCAGCCGGGCTGAAATTTCTGACGAACGAGCTGTATCGGCCAATCGGCGGATATAACGATGGGCTCCCCGGAGAATCGGCTCTTAACGAGCCGGTCGGGCTGGCGGCGAATGCCTCTGGCAATCTGTATATTGCCGATGCCGGCAATCATGCGATCCGCAAGCTTTCGCCCGGAGGCCGTCTGACTACGCTGGCGGGCAACGGCGTGATCGGCGATGCGGACGGCCGCGGCAAGGACGCGGGGTTCCACTACCCGCAGGCTGTGGCCGTTGACGATCGCGGCAACGTATACGTCGCGGATTCGCTTAATCATCTCATTCGCCGCATCGCGCCGGACGGCAACGTAACGACGTTAAACGAGTCGCCGACAGCGGGACGCGAGATTATTCCGGGGCTTTTGGTTGAGAGCGGCGGCTATCGCGACGGCAAGCTGGCGCAGGCACTGTTTAACGAGCCTTCCGGCTTGGCGCTGGATGCCAAGGGCAATCTGTATGTCAGCGATACCGGCAATCAATTGATCCGTTATATCGATTTCTCGAGCAACACAGTGTCCACGGTGGCCGGAGGCAAACCGGGCGGCACGCCGGATTTCGAAGCGGGAAGTATCTATGCGACCGCAGGGTATGCGGACGGAGCGGCGGCCAATGCGCGCTTTAGCTTTCCGCGAGGTCTTGCGGTTACGCCGGAGGGCGGGCTGCTCATCGCCGATTCGTTGAATCACGCGATACGTTATTTATATGATGGCAAAGTATCCACGATCGCTGGAGCGGGCGACTCGGAGCGCGGCTGGCTGGACGGCATCGAGAGCAGCCATGCTTTGCAGGCGCCTTCCGCGGTGGCGCTTGCTCCGAGCGGCGAGCTGCTGGCGGCGGACAGCTACAATAACCGCATTCGTTCCATATCGCTTCTCCGTCTGCCGGAGCGGCAGGAGGGCGATACGTCGGTACGGATCGTGACCGGCGCGGCAGCTGAGGAGCTTAAGACGCCTTCCAAACTGTTGGCTGGCAGAACATTCGCCCCGGTGCGGGCGGTCACCGAATCGCTTGGCTACGAGGTCGACTATAAGCCGGATACCCGCGAGGTTCTGCTGCGGAAGGCGCAGCTGGAGATCACGCTCAAGCTGGACAGCAAGGAAGCCGCGGTTCGCAGGAATGGCGGAGAAGCGGAGACGGTCAAGCTGGATGCCGCTCCGTTCGTCCAGAACGGCGTCTCTTATATTCCGGTCCGCTATATTAGCGAATTGATAGAATTGGATGTGCAATGGCATGCCGCGTCGCGTACGGTCATCATTCGCAGTCCGATAACAGATGGAGAGGAGCTGTAGGTTATGCGTTTAAGCGAACGATCAGTCCATGCCGGCGTAAGGAATTCCTTTGGAAGGGGCGTCTCCTTTGTTGCGGTCGTCCTGTTCCTTACCTTGCTGGCGAGCGTGGCGCTGGCCCCGATAGGCGAGCGCGCCGCGGCGGCTTCTGTTCGCATTGCGAGCATCGTGTCCGTATCGGGCACCGTCGAGGTCAAGAAAGCAGGGGGCAAAAAATATTTTAAGGCGTATAAGGATATGCCGCTTAATGCCGGAGACCATCTGAAAACGGGCGATAAATCGAGCGTGACGATCAGGGTGCAGGATCGTTCGGACGAAGCGACGTTAGGCGGCGGCTCTTCGCTGTACATATCCGAGCTGCGCGATGCGAGCGGCAAGAAAAAATCCAATTTTACGCTGTGGACGGGCAGCATGTGGGTGAAGGCAAGCACGCTTGTCTCTACCGAGGATGAATTCGAGGTCGAGACGCCGACAGCGGTCATGGGCGTGCGCGGCACGAACCTGTTTGTAACGGTCGATCCGCTAACCGGAGAATCGATGTTCATGATCGCCTCGGGGGTCGGACAGGTATTCTCGAAAAACAACGGCAAGAAGGACGATATGCCGTCTACCATCTATCCGAGCCAGATGTTGAATACGTATTTCGACGAGAAGAAGCAGTCCGAGAAGGATGAGGTTGTATTCGTCAATCTGGAGCAGTTTGTGCAGGGTGCCGGACCCGGCGTCATTGAGGCGATTATCAAAAACAAGGCGGCGATCGACAAGGAGAATGAAGAGCTTCTGGAGCGATTGCGCCAAGGACTTGGCCCCAACTCCAGCCTTGATCCAGAGAAAGCGGACGGCTTAAATGTTAATTCGATAGAGGATCTGGAACGCTTCCGCCAAAATCTCGAACATTTTGTGGCGAACGCGGTTAAAGAAGCGATCAAGCAGAATAAGGTCGATGCGGACACCATTCGGAAGCTGGTGGAGGAAGCCAATCGCAGCCTCGCCAAAAAAATTGATCTCGACAATGCAAAGGAGCCCGTGCTGACGGACAAGGAGAAAGAACAGCAGCGTCTGGCCGAGCAATTGAAGCAGCAGCGGGATCGGTTAAAGCAGCAGCAGGAACAGGCTTTGGCGGAGCAGCAAAAGAAGCAGCAGGAGCTGCTGGCCAAGCTGGCGGAGCAGGCGCGCCAAAAACAAGAGGCAAGTCAAAAGATACTGGAGGAGCAGAAGAGGAAAGCGGAGGAAGAGTACCTCAAGAAGCTGGAGGAAGAAAAGCTCAAGGCTTTCCTGGAGGCGAAGAAAAAGCTGGAGGAAGCGGCTGGCGTACCTACGCCAACGCCGTCGTCGACCAATGCCGGAACTCCGAGCACGCCAGCGCCGACTCCGACGCCTCCGGCGATTAATCAGCCAGGTGTGATAGAGGGCTCGCTGGAGCAAACGGTAAGCGGCAGCGCGAACGCGACTTACGGTCCTTCCGAAGAAACAGTGACGGTGACTGGCAATCTGACGATTGTTGGTGACGACACGGCGACCGGCGTTTATACGCTACGCAATATGAGTGTTAGGGGCAACTTGTCCGTCACGGTTCCGAACGGCAGCGTCGTGCTGCTGGATTCGGTCTCTGTAGAGGGTACAACGACGATTGTGGATGTGGCGGCGAACACATTCGACAGCTCCGCGTCTCATGAGGGCGTTATCGAGGTGCAGGACAGTAATAATGGCGCTCGGGTCATTCTGCAAGGGAATGCCGGCAGCGGTACGGTTCGCATTACGGGCTCCGGAATGATCGTGCTCGAAGGCCGCTACGACGGAGTAGTGATGATTGAGGGGAACGCTGCGTCGATTGTCCTGAAAGGACAATTTACAGGCACGGTGCAAGTCAATGTGCCGAATGTGACGATGACGGTAGATTCCACCGCCCTCTTTACCGGAACGTTGGCCATTAACGCAAACGAATTTTCGCTTAACGATATATCAAACAAAGTCGGCCATATCGTGCCGGGTTCCGGCATTGAGGTAGATCAGGACATTCTGGACAAAGCGAAGCTCAGCCGTCTGAACCAGGCAGCGAATGCCGAGGCTGTCCTTGCTTTCCTGCAAGAAGAGGAATATGCGGGCGCGTATCTGTGGCATGCCGAGCAATTGCTCGCAAAGCGCAAGAATCAGCAGGGCGGCGCCGGTTTCGCTACATGGGAGCTGGCGTGGGGAGCGATTGCCGAAGTGCTGGAGCTGAAAGAACCGGGCCCGGCACTGGAGACGGAAGGCGAGCTTTCTGCCGATATGCCGATCCTTGCTTTCACTTTTGACGGAGAAAACCTGGACTATCAGGAATGGGCCGAGCGAGTATACGAGGTTCGTATTTACCATGAATCATCGACAGAAGGCGATCCGCTGCGCACGGTTGCAGTGAATTCAGAAGGAGAACAAGACTTCGGTCTGGCGACGCTCAACGCAGGTCGTCTCGAGCTGGTTGGTTCCATCTTCGAGGCGGCAGGCGCGGGCAGCTACACGCTAAGGTTGTTAGCGGGCGAACGATTCGACGATGTCATCCATTCATTCGAGCTGCTGCCTACGGATTGGCTTAGCGGCGATATTGACCTGACCGACAGGGATCAGATCACACAAACGATAGTCGGCACGGAAGACCGCGAGTTTGGTCCTTCATCCGAATCCGAATTGCTGCTGGAGGTACCGGGCAATCTGAATCTTGCCGGAGACGGCAGCGGAACCTATAGGTTACGTAATCTGTCCATTGCGGGGGACCTGGTTATTGATTTGCCAGCTGGCAGCGTCGTGCTAGAGGATTCGGTCACGGTAACGGGAAACACGTATATTGACGGCATTTCGGGAAATTTTGCGACAGGCGGCGGCTTTCAGCCCTTGGTTGCGGTGACGGAGCCGGGCGAAGATTCGCCGGGAGCGGCGGGTACAGGCTTTGCCAGCTCCGCGCAACATGACGGCATGATTGAATTGCGAGAGTCCGATGGGGCTGCTATTCGTCTGGAAGAGGCGGCGAGCGCCGGCAGCTTGCAGATATCCGGCGGCGGCGAAGTGCTGTTGAGCGGCGTGTACCAAGAAGATGTAATTGTTACGGCGAACGCTACGGCTGCATCGCTGCATATTGCCCCTGATGCCAAAGTGATGGCACGGGTTCAGATTAACGCCCCGGGAGTTGAACTGGATCTGCAGGGCATATTGCTAGACATCGGATTTGGCCAGCAGGTGGGGGCAACCGATTCGGTCTTTGTGGCGCAACAGCTAATTGAAGACCGCAAACAAGCAATATTAGACGCAGCCGACAGCCTTAACCCCGATGAGGGCATCGAGCTTTCCGGATTCAAGCAGGCGCTCGAAGCGGCGGGATTCGAACTGGATCGAATGACGTATATGTATTTGCTGTTCGACCGACTGAAAGGTCAAGAGGGCACTCTGTACTCCCTGCTGAACATCAGAGACTGGCTGAGGGACTGGAGTGAGTTGCCGAACAACATTTCATCCGGCTTCGAGGAAGAGGCGCATCTCGCGATTGAGGATATGCCTTATGGGCAGCCATTGCGATTTGTATATAGCGGTTTTATACCTACACCAGTACAAGGCAATGAAGGAGAGGGAGAGTGGCCGGAAGGTCCCGAGTCGTTCGATTGGCCGGATTGGTTCGAACAGGCCAGCGGCATTACGATCAGTCAGACCATCGGAGATGAAGTCATCGAGCGTTATTATCCGATCAATTCCTTATTGTCATGCATTGCAATGCCGTATGGGTGTGAGGATATGTCCTATTGGGACATGACCGCCTTCCATCCGGGAGAAGCTAGCGTAACCGTCCATGGGGGCTTCCAGTATGGGGAAGATTGGGAGAGCGGGGCCGTTGGATTATACGAAGACGTAGCTGATCTGCCCTTTACGATTCAACAGCCTGTCCAGGCGGAGTGGAACGATAATGGGTATGTAACGCAATTCGTGTACGGCAATGAGAACAAAATGTTAGGTCCAACCGATCCTGAGCAGCCGGCAACGGTAGAATCCTTGACGATTCGGGGAAGCGGCAGCGGAACATATACTTTACAAAATATCGTCATAACCGGAGAGCTGAGAGTCGATATTCCCAATGGCTCGCTTGTGTTGGGCGACGGTGTGAGCTTTTACGGCGGGCAACAAGAAATAACTCCACTGATCACCATTCTGGACGTGGGTTACGCCGCTGACGGAGGACTGATCATGAACGGTTTGGCAGGCCCTGTCGATATTGAAGTTAATGATTCGAATGAAGCGAGACTGGAGCTGTGGCCGTCAACGACAGCGGAAGTGTCATATGTAACCGTGAACGGACCCGGTGTCTTGAAATTGGCTGGAACCTACAGGTCTGTTGCTTTGTACAATGACGCTCAATGGAACGGCAACGAGGAGATGCCGCCTTCTTATCGGGATATTCACCTTTCCGAGGGGGCTGTCATTGAAAATATGAGCTTATACAGCAATGCAGGCCGTATTCGTTTGTTTGACAACGGCGGAAAAATATTGAGGCTGTACGCAGAAGGTGAACCGCAGGGCGGATACGACTCCTCCATCACGGCTTACGAGGCCATGCTGAATGCGAAGCTGGCGGAATTAAATGAATTTTTGGCTTCGAGCGATTATAAAGAGGTAAAGCCTGGATTCGAATCCACATTGGCATTTATAGGCATCCCGCCGGCAGTAATACTTCAATCCGGAGAGGGGATGTGGGGTTATCTGCGCACTTCGAATCAGAGCCAACCCTACAGCAGCCTGACGCAAGCACTGAACACCCTGAAGTATTATCAAATTGACACAAACGTGTAATTCGTAGCGTATAAATGCGCTTCGCTGTCATAGTACGCGAACTCCACAGCAAATAAAACCGCCAGGGCGATTCGTCCGGCGGTTTTATTTACCACAATAGAATTTATAAGTTCCCGAGCTTGTCGGAAATCTGAGTGTAGCGCGAGTTCAGTCGTTGTCGCTACGGCGTGCGTACGTGTGCGATAGCGAGGGACGGAACTCAGAGCCCTTATTTCATCGTATGGAGGGGGAAAGGCGGGGCTTACGGAACTCAGAGACCTTATTGGTTGATGATAAAGGGGATGGAGCGCGATTGGGTTGGAATAAGAATGCTCAGTTCCGTAAGGGTACTCGAAACCGTTGATTTGGCGAAAATAACGTCGCTCAGTTCCGCACACCTGTTTAGTTTGGTCAATAAGCCCGCTTTGTTCACGTTTGCCGCCATAGGGCTTTGCCTTGCAAAGCTTAAGGTCGCTCATCTCCAAGAGGCCCACCGTATATCGCATCGGAAAATAGAGGGAAAATCTCCCTGTATTCTGGGGAAATCGGAATATCGGCTCCGCTTAGAAGGAAAACCTCCACTAGCGTTGCATCAAAGCTTACACTGCAAATAAATTTTCTAAAAGTAACTAATTTTGTAATTTTGTGTTCCTTTTTCATGGACAAAGCATGAAAAAAACTCCATTGTAATGAGGTAGGATACCGATCCATACACCCAATACAAAGGAGTAGCCGTAATGAGTGTATCGGATAAACAGGTCGTTCGTCAATGCCTTTCTCTTTTACCTTTGCAAGATTTTGTTGCCCCTTTTCTGGATTACCGGAAACAGTTCAAAACGGTTCAGCTGCTCAAACTTTTTATCACCGGGCAATTGCTGAACTGGGACTCCCTTCGTACCATAGAAAGCGCTATTCGCTCGGATGAAGGGTTTCAGGCTGAGTTTCAAGTGAAAAGCATCAGCAAGTCTCAGCTTTCACGTCGCATGAATAGCCTGCCCGTCGAGATTACACAAGCTTTGTTTGCTGCCGTGGTGCATGCCCTTCGAAAGCCGATCAAACCTTCTTTAAAGGGAAAGAAGCCCGTGTTGGCTATCGTCGATTCCACAAGCCTTCGCATGCCGCCTGTCTTAGGCGATTGGGCGTATGTGACGGAGAAACAAAACAGTGTAAAGGTTCATACTCGCTTGGTGTTTATCGATGAGCATACCGCGTATCCTGACCATATCGTGCCCTCCACGGGCAACATAAGCGACTTTTCAGGGTCGGATGATCTTGTTGTGGTCGATCCCAACGTGCTTTATGTCATGGATCGCGGTTACGTTTGTTATGTCAGGATGGAGAAATGGGTGACGAACAAAATCGATTTCGTCATTCGGCTTGCGAATCATCACTACGCCGAGGTTCAAAGCGAAAGACCGTCCACGGGTGAACGCTCTACCATCGTTCGCGATGCCGTGGTTATCCTCGGTAACCAGCCTAAAACTAAAATGAGAACACCACTACGCCTCATTGAGTTCTACGATGATCAAGGCCGGTTTTATCGGATCGCAACAACCAGACATGACCTACCTGCAGAAGAACTGATGGACGTCTATCGCAATCGCTGGCTAATTGAACTGTTCTTTAAATGGCTGAAGCAGCATCTGAAGTTCGCCAAACTCTACAGCTATCAACCGGATGCGGTGTGGAATCATATTTATCTAGCATTGGTCGGATACGGATTATCGTATCTGGTTAAACGTGAGCTCCATACGACGCATTCAACATGGGATATTCTCCGACTCATTCGCTTGTATGCGACGAAGAGGTGGTCGGCCTTTCTGACAGAAGTACACAGAATCCCAAAAGCCTGTAAGGTAACCAAACGAAAGACGGGTCCACCTAAGCTGCGAGAAGCCACGGAAACGCCTGGTGTGCGAGTACAACAGCCAAAGAAAAGAAATAGGTAATTTTTTTTGGAAAGGTAGCCTACGCTTAGGTGGAGCTGTCTTTTAATTGCAGGTAACATAAAACTTTGTGAAAATCAGCACGTTGTAGTGTTACAACGTGAGTGTGGAAGCATTAATGCAACGCTAGTGGAAATCCTCCCTTTAATCGGGATGGTTCGACCCGAAAACAGTGATTCGGCCAGAATTAGAGGTAGGATTTCCCTCTAAAAAGCAAGCAAGGGCGGAGATGAGGGAATCAGAGGGAGTTTTTCCTCTTATTCGAGAGACCGAACAGACAGGGGGACGCCGCTGCTTCTTTCTGGCGCTAGCACAAATAAAACCGCCAGGACGATCCTGACGGTTTTTCTAAATTGCGGTGCATGGGCCCTGAAGCCCCCGAACGTCTAAGCCAGCGAAGAAGAAAGCAGCGCCTCGATCTTGCCAAGCAGCCTCGTCCACTCCACCGGCTTGGTATCAAAGTCGTCGCAGCCCGCCTCGAAGGCTCGAGTACGGTCGCTCGTCATGGCATGGGCCGTAAGCGCAATGACGGGGATGTTCCTTGTGCCGGGATCTGCCTTGAGCGCGCGAATGGCATCCCAGCCGTCCATGACCGGCAGGCTGAGGTCCATCAGGATGAGGTCCGGCTGGATCGCCGAAGCAAGCTCGACACCTTGCCGGCCGTCAACAGCCATGTCCACGGTAAAACCTTTGCGGATGAGCCGGCGCGACAGCATATCCCGGTTCATCTCGTTGTCCTCCACAAGGAGAATTCTAGCCATCCTCCACAACCCCCTTTACAGACCCGCCGGATAGCTCAATGAGTCTTCGAATTTCGGTCAACAGCGCTTCGCGCTCCAATTGACTCTTGCTGAGTATGTTTTTGGCATAGCCGCTTAGACGCTCGCGATCCTCATCTGTAATCGACTTGGCCGTAACGACCACGACCGGGATGTCCCGCCATGCGTCGTGCTGCCGCAGCACCGTCAAAAATTCGAACCCGTCCATTTCGGGCATCATGAGATCAAGCAGAATGAGATGCGGCGCATCCTGCTCCAGCAGGCTAAGCGCATGATGGCCGTTATCGGCCTGGATCACGTTATAGCCTTCCTTGCTTAACATCTTTGTCATCATGTCGGAGGTGATCGCGTCGTCTTCTATGACCAGCACGGAATGGGACTGTCGTTCCTGCACATACTTTTCGATAATACCGATGAGCCGATCCCTCTGTACGGGCTTCGTTACGTATTCCGCGGCACCCATGGCGTAAGCGAGTCGCTGCTCGTCCATCATTGAAATCATGACGACAGGAATATGCGCCAGTTCGGGATCGTTTTTGAGCATGGTGAGCACGTTCCAGCCATCAACGCCAGGCATAAGCACATCCAGCGAAATGACATCAGGCTTCAGCTGTTTAGCCAGACGCAAGCCTTCCCGGCCGGATTGAGCAAGCGTAACGGTCCATTCCTCCTGACCGAGATAACGCTGCATTAATCCGAGCATTGCGGGATCGTCGTCGATGACGAGGACGGTGCCGACTCCATTGGCAGCGATGAGATTCGTTAAGTCGGAGCCCTCATCGCTAGTCTCACTGGCATATCCAGCCGGAACCTCCGGTTGGGGTATCGTCAGCATGGAAATATCCGACGCCAAAGACACGCCGGGCATTGACTCGCCATTACTTTGCAGAGGCAGCCAGACCTTAAACGTCGAACCCTCTCCGAGCTCGCTTTCGACGGAGATTTTGCCCCCCAGCATGGTGCACAAGTTTTGGCTGATGGCAAGTCCCAGCCCCGTTCCGCCGAATTTGCGGGTCGTGGAAGCATCGGCCTGCTTAAACGCAAGGAATACGCTTTCCGCTTGCTCCGGAGTCATGCCAATCCCGTTGTCTTGCACGCGGAAGGCTATACCAGGCACGTCAAGCTCCTGCTCGCTGGCGAGGGATAAAGTAACCGTGCCGTCCGATGTAAATTTGGCAGCGTTGCTGAGCAGGTTGAGCAAAATTTGCTTAAGCTTGGTCGCGTCCGAGCGGATCGAATCCGGACAATCGTCCAGCCCCTCCAGCAGCAAATGGTTGCGGTTGGCCGCCATCAGAGGATCCACGGTCGCAACCAGTTCGGCGATGAGGGAATGAAGGTCGACGGTTTCGAGATAAAGCTCTACTTTGCCGGCCTCAATCTTGGATAGGTCCAATATGCTATTAATCAGCGTGAGCAAATGCTGCCCCGCTTTATGTATTTTGTGCAGGTCGTCCGAGAAGGCGGCTTCTCCCATTTCTTCGGCTTCTTCCCCCAGCATCTCGCTGTAGCCGATGATGGCGTTAAGCGGCGTGCGAAGCTCGTGGCTCATATTGGCGAGGAACTGGCTTTTGATCTTGTTCGCTTCGACGGCTGCATCGCGCGCTTGGGACAACTCCATCGTCCGCTCTTGAACGAGCACTTCCAGCTGTTCGTTCAATTGATGAAGCTCCTGGTTGAGATCATGGATCGCGTGCGACTTCTCCTCCGAGATCCGCTCGGCTTCCAGCCGGGCTTGCCGCTCGAGCTCCAGCTCTCTGCGGAGTACATCTATCTCATTCCTATTATCGCTAACCCCGTTCCGTTCTTTCATCCACCTAATCCCTCCTGGCAATATTAAACGGCGCTTCGCTTCCGATGATGTCAAGGAATACTTCAACCACGCGTGGATCAAAATGCTGCCCGGACTGCGCTATAATTTCCGAGATGGCTTCCTCTCTTGTCCATGCCCGTTTGTACGGTCGCTCGTGCGTGAGGGCGTCGTAGAAGTCGGCGATTGCCACGATTCGCCCGTAGAGCGGAATGTCCTCGCCGCTTAATCCGTTTGGATAGCCGCTTCCGTTCCACTTTTCATGGTGCGTCAATGCGATCGTGCCGGCTGCCTGAAGAACGGGGAAGACGCTCCCTTGCAGGATGCTGGATCCAATATCGGCATGCTCCTTCATCCTGGCGAACTCCTCGGAAGTGAAGCGGCCGGGCTTAAGCAGAATATCATCCGGAATGCCGATCTTGCCAATGTCATGGAGCGGCGCGGCTCTGCCGATCAGTGCAGCCTCCTCGGGAGTAAGTCCCAGCCCCAGGGCGATACGAGCGGACAAGTCTCCGACCCGTTTCGTATGCTGGCCCGTCTCATCGTCGCGGTACTCCGCCGTGCGGCCAAGCACGTCGAGAATTTCCGCCTGAGCGAGCTCGAGCTCTCGTGTTCGCTCACGTACGCGTTGCTCCAAATCTTGGTTTCTTTCTTGCAGCTTCAGATGATAGAATCGTGTGGCCAGGAAGTTCTGAATGCGCAGCACAACTTCCGTCCGATCAAACGGCTTGGCGATGAAGTCGTTCGCGCCCTCATGCAACGCCCGTTTCTTGGCCTCGGGCGTCACGTCGGCTGTCAGTACCAGAATAGGCAAATATTCGCCTTCGTTCCAGTTACGCAGACATCGAATAGCGGTAAAGCCGTCCATCTCCGGCATATGAAGATCGAGCAGCACGATGTCAGGGCGGTGCTCCCGATACAAGACCTCCAGTTGCAGCGGATTGGTAGTTGTCACGAGATTTGTATATCCCGCACGAGTCAGAATGCGGTGCAGCAGGCTGATATTGAATTCCTGATCGTCTACGATCAGGAATTTGGCATTTTGCTTCCACTCGTCCATGGTAGGCCTCATTTGCTTATGTAATAGGGGAATGGAGAGGATTCCCGTCTGTCCATCCTAATCTTGCCATTCTCTCACTATTATAAATGTAAATTCGATATTTTACGACCAGATTCTTGTGCTTTCGACATAGGTTAAAAGTCATGACACGCGATATAGAGGATGACCTGTGAAACTTTAGGAGGAAATAATTCGCTTTGTGTCGAATGAGAGTAAGGATTTATCTGCCAGGCTGCCAGGGATACTAGGAACGGAAAGAGGGAACTCGATGCAACACCATAACCACGGCACTTACGACATGCTGCTTGTGCTGTTCTCCTATATAGTAGCGATCGCGGCCTCCTATACCGTGCTGGATCTGGTCAATCGGATCAGTACGACGTTCGGACCGCGAAGATGGCTTTGGCTGTCGTTCGGCGCGTGCGCGATGGGTAGCGGGATCTGGTCCATGCACTTCGTCGGCATGCTGGCGTTCTCGCTGCCGGTTCCCATCGCCTACCATATGCCTACCGTTGTGTTGTCGGTGATCGTCGCAATTGCGGCATCGTTTGTTGCCTTGCATATCGTGGGACGTACACAGCCCGGGATTAAGCGTATCGTGTCGGGCGGCGTGCTGCTGGCGGCGGGCATCGTCGCCATGCATTATATCGGCATGGAAGCCATGATGATTGAAATTGTATACGAGCCGTTGTACGTCGGATTGTCGGTGTTGATCGCGCTGATAGCGGCGATTACGGCGCTGTGGCTTTCGTTTTATTTTCGGAGGGAAGGGACGCAGAGTCGCGAGTATTGGTTCAAAAAAGTCGGCAGCGGCATGATCATGGGAGCGGCGGTCGCCGGCATGCATTATGTGGGCATGATCGCTGCGTCGTTCCCGCTGGACGGGATGAGCGGGCGAGAGAGCTCGGGCCTTATTCTCGACCAGAAGTGGCTTGCGTATTTCATTGCGGGCGGCACGTTGTTTACGTTGGGGCTTTCATTAATCGGGATCTTTATCTCCAACAAGTTCTCCTACAAGGATTCGGAGATCGAAGACAAGTCCGCGGAGATCCTCAAGATGAATGAGGAACTGCGCGAGCTTAATGACCATTTGGAGAGCCTGGTCAAGGAGCGGACGATGGAGCTGTCGCATGCACGGGACGAAGCGATCCAAGCCAATCAGATCAAAAGCCAGTTTCTGGCCAACATGAGTCATGAGCTGCGGACGCCGTTAAACGCTATTATTGGTTATAGCGAGATGCTGAAGGAAGAAGCAGATGAGATGGGAGCGAAAACGTTCATTGACGATCTCGACAAGATTCGAAAGGCAGGCACTCATCTGCTGATGTTGATTAATGATATTCTCGATATTTCCAAGATTGAAGCGGGCAAGGTCGAGATGTATTACGAGAAGGTAGAGATCGGGAATCTGATGCAGGAAGTGGCGGCGACGATCCGGCCGCTTATCGAGAACAACGGCAATGTGCTTGAGACGGTCACCGCGAGCGGCGAATTCGAGACGGACATTACGAAGCTGCGCCAAATTTTGCTTAATCTGCTCAGCAACGCAGGCAAGTTCACGCTTAAGGGCAACGTAAGATTCGAGGCTTGTTCGGAAACGTCAGGCGGACAGGCGGGATTTGCCTTTATCATCGCCGATTCCGGGATCGGCATGAGCGAGGAGCAGCAGAAGAAGCTGTTTCAGCCATTTACGCAAGCCGACGCCTCGACGACCCGCAAGTTCGGCGGCACGGGTCTCGGTCTCGCCATCAGCCATCGCTATCTTGCCATGATGGGCGGACACGTTACGGTGACCAGCGAGCCGGGCAAGGGAAGCACGTTTAAGTGTTGGGTGCCGGCAAGTACACAGAAATCATAGGGGGTGCGAAACCATGTATAAGAGCAACTATCCGCCTCCAATCAGCGTCTAACCTCTTGGCGGCTTCTCTATGAAGCTGCCGGAGAGGAGATACTGGGAATGAAATTGAGATTAACGCTGTTGTTAACGATGATAGCGATGATGTTATTCGCGAGCCCCGCAATGGCCTACAATGTCCAACTGAAGCCGTTTCAAGACGAAGAGAACGACTACGCGTTGGATCCGATCTATACGTTGGCTGCGCTGGGCATCATTAACGGTTACGAGGATTTGACATACAGGCCAAGAATGGATTTGTCGCGGGAGGCATTTGTGAAGCTGCTCGTTGTAGCCGAGCAAGTCGAAAGCGGACAGCCAATCGGGAGTATACCCGCGGACGTGGCCAAGGACCGCTGGTCCGCGTCTTATATTGCCGCCGCATTCGATAGAGCCTGGCTTGAAAGCTTGCTAGATTCGGAGGGACGATTTCTTCCGTCCCAAACTATTACGAGACAAGAGGTCGCGATGCTGATCGGCGTATCGCAGTTGGAGAAGCTTTCTGTCGAGCAAAGAGAAGCATGGCTGGCAACGGAGTGGCTGAAGGAGCGGGATTCCCGCGCATTCGGTGACGCCGCTTCTATTAATGTCGCTATGCAGCCCTATGTCTATTACGCGTCGCGTCTGGGAATTATGGAAGGCGACTCTACCGGTTTTAAGCCGAAGGAGCCGCTCATTCGCAAGCAGGCCGCGGCGGTCATTTATCGCTTGCTGGACAGCCGGATCGCAGGGCGGAAAATCGATTTTACGGGCTATTATGCGATAGAATCTTATCCGGCCATCGGACAAATGGACAAGCTGTCGAACGTCATTTTGGGCTGGTCCAGCTTGCAGTATGACGGGGCTGGCGCAGCCAAGCTGAACACCGGTTCGGGGGATTATAAAGTGCCGAACGGCTTCGGGGAAGTAGTGGAGGCGGCTGATAAAGCGGGAGCGTCGAAGGAATTGATGGTGTTCTACGCAGGCTCGGATCTCAAGGACTTCCTTAGGGACAAACCGGCGAGAGAAGCGTTTATCGATTCCTTGTTAGCGACCTTAAGTAATCCGGCCTACACCTTCACCGGCGTTCAAATTGACTTCGAAGGGTTGAGGGAAGCGGGAAGCGCCACGGATTTTACGTCATTTTTGAAGGAATTGAAGGAGCAATTAGGCACGTTAACCTTGTCGGTCGCAGTTCCGCCGATTCATTATTATAGCGGTTACGATCTGGGGGCGATCGGCAAGCTGGCGGATACGGTGGTGCTGATGGCGTACGACTTCACACATGCTGAGAGCAAGCTGCCATCGGCGCCGCTTCCGCTGGTCAATGACACGGTCGTGACGGCGCTGAAGGCAATACCGAAGGAAAAGCTGGTGCTGGGCGTGTCCAAGCAGGCCAATCAGTGGATAACGGCGCCGAATGGCGTTACCGGACCCGTGTACAAGCCAAGGATTGCGGATGTCGAAAAACGGCTCGCCATGCCTGGCGTAAAGACGACTTGGTCTACGCCGCACCTGCTAAAGCAAGCGGAATTTACGGATGAGCGGGGCAGTCATTTGGTCTATTACGAGGATGCGCAAAGCATCTCCAAAAAGATATGGCTCGCCAAGTACTACGGGCTGAAGGGCGTATCGTTGTGGCATATGGGCAATTACACGGCGGCTGACTGGGCGCTGGTCGGCCAACATGCAAGCTAGATGATCACCGAAACAAAGGCATTAACGGCTTGCTCGTATAACGGGCAGGCTGTTTTTGCGTCCGCCGGCCCTGCTCGGAAGAAAGTTCGGATTGCTATTAAAAGGATATTTGACAACGATAATGATAATTGTTATCATTAATAAGCTCGGATAGGCGAATCATACATACCGAGACATATGTAACAAAGGGGAATTTGCAACATGAACGTTAGAAAAACAAAACGATCAACAAGTACACTAGCCGGAATACTATTGCTTTCCTTGCTGCTGGCGGCATGCGGCTCGGCGAATAACGATAACGGGGCGGATAACGGCGCAGAGCCGACCGCAACAACTGCAGCAACAGATGCGCCAACAGCCTCCGGTCAACCGACAGAGTTCAAGCTGACGGACGGATTAGGCCATGAGGTAACCATTCCTGCCCAGCCTAAACGCGTCATCGCTTCTTACCTGGAAGATTACCTCGTCGCACTGGACGTGAAGCCGGTAGCGCAGTGGTCGGTTCCGAACGGAACGCAAGCTTACTTGCAAGAGTATCTGGCCGACATTCCTGCTATACCGCATGATCTCCCTTACGAAGCCGTGTTGTCGTTCGATCCGGATCTTATTATTACAGGTATGGCAAGCACGGTGGAAGGCGACAAGTATAATCAGTATTCGCAAATCGCCCCAACCTTCACGCTGGGCGACGAAGTGAACGGCGACTGGCGCCAAGCGCTGTTGAAAGTCGGCGAAGTGCTGGGCAAGGCGGAGCAGGCGCAGCAAGTGCTCGCCGATTATGAGACGAAGGCGGCGGAGGCTAAAGCAACGATTCAGAGCAAAGCGGCAGGCCAGTCCGCGGCAGCGCTGTGGCTCACAGGGAACAACTTCTTCGTAGTGAGCGACACGCAATCCAGCGGAGCCGTTCTGTATGGGGAGCTTGGCTTGGAAGTGCCGGCAACGGTAAAAGAGATTGCCGACGCATCGGAGTTCAGTTGGAACTCGATTTCGCTGGAGAAGCTGGCGCAGCTTGACGCGGACCATATCTTCCTTATTAATAGCGACGGCGACGGTGCCGAGGCGCTGAAGGATCCGGTATGGCAGGGTATCCCGGCCGTGAAGAACGGCAACATTCACGAATTCGGGGCCGACACGAGCTGGTTGTACACGGGGCCGATCGCGAACGGTCAGATGATCGACAACGTTCTGGCGAGCGTTGTGAAGTAGAGAGATCCCGCTATAGTACCAAACGACAGGATGTCGCCCCCAATGGAAGGGGCGGCATCCTGTCGTTTTAACATTCACTCTAAAGTGGATTCGATATTTTACTTTAGGGCTGGCATCTAAGGAGCTTCCTTGGTACCATGTGCATGATGAGGAGGGATTAATCATGGACAATCGGTTAGCGACTTTGCCTGATTTGTTGGTATGCAATAATGGAATTCAAGTGACAACCGCAGCAGATTGGGTACAGAAAAGGCGTCTGGAGATTTTGGAGCTATTTCGCACTCATGTGTATGGCAGAGAGCCTCAGCCATTATCGGTCAGATTTCATGTGGTAGAGGAAAAAGGTTATATGGGAGGCAAAGCCACCCGCAAGAAAGTGGATATTATGTTTACAGGTCCGTACGGCAAGGGCGTCATTCCTCTGCTGTTATTTGTGCCAAACGCCATCGAGACCGATAAGGCGGCACCTGTATTTCTGCTGATCAACAATAGAAATAATGATTATTTGGACCTCGATCAAGAGGAACAGGATGAGTTTTGGCCTGCAAAGGCTATTGTTGACAGAGGGTATGCGGCAGCCGTATTTCATGTGAAGGATGTGGATCCGGATGAGCATGATGGCTTTCGCGATGGCGTTCATGGCATCTTCGAAGAACCGGCTACGCCGGATGCGCCGCGTCCTTCCGATGCATGGGGAACAATTGCGGCATGGGCTTGGGGAGCCAGCCGGGTTATGGATTACCTGGTCACGGATACGGATCTTGATGCGAATCGGGTTGCTGTGGTCGGTCATTCCAGAGGCGGGAAAACTGCACTATGGGCTGGCGCGTTGGATGAAAGATTCGCCATGATTGTAAGCAATAATTCCGGCAGCACGGGCGCCGCTATCTCCAGAGGGAAAAAAGGAGAAACGATTTATCATATTAATACACGATTCCCCCATTGGTTTGCGGAAAATTACAAAAAATATAATGACAGAGAAAATGAGCTTCCGGTAGATCAGCACATGCTGCTCTCATTAATCGCTCCTCGCAGTGTTTATGTATCCAGTGCAACAGAAGATACTTGGGCAGATCCGCAGTCCGAATTTCTTTCCTTGAAACTTGCTGAGCCGGCGTATCAATTATTAAGCGCTCCAGGGCTCGGCAAGCATTCATTCCCGCAGCCGGAGACTCCGATACACGGCGAGAAGCTTGGTTATCATCTGCGTACAGGCGGACATGACTTGAAGGAGTACGACTGGCATTGTTTTATGGATTTTGCGGATAAGAATTTCAACTATTAAATAAGCGAATAGAAATTTCCGCCAGGGCGACATTGTGGGATGTGAAGGCTGGATGCCGCGCCCCGCAAGGGATATCAGGCGAACAGGCGGAGAATCGTACCCCTGGAACCGGAATTGTACCTTTACGCGAACGAGTTATTCTCGGTACCATTCTTCTTGTGGAAAGCGCTAACATAGAGTGTAGACAGGATGGTGCGATATGGGAGACATGAAGCTGCAATATACGAGCCCTGCCGCGGGTTGGCAGCAGGGATTGCCGATAGGGAACGGAAGATTGGGAGCCGTCATTCAGGGCGGCCCCGACAAGGAAATCTGGAGCTTGACCGAGGTTACGTTCTGGTCGGGCCGTGCCGAGGAGCCGCAGAGCGCGACAGGGGGAAAGGCGGCTCTGGCCGAAATGCGCGAACGGTTTTTCGCGGGAGACTATGAGGCCGGCGAACGTCTGGCAAGAGCGACGCTGGAGCCGCCGAAAGGCAACTTCGGGACGCATTTGACGCTGGCGGATTTGGAGATTCTGTTCGATGAGGGGGGAGGGGCGGATGGTTTCTCCAGGGAGCTGGACTTGGAGAAGGCAATTGTCTCCCATGCCTACAGCCGGAACGGATCGCCTTGCAGACGCGAGGCTTTCGCCACGCATGCTGCCGATGTTCTTGTCACGCGGCTCACGACGGGGGAGACGGGCGGGTTGTCGTTCCGGCTCGCCTTGAGCGGGCGGACGCCTTTGTTCTCGATCGGCGCCGACGCAGCCGGATACATCCGCTTCCGGAGCCAAGCGACGGAAGACGTGCATAGCGACGGGACCTGCGGCGTCTTCGCCAGCGGCATCGTGCATGTGGCGGCGAAGGGAGGCGCTATTGCCTGCGAGGGCAACGGGCTTCGCATCGAGGGCGCCGGCGAGGCCATTATTTATGTGGCTGTTTCGACCGACTACGGAAAGACGGATTCCGATTGGGAAGCCGAAAGCGTGCAAGCGATAGAGCTTGCAGCAGGTCAAAGCTATGAGGCGCTGAGAGCGGAGCATATTGCGGATCACGGCAAGTTGTTCGCGCGGGTGCGCCTGGACCTCGGCGAAGGCGACAGCGGCCGATCCGCGCTGCCGACTGACGAGCGGCTTCGCTTGCTTCGGAGCGGTGAGGGCGACGACCCTGCTTTGTATGCTCTGTTTTATCAGTACGGGCGGTACTTGACCATCGCGGGGTCGCGCGAGAACTCTCCGCTGCCGCTGAACCTGCAGGGGTTATGGAATGACGGAGAAGCGAACCGGATGGCGTGGAGCTGCGACTATCATCTCGACGTAAATACGGAGATGAATTATTATCCGACGGAGGCGGCGAATTTGGCGGAATGTCAAGTGCCGTTGACGAGGTTCGTGGCGAAGCTGGCCGAGGCGGGACGTTCGTCGGCGCGAACCTTCTATGATAGCGAGGGCTGGGTAGCGCATGTGTTCACGAATGCATGGGGTTTCTCTTCGCCGGGCTGGGGCTTGAACTGGGGCATGAATGTAACGGGCGGCCTGTGGATTGCTATGCAGCTGAAGGAGCATTACGAGTTCGGACTCGACCGGGTATTCCTGAAAGAGACGGCGTACCCGGTTCTGAAGGAAGCGGCGCTGTTTTTCCTAGACTATATGGTCGTGCACCCGGAGCATGGCTGGCTTGTCACAGGGCCGTCCAATTCGCCGGAGAACAGCTTCTATCCAAATGGGCGGACGGAAGGTCCGGAATATGCGCTGTCCATGGGGGCAACAATGGATATGATGCTGGTTCGGGATTTGTTCGACTTCTGCGCGGATGCATCCGCGACGCTGGAGGTGGACGAGGAACTGCGAGCGAGACTGAAGTCGGCTATGAAGCAGCTGCCTCCGTTGCAGGTGGGCGGCAATGGACAACTGCAGGAGTGGCTGGAGGACTTCGGCGAAGCGCAGCCGGATCATCGCCATCTGTCGCATCTGTACGGCTTGTACCCGGGAGCGCAAATTACTCCGCAAGGGACGCCGGAGCTCAGCGAAGCGGCAAGGACGACGCTGCAACGCCGAATGGGACGCGAAGGGCTCGAAGACGTGGAGTTCACGCTCGCCCAGTTCGCCGCCAGCTTCGCAAGACTCGGCGATGGCGCGAATGCGCATAAGCAGCTGACTTACCTGATCAGCCAGCTTTGCTTCGATAACCTCCTCACGTATTCCAAGCCGGGAATCGCCGGAGCGGAGACGAATATTTTCGTGGCGGACGGCAACTTCGGAGGCGCGTCGGCGATCGGCGAGATGCTGCTCCATAGCCATGCAGGCGCCATCGGGCTGCTGCCCGCGCTGCCTGCCAATTGGCCGTCGGGCAAGGCGGAAGGGCTTCGCGCCAGAGGGAATACGATCGTGGACATGCGCTGGGAGGAAGGACGTCTGGCGGAAGCGACGATCCTGCCGGGCGCAAGCGGCACGCTGGTCGTCTGCTCGGGCGGACGAACGGTGACGTTGGAAGTGGAGGCGGATCGCGCGTATAAGCTGGACGGCGAGCTTCAAGCAACAATGTTGCAGCGGATGTAGGTTAAGACGGTCTTCGTTTGAAGAAACGTCAGCGTGGGATAGCAACTGTTGCCGACACGACAGTTGCTTTTCTTTTGCCTGAGGGGGCGAGATGGGGGATAATGGGAGAAGCCGACCGGAGGCTTGCGGGAAATCCGCCAATCGGTTATGATAGCGCTCTCAAGCAACATGGTCATCGGGAGGGGGAGTCGTCTTGCCAAGGTATTCCAGAGTGTTCAGGAGATTCCTTGTATCATATCTCATCATCCTGATCATACCCAGCATCGCGGGATATATGTCGTATCAGACGGCCATTAACGTTACGGAATCCGTCTCCATCGAGAACGGCGTGACGCAGCTGCAAAAGAGCAAGGAGTTGCTGGAGCGCCGAATGGCCGAGGTTGAGGGGTTTACGCGGCAGCTTGCCATCAATCAGGATCTCGGAATTCTGATGAACGAGAACGGCACGGGCAGCCAATCCAACGTATACGGCATCTGGAAGATGATGAAGGACGTCCTGACGTTCGGACAGACGAACGACTTTTTGAAACAATTCTACGTCTACTTAAGCAATTACGACGTCGTGCTGACGCCGGGCTCGGCTTACTTCCGTCCGGAGCATTATTATGAAAACTACCATTACCCCGGCATGCCGTTCGAGGAGTGGAAAAGCGGCGTGCTGGAGACGACCCACCGCAGCGAAATTATGGCGCTCAGGCCGTTCATGGAGAACAAGACCGAAACTTCGGTCGTAACGTATATGCAGTCGCTTCCTCTGGACAGCTTCAACGGAGCTTCGCCGGCGGTTGCCGTCGTCCTGATCGATCAGAAGATGATTACCGACCCGCTGTCCGGCCTTACGGATCGTTACGGGGGCTGGATCCATATCGCTGACGGAGACGGGCACACGGTGGGACTGCGCGGGGCGGACGAGGAGCAGGTAACTGCGCTCGCGATGGACAGGGACTTCGATGGCGGGAAGCTGAGCCAATTTTATGAAGACGACCTCGTCATTACGATCAAGTCGGATACAACGGGCTGGGTGTACCGCGCGGGTATTCCGAAGGCTGCGCTGATGGAGAGCGCCAACCAAATTAAATTTATCTCCTGGACGGTGACAGGCATCGCCTTGTTCGTCGGTCTCATCGTCGGCCTGCTGCTGTCGTACCGGAACAGCGCCCCCATCATTCGCATTATCGGCGTGATGAAGGAGCAGTTCGGACCTGGGCAGGAGGAGGGGGCCCATCGCAACGAGTTCGACTTTCTGCACGGCAATATCGCCCAAATGCTGACGCAGCACAAGCGGCTGGAATCGGAGGTCGTCCGCCAGGCGCCGCTCGTGCGCGATGCGTTCTTCAAGCGGCTGCTTGCGGGCGAATTCCAGACCCGCGACGAAATTATCGCCGCGGCCGTCCAGTCGAACGCGGGGTTAAACGGCGACGTCGGGTATGTCGGCATTTTGCAGATTAATGGCTACCCGCTGCTCGACAACGTAGAGGTGCTTAACGAGCTTAACGCCGCCCGGCTGATTCTGAAGCAAGCGCTTATCGACTCCGGAAGCTCCGTCCGCATGACGGACACGGGTTCGGATAAGATCGTCTTCCTGTTCGCGTTTCCGGATCTGGAGGGGGCGTCGGGCCTCGGCAAGGAGGAGGTGTCGAAGACGCTGGAGAGCGTGTCCCGCCGCGCGTTCGAGGAGTTCCGTATCTCCGTTACGGTCGTGCTGGGCGGGCTGTTCCAGACGATTACGGAGGTGAGCCAATCCTACGAGCAGGCAAAGGGAACGCTGGATGTGGCCGTTCACCAGAACCGCAAGGAGCTGACCTGGTTCGAGGATACGCGGCATGAGAGCGCGACCTACCATTACCCGCTGGAGCTGGAGCTTCGCCTGATCGGCACGGTGCGCGCCGGAGAGTTGGATGAGGCCAGGCGGATCCTGGCTTCTATCGTGTCCCAGAATACGGAGCAGCGGGAGCTTTCTTACGAAATGAAGGGGCAGCTGGCAGGAGAGATGAAAGGTACGTTCCTGAAGCTGCTCGACCAGAAGGTATTCATGGAAGCCGAATCGTTCGAGGAGACGAAAAACCGGATTATCGCCATTCAGCCTTCCGAACCGCTGGAGATAATTCAGGAGGAACTGGACGGCGTCATGGAAACGCTGTGCGAAGTGGTGCGCAGCCGGAAAAACGACAGCCATATGCGTACGATCGAAGCGATTAAGGCTTATGTCCAATCGGCCTACGGCGATTCCGCGCTGACGTTATACCGGGTTGCAGAGCAAGTGGAACGGCCGGAGAAATATATTTCGCAGCTATTTAAGGAAGTGACCGGCGTCAATTTGTCGGATTATCTGGAGAACGTTAGAATGGAGCATGCATCGACATTACTGAAGCACGAGGCATTGACCGTCGACGAGATCGCCGCGAAGGTAGGCTACAACAGCTCGCATTCGTTCCGCAGGGCGTTCAAGCGCGTGACGGGCGTGTCGCCGAGCGTGTTCAGACAATCCGCATTGGACGGTTAGGGGGAGAGTGGCGTGAGAGCAGCCCGCAGCAATAATCGAATAAAGCTTGCTTCCGCGATGGCGCTTCTGGCGCTCGCGCTGGTTCTTGGCGCGTGTACGTCGGAGCCGGACGCCGCCATCGACGACGATGCCGCTCCCGTCGCGATTCGCGTATTCGCCCAGCAGGAGCCGTCGGGCGATCTGGAGACGAACGACTTCACGAGAGAGCTGGAGTCGAGGTTCAACGTCAAGTTCGAATGGAACGCCGTCGCATCGGCGGGCGCCAAGGAGAAACGTCAAATCTCGCTTGCCGGCGGCGATTATCCCGACGCCTACATTTTGACAACGTATGTGGACCAGTTCTCTCAGGCGGATGTGCTCCGTTATGGGCAACAGGGCGTATTCCTTCCGCTTAACGATCTTATTGACGAATACGCGCCGAATATCAAGGCCGCCATGGAGGAGAACGAGACGCTGCGCGCTTTCAATACGGCTCCTGACGGCAACATCTATGGTTTGGTCGCATACAGCGAATGTTACCATTGTTCCTTTCCGAACAAAATGTGGATCAACACGTCCTGGCTGGATGCCCTCGATCTGGATATGCCGCGGACAACGGAGCAATTCAGAGACGTGCTGCGGGCATTTAAAACGATGGATCCCAACGGGAACGGAGCGGAGGATGAAATTCCGCTAAGCGGCTCCATCGAAGACTTCGGGGTGCGAATCAGGCCGTTCTTGATGAACGGATTTATCTACGATGACGACAGCACTTATCTTCAGCTTCGGAACGGCCGGGTGAGCATGGCGGCGGATAAACCGGAATGGCGGGAGGGTCTGGCATACATCAAGTCGCTTTACGACGAGGGACTGATCGATCCCGGAGCTTTTACGCAGAACGCCGTCGCCTACAAGCAAATCGGAGAAAACGCGGGCGCGACGATATTGGGCGCGGGTACGGCGATGCATCCCGATATCTTCGTCAATACGGGTCCGGGCAACACGCGCGGGAAGGACTATAATCCGCTGCCTCCGCTGGTTGGGCCGCATGCGTCGTTTGCCACCCATATCAATATCGGCGTCTCGCCGGGCGCCAAGTTCGTCATCACGAACAAGGCAAGCGAGGAAGCGCGGATCGCCCTCATTCGTATGGTGGATTATATGTATACGCCGGAAGGGCAGGCCTTCGCCGAGACGGGCAAGGAAGGCGTCGACTGGAGACGGCCGGAGCCGGGAGAGCAGGCGCTGAATCCGGAACTGAAGCCGCAATTCGCGCGCATACCGGTGGATAGCGGAAAGAAAAGCAACAATTCCGGCTGGAGCGGAATGGGCCACTTCTACATGCCCAGGGAATATCGCGACAGCTGGGTGCAAGGCGAGGATATCTACGCGCCGGACGGCTACGAGCGCAGGCTCATGGAGGCGACGAAGCTGTACGACGGACACGAGCCGGAGCAGGTGCTGGCGGCGGAGTCGCTGTGGATTCAGCCGGAGGTCGCCGAAGAAATTAATTTCCTGCAGATGAACATCCGCAACTATGTGGAAGAAAACTCGCTGCAGTTCATTACCGGCAACAAACAATTGGACGAGGATTGGGACGGTTATGTGAACGGACTGCGGGATTTGAATGCGGAACGGTACGTGGAAATTATGCAGAAGGCGTATGACGAAGCGGCGAGGTAGGCGAGGTAGGCAAGGTAGGCAAGGTAAGCGGGGTAGGAGATGGGCGGAAGGAGCGTTGCTTTTGGATTTTTGATTGGTCCCCCAACGTGCTTCAATAGGAACAGGAAATGGGAGCGGATGCCGAGGCGATCTGCTCCCTGCTGTATGGCATGGCGTTAACGGTCTTGCCAGCTAACCAGTTAATCCTTTAGCCCCTTTCCATCCAGTATTTGCGGCAAGTACTTTTCGATTCTGGACTCGCGGGTTTTGGATTGTTTGGGTTCGGAGAAGTAGAAGATGTACGCTCTTTGCCGTCCAGGCGTCAATGCTTCGAAAGCCGTTTTCAAGTCGGGAATTTCCACGAATTTATTTTCCAATTCCTCGGGAATGACGTATTCGGCATGCTGTTTCATCTCTACTTGCCTGCCGGACTTTTCTATCTCGATGGCTTCATCGATATATGCCTTCAAGATCAGCTGCATCTCCTCGATTTGCTGCAGGCTGGTAAAACGGATCTGACGGGCGGCTTGCACGTTCTCCGTCTGCTGGATCAGAATGCCGTGATCGTCCTTAAGCAAGGCGCCTTTGTGGAACAGAAGGGCGCAGTATTCTTTGAACCCGTGTATCAACACGATGTTTTTGCCTTCATGGGTGTAACAAGGATGCATCCACTTAAAATCCTCGGTCAGCCCGCAATCGAGAACGATTTTTCTCAACTCCTCAAATTCGGCTTTCCATGTTTTCGCCTTTCTTAGAAATCCGTCCACCTTGGGATTGGTTTGATTAGTTGTCAAAGGAAACACTCCTTATCGTTTAGTTGTCATTTTATATCCTCGTTTAATAGTCGGTTTAAACGCTGCTTGGTGCCGTTTTGATTGTAGGACACCTTTTGGTGTCGTGTCAACAACATGCCTGCAAGCCTGCCTCCTGCGCGGGGGAGGAAGGTTGACCGGCAGCCCGGTTTCGTGTTAGGGTACTTGTTACATGAGTGCCGCAGGGCAGAAGGAGGATGAAGTGATGCCGGAAGTTGTAGATGATTACGTGAACCTGCCATTCGTCGGGCAAGACGACAAGTCAGCGGGCATGGTTCACATTTTACGGCCGCCGGAGCTTTATCCTACCATGACGGAATCCGCCTATCGGTGACTAATGCGCCGGGAGGCGTAGTTTCGCGATCGTTTTGGTTGATAAAAAGCGCTTGAAGCACCGGCTTGCCGGTGCTTCTTTTTGGTGTTGCTTTCCTCCGGGGCCAGAGGGAGAAAGCGATGAAAAAGAGGAATAGATACGAACGAATAAGCGATATTATCAAGAAAACGGGACAACCCGATTATCGGTATAAACAAATTACGGATGCGATATTCAAGCAGGGAGTACGCGAATACGATAACATGGGCATATTGCCGAAGGGATTGCGGGACGAACTGATGATGGAGCTGGGTAATGAGGTGTGCGGACTTAAGCCAGCGGCGGAGATAACGTCGAAGCAGGCAAATCGGCTGCTGTTCGGGCTGGAGGACGGCGAACGGGTAGAAGCCGTAAGGCTGAGCTACGAACGGGGCTGGGACTCGTATTGCATCTCCTCTCAATGCGGCTGCGGGTTCGGCTGTTCGTTTTGCGCGACCGGAACGATGGGACTGAAACGAAATTTGACGGCGGACGAGATTACCGACCAGCTGTTGTATTTTCTTATGCAGGGGCATGTGCTGGACAGCGTTTCCTTTATGGGCATGGGGGAGGCGTTAGCCAATCCATATCTGTTCGAGGCATTGTCGATTATGACGGATCCGCAGTTGTTCGGTCTTGGCCAGCGGCGGATCACGGTGTCCACGATCGGCATCATGCCGGCTATGCGCCGGTTAAGGGAAGAGTTCCCTCAAGTGAATCTAACCTTCTCGCTGCATTCTCCGTTCCCGGATCAGAGAAGCGCGTTAATGCCGATCAATAACCGTTTCCCGCTGCACGAAGTGCTGGAAGAGCTGGAGCTTCATGTCCGGCAAACGGGACGGAAGGTTTATGTAGCGTATATTTTGCTTAAAGGGGTCAATGATTCTCGGGAGCATGCGGAGGAGATCGCCGGGCTTCTTATGGGAAGAGGCTTGCGGGAACATCTGTATCACGTAAATTTAATTCCTTATAATGCCACGGACGGGACCGGTGAGCGGTATAGTCAGTCCGAGAGAGCGAGCATCGAGGCATTCGTACGAGTTTTGAGGAGCAGAGGGATGCGGGTGACCGTGAGAACCCAGTTCGGCTCAGACATTAATGCGGGTTGCGGCCAGTTGTACGGTTCGGAACAATAAATTTGCGTTTTGCGCGCAGATGGGGAGCGCAGCCGTATGGCCAAAGTGTATGACAACCGCGTCGGCCGAGTTGTCACGACCGCTCCAAGTCCGCCGTTGCCTAGCAGCGCTCCCTCAATACGCAACAACCGTTCTGGGTTGCCTTCTTGAGCAAACGCGCCGACAAACATTTCGCGTATGCGAACATGGTTTACCAAGTGCTGCCCGTGAGTCGGAAGTGGGCGAGGGAGTATGACGGCTTGGCGATGACCGCTTTCACATTTTTCCCACGGTCGTGCCGGAGCTGTACGAACTGACGCCGGGTTTTCGCCAGAATTACGACTGCATCGTGGATTTGACGCTAACGCGGTTTCTATTTCGCGCGTTCGGTGAGGCTTGTTCCGCGCTCGGACGCGAAGCGGAGGAGCGGGAACTGCTTAGCCGAATTGGAGAGATTCTGAAGAGTTTCCCGGACAATCCGACGGCGGAGTCGCGGCGCGGTACCGTGCTCGTCTCCGTGTCGGGCCAGCGGCCGCGGTTATCCCCTGCGGGCAGCTAGCGGGAGGTTAGTCAATTGAGGCGATTGTGCTACCCCTTTTGTGTTTCTCCTTGTATGAACTTGGAATCAACGGGCATATGGAGCTCTATTCCAGGTGCGGTATAGCCATGTACCTCAAGATGATCTGCAAAAAAAGCGAGGCTGTACTTTTCATACCTATTGAAATTGCTATTTACAATGCTTGATTCAGGGCGGAGAATAAGAGGACTACATCTAAAGGAAGTGCCCGCACATGATCCGTTCGAAATGGCTGCAAATCGGAATAACGGTAATCACGGTTGTTGCCCTTGCCGTCATTATATTTATATGGAACAAGCAGTCAGCTATTGAATCCCAGGATCGTCCTCATCTAACGATTATGCTGAGGATGGGAGACAGCTTCCGGAATACGGACAATCCGTACATTCAGGAGCTTGAGAAACAACTCGGCATGGACATCGAAGTGATGAATGTGCCGGCGAGCAGTTATAATGACCAATTAAATGTAGCAATGGCTTCCGGTGGTGTCGCAGATATCGTTCAGATCAATTGGTCTGGCGAAGTCAATTTTTCCGGATGGGTGCGGAGCGGGCTGATCTTGCCCATCGATCTGAAGCAAGCGCCGAATATTGAATATAATACGCAGCCCTCCCTGCTGTCCTTGATGAGGGTGGGGGAGGATGATCGTATATATGGCGTTCCGGGCACGACGACATCTTATCCTTACGGCGTTATTATACGCAAGGATTGGCTGGATCAGCTCGGGCTAGGAATACCGCGTACACTGAAGGAATATGAACGGGTGCTGGAAGCGTTTGTCACGTTGGATCCGGACGGCGATGGACGCAGCAATACGGTAGGCGTTACTTCGTGGCGTCTGAATCAGTTCGGGGGCATATTCGGAGGGGCCTTCAAAACGGATTATTTGTGGAATTCGCTGCACCCGGACGCAGGTGACGCCGAAGGCAAGGTCGTATTCCGGGAGCAGCAAGCGGGCTATATGTCGTTTATGAATTTTGCCAAGAAGGCGTTCGAGATGCAATGGCTGGATAACGACTTTCCATATCTGCAAAATGCGGAGCATAAGTTTATATTGGGCAAAACAGGAATGATCGGCGGATATTCCAATCAGACACTTCAATTGGAGAAAGAGCTGCAGCGTTTTGTGCCTGAGGCTCGTTTGGAGTGGATTCTAGGACCGGCTGATTCCGAAGGCAGACATTGGAATTTTTCGCCCGAATCGTATGGTTACAGAGGCGGCGGCAGCATGATCGGGGATCAGGCCGTCTTTGTCATTACGCAGAACGCGAACTATGACGCCGCGCTGCGATTCCTGGATGCGATGAGCACCAGGGAGATGATTTTATTCGCGAATCTGGGCATTCAAGGCGTACATTATGAAAGCTACGATTTGAACCGTAATATCGTGATTCGCACTCCTCAACAGGTTGAGGCGGTCAACCGCGATTTATTCGGCATATCCGACACGTACCGCAAAGAAAGCCTTGTGCTTCTCGGCGACAACGAACGGGAGAATGATCGTCTGGAGTATTACCGGAAGAAGGGCATGTTGCTCATTACGAGGCCAAGCTCCTTTAGCAGCGGCTTTGCGTCGGATCTCGTCCATTTCCAAATGATGAATCCAAATTTCAAGGAGCGGGAACGTAACACGGCAATCCAATACGTCACCGGAGATATGGACAGGGAGGAGTATTTGGGCTATTTGGAACAAGAAAATCGGCTTGAGCGGCAATCACTCGCACACGCTATTCAAGAGCGGTACTTGCAGTTAAGCCAGCCCCATAAATAGCGGAGGGATAACAACATGAAGGGAAAAAGCATCTACGTACGATCCGTCATCTATATGATTACGCTTATTTCCCTGGTGGTCTTGATTGGCTGCTCCTTCTATTATATAAGCGTAAGAAGTCTGGTGCTGCAAGAGGTGACCGACAGCGATAGCCAACTGACTGCCCAGATGGCCTCTACGTACGAGGTGTTTCTGGACAGCACGATCAATGCGGCGATGGTGTCAATCCAGGCAGAAGAGTCGAAGGGGTTCGGTGAGCAGAGCAGCCCGACCTCTCAGAGCCGTTACATCTATGAAAAGCTGGGTCAAATCTCGCAAATTTCTAATTTTATTTATTCGGTCTATTACACCAATATCCGATCAGAGGAAGTGTATGTTTCTTCCGGCTTTCGGTTTGATAAATCGGATTTCTATGATGGAGATTGGCTCGGAACGCTTGAAACTGAAAGTGATTTCTACATTCTCCCGGCCCGTAAGCTTCCGACACTGCCGCACGGAGAGAAGGATGTTATTCCGATTGTGATCAATATGCCGCTGCATGCTCTGCAGCACGATCATACGTATATCATTAACTTGGACGCTGGACGGCTATTCCAGTATTTGCTTCAACATTCCGACAACAGCGAGGGCAGAAACATCCGCATCGTCGAGCCAACAGGAATGATCTTCGTATCGACGGATCGCCCGCAGTACAATTACCGTAATGTCACGGAGTTTCCATATTTGAAATCGGAAGAGCTTATGAAGGAGCAAAGCGGACATTTCTTAACATCACGGGATGGTCAGAAGCTGATGATTTCACATTTCACGTCGCCGCAATTTGGCTGGAAGTACATCAGTGAAACGAACTACGACGATTTTGCCAAAAGCATGGTGTTCCCGCTTCAAATCATTATTGCTATTGCGGCTATCTCGCTTGTTATCAGCATAATCGTGGTAACTTCGATGTCCAAGTGGCTGTATAAGCCGGTCAAAGATATTATTAGAATGCTTGGAGGTCAAACCGGCAAGGAGAAGCATGTAGACGAATATAAATGGATCATCTCCCATATTCAGGCGTACCTGAAGGAAAACGAACATTTGCGTGAAACCGTCGATCAGAATCAGAGCATCATGGAGAAGCATTTCCTGCATACTTTAATTGTGCGCAACACGTATAAGGAACAGGAAATTGCGGAAAGACTGGACTATTTCGGTTATCCCTTGTATCTGAACTATACTGTCGTCGTGATCGGAATCGATGAGTTTGACGAGTATATGACTCGTTTCAGCATGGAGGATCGAATTCTCTGGGAATATGCGATTGAAAATATAACGCTGGAATTGTTGGAGAGACATGGGGCTGGCTTTTTCGTCAGCTTAGACACGTCCAAGTTCGCGCTTGTATACAGCTTAATTAACGATGTGCCGCAGGAGGAACTGACGGCCAATCTGATCAAGCTGACATCGGAAATCAAGGAGTCTATCCATTATTACTTGAAATTGTCCGTCAGCATCGGTGTAGGAAGGGCGAAACCTAAAGCCGGACATCTCTACAAGTCCTACCAGGAAGCGTTGACCGCGCTGAAATATGCGGAGTCGATCGGTAACGGCGAACTGGTATCTTACCGAGAGATGCAGGGGGCGGAGCGTGAGCTCGATTATCCGTACGAACTGGAGCAGACGATGACGCAGCATGTGATGCTGGGGCAATATGAGGAAGCAGAGGGTGCTGTGGCACAGATATTCAGGTTGCTGCAGACAGTGCCGAATCCGCAGGCATCCCATCGTCATATGATTTCGTTTCAAATATTGAACGCCTTGACGCGCAAGATGTTCGAGCTGGACATACCGGAATCCAGTGTTCTGCAAGGGGAGAACGGATTGGCTGAGCTCTGCAAGGAATTGCTGCAGAACCGTTCGGATCAGGCCAGCATCGATATGTTGCTTGGGCTTATCCATCGATTATGCTTATACATTCAGGAGCGTAGGGACAATGTATCCAACAGCCATGTGAGAGAGATGATGGCTTATATTCGGGAGCATCTGGCCGAGCCGATCTCGGTAGACTCCGCCGCGGACCATGTCGGGTTGAATCGGATGTACGCAGGCAGGCTGTTCAAGCAATATACGAATCAGAATATGGCCGACTATATGAATCAGACTCGCATCGATAAAGCAACGGAATTGCTGTCCGATACGAACATGAAGGTGATGGATATCGCGACAGCGGTTGGTTTTAACAATACTCATTATTTTATTAAGATATTCAAGCGTTACAAAGGCATGACTCCTGGGAAATTCAAAGAGAATACGCAAGCATAAGCCGGCGAAAGCCGGCTTTTTCGTATGCCTTACCCATCACATCCAATCACGTCCCATCAATAACACAAACGATAAGTTTATTTTGTTTGATCTATCGAATCGAGTGTACATCTGGAGGGCGTCCATGATCTTTTCTATAACAAACATCTTTGCTATTTCCCTCCACACAGGGTCCAGCCATACTGAAGCCAGACAAATAAACACAAGAACAAGAGGAGTTGAAGCAGAGGAATGCAACAACAGTATAAGCGACTATACGATAGCAGGCATTATTTGTTGATGTTGCTGCCTGGCATTCTGTATTATCTAATCTTTCATTATGCACCTATGTACGGCGTTATTATTGCGTTTAAAGATTTTAATATGTTTCAGGGCATATGGGGAAGTCCATGGGCTTCACAGAGCGGCTTCTACAACTTTATTGAATTGTTCCAATCTCCTGAGTTTTTCCGAGTCATTCGAAATACGATATTGCTTAGCTTCTATCTAATCCTCTTTTCATTCCCGATGCCGATCCTGCTTGCTTTAAGCCTGAATGAAGCCAGGAACGGCATCTGGAAACGAAGCGTCCAGACGATTACCTACTTGCCGCATTTTATATCTACCGTAGTCATCTGCGGCATGATTTTTAATTTCCTATCCCTTGATGGAATGATTAACCAAATAGCGTCGTGGCTGGGCGCGGAGCGGATTCAATATCTGCTTATGCCAGAATACTTCCGTACCATCTTCATAACCTCGGACATCTGGCAGACAATTGGCTGGGGCTCGATTTTATATCTTGCCGCGCTATCGGGAATAGATACATCTTTGTACGAAGCAGCCAGAATCGATGGAGCCAATCGATGGCATCAGATTATACACATTAATATACCGGCATTGATTCCAACCATTGTCATTCTGCTTATCTTCAATATCGGTAACCTGATGCAGATTAGCTTCGAAAAGGTTCTCCTGCTCTATCAGCCTAATACGTACGAAACAGCAGACGTCATCGGAACTTATGTGTATCGCAGAGGCATTATCGGCACGCAATTCAGCTTTGCAACTGCCGTCGGCCTGTTCCAATCCGCAATCGGTTTTGCCATGATTATGCTTGCGAATTGGTCTGCGCGAAAACTGACATCCAACAGCTTATGGTAAGGGGAGAATGATGTGAAAAAATCGATATCCGCAGGCTCCAGACTGTTTGATGGAGTCAATAATCTATGGCTGCTGCTGGTGCTAATCGCTACTTTGTATCCATTCCTGCATGTAGCAGCCGTCTCCCTGAGCGATCCGTTCACCGTTCTGCAGAATAAGGTTACTTTTTATCCGATTGGGTTGGACCTTAACTCTTACCAGACGGTACTCGAAAATCCCGCGCTCTGGACCTCGTATCGAAATACGATCGTGTATACCGTCTCAGGGACGTTAATCAATTTGGTGCTTACAACGCTGATGGCCTATGCGCTGTCCAAGCCCAAGCTCTATGCGCGAAAAACATTAACGATGATGGTCATCTTTACGATGTTCTTCCAGGGTGGTATGATTCCAAGCTATCTGGTCGTTAACGAGTTGGGCATTATGAACAGCATGTGGGCGGTTATATTGCCTTATGCGGTCAGCACCTGGAACCTGATGATTATGAGAACCTTCTTCCAGGGATTTCCTCAAGAATTAGAGGAGGCCGCGGTCATGGATGGCGGTAATCCGTACCAGATCTTGCTGCGTATCGTCGTGCCGCTGTCCAAGCCGATTATGGCGACCATGGCACTGTTCTATTCGGTGTGGCATTGGAACTCTTATATGTTGCCGCTGCTTTATTTGAACGAGAAGGTCAAATATCCGCTGCAAATTTTGCTTCAGCAAATATTAATATCCGGCGAAACCTCGTTCGCCCAAGCCAATGCTAACATAGACTCGGCGCAACTGATTATCGGAACCTCGATTAAATACGCAACAATCATGGTTGCCATATTGCCTATTATCCTAATTTATCCATTTGTACAGAAATACTTCGTGAAGGGTGCTATGATGGGTTCTATCAAAGGTTAGCCTATGCCAGACACGGAGTTTTCTTATAAATACGCTTGACCAAAAAGGGAGGAAACAAAGTGAAACAGGTTCAAAGATGGAAGTCGCGCAATATCTGGGTCGTCGCCATGATGATGGGAGTCATGGTCTGGTCGTCCGCTTGTTCAGGGAACAGCAACAACAATGGAGACGCTGTGAACAAGCCGGACCCAAGTAAGGACCTCGTTCGGACGGAGGAACCTGCTCCAACGAATGATAACGGCAGGCTGGCAGAGAAGGATACGAAGTTGCAAGTTTTAATGGAGGAGCATGCATCTTACCCGGTTAAACCGTTTGCCGACAGTCTGTTTCTGCAGCATGTGAAGGACAAAACGGGTATTGAGCTCGATATTATTCCGGTACCTGATTCCGGTGATGCTTATAAGCAAAAGCTGAACATTATATTAAACTCAAAAGATTTGCCGGATATCATTTGGAATACGAAAGACGATGCCAACATCAATTCGCTGGCTGTTAAAGGCATGTTCCTCCCTTACGACGAGTACCTGGACCAGCTTCCGAACATTAAAGCGGCGCTAGAGAAGTTCCCCGAACTTCGCAAGACGATTGCCGCTGAAGACGGCAAGCTTTATATTATGCCGCGCCTTCTGTTTGACAACATGACAGAGTTGTTCCTTTTCCGCAAGGATGTGCTGGAGAAGGAAGGATTATCGCCTCCTGCAACCTTCGATGAGCTGTATACCGTATTGAAAACGCTGAAAGATAAATACCCGGATCATATTATCTGGGCCAATCGCTGGGGATCGGAGCATATTTTGAACCGGCTTGCCTACAGTTGGGGAACCGGCTTTGAGCCTGCGACACAAGGGTTCTACCTAAATCGCGAACAGGATCGTTACGTATACGGACCGACGGAGCCGCAGTTCAAGGAGATGGTCGTATGGCTGAAGAAGCTGTATGACGAAGGTATTCTTGATCCTGAGTATGCACTTCGTACGACACAGCAATGGGAAGAAGTGTTTTTCAGCGAAAAGGCGTTGTTTACAGTTGATTTCATTGCGAGGGTGCAGCAGGTCAACAATAAATTTATTGAGCAAAACAGCTCTGCGCGGATAGTGGCGATTGCGCCGCCGACTGGCCCAACAGGCAGAAGCGGTATCTATGGTCGTTCATCCGTTCTCGCGAACAGCGGGATAGCGGTGACAGCCGGAACCAAGCATCCGCTCGAAGCGTTTAAGCTGATCGATTGGATCTTCGGCGGCGAAGGGCGATATATTGCGCGCTACGGAATCGAGGGCGAGACGTATTCGGTAAATGCGGACGATACCGTATCGCTGACACCGAACATGCAGTCATCCGGCAATCCGGGGGGCAAGGAATTGGTGAAGGATTACGGCTGGGTATATTACCTGAACAAATACGAATTCCCGGTAGACCATATGAAAGCCGAGGATGAGTCAGATGAGAATTTGTATATGTATTCGAGAAAAGTGATGGAAGATGCATCGGGGATAGTAGCCCCTGATCCAGTCCTGGCGTACACGGAGGATCAAACGAAGGTAGTTCGCAACAAAGGTACCGTAATTTCCGACTACTTCAAGGAAAATATCGATAAATTCGTTATGGGTGCAAGACCGATTAGCGAGTGGGAAACCTTCGTCGGCGAGCTGCAAAAGAGGGATACGGAAGAAGTGGCTGCCATCTACAATGAAGCTTATCAAAGCTATCTAAGCAAGTAATCATACATGTAGCGAATGCCTGGTAAACTAAGTAAGGAGATGTGTGAGCTATATGATTCAAATGAAGGTTGGTTTAAGGGAAGGACGCATATTCGAAGGGATAGGGGGAATAACGAGCAACGGGATGTCCAAGCTGATGATGGACTATTCTCCGGAGCAACTAAGCGAGCTGATGGACCTCCTGTTCCGACCTGGTTATGGGGCATCCTTGCAGCATTTGAAGGTAGAGATCGGCTCTGATGTCAATACATCATCCGGAACGGAGCCTTCGCACATGCGGAGCAAGGATGATCTTGATATCACTCGCGGCTGCGGCTTACCGCTCGCGAAGCTCGCCAAGGAAGTGAATCCTGAGCTCGTTCTCGAAGCGCTTCGATGGGGAACGCCACGATGGATACAAAACGACGAGGATAAATGGCTGTTCTATCTGAACTTTCTGAGAGGCGCCAGAGAAACATACGGCTTGGAGTTTGACTTTATTGGTCCTGACATTAATGAAGGTGCATTCGATCGGGACTGGGCGGTCAATACGCTGGGGCCCGGGCTGAAGCAGGAAGGATTCGGTCATATTCGGATTGTAGCGGATGACAGTGAGCACGGCTGGGATATCGCCGACCGGGCCGCAATCGATAAGGAGCTGTTTGAGCTAATTCATGCTTACGGCGTGCACTATACGCAGGAGAGTACGGAAACTGCTCGGAGCAGCGGCAAGCCCCTGTGGCTTAGCGAAGATTTGGCTTCGTTCCGTCACAGCTTTAGTGACGGTGCCTTGATGATCGCTCGTCGCATCTCTGACAGTTACACGCTAGGCCGGATGGTGAGATTCGAAATTCATCCGCTGGTCGAAGCCGAATATGAAAATACGCCATACAACTACAAAGGCATTCTTGTTACCACATGGCCTTGGTCCGGGCACTACCGGATAGATCCGGGCTTATGGATCATTGCCCATTATACGCAGTTCATCCAACCGGGATGGGTGTATATGGATGACGGCTGCGGTCGGAGCGAATATACGAGCCATGTGACGCTGCAGAACAAGGATACGGGCGATATCAGTATTGTGATTGTCAACAATGGACCGGAATCGGTCATGTTTGACTGCGACCTGACAGGACTGCCTGCGTCGAGTCGGGAGTTGCATGTATGGAGGACGACGGAAGCCGAGCAGTTCGAGCTCCAGTCAGGTCAAACGCTGGAACGTGAGCAAGGGAAATTACGGCTGAACGCTGTGCCGTATTCAATCTACACCGTTACGACAACAACCGGTCAGTGCAAGGGCTGCTCCGGAGTAATGGTCGAGACATCCTCTTCGTTCCCGCTGCCCTATGAGGACGGATTGTCTTCCGGTCGTGCAGGCGCTAATCCGCGCCATACGACCGATCAGGGTGGCGCATTTGAATTCGTATCGGGTGAAATGGGCATTTATTTACAACAGCAAGTTACTGCAGCACAGATACCCGTTGACTGGACTTATCGAAGAACGCCGGAGCCGTATACGCTGCTGGGCAGCCTCGAATGGGCGAATTATGAAGTGTCCGTCGATGTGAGGCTGGAATCGGAATACGGTTATGCGATGTTGGGCGGCCGTGTTAATTATACGGACAAAAGCGTGAGACCTCCGGAAGGGTACCTGTTTATTATGCGACACGACGGCGGCTGCGAACTGCGCCGCGGCGTAGATTCGCTGGCGTATGGCCGCATTAGCGAAGGGTTGCTGGGCAATGACGAATGGCATCGAATGAAATTGACGTTTGCGGATAAGACTATTGCCGCCTGGTGGAACGGCACAAAGCTTCTGGAGGTCGAGGATACGGAAATTTCCAGTGGGCAGGTGTCACTTGGCAGCGGTTATCACCATTTGGCTTATCGCAATCTACGTATTGAACCTATCCGCAATGGGGAGAGTATACTTCCTGTCGATTGCTCCCGTGTGATAGATACGGACAGCGCACTATTGTACAAGGGGCAATGGACGTTAAAGAAGGGGGATTTCAACGGATTTGCCCGCACGATGACCCATTCGAATGAGGAAGGGGCAATACTTGTCGTTCGTTTTCAAGGCAGCGGTATTAGCTTGCTTGGCAAGCGTGCGCCTGACGGCGGCATGGCGGATATTTTTTTGAACGGTGTGAATGAAGGAACGATCGACACCTATGCGCCCGAAGCAAAGTATCGCAGATCGCTGTTTTCCAAATATGGACTGGAATCAGGTCGTACGCATGAACTAAGGCTGGTTGTCTCTTCAGGCAGAAATCCCCGCTCTGCGGACAGACAGATTTATGCGGATGCTGTGGAGATTATCGGGGGGACACTGATAAGGAATAAGGAAGACGAATAACTGCAGCTTAAAGACGGACCGATCCAAGGTAGAATGAAACACGCTGCGCCGCCAAAGGAAGGCGACAGCCGTTTCATCTTGGTGGGTCCGTCTTTTCGTTTGTCTCCAAGTTTTCCACCTTCCAGTCCGCGATCCCTTTTTTTTCGTGCAGCGGCTCCGGCTCCGGTTTATAATAAAGAAACCTTGAACAATATGGAGGGGGGCCGCCGTGATATCCTTTATTCGCAACCGACTTGGCCGCAGCTTGTCCACGAAGCTCATCCTCCTGCTGCTCATGCTGCTTACCTTCGCGATTGCGATGATCAGCTCGCTTTATTTTTGGTTTTCTTCCGAAGTTATTTTACGAAATGTAAGTGCTTCCACCAAACAATCCGCCAAGCAGTCCGCCGACTACCTATCGCTTATTCTGACCGTCGGCAGCGACATGGGGCAGCAGATTTTTCGCGACGCGCGGATTCAGGGCGTTATTCAGGAGGAAGCGAAGGGCGGGCTGTCGGTCGACCAGAAGTTCGATCACAAAAACGCCGTTAACGATATTCTCAACAACATCATGTATACGAGTTCGTTTGTACACAGCATCTACCTGCTCCGGGAGCAGGGCGTCAGCTGGGGCAGCGGACTGTTCAACGCGTCGAAGGTCATGCGGTATACGCTGACGGAGCGGGATTGGTATAACGATATTCTTGGGGGCAGGCAAGACGAGCTGTGGCTGCCGCTCCAATTCGACCCTTTCAGCGGAGGAGGGGAGAATACGAGACTGGTGTTGACATTCGTTAAGCCGCTGCACAACCTCGCCACGCGCGAGCCGGCTGGAGCGATTTTGGTTAACGTCGACGGCCAGCTTATTCTGCAAGCAATCGATAGGATCCGGCTTGGAAAGACGGGCGATTTCTTCGTAGTTGACGGAGCCGGAAAGGTTGTCATCGCTTCGGAGCCGGAGCGCTGGAGCGACACGCTTGAGACAACGGGGTTAGGCGAACGGCTGCCGCGTATCGGGGCAGAGGAGTCGGAGTTCGAGCTGGAGCTGGACGGTGTTCGCCAATATGCGGTGACACGCAAACTAAAGAACGACTGGACGATCGTCGGCATCGTTCCCGTGGGCGAGATGATCGGGGATATCGCGCGCATTCAGCAGCAGATATGGTTGTTCGCCACCCTTTTGCTGGCGCTGGCCTCCGTTACGGGTTATTTGTTCTCGAAGCGCATTACTTCACCCCTTAAATCATTAATGAAGCAAATGAAAGAGATCGAGCGAAGCAACTTCAAAGCGCTCTCTGCTGTCTCGTCCCAGGACGAAATCGGGCAATTAAGCCGCCGCTTTAACCAGATGGTAGGCCAGATAGAGGCGTTGATCGATCAGGTAAATGAGGTGGAAGGGAAGAAGCGGGAAGCCGAGATGCGAGCGCTGCGGCATCAGATTAATCCGCATTTTTTATATAACACGCTGGCCACCATACGCTGGATGATCAAGTTCGGGCGGAAGGAAGGCGCGTATGACGGCATCTCATCGCTGGTCCGGCTAATGGAAGCAAGCATGGAGAAGCAAGGGGTGTTCTATACGATTCGGGATGAGCTGGAGCTGCTGGACAAATATATGGTCATCCAGCGGTTTCGATACGACTTCCGTATCCATCTGGATGTCAGATGCGAGGAAGCGCTGATGGACGTGTCCATTCCGCGGATGCTTTTGCAGCCAATCGTGGAAAATGCAATCTTCCACGGGCTCGCGCCCAAGGAGGACGGCGGGACGGTGACGGTTACCATCGAGCAGACGGCCGATACGCTGGAGCCAGGATTAATTCTACGAATCGAAGACGATGGAGCAGGCGTTCCGCCGGACCGTCTGCCGGGATTGTTGCTGGGCAGGACGGGGGAGGCCAAATCCGGCATGTTCGGGATCGGCCTCAATCACGTGCATGAGACGGTGCAGCTGTATTATGGCGAACGAAGCGGCGTGGAGATCGTCAGTCCGCCGGGCGGCGGCGGGACCATCGTAACGGTCAGGCTGCTTATGAAGGAGGAGATGGCAATTGGTATATAACGCGCTGATCGTGGACGACGAGCCGATGATCCGCTTCGGCCTGGCGTCCTGCGTCGAATGGGAGCAGGAGGGCGTCAGGCTGGCCGGCGAAGCGGCGAACGGAGAGGCGGCGCTGGCGCTCATTCGGTCGGAGGAGATCCATATTCTGATCACGGATATTAAAATGCCGCTCATGGACGGACTGGAACTCATCCGCCTTGCCAAGGAGCTCCGTCCGGAGCTGAAGGTCGTGCTAGTAAGCAGCTACAGCGATTTCGCCTATGCGGTGGAGGCGGTGAAGCTCGGCGTCGTGGTGGATTATTTGCTAAAGCCGACGATGGAACCGGAGGATCTGCTGCGCGTCGTTCGGACATGCAAGGATCGATTGGCGCGGGACCTCGCCGGCAGTGAGAAAGAGCTGAGACTGCGGGAAGAGGAGGAGAAGGGCAGAAAGCATCGGTTCGAGGAGGAGCTGAAAGCTTTTTTGGGAGGTATCGGCAAGGATTTCGAATGGAAGCCGGAATGGGCAATCGGCCATATCGTGCTGGCCGTCTGGCGAATGGAGCCCGCGGGCGGTGAAGCTTTGCGGCATATCGTCTCGCTTGAGTCTGCGAAGAACAAGCTCAATGAATGGTGCCCCCATGGCTACTCGTTCCTGTCAGGAGAGGGCGAGCTGGTGACGCTGCTTGCGGATCATAACGGGAGCGCTCTCTCCGATATTACGCGCTACCATCGACAGCTTGCGGAGGAGGATGGCATGGGGGAGTTCACGGTCGGCGTCAGTCCCGTCGTCCACCGATTGCAGTCGGCCCAAGACGCATACGGATGGGCGCGAAAGGCGCTCGGCAACGCCTTTTTTGAGGGGAGTGGGCGCTGCTATCTCGGCCAAATTCCTTCCGGGGGGGAAGAGAGGCGTCAAATTGCCGGGCCGGATGCCGGCTTCGAACGGCTGCGGGAGAAGTTCTCGAAGGCTTATGCGTTCTCGGATCAACCCGGCAGCGAGGCTGCGCTGGCGGAGATGGTCGCGTTATGGAAAGCGCGGCGTTATGGCCGAGATGAGATCGTCGCCCACGCCAGAAGCCTGCTTATGATTATGTGGTCGCATCGATTCCGCGTGAAGACGGAGGAGGATATGGGCATGATGATGAGGAGGCTGGGGAGTCTGGAGCAATCGTCCGGGCTGGATTCCCTGATTCGCGCCGTGCGGGAGGAGCTGTCCCGGTTCTGGAAGCCGAACAATCGTCCAACTGTCGCGGTCGACGCCGGCGGCGCGCATGTCATCCAGCTCGCGTTATCCTATATTCAGGAGCATTATCGCAGAGATATATCTCTGCAGGATGTGGCCGATTATGTGCACATGAGCAAAAATTATTTCAGCGAGCAGTTCAAGCAGCGAACCGGCATGAACTTCATCGACTTCGTGATTTCCCTGCGGCTTCATTACGCAAAACATCTGCTGGAGCAAACAAGCATGAAGGTCATCGATGTTGGCGCGGAATCGGGCTTTAACAGTCCCAAGCACTTCCTGAAGCTGTTCAAGCGGGAGCTGAACTGCACGCCGCTGGAATTCCGCGAACAGTGCGAGCAGGGGAGAACCAAGGAGGCGACATGGCCCGGGGAGGATGGTCTAAATGAATGATGACGCATGGACTGCGAGGAAGCCTGCCCGAAGCTGGACCGTTTATGTGCGCATGATGCTGCTCATACTGGCAACTGTAACGCTGGCCGGATGCATGAGACCTTCTCTTGCGCCGGGGGAGCTTGCGGAGCAGGAGCCTGAGGGCGATGCCGCGCGATATGCAGTCGAGCTGGAATACTGGCACACCTATAGCGATCTGGAGCAGGAAGTGTTCCTGGAGAAGGTTCTGCCGTTGTTCGAGAAACAATATCCCCATATTCGTATTAACGCCGTGCGCAAAGACCAAACGGATCAATTCAAGGATACGCTGCTGTTCGCGGTAGCGGACAACAAGCAGCCGGACGTCATGCGCATGGACATCGTATGGGTGCCCGAATTCGCCAAGAAGGAAGCGCTCGAGGAGCTGTCCGGCATGCCGGGCTTCGACGCGATCAAAGATACGTTTATCGGCGTTCTTATTCAGACGAATGTGTACAAAGGGGGCTATTACGGCCTGCCCGTCAACGCCAATACGCGCGCGGCTCTCTACAATAAGAAGCTTCTGGAGGCGGCGGGGCTGAGTGCGCCTCCCTCCACGTTCGAGGAGCTGGAGGCGGCAGCAGAGCGGCTTCGGGCCGTTTTGCCGGACGCGTACGGCATCGGCGTCTGCTGTTCGGGCGGCTGGGGCATGCTGCCTTACTTTTGGTCCCTTGGCGGAGAAATGACGAATCCGGAATACACCAAGGCAAGCGGCTATCTTAACAGCGAAGCAAGCCGCGCGGCGCTTAGCCGAATGAAGGACTGGATGGACCGAGGCATTATGAGCCGGTCCATTTTGGGCGAGGTGCCCGGCACGTGGGACGGTATTCTGAAGGGACAATTGCTCATGATCGACGACGCGCACTGGTTCCATACCGTCAATGCAACGGGGCCGAACAAGGAGCTGCTGGACGATGTCGTTATTGATTTGTTCCCGGGATTGGAATCGGGATCGGGAGGCATTTCCGTTATCGGCGGGGAGAATCTCGTCATGTTCGAGCAGTCCTCGCATAAGCAGGAGGCATGGGAGTTCATCCGGTGGATGACTTCGGAGGAACCGCAGCGGATTATGGCGGAGACGGGTCTAATCCCGACCATACAGGGTATCGAGAATAACGTGACGAATCCGCTGCTGGCGCCTTATCTGGAGCAATTGGGGCAAGCAAGACCGCGGCCTCCCGTCCCGAATTGGACCGCTATCGACGAGGAATTCGCACGGATGGTGGAGCGTATTTTGGCTGGAGAGATGTCTGTAGGGGAAGCGACGGATCGGGCTGCCGCGAGAATCGACGAACTACTATTAGAGTAGCATGATCCCATAGAGATGGTAGCGCGATCTCGCAGATAGAGCAGCACGATCTCGCAGACGGTTGCCGCGTCCCCGAGATCGTGCATACATTTTCTATATCATCGCGCAACGGATATCCATTCGTCCCGTCGATCAAGGGCCAAGCGACCTGCATCGAGCAGCGCCATGACGGCCAGCGTCTGTTCCCGCGGGACCGGAGGTACTCCGCTCTCGAAGAAGAGGAGCATCTGCTTAATCAGTTCGGGGAAGAAGCCGGTGCATTCCGGCACGATATAACCTTCCGCCTCTCCTTTGGGCTGAAGCAGGAGCTGGAACGGGGCGTTATTGATTTGGAGGAACGACGCCTGGCGGCCCCCTTCGAACTCGATAAGCAGGTGGCGGCCTCCGTTCGGCGCGGACAAACTTTTGACGCGCGTGACGGCGGCGCCGAGAAGCGCGACGATCATCTCCATCTGGTGCACGGCGTAGTTCTCGAAAGCTCCCGGACCGGTAACGGACAGATGGCTGATCGAGTCGGCATTGATTCCGGCGGGCAACGCAACGAGTTGCTCGGAGTAGCGCAGCGCCGAGGTGGAGAACATCGGCGTGCCTCCGGCCGCGGCCATCTCGAATAGCTTTGCGGCCGTAGCCAGGTCGGGAGCAAACGTCTTGTCGATGTAGACCGGTTTGCCGGATTGCAGCGCCAGCTCGGACAGGCGGAGATGATGCTCCGGATGGTCGGGCGACAGCACGATCAGCGCGTCCGAGCGTTCCACAAGCTCCGCGAGGCTGCCTGCCCGCTGTACATTGTGAGCGACGCACCAGTCGTCCGTATGGAGTCCACCGGGCTTGTCTCTTTCTGCCCAAGCGTACGCGACATCCCAGTCCAGTCCTTGCTCGGCGGCGCTCCCGCGCAGCCAGGCGGGATAGTTGTTGGCGTGCCACTCGTCAAGGAAATAGTCTATTAATCCGATTTTTTTGGTCATAGCACGATTTCCTTGCCCTGCTCTGACGAGGCGTACAGCGCGTCAATGACCTGAGCGGTCGTCAGCGTATTGTCGATGTTGGCCCTGTTTTTGACGCCGCCAGCGGCAGACAACAGGAAGGCCTCAATCTCCTCGTCGAACGCATCGACCTTGTTGAAGGTCGCAGCCGTCTCCAGCAGCATGCCGCCTCGCGACGTATACAAAGTGAAATCGCCGCCGTACTCCAGCTTGATTCCGCCTTTGTCCCCGAGAAATTCCACGTACATCGCCGATTCGGCAATGTTTTGCGCCCAAGCCCCGTTGAAAGTCAAGCTGGGACCGCTTGTGCGGATCATGCCGGCCGCAAAGTCCTCGACATCGTAGGTTCCTTCGTAATTTGGCGGACCGGCCCACATTGAAGTGAAGGCGTAATTCTCCATCTGCTTGCCGAGTTCGCCGTGTACCGCGCCCGAGACGCTTAGCGCTTTGGTGTCTTCGCCGAGACAATAGAAGATGAGATCGAGAAAATGGATGCCCCAGTCGATCAGCACGCCTCCGCCGGACATGCTTTTGGTCGTAAACGGTCCGCCGAGTCCGGGGATGGAGCGATGCGCCCTGAAGGAGCAATACACATGGTACAGCTTGCCGAGCTCCCCTGCGTCAATGAGCTGTTTGACGTGGTTGACGGCGCTGTTAAAGCGGTTGACGACTCCGATGTTCAGGATATTGCCGGTCCGGTCCGCCGCCTCCTTCATGCGCAAAGCTTCGGCGTACGACAGCGCGGCCGGCTTCTCGCAGAGGACGTGCTTGCCAGCCTCCAGGGCGGCGATGGAGACGGGAGCATGGGTATGGTTTGGCGTGCAAACGGAGACGGCCGTCACCTCCGGATCGCTTAGCACATCGTCCAGACTGGCCGTAGCCACCGGGATGCCGAATTGCTCTGCGGCAGCTTGTGCCCGCTCGAGAATCGGGTCAACGATGTATTTGATTTCAGCCTGCTTGCTTCGCGTATAAGCGGGAATATGTCTTGAGGTCGCGATTTGACCGCTGCCGATTACGGCGACTTTCATAGGTTTCATTGGCGCATCAGCTCCTATATGTTTATTCGTCCCTATCATAGCAAGGACGCGAGGAGCTGGATTTGCTTTCATTTGTCGGAATGATTGGTCATTTTTTTAGGTGGGAGGCAATTGCCTGGTATTCCGTGGGGGACATGCCAAAGTGGCGGCGGAACGCTTTGCTGAATGAGTGGATGGACTGGTAATGCAGATTGGCGGCAATCTCGGTTATCGAATAACGGTTTTGCCTGAGCCAAACAGTCGCTTGCTCGAAGCGCTTTTGATCGTAATATTGTTTGACGCTAAGTCCCGTTTCTTTGGAGAAAATATGGGAAATATGCGCATAGCTGTAACTAAGCTCGTTCGCGAGCGAGGACAGCTCCGTCAGCTCCAGCAGATGCAGATCGATGTAATGGATGACTCTGTAGACGAGGTCCCGCACGGCGTCCGAACTGGCGGTCGGCGCGTAATGGGAAGCCAGGTCCTCGTAGAAGCCCCGGTAAGCCAGCACGATCAGCTGCTTCAGGTACGTTTCGATCATGAGGGGCGAGAAGTCCGACAAATTCAGAACTTCCTGGAGCAGCCCGGTAAACATGGGGGCCGCAGCCCGACTTCCGGCGACAACAGGATATTTGACCTGCTGAAACAGACGCGAGATTTGAAGAAACTCGCCGTCGGTCTGCTCCTGACGAAACTCGAAGCCCGCATAATAATAGCGGAATGGATCCTCCCGATCCGCTATAACGTTATGCCGCTGGCCGGGCACATGTACGATCAAGTCGCCCTCCTGAACGGGATAGCTGGCGTCGTCGGTCGTAAATACGCCTTTGCCGGAGACGATATAGCTGATCTCATAGCAATATTGATGATGCTCGCCGACTTTATAGCCTGACGCGCAGCTCAGATCGCCGATTTGATACAGTGTAATGGGTCCATAATGCTTGGGATCATGAATGTATTGGTTGTCAAAATGAAATTTGATCTGCTTGTCCGGGGCCGAATTCGGCAACTTTCGCTTGTCGTTCATCATGGCGTCCTCCGAAATAACTTCAGTGGCGTTGCAAATATTCTCTATGTTGGTCATCGTATCATAGTTTCGGCAAATCTGTCGAAACGGCGGCTGGAGGACATTGTTCGGATCCCGGCAGATAGAGGCAATGAGCATAACAAAAGATACCGAATCGGAATAATATGGAATTTTAATAGGATAGCGCTTCCATTATGCTAGAGATAGATTCGTGCGGCAGCCGAACATGGGCATGGGTCTAAATCCATTGTGGAAGGTGGCATGTCATGTGTTAAGGGTAGAGTCTCGCGCAATTGTTTACGTCGTTCTGCTCTCGATGGTCTTTTCGCTGATCGGTATCGCTCGTCCGGGCACGACGCTTGCTTACGTAGGAGCGCTGGGAAATGTAACGGGAGCCTCCGTATCGGGAGACTCGGTTACGCTGACGATCGACAACGGCGCGGAGCCGAACGACGACAAGCTCATTATCGACGTGCTCAAGAGCGACATCGTAAAGGTGTCGTACCGGCCGAACGATGTATCGCCCAGCCCCGATACGCCTATGATTGATCCGGGCAAAACCTGGAGCGCCGTCGGGGCGACGATTAATACGTCGAGCAACCCCATTACCATCGTGACCTCCGAGATTCGGGTCGAAATCGCAAAGACGCCGGCGCGCGTCACGATCAAGAAGGCTGACGGCACGACGCTGCTGTGGGAGCCATCGGGTGGAGGCGTCTTCTACGACGGCGTCCGGTTTATGCGGAACTCCGGCGACAACATCTATGGCATTCGCAGCTACAACGCCAACGAATCGGCTCCTGATCTGCTTCGCAACTCCAGCACCCATCCGGCGCACGCCGGCAACCAAGGGGATTCCGGCGGTCCGCTCATGTGGTCGACGTCCGGATACGGCCTGCTTGTCGACAGCGACGGCGGTTATCCATACTCCGACACGACGGGCAAGCTGGAATTTTATTATGGCGGCACGCCTGATGAAGGACGCCGCTACTTCAAGACCGACGTCGAATATTACGCCATGGTCGGCTCCCCGGAGGAGATTATGGCCAGCGTCGGCGAGATTACGGGCAAGTCTCCCATGCTGCCCAAGTGGTCGCTTGGCTTTATGAACTTCGAATGGGATACCAACCAGACGGAGATGACCTCGATGATCGATACGTATCGCGCGAAGGACATTCCGCTCGACGCGTACGGACTCGACTATGATTGGAAGAAATATGGAGATACGAATTACGGCGAGTTCGCCTGGAATACGGCCAACTTCCCTAGCGCCGGCACGACGGCGCTGAAGACGGCGATGGATGCCAAGGGGATCAAGCTGATCGGCATTACGAAGCCGAGAATCGTGACGGAAGACAGCAGCGGCAACCGGACGACGCAATACAACGACGCCAACGCGGCGGGGTATTGGTATCCGGGACATGGCGAATACAACGATTATTTTATTCCCGTAAAGGTACGAAGCATCGATCCTTACAACGCGGGCATGCGCGCCTGGTACTGGGATCACTCCGAGGACGCTTACGACAAAGGTATCGTGGGCTGGTGGAACGACGAGACTGACAAGATCGCCTCGGGCTCGGCCCAATGGTGGTTCGGCAACTTCTCGACGACGCATCTGTCCCAAGCGATGTACGAGGGGCAACGCGCTTACACCAACAACCAGGCCCGCGTCTGGCAGACGGCGCGGACGTTCTATCCCGGCGCCCAGCGGTACGCGACGACGCTGTGGTCCGGCGACATCGGAGGACAGTTCGAGATGGGCGAGAAGGTCGGCTGGGCATCCGGCATGAAGGAGCAGCGCACGGTCATGCTCTCGTCGGTAAACATGGGACAGCCGAAGTGGGGCATGGATACGGGGGGCTTTAACCCGAACGACAGCAATCCTAGCCCCGAGCTGTATGCGAGATGGATGCAGTTCGCGGCGCTTACGCCGGTGTTCCGCGTCCACGGCAATTTGTACCATCAGCGGCAGCCATGGTTTTATGGCCCTACGGCGGAGGAAGCGTCCAAGGCGGCGATCAAGCTGCGTTATTCGTTGATCCCGTACATGTACGCCTATGAGCGGGAAGCTTACGAGACGGGCAACGGTCTGGTTCGCCCGCTGTTGTTCGATTATCCAAACGATCCGGCGGTCAGCAACTACGTCGACGGCTGGATGTTCGGCGACTGGCTGCTGGCTGCTCCAGTGGTGGACAAGGGCCAGACGGTCAAGCCGATCTATCTGCCGGCGGGTACGTGGACGGATTATTTTACGGGCAAAACCTATGCGGGCGGTCAAACGATTCAGTACGCGCTAAACGCGGACGACTGGTCGGATATCCCGCTCTTCATCAAAAAAGGCGCCATTATTCCGACGCAAGAGCCCCAGGATTATATCGGCCAAAGCGCGGTTACGACCGTCGATGTCGATGTTTTCCCGGATATTGCCGCAACCAGCTTCACGTATTATGATGACGACGGCGGCAGCTACGATTACGAGAGCGGCGAAATCTTTAAGCAGACGTTGACGGCGCAGGATAACGGCGGCAGCGGGGTCAGCTTCTCGGTAGGCGCCAAGACGGGCACGTTTGCGCCGGCTCTGCAAAACTACATCGTGAAGATCCATGGCAAGGCCGGCACGGGCGTAACGCTTGGCGGCTCAGGGATGACCTCTTACGGCGATCTTGCGGCGCTGCGCGCGGCATCCGGCGAAGGCTGGACGACGGGGCGCGATATCTACGGCGAAGTGACATACGTCAAGGTCGCGGCCGGAAGCGGCTCCGCCAAAAACATCGTCGTCTCGGGCACAGGCGCGCCGGCCGCTACGGCCATGAAGCTGGAAGCGGAGCAAGCTTCGTTGTCGGGCGCCACGCCGGCTACGCAGGCTGCCGTCAACAACAATCACGCCGGCTACTCCGGCACGGGCTTCGTGGACAAAATCGAGAACGACGGCGCGTCCGTTACGTTTTACGCCGATGTCAAAGCGGCAGGCGACTACGCGGTCGATCTCCGTTACGCCAACGGCAACGGTTCGGCGAAGTCGCTGAGCATCTTCGTCAACGGCAAGCGCGTGAAGGGGACAAGCCTCGCGAACCTGGCGAGTTGGAGCACTTGGGGGACGGCGACGGAAACCGTTCCGCTGGCGGCAGGACGAAACGCCATTACGTACCGCTATTATGCGGATGCAGGAGACACCGGATACGTCAATCTGGACTATATCTCGGTGCCGTTTTACCCGTCCGTCGGCAAGTACGAAGCGGAGGGAGCCGCCCTGTCCGGCGGAGCGGCGACAAACAAAAACCATGGGTTCCACAGCGGCACGGCTTTCGTGGATAGCATGACGGCAGTGGGGGCGGCGGCAACGTTTAAAGTGAATGTTCCGTCCGCCGGCAACTACCAAGTGGCGCTTCGTTACGCGAACGGCACGGGCAGCACGAAGACGCTTAGCACTTATGTAAACGGCGTCGACGTGGCGCAGGCCAGTCTGCCAAGCCCTGGCGCGAGTTGGAGCGCATGGCAGGATGTTTCGCAGTCGCTGACCTTGAACGCGGGAGAGAATACGATCGCCTTCAAGTATGACGCGGCGGACAGCGGCAACGTCAATCTCGATCGGATTCTGGTATCCCCGAGCTCGCCGGGAACGCCGCAGTCGGAGCTGAATTTGCTCGATAACGGCAGCTTCGAACGGGTCGGGTATAGCTCGGCCTGGACAGAATGGCATCCCAGCGGACAGGCGCTGGCCTTCGGCGTCGACAGCGGATCGGGCACGCATCCTCCGACATCGGCTTGGCACAGGGACGCGAGGGCGTACTTCTACTCCGCAAGTGCGTACCAGCAGAGCGTTCATCAGCTCGTAAACGTGCCGGTCAACAACGCGAACTACAAGCTGGAGGCTTGGGTGCGCATGCAATACGCAACCCCGACGACGGCGAGAGCGGAGATTACAAGCCATGGCGGATCGGCGATCTACGCGAACATTCCGAATACCGGGGAGTGGGAATATATCAGCATCGATAATATTTTCGTAACAAGCGGCGCGGTCGACGTCGGCTTCTATATCAACTCGCCGGGCGGCACGGTGCTCCATGTGGACGACGTGCGGTTGACGAAGCAATAGGGAACGGACGATACCGCGTGCGGTTGACGAAGCAATAAGGAACGGACGATACCGGTTACGATTAACGCATCCATACCACAACGCAGCGATACTACAACGGCCAGCGCCCCTTTAGGGAGCGCTGGCCGTTTGCGCGTCGAGACGGCATCCTGCAAAACTAGCTTTTCCATCCCGCAGCCAACAATGGTAGAATGGAAGGCAGTACCAATGCCATAACGATGAGAGAGGAGCAACAACATATGAGCACGAAACCGGTCAAATGGGGCATTCTGGGCTGCGGCGGCATCTCGTCGAAGTTTGCGAACGACTTGAAGCTGGCGGAGGGAGCCGAGCTGACGGCGGTAGCCGCGAGGTCGCTCGACAAGGCGCAAGCGTTTGCCGAGAAACATGGCTTCGAGCGCGCCTACGGCAGCTATGAGGAGTTTTTTAACGACGCGGACGTCGAGATTGTTTACGTCGGCACGATTCACCCGCTGCACAAGGAGCAGGTTCTTGCATGCCTGGAGGCAGGCAAAGCGGTGCTTTGCGAAAAGCCGTTCACGATGAATGCCGCGGAAGCGGAACAAATCGTACGCGCGGGACGCGACAAAGGTCTGTTCGTCATGGAAGCGATGTGGACGCGCTTCCTGCCTCCGATCGTGCAAGTGCGCGAGTGGCTGCAGCAAGGGCTGATCGGGGAGGTCCAACTGCTGAAAGCAGACTTCGGCTTCGACGCGGGTTGGAATCCAGGGGGCAGGCTTCTGAACAAGGAGATTGGCGGCGGCGCGCTGCTGGATGCTGGCATCTATCCCGTCTCCTTCGCTTCTTTTGTATTCGGCGAGCAGCCGAGCGCGATCCATAGCAGCGCGGTGATCGGCGAGACGGGGGTAGACGAGAAGTTTTCGGCGCTGTTCGAATACGAAGGGGGACATACGGCGGTGCTTAACGGCGCGGTACGTCTGCAGCTGACGAACGAAGCGTGCCTCTACGGAACGAAGGGTTACATCCACATCCCAAGCTTTCTCTTCGGCAAGTCGGCAAGCCTTCACGTCCGCGGAGAAGAACCCGTGCATTTCCAGGACGACCGCACGTACAGCGGCTACAAGCATGAAGCCGAAGCCGCCATGGAAGCTTTGCGCTCCGGCCGGACGGAGAGCGAAGTCATGCCGCTTGACGAGACGATCTCCATCATGGGCACGATGGACCGGATGCGCAAGCAATGGGGACTCACGTACCCTGCGGACAACCAGTAACTTTTAATAGAAAAACAAACCATGCTTGCGCCTCTGTATGTCCGGGGCCCCAAGCCGCGTTTCAAGCGGAGACAACTTGCCGCCTGAGACGCGGTTTTTTTTTGTTGTTTTGGAAATAATGCAGCTCCAAGACTTGTGGACGGACAAGCAACAGGGGGGCTTCACATGCAAGCTATAAAAGGTGAAAAGTCTAACGGACATCAGCGACGCTAATTGTCTGATTTTTGACCTTTGCCCAATCTAACGGACAGCAGGAGGCTGTCGATTCATTGTGTGCGAAACTGGAAATGAAGCTGCAATCGATCATCGCCAACTTGTTAACGGAAGTGAGGGCCCTTATATGGATCTTTTGGCGTGATTTTAAAATCTACCGGAACTCTGCGACGTTATTCGTGAGAAATCCAGGCAAACCGTGGACTTTTGCCCATCATAAGGGCTGTCAGTTCCATTAGATTTGCAAAGTACAGCTTTTTGCTGAAATAACGCCTTTCATTTCCGTTATAGTTGCTCCCGTTCATTTCCTAACGGACACTTGCCCGCAATTTCACCTTTGCACAATGAATAGACAGCCTCAGCAGGGACTCTATTTGGTCGGAATGGAGATAATTGGCGCGCAAATGAGGCAAATAGTGTCGTTGATGTCTCTTAGATTTTAGAAGTCTTCCAAAATAGAAGAATAACGTCATATTTGTCCTTTAGGCGGTGACTGCACGATTGGTTTTTTAAGTGGCCTTCAGGTGACTTTGTTCTCGTTGCCGGAAGTAGGGGGAGGCGAGAATTATAGCGGAGAAATCCGCTATAATGTGCCGAAGTCGGTGGGTGGCGGGAATTATAGCGGAAAAGTCCGCTATAATGCTTCGAATCCGGCGCATTGCGCTGCATATGGCGGAGTCACATCAGGCGGCGGACTACCGCAGCGGCGATCAGTATCTTATGTTCCGATCATCGGAGAATAACGCACCTTTTTGCTGGAAAATCCTGCATGCGCGCCAAAGCGATGAATAAAAAGCACCAAAAGAAGAAGTTAGTCAATCGGAGAACCCCAGCCTGCAGCCCTATAATGAAAGCGTACTCACACATCGATGGAGGGGATCAAGAGATGAAACTGAACATCAAGTCGGCTGCCAAGCCGATGGTGGCAGGGCTCGCGGCAATGATGGTGCTGACCGCATGCAGCGGCGGCAATAACGGTAACAACGGAGGAAACGGGGCGGCCACAAGTCAGCCGAGCAAACCGGCCGCGGAAGAAACGGCGAAACCAACGGAAAAGCCGGCGGATCCCGTCACAATCGAATTCTGGCACGCGTTCGGCGAGGGCGAAGAGAAAGTGCTGCTCGACGAAGTGATGCCGAAGTTTAACGAGAAGTTCCCGCATATTACCGTAAAGTCGACGCGCATGCCTACGGAGAACCTGGATCAGCAGGTCATAACGGCGGCTGCGGGCGGAGCGGTGCCGGACGTTATGCGGATGGACAATACGTGGATTCCGAGAATGGCGAAGGAAGGCGTGCTGCAGAAGGTAGACGGCTTCCCGGGCTTCGATCAGGTCGTGGCGGATTCCTTTAAAGGGCCGATGTCCACGAACTATTATGACGGCAGCTACTACGGCGTGCCGCTCGACACGAATACGAAGATCGCGATCTATAACAAGGAGCTGCTCACGGAAGCGGGAGCTTCGGCCCCGCCAGCTACAATCGACGAGCTTGTGGAACTGGCGCGCAACTTAAAGGCAAAGGGCAAATTCGGCATTACGATCGGTGGTCCTGACGCCTGGAACATGCCGCCGTGGTTCTGGTCGCTAGGCGGCCGCATTACAGACGACAACTACACGACGGCGACGGGACATCTTAACAGCGACGCCAGCGTGAAGGCACTGGAGACGATCATCGGCTGGAACGACGAAGGGCTGTTGGCTCCTCCGATCCTCGGCGGTCAACCGGGCACTTGGGAAGGGCTGCGCGGCGAGGAAGGCAAGCCGGCCAGCTATATGATGATTAACGAAGGCCCATGGTTCTTCAGCATTCTGGGCGATGCGGTCAAGGACAACATGATCCCGGCCAAAATGCCGAACGGTCCGGACGGCGCAAGCCATTCCGTCATCGGCGGTCAGAACATGGTCATCTTCGAAGGCGCCAAGCAGCCTGATGCCGCCTGGACGTTTACGCAGTTCATGCTGACGGAGGAGATTCAAACGCTAATGGCCGTGAAGACGGGGGCTATCCCGACAAACGTGGCCGCGGCAAATGCCGAAGAGTTGAAGAACGTGTACTATCTCGGAGCTTACGTTGCCGAGATGGATACGGCACTGGCACGCACGCCAAGCGCGAACTGGAATCAGATCAGCGACGTGTTCGGCAAAGCTTTCGAAACCGCGCTTCGCAAGGAATCGTCCGCCAAGGACGCATTGGATAAGGCGGCGGCAGAAATCGACGCGCTTCTCAAAAAATAAGGCCCTTCGGGCCCGGAAGGATGGCGGCGGCCGGCCTGTGCTGGCTGCCCCTTTTGATATCGGGAGGATTTGATCGGCTTTTACGCGCAATAATCGCTGCCAATAGACCGCGAGCATTCGTCTCGCCTTGGCAGTAGGCCTGCCGCTAGGAGGTAACTAAACATGAACAAAGTGAGCAGAGGGCTCAAACAATATATCCAGGTCGCGCCGTTTCTGGCGCTTGGTTTCATCATGACATGCGTGTTCGTCTTGTATCCGCTCGTAAAGGGCATACACATCAGCTTCTTCGAATACAAGGTCATCAAGCCGGAACAAAGCGTATTTCTCGGCTTCGACAACTATAAAAAGTTATTTAACGACCCTAATGTCTGGGTCGCGTTCCGCAATACGGTGTTGTTCGCCATCGTGACGGTGCCCGGCCAATGGGTGCTCGGCATTTTGGCGGCGATGATCATCAACTTGCAATTCATTCGTTTCAAGGTTTTTTTCCGGCTCGTGTATTATTTGCCCGTCATCAGCTCGTGGATCGTCGTCAGCTACTTGTTCCAATTTCTATTTAGCGACGGCAGCAGCGGCATCGTCAACTATTTGCTTACGGACGTGCTCCGAGTTACAAAAGAGCCGGTCGCCTGGCTGCAGAATACATGGAGCGCAAATATCGTCATCTGGCTGCTCAGCATATGGAAGGGCGTCGGCTGGGTCATGATTATGTATCTTGCCGCGCTGCAATCCATTCCGAAATCACTCTACGAGGCGGCGCAGATTGATGGAGCGAGAGGGCCGACGGCTTTCATTCATATTACGCTTCCGCTCATGCGCACGATGACCGCTTACGTCGTCATTAACCTCATCATCGGCGCGTTTCAGGCGTTTATCCAGGTGTTTCTTATTACCAAGGGCGGTCCGCTGGATTCGACGCATTTGGTCAACACGTATATGTTCAAGCACGCTTTCGAATACTTCGACTTCGGTTACGGCGCCGCGATCAGCGTCATGCTGGGACTGCTCATCTTCATCATTACGTACGGAAACCAGCGGACGTTCGGCAAGGAGCGGATCGAATATTAGACGAAAGCCGTCGTTTGCGCATAGCAAGAAAGGAGATTTCGTATGAATACTGCCGTACCCGCAAAGTCAGGCGCATCAACGAATCGGAAGTCAACTCCCAACCGTCCAAACCGCGCCAAACGAATGGCGTCCTGGCTTGCCCATATCGTGCTGATCCTTGGCATCGGCTTCGTAATCGGGCCGTTTGTCTATATGATTCTGACGTCGATTACGACCGACAACTTTAGCCTGCCGAGCCCGCAGAAGCTGCTTAACAGCGAAAAAACGCTGGTTAACTACGTCGAGGCATGGAATAAAAACAATTTCTCCAGCTATTTCGTCAACAGCCTGTTCGTTTCTTCCGCTACGATGATCTTGTCGCTTTCGTTGGCTTGCACGACTGCTTATGCCTTCGCGAGATTCCCGTTTCCCGGCAAGGAGTTTCTGTTCAAGCTGTTTCTGTTCTCGATGTTCGTCCCGGCCATCCTGAACATCATTCCGCAGTTCACCATTATTAAGTCGCTGGGGCTCGTGGATACCTACTCCGGTCTGATTTTGGTCTACATTAGCACCGGCGTGGTCGGCAGCACGTTTTTCCTGAGGGGATTTTTTGAGCGGATCCCGACGGAGCTGGAGGAATCCATCGTCATCGACGGCGGCAATCGTTGGACGATCTTCCGCGCGATCTACATTCCGTTGTCGCTTCCGGCTATCGGCACACTGGGCATTTTTGCTTTCTCCGGTACCTGGGATGAGTTTATTCTGGCTTTAACGCTGATCAAAACGGAGGCTCAACGCACATTGCCCATCGCGCTGCAGCTATTCCGGGGTCAATACGCGACTTACTATGGCTTGTTCTTCGCGGCTTCGATGATGGCATTAATGCCGATTATCGCGATCTTCGTTATCTTCCAGAGACAATTCGTCAACCCGAACCTGTCGGAGGGCAGCGTAAAGGGATAAGCTGGGAGCAGGACCCGACGTCCGCAAAGGACTGCGGGTTTTTGCTACTTTTGGAGGGGGGCGAACTTGATATGTCATTGTGCCCGATTGCCGTGACATGAGATAATTAACGTGACACAATAATTAAAATTTCCAGTAATGTTTGGAGGTTCCATATTGAAGAATTTCCCTGTCAAGCTTGGAGAGGGAGGACGAGTCGTCATCCCTGCCGAACTTGTGTCGCTCACCCGTAAGCAAGCTATTCAATACGTGCAGGAGCAAATGGCGAAGTACGAGATCGGCGACCGGGTTCTGTCGCAGGAACTAATCGACGATCGCAGGAGAGAAACTCAAAAATAAAAAGCAGGGTATGGACCGGCTGCGCGAGCCGAAGATCCATACCCTGCTTTCTTATTGGCGATAAATCCTACCTTTAAACGCGGTCGTTCATCTTCGAAAGGCCGAGGGTAGAGGATTTCTCACATCCGCGTGCCTGCCATATGCACGCTAGTTCACATTGATCCCGAAGTCCGTCCCTTCCCATCTGTCCGTGCTTGGTTCCAGGACGCCGTTGTTGTTGTCGTCCCACAGAAACGTAACGTCAACCGCGGTGCCCGTGGTGAACGGTCCAATGGACGTCTCGTGATCCAGATTGCCGTCCAGGTAGCCGTTGCTCCGGAGCGGCGTATCGGTCACGCCCGTCCAGCCGTTCACGCCCCAGTGCACCCAGCCCGGCAATCCCGTTCGGAAGGTAATGCGGTAACCCGCCGGGACGTTCGCGATTTGACGGTCGAACTGCCAAATGTACGTTTTGTCGAGATCCAGATGATCGAGGTTGATTGCCCCGGTGTTGCCGCTCGTCTGCCATAGCACAATGGTGTGGTGGCCGGGCTCCAGACGCGCGGTTATCTCGCCGTAGCCCCATGTGCTCCAAGAGCCCGTGCTCTTAAACGAAACGGTGCCTGCGAGCTTGCCATCGACGTACACGTCCCGGGTTGCGTCGGAGCCGCCGTTGGCATAGCGGAAGCGCAGCGCGTAATCATCGGAGGCCGTCGACTTCACGACGAAGGAAACGCCGTCATTTGTAGAAGAAAATCCGTCGACGAAGCCGCTCCCCGTATAGCCGGCATGATTCGTGTTCGTCGAGACGTTCGATTTGATCGCCGTCTCCGCCTCGTAGATATCGTTAGCCGGCACGCTGAACGAACGTTTCATGTAGAGCATGTCCCAATACTTCAGCTCCGGCACCGTAAAGGAAACGTATTTGCCGCCGGCATCCGAGCCCGAAGTGAACGTCAGTTCCTGCGTCTCTCCGTCGTTAAGATCAGGCGAGGCGAGATAGACGTCAGTAATCGTTTCGTCCGCGCCGATGTAGATTTTAGCCGGAAGATTGGTCTGGAAGCTTGGCTGCGACGCCGTATTGCGCCATTGGTTATCATTGCCGAGCAGGTTAATGAGGTGAACGATATTGTAATCCGACGTCCTTTTATTGATATACCAAACCGTGTTGGCCGATCCGTCGCCGCTTGCGCTGACGCCCGTCAGGTTCACGAATTGCGAGCCGGTGTCGTTGGGGACGACATCCGAGTCGAACAGCAGATTCTCATAAGCCGTGATGAAGTTGTAATGATCCTTCATCGCGTTTTTGAGCGAGCTTCGCATCGTCTTGCTTCGGTTCGGATAATATTCGTGCGGCAGCATCTGGTTGTCGTCGCCCAGCTCGATATGCGTCGCGCCGCTCGCCGACATCATGGCATCCGCCAGACGTACGGAATGTTCGTCGAACGTGCCAAGCGTCAGGCTGTCGAGGTTAACAGCGCCGACGTTGCCGGATTCGTACCGCAGCTCTACGGTGTGGGCTCCTTGCGTCAGCGGCACCTGGTACCAGGCGTCGTGCTTCCATGTCCCCCAACTGCTCTGGTTGAAGAAATACAGCTTCTGCACGAAGTTTCCGTCCACGTACAGATTAAGCGTCGAATTGGCTCCGGTGTTGTTGCCGTAACGGAATACGAGCGAATAATCCCCTGCCTCGGGAGCGTTGATCGCAAAGGAAACCTTATCGCCGGCGCTTGCGAACTGGTCGACAAATCCGCTCCCCGTGTACCCGGCATGATTCGTATTCGTCGAGACGTTCGTCAGCGACGCGCTCTCCGCTTCGTAACGCGTGCCGGCATTGTCGGCATAGTTCATGTAGGCTGCCAGCACGACCGCTTTGTTGCCGCCGTTTGCGCGCAGCTGCTCGATATAGTTTTTAAGCTGATTGTAGCTGTCCGAGAGATACCAGATTTCGCTGTACAGGAAATCAAGATCGGCGTTTTTGCTTACATCGTTTGCCGCCCATCCGTTTACCGTACCGTCGACGATATTGTATGTCAGGTTATCGCGGGCAGGGTTGTTGGCGCTAAGTACGCTTTTGGCCTGGTTCAGGAACGGCGAGAAGCGTGTGGAGAGATCGATGGAGTTGCCGTTGTAATCGTACACGTTGCTGCGCTGGCCCATCTGGTCCACGTGGATGCCGTCGAAGCCCGCGGTGTTGATGGAATCGATGTATTCGGCATGGATATAATTTTGCCAATTGGGATTTTGCGGGTCGAACATATAGAGGTACGTGCTGCCGTCGCCGAAGTCGACGTCGAACTGGTTCGTATGGGAGGAGTCCTCGTAGATGCCCCAGGTCGGACTGATGCCGAGAGGCGAATAGTTCTCGCGGGAGGCGTAGATCATGGCGTAAGCCATCGCCTTGCCGTTTACGTCATGCACCGCGTCGATCTGATTCTGAAGGGTGGACCAGGAAATCTCGCGGTTGAACAGGTCCAGCCAGGTGGAATCGATGCTGCCGCCGGTGCGCTTGATCATTTTGTCGTGCCGCCACATCCAGTCGTAGAACTGCCAGGCGTTAATGTGGTAATCCTGCGCAAGCTGATCGACCTTGGCCTTGCTCTCCAATGCCGTCTCGCCGGACTCGAATTCGCTAATATACCCGTATCGCGGATATTTCGTGAAGTCGCTGGAGACGTCGATCGCCGTTGCTCCTTGCCCCAGCGTCCCGGCATCGATCCGGACGAAGTAACCTCTGAAGTCCGTGGATGGAGCCGTCCAAGTGAAGGTCAAAGTCGTCGATTGCCCGTTTGTTAACGTTAAGGATTGGGAAGAGGTGTACACCGAGTTCTCCAAATGAAAAATTTCCAGTCGGGCGGTGCCGCTCCAGCTTGAGCCGGTGCCGTTTTTTGCCTGCACGCTGATCGAGACAGTGTCGCCCGGATTATAGCGGGCTTTGTCGGTGTACACCCGCTCGATGCCGCCAGAGCCTGATGCCTGTGCTTGCGGGGGAGGGGATACGACGGATGCGACGCACAAAAACAACAGGGACATCGCAAGCAGGAGGGAAAGCCGTCTTTTCCTTAAAGCGTACATAAATCTCACCATCCTCTTCCATAAGGTTGGCTGGGATTAGGGCGCCTAAGTCGCGTCTATCGCAGAAGAGCAGGTCGGCATCATCATGGGGAGCGGAAGCGGTTCTTAAGCTTGTCCGAGTTCCCGGCACTTTTATTGTATCGGTCGGGAGGCTCCATTTGCGAGGTTCTATTATTACGATTTGGTATTTTATATTCGCTAATTTCCAGAGAGAGAGGTCATTCTTTTTTTGGTTGGAATCGCTGTCAAAAAGGAGTATTATGGGTTTATTCGAGCTGAAGCCTACTATATGGCTTATGCCAATCATTGCACTTATTCGAGGGGGAAATTGAGAGATGCCGCAAGTAGACATGCCGCTAGACCAGTTGAAAGAATACCAGGGGAGGAACCCGCGTCCCGCGGACTTCGACGCTTATTGGGATCGCGCGCTGGAGGAGCTTCGCGCCGTTGACGCAAACGTGGAACTGGTGCCGAGCACATTCCAGACGCCGCAGGCGGACTGCTTCGATCTTTATTTTACGGGCGTCAAGGGAGCGCGCATTCATGCAAAATACGTCCGTCCCAAAAACGTGCAGGAGCCGCATCCAGCGATCGTCATGTTCCATGGTTACACGGGGCATGCGGGGGACTGGAGCGATAAACTCGCTTATGCTTCGCTGGGCTTCTCCGTGCTGGCGATGGACTGCCGCGGACAAGGCGGTTCCTCCGAGGATACCTGCGGCGTAAAAGGCAATACGCATCACGGCCATATCATTCGGGGACTTGACGATCACCCGGACAATCTGCTGTTCCGTCAGATCTACCTGGATACGGCACAGCTCGCCGGCATCGCCATTGAGCTGCCGGAGGTGGATCCGGAGCGGGTTTACGCGATGGGCGGATCGCAGGGCGGAGCCTTGACGATCTCATGCGCGGCGCTGGAGCCGCGTGTTAAGAAGCTGGCGCCGGTGTTTCCTTTCTTGTGCGATTATAAGCGCGTATGGGAGATGGATCTGGCGAAGGATGCTTATGCCGAGCTGCGCACGTACTTCCGCCATTTTGACCCGCTGCATGAGCGCGAGGACGAAATTTTCGAGAAGCTGGGCTACATCGACCTGCAGTTCCTTGCGAACCGCATTCAAGGCGAGGTGCTCATGTACGTCGGCCTGATGGATACGATCTGCCCGCCGTCCACGCAGTTTGCGATGTACAACAAAATCACGGCCAAGAAGCAGCTCGCCATCTATCCGGACTTCGGTCATGAAGGTTTGCCGGGTTCGTCGGATCGGACGATTCAGTTCTTTTTGGAAGGATAATAAAATAAATGACAAGCCCCGCTTCTCACTCGGTTTCGGTTTCGAGAGAGTTGAGGGGTTTTTTTATGTTTTAGGAAACGAAGTGTTGCCCCGGGCGGTAACCCGATTTTTTCGGGCTACAGCGCCGAAAGTAAGTCCACTTGGAGCTGTAACCCGATTTTTTCGGGCTACAGCGCCGAAAGTAACTCCGCTTGGAGCTGTAACCCGATTTTTTCGGGCTACAGCGCCGAAAGTAACTCCACTTGGAGCTGTAACCCGATTTTTTCGGGCTACAGCGCCGAAAGTAACTCCACTTGGAGCTGTAACCCGATTTTTTCGGGCTACAGCGCCGAAAGTAACTCCGCTTGGAGCTGTAACCCGATTTTTTCGGGCTACAGCGCCGAAAGTAACTCCGCTTGGAGCATTAAGCCGATTTTTTCGGGACGAAACGCACCTCCCGGCCAAAGGACCGTTGCCATTTCGCCTTGTTTCATTTTTACAACCGCCAAGCCGGCTCCAGCCGATGCACGCCCTTCGGCTCGTAGCCGAGCGCAGAGCTGAGGCCGCACGCGTCGGCGAGCAAGTAGAGGATGCTGAGCCACATCTCCGTCCCTTGCAAGCCCGTGGACTCGCGTTCGCTCAGGACGAAAGCGAAGCCGCGGTTCGGCACCCAGCCGCGCAGGACGATCTCGATGTGGCGCTCCGCCCAGGCGACGATTTCGTCGCGGCGATAATCGGTTTGCCTCATGCACAGCCACAGCGGATGGATGACGTCCAGCACGTTGCAGGCGTTAAGCCGGTCCTCGCGGAAAAACTTCGCGTTGCGGCTGTGGGCAAGAACGGTGTCGATGGCCGTTTCCGGATAAGGAAGCGGCATGCCGAACTGCGCATACGTGGCGCGGGTCAGACGGTAGAAGCCGTTGACGGGCTGCAGCCACCCGTCGGCTTCCGTCGGATCGCCCCATAACCCCGTCAAGCGATTCGCATGTGTGTGCAGCCAGCCGAACAGGTCGTCGGGCCGCTTGGAGGAGCCGAAGTGCTTAAGGTTATGGTACAGCCCCGTCGCGTAACAGTCGATCCAATCGCCGCAGCCCCAAGCGTTGTCCGTCCATGGCAGGGATTCCAGCTTCCCGTACAACGCCGGCGTATCCATCCTCTCTACGACTTGGACGGCATGCGGAAGCGCCAAGCCCAGCACCTCCAGCGCATATCCGACGGCGAGCAGATGGTAGCGGGAGAGGTGATCCGTAAGCAGAGACGGATTGTACGTCTCTGCGTCTGGGGGAGACCATGGATCCGGCAGAAGACCCGTTGCCGCATCCTGGAAGCCGCCAAGCTTCGCGACCAGCTCTTCTCGCGACCAGCCGGGAGGCAGATCGCCGAACATCGCGGCTATTTCTACTGCGTCGCAATAGGCGCGAACGGTTCGTTTGAAGCCCGGGCGGTCCCGGAAATACCGTTCGTCTTCATCGGTTTCTTCATAATATTGAAGCAGATCCGGGAGTTGTCCGGCAACGCCGGCGCCGAATTTGTTTAGGCGTGTCGCAAGCGCGTCTCTCCCTTTGCCGCGATCGTTTGCGTCCGACGACGAGGCAAGCCGGGGTAAAAACGCTCCGATTCGGCTGTCGACGGCCTCGCCGCCTGCGGCAACCAAATCGTGGTTCGAGGTCTCAGTTGTCGTTGCCCCGCTGCGAGATAGAGAGTCCGATATCGAAGCAACAGGGCTGTCGCTTCCCAGCCTGCTGCGAAGGACTTTGGCAGGGTTGCCGCCGACAATGGCGTAGTCGGGAACATCCTTGGTAACGATGGCTCCCGCGGCCACGATGACATGAGAGCCGATCCGTACGCCGTCCAATATAACTGCGCCAGCGCCAATCCATACATCATCTCCGATCACAATGCCAAGCGAAGTATGAGGCTGTTGAAAGATCGGGATCTCCGTCGAGGCATAACCATGATTGAAGCCGTACAAGCTGACATGCGATGCGATCCGTACGCCGTCGCCGATAGTGATGCGACCGGAGACGACTGCGTAAGCGTTAATGGAGCAATCTTTTCCCATGATAAGATGCGTATTGCGTACGATCGCTCCGCCCGCAATGTAACTGCGATCGCCAATGCGAAATGAATCCGGATAGAACAACGATTCCGCAGACACAAAGCAGTTGCTACCGAACTTGCCTTCAAATCGTGCTTCCAGATTGTCCTGCAAAGTTTGTTGGGTCTGCCGTTCTTCTTCCGTCTTGGCCATCCATGGCATATAATCGATCGGCCTAAGCGTCATCAGGATTCCTCCCCTTTGTCATAATCACGCTGATTTTAACATGATGATGCCAAGATAAACATGGTAATACCGCGCGCATACTTGTCAAAATCGATTCGTGAGATTATGCTCTTTATCATACGAATGACGATCGGCAAGGGCAATGTCGATTGCGGCGGGAGGTTATGCCATGGAGGAGTTGCTTCGGCAGCTGCACTTGCACGTCCATTTGGTGATGGACAAGAGGACTTATCCAGGTTGGCGCGACATTCGGCAGAATCGGTCGGCGCATACGTTCTATTGGATTAGGGAAGGACGCGGCGTGTTCCGGGGAGAAAACGAATTCGTCGTACGTGCAGGAATGCTGTTGTATATGCATCCCGGGATGGAACTCGCCATGGAGACGGATGAACGTCATCCCCTGCAAATTACGATGGTGCTGATATCCGCGATGCAAGGAGGAGGGGACGCCGGAAGTTGGCGGAAGGTCGAGGAGGCGCTGCCGTTGCCTTTCCTTCTGGAGGCCCAAGGAGAAGCGGCGCATGAATTCGACAAGCTGTTCGGGGAGATAGAGGCGGGTTGGGTGCCGGGACAGGCGGATGGCGAGTTGATGACCAAAGGAGCATTGTTTCGGCTCATCAGCGCGATTAGGCGCCGGATGAGAGAAGCGCAGACGGGAAGCGCGCAATCCGCCGATGCGTTCGAGCGTGCCAAGCAGGCCATCGACCGAGGGTATGCCGGCCAGGTTAAACTCAGCGAGCTGGCGAGAAGCTGCGGCATATCGGATTCGCATCTTCGCAATCTGTTTCAGCGTCATCTGGAGCGCAGTCCGAAGGACTATCTAAGCGTTCTTCGGGCCGAGCACGCCAAGAAGCAGCTGCTGTACGCAGACAGCACGATGAAGGAGATCGCGGAAAGCTGCGGTTACGCGGACGAATTCCATTTTAGCAAAAGCTTCAAAAAATATACGGGATTGCCGCCGAAGGCCTGGAGGGCACGGATGAAGGGTGGGACGTAAGGGATCGGAGTTCATTATCCGGTCTTTTATTTTTTTGAGGTTGAGGGATTCCGGAATCCGGTGACGTAGTTATAGATATAGGAGCTTAACAAGACTTGAAAGGGAGAGGTTATGAGCGGGGAGGAGCAACAACTGGTAGATGCCTTGCGCCACCGTCTGCCATCGGGGCTTGAAAGTTTGATGGAGAAATACGGGAATTTAGTTTACGGTCTTGTAAGACGGATTCTTGCAGGCGCGGGCAGGACGGAGGATGTGGAGGAATGCGTCAGCGACGTGTTTCTAGCGGCTTGGAAACGAATTGATGAATACGATATGACGAAAGGAACGTTAAGGACCTGGCTTCTGATTTTAGCCAAATATGCCGCTCTCGATGCTCGGAGGAAACTGTTAAGACACCAAGTCATGCAGTCGTTCGACGGGCATGCTGCTGCTGCTGCTGGGGCGAGCGTTGAAGAGAACGTGATAACCAAAGAAGCATCCGCGGAGCTGCTTGCACTGGTCAATGCTCTACCTGAACCGGATAAGAGCTTGTTCTACCGGCGATATTTTTTCTACGAATCCATTGAACAAATCTCGCAGGGACTCAATCTGACCGTGAAAGCGGTGGAGAGTCGCCTGTACAGGCTTCGGAAATGGTTTAAAGTTAAGCTTGGCGAAAGGAGGGCGGAATAAGGAAATGACTCAGAAGGACGAAAAAGAAATATTCTCGTGGATGGATCATCAGGAGCTGGACGAAGTAGGAGAGATTGAGCTATGCCAGGAGGAGGCAGTAGATGCTGCCGCATGGGAGCGAATCCGGAAACGTACTTTTAGTCAATTGGGTATGGAGATGGTTGGCGAGAAACGTTTAACAGAAGCAAAGTCACGCAGAAATCCAGTACGACGGAAATGGATTGCTGCCGTCTGCGCAATTATTATTCTGGGTACGGCTTTTATTTCCCTTTCGCCCGGGGCGCTAGCCGAAATGCAGAAAGTGCTGCAGTTCATCCCGGGCTTCGGCTTCGTGCAGCCAAGCGAAGATTCGGAGCACATCGCGTACGTGCTGCCTAAACCGATAGACTCGATCGGGGAATATGGCAGAATTACGGTGGAGGGCGTGCTCATCGAGCCATCCATTTCGCAAATTTCCCTAGGCGGGAATCATGTTGCCGCTACGGAGGTGAAAAACCTCGTGCTGGTGACGGAGCAAGGGGAGTTCGTATTTAAACAAGGCAGCGCAGCATGGGGGGGCAACGGTCCATGGCAGTCCATATACTACTATGAAGGAAACATCCCGGACAACGGGCTCGGAATAGTTAGTATTCGGTTCGGAAATACACTCATCGGCCCGATTCCGCTGTCGAAGGCGGCTACTTCTGAAGAGTTGGCGGGATTTGGCTCAAGTGACAGCAAGAACGGTATAACAGTTACTGGTATCGTGACTCCGCTAGATGGGGGAACTAATAAAATAAATCTGCTTACGCAATTGTCTGGCCGCCAGAGAGTGGATTCATACGGCAAAAGTTCGATTGCAGAAGGCTTGCAGCTCAAGCTAACGGATGATCAAGGGCGTGAGCTGGAGTTAAAAGAGGAAAAAGGTTTCATCAAGCCGGGAGAGCTGCTATTTGATGACTCTATTGGATCAAAGTATTATCAGGTGGTGATTCCCGCTATTCGAGTTATCGACCCCGATGCGAAGCAGGTTAAAGTGACCCTGCCGGTACCGACGGAAGGCACGAAAGAAATTAATGTAACCAGCCAAATCTTGGGGTTCACGATCGATTTTAGGAGCATAGAGCGCGTTAATGCGGAGAGCGTGCGCGTCGAAGTGGATACTCATTTTGATCCGGAACAACCGAGAACGCTGCAACATTATCGTCTGTACGGGAAGAGAGGCCAAAGCGCGATGTCGTACTCTTCCGAACTAAACGGGGCGACGGGTGCCATCACAGAATGGCTGACCGTGAAGCCTGGCCAGAAGGAAATCACCTTCTACATCGGGGAGCCGCAGTTTGTCGTAAAAGGGCCTTGGGTACTGAGCGATATGCGGTAGGTTCGGTAGGTTACGAGGCGATCAACCTTTATGAGGTTGCTGGTAAGATTCGGCGGTCTTCCGGGAATCCCGGCACCGGCTTTACCCCGCCTTCTTCCGAACAACCGCCATAATTGTCAGCAGCATCAGCGGAATGATGCATACCGCAGCGGCCCAGATAGGGTGAACGGAGGTGACGATGGCTCCCCAGCCGGATGGGCCGTCGTACGTGACCATGCCCGTTATGAAGCTGAGCAGGGCCAGCGGCATGACGATGACGGAGCTGTCCTGGAGTCTGAAGAGGCGTCCTACAAACAGGGAGATGGCGTAGAGTGTAATAGTCGTTTTCATATAGGAGCCCAGGATGAGGGACATGCCGATGATGGATTCGATACGCTGAATGATCTCCTGGAATTCCACGAGCCGGGCCATCGAGTAGAGGACGTATGGAATCTCGCCTGCAAAGGGACCGAACGCCATAATTCCGCCAACCGTTGCCGCCGATAAGGTAACCAGGTTAAAGATTAACGCGATGGATAACGTAACGGGTATACGCCCTCTGTTCTTGGGAGCCACGAAAGGGATCAGCATGCCGAACACGAACACTTCTGCGAATGGGAAGCCGAAGGAGAAGTAAGCGCCGTGCAGCACGGGCCTGACCCCCTTTGGGAGAATCGGAAGCAGATGCTGCGGCATGTACTCCGGAATGGAGAGCAAGAGCGTTGAGAGCAGGAAGAGGGCGGTGATGATCACGATGAACATAAACATGCGTGCCATCACTTCGATGCCTGCCCTGGCGGTAAGCGCCGCGATAAGCAAGGTCAGGGAGGTGAAGATATAGATCGGCGTCTCCCTCAGCATGGAGCTCACCATAAAGAGGGCGACGTCCATGACCATAGCCGACAGCATCTGAAGCATGAAGGTAAGCGACAGAAGACCCAGCACCGTGGCGGGCACATTGCCGATCAGCTTGCGGCTATAATCCACATAGGTCAGATCCGGAAACCTCTTGGCCAAATACAACAGCATGGCCAGCACGGCGAAGCCGGCTGCGCCGGACAGGATGAGCGAGATCCAGGCGCCGTTGCCTGCCTTGCCGATGAGCGGGCCCGGGACGTTGATAATGGAGGAACCGGTCATAAATACGAAGAAAAGCACGCCCAGCTGAATATGGTTGATCTGTTCCTTGTCCATGGCGATCCTCCCTTCCTCCCTTCCTCGTGATTAGCTCCGTGCAGTTCTGACTAGCGCTCCCAATCGGTCTGTAGCAGCTGCTCCATGGTTTTCGCTGCCTTGCCGAACGGAATGTTGGCGAGATCCAGATAATCCGGCCAATCCTGGTTCATGGCGAAGTCGATTGCTCCATAAAGCGTGATGAGGACGATTGATCCGTAGACGATCTTGTCGCGCGCGGTCAGCTTTCCCCTAAGCGCGAAGCCGTCGAATAGAAGTACGCCGCCAAATGCAATCGCGATTACAAGGCATCTTTCCCACATCCTCGTTCCCCCTCCCCCGACTTCGACTTTCTTGACATGGTCAAGACATGGTTTTGCTCCGTATTGTGCCGCCTGAAACCAGCCGCATTCTCACGTAAATGTCGTAAGGCATAGCGGCGAAGCGGGTGCCCCAATCAGCTTTCATGCGAGACCAGGCTTGCGGATGAGTCCTGTAGACGCGATTGCCCAAGCCGATCGCATCGATTTGCCGCTTCTGCAGAAAGGAAAGGGCGCCCGCTGCCTGCTCCTTGATCCGTTCCTCAACGGCGCTTACAAATATGGCTTCTTCCTCGGCTGTGCTAATTTTCGAGCATTTCAATTCATTGATTGTAATATCGCCTTCGATGCGAAGAACAAGACGGACATCGTCTCCTTTCACCACGGGTTTTATGTTGGAATGGAGCGAGAGTACCTCCGCCGTCTCGAGCTCCGTCTTGGAGCCGGGGCAGTGGATTTCGACGGCGCCCGATTTGTAATCGCCGCTTAACATCAGGAAGCCCTCCACTTTGCTTGCGGGGAGTACGTCCTTCATCATGCCGTCTTGAAGCAGGGCGAGACCTGCGGCGGAAAAAAATTGCGAGGTTTTGCCCTCTTCGTAAACGTAAGCGACGGCCATGTCCTTCTGCACGCTCTTCATCCGGCGGATCAGATCCAGCAAGGTCGTATCCAGCGTCTTCGCGGCGTTGCGGTACGACGATTCGCTCGTCCTTAAAAATTGCTGCGAACTCGTCTGTTCGATAAGCGGCGTTTTCTCGAACAGATGTGCAGCCTTTCCCTTCGCGATCATGAGGGAGACGCTGTTCCGCGGCTCATGGTCGCGATAGAACAGATCCAGCGTCTGGACCAGATTAAGGCTTCTGGCAAGCTTCTCCCCTACGATAATGACGCGCATATGGCTCCACTGAGCCTTCCTTCCCAAGTGGATCGGAATGTCGCGGATCGCCTCCATAACGGTATCGTCCGATGTCCGGATGTTAACGCTGGAGCCTACGATCGTGGACGTCGACTTGCCGATTTCCGACGAGGAAGGCCGATAGACTTGCGTCAGCATATCCAGCTTGCCATCGTCGCGAAGGTCGAGCGCCACACCCATGACGAATGCCCTTTCCGTCAGCTCATATTTGCTCCAGCAGCCTGTAGGCAAGACAAGCATGGCGGCCGCGAGCATCAGCGTCAACACCTTGCGGATCCGGGAGCGCAGTCGTTGGGCCAGCCGGCGCAGCAGGGAGGTTCTATCTTCTATCAACTTCGTTCATCTCCAATACGGGCTTCCGCCGCGGGCGCATTGACCGGAAGGTAGTTATTGCTTATACAAATTGCGAGGTTGGCGGAGCAGCTTCTTGAGCGGGATGCGCAGCAGCACGTCCTTGAGATCGCTTAAGCGAAGAGGCATCAACGAAGCCATGTACGGCTGTCCAAGCGATCGCAGCTTGCAGAGATGGAGCAGGATAAACAGCAGACAGATCATCATGCCGAATCCGCCCAGCAAGGCCGCGCTTGCCATAAGCGGAAAACGTAATATGCGCAAAGAGATTGCCATGCCGTACTGAGGCAGGGAGAACGAAGCGATGCCGGTTAAAGCAACGACAATGACCATGATAGGCGAAGCGATCCCCGCGCTGATGGCCGCTTCGCCGATGACAAGCGCGCCGACGATACTGACTGCCGACCCAACCGGCCGGGGCAACCGAACGCCGGCCTCCCTCATGAGCTCGAAAAAAAACTCCATTAGCAGCGCCTCGAAAAACGCCGGAAGCGGAATGCCTTCCCGAGCGTTCAAAATCGCAAGCAGCAATACGGTAGGTATAAGCTCCGGGTGAAAGGTGGACAAGGCAATATAGATGCTGGGCAGCGTAAGCGCGATCACAAAGGCGATAATACGGAGCCAGCGCACCATGGTAGAGATTAGCGTCCGCTGGTAATAATCTTCGCTGGATTGGAAAAATTCCGTGAATTTTCCCGGACATAACATAATGCCGCCCGTTCCTTGCACCAGAACGATAATCTTGCCGTCCAGAAGCGCGGCCGCCGCCATATCCGTTCGCTCCGTATACCGGTGCTGGGGGAAAGGAGAGTAGCTGGAATCCTCGATCAATTGCTCGATATAGGTGGTCTCCAAAATTTCCAGCTTGTCGACGTCCGCGATTCTTCGCTGAAATTCCTGCAGCAGCTCGTCGTCGACCCTTCCTTCGATATAGCCGTAAGCAATGGAAGTGTTCGTCTCGCCTCCGCCCCGGACCATCCTAATTTTGAGCTTCGTCGTCTTCAGCCGGAGACGGATGAGGCCGAGGTTTTTTTGCAAATTTTCGACGGTGCTCTCGCGGGGGCCGATGACGACGGATTCATTGACGGGCTCGTTGACCTGTCGGGTCTCGACGGACTCCGCTTTAAAGCTGAGCGCCTTGCTCCATTCGTCGAATAGAATGACAAGCCGGCCGTTCAGGATTTCTTCCTCCACCGCGAACATGTCTTTAACGACTGTCGCCTTCTTGGCGGAGACGCCGCTGCGCTCGAAGAAATTTCGCAGCTCCTCCATCGTAATATCTTTACCCGGCCCTACCTCATGGGTCTCGAGATCCTGTAGCGAATGTTTCATATAGTTGACGTTGTCCTCCTGCACGAGGGAGCAGAAGTAGATAGAGCAGGCGCGTTCACTGTAGTCGGGACCGAAGCTCCAATGTTGGAAAATAATGTCCGAATCTCCCGCGAACGTGTCTTCCAATTCCTTGAGATTCGCGTCCAGCGATGGCGAGAGCGGACGAGCCGCACGGTCTGCCGATTTGTTCTGCTTCTGAGTCATGCCGTTTGTCGTGCTTTGGCCGTCATGCGCCATGCCGCCTGATTCGTAGCCCATCCTTCAACACCTTTCCCGACGATTCGACGTTTTCTTCCATTATTTCCTATGAGGTGCGGAGCTATACGAAGCTGGCAGCAAGTATTCGATGGCGTTGTCATCATGGTAGAAAAAGGCCAGCCAGAAGTTTCTGGCTGACCAAATCGGATTATGGCGCAGTCACGATAATGTCATCATAGATCGCCTTCGTGTTGGCATAGGCGCGCGCGCCGATTTTGCCGCTGGAGAACGAGTTGTCCGTGGCGCTGAGCTCCAGGACATCGTCCTTGTACACCTCGATGGAATCGCCGTTCGCGACGATTTTGTAGGTGTAGAAGGTATCCGGGGCAATGCTGGGATTGGAGAAGTCCAGCACGGTTTTGGCACCGCCCGCGACCTTGACGAGCTCCATCTTGCGGCCGGCTTTGTCGTTGTTTTTGAGCAGCAGCACGTAAGTGTTGTTGGCGTCGGTATAGCGGAAAACGAGACCCGCGTCCTTGTTGCCGCTGACATTGTTCGTCACGTTGACCTTCGCTTGAAAGACATAGTCGCTCCAAGTCGGATCGCCTGCGACCGAGTAGCTTGAGCCGGAGCCTGCTTGACCGTTGTATTCGTTGCCGACGACGGTCCACGTGCCGCTGGTCGACGTCCAACCGTCCGCAACTCCGTCGCCGAAGTCGTCGGCGAACAGGGGAAGCGGTGCGTCCGCGACTGTCGGCCCCGACAGAACGGCCGTGCTGACGGCATTCGTCTTCGTATCGGTCGTATGGAAGTAATACGAGTGGACTCCGATCGGGAGCTTCGTCGTGTAGGTATAAGCTTTGCCGTCGGCATAGTTGTTGTCGCTTTGGTCGGCTGCCGTCATCTTATGAATGACGCCGTCAAGCACGAGCTCCATGGCGAACGGGGCTTGATTGTCGGCATCCGTGTACGTCACGTCGAACGTGAAATCCGTCGTCGAATCCCCGGCTGCCGCGCTGACGCCGCCTCCGGTTAACGCAGGAGCGCTGCCGCTGTTGACATTCGTTGCCTTGATTTCGTCGATGAGAAGTTCGCCGTACGTTCCGGTCGTTTGGTTGAGCCAGATGGACAACGTTGCGGCTTTCTTGTTTACGGTGGTTGCCAAGCCGTCGAGATTGACCTGCAGATCAGTCCAGGAGGTCGGTACGCTGGCCCAGCCGCCAGTCAGGTTGAACGTGCGCGTGCCGTCGTTTAGCTCGATCTTCATGCGCAGGTCCGGGTAACCCGGATTTTTGATGCCGAAGTTCAAATATTGATAGCCTGACAGGTCCACGAAATCATGCCAAGGCTGGAACTTGGCATTCGATGTCGCGGAGCCTGGCGTTTGAGTGAATTTGCCTACGGAACGCCCGTCCACCGTTGTCTTGGCAAACGTAGCCGAGCCGCCATTTTGCGTATACCAGTTTACCCAGTGGTTGTTGCCGCCCCTCGAGCCCCACAAGCCGCCGCCTCCCATGTCATCGTATAGCAAAGGCGTCGAAGGATCCGGGAGAGGAGGCGCGACCGTGTAGTGGGTGGAGCTGTAGGAATTGTTGCCGTTTGCGTCCACCGCCCGCACATCGATCCGACGATTGGTATATGGTGCAGCCGCGGTCTCGTCGACCGTGCCGGCGTATGCTTCGCCCGATGCGGATATCGGCTGCCAGCCGGCAGCAGGCACCGAGTATTGCGGATTGTTGAATCCATTTGCGGGATCGGCGAAGACGGTAACATTGCCGCGGACATAGTCGCCGATGATCGGCGATAGAATCGGCAGCTCCTGCGGTCGTTCGCCCGGCGGGATGCTGTTGCTTTCCATCGCGCTCAGGCCCATGATCGTATACAGAAGACCGGCTTGAATACTGATGCTGAACTCGTTATAGCGCCATTGATTCGTATCGTCCTGATGCAGCGATCGATCCTGGTACCAGGGGCTGACGCTATTCTTGTCCTTGGTATCCTTCATATTTGGTCCACTGACCATTGCGCCAGGGAAAACGTTGCCTCTGCCCTCCGGCGTGTTGGATTCCTCGTCGAAGCGGGTGTGCGGGAAATCGACATAATCGCTGCCGATGCCGGATACCCAGCTGATATTCCAGGGATTCTCGCCGAAGATCCAGTATATGCCCTTTAGAACGCCGTTTAACGCGGCTGGATCCTGAAAGAGCTCGTAATAGCGGAGCAGGTCGCCCAAATAGGAGGCATGCGGTTCGTTGACGCCGAAGTTTTTGAACTGGTTGAACACGCCGTAAGGCGTATCGTCAGCGGAAGACAGGAAGTAATCAACTTGCTGCTTCAGCAGATCGTGGATATGGGCTTGCGTAACCGGATCCGCAGCGGGATAAAATTCGGCGAGCGACATCGGACGCATATCCCAGTAGTTTGTCGTGTACAAATCGCTCGGCGTGAGCACATTGATTTTGGCAGTGGCAGCATTCTTATAATCATTGTCGTTCGTAAGCAAATACATCTCCACATCGGCAAGCAGCATGGAGTTATCGATGCCGCCTCTCGTGGAATAAGAGCCGAGCGGGTCGTTGTAATGATCCAGCACATATTGGTAGAATACTTCCGCTGCCGCCTGGCTTTCCGCGGCGAATGCGGTCAGTTCTGCCGTCCTGGAAGGATCGATGTCCCCTTCGGCGATAGCGATACGAATCGCGCGGGCCGTCGCGGCAAGCGTACCGGCCGCTTTCGCGGACCCTCCGACGCCGTAGTCGGTAATTTTGCGATCGTCGGCTGTGCCTGGGATATTGTCCGTCGCTTTCTCCGGATGAACGAAGGAAGCATTGTTCTTGAGGTTGTACATAGCTCCTCCAAGCTGGTTGGCGAACTTGATGACGTATTCGCTCCCCCAGATGGCTTCGTCGATGAGGTCGGGAATGCCGTTATTGTCGTTGTCGAACTTCACGCTGTCGGCATCCTTGTGACGGATGTAAGCAAGCGCGATCTGGGTTCCAACCCACTGATTGCCGCCATACTTGCCGTAATCGCCGGCATCGTACCAGCCGCCGGTCAGATCGTAATGCGTCAAGCCGTCTGGCGATGCGCCGTCGTCCAAGTGGCCGGCCCCGTGATAGAGCTTCGCCGAAGGAGCAACGCTGCTGTAACCCGGCGGGTAGACGTCGACTGTGGCCACGCTCGCCCGAAGGAGACGATAGAAGGCGGTCATTTCGTCCTTGTAGTTATCCCAGACGTTGCTTTCGATCGTGAACGGGAACGACGTGATGCCGTTGCTTTTAATGGAATATTGGCTGCCGAGCGCGTTTACTGAAGTGAAGTCGATGCTATAGACATGCTTGTCCCAAGTAATGCCTTTGTAGACCAGGGTACCGCTCGAAACGGGGGTTGAGCCGTTCAACACCTGATAGGAAAGATCCGTCAGCGGCTGGCTGGATACGACCATCGCATTTTTGACGTCGTTCGCGCTGTAGCCTGCTTGGCTGACGACGACATCGACCGTCTGGTCGGAATAGACGACGGTAGGACCCGTCTGCAAGGTCGTAGATGCTCCGTCGGAGGTGAGATCCGCTGCGCGGAAGTAGTAAGTATGGCTGCCGACGGGCAGCTTGGTGAGATGGAAGTAGCTTTTGCCGTCGCTGTACGTCGTGTCGGAGGTGTCGGTTTCCCTAAGATCGTAGGCCGTATCGTCGATGACGACCTGCATCGCGTAAGGTTTCTCGTTATCCGCGTCCGTATAGGTAGCGGTGAACTGGTACAGCGTGTTCTGATTATGAATGCTTCCGGCATTAGAGGTTAAGCCCGTCGCCGACAAAACTGGAGCGCTGCCGCTGGAGCCTGTCGTGGCGACGATATCATCCATCCAAATTTCTCCGTAAGCGCCGTTTGCTTGTCTAAGCCAGATTTCGAACTTGATGTTCTTTTTGTTAATAGCAGGGGAGAGGGAGTCCAGATCGAATTGGCTGACCGTCCAATCGCTGTCTACCGGCACCCAGTTCGCAAGCGTATAATTGCGGGTTCCGTCATTGATGACGATACGCAGGCGCGCGTCGGGATACCCCGGGTTCTTGAGCGGGAAGTTGAGGTAGCGGTAACCTCTAACGTCTACCGTCTCGTTCCAGGGCTGGAATTTGGCCCAGGAATTAGCCGCAGCAGGAGTCTGCGCGAATTTGCCGATGGTGCGGGAATCCTCCGTTGCTTTCGTGAAGGTGCCGGTACCGCCGTCCTGGTTCCACCAGTTCATCCAATTTTTCGTAAAGACTCCGCCACCGGAGAAATCGTCGTATAGGAGCGGGTTGCTCGGACCAGGGAGCGGAGCGACGGCAGCGGCTACGCTTGCCGGTGCCGCGGAGATGCCGGGAAGGACAAGCGCGACGCCCAAACAGAGCGCGGCGAGTTTTTTTGCTTTGGATCGGGCGAACGTTTTGACGAGTGACATAAACTAACCTCCATTTTGATAGGTATAGTAGGCTGCCGGTTCATGCTGCGAGTAGCAGTCTCGAGTGCGGGCTTTGCGGACCGCGTTTAATCTTCCCCCTCCTCTCGAACAATTTGAATCCGTTTACATCACAAGAATAGTACGGGAATGGCAAACCAAGCGATGATGTATTTCGAGGAGTACATGATCAATTTCAGCATGATTCGCGCGAGGAGTACTCGGGATGGTGACGATAATTTAGGATGGCAGCACACGTTCTCGCGCTGCAGCGCTCAAGGTAGCCCTGACGGGCGTGGACGAGCAAATGTGTATGAAAAAGCGAGTACAATGGGGCGTAGACGGGGTGGGAAGTTTTGCGAATAATAGCCTGTCCTAGCAACATATGCCAATCCCTGGACGTTAGAGGAGTATATATACATAAGGGGGTTGTGGCAATGAAGAGGGCGTATTCGTCGAAGGGGTCAAAAAAGGGGCGGCAATCGCGGCTGCATGGACTGGCGGGAGTGCTGCTTGCGATGGTTATTGTCTTGAGCGCGTGTTCCGGCGCGGACAATAACGCGGGCAGCCGAAGCACGGAGGGCGCGTCAAACGCTGCGTCTGCCGAAAAGGGGAACAGCGGCAACGCTCCTCGCGAGGCTTTAGGGGAATCGGACAGGAGCCCCGCTTCTTCCGAGCCGAAAAAAGAAATAGTTGAACGCAACGGAGTTTACTCCAATCCGAAACAGAAGATTCAGGCTGGGCAGCTGACCGCGGGAGAGTGGGATGACTTGGCGGCATGGGAAGGCTTCAATAATCTGCTTAACAGCCAGGAGGGCGACAGCAGCAAGCGCTTCTGGGGTTTTTGGCAATTTCATCGGCTGGAGGTGATTGTCTCGGCTAACGGCAGAGCCGTATCCGATGCGGAGGTCGTCCTGCAATCCGACAACCAGGCGGTCTGGCAGGCGAGGACCAATACGGACGGCATCGCGTATGTCTATGCTGGGCTGTACGAGAAACGCGATCTGAAGACCAGCAATGCCTACAATGTTCAAGTCAGCTTCGGACAGGAACAGAAAGCGACGCAGGGGCTGGACATAACGCGACAAGGCAGCGTCAAGGTGGATTTGGGGTCTGGCGTGCCGGGAACGGAGCCGTCCGAGAAGGTTGATCTGATGTTCGTCGTCGATACGACGGGTTCGATGAAGGATGAGCTGGATTATTTGGAAGCTGAGCTTAAGGACGTCGTGGAACGGGTGGCGGACGAACATGCCAACCAACTGGGGATCAGAGTCAGCGCCAACTTTTACCGGGATGCAGGAGACGAATATATTACGAGGCCTTATCCGTTTACGACGAATATAAATGAGGTGACCGACCAGTTCAGCGAGCAGAATGCGAGAGGCGGAGGCGATTATCCGGAAGCCGTCGACCAGGCGCTCAGGGATGGTATTCATAAGCACGACTGGAGCGAGGAGGCCCGGGCGCGCTTGCTGTTTCTGGTGCTGGATGCTCCGCCGCACGAGGATACCCAAGTCATCGAAGAGGTGCACAGGCTTATCGAAGATGCTTCGGAGAAAGGCATTCGCATCATTCCGGTCGCTTCGAGCGGCGTAAATGCGGATACGGAGTATTTGCTGCGGTTCATGGCCGTTGCGACAGGAGGAACTTATCTGTTCCTGACCGATGACAGCGGGATCGGAGGCGATCATCTGGAGCCGGCGGCGGGCGAATACGAGGTTAAGCTGCTTAATGATTTATTAGTTGAAGTTATTAACCGTTATGTGAGTTGATTGTCGAGCGAGAGTCAGGTGCTCTGGGAACGAGATCGACTAGTTCGGGCAATCTATTATAATCAAGGCCAATGAAGAGGCACTTGCGGGTAAACGGCTGCGAAGGCGGCAATTCCAACGCAAGTGTCTTTTTCTCGATTCGGAAATATCATTATGTTAGGTTTACGAATCTAAAAATTCGTAATATTATAGGTTTCTATCCTATTTTAACCGTACTAATGGCGAAATAGAGAATGGTGATATTATTGTCATTTTGTTATATCGATGAAAGGTGGCGTCGGAGGTGCGGGAATACGATTACGAGTACGCGGACTTTATTTATTACACGCCGGGCGAGCTCGACAAGGCGGGCGGTCTATGGCCCGTTCGGGCGGGAAGATGTCTGGCTAAGCCCCATTATAAAGTCGGACCCAAAAGAATCGAGTGCTACAGTCTTCACTTCGTGAGGGAGGGCAGGCTTCGCCTGGAATATGAGCGCCGGCAGATCGAGCTGCGAAAGGGCGACGTCTTCTGTCTATTCCCGGAGCGTACGTACTTTTACGATATGCTTCCCGCGGATCGAGAGCTCGAGATGAGCTGGCTGGCCATGGACGGCGAGCGGGCAAAGCCGCTGCTTGCGCTGGCGGGGCTTACGGAGGAAAGGCCCTTCCGCGCGGAAGCTATAACTCCGCAAGGATCGGCTGCCGTTAACCGCGCGATTGAAGCGATGGAGCGGGTTCAAAGGTGGCACCCAGCCGCGGCGCTTGAACTGCAAGGCCTCTTGTGCGGGTTGTTGGCGTCCCTGATGCCCCGGGAGCAGGACCAACAGATCGAGCTGGCGGGCTGGATCCGCGAATGCGAAGAGTATATGGAGCTGCACGCTTCGGAAGGCATTACGGTTCAGCAGGTCGCGGATTTCGCGGGGGTGCACCGTTCGTATTTTACCCAGGTGTTTACGGCCCGGACGGGTATGCCGCCGATGAAGTACTTGCAGATGATCCGCATGGAGAAGGCCAGGCGGCTCTTGATCGATACCGATGCCACGGTGACGGAGATCGGTCTGTCGCTCGGCTATCCCAACCTGTATACGTTTACGAGGGCTTTCAAAATATATTTCAAGCAATCTCCTCTAACTTTAAGGAAAGCCCAAGCTTAGCAAATTCAACCGAAATCAAATTGTAAGCGATTGCATTACTCCGTGAAAAGGAGCTGTCCGCAATGAAGCTGTCCACTCTCAGGCGATGGATATCGCCCAGCTTAAGCATTCAAGGGAAAATATTTCTCGCGTTCAGTCTCGTCGCGCTGCTCACCATTCTCTCCATAACCGGCATCGTGTACGTCAACATGCGCGACACGATCAAGTCCAACGCGGTGACCTCGGTGTCGGACAGCATCCGCCAGGCGGACGAATCCCTGAACATCATGCTGGAGGAGATCGATCGGCTGAATATGGTCGTCGTCATCAACAAAAACACCGTCATCGATACGTTGATCAGCCCGTCGGTGGAGATCAGCCACGAATGGTTTCAGGAGCAGAAGCGAATCGAGGAATTTTTGTCGTCCTTAATCACCTACAAACCTTACATTTCCCGGATCGCCGTCGTCGGCTTGAACGGAAAGGTGTTTTTCTCCGGGGGACCATGGCTGGACAGTACGATCCTTGGAACGCCGACGATGGAATACATGCTCCGCAATGGATCGCGCCATGCGTATTTAAAGCAGACGGGCGTCGCGGAGACGATTACGGTGGGGCGCAAGATTCGCTACAACCGCGAAACGATCGGCGTGGTCATGGTCGATCTGCGTTACGATTTCATCCGGAAGACGTACGGCGTTAAGCCGACCGCCGACAGTATGCTGTACGTGCTGGACCAGCAAAACGGATTCGTGTACCGCCCCGACCAGACACCTTCGTTTGCTCCGTCCGACCAGAAGATTATAGATTTGAAGCGGGAATTCGCGGGTAATGGCGACGTTGCGGAGAAGGTGATCGACGGCCGGTCCTTTATCGTGGTCAGCCGGCAGTCCGACCATACAGGCTGGTCGACGCTGGCGCTTATCCCGCTGGACTCGCTGCTTAGCGAGTCGACCCAACTGCGGAACTTGATGCTGGAGGTATCGGTTATCGTCCTTATCGTCGTTCTAATCGGCTCCTTGCAGGTTTCGTCCCGCATCACGATCAATATTCGCCGATTGAAAGCCATGATGATGCTGGTCAAGGACGGCAATCTGACGTTTCCGAAAAAAGAGATTAAAACCAAAGATGAAGTGGGGCAACTGTACCATGTTTTCATCGGCATGGTGGAGGAGCTTAAGCGGCTGCTCGAAGGGATTCGCGTCAGCGAAAAAGAGAAGCGAGAGGCCGAGCTGACGGCGCTTCAGGCGCAAATCCGCCCTCATTTTCTATACAATTCGCTCAACACCATCAAATATTTGGCCAAGCTGAACGGGGCGCCCAATATCGAGGAGGTATCCGGCTCGCTGATCGATCTGATGAGGGGCGTACTGGGCAACTCGAATGAATATTTGACGGTGCGGGAGGAGCTGGACTACGTGAGAAGCTACATTTCCATCGTCAAATACAAATATATGGAGCCGATCGTCGTTCACGAGGAGATCGCGAACCCGTCCTTGCTGGATAGCCGGATGCTGAAGCTGACGCTTCAGCCGATCGTGGAGAACGCGATTCTGCATGGCATCGGTTCGCGGGAGCAGGGCGGCTTCGTGACGATCCGGGTGTACGAGGAGCATCGCGATCTCATGATCGAAGTGACGGACAACGGAAAAGGAATGACCTCGGAGCAGATGGAGCTGCTTCTGGGCGGGCAGGGGACGAAGACGGCGTCCTCCCGATTCAGCGGCATGGGCGTACGCAACGTGCACGAGAGAATCGTACGTTCGTTCGACGAACCATACGGAATTAAACTGTACAGCGAACCGGGCTTATATACAAAGGTCGAAATTCGGATTCCCAATCTGCGGAGCCCGGCGGGCTCCGAACAAGAGGTGAGCTAAATGATGTATCGGGTACTGTTGGTAGACGACGAGCCGCTTGTACGCAACGACCTTCGGTCCTTATTGGATTTCCGCGCGCATGGATTCGATATATGCGGCGAAGCCCAAAATGGAGAGACGGCGCTGGCTATGATTCAGCAATCCCCGCCTGATGTCGCCGTCATTGACGTCAACATGCCGGGGATGAACGGCGTGGACCTTAACCGTGTGATCAAGCAGCGTTATCCCGCTGTCCAGACCATTATGCTAAGCAGCTACGATGATTACGATTACGTCCGTGATTGTTTAAAGAACGGGTCGGTCGATTATTTGCTGAAGCATAGGCTAGACGGCGATACATTGCTCGCCCTGCTCGGGAAGGCGGTTCGCGAGAAGCGTGAGGTCGAAGCCGCAACAGCAACAAAGGACAGAGTCTACTCATCCGATCAATCCCCGCCATTCGACCCGGCAGCCGTCCGAGGCCACATCGCTGATTTGGTAAGAGGCAAAGCCGCAGCCGCAGCCGAGTTGGAAGCAATCGCAGGGCGGCATGGCATGTATGCGAAGGCGGCTTTGTACACGACGGCGGTACTGCAGATCGTCCCCTTCTTGCTGCTGACGGAATCCAATACCGACGTGCAGACGAACCGGATGGTCCAGCAAGCCGTCGATCTCATGCAGCAGAGTCTCGGCGATGTCCGTGAGCGTACGGCCGCTTACGTGGAGGAGGGGCGAATCATCGTTTTGTTCGCCTTCCGGGAGCGCAGCGAAAATGCAGCCGCAACCGAAGCGGCCAGAAGCATGAGCAAGCTCCGCCATGCGCTGGAGATGTATCTGAATTTGAAGTCGATCTATGCGGTCGGACACGTATGCGGCAGCCTGTCGCAGCTAGGGGCGAGCTACGCCTCCGCCGAGAAGGCCCTCGATGCGAGCGCCGCGTCCGCCAGCTTCGAGACGGGAAGCGGGAAGCGGGAACACCTCGTCGCGCTCACGATCGAGGAGCAGAAGCAACTGCTGCTCGCCATCGAGAGGCTGGACGGTCAAGGCACGCAGCGCCTGATCGTCTCCGTGTTCGAGCGGATCCGCTCGTTGCCGCTGCATTCGCATACGGCGCAGATGATCGTCAGCGAGCTGCTGCATATCGGCGACAAAGCGTTGAAAAAAGGGGGTCAGTCCCCGTCCGGAGCGGCGGAAGCGGATCGCTTGCCTTCGCGAAGCGAGTTGAACTGGCTCGGCAGCGTCGGCGAACTGGAAGAGTGGATGCAATCGTTCTATGGCGTCTTGCTGCGGCTGCTCAAGGAGCGCCATGCGACGGGCACTTATTCCCGCCATGTGTCGCAGGCGATCGGCTTCATTTTGGAAAAGTATTCGGGCAGCGTGACGCTGGAGCTGGCCGCGGGTGCCATTGGCCTGAACGCATCCTATCTGAGTCGGATCTTTAAGGACGAGACGCAGTCCACGTTTTCCGAATACTTGAATCGCGTGCGGGTCGACGCGGCGCGAAGGCTGCTGGAGAGCGGTCAATATTCCATTAAGCAGATCAGCGATCAAGCGGGTTTTTCCACGCATAATTATTTTTTCAAGGTGTTTAAGGAGGCGACGGGCATGACGCCGCAGGCGTATTGCAACAGTCTCGGAGGCGGATCTGGAACGAAGCCGTAAAATATGTGGAGTAAATAGTCATATATGTGTAATTTGCCGTCATTGGCGGTGACTTATAATGGGGAAACACCGACGGCAAACGCTTACAATGATCGGTGAATCGATATACTGGAGGTTTATGTACATGCGCAAACAATGGGGGAAATACGCGCTTGCGACGATGATCGTCACCGGGTTGATCGCATCAGGCTGCAGCAACGGGAACAGCGGCGACAACGGCAACGGCGGCAATGGAGGCAACGGAGGCAATCCGGGGAGCGCCAATGGGTCGAATTCATCTGAAAGCGCCGTGAAGACGGACGGGTTCCCGATCGTCGAAACGCCGATCACGCTGAAGATGTTCACTCGCGTCGCGCCTGTAAACGGGCCTTTCAAAGATATGCCTGTATTCCAGGATTACGAGAAGCTGAGCAATATCAAAGTAGAGTTCATCGAGACGCCGACAGACGGCTTCGCGGAGAAGAAGAACCTGCTGTTCGCATCCAACGAGCTGCCGGACGCCATATTCCGCTCCGGGCTGTCGCAGCTCGAGTCGATCCGCTACGGAACGGCGGGACAACTGATTCCTCTGGAAGGCTTGATCGAGGAATATGCCCCTAATCTCAAGAGCCTCATGGAGCAATATCCGGAGATCCGCGCGGGCATCACGACGCCGGAGGGTCATATCTATGCGATTCCGGGTATCGTAACGCTCGGCTCCGCGCGGACGGACAAACGGTGGATCAACCAGTCGTGGCTGGATAAGCTGGGCCTGGATGTGCCGACAACGACGGATGATCTGTACAACGTGCTGGTAGCCTTTCGAGACAGCGATATGAACGGCAACGGGCAAGCGGACGAAATTCCGATTACCGCACGCGTAGGGATGCCAATCGTCAACCATATGGCGGGAGCATTCGGACTGGATTCGCAGCTCGGCTACAACATCAACCTCGAAGACGATAAGGTGAATATTTGGAGCGGCAACGAACGTCACAAGGAATTGCTTATGTATTTGAACAAGCTGTATAAGGAGAAGCTGATCGACCAGGAAATTTTCTCCCATACGGAAGCACAATTTCTAGCCAAGCAAGGAACGGGCAATACAGGGTATTTCTTCGACCAGACGAACAACAACTTCCTCTCGATCCAGGATCAATATGTGGGCATCGCGCCGCCGGAAGGTCCGCACGGCGACCGTCTGCATAGCCAGATTGGGCCGGTGCCGCGCGATTATGGCGCGTTCGCCATCACGTCGGTCAACAAACATCCGGAAGCGACGATGCGCTGGATCGACTACTTCTACAGCGACGAAGGCTCCACGCTGCTGCGCTTCGGCCGGGAAGGCGAGCATTACGAGTTGAGAGACGGCATCCCGTACTACACAGAAGAGTTTCTAGCCGTTTCGACAGACCAAGCGAAGATCACGCCTTATGCAGGTGGAGGCGCGCCTCATATCATCAGCGACAAGGTGGCATCATTCATTAACCCGCCTCAAGTGCAGGAAGCATTCGAAGCCTTGGAGCCTTATCTGCCGGCTATCCGTTACGCTCCGCCGATGTTCGACGAGGCAACGGCTCAACAGGTTAATATTCTCCGCAACGACATCGACAAATATATCGAAGAACAAAGCACGAAGTTCATCGTTGGGGCGCTCAGCTTCGACAAGTGGAGTGAATTCCAATCCACGCTTGAGAAAATGAACGTTGCCCAGCTTGAGAAGCTTTACCAGGAAGCCTATGACAAGATGGACAAATAGACCTGCTGCTAGAAGAAGGAGGGGTTGCCCATGAACAGCATGATGGAAAGCGCAGGGGCCGCCCCTGCACCCGCCCCTACACCTGACCGCAACAAGAAAGGCACGGGGCTGCTCAAAAAAATGGCGAAGCGGTACGACCTATACCTCATGCTGCTGCTGCCGGTCGCCTTCTATTTGATCTTCCATTACGGGCCGCTGTACGGTCTGCAAATCGCTTTTAAAAACTTCAATCCGGCCAAAGGCATTATGGACAGTCCATGGGTAGGTTTTATCCATTTCGAACGGTTCTTCGACTCGTATTACTTTTGGCGGCTGCTGTGGAATACGTTATCCATCAACCTGTTGTCCTTACTGATTGCTTTCCCGATTCCGATTCTGCTGGCGTTGATCGTTAACGAGATTCGGAGCCGGAAGTTCAGCAAGCTTCTGCAAAATATAACGTATATTCCGCATTTCATCTCCGTGGTCGTCATTGTAGGCATTCTGCAAGCGCTGCTTTCGCCTTCGGCGGGTCCGATCAACCAACTGATCGAGCTGTTCGGCGGAACGCCGATTCGTTTCATGGAGAGCGCCGGCTGGTTCAAGCCCGTCTACATCGGCTCGAACATCTGGCAGAGCATGGGATGGCAGTCCATTATCTACATCGCCGCCCTCAGCGGGGTAAACCCCCAGCTATACGAGGCGGCCAAGATGGACGGCGCCTCGCGGCTCCGCCGCATCTGGCATGTGTCGCTGCCGGGCATTATTCCGGTCATCGTCATTTTGCTTATCCTCGATGTCGGCCATTTCATGAACGTCGGCTTCGAGAAAATTTTGCTTATGCAAAACAATCTGAACCTTGAATCCAGCGACGTCATCTCCACGTTCGTCTACACGACGGGCATCTTGAAGGGCGAATACAGCTATACGGCGGCGATCGGTCTGTTTAACTCGGTCATCAACCTCATCCTACTGCTGTTGGTCAACAGGTTCGCTCGCAAGACGTCGGAGACGAGCTTATGGTAAAGGAGGGAATCGCTTATGGAAAAGGTACAAGCGAAGTCAAAACCGTCGGATGAAAAGCTGTTCGACATCATTTTGTATGTCATAGCAGCGGTCATTATGGTCATTGTTTTGTATCCGCTTCTGTTCACGGTCAGCGCTTCGTTTAGCGACCCGTCCAAGGTGCTGAACGGACAAGTATGGCTGCTGCCGAAAGGAGCCAACATCGAGGCGTACGCCAACATCTTGAAAAACGACAAGATCTGGAGCGGCTACGGCAACTCGATTCTATATACCGTCGTCGGCACCATCATTAACATCGTGCTGACGACCCTCGCGGCATACCCGTTGTCGAGACCCGATCTGCCCCTGCGTAACGGCATTATGGTTCTGATTACGCTGACGATGTTTTTCGGCGGCGGACTTATCCCGGTTTATTTGCTGGTCCGGGATCTTGGCATGGTCGACACGATGTGGGCGCTGATCGTGCCGGGCGCTATCGCCACTTACAATCTGATCGTCATGCGGACATACTTCCAATCCAGCATCCCTTGGGAGCTGCAGGAGGCGGCCCATATGGACGGTTGCAGCAATTGGAGATTGCTCGTAAGCATTATTCTGCCGCTGTCGAAGCCCATCCTGGCCGTTATGGTGTTGTTCTACGCGGTCGGCCACTGGAATTCGTTCTTTAACGCGCTGATTTATATCCGCGACGAGGCCAAATATCCGTTGCAGCTTGTGCTCCGCGAAATTTTGCTGATCAGCCAATCGGCCCAAATCGACGGCGGCAGCGTCGGTCTGGAGAAACAAATTCTGCTCGCGGAAAGCATTAAATTCGCAGTCATCATCGTGTCCAGCCTGCCTGTGCTGATCATGTATCCCTTCGTGCAGAAACATTTTGTCAAAGGCGTTATGATCGGCTCCATCAAAGGATAAAAGGTTGTTCAAAAAGTCCGCTTTTGATCACGAAGTATGCCAAGAAGCCTACTCGACATCGAAAATGGAACGCAAGCGAAACTTCCGGTGCTCACGTAGCTTCAACTACGCTCCGCTCCTCAGTTTCTACTTGCATTCCATCTTCTCGGTGCTGAAAACCGAACTTTTTGAACCCGCATTATAATTAACGTTTCAATGGAGGTCCGTTGTGAATAAAAATGCAAAAATAACAGTCGATTGCGGCGGAGCAAGCGAACATGCCGTCAACCCGTACCTGTTCGGGCACTTTGTCGAGGACATCCGCGATCATATGGAAGCGATGCTGGCCTTCCCGCTCAAGGATATGGATTTCGAGAGCGAATCCGAAACGAAACGGGAAATTTCCGGAAGCTGGTATGCCTATACGAACGGCCGAGGCACCAAATACGCGCTGGAGGCGCCCGCACCCAAGCATTCGGGGCGCGCGCAGCGCATCCGCGCGATGAGCGACGACGAAGCGTATGCCGGCATCGCGCAGAAGGCGGCTCTCAAGGGACCTGCGGATTACACGGTTAAGGTCGTCGCACGGGCATCCGTCGAATTAAAAGAGCTTATCGTGGAAGCGGCGGACCGTCGCACAGGGGAAACGCTGGGTCGGGTGTCTATTGCCTTAACCAGCCATAACTGGCGGGAATACGAAACGAGCCTGTCCGTCTCCCGCGCCTGCGCCGATGCCGAGCTTCGCGTCTATATTCCGGCGGAGCATCCAAGGTGGAAGGATCACGTGTCGACCGGCATGCTGTGGCTCGACCACGTGTCCCTGCTTGCAGCGGACAGCATTGGCATGGTGAAGCGCGAGGTCATCGACATGACGAGGGATTTAAACGCCGGGATGATGAGGCTCTCAGGCAACTACATCAGCGCGTACCACTGGGAGCACGGCATTGGTCCCGTTCTGGAGCGGCCGGTTATGTACAACGAAGCATGGGGCGGTTGGACGAGCAAATATTTCGGCACGGACGAATTTATCGCCTTTTGCCGGGAGCTGGGCGTCGAGCCTCTCATCTCCGTCAATGACGGATCCGGGACGCCGCAGGAAGCGGCGGAATGGATTCAATATTGCAACGGCGACGCCGATACGCCGATGGGCGCCCTGCGCACCGCGAACGGCCATCCTGAGCCGTATGACGTCAAGTATTGGGAAATCGGCAACGAGGTGTGGGGACAATGGCAAGTGGGGACCTGCACAGCCGAGGAGTTCGCCGAGCGCACCGTATCGTTCGCCGAAGCGATGAAGGCGGCCGATCCGTCGATCGTGCTTCTCGCCTGCGGCCATTACAAGCAGGAGTGGAACAAGCCGGTGCTTGAGCAGGCAGGCGAGCTGATCGATTATCTGACCTTGCACATCTACCACGGATATGGACCGTTCGGCATGGATCGCGACACGCCTGCGGAGGACCGGTATAAGGCGATCGCCGCCTTCCCCGAATTCACCCGTCATTACGTGGAGGAGACGACGAAGAGCATCAAGGCGAATCCAAAGCATGCCCATGTCAAAATCGCCGTTACGGAATACAACACGATGTATTACCCCAACACCATTCGCAAGGGACTGCCGAACGAACATACGCTGGGGGCGGCGGTGGCCAACGCGGCCAACCTGAACGAAATGCTGCGCGGAAGCGACATGGTGCATATCGGCAGCTTCTCCGACCTGGTTAACGGCTGGCTAGGGGGCTGCATCCGGGTAGGCGATTATTATGCCGACCAATATTGCGGCAAGCAGTCCGGCTGGAGCGGTAGACCGCTTGACGTATACGGGACGCCGACTTACGAGGTCTTGAAGCTGTATGCGAACCGCGGATTGCGTCGTATGCTTCCCGTGCGGACGGAAAGCGACACGTTTGCCGTGCCGGCCTTAAAGAAAACGCCGATCGCGCTGGACGCGCTGCCGGAGCTGGATGTCGCGGCAGGCGTGAGCGGAGCGGGCGATACGGTTACGGTATTTATCGTGAACCGCGGACTGGAAGAAGTAAATGCCGTGCTGGAACTGGCTGCTTTCGACGCGGCAGAAGAGACGGTGCTGTACGAAATTACCGGCGATAGCTATGACGCCATCAACAGCGTCTTCGAGCCGGAGAACATTTTGTGCCGCGACAGGGTCGTTCCTGCGGCGGAGTGGCAACGCGGCGTTCCGCTGCGGCCGTCCTCCGTCTATGCGGCAGTATTCCAAACGAAAGTGTAGGAGGCGCGCCATGACGACGAAATCGTATATAAAAGACTATCCAAGACCTCAACTCGTGCGCGGCGATTGGCTTAACCTTAACGGCGAGTGGGACTTCCGCTTCGACGACGCCAACGTTGGCGAGAAGGAGAAGTGGCAGGGGACGTTCGAGGCAACTCATCGGATTACCGTGCCGTTTACTTACGAAACCAAGGCGAGCGGCATCGGGATCGAGACCTTTCATCCTCAGGTTTGGTATAGCAGGATGATCGCCGTTCCGGCGGAGGCGGCGGGGAAACGGGCGATTCTGCATTTCCAGGCCGTGGACTACGAAGCGAAAGTATGGGTGAACGGCGAACTGGCCGGCGGTCATCAGGGCGGCTACGCGGCTTTCTCGATCGATATGACGCCATATTTGGCGTTCGGCGCCGACAACCGGATTACGGTCAAGGTAACGGACAGCGACAGCTGCTACCAGCCCAGGGGCAAGCAGCGATGGACTCCGGACAACTTCGAATGTTTTTACGTTCAGACCACGGGCATTTGGCAGACCGTATGGATGGAGTATGTGGAGGAGCAGCGGCTGGACGCGGTCAAAATAACGCCGGATCTCGATCGTCATATCGTACGGTTCGATTACGAGGTTAACGGTGTTGCGGCAGGCGGCGACGATCTGCTGCTGGAAGCGATCGTCACGTTTAAGGGCCGGCCCGTCAAGCGGGTCGCGCTGGGAATCGACCGTCCCTGTCTCTCCGTGGAGGTCGATCTTAACCACGAGGCGAACGGACCGTGGAAGCGGGCGTATTGGACGCCCGCCCGTCCGAACTTGTACGACGTGGAGTTCGTCCTGACATCGGGAGGACGGGTCGTCGACCGGGCGCTCTCATATTTCGGCATGCGCAAGATTTCAATCGAAAACGGCAAGGTGCTGCTTAATAATACGCCGATCTATCAACGTCTTATTTTGGACCAAGGTTATTGGACGGACAGCCATCTGACGCCGCCAAACGAAGAATCGTTGATCGAGGACATCGACCTGATCATGGAGATGGGCTACAACGGCGTGCGCAAGCATATGAAGATCGAGGATGCCCGTTTCCTGTATTGGTGCGACGTGAAGGGACTTCTTGTCTGGTCGGAGATGGCGGCGACCTTCGAATTTCACGATCGAGCGGTAAATGCGTTTACGAAGGAATGGCTCGAGATCGTCAAGCAGCAGCATAATCATCCCAGCATCATTACGTGGGTACCGTTTAACGAGTCGTGGGGCATCGGAAATGTTCTTCGCGACGAGAGGCAGCAGAAGTTTACAGAGGGCATCTACCATCTCACCAAGTCGTTCGATCCCCATCGTCCCGTCATCGTAAACGACGGCTGGGAGCATACCGTCTCGGATATCGTGACGCTGCACGATTATGTCGCGACCGGCGATGGTTTTCTGCAGCGTTATCGGGACAACAAGGACGCAATCGTGTCGGGCGAGACGACCTGCAACCAATGGAAGTATGCTCTCGCCAAAGGTTACAGCTACCGGGGACAGCCTATTATCATCAGCGAATTCGGCGGCATCGCGTTCCAGTCGGATAAGGGCTGGGGCTACGGAGAGCAGGTAGCGTCAGTGGAAGCGTTTATGGAGCGATTTAAAGGGCTAACGCAAGCGATCAAGTCCGTCGATTATATTTGCGGATATTGTTATACGCAGGTGACCGACGTGCAGCAGGAAATTAACGGATTGCTAACGGAGGACCGCAAGCCAAAAGTGCCGCTGGAGCAAATTCGGGCGATCAATCTTGGCTAACATCCGAAAATAAGCGTACTATTGCCGAACGAACCATAAGATTGGGCCCCCTTCCCTCTGATAAGATCATCTTGCAGGGAAAATGATGGATTAAACGGAGGGAATGCCATGAGTCACGCGGTTATTTCTGAACAAGAAGCGGCCTATTATCGGGATAACGGATATTTGCTTCATAAAAAGCAGCTTTTCGGACCGGAAAAAATGAAAGAGCTTAGCGATATTTTCGAGGAGCAATGGGAGTTGGTCGGAAGAAAGCTCAACAGCGAGCTGGACACGCCGCACTTTCGCGACGAGAGATTGCTTAAGTTCCTTCTCAGCGAAGAAGTGCTCGATTTGGTAGAGCCGATCATCGGCCCGAATATCGGCCTCTGGTCAAGCCATTTCATATGCAAGGAGCCTTTGGTCGGAAAGCAGACGCCATGGCATGAAGATTCCGCATACTGGAAGGGAAGATTGAGCCGCTTCGACAAGATCGTGACCGTATGGCTGGCGATCGATCCGAGCAACAAGGAGAATGGCTGCATGCGCGTAATTCCGGGCTCTCACAGCAACGGCTTCTCGGATTACGAGGATGTCGACGGGGCTCAGAACATCTTCGCGACGGAAATAAAAAACGTGGATCCCGAGAAGGCGGTTTATTTCGAACTTGAGCCGGGCGAATGTTCGCTGCACGATTCTCGCATTATTCACGGCGCGGCGCCAAACACAAGCCCTTATCGACGCTGCGGCTATACGATGCGTTACTTTGCGACCGACGCCAAGGTGTTTCCGGAAAAGAATCCCGGTTTTAAAGTATGGCTGGCCCGAGGCGTCGATCTAGCCGGAAACCCCTTTGTAAATGTATAATCGGAACAAGACGAGTCGGCTGCGCCGTCCCTTTGGCGGCGCAGCGCGTTTCGTTCCGGGTTTTAAATGAGGGGGTGAAGCCATGCGGGGCGACCGCGCGCCGGAGCGCTTGCTGGGAAGCCAGTATCTCGAAAAAAACGAATCCTACCGTATCTTCAAGCAGGATGTCGGCGGACGAATCGACACCCATTGGCATGATTTTTTTGAGATCGGATACATCTTGTCAGGCAAGGGCGTCCATATGGTAAACGGAGAACCATTCCCGCTCGGCAGGGGAATGGTCTTCTTGATGACGACGGCCGACTTTCACGAGATCGTGCCGGACGAGGGCGAGACCATTCATCTCTTTAATATGATTTTCAAGGATTCATGGGTGATGCCGGAGCTCGCCGAAAAGATGCTCGAACGGGAAGCTCCGCATGTCTACACCTTGTACGACGAAGACGCCGAGCGTATGAGGAGGGAGTTTGACGGCATATGGGAAGAGTCGCGGGAGGATCGCTTCGGGAAGGATTGGCTGGTTCGCGGCAGTCTGGAGCGGGTGCTGATCCTGTTGGCCCGACAATGCCTGCCGACTGCGGGGAGTTCGACAGCTCGCGATTCGGCAAGCGACAGGCATCCTTCCATAAGGAAAGCGCTCGTTTATTTGCAGCATCACTTCCGTGAGCCGGTGACCCTTGGGGCGATTGCCGCCTACGCCGGATTGTCGGCGAACTACTTCAGCGAATGCTTCCATAAGCAGACGGGCATTTCCTTTCAGGAATACGTCAGCGAGAAGCGTCTTCTTTTCGCCTCCGCGCTGCTCGGCAGCACACGACTGGCGATAACCGAAATTTGTTATGCTTCGGGGTTCAATACGATCCCCCATTTCGAGAAATCGTTTAAGAGGAAGTATGGTCTGTCGCCTAGAGACTATCGAAAACGAATCGGTTCGGAAGGGAGCTGATCGGCATGTCGCCAGTTTGCTTCGCGGTAAGCGGCCGGCGGCATGCCTTTTTTTTGCGTAAAGGAGCGGGTGAAATAATGAACGGACGAGAACCCGACCTGTTCGGCAATTTCCTTAATCGGCGTTCCGGTCCGGATCAGCAGTTCCTCGGCTGCGCGAATGCGTTCGTTCCGTACGGTTGTCGTATAGGATTCCATGATGTTCTCGGCGAACAGCCTCGACAGATGCCTCTCGGACACATTTAAGAGGCGGGCGACTTGCTGCTGGGAGAGATCGCCTGCCAGATTGTCGCGAATATATTGTTTGGTGCGCTGCACGAGGAACGAGGAGTCGGTCCGGACGGGCGGGCGATTCGATCTGCTAGCAACGCCGAACATATCCGGGAACGAAGCGAGCAGCGAATGCGCAAGCGCAGGAAGAACGCCGGCGGGTAAGGCGCCGGCGTACGATTCCGGTACGAGAAGGGACCTCCACAATCCCGCGACAGGGGAGCTCGACTGATTATCCATCCAGACCTCTCCTTGCCCAAGCGCATCCAGGTAGGATGAGAGCTCGGCCGGATCCGACTGCTTCTCGTCCGGTTCGAACGCGACGTACAGCAGATCAAGCTCGTTTACATCCCTGATTTGGTGGACGACGCCGGGCCTGGAGCAGAACAACACGCCTTCATGCAACGAATATTCCCTATCGCCTTCGGTATAAATCCCCGTTCCGCCCTCGACGTAACAGATTTCGAAAAACGAATGCTTGTGTACCGGATTGGCCACCAGGTGCCGGGAAACTCCCCAATAATGCACATGAAAGGTGAGCCGTTCGCCCTGCAGCAGTCCGGCTTGCCGGTTAAGTCTTTCCTGGCTTTGTTGCCACTGAAACATATCAATCCGACCTCCCTTGGCGGAATTTTGCAAAAAGGCGTCCGATAGGTGCAAATACGATTTATGTATAGAATACCTATAATGAACGTAGATTGCATCCTATATTTGCGAAGGAGAAGGATCAGATATGAATCAGGCCGATGTACAATTTTACAAAGAGAACGGGTATTTGCTAGTGAAAGGCGTCTTCTCTATGCAAGAAGTGGAAGAGATGAGGACGGCCGTCGAGAACATTATTCAGAGAGCGGCACGCGCAAAGGCCGATGCCAATCACGCGTGGCAGGGCGACTATCTGGAGCCGGAGCAATTAAAGAAGCTGGTTCTGAAGGGGTTTCACGACGTGCACTACCATGACGCGTCATTTACCAGGGCCGCGACGCATCCCAATATGGTAAAAGCGTTAAACGGCATCATCGGACCGAACGTGCAGTTGCACCACTCCAAGATGCTTGTAAAGCCGCCATCCAATGGGGCGGCGTTTCCGATGCACCAGGATTATCCGTACTTCCCTCACCGCGATCATTCCATGCTGGCGGCGAGCGTGCACCTGGACGATGCAGACATGGAGAACGGCTGCTTGTGCGTGGTTCCCGGTTCGCACAAGCAAGGGCCGATGCCCCATGTCGGCGCCCATTATCTAAACCATAAGGAGCATCCGATCTCGTCGGGAACGCCCTGTCCGGCTCAAGCGGGCGACGTGTTGTTCTTCAACTATCTGACCATTCACGGCTCCGACGTCAACAAAAGCCCGAGAACGCGGAGGAACGTCCTGTTCCAATACCGCGACGCATCAGACGTTCCGACGGAAAATGTCCACTTCGATTGGGGGATGGGGCTGATGATCAGCGGCGAGAATCCGGACTTCTCCCGCGCGAGGCCGAACTACCGCATAGTCGAATAGGATGAAAGAATGACCGGCCTCCTTCGCCGAACTTGCCTATCCGGCAAGCTTGGCGAAGGAGGCTTATTGTTCGAGGAGAACAATGCGGATGATAACTCGTATACGAAGCTTGCGATACATCACGAACTCCATGGATTTCATCATCGTCCTGTGCATGGATTATGCGTTATACTGAGAATGCCAATAGCAGAGCCGCCGTGCCCTTACGTACGGCGGCTCTGCTGCTAATAGACGGGCGTAATCGTACGGGAGGGATCCGATATGTACAAAATTTTGGTCGTTGACGACGAGCCGAGAGTAAGCGCCGGGATTAAAAATGTCCTGCTGTCATCCGAGCTGCAAATTTCTCATGTGGAGACGGCGCTGAACGGCTTCGAAGCCATCGATTATTTGCGCATGGAAACCTTCGATCTGGTGCTTACCGATATCCAGATGAGCCGGATGAGCGGTCTGGAGCTGATGGAGACGATCTATATGGAGCAGCCTCATCTGCCCGTCATCGTCATCTCCGCGCACGAAAAATTCGATTTCGCGAAGAAGTCGCTGAGACTCGGGGCGAGAGACTATCTCGTCAAGCCGGTAGAGCTTGCCGAGCTGCTGCGCATCGTCGGCCGGGTGCTGCGGGAGAAAGAAGAGCACGGCAAACAATCGCTCGAGCGGACAATACGCGAGGGCGAGGAAGAGAGGACCGGCGCGGCGCGGCGCAACGAGCTGCTGCTGGAGCTGGTTACGGAACGGAATCTGGCCAAAGCGGATTACGAGGATCTCATCGACGAGCTGGGCGGCGAGCGGAACGGCTGCCATTACGGCGTCGTCTCCGTCAGGCTGGATCTCAGCAGCGGCGGGTTCAGCAAGCGGGAGATTCGGCTGCAGGACCGCAAGCTGCTCAAGTACGCTACGGTTAATATAATGGAAGAAAGCCTTCGGGAGTGGAGCGGGCTTAACTTTAACGGCTACGGCAACGAGCTTGTCGGCATTATTCAATTGAGCGAGCGGGAGTTGTCCGAAGGGCCGCAGCAGTTGCAGTCGCAGCTTCACCTCATCGGGCAGATCATCTCCATGAACGTGAAGCAATATTTGAACGTCGACGCGACGGTGGGTATGAGTCGGCTGAGCGAGGACGTATTTATGCTGCCCAAGCTGATGGAAGAAGCGAACGCGGCGGCCGAATGGCGGAAGCTGCATCCGGGACAAAAGGTGTTCTATTACGAGGATGTCGCGACGCAGGATAACCTTAACATTACGCAGTGGATGGCGAAGGTGGACGAATATATCGGGACTTTAAAATCCGCGAACGGCACGGCGGGTTTCGTCAATCATGCGGCTATGGTCCGAACGCTGGGCGAGCTGGGTCATTCGGAGGAGCTGACCAGCAGCTGCTTCGGCATGCTTGTCTACCGCGTGTACGGGCTGATTCTCGAGCAAGGGAACGGCCGCGGCGTACAATTGCAGCGTTTCGACCCTGCCGCTTATTTCCAGGGACTGGCGGGAGAGGCGAGGCTGACGAAGCTGGGCGATTATTTGGCGGAGGCGGAGGCGCTCGTCTATGAGCTCGGCAAGGAGCGCGATCAATCCATTCTCGCGCGGATAACGGGCTACATTCGCCAGCATTTCCGCAATCCGGCTCTCAAGATTCAAGATATCGCGGGCGAGGTGCATTTCAGCACGGCGTATTTGGGTTATCTGTTCAAGCGCGAAATGAAAAAAAACCTGTGGGATTACGTTACGGAGCTTCGAATCGAAGAAGCGAAACGTTTGCTCGCGACGACGGACAAGAAACGTTACGAGGTGGCTTACGAGGTTGGTTACGAATCGCCGGAGCACTTTAGCCGGATGTTCAAACGGTATGCGGGCGTCAGCCCCGCCGAATTCCGCAAGGAAGCCTAGGGGGGGAGTAAGCTGCGGCTAAAATACAAGGTAACGATCGCATTCCTCCTGTTTATCGTGGCGCCGTTTCTCGTCGTGAGCTGGATCTCGGTCATCCGTACTTCTAATTCCATGACGGACGAGATCGGCCGGACGACGCTTCAACTCGTCAATCAAAACCACGTCACGATCGAGAAGACGTTATCCTCCGTCAATGATAAATCGCTGACGTTTATGGATAATCATTTTTTCAGCAATACGAAACAATACAGCTTTTGGACAGGCGTAGAGACGCTCGGTCAAATCAGCGAGGCGGATTCCATTTTGGAGAGCTGGTCGTCGGACGGCACCGACTATACCTTATATATGAAAAATGTAGATGGCAGGCAAACGCCTTTCGACACCATGTTCAAGGAAAGGGGCTTCAAATATTTCGGCGATTATATGACGGGACTTCCGGACTGGGCGAAGTATGCGATGGAGCAGGAAGGCGGGGCCAGCGTAAGGCATATTTCGCTGCCAGGCGGCGGCAAGACGATCGGCTTTATGCGGAGCATCCAGAATCCCAAGTCGTATTCCGAATCCATTGGCTTGCTCGTCGTCACCAAGCTGGAGGTGCTGCTGATGCGGGATCTTGTCTCCGTTCAGCTGCCGGAGCATGCGGGGCTGTACCTGTTCAACGCCCAGGACGAACTTCTGATGAAGGCCGGTCCCGACAGCGCGGCGCTCTCGGAAATTCCGGAGGAGGCGAGACGGGGGACGTCGGGATTTTATTTTGCCAAGGAGGGGGACGGGAAGTGGCTGTATGCCTTCTCTCGCAAGGCCGCCTACGATACGACGCTCGTCTACAAAATTCCTTACGACTCTATCACGGGCAACCAATCGGCGCTGCTTGTAACGGTAATGGCGCTGTCTGCGCTGTATCTCGTCTTCGTGCTGGCGTTCGTGCTTTATCTGCTCCGGATTGTCGTGAAGCCTCTGGTTCGCCTGGTCACGATTACGAAGCTGTATGAGCCGGGGAAAAGACTGGATATCGGCAATGAGCCGCTGAGGGCGGACGAGTTCGGCATCTTGTACGGGGCGTTCCTAAAGATGACCAAACGTCTAGATCAGTCGTTCGAGGACAATTACGGCATGCAGATCAAGCAAAAGGAATACGAGCTCTCCATGCTGCATTCCCAGATTACGCCCCACTTGCTCTATAACACGCTGGATTCCATCTACTGGTACGCGCTCGGCAGCGGCAATACCGACGTCGGCGAGATGGTAAAGGATCTGTCCAAGCTGCTGCGGATCGGTCTCAGCAAAGGACGGACGATGATCACGATCGGGGAGGAGCTGGAGCATGTGCAGGCGTACAGCCGTCTGCAGATGAAGCGGTACCCGGATACGTTCGAGGTGGAGTGGGACATCGACGAGAAGCTGCTGGCGTATACGACGCCCAAGGTCATCATGCAGCCTCTGGCGGAGAACGCCATCTTCCACGGCGTCAGCACGATGGACGGGGAAGGCGTCTTGCGCATCTGCATTCGCCGGGGAGACGGCGACGAGCTGCTGCTCATCGTCGAGGACAACGGCTTCCTGCCGGTGGACATGGAGCGGCTCGCCGCGATCGTGCGGGGCGACGCGTCCGACAAAGGCTACGGCATCCGCAACGTGCATCAGCGCGTGCAGCTCCACTATGGCGAAGCCTACGGCCTTCGCTACGAGGCCCGCGAGGGCGGCGGCCTTCGCGCCGTCATCAATTTGCCGCTCAACCTTATTGATGGGTAATACGCGGAAAGACGGCCTTGCGGGATTTGCCGCAAGGCCGTTTCTATCTTTTATGGATGGTTTCGCGCCGTTTCAATGCCCAGTTTTTCAAAATACGGTTGGATTTCCTCGCGAAGGCGATTCAAATCCTTCTGTTCTGCCGGCGACAGACGCTCCATGTGAAGGCTTCCGTCGCGATCCGATACCTTTGCTTCATACTTTTGCATAGCCTGCACAAGCTGGACGAAAGCGGACAACTCCTCTCCGTCCAGCTTTTTCTCGGCCATGGTCAACAGCTCGTCCGCAAATCGATTGCGCTCTTCGGTCTCGCGCGAAGCTTCCGCTTCGCTCAGCTTGGCGAGCAGCGGCTCCAGTCGGCTTGTCCAATGGAGGTAGCTTTCATAATCCGCGTCCGACAATTGCTCGGGAGTCGGAGCTTCGCCGTCGCTGCCGTATTTCAGAACCAGACCGCCGAGGTTTTGAAGCAGCAGCATCAACTCCTCAAAATCCTCCGGGGCCAGGCTTTGCTTTGTTTCCGCCAGCCTTCTCTCCAAATCCTCGTAACGCTGGGCATTCAAGCCTATTCCCTCGGCTTGCTTCTTTGAACCGTAGATCGTATCGGCCCAATACGTATACCCGGCGTAAGCACCCGTCGGAATCAATAGCGCGGCGGATAAAACTCCCGCGATCAACCATTTTTTCATAGGTTTGCTCCTATGCCCAATCTGTTTTTTCCAAATGGATTCTTCGAGATAGACCGGCGGCTCCGTTTGTTCCAAAGCGCGCAGCCGCAATTCCTCCCTGAGCTCCCGTTCAAGATTCATGCAGTTCCTCCACCTTTCCCGTTCGAAATAACCCGAGCTGCCGCTTGCGGCGCAATGTTTGCAAAGCGGCATGAATACGCGATTTGACGGTGCCCAGGGGAATGCCTAGAATCAGGGCGATCTCCTCCTGCGTGTATTCGTGAAAATAATGCAAAATAACAGTCTGCTTCAGCTTGTAAGGAAGCTTCTCCACGTTTTGCGCCAAGGAGTTACGGGATAGCCGATCCGTAATGTCGCCGGAAAAATCGTATTCCGCCGTTTGCTGCACCGCTTCCGCTTTTTTTGCAATTCGAAGCTGCATCCACCTCTTTCTTCGATGATTCCTGATTTGCCGCATCGCAATGCCCATAAGCCAAGGCCGAAAAGGCCGGGCGGGATCATAGCGTGGAAAAGAACGGAACATCGCCAAATAAATATCCTGAACGACGTCGTCCGCCTCGGATGCTTCGCGGACCAGGAAGCGAACGGTCTGGTAAACCTCCCTGACGGTTTCCGAATACAAGCGGCTATAAGCTTCACGGCTGCCGGCCAGCGCTTCGGCCGCGAGCTTTGAATGTTCGATGGAGCGTTCCATCCGTTGTCCCTCCTTCTCTCTGCACTCTTTATTGGGGCTTGCATCGATTTCCGTTCGATTTATTTTTGAAAGACAACTCATTATCCATCACATTCATCAAGGAATAGATCATCGCTCTATGACCGTCCGCATCCTATACTAGGTTCATGAGAGAGGAAGTGGACACATGGAGAAATCGATGAGAGAGCGGGTCGGCTCGGCCTCGGAGGCGATGCCCAGGAAAAAGCGAACCGGGTTCGCGCTATGGCTGCATCAAATGTGGAAATATAAATATTTGACGTTCATGCTTCTCCCTACGGCATTGGTCATTCTGGTACACAGCTATCTTCCGATGTTCGGCGTGTTTATCGCCTTCAAAAACATTAATTATATCGACGGCATCTTCGGAAGCCCTTGGGTGGGAACCTCCAACTTCGACTTCCTGTTCTCGTCGGGCTCGCTGATCCGCATTACGAGGAACACCATTTTGTACAGCCTGGCGTTTATGGCCGTCAATCTCGTTTTGTCCGTCGGCATCGCGGTCGCGATTAACGAGCTGCGCAGGAAGTTTCTGGCGAAGAGCTATCAGACGTTCATCATCATGCCCAACTTCTTGTCCATGGTCGTCGTCAGCTACCTGGTGTACGCGTTCCTGCATCCCGACTTCGGCTTTATGAACATGACGGTGTTAAAGTGGTTCGGCATCGATCCCGTCTACTGGTACACGGAGAAGGCGTATTGGCCTTACATTCTGATTCTGGTTAACGCCTGGAAGGGCGTCGGCATCGGCGCGGTCATCTATATCGCGGCCATCGCCGGCATCGATCCCGAATATTACGAGGCGGCCATTATCGACGGAGCGTCCAAGTGGAAACAAATGATTCATATTACGCTGCCGTCCATCCAGCCGATTATTATTATCATGACGATTCTATCCATGGGCAGCATCTTCAGCGCGGACTTCGGCCTCTTTTATCAAGTGCCGCAGGATTCCGGAGCGTTGTATCCCGTCACCGACGTCGTCGATACCTACGTATACCGCTCGCTGATGAAGATGAACGATATCGGCATGTCCTCAGCGGCGGCGCTTGTGCAAGCGGTAGTCGGATTTATTATGGTCATCGCAACCAACGCGGCCGTACGCAAAATCAACAGGGAACAAGCGTTGTTCTAACGCTAAGTGCCGCGAAGACACTACGAGAGGTGAACCTTATGCTAAGTCGAACGAGCCGAAGAGAGAACAGTCTCGCTCCGTTCTCGAGCGCTATCCTTAATATGGCTTTTATTATCCTGTCGCTGATTTGTTTGCTGCCCGTCTTGCTTGTCATCATCGTCTCTTTTACGCATGGCGATTCCATTTTATCAAATGGCTACAGCTTCTTGCCAAGCCGATTCTCTCTGATCGCTTACGATTCCTTGTTTAAGGATTACGGGATGGTGTTCGGCGGCTATGCGGTCAGCATCGGCATTACCGTGGCAGGCACCGTGCTCAGCGTCATGCTGATGGCGCTGTACGCCTACCCGATCTCGAGGAGCGATTATCCTTACCGCAACGCATTTACGTTTTTCCTCTTCTTTACGATGTTGTTCAACGGCGGCATCGTGAGCCGTTACCTCGTTTATACGCAGGTGCTTGGCATCAAAGATTCTTATATGTCGCTTATTCTGCCGCTCTTGATCGTGCCGTTTAACGTCATCATCATGAGGACGTTTTTCCAGACGACGATCCACCCGGCTCTCATCGAATCCGCGAGAATCGACGGGGCCGGCGAAATAAAAATATTCGTCCGCATCGTGCTGCCGCTTTCGTTGCCCGTTCTGGCGACTATGGCTTTGTTCAGCACCATTAATTACTGGAACGACTGGTTCAACGCCCTGCTCTTTATATCGAGCGAAGACAAGTATCCGCTGCAATATTTAATGATGAGGGTATTAAACGACGTACAGTATTTGCGAAACAACGTCGAGCTGGCCGCGCAGAATCCGACCTTGATGCAGGAGCTGCCAAATGAATCGCTGCAGATGGCGATGGCGGTCGTCGGAATGGGGCCGATCCTGCTCGTGTATCCGTTCTTTCAGAAGTATTTTGTCAAAGGTTTGACGGTGGGCGCGGTCAAAGGCTGATCCGCCGATCATGTTGGTAGCTTCGATCACCGCCTTAGGCGCCTTGGGGGGCGATCGTTCTATATAAGCAAGTTGACGTTTCTCACTAACGAGGAGGGTAAACATGAAACAAAGAAAACGGGGTATGCATATTCTGATCGCGCTTGGACTGCTTATGACGATGTTCCTGCAAGCTTGCTCGGGCAACGGCGGCACGCCGGAACCGACGCAAAGCGCTGAGGCGACAAAAGCGCCGGCAGCAACGGAAGGGGCGAAGGAGCCCGAGCTCGAGCCGTATGAGGTATCTATCACATACCATGGTAAACCGGAGCGCGACGTTGCATTGGTCGAAGAGAAGCTGAACGAGTTTTTTAGAGAAAAAATTAACGCTACCGTGAAGCTGAATCCGATTGTAGGAGCCGAATACAAACAAAAAACGGAGCTGATGATGAACAGCGGCGAGAAGATGGACCTTGTGTTCACGGCTTCATGGCTGGACTTCTTCTCCAATGTAACGAAGGGCGCATTTATCGAGCTGGACGAACTGCTGGAGCAGTATGGCGCGGGCATTAAGGAACAGTTGAATCCGCTCTATCTGGAAGCGCCGCGCCTGGACGGCAAACTGTACGCCGTTCCGACGAACAAAGAAATTACGCAAAGCCGTGCTATTACGATGCGCAAAGATATCGTCGACAAGTATCAAATCCCGCTGGAATCAATCAAAACGACAGCGGATCTCGAACCGTGGATGAAAGTCATCAAAGAAAGCGAGCCGGACATCATCCCGAACTTTGTATCCGGCGGCGGCGGCGACGGCGCCATGTACGAGCAAAACTCCAACTACCGTCCGGTTGGACCGACTCCTGGCAAGCTGGCCTTGTTCTTTTACGATTACACGAAGTCGGACAACATCAGCATCATCTCCGCGCTCGACCAGCAGATCGTGGATATCAACAAATCCGAGTTCGAACGCGCCCGCAACTGGTATGAGCTGGGCTACACGAATAGCGATGCGGCGACTTCGAGCACGAATATCGGAGATGTGCGCAAGCAAGGCAAGATCTGGTATCAAAACGCGGTTTGGAAGCCGGGCGCGGACATCGAACTTAATCTGTCCACGAACAACCAGTTCGAATTTATATCGAACGTCATCGACGAACCTCTCGTTACGACGGATCTGACGACAGGCTCCATGTTCTCCATTTCCCGCACGTCCAAGGATCCGGCGCGCGCCATGATGGTGCTGAACTATCTGCATACCGACCCTTACGTGGTCAATCTGATCGTTAACGGCATAGAAGACGTGCATTACAAAAAAGCAGGCGATAACCGCATCGAGCCGATCGCGGATTCCGGCTACGGCACAAGCGCCCTGTTCTGGGTCGTCGGCAACCAAATGATCAATTACCTGAAGCCGGGTCAGCCAGACGACCTCTACACGAACTGGATCCAGTATAACAATGAAGCGAAACGTTCTCCGCTTCTGGGCTTCGTCTTTAAGGATACCAACGTAAAAAATGAAATTACGCAATTGACCGCGATCGCGACGGAGTACAAGGCGATCAGTACGGGCGGCATTGCAAATCCGGTGAAATTGCTCGAAGAACGCAACCGGAAGTTCGAAGACGCGGGCATTGAGAAGGTCAGAGCGGAAATTCAAACGCAAGTTGACGCGTGGAAAGCTGCGCAGAAGTAATCTTTTGATGGAAGACGGGGCTGTCCCGGGGGTCTTGACCGGCCTCCGCGGACAGCTTTCTTTCTTAGAGAGGTCGTTCAAAAAGGAGAGAAGCCATATGGTTAAACCGCAAAATTTGATCTACACGTTCGTCAGCTATGCCGCGCATTACAATACGCCTTGGGGGAAGGGCGTCGCCGTCGACGGCATCGACCGGACGGCCGCGATCGCCCACAAGCACGGGGTGCCGGTCACCTGGATCGTGAACAAGGGGTCCGTGCCCGTATTGAAGGAGCGGATCAACGATTGGCATGAGCGGTACGGCGATAACGTGATTTTGCAAACGCCATTTTTCATCGAGGATTGCGGAGCGGACAAGTCGGTGTTCAAGTCGAAGCTGGAAGAGGCGTGGGCCATCGTGGAGAGTGCCTTCCCATGGGCAAAGACGAAGGTAGCGGGGCGAGGCAAAATCTGCAACGAGGTTATCGAAATTCTGGAGGAGCTTGATTTCCAGGGAATGTGGGGATACTGCTGGGAGCAGGTATGGTGGGACGGCATTACGCATAAGGGCATTCCCTGGGGCTCCTGGTACGTAGACGGCAAGCGTTACAAAGCGCCTCATTCCGGCAAGGGCAAGGTTGTCGCTTGCGAATGGACGGCTCGGGATCTGAACTTGACGTACCACTCCCGCAGCCCGGTGATCTATTCGACCGACCCTAACGACGTGCTGAGAGCGGGCTTGTGTACGGGCGAGGACATCGAATACTGGAAAAATCTATTTGCCGATTATTTGGACAATACGGCTCACAACGATCAGGTGTTTTTCCTCCAGCAGCAGGAGGCGCACGAGATGGAATACGGCGAGCGCTTTGCGGTATTCCCGGCTTCGCATGTAGACGCTTGCGCGGATATGCTGGATCTTTTTTTTTCCCACATAACGAAATATCCCATTACGATGACGACGGTGCCTCGGGCAATGGAGTTGTATCACGAGCATAATGAAGAGACGGCGCCAGCCTATATGCTGACCCAAGATACGTTGATCCGGCCCGAGACGAACGAATATACGTTGACGATGGGCGGAGCAGGCGCGGGGCCGTGGCCGCGTACGCTGCTGTATTACGACAAGGAATGCCAGCTGGCGATCGTGGAGGGCGAATGCGTGCCGAGGACGCTTCGAAGTTATGTGGGCAAGGGCAATATGGCGGATGAATTCGAGGAGAAGCCTCCGGGGCTGTTTGTGACGGACTATGAGAAGACGGAAGAGAGGATTACGCTGGCGTACGAGATCGGCTACTGGAAGCCGATGCCGATGGGGTTGGCTTATTGGGATGATTTGTCGGACTATGAGGTGCTGTCCGTCTCGAAAGGCGTTACGGCGAAGCTGATCGGAGACAGGGTCGCGTTCCTGCGGCTGCAATTGACCGGGGAGCCTTGGAAGGTAGAGCTTGTGCTCGCAAAGAGAAGGAAATAACGGATTGTTCTCACTAGCGTCCCGATTGTGGTATGATGTGAGGAACGACCCTCACCCATACCAAAATACTTGAGGAATGTAGGAGAACACATGAATTTCAATGAATTGCAATTAATGCCTGAAATTTTGCAGGCTTTGAAGGAAGAGCAATTGACGCAGCCGACGCCGATCCAAGAGCAGGCGATCCCGGTCGCGTTGCACGGCAAGGACGTGCTTGGCTGCGCGCAGACGGGTACGGGCAAGACGGCGGCATTCTCGCTGCCGATCATTCAGCAGCTATGCCAGGGCCCGAAACCTCCGCACAAACGCCGGCCGATCCGGTCGCTTATTCTGACGCCGACGCGGGAGCTGGCGATTCAGATCGAGGAGAACATCTTCGCATACAGCCGCCATACGCCGCTGCGGACAACCTCCATCGTGGGAGGGGTATCCCAGAAGGGACAGGAGAGCAAGCTGGAGCGCGGAGTCGACATATTGATCGCAACGCCGGGCAGGCTGATGGACCTGATGAATCAAGGTCTTATCGATCTGTCCAAGGTACAAGTGCTCGTGCTGGACGAGGCGGACCGGATGCTCGATATGGGCTTTATAAACGACGTCAAGAAGATCGTCGCCAAGCTTACATCGAAGAAACAGACGATGTTGTTCTCGGCAACGATGCCGCCGGAGATAGCGAAGCTTGCCGACTCTCTGCTGGTCAATCCAGCCAAGATCGAAGTAACACCGGCATCTTCGACAGTGGATCGCATCGAGCAATCCGTCTACTTTGTCGACAAACCTAACAAGATCGCCTTGCTTGCCGATCTGCTGGGCGACCAGTCGATCGCTTCGGCGCTTGTCTTTACCCGCACGAAACATGGCGCCGACCGAGTGGCTCGCGCCTTGAACCGGGTTAAGATTACGGCGCAGGCGATCCACGGCGACAAGTCGCAGAACGCACGGCAAGGCGCCCTGAACAACTTCAAGAACGGCGCGACACGCGTCCTCGTGGCGACGGATATTGCCGCTCGCGGCATCGACATCGAGGAGCTGTCGCATGTATACAACTTCAACCTGCCGAACATACCGGAGACGTACGTTCACCGGATCGGCCGTACGGGCCGCGCAGGACATAGCGGCATTGCGGTTTCTTTCTGCGAAGAAGAGGAGCTGCCGTACCTGAAAGACATCGAGAAGCTGATTCAGAAGAAGATACCGGTCGTGGACGGACATCCGTACCCTATGCAGGGCGAGGCTGCGGTTGCCGCTGCCGCGTTCGTCGCGTCAGGAGCGGGCTCCGTCGCTGGAGGCAAAGGCGGCTCGAAGGGACAGCGCGGCGGAGGAGGCCAGTCTTCGGCAGGCGCACAGCAACCGGCGAGGAGTCGGCAAGGCGCGGATGCACGGCAGAATGCGAATGGACAGGTAAAGCGTCAAGGCGGGGGACAAGCAGCGAATCCGCAGCCGCAAGGCTCGAAGCAGCAAGGAGCCGGCGGACAACAATCGTCTAAAAGTCAGCAGGCAGCAAATGGGCAGCAGGCGTCGGATGGCCAGGTAAAGGGCCAAGGCAAAGGACAAGCCGCGAATTCGCAACCGCAAAGCTCGAAGCAGCAAGGAGCTGGCGGACGTCAAGCGTCGAACGGACGCCAAACGGCTGGCGGCCAGGGTGGCCAGCAGCCGCAGCGCTCCAAGCCGCATGCACGAGACGGCCAGCAAGGACAAGGCTCCAGAAAGAGGCGTTCGTCCTCAAGAGGAGGGGAAGTCCAAGTTACTACTTTCCCATCGCACGACGGCAATTCTCTGGCTTCCAGTTTATTTAAGCCGTATTGGCTGCCGGCTCAACCGAATAAGCCTAAAAAATAGTTAATCCCAACCGGGCAGCGCAAGGTTCGACCTCGCTGCCCGGTTTTTGCTTTTTTGAGAGTGGAAGGTTAGGGTGCATTTTCCAAATGAGGTGTGTTAAAGTGGGTTAGAGGCGTTCGGCTAGCGTAGCCGAGGCGCGGCAAGCCTCCTATCGTCCGCAAGACGGTCGGGGGGCTTCTTGTTGTTCTTGTTGTTGCCACTATAAAGGGAAAAGAGGGATTCGAGCTGGAGATCAAACTGTGGCCGGGCGATCTGGCAGGAATTGCGACGATGCTGTTAAGCTGGGGCATACTGATAGGACTCGTGCTTCGCCGGTATCGTCGGCAATCGTCCGAGCGTCCGGCTCTATGGAGAGCGCTGCTCGTCGCGTGCATCAGTCTGTTTTCGTTCTCGATAAGTTTTCCTTTGGGAGGCTATGTCGCAAAGCTGGCGATAGTGCCAATTGGCGTGTGGCTGGTCTATTTATTCCTGCCTTGGGCATCCAGGATCCGATATCGTTCGTATGCTTGGACAGGCTTTTGGTGCAATTATGTTTTTCTTGTTATCGGATTGCTAGGGTTCTGGGGTCATGAGCTTGTTTATCCCAAGGATCAACTATCCACTTACTTGTCCAAGATCGATCATGCACGAATCGTCGGCATCCATCCATCCGCGGAGGAGAGCGCGTCGTTGCATGAAGCCCGGTTCAAGGAGCTTATTGATGACTTGAAGCCGCAGCGGCAATTCGAAGAGTCGCTGGATTGGTATTACGAGGCTCGCGACCAAGGCAAGGAGTTCTATCCTTACGCGTTATTGGGAGCAGAGCCAAAGTGGGGCAGCGGCATTCGTTATGAGGCGTACATCAAGTCGGACGGCTTGGGGCTCATTATTGCTCGGGACAATCAATATTACTATTATGAATCGAAGACGCCTTTACTCCAGTGGACGGACGGAAGAGGAGGGAGCCATTGATGAAGCGATCGATCATTGCGGCTATCATCGTGCTTGCCGCCGGTTCGTTTATTTTCTGGAAATGGATCGGGATCGGGCCGACGCCGATGAGCGACAAGGAGCTGGCTGCGCGGATGATTAATGAGTTGAATGAACGGGCGGACGTCTCGGAGGTGCAGGACATTGTCATGCTGGACAGCCGGCATCTGTTCGTGCCGTTCGTGTCGACAAACGGGGATTACGGTATGAGCTTCTGGGTGTGGGACCGGTTCGATTGGGAGATTCGGTCCATCGATAGCGACGGCAACCCTCAAATGTGGCATTTAAGAGAGGACGATCACTCCAAACAATATTTTGTGTGGAACCTTGCCCCGCAATCCAAGGTAGAAGAGCTCGACTTCTATCTGATTCGTAATCGGAATGCGGGACGATCGGACGGCAACGATTTTTACAGCCCGCGCGTACAGATGGAGAAGAGCGTCAGTTTGAAAGACCAGCGTTACGGCGTCAGCCGTATCCCGGACGATTGGATAGATATTCAGAAGTCGGTTCCAAAACAGAAGGGGACGGGAGGCACGTTAGGCATATGGGAATGGAGCCAGACTGGCGTGAAGGACTTTCGAATCGGATACGTGCCCACGCTTAGCGGCGAACTGGAGGCGACGCATAATTCGAGCACTTGGTCGTCGACTTATGGAAATATCCATCTCAGTTATATCTTCCCCTTGAATGAAGACGAATTGGAACATCCGTGATGACAAGCTTCGACAACGTCGAATCGAATTATACAGCTATTAATCATAAATACAGCCGGCGAGTAAAGCGATTCGAGAAATGAACAGTTTCGCTTAGCGGCGCGCTTGTTGCACGATAGAAGGGCGGGAATGAAGGCGAGTTTGCCGTGAGTGGAGAACGGAATAGGGGGATGGCATCATCCTAAACCGACTCCGGGCCACATGCTAAGCCACATGCCAAGCCACATGCCAAGCCGCATGTCGAGCCGCATACCGAGCCGAACGTCGTGCCGCATGCCAAGCCGAACGTCGTGCCGCATGCCACATCGAACGAGAAACAAACAAGCGGAAAAACGCCATCTAATTTATGCGATTTTCCATGGATTGGAGGATTAAAGGGAATATCGCCCTCTAATTGGTCAAATAGACATAGTGGAGCTCATTTTTAGCGGATTAGAGGGATGTTTTCCATCTATTGTTGGCAGGGGAAGTATTCCGGCACAATTAAAGGGAGAAAACACCATTAGTAACGTCACCTCAAACATAAAAGCATCTCCACCGAGTCCATAAGAGACTGATGGAGATGCTTTTTTTACATGACATGTTTCTATATATCCGTGATTGCTCCATACGGCCGAACGTGCTCGACTGCAGTGAACGCGGATGGACACTCACGTCTGACTCTACCTACTTGATCACGCCGCAAGCGATACGCGCTCCGGAATTGCCCGCCGGGTCGGTCGCGTAATCGTCCGCTTTCTCGTGGATGATCAGGGAGGCGCCATCCGCTTTCACAATGGAGTTGGGATGGCCGGGCTGGAGCGTCACGACGGCCGTCGTGATATCGATGGCGACTTTGCCGTTCGCGTCAACCTCGATATTAGGCAGATCGCCTTCGTGGAAGCCCTTCGGATTGTTGAAGCCATGCTGCTTCCCTTGCGGGTTAAAATGGTCGCCTGCCGACTTGAAATCCGGCGCTTCGCATTTGCCGAACTGGTGGATATGGATGCCGTGTTTGCCTGGCGTCAGCTTTTCCGCTTCCAGATGGATCACGACTTTGTCGCCTTTTTGCGTCAATACGGCTTGACCGATCGTCTGTCCCTCGTTATTGATGATCGAGATCGCTTCGTTTGGCGCCGCGCCGCCTTCTCCTGCATGGGCAGCCGCTTCATGCGCCTGGGGATGCAAGATAAGCATCAGCGCCGTTGTTATGGCAAGTAGATTCATGTGTACCTCCGCATACGAGTCGTAGTATCTGCCGCAGGTGTCCAACATACGTCTTCACGTACGCGGCAGCCTAAGTAGTATGCGCGAAAAAAATGGAAACTATTCTCAACGCCCGCAGACAGCGCATGCATCGAATTAGAAGTCAAAGTTGTCCGGGTCCGGTCCCACTCGGCGATTCTCATTAAGCGCATCGATCGCGTCCATCTCTTCCTGCGAGAGGGAGAAGTCGAACAGATCTCCATTCTGGGCAATCCGGACGGGTTTGGTCGACTTCGGTATCGTTACGACGCCATGCTGCAAGTCCCAGCGCAAAGTCACCTGCGCAATCGACTTTCCGTGCTTTTTGGCGATCTGCGCCAAAGTTTCGTTTTGCAGAAGCTGCCCCTGCATGAGCGGCGACCATGCTTCAAGCTGAATGCCTTTTTCGCGTGTATAGGCGAGGAGCTCATTTTGCGTCAGGCGTGGATGGAATTCCACTTGATTGATGACGGGTTTGAGCTCGGCCGAGTCCATCAAATCCCGCAAATGATGGGTCTGAAAGTTGCTCACGCCGATGGCTTTGACCCGATCATCCTTGTACAGCTTCTCCATGGCGCGCCAGGTGTCCTTGTATTTGCCTTTGACGGGCCAATGTATTAGGTACAGATCCAGGTATTCCAGACCAAGCTTGCCTAGACTCGTCTCGTAAGCAGCTATCGTTGCCTCGTAGCCCATGTCAGCCGTCCATACTTTGGAGGTAATGAACAATTGGTCGCGCGTCAGGTTATTCTCGGCGAGCGCTTGGCGAATGCCTTCGCCAACGCTGGTTTCATTGCCGTAGATGGCGGCGGTGTCGATGCTGCGGTAACCTTGGCGAACGGCGGAACGAATGGCGTCGACGAGCTCCTGGCCTTCTTCCACCTGGAAGACGCCAAGACCTACCCACGGCATGGAGCTGCCGTTATGAAGCGTTATTGTGCTTTGAAGCGACGCGGCTGGTTGCTGCGATTGGTTTGCAATCGTCATTTGTATAAGCCTCCAATATATCAATAGTTTAGTTTTTTCGTCCGAGACGGATTGATACGCCGGCAAGCAACACGGCGATGAGAACCATAATTCCGCCAACCCATGGCGTGTGACGCAAGCCGATACTGTCTACGACGATGCCGCCGGTAATGGAGCCGAATGCGATGCCGACATTAAATGCCGCTATGTTCAGCGCCGAAGCTACATCGACAGCCGACGGTACATTGCGTTCAGCCAATTGGACAATGTATAGCTGCAGACCGGGCACGTTCATAAACGCGAACAATCCCATCAGACCAATGGCGATTAGTCCGGCGACTTGATAGGGAATCATAAAGGACATTGCGACGAGAACGATCGTCTGAATGACGAACATCCGGAACAGCGCTCCTAGGGGATTACGGTTCGCCCATCTGCCGCCTATCTCGTTGCCGATGGCAACCGCGATTCCGTAGACCAGCAGCACAAGCCCCACTGTGCCTGGCTTCAGATGCATGACATCTTGCAGGATCGGGGTCAAATAGGTAAAAGCGACGAACGTGCCGCCGTATCCCAAAGCAGTGATGGCTAAGCCGAGCAGCAGACTGCGATTCGCAAGAATGCGCAGCATATCGGCAAACTTGGAAGGCGGCGATTGTTTGAGGCCGGCCGGAAGCAGCTTGGCGATGGCCAGCAGGCTGATTATGCCAAGAATGGCTACTCCCCAAAAGGTAGCGCGCCAACCGAATGACTGGCCGATATAAGTGCCTAACGGCACGCCGGTCACAGTGGCGATCGTTAACCCCGTAAACATCAGCGCGATCGCGCTAGCTTGCTTCTCTTTGGGCACGAGCTGGACGGCAATCGTCGAGCCGATGGAGAAGAAGACGCCGTGCGAGAACGCGGTAATGAACCGCGCGACCATAAGCAGCGCGAAAGAGGCCGACAATGCGGCCACGACGTTGCCTACGATGAAGACAAGCATTAGCGTCATTAGCAATGTTTTGCGATTCATGCGGTTCGTTAACGCCGTTAAGATAGGGGCGCCCACGGCCACCCCGATGGCGTAGCCGGAAATAAGCAGACCCGCAAGCGTGATGCCGATATCCAAATCGCCGGCAATTGATGCAAGCAGTCCGACGGGGACGAACTCCGTCGTTCCGATTCCGAACGCGCTGACGGCCAGAGCGAACAGAGCCAGCGCTCCCGAAGATTGCTTGCTCTTCGTTACCGAGGACTCCCGGATAGCTGATTGTGCCATATCTATGTTCCCTCCCAGGAATAAGTGGAATTCGCAGCGACTAATGTGCTTTCATCATCACATAAGCTGCTTGTGCAGTTCGCTGCATGGATGTTAGTATAAGCCTAACAGTATGCTTTGGTAAGTACGTACTTATAAGTGCTGTAGGCACTAAAAAGTACCCTGCCAAGTGAAAAAGGGAGGGAATCAAAATGCCCTACAACATTCCGGTTGAGGCGACGCTCGATGTGATCGGGGGAAAGTGGAAGGTTGTTATTTTGTGCCATTTGGACAAAGGGGACAAGCGGACCAGCGAGCTTCGCAAGCTGATGCCGAATATTACGCAGAAGATGCTGACCCAGCAGCTGCGCGAGCTGGAGGTCGACGGCATGGTAAAGCGGACGGTCTATGATCAGGTGCCGCCCAAAGTCATCTATTCGTTGACGGAGTATGGCTGGTCATTCAAGCCTATTCTGGACGCTATGTGTTCCTGGGGAGAGACGCATATGGAGGCGAATAATCTGGAGTAGAAAGACCGCGCGGAGTTCGCGCGGTCTTGTTGCGATAATGGGGCAAAGAGGCTTGCCCGTCGCCCTCTTGTATTAAGTGGCTGCGTTGCGAGCACGCTTTTGCATGTTGTGCACGCCCATGACGACCGCGATCAACTCGTAATCGTCAAGCTGAGGCGATCGGTTAACGAGTCGGAAGGCACCTGCCTGGAGCCAGTTGCTAACCTTCTGGAAGGTAGCGACCGTGGACTCCCTTTCATCCAGAATCGTATATTCCTGCGAGAAGGCGGGAGCCTCAATCTGATAGACGCCTCGATGCCCGGCATCGTATTCGTAACGTTTGCTGAACATGGAGAAGCGGGCTCTAAGCACGCCGACCTCGTTTCCTGAGCCGTCCAGCACCTCCCACTTATTGGAGAAAAATCGAAATTTCCCCGAATAACTTAATCGCGAATCATTCCGATAGATCGACAATGTTGCAGTCAGCATGCTCTCCAGATCCATCCTGCCTACCGAATTCCCGCCCTCTTTCATAATATCCGTTGTCCCCGCGCTGAAGAAACGATCGCTGAAATAAAGCTCCATATACATGCCACCTTTCCTACGTTTTTAAGAAACGTATCCGCAAGACTGGCCCTCTACCAAACGGACTTCTAGCAACGTAGAAAGATTAATGGGTTCCTCGTTTAAAATATAGCGTGCCATGTGCTGGGCCGCAATATCGCCTAATTTTTCAAATTGCGTATCCACATGCGTCAATTTATACGGCAAAATAAGCCCCCAACCGTTTTGTACGCCACTGATGACGGATAAGTCTTCGGGAATACGAAGATTCAATTCGTCGGCCGCTTTCTTGACTCCGACAGCTAGCAGATCGTCCGCAGTGAAAATAGCTGTAGGGCGGTTCTCCGTTTGCAAAAGTTTTAGTGCTTCGATATAGCCGCATTCCAGCGTCAGATTCGTCTCTGCTTCCAAAATTTCAAGCTCAGGGAAAGATCGGGAAATGGCAGTTACACCCTCGCGGAGGTCGATCGAAAGCGTCATATTGGAAGGCCCGTTCAGAAAACCGATCCGTCGATGCCCGAACTGTATTAAATGCTCTACTGCTATTGTACCGGCTTTAACGTTATCAACATCCACGTAGGGAATTTGTGCGGTAAGGATACCTGGCCGACCTACTATGATGAACGGAATTTTCTCTGATAAAAGATAAATTAATTCTTCGTTACTGACGGAAGGACAAGTTAAGATCAGCCCCCCGACTTGCCGCTCTTTGAACAACTTCACGAACAACTGGCTGGAATCCTCTCGCGACATGGACGTAAACATCTGCATGATCAAATTATTCTGAGAACAAAACTGGCAGATGGCGGCCGAGAGGGTGGAGAAAAACAGGCTTTGTTTGACCTGATCGCTCGAGAACGGCATAAAAAGACCAATCGATCGAGCTTTGTTGTTGACAAGAAGACGTGCGGTTATATTTGGATGATAATCGAGCGCGTTGATGGCGCGTTGAACTTTGTCCAACGTTTTCTTGCTGACCAGCTCAGGGGTGTTAATCGTTCTGGAAACCGTTTGCGCCGAAACGCCAGCCAATTTGGCAACGTCGGTAATTGTACTAGCCATTCGCGGAAACTCCAATCTATATTTGGCATCGTTAACATAAATAATCAAGCGTGTCGTATTTCTCTACTAAGCTTACGCGTTATGGCGCAAAATTACAAGTCTTTGGGAGTAGAATAGTTTGGATTTCTGCGCTAAAAAGTTATGTTGAGGATATTGACAACGCTTTCTCCTGTTGATATGATCAATCCGAGTGTTAACGTTAACATTTTATCTGATCGAGAAGGGGAGGCAGCAGAGAGCGACAGCAATTGAGCAGTACCATATCAGGTTGCAAAGAAAAGTTTGACAAAAGACGCAATTCATAAGGGGATGATAGCCAATGAAAAAGTTCAGCACAGTTTGGTTGATGTCAGCGCTGATCGTGACGACTTTGTCCGCATGCAGCGGTAATTCCGGTTCCAACGGAAATCCGACTCCATCTGATACCTCAGCTTCGCCCGCCAGTTCGGCGCCTGCTGAGTCTAAGTCGCCTGTTGCTTTTACAGTCGTTCATAATCAAGGGGAATACGCATGGCCCTCCTACGAAAAGATTGTAGCCGGCTACAATGAAAAGTCCGGGAATAATGCAACCTTGAAGTACATTCCGGCGCAGGAATCGGAGAGCTGGCTGCAAGCCCAATTCATCGCCCGCTCCGAGCCTGAAGTTGTAAGCGGTACCTCGAAGTTTGCCGACGCATTTAAGAACGGCTGGATTGTCGATCTGCTGCCTTATTTGGAAGAAGTCAGCCCCTACACGAACAAACCATGGAAAGAATCGTTCCTTCCCGGGCTGATCGAATCCGCGACTGATAAGACCGATGCGAACAATCCCCGCCTGTTCGGCATTCCGACGCAGGTCGTCACGGTGAACTTGTATTACAATAAGGATATTTTCGACGAAATCGGCGTTATGCAGCCACCGGCTACTATTTCGGAATTCCTTGAAGTCGCGCAGAAAGCAAAGGATGCGGGCTACATCCCGTTCAGCATTCAAAATTCCATGGACTGGAACCTGGGTTGGCTGGCTTCTGACGTATTCGGCTACTTGTGGAAATCGCGCTTGGCCGAACTGGATACGAACGGTTCTGGCAAAGTGGAACCGAAGGAATGGGCAGAAGCCGTCCTTGCGGACAAAGTGACGAAGGACAGCCCGGAATTGAGAGAATACTTGCGGCTAATGAACGACTTGAAACCTTTCTTTAACGAAGGTTTCAACAGCGCCAGCTGGGAGTTCGAGGGGATATTCAACGACGGAAAATCCGCGATGGTGCTTAACGGAAGCTGGTATCCGAATCAACATCAGCAAGGTGGCTACCCAGTCAATTATGGCGTGGCGCCGATGCCTTACCTGGACACTGCTTATTCGGAGTTCGGTCAAGATGTCCGCTATAAATACAAGATCGGTTCGACGCCGAGCTTCGCCGTCAGCCGAAATGCAAAAGACAATAAGGCGGAAGGCGCGTCCGTTGAATTCTTGCAATACTTGACTGCCCCCGATGGAGGAGCCAAGGTGCTCGCCGAGGATCTTAACCTCATTCCGGTCGTATCGGGCGTTGAAGTTCCTGAAATTTTGAAGCCCATCGTGGAGTCCTTCGGCAATGACGAGAATATGGGTTTCCACGCCCATGAATTCACGCCGGAGCAAAAAGACAGATGGTTGAAGAAGCAGCAGGAATTTTTGGCGGGCAAGGTGACGGCGGATGAATTCTTGAAAGACTTTGGAAAAGACTTGAAAAAGTTCGCTGAAGAAGCCGTCAAGAATCATCCGGAATGGAACGCTGCGCAGTAATATTTTGAACTTGGGATCGTTTCCGGCGCGATCGGCAGAAGCATTGTATGCCGGATGCGCCGGATTCGGCCGGGGAGGCAATCATGAGCAAGAAGATGCGCTATATGTGGCTTTACGCTTGTCTATTTCCTACTTTTTTCTTTGTCGGCTTGTTTCTGTTATACCCGTCTATTGAGGCTTTCAGAATGTCGTTTCTGGACTGGAACATGACCAATTATTTGAATCCGACATTCGCTGGCTTGGACAATTATGTCGAATTGTTGCAGGATCCCATATTTCGGAGCAGTTTTATTATTCTGCTGGCCTTTCTGTTGTGGAACATTATCATCTTGCAAGGCGCATCCATCCTGGGGGCGTACCTGATCAACTACTTGGGCAATACCGGATTGGCCGGATTTTTTAAAGTTTCCTTCACGATTCCGATGGTGCTTCCGGGCATGGTCACGACGATGTTTTGGCTTTTCTTCTACGAACCTGGAAACGGGATGCTAAATCATACGCTCGGCTTGCTTGGTTTGGAAAATTGGCAAAGAATCTGGCTGGGCGATAGCCAATTAACGGCGATGTTGTCCATTATGATGAAAGGTTTTCCGTGGGTAAGTGGACTGGGATTCCTCATCTATTTGGCCGGATTTCAAAATATCGACGAGTCTTTAAGGGAAGCTGCCAGAATAGACGGCGCCTCCGCATGGAAAATCTTCTGGACCGTGGATTTGCAATTGATTTTGCCGCAAATCAGATTGACAACTGTATTGGTATTAATCGGCGGAACGCAACAGTTCAGCGATCAGCTTATCATGACCAAGGGCGGTCCGGGTTACGACACGATGGTTCCTGGACTGTACATGTTTAATAACGCATTTACTTACGGCAAGCTCGGAACCGGTTCGGCAATCGGCGTCATTCTATTCGTGATTACGCTTGGATTGACCTTGCTGAATATGAAGTTTATGCGGGAAAAGAGGTAACGCGGATGAATAGCCAAAGGTTTGCGCGCATCATTGTCATTGTGTTCCTGTTCGCGTTGTTGTTTTTCACGCTGTTCCCCATGTATTTCATGCTCGTAACGGCGTTCAAAACGAATTATCAGTTATCGATCAATTATTTTGGACTTCCCTTGACCCCGCATGTGGAATTTATCATCGATGCAGCATCCAAAATCGGCGTTTATTTAAAAAATTCTTTAGTTGTTTCCGGGGGCACGGTCATTGGCGTTTTGGCTGTTTCCAGTCTTAGCGCGTATGTGTTCGCGCGATTCGATTTTCCGCTTAAATCCGCTCTGTTTATGGTATTGTTGTCTTTCTTAATGATACCGGGCATTCTTACGCTCATCCCGCAGTTCGTTTTGGTCACGAATTTGAATTTGATCAATAGTCCATGGGCGGCGATTCTTCCTTATATCGCAAGCGGGCAGTTGGTCGTCATTTTTGTGTTTCGCACCTTTTTTGAAGAAATTCCTAGAGAACTCACCGAGAGCATCCGAATGGACGGGGGCAGCGAGCCGGTTGTCTTTTTCCGGTTGGTGTTGCCGCTTGCGTTTCCGATCTTTTTGTCGATGGGTCTAGTGAATATTTTGTCGACATGGAACGATTTCATCTGGCCGTTGCTGGTCCTTTCCGATCAATCTATGTTAACTGTCACAGTAGGCTTATATCGGTTCATGGATCCGCAGCAGATCGTTTACGGCTCGATGTTCTCCGGGATGACGCTCGCCTCGATCCCGCTTATGGTATTGTTCTCCTTTACAATGAAATATTTTGTTCAAGGCATGACATCCGGTGCGGTAAAAGCATAAGAAGCAGGGGGATAGAACTGTTTATATGAGCACATACAAAACGATACATTTAGTTGCCCATACCCACTGGGACAGGGAATGGTATTTGCCGTTTGAAACGTTCCGGTTTCGACTTGTCGGTCTGGTCGACCGTCTGCTGCGCACGATGGACGAAGACAAGGAATATCGCTTTCATTTCGACGGTCAAGTTATAGCTTTGGAGGATTACCTTGAAATCAGACCGGAGCGTCGGGCGGATCTTGAACGGTTCATTCGCGAAGGTCGATTAACCATCGGTCCGTGGTACGTGCTTGTGGACGAGTTTCTCGTCAGCGGAGAATCCATGATTCGCAATCTGGAGGAAGGAAGGCGAATCGGCTCGTCATTTGGACCGATGTTGGAGGTCGGCTATTTGCCGGACACATTCGGCCACATTGCTCAAATGCCTCAACTGTTGAAGGAATACGGGTTTGAGTACGCTCTCATCTGGCGCGGCTTAAACGGAACTCCGGAACAAGTGCCAACCGAATTCGAATGGGAGAGTCCGAGCGGGCATCGGGTCAAGACCGTACACCTGTCACACATGTATGGATATACGAGTGCCATGAGCTTGCCTGTCGACCAGGAGCAGGCCGAGGAGCGGCTGCGAGAGCTGATTGGCCATATCGGTCCGTATGCAAAGAGCGGTCATGTGCTGTTGATGAATGGCTTCGATCATATGGAGCCACAGAGGCATATTACAGCAATGATCGACCAATGGAACACAAAGCCGAATGAATCTCCGATGAAATTCTCTTCTATTGAAAGCTACGTTCGAGACTGCTTTGGCGAATTGCCGAAGGTTCCGGTGTTGGGCGGAGAATTCAGACGTACGAGCCATACGCCTGGGGGCGTAATTAACACGATCATTCCGAACGTGCTTTCGGCCAGAGTATATCTCAAACAGCAGAACGCGACCGTGCAAAATTTGCTGGAACGATTGGTCGAGCCGTTGGAGGCGTTGGCGCTCGCAGCCGGAGACGGGCATCATCCGGCCTTTGTCCGGCAAGCCTGGAAATACGTTTTGCAGAATCATCCCCATGACAGCATCTGCGGCTGCAGCATCGACGATGTCCATGACGAGATGGAGACGCGTAACCGCAAAGCCGGTCATATCGGTGAGCAACTGGTCACGGAGACGCTTGCGCGGATGTCCGACAAAGTCGATCTGTCGTGGCTGCCGCCGGGCGGCAATCCGGTGCTGCTGTTCAATCCGTTGCCCTGGCGCAGAGACGCGTTAACCGAAATCGAACTTGACGCGGATGACGCGACGCTATACAGATCAGTTAAAGTCACGGACGAGGCCGGCGAATGGTACGAGGCGGAAATCGTCGAATACGAGAAGGTTTGTCCGATCGAAAACGATTCGTTGCGGTATCCGCTGAGCAAGGGGGAGACTTACAGACATAAAGTCCGCATTTTCGTTCGCGATTTGCCGCCGCTCGGCTATAAGACGATTGCCGCTCAACTGCGAAAAATACCGGAATTTGCGCACATCCCGGCGAGGGCGACCTCCAATTCCATTGAAAACGAGTTCGTTCGGATTACGGCAGAATCCGACGGAACCTTGACCTGGATCGATTTGGAGACCGGAGAGCATTTGCGGGGTCTGCATCGATTCGAGGACAGCGGCGACGTTGGCGACGAATACTTGTACTCCCGCCCGCTGCTAAACGAACATTTCACGTCCGCGACGGTCCGAAGCATTCGCGTATCGGGAGAAGGCCGCGGATGGCAGCGTTTGACCGTTTCCTATGAGCTGCTCGTACCGCGCTCGGCGGAACCGGATGCGAGAAGGAGAAGTTCGGATTTGGTTGCGCTGGACATCCGGACTGAAGTGACGCTTGTGGCGCGCAGCCGCACCGCGTCGGTCCAAACGACGGTGGATAACCGCGCGCTTGACCATCGCTTGCGTCTGTTGTATCCGATGAAGAAAGGGGGACGGCCGATTCAAGCTGGAGGCGCGTTCGATGTTTCGGAACGGCCGGACCGCGTGCAGCAGCCCCCAATGGACGTATGGGTGGAAAATGAACCGACGACTTTTCCGTTCCAGCATTACGTGTTTGCCGACCATGGCGAAACCAGAACGATCGTTAACGCGCATGGACTCCATGAATACGAATGGATTCCTTCCGAGCGTGCGACCGATGAAGGGACGTTGGCGATTACCCTGTTGCGGAGCGTTGCCTATCTCGGCGGCGGCGATCGCGGGATGGCGACGACCAATCGTCCCGGCCCCGGACTCAAGACTCCGGGAGGACAAGTACAAAGGGTGCTGACCTTCCATTATGGCCTTACCGTCGATCGTCAGGATCGCGCTATCGCGCCTTGGCGCGTGGCGGATGAACAGGCCGTTTCGGTTCAAAGTCGGGGTATCCGCATTCCGGATCCAAGTGAGGAAGCCGTTCCGGCGATAGCGGAATATCGACAAAGCGGACAGCGCGGTTGGTTGGAGATCGACAATGCGCTATTGCATGTCACCAGCCTGCGTCCGGCTCCGGATGACCGGGAGGGCATCGAACTTCGGTTAGTCAACCTCGGAGAAACGGCTGCCAGCGGCTCCATCCGCGTCCGACTGCCGATTCTCGGCGCTCATGCAATCGGGCTGAACGGCGAAGTACGCCGTGAGCTGACGTTGGAGACGGACGGCACCGATCGATGTCTGACCTTAGATTTGAAACCTAAGGAAATTGTCACTATCCAATTCACGATAAAGGAATGATTCGAATGTCGGACATTTACATAAGTCAGGAACGAACTGCAGCATCTGTCTCCGAATACGATCAAGTGCAAGAGAATTTGTCGTCCGGCTGGAACACCTGGCATACCCGCAGCGTCCTGACGCATGTGCTGCTGCCGGAGAGCGCCGCGATCAAGCTCGGCATCAAGGAATACCGGGAAGGCGGTTATCTGGCGGAAGCCTTGATCGGACGGCAAGGCAAGGATCAGGAAGTCGTTCGTCCCGGTTTGCGTAGCTACGACGGGTCTTATACCGAGCTGACCTTGCAATGGCGGGACATCGAGCTGCGTGTCGAAAGCGCGGTAGAAAACGGAGAACTTTTTCTGCTTGTCACTCCGCTGCGCAACCAGCTCAAGCCAGCTGTTCTGATTGCCGAATGCGGCATCCTGTGGAACCGCAAAGGGTATGTCCAACACGCGAACGACGGTAGCATCGAGGCTGTCTTTCCGGATCGGAACGTTAGACTCTATTCGACCGGCTCCGTCGTCGAGGAATATCATGTTCCCGCATCCGGACCCTATATCGCCTTGTCGCTCCATGAGACGGTCGGCTTGTCAACCGGCAAGCCGCGCGAGTTGGCGGCCATCCAGGCGCTCATCGATCAGCGGCGCCGCGGAATTGCGGAAGCTCGCCGATCGGCATTTGGCGATGCAGCGGATGTGTACGCCTCCATGCAAGCCTGCATGGCATGGGATACAATCTACGAACCCAAATATCAACGGGTAGTCACGCCGGTAAGTCGAATCTGGAACGACCAGGGCTACAAGCTTTTCTGCTGGGATACCTACTTTGCCGCTTACATGTGCATGGAGGACAATCGCGACCTTGCTTATGCTAATGCGGTCGAGATCACCCGGGCGGCTGTGGCTGACGGCTTCGTGCCGAACTTCGATTGGTCGGGAACGGTCATTTCGCGGGATCGCTCGCAACCGCCGGTAGGCTCGTTTATTGTTCTGCAGCTCTATCGCAAGTACGGTGATCGTTGGTTTTTGGAGGAAGTATACGAGCAGCTATGCGCCTGGAACGCCTGGTGGCCGGATAATCGGCAGATCGAGGAAGGGTTGCTGGCCTGGGGCTCCAATCCGATGACGCCGGTAGCGGATAACTTATGGGAAACGGCGGGCGTCCACGACACGTTTGGAGCAGCGCTTGAATCCGGGCTGGATAATTCGCCGATGTACGACGAAATCCCGTTCGATAAAACCAAAAATACGCTAAAACTTGCCGATGCCGGTTTGATGGGTTTGTATATTTGGGACTGTCTCGCCTTGGCGGAGATCGCGGATATTCTCAATGATCGCGAACGGGCTGAAGCGCTTCGCCGGTCGGCGGATCGGTTTGGTTCGGGCATGCAGCGGCTATGGGATGAGCAAACGGGCATTTTCCGTAATTTGAGGACCGATACGGGCGCATTCAGCGAACGTTTGTCTCCGACGAACTTCTATCCATTGCTGACGCCGTACGTTTCCGATGAGCAAGTAAAGCGCATGATTGACGAGCATTTACTAAACCCGGAGGAGTTCTGGGGGGATTGGGTACTGCCTTCCATCTCGCGGAATGATCCGGCTTATCCGGATCAGGAATATTGGCGCGGGCGAATATGGGCTCCGATGAACATGCTAGTCTATCTCGGTCTGCGCAACCAAGGAGAAACAGGGACGGCCCGACTTCTTGCGGACAAATCGGCCGAACTCATCCTTAAGGAATGGGTGATGCACGGGCATGTCCATGAAAATTACAACGGCGATACCGGCGAGGGCTGCGACGTAAAAAACAGCGACCGCTACTACCATTGGGGAGGCTTGCTTGCCCTGATCGCCTTAATGGATCGCGGCTATGCCGTATCCCCTGAGGAGATGACGAAGCAATCCCGCTAGAAAGCGGCAGATGCAACGGTTCATTCATAAAAATGGACCGTTGCAACTGAGATAAAAGATTCTTCCGTTTGTACCAGATCACTTAAGGAGCGTGAAGTATGGCTACAAGAAGCAAACGCCTCATCTCATGCGCGCTAGCCTTAGCAATAGGATGGACGACAGTATCCACTGCTTTTGCAGAAGATGCAGTAGCGAAGCCGGCTTTGGTTGAAACCCAAAGTACAGAGGACGCCCATTGGGCGGCGGCCACTATACGAAGTTGGAAAGACTACGGCTTGATTAACGGTTATGCCGACGGTACATTCAAACCAAACCGGCCCATAGGACGCGCAGAATTCATTGCTTTGCTTAATCGAATCTTCAAGTTTACGGAGAAACCGGAAGCGGAGCTCGCCGATGTTCCCTCGCAAGCCTGGTACCGAGAGGACCTGCTGAAGGCAATAGGAGCAGGCATCATACAAGGGGATGGCGAGGGCAAGTTTCGGCCGTTAAGCCCGATCAGCAGACAGGAAGCCGCGGTTGTTCTGGCCAAGGCGTTTCGCGCGAAGGCATCGGACAAGCAAGCTTACCGTAAGTTCAAGGATGCCGATACCATCTCAGGCTGGGCGACAGAAGCTATAAGTGCATTATCAGATCTGAAAGCGGTTACAGGATTGCCCTCTGGCCATTTCGCGCCTGAATCGTTGTTGACCCGAGCCGAGGCTTTGACGATATCCGATCGGTTGATGGGTCGATTGGTCAATAAAGCCGGCGTTTTCTCCGAAAATATCGACGGTAATCTGGTAGTGAACACAGAAGACGTTACTTTGCGAAATATGACGATTAACGGAAATCTCTACCTTGCCGCGGGCATCGGGGATGGCGATGTGACGCTTGACGGCGTTACGGTCAAAGGGACCGTTCACATTGAAGGCGGCGGCGAGAACAGTATTCATTTGATACGTTCCATTCTGGCCTCCCTTGTTGTCAATAAACCGGACCAACGGGTTCGTATCATTTCCGAAGCTGGGTCGGTCATCGCAGTAACGCATTTGTACTCGGGTGTGAAGCTGGACGGAACCTTCGAATCGGTCATTATTCAGTCGGAAGGGTTGACGGTTCAAATCCTGGGAGGCACGATCGCCCAACAGCTTGTTCCAAAAAACGGAGCTTCGGCGAAAATAATCTTGTCTCCCGGCGTCCGAATTAATCGCTTTACAGCCGAAGGGAAGGCAGATGTGACGGGTGACGGAGAGATTGTTGAGGCGGACATACAGGCTGACGGCGTAACGTTTGAAAAAATGCCCAGTCGGATCATGGTTGCGGACGGGGTCTATTTCTCTCGCGGAGCAACGGTTGATGGGGCGGGGAATGCGGGCAACCCGGGCTCAGGGAACGGGCCAGGCGAGCCTGCGCTTCAGGAGCGAGTCATCCATTTTGCTTTTGGACAAACGAATGATGAACAACAAGCAAATTTGATTGTGCAAGGCAACTCGGGAATCGATGAAATCGACACCAAGGTCGGAGAGCTGGCGGACGCGTATACCGTTCGATACCTGGAAGAATCGCAATCGAGTATCTCTTTTGAAATCGATCATCCTTATCCCGGTCGTGCAGTCACACTGGAGTTGGAGGAAATTCATACCCGTTCCGATGAGCTATTAGCCTACACCGTCCTGGTCAATGGCGAAGAAATGTATTTCAGAACGTATGAAGAAGCTTCGGAAGGTCCCAATCATTATTTTATTGAAGTGCCCGCTTCCGCTGCCGGAAGCGCAGGCAAGATCGAAGTAGAACTTCGTAATTATGGCGATGCGCGCGTTCACTTCAGCCGGCTGTGGGCGTACAGTCGATTTGACCGTTTGCTCGAGAACGAAGAGATCGGCCGGCAGATGACCGTCGGACTGCTTCAGCCGGCGCTCAAATGGGACGATTATGAGACGGATTTGCAGCTTGTTCAGGATATCAAGAATGAATATGTCGGAATGGATATGTACAAGCCGGCTCTGGGGTTCGAAATTCTTTACATGCACTGGAGCGAAAAAGAACTGGAGCGTCGTCTGGAATATTTAATGCGCTTATCAAGCGATGCCGACATCCCGATTCATCTCAGCATCAATTCCTGGTGGGGAGGCACGCCGAGCGGACCTGACGGCAAGGGCGGCCGCTGGACGGATATACCTTACAATCAGATCGTTTACGACCCGCTCAACATCGACGGCAGAGGCAACTGGAAGTTGACCACGCCGAATATATGGTCCAACACGCCGTGGCTGACGATGAACAATGCGCACTACAACCAAGTGCGCGCCGACAAGGTCAAGGGAGTTGCCAGCCTTATTTCCGGCAAGACGGCGGCAATGAAAGCGAGTGGAAGTTCGCTGCCGCCCGTCGTCATTTTTACCGAAAACGAACCATTATATTGGCCTTATTTTGCATTTAATGCGTCGCCGGAAGCCGGTGGAGACTTTGGGCCGGACACCATAGCTGCCGCGGCTGCCGACGGCGTTGCCTTGAATCCTGAGGATGGCTTGTCCCAGGATGAAAAGCTGTGGATGTCGGGCAATCTTACGACTTATATCGGCACGCTTTCAAGCGCCATAGCTGAGGGCTATGGTTACAATGCCATCTTCGTCGATCAGGGGCAAATCATTTATCCCGACAGCCAGTTGGTAGAGAATGCGTACACGCATATGTTCCCCACGCCAAACTATCCCGATTGGGACGAGAAGAGGGCGCATTGGGAAACGCATATGGTGAATGACATCCGTTTCGGTGCGGAGTGGGCCGGGGAACTGGATGCCCGCTATCTGGACTATATCGTCGCTCGAGGCAAATACGCGGATGTAAATGCGGAACGAGGCAGTCTCACCGACATGCAAACGCTGAAACAAGCGTACATGTACGGAGCCGACTATGTGAACGTGTATAACTATCATGAGGGCGATCGCCAGTTGATTGACGATTATGACGGCCAACGCGCAGAACTGGTTGCCGTACCCGCATACGACAAGCCTTTGGGAAAATATGATTTCAAAGCTGTGGATTCGCTGACCGTAAATGCAATGCTCGTCGGTGTCGAAGGCGTTCAGCGGGAAGTGTTGGTCGAAAAATATGTGGCGACTCCCGATAATGGGAACGTCGATGGCGGCCGTCTGACCTTCCGCCTGGATAACGCTGGCGATTCGTTCGATTCCGGTCTGACCGTGAAAGTGGAAGGACGAGCACTGAGTTCGCTGAATGCCGATAACCGGGTCGAAGTTTGGGCCGGACCGGAGGAAGGCGATTTAACGCTGGCGGCGACTTTGAAAAATTTCAACTCGGAAGTGGTGGAGGTTAGCGATCATATCGATCGCGATGCGGCTGTTGCTTATGTCGAGCTGAGGTTGTTTTCTCCGGGGTTGCCTTCCAGTTTGTACAGTTGGACCTCCATCTGGGCATTCGAAGCGTTTCTGCCTTGGGATAAACAAACCGGGCATTCGGATGGTACCGTCTACACGGTCGATCAGATGCGCCTTCGGAATTTATGGATCAGCTACCGGGCGGATGTCGAGCGGCTAATGAACACGTATCGGATCAAATCGGGTGAAAATGAGACTTACCAATCCATATCGGCTCTCTACCGCGCGGGGAAGTATCGGACAGCATACGATCGGCTAATCCGCGAGCTTTCCGAGACCTTGCCGGCAAAATATACGGTTAAGGGAGGAGGCAAGCTCGGCAAGTTCCCGATTGAAATCGATCTCGGGGACAGTCAGCGTTTCGCCGATATTGTTCTCTACGAAGCCGATGAAGAAACGCGATTCTCATTGAAAGCAGAGGTTGTACTGGATGCGACAGTTACGTTGTCCGGTCTCGTGAACGGACAATATTACAAAGCCGTTTCAGATTATGGCGGTCTCTATACGATTCAAGCGACGGCGGCGGGAGATTCCGGGGCAGTTCTGGCTGTCGGAGGAAAAGCGGTATTTACGCTGACGGCGTTTGCCGAAAGCGGGAAGCGGTATCCCGAGTCTTTTGAGGCTGCCTTTGTCAGCAAGAACAAGAGTTTAAACAAGCCGACGCCAAAAGGATACATTTATTTGGAATCGCAAGATCCGGAAATCGGAGAATATGTCAATTTCGTAGAGCTGAAGCTTGCGGATGACGCCGTTATCGAAAGAGGAGCGGCCGGTGCAAAGGACAGCGAACTTGAAGAAGTGCCAATCGAGATTTTGAACGATGGGGAATTGCTCAGGATAACGACGAACGAGAATAACGAAGCCGTCCATGTTCGCGCTTATTATGGCCAGATTTTCGGCACCATTACGGACATTCGGCCGATCTCCATTCGGGGAGTGCCGAGCAATGCCAAGATTGAATTGGATGGACTACACGAGTTCGAAATTGGGGCGGATGCGGTGCTTGATTCGCCTAAGGCGACGGGGAGCGGCATTCTGACCGCCGATCTGGACGACTTGGGCTTCGAAATCGGGGATCAGGTTACGGTCACTTATAGTCCGTACACGTATGAGGGCAGTCCGGTCAGAGCGATTAAAATCGCCGAAGTGTACGATACGCTCGTCGCCGAGACGTTCGAGCTTGCGGATGGAGATTGGATGGAACGCGCCTTTTCCGTTGACAACGTCCGCATTGCGCCTTTGGATGCCAATTATGCGGACAAAGTGATCAGACCGGATCATATATCCGAAGCTGGCAGCATCGTATGGAGGATCGACAGCGGAACGCCTTTGTCCGAGCTGGCGATCGAATACAGCGGCAGGGCGATCATGGGGAATCCGGACCTGCAAAGCGTCAAATGGTCTATCAGCGAAGACTTGAGTGAGTGGACTGAAGTAGGCGGAATCGAGCCCGGCGGAGAAGAAGGCAATTTTACCCTCGCCCGCGCAATTCGATTGACGGATGATGTGGCGGGGCTGACAACGGTTTACGTTAAGGTCGAGCTTCGAACAGCTTCCAATGACACGTGGGCCAGCTTGAATGATGTCAAAATCAAAAAGAAAGCGGAATTGCGCGAACTGGATTCCGCCGTGATCAGCCTTCCTGACGGTACGCTGTTCGCCGGGCAGTCCATTCCGCTTACGATCGAAGCTAGGTACAGCAATGGCGCCCCTGTGTACTTGAAGGATGCCAAGATCGCCTATATCATAGGCGATTCCGATCTGGCGGAAGTGTCCGAAGGCGTTTTGAAGCTGAAACAACCGGGAACAGCGACCGTTCAAGCCTATGTTTCAATCGGAGGCAATGTCGTCAAGTCCAATACGCTGGTTGTGGAGATTGCTTCCAACACGCTCTCCGAATTGGTAGCCGATCTTGACAAGAATGTGATCGGCGCGAACGATACGACCGCCATTGCCATCAAAGCCTACAACGACCAAGCGGTGGAAATGAACTTGCAGCTATTGGAGATCGATATGACCAGCAGCGACGTATCGGTGGCCACCGTTTCGGATGAAGGTATCGTTACCGGAGTGACTGCGGGAACAACCGAATTGACTGTTAGGGCGACGCAAGGCGAAACCGTGATTGAACGGAAATTGGCGCTGACGGTTGCCAATGTCCGAACGATCTACGAAAGCCGGTTTGATCAGGCGGCCTCCTGTTCGAACGAATCGGTGTGCCGCACGTTAGAGGCGAATGAAACGTACAAAGTTCCGACGAGCGAGGTTGTCGTTGTCGCAGATAAGGCGATATACGGTAACGTGGAAGCGGCCGGAGGCGTATTCGTTCCGGCGATTCGCGGTTTTTACAAGGGGCAGGGCGGCCCAGACAATACTTGGCCCATACATGAGCAAGCCACCGTTATATACAAACTGGATAGCGCGGGCGACGCGTTTCTGAGTCTGAAGGGCGAGATCGCGGTCAGAGCGGGCGTATTCGGTTCAAAAATCAGCGTATATGTCGGTGACAGCGCAGAGAACGCAAATGAATTTGTGGGAGAACTTACAGGCGGCATAACCGGACTGGATTTCACGTCATTTGTCCAACAGAAAAAAACCGCGTATGTGAAACTGGTCATTGCTGAAACCGCATTTGATTGGGGAGGCATCGTTTCCGTTAAATTCAACGAATTGACGGTTAACCTCTAGACGAAAAATGCCCTATGTGACGTTGTGCTCCGACTCTGGTATATAGCAGCCTAAGTCGGGGCATCCGTCTCACACTAAATGACAAAACTTAAGGAGGTTTGATGATGGAAGGATCCAGGTTGTTAGTCAAATCATGGACAGTTGTTATGATTGCGGTTCTAATCCTCACATCCTTTGTCTACCCTGCGAGCAAGAGTGAAGCTATGGCGAGCGGCATCGAATTATTCGTTAATACGACGGTATCCTCGGTAGATACGACGGTCGTGAAGTCTGGAACCGGTACAGTCGGAACATCCAAGACCTTAACCACGCAGATCGGGAATAATGGGGATTCGCCTACACCCGCCGGTCAGAACATTACCGTGAAACTCTATATTGACGGCGATTACATCAGCTCGCAGCAAATTACCCCGCCAGGGGGCGGATTCAATATGGCGGTGAACGCATCGGGCCAGGCTTGGAGTTTAAGATATTTGACTTGGACCTGGACCCCGACCAAAGATGGCAACCATTTGATTCAATATGAAATCGTAAATAATTACAACGATGCGTCGGCGCCAAATAATCATTGGATCTATACGGCTGCCGTAACAGACTCGACTGCCAGTGTGCTGGATACCGTTGATTTTGGCAATAGCGGTAGCGAAACGAGCCATGGGCTTTCATCTAATGGCGGTGGGACGGGTACTTACAATGAAAGCATCGGAAAAATAGCCGACACCTATAATTACCGAAATGCCGGCAGCAATGCGGGAGATTGGTTCAGCGTCAACATGGCCAACAACTCGAATCGTTACGGAACGCTCGCGATCCGGGAGATCCATCCAGTCGGTTCGGCGAATTATCGCAAGGTGTTAAACAATCCGGATCAGACGGGTTCGGGCAGCAGCGGCATTCCCATTGATGTGAATGTGACCGGTCAAACGTTTACGACCGGCCCTAACACGACTTACATTCCTTCTATTGCGGTTCAGATTGAGAAAGTCGGACTTGTCCAAACCTCCGCAAGCATGAACCTGACATTGACCTTGTGGGATTCTCCCTATAAGCATCAACAGCTTGCTCAAAGCACTTTGTTGGCTCAATCCGTTCAGGGCGGTTACGCATGGGAGATTTTCAACTTTGCCGAGGATGTCGGCGTGCTTCCGGGCAACCAGTATTACATGGAGTTTACGACGAGCAAACCGTTTGATGCGAATAACCGGTACGTTCTTTATGGTTACAACACCAGCTCCTATGCGGGCGGTACGCTCTACTCGGGCGGATCCGCGGTAAGCGGAAAAACGTTATCCTTCAAAACCGGTCCGAATATTCCTACCTCATACGATATACAGGTTGACGGGCAACAAGTCGGCGGTACCGATCAATTGTCGACCGGCAGCGGATTTGCCGCGCTTGATGTTGACAATTCGACGCCTCCCGGTCAAACCTTTGCCGTTGGAAACACGACGGAACTGCAGGCCATCGCCCTGCAAGTGGAGAAGGCGGGTTCGATTCCGGCGGATAATGCTTTGGTGTTGACGCTTTACGATACGCCGACGACAAGCGACAGCTCTTATCTGGCTACGCAGCCTTGGAATACGGATGTCATCGGCCAAGCCGTTCTTTCCCCCGACGAGGTGCCGGGCGGGTATAACTGGGCTACCTTCGTGTTTCCGCAAAAAGTGCTTGTCTATCCAGGGAGAACCTACTATTTTGAATTGAAAACTGTAAAACCGTTCGATTCGTCCAAACGATTCGTGCTGGGTTTTTATCCGACGAGCACGTACAAGCGCGGCGCTTTGTATACGAACCGTTCGATGCAAAGCGGACAGACGCTGTCTTTCAAAAGTTCCCACAACCCGCTGTTCAAGACACGAAATCTGTATGATCGCGGAATCGGCGCGCTTACGCATTTTGTGGATTTGCCGCAGTTGTACGCCGGAAGCTCGATTTCGGTCAAAGTTGTCAATCAATTGCCCGGTTCGGTTAATCATGCATACATCGATAAAATGTGGAACTATGCCGGCTTCGACACCTATGCGGCGAGGTACGATGTTCCCATGTATTTCTCGCCCTTGCTCGGCCGTGCCAGCGAGAATTCCACAACTCAACGTTTTCCGGAACAGGTCGATGTCATTAAGAACAATGTAATTACCCGATCCGACAATTATCTTGGAGGCAATTCAATAAAACCGGGTTTTTCGTTAGAAGAATGGTATGCCAAAAATACGTTAAACGTGCAAACCGATATCGATTATATTATGGGAGTAGCGAAAATCGCCGGAATTCCCGTCAATCTATATCTGAACTCGACTTGGGGCGGGACGCCGAACAGCCCGTACAATTCCATCCTCTATGATCAGATCCTGTTCAGCGGCACGGATAATTACAGCGATCCGAACATGAATTTGCTGACGCAGTCGCTGAATTACGCAACGGATTCGCATTATGGAAGGACAATTCCAAATATCTGGAGCAATACCTCATGGCTTACATTCAATAACGGCGGATTCACGAGCCCCGCTTCCGGCACCTTGAACCGATTCAAGAAGGATCGGCTTGGATTAAGCACGGATCAATTAAACAAGAACATACTCGATTTGGCGAACAGTAATCAGGACAACCTGTTGCTAAGCGTATCGGGCGACAACGAACCGGCTTACTGGGCCTATCAGATGGACACGGATTCGGATCCGACACTTGGGTATGCGTCCGTCAACAGCGGGAATATGCGCGTACGAGGTTCCGGCGATTTCGGACCGGATGCCGTCGCGCAAGCCAGTGCGGACGGCGTGACCCTGGACCCGTACACCGGCAACTGGGATACGATGAAACAGTGGTGGCAGACCAATCTGAATAACTACAACCAGTTTATATATGGCAACATCAATAGGGGCCTCTATAAACCGGTCACGAAGATTAACAACAATACGATTACTTACGCGACTGATGGGGTCAAACATAATCTGTTCACGCAAAATCCGACTCATCCGACGTATCCATTATTTGATATTTATCATTCCGGCTATGAGGCTGCGGTCGTGAACGAAGCGGCAACCGGGATCGAAAGTTACTTTCTGAGTCACGACTACTCCCATGCGCAGCGAATCATCAGCAATGTCGGGCGAACCGCCAACTTGAACCAGGAGCACAGCGGATTGCCGCTGGGCGACTATGACAAAAATATGGCCGGTTCATTTATGCTGGGCCTCAGGTATGTAACGCTTTACAATGTCATGAGCATATCCAGTCCTTATTACACCCCAAGCTTCACTGCCTTTAACGATAAAGTGAGCGCTTTTTCCGGGGACCCGATTCGCATCGCTACATTAGTCAATCAACGCAGAAAAAATTTGACGATTGCTGCAGAGCGTGACGCTGTTCGTTTAAAAAATTCGTTCACGCTTCTTCCAGGCGACGCGCTGGCTACAACGAAGTTGACTGCAGGAAATACAGCCTATAATGCCGGCGATTTTCATATGGCTTACAAAAATTATATTGAAGCAGAGAGCGCGGCGGCTTCAATCTTGCCGGCACCATTTGTGGTATCGGGAACGCAAGGGACATTATCCCCATACCCTTTACAAGTTACGCCGGTTTCCGGTGCCAAGTCGAATATTGTGGTTACGGTGAACAGCAGTTCGGAACTGGAATTTACGGCAAGTTCTACGGTTGCCGGCTCGGTCACTTATAAGACAACCAGTGCGTTCGGATCCAATCAGGTTTATGTAAATGGATCATTGGTTTCCTCAACGGCTAACGGTGCGGGAAGACAGTTCAATTATTCTCATACTGCCGGTACTACGGTTACTGTGGAAATTAAATAGACACACAATTGAGAGAAGTGGCTGTATCCCGACGGGCAAGTGCCGAGAACTTTCCTATCGGCGCTTGTTCTCATGTAAGAAAGGAAGTTGTCCATATGATTAAGGTTAGTTCGCTGACAACCGAATACGCAAATAATCCATTGGGAACGGACAAGTCCAATCCCCGGCTGGGATGGATAAACGAGTCCATGCAGCGAGGGCAGCGTCAAACCGCTTATCGCATTCTGGTTTCCATGTTTGAAGAGAATCTGGACTCCGGGTTCGGAGATGTATGGGACTCCGGTAAATGCGAGAGCGGCCGCTGCGTTTGTATCGATTATGCGGGAGAAAAATTGCAGTCCGCTACCCGTTATTACTGGAAAGTATGCGTATGGGACGAAGAGGACCGTATTTCCGCATGGAGCCCAATCGCTTGGTGGGAGACGGGACTCCTGCATCCGGAGGATTGGTCCGGTGCGTGGCTCTCATCCGACGGCGAACATGCGCCGCTTTTCCGCAGCGAGTTCCAAATTGAAAAGCCCTTCAAACAAGCCAGGCTGTATATAAGCGCGGCCGGTTATTGCGAAGCTTATCTGAATGGCGGCAAAGTCGGGGACCACAAGTTGGAACCGGCGTTTACCGTTTATAATAAACGAAATTTATATCATGTATATGATATCGGGCCGCAGCTGTTGGCGGGTAAAAACGGTGTCGGCATTGAGCTTGGTAGAGGGTTCTACGGATTGCGGACACCCAATGTCTGGAACTGGCATAGGGCCGAGTGGAACGACAATCCCCGGTTTATTGCCCAATTGGTCATTCAATATACGGACGGATCTGATCTCCTCGTCAAGACGGACGATCGTTGGGAGTTGATCGAGGAAGGACCGACCGTATCCGATTCCATATTTGCCGGCGAACGGTACGACGCAAGAAAATACCCGACGAATTGGAATAAGGCCGATTTTTGTGCCGCGGATGCATGTAAACCGAAGATAGTTCCGCCACCATCGCCGCGGCTTGAGGCCCAGTCGATGCCGTCGATCCGGGTCGCGGGACATGTGGATGCTGCAAAAATGGCCGTTTTAGGGGACGGCCACTATGTTTTCGATATGGGAGACACGATAGCGGGTTGGGTGGAAGCGACTATTCGAGGTGGGAGATCTGGACAATCCGTCTCATTTATTTACGGCGAAAAGCTGGATGAAACCGGCCGTGTCGATAACCGTCAGACTGCGATCGAGGCGGAAATACAAACGGATCACTATATGAAATCAAGCGAGCAGGCTGAAAAATGGGAGCCGAAATTCAGCTATAAAGGTTTTCGGTATGTAGAGATTTCGGGGCAAGGAATCAACATGGGACTTTCAGATGTGATAGGCAAACGCGTGCATACCGATTTGCGGTCAACGGGACATTTTCAATGCTCCAATCTTCTGTTTAATCGGATTCACGAGGCAACCCGCAAGACGCTGCTGAACAATTTTCACGGCATTATTACCGATACGCCCAAATACGAGAAAAATGGCTGGCTCGGCGATGCCCAACTGATTGCCGAAACGGCCGCCTTTCAGTTTGATATGGCCTTGTTCTGGGAAAAGTGGCTGATCGACATGCGCGATTCCCAACGGTCGGACGGGTCAATTCCCGTTATGGTTCCCGACAGCGGGTGGGGGGACTTTCACGCACCGGAATGGAGCAGCGCCTACGTCCTGATCGCCTGGCGTTTATACTGGTACTATGATGATATGCAGGTGCTCCGGGAGCATTACGGCAGCTTGAAAAGGTATATCGAATATGAGATCGGCTTGCTTGACGGAGGAATGTCCAGCAGCGACTTGGGCGATTGGTTGGCTCCGGGCTATTCGGAAGGACGTTCCCCGGAGGGCGGTCAAATTACTTCATCGTTCCACCTCATTTTGTTGCTTCGAACGATGGCCGGCATTGCGGGCAAATTGGGATTTTCGGCAGATAGCGAGCGGTACGGGGAGTTGGCCGAAGAAACGGCCGAAGCACTGAACCGCGAATGTCTCGATCGGGAGAATGGACTTTATCATACGAACCAGGAAGCGGGGTACCGGCAAACGTCAAATATACTGCCGCTTGCACTCTCTTTGGTGCCCTCGAATGTCGAGAGGCGGGTCGAGAACCGCTTGCTCGAAGATTTTGAACGGCGAATGGGCGGTCATGCCGATGTAGGCATTATTGGTCATAAGTATTTTTACCCGACTTTGACACGATTGGGATATGGAGAGGCGGCTTATCGGGCAGCGACACAAATCGCTTATCCGAGTATGGGGCTATGGTTTGAGCAGGAAGCGACCACGTTATGGGAATATTGGGACGTTAACACTCGTTCGAGAAATCATTATATGTTCGGGACCATCGTGCAATGGTTTTACGAGTATATAGCCGGCATTCGGCAAACCGCAGCCGGTTGGTCCGAAATGGAGTTCAAGCCTCACGCGCTTGGCGACCTGACTTCGGCCGAAGCCACGTTGGACACGGTAAAAGGGACTGTACATGCTGCATGGAGCCGTACGGCGGACATATCGTTCGAACTGACGGTGCATGTCCCCATGCAATCGCGCGCGATGGTTCACGTTCCTATATTGCCCGCAGGGCAAATAACGGAAAATGGGCTGCCGGCTGACCAGGCCTGCGGCATTCAATATATCAAAGACGAAAACGGATTTCGGGTTTATGAAATCGAGGCAGGCCGTTACGCATTCGCAAGCAGATAATCTCTGAAATATCAGTAGCTTAAGGAGCATGATTCATGTCCAGTACAATAAACGATGTAGCAAAGTTGGCCGGCGTATCCAGACAAACGGTTTCACGGGTCATCAACAACTCGCCGCTCGTAAAACCCGAGACAATCGTGGAAGTCCAAAAAGCAATTGCGTTGCTCGATTATCATCCTAACGCGGTAGCTCGCAATTTGGCGATTAAAACGGTTAAAACCGTCGGTTTGTTCATGCCTTTCGACGTGGAACAAGTGAGGCAGAATATGTTCTTCTCCACGATATCCGCTACAATATGTCATTATTATGCAAAGCAGGACTTTGTACTTCAATTGTTTACGTCGCCGGATGAGCGCAATTATAGCGAGTTGTTTAAAAAACTGTACCGCGAGAAGCGAGTCGGCGGGTTGATCCTAACTTGTCCATCCGTGAATAATGAGGACGTGATGGAATTGCTTGCCGCAAAAATTCCGTTTGTGATAATCGGTCGGCCGGGGTTGGAGCTTGAGCAAATCAACTACGTGGATGTAGACAATGTCAAGGCAGCCTACCTTGCGGTTCAAAGGATGCTGGAGCTCGGTCATCGCAAAATATGTCTTCTAAACGCACCTTCATCTATGACGCTAGCGGTAGATATTCGCAAGGGAGCCGAGGAGGCATACCGTGAAGTAAGCATGCCTATAGGAAACTTAAGCGAAATGCACATCGATCTCACCTTGAAATCAGCTTATGAAGCCACATTACATGTTATGTCCAGGGACGATCGTCCGACCGCATTCGTGACCGCCGACGATTTAATTGTATTGGGTATAAAAAAGGCAACGGATCATTTGAATCTGTCTATCCCAACGGATCTTTCCGTCATTTCCGTAATTAAAAACGGCTGGGCCGACTTGCTGCCGATGCCCCTCACATACATTGACGCTTCCTTTGAGGATTTGGGCACGCGATCCGCTCAATTCATGTTAGAGACCATTTCCGAGCCTGAAAAAAAACATATGATGCAGAAAAAGCTGAAACCGGAACTCATAGTGGGGGGAACGTGCACGCGAGTTGCAATGCCGGTATGAGCGAACCGAATGAGCCCCTGAATCCAATTTCAGAGGCTCATTCGCGCGCTCGGCAGCGCGGTGGAGGTCTCAGCAAATTTTATCCTTCTGCCATCTTATGGATTCGTCAAATGAAACTTGCTGCAGCTTCTCTTCCGTCCAGTAATATTGCAGATCCTTGCGTTCCCAGCCCATGTACAGCTCATCCCACGTATAGGGTCCATGCGGCAGCAGGGATGAGGCTTCAATAGGCTCGCTTGCAGGCTGAAATCGTAAATCGCAAGAGAGCCTTATCCGGCCCGGCGTTTGATTGCGAAGCGCTTTATGGACGGTCAGGCTGTTGAAGGCAATGACATCGCCCGCTTCATAGTCCCCTCCGGCCCATTCGCATCCGAGTCCGCAAAGAATGGATTCCAGTCCTCCGGCGCCGGAATTCGCTGTTACCCCAAGCAGTCCCGCACGGTGACTTCCTTCCAGAATCGTCAAACCTCCAAGTGTTCTGGGTACGTCGCCGAGAGGCACCCAAGTGGTCCAAGTCTCATAGCTTCCCTGAATGTGGATGAAATCCTGATGGGACGGCGTCGGATGCGCCATCTTGTGAGGAAGCATCAGCCTGCCGATATTGCGGGGATGCGCAATGGCACGCTCGCCGAACAGCGTCGTGAAAATAGACAGCAGCTTCGCCTCATGTGCCAGCCCATGGAACGCTTCCAGACGCTGCACTTCCTTATAGATGTGAAGCGGGACGCCGACGCCATTCCAGTTCGCCTCTTCTTCGCTCAGACTGTCGACTGCGGCCTGGTTCGCAGCGCCTGACAAGAGCGGATGGCTCCGATCCAATAGTCCGTTAGCATCCAGGATGGTTAGAAGCTGGCGTCTCACTTCCAGAATGAGCTCGCGAGGGAATAAACCTTTAAAGAAAAGATATCCATCTTTCTGCGCTCTATCCCTTAACGCTTCGGCATCCTGCAGAAGTGTTGTAGAGTCCTTGAACGTTCGCGTTACTGGTTTGAGGTCGGGATTGGAAAGCGACTGAGACATAGCTAATCCTCCTTATTTATCAATTATCGATCTATACCTAATAGTATAAATACCGTATTTACAGAAGTATTTAGATAGTGCAGACTTAAATTTAACGATTATCGATATAATGAGGAGCTATGTCCAATGAATGACAAGCCCAATCCAGCCCGAATTCCGTGGCATATGGTTTCCCCCGTCGTTTCTTATGCAAACTACTTGAACTGTCATGCCGGCGACAGCTTCGGGCCGCGCGTGATCGAAGATTATCAGTTCTTGTTTGTTGCATCGGGAAAAGGCCTCGTATGCATTCAAGAGAACGCATACGAGGCCTGCAGCGGAGATTTATTTTATTACGGACCTAACGTTTTACATTCCATCATCGCGGATAAAGTGGAGCCCTTCTCCCTGTACGGCCTTCATTTTAACTGGAGCTCCGAGCTCGTTCCAGTCGATCGCCGCATAATGCCGCATATTTCTTTCGTGAAGGGGCAAGAATACACCCGCATTGACAACCGTATTTGCATTGGCGACAACCTGTCGGAGACGCTATTTATTCAAGACTATCAGAAGTTGTCCAGACAAGTGTTCCTTCCATATTTCGAAAGACTTGTTCGTGTCTATTGCGCCGATGAAGCCTTTGCTCCATTGCAACTGCGGGCTTATGTAATCGAGCTGCTCATTGCGATGAAGAAAACAGGCGAAGCGTCCGAGTTGTCGCTTGAGACGACTAATCCCGTTGTGCTTGCTATAGCTGATCAACTGGATCAACGGGTGAGAGAGCGCTACGACAGGCAATGGTTAAGCCAATATACCGCTTATCACCCTGATCATGCGTCTCGTTTGTTTCGCGAACATACAGGCCGAACACCTTATAACTACTTCATGCAACGTAAAATTGAGCTTGTAAAGCAACTGCTTGTAAGCACGAACGATACTCTGCTGGAGATCGCGGACCATGTTCAGGCCGGCTCTATTCATGCTTTTACAAAGTGGTTCACTCAAATGACGGGCTTATCGCCGGGCCGCTTTCGGAAGCGAAGCAGGATGATCTAAGAGGATCCCTACGAAAAAGACCGCTCCCCACTGTATATACATACAGTAGAGAGCGGTCTTCTGTTCGATACGGGTTCCCGCATCGTCTGCTATGATCGGAGTAACACGATTCGAACGTGCGACCTCACCCACCCCAAGGGTGCGCGCTACCAGGCTGCGCCATACCCCGACGCTAAAATAGACAGCGTTTTCTTAACGCTGATTACTTGAAATTATACTACTCGTTTTCCTTGCTGGCAAGAGCCTGCCTAGTAAATCGTCCCAAATGTTAAGTTTTTGTTCTTGTCTCCGGGCAGCCTGCATTTCCTATACAATAAAGGCATTCGGTTTTTTACGGGAGGCCAAGCCCATGAAGTCGTTTTCGAAGGAAGAACGCAGTTGGATGTGGTATGACTGGGGGCATTCCGCTTACTCCGTCATTATATCGACTGCCGTATTCCCGCTGTTCTACAAGGCGGCTGCCGAGCAATCCGGCATTAGCGGAGCGGATTCTACCGCGTACCTGGGGTATGCGATCGCAATCTCCACGCTCATTCTCGCCCTGCTGGGACCCATCTTAGGGACCATTGCCGACTACCAAGGGTTCAAAAAAACCTTCTTCGCCGGCTTCAGCCTGCTCGGCGTCATCTCGACGGCGCTGCTGACCTTCATACCAAACGACCATTGGCAGCTGCTGCTGATTTGTTATGTCTTTATTATGATCGGCTCCGCAGGATCGAATGTGTTTTATGACGCCTTCCTGGTCGACGTGACCGATGACGAGCGGATGAACAAGGTGTCAACGAGGGGGTTTGCGCTTGGTTATATCGGGAGCACGATCCCTTTTATCGTCAGCATTGCGATCATTCTTCTGGCTCAGCAAGAGGTGCTTCCGCTGTCGGTGACGGCGGCCAGCCAGATTGCGTTCTTCATTACGGCAGTCTGGTGGGGTGCGTTCACGCTACCCATGCTGCGGCATGTCCGGCAAAAACACTTCATGAAAAGGGAGCCCCGCATTATCGCGAACAGCTTCGGCAGGCTGTGGGGCACGCTGAAGGAAATTAAACGATACCGGGCGCTGTTTCTGTTCCTGCTGGCGTACTTCTTCTATATCGACGGGGTTGGCACGATTATTACGATGTCCAGCGCCTACGGCTCCGATTTGGGTATCGAGGCGACGGATTTGCTTATTATTTTGTTCGTGACGCAGGTTGTAGCAGCTCCGTTCGCAATGTTATACGGGCGCCTTGCCGACCGATTCGGGAGCAAGCTGATGCTTTACGCAGGCATCGTCGTGTACATCCTCGTGTGCATTTACGCTTATTTCATGAAGACGGCGTTCGATTTCTGGATTCTCGCCATGCTGGTCGCTACCTCGCAAGGAGGCATTCAAGCCTTGAGCCGATCCTACTTCGCCAGAATGGTGCCCAAACAAAACGCGAACCGCTTCTTCGGCTTTTATAATATTTTCGATAAGTTCGCCTCGATCCTGGGACCTTTGCTCGTCGGCCTGACGGCGCAAGCTACAGGCAATACCAGTACAGGCGTGTTCAGCCTTGTCGTCCTGTTCCTGATCGGTGGAGCCATTCTTACGCGGGTGCCGGAGCCGGGTCAGGGTTCCGCGATCCTGCATGGGCCTGGCGGGAGCGGGAAGGGGAGCGGAATAGGAAGTTGAACCGGGGGGGACTCCCTGTGAAAAATAGAATGCCCGACCTTTCGGGAAGAAGCGGGCGGAGGCATCAAGCCTCCGCCATGATTTCGCCGGTGTGGCTTAAATCGTAGGCTGCAATCGCTCGAAGCTCTCGCTTGAAGCTGTCCGACCGGAGAATGCGGAGCACGGCTTCGATCCAGGGACTATTATCTGGCCGCTTCAGCATGACCAGATCGTAGCGCTCCTGAATGAGTGGAATGAAGCTGACGCCTTCCACGATGGAGGCGGCTTTTGCCGTTCCGACGCCGACGTCGGCTTCTCCGGAGGCGACCATAGCCGCAACGGACAGGTGATTCGTGAGCGTCTTCCCGTATCCCAGCAAGCCCTCCTGCGGGATGCGGTGCAGACGAAGTTGCTCGTCGAGCAGTACGCGGGCGCCGGCGCCCTGCTCCCGGTTCGCGATGCGCATCCCGGGACGAGCGAGGTCGGCCCAGCATGTGATGCCGTGCGGATTGCCCTCCGCGACGAACAGACCTGCGCTGCGGGCCAAAAGATTGACGACGAGATGCGGCATGCCAACGAGTAGACGACGGATGTATGGCACGTTGTATTCGCCGCTGTCCCCGTCCAGCAGATGGGTACTGACAAGATCGGCTTCGCCCTTGTACATGCGGATCAGGCTATCCATGCTGCCGATGTGCGACCGGAGCATCCGGTACTCAGGCAGCTCCGTTTCCAAATGTCTGGCGAGAACGTCCAGACTGATGTCTTGCCCCGTAATCACGATGGAGCGGGGAAATGGCGGGGAGCTTGGGGCATCGTGCGAGGCGGGCTGTTGCCGCTGACCGAGAGGACCCTCCGGGATCATTCGGTTCCGACGCTTGTACGCCTCCAGGTCGGCAGCGTCTACTCTCATTTGTTTGCCGACGCGGTAAGAGGAGAGTTCGCCTTTTTTGATCAGGTCGTAGACGGTCAGCTTGGATATTTTGAGCAGCTTCGCAAGCTCATCGGTCGTATAGGAGATATCGGACGATTGTGACATAGCGTATGTTCCTCCCGCTGAATTAAGCCGTTATTCTATGAGTTCTATTTTAGCATAAGAGTAGGGAAGCGGCTCCCGTTCTGTACGAGGGCCGTCATGGTAATCCGAATCGGGCGAGGGCCAAGTTTCCTTGAGAGTGTCGCGACATACGATGGTGCGAGGAGGTGTGCAGCCCGTGCCATGGTATCAGAAGGCGACGATGCTCATCGGTCAGCCTATCGGGGTATCTTTGACGAATGGTCAAGGCGTATCCGGCGTCTTATGCAGCTTGAACAACAACACGGTCATCCTGCAAGAATATATGTACCAGAACCAATATGCCGCGAAACAGTACCCATTCCATACCGTTCAAGACATCAACGGATTCCCGGGATGTTCGACGTCGGCGGGACCGTTCTACTAGGAGATTGATGAAGCGGTTGAGGAACGTTTGGATAAAAAGGGGGCGAAGGCTCCCTTTTTTGATGCGCGCGAGAGCTTTGCGCCTGTAGCCCGACTTTCTCGGGCTATTGCGCTCCGCGAAGCCGCTCGCGCTGAAGTAGCCCGACTTTTTCGGGCTATTGCGCTCCGCGAAGCCGCTCGCGCTGAAGTAGCCCGACTTTTTCGGGCTATTGCGCTCCGCGAAGCCGCTCGCGCTGAAGTAGCCCGACTTTTTCGGGCTATTGCGTTCCGCGAAGCCGCTCGCGCTGAAGTAGCCCGACTTTGTCGGGCTATTGCGCTCCGCGAAGCCGCTCGCGCAGCAGTAGCCCGACTTTCTCGGGCTATTGCGCTCCGCGAAGCCGCTCGCGCTGAAGTAGCCCGACTTTCTCGGGCTATTGCGTTCCGCGAAGCCGCTCGCGCTGAAGTAGCCCGACTTTCTCGGGCTACTGCGCTCCGCGAAGCCGCTCGCGCTGAAGTAGCCCGACTTTTTCGGGCTATTGCGCTCCGCGAAGCCGCTCGCGCTGAAGTAGCCCGACTTTTTCGGGCTATTGCGCTCCGCGAAGCCGCTCGCGCTGAAGTAGCCCGACTTTCTCGGGCTATTGCGCTCCGCGAAGCCGTTCGCGCAGCAGTAGCCCGACTTTTTCGGGCTATTGCGCTCCGCAAAGCCGCTCGCGCGCCAGTAGCCCGACTTTCGAGACTGCCGAATCGATTTAAAACAATGTTATTTTTTTACCGACTGGGAACTCTCAATTAAAATTGATCGGAGAGAAGAACTGTTGGAATTAATCAACAGTCTCGGAAATCAGGCTACAGAAACGCACAACGTTGGCGTGTGGAGCAAAGTAAGGCGTTAGTCCCTCAGCTGCCCTAAAGACATCCCTTCGCCAGAGTAATATTACCTCACATGAAGGTTTACATCCAACCAAAAGCAGAATTATAATTATATTTAGATATAAATAGATATAATTAGTTGGAAGGTGTTGGGTGGATGTCGGGGAGAACAGTGAGGTTTCATCCGATTTGGATATTTGCGTTAGCGGTTATGATCATCATGGCTGGCTGCGCGTCGGGCTCGAACGAGAAGCAGCAGGAAGCTGCGGGAACGCCAGTCGAGCTGACGGTGTCCGCCGCCGCCAGTCTGACGGATGCACTCGAACAATTAAAAAGCATATACGAGTCGAAAGCGGGAGGCGACGTGAAGATTTTGTACAATTTCGGAGCTTCCGGCGCGCTGCAGACCCAGATCGAGGAAGGCGCGCCTGTTGATTTGTTTTTGTCTGCCGCAACGAAGAACATGAAAGCTCTGGTGGGCGGCGGTTACATCGAAGAGGAGCAGCAAAGCAACCTGCTCGGCAACGATCTCGTCGTTGTTGTACCAACAGACAGCAAGCTGGACCTTGCAGCCTTGCAGGACTTGCAGGGCCCTGATGTGAAACGAATCGCGATCGGGATTCCGGAGAGCGTCCCCGCGGGGAACTACGCCAAAGAAGCACTCGAGCATGCAGCGTTGTGGGATGCCTTGCAAGGCGTAATGGTACAAGCAAAGGATGTTCGCCAAGTGCTGAGCTATGTAGAGACGGGCAATGCGGATGTCGGCTTCGTATACCGAACGGACGCGATGTCGTCGACCGCATCCGAGGTAGCCTTCGCCGTATCGCCGGACAGCTATACGCCGATTCTGTATCCGGTCGGCATCGTGAAGGCGACGGAGTATCCGGAGGAAGCGGCAGCGTTCCTTGAATTTCTGCAGAGCAAGGAAGCATTGGACGTCTTCGTCAAATACGGCTTCTCCGTTCCGAATCCGTGATCGGCATCGACTGGATGACGTTCTGGCCGCCGATTCGCCTGTCCATCCAGGTCACGCTGCTGTCCAGCATCGTAGCTGCCGTGCTTGGCATCGCCGCGGCATGGTGGATGTCCCGCAGGAAATTCCGCGGACAAACGATGGTGGATACGGCGTTCCTGCTGCCGCTCGTCTTGCCGCCGACCGTTGTGGGCTTTCTGCTGCTTATGCTGCTCGGACGCAGAAGCTGGGTCGGTCAAGCGATCGAATGGCTTTTCTCCTCGCCGGTTATATTTAGCGTGTGGGCGGCCGTCATCGCGGCCGTCGTCGTTGCGTTCCCGCTTGTCTACCAGACGATGAAGGTCGGCTTCGACTCCGTCGACCGCGAGCTGGAGGAGTCGGCGCGATCCATGGGAGCCAGCAACATGCAGGTGTTCCGTATGATTACATTGCCGCTAGCCTGGCGCTCGCTGGTGACGGCGTACGTGCTCGGCTTCGCCCGCGGTCTGGGCGAGTTCGGCGCGACCCTGATGATTGCGGGCAACATTCCCGGCAAAACCCAAACGGTGCCTACCGCGATCTATGTGGCGGTTGACGGCGGCCGCATGACGATGGCATGGGCCTGGACGATTGGCATCGTCATCATCTCGTTTCTATTGCTCCTGTTGACGGGGAGATGGAAAGGAAGGCACTAGGCGCGAGCTCCTTGATCCAGTATGATAGAGTTTGATAACGGACAATGACAGGATGAAAGGGGATAGTCTCTTGGCCACACGCAAAATCAAATTCGATCGTTTCCCGAACGGCAGCCAAAAAGCTGTCGTATTCAGCTTCGACGACGGACGCGAGCATGATCGTCGGTTAGTCGAGATGATGAATCGATACGGACTGAAAGGCACGTTCCATCTCAATTCCGGATTTTTTGGACGAGACGGGTACATCCAAGCGGAAGAGGTTCGGGCATTATTCGAAGGGCATGAAGTGTCCGCGCACACGGTGACGCATCCGTTCCTTGAGCAGTCGCCTACGGATCAGGTGGCGGAGGAGATTTTGACGGATAGGGCGGCGCTCGAATCGCTTGTCGGGTATCCGGTTCGGGGCATGAGCTACCCGTTCGGCACCTACAACGACAGGGTGGTGGATATGTTGCCTGCTCTGGGTATCGAGAATGCGCGTACGGTGCAAAGCCACGGCAGTTTCCACATGCCAGCGGACCCATTGCGCTGGCACCCAACCTGCCATCACAAGACGATGGTGGAGAAGGCGGAGGAGTTCCTGGCTTTGCAGTCTCGCCACTCGCGCATGGAGCTGTTGTTTATTTGGGGGCATAGCTATGAATTCGCCAATGACGGCAATTGGGAGTTGGTCGACCGTGTCGGCGAGCTGCTGGGCGGCCGTGAAAATCTTTGGCACACCACAATGTCGGAGTTGATCGCATACCAGAATGCCGTAAGCGCACTCCGTTTCTCTGTCGACAGGAGCCTTGTCCATAATCCGTCCGCTACCGATGTATGGATCGGCGTTGACGGGGAGTCGGCCATGGTGCCGGCGGGCAAGACGATTAAGTTGTAGTTGTAAAGTTTGCTGCCAAGCCATCTTCAAACATGGAACGACCAAAAACCTCGCCGATCCCACGATCGGCGAGGTTTTTTATTTTTTATGAAATATTGCATCGTTCCCTAAATATTAATGCGATCCGTAAGCTGAACAAGGCGCTTGGTATTGAAGAGTCGTTCCAGCAATTGGGCTTTGATGCTAAGGAATTCGAAGCACGCGTGGATTATTTGGCAGACCGTGCATTTAAAGATCAAGGTAAGACTGCGAATCCGAAATTGCCGCTTGTTTCTGAATTGGCTGAGGTGTACCGCGACGCATTTTACGGCCGCTTCTAAAAGAAGGACTTGTTGTATCCGTATGCGAGTAAAAATAACCGCCCTTAGGGGCAATGTCATTAAGTTAAGGCATAGTGTCTAAAAATCAAAAGAGCGGGTTATCGAAAAGATAGCGCGCTCTTTTGGCGTGAAAATGAAAAATTAGGATTTTACAAATGCCATTGAGAGAGTACGCGAATGAGCTAAGACAAATGCTGACATCCCTCATCCAAGACATGGCTGCGGCCGGACGATTACATGACCACTACCTACTGCGGACGCGGCCAGCACCTTGCCAAAGGCGCGGACCCGAAGGGGCTGATGGCCGAAGTTCTCGGTCGGGCGGACGGATTTTGCAAAGGAAAAGGCGGGCCCATGCACATAGCGGACCCCGAAAGCGGGATACTTGGCGCGAACGGCATCGTAGGCACCGGCGTGCCGATCGCCGTCGGCGCCGCCATGACCGTGCGCATGACGGGAACCGACCGTGTAAGCGTTTCTTTTTTTGGCGATGGAGCCATCAATCAAGGCGCGGTCTACGAGGCCATGAATCTGGCGGCGGTCTGGAATCAATTGCAGACAAATAGAATTTCTTAGAAGTAACCAAAAGTCAAGAATAGTCGCAAGAATGCAAGAAGATGAGCGGTCCGCAACGCAGGGTTGGGAGAACCCCCGGCGAATTAATAATGTAGCATGACAACACGCGCAGAAGAAGGATGATCTCCTTATGAAAGCATTTTCGGCGTTCAAAAATCTGAAAATATTCCCCAAGCTTATCGTCTTGTTTTTGATCGCGATTATCCCCTCTTTCATGGTTTCCTTCCAATTGTTCCGGTTCGGTGCGGAGAGCGTACGCAATGAAATCTGGGGCTCGATGGAGACGCGGGTTCGCTTTACGGTCAGTTCCCTGGATGCGGAGATGGAGCGCCTGATTCGGCTGCACACGCAATATGCGCTCGATAACGACATTACGAAGTTGAGCAGCATGTCGGCCATACTCCCCTACTACGATGTGATGCAAATGCAAAAGCGGGTGCAGAATAAGCTCTGGATCTTGGAAACTTCCAGTCTGTATGTCCGTCAGGCAGAACTGTTTATTCCCGAGATCGGCAAAACGCTCCTCTCGGGGAAGGATATTGCCCCGATGACGGATTCGGAAATCAAACAACTGCAGAAATTGAAGAAAGGAGTTCAATCCCCCTTTGTCTACTGGCACGACAAGATGCTGCTCAGTACGATCTTTCCGGATCCCAACTACTTTACGGCTTCGCCCCCTATGTACATCCTGCAGTCGGAAATCGACCGTTCGAGCCTGCAAGTCTACTTGCGTCGCATGCTTGGCGACACCGGAGGGGGCTCCCTGCTGTTCAACGATAACCGGGATTGGATGCTGGAAGCGGGAGCTTCTCCCGAAGGGCTGAGAGGCAGAATCCTGGAATATGCGTCGGGGCAACCAGCGGACCGGCCAACGGGGAGCGGCGTCCTGAAGCTCGGCGACCTTACCTACTATATCGTTTACGAACGCTCCGAGCTGTTGAACATGACGCTTGCGCTTTATATGCCGGAAGATAACGTAATGGGACCGCTGCAAAGGTACCGGGCTTTGTTTCGCAATCTGTTCGGCGCGGCGCTGATAGCGGTTGTAGGATTCTCCTACTGGATATTCAGATCGATCCATTCTCCGATTCGCCGCATGGTTCAAGCGTTCCGCAAGGTGGAGAAAGGAGACTTGAGCTTAACGATTACGCATCGGAATCACGATGAATTTCAATATATGTACGGCCAGTTTAACCTGATGGTCAGCAAGCTAAGACAGTCGGTACAGGACGTGTACCAATCGCAAATTATGGCGCAGCAATCGGAGCTTAAGCAATTGCAGTCGCAAATCAATCCCCACTTCCTGTACAACACGTACTATATGGTGCATCGCATGGCGCGCATGCACGATCTCGACAATCTGGAGCGGGCGACACAATATTTGGGCGATTATTTCGTTTACATTACCCGCAATTCGTCCAGCGAAGCGACACTTGGCCAGGAGTGGAATCACACGCTCGCCTACCTGGAAATTCAGCAAATGAGGTTTCGGAACCGGATCGAGGCCAGCATCGTTTGCCGGACCGCGCGCCTGGAGGAGATACGCATTCCGCGGCTTATCTTCCAACCGATTGTCGAGAACGCCTATCAGCATGGCTTGCAGACGGTTACGGAGAACGGAGCGATCGCGTTGTCGCTCATTGAAGGAGAAGAAGGGAAATCCGTCGTCTTCTCGGTGGAGAACAACGGCGATCCGGTGTCGGATGAAGAGATCGGCGCGATTCGGCACAAGCTTGAGATGGCGTCGCTGGGCTCGCCGGACAACACGGGGCTCATCAACGTGCACAAACGAATCAGGCTCAAATACGGAGAGCCTTGGGGCGTTCGGGTGTCGGCCGGTGCGAGGGGCGGCTTGAACGTAGCTCTGCATTTGCCGGCCGAGTGACAATGAACGGAGGAAACGAGCATGCGCCGAATCTTAATTGTGGATGATGAGCTGTTCATTCTAAACGGACTGACATCGATGGTGAAGGAGGCGAATTTCGCCGAATTGGAAGTGTATAAGGCCGCGTCCGCGCTCGAAGCTCTGGATTGGCTGCAAAGAACGACCATCGACGTCGTGCTGACCGACATCTGCATGCCGGGCATGGACGGGCTGGAGCTGCAGCGGCACATCAAACGGCAGTGGCCCAGATGCAAAGTCATCTTTTTAACGGGGCACGACGATTTTGATTACGCCAGAGAGGCCATTCATCAACGGGCGGCAGATTATATTCTGAAAACCGATGGAGACGAGCCGGTGCTTCGCGCCATTCGTGCAGCCCTGGAAGAATTGGAAGCCGAGTTTGTCAAGGAAGAGCAATTCGAGCAAGCAAAGTCCCGTTTTATGGCCGCTTTGCCCTATTTGCAAAATGAATTTCTGACCGACCTTCTGCAGGGGGAGAAGACGGCCGGCCGACGGCTCGGGGAGCAATTTGCCGATTTGAAGCTTACCTTTGCCTACGATCGGCCGGTATGGCTGGCGATTGCCCGCGTGGACGAATGGGCCGATTACAGGGAAGCCGACAAGAGGCTGCTGCTGTTCGCCGTACAAAATATTGCGCAGGAATATTTGGCGGGGGCTTTAAACGCCAAATCATTTGTTTACGAGAAGAACCGTATGGCCTGGATGATCCAAGCCGACGAACGAAACGCAGAAGGGGAGCGGGCGGACCTGTCGCAGCTTCTTCAAGGCACATTCGAGCGAATTCAGCAGTCCTGCAAGCAATTGCTTCGTCTAAAGCTTTCGTTCGTCATGGCTTATTCAAGCTGCGAATGGCCGCAGATCGCGGCCCGGCACGATTCGCTGAACAGGGTGATGCGAAGAGGAGGCGGCCTGGGTCATGAGCTGCTCCTGACGGATATGGACAGCGAAGGGGATTTTGCGGAAACCGCACCTGTCGAATACAGTGCCAGGCAGATCGGCAAGCTCATCGACGAGCTGGGCGTGTTGATGGAGAGCGGTCAGAAGGACGACTTCCGGCAAAAGCTGGTGGAGCTTTCGAATCTTTCGGACGGGAATGTCGAATTGAAGCTGATGGCGGCCTATCGGCTGATCTCGATGCTCATGACGGTATTGGCCGACGAAGGGCTGCTCAAGACGACGATGGTCTTAACGATCATGGACCGTCTGCTTAAGCTTGACGCGAATGCGAACTGGGAGACGACTCTGTCGCTGGCAACGGAGCTCGGAGACGCCGTCTTCTCGCGCAAGGAGTCGCTGAACAAGCAGTACGGTAAAAGTGTGATTCACCGGATCAGAACCTATATTGAAGCGAATTTGGCCGGAGATCTGTCGCAAGTCCGACTCGGTGAAGTCGTCGCGCTGAATCCTTCCTATTTGTCCCGCTTGTATAAACAGATTGCCGGCGAGAGCTTGTCCGATACCATCATGTCCGCGCGGCTGGCCGCCGCCACGGAAAAGCTCAAGAAGACCGACGACAAGGTGCAGGATATTGCGGTCAAGGTGGGCTTCGAGTCCGCTGCGTATTTCAACCGATTTTTTAAAAAAGCGGTAGGTCTAACTCCCCAGGAGTATCGCGAGCAATCCCGGATGTAATGGAGACTGGTAACGAGAGAGCAAGAATAGTCGAAATCGTCCAATTTCGCGTTTGCGGGCACGCCTCTATACTAAGAAAGTAAGAAGAGACATCTTCTACAATCGATGATTTGGGGGGAACCATGTGAACAAAAAGAAAGCCATTTCCCTGGTGCTTGCCGCGGCGCTCGTGCTTGTCGTCGTGTTGTCCGGCTGCAGCTCCGGGAACAACAACGACGCACCATCCAACGCGGGCGCTTTGCAGCCGACATCCGGCAGCGAGAATGCGGAGGCATCCGCACCTTCGGCTGCGCCCGCAGATCCGCTCGGCAAGTACGATCCGCCGATCGAAGTGTCCGTTATCCGTCCCTACGACGAGAACGTGAAATTCATCGAAGGCGAATCTGCGACAGACAATGTGTGGACGCGTAATTACGAAGAAGGTCTCGGCGTTAAAGTCAAATACGAGTGGACGCTGCAAGGACCGATCGATCAATATTACCAGAAGCTGAACGTGTCGATCGCCAGCAACGACTTGGCCGACATTATGACCGTCAACAGCGGTCAACTGAAACAGCTGGCTGAAGCAGGACAGTTGGCGGATTTGACGGACATCTATCAAAGCTACGCCTCCGACTTTACCAAGAAAATATTTTCCGACGACGGCGGCGTGGCATTGAGCTCTGCAACGTTCGGCGGAAAATTGCTCGGTCTGCCGCGGCTGGGGTCGGATATCGACGAAGTTCCCTTGCTGTGGGTGCGCAAGGACTGGCTCGCCAAGCTGAATCTTCCCGATCCGAAAACGATGGCCGACGTCGAGAAAATCGCCGAAGCTTTTGCGTCGCAGGATCCCGACGGCAACGGCAAGGCGGATACGTACGGGTTGGGCTTATCCAAGGACTTGAACGGCGGATTCCCCGGCTTTGAAGGCTTCCTCAACGGGTATCATGCATACTACAATACCTGGTTGAAGGACGCATCCGGACAAATCGTAAACAGCAACATTCAACCGGAGATGAAGACGGCGCTTGCCGCGCTGCAAAAGCTGTATGCCGCAAAGGCAATCGACAAGGAATTCGGAACGAGGGACGGCGGCAAGGTTGCTGAAGCCGTAACGAGCGGAAAGCTCGGCATGTACTACGGCGCGATGTGGACGCCGATCTGGCCGATTCAAGACGGCAGAAATCTCGATCCGTCCATGCAATGGGAGCCCTACCTGCTTCCATCCGTAGACGGTCAACCGGCAATCGGCCAGGTTCCGTTCGACGTGCCTAGCGGACAATACTATGTCGTGCGTAAAGATGCAAAGCATCCTGAAGCTGCGCTCAAAATGATGAATTTCTTTTACGATCGCATTCATGTAAATAAGCCGGAAACGACGGACAGCAAGTACGACGGCATTGAAACTTTCAAATATGTCATTCTCGCCGGCGCTCCGATTACGGAAAATCTGGATGTCTACCGCAAAGCGAAGAAACTGCTGGAGGCCAACGATATGGAAGGCCTGAAGTCGGCAAAAGAAGGTCAACTGCCGTTAATTGCCAAGTATCTCGAAGGCGACGAAAAGAACTGGGGCTATTATAAAGTTTTCGGTCCGGAAGGCAGCTACAAAGTAATCGAACAGATGCTGGATCAAAGTCTCTTCTTGCGCAGCGAATATTTCGGACCGCCTACGCCAACGATGGGCGAAAAGAACAGTACGCTCGAAACACTCATGAAAGAAACGTTTACCAAGATCATTATGGGCGCAGCCGGTATCGATGAATTCGATAAGTTTGTTTCCGATTGGAAGAAACTCGGCGGCGACCAGATTACCAAGGAAGTCAACGAATGGGCTGCTTCACGGTAAGTCTTTACTGACTAATGATGAGGGAGAAGAATGTTGCAGCTCTTCTCTCTCTTCTGCTTCGGGGATGTGGAAAACATGCTGTCCAAGAAAAGTATTCGTCAACTTCCGCTTCATTTCATGCTGCTTCCCGGCTTATTGCTGGTCTTAATCTACAGTTACGTTCCCTTTTTCGGTTTGTCGCTCGCATTTGTCAAGTTTTTGCCCGGACGCCCCTTTCTGGACAACCCCTGGGTCGGATTATCGCATTTCAAGTATGTGTTGGAGATGCCGAACTCTTTACGCGTCCTGGGAAATACCTTTTACATTGCATTTTTCAAGATTATGGTCGGGCAGCTCGTCCCGATCATCGTTGCCCTGCTTCTGAATGAATTGCGAAAAAACTGGTTGAAGCGCAGCGTTCAAACGCTGATCTATTTGCCGCATTTTTTATCCTGGATCATATTGGGCGGCATTCTTGTCGATATTCTGTCTCCGTCCCAAGGCATCGTCAACCAAGTGCTCGGTGCGTTCGGAATCCAGCCGATTTATTTCCTCGGGGACAATAATTGGTTTCCCTTCACGATCGTCATAACCGATGTGTGGAAAGAATTCGGATTCAATACGATCGTTTATTTAGCGGCGTTGACCTCGATTAATCCGGCTCTGTACGAGGCGGCGCTGATCGACGGCGCGAACCGGTGGAAACAAACGTTGCACATCACATTGCCCGGCATGCTGCCCATCATCGTACTCTTGGCTACACTCAGCCTCGGCAACGTGTTGAATGCCGGCTTCGATCAGATTTTTAATTTGTACAGTCCATCCGTATATGAGACCGGAGATATTATCGATACGCTCGTCTATCGAACCGGGCTTGAACAGGCGCAATACAGCCTGGCAACGGCAATGGGGCTGTTCAAATCGATTGTTTCGTTCGTTATGGTGGCCGTATCCTATTTACTCGCTTATCGTTTCGCCAACTACCGGATTTTCTAGCAGAGGAAGGATGTCGTCGTGAAAAAAAGCGCAAGCTACCGGGTGTTCAATCTATTCAATGTCGCTTTTCTATCCTTACTGGCGCTCGTATGCATATTGCCGCTGGTGCACGTGCTCGCCTTGTCGTTTAGCAGCAACAGCTCGGCTGCGGCGGGATTGGTCAAATTATGGCCGGTCGGGTTCACGACCAGCGCTTATGAATTCATTCTCCGAAAACCGGAATTTATGCAATCGATGTTGGTTACGTTACAGCGCGTGGGATTGGGAACGACAGTAAACCTCCTGCTGACGTTATTGGTCGCCTATCCGCTATCGAAGGAAACGGCGGCATTTCGGTTCAGGACACCTTATGCCTGGATTTTCGTCTTTACGATTCTGTTCAACGGCGGATTAATCCCGTGGTACATGACGATCAAATGGACCGGTATCATGGATACCTTGTGGGCTTTGGTGCTGCCCGGCGCCGTGCCGGTATTTAATGTGATCCTGCTGCTGAACTTCTTCCGCGGATTGCCGAAGGAGCTTGACGAGTCCGCCTCCATCGACGGAGCAGGCCATTGGACGACTATGTGGCGCATTTACGTACCGATGTCCATGCCCGCCATTGCCACGATTACGTTGTTTACCATTGTCGGCCACTGGAATTCCTGGTTCGACGGGTTGATCTTGATGAAAGTGCCGGAGCACTTTCCTTTGTCGACCTACTTACAAACGATTATTGTCAACATTGACTTGACTTCGATGTCGGGCAAAGATTTCGAGATTTTGAGGGATGTATCGGATCGCACGGCCAAAGCGTCCCAAATCTTCCTTGGCGCATTGCCGATCATTCTCGTCTATCCGTTCCTGCAGCGCTATTTTGTAAAGGGGATTGTTCTGGGGAGTGTGAAGGGGTAGAGCTTGAAGCCGGCACGGGGTTACGGTTCGCCGAGGACAGCTAGTATCATGCGGTCCTCGGCAACCGGTTCTATGCGATTTCAGGCCACGTCCTTCATGCGTTTCAAGCTGTTCCGCAGCTGCGAAGTCAGTCCTTGGCTGGCGGTGCCGTGCTTTCCCTGACAATAAGCCGCGGAGCGATGATCGCGCCTGGGTAGCTTCCGCCGGGATGCTGAATAAGAATTTCTGCGGCCTGAGTTCCGAAAAGATGCATATTCTGGTCTACCGAAGTTAGCCGGGGGATCGACCACTTTCCGGCAGGGTGACCGTCATAACCGATGATACTGATATCCTGCGGCACCAGACCCGGGTCAAAAGGAATGCTGCAATTATCAAGCGCCATACGGTAACCCTGAAGCCGGAGCGAGAACTCCATGTTTAACTCTACGATTGACTTTCCCGTTAGAATAATCCCGATTCGTTTATGGCCCAAATCAAGCAAATGCTTGGCAGCCATATATCCGCCCGCCATATTGTCGCCCGCCACATTCGGGATTTCCAAATCGGGGACATAAAATTGGATCGTAACCAGATATTTCTTCTCGCGCTTCCATTGCTCCATCGTATCCGTCATCTTGGTCTGCCTGGTATTCAGCAAAGCAAAAAGAATGTATCCAGCGTCGGCATCGCTCGGGAGCAGCGGGCTGTCGCCGATATCCAATATGGCCAAATTGTATACGCTACCAAATCGTGATTCAATCAAAGGAGCTGATCGAAATGAAACAGGAAAAAGAATCGTTTGGGAAGGGGATCAGGTATAAAGGGAGGCAACGCTCGTTCGCGATTTTCATGACGATTCTGCTGGCGATTGTGCTGACAACGTCTTCGGCAAGCGCCTCTCCAACCGGTTCATTCAATATTGGTGCCTACTGGCAACCGCCTACTGCAGGACCGGCCTATTCGACCGACATGAACACGAACGCAAACTGGTTAGCGATTAAAAACGCCAATATCGATACGGTGATGGCCATAGAGTCGGAAAGCTTGATGACCAAAGCCAAGAATGAAAGCGGTATTAACTTCAGCAATGCCAACAATGTTACCCTTATGGCAACGGATGCGGCAATTTACGGCAAAGAAACATTCACTTCCGCCGATATTACGGCGTTGAACAATGCCATACTTCCTTACAAAAACGATGCCCGGGTCAAAGGTCTTAATCTCAAGGACGAACCGGCCGGATGGAATTTGGAAGGATATGCGAACACCTATAAGCAGGCCAAATTGTTTGCTCCTAATTTATCCTATTACGTCAACTTGCTTGCTTACAAATCCGAAAGGTCTGAAGGCGATTTTTTAGGGGCTCCAAGCGGAAAGCTGTTTCTAAGCAATTCGGCCGCGAGAGGCAGCGGTACTTTTGTTACGGCACAGCAGCCGCTCGGTCAAACATTCAAGATGCCTGCCGGTGTCAGTTTTCTGCGCAGCATGCAATTTTATCTGGACGCCGTTCAGTGGTCAAGCAATGAAATGCTTTCCTTAAAAATATGGGACAGTCCGGCCAAAACCGCCAAGCTTGCGCAAGCCGATGTATGGGGATATGCCAGCGCCACCACCAATCAGCAATATAAATATTACCCGATCTTTACATTGGACGTTCAATTGACGGCAAATACGACTTATTATTGGGAACTGACTCATAACGGCGGCGGCGACAATTCCGTTGGTTGGGTAACTTCATCTCCAACAGGCACCAGCACGAATGCGGATGGCACCGCTTACGTAAACGGCGTAGCCAAAAATTACGATTTCTACTACAAACTATATACAAGAAGACCTAATACGCCGGATATAAAGGTCAATCCGCCATTGGGCAGCGGCGATTACGTTCGATCCACTCAATCGTTTGGCCAAACCTTTACAACACCTGCCAATGTCAACCGTTTCTTATACTATATTCAACCCTATATCGATCCTGTTCTTTGGAACGGTCAAGCTCTGACGATTACCCTATGGGACAGTCCGTCCAAAACGAATAAGATTGCCGTATCCAAAACGCTTACCTCATCAAACTCCGGACATACGCCGATTTTTTATATCGCTGCAAAATTGAATTCAAATACGTCTTATTACTGGGAGCTCACAAGCAACTCCGGCTCTAACGTAGGCTGGATTGTGTATTCTTCGTCCAGCGCATACGCAGGCGGAACAGCTTATAAGAACGGGGTGCAGCAAGCGAATTCCGATATGTGGTTCAATGCCCGCTTCGGCAGCGAATACGAGAACTATGTGGACGACTGGGTAGACTATAGCGGGGCCGACTTTATTCAATTCGATAATTACCCGTTCCTGGGCGGCCCGAGCGACGATGTCAATTATTTTCTCAATATTGAGCTGATCCGCGACAGAGCCATCGACAAAAACGTGAAGTACGGCGCATTCCTCCAATCCGTAGGGATCACGGACAGCAACACGGGTGCCGTAAGATATCGCAATCCAACCCTGAATGAGAAGCGATACAATGTATACACGCATCTGGCTTACGGCTTTAAAAATATGTATTGGTTTACGTATTGGCGTCCGCAAACAAACGGCTGGGGTGAAGTATTCAACGGCTCGCCCGTCGATTTTAACGGAACGCAGACGGCAGCATATTCGCATATTCAAACGTTAAACGGTGAAATGAAAAATTTGGGGGCAACCTTGAAGGATTTGACATCCCAAGCTGTCTACCATACAGGGCTTAATAAGCCCCGGGGAACGACCGGTATCCCGGCCGGCTTCTTTATCAGGCCGCAGGATATGAATGAAACAACGGTAACAGGATACTTCACTGACGCAAGCGGGCGCAAATATATTATGCTGGTAAACCGCGAATATAATTTCGTTAAGACCAATATTCCATTTAACTTAAATCCAAAACCGGCCACATTAACGGAAATCTCAAAGACTACCGGAGCGGAGGTCCCGCTCGTGCAAGGCACTTATACAGCCGGCACCGGCGTACTGAACATCACTCTGGCCCAAGGGGAAGGAAGATTGTTCGCACTGCCGGTCGGGTATTAAAATCAATATTTCTATCATGGAAGAGGCGCTTGTATAGGCCGCCAACATACAAGTTACCACCGGCCATCTGATATGGCCGGTTTTTTTCGTTGACATGCAATGTTGTAACCCGGAAATGTAAATCGTGCGATGTGTTGCTTTAATAGATACCTCAGGGGGAGATAACACATGCGCAAGAAGACATTGATTTCAACGGTTTATTTGTACATCGTCCACGCCTTGCTGCTTATGGCGCTCGCCGGGCTGGTCGTCGTCTCCTATATGGCGTATCCACTGGCCTGGATCGACCTGTTCTCCCGGAGAAAAATCCCGTCACCATCGCGCACCGCGGCGCTTTCGGCTACGCGCCCGAGAATACGATGGAAGAATACCGGCATCCGGCAATATCGTCTGGCCGACCGGGTGTCGATTCACTCCTTCAGCGCCGGCGCGAAGGTTGTCCGCTCAGAGAAGCAAGTACGAAAGCAAAAGGAAATCGCGAAATCAGCGTGAGTCTAAAGTATCTGCGTTACAAGCAGCGAGCACGCGAGAAACTCAGAAGTGAGGACGGGTACGCCCTCTCGGTTCGAAGGATGATTGAGCCGGAAAGTGTATTCGGGCAAATAAAGAATAACCGAGGATCAAGACGTTTTCTGCTTCGAGGCCTGCCAAAAGTGAGCCTAGAGGTCGGGTGGATTTCGCTCGCCCATAATTTGCTCAAGAAGGCGGCAATCGACCAAAAAGCAGAAATGGTGGTGCAGGGATAGGCTCCCTAGCACCACCATTTCTTTATTTTCACTGACATTTCAACACGTGTACTGTCTCGTCAAGCAAAAAAAACTATTTTTGAGACAGCCCCTTTCTAATGAATATATTACATTTCCGTGTCGGCAATGGCGAAAGGATGATAGGCGATGTTAATGGAGATGGAAAGCGTGTGGGAGATATCCTGGCTGGATTTAACAATCCGTATGGTTTTATCGGCGTTGCTGGGCGGCCTGATCGGCATAGAACGCGAATGGAGCAACCATGCGGCGGGCTTCCGTACGCATATTTTGGTCTGTCTCATTCGCACGATGATGAAATCGTTATCATCTATTTTGAAACGGAAGAGAAAGACCTGATTCAGCAGAAAATGATTCAAATTGCTGAAAATATGCGTCAAAAAATAGAGAAATATCTGAAAACGACAGTGTCCATTGGTATCGGCTTTATTTACGATAGCTGCCGCGATATTTCGTTGTCCTATCGGGATGCCAAGTCGACGTTTGAATTTCGGCATATGATTGGCAAGAACCGAGTGCTAATTAGTGGCGATACCGGTTTGCCTCCATCCAGTTTTGCAAAAACCAAGCTGCATGGACTGGAAAAAGAGTTTGCCATGAACGTGAAATTGGGCTTGGAGAATAAAGCCTTCTCCATTTTGGACGAAATCCAACAAATGCTTTTGGAAATGAAATATGTAACGTTATCGCAACTGCGTTTGATCGGCGTGGAAATTACTCTTCCCCTGTTCAAAGAGTTTGAGGAATGGATAAGCGACAGCGAAATGCTGGTGGCGGAGTCCGGCGAAGTAACGGATTTCTACCTGTTTAATCAAAATGTGGAACGGTATCAAACCAATGATGAGTTGTTTTCGGCTCTGCGTCGGTTAACCAAACACTTTGTCGATATCGCAAATCATCAACGCGAACGTCAGATGAAAAGCAATATTCATACCGCTATGGATTACATGGAAAAAAACTTTATGGTGGAGGGGCTTTCCCTACTCGATGTCGCAGGATACGTTCATATCAGCCCTACTTATTTGAGCAATTGCGCATGAAGTCGGCAATGGAGCTGCTGCGCATAACGGATTTGAAAACCTATGAAGTAGCGGATAAGGTCGGTTACAGCAACCCGCAATATTTTAGCCAATGCTTTAAGAAATATACCGGGTTTTCGCCGACCGATTACAAGAATAGCGCGACGTAAAGCAGCTACACAGCGTAATCGTCGTATTACCTCCGTTAATGAATTGCAGGGCAAGGTGTCTACTTGGGAATTTCGCCATACTTGCCCCACTATTTATCAAAATAAATTTACTCCGCGAACATAGAACGGCGCAGCCGGTTCTCCCTGGGCAATTACCCCAAAGCATCGACTGCTCCCCTCCAAACGAGCAGCTACTCCTGCAGCTTTGCCAAATATTCGTCCAGCAGCTCGAAGGTGCCGGAGAAGCCGACTTTCACGTTTTCCTTAAACGATTCGAAAAACTGGATTTCCGCTTTCGTCGCCTCGAAGGCTTTGCCGTGCATCGTCAGCTCCGTCATGTCGCCATCTTCGCGGAACGTGAGCGTGTTCAGGATGCGCAGCGGCCACATCTGGCTAAAAGGAGCGCGCAGCGTGTTGCCTTCCTCGTCGGAGAAGGCGTTTGTGTATACGAATTTCTCGTTTGGCACGATTTCGACGTACTCCAGCAGGCTCCACATGATCTGGCCTTCGGGACTCGATTGGCTGTAATGCACCTTGCCGCCCGGCCTGACGTCCTCGCTCACGATCGTCATGACGAAGCCGCGGGGGCCTTTCCAGTGCTGCATATGCTCCGGTTTCGTGATAACCTCGAACAGCAGCGCAAGCGGAACCTGAAAGGAACGTTTGACCGTAATGCCGTGGACTTTGCCTTTGCCGGTTTTCCCCATTAATTTTCTCACAACAAACAATCCCTCCCGTTAACCTGAACGATATATTTCGACTATACCGCATGGGGGCACCTGTTATCCTATCCGAAGAAGCTATGCCGGCAATTACACATTCAACAGCAGATGGTTTAAGAATGATGGTTAAAAGCTACAATGATCATGTGTATATATTTGCGGTAAACAACAGCGAAACAACACAGCAAGTGACGTTTACGTCCGAGCAGTTCGACAATGATGCAGTACGTGTATGGAACGAAAATCGTAATGAAGAGGAAGTGCCTTTAAACGAGCATTTACACATGATCAAAGAGATAGAGTATTAAGCGGTATTTCAAAAGCCCGTTTAATCACTAAACCGGCAGCAAGTTTCGTTTCGTCCGGTTTGTTATAGAGGTATGTCATTTGTACGTTATTAACCGTTACCGGCAGTTGATGCATGACTCTGGCCTTGATGTCGCTGAACATCTCGGGGCTGATCGATTGAATGACAAGGCCAGTCATAAGCAGGCTGTCTGGATTAATAAACGTAATAATGTTGGAAAGGGCTACCGAGATGCCTTCGACAATTTTTTCATACAAGCTAAGGAACTTGGCATCTCCCGTTTTTATGCCTTCCGCAAACTCATCCAGCGTACATTTGATAGACACACCTAGCCCGCTGCTGGAAGCTAGCGTCGTTAAGCATCCGGATCTGCCGCAATGGCAAGGATAAGCGTCTTCCCCATGGAACCCTTTATAATGCCCGAATTCCCCTGCGACAAAGTTGGAACCCGCTATAATTTGTTTATCAACGACAATTGCGCCGCCGGTACCATAATCGAACTTGATTGTGATATTGTTATTCGATTCTTTCAAGCACCCGTTCATGTTTTCGTAAACGGAAAGAAGATTAACATCATTTTCGATATGCACGGGAATATGATATTTGTCTTCGAGAAGCTGACTGAGCCGCAGACGATGAAAACCTATGCCGGGCGTCCGGAGAACGATGCCATGCTGGGAATCCACCAAGCCCTGTATACTGATTCCAATGCCTTTTATTTTGGAAGCGTTGGGCACTTGGCTGATCAGCTCATCAATGACTTCATGGAGCAGCTTCAGCAGCACATCAACGGAGCCATATTTGTTAATCGTGCGTTCGGCCGATGCGACGGCATCTTGACGCAGGTTGTACACTTTCCCGCGAATATATTTACCGGCGAGCTCAAGCCCAATGGCATAAAAGCTGCCGCTGTTGATATGAAGGCCCACTCGTTTTCTTCCGCTTCCCGCTTCCAGATCAATGAGCTCTCCAGCCACGATTATTTTTTCCTCCAACAGGCGGTTAACGATATTTGTTACGGTTTGCCTGCTTAGTCCGGTCTTTTCTGAAAGCTCTACGCGAGAGATTGGCCCTTCGGAATAAATAAGAAAAAGAACCTTCTGCTGATTAATGGATTTTAGTAACATATGGCTAGTTTTTTTGACCGAATCTCCCACGATATGCATCCTCTTTCCGACAACATATTAGATATGAATCGAGATTCAAAACATTTGATTAAATGATACACATACTTTGCTCTAAGTGTAGCATTAATACGAAGGGAATAAAAGTTGCAAGTCAGGCAGGAATGAGAAACTTTAACCCCACAATACAAAAAAAGCAAAGGACTGTATTGACATTGTTTAAAAAATAGATATGATTAATTTGTAAACTGATTTGATTAAGTATAACAAATTGACGACTAGAGGAGCAAGTCATGGTATGGATGGGATGGATAATTGCAACAGCGGCGATAGCGGTCCTTACTTACATATGCTGGCTGCATGCAGTTAGGTTGAAACCTGGCAAAGCAGATGCGCTTATTGTACTTGGCTATGTATCTAAAGACGGCCGAATACATCCTTTGCTTAAGGAAAGACTGGATGAGGCTTACAGACTTTTTCGGCAATATGGGCACAAATACATCATTGTATCGGGGGGAGCAGTTGGTTCACGACATTCGGAAGCGGATCTGATGAAAAATTATCTGGTTGAGAGAGGCGTTCCGGCAAAAAGAGTTTTGAAAGAAGATAAATCATTTAACACGGTTCAGAATTTAATGTATAGCAAGCAATTATTGGAGCAGCAACGTCTAGAATCCTTTATCATAATAACGAATTTATTCCATATTCGACGGACAAAGTATATTATGCAACGTCTTGGGATGAAAGGCGGTTTCAGTGCTAATCGAAGCTTTAGAAGCATTGCGATATTTCAGCTGAAATTAACCTTTTTGGAAATTCGGGCTTTCAGGTTAACTCTCCCGATTATTAGAAGGGCCATTAATGATTATCAAAACAATTGACAAGTTGGCTGGCATGACTTTATTAAATAATCAATATGCAAACGCTTACACGTTATTTTGGAGGTGAGGCTTAAGGGATCAAAGTCATTATTTATTTACAAAGTATTCACCTTGATTTGATTGATAATTAACAAAACATAGTTATCCTTGAATAGTTAATCCAATTTATTTATTAATTAAGAGGGGGAACCAAAATGTTGAATGGAAAAATGAATCGATTAATGAGTACGGGTGCTGCGGCAGTATTATCTCTAACGATGCTCGCCGCATGCTCAGGAAACAACGGACCTAGTCCAAGTACGACTCCTGCTGGCTCCGATAAGCCGGGTGCGCCTGCAGAAGCAGAGGTTTATGAGAACGGATTGTCAAAGACTGAGAAAGTAACGCTAAAGGTAGGCTTCTTTGTTGGAGGTTATGGCCGAGAATGGTTCGATTATGCAGTTGATTCGTTCACAGCCAAATATCCGAATGTCAAAGTAGACATCACGGCTTCAGCCGATATGAAGACGATTCTTTCTACCAAAATCTCTGCAGGCAATGATAATGACATGTTTGACCTATTCAATACGGAGCCTTCCGGAGGCATTATAGGGCTCGCTGAAGCCGGTAAGCTTGAACCAATGGATGACATTTGGGATTTTCCTCTTCCAGACGTACCGGACAAAAAGGTCAAGGATCTTATGATGCCCGGCATGTACGAGTCAACGCCGCTGATCAACGGGAAGAGATATGAATTTACTACGGCGAGCAGCTTTGGCGGGTTGTTCTTTAACAAAAAGCTATTCGAAGAGCATGGCTGGAACCAAAATCCGAACACATGGGAGGAATTTAAAGCGCTGCTAGCAGACATTAAAGCGGACGGCATTGCCCCAATTACGTTCCCGGGCATTCATCCAAGCTACCATAACTGGGCTTTCGGAACAGCCAAGAACTTTGAGCTGGCCGATATCAATGGCCATGTCGATGAGTTTATCGATAATTATAGAACTTATGGTCTGCCTCAATACACAAATCCAGAGACGGTTGAAACCTGGACGCGCTTCTATGAGCTTGGCAAGCTAGGCTATTTTGCAGAAGGACTTCCGGCATTGAACCATACGCAATCGCAAATGCAGGTTATTCAAGGGCAAGCAGCGATGGTATCGACGGGGACTCATGTCGAGAATGAGATGAAGGAAGCAACGCCTGCGGATTTCGATTGGGGCTTCATGGCTGTTCCTTTTAGAGACAACACCGATCAAAAGCTTTGGATTCGAAGCGGAACTTCGAACTTCAACTATATCTGGGCTGCTAAGCCGGAGCTGAACAAAAAGTGGGCCAAAGAATTGATCGCATGGCTGGTTACGCTAGATAATCAACAATTTGCTGCCGAAAAAGCAGGAGCTTTGCCAATGCGCAAGGATTTGACGGATGATCCTGCCAAAGCGGCTAACCTTTCCAGCTCTGCCCAATCCGTTCTGAAGTACATTGCGGATAATAAGGCTCAAACTTTTAAAGCAAGCCGGTCTATCAACATTTCCGATCCGAATCTTGCTCAAGCGGAAAAATTAATGAATGAGAATATCGCTAAATTTGCTATGGGCATGCAGGATCCGAAACCGATTCTGGAGCAAGCTGAAGAACTGCTGACGAAAGCTCTAGAGGCTGAAAAGAAAAATTAAGACGCGATGGAGCGGGGAGGATTCCTCTCCGCTTCTCCATTGCAGCCTCAGGGTCTTATAGGCTTCGCGCTGAACATGACTTATAAACGTCTAGTAAGATAGGAGTTGACCTCACGTGTCTGATTCAACCGCTGTGAAGACTGTAAGCAAGCTGGGTCTAGATAAAGCGAATACGCAGAAGTGGATATTTCTGTTCATTGCCATCGTGCCTCCCTTTGGCGGCTATTTGCTTTTTACGTTGTTCCCGAACATTCTATCTGTCTATTATGCGATGCTCAATTGGGATGGGTTTACGGATGCAAAGTTTGTCGGTCTGTCCAATTTCATCACCGCATTCCAAGATAAATATGTTTGGCGCGCGCTTACCCATAACTTGATTTTTATGATAACAGTGCCTTTCTTCGTTATTATCATCTCTTTGCTTCTCGCCTACCTAATTACAAATAAAACGTATAAAGAAAATAAATTTTTGAAGGTTCTGTTTTTTTTCCCGAACGTTTTATCGACGGTCGTAGTCGCTCTCCTCTGGGCCTTCATTTATGACGGATCGTATGGTTTGCTGAACGGCCTTCTAAAATTCATCGGCATTGATATCGGGAATTTCTATTGGCTGGGCAATGAAAGCACGGCGCTTGCATCCATTATCCCGGCATGGGTTTGGGGAGGCGTCGGCTTGTACGCCATAATCTTTGCCAATGCGATGCTGGCGATTCCAAAGTCATTGTACGAGGCGGCGATACTTGAAGGAGCCGGCCATATGACGCGTTTGTTTAAAATTACGATGCCGCTTGTTACGCCAATTATCCGCGTCAGCGCTTTGTTCCTCGTTGTCGGCACCATGAAGGGCTTCGAGATCATCCTCATTATGACGAATGGGGGGCCATTTGGTTCGACGGACGTAATCGGTCTCTATATGTTTAACTTAGCCTTTGGCGTAGAGTATCGGAATTACGGCTACGCTTCCGCAGTCGGTATGATTCTGTTCGTTATATTAGTAACAGCCAAGCTGTTAATCGATAAATTTGTGCCGAACAAAGGCTACGAGTATTAGTTTCCATATGAAGGTTCGGAGGGATCTATTTGAAGGAAAAACGAACGTTAATGGACATTGTGTGGCGTGTGGTGCTTTATGCCTGGGCGCTAACCATTTTATTTCCTTTAGTTTGGGTTATTTATGAATCATTAAAAAGCAATCCGGAGTTTTTTCAAGATATATGGGCGCTGCCTTCTGAATTCAGATGGCAGAACTATTCGAAGGCTTGGAATCAATACGGTTTTGGCCAATCGCTCTTAAATACGCTCTATTACGTTGGCGGAAGTCTAGTGCTGGGACTTTTCTTTACGACCATTAACGCTTATGCGCTTACTCGAATGACATTCAAAGGAAGAAAGCTGATTTGGGGCTTGATTATGTTGTCCCTGTTCCTGCCTGGCATCAATGCGCTTGTGCCTCAGTATGTCATTATGAGGGAACTGGATTTGACTAATAGCTTAACCGGATTAATACTGTTGTCCAGTTTGGGCGAAAGCGTGTTCTACCTGATGTTGCTCGGAGGATTTATGAGTTCCCTGCCTGTGGAGCTTGAGGAGAGCGCAACGATGGATGGCGCGACATTATTCCAAAAGTTTTGGCGCGTTATTGTTCCGTTGTCTACACCGGGAATTGTAACTGTCGGCGTATTCAAGTTTTTAGGGTTCTATAACAATTTCTTGGCGCCGTTCATCTATTTGAGCGATCCTAAAAAATATCCCATTGCGGTACAAATGTATTCAGCCAATAAACAAATGGAATTTACTGCAGATTGGGTAACCTTGTTTGCCGGCGTAACCATTGCAATGGTACCGTCCATTATTATTTATATTCTATTCCAGAGACTACTTATGGAAGGTGCGACGATGGGCGCGGTGAAGGGATGAATATCATGCATCAGGTACATGCGAGGTATAAGCTGATTGCACTGGATCTGGACGGGACTCTCCTGACAGATCGGGAGCAAATAACGGATGAGACTAAAAAATGGATTCAATATGCCGTAGACAACGGAGTGAAAGTCATATTTTCTACCGGAAGAGGCTTGCAAACCGCGAAGGGCATCTGGGATGAGCTTGGTCTCGACTCCCCAATGGTGCTGCTCAACGGCGCAGAGATATGGGAAGGTCCGGGCAGGCTTTATAAACGTTTCTTTATTCCTCGGGAAACGATTCGCCGCATTCACGCAATTGCTGCCGAACGAGGCGATTGGTATTGGGGCTACAGCGTAGAAAGCCTTACAGGGGCCAAGGACTGGACGCCGGAGATGTTCGAGCGGGATTGGATGAAATTCGGCATCGGCTGTCAAGATCAGAAGAAGCTTGCGGGACTAAAGGAAGAGCTGCTCAGCTTTGGATCGCTTGAGATTACCCACTCTGCCCCTGTCAATATGGAGATTTCAGTGCAAGGCATTACAAAGGAAAGCGGAGTACGCCAAGTATGTCAGATGCTGGGCTTGTCTATGTCCGATGTCATCGCCATGGGGGACAGCCATAATGACGCGAAGCTGCTGAAGGCTGCGGGTCTCGGTGTGGCGATGGCCAATGGAGAAGAGCATATCAAATCCATAGCGGACGTCATCACGGCTACCAACAACGAGGATGGCGTCGCTCAGGCGATTCGGAAGCATATATTCCAAATCGAATAAACGTGGCAAATGTCCGCATGTAGAGACAGAGGGGAGAACTTACAGATGAATGTTCAATCGAAAGAGATAAATTTAGATCAACTGGGCGACCCGATATACCAGGAGACAATGGAAGACGAACCGTTGAGATGGCATTCTCCGCTCGAAGCGCCTTTTCATATCGCGGGCTTCCCTTGGCTTGCGCAGGATGGGATTTACAGACGCCTGCCCCTCGCTTCCGGGGCCGTCTTGCCGCCTGCGGTTGATACGCTTGCTTATTGTACGGCAGGCGGGCAAATTCGCTTTCGCACCAATTCTTCGAGGCTGGTCATAAGGGTGCGTCTTGCCGGACCGTCCAATATGTATCATATGGCGCCTACAGGGCAATGCGGAGTAGACTGCTATCTTGGAGAACCGGGAGAGCAGAGCTTTATCACCGCGGCTAAATTCAAGCCAACGGAAAGCGAATATGAATCAAAGCTTTTTCGGTGGGATACAAAAAAAGAAGTGGCCGTCACCTTAAACTTACCGCTCTACCAAGGGGTGGAAGAGGTGTGGATTGGGGTAGATCAGGATGCCGACATAAGCGATGCACCTGCCTATGCAAGCAATAAACCCGTCATTATATATGGAACTTCGATTACGCAAGGGGGATGCGCCTCGCGGCCGGGTATGGCTTATACCAATATTCTCAGCCGCATGATTCCGATGGAGTTCGTCAATCTTGGCTTCTCGGGGAATGGAAAGGGCGAACCGGAGCTTGCGCGTATTATTTCGGAAATCGATGATCCGGCGCTTATTATTCTTGATTATGAGGGGAATACGGGCGAGGCCGGCAATATCGCACGAACGCTGCCTGCTTTTATCCAAATATTAAGAGAGCGTCATCCCGAGGTTCCTATATTAGTAGTCTCCAGGATCAGCACTGCCGAAGACCAGTTCTATAGGAAGAGAAGGGAGCTTAATGATCGCCGCAGGTTGATTCAGATCGAGAATGTGGAACAGAGGCGGAAAGAAGGTGACCATAATATCCATTTCGTTGACGGCTTTAAGCTGCTGGGCAATGATTCCTTCGAAGAATGTACGGTTGACGGAACACATCCGACTGACCTCGGATTTTTGCGCATGGCACAATCGCTTGCGCCTGTCATTAAGTCATTGTTGCGACTGTGATTAACAAGATAGATGAGATGAACAGCCTTCGGACTTCATGTTTTAGTTTAGAGGCTGTTTGTTGATCGGACAGACACCTGTTATACCATTTTAGCCGAAAAAAGGAGAGGATTTATGTGAAGTCTCAAAGAAGAAGACTGCCTTTTATTGTGCTGGCCTGTATCATTGCGGGGGTTGTTAGTCTTTGTTACGGCATGTTGGTATTCGCGTCTTCGGAGAAAGAAGGTGTTGTTTCTAATAAAGAGCGAGCCGAGTACTTGGGAGCTTCCCTGTTCAAAGGTCACATGCATACCCATACCTCTCTTAGCGATGGGATATTGCTGCCTAACGATGCTTACAATTTTGTGAAAGCAAATACGGATTTTGATTTTTATGCAGTGACTGAACACGATGTGACTTACGACATCAGTACGGGCAGTGATTTTATTACGAATGTACAGGACTCTTATTCAGAAGAATACAAGCTGCTGCATGAGCAATCAGATGCTCACAATCGTGATAACGAATTTATTACGCTGCCTGGCACGGAAGTGACTTGGTATGATGAATCGGGCCATATTAACTTATTTAATGCCCCGTGGTTTGCAAGAACACATGGAGTAGGTGCGGATGGCACTTGGGGCTGGAGCGACATCAAATACGATTTGCCAACCTTTTACGCAAGACTTGCCCAAGATCCTAACGCGATTGCTCAGTTTAATCATCCACGTTCGTCGGGAAATTGGAGCTTTAATGAATTTAAACACTATAACCGGGATGTTGACAGAAACCTGAACATGATGGAATACAAATCCTCCAATGATTTTGCGATCTATACCAAGGCGTTAGATCGAGGCTGGCATGTATCCCCTGTGTTTGGCGGAGACGAGCACAAAGGAAATTGGGGGATGGTACAGCCCCATGTGACCGGAATGTGGGGGGATAATCTCACAAGAGAAGGTCTTTACGAGGCGATGCGAAATCATCGCACCTATGTATCATTTGATCGTAATTTAGAAATGGCGGTTTCGGCAAACGGTCAGATGATGGGGGCGATCCTTCCAGCCGATACAAATGAAATTAGTCTTAATATACGAATAAACGACCCTGATGCTACTGATCATTTGGATAAAGTCGTTGTGTACAAAAACAGCGGCGAAATCGTCAAGGAGTACGGCAATATTGCCGGCAATCCATTTGAAATGCAAGAAACCTTTGCAAGTAAGGATGGGGACTATTTCCTCGTTAGAGCTTTCCAAGGGGACGGCGAAGAAGCTATAAGTGCTCCAATCTGGATTGGCGAGGAAACGAGGGGCACGGTGCATGCGCCTGAAATTACGGTGCAAGGACAATATCCGGAAACGATTAAGCTTGGGGATCAAGTAGAAGTGCTTAGCGCTTCGGCGACGGATAATCGCGGTCAATCTTTATCGGTTGAAGCGATCGTTCTTAATGATAAAGGCGAAGTAGCTGTTGCAAATCGGCAATTCAAGGTCGAGATGTACGGGGAATATTTCATTAAGTATGTAGCAACCGACTCTCAAGGAGATACGCGTGTTGAACTTATCCGATTGCTCGTTGATCAACAAACGCTGGATGCCGATAAAATTTTGAATGAATTTCAACCTATTGTTAATGTAGGTGCAAACGAACATGAAGTTGGCATCAATTTGGTGACGGATAAGGCATTAGAAACGTCGTATGTTCAGTTTAAGCCGGAGTCGGAGGCGACGTGGGACAATGCTGAAGCGGTCCAAGCGGAAGTTTCGTATTTTCAAGTCGCCTATGGCGATACGTTTGCCAAGAGCAACTATCGCGTGCTTGCAGCTCATGAAGCGAACTTAACAGATCTCGATTTAGGGACAACCTATGACTATCGATATGGGGCTTCGCCGACTGGGCCTTGGAGCAGCAGTTATAGCTTCAGGACCGCGCCAGCTACAGAAGAAGCCGTCATGTATGTGATGGGGGATCTTGAAGTTCCGGATCGCAATCCGGAAAGCTTCGGGCTCTTTACGGATATGCTGGACGTTCTGCGGGAAAAAAATGCAAACGGACAGACTGTGATTCAAGTCGGAGACTTGGCCTGGCTGGGCGGCAACCATTATGCTTGGAGCGATGTGTTTAACAACATTTACAACAACGATTTGGGTCTGGTTTCCGCACATATTGTCGGGGATCGCGAACATGCGACGGAGCGAAAATTCGGGCCGTACTCCGGATTTTTTAACCTGCCGAAGAATGGCGGGGGCAGTTATCGGGAAACGAATTATTCATTTGACAATGGCGGTATGCATATTGCTGTTCTGAATTCTATGGTGGATTTCGACAAGCAGCTATCGTGGCTGGAAAAAGATTTGCGGGCAACCGATAAAAAGTGGAAAATCGTCATGGGGCATTATCCTTATTATGGCGGTCAATCCGGCGATGAGACCGGGATGGATATGATGAGAGCGAAATTGTCTCAGGCATTCGAACGGCTTGGCGTTAGCTTGTACATTGGCGGTCATGATCATCTGTATAAACGGACAACGATACGAAACGGTGTAAAAGATATTTCGGAAGAAGCGATGAATCTAGGTACAACTTTTGTGACGGTTGGTTCATCGGGTCCAACGTTCCATGATAATAAATCATTTGACTGGGATCATATCGTTTACGATGAAAATAAGCAGACAGGCGTTATTTTAGAGTCAAACGATCAATCCCTCACTTTGAAAGCCTACAATAGCGATGGTGTTGAAGTTGATTCTTTTACGATTAAACAACCTGAAGATTATTTGAACTTAACGAGCGCCATTATAGAAAATAATGTCTTGAAGGGCGTTGGGGTTCTGAATTACCCGAGCCGGGTTGAACGTGTCGCCGTTATCGCGGAGAAGCGTGATCATACAGGCGAACAGCTGTTGGAGACGGTTATTCAAGAAGCGACATTAGAACATCTCGGACGTGAACAAATCATCCTATTGGACAACCCCCTTGCATTTGGCGATGAACATACGATCGTCGTAAGGTTGGTTAATAATCCAATCGATAGGGAGCCGTTAACGGACCCGTTAATTGCTAAAGAAGGAATGCTGGGCGATGGTTCGGAAGAAAACCCTTATCAAATCAATAGTGCCAGCGGACTTCACAAAATGCAGGAGTTCCCGGACAAACATTTTATTTTAGATCGGGACATTGATGGTTATGGTATGTTTTTTGAAGCAATTGGCGCGAATGACACGCCATTTACCGGGACGTTTGACGGGCGGGGACATTCGATTGCAGGCGTTGTTGTCTCCTCGGGCGGCGCGGGTCTCTTTGCTATTAATGAAGGGACGATTCGAAATGTAGGTATAATCAATGCCGACATTGATGTACGCCGTAGCAACATTGGGATCCTGGTTGATCAGAATGACGGAATCGTGGAATATGCTTACAGCACCGGATCTATTAAAGGGAATTCTACAGTTGGCGGGCTTGCGGGCTTCTCGAACGGTATCGTAAGAAACAGCTATTCCACGGCTCGCGTCATTGCGCGTGGCAAGCAAGCCGGCGGCATTATTGGGATTACCAATCGGGGCAGTGTAACCGAACAGGTCTATGCCATGGGAGCCGTTATAGCAGAAGAATCAAATGCCGGCGGTCTCAGCGGATACGGATATAACAATACGGTCATTAAAAATAGTATGGCATTAAATCCATCTATTGTTACAGGTACTGCATCCAATCGAATTGTCGGCAGAATTTTAGCCGGGGATACAGCCACTTTAGTCAATAATTACGCCGATGAAAATATGTTCGTTAGCAGCGAGAATGTTACAGTGAATGATCCGAACAATGAAAAGGGTCAAGGGGTCAGTTCAATCGTATTCGCGAAGCCGTCCTTTTTCATAGAGACCCTCGGTTGGGATTTCGATTCGATCTGGACCTGGAGTGAAGATGCCAAACGTCCATTGCTGCAAAGTAATTTGGAACAAATTAACGAAGACAATATGCCTAAGCCGAAGCTTGATCAGAACGAAGACGGATATTATATCATCCGTTCGATTAATGAATTAAAGACGATTTCAGAATTTCCAGATGAAAATTATATATTGGAAAACGATCTTGATTTTGATGGGGAGCTTTTTGAACCCTTATTTAAGGGGACGCCTTTCCTTGGCATTTTTGATGGAAATAATAAATCGTTATACAACTTTAAATCGGAAAGCGGCGGCTTGTTCCATCTAAATGGCGGGACGATTAAAAACATAGCTATGGTAGATGCAAGCGTCACTGGCGGGAGTAATATCGGCATACTCGTTAACACGAACAACGGAACGGTAGAAAATAGTTATGCAACGGGTTCGATCGAAGGCTCCAGCACTGTGGGCGGTCTGGCGGGCTATTCCAATGGCATCGTGAGAAACAGCTATTCTACTGCAGATGTAACGGCCCAGCTGAACCAGGCTGGCGGTCTGATCGGAATTACAAACTCAGGCAGTTTGACGGAAAACGCGTATGCATCCGGAGCCGTTCAGGCGCTTAGAAGCAATGCAGGCGGAGTGACCGGCTACGGCTATAATGATACGGTCGTCAGAAACGTTATTGCTCTTAACCCTTCAGTCGTGACGCCGACTATGGCGAACCGTGTGGTGGGACGAGTTCTTGCCGGGCATACCGCAACGCTTGAGAATAACTATGCGTTCGATGGCATGATTGTGGATAAAGAAGGCGAAAGTATCGCCGCTGCCGACAACAGGAAAGGCTTAGGGCTATCCCAACAGCAGGTCGAGGATCCCAATACGTATATCAGCAGATTGAATTGGGAATTTGAGTCGGTCTGGATGTGGAGCGATACGTTGAAGCGTCCGGTATTAAGCAGTAATTCTGAAGAAGCAGGAGTGCCTGCCGTGCCATTGGAAAGAAATGAAGCAGGTTATTACAGAATCAAATCCATTGCTGATTTGAACGTTATGGAAAGCTTCCCGGCGGAAAAATATATTTTGGATCAAGATTTGGATTATTCCGGCCAACCGGCTGAGTCGCTGTTTAAAGTGGTTTCGTTCACCGGCGTTTTCGATGGCGACGGGAAGAAAATAGTGAACTTTCATTCTTCGAGCGGCGGCTTATTCCATCTCAATGGCGGAGTGATTAAAAATATCGCTATGATAGATGCTAACGTCACTGGCGGAAGCAGAATAGGCATACTAGTCAACACGAACAATGGCGAGGTAGAGAATAGTCTTTCAACAGGCTCCATTACAGGCTCCAGCACGGTGGGCGGGCTAGCAGGCTATTCCAACGGTATCGTTAGGAACAGCTATTCTACCGCGGATGTAACCGCCCAGGTAAGTCAGGCCGGCGGACTAATCGGCATTACGAACGCGGGCAGCTTAACGGAAAACGTGTATGCGTCCGGAACCGTTCGGGCGATTACGAGCAATGCGGGCGGAGTGACTGGCTATGGATACAATGATACGGTCGTCAGAAATGTCATTGCTATAGGTCCTTCGGTTACGGCTCCAACGATGGCGAACCGTGTAATGGGACGGGTTCTTGCGGGGCACACCGCCACTCTCGAAAATAATTATGCATTTGACGGCATGATCGTTAATAAAGAAGGTGTTGCTGAGGGAGCATTAACAACGCTTAAAGGATTAGGTCTATCTGAAACTGAGATAGAGACTCCATCCACTTATACAGACCGATTAGGGTGGGACTTTAACGCGATCTGGAAGTGGGATGATGTTGCTAAACGTCCTGTTTTACAATCGGTATTAGAAGGCAACGAAGAAGAGCCAGTTACCCTGATTGAGCTTGAGCTCGAAGGACCGGCTGTGCTAATCGTTGGAGAGAGCGATCAAACGACGACCACTGCAGTATACAGCGATGAAAGCCGTGAAAAGGTAGAGACAGGCGTCACCTATACAAGCAGTGATCCAAGTATTGCGGAGATCAGCGCAAGCGGTGTAGTAACGGCAAAGGCGGAAGGAAGCGTATTTATCACGGCAGAGTATAATGGCCTGATTTCATCCTATGAGCTAATCGTTCTTAAGAAGGAAGTTCAGCCTGAGTTGATTCGGTTGGAGCTTAGCGGAGCGGATCCGCGTATGCAGGCGCATTCTACCTTAAGTTTAGTCCTTACTGCAATCTACGAAGATGGAACAAGGCATACGTTAAGCGATGGCGCAATGTATACAAGCGGCAAGCCGCAGACGGCATCTGTATCTGAATCTGGCGTTGTAACCGCCCACCGTCCAGGTGCGGTAACGATTACCGCATCCTACCAAGGAAAAACGGCTAGCTATAAGGTGAGAATTAACGCAGCGGGCGGTATTTCCTTTACTCCGTAGTTATGCCCCATTATTTCTATATAAATGGAGGAAACAGAATGAAAGCGGCAAAGCCACTTGTAATCGCGCATCGCGGCGCTTCGGCGGAGGCTCCCGAAAATTCTTTAGCGGCATTTATGCTAGGTGTCAGGCAGGGATGCGGTATGATCGAGCTGGATGTTCATCTTACCAAGGATAAGCAGGTCGTCGTTATTCATGACCACACATTGGATCGCACGACTAATGGCGCAGGCGACATCGCTAATCTTAATTACAAAGATATTAAGGGTTATGATTGCGGCAAGTGGTTTAGCGATCAATATGCAGGGGAATATGTTCCTCTGCTTGAAGAAGTGTTGACGAAGGTACCTGCAAATGTACAGTTTAATGTGGAAATAAAAGCGGCCGAAACGCCCGGAATGTTAGAAAGCTTAATTGACGTATTAAAAAAAACGGACCGGATCGGAGGTACGGTCGTATCATCGTTCCATTATGGATGCTTGGCAGAGCTAAAAGTATTATTGCCTGAAATTCGTATTGGTTTGCTTTACGATCTCGAGGCTGCGGATTTCAAAAAGTTCGAGAACGAATCGGGAGTTGAGGTGTTTTCGCTGCATCCGCACCACTCGCTTGTAACGGAAGCCTATATGGACATTGCCTATCATGCGGGCAAAACCGTTTATACGTGGACAGTGGATGAAGAAGCGGATTTGAAAAGACTAATTGAATTGGATGTAGCAGGCATTATTACAAATAAGCCCGAGTTATTAAGAAGGGTGCTGGAACAATAATCGAGCATTAGAAGAAAGGGCCATCTCATGGCCCTTTTCTAATGAATAAATCCCCATTTCCGTGTAGGCAATGGCGAAAGGATGATAGGCAATGTTAATGGAGATGGAAAGCGTGTGGGAGATATCCTGGCTGGATTTAACAATCCGTATGGTTTTATCGGCGCTGCTGGGCGGCCTGATCGGCATAGAACGCGAATGGAGCAACCATGCGGCGGGCTTCCGTACGCATATTTTGGTCTGTCTCGGCTCTACAACCATCATGCTCATGTCTAGCTACGGCTTTGGTCAATTTATCGACGAAGTCAATGTCCGAGTCGATCCTGCAAGGCTGGCGGCGCAAGTGATTAGCGGCATCGGTTTTCTGGGGGCCGGCGCGATATTGCGCAATGGCGATGTGATTAAAGGATTGACGACGGCGGCATCGATCTGGACGGTGGCTGCGATCGGTCTCTGCGTAGGCGCAGGCTTTTATACAGGCGCGTTGGTGTGTACGCTGATGGTGCTGATCAGCTTGTATGTTCTTAACAAGTGGGAGAAGGTGTTGCTGCGCAACCGTCGGTACCAGACCATCGAACTGAAGGTGATGGACAGCCCCGGATTGTGGGGGCGAATTGCCATGGTGTTCGAAGAGAATAACATTCGAATATCGAATCTGATGATCAAGCAGGAACGGATAGAGTTCCGGCGCAGCGACGAAACAACGGATCCTGATGGCGATTGCACAACGCTTCAGTTCAAATTGAAAGGTTTCAAGGCCAGCGATTTTCTGAAGGCGATGGAAGAGATCATGAAGCTCGAAGGCGTTCTGGAGATCGATTCTGAAAGCGTGCTCTTTGTGGACAAGCAGGCTGCCAAGCTCCGGGGCAAGGGCAAAAAGATCCCGGTTTCTTCGTAGCGATATCCGCAAAGACTCCCACCCGTTCAGCCCCCGGGCGCCGATTGTGATACAATAGTGCAACAAGCAAGTCTGAGGGCGGAAAGAGGGCAAGGGGAGCATGAAGGGGAACAACGATTTTCTGTCGCGCAAAAAAAGGGAGCTCGGCGTCGAGCTAAACGAAGTGCAGCGGAAAGCCGTCCTGCAGACGGAGGGACCGCTGCTTCTGCTGGCTGCGCCTGGATCCGGCAAAACGACGACGATGATTATGCGAATCGGCTACATGATCGAAGAGAAGGGCGCGGACCCTTCGCGGATCAAGGCCGTAACGTTTAGCCGGGCGTCGGCGAGGGATATGAGGGACCGGTTCGCCCGGTTTTTCCCCGCGCTGCCTCCCGTCGATTTCTCTACCATTCATAGTCTCGCGTTCGAGATTGCGAGAGAACGGCTGTGGAGAGACGGCACGTCGTATCAGATTATCGAGGGCAGGACCGAAGAAGAAGAGAACGGGGAGGCGCTCGGCGAAGAAGGGCTTCCGCTGCACAAGCGGATCATTCTGCGCAACCTCTTCAAGCGCGTAAACGGCGAGAATATTACGGATGATCAGTTGGAGGAGCTTACGACCTTTATCAGCTACGCTAAAAATCGAATGATTCCCGAGGCCGACTGGGACTCCGTTAAGACGGATGTCACGAATGCCGGCGATATTGCGAGGGAGTATGAGACTTTCAAGCGGACTGGTCATGCAAAGAGGCTCATCGATTTCGACGACATGCTGACGATCGCCGAGGAGGCGCTGGAGCGGGACGCCGCCATGCTGGCGAAGTACCAGCGCCGTTACGACTACGTGCTGACGGATGAAAGCCAGGATACGTCCATGGTGCAGCATGCGATCGTCGAGAAGCTTGTCCGGGGACATCGGAATCTGTGCGTCGTGGCCGACGACGATCAGTCGATCTATAGCTGGCGGGGGGCGGAGCCGTCCTATTTGCTGAACTTCAAGGAGAGCTACCCCAAGGCCGCGATCCTGTTTATGGAGCAGAATTACCGGTCGGACGGGGGGATCGTGGAGGCTGCGAACCAGTTTATCAAGCGGAACAAGAACCGTTATCCCAAAAATATGTTCACGAAGAACGGGACGGGAGACAAGCCCAAGTTCAAGCGAGTCTCGGACTACCGCAAGCAGGCCAAATATCTCGTGAAACGGCTGCAGCGGGAAGAGAAGCTGTCCGAGACGGCGGTGCTGTTCCGCAACAATGCTTCGTCCATCGTGCTGATGAACGAATTCGACCGCGCGGGCATTCCCTTCTATATGAAGGATGCGGACAACCGCTTTTTCTCCCACTGGGTGGTGGAGGACGTGCTCAACTTTATGCGGATGACGTTTACGGATCGGCGCGCGGATTTGCTCGAGCGCATTCATCTGAAGCTGAACGGTTACATCAGCAAACATCAGATGGCGGTGCTCAAGGAAATTGACAACAACGAGTCGGTGTTCGACAATCTGCTGCGGTTCGTCAAGCTGCATGACTACCAGACGAAGCCGATTGCGGATGCCAAAGAGACGTTTCAGGGCATGCGGGGAATGCCGCCAAAGCAGGCGATCGCGGTCATTCGCGGACGGCTGGGATACGAGAAGGCGCTGGAGAAAATGTGCGAGCGACTGGGCTTCCGCAAAGAGTATTTGATCGGCATTCTAAACACGCTGGAGGAAATCGCCGACGGGCTGGAGAGCATGGAGGACTTCGCGGCGCGGCTCAAATATTTGGAGACGTTGCTCCGAACCGCCAAGGGCAGGCGGGGGCAAAATGCCGTCACCTTCTCCACGTTTCATAGCGCCAAGGGACTGGAGTTCGACCGCGTCTATATGGTGGATCTCATTGACGGCATCATCCCCTCGTCGGAAGATGCCAAGTATGTCGGACCGCACAAGAAGGACGGCGGCACGGGCGAGCAGCCTCTAATGGAAGAAGCGGTTCGGCTGTTCTACGTAGGCATGACGCGGGCGCGCCATCATCTGGAGCTGATCTCGTACAGCAAGCGGGACGGCGAAGAGACGGCGGAATCCTCCTTCATGGAGGCGATGCGCGATATCGTGGAGCCGGAGAAGCGTGCGGCGGAGGCGAAAGCCGTCGTGGCCAAGCGGCTGGCGGCTGCCGGAAGCGGAAGGCAAGCAGGAGATGGCGGTGCGCGAGGGCCGGGCGGCAGTGGGAACGCCGCGGGCGAAGAAGGCGTCCGCCGCTGGGCGGGTTCCGCTGGAGGAGGCTCGTCGGCTCGCCGCCTCAAGGCATCGCTGGCTCCCGGCGTGCCGACCGTGACGACGACGGAAGGACGGCCGGGCGGCTCGGGAGCGCAAGGCTCGGGAGCGCAAGGCTCGGGTCGCGGCCGCGACAGCGCGTCGGCTTCGTCTGGGAGCCGGGGCGGCGGGGTTTTGCGCGACCGAACCCAGCTCAAGGCGGGTTTGTCCGTGCATCATCGAGTGTTCGGACCGGGCATCATTGCCAAGGTGGCGGGAGACGGCATAGAGATTCTGTTCGGCGAGACGAACATGAAGTCGCTGTCGGTCGCGATGTGTCTGGACAAAGGTCTGCTGGAGCCAATCGACTAAGTTGTAGTACACTAATAGAGCGAGTCTTGCCACGACAGCAGACCATAGATTAAGAAAGCGAGGTGCTGCCAATGCTTCCGATCGACCCATCGGTCATTCAGCAACGAATTGATAGCATGACGGGAGATCCTCTATATCTCCATTTGGAACAGACGACGGGCGCATATGCCGCACATTTCGATAGTTCCAAGCATCCTGCCGCAAGCTTCATCAGCAATATCATCATCGTTTATTCCCATGGAGGCATCTCCGGGGGCGGCCCTTACCGGGTCGGGCTTAAGATGGCTCAAGGCTGGGTGTATTGCGAGGGACTGACCCATTACGAAGAGACGGAATCGGATCGGCTGATTTTGGCCGGCCATGACAACACGGGCAAGCTGGTCGTTGCGCTGCAACTGAGCCCGGAGCCGTTCGGAAGGGAGAGATAGACATGGCAGAAAAGATATTAGTGCTGCTGCCGCATCCGGACGACGAAGCGTACGGCATGTCCGGAACGCTGGCACTGTACGTGCGGGGGGGGGCCCAAGTCACTTACGGCTGCCTGACGCTCGGAGAGATGGGCCGCAATATGGGCGTTCCGCCGTTCGCGAGCCGGGTGACGCTTCCGGCCATCCGCAAGCTGGAACTGGAGGAGTCTTGCCGTGCCATCGGCATTCAGGACCTCCGACTGCTCGGTTTCCATGACAAAACGATCGAATTCGAAGAGCCCGACCTGCTGGAATCGGTCATCGCGGGACTGCTGGATGAGGTTCGCCCGACATTGGTCTTTACCTTCTATCCCGGCTACAGCGTCCATCCCGACCATGACGCTACCGGTGCGGCGGTCGTACGGGTGATTGGCAGGATACCTGCCGAGGATCGGCCCAAGCTGCTGTGCGTCGCTTTCTCCAAAGACCATATCGTCGCGCTGGGCGCGCCCGATGTTCAATACGACGTGCGTGAGACCTTGCCGCAGAAGGTGGCTTCCATCTCCGCGCATCGATCGCAGTTCCCTTCCCCGGCCAAGATGTCGAAAGCCGATTTGGTGGAGCGGTTCGGCACGGAGCGTTTCTATACGTACAAGTTTCAATAATAAGCAGTCCAAACAAAAATGGGTTATCCCTCCGTTTTCGATCATCGCGTCGAGACGGAAGGATAACCCTTTTTTTCTTAACGGCTCGCAAGCGTACTCGGCGTTTCGGATTTTGGAATCACCTTCAGGTGTTTGTAGGCCGCGCATTCAGCTGCTTCTGTACGTTCAACCTTACCTCTTCGATGCCTGCTTGCTTTAGCTCCTCGTTAAACTTGGGGAGGATCGAGTCGACATCGACGGTACCGGTCATTAGACTGGAATAATATTTCCTCCATACCCCTTCGATGTTTTCAATTTGGACGGTCAGCTTGGATAGATCGGGAGTAAAGCCGAGCACGGCAGACTTGACGGTTTCGGCATTGTACTCACGAAATTGGTCCCATTTATCGAGTGGTTCCGGACTATCGCCCCCCATGGTTCTCAGGATAAACCAGTTGCCCTGCGTATATTGAACTCCCGCATAGCTCGCCGGCGCATCCGGAATCGGGTTGCCATGGCTGTCCCTGCCGGGAATCGGGATCGCTTGCCCTTGTTCATTGAGTCTGTAATGCACCCCTTCGATCCCGTAATTAAATAAGTTTCTTATTTCGGGATCGGTATTGAGCAGATTGAGAAACTGGATGCTTTCAACGGGATGTTTGGTGTTTGCATTGACGGCCATGATGCCTCCTCGTACCGCCTCTGTCGTGACGACGCTGGGTGTTACGGGATTCGATACAACCTTGTAGCCGCGATCCTTGCTCCAGGTAGTCTCCGAGAGCGGCCCGCCGCCGGAGGATTTCCAAAACACTTTTTCCCCGCGCTTAAGTCCGCCAGGCTCCCGGAGAGCCGCGTCTTTGTTAATAAAACCCTCTTTATAATAACGCCGCAACGTATCCAAAACCTGCCGTGCTTCCTTTGTTTCGAAGATATTTACGACCTCGGCGTTAGGATCCAGCGATTTCACCATTAAGGGAATTTTATGGTTCATGACATATTCGTAGCCATAGAGAGCAAAGAAATTGTGCGAATCCCGATCCAGCTCCATGGGGAGATATTCAGGTTCATTTTGCTGTATCATCCGGAGCAAAGGTTCAAGCGATTCCAGCGTATTGTACTTCGTAATGTCGATATCGTATTTTTTTACGATGGAAGCGGGGTACATCCAATGGTCGCGGACGGCCAGTTCTTTATTGGTCGGCACGCCGTAGATGCCTCCGTCGTTCATTTGCGCTCCTTGCCAAAAGGTAGGGTCTATGGTGTCGTACAAATCCTTGCCCAGGCTTGCGAGATAGTCGTCAAGCTTTAACCATGCGCCGCGCATGGCGGTAGCCGCATAGTTGGGCGCAAAAGCGATGTCGAAAGGCGACCCGGCGGATATAAGCGTGTTCAACCGTTCTTCATACTCCTGCCAACCAATCTTGATATAAGTGATCGTCACGCCGATTTTGCGTGCCATGATTTCGTTTATTTTATCGTTTACGAGCTTTAGATCCTTGTCGGGTTCGCCAATCGTGTAATAAATCAGATTAACGGTTTCGCCGTCATAGTGATCGTAGTATCTGCCAGACTGCCTGGAGCAACCGGTCGTATACGCTGCAAGCAGCAGGATAAGACTGATTGTCAACATACATTTGCGGGTAGAGTGCGTGAGCATCGATAATCTCCTTTCCGCCAAGCTCGTCGTTAACCTTTTCCCCGCAGATCCGTGGGAGATTTTCCAAAATAGCTATGAAAGTGCATATAGAAATAATTGAGATTGTTATAGCCGACGGAAAGCGCGATAGAAGAGATCTTTTCATCCGACGCTTGAATTCGTTCTTGCGCGAGGAGCATTCGGTAAGCCATAAGATATTCCGAAAATTTCATTTCGGATTCTTTGAGAAATAATTGTCCAAGATATGTGCTGTTCATCTGAAAGCGCTCCGCGATCGATTTTAAGGTAATATTTTGCGTATACTCCGTTTTAATCATCAACAGAATGCGGTTGAGCAGCTTTGATAAGCTGTCATAGCTTACTCCTAGCACGGGATCCTTGTTCAAGCTTTCGTTTCTTGCATTGCCGATCGTGCCATGGAGATCCTCGACGATGATTTTTTCTATCACTCGCTGCAGCTTTGTACGGTCTACGGGCTTGAGCAAGTAGTCTTTGACGCCGCAACGAATCGCTTCTTGGGCATACGTGAATTCGCTATACCCGCTCATGATGACATATTTGGTTGGGATTTGGAGCTCATTGAGTCGGAAGATCGCTTCATAACCAAGATTTTTGCCAATGCACACATCAAAAATAGCGACATCCGGCTGCACATCCACAACCATGGACATGGCTGCCTCCGTGGATTCGCATGTATCGATCCGACTGAACCCGTATTGCTTCCAGTCCAAGATACGCTTCATTCCCTCCAAAATCTGAGGTTCGTCATCGATAATCAACAGTTTGTACATGTTCGATCACCTCTTTTGAAATCCGTGCGGAAATTTTAACGCCAGCTTCCTCGTTATTTTCGATTTCGATAGAAAAGCTTTTGCCATAAAAGAAGTGAAGCCTTGTATAGACGTTGCGTAAACCGATACTGTCGGAAGAAGGATCGTCATGGCTCGAAAGCGTTTTTTGAACCGCATGCAGTCGGTCCGCATGAATACCGTGCCCGTTATCCACGAACTCCAATATATAATGTTCTTCAGCTTCCCAGCCGTTAACGACATACAAGTTAAACTCGCTGCCGGCGTTAAAGCCATGGACGAAAAAGTTTTCGGCCAATGGCTGCATCCAAAATTTTACGGTAGGGATCGAGAGCAAGGCCTGGTCTACATTAACTTGATAAAAAAACCGTCCCGGATACTTAAACTCCATAATTTCCAAGTATTTCTGCAACAATTCGAGTTCGCTTGCAATCGGGATGATATTTTCCTTTTTGACAATTTCGCGAAAGAGCGCTCCTAGCGTGGCGATGGCATCGGCGGTGTCCCTGTCTTGATTAACAAGGGCGGTAGAACGGATAACCTCTAACGTATTATAGAGAAAATGAGGATTGATTTGGTTCTGAAGCGCTTTCATTTCGGTTTCTTGCTGTTTGAGCTTTAACAAATATTCATTGCGGATATGTTTATCCAATTGTTGAATCATATCGTCTAATTCCCTTGCGATCATGCCGTATTCGTTGCGACGGTAACGGGCAGGGCGATTGGGGGTGAAATTGGCCGTTTTTACGCGTCCGATCGATTGAATGATACGGTGCAAGAAGCGGGAATCATCTCGCAGATTATACACGATGAGCAGCAGTACGCTGATCATGGTCGTTAAGACGATCAGAAAGACGGTAATCAGCATGTTGGCATGCTGCCTGATGAGCATAGATAAATCGACGATGCTTACGAATTTGAAATTGAACTTGGTGGACGTAAAGGCGATAAAAAAGTTATGATCTAAAAATCCTTGCGAGATATAACCATGACCGGGACCGTTCGCCGCTGCTAGACGGGATAATTCCTTTAACTCTTGGTCCTGTTCGTTGCCGATCAGGTAGATCTCGCGGGAAGCGCTGACTGCAGCGGCCTTCCCCAAACGATAATTGGCTACGGATTTAAAAATTTGATCGCTGCTGACCAAGAAACGAAGCTCCCCTAATTCTTTGGAGCCCTGTGCCGGATCCGATAATTTTTTGCGGTATACGAATCCCTTTAAAAGGGTATCGCGAAAAGCTTCGTCCGTATTGGGAATACCGAACTTGTAGCTTGCGATTCCGTTATCGCTAAAGCGTACGACATTGCCGTATTGGTTCGTATGCAGACTCACCTGCGTGATCCCGCCTTGCGCCCAGTGGTACAGGTAGGTTTTAATATCCTCCGGAAAGGATACCCAAGGCTGCGAGAATTGGCTGTTTTGCAGACTGTCGGTTAAATAGCCTTCGACGCTGCTGCTTAAAAAGCTGCGCGCATCTTCCATCAGACTATGATTGGAGTAGATGCGCTGCATGTAGGCCTCGATACGGTCGGCATCATACTGGAGCTCGTTCTCTACGCTCGCGAAAGCATTAGCGGCTTCTAACCGGGCATCGCCGATCCATTGATTCAGCAGCATTGCGCAGGTCAGAAGGCCAAGCGTAAGACCAATGATCACGACGAAGATGACATAGGCAATAAACTTGTAACGATAAATTTTTATTTGCAGAAAAGAGCCCATAGAACACCTCGATTGCGGCAGCTCAAAGGAAGCAGGTAATTACCCTACTACTTTATCATGATTGGCGAAAGCTTCATAGACAGCAAGATAAACAAGAAACAAGCATCCCATACAAAGTGTGTCTTCATATGAGATGCTTATTTTTTTATTTATTTGAAGTAGGCGTTAATTTGCTCTTGAGCGGCTTTCATAATCGTGTCCATGCCGGCGGACTTTAATTCCGCAGTAATCTTTGGAATCATTTTCTCCGGGTCGGATGCGCCCGTAATGAGTTCATATTTGTATTTATCCCATACCGCTTGGGAATTCGCCAACTCGGTCTGAATATTGCTGATGTCCAGCGCGAACCCGAGTACAGTGGAAGATATCGCCGCATCGTTCAGCTTTTTAACCTGATCCCATTGATCCTCGGGAGCGCCTTTGGTAACCGCCAGGTTAAAGAATGTGCCTTGGGAGTAAGCAGCCAGCGGCCAAGTATCCGAAATGCGCTCGATTACCTTCTCGCCATTTACGTTTTTATAGTCTACGTCCAACTCGCCGAAGGCCAGCATATTGCGCAATTTTGGATCCGTATTGACCAATTCGAGGTACTTCAGAGCTTCTTTTTTGTATTTCGAATTGGCGGAAATCGCGTTCAGGGAGCCTTGGATCGTGCTCGTTGTATAGATCGGCCCGAAGTGCTGAACCATACTATACTTTTCTACGGCATCATTGATTTGCCAGCTTACTTCTGCACCAGGGAAAGCCTGAGCGGCAAAAAATGCTCTGCCTTTGTCATTTTCGGTTTTGGTCGGAGCATCCGGGTTGATAATGCCATCTTGATACCATTGATGCAGGAGCTTTAAATTGGCCATAATGTCAGGCTGCTCGAGAACGGAGACGACCGTGCGCGATTCATCGTCTGTTCTTACACCAATTGGAGCGAAGCCCAGCGTTAAATCGTCATAAGTGTTAAAAAATCCGTTTAAGCCTTCGCCTTGCGTCATTGGCAACGGGTAGAAGCTTTTGCCTTCGCCAGACTTCATGCTGCGCAGCGGCCCGTCAAGGTCCTGCAGCGTTTTGATGCTGTTAATATCGATATTGTATTTTTGCACGTACTTATCGTCGTACACCCAATATTGCGTTAGCGATGAGTCCTTATAGGTTGGAACGGAATAATATTTGCCGCCGATTTTCGTGCCGTCCCATACCTTTTCGGGAATCAATTTATATAAGTCGGGCGTTTCGCTCTGAACCAGATCCGTGATATCGGCAAAAGCCCCCATAGCCACCTGTTTGCTGTATTTGCCGCTGTTTGTGAACATGATGTCAAAGGGTTCGCCCGTATTCACGATGGTGTTTATTTTGGTATCCCATTCGCCCCAGCTGGCTACTTTGATATCGATTTTTACGCCGATTTTTTCGGCCGTGTACGCATTCATGGCATCGACGGCTTTGTCGAAGTTGTTAGGGACTTGGCCGCCAATGAGCCACCAGACCAATGTCGGAATTTCCTTGCTGGGCGCTTCGGTTTTCTTAGGCGCGTCCGTGGCAGACTGCGGTTCTTTTGTTGCGGAAGGCGTGTTCGAGCCGGAGCAGGCTGCCAAGGCGGCCACCAGCAACGTGAGAATGCAAAGCGTAGAGACGAGCTTCCAAGACTTCTTCATTTCATTTCCCCCTTTTGGAAGTGGTATGGCTGTAACGGTCGTGCGTTGATCTATGAGAAATCCTCTATCGAGGCGTCTCAATGATGTGGTTTATTTCTCATCCTTTGACGGCGCCGATCGTTAGTCCGGAAATAAAATATTTCTGAAAGAACGGGTAGGCGAAGGCTACAGGCAAAACGATGATAATGGCTACGGCCATGCGCGCGGATTCCTTCGGCATCGTTGCGACAAGCACGGCGTAGCTGACGCCCATGCTCGCGGCATTTTTGGCAAGCGCGTCCACATTGCTCATCAAGCTATTTAACAGCGCCTGCAGAGAATAGAGGTTCTGGTTGTCGATATAGAGCATCGATTGGAACCAATCATTCCAATAAGAGAAGCAGAGGAACAGTCCGATGGTAGCAATGACCGGCAAGGAAATCGGAAGGATGATGGAAAAGAAGATCCGCTGTTGGCTCGCGCCGTCTATTTCGGCAGATTCGACCAGTCCGTCGGGAATCGTGCTTTTAAAGAAGGTTTTGCATATGATCACGTTGAACGACGACACGGCCAGCGGCAAAATAAGTGCCCAGACGCTATCTTTTAGCCCTAATAAATTTGTGTTGATGAAGTAGCTGGATACCAGGCCGCCATTAAATATCATGGGGATAAAGACAACCCAAGTCAGGAAGCCGCGCAGCTTGTAGGAGGGGCGTGAAAGCGCATAGCCCATGGTGGTGGTAAGCAATACGCCAATCACGGTGCCTGCCACGGTAACTAGCGCGGATACGCCGAAAGCCCGCAGAATCATGGTTCCTTGCTGTACGACAAAGGCGTAGGCCTCTCCCGACATGGCAACCGGAAACAAGTGGTAGCCCGACTCGCGTATGGAATTTTCGCTGGAAAGGGAGATGGATAAAACAACAATGACGGGTATGACGCAGAGCAGCGCCAAGATGATAAAGTTCAGGTTAAAGAGGATGTCTACGGCTTTGCTGGTACGGTTGAATTTTTCAAGGCCCGTTTCGTAAGTCGTTCTCGTCGACAATGTCTTACCCCCTTACATCATCGCGCTATCCGGATCAATTTTACGCACGATCCAATTAGCGGCCAAAATCGTTGCGCAACCCAGAACGGACTGCACGAATGCGGCAGAAGCTGCCATCCCCAAGGTAGCGGACTTGAGTTGTTTGTATACCATGACATCGATTGTGGTAGACACGTTGAACAGCGAATTGGAATCTCGCGTGACCTGGTAGAACAGGCCAAAATCGGTGTAGAAGATACGTCCGACCGCCAAAATGAACAGCATGACGATAACGAGCTTGAGCATCGGCAACGTAATGTACCTCGTCTGCTGCCAAATGGATGCGCCATCAATCACGGCCGCTTCATAATAGGTGCTGTCAAGGCTTGTGATCGTTGCCAAATAAATGACCATGCCATAACCTAAGCCCTTCCAAACATGAAGCAGAATCAGAAAGTACGGCCAGTATGCCGGTTCCATGTACCAGTTAACGGGATCGCTGCCTGCACTCGCAAGTATTTGGTTGAGAATCCCTTTATCGAAACTGAGGAACGCCCAGCCTACGGCGGATACGACAACCCAAGATAGGAAGTAGGGGAGGAACATCATGGTCTGATAGATTTTGCTTGCTTTGCGATTGTGGAGCAGGCCGATCATAATCGCAAATAGAACGGGAAGCACGATGCCCAGAACGATAAAAATAATGTTGTATCCGATCGTATTTCGAATAATGATCCAAGCGTCGTTCGACGTAAATAAAAACTCGAAGTTTTTGAAGCCGACCCAAGGGCTGTTAAATACGTTGCTCAAGAAGCCGCCGCTAATCCTGAAGTTCTTGAAGGCGATAATGATTCCAAACATAGGCAGGAAACAGAACAATAGGTACCAAATCGTCGTGGGCAGTGCCAAGAGGGTCAGTTCCGTATCCTGCTTGCGCCAACGAAATTGCGAGCGCTTTCTTTTGTCGTGGCGTTCGGTTGCCATACTCATGTCTGTCGCTCCTTCCGGTGTTTCTCCTGCTTGCCCCCTATTGTATAATGGATGGATTCGATGCTTCTAGACAACAAACTTGATACTATAGTCAACAAACGTTATGTACCTGTTGATTATGGACGAGTGCGGCTGGTCGGAGACTGCTGTAAATCAAAAAAAGCGGTGCAGGGATAGTCTCCTGGCACCGCTTTTTTTAAGTTTTTTAATGATTTCGATCAAGGTACGCTACATTTTAAGAAGATGAATCTGCCGTCGTGAGCTACTACAAGCTCTCCAGCATTCGAATGACGGCCACGGTCGCCTGTGCCCTGGTGACGTTCGTCGTTGGACTGAACGCCGTCCCGGAGACGCCTCTCAGAATGCCCAGCTGCGCAAGCCATGCGGCCGCATCTCGAGCATATCCCGCGATAGCGTCGCGGTCGCCGAAGCGATCCAGTCGGGCGGCATCTGCGCTGCCCTCGAGTCCCGCGAAGGAAAGCGCCCGTCCCAGCACGACGGCCATGTCTTGGCGCGTGATGTTGCCGTTCGGATCGAAGACGCCGTCCGACTTGCCAGCGATCAGCCCCGCCGCTGCAGCGGCGGCAATGTCGCCGGCGAATGCGGAGTCCGGATCTACGTCGCCAAAGACGATTTCCCCTTGACTCGGCAGTATGCCGAGCGCTCTTGTGATCATGGAGACGAATTCGGCGCGGGTAATTGCATCCGCCGCTCCGAATCTCGTCTCGCTCTTGCCGGCGATAAGCAGACTCGCCGTCGCAAGCTCAATAGCGTCTCGGGCCCAGTCCATGGCGACGTCCTCGAATTCGAAGCCGGTTACGGCTACGGTGTAGATGCTGTTGCCGTCACGAGTCAGCTCCACCGTAATCGTGCCGTCCTCATTCTCCGTCGCAGTAGTGGCGACGGGACGGAATTGTCCGCTCTCCGGCAAGTAGAGAACGCCGATGAGTCTGTGGCCGTCCGCGTCCGCGCCATCCAGCGTGAAGCTTCGCTTCAACAAGCTGCCGCCGAAGTCGGTTATTTCCTCATACTGGCCATCATCCTTCTTAGCCGCAATGATGAAGTCGATCGGCTCCGCGAGAAGCGTGATGCCAGCGGCTTTCGCGTCTTCTTCGATGCTTCCCGCTGCGTCTCCGGCTGGCGGGGCAAGCGTGATGCGAATATCCGCTCCATGCTGCAGTGCGCTGGCGGGTATGGCATAGGCGACGCCGCCCCAAATGATCGTCAGCCCCGCGTCTTCGCCTTTGTCGGCAATCGCCTCCGCGACGGCTTTCGGCAGAAGCACCTCCACGCTGTCCGCCGCGGCGTCGGCCGTTATTTTAAATGCAGCGGATTTGTTACCCTTGATGGTATTAAGAGCAAGATATTCCTGTACCGAGATCGTCAGCTTGCCGTTCTGCTTCGATACGCTGCCGTCGAGCTCGTTCTTATCCTTGACTGGCGGCGCGGGCGGCACGTAGGAGACAGGAGCATCCGTCGTAACGGTTATCACGCTTGCGGGGGATACTTCTCCGATGCTCTCCCCATCCTTAGAAACGGCGAGGACATAGACGGAATAGCTCGTGCTTGCCGACAGGCCTTCAAGATTGAAGGATGTGCCTTCCGTCGCGTCGATATATTTGCGGTTCACGAAAATCTCGTAACCGTCGGCTTCATTGACGGAGTTCCACTTTAATTGCGCGTGACTGCTGCTTTTGCCCGCAATCGCAAGTCCGGCCGGCGCCGGGAGCGCTTCCGCGTTCGCCGTCCCGTCTAGGGGAAGATCATGCGCCAGCTGATTTTGCAGCGTGCGGTTGCGGTCGCCGCTCACTTCCCAACTCATGACGCCAGCGAGATTCAGAGATTTAACGAGGGAGGCGTTGTATTTCATGGATGTATCGTCGTTGTAGGTAATGAACGTGCCATTCTCCTCGTTCCAGAGGTAGGCTGTTTTGGACGCGGCGTTCCAGTGTTTCTCGTAACCGTTTTTGCCGGCGTAATTGTTCTCCAAGTCCGCTACGTCGAAGACGCCGGCTTCCCAGGTGCCGCTTGGAATAGTCGTGCAGGTGCCGTACTGGCCTCCGTCCGAGCAGCCCGCCCAGCCCTTGCCGTAGAACGGAATGCCCAGCACAAGCTTCTCGGCCGGAACGCCGCCGTTTAAATGTCCGACCGCGCCGCCGCTTACGTTGTTGCGAGCCGCGTAATCCATGGGATGGCTGCCGTCATGATAGAGCGGAGCGTTATGATGCGCGAACAGCTCCCAGTTGCCGCTGTAGTCGTAGGTCATGATGTTGATATAGTCCAGATAGGCGGAAGAGTTCGCCAGATCCGCGTTCACGACGAAGTTGTCGCCTTGGCCGGACGCGATGGTGAGCAAATAATAACGACCGTCCTCGGAGCCGGCGGCGTCGAACGCTTCGCGTATCGTCTTCATGAGCAAGGTGAAATTGACGTTGTCCTCGGGAGAGTGCGCGTTATCCTCTTCGCCGCCCTCCACGGGGTACTCCCAGTCGATGTCGAGGCCGTCGAGGCCATATTCCCGGATGAAATTCACGGCTGAGTTCGCGAACGTGCGTCTGGTCAGCTCCGTTGCGGCTACGGGCGAGAAATTGTTCGACCACGACCAGCCGCCTACGGATACAAGCAGCTTTAAGTGCGGGTTCTCCTCTTTGATGGTTTTGAAGCTCGCGAAGTTTCTAGGATCAAAGTCGGCGTCGCCCAGGATCACTTCGCCGTCATGAACGTAGTCGCTCTGCAGCGGAATATTCCCGTTTTGGCACGCCGTCGCGCCGGAGCCGAATTTCTTCCAGCACAGATCGGCGAATGCGTAATTGATATGGGTAAAGTTGTCGTAATCGACATCCTCCGGCTTGAAGTTGCGTCCTTGCTCGGATAGCGACCAGGCCGTGTAATACGTGACGTTGGTGTATTCCGCGCCGGGCACGGCGGAGAGCGTCTCGCTGATCGGGGATTCCCAGAGCTGGTTCGCGGCCCGCACCGTGAAGTCGTAGGACTGTCCTTCCGCCAGGCCGGAGGCTGTCAGCCGAGGCTCGGATGTCGTGCCGATAACCGTGCCGCCCTGATAGACGGTGTATAACGTCGCGCCGGGAACGGGCGCCCAGCCGAGATTTACCGTATCGCGGTTGGCGGTAATGACTTGCAGATCGGACGGCGCGGCGAGCTCGCCCCAGATCAGGTCGATCTCGTTGCTGTTCGCGGACACTCGCGCGTTCGCGGGATCCTGGGCGCCGAGATAGAAGTTGAGCGCGGCGCCGGCGACCCGTTTCTCCTCGGGGATCGTGTAGGTCATGGCGTTGTCCGTACCGTTCCATACGCCGGCCTTCCAGTCGCCGTCCATGTAGAGATCATAACCCGTTGCCTGAGGGCTGGTCGTCCAGCCGAAGGTGATGCCGGTTTCCGTAATGTCGGATACCTTAAAGTTTTGCGGCGGCGTCAGCGGCGCTTCCTTGTATTCGCTCATGTCGGCCGTTGTCGTGAATTCCAGCACGTTGCTCTTATGCGCAAGCGTTGCGGGCCGTTCGTACCATGTAATATAGATGCGGTAAGTGGTCTCGGGCGTCAGTCCGCCTAACGCGTGCGTCCAGCGGTTGCCCCAAGTCAGATAGGAATTGGTATCGGCATCCCAGATGTCGATATCGTTAGGATGCTGCGGATCCTGATCGTTGCCGATGAAGTCCCATTCGAACGTTGCCATGTTGTGGGACAAGTCGACGATGCGGAGATTTTGCGGTGCTGCGGGATCTTGCCCGGGCGGTTCGTCCGCGGCATTAATGGCGGCGGGGGCGTAGAGGAGGCTGACTAGCAAAGCGAGACATAACGACAGGACGGTCGGCTTCGCGAACAGTTTGCGGTTTGACGTATACACCAGATCACCTCGAATGTTTTTTTTCGAAAGGATGTTGCAGCCATGCTTAGGCTTGCGCAAGATCTAGGTGAGAGGATTGAGTGGGAGCGGTTTTGTGGTTTTGTGGTCTAGTGGTTACGGCCTCCTTTGTTGGCATTTTGCAAAATAATTGTGGTCAACTTCTATCATGGGACGAAGAAACGATTTCAGGAAGGGGGAGATTTCCATAATGAGAGGGAGAAAATTTCGTGATACGCATATTCATGATCATTACAATCGGAATAATGATTGAAAATTCGACTTTCGACGACAGATGTCGGCACAATATGTGAAAACCATGGCGTTAAAAGGGAGGAGGCGGATCATCGATTTTGCCGGGACGGATGGCTTGCCCCAGCCAGCCCGCCATAGCATTCGCGGCGCGAAAATGATATAGTTGACACGAATCAAGACGAACGTTTTTTTTGGAAGCAGGAGGCCCCCCATGAAGCAGAAGAACAGAAGTAACCCGCCTAAAGCCAGCCGCCCGAATACCAACCGCCAGGGTGCCAGCCGTCCAAGTGCGAGCCGTCCGAATGCCAGCCGCTCGAATGCCGGTCGCCCGAGTGCCGACCGCCCGAATGCCGGCCGTCCGAGTGAAGGCCGCCCGAGTGCGAGCCGCCCGAATGCCAACCGGTATACCGTGAAGGAAACGACGGAGCTGCTGCTTTTTCTCATCCATACATCCAAGCTTGGCCGCAATTCCGCGAAATCGATGTTGGCCCGCGGGCAAGTGTCGGTCGACAATGCGGTCGTAAAAGAGTACAACCATCCCCTTGAGCCCGGGCAGATCGTCTCCGTCAGCAGGGAGCGAGTGGTGGAGGAAACGCCACTCGTCGGTCTCGCCATCCTGCACGAGGACGAGGATATTATCGTCATTCGAAAGGATGCCGGGCTGTTGTCGATCTCGACAGGCCAAGACAACGAAATCACCGCTTATCGCCAGCTTATGGCGCATGTCCGGGCCAAAGATCCCAAGAGCCGGATCTTCGTCGTGCACCGCTTGGATCGAGACACGTCGGGCGTGATGATGTTTGCCAAAAGCGAGAGGATCCAGCAGCAGCTTCAGAACGCTTGGCAGGAAGCCGTCAAGGAGCGCTCGTATGTTGCGTTGGTCGAAGGCAATGTGAAAAAAGCGGAAGGGACGATAACGTCCTGGCTGCGAGAGAGCAGCACGCTCAAGATGTACTCCAGCCAGCGGCAAGGCGATGGGCAGCATGCCGTGACGCATTACAAAACGCTTCAAGCCGGCACTGCCTACACGTTATTGGAGGTACGGCTCGAGACCGGACGCAAAAATCAAATTCGCGTCCATATGGAGGATCTCGGGCATCCCATCGTAGGTGACAAAAAATACGGCTCCCGGTCCAAGGTGCTCGGCAGGCTGGGCTTGCACGCTCGCGTGCTGGCTTTCTCCCATCCGACTACGGGCGAGCTGCTGCGGTTCGAGACGGATATTCCGAAGTCGTTCCTGGCGCAGCTCCGTCCGCCGTCCTCCGAGACGAGGAGATAACGAAGAGAGCGCAGCTGCCCTCTATTTACAAGTAACTAGAGGGTAGTTCTACAAGTCTATAGGAAATAATTCAAGCTTCTGATACGATGTCAGAGGCTTTTTTGGTTCGAGGGCTAATTCGTCTGCGCAGCAGCAATCTTGCGGAAGCGCGGCATTATAGCTGGTTTTCCAGCTACATTCGGCGATTCGGCACCCCGTGTGGCACATAATTGTTCAAGCTACTCTCAGCTAGCCAATAAAGCTGATTTTTCTACTATAATCAACGCGGCAAGCCTGTCCGAGGAATATTTTAGCGGAAGTTTCGGCTTTATTTCGGATGTATGTGTATTGCTGTCCTTGTCTATTAAAGTCACGTCTACGTTGTCCTATGCACAAGTTAATTACCGTGATATAGTCGGCTTGAAGGTTTTGGAAGATTATTCAGGGTCGCGAGAGGGGATTGGCAAAATGGATCGGCCATTCGGGCATGAAATGGGGCTTGCAATGACTATGGGCCCCAGGCTTAAGTGCGAAGTTGAAAGACAGCTGATTCTTGATTTAAACCACTACCATCCATTTTCTGTAGAACTCAGGTTTGATTGGTCGTACAGTTGTATTGAGGGCAAGTGTATGGATTATCTGGATGGATCGCTAGACCGTTTTTCGAGCATCTCGGTTTACGACGCAGAGGGGGAAATGGTATGCGATGGCTGGATGGACTTTCTGTATGTGCAGGAAAACGATCAGTTAATTGTGTACTGGGAATATCTCGATATCTATATAGATGAAACAATGGTTGAGGCAAAAACGACGACTGGAGTGCCGGAACATATTAAGCGCATGTACCGTTTAGGAGGTTAACAGGTTAATGATGGAAATCGTGATAAGGAGAGAAGAGAGAGGGAGCAAGGGGAGGGCTCGCCTAACGAGGAGCTAGGTTAAAATCCGGCGAATTTAGACACTCGTTCAGGAGCTCCGTGGAACTTGCCCTAATACGAAAGGTGGTTAACGTCATGAATAAAATCCCCGTTATCGAGACGCCGAGGCTGCGGCTTAGGCCGCTAAGGATAAAGGATGCATCTGATGTGTTCCATTACTTCGCTCAGGACGAGGTGACGGAATATTACGATGTGGAGAGCTTCACGGAGCTGGAGCAAGCGGAGAAGCTGATTCAGTTCTGGCATGACAGATTCCACAATCAGCAAGCCGTCCGATGGGGAATTACGCTTCGATCACAAGATCGGGTCATCGGCACATGCGGCTTCCATAATTGGACCCAAAAGCATTGCAAAGCCGAGGTGGGCTACGAACTGTCTCCCGAGTACTGGCGGCAAGGGATTATGGCCGAAGCATTGCATGCGATTATGCATTTCGGTTACGGGCAGATGGCGCTGAACCGTATCGCTGCAATCATTCTGCCGGGCAATACGGGGTCCCGAAGACTGCTGGAGAAGATGGGCTTCTATGAAGAAGGCACGTTGAAGGAGTATTATTATAAAAAGGAAAGCTTTAGAGATGCGATTATTTTTTCGAAGCTGAACGCGGGGAAGGAAGCATAACGAATGGCATATCAAAACATCTTGTTCGATCTGGACGGAACCATAACGGATCCCAAGGAAGGTATTACGAAGTCCGTGCAATACGCGCTGGCCAAATTCGGCATCCACGAAAAAAACCTCGATGTTCTCGATCCGTTTATAGGACCGCCGCTAGCCCAATCGTTCCGGGAGCTGTACGCGTTCGGCGAATCGGACGCCAGGCAGGCCGTAGAGTACTACAGGGAATATTTCAAGGAGACGGGAATCTTCCAGAATGCTTTATTCGGCGGAATGGTAGACTTGCTGGCCGGGTTGCAGCGGCAAGGGCGCTCGCTCATTCTGGCGACGTCCAAGCCGACCGTATTCGCGCGGCGGATCCTGGAGCACTTCCGGATTGAGAAGTACTTCACTGCCGTTCATGGCAGCGAACTCGACGGCACGCGGTCCGACAAGACGGAGCTCATCGCGTACATTATGCAACAACATAAGCTGGATAAGTCGGGGACGATCATGGTTGGCGATCGTAAACACGACATCATCGGCGCCCGCAACAACGGTATATCGTCCATCGGAGTTACGTTCGGCTATGGCAGCCAGGAGGAGTTAACGGGGGCGGGGCCGACGACCATTTGCCATTCCGTAGATGAGTTGAAGAAGACGCTTCTTTTGCGGGGTTCTAATCAGGCGACAGTGACAGAAGTGCGCGCCATTGGGATTCGCGACTCCGAAACCGTGGACCGCCTGACGGCCGTCTGGCATTCCTCCGTGGCGGCGACGCATGATTTTCTGACCGCTGAAGAGATCCGTTCCATTGAACCCGAGGTTCGGCAGGGCTTGCAGCTAATCGAGTATCTGTATGGTTATTATGAAGAAGACCGGCAGCCGCTCGGTTTCGTCGGCATGCAGGATGACAAGATCGAGATGCTGTTCGTGGAGGCGAAGCAACGCGGGAGGGGCATAGGCAAAAAGCTGCTGGAGGCCGCTCTCAAGCACGAGGGAGCGCGATACGTCGACGTGAACGAGCAGAACGTGCAGGGCTGTGCTTTCTACGCAAACAGAGGGTTCCGGATCGTCGGCAGGTCCGAGTTGGATTCGCAAGGCCGACCGTATCCGATTCTTCATTTGGAAATATAGTACATTGTTATGACCTGAGGAGGGAGACATCCATGTCCAACAAACCCGAATTTGAGCCTGCTCGCGCCAAGTCTGCCAGGGTAGCTCCCTCGCTCTATGGGGGAATCCCGGGCGGACGTATGGATGGATCGTCGTCCCTGCTTCGTGTCCCACCCGGAGAGGAGCTGTTGATCGGGGAGGGACAGCCGCTTGTCTTCCTTCGGCGGGCCGTTCATTATACGGGGCAATGGCCCTCCACAATGAAAAGAAGGCGCGTCGGCGTTTTCGCCCTGCTGTACATCAAGCACGGCCGTGGCGAATTAAGCGTCGACAATGTCCCCATCTCCATTGCCGGCAATCAGCTTCTTCTGCTCACGCCCGGCATGTATATGATCGAACAGGCTGATGCGCTTGCAGACTGGGAAGTCCATTACATCGCCTTCAAGCTGCTGCGTCCGGTACGAGAGGAGGGGGGCTGGGCGCTTGCGCCCTTCGAATGGTCGCACTTCCCGCGAGGCGGGGCGATGTCCGTTACTGACATGCACTCGATCGAAAGGCTAATCGAACGGTTGCATGAAGGCGGGAATGACGCTGACGGCATGTTTGGATGGAAACGCCAGCTGGCGCTGTCGGAACTGCTGTATACGATTCTGTCGGAGCAGAAGATGCAGCGGACTCCCTATTCGGCGCCGGATGCTGTAAGGCGCTGCGCAGCCTATATCGACCGGCATTATAAGGACAATATTCGAATGGACGAGCTGGCTAGCTGGTGCGGTCTCCATCCCAGTACGTTCACGCGCCATTTCAAGGCCGCGATGGGGGTGCTGCCCAGCGACTATTTAATCCATGCGCGCATTGAAGCGGCCAAAACCATTTTGCCGGGAGGCGGTCCGCTGAGGGAGATTGCGCGGCAGGTGGGTTTTTGCGATGAATATTATTTTAGCCGGATGTTCAAGAAGGTTGCCGGAGTTTCCCCTTCCGTCTACCTTCGTACGGCAGGAGAGCGTACGCAAGGCAAGGAGCGAAACGGCAGGATATTGAAGCCTGTTAATGTCGCGGTTACGTACGTGGACGAGGTCGACCATCTGATCGCGCTTGGCCTGCTCCCCGCAGCCGTGCCTGCCGACCATCAAACGGATCGGCAAGAGACGGTCATTCCCTATCTGAAGCCTTACATTGCCCATCTCCCGCATATCGGCTGCGAGCTGTCGATCGACATGGAGCGTCTGCGCAAGCTTGCCCCCGAGCTGATTATCGCCGGCCGCTTCATGAAGAGCTGGGGCGTGAACGGCTTTGCCGACATCGCTCCGACCCACTATTACAGCTGGGAGGTAGACTGGCGCAACGTGCATCGCCAGCTCTCGGCCATGCTGGGACGGGAAGCCCACGCTGAGCAAAATATCGCGCAATTCGACCGGCTCGTCCGCTCCGCGAGGGACCGGATGTACGCTGCATGCGCGAGCAAGACGTTCCTCTTCCTGGAGTCGACAAGGGAAGGCGTAAGGGTAAGTCCTTATATGAGCAACGGAGGCTGGCTGCTCTACCAACAGCTGGGACTGACGCCGGCATCGATCGTAAGCGTCAACGGCTGGGAGCATTACGTTACGTCGGAGGAAGCGGCCGCGATTCCGGCCGACTATCTGTTCGTAGGGCAGCGAAGCGGCTCGGCCGACGTGCATCGCGGGTTGTTGGAGGAGCCCGGGATACGACGGTTAGGTCCCCGTTTAATCGAGCTGCCCCGCTATCCATGGGGGAAGGGCGGTCCGATCGCCTACTCGATGGGCGTGAAGCTGATCCTGGCTTTGTTTGCAAAATTCCACAAATAATTTGCGGAAATCGTACATGGCTTTCCCATCGGAAATGCGTTACTCTTCTTGTTGAGAAGAATTATCATTATCGACTGACGAGGAGAGAAAAGTTGTGAAGAGAATGCAAAAATGGGGACTCTTGCTGGCGATGTCGGCACTTATCATGATTCTGTTGGCCGCCTGCGGAGGAGAGAACAAGGCAACAAACGAAGGAGGAGAGGGAAGCTCCGCGCCGGGCAGCGCGAGCCCCTCGCCTGAAGTTATAGAAGAGACGCCGGAGCCGTCGCCAACCGTGCGCACTGTCACGACGCTGGCAGGCACGGTGGACATTCCGGCCAATCCGGAGCGGATCGTACTGACGTATGACGACGACGTCGATCACTTCCTGGCGCTCGGTCTAAAACCTGTCGCCGCTCCGCTTTATGACAGGGACGATAACATTAACGGCTATCTGCCTTATTTGGCGGATCAATTGGAAGGAATGGGGACGTTCCCGCTATCAACCGATTTCGAGCCTATCGTGGCAGCGGAGCCCGATCTGCTCGTTGCCGGTTATCATCACCGCGAGGTGCTGACGGAGCTGCAGAAGATTGCTCCTACCGTCTACTTCGAATGGGATGTCGACTGGCGGAAGACGCATCTGGAGATGGGACGCCTGCTGAATTTGGAGGAGAAGGCTAAGAGCAACGTCGATGCCTTTAATGCGGAAATGGAAATTACCAAGACGTATGTCGCCGACGCAATCGGAGACGAACCCGTCGCGTTTATCAAGGTCCGTCAAAATCAGCTGGAGCTGTATGGCGGTCCGGGAACCGGTTCTTCCGCTTCCTTTATCCTGTACGATCTGCTTGGCCTGACGCCGGTTAAGGATGCCGCTACGGACACATGGGGCGCACAGTTCTCGCTCGAGAGCTTTACGGGTCTGGAAGCGGAGCATCTCTTCCTGTTGGTGCAAGGGAACGACGAAAATGCGGCGCTTGTGGACGACTTGCTCAGCAATGAGCTGTACAAAAACGTGCCGGCCATTCAGAAGGGCCAGGTGTACAAGGTGAATAGTTATCCATGGGAGCGCGGCGGTCCAATCGTCTTCACCGAGGGAATGAAGCAGATTCGCGAGATGATCAAGCCATGAACGGCCCATCTTCGAAAGAGACTGGCGAACTCTATGATCTGACCATAATCGGCGGTGGTCCCGCGGGCATGTATGCGGCTTTCTATGCGGGCATGCGGGATATGAAGGTCAAGCTGATCGAGGGCAAGGACGAACTGGGAGGTTTCCTGCATCATTACGCGGAGAAAATGATCTGGGATGTCGGCGGCATTCCGCCGCTCCGCTGCGATCAATTAATTAGGCATCTGGCTGAGCAAGCGCGAACTTTCGATCCGACGATCGTCTTCGGCCAGCGGGTCGACGGACTGGAGTCGCTGCCCGGCGGCGCTTACCGATTGCGCACCGATAGTGGAGAAACGCATGATACGAAGACGATCCTCATCACGGTCGGGCGGGGCATTACCGAGATGACCAAGCTGGACATCCGGGGCGCGGACCGCTACGAGTTGACCAATCTGCATTATACCGTCCAGAATCCGGAAGCCTTCCGAGACAAGAGAGTGCTTATATCCGGCGGAGGGAACTCCGCCGTAGACTGGGCGAACGAGCTTGTCGATGTGGCAAAGCAAGTGATCGTGGCGCATCGCCGCGAGGAGTTCGGCGCCATGGAGCGCAGCGTTTCCAGGATGCTGGAGAAGGCGGACGTGCGAACGCCCTATGAGCTGCATGAGCTGCATGGCGAGGGAGATGCCATAGGCGCGGTCAGTATCAGGCATGGCGGAAGCGGCGATATGGAGCTGATCGAGGTCGATGCCGTCGTCGTTAGTCACGGCTATTCACGAAGCTACGGCGACTTGTTGCACTGGGGGCTGGATATCGGCAAGCATGGGATTCATGTCAGCGACCAGACTGTGACGAACCTCCCCGGAATCTTCGCTGCCGGGGATTGCGCCTCCTACTCCAACAAGGTCAAGCTGATCGCAGGCGCCTTCACCGACGCGGTGCTCGCCGTTAACAGCGCCATGAGCTACATCGATGCCGAGGCGCCTGACATGGCGTATGTCTCTTCGCATAACGAAAAATTCCGGGAGATGAACAAGCAGTTGCATCGTGGAAGCACGGCGGTAGAAAAGCAATAAAAGACGCGGCATGGCGATGCTTCAATCGTTAAACTTAGGAAAGACACGGAATGCGGTTCCGTGTCTTATTTGCGTTCGAGAATGAGCCGGTATGGGCTATAATTCGGAGTTAATCGGCTTCAAGCGAATATGACCGATTTGTCAAAAATCGCTCATTTACTTTTCGGCCCTAAATCGATATAAAATGATAAAGGCGCTAGCGATCGTTCTACTTACTTTTTGTAAGCGTTAACAGCATAGAGAAATAAAAAAAAGGGGCCAAGAAAGTCATGAACAAAAAATCCAGGTTATGGCGAGATTATTTGATATCCTATGTTTTTATCTTTGCCATCCCCTTCCTCATCCTCGGTATGTTTATATACATGAACGCGGTGAAGGTTGTTCAGCATGAGATCGAACAAGCGAACAGCTATAAGCTGAAGCAAGTGCAAAGTTATCTCGACGGCCAGATTAACGGCTTAAAGCATATGGCCGCTAAGATGGCCTTTGATCAACGGCTGACTCCATATGCGGCTAAGCTGAACGACTATTCGGCAGCGGAGACGGTGAAAGAGCTGTCCAGATACAAGGACAACAGCTTGATTTTGGAGAGCGTATTGCTTTACTTCCGCAACGATGATCATATCTATTCCGATGAAGGCGTTGTTTCGCTTGATGTGCTGACCAAAGAGATGTATCCCTTCCCGCAGGCGGAGCGCGAAGCATTTTTGCACGATCTGTCCACGAGTCTCCAGATTACATTGAAACCAGCCGTTCCGGTACAGCTGAGAGGCAGCCGGGAAGAGCGTCTGCTCACTTATATGTTCCCGATTATGCCGAACAATAGCCAGCCTTATGGCACGGTGCTGTTTCTGATCAACGAATCGATGCTGACAAGCATGATGAGCAATATGCTGGGCAATGTGCAAGGCGCCGTCTATTTGCTCAACGAGGCTGGCGAAGTGCTTGCCGTCGAGCGGACGGAGGACTCTCCGGAGCTGGAGCGCATCATGCAGAAGTCCGAGCTCAAGACGGGCGAGGTCATCAGTAAAATCGGCTCTACAAGCTATTCGGTCATGAGCGAGAAGTCGGAGCTGACGGGCTGGACGTACATGATCGTAATGCCGACGGATCAGTTCTGGTACCGGGTCATCGAGTTCAAGCAGATTGCCGGCTTGGTGCTGCTGCTGGTGCTCGTGATCGGCATTGTTGCGGCCTGGTTCGTTTCCTTCAAAAAGTCGGGCCCGATCCGCGCGCTTGTTGCGCATTTGCAGCATCAGGGCACGCCGGGAAGATCGGAGCGGAGAAGCTCTAACGAGTTCGACTTCATTCGCGGAACGGTGGATGACCTGCATCATTATACGCTGCAACTGGAAACGAATATGGAGCAGCAACTGCCTTTGGTTATCGATCAAATGCTCTATCGGGCATTAACGGGGAGCGGCTCCGAAGCGGAGACGGGGGCGGGATCGGCTTTATATCCGCATATTCAAGGCCAATATTATTACGTCATGGTCATTTCTTATCGACAAGACAGCGATGGGATCGTTGACTCGTCCGGCCGCGAAGCGCTTTACCGTGTTCTAAATCGGGTCGAGGCACCGGGCAGCAACGGCTTTGGCATCGAATTGCTGGATGAACAGGCAATTGCGCTTGTCATGTCGGTTAGGGAAGCTGTGGCGGATACAAGAGCAAATCAGAAGCAGGCTGCCGACACCATTCAGGCATTATTGCGAGAGAAGCTCGGCATCCATTCCTTGATCGGCGTCGGTACGGCTCGCTGCGAGCTGTCCGACATTAATCAATCGTTTATCGAAGGGCTTGCCACCATTGAATATCGTCTGTTGTTCCCGGAGGGGCATGTGCTGTTCTTCGAAGATACCGCGAAGCTCCAGGATCATAATCGCCAATATTCGATGGGCGACCAGATGAAGTTTACGCAAAGCCTTAGAATGGCGGATCAAGCCGTATGTCTGGATTCCTTGCACGCGATGCTGGACAATATGGCGCAGATGGAGCAGTCCGTGCTGTTGCTTCGTTATATTTGCTTCGATCTTGTTAATGCCGTGCTGAAAGAGATGAGAACGCTGAAGACCGGGATGGATTGGCCGGAAACGAAACGAATGATGGAGTTCCAGACTTTGGAGGATTTGCGGGAAAGCATGAGTATCGTTGTGGTCCGTATTTGCGAGCATGTGGGTGCGGGCAAACAAACGAAGCGCGCCGACCTGTGCGCCAAAATTATACAGCAAATCGATCAGGGCTACAGGTCGGATCAGCTAAGCCTGGACATGCTGGCCCAGCAATTCGACGTGTCCGCTTCCTATATTAGCCGATTAATTCGCGAGCAGACGGGCACATCCTTTATGGAATACGTGCAGCAGCTTCGGATTGAGGCGGTCAAGCGGGAGATGCTGTCAACCGATCGTCCCATTAAAGATATTATTATCGAAGCCGGCTATCAGGATATGTCGAGCTTTATTAAGAAATTCAAGAAGTCCGAGGGGCTGACCCCGGGCGAATACAGGAAAAAAGCGCGGACGGAATAGGTCATTTATGACGGAATCCAATATGACCGATTGAACAAAAACCGCTCATTTACAGTACACTCCCCTCAAATCTATAGTGAGTAGCATAAATCGATGAGGGGAGGGAAGAAATTTCGATGGCCACGCTTTCAAGGAACATCCGCAAGTATTGGCAACTGTACGTCTTTATTATTCCCGCACTGGCCTACTTTATTGTGTTTCATTACATCCCGATATACGGCGCGCAAATTGCTTTCAAAAACTATTCGGCTGTAAAAGGGATATGGGGAAGCTCGTGGATCGGCTTTGATCATTTCGAACGTTTTTTTAATTCGTATTATTTCGGATTGCTGTTAAAAAACACGCTGCAAATCAACTTGTACCAGCTGGCGCTGTTCCCGGTCTCGATTATTGTAGCGTTGTCGATTCATGAGGTGGCCAAGGCGCGGTTCAAACGTTTCGTGCAGTTAGTCACGTATGCGCCGCATTTTATTTCGGTCGTCGTCATCTCGGGCATGATTCTGGTCTTTCTGGATCCGTCCTCGGGCATTGTCAACACGCTCATCAAAGCTCTGGGCGGAGAGCCGATCTCGTTTATTACAGAGCCGGGATGGTTCAAAAGCATTTATGTGCTGTCCGGGGAATGGCAGAACCTGGGGTGGGGCGCCATCATCTATTTGGCTGCGCTCGCGGGCATCAATCCGGAGCTTCATGAAGCTGCGCAAATCGACGGCGCCAGTCGATGGCAGCGAATCTTTCATATCAATATTCCGGGTATTATGCCAACCATTATTATTTTGTTTATTCTTAATTTGGGCAGCTTCATGAACGTTGGATTCGAAAAAATCTATTTGCTGCAAAATCCGCTGAACATGGAGTCCTCCGAGGTCATTCAGACACATGTGTACAAAAGTGGTTTGCTTCAAGCGCAGTACAGCTACACGGCGGCAATCGGCTTGTTCAATAATGCAATTAATTTTGCGATTCTGCTTACCTTCAACAGACTGGCGAGAAGGAGCGGCAACAGTCTATGGTAGAATCGAGGCGGAAGACCGGAGGGACAGAGGGATGATCAGACAAACATGGGGAGACCGGGTGTTCCAAGCTATCAATAGCGGATTTCTAGCGATTCTGGCGATGCTGGTGTTGTATCCGCTTATCTATATCGTAAGCGCATCGATTAGCGATCCGTCCTATGTAAATGCCGGACAAATGTGGTTATGGCCAAAGGGATTAACGTTCGAGGGTTACGAACGGGTATTTCAAAATCCGGATATTTGGCAGGGTTACTTGAACTCCGCATTTTATACGGTTGCCGGCGTATTGATTAATTTGGCCGTCACCTTGCCATGCGCGTATGCGCTGGCGAGGAAGGACTTGCCGGGCCGCACGCCGGTTACGCTTATTATTATTTTTACGATGTTTTTTAGCGGAGGCCTGATTCCGAACTACTTGCTGGTAAAGGAACTCGGCATGGTGAATACGTATTGGGCGCTCTTGCTGCCTGCGGCGGCTTCGGCGATCAATATTATCGTATCGCGAACCTTCTTCCAATCGAATATTTCGCGGGAGATGGAGGAGGCGGCCGCTATGGACGGCTGTTCGGATTTCAGAATGTTTTTCGTCATCGTGCTGCCGTTATCCAAAGCGATTATCGCGGTTATGGCGCTCTTTTACGGCGTCGGCCATTGGAACCAATATTTTGGAGCACTCATTTATTTGAGCGACCGAGACATGTTCCCGTTGCAGCTGTTCTTGCGGGAAATATTGGTGCAGCAAGAAATTGCGGCGCAAATGCTGATGAACGGCGGCGATGTGGAATTGATGATGGCGGAGCAGACCCGGATATCGGAGCTGATCAAATACGCGGTTATGATCGTTGCCGCTCTGCCGCTTATTATTGTATATCCGTTTGTTCAGCGTCATTTTGTGCAGGGCGTTATGATCGGATCCATAAAAGGATAAAAAACAGGGAGGTTTTTCTATGAGAAAAAGAACAGTGCGCAGCGTAGCTGCAGCAGTGGCGCTAATTTTAGCTGTATTGCCGGGTTGCGCGTCGAACGGCAACGAGGGAAATACAAAAACGAATATCAACCAGGCGGAAGGGCAGAAGCCGTCCGATACGCCGAAAACATTTAATGAAACGGGCCTTCCGATCGTGGACCAGCCGATCAAGTTGACGATGATGGGCGCCGAGGACATGCAGCGGAATTGGGAGGACCTGTATTTCTTTAAAGGAATGGAAAAGGATACGAATATTCAGTTCAAATATACGACCTTGCCAAGCACATCCTATCAGGAACGCAAAAACCTGGCCTTTGCCAGCAATGAATTGCCGGATGTATTTTTTAATGGCGGACTAAGCAGCAATGACGAAGTGAATTATGGCTCGCAAGGCATGCTGATTCCGCTGGAACAATTAATTGCGGATTATGCGCCAACGTTGACGAAGCTGTTCGAACATAATCCGGAAATTCGCCAATCGATTACCGCGCCGGACGGACATATTTATGCGCTGCCGCAAATTGCGGATCATCCGCGCGACCGTTTCCCCCGATTGTTTGTCAATGGCGAATGGTTAAACAATCTGAACATTAGCCAGTTGCCTTCAACCGTTGACGAATTATATGACATGCTTGTTAAGTTCCGCGATGAGGATCCTAACCAGAATGGTGTAGCCGACGAAATTCCGTTGACCGGGGATAACAAACTGCATTATCTTCGGCCGATTATGTTGTCGTACTTCGGTTATGTCAGCGATTTCGTTAACGTGAAGGATGACAAGGTCAACTTCGTGCCGGTACAGTCCGGCTACAAGGACTACTTGACTTTTATGAATAAGCTGTACGCCGAGAAGTTGCTGGATCCCGAAATTTTCTCTCAGAACAAAGCGCAAATGACGGCCAAAGGCGAAAACGAGCTGTACGGCGTCATGGGCAACAGTCTGCCGATCTTCGGCGGAAAGGATAGGCAGGTTGTGCCTAATAACATCTTGGACAATCCGCAAATGCCGCCGCTTGTGAGCGAGGCGGGCGCAACGCCGATCTACCTGGAGCGAGATACGATCCGCCGCGGCATGTTTGCGATTACTAGCGCGAATAAACATCCGGAAGCAACAATTCGCTGGTTTGACTACCTCTATTCGGAGGAAGGTTACCTGCACGCGCAGTACGGCATAGAAGGCGAGAGCTATCGCTGGTCCGATACGGATCCGAAGTATGTGGAGTTTATGGTTCCGGAGGGAATGCTGGAGAACGATTTCAAAAATATGAAGGTGTCTAATTTGGGTTATGGCTTCGCCAACGAAGAGTTGGAGAAGAAGTTCCTGAACTCGAGCTGGCTCGGATTCGTGCTGAATGACCAGGTCGGACAGTATGAGGATTATGGCCAGAAGGCGTTCCCGCTTACTTATTTCACGGAAGATGAGCTGCAGCGGGTTAACGCGATCACGGTTGATCTGCAAACCTTTATTGAACAAATGGAGGCGAAGATCGTCGTTGGTCAGGACCCGGTGTCGAAATGGGAAGAATACGTGCAGACGATGAATAAAATGGGGGTAGAGGAACTGGTAGCCATCTATCAAGCTTCCTATGATCGCTGGAAAAACGCAAAATAAAATTCGGGAACGGGCGAAGCGAGATGCTGCGCCCTTTTCCTTGCGGAGAGGAAGAGGATTGTGAGGGAGAAGCAACGAAACATACAGGAGTATGACGTCGTCGTGGTCGGCGGCGGATCGGCGGGAACAGCCGCAGCGATGCAAGCGGCCAAAGCGGGAGCCAAAACGGCTTTGATCGAAAAAAACGGGATGCTGGGCGGAACGACGACGGTCGGCGCCGTCAACTTCCCGGGGTTGTTCCATGCTTGGGGGAAGCAGGTGATCGCCGGACTCGGCTGGGATGCGGTCGTGCGGACGGCCGAGCTGGAGGGAGCGGAGCTGCCGGACTTCTCCGTCGTGCCCGAACGGCATTGGCAGCACCAGATTCGCATCAATCGGTTCCTGTATTCGGCCGTGTTGGACGAAATGTGCGTTGACGCCGGAGTGGAATTGAGGTTTCATGAAATGACGGCGGCGGCCGAGGGGACCGATTCCGGCATCCTGCTGACTGTGGCGGGCAAAGAAGGGATAAGCCTGCTGCATGCTAGCAAGGTTGTGGACGCGACCGGAGATGCCGATGTATGCGGCTTGCTCGGTTACGGACGAGTACAGAGCGAACATAAGCAGCCCGGAACGTTAATCAATGAAATCGGCGGGTACGAGATGGACGATATTAATCAGCTTGAGCTAAAGCAGCTTTATGATGCGGCGCTTGCCAAAGGAGAAATTCGTATGACGGATCATCCGGCAAGCGACATTCCGTTCTATCACGATTTAAAGGGCGGCGCCATAAGCATGCATGTGCCGGGAATAGACGGCGGCAGCTCGGCGACAAGAACGGCGGCGGAGCTGGAGGCGCGCCGGACCTTGCTGCGCATCTACAAATTTCTGCGCTCGGTTCCGGGCTGCGAGCGGCTTACGATCCGATTTGCCGCGAGCGAATGCGGCATTCGCGAAACATGGCGGATCGTCGGGGAGGAAACCGTCACCGAAGAAGCGTATTTAAATGGGTATGTGTGGCCTGACGCGGTGTGTTACAGCTATTATCCGATAGATCTGCATCATCCGAGCAGCAACACGATTATAAAAAAGTATCCGGCCGAAAATGTCGTCGCGACGATTCCGTACAAAGCGCTTATACCGGTTCGGAGCGAACATCTGCTTGTCGCCGGACGTTGTATAGCAGGCGATCAGATGGCCAATTCCGCTTATCGGGTTCAAGCCACTTGCATGGCTACCGGGCAAGCCGCAGGAGCCGCCACCGCGCTTGCCTCGCGAAATAACGTAAAGGTTCAGGAGTTGTCTTACAAGGAATTGACGGATTGTCTGCGACAACATGGCGCAATCGTGCCGAATCGTATGTAGGGGGAATGGAAGGTGGAGAAACGTTGGACGGCGTCATGGATTACGGATGAACGGTTCGTCGATCGGCCAAAGCTCGATTTGTTCCATAAGGAGATGGAAGACGGGCAGACGCATAGTCACGAGGAAGCTTTAACGAACGTTCATATGCTCGTCCGCAAATCGTTGCAATGGGATCGGGCTGTCGAGGAAGCGTGGCTGGATATCACAGCGGACGATTATTATAAGCTTTATATCAACGGGCAGCCGGTCGGTCAAGGTCCGGCGCAAAGCAGCTACGATCATTATTATTACAATCGATATAACGTTGCGCCTTATTTGAAGCCGGGAACGAACGTGATCGCCGTTCATCTCTATTACCACGGGCTTGTTTGCCGCTCTTACAACAGCGGCGATTACCGCCAGGGCATGATCGCGGAATTGGAGATCGACGGACGGCTCGCGGCGGTTACCGATGAGACATGGTTGTGCCGGATAGCGAAGGAATACGGCAGCGGCGGCATTATCGGCTATAATACGCAGTTTCTCGAGGCGATAGACAGCCGGAAGAAACAGGCCGACTGGCGGGAGCCCGAAGCTTCTCTTGCCGATTGGAAGCCGTGTCGTACGCTTGCGGGCCATGATTATACGCTGATTACCCAGCCGACGCCTCCGCTCGCGGTTTATCCCATCCGCCCGCAGCGCGTTGTTCGGTTATCGGAGGGCGGCCTTTGGATAGATTTCGGTCATGAATTGACCGGACAGCTGCAGTTTCAGGCGCGCGGTCAAGCGGGAGATATCGTCGAAATCCGCTGCGGCGAGGAACTGCTTGAGTCCGGGGACGGAGCGGAGCAAGATCCTCGGCGCGTTCGATTTCAGATGCGCTGCAATTGCGATTACCGGGAGCTCTGGACCTTGTCGGGCGCGGTGGACGAACCTGACTTCTATGACTACAAAGCGTTTCGTTACGCCGAAATTATTGCGCCGTCTTCCGTTGTCATCGATATAGACAGCATTCATGCCATCGCGAGGCATTACCCGTTGAATGAACAAGCGAGCCGATTCCGCTCCTCCAATGATTTGTTAAATCAGATCTGGTCGATTTGCGGCAACGGCGTACAATGGGGCTCTCAAGAAAACTACGTGGACTGCCCTAGTCGAGAGAAGGGGCAGTATCTGGGCGACAATACGATTATTACGCATGCCCATGCTTATCTTTCGGGCGATTTGCGGCTGTTCCGCAAATCCTTGCTCGATTTCCGGCAATATTCCCTTAAAGTATGCGAGGGTTTTACGGCGGTTGCGCCGGGACATCATATGCAGGAAATTGCCGACTTCTCGCTGCAATGGCCCATGCAGCTGCTGCAATATTACAGGCAAAGCGGCGATGCCGACTTTCTGCGCGAGATGCTTCCGGCGGCCGAAGGCATTCTCCGCCATTTCGCTCAATTCGAACGAGAGGATGGCCTGCTGGAGCGGGTAACGGACAAGTGGAATTTGGTGGATTGGCCGGTTGGGATGAGGGACGACTACGATTTTCCGTTGACGCAGCCGATCGGCGAGGGCTGCCATCTTGTTGTAAATGCCTTTTATTACGGAGCCTGGAGCGTCGTGCTGCAAATGCGGAATATTCTGGACGCCAAGGTTCAGGTTCAGGGGGATTCTCAAGATAGGCAAAAGCAGGAGCAAAGGCGCGAGTCGTTCCGAGCGCAGTTTTACGATCCGGAGCATCGATTGTTTGTGGATGCGGTGGGCTCTAGCCATCATTCTCTGCATGCCAATGCGTTGTCGCTGCTATTCGGACTTGCCGACGAAGGGGAGGAAGTACAGTCGATTGTGCGGTTCATTAGCCAAAAGAGGCTGAGCTGCGGCGTCTATATGGCTTATTTTGTTCTTCAGTCGTTGGCAAAAGCGGGAGCATACGACTTGCTTTACGAGCTGATTGTATCCGACGACGCCAATTCCTGGAGCACCATGATCAAGGAAGGAGCGACAACCTGCTTCGAAGCCTGGTCGAAGGAAGCAAAGTGGAATACAAGTTTATGCCACCCTTGGGCAAGCGCCCCGATTCCGATGCTGATCGAACATATCGCGGGCATTCAGCCGGCGGAGCCGGGCTGGACAGAGGTGAACTTCCGGCCTCGGATTCCTGCAAGTCTTGAGGAGCTGCATCTATCGTTCCGGACGGTTGCCGGACCATTTGTGCTGGAGCATGGGAAGGAAGGAACGTTTTTACTTACGCCTGACGGCGTAAAGATACGCAGCGAGCAGCTGTAGGCGTTAAAAACGCCGATGGACCGTAAAGTAACTCTGTTTAGCAGCCATAGGCGTTAATAACGCTTATGGCTCTCAAAAGCAGGCGAACGAGCAGCTGAATTGACTACAGCCGAATGCCTGCAAAAGCAACCCTGGGCTGCGAATTTGTACAAAATAACAAGGTTTTGCCGGAAAACGGTCAATTCTAGCCTAATAATCTATTGTTTGAGGTATACTCACCCTCCTATAATGGATGATAATGAGAACTATTATCACGTTGGAGGGTTTAAAAATGCAAGTACACAGAATGAAGCATGTATTATTGGGGGTCGCGCTAACGTTAATCGTAACGGCGCTTAGCGCTTGCGGCGGAAACGGAGGCGGCGAGAAGAAGGCGGAGACACGCGTGGTTAGCACGGTTAACGGGGATGTCGAGATTCCGGCGGAGCCAAAGCGTATCGTCGCGTTGTATTATCATCATCTTTTGCTGGCGTTCGATATGAAGCCGGTCGGGGCGAACTTGACCTGGTGGGGCGGAAGCCCATTCCTGCAAGAGCTGGAGTCGGACGGTATCGTGGACGTAGGAGGCCCTCCGTCGCTGGAAGCGGTAGCGGCGCTGGACCCCGATCTCATTATCATGAACAGCAACAACGTTGAGGACTACGACCAATATGCCAAAATCGCTCCATCCGTGCTCATCCCTTACGATGCGGCAAACAGCACCTACGACGATGCCAAGCTGCTGGGCGAAGTGCTCGGCAAGCCGGAAGCAGGCGAGGAGCTGCTGAAGAAATTCGAGGAGAAAGCGGCGGCAGCCAGAGAGAAAATCGCAGGCAAAATCGACGAAAACGCCAAGGTCGCCATCATTCGAATCGAGGGCAAGGGCAGCCAATTCGCCATCTTCGGATACAATTACGGACGCGGCGGATGGTCTGTCTATCGCGGGCTTAATCTGAAGCTGCCGGCCCGCATCGAGAAGGAACTGAACGATCAGAACGCCCAAATCGTTCAGCAGTTGTCGATGGAGCTGTTGCCGGAATATGTAGCCGACGCGGACTATATTTTGGTCTCCAATGAGGGCGAAGGCTTGGAGCTCGTGAAGGATAGCGACACATGGAAGACCATCCCGGCCGTCAAGAATAACAAAGCGATCGAGCTGGACGGAAAACAATATTTTTATTTCGACCCTATTTCTATCGAAGCCCAGCTTGATCTGATTACCGAGCTGTTGCTAGAGCATTCGTAAGTAATCCTATCCGTCCCGGCGGATGTCCGTCCTTGCTTAGAAGAAGTCCTTGCTCCGTCATTCCGGCGGACGAGGGCTTCTTTTTGCAAGTGCCCGAGGTTGATAGGAGCGCCCGGTGAGGTTACAATGGAGGCTGACAGATATATGATAATTGTTCTCATTGTATCCGACGAGGAGTTGATCCGCTCTCCATGAAACATATTGAGCTATCCTTTCGGTCCCATTTGTTCACGTTCGTGGATATGGAATACCGGGCGTGTTCCCCCGAGAATTTGTCTCAGAAGTTGTTCGTCCATCATTATTCGCTGATCGCGGTCATGCAGGGCAGGGGAGCGGGGATGATCGACGGCAAACGCATCAGGCTGATCAAAGGACTTTGTTTCCTGGCCGCGCCCGGCGCCCTGTTGGAAGTGGACGGCGCGGAATCCGAAGGGCTGGCCTTCTACCTTCTGGCGTTCCGCATCGAACGAATCGCGAACACGGAGGAGCAGGGGATCGGCTTGAAGGAGCCGGATGCGGAGGAAGAGATTTTGCGACTGGAAGACAAGCTTCACGTGCAGCCATTCGGCCAATGGGCGTCCATGCTTGAGGAACTGTACCGGCACCGCGCGCAAAAGACGGGGTTGGAAGGCTACCGGCAGCATATTCGCCTGCAGGAGCTGCTCTATTATTTGTGCGAGCGCAACGACGGGCAGTCGGAGCGGAATCCCCGGAGCGCCGTGAGCGGGAGCATCGACAAGCTGCATGAGGATATTACGCGTATCGCGAGCGTGAAGCAACTGGCTCAGATGGCGAACATCGGGGTCAGGCAATACACTTACCTGTTCAAGGAGCTTACCGGCCGCAGTCCCGTCGATTATATGACAGAGCTTCGGATGAACGAGGCGAAGAAGCGGCTGCTCGTCTCGAACGACGATTTGAACACGATCGCTCGCAATGCGGGATTCCAGGACGTGTATTACTTCAGCAGGCGGTTCAAGCAAATGGTAGGGATGGCGCCCAAACATTTTGTGGCCAAGCGTCGCCGCGAACTGAGAATCGTTGCGCTATATTATGCCGGCATTCTTATGTCGATAGGCGTCAAGCCGGTAGGCGCGAACCTGACCTGGTGGGGAGGCAGCGAGTTCCTGAAGGAGCAAGAGCGGGACATCGTCGACGTGGGAGCACAGCCCTCCTTGGAGAAGATAGCCGGGCTCGAACCCGATCTCATTCTGATGAACGACACCCATTCGCAATATTACGGACAGTTCTCCAAGATTGCGCCTACCGTCATCATTCCGTATGACGGCAAACGCGGCATCTACGAGGATATCCGGCTGGTCGGCGAGCTGATCGATCGTCCGCAGGCGGCGGAGCGGTTCGTCGCCCGTTACGAATCGAAGGCGGAGAAGGCGCGGGTCGCTTTAACGGAAGCCGGTATAACGGGCGGCGACTCCCCGGCCACGATCATCCGGTTGGAGGGGGGAGGCAGCCAGTTCTCCGTCTTTGGCGACAATTACGGGCGTAGCGGTTGGGCGGTCTACAGGGGGCTCGGGCTAGCGGCACCGGCGCGGGTGCGCCAACTGATCGAGAGCGGCACGCAGATCGTACAAGGCTTGCCCATCGACCGGCTGCCCGAATATGCGGAGTCCTCCCGCTATTTGTTCGTCATAAATGAAGGGGAGGGTATCGGGCTTATGCGGGACCGGGATCTCTGGAACGGGCTTGCAGCGGTACGAGGGGACCGGGTATTCGAGTTGGGCAAGGAACAATACGCCTATTTCGACCCCGTCTCGGTAGAAGCGCAGCTGGAGCTGTTGGCGGAGATGCTGATCGTCAGGGGCAGTTGAATGAGGCGATAAGAAGGGCGAGAGGGACGAAAAAACCACGCACCGGAAAAGTACGACGCGTGGCTGCCGACCCGCAGAATCGTTCGAGAGCTAGAACGCCCAGTTGCCCTTGCGGAACACGGGCTCCCGCACGCCGTCCGCCGTAATGCCGTCGATGTCCATATCAGCCGAGCCGATCATGAAGTCGACGTGCAGAATGCTCTGATTTAGCCCTGCTTGCTCCAGCTCTTCGCGCGACATGGAGGCGCCGCCTTCGATGCAAGTAGGATACGCATTGCCGAGAGCCAGATGGTTGGAGGCATTCTCGTCGAACAGCGTATTGAAGAAAATCAAGCCGGAATTTGAGATCGGAGAATGATGCGGCACCAGCGCAGCTTCTCCCAGATAACGAGCTTGGCTGTCCAGATCCAGCATCGTCTTCAGCACCTCATAACCCTTCTCCGCTTCAAAATGAACGACCCGTCCTTGCTCGAAGGTCAAGCTGAAATTTTCGATAAGCTTCCCTTGATAACTCAGAGGTTTGGTGCTTCGCACGAAGCCGTTCGTGCCGGTTCGAAGCGGCGCGGTATAGACTTCCTCGGTGGGCACGTTGGGATTAAAGGCAGCGCCCTTCTCGTTCCAGGAAATGCCGCCGTTCCAGCGATGCCGCTCCGGCAATCCGATGACCAGATCCGTGCCTGGCCCCCGGTAATGTAGCTGCTTGTACTGCTTGGCGTCCAGATAAGCCCGCTTCGCAAGCAACTCGTTGTTATGCCTCTCCCATGCCGCGACGGGATCGTCCTCGTCCACGCGAACGATTCGGAGAATGGCCTCCCATAACGTTGCAACGGCTTCATTCGGTTCAAGCTGCGGGTAGACGAGCCTGGCCCAACCCTCCGAAGGAGCGGCCACGATGGACCAGGTCATGCGCTTTGACGACATGTACGATCTGAAAGTAGAAAGCGCCGCGGAAGAGATGCGGGAGTAGTTCGCAGTCCGTCGGGGATCGACGCCTTTTAGCAGCTCGGGGTCCTCCGAGTGGATGAGCAGGTAGGCGTCGCCTGCCTCGGCCAATTCCGTCATGGCCTGCGCCCGCCAGGCGGGATATTGCTCGAACGCCGCGTCCGGTGCGAGGCTGTAGTGCAGCTTGGTTACTTCTTCGTCGCGCCACTCCACGTGCACTTGCTTGGCTCCAACCTCGTAAGCTCGCTTGACGACGAGGCGGACCAGCTCCGGCACATGGATGGGCGCGTTGATCCAGAGCGTCTGTCCCGGCGCAATATGGACAGCAGTGCGGACGATCAGATCGGCATATTTGGTTAACTCCGTTAATGTTGGCAAGATGGATGCCTCCTCTTCTGAACCAAAGTGTATCACATTTCGAATGCTTACTTCATCCGCAATAGTCGGAGGCTGGCCATAGCTTGAACTATTCAATTGAACCTGTTAAGTTTTTTAGTACATGCCTTTCCCCACAATGATCCGAAAGGAAGTGTCCATACATGAATCTGGAATCGGTTATGCAAGAGCTCGAAGCGCTTGGCAAGGAGCGCACCAAAAAAATCTATATGTCCAACGGCGCGCATGAACCGTTGTTCGGCGTTGCCACGGGCGAGATGAAGCCCATCAAAAGAAAGATTAAGCAGAATCAAGCATTGGCGGACGAGTTGTACGACACGGGCAATTACGACGCCATGTACTTCGCCGGCGTCATTGCGGATCCCAAAGCCATGACCGAAGCGGATTTCGATCGCTGGATGGACAGCGCGTATTTCTATATGGTTGGCGACTACGTGGTTGCGGTCACGCTGGCGGAGACCGACATCGCGCAGGAGGTGGCGGACAAGTGGATCGCGAGCGGCGACGAGCTGCGGATGTCGGCGGGCTGGAGCTGCTATTGCTGGCTGCTGGGCAGCCGACCGGACAGCGAGTTCTCCCGGAGCAAGCTGGAGGGCCTGCTTGAACAGGTAAGCAAGACTATACACGAGGCTCCTGCCAGGGCCCAATATTCGATGAGCAATTTCCTGTATACGGTCGCCGTGTCGTACAAGCCGCTCCATGAACAGGCTTTTGAGACAGCCAAATCGGTGGATCCCGTGGAGGTCCAACTGGACAATGGCAAAAGCAAAATTCTTCAGGCGCCAGCCAATATTCAGAAGGCGATCGACAAGGGGCAGATTGGCTTTAAACGCAAATACGTTAGATGCTAATGATTTTGTCCATTAGATTTATGGGCGGAAGCTGCCAGACCGGTACGGGAGCGTTTGCCGTACCGTTTTTTTTGTAGGGAAGTATATGATTTCGCCATCGGCTTAACGCTGTTTATTCTTTGACAGAACGACAACCAGAAACGGTCAGTCCCAATTCGTCAAGTAGGCGCGAATGGTATAGAGGGCTTGTCCGTGACAACCGATAGAGGGGATGAACAGTAATGGAACCTGTAATAGTGACAGAAGAAGAAATGGTGTTGGAGGCGGTAGAGTTCTCTAACGTGTATCCCATTCTGATTAATGAAATTGACCATATCGAGCGTTTGCGGGGGAAGCTGAACGACTTCCAGCTCATGTTGGCCGTCTCGCGAGCCAAGGACGCCATGTCGATCCTGGGCTGGGAGCGCAGGCAAACCGTGAATGCGACCCTGGAGAGATATGCGGGCATCTACCGGGAATACGGCAGGAAAGCGGCGGACAGGTGGGTGCTTGAGACCTTCGGCTTCGTGCTGGAGGCGGGCGATGAAGAGGAGCTGGAGACGTCCCTAGATGAGTCCGGCGCAACGGAGCATCCAGAGCATTCGGAGCATGGCGAAGAGGCGGAAGAAGAGGAAGTGAACATCCGCCTCACCATGCAGGAAATTTCCAGTCTGATCGCGGTCAAGGAGGCGGAGCTGCTCCAGCTCTATCGGGAATTCTATCGGTTGTCCAAGCCGAATTCCTGACAGCATCCGCCTGCCTTCCGCTATGAACCCGCTATCTCTTCACGGCTGCAATCCGGATGCGCCGGTAGTCGGCGATCCATTCGCCGTCGCGGAACAGATGAGGGGCAAGATCATTAACGCATCGCGTAATAATGGCGTTCCGCTCTTCTTCCCGAAAGCCTTGCAGCAGCGGTCCCGCGAAGGCGCGCAGCCAATTGCGCATGCCTTCATCGCCGCTGCCGAGCGGGGTAGGACGATCATACAGCTCTGCGTAACGAACCTCGAAGCCTTGCTTCTCCAGCAGTGGGGCGTATTCGCCAACTGTGGGGAAATACCACGGAAACCGAGCCCTCCAATCCACGCGAGCCAGCTCCAGCTGCGACGTCAGAGCCGCAATAATGGTACCGACATTGCCGCTGCCTCCGAATTCGGCCACGAATCTACCGCCTGGCCGAAGCGCTTGCCATACGGAGGAGATCACTTCCTGCGGTTTCAGCATCCAATGCAACGCGGCATTCGAGAATACGGCGTCGTACGGCTGTTCGCCCGCCTCTAATCGGAACTGCTCAGCGTCGGCTACGCGGAACGACAGTCCGGGGAATTTGCTCCTGGCGGCTTTAATCATATCCTCGGAGTAGTCAAGTCCGACGCAGGTTGTGCCAGCATGCGAAATCTCATGTGCAAGATCTCCCGTCCCGCAGCCCAGATCGATGATGCGTTCTCCTTGCTCCGGCTTTAGCAGCTCGATTAGTCCTTTACCCAGCCTCGATACGAACCCGATCCGGTCGTCGTAATGTTTGGCATCCCATGCCTGGCCCTTCTCCGCTTGCCCCATATTTGCTCATCCTTTCCGTCTTTGATGTCTCTTATTATCTGCCTGCTTATGGCAAAGGGGAAATAGTTATTCGAAATGATGTTATAGGTAAAATGAATAAATAAATGACTCTTTATTGCGAGAAAGAAAGGACTTCGCCACTTACTGAGTAGTTACTCAGTAGCCGTCGGAGGTTAACGTCGTCCGGCTTCTTTTTGGTTGGAGCAACAGTCATTGGAGAGCATTCACGAAATGGTCATGATTATGGAAAAGGTTAACACGTTTGCGCGAATGGGTCGGATTACATTCAAAACGGAAAGAAGTCCATAAAACATATCACGATCGAATCCACATCTTGTCAAGCCAATTAGATAGAATGATACAAGAATCCCATTATCTATGTAAATTATCAACAAAGTGAATCATTTACATTGTCCCATTAATTCCATTATGAAATTAAGTTTAATTTAGTTCTAAAATGATTATATTTGAGCCAATAATATCGAAAAATCCGTCGTTGACAAGATCTATATCGTGTATTACGATTTCATCTATCTACTAATCCAACAAAACAGCTATGAATTATTGGTTTTAGTTTTTTCGGATGAAATAGGTTATCTCACATAGGATCGGGGTTGACAGAAGAATGACGAAGAACAGAAAAAGATGGGTGCAAGTATTAACGGTGGTCTTGTTGCTGGCAATCGCAACGGCTTGCTCCAAAGAAAACACACCATCTCCTTCGGCCACGGCCGCAAACGGAGGTCAGCAGTCGGAAGCGACGGCGGCGCCGGAGGAGAAAACATATCGCGATTCGCTTAACGTTGCATTGACGGCGCAGCCTCCGACATTGGATACGGCCATGACGGTATCCGCGGTGGCGCTCGATACGGCAGGGAATATTTTCGAACAATTGTACACGCTGAACGCGAATTACGAGCCCGTTCCCGTTCTTGCGGAGTCGGTGGAAATCAGCGAGGACGGTTTGACGTATACATTCCCTCTCCGCCAGGGAATCAAGTTCCATAACGGCAAGGAGCTGCTCGCCGAAGACGTGGTCGCGTCGATGAACCGTTGGCTGACGACATCTTCCCGCGCGAAGGTGCTGCTGACGAATGCCAAGTTCGAAGAGGTTGATCCGCATACGGTGAAGCTGACGGTGGAGACGGCTACTTCCGACGTACTCATTCTGATCGCATCGCAAGCCCAGTTCCCGTCGATCACGACGAAGGAAATCATCGATAACGCGCCTGCGGAGGGCATCACCGAATACGTGGGCACGGGTCCTTACAAATTCCAGGAGTGGAAGCAGGACCAATATATTCATCTGGTCAAATACGCGGATTATCAATCGCCCGAAGGCGAAGCAAGCGGCTTCGCGGGCAAGAAGGAAGCTCCGACGGAGAACCTGTACTTCCACTTCGCGACGGATCACGCCACGAGGATCGCGGGCGTTAAGACGGGCCAATACGACGTAGCCGACAGCATTCCGCTGGAGAGCTACGACGAGCTTGCTGCGGTCGAGGATCTGGAGCTGCAGTCCTTCCCGGGCGGCGCGCTGACGGCGTTCTTCAACACATCGGAAGGTCTGCTGGCCGACGTGAAGATCCGCCAAGCGCTTCTGGCCGCATTCAACAACGAAGAAATCCTGCTGGCGAGCTTTGCCAAGCCGGAACTGTATTCGCTGGCGCCGGGTTACCTGAATACGAACCAGACTTCGTGGTCGAACGAGGCCGGAGCGGAATACTACAACCAGTCGAATCCGGAGAAAGCCAAGCAGCTATTGGCCGAAGCGGGCTATAACGGCGAAGAAATCACTTTGCTGACGACGAAGGATTATAACGAGATGTACACGGCGACGCTCGTCATCCAGGAGCAACTGCGCCAGATCGGCGTGAACGTCAAGGTAGAGAACTTCGATTTCCCTACCTTCCTGGAGACAAAGGACGACCGGACGAAGTGGGATATTTTCGTAGCAAGCACGGGCTATCAATTGACGCCTCCGCAGCTGCTCGCGGTTAACCCCGACTGGGCGGGCTTGAACGACGACACCGTGAAGCAGGCGCTAAAGGACATTCGCAGCGCGGCGACGCAGGAAGCGGCAAAACAGGAATGGGAGAAGCTGCAAGGTTATCTCTACGAAATCGCGTCTTCGACCGTTATCGGACATTACAACGGCATCGTGGCCGTCAACAAGGCGCTGGAAGGCTTCGAATTGTTCGAGGCTCCGGTCGTATGGAACGCCAAGCTGGAAAAATAAAGTCGGAAGAGGGTGTTCGAAGTCGCCGGCGGCTGGAACACCCTCTGCCGTTCATTAAAGCGCAAATGAGGGAATCAAGTGCTGGCTTACGTCGCTAAAAGGTTGTTGTCGCTCGTTCCTGTCCTGTTCGTCGTCACGATCGCGCTGTTTCTGATCATCCACGTGACGCCCGGGGGACCGGCCGCATCCATTCTTGGATTGGAGGCATCCGGGGAGGAGATCGCCGAGCTCAACCAGGAGCTCGGACTCGACCGTCCCATCGCCTTGCAATACGTCAGTTGGGTCGGAAAAGTGCTCAGAGGCGATTTGGGGAATTCCATCTTCATGAACCAGTCCGTCGCGCAGGCGATCCGGGAGCATGCCGGCCCCACGCTTTCGCTGGCGATTATCGCCCAATTCATCGCCATCGCGTTGGCGATTCCTTTCGGCATATGGGCCGCGTACAAACGGGGCACCGCCGCCGATTTCACGCTTATGGGCATCTCCTTGCTCGGCATGGCCGTTCCCGGTTTTTTGCTGGGGTTGTTCCTGATGCTGCTCTTCGGCGTCCATCTGCAATGGTTGCCGGTCGCGGGATACAAGGAGCTGAGCGCGGGATTCTGGGAGCATGTGAAACATCTGATCTTGCCGGGACTGTCTCTCGGGACGATCCAAGCGGCGCTCATTACGCGCATGACCCGTTCTTCCATGCTGGACGTGCTGAATTTGAATTATATCAAGACGGCGCGATCCAAAGGCTTAAGGGAGTCCGGCGTGTTGCTCAAGCATGCGTTCCGCAACGCGTTCCTGCCCATCCTGACCGTGCTGGGCCAAACGTTCGGCACTTTGGTCACGGGCGCCGTTGTGGTGGAAAGCATCTTCAACATTCCGGGTCTCGGCCAATTGATCCTGAATTCCATCGCGCGCAGGGATTATTCGGTTATTCAAGGCGTCGTGCTGGTCGCGACGCTCCTGTACGTGGGCATTAATCTGATCATCGATTTGCTGTACGGCGCCGTGGATCCTCGCGTGCGGCTGGACCGCAAATAGGGGGAGAAGCAACTGGAGACGACGGAAAGCAAGACATCTATGGCGGAATTGAGCAGAGCGATGCGCAGGGAGCAGAGGTCCTTGGCCATCCGCAGAATCGGCGGCAGCCCGGCGTTCGTCGCGGGAGCCGCGATCTTCCTTCTGCTGGCGGCGCTGGCGTTGTTCGCGCCATGGCTGACGTCCTACGGTCCTTACGATATGAAAGTGACGGAGCGGCTTAACGCGCCAAGCGGCACTCATCTGCTGGGGACGGACGAGTTTGGCCGCGATCTTCTCACTCGCCTGATGTACGGCGCGAGAGTGTCGATCGGCGTAGGGCTTGTCGTGGCGTTGCTGTCTTCGCTGCTGGGATTGCTGATCGGCGTTTATGCCGCCTATTACAAAACGCTGGACCACGTGCTGATGCGCATCTGCGACGGCCTGGTGGCCATTCCCGGCATTCTGCTCGCGATTGCGCTTATGGCGGCGCTGGGGGCGTCGGCGCTGAACGTGGTCATCGCGCTCACGATCGTGTTTACGCCCAATATCGCCCGGGTCGTAAGGTCGAGCGCGCTCATCGTTAAGGAACAGACCTATATTGAAGCCATGCGAGCGCAAGGAGCGGGCGATCTTCGAATCATCTGGCGTCATATCGTGCCCAATACGCTGTCGCCGCTGCTGGTGCAGGCTTCCTTTGTATTCGCGGAAGCCATTATCTCGGAGGCCGCGCTCAGCTTCCTGGGCGCGGGCGTTCCGGCTCCCGAGCCGAGCTGGGGCAACATCCTTCAAGCGAGCAAGCTCGTCATTTACAAGGCTTGGTGGATGGTCGTCTTCCCCGGCGCCATCATCGTGCTGTCGGTGCTGAGCCTCAATCTGCTTGGCGACGGGCTGAGGGACTGGCTGGACCCCCGGGTGAAGGGGAAACGAACTTAAACCGCGCGAGCGGACAAAGGAGAGGAGACGCATGCCGACGCCGCTGCTTGCCATCAATCAACTGAAAACCCACTTCCATACGGAGCGCGGCAAAGTAACCGCCGTTAACGGCGTAAGCTTCTCCGTGGAGCAAGGCGAAATTATAGGAATCGTCGGAGAGTCCGGCTGCGGGAAAAGCGTCATGTCGCAATCTATCGTCCGGCTGCTGGACCATACCGACGACATCAGCTACGAGGGGGAGGTACTGTTCGACGGAAGGGATTTGCTGCGGCTGTCCCCGGCGGAGCTAAGAGCCGTTCGCGGCAACGACATCGCGATCGTCTTTCAGGATCCGCAGGCCTCGCTTAATCCGGTGTACACGATCGGAGAACAGATCGGGGAAGTCATCCGTCTGCATCAGGGACTGTCCAAGAAGCAAGCCCGGCAGAGAACGATCGACATGCTGCGTCTGACGGGCATACCTTCGCCGGAAGTCCGCGTCGACGATTATCCTCACGAGCTGTCTGGCGGGATGCAGCAGCGGGCCATGATCGCGATGGCTCTCTCCTGCGAGCCGCGCCTGCTGATCGCCGACGAACCAACGACGGCGCTCGACGTCACGATACAAGCTCAAATATTGGATTTGATCGTATCGCTGAACGAGCGGCTGGGGATGGGCGTGTTATTCATTACGCACGATCTGGGCGTCGTCGCGGAGATCTGCACCGGGGTCAAGGTGATGTATCTGGGGCAGATCGTCGAAGAAACGACGACGGAACGGCTTTTCGAGTCTCCGCTGCATCCGTACTCGCAAGGGCTGATCGCGTCCATCCCCAGATTGGACGGAGACAGACGGGAGAAGCTCCATGTCATCGAGGGTTCCGTGCCTTCGCTGGCGAACGCGCCGAAGGGCTGCGGCTTCTCCACGCGTTGTCCTTACGCGGACGGGAAGTGCCGCGAGACGGAGCCCCCTTTGCGGCAGCACCGAAGCGATCACGGCGTGAAGTGCTGGCATTACGAAGCCATTGCCGAAGGCTGGAGAGGGGAGGCGGTGGACCATGGTCGATAACGGCGCGGTCGAACCGAAGGTTCTTCTGGATGTGCAAGGCCTGGAGAAGAAGTTCCCCGTCTACGGGCCGTTCGGGAAGTGGCTGGGAACGAGCTCGCACGTCCATGCGGTGACCGATGTATCGTTCCGTTTGCACGAAGGGGAGACTTACGGCTTGGTAGGAGAATCCGGCTCGGGCAAAAGCACGACGGGAAGAACGGTGCTGGGACTTCTCCCCCCGACGGGCGGACAGGTCCGCTACAAGGATCGGAATCTGGTCGAGCTGTCCAAGGCCGAGATGAACAAACTTCGCAAAGAGATCCAGCTGGTATTCCAGGACACGTATTCATCGCTGAATCCTCGCAAGCGGATCGGCTCGATTCTGGAAGAACCGCTTATCATTCATAAGATAGGAGACAAGGCGGAGCGACGCCGGCGAGTCTTCGACATTCTGCGTACCGTGGGGCTCCAGCCGGAGCATTATTACCGGTATCCGCATGAGTTTTCGGGCGGCCAGCGCCAGCGGCTGGGACTGGCCCGTGCCTTGATCCTGAATCCCAAGCTGATGATTTGCGACGAACCGGTGTCCGCGCTCGACGTCTCCATTCAATCGCAAATTCTGAACATGCTGCGCGACCTGCAGAGGGAGCTTGGGCTGACGCTCCTCTTCATCACGCACGACATCGGCGTCGTTCGTTATATTTCCGACCGGATCGGCATTATGTACTTGGGTCGAATCGTGGAAGAGGCTCCGACGGAAGCGCTGTTCGATCGGCCGCTTCACCCTTACACCCGGGCCTTGTTCTCCGCCGTGCCCGACTTTGCGCGCAAGACGCTGAAGAAGCGCGTTATTCTGCAAGGGGAAATTCCTTCCCCGCTTTCGCCGCCGTCGGGGTGCGTGTTCCATACGCGATGCCCGCATGCGACCGAGACCTGCCGGAGCGAGGTGCCGGAGCTGCGGGAGCTTGGCGAGGGGCGACGGGTAGCCTGCCATCTGGCTTGAGCGGACTAATCATACACAATGGGAGAGAGTAACGATGACAACGATCAAAGTAACCGACGGTCAAGATCACATTTTTAACGATGCCGGACTTCAATTAATCGGCAGCCGGTCTCCCAACTCGGAGGGGCTGTCGCCGCGGGAACTGCTGGAAGCATCGCTGGCGTTATGCGTATCCATTTCTCTGCAGAAAATCATGGATTACGATGGCGTCGACTACGACCGCAACGAAATCCTTATCGAAGTTTCGGCGACGAAGCCGGAGGATAAAAGCAATCGCTTCAGCGATTTCAAAGTTACGGTAACTCTTCCTTCCGGTCTGGACGGGGCTTACAAGGAGAAGCTGAAGTCGGTGACGGAGCGGGCTTGCACCATCGGCAATACGCTTCGCGCAGGTGCGGTTGTCGAACTGGTTGAGGTTTAGGTTTTGAATACGACGGCGGCATGGGGGGAAATCCTCGTGCCGCTTTTTGTATGCTCTATATTGCCGAGAGCCTGGCCGAATTGACGCGGAAGGCAGGTTTCGTTAGGATAAAACGATACGGCATCGACGAGCCGAGTGCTTCGCGCAACCAGATTAGAACGTTCAAGCAGTAAGGAGGCAAACATGTCATACATTCTCGATTTTCTCATTGATTTAGGCATTCAGAAGAAGATGGCGAGTTATCTCGCGACGATTATCACGATTGCGGGGATCGCGCTGATCTGCATGTTGGCCAATTGGCTGACCAAGAAGGTCGTGCTTCGCGTAATCACGCCTTATGTAGGCAAGAGCAAGCTTCAGTGGAGACGTTTTTTGCTGGAACGAAGAGTCATCCATAAGCTTTCGCACATTGTTCCGGCCATCATTATTTATTATTTCTCATTCAGCTTCCCGACCTATCAGCATTTGATTGCTAAAGGCGTCATGATTTATATGGTCGTCGTTATGTTAATCGTCTTTGATGCCCTATTGGATATGCTGAACGACGTATACACCACTTACGATATTTCCAAAATGAGACCGATCCGAGGTTACATTCAAGTGGTCAAAATCGTCGTCTTCATTGTCGGAGGCATTCTGGTCATCTCGAATCTAATCGGCGAAAGCCCGCTTATTCTGCTTAGCGGAATCGGCGCATTGTCAGCCGTTGTTATGCTCATCTTCAAGGATTCCATCCTGGGACTCGTGGCCGGCGTCCAGCTCACCTCCAACGACATGGTTCGCGTGGGCGATTGGATCAGCATGCCGAAATACGGAGCGGACGGAGACGTTTTGGACATCTCCCTGAACACCGTCAAAGTGCAAAATTGGGACAAAACGATTACGACGATTCCCACTTACGCCCTGATCTCGGATTCCTTCATCAACTGGAGGGGGATGCAAGCGTCCGGCGGCCGCCGCATTAAACGTTCCGTCCATATCGACGCCGCCAGTATCGGCTTCTGCACGCCGGAGATGCTGGAAAAGTTCAAGGGCATTCATTTGTTAAGCGACTATATCCTCGACAAGGAACGGGAAATCCGGCACTACAACGAGGAGCATGAGATCGATACGGCGAACAGGGTAAACGGAAGAGCTCTTACGAACATCGGCGTATTTCGGGCTTATTTGCAGCGTTACATCGAAGAGCATCCTAAGGTGCACAAAGGCTTGACCCGTATGGTTCGACAATTGGAGCCAGGGGAACATGGACTGCCGCTTGAAATTTACGCGTTCTCGAACGATACGGCATGGGCGGTCTATGAAGGCTTGCAATCCGACATTTTTGATCATATTTTTGCCGTGGCGCCCGAGTTCGGTCTTCGTATCTTCCAAAGTCCTTCCGGTGCGGATATGAGGGGGATGCTGCAGGGAGAACGATCCTCCGCGAATCAATAATACAAACGTTTGTTCCCATTTTTATTGACAAAAAAAGGTCGAATTATGGTATACTGGATTCATTCATCGAATGGAGGTTAGCGGCATGTCGGAACAGCTCACTCGAATTGAATCGTTGTTGGTCACCTTAAGCGGGCAAGTAATGGACAAGTTCGACAAAGTGGATGCAAGGCTTGAAGCAATGGATCAGAGGTTCGAAGCAATGGATCAGAAGTTCGAAGCGATGGATCAGAGATTCGAAGCGATGGATCAGAGGTTCGAAGCTCGGTTCCAAGCAATGGATATCCGTTTGGATGAGTTGGATGGGGATATTAAGCAGCGCTTTCAGACGATGGATACTCGGTTCGACTCCATGCAGGCTCAACTCGATCGAATGGAAGAAGCACAGGCTGAGGATATTGTGGGCATTCTCCGGATGACCGACGCCAAGCTCGATACCGTTAAGGCGCTGTGCGAGCATACGTTAAAGGAACAAGCCTTGCTTAAATATGAGCTGGACAGGCTTAAGCCATCCCTGCTATCACAATCCAATAAACTGTTTATGAACGACTTGGAATAATCCATTGATGATCAACGCAGTGAAATATAAGCGGGCAGACGTCTTCGACGTCTGTCCGCTCTTTTCTTTTACATGCGGATTAATTGGGAGGCTCGGGACGCAGTCCTTCCGCCCCGAGTTCTGCGGACGTGCCGGGGCAACCTGTTACGATTGGATTATTTTCCCGGGACGCTTGCGAAATTTAAAGGATTCTTGCCGTACGGCGGCGAAAGCAGTGAGCCCCAAATAATATGGCAGAAGGTGTGATGAAGGATGACGAGAATGCGAAAATGGGTCATTAGTCTGGCTGTACTCGCGCTTGCATCGTCGCCGAGTTTCGCTCAAGCGAAGAGCGGGCAGGCCGATGCGGGGATTAGCATTTATTACGGGGTCAAGGCTGGGGATACGTTATACGGCATATCGAAGCGGCATTATTTGACAAGCGACTACGTTAAGGTAGCGAAGCAGAACGGCCTCGATCCCAAGGCCAAGCTAAAAGTGGGAGCAAGGCTGAAGCTTAAGGATCCCCTTGTGCTGGATCATTATACCGTGGCCAAAGGCGACACTTTGTTTGCCATCGCCGGCAAATATTTTAGCCGGAACAATTATATCGGCATCCTGATGCAGGTTAATGGCTTGACGGGAACCACGGAACTTAAGAAAGGCAGGACGCTTAGTATCCCCATGCCTTCCGGACAGCGTTCGTATCAAGTGAAAGAAGGAGACACTCTGCAAAGTATCTCCGCCAAGTATTATAAACAGTCGGATTACGTGGCGGCGATTGCCAAGAGCAACGGAATCGACGGCGTCTCCGGAACGATCAAGCTTGGGCAATCGCTGCTAATTCCGAATCCGTTCTAAAGAGAAGAGAGAGCCGCGACCTTCTTCGCGATGATCGTTGACATCGCATGCTGATGGGGAATGCCTGACGAGTTGCAGTCGAACACAATTTCGGAGCTGTCTTCGATATACCAATCGCGGTAGCGGGACAACAGCTCGCCGGAATGCCATTTGTAGGCGTAAGGCTCCTTCTCGGGCGGCGGCGCAATAAACGGCTTGTCGACAAACACGTTAAAGCAGTGCATGCCGTTGGGATTCGTGAAACGTTTGTAATTGTCGAAGATGTCCTCTCTGAAGTCCGGCTTTATATAATGGAGCACGCCGCTGGAGTACAGAATGTCGAAGTGCGCGTCCAGGCGGTAATCCAGAATGTCGGCTTTGAACACATTTACTTGGACGCCTGCCTGCTCGGCGAGACGTTTCGTCTTGCCGATGCCGGCGTCCGTCACATCGAACGCGGATACATCATACCCGTTCCGCGCAAAGAAGACGGCATCTTTCCCTTCGCCGCAGCCAATATCCAGCAGCTTAAGCCTTTTTACCGGAGGCATCGCTTTTAGCACCTCGTAGCAAGCCGCATTCGGTTCCGTCCCCCAATAATAGTCTCCCGATTGATATTCTTCCTCGTAGATCGTAATCGATTTCTCCTGCAAGGCGTAACCCAGCAGCTTGTCAATGCTGACCTGAAGCGTCCTCGACAGCTCCGGCAGCAGGGCCACATCCGGCATGGATTGAGCGTTTTCCCATTTGGACACAGCCTGGAACGACAGGCCAAGTCTCCTAGCCAGCTCCTCTTGCGTCAAGCCTCTTTCTTTACGGTATATACTGATGTTTCTCGCCAACATTTCCTTCATGCAGTACGCTCCTTCTTTTGCTTTGTTCTCATTGTAGGCGAGAAGGATCCCCTGAACAATAACCTGTAAATTGAGCTTTTCGAAAATTCAACCCGGAGTTGAGTGATCGTCTAAAGATTGATGGATTGACGATGAGAGGAAGTCGTTTTATAATAAACGAGTGATTTACTAAATTACTAAATTACTAAATCGGGAATGTGATGTTAAAGGATAAGTAAGGAGGCTGGGAACTCTAATGGATCGGAATAGGCGGAAGGAATTGCAGGAAGCATATAAGGAAATGAAGACCTATATGGGCGTCGTGCAAATCAAAAATAAGGAGAGCGGCAAGTTGTATGTCGCCAGTTATCCAAATCTCAAAAATAAATGGTCGAGCATAAAAGCGCAGCTTGAAATGGGGAGGTTCAAGAATCTCGAACTGCAGAAGGATTGGCGCGAGCTGGGGGAGGCGGCGTTCGCGTTCGACATTTTGGAACAAAAGGATGCAAGCGACATTACGGATATAAAGTGGGCGTTGAAGCAGTTGGAGAAGCCGTGGCTTCAAAAGCTTCAGCCATATGGTGAGAGGGGATACAACAAGCCGCCTCGAGAATGAGGACTGGAGCAATGCGGCCCGGTAGTGATATGATGGTAGTGGGTGATGCTGACATGTCTAAAGAGACGACCGAGCCGGAAACACAAGCGTCCGGCAATGACAATCAAACAAATGACAACAACGAAAAGATGGTAGAGCTGCTCAAAGCCGTATATCATAACGGCATGACGGCATTAAAAATGTTTTTCGAAGAGGTCGCTGGCCAAATCGTCAATCAGGAACGATATGGGCCGATCTTCGTATTCCAAGTGCGGGATGCCTCTAAAAGCGTGTACGCATGCGGATTTTTCCTGCAGGAGCTGATTCAGAGATTCCAATCGGGCAATGACCCGGCGCAGTGGCTGTCTTCCTTCTTCTTCGAGATGATGAAGCAGGAAGGCGGCAAAGGGCTGCCGAATCCGCCGTCGGGCGAAGAAGAGACGAAGGCGTTGATCGACAAAACGCTTGTCCCGCATTGCATTGAGGCCGTGCGCGAGGAATTCGCTCCCGAACAGGTTCATGCGGGCTTGGGCTTCGTGCCTGAACATGGCCCTGTATTCGAAGCGGGATTCCCGTCGATTAAAGATGGCAACAATGTATGCGCCATTCCGCTGCATGTTCTGATTACGCATCATCTGCTAAACCGCGATCCGGCAGAAATTCTGATCCAAGGACTGTATAATATTCGGGAGCAACACGGGCTGGAGTAACGACTATGATTCATCAGCTGGACCACAGGAACTCAACGATCGCTGCGGCTATTCTGGACGTACAGCTTCCTGCTTATCGGATAGAAGCGGAGCTGCTCGGATTCGACGGCATTCCCGCTCTGCGGGACACCGTCGCAGATATTATGGCATGCAACGAAATTTTTGTTGGATATTGCGATGGGGAGAATTTGCTGGGACTTATTGCTTATGAGAAATCGGGGCTGGAGCTCGACATATGCCGACTGGTGGTCCACCCTTCGGCCTTTCGAAAGGGCATCGCAACGAAGCTGCTGGAGCATGTGTTGGAGCAGGAGGCGCCGGACTGTGCAACCGTAAGCACAGGCAAGGAGAACGGTCCCGCGATCGCATTGTACAAGCGTTTTGGATTTACGGAGAAGAGGGAGATAGAGGTTGCTCCGGGATTTTTTATTTCATCATTAATCAGAGAGATGAAATAAAATATTTTTTGCAATTTTAACAACCTAAACCATAATTGCGGTGTTATACCATTGTAGGACTATTCTCATAAGAGAGAGGGATGGTAAACATGGCAACAAAGGGTCTTCGTAAGTCGTTTTTCCTAATTCTGGTCGTTCTCGTTACACTGATGTCAGGCGGACAAGCTGTCTTCGCGGACAATGGAGGGACAAAACCGCTCACATCGCCTCCGCCCGACATGATTCAGCCGCTTGCGCTCTATACCGGGTATACTTATTTGCTCGGCTCGTCGATTGCAATACAGGATAATACCGGATTTGTACGTATTTCGGTAACGACTTCGGCGAAGAGCAGCGTGTCCACTATAGGCGCGTCGGTCCAATTGCAGCGTTATACGGGAACGGCCTGGATTGACGTCGGCTCCTCGACAACGCGTACGGCAAGCGACACGTCTTATTTATCCGATTCTGTCGATAAGGTGGTAAGCACAGGTTATTACTATAGGGCCAAGGTTACACATTATGTTACGCATGGCAGCGTGCACGAATCCGAAGTCGAATATTCGGTCACGGTTCTAGCCAGCTAACAGTAAGTCTGCCCCGAAGCATCGTCTGTCCGGGACAGCATTGGCTTGCCGATCGTTTGAAAGCCTCACGGAATTATTCCGTGAGGCTTTGCCGCGTTATTCGCTAACGCCATTGGATATTGCTGCCGATCTCCATGATCTCTTCCCGGTCCAAAATGCCGAAAATGTTGACATGCAGGTCGTTCGCGAAATACTGAAGGCTCGCGTATCCCTCGCTGGTGATTTGGAGATAGGCTTCGTATCCGTTGACTGAAGTCATTTCCGATTCAATGTCCGGGTCGTCCGATGATATCTTCATTCTCTGATCTTTTTCTATCTTCCGGATGGAAATGCGGTATAGGCCGCTTTCCCCCGACTCCCGTTCGTACAGAAGAGACAATTGATTGCTTTTGCCCGAATCTTGATGGCGGTAGGAAATAATTTCGGTAAGCGCAAACGACTCCGGAACATGACTGATATTGGGCAATGCGAAATTGAGTTGCTTCGCCGCTGCCTTAAGCGTATCATGCCGAATGGGATTCGTACCGCGATACGAAAGATCCTGACCGTCGGACTTATTCGACCCGCCATCCTCCGTAATGCCGGGAGGGGGAGCCGTTTTGGGAAGCGTGCCGCTTGCTTTCGGTTGTCCGATTGTCATTTCCAGGACCCCGTCCTTGATTGTGGTTACCGCTTCGATGACGGGCTTGAAGGCGGTGGTGACAGCGGGTGTTCCGAACAGGTATGCTCCCAGCAGGAAGGAGGCGGCGATATAAGGTACAAGCTTTAAACGGCGTTTTATTGCGGCCCTTCGGGCCAATTTCTTCTGAATTCTGGCCCAGGAAGGCCCGGGGTCGGGTACAAGCTGGGAGCTGTGTGCAGCTTCGTCGAAGGCTTGATCGAATAATTGATCGAATTCCTCGCGATTCATTCTATTCCCCCCATCTTTTCGCAAATTGTTTTTTCATCGCTTCTCTGGCCTTGTATAACTTGTACTTCACTTTGTCCTCCGTCGTATCGAGCTCGGCAGCCATTTCCTTGTAGCTGAGCTGCTGCTTCCACCTTAGCTCGATCAGCGCGCGGTATTCCGGCTTGAGCTCCGTCAGGCAGGAGGAGAGCTCCTCCGCCATCAGCTTGATTTCGATCTCGTCCTCCAGCGCGGAGGAATCGGTTGCCAGTTCTGCATTTTCTTTAATATAAACACTGTCAGAATCGATAACGTTGCGATTTTTTTTATGTTTTCGAAAATAATTATAGATTTCGTTTTTGACGACGACCTTCATCCAGCCTTTGAGATGCGCTTCGCTCTCGGCTTGCGGCACGTTCCGAATGATTTTCATAAACGCGTTCTGGATAATGTCCTCCGTCGTCGCATGGTCTTGTACCATATAAATAATATTGGGGTATACGTATCGGTAATATTCTTGATAGATCTCCCTCTGGATATTTGGGGATAACACTTCAAAGCGTGCTGTGGTCAGGTGGAACATCGTGCTTTGCATCTAGCCTGGATACCCCCCTCTTTGGCATAGGCCGCTTCTCTGCGGCACTCTATCTTCCGTCATTATAACGTATCCGATCCCACTTGTGAGCGTAGATTTGCGTCCTTCAGATCGTGGCGATACAATGGAGGCTGATAAGAGGAAGGAGCGAGCCTATGACGAATTCGCTAAACCCAAGTTTAGACGGAGAATATATGGTGCGGCAGCTTGTAAAGCTTCTTGGTATTCCAAGCCCAAGCGGTTATTGTATGGAGATTATGAATGATGTGGGAGAAGAGGCGCGGAGACTCGGGTATGAAATGGAGCTGACGCCCAAAGGCGTGGGCATCATTACGATACCGGGCGAAGACGAGTCGACTGTAATCGGCATCTCCGCGCATGTCGATACGCTCGGCGCTATGGTGCGGTCGATCAAGCCGAACGGCATGCTTCGATTTACGCCGATCGGCGGTTATTCGATGAACAGCGTGGAAGGCGAATATTGCCTCATTCATACGAGAGACGGACGCAAGTACGAAGGAACCGCGCTGACGACTAAGCCATCGGTTCATGTCTATTCGGATGCGCGCGACCTAAAGCGTGAGGAAGCTCATATGGAAATCCGGATCGACGAATCCGTGAAGTCGAAGGAGGAGACGGAGAAGCTCGGCATCTCCGTCGGTGACTTTATCTCCTGGGATCCCCGCACGAGGGTGCTGGATAACGGCTGGATCAAATCCAGGCATCTCGATGACAAAGCAAGCGTAGCGGCTTTGTTCGGACTTATGGAATGGCTGAAGCGGGAGGGGAGAACGCCGAAGCATACGCTGAAGCTGATCATCTCTACGTATGAGGAGGTAGGCCATGGCAACTCCTACATCCCGCCTGACATTACGGAGCTGCTGGCGGTCGACATGGGAGCGCTCGGCGATGATCTTTCCGGCTCCGAGCGGCATGTGTCGATATGCGCCAAGGACTCCGGCGGGCCTTACGATTACGGCATGACGACCCGCCTGATCGAGCTTGCAAAACGCGAAGGGCTGCCTTATGCGGTCGATATCTACCCGCAGTACGGCTCCGACGCTACGGCGGCGTTACGCGGGGGAAGCAACATCCGAGCGGCGCTGCTCGGACCCGGCGTTCATGCGTCGCACAGCATGGAGCGCACGCATAAGGAAGCCGTCATTAATACGGCGGCGCTGCTGCTCGCATACGTCATGGAATCCAGGTGAAACGGCAGTCGCTGCCTTCTGGGGGCTCAACTGCTCGTTTACGTCATTGAAACCAGGTGAAACGGCAGTCGCTGCCTTCTGGGGGCACAGCGAGTAACATTTATGAGAATGGTAGGTCAGATATGGAGAAAACCTAACTGTCCTATTATTGCAAGATATACGGTTAAGCCCGTTAAGGGCTTGGCCGTTTTTTATTTTCTGACCGAAAACAAACTCATATTGGCGATAAGCGTCCTCCAGTTAGGTATGTTGTCCAAACTACCATCGTTAGGTAAGTGATCAAAACTACCACGATTCTGCGTGAGTACTTGCCAGTTTTCGAATGAGAGGGAGCCAACCTTAAGCATAATCTACATGCATAATCTACGGCACCGCATAATCCGAAAAGAGAGGGAAAAGTTCCCTCTAATCTTATTAAAAACACGCTATAGGGATGTTATAAAGGGAAAAGCTCCCTATAATCGTATGGGTTCTGCACGAACAGCGGGATTTGGCCAGAATTAGAGGGAGGATTTCCCTCTAAAGCTCCCACGATGGTGAGGATGGGGGAATTAGCGGGCATTTTTCCCCTTATCGATAAAGAGTGATGATGATCTTTAAAAGGAAATTAATACCATTTTGGTAAGCGGCATTTTGTGTCGAACAACCAGCTTCTCCAGACTCGAATGAGCAGAATAATCCATAAAAGTGAGCTTGAATATCCATGTTTAATGAGGGGGATGAGGAGTAAACTTAATGCAGTAGTAAAGAAAATAGGGGGCGTGACGGTGAAATCCAAGCCATTGTTCAAAGAACATCTGATGAATCACAAAATGCAATACGTCTTTGGCGCGGTGTTATTGTCCATATCATGTCTGCTGCAGCTTGTCATTCCGCAGCTGCTTGGGAGTTTCGCCGACCTCGTGCAAGAAGGCATCGCGGCAAGTCAAATTCTGTCTATCGCCTTATGGATTGTCGCCGTCGGGTTTCTGGCGGCGTTCTTCCGTTCGACGGGACGAATTTACTTGTTCCGGCTGGCCAGATTGCTGGAGAAGCATATCCGGAAGAGACTGTTTATGAAATGGGAGAGCCTGCCTAGCGAATACTTCGGCAAACAGCGGATAGGCGACCTCATGAGCCATGCCGTGAACGACATTAACATTATGCGCGAGGTAGCCATGATGGGCGTTTTCTCCACTATCGAGGCGGCCGTCTTAATCGGCGTCGCCATCGCGGCGATGGCGGGCACCATTCATATCGGCCTAACGCTGCTGGTGCTGCTGCCGCTTCCCGCGCTGACCTACCTTGCATACCGCTTCCGGGGGGAGATCGAGCAGCGAACGAGGCTTGTTCAGGAGGCGGTGGGCCAGTTGACGAGCCGCGTGCAGGAATTCGTAGCCGGCATTCGGGTCGTGAAGGGCTACGTTCAGGAACGGCCCGAGATGAATAAGTTTAAGGAAGATAATCGGAACAATTTGGAGACGAACTGCAAGCTGAACCGGTCCAATTCTTTTTTTTCGGCTATAAGCTCGGCGATTGTAGGGGTAAGTTATCTGCTGTCCGTCGTCTTCGGAGGGTTGCTCGTTATGAGGGGGAGCATCGGCATGGGCGATTTCGTCGCATTCAACACGTATCTCACCATGCTAATCTCCCCTGTCGAGAATCTGGGCAAGGTTATTAACATTCTGCAACGGGGCAAAGCGGTGGATGTGAGACTGCGGCATATTCTCGATACGGAGCCTGCGGTGGCGGATGCAGCGGACGTTGCTTTCGTAGAGGAGTTGCGAGGCGCCATCGAGGTGAAGGGATTGACCTTCCGTTACCCCGAACAGAAGCGGGTTGCGCTCGACAACATTCAGCTGAACGTGCCGGAAGGAAGCAGCCTTGCGATAGTCGGCAAGGTCGGAAGCGGCAAGACGACGCTCGTGAATCTGCTGCTTCGACTTTATAACCCGCCGAGAGGAACAATTGCGATTGATGGGAACGACATTATGGATATTCCTCTGCGGCAATTGCGGGAGTCCATTGGTTTCGTGCCTCAGGAGCACATGCTTTTCTCGACGACAATCGGCAAGAATATCGCCTTCCACCCCGGAGGTTATGATCAGGAGGACATTCAGGAAGCGGCAAAGGTCGCGCAGGTCTATGACAATATCGTGGAATTTCCCGGGAAATTTGACACCTCGCTAGGGGAACGCGGCGTATCGCTGTCCGGGGGCCAGCGACAGCGTGTCAGCATTGCCCGGGCGCTGATCAAGGAGCCTGCCATACTGGTGTTCGACGACAGCTTGTCGGCGGTAGATGCAGAGACTGAGGAGCGGATTCTGGAAGGGCTGAAGAAAGCGATGAAGGGACGCACAACGATCATTACGAGCCATCGTCTATCAGCTATCCGGCACGCGGATCAAATCGTTGTTATGGACCATGGGCGCATCGTCGAGCGGGGAGATCATGCTTCGCTCATGAGGCGAGGCGGTCTCTACGCCTCGACTTACAATAAGCAGACGATGAAGACCGGAATGGAGGGGTCGCTTGGATATTCACAATGAACAACGGTTAACCGGCGTGAAGGACGGGACGTTATGGCGCAAAATGATGGCCTTCGCCGTCCCGTATTGGCGAAGTCTTGCCGTCTCTCTGCTGTTCGCCTTGCTTGTCGCAGGCGCGGCCATAACGCAGCCGCTGCTAGTAAAGTCGGCCATTGACGACAGGATTAACGGTCTCATGAAGCCGATGGTTTATGTGACGGATTCCGGCGCGCTGGCTCGATTGGCCGAGGATGACCGTACGAATGGCAAGCCGATCGTATTGGGTGATCGGACGTATTACCGCGTAAGCCAAGGCGATCATGTTTGGCCGGAAGGCGTTCATTCCGCCAGCATCTCCCAGCGCGACGGCGCTTATTATTTGCAACATGGCGCAAGCGGTGAGGAGGGCGCGGCGACAGGAGGAGAAGGCTACAAACTTTCCAAGGAAGAGATTGCGGCGTTCCGTCAGCAGGACTACTCCGGCCTGATCCTTCTGGCTGTGCTCTTCGTGCTGAATGTGGCGGTAGCGGGCATTTTTACGTATTGGCAATCCGTCATTTTGTCGAATACGGGACAGCAAATTATTTTCGACATGCGCAATCGGATGTTCGGTCACTTGTCGAAGCTGCAAACCTCCTATTTTGATCGCAATCCGGTCGGACGCTTGGTGACAAGGGTTGCCCATGACGTGGAAGCCGTCAATCAGCTGTATTCCCAGGTTATCGTCAACTTGGCCAAGGAGCTTCTCATGCTGGTCGGCATCGCGTCCATTATGCTGGTGCTGAACGTCAAGCTGGCATTGGTATCGTTCGCCGTCATTCCGCTGCTGATTTTGGTAACCTTCTACTTCAAGGGCATCATCAGGGATGCCCAGCGCGTGGCGCGGGTCATGCTGTCGAGATTGAACTCCTTCCTTGCGGAAAGTCTCAGCGGCATGACGATCGTGCAGATGTTTACCCGGGAAAAGCAGCAGCTCGACGAATTCGTGAAGCTGAATGACGAACATTATCGCGCCGGGATGAGGGGCAGCGTTAATAACTCGATATTCAACCCCATGATTGGTTTCGTCGGCAACCTGGCCCTCGCCCTTGTCGTCTGGTACGGCGGCCATTCCGTACTGGCTGCCGGAGTCACGTTCGGCGTCGTGTACGCGTTCACGACTTACGTCAGACAGTTCTTCCAGCCTCTGACGGCTCTGGCCGACCGTTACACGCAGATTCAGACTGCGCTGGCATCGGCGGAGCGAATATTCGAGCTGTTGGAGGAAAAGCCGGCCATCGTGGATAAAGAGAACGCGAAGGAGATCGAACGGCCGCTTAAGGGGGCTATCCGACTGGAGCGAGCCTGGTTCGCCTATAATAAGGAGGAATGGGTACTCAAGGATATCAACATCTCCATTAAACCGGGCGAGACGGTAGCCTTCGTTGGCGCGACGGGAGCGGGCAAAAGCTCCATTATCGGACTAATTAACCGGTTCTACGATATTCAGAGGGGCAGTCTGATGATCGACGGTGTAGAGGTGAAGGACTACAAGCTGGATCAACTGAGGCAATCCGTCGGCGTTATCCAACAGGATCCCTTCGTCTTCACGGGCAACATCTACGACAATATCCGGATGAACCGGGCGGACTTGAGCGACGAAGACATTCGCAACGCGGCAAGGGAGCTGGAGATGGACGACTTTATCGAACGGCTGCCGCTGGGTTACGAGACGCCTGTAGGCGAGCGGGGCGTGAAGCTGTCGTCGGGGCAGCAGCAGCTGCTGGCGTTCCTTCGCGTCTACGTAAGCGACCCAGACATTCTTATCCTGGACGAAGCGACCTCGCATATCGACACGGAGACGGAGGAGACGCTGCAGCGCGGGCTCTTGCGTTTGTCGAAGGGCAAGACGACGCTGATCGTGGCGCATCGGCTGTCGACGATTCGACATGCGGACAACATTATCGTCCTCGACAAGGGTCGTGTGCAGGAGATGGGCGATCACGATACGCTTATGAGACGCGACGGGCATTATCGCAAGCTTTACGAGCTGCAGAACGATGAAGGGCCGAAGGAGCAGCGGGGCGCGGCTGCGAGAGCTGGCGGAGCGTTAGCCGCGACAATTGCGAAGTAGCGATGGAAGGTTAGTCGTGACGGGCGCCGCGAAGTGGTGATGGGTCCAGGCGGAGCGTTAGCCGCGACAATTGCGAAGTGGCGATGGAGTGTTGGTCGTGACGGGCGCCGCGAAGTGGCGATAATCACCCTTACGGGTGATTCGATCGCTCCGTTGTGCAAGGCTGTCCTTCTAACGGACAGGAGCGTCGCTATTCTACGATTAGATGATGTTTCTAAAATCTAAGGGACACGCACGACCTTATCTGCACCATACAAACAACTTTCGGCTAAATTTTGGCCATACAACGTCGCTCCTGTCCGTAGCATTTAATCTTGGAGTAAAACAGGCTAATAGCGTCGCGTGAGTCCATTAGATTCCCACTTGCTCGGTCTGTCCTATACGTGAACAAAAGCCGTACCGGCAGCGGATTAGCTGTTCGGTGCGGCTTTGTGCGTCTTGGCATATTGCGAAGGCGATTGCCCCGTAAATTTCTTGAACAAGCGGCTGAAGTACAGCTCGTCTTCGTATCCGATGCTTTGGGCGACGGCTTTCAGTTTGTAATCCGACAGAATGAGAAGTTCCTTAGCCCGGTCCATGCGCAGCTGGGTCAAATAATGAATGGGGCTCGCGCTGACGTATTTCTTGAACAGCCGGGAGTAATGACTGCTGCTCATCCCCGCCATGGCGGCCAGCTCTTCTACGGTCATGTTCTCGGCATAATGATTAACCATGTAATCGATGGTCGACTCGATCATCGTATTCGTATGCCCCGTCACGGCCTGCGAGCGCAAATCCGAGATAATCTGGGTCAAGATCTCGAGAAACAGGATGCGCTGCCGCATTTGGACGATCTGGCCGCGATGTTTCATCAGCTTCATAATCCCTTCGAACGTATTGAGAAGCGGAGGGATGTTCGTGATGGCATAGCTTCCGGACAAGGGGAACGGCAGCTCCTTGTCGCTCTCCATCGTCCAGCTCCCATCCTCCTCGTAGGCGGCAACGGCGTAAGCGAAGCGAACGAAAAAAAATTCGATGGGACCGTCGCCTTCATTGATCCGCTCGACGATCATGCCGGGGGGAAGAGAAAACAGCTTGCCCGGCTCGGCCGTATAGGAGGAGCCGTTGAGCACAAAGGTTGCTTTTCCTTTTGTAATCAGCCACAGGCTGTGAAAGCGATGCGTGTAGGGGCCGTTCCGCCAGCCCGCCGGCTTTTGGGAATGTCCAGCCAGCATAACTTTGAAGTTCATTCGGTTCATGTCCCGCATCATTTCCCATGGTTTCATGATGAAGTAAGCCTCCCGAGTTTAATTGGTTTGTTTGCATCATCTTTACTATTTATTCAGCGGTCTCTTCCGATAAGCCGAGGGCGGCATGCCGGCATATTTGGCAAACGCTCTGCTGAAAGCGAAAGGATTGCCGTAACCAAGCGAGTAGGCAATTTCGGTGACCGAGGCGGCGGTGCTGTCCAGCAGCTCCGCCGCCTTGTCCATGCGCACCTTGCTTATATATTGAAGAGGAGACAAGCCGACTTGCTCCGCGAATGCCGTCGAAAAATAATTGCGGTTCATGCCGGTGAGCGCCGCCAATTGCTCCACGGACAACCCCTCCGCCGCATGAAGCTCGATGTAGCGGATGCTCTGGCGCACCCATTCCATGGTGGATGGGGCAGGATGCTTCTCCAACGAGGTCTGGTTAAGGCGCGCAAAAAACTTGAGTAGCAAGCTTTGCATCTCGAGCGCATAAGGCAGACTGTCGCCGCCCGGCGTGTTTCGGATCAGCTGGAACAGCTCCGTCAGCGCCGCTTGCAAAGCGGCGCCGATCCGGCCTCGCAAATACGGAACGCTCGGCGTGATGCCGGCAGAGCCGAGCAGAGATTCCGCGCCGGGTCCGTCGAATGCGAGCCAGGACAATGTCAATCTTTTGCAGATAGGATCGCGATGATAGGTATAGGATCGCCCTTTGAACTTGCAGAACAAATCCCCTCCCAGCAGTTCAATCTCACGCTCGGCTTCTCGCAGAATAAGCCGCCCTTCCGTCACGAGATGGAGACTGTAGCAGTCCATGCGCTTCGGACCGGCTTGATAACCGGGTTTGGTTACGCTTTGCCCGCCTCGCACGACCCATACCGATTGTTCTTGCTCCCAGCTGCCGGGCGTATGATAAAGAAACTCCGCATGCTCATGGCCGTAATCCTTCCAATACAAGCGAATCCTCCTCCTCCAACAATCTGAGAAATTGATAGGTTTCCCCAACATCGAGACATGGTCATCTCGGTTGATTCTTATTTATAATCTTAGCATAAGAGGAGGATGAATGATGAAAAAACCTAACATTCTGTTGATTACAAGCGATCAACAGCATTGGAATACGATCGGCGCGTTTAATAGAGAGCTTCATACGCCTAATCTCGACCGGCTGACGCGGGAAGGCACGACTTTTACGAGGGCATACTGTCCCAACCCGACCTGTACGCCGACGCGCGCCTCCATTATTACCGGGATGTATCCCAGCCAGCACGGAGCCTGGACGTTAGGCACGAAGCTGCTGGAGGACCGCCATACGGTGGGAGAAGATTTCCTGAAGGCGGGCTATCGGACCTCCTTGATCGGCAAAGCCCATTTCCAGCCGTTGAAATCGACTGAGGAATACCCATCGCTGGAAGCCTATCCCGTGCTGCAGGATCTGGACATGTGGAGAACATTCGACGAGCCGTTCTACGGCTTTGAGCATGCGGAGCTGGCGCGCAATCATACCAACGAGGCGCATGTCGGGCAGCATTACGCGTTATGGATGGTAGAAAAGGGCTGCGCCAATTGGCGTGATTATTTCTTGCCGCCGACGGGAAATATGGATCCTAATCAGACCTACAAGTGGCCTATTCCGGAGGAATATCATTATAATACCTGGATTGCGGAACGGAGCAATGCCATGCTGGAGCAATACGCGAAGGAAGACGAGCCCTTTTTCCTCTGGTCCAGCTTCTTCGATCCGCATCCGGAATATCTGGTGCCGGAGCCTTGGGATACAATGTACGACCCGGACAAGTTGATGATTCCAAGCGCGATTCCTGGCGAGCATGACAACAACCCGCCGCACTTCCGCATGACGCAAGAGGAGAACCCGGACTTCACCGCCTGGATGGAGACGGGAAGAGGCATTCATGGCTACGGCTCCCATCATTACTCTATCTACGGTGACAAGAAGAGACTGACGGAAGAGGACCGGAAGAAGCTGGTGGCCGTCTACTACGGCATGATCAGCATGATGGACAAATATATCGGTTCCATCTTGGATAAGCTCGACGAGCTTGGCTTGGCCGACAATACGGTCGTCGTGTTCACGACGGATCATGGCCATTTCTTCGGACAGCACGGCTTGCAGCAGAAAGGCGGCTTCCATTACGAGGATCTCATTAAGCTGCCGTTCATTGTGCGGTATCCGGGACAAGTGCCGGCGGGCGCTCAATCGTCCGCGATCCAATCCCTGATCGACCTGGCGCCGACTTTTCTGTCACTCTGCGGCATTTCGGCTCCGCACGCCATGACGGGCGTCGATCAGAAGGATGTCTGGCTCGGCCGACGAGGAAGCGCCAGAGATCATGCGCTCTGCGAGTTCCGGCACGAGCCGACGACGATTCACCAGAAGACGTACGTGGACGAACGTTACAAGATCACCGTCTACTACAATCAGACTTATGGCGAAATCTTCGACCTGCAGGAGGATCCCGGAGAGCTTCGCAACTTATGGGACGATCCCGCCAGCGCCGGACTTAAGTCGGAGCTCCTGCTTCGGTATGCATGGGCGGAGCTGGGCAAGGAATCTATGCCGATGCCGCGTATTTGGCATGCTTAATCATTGACGGGTTTAAATGTATGCAAGGCGCTCCCGACCGAAAGTTTCGGTTGACGGAGCGCTTATTTTTTTGTTTATGAAATTATGCGACATACCGGACTGTGGATAATGAGCCTGCAGCTTAAGGGACTTAAACGAAAGTGCCGATGGCCCGGAAAGTAACTCGGATGAGTGTCCATAGGCGTAAAAAACGTCTATGGCTCCAAAAAGTAGGCGAACGAGCTGCTGTAGGCGTTAAAAACGCCGATGGCTCGGAAAGTAACTCGGATGAGCGTCCATAGGCGTAAAAAACGTCTATGGCTCCAAAAAGTAGGCGAAAGTGCTGCTGTAGGCGTTAAAAACGCCGATGGCCCGGAAAGTAACTCGGATGAGCGTCCATAGGCGTAAAAAACGTCTATGGCTCGAGCTTGGCGGCAGCTAACATATTTGAGCTTGCTAATCACCCTCAGGTGATATTGTACTTTTTGGATTGACAATCCAATCCCAATACTGTATTTTAATAAATATCTAATTAGACGAACATCTAATAAAATATCGAGGGAGGCGTCACGCCATGCAATTGGACAAAATCGTGCAATATCACAAAGCCTTGTCCGACGCGACGCGGATACGCATGCTGGCCTTGCTAGCCGAAGGCGAGCTTAACGGGCAAGTGCTGGCGGAGAAGCTGGCTCTTACGCCGGCGACGATTACCTTCCATGCCGCCAAGCTGCGGGAGGCGGCGCTTATTTACGAGCGAAGAGAAAAAAATACGATCTACTTCTCGTTAAATCCTTATTTCCTGAAGCGAGGAGCCGAAGGGGTATTGGGGCTTGTATTTCATAAGAGGGGCGATGCTGATATGATGGAGCAAGACGAATATACGCGGCTGAGAGATTCGGTCATTCGCAACTTCTTCGACGCGGAGGGCAGGCTTAAGAGCATTCCGAGCCAGATGAAGAAGAAGCTGATCGTGCTGGAGCATCTGGTCTCCAGGCTGGAGAACGGACGGAAATACGGGGAATCGGAGATCAACGCTTTTATCAAGCTGGTTCATGATGATTTCGCGACGATTCGACGGGAGTTTATTATGCACCAGTTTATGTTCCGTGAAAATGAGACTTATGAGCTTAATCCGCGAGAGCTGTGGACGAAGTGGGAGGAGCTGAAGTAGGATGATGAGAACTTATGAGTTGTCCACAAAAGAACGGGACGGGATGATCGACGTGACGTCTTACGTTCGCGAGGCGGTGGCCGAGAGCGGCGTGCGCGAAGGTTACGCGATCGTATATTGTCCGCATACGACCGCCGGCATGGCCATTAACGAAAATGCCGATCCCGACGTGGTTAGTGACGTGCTGCGCCGGTTCGACGAGCTGTACCCTTGGGAGCATCGTCTGGATCGGCACGCCGAAGGCAATACGGCCGCGCATCTGAAGGCCATTACGACGGGAACGAGCCAGACGGTGCTCATCTCTGGCGGAAGATTGGTGCTTGGCACTTGGCAGGGCATCTACTTTTGCGAATTCGACGGACCGCGGCGACGGAAGTTCCATGTGAAAGTGATCGGAGATTAGTCCATAGGAGGCGAGAGACATGTGCAGGAACATTAAGCAGCTGTTCAATTTCGAGCCCGCTGCGACGCCGGACGAGGTTGAGGCAGCTGCCCTTCAGTACGTGCGCAAAATATCGGGTTTCATCCAGCCCTCCAAGGCGAACGAGGAAGCGTTCCGCCGCGCCGTTGCGGAAGTGACGGAAGTGTCACAGCGGTTGCTGGAATCGCTTGTAACGAACTCGGAGCCCAAGAACCGCGAGGTCGAGCGGGAGCGGGCGCGCGAGCGCAACGCCAAGCGGTTCGGCGTTAAGCCTGTCGAGTAGGCTGGCCATATTTCATATACGCAAAATAACGAAGAAGAAATTGGCGCTGGCGGAATAGTTCGAAATATCGATGCCGACTTGCTCGGCTTTGCGGCGAATAGCGTGAACAAGCTTCGGCTGCTGTGTCAGATCATAGCCGAATGTGGGCTTGGACCATGAGATGGCTAGAAAACATAGAGAATGGTGTCTTGTAAATAAAGAGGGGCAAGGCACCCTGCATATTACACGAAGAGGCTGTCCCATAAGCAGGTTAATTCTACTTGAGGCGACAGCTTCTCTTTGTTAGAAAGATAAAATTTCGCGCGCAAGCCCTTAAAGAGGTTTCTTAAAGCTGCTTCTTTTTAATGTAATGAATGGGGGCGATGCCGAATGTTTTTTTGAATCGTTTGCTAAAGTAATTTGGATCTTCATAGCCAACCTTATTCGCGATATGACTGATGGAAACAACGCCCGAATCTATCATTTCCTTTCCTTTATGAATGCGATAGGAAGAAATGTACTCGTTGAGCGTGGAGCCGCTAACCTGTTTAAAGACACGACAAATATGGAAGTAGCTAATATAGAAGTGTTGGGATAAGCTTTCGATAGTTAGGCTGCGGTCCTGATAATGCTGCTCGATATACGCCTTAATCATGGATACGATTTGCGTAGACTTGTTCTTGATTATGGAATGCACATCATCCGCCACGCGATCGTAAGCTTGCTGCATCCAAGCTTCCATTTCTTGAATATTATTATTGTTATATATTTTTACGAACGGATTTATATCGTCTTGGAACAATTTTTGATAGTCCACTTGATTTTCAACCGCAAACTCGATGCATAAAGTAAACATTTCGATACAATGCGCATAAATGAGATCGACATTAATCTTTTTTAGCGTAAAGCTCCGAAAAATGTCGTTTAATAAACGCCGAGTTTCGTCCCGGTCATTGGTACGTAAAGATATGAGCAGTTTGCTTTTGCTTTCCACGCTGAATAAAGCTTCCATCTGTTTATCATTTTCAATAGAACGATAATGAAACGTCGAATTGCATCCTGTAATCAACTTGCTTCTAGTGCACTGAATAGCTTCCGTATATGAGGAGGAAATGTTTTTGATTTGAGCATACGGTTTTCCGATTCCAATCGTCAGCGTGAATTTCAAATACTTTTGAACCATATGTCTAAGCTGATCCAAGCGATTAGTGATTAGAGCTTCTAAAGCATGATTGTCCTGTTCGTATCCGAAAACGCAACACAATCTCTCCCGATAATCGAAACAAAGCTGTACGGAGAAGGGTCTGTCAAGCATATCGGTCGCTATGTTAAAGAGTCCGAACTTCCACAGTTGTTTGTCCGCATGCGACCAGTTTTTTTGAGTTGTGTCATCAATTTCGATGATGGCGACTTGACAGTAATGGTTGCTCATCGGAATTTGCAAATCATTTGATATTTCCATCAATCTATTCTCGCTCAGTACCGAGCTGCTCATCAATAGATCAATTAACGCTTTCTCTTTGATAAGAGGTTCGTTTTGTTTTACGAATCGTTCCAAGTCACGTAAATTTTGTTGCGAGATTAACGTTTTATGCAGATGCGTCTTGATTTCGACTATCGTGGCCGTCAACTCATCTATATTAATCGGTTTAAGCAAATAGTTGTTCACTCCGTATTGAATTGCGGACTTGGCGTAGTTGAAATCATTGTATCCTGAGATGATTACAATGATAGGATGAATCTTAAGTTCCTTTTGTTTGAGCAATCTGCAAAATTCCAGGCCATCCATAAGCGGCATATTAATATCCAGCAGAATAACATCCGGATTTACTTCCTCTACCAGCTTCAATCCGCTTTCTCCGTTGTTTGCCTCCCCACAAATTTCAAACCCGAGTTGACCCCAAGGGAGCTTTACTTTCATCGATTGTCTGAAATAATATTCGTCGTCTATAATGATCAGCTTATACATCGTAAAATTCATCCTCCTTGCCTATTGGTATTTTCACAATAACTTTCGTATAGGAGCCGACTTCACTCATAAACGTAAGACCGTAGGCTTCCCCGAACAGGAGTTTGATCCTTTCATTGACGCTTGTTATACCGAAGTTAGCCAATTTATTACTGTTTTTATCTTGGGTTAGAATATCGTTTATTTTATGTTCGGACATCCCAATCCCATTGTCTGTTATCTCGAGCAGAATGAATTCCTTCATGAGCCTTCCCGTTATCGTAACAAGCCCTTTGTCCCGTTTGTTTCTCAGACCATGATAGATAGCGTTCTCGACGAGCGGCTGCAGCGTCAGCTTCGGAATCTTGCATGGGAAGATGGAATCGTCTACTTCTATGACATAATCCATGAACTCGTGGTATCTAAGAGACTGCATGAACAAATAGCTTTCAATGATCCGGATTTCCTCCGAAATCAGTATGACGTCATTCCCTGAACTTAATGAAATGCGATAGAAATTGCTGAGATGGTTCGTAAATTTCATTGCCGAATCATTCAATTTCAGTTGAATTAACGAGTTAATTGTTTCCAATGAATTATATAGAAAATGAGGGTTGAGCTGCGATTGAATAATCTTGAACTCATACTTTCGTTTGGCTTGCTGCGCTGTATAGATTTCTTCCATAAGTTCGTTGATTTGGTCCATGAGCGTATTGAATCCGTTGCTGAGCAGGCCGATCTCATCAGTTGAAGTTACGTTTGTCCGAGCAAGCAAATCACCGTTGCGAATGGCTTTCATCGACTTATGCAACTGAATAATCGGTTTGGTGATTAAACGGGACAAAATGTAGGATACAAGCAGCGACAAGATGAGGCAAATCACGCTGATGAAAATGATAAGCTTGTTGATATCCCGAACCTCTTGGGTGATCTCCTGTAATGGAACGACGCTAATAATTTTCCAATTTAATGCATCGAAGTTTTGCACGGTATATAACAAACGATCGTCGTTTCGGCCTTGCAGCTTCCTGCCGGTTGATGTTAATTGATTAAAATCTTGTTCGGCCATCGAATGCTCGCTAAGAAAATTCCGGTATAATCGATCCTTATTCGTGGATGAAACGATTTGATTATCGGCGTTAACGATATCGTACTGAACGTTGTTGTCGGCGATATTCATTGAATAGATCGAAGCAATCTCTTCTTCATTAATAAAGAGAAGGATGGAGCCTAAGGTAAGTCCAGTGTTCATATTGATGACGGGTTTCGTGATCAGAAACACATTTTGCATTTCTCCGGAAACAATTGGAATGCGATAAAGCCCCATCCAGTAAGCCGATTTAATGTTGTCGATATAATCGGACGCCTCCCGTTTGACAATCCCTTTAACGGTTTCAGGATCGAATTCGCTTGTCTGAAAGATGGAATAGTCCGCTGAAACGATTTCAGTGGTTTTTATTTTGCTGCGAAGCGTAAGCGTGCTGTAGATAATACGCTGAAACTCGATATTCAAGCTGTTTTTCGCGGATAAGGATTCGGGAACCGTGGGATTGTCGTTAAGCAGCGCCTGCATTCTATAATCGATAGACAACGAAACGCCGGAATTATTGATCGTCGAGATCAACGTATTCAGATGATTCGTGATGAGCGATAATTCGCGCGAGCTATTAATTTGCGCTTTCTGTATAATCGCCTTCGTTGATATGTGATTTGAATAGTAACTAATTACAAATAGGGATGCGAACACGACAATCACGCTATATATAAAAATTTTGTTCTTAATGGAGAGGTTGTTATGCACAGTACGCATGGAGGCCATTGAAAATAGTGTTTTCATACTATAAGTCTATATCAACTTTATTAAGGAGGAAAGGGCTTTCAAAGAAATGAAGACGAATACACAGGATATTCCTTATCGCCGCAAATTCGTCCGTTTTCAACCCGAAGGCGCATTGATACAATGAATTGGCAACGAGCAAATAGTTAGGGTTGGAGGTCATTTTCATGGAAACGCGAATCGACGTTGCCGGAGCCCCGAGAGCCAAAATGAATAAGAAACTTTCTGAGGGCAATCTTCTTTTATTGCTGGCCGTACCGTCCGTTCTTTTTGTTTTTGTTTTCTCTTATGTCCCGCTAGCAGGGTGGATTTACGCGTTTTTGGACTATACTCCGGGTATTCCGCTATCAAAAGATTCCTTTGTGGGGACCAAATATTTCACCATGATGTTCGATAGTGATTGGAGTCAGGTTAGTCTTGTGCTTAGAAACACATTAGTCCTAAGCTTTATGGGGTTATTAATAACCCCCCTTCCGGTTGCTTTTGCCATTTTGCTAAACGAGGTTGCCCATCCGTTTTTTCGAAAATTTGTACAAACCGTAACGACATTGCCTAATTTCATTAGTTGGATTATCGTTTATGGATTATTCTTTTCCCTCTTTTCCATGGAAGGCATGCTGAATTCGCTTTTTGTAAAACTAGGCATATTTGATGAAGCGCAAAACATTTTGGGAAATGAAAGTATTGCGTGGTTTCTACAGACGGGATTAGGCGTTTGGAAAACAGTGGGTTGGGGCGCCATTATTTACTTGGCTGCGATCGCCTCGATTGATCAGGAATTATATGATGCGGCAAAAGTAGACGGAGCCGGACGTTGGAATTGCATAAGACACATAACGGTTCCTTCAATCTTAACGACTTATTTCGTCATGCTGTTGTTGTCGATAAGCGGTATACTTTCCAACGGATTTGAGCAGTTTTACGTGTTTAACAATTCTTTGGTTGCGGGCAAGCTTGAGGTTCTGGATCTATACGTGTACAACATGGGCATTGTATATGGACAGTACTCTTACTCCATTGCGATCGGGATATGGAAAACCTTCATCAGTATCCTGTTGCTGATGACCGCCAATCAAATCTCGAAAAAATCAGGGGAGAGCATCTTTTCTAGACAACGCCAATACATTCCACATGCCGGAGGCTTAAACTATGTTCAGTAAATCATCAAGATTATACGATAGAGCGTTTAGCAGTATAAACTATGTGTTTCTGGGGATTTTTTCTTTCGTCTGCATCTATCCTTTTTATTACGTGTTTATTTACTCCATAAGCATTCCGGCGGAAGCGCAGCGGGGTATCTACTTGCTGCCTGCCGGGTTTACATGGGCAAATTATGAAATGGTATTTCGACTAAACGATATTTTGCAAGCTCTTTTTATTTCGGTCTCCCGCACCGTACTTGGAACTGTTGTTACGATTATATGCTGCTCTTTCTTTTCTTATTTGGTTGCGCAGAAAGAAATGAATTTTCGGAAACTGGTGTATCGCTTTACGATTTTTACGATGTACTTCAATGCCGGCATCATCCCCTGGTATTTAACGATGAGGGGCCTGGGGCTGAAAGACAACTTCCTGCTATATATCATTCCTGCAGCCATTACGCCTTTTTATGTAATCCTGATAAAAACCTATATAGAACAAATTCCCTTCTCGCTTTCAGAATCGGCGAAAATCGACGGAGCGGGACATATTCGAATATTTAGTTCGATCATCTTTCCAGTATCAACGCCAATCATTGCGACAATCGCGGTATTCTCGGCAGTGGGGCAGTGGGGAGCCTGGTTTGATAACTTTCTGCTTGTCAGCCGTTCCGATTTACAAACCCTGCAGTTAATCCTTTACAATTATTTGAATACATCTCAAAGTATTGCCAATCTTTCTCAGTTGGATTTAACAAGAGGAGATGCCGCCAGAGCGCTTACGCCGCAATCGATTAAGGCGACCATAACGATTCTTACGACGCTTCCCATTGTGTTCGTGTATCCCTGGATTCAGAAATATTTTGTTAAAGGGATTATGTTGGGCGCGGTAAAAGGCTGAAGATAACAGTCGAAATATTATATTCGACTGATTATTATTAAATCAATTAGGGGGTTCATCAATGAAATTGAAAGGTTTTATGTGTGTATCACTTGTTGTGGCAATTCTGCTTGTCTTCGGCAGTGCATGCAGTACCGGCAATACGAAGTCGAATGAATCGAGCGGAAGCCCGATTACAAGCCAAGCCCCTGGTAAAGATGCAGAAAGTGAAAGCGCTACCAGGCCGATCGTAACGTTAACCGTGCGCGGTGCGGATACGGGGCCTATACCAGGAGTGCAAAATAATCGCGTAACCGAAGTTATTGAGGAGAAGCTTGGCATTAAAATCGATTATCAGCTTTCCGATCCGACTAAAGATAAAGTCGCTTTGGCCAGCGGGGATCTGCCTGATATCATGCAAATCCCGATCACGGAGATGGGCGTCTATATTAAAGGCGATCACATTGTTCCGCTCACGGATCTGATCGCTTCGAACGGACAAGAAATTACGAATAACGTTCCCAAAATGCTGGAATTCAGCAAAAAATATTTAAGCGATAATACAGGATTACTGTATGGATTAACCGCGAATAATTACGTAAATGTAGGCGATGCAGCGCCCGTCTATAGTTATCCAATAGGTTTGACGCTTCGTTGGGATTACTACAAGGAGATGGGATATCCAAAAATCAATAACGAAGACGACTTTTTAAATGTATTGGCGCAAATGCAGAAGCTGCACCCGACAACGGCCGACGGTAAAAAAGTGTATGGCATATCCGGTTGGAATGATTGGGGACTGTGGCCTTACTTTGTACCTTATGTCTTCTCTCAAGGATATTTGAACGGAAATAACTGGACGCTTATAGATGGATCGAGCAAAGTGACGCCGATGTTTACCCATGAAGGAAGCGCATTCAAAAATGCTATGAAATTTATGTACAAAGCGAATCAATTAAAGCTTCTTGATCCGGAAATGTTTACGCAGAAAAACGATAATTTTATTGCGAAAAACAAAAACTTGCAGTTTCTTTCCGTACCGGCAACCTGGTGGAATGTCGACGCATTGAATACAATGCAAGCTTCGGGAATTAAGGAAGGCGGATATTACTTGATCCCCGGGGCGAATCCCGTTGTGTATCAAGGATCTGGATCGATGCTTACAGGCGCGATCTCAGGGAAAGCAATCGTTATTTCCAAACAAAGCAAGCATCAGGATCGGGCTATGGATTTGCTGAATTTCTTGTATTCGTACGAAGGCAATCGGCTGCTGATGAGCGGGATCGAAGGCGAGCATTGGGAAATGGAGAATGGCAGGCCTGAGTTAAAGGATAGCGAACGCGAAGCGATGCAAACAGAGGCGAATTATGTCCAGAAAACGGGGATTAATCTCTATCATAACTTTATGGGCATGTCGACGGAATCCCGAGACCCGGAAGGCAATCTGTTGAATGTACTATTGACCGATAAATCTCTGGAGCTTAACGCTACCGAAGGAGACAAGGATTACAACGCGCAATACGGCGTCTCTTACCCGGGGCAAGCGTTTCAGAAGCTGGCTGAACAGGGTAAAGCAAAGATTCAGTTTTACGACAACACGTTCCAATCGTTGTATCCGGACTTATCGAACGATCTAAAGATGATAAACGGAAAGATCGAAACCTATACGAAAACCTGGCTGCCAAAGCTGATCACGGCAAAAGACGAAGGAGAATTCGAAAAGATCTGGACAAACGGTGTCGACGAGATGAATAAGCTCGGCTTGGATACTTTAATGGACTGGGAACTGCAGCAAAATATCGAGGCGCTTGACAAGATGAAGGAAATTAACCAATAAGCCGCCCCGTCAGGAAGGAAGGGGGAAAACCCTTCCTTTCATTATATAACGGGAATAAGGAAAGGGATGGGACACATGATGGTAAAAAGAAAATGTTGTCTTTTGCTTTCTCTGCTTCTCTTGATTCAAAGCGCAATGTTCACTTTCTCTTCAAGCGCAGCGGCCAATGTGTCGGATATTACGGGGCATTGGGCGAATGTCCAATTGAACGAATGGTTAAATCAAGGGCTTATAACAGGATATAAGGACGGGACGATCAGACCGGATAATGCAATCAGCAGAGCAGAATTTATTGTACTGGTCAATCGCGCTTTCGGACTTACGGACGAAGCAACGATCGCTTACCCGGACGTGAAACCAACCGACTGGTTCTATCGGGATATTGCCAAAGCCGTAAAGGCCGGTTACTTATTGGGAGAAGCCAATGGCAAGATCAGTCCTAATGCGAACATAAGCAGGCAAGAAGGCGCTGTTATAGTAAACAGGCTTCTGAACCTGGAAGTAGCGGGTACGTTAGCGACGCCCCCATTTAAAGATGCCGGGGACATTGCTAACTGGAGCATGAAGGCGGTAAGCGCCATCGTATCCGAGCAAATTATGAAAGGTTACGGCGGTAATCTGTTTCGTCCCCAAGCTCCGGTTACCCGTGCTGAAGCAATCGTGATGTTGGACAGGGCGCGTCAGGATAAGTCGCGATCTTATTCAAAAGCCGGTATTTACGGACCTGCTAAGGGAATCGCAATCATCACGGGGGATGTCATGATTCAAGCCCCGGGCCTAACGCTTAGGAATACGATCATCAACGGAAGTTTAATATTCGCTAAAGGAATCGATGCCGGTGATGCTTCTTTGGTCGGCGTTACCGTAAAAGGCGCGACAACAATCAGTGGTGGTGCAAACAACATTCGCATTACCGACTCCACTCTTCCGAAAGTCATTATCGAAGCTGAAAATAGTTCCATTCGTATGGCACGATCCAGTATCGGGCAAATGTTTGTTATGGCCGGCGCAACCGGCGGCACCATAGTTCTTGATGCAGGTGCAATTGTGGAATATATGGAGATTTATACTGAGATTAAAGTAACAGGGGAGGGTAAGGTTGTGCGAATGAATAATAAAGCGACGGGTTCGCCATCCGGAAGCGGAACGCCTATAGTTCCCGTCTCGCCGACCGAAGCGCCTGCGCAAGATATAACTATTGTAAAAGAAGGGCAGGCAAAAGCCGTTATCCTTACCGGCGTCAATCCGGATGCCCAATCGCTAGGAGCGGCACGAACGCTTTCGGAATATGTGCAAAAATCAACCGGGGCAGAACTGCCGCTTCTAACCGTTGGAACGGAAAACGTGCCGGAAAATGCGGTAAGGATATATGTCGGAACCGTTGAAGCCGTCGATGAGCAGGAGATTAACGGCTTGTTGGCGGGATTGACGGATGATGGATTCGTCATTGTGCCCGGTACGGACAAAATCACGATTATCGGTCCGACTGCATGGGGAACCGAATTCGGCGTTTATGAATTTTTGGAGAGATATCTCGGCGTCGCGTGGCTGATGCCGGGGCCGGACGGAGAAGATGTGCCGACGCATCAAACGATCGCCGTCTCCATGCAGACAGTTCGCGAACAACCTGCGACGCTCTCTCGCCATTTTTTCGGGACAGAGGACCCACCATTATTAATGGGCTCTTCCTATCCGAGTGCTGCAACGAGCAAGGCGTGGGCAAAGCGCAACCGGATGTACGACAATATCCAGTTCCATCATAATTTTACGAGCCTGTTCGATCTTTCCGTATTTGCCGATCATCCGGAATATTATCCGGGAGGCGAGCTGCCGACGCATCCGTATCTTTGGCAAGTATGCTTTAACGACGATACGGCCAATGCCGCCATAACGCGAATCAAACAGTATTTTGACGCCAACCCGGACAAAAAATCTTACTCTCTGGGCATTAACGATGGCGCGAATTTTTGCGAGTCGAATCCTGCGCATCCCAATTATCCGGGAGAGCTGAATTCGATAGGCGTATTGAACATGTCGGATCTGTATTATCCATGGGTCAACCAAATCGTCGAAGGCGTTCTTGAGGAATACCCGGATAAATACTTTGGACTGCTGGCGTACGCCAATGTTTATGATCCGCCTTCGAACATCGAGCTAAATGATCATGTAATTCCTTATATTACCGATGACAGGATGACATGGGATGATCCGCGGATGGGCGTTCCCGGCAAGCTCCAAACGGAGAAATGGAGCGAAGCGGCGGCAAGCATAGGGTGGTATGAATATTTATATGGTTCTCCCTTTAATGTGCCTCGCATGTACGTTCATAATATGGCGGAAAATTACAAGTATGCTGCAGAACAAGGGGTCGTCGGTCATGTAGCTGAGCTTTTCCCGAATTTCGGGGAAGGTCCCAAACCGTGGATTTCGGCTAAATTGCAATGGGATCCGGAGCAAGACGTCGACGAGTTATTAAACGAGTGGTATAACAAGGCCGTTGGCCCGGGTTCCGCACCTTATTTAAAGCTATACTACGAATTTTGGGAAACGTTCTGGACGACGCGCATATTCCAAACGGATTGGTATTTGAATTGGGCGAATTCTCCCAATAGGACCAATCATCTGCCGGGCATTTATGATGCCAGTTACTTAAAGGCTTTAACAAAGGAAGAGATCGCAGAAAGCCGCCGATTAATGGAGCTTGTTGTTGCATACGCGGATACGGCGCAACAACAAAAGCGCGCCAATCTGCTTATGCGATCATTCGAGTACTATGAGGCCAGCGCGCTCAGTTATCCGCGAGACAAGGATATCACGCCTCCTGCTGCAGACGACGAGGCAGTGAACCTGTTATTGGATAACATTGCAAGCATGGAATATGCGCAGAAACGAATGGACCTGGTCAATGAATTTGTCGGGAATCCGATCTTGGAATTCCAGCTTACGCCGCCAACGTTCGGCGGCATGTGGAGCGGCCTCCAGGACGGCGTGTTCAATACATTAGCGGATTATCTTGAACACGCGCCTACTGAAGGTGAATTCATCCAAAAGCTGAAAGAAATGTCGTCAAGCGACACGATAACGGTTCGCAACTATTCGTTGTTATTGCTGGCAGTGGCGAACAACGCGCAAAATTTAATAAGTAACCCTTCCTTCGAAGACGGCAACGGCGACGAAAGCGATGAATGGTGGTATTGGACGGAAGGCACCGGCAGTATGAAGCGTACGAATACGGTATCGCGTACGGGAGCTTATAGTGTCGAAATCGACGGTGTCGTTACAGGAGGCGGGCCGGTGCAGAGAAGTATACCCGTTAAGCCGGGTTATTACGGGGCGTTAGTGCGCTATTATACGCCTGCGGATTTTAATCCGAATGCGAAGAGCAGTATCCAGTGGTGGCTTAATATGCAGGGAAGCAATAATCAGCATCTGGGAAGCGCTGTAACGGCCAAGACGCTCGTCGCTCCGAATAGAGGCAAATGGTCAACGATGGAAGTCATTTTTGAAGTCCCGGATAACGGGAGTACGGCCGAAATGGTATTTCCGGTGTGGGATATCGAACCGGGAACAAAAATTTATATCGACGACGTTTCATTGTACCGATTGGATGGCGCCGCAACGGTAGCGCAAACGATATCTGGAGACGGCCTCTACGTCAGCAACGTCAATCCGCTAGGCCAGACGTTCGAAACGCCTGCCGGAACAGGATGGAGCAGTATCGGAGCCGAGCTCCTCATTGAAAAAAATCTTTGGTTATCCGGCATTGCGTTAACGCTTAGCGTATACGACAGTCCGGATAAAACGACGCTGCTAGGTTCAACTTCAATATCCGGCCCTGTAGCTTCGTATTTCGAACATTTTCGAATTAACGCGCCGACAACGCCCCAAACGAGCTACTACATGGAATTGACGAGCAATAGTGTGGACGGCGTTTATGTCGCAATGAGCGTCGCCGATGCTTACGCGGACGGTTCAGCTTATCAGAATGGGGCGGCAATCGCGAAGGATCTGTATTTTAATCTGTTTCTTTCTAATTAATTTACAGTTGGCAGAGATATGACGATCAGTCATATCTCTGTCATATGCAACTCGACCTATACTGAGTTTGGAGGACGAAATGAGAGTATTAAACTTGAAAACTGAATACAAAAACAATCCACTGGGGATCGATGTCCGAAAGCCAAGATTCGGCTGGATGCTTCAGTCTCATATCCGATCACAAGGGCAAACCGCCTACCGAATCATCGTCGCTTCCAACCTTGCCGATATTCAAGAACGCCACGGTACGGTATGGGATAGCGGCAAGGTCGTCTCGGATCGGAACGTTCATGTAGAATATGACGGCATTGCATTAAGGTCGAATACGCTGTATTACTGGGCGGTGCAAGCATGGGATCGAACAGGCAATCCGACGGCATGGAGCGAATCCGCTTTATTTTCAACCGGGCTGTTTCATTCCAAGGAATGGCTTGCAAAGTGGATCGGCATGACCGGCCCAAGTACCGAATGGATGGGGGAGGAGGGACTTTCAAGGACGACTGAGCTATGTCCGTATGTGAGAAAAAAGTTTCATATGCGACGCCCGATTGTCCGCGCAACCGTTTTTTCCTCCGCGCTGGGGCTATATACGCTCCAAATTAACGGTAAACGGGTCAGTGAGGATTACTTCGCGCCGGGATGGACCGATTACAATACCCGGGTGCAGTATCAGACTTACGATGTTACGTCGCTGTTAAAGACTGGGGATAATGTGGCGGCCGCACTGCTCGGCAGCGGTTGGTACGCGGGCCATGTGGCAAGCATCGGGAAATATCAATATGGTACCGAGCCTTATTTCTTGTTTCAATTGCATGTAGAATATGACGACGGTTCTGCGGAGTGTATCGTTTCGGATGAATCTTGGAAAACAAGTGAAGGGCCACTGTCGAAGGCCGATATCATCATGGGTGAAATGTATGACGCACGCAGAGAGCAAGCGGGATGGTGCGAGCCCGGTTTCAATGATAGCGAATGGGAATCAGTCGGAGTGAAGTCGCATACCGCGAAGCTTGTATCCCAGGTAGACCCTCCGGTACGCATTACGGAGGAAATCACGCCGAGTCGCCAATATAAGCGATCCGAAATGCAGACGATATATGACCTTGGACAAAATATTGCGGGTTGGGTGCGCATTGTGCTGACAGGCCCGGCTGGTTCCAAGGTTACGCTTCGTTATGGCGAGCGATTGGATCAGGATAGCGGTTTATACATGGCAAATTTGCGCGGAGCCCTGCAAACCGACATTTACATTCTGAAAGGCGATAAGACGGAGGCCTACGCTCCGCAGTTTACGTATCACGGGTTTCAATACGTGGAAATCACCGTATCCAGCGAGGAGGTCGCAGTGTGTTCCGTCGTCGGACAGGTCGTTCATTCGGCGCTTGCCATGACAGGTTCATTGATTACGTCCAATCCAATGGTCAATCGTTTGCAAAGCAACATCGTTTGGAGCGGCAGGGATAATTTTCTTAGCGTACCGACAGATTGTCCGCAACGGGATGAACGTTGGGGATGGACGGGGGATTCGCAGGTTTTCATACGTACAGCCTCTTACAATATGGACATCGCCTCCTTTTTCCGCAAATATATGATCGACATGATGGATGCCCAGCAGCCAAACGGCAATTTCCATATCGTGAACCCTGAGGGAGGGCTGACCCGATACTTGGCTTCCCTTAATGATCCTTATAATCTGAAGCTTTCTCCGGGCTGGGGGGACGCGGGCGTTATTATTCCCTGGACGCTCTACCAGGTATATGAAGATCATGCCATCTTGCAAGAGCACTACGAATCATATCGCAAATGGATCCGGTTTGTGCTCGATGTCAGCGAGGATTATATAGTAGGAGAGTACGGGTTCGGTGATTGGTTGTCTGTCGGGGCGGAGACACCCAAAGATGTAATCGCAACGGCGTATTTTGCTTACAGCACGTCTATTATGGCGAATATCTCAAAGGCGCTCGGGAAGGAAGAAGAAGCAAAATCGTACACGGAATTGTTCGGAAAGATCCGCTCTGCTTTTAACGAGGCCTTCGTTGGTCCGGATGGCCGGATTAAGGGGGATACGCAGGCTGCATATGTGCTTGCGATTCAAATGAATCTATTGTCTACCGAAAATGAACGACGGGCGATTCACTATCTCGTTGAAGATATCGAAAACCATGGCGGACACCTGACAACGGGCTTTTTGGGCGTTTCTTATCTGCTGCCCGTACTGACCCGCGGAGGGCGAACGGATGTCGCCTATCGGCTGCTGCTTCAGGATACTTTTCCTTCCTGGGGCTATTCGATAAAACACGGCGCGACTACGATATGGGAAAGATGGGACGGCTGGACAGAGGAGCACGGATTTCAAGATCCTGGCATGAATTCGCTTAATCATTACAGTCTCGGTTCCGTTGGCGAGTGGTTGTACCGCACTGTGGCAGGAATTGATGCCGCTCCCGGGCAGCCCGGGTTCAAGCAAATCGTTATCCGTCCGATGCCAGGCGGCGAACTTACGTATGCTCGGGGCGAATTCGAAAGTATCTACGGCAAAATCATAAGCCATTGGGAGTTGTCCGAAGACAACTATCGATTAAATGTCACCATCCCGGTCAATACAACAGCAACTGTATACGTGAAAGCGAAGAATGGGAATTACGCTTCCTTGTTCGTTAACGGCGAACCGGCCTTACAGGCTGCTGTCGTTACATGGACAGGTTTCGAAGGTGATCAGGCGGTTTTCCATGTCGGGTCGGGTGAATATGAGTTTATCTGTTATAGAACATAAGAAATGGAGCTTGGATCATGAGGACTATTAAACGGGCCGTACACATCGATTTCCATACGATGCCGGACATTCCCGATTTCGGGACCAATTTCGACGCAAAGGCGTTCGCGCGAACGCTTAAGGATGCACGCGTTGAGTATGTCAACGTTTTTGCCAAGTGCAATATCGGCTTCGCTTATTACCCGACGGAAATCGGAGTCATGCACCCTTATCTCAACTTCGATATGTTCGGACAAATTGTAGAGGAATGCCGCAAAGTAGGGATTGGCGTTACCGCCTATTTCAACGCGGGGCTGGATCACGAGATGGCTCGCAAGCATCGCGAATGGACCGTAGTCAACAAAGAAGGCCAAGTGATCTACGGCGACCGTACGGAAAACTTTTTCCGCAATATGTGCTTTAACTCCGGCTACCGCGAGCATCTGCTTGCCATGGTGCGAGAGGTTGCCCAGCGCTATCCCGTTGAAGGCTTTTTCTTTGATTGCATGGCGGTCACGCCTTGTTATGGCAATGAGTGTCTCGAAGGCATTAGAGAGAAGGGCGGCGATCCGCAAAATGATGAGGATGTACGCGCTTTCACGAAGGAATCTCTTATTTCTTTCTCGCGGGCAGTAAAAGAGATTATCGGCGATGATAAGTTTTTGTATTTGAACGGACTGTCGCCGGCCGATACGGAAGGACTTCGCACGCATAACGAGATCGAATGCTTGCCGAGCGGCTGGAGCTATGATTTCTTCCCGGCCCAGGTCGCTTATGCGCGTAATCTCGGGCAGCAGACGTTCTATATGACCGGGCGGTTCAACGTCAACTGGGGAGACTTCGGCGGCTTGAAGAGCAAAGCTTCGCTGCTAAATGACTGCTGGGATGCGCTGATGAACGGCGTGCCGACGTCGATCGGCGACCATATGCATCCCAGGGATGGCCTGGATCCTGCAGTTTATAAAGTGATCGGTGAAATTTACGAAGAACTGGAACGTTACGAGCCGTGGACCGATCATGTTCGGGTGGTGGCGGATATTGGAATTCTTACATTCGCCGGCGGCGAGCTGGCGGATTGTCACAATGGCGCCGTCCGCATGCTAGGCGAGCTGAAGATGACATACGACATCATTAACGAGAATCATGATTTGTCTGCATATAAGATCATTATCTTACCTGACGATGTGCGAATTACATCGGAATTCGGACAAAAGCTGCAATCGTTCATTGCTATGGGCGGAGGGATCATTAGCTCCGGTCATTCCGGTCTGAATCCAGAAGGAACCGCGTTTGCGCTGGGCGAATGGAACATGAGCTATGAAGGCGAGGACCCGTGGAACAGCTCATACTTCCGCATGCTGGAGGACACTCTCGGAGAAATGCCGGACATGCTGTGCGGGATTTATAGCCAAGGTATTTTGCTGCAGGCGAAGGAGGGCGCGCAGGAAATTGCCGAGTATTGGCAGCCTTACTTTAATCGGGAATGGGACGGCTTCCATGGTTCATTTTATACACCGCCTGATCGCTATGCGGGATGGCAGGCAGTGGCAAGATCGAACAACATTATTCAGTTCTGCTTTCCGGTTTTCGGTACGTACATGGAGTATGCCGCAAATGCTCACAAGGCGATGGTCGCTTACAGCTTGAGGCAGTTGCTGCCGAAGCCGCTCCTCAAGTGCGAAGGCATTCCGACGACGGCGCGTGTGACGGTAACGGAGAAGGAGCACAAGCGGATAATCCATGTAAAGCTCACTCATCCGGAGCCAAGAGGCAAGTATAATGTGATCGAAGATTTGCAGACACTGAATGGCGCAGTTGTATACCTGAAAGGCGATAATGCGTCATCTGTTTATTTGGCGCCTGGACAAGAGCCTCTTAACCATCAATTTATAGACGGTTACATCCGAATTCCGCTGCCGGAGGTGGTTGGATATGCGATGGTGGTTGTGGAGCGTTGAGCTAATGATTTTTGGATCGGATCATTCTGGCGCGGCGCCGCAATATTGGAGCGGCACGATACGACGGGGAGGATCCGCTCGTTTGGCTGGATAGCCGATCGCCTGACAGATCGTATCAAGGTACGGTGGGGTGGCAATCCATTTAGCGGTTACTAACTCAAACAGAAGAAAAAGGCATCCATCTCCCTGATATATGGGATTGGATGCCTTCTTTCAATTTGACTGATTTGCCGGAAAAGAAAAATGCAAGTTCTTCAGTGGTCTCCTGATTTGCCGTGGCTGTTTCTTTGTTGAGGGCATGGACGATCCGGCTAGCTAAACTTCATTCCACATGCGTTTTGCGTTTTCGAATCCGAATAGCGTCCCGTTGAGGCAATCCTCCATGCCTTCAAATTCGATCGAAATATACCCGTCATAACCGGAAGCTTTAATGATGCGCAGAACCTCTCGCATGTCGATATCGCCTTGCCCGACGATCGCCCCCCGCAAGAAATCTCCACTTGCCGATTGAAACCAGCCTTGCCCGGGATTAAGGTGCTTCGACCGATGGTAAAAATCTTTCAAGTGGATCATCGAAGCAAGTCCAATATTGTTCCGGACGCCTTTGACCGGATTTTCATCCACACATATGAAGTTGCCAATGTCTAGCGTCGTCTTGAAATTGGGTCGTCCGACTGCATGGATCAAGCTTTCCACTCGTTCGCTGGCCTGCATGTAGAAGCCGTGATTTTCTACGCTTGTCGTGATCCCGAAGCCTGCCGCGTAATCGGCAATTTGCCTGCATGCCTCCGAAAGCATAGGCAAATCATTCTGGAAATAAACGATCGATGTTTGATCCAGCGGTCTCGATGCGACGTCGTGACGAAACAGCTTCACTCCAAGCTTGTTGGCGATATCGACTTCTTTTTTCACTCGTGCGATCTCCTGCAAGTAACCTGCCTCATCCGCACAGATGAAATTTGCGCTGACGGTATAGTTCGAAATATCGATGCCGACTTGCTCGGCTTTGCGGCGAATAGCGGGAACAAGCTCCGGCTGTTGTGTCAGATCATAGCCGATGGGCACGATTTCGACATGCTCGCCGCCGATTTCTTTTGTCCACTCGATCACATCCGGAACGGTCATCTGCTGCGCAATTATTGCGCGGCTTAAGCTATAAGTGCTGATTCCCCATTTCATTGTTTGGCACCACCATTCTCTAATATAAAACTATCACCAATATAATCAATGCCGCCCGGAACTTAAATTGAAATTCGTCAGATTTACCCGGAAATAATTCAGGATCATTGCTACGAACCTGACAACGAGTGTGGAACAGGCCGCATACCATTACGCATTGGGTGCAGCTTCCGTCACTCGTTTTTTCTTTGTTTAATTCGCAGCGCATAAGCCAGCCGCGTCTCTGTAGGCTTTAATATTATCCACCATATCTTAAGATTTTGGTATGGAAGCTCTAATTAGAGCGATGTTACCATTAAATCAATGAAACCGCTTTATTTTTTGGAGGGAAAGCGATGAGTGAGAAAAAATATGAATTCCGCAGACGGTTAGAAACGGTTCACAAACCGGACCGGCGCAATTCGAACGTTAATCCGGAATTCGGAGAAGCAGTGATTGAAGATGGTTGGCGTATAGTGATCGAGGAGAATGCGAAGCCGCTAGTACTCACTGTAGCAAAGGACTTGCAGGATTACTTGTTCGTAAGCATGTGCGTATCGGTTTCGCTTCACCGTATTGAGCATATCGGCGAAATGGCTGCGAGCGGAGAGCGAGTTATCGTTTTAGCTGAACAGGCTGCACTGCCAGGGCTCGACAGCAGGCTCGATAAGCCGCGCAGTTACCGCATTATCGCAAACGCAAAACGAATTGTTGTCTGCGGATATGATGACAGGGGGATAGGGCAGGGAAGCTATTACTTGGAAGATTTGATGAATTTACGCGAAGCGCCTTTCGTCAGCGGGCAGGATATTTCCCGGACGCCCTTATTTTCTCCGCGTATGGCTCATTCAGGCTGGGGGCTTGACCGTTATCCGGACGCTCATCTCAATGCAATGGCACATGCGGGTATTGATGCGGTTCTCCTCTTTGTCAAGGATGTCGATCAAACTCCTGAAGGCCATCTGGATTTTAATTATCTTGTTGACCGGGCAGCCTCCTACGGCCTCGATGTGTATATGTACAGCTACATGACCAACCGTAAACATCCTGACGATCCGGATGCCGAGTCGTATTATGACAGTACGTACGGCAAAATTTTAGCAGCCTGTCCACGATTTAAAGGGATCATCTTGGTTGGAGAATCCTGCGAATTTCCGAGTAAAGACCCGAATACGACAGGAGTGCTGCGTCTTGAATGGCCGGAAGAGCGGCCGAAGAAGAAACCCAGTCCTGGCTGGTGGCCGTGTTATGACTATCCTCAATGGCTTAATTTGCTGAAAAAGGTTATCCGCAAACATAGTACGGATACGGAAATCGTCTTCTGGACTTACAACTGGGGCTGGGCGCCGGAGGAAGAGAGACTCAGACTGATCAACTCTTTGCCTGAGGATGTGACGCTGCAAGTTACGTTTGAAATGTTCGAACAAATCAAACATGAAGGCATCACGAATGTTTGCGTTGACTATACGATTTCGTTCGAAGGGCCAGGCCAGTATTTCAGCAGTGAGGCTAAAGCGGCCCATGAGAGGGGGGTAAAGCTGTATTCGATGAGCAATACAGGCGGATTAACGTGGGATATAGGGGTCATTCCTTATGAACCGGTTCCTTACCAGTGGGCAAGAAGGCATGCTGCGCTCCTCAAGGCGCGGGAAGACTGGGGGCTGACTGGATTAATGGAATCACATCACTTCGGCTGGTGGCCATCATTCATTAGCGATATTGCGAAATGGGCGTACTGGAGTCCGAGCCCGCCTGTTGAAGAAACGTATGCCGCGATTGCCCGGCGCGATTTCAGCGAGGAGGCGGTTCCCTTCGTGCTGGCGGCCTGGCAGCATTGGAGCGAGGGAATTCAGAGCTATATCCCGACGACAGAAGACCAGTACGGCCCCTTTCGCATTGGTCCCTCCTATCCGCTTATATTGCGCAAAAAGGTGAACATCCCAGCAGCATGGCATGCGATGTTTGGCAGCGCTATCATAAGCGCCGACTATGGACCGCTAGAAAATGCCCGTCAGTCACTGGGAAATTCCCGGTACAATGTGGAAATTGGCAGTTTGGAACGTATGGCCGAACTTTGGCGGCGAGGAAATAGTTGCCTGGAGGAAGCCCTTTGTTTAGTACCTGCGAAGAAGCAGGAAGAAGGCAGGCGGCTTCTGGGGATGAATTGTTTTATCGTGCATGCCGTGCAAACGACGATCCATGTAAAACAATGGTGGATGCTTAAACAGCAGCTGTTTACTGAGCCTGATCCGGCGAAGACTAGCATCATTTTGGATGAAATGGAGCAGCTGGCTCTACGGGAAATTGCCAATGCGGAGGCTGTTATTCCATATGTGAATGCCGATTCCAGGCTTGGTTGGGAACCGAGTATGGACTATATGACGGATGAGACGCATCTGCATTGGAAAATTGCTCAAGTACGCAGCGTGCTGGAAGACGAATTTCCGAATTATCGCAAGTCGCTTGCTCTAACCACTGGTTCACTGCACTAGAATAGTTGGAAACTAAATCTGGGAGGTTAGGTAAATGAGGAAAATCAGTTTTATGCTTTTGATGACGTTGCTTGCATCATTGTTCGCAAGCTCTTTGCAAGCTAGCGCTTATATTGATCCGGACAGAGCAGTAAACCCGGTTTTCGAAACAACGGTTGTAGAAGCAAATCAAACTACAATTACCAAAAGGGCATTTAATGGTGCGATTATTGAATTGAAGCAAAACGAATTACTGCTCACTTATGACAATTACAGTGATGTTGAAGACGATTCTCCGGGTGTCATCTCGGGTAAAATCTCTCAAGACGGTGGTAGAACTTGGGGAGAGAGCTACTTAATTCAGGAAAATATCGGGTTGAAAAATGTGGCGAATCAAGGGGTAGTCAGACTGAAATCGGGTGATCTTGCACTGTTTTTCTACAAACAAGACGATAGTACGCATATCTCGATGCATATGATACGTTCCTCTGACGAAGGAAGAACCTGGAGCGAGCCGATCAATATCACGCCTCTTGAAGGGCATCATCCGACCGGCAATGACCGTGCTGTCGTTTTGAGCTCAGGAAGGATTATTATCCCACTTGGGGGTAACACCCCGTCTATTCCGGGTAAATCGGGTGTTTTTACCGTGTATTCGGATGACGAGGGAGAAACGTGGCAGTTTGGCGATTTCGTCGATTGGACGACAGGTTACCCTTCCGAGCCGGTGCTTGTCGAGCTAAAGGATCATCGCGTCATGATTTTGATTCGCACGACAGTTGGTCATATTATCAAGGCGTATTCGGATGATGGCGGGGAAACTTGGGGTGAACCGATCGAAACGGATATACAAACTGCTTCATCCCCTTACATGATTAAACGAATACCGGATAATGGCATGGGGCCTTTAATGCTGATCTGGAACAATTCGCCTAACGAGAATCGCAGACCTCTGACGATGGCGGTTTCCAATGACGAAGGGGAGACATGGACGAATTACATCAATCTTGAACCTGCCGACAGGGGAATAAATGCTTATCCCTCAATAACTACCTATCGCGATGAGGTTTTAATTACTTATTACACATATAGCCCCTATCCTGACGGTACGTACACACTACCGTTAAAGCTTCAAATCTGGAAATTAGCTGACATAACAGCCGGAACTGGCTTTGGGAATGCCACCTCATTAACGTCTAATGTAAGCTCGGCGTCGCCAGGCGAAACATTTAAGGTGAAATACGGATTGAGCAGTGTAGCGGCAGAGGTGTATGCGCAAGATATTTCCCTGATTTATGATCCGGCGACCCTAGAATACGTATCGGCAACATCGCTCAAACCGGGGGCCAAGCTGCTTGAAACCACAACAACTCCGGCTGGAAGCCTGCAATTAATTTTAGCCAGTACAGGAGAAGGCAACGCGATTAAGGTTCCAGGGGACATCGTGGAGATCACCTTTAAATCGAAGAGCGTTTCGGAAGCGGTGACAAGTGAAATCAAGATCAGCAGCGCGGTTTTGGCAAACGGTCAAGGCATTGAATATACGGCCGCAACTTCTGCGGTTAACATTCAGATTACGCCAGGCCTTTCCGGCGATCTTAACCATGATCAAAAAATATCGGTCGGTGATTTGGCTATCATTGCCGCCAATTACGGCAAAGACACGAATAGTCCGGATTGGAATCAAGTCAAGCAAGCGGATCTCAATGGAGATGGAAAAATCGACATTGTAGATTTAGTGACGCAGGCCAAGAAAATCAAACGATAGCAGTTCTTGACCTCCAAACAGGGGGAGAGTAAAACTTCCTCCTGTTCGGAGCAAGGAAAATGATAAGGCGGGTGGTCTGAATTGCGCAGTTTGCGTGTACGTATCGTTTGCTTGGCCATTATTTTGCTTTGCATGCCAAAGATGTTCCCTGCAGCGGCTAATGCTAAAGCAGCTCCAGAGTATTTGCTGGATGCCAATAAACCGGTTAACGGACAGGTTACTTTGACTCTTAGCGGTAAGAGCTTGGCTAATTTATACGGCTATGAAGCCAGCTTTTCCTTCGAACCGGATAAGCTGGAATTAGTGGAAGCTAAATCTAATCTTGAAGGGTTCTCTATCACGCCTATTATCAAGAACAACGAAATCATCATAGCACACACCAAAATCGGCAACGTACCGGGAGAAAATGGAGATCTCGTCATCAATACCTTGAAGTTTAAACTCAAAAAGCACGGAGATGCCATGGTGAAGTGGGAAACGATGAAGACAGTAACCGATCAACTGAAGAGTACTACAACTGCTGTCGGGCAGAGTGTTACTGTGAGTAAAACTTTCATAGATTTGACAGGGCACTGGGCTCAGGCGGATATTGAATGGCTCGCGGCGAGAGGAATTATCGAAGGTGTGGACGACAATCATTTTAAGCCGAATGACAAGGTGACAAGAGCGCAATTTGCCGCTATGATCGCCAGAGCTTTAAATCTGAAAGAAACGGCTGCCCGTAGTCCGTTTACAGATGTGCCTTCTGATTCTTGGTATGCTGATGTTGTTAGCAGCATTTATGCCGCAAAAATTATTAAGGGAAAAAAGGACGGCACCTTCGCTCCCCAGCAAAAGATTTCAAGGGAGGAAATGACGGTCATGCTCGTAAGAGCCGGCAGGTTTTTGGCGGAGGATGCATTTAAGGAAACGGACTCAGCGGGCGGAGTATCATTTGCAGATGTGAACGATATTAGCAAATGGGCAATTAAGGATGTAGAGCTTGCTCTGCATAGCGGACTTATTTATGGTACAACCAAAGCTACTTTCGCAGCGAAGTCTCAGTCTACTCGAGCCGAAGCAGCGGTGGTGATTAAAAGATTGTTAACTAAAATCAATGGGGAGTGAATTCCATGGGATCTGAACGGCTCCCCGCTGTTTCCCGGGCGCATATTATAAATGCTCTTAAGGAGGTTGGAGTGGCTCCATCCGATATCGTACTCGTCCATTCCTCCTTAAAGAGCTTCGGTTATGTAACAGATGGGGCGCTCGCTGTTATTGATGCGCTCAAAGAGACGATAACTGAACAGGGCACCGTGGTGTTTCCAACGCTCGTGCAGCAAGACTTCCCTAATGCTTATCGCAATTGGGATATCGGAACATCCCCCTCTGATGTTGGTCACATTAGCGAAACATTCCGCTTGCTGCCTGACAGCATAAGGAGCGATCAGGCGACCCATTCGGTTGCTGCGTGGGGGAGCAAGGCAGCCGAGATTACAGGCGAGCATTCCGCATATGGTCCGCGTATGGGCGTTTTCGGGGATTATTGTTTTTCCTATTCGTCCCCCTGGCAGAAAATGTACCTGCAACAAGCAAGAATCGTCTTTATTGGGATAGATATGGTCTACAATACGTTTAAACATTTTGCCGAGTATCTCTTGATGGAGCATTACTGCAGCTCTATTAACGATCCTGCGGCGAAATGTTTGGCCATGTCGAAGATAGCCAGGTATGGCGTTCCAGGCGTCTGGCCTTTTCACGATGCCCGCAAAACGCAGTCCATGTTAGATGAGTTGGGCTTCATATCTTATGCCAAATGCGGCAATTCGCTGCTTACAAGCATTAAGGCCGATGATTATATCGACAATGTATTACGGGTCTTCCTGGAAAGCCCGGCAAATTGGTTTAATGAAGCCTTCCTTGCCTGGATCAAAAATGATGTGATACAGCCGGGCTCTAATTGAAAGGAGTAACGTTTATGTTTATAGATATCCATGCGCATGCCTATAGAAAGCCAGTCCCTTTTGTCGTTCAGTTTTGTACGGCGGAAGAATTAATCCATCGTTATGATGAATTGGGAATAGAGAAAGGCGTCCTGCTTCCTATCGTCAGTCCGGAAATCTATTTTCCGCAAGCCAACGAAGATATTCTGGATATGGCCGACAAATACCCGAATCGATTTATTCCCTACTGTAACATCGATCCGCGCGCCTTGACCAATTCGGCTGAAGCTCCGCTCGAACGAGTCCTTTCCTATTATAAGGACAGGGGATGCAAGGGGCTTGGAGAGGTTATGCTAAATGCTCCATTGATGAATCCTTTAGTACAAAATCTGTTTCGGCACGCTGAACGCGTCGGGCTTCCGGTCGTATTTGACGGTTCTGATCAGAAAAATGGGGATTTCGGCCTGTATGACGATCCGGGTTTGCCGCAGTTGGAGCATACGCTGCAAAGATTCCCTAACTTGATCATATTCGGCCACGGTCCTGTGTTCTGGGCGGAAATTGGACGTTTGCAGACTCCGGGAGAAAGAGCGATAATATTTGACTTGCAAGGCGGCCAAGTAGGGAGATTGCCAAGCGGACCGATTCAGGAAGAGGGCGTCGTGCCGATCTTGTTTCGCAGGTATCGGAATCTTTATGGCGATTTGTCTGATTATACGGCCTACAATGCAATATCTCGAGATCCTGAATATGGTCCGAAGTTTTTGACGGAATTTCAGGATCGGCTATATTTCGGTACGGATATTTGTACGAAGAATATGCCGGTTCCTTTGGTCGACCTTTTGATCAATTGGCGTGATTCGAATAAAATCAGTGAAATCGTTTTTAACAAAATTGCTAGAGAGAATGCAATGAAATTATTTGATCTGTAATAAATTTGCAAAGGAGATGTCCGTGTGCGGGAGTTAGCTATTGGAGTTATCGTTCCAATGAACGCAGAAATCGGTGCTAAATTTGAAAGATTACAGCAGATGGACATACCAACTTGCCAGCTCAGTTGTTTTGAAGCATCTTTAATGACGGACGATATGGCCGGATTGGTCAAACAAGCAGCGCAATCCTATGCGATTGAGATCACGGCTTTTTGGTGCGGATGGCCTCCGCCCCGGTTTTGGAATTTCTATGAAGGGCCGGCTACTTTGGGGCTGGTTCCTCCCGCTTACCGCTCGGGGAGGCTGGAAATATTACTGCATGGATCTGATTTCGCCAAGAAACTGGGGATTTCCGATTTGATTACGCATGTCGGTTTTATCCCTGAGAATCCAAATGATCCAGATTATATCGGAGTTGTCCACGCATTGAAGCATCTGGTCACTCGTTGTCAGGCTAACGATCAATATTTTCTGTTCGAGACTGGCCAGGAAACGCCGGTAACGTTGAAAAGAGTGATTGAAGACATTGGGCTGCCGAATCTTGGCGTTAATTTGGATCCCGCAAATTTGCTAATGTACGGGAAAGCCAATCCGCTCGATGCCATTGATCTATTCGGGAATCTAATTCGCGGGGTTCATGCGAAAGATGGCGAATATCCGGTTGGAGCCAAGGAACTGGGCATTGAAACGCCGCTTGGAGAAGGCAGAGTAAATTATCCGGAATTTATTAATAAGCTTAAACGGCTGGGTTATAGCGGGGCGATAACCATTGAACGCGAGATCGAAGGAGAAGAGCAAATTCGAGATATTATTACAGCCAAGAAGCTTCTAGAATCATGGATCGCTTCTGATTGAAAGGACGAGGAAAATGAGAGTAGCGCTTGTTGGGGCCGGAGGGATGGGACGACATCATTTGAACGTTTACAAACAGATGAATGATGTTGAAGTCGTTGCTGTGGTGGATGCAGATCTGGACAACGCCAGAACATACATTGCTAGCGATGCTATTACTTTTTATGCTGATCTGGAGGACATGTTGGCATCCGAGCATGTCGACATGGTGGATATTTGCACGCCTACCTTCTTGCATGCACAGCAAGTTATGAAGGTAATGGAGCATGGCATTCATGTGTTATGCGAAAAGCCGATTGCATTGCATCCGGGCGAAGCCAAACAAGTGATTGAATGTGCAGCGGAATACCAGGTTCAATTTATGGTTGCTCATGTCATTCGCTTCTGGCCGGAATACGTATATCTGAAACAAGTTTTTGAGGAACGGCGTTACGGCAAATTAAAGCAGCTTCAGCTTTCGAGAATCAGTTCCATACCTCAGTGGAGCTGGCAGGATTGGATGATGAAGGGAGAGCAAAGCGGCGGGAGTGCGCTCGATCTTCATATCCACGATACTGATTTTATTTTACATCTTCTGGGAACGCCTAAATCGGTTACTAGTGTTGGGATAAAAGAAGGCAGGACGCTGGATTATATTTCGACTGTTTACGAGTATGATCATATGCTGGTTCAGGCAGAAGGGGGATGGTATAAATCTCCGCTCCCGTTCTCGATGTCCTTTAAAGCATGTTTTGAGCAGGCGATTCTGGAATATAAAAATGGCAACCTGTCCGTATATGCGGAAAATGAGCAGACCATAGAAGTAAGTTTTCAAGAAAAAGCGAAATCAAGTTCTGAATCCAGCGGCATTAATATCGACTTGGCAGATGGATATTTTAATGAAATCGAATATTTTCTCGATTGCATTCGTGAGGGGAAAAGACCCGAGCGCTCATTGCCTGAAAGCAGCCTGGAAAGCTTGACAATCGTATACAAAGAGCTGGAATCGTTAGAAACAAGAAGGAAAGTAAAGTATTGAATAACAACTGCCTCCGGTTGAAAGAGGTTTTGCAGGGCATCTTAAGATTATCCACCAAATCCTAAGCTTTTGGTATGGAACCTCGCATGAGAGCGATGGTACCATTTAATTAATGAAAACGCTTTAAACATTGGCGATTCAGGAGCAGGAAGTTATAGATATTACATCATAAAGCGAGGGGTATGTCCTATGGTCAGGAAGAATTGGCTTGCATTGTTATTGATTGCCGTTTTGGCAGTCAGCATAGTATCCGGTTGTTCAACAAGCAAAAATAACGAAGCAGAAAAAAAGCAGCCTACAACTACAGAAAAAGAAGGGAAATCGACAAAAGCGCCAGAGCCGGCGACATTAACGTTTGGTACTTACCATGTACCGGCAGATACGCGGGATAACTTCGATCAGACAGCGGTTGGAAAAGCGATCAAGGAACAATTGGACATTACGCTAAAAATCCGCGGCTCCCAGAACGTTGAACAAGATTTTGTCGCCGATGTAGCAGCGAATAATTTACCGGATATCTTTCTTGTTACCGCCAGCAACACTGCTCCGCAGAACTTGGAAATGATGACGAAAGCCGCGAAGGAGGGGATGCTGGCCGATTTAACCGACCTGATCCAGAACGGAGATGCGTCAATCCTGAAAGAGGTTATCAAACCTGAGCGAATGCCGCTTTATACGAAGCAAACAGTCTTTAATCCGGAATTCAACGGCAAATTGTATTTCCTTCCTGCGTACTATTCGACAACAGAACCAGCCAAGTACGGCTTCGGTTTATATTTGCGGGGCGATATCGCCAAAGCTTTGAATTTCGATACGCAATCGATTCAAACGCCGGATGATCTATACGAATTGGCCAAAAAGGTCAAAGAAGGAAATTTCAAAGATGTGAACGGCAAGCCTGTTTATCCGCTCGGAATGATCAATCCATGGAGCCAAAACTTGTATCAGCTTTTCAGAGGGTTTGATTATGGAAAAAGCGGATTCGCCCTGATCGACGGAAAAATTAAAAGCTTCATCGAGTCGGAACAGATTTGGCAGCAAATCTTGTTCGTTCGCAAGCTTATAGCGGATGGACTGATGGATCAAGAATCATTTGCTCATTCCTATCAGATCGGTTCCGAGAAAGTTTCGCAAGGCCGTTATGCCATCATGCCTTTTCTGGCTTCTGCAGTCGTTCCTGGAAACGAAGCAGTAATGAAAGCATTAACCGACTCTCATCCCGAAATGGCTTATGAGGCGCTGTCGCCGATGAATGACTTTACAGGGTCGTCGGATCAAGTGATCAACATGGGAATGGAATCGTATCTCATGGTTGGGGTTACTAAAGGAGCAAATGCAGAAGCGGCTGTCCGGTTATTGAACTGGCTGAACACGAGAGAAGGCAGGGCGGTCGTTAATTTTGGGGAAAAGGACAAACAATGGTTCTTTAACGATAAAAATTATGCGCAGATGACTGACGACGCTTATAACGAAGTGGTTACGGATCCGGATGGCTACTATGCCAAATATGGTGCCGGCGCTAAATCAAACTTGCTCGTCCCTGCACTGATTACCGGATTCGATGCGGCTTACGATATATTCGGTGGCACGCTGCGGGATCAGTATTATCAGAACAACGTGGAGATATCAGACAAAATAACCGAATATGTAGAGAAAACGATGCCCAAGCTGGTCGTCAAAAACCAGCTGGATATAAGCACATTAATGACGACTTACCCGCAGAAAGATCAATTGATGCCGGTGCTGCAGCAGTTAAAAGATATATTGGCCCGCACTTACTTAGCGAAGACCGAGAAAGAAGCCCAACATTTATTGGACGGTTATCGCGAGACATTAAATAAGAACGGCTATCAGGAATACATCCAGTATCTGCAGCAGGAATATGACAAAGATCCATCCTTATATCTCGTTTCTTCGGGAACCTATTAGAACGGGTTAAATAGGGGAAACACAATGTTGCCGCCTGACACGGTTTTGGGCGGCAACATACTCAGACAGAGTGGGTGAAGTAATGAAGAGCACATTGGCTTATATCGGTAAACACTATCAAATTTATTTAATCATCATTCCGGCCGTTATCTACTTTTTTATTTTTAACTATTTGCCTATGTTGGGGCTTTCGCTTGCCTTTCAAGATTACAGTTTTTCCAAAGGCATGTTTTTTAGTCCGTGGGTAGGGTTTAAATACTTTCAAACTTTTTTTGATTACTTTAATTTTGGGACTATCATTTGGAATACGCTCGTTATCAGCTTTTATAAACTTGTATTGTTTTTTCCAATTCCCATTATTTTTGCCATCATGCTCAATGAGATCCGCAACAAATATTTCAAACAAGCGATCCAAACCATTTTCTATTTGCCTTATTTTATATCATGGGTCGTCGCCATTACCATTTTCCAGCAGTTTCTGTCGCTAGACGGGTTATTGAATCAAATTCGCCAATCTCTCGGACTCGAAGCGATTTATTTCATGAACGATCCGGCCTACTTTTATCCGATCATGTTTATTTCCTACGTATGGAAAATGACAGGGTGGAGTGCGATTATTTATTTGGCGGCTATTTCCAGTATCGATCCTGAACTATTCGAAGCAGCCAAGGTGGACGGCGCGGGCAAGTTCAACCAAATTTGGCATATCACGATACCTTCTCTTGTTCCTATAGCGTCCGTCTTGTTTATTCTAAGTCTCTCCTCTTTGCTGCAAGCGGGATGGGAGCATATCTATCTCATTCGCACGCCGGGAAATATGAGCGTATCCGACATTTTAGACACGTATGTGATTCAACAAGGATTTTCTAACGGGCAGATTGGTTATGCAACCGCCGTATCCTTGTTTCAAAGCTTGATTGGTTTACTATTTGTCGTGATCTCGAACATGATTATTAAAAGGAAAAGCGAAATCAGCGTCTTCTGATCCGCTAGGGCAACATGATTAAAGTTTGTGGAGGTTTTGTAATGGTCAAGCGCATACCACCGCTAGGTATTGTCAACGCGTTCATTTTATTCCTGCTTGGCGCGATAACGCTGTATCCTTTCTATAATATATACATTTACGCTTTTAATGAAGGAACTGACTCCTTGAAGGCCGTACTGTATTTATGGCCGAGAAAATTTACGTTCGATAATATCGCGAAAGCATTAACGCAAGATGGGATTATGTCCGCCTTCCAATTATCCGTCCTGCGAACGGCTGTCGGTACGATTTTAACTTTGGTCTGCACCTCCTCATTGGCCTATGCGATGACAAGAAGGGATATTAAGGGATATCGATTTTTTTCAAATTATTTCTTTATCACGTTTGTTTTTACCGGCGGTTTGATTCCTTTTTATATTACGATGCTGAAGCTTAATCTTTACGATACGTTCTGGGTACTCGTCCTTCCCGGGATTTATAGTTTCTGGTATATGATTATTTTTCGCACTTTTTTCGATGCGATTCCGAAAGCTTTGGCGGAAGCCGCTCAAGTTGAAGGTGCCAGTTTCATCCATATTTTCCTGCGGGTGATTGCACCTCTCTCAAAGCCGGTCTATGCGACAATCGGTTTATTCGCCGGGGTGAATTATTGGAATGACTGGTTTACGGGCTTGTTCTTTGTCAAAAAGGAGCATTTACTCCCGCTGCAAAGCTTGCTGCAAAAAGTAATGAATGAAACAGATATGATCAGTAAATTCGGCTTGGTGGTGGGCTCTAGTCAGGCGGCGCAAACGGTTACTCCTTATTCGATCAAGCTAGCTATTGTCGTTATTTCCGTCACTCCGATTATATTGGTTTATCCATTCTTGCAAAAATATTTTGCAAAAGGGATGATGTTAGGCTCAATTAAAGGCTAAAACTATCAAATGCTTTTTCCAAATAATTATATTATAATGACCTTATCATTGTTAATGCGGAGGGACGGTACTTACGATGATCAGCATGTATCGCTCTCTCCAAACACGATTAATCGTTTTCCTGGTTCTGACGATCGTGCTTACTTCAGGCCCAACGATTTATTATATTTATAAAGTAACCCAAGATAATATGGAAAAGCGGTCCAGCGATTTTATTGTAACTTCTATGGATCATATCTCAGAGCAGTTTAATGGTTTGGTAGAGAATATCTATAAAACGATGCTGATGTTAACGGCCAACCAGGATTTATGGCAGTTTTTACGCAACGAACATTCCCTGGACGACTTGAATTCGAATGACATTCGCTGGGTCCGGAACCAAATTTCAATGTTTCGCACGATTAATCAGTCGATTTATTCTGTCTTTATCGTGGATTTTCGCAATCAGAATGTCATTTCCTCTGTGGAGGGGGCGCTGAACGCCAGTATGAATCCGCGGGTTTCGGAGTATATCGACTTTATGTTCGATCCGCAAAATAATGTTTTGCAGAACAAGCTGATCTTGGCTAAAGACGATGGCAGATACTATAAGCAATTCACCGGCGATCTGAACAAAAAAAATACCTATTCGATCATTGTCCCGATTCGGGATCTCGTCTTGGGGCCGACGCTGGGCGTAATGGTCATTAATTTAGCTGACACGACAGTGACCGGCATATTTGAGAATACCCGTTTCACGGATGGATCGAGTATTTATTTGATCAATGCAGACGGGGAGATTCTCTCCTCCAGCCAAAGCTCTGAAATAGGAAGTAAAATACCGCGACAATTCTCAACCGTAGACGACCATACAAGCAGCAAAGTAAGTTATAATCATCAGGAGTACTTAATTACAAAGACGAAAACCGCATACAATGACTGGTCGTTTCTGTCTGTGACCCCTTACCAGGCATTGATTGGGCCGAATCAGAATGCGATCCAGGTCGGATTTACTTATGTCCTGATTGCTTTGGTCGTTGTTTCCCTCATTCTCATCTTTCTGATCGAACGTTATTTTTACAGGCCAATATACCGGCTGCTCAGGAAAATCCGGCAGAATCATAATGGCCTGAATAAGCCGCTTGGCCGAGTTTCCGGCATCCAAGATCGCAAGGATGAAATCGGATACATTTTTCAAAGCTTTAATAATATTCTCGCGGATAAAGAGATGTTATTAAAAAATATGTATTCACAAAAGCTCATTTTGCAAGATACTAAAATTCGATTACTCTATTCGCAAATAAATCCTCATTTTCTGTATAACACCTTGGATAATATCCGCTGGCTGGCAATGGGATTGAGCGGTGGAGAGAATCAGGTGAGCCAAACGATCCAGAACTTGTCTGACTTGCTCCGCAACAGCGCAAAAACGGATAAACAAATCGTTTATATCGAAGAGGAATTGACTTTTCTGGACACGTATTTGGACATTCAGAGGGTCAGATATGGCGAGAGAATAAAAGTGATTTGGAAGGTATCCGATGAAACGAAGCGATTGAAGATTATGAAATTTATTTTGCAACCGCTTTTAGAAAACGCTATTTCCCATGGGATTGAGAGTCTGGAGAACAGCGGAGTGATTTGCGTATCCATTCAGCTGGCGGAGGGCCGATTAGAAATCGAGATCGCCGATGAAGGGGTAGGGATGGATGAAGAGCGGCTAGCATTTGTAAGGAAAGTTATAGATGGAACACAAGCAATAGAGAACAAGGTAATCGGACTCAGAAACATCTACGAACGGATACATTGGTATTATGGGGAAGAAGCAGAACTGATTATTACAAGCAAAGCAGGCGAAGGTACGACGGTTAGGATCACACTTCCAATAACGGCAGGTGATACTTATATACAAAGTATTGATAGCTGACGATGAGCGAAACATCAGAGAAGGACTGCAAAACTTTATTCCTTGGAAATCAATTGAGTGCGAAGTAGTAGAAATGGCGGATAACGGTCGTAAAGTCGTTGATTATCTCTCCAGTCATGACATTGATATTTTGTTGCTGGATATACAAATGCCAGTCCTCTCCGGCCTGGAAGTGATGCAGATTGTCTCTGTCAAGCACCCGCATGTAAAATCAATTATTCTTAGCGGTCATGCGGATTTTAAATATGCTCAGCAGGCGATCTCTTATGGTGTAACGGAATATATGCTTAAACCGATTAATATCTCGCATGTTTGTGATGTTCTCGGTAAAATCAAAAAAAACCTGAATGCACAAAAAGGAGATTTGGGGGGCTTGGCCAACCACCAGTTGATCGAGCAGGTGAAAAATGGTTCCGTTCCAGGTACAAGCCGCAAAAAGCGCATCGTCGATTTGGCAAAGGAATGGATCGAATATCATTATCAGGAAAATTTCGGTCTGGATATTATGGCCGATCAGTTCCAAATCAGCAAAGAATATTTTTGTTCCATATTCAAGGAAGAAACGGGAGAAAGCTTTATCCAATATGTTAAGGGCGTCCGTATGGTTAAGGCGATTAACCTGATGAAGGACGAACCGGATTTACGTATTTATGAAATCTCCGAAAAAGTAGGGTTTAGGGAATCAAAATATTTCTGCCGTGTATTTAAGTCGCATTTCGGACAATATCCGGAAGAGTACCGGAAGAGGATAACGACCATTACGCATAAGGAATCTGCATTATAAGATTTTGTTTAAGGGGAGTTACCCGAAAGATAGACACTTTAAAAGTGCCCGTCTTTCGGGTTTTTATGTTTAAATTATCTTAATAAAAATGAAATTGAAATTCATCAGATTTACCCGGAAATAATTCAGAATTATTAGACAGACATATTGTTATGTTGTTATATTATCGTTATCATTTTTTAAAATGAAATGGGCTATCCAAACTTCCGCACGACATTGAGGGGAGACATGATATGTATCGGGTGCTGATTGCCGAGGACGAAATGCTGGTAAGATTAGGGTTGAAACATTCGATCGATTGGGCCGAATATAATATGACCGTAATTGCGGATGTCGCGAACGGACAGGAAGCCATGGATATTTATCAGAAGGAATTGCCGGAAGTGCTCATTACGGATATTAAAATGCCGATTATGGATGGAATGGAATTAATTGCGAGAGTACGCGGCATCAATTCGGATGCCCAGATTGTCATTCTAACCTGTGTAGAAGATTTCAAGACGGCCCGAAAAGCGTTAGCTCACAATGTGCAAGACTATATTTTGAAGCTGGAAATGACAACGGAGGATATGGGCAGAATATTATTGAACATCAGGAAGAAGCTCGACCAATTGCATAAACCCGCGCAAATCAAGATGGATGCGGACATTTATATCCTTAAAGACAATCTCGTAAAAGAATATTTGCTTGGATCGCGCTACAGTGAAGAGGAGTTTACGGCTAAAGCGGAAAGCTTGAATATGCGGCTGCGTCCCCAGCGGGTCAGTATCACTCTTATGGAAATTGACAGCTTTGAACTGTTATGTAAGCGGTTTAAAGATGATAAGGGACCGCTCGTCCGCATGTCGTTATTGAATGTGCTGAACGAAGTATTGGCGAATTACGGCTGCGGCGAAGCTTTCGCCGATTCTGACAGCCGGTATTTGCTAGTATTCGGCTTCGATGAGTATGCCAGCGAGCAGCAAATGACGGATACGCTTCATACGATCATTGAGCATATTCGCAATGTGATGAACATGTATTTTAATATTTCTGTTTCATTCGTAATGAATCGCGCGCAAGCCGGTTATCATTCGATGAAAGCTCAGTATAGTGAAAGTTTATCAAAACTGGAGGACCGGTTTTTCCTTGGAGCGGGCTCAAACACTTATGCTGGAGAACAGCAAAGTTGGCGTATTCCAGAGGATATTAACCGTTCTCTCCTCCAGCTTGTGCGGGAGTGGAAGGCGAATGATGCTGCCAAAAAAGCGCTCGAGAGCACAATGCTAGCGTTCCTAACAAAGGAGAACGCAGTAAATGCAGCGGAAATAAAACGGACTTTTAAAAATTGGATATTGATGGCGGCGCTTTCGATGAGACTTTACAATTCGAATATGCCGGAGATCGTTTCGGATTATAGCGATAACATTGCGGAAGCGCAAACGCTGCATGAACTGGTGGACGTCTTTCGCACGTTCCTTCAAACGGTAGGCGAATACTTGTCCAATAAAACCACAATGAGTAAAGAAATTTCCGATGTCATTCGGTACATCGATGACAATTATAAAAGAGAAATTACGCTGAACGAGCTGGCACAGGTTGTAAAAGTCAGCCCGAATTACTTGAGCAGCTTGTTCAAGAAGGAAACCGGGATCAATTTTGCCGATTACTTGCTGCACTATCGTATTGATAGAGCAAAAGAACTTTTGCTCGGTACCTTCAGTAAAACATATGAAATTGCAGAACAGACCGGATTCGCCAATCAGAGCTATTTTAGCCGAGCATTCAAGAAACTGATCGGAATTGGCCCCAAAGAATTTCGCAGAAAATGGACGGTGCAAAGAGAAGCTCCGGGGGGGGCTGAACGATGATGGGCAATAGCATTTCGATGATCCGCAAAATATGGCAGAGCATTCGTGTTCAACTTGTTTTCTCGTTTATGATCATGAGCATTATTGTGCTTGTCTTAAGTTCTGTCCTGATTTACTACGGCGTGCTGGACATTTTGAAAACGCGCAGCGAGGACTCTACTTTACGATTATTTCAACAAACGGAACAACGCATACAAGGATTTCGGACAGAAATGGACAAGGTTTCGAAGATGCTGCTGCTTAATCCGGTTATCGAAAGCTACATGAATAAGGAGAAAGAAGGCACAGCCTATGATGCGGATGATGTCATCCAGTTCAATGAGCTCCTTAATCAATTATCGTTGCTCCTCAAAAATTACGATGTGATCGCATCAATCTATTTTTTATCATCCGATGGCTCGATTATCGGTTCGCGCGATGACGAACCTATAGTTGCGTATGATAAGGAGCTGAAGCATTGGAAGGAAGTTATGTCTACGTATGAACATGTTAATCGAACGCTAGGCGAGAGCATTTGGGTAAGCCCCGAGGTTTCGCAGCGACTGCTTCATAATTTGAGCTATAGACCGCAGAACGAACCGATCATATCCGTTGTTCGAGGATTCAGTACAATCTACAGCAAAAAATGGAATGCGTTTATTATCAGCGTTAATGAAAGCAACTTAGAGAATATGTATGGCAATCTATCCAAATTTGGCGAGGATGAAACGTTTATTTATGATGGGAACGGGATTATTGTGTCCAGCTCGAATAAATCGGCGATAGGAACGCAAGCAGCACCGCAATTAATGGAGCTGGGCGATAGCGATTATGGCAGCTTTACCAAGGACAATAACCAGGTTATCTACTATCGTATGCATGACACGGATTGGACATTGGTTCGTTATGTGCAAATCAGTGATTTAGTTAGGGACATATGGTCGCTGCGCAGCAAGATGATGTGGATTGTAGTGGGCAATGTCGTTGTCGCCCTGATCCTATCCTTCTATTTCATTCGCAAAATTACGATGCCTCTGAGACGTCTAACCAAGGGAATGGGGGAAGTGGAAAAAGGCCAATTAGGCATCACATTGGAAAATGTCGATAACGAAATTGGCATGTTGACCCGGGGATTTAATCGCATGTCGCAGAGCATTTACGACCTGGTAGAGAGAAATAAAGCAGCGGAACAAGAAAAACGGAAAATCGAGATCAGTTTGCTGCAATCCCAACTGCAGCCGCATTTCCTATATAACACTTTAAATACGATCAAGTGGATGGCGATTGCGATTCAAGCGAAAAACATCGCCGATAGTATTACCTTTTTGTCTAACCTGCTCAAACCTATTTATAATAACCCATCACTCGTCTGGTCTTTGCGAGAAGAAATACAATATTTAGACAATTATATTAAAGTGATGAATATTCGATATGGCGAACATATCGTCATGCAATATCGTTTGCCGGAAGAGCTGTTAGACCGCAGTGTATTGCGCTTCACATTGCAACCGATCGTAGAGAATGCCATTGTGCATGGCATGGAAGTGAATCAGGTCATTGGCACGATTTTATTGGAAGGAAGAGAAGAGGGAGATACATTGATTCTTGCCATTGAGGATCGCGGGAGGGGGATATCGGAAAACGAGCTGGCAAGTTTGAATGCATGGCTTGCCAATGAAGAGTCGGCTACGCGAGAAGTACCGCAGTTCGGCATTGGTCTATTTAATGTTCAAAAGCGCATTCGGCTTCACTTTGGAGACCAATATGGGCTTGCGATTCATAGCGTTCCCGGAGAGGAAACACGGGTCACGCTTGTTCTTCCGCATAAAATCGTAATATAGTGCAAAGTTGCAGCTGCTTCCTGTCTAAAAAAAGGGGAAAGACAGGAAGCGAGTACCTATAATAGTAGTTCCGTTTATTTAATCGCCGTTTGTAAGCGTATATAATTTTACTTAACGGATCTCGCAAACCTGCAGGCGATTAGAAGGGAGCAATCTATGCAAGCTACTAATAAAATTTTCCCCCTACAAAAATCTAAAATTTCACGGCGACGATTGTCGTTATTTATGATGCTTCTGCCGCTTTTATTGCTCGTCATTGTGTTTAATTACGTTCCTTTATTTGGATGGATCTATGCATTCTTCAATTATAAACCTGGTATTCCGCTATCGGAAACACCGTTTGCCGGATTAGAATATTTTCGATTGCTATTTGGAGCAAACAGCGATATTGGAAAGGTATTAGTCAATACACTCGTTATGAGTTTTTTGAATATTCTGACTTCACCATTGCCAATCGTGTTTGCCGTACTTTTAACAGAACTTCGTGGTCGCAAGTTAAAAAAATTCATTCAAACGGTAACGACAGTGCCTTATTTCATTAGTTGGATTATTGTGTTCTCTCTTGTGTTTTCAATCTTCTCATTCGAGGGCATATTCAATACGCTGCTTATGCAATTCGGATGGATTAAAAATCCGGTTAACGTGCTTGGCAATCCGGACACGGCTTGGTACGTGCAGACGGCTATTGTTATATGGAAAAATACAGGCTGGTCGGCCATTATCTATTTTGCAGCTATTGCAGGTCTGGATTCGCAGCTATTCGACGCCGCAAAAATAGACGGGGCAGGAAGGTTCAGATGTATATGGCATGTCACATTGCCAGGATTGATGCCGACTTATATCGTGCTTCTGTTATTAAATGTAAGCAATATGTTAAGCAATGGCTTCGATCAATTTTTTGTATTTTATAATCCGATGGTTGCAGATAAGCTGGAAGTTCTTGATTATTATATTTACCGCGTTGCTTTCCATGGAAACGATTACCCGTTTGCCACCGCTGTGGGCATGTGGAAAACCTTAATCAGCATTGTTCTATTGTTTACGGTAAATCTATTGGCCAAGAAAATCCGGGGTCAATCCATTATTTAATACGGTTGAGGAGGTGGTCACTTGATTAATAAACATACAAATCTATGGGAAGTTTTATTTCGCGGATGCAATCTCGTTTTCTTTTTGATTATTGCAATCGCTTGCACCTATCCATTCTATTACATTTTGATTTATACGATCAGCGATCCTGTGAAAGCGGCAGGCGGACTGCTGCTGTTGCCTAAAGGGATCAACTTCGTCAATTACGAAAAATTGCTGCAAATGAAAACCTTGTATTCGACGCTGTACATTTCCGTGCTTCGTACTGTAATCGGAACGTTTATCACGGTTGCTTGCTGTACTTTTTTTTCCTATATCGTAACCAAACAGGAATTGTATCTTCGTAAATTCATCTATCGTTTCGTGGTCATTACGCTTTATTTCAACGCCGGCCTCATTCCATGGTATTTGACAATGAGGTTTCTGCATCTCGACAACAATTTCCTGCTGTATATTCTGCCTTCGGCGATCAGCGGCTTTTACATTGTACTCATCAAAACCTATATCGAACAATTGCCGGCAGCCTTAGAAGAATCCGCGATGATTGATGGTGCAGGATATTGGACGATCTTCCAGAAAATTATCGTACCGCTGTCGATGCCGATTATCGCAACAATTGCCGTATTTGCCGCTGTCGGCCAGTGGAATGCGTGGCAAGATAATTACTTTCTCGTCTCCAAACAGAGCCTGCAGACACTTCAGGTCATGCTTTACAACTATTTGAATTCCGCGACCGCCGTATCAAATATTAATCCGTCGGATTTTCTGGATAAGAACGCGAGTCATCGATTAACGCCGGAATCCATCAAAATGACAATGACGATGATCGTAACCTTGCCTATCCTATTTGTTTATCCTTTTATGCAGCGCTTTTTTGTTAAAGGAATTATGTTAGGGGCAGTGAAAGGCTAGTGCATGGCTATAGGGAATGGAATGATTGAACTGCAATGTCGATTTTTTAAGACATGCTTTCAATATAGCTTGCTAAATGACTATGGGAGGACTAAGAATGATCAGAAAAAAAGCAGTACTGCTAATGGTTTCCATGATCATGATTTTCGTAGTTGCAGGTTGCAGCGGCAATAATAGTGGAAAGACAGAACCCACTGCAACGTCAAGTGCTAGAACCGAAGGGGAGAAGGAGCAGGCGACACCGGATGCCGGCCAGAACAAAGAACCGGTAAAGCTTTCTTTCTACTACTCAAATGTTCCATTAAAGACCGAAGGGCGTCAGACAGATGAGGTGATGCTGGAACTGGAGAAAAGGCTAGGCGTCGAAATCGATTTTATCAATCAGAATACCGATAGATTCAAGCTGATGATGGCAAGTCGGGAGCTGCCGGATATTATGGTCGTATTCGATCAGGATTACAAGCAGTTGATTGAAGGGGGTCTTATTCTTCCTCTCGACGATCTCATTCAGAGCAAGGGGAAAGATATCGCGAAAAATGCGGAAGCGCTCGATTATTATCGCCAATACTTAAGCTCGGATACCGGCAAGCTCTATTTGCTTCCGATGCAAGTGGGCGCTACGAAAGAAATGGTCGCCGATGTGCCATACGCTGATTACGGTGCAGGCTATCTGACAAGATGGGATTACTACAAGGAGCTAGGCTTCCCGGAAATTAAAAGTCCCGATGATTTGCTCGCTGTTCTAAAAGCGATGCAGGAGAAGCATCCGACCACAGCAGATGGTAAAAAAGTATATGGCGTATCTTCATTTGTCGACAAGGCGGGCTGGGGGCTATGGCCATTCTACATTCAAATGTCGCTCTCGCAAGGCTACATGGAAGGCGCAGGAAACTACCTGATTGATGCGGATAACAACTTCTATAATTTCTTGGCTAATGAAGAGGGCGCATTCTGGGATAGCATGAAGTATTTCTTTAAAGCGAATCAGATGGGCCTGCTGGATCCGGAATCATTTATTCAAAACCTGGATCAATACCAGAATAAGCAAACTAATCTGCAAGTTTTATCCGGTATAGGGGCTTGGTGGCAGGCAGGGGCGAACGAAGCGCTTGCTGACATACCTGACGCTGGATTTGTCACCCTTCCTATGGAAAATCATTACGTTTACAAAACAAATGTGTCCATAATCGGTAAGGCGGGAAGAGCGTTTGCCATTGCTAAAAACTCCAAAAATCCTGAAAAAGCAATGGAGGTTCTAAATTATTTGTACAGCAATGAAGGGATGAACTTATTATCAAGAGGTATTCAAGGAAAACATTGGGATATCGTTGATAACCAAGCGGCATACACCGATAGTTTCCTAAAAGCTCGTGTAAATGTGGATGAAGCGGAAAAGATCGGCGTAACTAAGTATGCGCTCATTTACGGATTGAGTGACTATACTGTAAATTCCGATGAAGGAATAGCTTTTGATCTAAACTCTGAATCAAGCATTGAAAGTACGGATTGGAAGGGCTACCAGCTTGATTATGCGAAGCATTATGGCGGGGAGTATCCAGGAGATGCTATAGAAAAAATGGCGGATCAAGGAAAAATTAAAATATCGTTGTTTGATACATCGGGGGGAGTGGCTGTAGGCACGCCGCCGGATGATATTAAACGAATCGACGATTCGATTAAAGATTATATGTGGAAAGCGATGCCGAAAGTGATACTTGCCAAATCGGAAGCGGATTACGAAACAGAAAAGAAAAATGTCATAAACGAGCTCAACAAGCTGGGGCTCGACAAGTCCAAGGAATATTGGGATAAAGTATGGCAGCAGTCCATAAATCGCGTTAAGAAATAAGCAGTTGTGCGAATTGTCGCAGCAGCAGTGAAACAAGGGGATGGGAGTTATAACATCTTATCCCCGTTTTTGGGATGTCCAATAAACGGTTTCATCTAGTTGGATGGGAGGCAAGAAACAATGAAAATGAAGAAGCTTGGTGGGAAATGTGCAATGTTTCTCTTGCTTGTGAGTTTAATAGGTTCTAGCTTCGGTACCGTGTATGGCGCGTCAGCGGATGGCAAGGCCGATGCTGCGGATAAAGCTCAGGCAACTCTATCCGCCTCGGCTGAACCATCGGATATAAGTGGTCATTGGGCGGAGAAACAACTGCTCGAATGGAGAAATAAGGGACTTGTTCAAGGTTATTCGGATGGCACGTTTAAACCGGATAATCCGATTACAAGGGGGGAATTGATTGCCCTAATTAACCGTGCAATGGGGTTTAAGGATAAGGCGCCCATCAGCTTTACTGACTTGAAGCCGTCCGATTGGGCTTATGATAATGTCGCTATAGCCGTGAAAGCCGGATACATACAAGGCAACGCAGACGGCACAATCGGTGCGAAACGGGAGATCAGCCGACAGGAAACAGCGCTCATGATCAGCCGTTTGATGAAGCTCGACAATAAGAGCGCTGCAGCCGATGCATTTGACGATTCCGATCAAATTGCCAAGTGGGCAAAAGCTGCGGTGGGAGCAGTCTCCGATAAAAAGATTATGGTGGGATTCAGCAATGGAAGCTTTCGGCCCAAGTCGTCCATGAAACGTGCCGAAGCGATCGTTGTGCTGGATCGCGTGATTTCCATGCTAGAAGATCAGCAGGAACCGACGACAACGCCTGCAGCTTCAGCAACACCAGTACCAACAGGTTCGCCAGTTCCAACGGCAACGCCAGGTCCGGCAGCAACTCTAGGACCTACAGCATCGCCAGAACCGACTCCGGCTTATGGCACGGTTACCGGTCACGTGTATGGTACTGACAATATCGGAATTGAAGGCGCGACGGTAACGCTTAGCGGCTCTGTATCGAAGACGACGACAACGATTGCGGCAGGGGCTTTCAGCTTCAATGATGTACCGATCGGCAATTACACGATTATTGTATCGAAGGATAATTACTCCGATGGCATATCGTCTGCACTCAACGTAACCAGCGGCGCAGCTTCCGATGTTAATGTAACCATTGAACCTGGACAAAATCTTGATGTTGTGGAGAATAGTCAGGCCAATGCGGTCATTGTTGTTGATGACGCCAACTTAAGCTCTGCCGCCAGTATAATGGCTGAATACGTGAAGAAATCCACAGGTGCAGATTTGCCGATTTTGACTACGGCGCAGCTGACAGCATCCGGCACGCAGTACGACGGCGACGTACGGGTTTATATTGGGTCCGGTGCCCCTGGGACAGAGGCAGTTATGGCATTCAGACTGCAAAGCCTAAGCGATGATGGTTTTGTTATTATGCCTTACCGGAATACACTATCGATTAGCGGACCTAATGATTGGGGAACGGAAATAGGTGTTTATGAGTTTCTTGAAAGGTATGTGGGCGTTCGTTGGTTAATGCCGGGACCGGATGGAGAAGATGTGCCGCTGCATGATGATATTATTATTCCATTCCGTACGGTGATCGATGAGCCTGCAGTGATGTCTCGCCACTTTTTTGGCACAGAGGCTTGGTATACTCTGCAAACGACTGCGGATTGGGCCAAGTATAACCGGATGCATGATGTGGTTAAGTTCCATCACTACTTAAATGTTCTGTTTGATCCGAAGGTATTCGCCAATAATCCTGAATACTATCCAGGCGGAGTTGTGCCTACACATCCTTATGCGTGGCAGCCATGCTTCAACGACGATACAGCCGATGCGGCCATTTGGCGAATTAAAGATTTTTTTAACAATTTCCCAGAAGAAAAGTCGTTCTCTCTCGGGATCAATGATAGCAACAACTATTGTGCGTCTGACATAGCGCGTACAAACGGCAAAATCAATTCAATAGGTATCCCGGACATGTCGGATGTTTATTATTCGTGGGTAAATCAAGTCGTGGAAGGGGTATTGGAGGAATATCCCGACAAGTATTTCGGATTGTTAGCCTATTGGAATGTATATGATCCGCCTACGACAAAGCTGAATTCCCATGTCATTCCATATATTACGGATGATCGTATGTCCTGGATCGACCCGGATATAGAGACAATCGGGAATGAATTAACCGAGCGCTGGCAACAGAAAGCGGATAATATAGGGTTTTATGAGTATTTATTTGGAAACCCGTACAATCTGCCGCGCGTGTATATGAACAAGATGGCGGAGGCCTACAAGTATGCCGAGGAACATGGTGTAAAGGCTCATGTGGCGGAGCTATATCCGAATTTCGGAGAAGGACCAAAGCCATGGCTTTCGGCTAAGCTTCAGTGGAATTCGGATCAAGATGTCGATCTGCTGTTAAGCGAATGGTATGAAAGAACGGTTGGCGTAAACGCAGCGTCTGATTTGAAGGCTTACTACGATCTTTGGGAAAATTTTTGGACAGATCGCGTATTCGAGACAAGCTGGTATCTCAATTGGAAAAACTCTGCTACTAGACCGAACTATCTCAACTTGCTTGATCATAGCTATTTAACAGCGGTAACAAAGGAAGATTTGAGTGAAAGCCGTCGCTTGCTAGAGTCGGTAGTAGCCAAAGCGATAACTGCTAAGCAAAAAGTTCGTGCCGAGAAGCTCTTGCGCGCATTCGAGCTTTACGAAGCATCGGCGCTCAGCTACCCAAGGGGGGCTGTCGATGCGCCAACAAATGAACAAGATGCGATCGCTATGCTGGACGACCTCAAACAAAGTTTCGATATGGCGATGAAACGTCAGGTCATCACGCAGCAATTCAAAGGCGATCCGATTCTTAATTTGACAACATACGCACAATACGCCGGCAAGTGGGATGGTGTACAGGAAGGGCTGATTGATGCGCTCGAAAGCTATGCAAACACGATTACAGATCCTAACAGCGTATTCCTCGCAGACTTCCAGCAAGTACTAGCGTATCTCGACAGTCTTAATCAATATACAGCAACCGCGGTAAAAACGACTGCTACGAAAGCGCAGATCCTGGCAGCGCTCGACTTCAGTCAGGGACCGTGGGTGAACGCGGAGCCGATTACCGAGTTTCTAAATATGACTTCCACGGAAGCTCCTCCGGGCGAGACGAGGATGTACTTGCTTTGGGATGACAGCAATCTCTATGTCGGGTATGAAAACTTTGATCCTGACATGTCAGGCGTCATTGTCAATGACGACGCACCGGGAGGATGGTGGCGAGTTGCGGATGATTCGGTTGAAACCTATGTGACAGGCGATGTGTCCGCAGGGTATACCGGCTTCTTCACGAATCCGAAGGCTGTCAAATTCATTTACAACTCAAGCCCGACGGGTCCAGTGCCAGGCGTAAATAATAGCTGGGAGACAAGTGCTGAAATGAAAGCGGATCGCTGGAATGTCATCCAAGTGATTCCGTTCTCCAGCATTGGCGTTGATCCGAGCGTGTCCAAGACGCTAATGGGATTCTTCTTCCGGAATTACCACGGTCAGTCCATGTTTTTGGGCTGGGGAGGCGGCGCTCCTTGGAATGCTAAAAGCTTCAGACCCGTTCATCTGGTAGAGGGGAATAATTTGATCACGAATCCATCGATTGAATCAAGTGTTGTAGATCAACCATGGTTAGCGTCCGACTGGTATGTTCGTTTCCTTGGAGATGGTTCGACTACTTTGCGGTCAAGCACACTCAAGCGTTCGGGCAGCTTTAGCCTGGAGACAAGCGTGGTTTCGTCCGATAGCAGTCCTTTCAAGGTTATCCCGATTGCGCCAGGCAAGTATAAAGCGGTCCTTAGTTACTATGTACCGATGGACTCAAATACGTCTGGAAAGATTCAAATCGTCACCACGATAAGGAAAGATGACGTCAATCTTGCTGAAAGCAAGTCGGTCGAGAGGCCGGTTTCGTGGATGCCGGGTCGATGGGTGCAATTCGAGCATATTTTTGAAATCGCATCTGATTATAACGGTGAAGTGCCTGACGACATCATATTTACGATTAATCATTCAGGGTTCTCTCTTGGCGAGAAGCTGTACATCGATGATGTTTACTTGTATAAGCTTACGAATTAAGTAATATTTGGAGGTTATTTTATGAGATTAATTAAACGGGCCGTTCATATAGATTTTCATACCTTGCCCAACATACCGGATTTCGGAGAAAATTTTGACGCTAAACAGTTCGCGAGGACGCTTAAAGACGCTAAGGTGGACTTTGTTAATGTGTTTGCCAAATGCAACTTGGGGTTTGCATACTACCCTACGAAAATAGGATTGCCTCATCCCCATATGAAATTCGATATGCTTGGGCAGATGGTCGAAGAGTGCCACAAGCTGGGCATAGGCGTTGTCGCTTATTTCAATGTGGGCTTGGACCATGAGATGGCTAGAAAACATAGAGAATGGTGTCTTGTAAATAAAGAGGGGCAAATCATCGAGGGAGATCGGACGGCGAACTTCTTCCGGTTAATGTGCTTGAATTCGGGTTATCGCGATTATTTGCTTAGCATGATTAAAGAAGTAACCGAGATGTATCCGGTAGACGGCATTTTTCTCGATTGCATCCTGATTAACCCTTGCTATGGGAACGAGTGCAATGAAAGCATGCATGAACGCGGGATGGATCCATTAAACGATCAAGACGCGGCTGCTTTTATGAAGCAGACTGCGATAGACTTCTTCTGGGATGTGAAGCGATCGATCAGGGAGGATATGTTCTTCTTTCCGAATGGACTAGGCCACATCAACTGTGAAGGGTTAGGCTCGCATATCGAAATTGAATGTTTGCCGGGTGCATGGAGCTATGATTATTTTGCCGCGCAAGCTGCTTATGCGCGTAACCTGGGCAAACAAGTCGTGTATATGACGGGGCGGTTCCATGCCAGCTGGGGAGATTTCGGTGGTTTGAAAAGCAAGGCTTCGCTTGAGTACGACTGCTGGGATGCGATCAGCAACGGACTGACGACATCGGTTGGCGATCATATGCATCCCCGAGACGGGCTAGAGCCGGATGTCTATCGTCTCGTTGGAGAGGTGTATACCGATATCGAGCGATATGAGCCTTGGACGGACTATGCTCGCGCCGTGGCGGAAATTGGCATCATCATGCCGGAAGGCTGCGATATGGGCGCCAACAATGTGGCGTTCCCGCAGGGGCAGGCGATCTTGAATGCGGCGGCGAGAATGTTGGGAGAGTTGAAATATACATTTGACATCATCGATGAGAGAGCGGATCTATCCAAATATAAGGTGATCATTCTTCCCGATGTTATTCCGGTTACTAAATTGCTTGAGGCAAAGCTCGAAGCGCATCAAGCCAAAGGAGGCGGAATCATCAGCACGGGCTACTCCGGCTTGAATCCGGAGAAGACCGCATTTGCTATGGATAGCTGGGACATGAGCTACGACGGTCCCGACCCGTGGAATGCCTCATACTTCAAAATGCTGGACGGCGATAAGGAGCTCATGCCGGAACGTTTGTGCGCGATTTACAATCAAGGCATTTTGATGAGCAGAAAACAGGGATCGCAAACCATCGCCGATTACTACCAGCCTTATTTCAATCGCAAGTGGGACGGATTTCACGGCACATTTTATACGCCGCCGGATAAATATACAGGTCATCCGGCAATACTGCGCTCCGGATACGTATTCCAAATTAATTTTCAACTGTTCAGCGGATATAGCGAATATGCGATGCCAGAGCACAAATATGTTCTGAAATATTGCTTGGAAAAGCTGCTCTCTAATCCGGTCATCAAGTATCAGAATATTCCGTCTACAGCGCGAGTATCGGTCACTGCTAAAGACAACATGGAAATGATCCACGTTAAAGTGACTTATCCGGAATTGAGAGGCAAATATAATGTGATCGAGGAGCATTCCGTCCTGCATGGCGGAGTGGTTAGCATTAGAGGGGAGAGCGCCAAGGAGGTATACCTGGCTCCAACGAAGCAGCCGCTCGCTTACGACATTTCCGATGGTTACATCCGCATTCCGCTGCCTGAAGTCGTTGGATATGCGATGGTAGTCGTGGAGCGTGGTGAGCAGGAAATCTAATGGATCAAATGAGTGAAAGATTGGGAGAGTATCTCACCAACATTCAAACATCCATTTTTACGGTATCCTACAGGCGAGTTGGTACAAATTGGTCTTATGCGAATATGAAGCATGAGTACAATCTCCTTTACTATATTGTCGACGGGAGCTGCGTGATTCGCGCCGATCATGAAGTGATTCAGCCCTTGAGCGGCCAACTGGTGTTATTGCCGGAAGGGACGAATCTCACGACTTTCTCCGATGATGAATATTTCTCCAAGTATTACTGCCATTTCACAGCTTCGCTTGGGGAAACCAGGCTTTTCGATTTATTGAAATTGTCTGCCGTCATTGATGTAAAAGATAAGCAAGCAATCGAAGAGCAGTTCCGTCAGCTCTGCCATTATGCAGCCGCCAAAAATAAGACTTCAGCCTTGCGCTGCAAAACGATTTTGCTTGGGCTTCTATGTACCTATATCGAGAACAGCCAGCTTTGCAAGTTTGCCGATAATGGGCACTCTCCATTGGACGCGGTTAACGTTGTGCTGCAGTTTATCGACAAACATCTGTCGGAAAAACTGTCAGTAGAGAGATTAGCCAGTCTCGTTCATTTCCATCCTCATTATTTCATACAGGTATTTAAGACGATGGTTGGCTGTCCTCCAATGCAATACATCACGAAATTGAGATTTGAGCATGCATGCATTTTCCTTTCCTCTACAGGAATGAGCGTATATGAAATTGCGGAAAGGGTCGGGATCGAACCCGATTATTTTGCAAAGTTTTTTAGACATCACTCCGGCATGACGCCGACTGAATATCGGAATCGTTCTGCTATTATGCCGCAATAAGCTGATATTTTCAGGGGGAGAGCACAAATATGGGGAATCAACCAGTCCGATTGGCTGTCGTGGGCGGAGTCCGCGGAAGCAGTTATCGTAAATCAGTTTCGATGATGCAAGACAAAGTACAAATGGTCGCTGTATGCGATCTTAACGAGGCCGTATTAAATAATTGGCGAATAAGCAACCCGGATATTAAAACATACACAAGTTTTGATTCATTACTTGAGGATGCTGGCATCGATGCCGTGCTGCTGGCTACTCCGATGATGCTGCATGCCAAGCAGGCTGTACAGGCGATGAAAGCGGGAAAACATGTTTTAAGCGAGGTCGCTGCTGCCCACACCATCGAGGATTGCTGGGAGCTCGTCGAGACGGTAGAGCAAACCGGAATGATTTACATGATGGCAGAAAACTTTAATTATTTCCGCTTGAATATGATGGTCAAGAACATGGTGGATCACGGAGAGTTCGGTCAAATCACCCATGCAGAATGCGGCTATATTCATGACCTGAGAGCGATATCTCATAATGAAGCGGGGCAGTTGACGTGGAGAGGCGAGATGCTGCGGGATTATAATGGAAACAATTACCCTACCCATTCGCTGGGTCCCGTATCCCAATGGCTCGGCATACATCGCGGCGACGAGTTCGACTATATGACGACTTTTGTGTCAGAGCCATCATCCCAGGCAGGCTACTTTGCGGAAATATTTGGATCGGATCATTCGGGCGCGGCGCCGGAATATTGGAAACAAGGAGATTCTTCGCTCACCTTGATACGCACCAAGCAAGGCGCTGTCATTTATTTGCGAAACGACTTTTCCTCCGCTCGTCCATTTAATTACGCGCATTTCGGGCTTCAAGGGACAAAAGGCGCTTATCTGGCGGCACGACGCGACGGGGAGGATCCGCTCGTTTGGCTGGATAGCCGATCGCCTGACAGATCGTATCAAGGTACGGTGGGGTGGCAATCCATTTGGGACCTTGCTTCCGAGTACGAGCATCCTTCATGGAAAAATGATCGAGCCAAAGCAGAAGAAGCCGGGTTTGGCGGCGATTATTTCGTCATGGAGGAATTTGTGTCCGCAGTGCTTGAAGGGAGACGACCGGCTATCGATGTTTATGATGCTGTAGCAATAAGCTGCGTATTTCCGCTTTCGGTGCAGTCCGTAGCGGCGAATGGCAAACCCATCAAGTTTCCGAACTTTACTAAAAATCGGGGTTACTAATCTCAAGCAGAAAAAAAGGCATCCATCTCCCTGATCTATGGGATGGGATGCCTTTTTTTACTTTGAGAGACTTGCCGGAGAAGAGAAGTGCAAGTTCTTTTAACGGCCTCCTGTCGGTAAGCCGGGCATTTCTTCTGCGGCAGGCACTAACTCCGCAGCCAATGCAGCATATTGTCATGGATGGGCAGAGGCTGCTCGCTAGTTCGTATTGGCGCGAAGTGAGAGACAAGCTCGGACGCGCGCACGGGCTCCGGCTTGTCGAGCCAACCGGCGATATGCCCCAGCAGGCCGACAAGCCGTTCGGCCATGATGCCTTCGCCGCGAAGCGAGGCCAGCGTTAGCGATTTGTCGCGCTTGGAGAAACGCTCGCCGCCGGCATCGCCAAGCAACGGTACATGGGCGAAGGCTGGAGGTTTCAAACCGAGCGCATCGTAGAGCGCCAGCTGCCTGGGCGTGGAGTCGAGCAGATCGGCGCCGCGCACGACATCGGTAATGCCCATGGCGGCATCGTCAACGACGACGGCGAGCTGGTAGCCGAACAAGCCATCGGCGCGCTTGACGACGAAGTCGCCCAGCGCGTCGCCATCATAGGAGCGTGCTCCCGCAAAGCCGTCGACGAAAGCGATCGGCTCGCTCGGCATGACGAAGCGGAGCGCGGGTTCCTTGCGGGCTTCTTTGGCTGTGCGCTCCTCCAGCGTAAGATGCCTGCAGAAACCGGGATAAGCCGGCCCCTCCGACGACAAGCCATGCGGGGCGCTGGCGATGGAGGCGAGCTCCGCGCGGCTGCAATAACAAGGATAAAGGCGGCCGGCAGCATTCAGCCGCGCCAGAGCCTCCTCGTAAAGCTCATCGCGAAGGCTCTGCTCATAAGGGGCGAAGGGCCCGCCAATCCGCGGCCCCTCGTCCCAGTCGAGTCCGAGCCAGAGCAAGTCGTCTTGCTGCTGCTCTGCAAAAGCGGGACGCGACCTCGGCTTGTCGATGTCCTCGATGCGGAGCAGAAACTCGCCGCCGGCTTGCCGAATTTGAAGCCAGGCAACCAACGCGGCAAAGGCGTTGCCGATATGCAGAAGCCCTGACGGCGTAGGCGCGAAACGTCCGCGGCGTATGATTGGCTGATGATGGTCCAGTTGCTTCGACATGGTTCACCCTCACCTTAAAGGGAATGCAAAAAAAGAGCAGCATAGCCGCTCTGTTTGTTATTTTGCCTATGTTTTTACTTTAAATGGCGGAGCTGACGGGATTCGAACCCGCGGTCTCCTGCGTGACAGGCAGGCATGTTAGGCCTCTACACCACAGCTCCACACTTAAAGTCTGTGCCTCTTGGACACAAGTAAGATCTTAACACGCCGGCGTATAGTTTGACAAGCTTTTATTTTCCTGAAGCAACCAATTCTCTTGGGTGCGGCAGATGCCGATCCCGCGACTACTTTGTTCCTTGCACCGCCAGCTCCAGCAGCGCGCGGATATCGTCCGCGATGGCCGTCGGCGACAGTTTCTCGGCCGTGGCCTCCGTTCGGATTTTGTCGATCATCTGTACGGCCATTTCATTCTCCACGGTCAGCACGCGTACTTCTCCCCCGCCCATGAAACCGGTGATCCGCTCGGCGGCCATAGACAGGTTGTCGTGGGCGGACTTATCGGTGCCCGTTATGCCGCCAAGACCTTCGCCCGGCGCCGTTCCTTGACCCGACATCCCTTCGATCGGACTTAGAAGCTTCATCTGAACGCTGTCATAGCGCGCGCCTGAAGGCGTACGTTTCGCCGTGGCGAGCACGACCGTGTCGTCGAAGACGAATACCTTTACGTCCGGAATGCCCGCCCCGCTCAGTCGGGATTCCAGATGCGCGGAGAAACCGGCCGCATGCAGTCCGGAGCTGCCGATCATGCCGTACACCGATGTCCCCATTCCATTTGTAGTGCCGCCTTGCCTGTTCGTCGTTTGCTGTTTCAAGCCATTCTCGCTCGGAATGACGGAAGGATCGCGCAGCATCTTCGTCTGGTGCTCATGTTCCGCGGAATGCGCTTCGATCTGATCTCTGTCATCGGTATCCATGGCGGCGCTGCAGCCTCCGAGCAGCAGCATTGCGGCCACAGCGGCTGCCGTCGCCCCCGCCAGCCATATTCGCGTCATTATCATTTGTTATCAACCTCCATTCAAGCTGTCTGCATGATTTAGGATGAGCTTTTCACCGAAATGAATATTCATCGTTCCATGGAAAATAATAATCGCGAACGAAACCATTGCCATTCAGGAGGTGCATCGTATTGGATTCAACCGGCAGCAAGAACAAGCCGAACCGCGAAGCGGAAGACGGATCTGTCGCTACAATGGAGCAGCCGACCGCAAATCCGGCAGGACCGCTGACCTATGAACAGGAAGCGAAGAACAACTCCCGGCGCAAATTTTTGAAGACGACAGGGTATACGCTTGGCACGCTGGCGCTGGGAGGCGCGTTAAGCTCGCTCATCGGCTGCACGAACAATTCGGAGGAGCCGACGCCCACCGGGGAGCCGGGGAAGGGAGAAGAGGAGAAAGCCCAGCCGCGAAATTACAACCGCGCGCTCATGTTTCTGACGCAGGAACAGTTTCGCATCGTGGAGAGCGCGACGGAACGTATTTTTCCCGAGGACGAGAACGGCCCCGGAGCGAAAACGCTCGGTGTTGCTTACTTCATCGACCATCAGCTGGCAGGAGAATGGGGGTTTAACGGGCGCGACTATATGCAGGCGCCGTTCTACGTGGGCGAGAAGGAGCAAGGGTATCAGGGACGGCTGAAGCGGCGCGAAATTATTGAGATCGGCATCAAGGAATTGAACAACTACAGTTTGACGCAATACCAGAAGAGTTTCCCGGAGCTGGTTGCGGAAGATCAGGATGAGGTATTGAAGGCGTTCGAGTCGGATGCGGTGCAGCTGACGACGATCTCGGCGAGCAGTTTCTTTAAGATGCTTCGCACGAACACGCTCGAGGGCGCCTACAGCGACCCGCTGTACGGAGGCAACCTGGACATGAACGGCTGGCGGATGCGCGGTTACCCCGGCAATCAGATGAGCTATACGGCTGTAATTGACAAGGACTATACGAAGATGGACCCGATCAGTCTGCAAGATCATATGGCCCATTAGCGAAGCGGAGGGACAACAGCGACATATGGCCAAAACGTTACCGAAAACGGATGTCGTCATTATTGGAGTCGGCTGGAGCGGCGGCATTATCGCGGCTGAGCTGACGAAAGCCGGATTAAACGTAGTCGGTCTTGAACGGGGCAAGGACCGCAAGACCGAGGATTATTTTATGGTGCACGATGAGTTGCGTTACGCGCTCAGATACGAGATGATGCAGGATTTGTCCAAGGAAACGATCACGTTCCGAAGCAATGAGGGGATCAGGGCGCTGCCGATGCGTTCCTACGGCTCGTTCCTGCTCGGGGACGGTCTGGGCGGCTCGGGGGTTCATTGGAACGGACAGACGTATCGTTTCTTGCCGTACGATTTCCAGATACGCAGCAAGACGATCGAAAAGTACGGGAAAAACAAAATCCCCGCGGAAATGACGATTCAGGACTGGGGCATTACGTACGACGAGCTCGAGCCGTATTACGACAAGTTCGAGCAGATGGCCGGCATTTCCGGCGAGCCGAATCCGCTGGGGGGAGCGCGCAGCAACCCGTATCCGACGCCGCCGATGAAGAAATCGCCGGCGCTTCAATTGTTTGAGGACGCAGCCAAGCGGATGAAGCTGAACCCGTACATGATGCCGGCGGCCAATCTATCGGAGGGATATACGAATCCGGATGGTATTTCCCGGGCGGCCTGCCAATATTGCGGTTATTGCGAACGGTTTGGCTGCGAATACGGGGCGAAGGCCGATCCTGTCGTGACTGTCATCCCCGTCGCGAACAAAACCGGCAAGTTCCAGCTTCGCACCCATTCGAACGTGCGGCGCATCTTGCACAAGGGCGGCAAGGCGACGGGAGTGATGTACACGGACGTTACGACCGGAGAAGATATTGTGCAACCGGCGGACATCGTCGTCGTCACAAGTTACGTGTTCAATAACGTCAGGCTGTTGCTGCTCTCGGAGCTCGGGGAACGTTATAACCCGGAGACGGGCAAGGGAGTTGTCGGCAAAAATTACGCCTACCAAGTTATTAAAGGCAGCGCGGCGGGTTTCTTCGAAAAGCAGCAATTCAACACGTATGCCGGTGCGGGCTCGCTGGGGGTTACGCTGGATGATTACAACGGCGACAACTTCGACCATAGCGATCTGAAGTTCATTCACGGCGGAGCGATCGCATTGTCGCAGACGGGCTCCCGTCCGATCCAGAACAACCCGGTGCCGTCGGGCACGGCGACCTGGGGCAAGGAATTTAAGGCAAAGTCGCTTCATTATGCGTACCGAACGCTCGGTGTGGGCGGGCAAGGCGCTTCGATGTCGTTCAAACATCATTTTCTGGATCTGGATCCTACGTACAAAGATGCGTTTGGGGATCCGCTCATGCGCGTTACCTTCGACTTCGAGGAGCAGGATCGGGAACTGGGCGTATATTTGGCTGCGCGCAGCGCCGAGATCATGAAGGAGATGGGGGCGGATCATGTCGACTATCTGAAGGAAATCGGCCCATACGAGATCGTGAATTACCAGTCTACGCACAACACGGGGGGCGTCATCATGGGCGCGGAACCATCGACCTCGGCGGTGAACACGTACTGCCAAATGTGGGACGCGGACAACGTCTTCGTCGTCGGTGCCAGCTCCTTCCCGCAAAATGCCGGCTACAATCCGACGGCCACGGTCGGCGCGCTTGCTTACCGTACGGCCGAAGGCATCTTGAAATACAGGGAGAAGGGCGGCTTGCTCGTGTGAGCAGCTTTCCATTTTTCCGGACCATCTCTCTATTTCCCGGAATGAAACGAGCCGCGTCGCAAAGGACGCCGGCCGTTTCGTCCGGGTGCTTCTGCGACGGCAAAAAACCTCTATTCCACTCGAGGTGGCTACAGAGGTTTTTGCGTGTTCGTTATGGGTTCGGGTTATGCTACAGCAGCTTTTTCAAATCATCTTGGACGTCGATGGCGGCAGCGCCAGGCGTATCATCCTCCACGATCCCGCGTGTTGAACTGCGGAACTCGCGGAGCGTGTCGCCGAACGCGCGGCCGAGCATGGGAAGCTTGGACGGCCCAAACACGATAAGCGCAATGAGCAAAATAATGATCAGCCCGGATACGCCGATGTTGTTGAACATGAGGTTGGCTCCTTTCGTAATGGCGAATTAAGATGCGGATCAGGATCAGGTAGGATCCGGCCTGAGGACCGGAACCGCGTAATGACGTTTCGCATACCGTCTCGACAGCAGCGCGCTGAGCTCGAAGAGCAGAATAAGCGGCACGGTCACGGACAGATGGGAGACGAAGTCCGGCGGAGAGATGCAAGAGCCCACGACGGCAAGGCCTACATAGGCGTATTTGCGCGTTACTGTCAGCCTCTCGGGCGTCAGAACGCCGAGCCGCGTCAGGAACAGCATGACAATCGGCATTTCGAATGCGACTCCGAGCGGAAATACGACGCTGAACAGGAAAACAAAATATTTGTCGATACCATACGTTTCCACCGCTCCGACGGTATGGTTCATTTGCATCATGAACCGCATCATCATAGGGAAGACGAGGAAATAACTGAAAGACACTCCCGCAAGGAACAACGCGAACGATGCAGGGACGTATGCGAGCGTTCCCTTCGCTTCCTTATCCGTCAAGCCCGGCCGCACGAACGCCCAAGTCTGGTACAGCAAGAGCGGCAGCGTGAACAGAAAGGCAAACAGGAAGGCGCAGCGAAGGTAGATGAAAAGCCCGTCCGTGAACGAGAATACATTCCATTCGACTTCTGTCGAGACGTTGCTGGATTTGATGTACTGCAGGATTTTCGGCGACAAATAGAGACCTGCGCACATCGTGACGAAGAACCAGCAGGCGACGAGAATCAGCCGTTTCCTTAGCTCGGCGAGATGCCCCACGATATCTTCCTGCATCTCCAAGGAATCACCCCATTTCCTCATTTTCCATACGTTTCTTATAGATTGTCCAAAGCGCGTCGCCTTATTCGACTTTGCCAAGCCGAATATTCCTGTCGCGGATCGGGAAAAGTAACCACATCTTTAATAACGAATGAGGTGTATGCAAGTGAGAAGTCCGAACAAATGGGTGTTGGGGTTGGCCGTAATTGCGCTAACGATTAGCTTGGCTGCATGCGGAGGAAACGCCAATAAAGGCACGAACAATGCCGGAACAGGCAATAATGCCCAGAATCCGGGAAATGAGGGTAATGCGGGCAATGGCGCGACAGTGGATACGGCTGCAGCAGAGGAAGTCTACAAAAACAGTTGTATCGGCTGTCACGCCGCTGATCTGGCGGGCGGGGTAGGCCCGAACCTGCAGAAGGTCGGCAGCGAAATGACGGCGGATCAAATTGAGGATACAATCGTAAACGGTAAGGGCGGCATGCCTGCTTTTAAAGGGCAGTTGACCGACGAAGAAATCAATTCGCTCGTGGGCTGGCTCGCGGCGAAAAAGTAACTTGAAGAGCCAAACACAAAAAGGCCGTTTCGCCGCGATCCAACGATCGTCTGGCGAAGCGGCCTTTTGGTAGTTCCATGGAATTATCATTAGGCAGATTATAATCGCTACATGAGATAACCGCTCCTTACATAAGAAAAGCTCACGCTTTGGTTCAATATTTCTTATAGACAGAATTCGTCAGATTTCATTGACCGTAACCAGGGACTATGGTAGTTTTAGATCATAAATTCATACTGGTAAACTTGGAATTGATGTGCACAGATTGGATGCGAGGTGGATGCAGTTGCAACTTATGGTGACGAACAGTCCGTTTAACGAAGCGCAGGTCGAGCTGCTTAACAAATTACTGCCGACTTTGACGGACTCCCAGATTCAATGGCTTAACGGTTATATGGCGTTTTATAGGGCGGGTACCGCTTCCGCAGAATCGGCCATAGCTTTTCAGGAGCAGACGGCGGCAGCGGTAGCTGCGCTTATTCCTGCCGAGGAAGCGGCTCAGCCCGCAGCGCCGGCTTTGCCGCGCGAGGCGGCCGTCCTGTTCGGCTCGCAGACGGGAAATTCGCAGCGGTTGGCGGGCAAGCTGGCCGCGCAGCTGAAGGAACAAGGCTTCGAAGTCACGTTGTCGGCGATGAACGCGTTTAAGACGAACGGACTGAAAAAGACGCCTTACTTGTTCATCGTGGCGAGCACGCATGGCGAAGGAGATCCCCCAGACAACGCGCTGACGTTCTACGAATTCCTGTTCAGCAAGCGCGCGCCGAAGCTGGACGGCATGAAATTCTCCGTTCTGGCGCTGGGCGATACGTCCTATGAGTTCTTCTGCAAGACGGGCCAGGACTTCGACAATCGTCTCGCCGAGCTGGGTGCGGAGCGGCTTGCGCCGCGTATCGATTGCGACGTTGACTTCGACGGGCCGGCATCGCAGTGGCTCGCGAGCGTCATTGGCGCGGTTACGGCAGCTCCCGCAACTGCGGCGGCTGTTGCAGGAGCTGCATCGGCTGCACCGGCAGGTTCGGCAGCAACGACGACGGCGACGGAGTCGGAATATTCCCGATCCAACCCGTTCCAGGCCGAAGTGCTTGCGACGATTAATCTGAACGGCCGAGGCTCGGACCGCGAGACACGCCATCTGGAGATTTCGCTGGAGGGCTCCGGATTGACCTACGAGCCTGGCGATTGCGTCGGCATCTACCCGCAAAATGATCCTGCTCTCGTCGATGCGATTATCGCGGAGATGAAGTGGAGTGGCAGCGAGAACGTCGTACCGACCAAGGACGGGGCAGAAGGACAGCTTCGCAACGCCTTGCTGGCTCAGTTCGAGGTCACGGTATTGACTCGTCCTCTGCTTGAGAAGGCTGCCGCATTCTCGGAAAATGCCAAGCTTGCCGAGCTCATCCTGCCGGACAACAAGGCGACGTTGAGAGCTTATACCAGCGGCCGCGATCTGTTGGATTTGCTGCAAGACTTCGGCCCCTGGAAGCTGTCCGCCGCCGATCTTGTATCCATCCTTCGCAAGATGCCGCCGCGACTGTATTCCATCGCCAGCAGCGGCAGCGCGCATCCCGAAGAAGTGCATGTCACCATTCGCAAGGTGGAGTATGAAGCGCATGGACGGAAGCGGGGCGGCGTATGCTCCGTGCAAGTATCCGAACGGCTGGAGGAAGGCGGCAGGCTGCCGATCTTCATCCAGAATAATCCGAACTTCAAGCTGCCGGCTAATCCGGAAACACCTGTAATCATGGTAGGTCCGGGTACGGGCGTAGCTCCGTTCCGGGCGTTTATGGAAGAGCGCGAGGAGCTGGGAGCCAGCGGCAAGTCGTGGCTATTCTACGGCGACCGTCATTTCGTAACCGACTTCCTCTATCAGACGGACTGGCAGCGAATGTTGAAGGACGGCGTGCTTACAAAGCTGGATGTGGCGTTCTCCCGCGATACGGAGGAGAAGGTATACGTACAGCATCGTATCTTGGAGCATGCCGCGGAGCTGTACAAATGGCTGCTAGAGGGCGCGCATGTCTACGTGTGCGGCGACGAAAAACATATGGCGCATGACGTTCATGCGGCGCTTCTGTCCGTGGTCGAGAAGCAAGGAGGCCTGAACGCGGAGGCAGCGGCGGCGTATTTAGCGGATCTGCAAGTAAGCGGGCGTTATCAACGCGATGTTTATTAACATCATTTATTTTTGATCATAGAGGGTAGCAACGGGTGAAACGGGAAGGAGCGGAAGCAGCAATGACGAAACAGAAGGTACAACCAGTCGGCGGAACTCCAAGCGATGTCGAGCAGTTGAAGATAGAAAGCAATTATTTGCGCGGTTCGCTTGTCGAGACGCTGGCAAACCGGGTTACGGGCGGTATGAGCGACCTGGACAACCGCTTGATGAAATTCCATGGGAGCTACATGCAGGACGACCGCGACGTGCGGAACGAACGGCAGAAGCAGAAGCTGGAGCCGTCGTATCAATTTATGCTTCGCGTCGTGACGCCGGGCGGCGTATCCACGCCGGAGCAATGGCTGGAGATCGACAAGCTGGCCCAGAAGTACGGAAGCGGCAGCATCCGCCTGACGACAAGACAGGCATTCCAATTGCACGGCGTGCTGAAGTGGAACCTGAAGCAGACGATTCGTCAGATCAACGACGTGATGCTGACGACGCTTGCGGCATGCGGCGACGTAAACCGAAACGTCATGTGTACGCCGAATCCGGAGCAATCCGAGGTGCATGCCGAGGTGCATCGCTGGTCGGAGCAGCTGACGAAACATCTGGCGCCGAAAACGCCGGCTTATCACGAGATATGGCTGGATGGCGAGAAGGTGGATACCGGCGACAAGCCGAAGGCGGAAATGGGCCTTGCCGGCAATGCCGTCGAGCCGATGTATGGGCCGGTATATTTGCCGCGGAAGTTCAAGATCGGCATCGCGGTGCCGCCATCCAATGATATTGATGTCTACTCGCAGGATCTCGGTTACATCGCGATTATGGAGAAAGGCAAGCTGGTCGGCTTTAACGTCACCGTAGGCGGCGGCATGGGCATGACTCATGGCGATAACAATACTTATCCGCAGCTCGGCAAAGTCATCGGCTTCTGTACGCCGGAGCAGATTCTCGACGTTGCGGAGAAAACGATCACGATTCAACGCGATTACGGCAATCGTTCCGTACGTAAATATGCAAGATTTAAATATACGATCGACCGTCACGGCCTCGACTGGTTCGTCGAAGAGCTGCACGAGCGTCTCGGCTGGCAGCTTGCGCCTTCCCGTCCGTTCCAATTTGAATCCAACGGAGATCGTTACGGCTGGTCGAAGAACAAAAACGGCAAGTGGAACTTCGCCATTTATGTCAATAGCGGACGGATCATCGATACCGAAGAAAGCAAGCTGATGACCGGACTTCGCGAGATTGCCAAGATTCATACCGGTGACTTCCGTCTGACGGCAAATCAGAATCTGATCATCGGCAATGTCGCCGCTCCGAAAAAAAAGAAAATCGCAGAATTGATGGCGCAGTACGGCATCACCGACGGCTCCGAGCTGGTTGCCCTGCGCCGCAGCTCCATCTCTTGCGTGGCGCTGCCGACTTGCGGACTCGCAATGGCGGAAGCGGAGCGTTACCTGCCGACTTTGATCGAGAAGCTGGAGCCTGTGCTTACGGAAGTCGGGCTTCGCGACGAAGAGATCAATATTCGGATGACGGGCTGCCCGAACGGCTGCGGCCGTCCGGCGCTGGGCGAAGTATCCTTTATCGGCAAGTCTCCGGGCAAATACAATATGTACCTGGGCGCCGGCTTCTCCGGCGATCGTCTTAGCAAGCTGTATCGCGAGAACATCGGCGAGACGGAAATTCTGGACACGCTGAAGCCGATCCTGAGCCACTACGCTTCGGATCGCGAGCATGGCGAGCATTTCGGCGACTTCGTCATTCGCAGCGGTTATGTAAAAGCCGTCGCGGACGGCACCGATTTCCATAGTTGATCAGTTGCAAGATAACAAATTTAACGGCACGGCTGCGCATTTACCTGCGTGGCCGTGCTTTTATTAATTTTTAAGCTAAAGAACCAGGCGGGAACGACTCCACCGTCCTTGGCCCCCTGCAGGGCGATGGCAGGGCAAGGGGCCGGATGTGTATGAAAAAGCGAGTACAATGGGCGTAGGCAGGCAGGGACGGGCGGATGTGTATGAAAATGCGAGTACAATGGTGCGTTGGCAGGCAGGTACAGGCGGATGTGTATGAAAAAGCGAGTACAATGGGGCGTTCGCCGGGAGTGGCAGCATATAGGGGATTTATGGGTTTGAGATCGCAGCCAAGCGGACATGCTGATAAGACCGCGATTATGGGATCTAATCAAAGGAGGAATGTTTCATGGTTGGCATTCATTCCGTGCATCGCCGCATGGCGGAGCTTACGCTCAAAGCGAGGGCGATCGGAGGGTATCACATGTTGTCTCCGCTGGAGAAGAGAGAGCTGGAGCATTGTCTGAAGGTGAACTTCGATCTTGTCTCCAATCTGGATTCGCTCAAGTCGGTCGCCTTTGTCGCCTACACGACCGGAGATGCCGAATGGCATCAAGAGCTTTGCACCAAGATCGAGCAGATTGAAGCCAAGCTTATTTAAGCTCCAGCATTTTTTCAATAGTGCAACCAGAGTCAAACGGGACGGCAGCAGTCGTTAATACGAGACAAGCGGCGGCGATTGGAAGTGGTATACTCATCGTATAAGGTTAAGCATCCCTACCAATAACGATGAGAAGGCGGCGAGCTTGTTATGAAAAAATCGATGATAGCAGCCCAGTTATACACGCTTAGAGAGTTTTGCAAGGATGAGGCAGGTCTGAGAGAGTCGCTGCGCAAGGTGAAGGAAATCGGCTACGAGGCCGTGCAAGTGTCCGGTATCGGCCCCATTGCTCCGGAGATCGTGAAAGCGATTGCCGATGAATATGGCCTGACGATCTGCGCAACGCATGTCGGTTACGACGCGCTTACGACGGATCTGGAAGCAACGATTGAGAAGCATAAGCTCTGGAACTGCCAATACGTCGGTCTGGGCTCCATTCCGGAAGCGTTCCGTAATTCGGGCGGCGCGGGTTATGCCGAATTTGCCGGCATCGCCAGCGACATTGGCCGCAAGCTGAAGGAGCATGGCCTGCAATTCATCTACCATAACCATCACTTCGAATATACGAATTACGATGGCAGAACGGGCATGGCCATCCTGCAAGGCGACAGCGACAAGGATGCGGTGCACTTCGAGCTGGATATGTATTGGGTGCAAGCCGGCGGCGCGAGCCCGGTAGATGCGGTGCGTGAGGTTGACGGCCGCATGCGTGTCGTTCATCTCAAGGACATGGCGATCGTCGACAACAAACAAGTGTTCGCGGAGATCGGCGAAGGCAATATGAACTTCCCGGCTATCATCGACGCTTGCCGCGAGATCGGCGTGGAATGGTATGTGGTGGAGCAGGATGTCTGCTTGCGCGATCCGTTCGAAAGCCTGGCGATCAGCTACCGTTATTTGAGCTCCCTGGCGACGGAATAGTATTAAATCAGGAAAAAAGCCTTTGGCTCCGATACGGGGACCGAAGGCTTTTTAGTTTTTTCTATACCAGACTGAATACGGCTGTGCTACGCATGTCGGTTACGACGCGCTTACGACGGATCTGGGAGCCACGATTGAGAAGCAGAAGCTTTGGATTGCCAGTACACGTCGGTCTGGGCTCCGTTCCGGAAGCGTTCCGAAATTCGGGCGGTTCGGGTTATGCCGAATTTGCCGGCATTGCCAGCGACATCGGCCGCAAGCTGAAGGAGCATGGCCTGCAATTCATCTATCACTTTATTGACTCGGGATGATGCGCGTTGGCCTTCAAAGGACGGCAAGGCCTTATCGCTTTGAAATCAAGGCAAGCATAAGCGTTCTCCCTACTCGACCTCTACCTACACGTGGATAACTTTTGAGAACGGACTAAAATGCGGGTCCCAGTGATCCTACAGTTTGATTACGGTTATTTATGCGCAATGAACAGTTACATACCAAAAGCACAAAGCGGGGGACGGTGTGGGGCGTGATCCATCTTATGCGTACGTGTACAATTACAGATATACACTGGCATCTGCTCTTCAGTTACGTTTGGTCGATTAACAATTGTACGAAAATACACAAATATAACTGCGTAAGTGCTAGTTTTCCGTGAATTTGTACAATTATACACAAATTATGGATCGGAAAGCTTCCGAGTTTCGATATGGGGCGAGTATTTGTGTATTTTTGTACAATTTGCTGAGCTGGGGTAGGTAAAGTCTGCGAAATTGTGTAGATATGTACAATTAGGGAGAGTGGTGAGAATAACGAGCCGCGGGATGTACAAGTTGTGGAGAACGACGAGCCGCGGGACGTATAAGTTGTGGAGAACCAACGAGCCTCGGGACGTATAAGTTGTGGAGAAACAACGAGCCGCGGGACCTACAAATTGTGGAGAAACAACGAGACTCAGTGAAACAAATTTTGAAGAAACAACAAGGCTTCAGCCCACACAAATTGTGGAGGGAAGATCAAGTTTCAGGGTAAATATACAATTGTTTTGCCGACTGCTTTGCAAAGAAAGTGCCCTCACCGAGCGGTAATGTAGCGATGAATACTCCGTACGCCAGTGGAGTGCAAAGTGGCTGCACAGTCGCCGGCTGGCTGATTCATAACGCGGAAAGCGGGGCGCCGACAAAGGTCGGCGCCAGTTGCTTGCAGCTATAATTGTCGGCATAACAGCCCCGAAACCTCGACCCAGCCCGAAAATGATCAGATCGTCCGCAAGTTCCGTAACCTCGACCCAGCCCGGAAATGATCAGATCGTCCGTTAGCCCCGAAACCTCGACCCAGCCCGGAAATGATCAGATCGTCCGCCAAGCTCCGGAACCCTGATCCAGCCCGAAATGATCAGATCCTCCGTCAGCCCTTCGCCGTGCTGCTCTCCTTGCGCTCCAAAAATAGAGTGAGACCGATTAGAGTAACCAGAATCGTCGCCCCCATGTCGGACAGAATGGCGATCCATAACGTGAGCCAGCCTGGGATCGTGAGAAGGAGCGCGATCAGCTTCAGGCCAAGGGCTATGCCGATATTTAGCCGTATAATCCGGTCGACGCGCCTTGCAAGCCTCATCGCATAAGGCAGCTTGCCAAGATGATCCTGCATTAGCACGATATCGGCCGTCTCCATGGCGCTGTCCGTACCTTTGCCCATAGCGATGCCAAGCGTGGCGGCGGCAAGAGCGGGAGCGTCATTGACCCCGTCGCCGACCATTCCGACGCGTCCTTCCGCCGCCAAAGCGCGAATCGCGTCCACCTTATCCTCCGGAAGCAGGCCGCTCTTTACTTCCGATACGCCTATCCGATTCGCAACTTTACGCGCCGTCTTCTCATGATCGCCTGTCAGCATGACCGTTCTACGAATATGGAGTCCGTGAATGGCCGCAATGACGGATTGGCTTTCTTCGCGAACCTCGTCCTCGATGCCGAACAAACCAAGCACCTCCGAGTCGTCGGATACGATCGCAAGGGTGAGTCCGGCTGCCTTCAGCGCTTCAATATCGCTTCGAACCTGCTCCGGCATATCGAGATGAGAGGCGCTCAGCTCATTGCCGAGTCTGTAGATGCTTCCGTCGATGTCGGCTTCCATGCCGACTCCCGCTATAGTGCGGAGGGAAGACGGCGTCTCCCCGGCATCCGTAATGCCTCTCCGGGTTGTTTCCTCCAACACGGCTTTGGCAAGCGGGTGGGTCGAGCCGTTCTCGATGAGGGACGCTACGCGGAACAGGCGTTCTTGGTCATAGACCCGCACTTCCGTCACATGCGGTTTTCCTTTGGTTAACGTGCCTGTTTTGTCGAAGGCGATCAGCTCCAGCTTTCCAAGCTGCTCCAGATGAACGCCGCCTTTGACGAGAATGCCGTGCCTTGCCATGCGTGCGATACCGGATACGATCGCGATCGGCGAAGCCAAGATGAGGGCGCACGGGCACCCCACGATCAGAACGGATAACCCTTGATACAGCCAGACAGACCAGTCTCCTCCGAAAAGCAGGGGAGGGGCCAACATGACGATGACGGCAATGATCATAATGGCGGGCGTATAATAACGCGCGAATTTGTTGATAAACAATTCCGTGGGCGTCTTTGTCTCTTGAGCCTCTTGCACAAGATGAAGGATACGGGCGAGAGAGGAATCCCGGTACGCCTTCGTAATTCGCACGAGAAGCAGGCCGTCCTGATTGAGGCTGCCGCCTAAAACGATGTCGCCGGCAGCTTTGTAGAGCGGCAAGGATTCGCCCGTGATGGCCGCTTCGTTAACCGAACTGACCCCTTCGATCACTTCGCCGTCGGAAGGAATTTGATCGCCGGGTCTGATCTTTACGATATCGCCCGCGGCAAGCGCAAGTATGGGCACGATCACCTCGCGACCGCCCTCCATCTTGCGAGCTTCCTTAGGCGCCGTCTTGAGCAGCGCATCCATGGAACGCCGGGCTTTCTCCATGCCCAGTCCTTCGAGCCATTCATTTAGTCCGAACAGGATGGCTACCAGCGTCGCTTCTTTCCATTCGCCGATCGCAATGGCGCCGGCGAGCGCAACGGTCATCAGCGTATCCATCGTGAATTTGAACCGCAGCAGATTGCGGAGACCCTTCATGAAGGTCGAATATCCGCTGATGGCAGTCGCCGCCAAATAAATGGTCACAACGATCCAGGACTCCGCTCGCCCATCGAGCAGAAGTCCAACGATATATAAGATGGCCGCGGCGAGGACGGGCCTCAGCTTCGTCCAACCGCTGCCATGCGAATGGTCATGTTCGTCTCCATGTTCGGCATGGTCATGTCCGTGCTCTTTCTCGTGGTCGTCAGGGGAGTGGATCCCTTGCCCCGCATGCGAGTGGGCATGACCATTCACGCTTCCGGTTGCCTCGGCATCCGCTGGAGCAGCCGAGAGCGTGGCTCCGTCCGACTTCAAAATGCGGCGCACGGCTTCCATGGAGATCTCTTCGTTGACTCGCAATCTGCCCGAATTATAATTAAGCGTAGCTCCCTCGCCATGCTCAAGTTCCCGAATTTCTTGTTCCAGCCGCATTGCGCAGCCGCCGCAGGAGAGTCCCTTCACCTGATACTGCTTCATACCGCTCGCCTTCCTTCTCATCTGTACATATGAATACTTGTTCATATGATATTATTATTTGGCTTGTTCTGTCAAATGCACATTCTTTGTTGAAGTAACTTTCATATCATTCGTAAAAAAATGTTCGATTTTTCTTATTTGGGGATGTAGAGGATGTCCCACTATTATGGTACGCTAAATGACATAAACCAAACGAGGTGAATAAGGAATGAGTGCACAAGTAAAGCGCAAGAAAAAATCGGGGTCACGCAATTTCGTATTGTATACGGCTATTGTCGTACTGATCATCGTATTGCTCGTTATTATTAATCAGACACAGAAGAAAAGCGAAGGACAAAACAAAGAACTGGCCAGCGCGCCTTCCACTCAGTCGCAGCCGGTGATGGGCGATGCGAACGCCAAAGTATCCATCGTCGAATTCGGCGACTACATGTGCCCGTCCTGCAAATATTGGGGAGAGGCGGTATGGCCGCAATTGCAGAAGGATTACATCGATACGGGCAAGGCTACGTTTGCCTACGTTAACGTTGATTTCCATAAGCAGCCATCCGTTAACGGAGCTCTGGCGAGCGAAGCGGTGTTGAAGTCCTATCCCGATCAATTTTGGGCGTTCCACAAGGCGCTGTACGACCAGCAGCCGACTGCCGAGCACGATGAGGTATGGCTGACGGAGGACAAAGCCGTGGAAGTGGCCAAAGCAACCATTCCGGACCTGGACGAAACCGCCTTCCGAACCATTATGAAATCGGACGAGATGAAGGAACAATATCTCTTGGACAAGTCATTGTACGAGAAGTTCAACGTCAACCAAACGCCAACCATCATGATTAACGAGACGCAAATCGCAAATCCGTTCGATTACGCGGCGATTAAAGCGGCGATCGAAGCGAACCTGGAATAGGGGTGGGCTCATGGCATTCAGGAGGAACGCGTTGTACTTCGCCTGGCTGGTCGCTGTCATAGCGACGCTCGGAAGCTTGTATTTCAGCGAAATTCGCGAATTCATCCCTTGCGATCTGTGCTGGTTCCAGCGCATATTGATGTACCCGCTTAGCATTATTCTTGGCATTGCAGCGTTTTACGACGATTTCAAAATAAAAAAATACGTGCTGCCGCTCTCCATCATCGGTATGTGCGTCTCGACCTTCCATTATATGATGGAGAAAATCCCCGGGTTCGAGAAGGTGCGCCCTTGCACAAACGGCGTTCCGTGCACGACCGAGTGGATCAACTGGCTGGGCTTTATTACGATTCCTTTCCTCGCGTTGACGGGATTTACCCTCATCACGATCTTGCTTCTCGTCGCGAAGAAACGGGACAACGAGCAAGAAGGAGAATAAGAATATGTCTGGCAAATTACTGCTCGTGGAGGACGATCTCTCCATCGGAGAGATGGTCGAAGATTATTTGACGAAAGAAGGCTACGCCGTCACGGTTGTTCGTGACGGCGTTGCCGCGCTTGAAACATTCCGTGCGGAGAGCTTCGATCTGGTGCTGCTCGACCTCATGCTGCCCAAGATGAACGGACTTGACGTTTTGCAGAGGTTCCGCGAGCGCAGCCGCGTGCCGATCCTGATCTTGTCGGCCAAGGACGGAGAGGTGGACAAGGCGCTTGGGCTGCGATTCGGCGCGGACGATTATATCGCGAAGCCCTTTTCGCTGCTGGAGTTGTCGGCGCGCGTAGCGGCCTCCATTCGCAGGGCGACTCAGTATTCGGAGGTTATCGCGGACGAAGCAGAAGTCACGTCGGACAAGCTGACGGTCGGCGATTTGATCGTGGATCCTTCCAACTTCATCGTAACGAAGAGAGGCGAGGAACTAAAGCTGACCGCAAAGGAATTCCAAATTTTAAAGCTGTTCGTGGAGCACCCGACGCGGGTTTATACCAAAGCGTTGTTATATCAGCTTGTCTGGAACGACACGTATTACGGCGACGAGAATGTGATTAACGTACATATGCGGCGCCTGCGCGAGAAGATTGAAGACGATCCGTCGAATCCCCGCTACATCCGTACGTTATGGGGCATCGGCTATCGTCTGGGAGAACAGTAGCATGGCAGGGCTGTGGTTATTGCCGGCTGCCGTGCTGCTGTTTTTTGCCGTGAGAGAGAGGCTGCGCAATCGCGCTTATCAGAGGGAGATTGCTTATATCAAGGGGAAACTGGATGACATAGCCCAAGCTCCTTCGAAGCAATCGACGGAACGAATCCTGTTAACGACTGAATCCCATGCCGTGCGGGAGCTGCTGGTCGGGATAAACGATCTGTTGGACCGTGCCGGCAAGTCGGCTGCCGACTATGCGATGACGGAGAGGGCCATGCGCAAAATGCTTGCCAACGTGTCCCACGACTTAAGAACGCCGCTCACCGTCGTCTTGGGATATGCGGAGATGTTGGCCAAAAATGTGAATATGACCGCGGAAGAACGCCTCCGGTTGTTAGAGAAAGTGCATCGGAAGACGGAAGAAGTGCTGGAGCTTATGAACGCGTTCTTTGATCTCGCCAAGCTGGAATCAGGGGATTCCGAGCTGGAGCTGTCGATGGTGGATGCGGGAGAGGTTTGCAGAAACGGCGTGCTGGCCTTCTACGATCTGCTGTCGGACCAGGGGCTGGAGGTAGACATTAAACTGCCGGAGGAGCCTGTCTGGCTATACGCAAACGAAGAGGCGTTGGGTCGCATTTTAAACAATCTGTTGTCCAATGCGGTGCGTTACGGCTCGGATGGCGGTTACTTGGGATTGTCGCTGTACGCCGAAGGGAGCGAAGCCGTCATCGAAGTAACGGACCGGGGCCGGGGCATTGACGCTGCCGATCAAGATCGGGTCTTCGAGAGATTGTACACGCTGGATGACTCCAGAAACAAACATTCGCAGGGGAGCGGGCTTGGACTTACAATTACGAAGCGGCTAGCCGAACGAATGGGCGGGGTCATCGGAGTATCCAGTTTGCCGTTCGTCCGCACGACGTTTAAGCTGACGATGCCGCGTTCCGCAGGGGCAAGGCGAGGAGAGTAAGAAATAAGTAAGAAACGGGAAAGGAAAAAGAGAGGGGCCCGCGATAAGATAGAAACAGATCAGCAAGAGATCGAAATCTGGCGGGGAGTGAACGACATGACGGATGTAATAAAGACGCGGCTGCTTAGCAAAACATATGGCAAAGCGGATATCGTAAAAAACGTCAATATGACGGTTAAAAAGGGAAGTATTTACGGCTTCCTTGGTCCCAACGGGGCAGGCAAGTCAACCTTGATGAAGATGCTGCTGGGTCTCGTCAGACCCTCCGGGGGCGAGATTGAACTGTTTGGAAGCAGGATGCTTCCGGGTTCGGTGGAGCCTCTCAAGCGAATCGGCCATATGATCGAGACGCCGGTCTTCTACGAAAAATTGACGGCGGAACAAAATCTGGCGCTGCATGGCGAATATATGGGGTTCTACAACCAGGACGCCATGAAGGAGTCGCTGAGCATGGTGGGACTAATCGGCATCGAAGGCAAGCCGGTCAAACAGTATTCGCTTGGCATGAGACAACGTCTGGGTATCGCAAGAGCGATCTCGACGCGTCCCGAGCTGCTGTTGCTCGACGAGCCTATCAACGGCCTGGATCCCTCAGGCATTCAGGAGATGAGGTCGCTGTTCCGCAGGCTTCGCGACGAATTCGGAATGACGCTGCTCGTATCCAGCCATCTTCTGGGCGAGATCGAGCAGGTGGCCGATGTCATCGGCGTTATCGATATGGGCGTTCTTGTCAGGGAAGTGACGATGGAGGATATACGCGCATCCAGGACCGATTACGTGGAGATCGTGACGGCCGATGCCAAGCAAGCCGCATACGTGCTGGAGGAGAAGCTGGGCATTCGGAACTTCAAGCTTATCGGCGAACGCACGCTGAGAGTATATGACAGGAATGTGCCGCAGGACGAATTGGCAAAGGGACTTATTCTAAACGGCGTATCCGTGGAGTCCATAAATCGGCGTCATCATTCGCTCGAAGACTTCTTCCTGGAATTGACCAAAGGAGGTGCGGTCCATGCTTAATCTCATTAAACTCGAGCTGCGCAAAGGACATCTGAAAGGTTATGCATGGGGTTCCGTGCTGGCATACGGCATCATCGCCGGTTTCCTGGCGCTTATCTATTTCACCGAAGGTCCGATCTCGGAAGAACCGATCTTCGCGAGTTACCCGGACATGCTGGAGATGATCGACGTGTTAGTCCGGGCTACGTTCATCATCTATGGGGCGGCTTTGCTGTCCAAACTTGTCATTAGCGAATTCCGGGACAAAACGATGGGGCTTCTGTTCGCTTATCCGGTCAGCAGGAAGAAGCTTATGTACGCCAAGCTGTCGATCGTCTTCATATGGACGTTTACGAACGTTGTTATAGCGAATGTGCTCGTCGGCACGATCTTCCTTATCATCAACGAAAATATGGGTTACGTTGATGATCAATGGAGCAATTCGCTTCTGTACGAACACGGTTTGACGATACTCATGCAAGCCATCGGAGCTGCGGGTATCAGTCTTTTGCCGCTCCTCTTCGGCATGAGGAAGAAGTCCGTGGTTGCGACGATTGTATCCGCCGTTCTTATCGTCATGCTGGTGGCTTCCAACAATATGGGCTTTACCCTGAGCTCCATCATCGCGATCCCGCTCTCGTTGTCGGCTATCGGCGTTTTGCTGGCATTCTGGAGCTTCCGCGACATAGATAAGGTGGACGTAGGCTAAGGATGGCAGGGTAAAATAGAGCAAGAGTAGAACAACAAGATCCCGAAAACCTCCGGCCGATGTTCTGTGGTACAACTATGAGTAAGAGTAGGCCGAGAGGATAGTGATATGCGATGGAGACGATCAACTTGCCAGCGCCGGTAGGCTTTCATTTTGGACATAATCTGGCCTATCTGGAGCGTTCGGCGAACGAATGCCTGTTCCGCACGGAAGCCGGTGCGGTCTATAAGGCGATAACTGATGGGGTTTATGGGGCTGTGTGGCATGTGAGTGAAAGCGATAAAGGCGGGGTGAAGCTGGAGCGATTGACGGAGCCATTTGCGGTTGCCGGTCTCTCCGGCTTCACGGGAACCGCAAAGGAATCTGCTGGCGGAGAGCCGGTGCTGCTGTTGGCGTCGGAGCAGGAACAGGCGGCGTCAAAGGATGCTGGTGGTCCGCGGTCGCTGTCTGCCAAGGAATCCCTTACCTCCGCAGCAATTGCGTACGTGCGCGAATGGTTTGATCTGGAGAGGGACCTGACTCCGTTCTATTCGCTGGCGGAGAATGATCCTTGGCTGCGGGAGCCCGTCCGCCGCTTCCAGGGTCTCCGGCTGCTGGGCATACCGGATCTGTTCGAAGCGCTATGCTGGGGAATTATTGGCCAGCAGATTAATCTGGCGTTCGCGTACACGCTAAAGCGCAGGCTGGTCGAACGATATGGCCGATGCATCGAGCATGGGGGGCATGCCTACTGGCTGTTCCCGGAGCCGGAGACGATCGCGGGGCTGACGGTAGAGGAGCTTGAACCGCTGCGCATGACGACGCGGAAGAGCGAATACCTCATCGACACTGCTGCAGCAGTGGCATCGGGCGAGTTGACGAAGGAGAGGCTGTTGGCATCGGGCAGTATGAAGGAAGCCGAGCGCATGCTTGTCAGTCGGAGGGGCATCGGTCCCTGGACGGCCCATTACGTCATTATGCGATGTCTTCGTTACCCGGACGCGTTCCCGATCGACGACGTTGGTCTGCATAACGCGATCAAGTCGTTGACTGGCGAGGGTCGCAAACCGACCAAGGGAGAGCTTTCAGCCATGTCGCAAGGCTGGGCGGGCTGGGAGGCGTACGCGACCTTTTACTTGTGGAGGCTGCTCTATTAGAGCGGCCTTCTTTTGTGCATTTGTGCATATGCGAGGGCGGGGGCGGGCAGAGGCAGGCACAGGTGCAGAGGTACAGGTAGAGGCAGACACAGGCGCAGAGGTGCAGGCAGAAGCAGGCACAGGCGCAGAGGCACAAGTGCAGAGGTACAGGCAGAGGCAGGCACAGGTGCAGAGGCGCGGGGAGTCGCACAGTCGCAAAGGCGGAGGGCAAGTGACAACGTAACGGCGTGCTTCCCAATAGAGGTCCCTTATATTATGGCTGATTATCAGCATGCGACCGCAAACTCGAAGCCAACCAATATTTTGCAGTTACCAAAACTAATAGAGGGAAAACCTCCCTCTAATATGCCCGATTAGCCGTATGCGACTCAAATAGAGGGAAAAGTGCCATCTAATATGGGGAGGACGGTCTAAATCACACTAGGATGCATGAATTAGAGGGAGAATTTCCCTCTCTTAGCGGAGATGTTGGAACGATGCAGGAATTAGTGGGCACTTTTCCTTTTAAATTTAGTTTAAAAGCCAAGCAGGCACATAGACGCTGTTGCACCAACTGGCGAACATGCAGCCAAAGCGCTTTTTGCGCAATTACCTCAATATCCGATAGCGCACCAACTGGCGAACATGCAGCCAAAGCGCTTTTTGCGCAATTACCTCAATATCCGATAGCGCACCAACTGGCGAACATGCAGCCAAAGCGCATTCCGCACTATTACCTAAATATACGATAGCGCACCAACTGGTGGACGTGTCTGCCAAAGCGCTTTCCAAGTAATTTCCTTTGTACCGATAGCGCACCGACAGGCGGACGTGCTACCAGAGTGCGTTCCGTGCAACTCATCCACCCACCATCCGATCCCCCACCATCCGATCCCCCACCATCCGACCACCCTCCATCCCATTACTACCATTCATCCACTCACCATCCATTTCCAACAGTCAGCCAGCTACATCTCCCGCACCTTCTTATAGTACTGCATAGGCGACAGGCCGACATATTGCTTGAATACCTTGCTAAAGTGGTAAGGATCCTCCAGACCGACCAGATAACCGATCTCGCCGAAGCTCATTGGGGTTGCCCGAATCAACTCCCGCGCATGCTGAATCCGGATTTTGTTGGCGTAGCGCATGATCGTCTCGCCCGTATATTCCTTGAATACGCGGTTCAAATAATCGTAGTTCGCTTCCAGCTCCGCCTGGATTTCCGTGCTTGTCAGCTTCTCGGTATAATGCTGCTGAATATAGTCGAGCAGCGCGTGTACCTTCGTAATCGCCTTGGAGCCTTTGCCGCCTTCGTTCTGCAACACGCCAAGCAAATATTCGCGGGACAGCTCGATCAGAAACTCGGAAAATCGAAGCGCGGTCACCCCTCGATTGTAATGCTTGCGCCGATAGAGCAGCAGCAATTCGTTCATGGCGCGCATGAGCTGTTGGAAGCTGTTTTTATCGGAGATCGTACAATGTTTGGGGAAATAATGAGTAGGCACCTGACCGTGCCCATCATCGTCATCCAGCACATAACTGCGGGCAAGCTCCGCAGGGTCGATCACTCTGGGCGATGGCGTAAGTCCAGGATGCCGGAAGTGGAAAAAATAATAGTCGCAGACAGCCTTATTCGTCCCCTCGTGATCGAGTCCGGGCTCCAGCAGCAACATGTCGCCTCGCCGCAGCACGTATTCGCGGCCTTCCTCTCTCATATGAAGCTCCCCGCTTTTGATCACATACAGAACATGTTCGTCCGTATTGCGGAAGAAGTGAATCCATGGCGTACCATAAGATACGAAGCCCATTAATTCGATCTTCGGCACGCGCTCTACATTCATCTCCAGCATGTCCGTCCCACCTTTACCCAGAGTAATAAAAGTCGGTTTTATACAAAAATCGTCACGATCTCACATTCCCGAATAGTCTAGCACATTCTATACTGTGGTGGAAACATGCAAGCGATATTAAGGAATGGATGGTGACTATGGAAAAGCTGAAGATCGGTGTCATCGGCATGGGAGGCATCGCCAATTATCATATTTGGGGTATCGAGAACAGTCCCGATGCAGAGCTGTTCGCTATCTGCGACGTCAATGCAAAAGCGTTGGAGGAACGGGGCGAAGCGCTTGGCATTCCGCAGGAAAGACGGTACTTGCGCCACGAGGAGCTGCTAGCGAACAAGGAAGTAGATGCCGTCATGATCGGCACGCCGAACAACAATCACTTTGCGGTTGCGCTTGACGCGATTCGGGCGGCCAAGCCGTTCGCACTGGAGAAGCCGATTGCCTTGAATATGCGCGAAGCGCTCGCGCTCCGCGAGGAGCTGGCCAATAAGCCGGTTCCGCACATTGTATGTTTTTCGTATCGGTACAGGAGTGCGGCCCGTTATGCAAGGGAATTGATCCAGTCCGGCAAACTGGGGACGATCCGCCATGTGTACAGCCAATATTTGCAGGGCTGGGCCATTCCCGAGGACGTTCCGCTCTATTGGCGCTTTAGCAAGGAGCTGTCCGGCTCAGGCGCATTAGGCGATCTTGGCTCGCATATTCTCGACCTGCATCGGTTCCTGGTTGGCGAGACGACGAGCGTAGTCGGTCACGGCGATACGATCGTCCGCGAGCGCAGCTTGCCTGATGGCAGCGGCAAAGGAGAGGTTGATGTAGACGACTTCTGCCATGTTCTTGGCCGCATGGAAAATGGGATCTCGTCCTCGATGGAAATTTCGCGCTTCGCTTACGGACGAGGCAATTACCAACGGATCGAAATATACGGCTCCAAGGGCTCGCTCGTCTATAGTCTCGAAGCCGAAGATACGCTGGAAGGCAACTTTGACGACGAAGAAGGCGGCTTCCGATTTCTTGACATACCGGAGTTGCATAAGGCCGAGCAGATGCAATCGTTTTTCGATCTGGTAAGGGGAAAGGACGACGGGTTAAACGCGACGATCGAGGATGGGTACATTAATCAGCGTACGATCGACGCCATTATCGAATCGTTTGCGGAAGGACGCTGGGTATCGGCGGAGTAAGAGGCTCTAGAAACTTTTGGGGATCATAATAGAAGGAGGACGTTATATCATGACGACATTAAAAGTGACGATCTGGAACGAATACAGGCACGAAAGGCTAAACGAGCATGTGGCGGGAATTTACCCGAGAGGGATCCACAATGCCATCGGCGATTACTTGCTGAAAGCGGAGAGCGTGGAGGTAACGACGGCGACGCTGGACGAGCCGGAGCATGGGCTGACGGAAGAGGTGCTGGCGAATACGGATGTACTGCTCTGGTGGGGGCATCTGGCGCACGGCGAAGTGCGCGATGATATTGTGGAGAAGGTGCGTGACCGCGTACTGGACGGAATGGGCCTTATCGTGCTTCACTCCGGGCATGCCTCCAAAATCTTCGAGCGGCTCCTTGGCACGAAGACGGGCACGCTGAAGTGGCGCGACGATGGCGAACGCGAGCGTGTCTGGGTCATCGAGAGCGGACATCCCATCGCGGAAGGGTTAGGCGACTACTTCGAAATTCCGAAGGAAGAAATGTACGGCGAACGCTTCGAAATCCCGACACCGGACGAACTCGTGTTTATCTCCTGGTTCGAAGGCGGAGAAGTGTTCCGCAGCGGCTGTACGTACCGCCGGGGCAGAGGCAAAATCTTCTACTTCCGTCCAGGCCATGAGACGTTCCCCGTCTATCATCAGTCCGAGGTGCTTAAAGTCATCGGCAATGCCGTCCGCTGGGCTGCGCCAACGCCAGGAGCGGCCTCGGTAGCGGGCCGTACGGAGCCGATTGAGCGGATCGGTGTAAGCACTGTTAAATAATCGGCTGCATGTCATAGCCCGCCCTGTCGATTCATTTCGGCCGGAGCGGGTTTTCGTTTTGCGGAATAACAATTACAAAAAATCCACAAGCTCATTAAAGCTCTGTGGATTTATTTTGGAACGTGCGCTTGACTTAAGTTATTAAGCAATATATACTTACTAATAGTAAGTAACAATAAATTAAATTCAACGAAATGGGAGGTCAAGCTTCCAATGCCCCATAAATTACATCCAGGCATATCGCTGGGCGAGGTTAAGCTAAGAGTGAGCGATTTGAGCCGTTCGCTTGCATTCTATGAAGAAGTCATTGGTCTTAAGCTTCTGAGGAAACAGGATGAGCGAACCGCCGAGCTGACGGTCGACGGCAAGACGACGCTGCTCGTGCTGCAGGAAGTGCCGGGAGCAGTCGTTACCCCGGAACGTTCGCATAGCGGCTTGTACCATTTTGCGATTCTGTTGCCGACAAGGAAGGACTTGGGCGTTACATTGAGACATTTGGTGGACAAAGGCGTGGCAATCGGCCAAGCCGATCACCTAGTCAGCGAAGCACTATACTTGTCCGACCCGGACCAGAACGGAATTGAGATCTACAGAGACCGGCCGCGGTCCGAGTGGAATCTTAATAGCGATGGAACCGTACGGATGGCAAGCGATCCCATCGACTGGCATGGCTTGCTGGCGGAAGCGGAAAACGAGAAATGGCGCGGTCTTCCTCTAGGAACAACGATGGGACATGTTCACTTCCATGTGGGAGATATGGCCAAGGCGAGAGGCTTCTATTGCGATGTGCTTGGTTTCGACATTGTTGCCGATTGGATGAGAATGGGCGCTCTGTTTATCTCGGCTGGCGGCTATCATCATCATGTCGGCCTTAACCTGTGGGCGGGCGTCGGCGCTCCGCCTGTATCGGGCAACGGAACCGGGATCGATTATTTTACGATCATCTTGCCGGACGAGGAAGAGTTGAAAAAACTGACGTCATCCATCACCGAAGCAGGATACTCCTGCGAAGAGCGGCAAGATGCAGTATATCTGCGAGATCCGTTTGGCATCGGAGTAAGACTGCTGGTCTCCCGTTCATAGGTATTGCGTTACTTGGCGCAGAACATTATCATCGCAAAAAAAATCAACTACGACATACGGAGGTATTATCATGGGAACATTAACAGCAACTAAGGACTTCTACACGGCAGTGCAAGCGAGACGTTCCATCTACGCAATCAGCAAGGAGCAGGTTGTGTCCGACGAACGTATTCAGGAGGTTGTGAACCATGCGGTTCAATACACGCCTTCTTCCTTCAACTCCCAGAGCGCGCGCGTCGTTGTTTTGCTTGGAGAGCAGCATGACAAGCTGTGGAACATGACGACAGATACGCTGAAAGCCATCGTGCCTGCGGATCAATTCGGCCCGACTCAGGACAAAATGAACGCATTTGGAGCGGGTTACGGCACGGTGCTGTTCTTCGAGGACACGGCGGTCGTTGAAGGTCTTCAGAAGCAGTTCGCAGCTTACGCGGACAACTTCCCGGTCTGGTCGAACCAATCTAACGGCATGCTGCAATACGTCATCTGGACATCATTGGAATTGGAAGGCTTCGGCGCTTCGCTGCAGCACTACAACCCGCTGATCGACGACAAGGTGAAGGCAGAATGGGAAATCCCTGCAAGCTGGAAGCTGCTGGCCCAGATGCCATTCGGCAAAGTGGTTGCTCCGGCAGGTGACAAACCGGTTCAACCGCTCTCCGAGCGCGTAAGGTTCGTGAAATAATAATTTCCTATACAGAGCATTCCGGCCATCCGTGGCCGGGATGTTTTTTTGTTCGGCAGCGCGAATTAGAGAAAACGACCGCCATATCCTGACAAATAGAAATGTAACCCCTCGTCTTCAGCCGGCTTTATACTGTGGGAAAGCACGAATAAATGACGGGGAGGTTTGAAAAAGATATGAAAAAATCAATAAAGCGGGCAACGGCTGCGCTTGTTGCGGGAGCGGTGTTCGGGTCCTTATTGTACGCCGGTCCGACGGTGGCTGCAAATCTGTCCGACGGGAGCGCGACGGTCGGAGCGGCGGCTGCGAATCCGTCCGATGGAGGGGCGGCGGCCGGCGCGGCTGTCGCCGCCAAATCGGTGCGCAAAGTGGATCGAATGACCGATTGGGCCAGCAATTACCGGTATATGGATTTTGACGGAATGGCGCAACGCTTGGACGAATTGTTGTTCGCTTTTGCAGCAAATCCGGAATACGTGCCAGTCGATAAGACGGAATCCTTTATGCCGATCGGCTATTGGGACGACACCAACCGCAACGGATACGGCCGAATGTTCGGTTTCCCCTCGTATATCGGCCATATAAACGGCTCGGGAGAAAATACGATGTCGCCGGGATCACAAGAGGCGATTTCGACGCTGGCGCTGCTGCTGTCCGGCATGCTCGCAGGTATCGACAAGACCAATCAGTACGGCTACAATTTGGCGGAAATGGCAAACGGCTTTCACAATACCGCAAACGGCGAAAATATGGTGTTGAACCGAACGAATACGTCAACCGGCCAAAGCTTCTGGTATGAGCTGTATCCGCAGTTGCTGTACATACAGATTTACGAGACGGCCAAGCGCCAATACGGGCAGGATATCCCTTCGATGCGCAACATCATTGTGCAAGGAGCGGAAAAATGGCTCGAAGCATTGCCGAATTTTAAAAACAGCAGCGGCAAGCTGTCGTTTGACTTCACATCCTATAATATGAAAACGGGTGAGCCGGTCCGCAACGGAAGGTGGACGGAACCGCCTGGCGGGGCGCTGGCGTACATTTTCTATTCGGCTTATGAGGCGACAGGCCAGCAGAAGTATTTGGACGCCATGACGTTGGTTATGGATGAGCTAAATGCAAGCGGTATCAATCCCAACTATGAGGTAACCCAGGATTACAGTCCGTTGATGGCGGCCGTCATGAACTTCCGATTTGGCCTAAATTACAATATCGATAAAATGATCAACTGGCTGTTCGACGGGGACAGCGATGTCCGCACGACTTGGGGCGTCATGGAAGGCGAATGGGGCGGATATCAGGCCGATGGTCTTGTCGGCGCGGGAAGCGACGGCGGCGGATTCGGTTTCCTTATGAATACCTATCATCTCGGCTCGGCGCTTGCGCCGCTTGCCAAATACGATCCCCGTTATTCCGACGCTGTCGGCAAATGGTTTCTGAGCGCTTCCAACAGCGTGCGGCTTATGTATCCGAACGAACTGCCGGCTGCCAATCAGTCGCATGGAGGCGCGTTCGAGCATGATCCGGACGGCGTTATTGGTTACGAGGGCGTTCGGCGTACGGTAAACGACGTTTCGCCGTTCGCTACGGGAGATCCGGTCAGCAATGGCTGGGGACAGACCAACTATGGCATATACGGTTCGTCGCTGATCGGCGTGTTTGCGGCGATTATTGATCCGACCAGCGTAGAGCGCATTTTGCGTCTCGATCTGAATGCAACCGATTATTATCGCGAGTCGGGCACTTTCCCGCAATATTTATATTATAATCCGTACCCGGAGGCGAGAAGCGTGTCAATCGAACTGGACGGTCCGTCTAAGCTATTCGATGCCGCTTCCAAAACAACGCTTGCCGCCAATGTATCGGGCAATTACAATTTGACGATTCCTGCGTTGTCTTCGTTGAACGTTATTGTGCTGCCGGCCGAGGCGGACATTCGCCATGTCGGGGCAAGCTGGATGGTCGGAGCGCGGACGATTGCCAAGGACGCGATCGGGGTCAGCATTTTGTCGCCGTCCGTTCAACGCCAGCATATAACGGCGGATGCGGTTGAACTGCAGCTGGAGCTGACTGGCAGCGACAACGCCGAGATGGAAATTGCCGTAGGCGATACCCTGCTATATTCCGGCCCGTTTGTGGCCGACTATACGCTGGATACGACCCGGATGGCCAACGGAATTTCGGATGTAGCCGTAACGGTAAAAGAGAACGGGCTAAGCGACACGGCCAATATCAAGCTCGAGATCAGCCGTCCCGATGAAGCGAACGTCATCTATGAGGCATCCGCGGCCGATGCGCTGCAGTATACGCCGGTAGCGGCGATGCCGGCAGCGGTAACGGATAGCGGCGAAGGTTACACGCTTATTACGGAAACGAACGAGGATGGCGACTGGGGCGCGGTGCAATCCGAAACGATCGAAGTCGATTTCTCCCGCCGGCCGTATCTGGAGCTGGATACGAATCAGCCCGACCCCTATTATACCGTTCAGATCAAGTTCGAGGATGAGCAATGGGGCAAATATGTGCTGTCGAACGGAATGAATGCCGGTAAAAAGCTGATCGATCTAAAAAACGCGCTTGCTTCGTTCGGCGACAAGGAGCGAACGGGTCCCACGCAGCTTCGCGTCTATCTGATGGCGAACGGCAAGGAAGGAGCTTCGTTTGGACTGAAGTCGCTTAAGCTGTTCTATGATGATCCGCCGGCCGTGGCCGCCGATGTTGTCTTCGATGCGATGGATATCGCAAGCTTTGCGTCGGGCGAATCGCCCGGCACGGCAACGCTGATCGGCAAAAAAGCGATTATGGAGAACCGAACCGACAACGAGGGTTACGGGGGCGTTCAGTCCGGCGCGTTTACGCTTGATTTTGCGAAAAATCCAACTCTGGCGATCGATATTGCGGAAGTAGGCGAAGGAAACACGTATACGCTCAAGCTGCTGTTTGGCGGCTCTTCCTACTATATCTACGCGAACCGAACGGCTACCGGCATACAAACAATCAATCTGCCACAGGGCATTCTGGACTATCAAAATCAGGCGCCGACCGGCTCCGGCGAAGCAAGGCTGGAGTTGTGGGCTACCGACAAAAAAGGCGCTTATTTTATCGTCGATTCGCTTGAGGTTGTTTATGAGGACGAAACGACGGCTTATGCGGCGGACAAAGCGACGATCGAGACGTTCGAATCTTCTTCTGCGCCAGGGAAGATCGGCTATATTAATGCAGCGGCGCGCGTGACGGAAAATCATCCCGACGGCGACTATGGCACGGTTCGGTCGACTCCGTTCCTGCTCGACTTCGACAAGCCGATTCGGCTTGCGATCGATGTGGCGCAAACAACGGCCAGATGGACGCTGCAATTGAAGTTCGAAGGCGACGAACATCCGAAATATTTGGTGGCGGACCGCACAACAACCGGGGTTACGGAGGTAGACGCGGCGACTATGCTGCGCCAATATGACGCCTCGTTCGACAAAACGGGCTTGCAGCGGACGACGCTGTATGTGATGGCAAACGGAGCGGAGGGCGCTTCCGTCGATGTAAAGGGCATTTCCTTGCAGCATGGGCAGTCGGAAAGTTATGCCATTAAGCTTGACAAGAAGCTGGTCGAATTGACGACAGGCGGGTCGGCGCAAGCGGCCGCAACGCTGGAGGGCGGCGACATCGGCGCCGCTGTGCGATGGAGCTCCTCCGATGAGACCGTGGCGATGGTCGATCAAAGCGGACGCATCACGGCAATCGGCAACGGCACGGCCGTAATCGACGCCGAACGCAGCGATCAACCGGGAGTAAAGGCGACGATTACGGTTGCCGTTCGCCCGGAGCGCGCCGTTGCCGTCACGGCCGAAGCGCCGCAATCCGCGCTTGCCGTCGGCAGCCGGCTAACGCTGCTGCCGGTCGTATCGCCGGCTAACGCGATCAATGACAAGTGGATTTTCCGTTCCTCGAATCCATCGGTCGCTCAGGTCAGTCCGGATGGCATCGTTAGCGTAACCGGAGCGGGCAAAGCGGTTATCGATATCCGGACAGAGGATCATTACGCGGGCATAAGCGTCGAGGTGACCGGATATACGCCCGGTGGCGCGGGCAATGTCGGAAACGGCAGCGGCACCGGCGGCGGAGCGGATGGCGACGAGGCCGCCGCGTACAACGGCGAATGGACAGAAGGCCGCTTTGTGGCGGAGCTTCTCCCGGACGGCGTGACTCAGGCTGTGGAAAAAGCCGCAGCGGAACAAGGCGGCGCGGCGCGAATCGAGCTGAAGATGGCCGAATCGGACTTGGCTGCGGCAAACGGTTTTTCGGTGACGATTCCGGAGCGCATATGGAAAGACGATATGTGGCAAGAAGCGGGCGTCCGACACTTGCTGCTGGCGAGTCCGCTGGGCGATATTCAATTAAGCATCGAAGATGTGCTTGAGCTTTATCGCGATCGTACGGGAACGTTGGAGCTGAAGCTGTGGAAAGCCGCTGCCGGACAGCTTCCGGGACCTGTGAGCGAAGCGGCGGACGGACGTCAGGTGTATGTGTTCGCCGCAACCTTGGATGGACGGGAGCTCTCGGACGATGCATGGCTCGCGTTAGTTACTTTGCCGATCGCCGGTGCCGATGCGGTTGTAAATGAGCTGTCGGCAGCCGGCATCGAACGAGCCAATCCGTTGTCGGGGCGGACGACGGGAGGCATAAGCTTTATCGTCGGCGGAAAGGTTTATGTAGTGCTGGCACCGCTGTCGACTAATCCTTATGGCGATACCGCTTCGCATTGGGCGGCGGACAGCATTGCTCTGGCTACGGCCAGAGGCATAATGCAAGGCCTGGGCGGCGGCAAGTTCGCGCCGGATCAAGGCATGACACGGGCGATGGCGGTGCGCTTGTTGGCCAATCTGGAACGAACGCTGCCTGGTCCGGCCGGACAGTTGCCGTTTGCGGATACGGAGGATGGCGCCTGGTACGCTTCGGCTGTCGGCTGGGCTAACGAAGCGGGAATTGCCGCCGGAACGGGCAACGGGAAGTTTGAGCCAAACCGATTGGTGACGCGCCAGGAGATGGCCGTGCTGCTGCTGCGTTACGCGCAATACGCCGGGTTGAAGCTTCCGGCTGCGGCTGGCGCACCCGATACGTTTGCCGACGCGGCGAACATACGCCCATGGGCGGCGGAGGCGGTGCAGACGCTGCATCATGCCGGCATCATTCGAGGCAAGGAAGGCAACCGCTTCGCGCCTGGCGACCATTTGACGCGGGCGCAGGCAGCCGCGCTGATGCAGGAGTGGGTCCGCTATATGCTCCAAGCTTGGGGCGCGAACGGACAGGATTGAATATCAATAACCGAAGCAGGGTGGTGAATGGATTATGAATCTCGCTGATCGCAAAGCGGAAATGAAAGAGCATTACGAAGCGTCGCTGGCCATGAATGTGGGCGATCACGCTTGGCTGTCCACCCTCTATTTTTCGGGGGCGTATGAGGAAGAGCCGGACTGGGCGATCGGTCCGTTCGTCAAGGAAGAACGGATGACCTTCCGACTGGGGCGGCAATGGCGCGATCCTTACGATTTCGGCTGGAAAAGCGGCTTTCTATTTAATCCGAGCCTGATCGAGCGCGACGGCAAGCTGTATATGTTCTATCGGGCCGCGCCCAAGAAAGAAGCGACCGGCTCGCGGATTGGCCTGGCCGTCTACGAGGAGGGAGCGGGATGGAGCGATTGTCAGCATAATCCCATCATCTATCCGACGAGGGACAATGAACTGCTCGGCTGCGAAGATCCGAAGGTATATGAGGCCGACGGGAAATATTATATGTTCTACAACGGAGTATGGCCGGTGAACGAAGAGCAGGCGGCAAGCGTTCGGGAATCAATGGGGTACGAGGTGCAAGTCGGCTGCGATATCAACATGGCGGTGTCGGACGATCTGCTACACTGGGAGAAAAGAGGCGTCGTGGTACCGCATGCCGTCTCGCAATATTGGGCGAAAGGCGCGGTCATCCCTCGCGATCCCAGTGGCAGGGCCGTGCGCATCGATGGCCGCTATATGATGTTTCTGAGCGAAGGCTGCGGCGGGCGCCAGCATGTCGGATACTCCGACGATATGTTGAATTGGCAGTTCGAGCCGCAAACCTATCTGGACACGTCCGCATACGGCAAGCTGTACGAATTGGCTTGCATATCCGCAGACCGCAGCCCAGGCGACGAGCGGCTGGTGATGGATTTTTATTATCGGGACGGAGACGGTCGCAATGCGGCGGGGCAGGCGTTGTATGCACGGCGCGAACCGTTCCGGCAACTGTCGCTGAACAAAGGCGGTACTCTCGCGTGGGGCGGGCTGATCCAATATCGCGGCAGATGGCTGTTTGCCCAAGGCTGGGATGCGGAGAACGGCGACAATGAGATGTATTTCTATAGCGCCGTTGTACGATAAGCGTATTTCCACGAAGTAGTGCTGCAAGGTCTGAAAGTCTCCGCTCCGAATGTCATCCGGATGCGGAGACTTTTTGTACCACATAAGAATTTATAAGTTTTCGGCTTGCCGGAAACCAAATACTTATTGGCGATAAAAACTACCATAAACCGCGGTCGCTCATCTTCGAAGTACTTCATAGAGTTTTTCTCATATAAAAACCCTCCATTCGAATCAAAAAATAACGTATCGCAATTTCTTCCGTCGCTTTAAAATGAAAGGAGGCGAGAGAGCAGCGAAAGGAAGAGATAGAATGGATGTCAGACGTTTGCTGCAATGGCTGTGGCCGGATACGCTGAAGGGCAGATTGAGCATTTTGCTTATTTTCGTGACTATTACGCCTATTGTGCTGATCGGGATCACTTCTTATTTCTGGTTTTATCAGGTTCAGATGGAGAAAATCAATGCCAGCTACGAGACGGTGCTGCGCAGCGAGCGGGACGCGCTGGAGAAGGCGTTCGACAATCTGGCGAGCGTCTCGCAGTTGCTGGCTGCCGACGGAGGATTGGGCGACGACATTGCGTTGTATATGCAAAGCGAAGATCCGCTCGAAAAGACCAAGCGTTTCCGTTCGATCGATCGTTCGCTTACGAACATCATTTATTCCAACCCCTCGATCCATTCGTTGTTTGTCTATTTCGAGGAGCATTATAAAACGATTCAGTTCGAGTCGGCTCCATTAAAGCATCGTTTCATGATCGCAGCGATGGATGATATGCCGTTTGTGCCGCTGTTTCAGGCCAACCAGTTGACCTATAACAGCCCTCACCCGACGGTGCTTCATAATTCCGACAAAACGGTGCTGTCGTTGCTGCGGCCGATTTCCTACGGCAGCGGTCAAACTTATTACGTCTATCTGGAGACGGAATGGGGACAGCTTGTCCCGCCCGCGGGAGATGGTGCCCAAACCGACGATGTCTACCATTTGCTGGTCGGCAACGACGGCGCGATCCGCTACAGCAATTTGCCGCTTGAGCTGCGCGAAGGGGCAAAACTGGACGATGAGCGCGTCGCTTTGCGCGCCTACAAGTCATTTTCCATGACCGGCAAGAACGGATGGGAGCTGGTATCCCTGGTAAAGCGGAGCGTGTATGAGAAGGAGGTTCAGCAATGGCGCATCCTGTACGTCATTATGTCCTGTCTGTCGCTGGTGCTGACCGTCGGCGCGGTTTCGTATATTTGGAGGATGGTGTACCGTCCGCTTCAGACGATGAACAAGGCGATGAACCGCTTCAGCCATGACGGCAACCACTTGCAAAAGCTGCACACCCGCTTGACGGAGTTTGAAGTGATCTATTCCAGCTTCAGGGATATGAGCCGCCGAATCGTTGAACTGATTACCGAGGTCGAGCTGAAGGAAAAACGGAAGGGCGAGCTGGAGGTGGAAAAACTCATTTCCCAGATTAATCCTCATTTCCTGCACAACACGTTGAATACGATTCAATGGCTGGCGCTGGAGAAGGGGCAACGCGAAATTTACGATCTGGTAAAGGTGTTTACGCGGGTGCTGCAATACAATTTGGGCAAAAGAAGCATGATCGTGAAAATCCGCGAGGAGCTTGCCGCGTTAAACGACTATATCGAGCTGCAAAATATTCGTTACGATCATCGTTTCAAGGTCGATTCCACCGTGGATTCGGATATTGCCGAGGTGCCGATTCCAAGATTCGTGCTGCAGCCGATCGTGGAAAATGCGTTGTACCATGGCATAAGCAGCGAGCAAGGCCGCATTACGGTCAAGCTGAAACGAATGACCGGGCGCTATATCCAGATTACGGTCGCCGACAGCGGGCAGGGCATGAGTCCGGACACCGTGGCCGCTTTACTCAAGGGGGAAGGAGGCAAGTCGACCGGCATTGGCATCGGACTGAACTACGTGCAGAAAATGCTGGACGTCCATTACGGCGACGCGGCTTCGATGAGCATCGACAGCCGGATCGGCGAGGGGACGACCGTCACGATTATGATTCCGGACAGCGTGAAAGGGGAGGAAGAACATGATCAAGGTATTGCTCGTGGATGACGAACCGTTGGTGCGCAGAGGCATACGCAGTATTATGCCGTTGTCCGATTTCGGCATGGAATGGGCCGGGGAGGCGTCCACGGCCGAGGAAGCGCTGAAGGCGCTGGATGCCGGGGGAATCGATCTGGTGCTGACCGATATTTCGATGCCGGGCATGGACGGGCTTGCTTTTATTCGAAAAATGCAGACGGACCATCCGTCCGTCCGTTCCGTTGTCATTACCTGTCATCAGGATTTTGATTATTTGCAGCAGGCGCTGCGGCTTGGAGCCGTCGACTATATCGTCAAAACGCAGCTCGATGACGATTCTGTCCACGATCTGCTGGGGCGTATCTCCCGCCATGTCGAACGGCACGCCGAGGCGGAGCGGACCGAGCTGGACCCAAGCATTCGCAAGCGGCTGGCTGAGCGTTGGAGCTCGCTGCACTTTGTAGCGCGCGAGGAATTGTACGAGGCGTTGTCGGCGGATACTTTGCGCGTGTTCGACGCCGCATCATGGAAGGAATTATTAACGTATTGCACAAGCGGCGAATGGCAAAGGTTCTGCCCGCTGCTGGCTCCGGAGATCGACCGCGCAAGCGCGCAGCTGGGGACATTGCACTCCATACCGGAGCTGCTCGAGTGGGTGGAGCTGTTTCGCGACGCCGCCATGCACCGGTTATGCCTGACGATGTATTCGGAGCAGGTCATCGCCTCGATTATGCAGGCGATCGATTTGTTGCGCGGCGCGGAAGACGGCAGATGGAGCCAGTCCGACATTTGCAAGCAGGTCGGGATGAGCGTCAGCTACTTCAGCAAATGCTTCAAGGAAATTGTCGGCGTATCTTTTGTCTATTATGTGCAGGAGATGAATTTGCGGCATGCGCAGTTGCTGCTGGAGGCAACCAATCTGCCGATCTATGAGGTGGCGGATAAATCGGGGTTCAGCGACGAGAAATATTTCGGCAAAATATTCCGTACAAAGCTGGGCTGCTCGCCGAGCGAATATAGGCTTCAAAGCCGAAGCAAGCGGTGAGCGGCGACGGGCGCACGGCATGCGGGAATATGCAACGAGGAAATCGGACGATCGGCACGTTTTTTTATGTGCGGAATGTCCGGTTTTTTTGTTGCGGAGGTTGTACGCAATAAATTTATCCGCCCAATGCGGCAAAAGGGCATGTAACGCCTGGCGGCGGCGCGGCGCTACAATATAGACATAGAGACGGAACCGGAATGAGCCGGGAGGAGGGGTAGCAACGATGAAAGTAAACGTACATCGCGCCGAGATCAATCCGATTATAGCGCCCGAGCATGTAAAGCCATCGCGATCCGATATGGAGGTCATCGGCGTTTTCAACGCCGGGGCGGCGAAGCTGGGAGACGAGGTTATCCTGCTGCTGCGCGTGGCAGAACGTCCTGTGCCGAACGACCCGGAGGCGTATTTGACGCCAATCTGGCGCCATGAGACGGGAACGCTGGACATCTTGCGCATCGAACGAACGGAGGATGCGGATTTCTCCGACCCGCGCGTTATTCGGACGCCGTACCAGAACTATTTGACTTCGATCTCCCATTTGCGCGTTGCTCGCAGTTTGGACGGCTACAACTTCCGGATCGACGAACAGCCGACTGTGCTGCCGGAGACGGAATACGAAACGTTCGGTATCGAGGACCCGCGCATTACCGAGCTGGAGGACGGTTATTACATTACCTACAGCGCCATTTCGCCATCCGGCATTGTAGTGCCGCTGTTGTATACGCGAGACTTCGAGTCGTTTGAACGCAGAGGCATCCTGTTCCATCCCGACAACAAGGATGTCACTTTGTTTCCCGAGCGTATCGGCGGCCGCTATTACGCGCTGCATCGCCCGTCAAGCTCCCACTACGCGAAGCCGGACATCTGGATCGCCGATTCAGACGATCTGCTGCGCTGGGGCAATCATCGGCGCATACTCGGCGTTAGGGAAGGCTGCTGGGACGGCGGCCGCATCGGGGCAAGCGCGGTGCCGTTCAGGACGGAGCGCGGCTGGCTGGAGCTGTATCACGGCGCGGACGGGGACAACCGCTATGCGGTAGGGGCCGTGCTGCTCGATGCGGAGCGGCCATGGCAAGTGCTTGCCCGCTCGTCCCTTCCGATTATGGAGCCGGAGGCGGCTTTCGAAAGGGACGGTTTTTTCGCCAATGTCGTGTTTCCGTGCGGAGCGCTCGTGGAGGGGGATACGATCAGGCTGTATTACGGCGCCGCCGATCGTTCCGTCGGTTGTGCCGAGATCAGCCTGCGGCAAGTGCTGGCGTCGCTTGAGGGGGAAGAGGCATGAGCAGGAAAATAAAATCGGCCGGATTGCGAGATCTGATTTACAACCGCTATTTGTACGCATTGGCCGTTCCGGCTGTACTGTTCAGCATCATTTTCGCTTATTTGCCGATGATCGGCGTATCGATCGCGTTTATGGATTTTAATCCGCTCAAGGGCATATTCGGCAGCGAGTGGATCGGGCTTGACAATTTCCGCTTTTTTTTCCGGGGCCAGGCATGGATCCAAATTACTTTAAATACGGTGCTGTACAACCTTTCGTTTATTGTGACCGGCACGCTGATGTCGCTGACGCTCGCGATTATGCTGACGGAGCTTGGTCGCAACTGGCTCGTGCGAACGATGCAGTCGCTCATGATTTTGCCCAATTTTATTTCGTGGCCGATCATCGGTTTGTTTTCCGTAGCTTTTTTTACTGCGGATACGGGAGTCATCAACAGTTTGCTTGTCAAGCTTGGCTGGGAGACGATCGCTTTCTATACCGATCCGGAAGTTTGGCCGCCGATTCTGGTGCTGATGAATTTGTGGAAGACGGCCGGCTTCGGAGCGATTGTTTATATGGCAGCCATTGTGGGCATCGACAAGGAGTTGTACGAGGCGGCCAGAATCGACGGCGCTTCGCGTCTCTCCTGCATCTTCCGCATTACGCTGCCGCTATTGCGGAGCACTGTCGTGCTGCTGTTCCTGCTCAGCATGGGCAATATTTTCGGCGGCAATCTGGACATGATCTATTCGCTGGTGGGCGACAACACCTTCCTGTTCCGAACGACGGATACGATCGATACGTATGTGTTCCGCGCGCTGCGAACCTCCGGCTCGATGGGGATGACGCAGGCCATTGCGCTCTATCAATCGGTGGTCGGCTTCGTGCTGGTCATTGTCGCGAACAAGGTCGCGTCGCGGCTTGACAAGGATTCCGCATTATTTTAGGAGGGAAGGCTGCATGAAAAATTCCAGGCAAGACCGCGTCATGTCCGTGTTGTTCTATCTGTTTACCGCCTGTTTTGCCGCAGCGTGCCTGTACCCGTTCTGGCTGGTGCTGTCAAGCTCGGCTACGGCGGAAGTGACGCTGCTGCGCGACGGTTACCGGCTATTCCCGGAACAATATTCGCTGGCGGCTTACAAGGCGATTTTCTCGTCTTCCACCATCCCGGACGCCTATCTCATTACGATATTTATTACGTTGGCCGGAACGGCGCTCAGCTTGCTCGTCACCAGCATGGCGGCATACGCCTTGTCCGGGCGCAGACTGCGCTTTGCGCCGCATATATCGCTGTTTTTCTACTTTACGATGTTGTTTAGCGGCGGCATGGTATCGAGTTATATTCTGATCACCAAATATCTCCATCTGGGCAATTCCATCTGGGTATATATATTGCCGGCGCTATTGTCGCCGTGGAATATGTTCCTGATGCGCAACTTCTTTAACGACATTCCGAAGGAACTGTTCGAATCGGCAAAGCTGGAGGGCGCGGGCGAGACGGTGATCCTGCGGTCGATCGTATTGCCGCTATCGCTGCCGGCACTGGCGACGATCGGCTTGTTCTACGCCCTTGGCTACTGGTCCAGCTGGATGCCGGCGATGCTGTACATCGATGATACCAAACTATTTTCGCTGCAATACATCATTATGCAAATTATTCGCAACGTCGATATGGCGCAAAATATTGCGGTAGCCGGCGCGCAATCGACCGCTCAGATCGTTCCGGCTTATACGGTGCGGCTGGCAACGGCCATCGTGACGGTTGGGCCTATCATCTTCTTGTATCCGTTCTTGCAGCGTTATTTTGTGGGCGGACTGAAGGTAGGCGCCATCAAAGGCTAAATCCGGCGTTTGCGCCGGTTGGCATACAGCATTACGATATAAAACGGGAGGGTTCACACATGAAACGATGGGGAAAGCAAGGATCGATGCTTTTGTTGTCATTGTGCATGGTTTCAACCATGCTGGCAGCGTGCAGCGGCAAAGACAATAACAACGGCAATAACGGCGGTAATAAAGGTCAGGTCGAGGCGACGCAGACTCCGGCCGCGGGAGAAGAGCAAGGCTCGAAGACGCCTGAACCGGCAACTCTGAACATCATGTTATGGGGCGACAAGCCCAAGCAATTCGATCAGGTCGTCGCCGAATTCGAACGCAGAACGAAGGATACATTGAACCTGAAGCTGAACTTTACATTTACGCCGCAGGCCGATTACGTCAACAAGCTGAAGCTGAAGCTGTCGGCCGGCGAGCAGGTCGATATCGCGTTCGACGCGCCATGGATGAACATGAACACCTTTATTGCGCAGGATAACTATACGAATCTGGATCAATATTTCAACAACGATCAATACCCGGGCCTGAAAAAAGCGTTTGGCGAAGGTTTCCTCGACAATAACCGGTTTGTCGGAGCGGATGGCAATCTGCATGTGTACGGCGTGCCTCTGGGTCAATATTTGGGCGATCTTGGCGCGATCTACTATCGCAAGGATCTGGCCGAGAATTACGGCATAGGCGAGCTGTCGACCTATGAGGATTTGCTGGCCTTTTTCGACAAGGTGACCGAAAACGATAAAGGCATGATTCCGTTCGTGATCAAAAACGACGGAAATTATGGCGCGGTAGCGACGATCGAGGTCAACAAACCGGCGCCGGTGAAATACGAGAAGGGGCTATGGCCCATCACGCTTGGACCGAATGTGGACGGCACCGTCCTGATTCAGGACAACAAGGTTGTGACGGCCACCATTAAAGGCGAAAAGCAGGAAGCGATCGCATCGTTCCCGGAGCCGTTCAATCAGGCGGACTACAGCATTTTGGAGACGGTTCGCGAATGGCATGAAAAGGGCTACATCGAGAAGGAGCCGATCGTGCGCAAAGACGCCAGCGGAACGTTCTCGGCGGGAAGAGCGGCGGCGATGATGGAGGGATTGTCCAATCTCGACAATATCAAAGCGCAGCTTGCGGCAGGCGTGCCTTCGGCCGAACTGGGCGTATTCCTGACGGCCCAAGCGGCTCGCGACAAGGTGCAGCCGAATCCCGGATATATTTCCGACTTCCGGGTATGGAACTTCCTGGCGATTCCGAAAACGTCGGTCAACGCCGACCGGGCCATGTCGTTTATAAACTGGCTGTTCGAAAGCCAGGATAATCACGACCTGTTCGAACTGGGCATCGAAGGCACGCATTGGGAGGCGATCGGAGACGACAAATTCAAATATCCGGATGGCGTCGATCTGAGCCAAAACTATGTGTTCCCCGGTTACATGCTGACATGGAACCCGAATTACATTCGCCTGTCGGAAAATGTGCCGGACAATCTGGTTGACTCGTTCCGCTACCTTGCCGACGAAAAAACGTATGTCCGCTCCGCGCTGGCCGGCTTTGCCTTTAATCAGGAACCGGTCAAAAACGAGCTGGCCAATCCCGATTTTGGCACCATTTCATCCGATGAGCTGGCCTACAAGCTTGGCATGGTGCCCAATCCCGCAGAGGGCTTGACGAAGCTGCAGCAGAAATGGGAAGCGAACGGCAGACTGCAGGCCGATATTGCCAAAATCAAGGAAGAACTGATCCGCCAAACGCAAGAGTTCCTGGATCAGCAGGCGGCGCAGAAATAGGCGGCATGAGATCGTGGGGGGCGGCGGAACCGCTCCCCTTGAAGGAGGCATGTGGATGATACGCAAAGTGAAGCAAATGCCGGATATGCCGCAGCCCTATGCGATGCGGAACTGGAAGCAGGTAGCGACAGCCTATGATCGGCTTGTGTTCGATGCCGAAGCAACCGGCGATTTTTTCCCGCTTGTATGGCGCGACGATACGCCAGGCGGAACGGGCAAGCCGGCTTTCGGCTTGCCTTCTTATTTGGGCGGCCGACGCGGCGAGAACGCACACGAAGCGATTAACACGGCGACTGCCGTGCTTGGCGCCACGTTGTGCGGGATCGACAAGTCGAATCAAAATGGCGTCAATTGGGTGGAGATGCTGGAATGTTATTATGGCGGGGAGCAGGCGCCTCCTCTGTTCCTGAATCGGAGAAACGGCCGCGCGGGATCGACCTTCTGGTACGAGATTTATCCTCATGCGTTAATGTATGCGTTAACCGATCTATATCCCGACACGGGCAATCTGGACATGATGATGCGCAGCACGGCGGATCAATGGCTGGAAGCTTGCAACAAGCTGACGGGAGAAGACGGCGTGCCCGACTTTGATCATCTGTCCTTCGATTTCGATACCGGCAAGCCGGTGGACAACGGCCGCTGGCGCGAGCCGGATGCCGCCGCCGGGGTTGCCTGGCTGCTCTATATGGCGTACAAGCGTTGGAACGACGGCGGCTATCTGGACGGAGCGCGGCGTTGCCTTGCCTTCCTGGAGCGGCGCGGCGCCAATCCGTTTTATGAGGTGCTGCTGCCCTTCGGCGCTTGCGTGGCTGCGCGGATGAACGCCGAGCTGGGCGATGCCCATTCGGTAGACAAATTGGTCAACTGGGTGTTCGACGGCGACAGCGAATGCCGGCCCGGCTGGGGTGTCATTGCCGACAATTGGGGCGGCTACGATTGTTACGGGCTGGCCGGGAGCATCACCGATTGGGGGCAGCGTTGGGATGCCGAAGGGGCGGGGCCATGGAAGCCGTTCGACGGCGAGCGGAGCGGCTACGCCTTTACCGCCAACACCTTTGCGCTCGCTTGGCCGCTTGTGCCGCTCGTTCGCTACGACAGCAGATTTGCGCCGGATATCGGCAAATGGATGCTGAATGCGGCGAGTGCGGCCAGGCTGTTTTACCCTGGAGCGCATTCCGGCAAAGCCCAGTCATGCGCGTTCTATAAGCCTGATGCGGATGATGTCATCGCGTACGAAGGCTTGCGCAAATGGTGGGATCACCAAAGCCCTTATGCGACAGGAGATCCGATCCGCTACAGCTGGGGGGCGATCGATCTTGGACTTTACGGCTCCTCCCACGTCGGCATTTTTGGCGGCATGATCGAACAGACCGATGTGGAAGGCATACTGCAACTGGATTGCCTGAGGACCGACTTTTTCCGCGAGGCGGCGCATCCGACTTATTTGTATTATAATCCGCACGACGAGGAGCAGGCGGTTACGATCGATGGAGGCGGAAACGACTTTGGCGCTGTCTACGACGCTTATGCGCATAGACTGGCGACGCTGCGGAGCAGCAAGCTCATCGTGCCGGCTCGTTCGGCGGTGCTCGCCGTCCTGCTCCCCGAAGGGGCGGATGTCGAGGAGTCGGACGGCAAACGGCATTGCAACGGGATTGTCATTGACTACAACACGCGGGCGTAGCCCTGCATTGACGGAGGTTGGATTGTTTATGCTTCAGATTCATCATCATCCGCAAACATGCGGTCAACTGCTGGAGTCCTATAGGGGCGGCAGAGAGTCGGCGACAGGGGCGAAGCTTCGGTTCGAAGGCGTGGACGGCAGAGATGTTTACAATATTACCGCCGCATTCGCGGACGATGGCGCTCCGGTGCTGGCCGGCCGCGTCGAAGCGCGCGACACGGAGTTTTCCTGCGTCAAGTTTTTCCGTCGGAAAGAAGGAGGGGGGCAGGAGGACGGCAGCTGGCAGGTCGATGAAACTTTGCCTGAAATGGCTTTGCAGGACCCTTTTTATACGCGTATTGGAGAGGAACTGGTTTTTGGCGGCGTCCGCGTCATCGAGGATGAACAAAATCCGGGCAAAATCGAGTCGTGGGAAACGGTATTTTCTCGCGGTGCGAGCGTTGCCGATTTGCAGCCGTTTCTGGTTGGGCCGAGCCATATGAAGGATATCCGGATGGTTCAGCTTGCGGACGGCGCGATCGGCGTATTTACCCGTCCGCAAGGGGAGAAAGGCGGCAGAGGGAAAATCGGCTTTTTCAAGGCGGCTTCGCTCGAAGCCGTTACGCAAGCGGATATTTCCGAAGCGCCGTTGCTTGAAGGCATGTTTATCGACGAGGAATGGGGCGGAGCCAACGAAGCTCATCTGTTGGCGAACGGGCTGATCGGCGTGCTCGGGCATATCGCCTGGTTTGACGAAGACGGTTACCGGCATTATTACGCGATGACGTTTGCGCTTAATCCCGATACGCTGGAACGCACTCCGCTCAAGCTGGTTGCCGAACGTTCCGATTTTCCGGATGGACCGGCCAAACGCGGCGATTTGCAGGATGTCATTTTTAGCGGCGGCCTGATTCGCAACGGCAACGGATGGGCGGATTTGTATGTCGGCGCCAGCGACGCCGAGGCCTATGTGATTGCCGTTCCCGATCCGCTGCTGGAGTACGAAGGACTATAACCGACCGACCTTAAATGTCATTTCTGTGTGGATGTAAAGGTCAAGCTTCTAAGCATACGCGTACCAGACGCGCACGGAAGACTTGAAGGTCAACACCCCAGGTTCGATCTCCGTAGCTGCATCCCCTGCGGGGAAGGACGCGGCTTTAAACAGAACAGGCTCGAAGCCGCGTCCCGGCGTTTCCTCGATCTTGCAAGGCACGGCGGAGAGAGAGACGCCAATCGTGTCGGCGATAACGCGAGCTTTGGCGCCAGCATCGCGGACGGCCATAGTCAGCGCTTCTTGCCTGGCGGCGGCGGAGCCTTTGGACCTGAACGACACATTGGTGACGGTGTTCGCGCCATGCGAGACCGCCGCATCGATGACGGTTCCCGCATTCTCCGTGCCGGGAAGCGTAATCTCGAGCAGATGCGTAACTTTGTAGCCGCGGAACTGCTGTTTTCCATCGACATAATCGTATTGCGGTTCAATGGTGAATGCCGCCGTCGCTATCGCCTGCCTGGGAATGCCGAGCGCCGTCAGCGCTCCGATAATGGACGAAATGGCAGCGGCATTCTCCTTCTGCAGCTCCGCCAGCTTATCGCCTTCACTGATGACGCCCAGCGTTACGCTCGTCTCGTCGGGCTTCGCCGTCGCGGCCCCTTCTCCCGTCACTTCGATTGTTAATGGACATGCTCCGTTATGTTGTTCGTTCATCTCTATTATCCCTCCCGAGTTCGCTCTCTACATAAATATGATGATGCCTTAAGCAATTAGACGAATAAGACCCGCGGGAAGTTCCAGATGTGATCTCCTTCCCGAGACCGAATTAACAACCCTTCCCAAGGATAGCGATGAACCAACCTCAAGGCCGTTACTTGAAGGTCTATTTTTCTGTAAATTTGAGGAAAAACGAAGTGAGGTTGTTGACCGTGACGAATCATGGAGTCATAAGCTGGTTCAGACAAGAAAAAGGAATGCTCGCGACGGGGCTGTTGGGTTTAGTTTTGGCAATCGCATGTGCGTGCTGGGCACTGATTGCGGGGCCCGAACGACCGCCGGAAGGCGATTTGTGGAAGGCGTTTTCCTTTAACGCCGCGCTTGGAGTCTTTCTCATATCGACGGCCGCTATTATGCCGCTTTCGGGAATGAAACGAAAAACTTTGGCATTCTTTCGCATGACGTACATCGCGCTCGCTTTATATTCCTATTTCGTGGAAACGGTGCAGAACGTTCGCGGATTGAATCCGCGGTTTCCCGTTAACGGAACAACCTTCGACGAAATCGCGGCGGGGATTTTCACGTTAGTCGCGCTGCTCCTCGTCGTTTTTTATGTCATATTCGCGGTCGGCTATTGGAGGAGAAGCGCATACGGCAGAAATCCCGAGCTAGTCCTGGGGATACGGTATGCGATGTTATCGGTTATGGTGTCCTTTGCGGGCGGCATTGCCATCTCCGTAAACAGCAGCAGATTCTTGGGCGCGGAAGGCAATCTGATCTGGCTGCATGGTTTGGGCTTTCATGCGATTCAGGCACTGCCGTTTATTGCCTGGCTGGCCGCCGGAACGATGTACGCGCACGCCAGTCGCCGCATGTTGGTTCATATATCCGGCATTGCGTTTTTCCTCGGCTTGATGGCGATGGGATGGCAGACGCTGCTTGGCCGCGGGCTGCTGGAATGGTCGGCGCTGCCGCTGACCGCGGCCGCCTGCTTTATTCTCGTCACCGCAGCAGGGATGCGGTCCTTGCTTGCAAATCTTGCGTCCGGCGACAGAGAGAAGAACAGAGGCATTTCTGCTTAATCATCGAATTTACAAAACCTCCACTTTAGCGTGTTGTCCTCTAACGCTATAATGGTTTCCAAGAAGCAAGGCCGGCGCAGGCTTTGCTGTATGGGAGGCACAGAGGATGTCGGGTAGAGGAAAGAGACTGCTGGAGCTGTTCGCCGCTTCTTTGAAGCTGGGATTAACGTCGTTTGGCGGACCGGTTGCTCATTTGGGTTATTTTCGAGAAGAGTACGTGAATCGGCGAAAGTGGCTGGACGATGGGAGTTACGCGGACATGGTCGCGTTGGCCCAGTTCCTGCCGGGACCTGCCAGCAGCCAAGTCGGCATTGGCATCGGTATTATGCGCGGCGGCCTGTTGGGCGGTCTGATTTCGTTCCTTGGCTTCACGCTGCCGTCCGCAGTTGCTCTTGCTCTGTTTGCTCTGCTGTTAGAGGGAATGGGCATTATCGATGCCGGCCCACTGCATGGCCTCAAGCTCGTAGCGGTCGCCGTAGTGGCGCATGCGGTATGGGGAATGGGGCAAAAGCTGGCGGCGGGACGCGCGCGCATGACGCTTGCGCTGGCGGCGGCCATCGCTGCCTTGTTATGGGAGGCCGTGTACGGCCAGGCAGTCGTCATCGTGTTGTCCGCCGTGCTGGGATTGTGGCTGTTTCGGGAGCGGGAGCACGGGGCTGAAAGCGCCCAGTCAGGCAAGGGAGCCACAAGTTTTGGCTCGTTGCCGCTTAAAGGCGCCGATAGCGGCTCGGCTGCGACGGTTGTCGCTGGCGCGGGCAGCCATCCAGGACTTTCGCGTAGAACGGGCGCCATTTGTTTACTTATATTCTTTCTGTTTCTTGTGCTAATGCCTGTCGCAAAGGAGCTGACCGCAAATCATTGGCTGGCGCTGATGGAGGGTTATTACCGCTCGGGCTCGCTCGTATTCGGCGGCGGCCATGTCGTGTTGCCGCTGCTGGAGCGGGAGGTCGTGCCGGTGGGGTTGGTGACCCAGGAGCAGTTCCTCGCGGGCTACAGCGCGGCGCAGGCGGTCCCGGGCCCGCTGTTTACGTTCGCGGCTTACCTTGGCGCTGTATCGGATGGTGCAATGGGTGCGATAGCGGCTACCGCGGCCATTTTCCTTCCCGCCTACCTCCTGATGGCAGGCGTAATGCCGTTCTGGCATAGTCTTCGCCAGCGGCCAAACGTTAAGCGGGCGCTGGCGGGGGCGAACGCCGCCGTCGTCGGCATTTTGCTGGCGGCTTTGTACGATCCCGTCTGGACCAGCGCGGTAACCTCCGCCGCCGACTTCGCGCTTGCGGCGGCGCTGTTTATTCTCTTAACCTATTGGAAGCTGCCGCCTTGGGCCGTCGTAATCATCGGAGCGCTGGGGGGCGTTTTGCTAACTAGTTTCTATACGTAACCGTTCCTGACGACAGATTGTCGTCGTCATGCCGAGAAGCCGTCCGGTTGCATCCTCCCGAAGGGTGCTGCCGAACGGCTTGTTTGCATGGCAGGCATTGCACTTCTCGCGCCGACATCTTATCATGGAATAGCTCCCGTTTTTAATGGAGCAACTTGAGGACTTGTCGATTTTGCCTTAGGCTGGCCGATAGACGCATGGAAAGGAAGAACGTACGATGGCACAACATTTGCCCCCGAGATGGAGTACCAAGTCGATATTGGTATTCTCGATTATTATGCTTGTCAAAAGCTACCTTACTTGGACCGTCCTGTTCGAGAACAGCTCGTTCAAGACGGTGTGGCTGAAAGAGCTGCCTATTATTCTCATTATATTCTGCATCATCGAATGGTTTTCGACCAAACGCAAATTGCTTATGTACCTGATCGTCAATCTTCTGATAACGGTTCTGTTTTTTACTCTCATCGTGTACTACAGACATTTCGGAATCATTCCCACTTATCATGTTCTAGAGCAGGCCGATCAGGTCGGAGCGGTAAAAAAAAGCATCTTTTCCGTCATCCATCCGAAATATCTGCTTATTTATATGGATATTCTCATCCTTGCTTATGTCTTGCTGCGCCGCCGTATTGCCGTAGGCTGGAAACGCGCGTTGTCCGCGAGAACGAGCCGCAAGACGGTGGCCGCCGTATTTACCATCTCGCTGTTCGCTTGTTTGTTTAATATTCTTCCACACACGGAAAGTATTAACGAAACCGTGCAGGCGGAGCAAATGGGCATCCTCAATTACGAAGCCTTCAGTCTTCTGGATAACGATGAGGAGACGCCTGTAGAGAAAGAGCTGATCACTCAATCATCGATTTATGATTTAAAAGGCATAACGGAATCGGAATCGCCTGTCCTGTTCGGCAGCGCGAAGGGAAAAAACGTGATTATCGTGCAGATGGAATCGTTCCAGAACTTCCTGATCGATCTAAAGATCGACGGGCAAGAAATTACGCCCGTCATGAACGCTCTTGCCCATGGAAACTACTATTTCCCCAGGTTCTATCAGCAGGTCGGACAAGGCAATACGTCGGATGCGGAGTTTGTCGTCAACACTTCGTACTATGTTCCGCCTGACGGACCCGCCACGCAGATTTATGCCAAGAAGGAGCTTCCCAGCATGGCAAGACTGCTGGAGTCGCACGGCTATGACACCGCTACGTTCCATACAAACGACGTGGATTTCTGGAATCGCGAGGATTTGTACCAAGGGCTAGGTTTTAATCGCTATTACGACAAGGAGTTTTTCGGCGAAGGGAACGACGAGCTATGGTTCGGTCCTTCAGACGAGGTGTTGTACGACAAGACCGCGGAGGAGCTGCAGCGCATGGATGCAGGCCCGGATCCGTTCTACGCGCATGTGATCTCGATGTCCGCGCATAACCCGTTCTCGCTGCCCGAAGAGAAGCAGAAGATGGTTTTGCCGGAGCGTTACGAGGGGACTTACGTCGGAGATTATATTCAATCCCAAAACTATGCGGATTATTGCTTGGGCATTTTCCTCGAGGATTTGCGGGAGCGGGGGCTGCTGGAGGACAGTCTGCTCCTGTTCTACGGGGATCATCGCGGACTTCCGGTTTTCTCTCTTGACGAGGAGGACCGTGTGCTGCTGGAGGGAATTTTCGGCGGAACCTACGTCGAACGCGATATGATCAACGTGCCGTTCATTATCGCGGGAGAGGGCGTCACGACGCCGGCCGAGTTCCGGCAGCTTGGCGGACAGGTGGATATTTTGCCGACGCTGGCCAACCTGCTTGGCTTATCCATGAATGAGCAGATCCATTTCGGGCAGGACTTGCTGAACCAGAAACACTATAATCTGCTGCCTCAGCGTTATTATTTGCCGACAGGCTCGTTCGTCAACAACGAGGAGCTGTTCCTGCCGGGGAGCGGGTTCGAGGACGGCAAACATTATACGTTGTCCGGGGGCGATAGCACCGAAGCGTCGGCTTCGACGGAAGACGAGTTCAACCGCGCGCTGGAGCTGCTTCATCTATCGGACAGCTACGTGAGCCAGTTGCCGGACCGTGCGGAACAGGATAACGGGGAAGACTGACGGAAGCCAGTCCTCCCGGCCGCCGGCAGAGCTGAATTGCGCTCGGATAAGCCCTATTTATTTCTGCGTCCATTTGCGTTAATATGAACTTAATATTATTTTTTATGCAACTATTTGATAGGGAAAGCCGTCGTTAATAGACGGTTTTTGTTTTGTACCCGAGCGGTCGTGTGCAGTCCGGTTCATTTAAGGGAGAGTGGGCAAGTGAATACAGTATTGAATGTCTACCGGAAGTCGCCGTTCTGGGCAAGCTTCGTTCTGATCATGTTAAAGATGGTATTGTTCCGGCAATTTACGTTCGGCGAGTTTGCCGTATCGGGATTGCTTACGGATGCCGCGGCAGTGCTGACGTTGATTTGCTTGGTGGAGTTAATGACGACAAGCAGATGGAAGCCTGTTGTCTTTGGCGTATTCAACGGAGTATTGTCGCTCCTGCTATTCGCCTGCTGCGTCTATTTCTCCTTTTTCGGGAGCATTCCGACCTACACGGCGCTGCATGGTCTGGATCAGGTTGGACAAGTAAAGGATAGCGTGGAATCGGCGATCCATGTAAAATTTTATGTCCTGTTTGTCGATTTGGCGTTACTTATTGGATTATGGCTGGCAACTTTGCGCAGCAGAGGAAAACGGGAAAAGAGCCGTCCGGCGGCCAAGCCGCTTTATATGGCAATCGGAATGGCGATCGCCATTGCGGCATCCTTCCTTTATATTCGCATGGATCTGGACATTCCGAACGAGCTTGTGCAATCGAAGCGGCTAGGCGTGCTCAATTATCAAGTGGCTACGGCCATTAACGAGAGCAGGCTCAACAGCGCGATCAAGGACGGATCTGTGGCGGTGACGCAAGAGGCGCTGTCCCAATTGGAGCAGGGCCATGCCGGGGGAGGCAAAGTGCCGGCGGGCACCAGCAGCTATTTTGGCGTGGCCAAAGATATGAACGTGATCGTCATTCAACTGGAGTCGTTCCAGGATTTGATGATAGGTCTTGAAGTGGACGGTCAGGAAGTGACGCCGGTCTTGAACGACCTGATTGGCGAAGGAGCCTTTTATTTCCCTAACGTATTCCAGCAAAATGGTCAGGGCAATACCTCGGACTCCGAGTTCATCGCCAATACAGGGGTATACGCGACCGGCTCCGTTGCCATGTCCAAGGGCTTCGGAGACCGCGAGGTTCCCAGCATGCCGCGTCTTTTGGGAGAGCGCAACTACGTGTCGAATACGTTCCATGTCAACGATGTGACATTTTGGGACCGGATCAATATGTATCCTGCCCTTGGGTTTACGACGTATTACGACAGGCCTTATTTCATTGATGATAAATTCAACGCTCTCGGCGCCTCCGACGGGGAGATGTATCGTGTTGGTCTGGAAAAGCTGACGGAGCTGCACGAGAAAAATCAGCCTTTCTACGCACAGTTCGTCACGACCTCCAGCCATCATCCGTTCTGGATACCCGGGAAATTTCTTAACATCCAAGTGCCGCAGCGCCTGCATGGTACCCAGCTGGGCCATTATATCACGGCGATTAACTATACGGACAAGGCGATAGGCGAGCTGATCGAAGGGCTGAAGGAGAACGGCATGTGGGACAATACGGTCATTATGCTGTATGGCGACCACTACGGCCTGCAGGTCAAGGAAAACGATCCCGCTTGGGTCGAAGAAGTGCTTGGCGTCAAATATGACGACCGGATCAGCCGTTTCAACGTGCCATTTATCATTCGGGTTCCCGGTGCGGAAGGCAAAACGATAGAGCAAGTGGGCGGTCATGTCGACATGATGCCGACGCTGGCTAACCTGATGGGCATTGATTTGAAGGCCGAAAACTTTACTTTCTTTGGCAAGGACTTGATCAACGCGACAAGCAATGTCGTTGGCATGCGGTATTATATGCCGACGGGGACGTTTTTTAATGACGACATCATGTTTGTGCCGGGAGAAGGCTTTGATGATGGAGAAGCTTTCGATCTGAAGACATTTGAGAAGATAACAGATTTTAGCCAGTATCGAAGCGATTATGATTACGTGCTGGAATTAATGCGCTTGTCGGATGGTTATGTGAAGCTTCTTCCGAAACGCGCGCCATAGTCTGTAAATAATGGAATGATACGACAGTTAACGACACTGCCGCAAACGAAAGGACGACGTATGAAACTAAGCCAAATCCGACGGAAAAGATACGGCCTGCTGGGACTCGCATTCGCTTTGGCTTTTTTTGTCGCAGCCCAATTCGTTGTCACAGCCTATGTAAAGCTGGATACCGTCTACAAACATCGAATGAACTATAATATGTTCCTGGAAGATCGAGGCATGATTGAAGTCGTCATCGAAGAGATGGCGAAAACGATCAAGCGGGACGGCCTGACGGACTACGCCATCCTTATCGGCAACTCCGTCGCTTGGGGGACGAACGAAAGCTCCGAGCATTCCCTGGGCCGTTATTTGTCCGACCTGGCGACATCCGCCGAAGGCGAGGACAAGCTGCAGGCCGTATTCAATCTGTCGGCTCCTTCTATCATGGCTGGCGATGCGTACACGCTGCTGCTTATGATGGAGGATCACGGCATCAAGACGGACAATGTCATGATCGGCTTGTCCTACTCGGCATTCGTGGAGCCTAAGCCGGGTCCGCGGCAAGTGTTCTGGCTTGGCGATTACTTGCGCACGCAGGATCCCAAGGCGTTCGCGGACGTGCTGCCGCATCTGCAGGCAAACGGCTTCGAATACAAGGAAGGCTGGAAGCATGCGGAGGAGCAGGCGCTGGAGACGCTCCTTCACCGTATCCCGGTCGTGAAGTACAAGGAAGTCATTCCCGCTTATTGGAAGCAGCGGAAGGCGGGAACCGACCTGCTCGGCGATCCGCGCGCCTGGAACGAAAAACAATTTTCCGAGACGTGGCTCGCCGATCCTTCTTATCTGAGCTTCTTTGATCCGCAACCGTTCGATATGAGCGAGAGCAATTGGGGCGTTTATTTCATGAACAAGATCGCGGAGCTTCAGCAAGGCAAACGTCTGCTCACCTTCGTGTCGGGCGGCAATGGCGAGCTTTCCAAAAAGGAAGTGACGAATCCGGGTTACGTGGCGAATACGGAAGCGATCGAGACCTATTTGCAAGGGCTCGGCTCGCCTTACTTGATCATGCAAGACAAGATCGATCCAAACTTGTTTACCGATCATGTTCATTTGACGAAAGAAGGCAATGAGCTTCTTGCCCGTTTCGTATGGGACACCTGGACGGGTAAGGGGGAATAGCGCATGTTGTTTAACTCACCGACTTTTCTGTTGTTTTTATTAGCGGTATTCGCGCTGTATTACTTCTTCCCTCGCTGGCGAATGCTCGTGCTTGCCGTTGCAAATGCCGCATTTTACGCGTATGCCGGAGTTGGCTACTTCGTGTTGTTCTTCTGCGTCGTGGCTTCCGTATACGGCATTTCAAAGTTTCTTGGCGGCAGCCGAAGCAAGCTTGCGCTGACAGCCGGACTCATCGTTGTATTGGCCAATCTGGTCTTTTTTAAATATTCCATGTTCTTGCTGGGCAGCGTCGAGCAACTGCTGGGATTCACGATATCGCTGCAAGGGACCCCGTTCGTCGATCGGGAGATTGCCTTGCCGATCGGCATCTCGTTCTACTCCTTCCAGCTCATCGCCTACCTGGTGGATGTGCATAAGGGCAAGCTGAAGCCAAGCCGCTCGCTTTTCGAGTTCTGGGTATTCATCTCGTTGTTCGCGCATTCGGCCGCGGGCCCCATTCTGCGGGGCGGCGACTTCCTGCCGCAGCTTCGCAATATCGTGGCGATCAAATTCCGCACGCCGCGCGTGAAGCTTGGTCTTGCGTTTATTCTGCTCGGCCTCGTCAAGAAAGTATTTATCGTCGAGAAGATCGCTCCATACGTTAACGAATATTTCGGCGTCGCGGGGACGTTGAACGGCGTGGAGTCATGGGTAGCTTCCTATCTCTTCGCTTTCCAGATCTACTTCGACTTCTCGGCTTATAGCGAGATGGCGGTCGGCATCGGCTTGCTGCTCGGTCTCAGGCTGGACCTGAATTTCAAGACGCCATACCTGAGTTCTAACCCCGCCGAGTTCTGGAGACGGTGGCATATTACGCTGTCGCAATGGATTCGGGACTATATTTTTATCCCGCTGGGCGGTTCGCGGGTAAAGAATTGGCGCATCTACGTCAACCTGATCGCGGCCATGACGATCTCGGGCTTATGGCATGGAGCCGCGTGGACGTTCATCATCTGGGGATTCTACCACGGCGTCTTGTCCGCAGCCCATCGGATGTATGGCAAGGGACTCAAGAAGATCGGCTGGACGAAGCTGCAGGGCAACTGGCTGTACAAAGTATTCGCCATCGCCGTGTTCTTCCATTTGACGGTAATCGGCTGGGTGTTCTTCCGCGCTAATAGTTGGGGGGACGCGGTCCACATGATCAAGCAGATGACGCTGCTCGGCGGCGTGTCGTTTACGAAAGAGACCATGCTGCTGCTCGCGATCTCGGCGGGTCTGTATCTGCTTCATATCGTGGAGTTCCTGGCCGTGAAGTACTTCAAGCGCTGGTCGCTTGGCTGGGAAGCGGCGGTTCCTTCGCTTATACGCGGCGCGGTGTATGCGGCCATTGCGATCATGCTGCTCATGCTGCTCATGAACGGCGAAGCAAGCTCATTCATCTATTTCGCTTTCTAAGACAGAGACGGCAGAGACCCATGATCCATAACAGGGATCACGGGTCTCCTCTTTATTTCATTTTCATCGATCGGCGCAGGTTGTCTGATTGATCTATAGTCGTTCAGGCGTTTACTTCAGATAATCGGTCGGATCTACGTAGTTCGTATCTTTTATGATCGAGAAATGGAGATGGGAACCGGTCGACTGGCCCGTGCTGCCCATTAGTCCGATAAGATCGCCGGATTTGGTCTCGTCACCGACTGTTATGGATAATTGCTGCAGATGGCGGTATTCGGACTGCCAGATCTCGTTATGCTCAATGATAACAATGAAGCCATGTTCGGGGTCATATTCCGCTTTAATGACTTTGCCGTCGGCGGCAGCGCGTATTTCCGTACCTTCAACATTTGCGATGTCGATTCCTTCATGCAGCGACTTCTCATGGGTGATTGGATGAATACGCTCCCCGTAACGCGAAGCGATTTTGCCGGTCGTCGGGAATACGAATCGAATGTCGTCATTTGCGGGCGATGTTTCAACGGCGGTTTGCACGGGAATGTGCTCATTGGGAGTTTGTGCGGCTTCTTTATCGTTTCCCGATGCGAAAGCGGATGGCAGCGACAATGCGGCTGCTAAGACAAGAATGAGCAGTCCGAAAAACGAAGCTCGTTTTTTCGGCGATTGAAAGTTTCGGATCATAACGATTCTCCTTGCAATTTGATTTTTATAGCCGGTAATTCCGGCCCCGGCCGAAACGGTTCTATGAAACTTGCCAAGCTCCAATATTTTTAAGATGCAAGCGGCATACGTATCTTTTTGGGTCAGGACGTTAAGCACGCTTGCATCGCAGGCCGTTTCCTGGTGTAGTCGCATGTTGCGCAGCCCGTACCAAACAGCGGGGTTGAACCAATGGAACGAGGCCAGTATTGTTGCAGCAACGTTGACCATGATGTCCCGCCGCTTGTAATGGGACAGTTCGTGAAGAAATACGCACTCCAAATCGGCGGCGTTTAGATGCTTGACCATTGGCTCTGGGATTAGCACCGTGGGCGAAAATAAGCCGAACAATGCCGGCGCGGATACTTGCTTCGTCACGCGCAGTCGGATTTTGGCGAGGATGCCGTTGTCCACTCGGATTCGAACGAATAGCGCAATCAAATCGGCGGGTATTTGAATGTTGGTTTCTCGCCGGAGGGCAACCGACATTCGCAGATAACCAGCCGTGATGTACAACAGGACTGCCGCTGTTCCGGCAAGCCACACGAATACCGCGATTTGGAATCCGGGAATCTTCATAGCCAGACGCTCCTGTGAGGCTGGAGGATGAGATTGGGCAAGATTCGAATCTGCTTGATTCGTATGCGTGATGGGCGAAATGTCGCTCGCGTATGAACCGATGATCGAAGCTTCCAAATTCTCAATAGAAAAGATTCGCTCTTCCATACCGGCAAGGGGACTTGTCCAGCGCAGCTCGCTCTCTATATTTCCTGGCAGCCAGGGCAGCAGAAGCTTCACGATCAGCAGAGTCCATAGCGCGTATTTCCACATGGGGACAAGTTTGCTCCGAAACGCCGCCGTCACCAGGGCCAGCAGCAAGACCATTAGGGCAGCCTCAAATGAAACAATAAGCGTTCGCTCGAATAGGTTTGTTAGCAATTCCACCTCTTATTTCACCTTCTTCTGGAGCAGCTCCTTCAACTCGCGAATGTCCTCGGAGGAGAGCTTTTCGGTTTCCAGAAAATGCGCCATCATCGGCTTCAGCGATCCGCCGAAAATACGCTGCAAAAACGAATGGCTTTCCGCCTGCACGCACTCATCTTCGCTGACCAATGGAAAATAGAGGTATTCGCGATTGTCCTTGTTGCAGCCGAGTGCCTGTTTCTGCACCAGTCTGCCGATCAGCGTTTTCGTCGTTTTCGGTTTCCATGGCTTGCTTCCGCTCAGTCGTTCAATGATTTCGGCGGCCGTCAACGGCGCAGCTTGCCATACGATTTTCATTACATCCCATTCCGCGTCCGAAATGTGGGGCAGTTCCCGCATCGTTATTCCTCCCTGTGATTACAATTGTAATCTTAATTGGCAAACGTGTTCCATGGATTACCTATGTAGTCTACGAATTTAGATTACAGATGTAATCAATGATTGTCAAGTTGTCTTTCTACGAAGTTACGTGTCAGATACTGTAGATATTCGATGAATCGTGTTTCTCCTGTCCTTCTATTCGTTATTTGAGATATGGCTATTGAATGAGGGGGAATACCGGATGGCTAATGAGTCGGCGTCCAAACCCATGTATGAACAAATTTTCAAGGCTTTGCGGGAACGTATCAAGGAAGGGCGATATGTGGTAGGAGATCGCGTTCCTTCGGAGAAGGAGCTTGGCGATGAATTCGCGGACATGCCTCGATCGCACCGATGGGACAAGCCAGATCGGGACGCAACCCGGGCAAGCGGCTCATCGGACTCGTGATGACGGATTTCGGCGTGGACGTCATGATCATATTGCCGGCGCAAGGCGAATACTTCAATGCGGATCCTAAAGCTGGTCATCGGCCAGTTTCCGTTCGTGCTGGTCGATCACCATCTGAAAGGACTGCCTGCGGGCTCCATCTGCACGGACAACGTGACGGGCGCTGCCAAAGGTACGAACCATCTGTTCGATCTTGGCCATCGCCACATTGCGTTTCTCACTCCGCCGCCCCGTGATACGACAGCGATCGAGGATCGCATCGAAGGTTTCGTCCAGGCGCATACGGAGAGCAAGGCGAAGATCAGGACGACTTAGCTGCAAGTCGACCAGTTTGGCGAAAATAAGGCGACATAGCCGATATTCGCTCCCCTGCTTCGTAAAAAAACAAACAAGGCAGCCGATCGGCTGCCTTTGATTCGTTTAACGAATAATGGCTAACGAAGAATCGTTTGATTTTTGAAATAGAAGACCATTATCGGAAGTAAATACACGCCCGACGGGTTCGGAAACTTTTAGCAGCAGACGGCCTGAACCGTCTAGCAGCGCAACGCCATTATTGCCGCCAAGCAGGCATACGAGCTGACTATTTACAACCTGAACGCCGGCAATCGACGTTCCCCATGCAAGCGTGTCATCCCCGTTTGGATTGACCTTATATAAATCGTATTGGGTGGAGCTCTTTTTTGTTGTATAAAAAATGTTACCATCGATGCTTTCAAACCATGTTACGGCGTGTTCGGACAATTTAACTTCATTTTTCCCGTCTATATCGGAAGAATATAACGATCTATCCTTGTCTTTAACGTAATACAGCTTTTTATCGATAACCTGGAACCAGCCCACGCTTGCGTCAACGATCTTTTTGGTTTTGTTGGTCTTTAAATTAATTTCATAGATCTTATTGGCGTCGGATTCGTCGCGCGAAGCCAGCACATACACATGGTCTCCATTGACAGCCATGTAGGAAGCTTTGCCGCTGCCCAATGACCACCGAGTACCGCTAAGCGTAACTGCGTACATCAGACTGGGATCACCCACTTTTTCACTTTCCCCGGCAGAAGATAATGACAAATTACCGCCTTCAAATGCCGAATCGCCGTGACGGACAATCAGTGTGCCGTAAGGTGTAACTCGAAAGTCCAAAGATCCTGAGTGCATCAACTTTGCCATCCCATCGTCAACGATTTTCACGAAATAGTCGCTACCCATAACACCACCCCCGAGTCGATAGATAAACCACAGAGTATTGTCACGGATTTGAAAGGAAAAAGGTCCAAGTAGATCAGAGCTTGTGCGACTATCTGGGTGACTATAAGAATAAATTTCTTCCTTGTCGGATGGCTGCTTCACAGGAGCACGGTATATACGGTTTGTAGTATACGTCGTCTCGACGAAGTAGTAGTACCCCTTGAAAAGGGCGACATCATTATCGGCAGCAAATGCCGGAAGGCCAGTCGGTTGCAATTGCGGGTTATGGGATGTAATGCTAAGTCCGTTGACGGCATTCCATTTATAATCCCATCCGAACTCCTCATACGCGAAACGCCAGGTTAGCGGGAAATAGGTAATGTTTCGAAAGTTTAATAACGGATATTGTTCTTTCGAGTTGTCAATTACTTTGCCATTGACCGTAATGGCCGATGTGGAAATCTTTGCGGAGTACGAAGAAGCATTGCGACTCCCTGACTTATAAGACGCATAAGCGGAGGTCACCTGGCTTTGCTTAATATGTAAGCCAGCTGTTTGTGACCAAGTTGTTTCCAGACCCAGCATTCTGGTATCGTTCCAAGTCATCGGAAAATAGGTTATACCGCGATAGACTAACAGAGGGTATTCCCGGTACTGATTTTCTACCACATGACCATTTAGGCTCACCTTAAAGTTTGGCAAGGTAACCTTTACACTAGCTTCCGAAGCGCTGATTTGTACTGCAGGCATCATAAGGATCAAACAAAATAAAAAAGCTAGCGCATATCTTGACCAATTTCTTCTCATTAGTATGTCATCCCTTTCTTTTTACTGGAGCAAGAATCATCTGTACCAAGTAATCGCCTTGGTTACCAAATTTTATATTATATAGACGGTTTAGTAAGGGGGAAGTTGCGCTATTCTGTTCGTTACTTGAATGAAAAACGTAGGGCACCAGAGGCTTTATTATCGTAATTCAGGTTAACGGAAAAAGCCTGCGATGCGGCTTGTGCTGCATCGCAGGCTTTTGTACGGCTAGCTCAGCCAGTTCAGATGGGCTTTGAAGCGAAGCTGCTCCATTTCCTTGGCCGTAAGCTGCGGAAGGCTGTTATCGGTCGTGACCAGCACAAGTCTGGAATCCGCATTCCAGCCGACCTTCGCGCCGAACGTTTCGAGCACAAGCCGCGCTGGGATGAAGGTTCGACCGCCGGTAATTCGCGCCGGGGCATCGAACTTCTGCGCCTTGCCGTTTATAACAGCCGTTGCGGAGTCGATCGTCAGCTCAACAGTGATGCCGTTTTTGCTCGCCTTCACGATACGTTTCGCGGGATCCCACGAAATGCTGGCGCCAAGCTTGGTGAGCAGCTCGCGGAACGGCACCAGCGTATAGCCGTTCTGAATGATCGGCTCGTTCGCAAGCTTTAGCAGCTCGCGGTCCCAGACGACCGCGGCCTTGTAGCCGACCGCGTCGGCCGGAACGGCATTATCGATCAGCCAATCGCCGACAGGCGGGAACGGTTCGGTAACAGGGGCGTTCAGGAAATCACTCCATTCGCCTGTATTCGCATCGATAGAAGGATGGATGGCGTTATAGGGCGCCGAGAACACTGGAACATCCGGCTTGATACGGAGCTTATAATAAGGCTTATAGTTATTGCCGAAAGGCTTATAGCTATTGCCGTCCCATAAGTAAACCCGCTCCAATTCATACAGGGAACGACGGCTTGCTTAAGCGTAAGGGAGGTGCCTTCCCGAACGAGCTGTACGACGACATGGAGTGGATGGCGATTGCCTGGCTGCGCGCATACGAAGCGACGGGCATAGTACGATTTAAGGAAGCGGCGCTTCTATTATGGGAGGATATCCAGACAGGCTGGAACAATCATATGGGAGGGGCATCGCACGAAGGCGACGGCGACGGCGGTTTGTTTAAAGGCATACTGGTCCGTTATTTGGCGGAGCTCGCCTTGGAAGCGTCGGGGAGGTCGGAAGCCGAGGAACTCCTCCTGTCCAATGCAAACAGCTTGTGGAGCCTAGCGCGCGATATGGAGCGCAACGTCTTCCACACGGATTGGTCTTCCCTGCCGTCGGAGCGGGTTACGCTGAGCACCCAGCTTAGCGGAATCATGCTGCTGGAACGGGTTGCGGCCTTGGAAGCTGGCGGAGTGGTCGTGTCGCAGACGGCTTAGCGGAATTAGATAAATGTATATAACCGCGTTAATCAGAAAATATATTCAAGCCACAGGTACGCTCTTCTCGGGCGTAATGCTGTGGTTTTTTTGCGTACTTGTTTAGCGCTGGTGATGCTGGCGCAAATTATCGGATATGGCGGAGCAGGTGGATTATGGCGTAGAGTGGCTGGAAAGGTACTGCAGTTAAGCTGGAGAAAAAGCTAGTTGGCCGTTCATCATAACGGCAAGACGTTCTGCATTTATATAGGCAAGGCCGTCTTGGACGAAATATCCGCCTTTCAAAACATGCCCGTTATGCATGATGCCGCCTTCCTCAAACAGCAGCGAAAAGGAGACCGCGCCTACCGTAATATCGGCAGATGCAGTCTCTCGATTATAAAAGAGCTGTCCGCTATGTTTCTCCACGTATTCGCGGATCGGCACATAAATCTGACCGTTTCTCTCGATAGATGTTTTTGGGGAGAAATCAAGTGCCCGGAGCTGCGCATGCGCGATCGGAACAGCGCTGTCCCCGGCGCGAAGCATCTCGACGCTGGGAACGACCGCCGATTCCGCTGCTGGTTCCACGTATGGAGGGTTAAACAGCCCTCCCAGCAAAGTGGCGGTTGCAATCAGTAAGACCGAGGCATTGCGAATTACGAGATTCATAAGGATACCTCCCGGGTATGAGCGTAGAATGAATATGTTTAATGCCATCTATTGTCCTTAGTCTACCCCTGAATTGTGCTGGCAATGTAAAAGGAATATAAAGTTTTATTTAAGATCGAACTTCATCACTTTTCGCCCATTGTCCATAGATACTAATAAACTTTATTGGGCATTGTGAAAAATAAAGACATGTTGGATTGTGTTAGTAGTGAAGGAGGGACAACAGGTGCAGGATTTATCTGAGCGAGGGGAAGCGGCTCGCAACGCCGTCATCAACTATTCGGACAATCTGGTCAAGGTAGCTTTCTCCTATCTAAAGAACATGTCGGACGCGGAAGAAGTCGCGCAAGATGTGTTTCTGGCCTATTTGCAGTCGGCTCCGGTCTTCGCGAGCGGCGAACACGAGAAGGCTTGGCTGATCCGGACGACGATCAATAAATGCAAGAACAGGTTGAAGTCGGGATGGTTCCGGAGACGCGCGGCAATGCCGGACAATCTGGGCGAGCTTACGCGGGACGAACATACGGTTTTGCAGGAAGTAATGTCCTTGGACGAAAAGTACCGGGTCCCGATCCACCTTCATTATTACGAAGGATATTCGCTGGAAGAGATCGCGGATATGCTGCATTCCAAACCCGCTACCGTCGGAACATGGCTGGCGCGCGGACGCAAGATGCTGAGAAGCGTAATAGGAGGAGGACAAGCATGAAGAAACCAGGGTACAAGGAGGCATTATCCAAGCTGAAGATGAGCGAGGACTTTCGGGAACGTACCATAGCGATGTTGGAAAGAGAACAACACAAGATGGAAGCCGATGGAGCACATAAAGGAGAGATTAGAATGAATACAGTGAACACGACGAAAAAGAACAAATGGGCAGCATGGTCGCTAGGCGTAGCGGCATGCGCGGTGCTGGCGATAGGCATTGTAGCTTGGGGCGGCAACGACGGCGGCAACGTGCCGGCGCCGGGCACGAATAACGGCGTAGTGGATTCGCAGCAGCCGGCTCCTCCTAGCTCCGGCAAAGCCGTCGTTAACATCGACGGGGTAATCGAAGAAGTAGCGGCGGACGGCAAGAGCTTCCGCGTGGGCGATCTGTGGGTATCGGTAACGGATGAGACGGAATACGGCATCCCGGGCCCTAATGCGCCCGAAGCTTCCGAACAGCTCGTCAGCAAAGAGTTCAAAGTAGGCAACGCGGTATCCGGCTTCACTTCGGATGACGTGGCAAGCGGCAAAGTCACCGCGCAGCGGATCTACAACAATTTCTAAACCTATAAAACAACGATGAGATAAAGAGAGCTTAAAATCATGAAAAACCTCTTCCTAGGGTGAAGGACATCTGCTCGCGGGCCCTTCATCAAGGAAGAGGTTTTCTTGACTTATAGGAAAGCATAAGATTTTGCCCATACTTTCTTTATACGTTTCTTCTTGCGTCTGGACCTAACCGATCAAGATGTTGCTTTAACCGGCTGGACGGCTTCGGGCTTTGTGCTTGTCATCTTGCTGCTGCCGTTAAAGACGCCGCCCGACTCGATGATGAGCGAGGCTGCCGTAATATTGCCGTTAAGCACGCCCGTGGAGCTGATGGTCAGCTTGCCGCGTATCTCGGCATCGCCGTTTAGCTGTCCCGCAAGAACGAGGTCGCGGGCGCTTAAATTGGAGTTGGCAACGCCATTCTCCCCGATAATGACATCTCCGTTAGAGGAAATATCCCCGATAATGCTGCCTTCGATGCGAATGCTTGCTTCGGAACGAAGCTTGCCCTCGAAGATCGTACCTTCCCCGATGAGCGTATCTGTCGTATCCGGGTTAATCTTGCCCGATCCGGATTTGCTTTTGAACATGTTACTCACGTTCCTCTCTGTCCTCTTGGATATAGGGCTTAGGGTCGACATGCGTGCCGTTTACGATAACCTCATAATGCAAGTGGGGGCCCGTGCTGCGCCCCGTGTTGCCGAGCTCGCCGATCAGCTGGCCTTTATGCACCTTGTCGCCTACCTCTACATGTCTGGCGTTAAGATGGAGATAACGAGTCTCGATGCCTCTCCCATGATCGATCAAAATATTGTTGCCCTGCGGATAGGTTCTCTCCGACAAGGTGACAACGCCGTCTGCCGCGGCGTAGATGGGATCGCCGCGATTGCCGCCGATGTCCAGTCCGTTATGAACGGCGGAACGGCCGGATATAGGATCTCGTCTAACGCCGAAGGTCGAGGTGATTTTCCGATTGTCCGAAGGCCAGATCGTCGGGGTAATGTCCAGCAATTGCTGGTGCTTCAGTATAGCGGACTTGGTTGCTTCCAAGCTGGGTTTCAGCTCGTCCATGAGGCTGGCGAGCAGGTCGAACTCCTCGCCGGTGCGATTCGCAAGGGAAAATGCTTCCGCCGATTGCATCAGGCTGAATTCTTCGCCGCCTTGTCCTCCTTCGCTCAGGGGCATGCTATTTGCTGAGGAGATATGTACGTCCGTCGATTGGATGCCGACGATTTCTTTTAATTGGCTCTCTAACTCGGCAATTTCGCTTATCTTGTTTTCGATCTGATCGGCTTGTGCCGACAGAGTCGTTAGATCGGCTTCCAGAGCCGCGATACGGTCGTTCTTGAACTGCAGCGACTTTTCGTAACCAGACTGCGATAGATCAAGCCGAGCCTGCAGATGTGCGAGCTTCGCAGCGTTGCCGCTGAACAAGGAGATGAATATAGCCGCGCATATTGCCAGCAAGGCAATGGCCGACGGCACGATTACTAAAATGTATCCGCTTACTGTAAAACGTTTTACGGATTGGTTCGCTTCGGGAATAATGACGAATGTAAATAGCTTGGATAATCGTTTCATTTAGGCTCCTGGACCTCCTACTACATTCCTACTCTTGCACAACCCTGTTTATTCGACAGAATAGGCCTTAATTCCTGCCTTGGAGAAAAAAACGTTGCCGCAACTTGATGGAAAGTCGGATTGTACCTTAGCGCGGACTCATGGTACGCTATGGTACGAGTGTAAAGATGACTGAAGAAATGGGCAAGCAGGGTGGAAGGAGTGCATGGGTAATGTTGAAATGGGATGGACATACGCATACGCGGTTCTGTTATCACGGAAGCGATGCGAAGCAGGAATTGTATTTGGACAGGGCGATCGAGCTGGGATTCCAGCGTTACACGATTAGCGAACATCCGCCGCTTCCGGCAGGCTGGATCGACGATCCTAAGCTGATGGACGAGCTTGCGATGTCGAAGGACGAGATGCCGGACTATTTGGCTTACGTCAAAGAAATGAAAGCGAAGTACGAAGGAAAAATCGAAGTCACTATCGGTCTGGAGATCGACTATTTGCCGGGGGCGTCATCGTTCACGGAGGAGCTGCTGGAGAAATGGGGGAACGAGCTTGAGGATGTTGTCTACTCCGTGCATTATTTGCCCGGCGTCGGCGGCATGCGCTGCATCGATTTCACGGCGGAGGACTTTCGTCGGCATTTGCTCGCCCATTATGGCACGATGGATGAGGTAGCGAACGAATATTACAATCATGTAGAAGCGGCGATTCGTGAAGCCGCCAAGCTGCCGATGCGCAAGCGGATCGGACATATCAACCTGATCGAGAAGTTCCGGACGGAGCTGCCGGAGATTAGCGAAGAATTGATTCGCCGCCGGTTGGAGGCCCTGCTGCCCTTGCTGGAGTCGTCCGGCGTAGGCGTTGACGTCAACATGGCGGGGATGCGCGTGGCTACTTGCGGGAAACCTTATGTGCCGGCATGGTTCCTTGCGGAGTGCGCGAAACGCGGCATTGCTTGCGTGTACGGCTCCGACTCGCATAAGCCGGAGCAAGTCGGATTTGGCTACGAATGGTTCGAGGAGACAATGTCGCGTGTATGAGCCGGGGAGGGGGCGAGGCAGCAAGCTGCGTCTACGACCGGATATGAAGATGGACAGGCAGATGAGCCTACGACCGGGCATGTATATAGACAGGCAGATGTGCATGGTACGGCCTTGAAGGAATCCGGCGAGCCAGATGTGCCTGGTGCGGTCGTAAAGGAATCCGGCGAGCCAGATGCGCCTATCGCAACGAAGGAATCCAGTCAGCCGGATTCGCCTGTCGAAATGAATGAATCCGGCCATCCAGATGCGCTTGGTGCCGCCTTTAAGAAAGGTGCGCAGAACAGTGCGCGTATTGTCGTGAGGGAAGAGTCCGCGAATGACAAACGTCTGTCCATGTTGATCGCACAGCTAGACGATTACCTGGCCGACTTGTATCCGCCAGAAGAAATATTCGGCGTGGACTTCTCGGATCCTTCTACATCGAGCATGGTGTTCGCCGTTGCTTACATGGACGGGCGGCCCGTCGGCTGCGGCGGAATTCGGAGCCTGGACGGCGACATTGCAGAGTTGAAGCGCTTCTACGTAGTGCCGGATGTTCGCAGGGCGGGGATCGCTGGGAAGGTGTATCGGTTTCTGGAGAAGCGTGCCGTTGAGCAGGGGCATTCGAGGCTTCGGCTGGAAACGGGCGAGCCTCAATTCGAGTCCATCGGTTTCTACCGAAAGCAAGGTTTCTACGAGATCGAAAGATTCGGCGAATATGCGGAATGCGAGTCCAGCTACTGTATGGAGAAAATAATCAGCCTATGAGAAGCGGGAAGAATGGTTACCGCCTCTATAGGCTGTTTTTTGTCGATTAGGAAATGATGCAACAACTTCGAATGAGGATTGCGCGCCGAGTTACCCCATAAAGAATATGGACTGGCTGAGAATCTAACGGACCTACGCGACACTATTAGCCTGTTTTGCCCAAGAATCAAATTCTAACGGACAGGAGCGCCGCTATATGGCCGAAATATAACAAAAAGTTGCTCGGATGGTGCAAATAGAGGCGCGTATGTCCGTTAGATTTTAGAAACATCAGCTAATCGAAGAATAGCGGCGCTCCTGTCCGTTAGAAGGACAAGCTTGTACATAGAGCGATCGTCAGGTAGTTTTGATCCTCAGCATGCTGGGAGCAGCCGCTGCGGGTGGAGACTAAGTCGGCGGCATCGATCTAAATCTCGCCGACTGGCGGCTTTTCAAGATTTAAGTCGGCGTTATCGATCTAAATCTCGCCGACTGGCTGCTTTTCAAGATTTAAGTCGGCGGCATCGCTCTAAAGCTCGCTTACCGGTTGCTTTTCAAGCTTTAAGTCGGCGTTATCGATCTAAATCTCGCCGATCAACTGCTTTTCAAGATTTAAGTCGGCGGCATCGATCTAGAGCTCGCCGAACAACTGCTTTTCAAGCTTTAAGTCGGCGACATCGATCTAAATCTCGACGACCAACTGCTTTTCAAGATTTAAGTCGGCAGCATCGATCTAGAGCTCGCCGACCGACAACTTTTCAAGCATTAAGTCGGCGACATCGATCTAAATCTCTCCGACCAACTACTTTTCAAGCTTTAAGTCGGCGGCATCGCTCTAAATCTCGCCGCTCGGCGGCATTTCAAGCTGCCAGCCACACTCCGCTACCCGATACTGCGCTCGAAGGCGACGATCCACTCGCCCTTCGTCGCTGCGTAGCCGGAGTCGCCTTCGGCAACCAGGCCGTAAATATTTTTGACGTCGAGGAATTCGCGGCGTGTGCCGTTCTCGAACTCCAGCGTGATGTAGTAATAAGTGCGCGAAGAGGACGACATATGACCGATGCCATCGTTGCCGTGATTATGGTGGTTCGTATGGTGGCGCACGTCCATCCGTTTGGCGACGACTTTGGCGAAGGTGCTTTCTTGGGGCGAACTTGCGTTTTTCGCGTGTTTGACTCCGGAGAAGATGATACCGCCGATAACGACCGCGAAGCCGATGACGATTATAATAGGAACAACTGTAATCATGAAGTCAAAGCCGGCCGGAGCGCCGAAAGGATCTCCCATGGTAATACCTCCTGTTATCTGGAAATTTTATCGATTTTCATAATACGTCATTTCCCGGGAAAATGTTGCACAATCCAACAGGTTTCCTGCAATCTCCCTTTAAGTTTGTGTTAAAAAGTTTCCTTATCGAAACCATAAATCCTTGAACCGCACCCAGCTTAAAGACTCAAGCGTAATGCCTTGAACGGAGGGGTGGAACGCTGTTTTTAGATGTTTGCGATAAAGGAAGCATAAGCTGTCGCGGCCGGTAAGCTCCTGCTCGATACGGATAAACAGCCTGGCACGCGCCGCGGGATCGGCCTCCGCCATAACGGCTCGCAGTCTATCGTTCATGACCGAGGCGTCGCGATCCGGCATGTGCTGCAGCATGCTCGTATACAGATCGACGAGCCGGAGCTCCCGGTATTCGTCAAGCATAATTGCGAACAGCAGCAAGTCGGCCTCCATTCGTTCGCCGCCCTTGAACTGCTCCGCCGGCAGAAGCCTGATGTCGAGACGGATGCCTTGCGCTGCCAGCAGTTCCGCGACCAGAGAAGCATCTGCCGCATATTGCGGAATGGTCAGCAGCGTCAACGCGTTGTTGCCAGAGCGTTCGTAATAGCTGTTCAAACCGACGATGAGCTCCTCAAGCTCTCCCTCCAAAAGCGCTTCTGGAACGAATGGAGCCTGTCTGCCTTCCTTGTCTCCGCCGCTGGCTCGCAGCCAGAAGCTGGTGGCTTCTTCGATAACGTCGCCAGACAGCAGTCGAAGCAGCTCGCCGCGGTTGATCGCGCGATTCAGCAGCCTTCTGAGCCTTGGGTTAGCCAGCGCGCCGTCCTTTAATTCGTTCATGGACAGAAACTTGCAGGTCGTGCCGGACTGCCGGACTTGCTGCCACTTGGAACCCTCGTTCTCCAACATCCTTACGTTGTGCATCACTTGATATTGCCGTAGCTCGCTGCTGTCCTGATGAGGATGACCGTCGGGAATCGGCATCGTCCACAATTCAACCTGGTCCAGGAAGGGCCGTCCCTGAAAATAAACCGGATTCGCCTCCAACGTCAGAATTCTCTGGTCGCTGGAAAGAAGGCGAAAAGGACCGGTGCCTACGGTCGATCCTCCGAGGCTGCCAACTCCGAACCGCTCGCCCTCCGCTTCGCACACATCCTGCGGCACGACGGAAGCGCGGTTCGTGGCCAGGAAAGGAAGAAACAGCTCGCACCGTTTCATCAACTGGAACCGGATAGTCGTGTCGTCAGGCGTCTCGATGGACTTTATCCCGCGGTAAACCCAGCTGTACAAACCGTCCGGGGCTTGCCGACGCAAGCGTTCGATGGAGTAGGCCGCATCGGCGGCCGTCATCTCCCGTCCATGATGAAACATGACGCCTTTCCTCAGATAGAATGTCCATTCGGTCCGGCTGTCGTCAGACTCCCATGCATGCGCCAGATGCGGAAGCACTTCGTTGCCGCGGCTGTCCATTCGCACTAGACCATCGAAAAGCTGGTGGACGAGATGCGATTCTCCAAAATAATGAATATTGGCAGGATCGAGGCTGGCGATCATGCCGGGAAGCGGAAAGCGCAGCGTATCGGTCCTGCGTTTGCCGTCCACTTGGGACCGAAATCCGAACTGGCTCGTTAGCCAATCCTGGAACGTTTCTCTTGCAGCGAGCCCGTCCGCCCCCTGAAGCGTGTCCAGCCCGGCCTGCAGATCGCCGCGTCCTACATGCTCTTTGGCTTCTTCCAGCAACATATGTTCAAGAGGTACAAGGAACACTAGCTCCGACCGATTGCCCCTGCCGCGGCGCGACTCCCATCTGATCCAGCCGTCGCTTTCCATCCTCTTCAAGATCATGACCATATTGCGCGTCGTGCATGCCAGCCGCTCCGCCAGCTCGAAGGTGGTCGTCAGCGCGGCCTCTCCGTCGGCAATCGACGAATAGGCGCGTCGGAGCGCGATATAATGCCTCCGGATCTTCATATCCGCCAGCCCCTTCCTCTAAAACATGAAATTACGACTTCGCAAATTGCACTTTTTGTTCTTATTTTATAGGTTACAATAAAAATAGGAAAAAGCAAAGTAAAGGGAGGCACGCGTGATGAGAGATCCAGCGCCTTGGCTGAAAAGATATAGCCGGATGTGGATGATCGCTCTGCTGCTCGGTTTCATAGGACAATACTTATTCGTGAGGCAACCGTTCGGTTTGTCGGTACCCATATTCGTCACCATGTGTTACGGCTTGTTCTTCTATTCGGTGAAAGGCAGGCTCGGCGGTTTTGATAGATGGAAGGGGCAGTCGAAGACGGGCTGGCTGCTGTTCGGACCGATCGCGGCGCTTGCGGTCAGCTATGCCTTGTTTGCGAATGAACTATTCCGTTTTCTGAATTTCTGGGGGCTAATGCTGCTAATGGTTGCTCAAAGCATGCTGTTAACGCGCGGCGGCTCGCAGCCGTGGCATCGTTTCGGATTTTACGGCGACTTGTTGAAGCAGTGGCTCCTCATTCCGTTAACCCATATAGGGGTGCCATTCGGCATCCTTGCCGGCTGGTTCCGCATCGAGAAGGGGAGAGGCCGCTTAAGCGGGAAATTCGGCAAGATTGTGCTAGGTCTCGTTATTGCGGCTCCGCTGTTGATTGTCGTCGTGGCGCTTCTTGCTTCTGCCGACGGCATCTTCCGATCGTGGATCGAGAATGTTCCCAATCTGTTCGACGACGAGTTCGTCGGCGATGCGCTTGCGAGAATATTCATCGGCGGATGCATCTCATTCTATGTGTTCTGTTTTGTATGGGGACTGTTGTTCCGAAAGACGAAAAGCGACGATGAAGGGCTCGAGACAGCGTTTCCCAGGGAGCCCCATGGCAGCACGGCGGAGAAGTCAGGTACGGGAGTCCATATCGATTCTACGGTCGCTGCCACCGTTCTGGTCTGCGTGAACTTCGTTTATGTTTTTTTCGTAGCGATCCAATTCTCCTATCTGTTCGGCGCGGCCGAGGGATTGCTGCCTGCAGGGACGGCATATGCGGAATACGCTCGTCGAGGTTTCGCGGAGCTCGTCGTTATTGCCATGATCAACATGGGGATATTGCTGTTAGGGCTGCATTTCGTCAAGAAGGAGAGCGGGCTGCTAGACCGATTCAGGCAAGTGCTGTTGACCGTGCTCATGAGTTGTACGCTCGTCATGTTAACATCTGCGTACAGCAGGTTATCTTTATATGAGGAGGCTTATGGTTTCACGCAGCAGCGGCTGCTGGTGCATGGCTTCATGATTCTGCTCGGGATTATGATGATAGCCGCTATCGTCCGAATCTGGTACGGCAGATATTCGCTGGCCAAGGTCAATATTGCGCTTGCGATTGTAGCATACGTTATTATGAACTATGCTAATCTTGACGCGCGGATTGCGGAGAACAACGCGGAGCGCTATGAGCGGAACGGGCGCATGGACTGGGGGTATATGTCCACCTTGTCGGCGGATGCGGCGCCGGCTCTCCTGAAATTGCAGGAGCGGCATCCGGAGCTGAAGGAAGTTCGGGATATTTTAGCGGAATTGCGGCTGGAAGCGAAGGACAGGAAGGGATGGCAGTCCTGGAACCTGTCGCATAGAAGAGCTGAGAAATTAGAAAGTCATTGATAGGACGGGAGGTGAAAGTTTGAGCAGGAGAAAACGATGGCTGTTGCTCTACATTCCGGCTTTCATTTTGGCGATGTATCTCTTCTTGCATTTTGAGAACAACGCGATCGAAATATCGACGCACCGAATCGCATCGGAGAAGCTGCCGCAAGGGTTCGACAATTATCGAATCGTCCAGCTCTCCGATCTGCAGAGCAAAATGTTCGGAAGGGACCAGCGTCCTCTTCTCAAGAAAGTGGAGAAGCTAAAGCCGGATCTGATCGTGGTCACCGGAGATCTCGTTGACTCGCATCATTATGACGGGGAAGCGAGTTACGCAATGATGGAAGGAATCGTGCGTATTGCGCCGGTCTACATGGTGGTAGGCAATCACGAATATTCGGCGGCCGAGTATCCGGAGCTCGAGGAGCGTCTGATCAAGCTGGGCGTGCGCGTGCTTCGCAATGAACATGATATTATCCCGCTTGGAGACGGCTTTTTGCGACTGGTCGGCGTCGATGATCCGCTGTTTAACCGGGAAGGCGACGGGAGCGCGGACAAGCTGAATATGCATCTGGCGGAAGCGATGGAAGGCATCGAACATCCGGAGTCGTATACGATTCTTCTCTCTCACCGGCCTGAGCTGTTCGACGTATATGCCGAGCAAGGACTGGATTTGACCTTCGCCGGACATGCGCATGGCGGTCAATTTCGTATTCCGTTCGTGGGAGGAGTCTATTCCCCCGAGCAAGGCTTCTGGCCGAAGCTGTCGGAGGGAAAACACGACAAGAACGGCTCATCGCTCATTGTCAGCAGGGGCCTTGGCAACAGCGTCATCCCTCAACGGTTATTTAACCGGCCTGAGATGATTTCGGTGGATCTGGTTCGTGGTGGAGGAACATCGTAGAACATGTCTTGCATGCTTACAAAAAGGCGATTGTTCCTAATGGATGAGCCAATGCGCTGCTCGGCCCGATCGCGTACAATAGGGTATGGATCATGACGAAATCGAAGGATGAGAGACCATGCCCTGCTACCACGGGAAAGTTGTCATAGTCAGAAACGAAGGCACGATTATTTTCGGACATATATGGGAGAATTCCCCGAGCTCGACCTCCGTTACGACAACGGGCCCCGGCGAGAGCACGGTGGAGGAAGAGGCGCTGGAAAGCGCCGAAAGCAGCTCCGTCAGGCGGGGCCGCGGATTCGTGCGCAAAGCCCGAAAGCGCAAGAGGCGGTAATTATAATTTTATTGAATTAAAGCGATAAATCCGTACAGACCCGTTCCGGGTCTATTTTTTGTGCGCTTGTCAATATTCGAATTGTCTTTTAGAATAATAGAATTAATCGCGTCAGAGGGGGACGACGGATGAAATTGCTGGGGATCCAAAGCAGGCTATTCGTCAGCTATATTTCTTTAATTCTGGTCATAGCTCTCATTCTTGGCGGCGTTTTTTATTTGTTCGTGTCCTCGTATATCCAAAACAAGGTTTTGTCTACTTACAAGCAGCTCGTGACTTCCGCCTCCTCCCAGTACGATATCGTCGTCTCCGACATGGATGTGCTCGCCAAAGATACGATCGTCAGCCGCATTCCATATGCGGATGAGATGAACCTCCCGCCCCTCGCCAATCCCATATTGTATTTAAATGATTTCTTTTTTCTCGACAGAACTGTTGCCGAAGGAATCGCCTTCGAAAATCCGGAGCTCGGAAAGACGGAGCTGATCACGGGTATCATCAATGCGGTAAACGGGTTGAATTATCGCGCGACCGAAGTGCTGCTTTACGATATGAACGACATTATGTATTCGGCTCCCTTTAACATTGCGGAAGAAATGATTCGGGAGCGCCGCGACTTGCTTGCCTCCGCTCCCTGGTTTCGCGAGCTTATATCGGAATACGGGAATACGCATCTGCTCGGACCATACCGGACGAACTGGTACGGAAGCAAGCCGGGGCACGTGTTTTCCTGGTTTCGAACGTTTCGATTTACATCTGATCCCGAGCGGAGAGGCGTCATCGAAATTCAGCAGGACTACGAGAAGATCGTAAAGATCGTAGAATCATCGTTCGGTTCCTACGCGAATCGTGTACATATTTATGGGTCTGAGGGGGAGCTCGTTTATCCCGTCGAAGCTGCCGTCTCCGAGAGGCTGCACCCGGAACGGCTGGCTTCCTATGCGCCGCAAGCGGACAGGGCTTTCCTGACGGAACGGAACGAGTCGGAGGATTCTGGCCGACAAGCGCTAATTGCCATGAGGTCCGGCTATACGGGCTGGACGATCGCGCTGTCGATGGATTACGAAGTTCTATATGCCGAGCTTTACGCGTTTCGCAACAATATCGCTACCGTCAGCGCGTTGATGCTCATTTTTGCTTTTTTGCTGTCTTATTTCGTTTCCAAGAGCATTACTCGCCCTTTAAAACTGTTGCACGGCGCAGTTCGCAAAAGAGGGAGGGGCTTGAATCTCAATCCTTTGACGGAGAAGCAGGAGAAGAAAATCGCATCCTCCGCGGAGGAAATTTCGCAAGTATATTCGGCGTTTAAGGATACGTACTCGAGGCTGGAGGAGTCGATGAACGACACTATAGAAGCGAGAACGAGAGAAGCGGAGGCTTACATGGCGGCGCTTCAGGCGCAGATCAATCCCCATTTCCTGCACAACACGCTGGCGGTTATCGCCGCGGCGAGCGAGGAAGGGGATATCGAGAAAACGGCGCGGATGTGCTATCAGCTTTCCGATATGCTGTATTACGCCTCGACCCAAAGCGAAACGATGTCGACGCTCCAGCACGAGCTCGACTATTCGATGGATTACTTGTCTCTCATGAAAATGAGGTTTGAGGAAAAATTGATTTACGATATCGATATCCCGGAAACGCTTCTGTCAATGCCGCTTCCGAAGCTTGTGCTTCAGCCTCTGATCGAAAATTGCTTCAATCACGGGTTCAAGCTCAGCAAACCGCCTTGGACTGTGCGGATTTCGGCGTTCGAAAGCAATGCCGGCTGGGAGATATCCGTCGCCGACAACGGGATCGGGATCGAAGACGGCAAGCTGGCCTCCATTTACTCGCGGCTGATTCCCGCATCTTCGCCGCAGGACGGCCGAATCGCGGACCCGGCAGCGGGAGGAATCGGCTTAATCGGCTCTATTCGCCGGTTGACGCTGCTTAACAAGGCCGGGTTCTCGTTCGAGCTTGGCCGAAACGAAGCTGGGGGATTTACCGTCAGGTTGAAGTTTTTAAAACAATAAACGGGGAGGTCAAGACATGGTTTGCAGAATTGTCGTTGCGGAAGACGAACCGCCGATCTTGCGCGATCTGATTCAGAAAATCGAAGGCATGGGGTCGGGCTTTCGCGTCGTCGGCCAAGCCTGGGACGGGGAAGAAGCGCTCGAGCGCGTCAGAACTCTTCGGCCGGATGTGCTGCTCACGGATATCCATATGCCGATGCGAAGCGGCCTTTCCTTGATTGAAGCGGTCAAAGCCGAGTTTCAGGGCATTGTTTGCGTGATTCTGAGCGGATATCGCGAGTTCGACTTCGCGCAGCGCGCACTGCAGCTCGGCGTTGACGATTATCTGGTGAAGCCGGTTACGCCCGAAGCGTTCGAGAGAGCCATAAGAGCCGCCAAAGCGAAGGCGGACGAGCGGTATGACCGCGACATGAACACGGCCTTAAACGCTTTTATCCGCCGCAGCCGCGTTGCCGCCGAGTACGATTCGGAGTCCCGCCGCATTGGTTTGCTGTACGTCGTGATCAACCACCCTTTCCGCAACCATCCCGAAGGATCGAGGTCGCGGGAATTTATGACGGAGGCATGGTCGAATCGCGGATTGGGTCCAATATTGGACGAGTTAAGAGAAATACCGGAGGAACCGGCGTGGATCATCGAAGGAAACTTCAATAACGAGATCATCATTGCGTTCGATGAGTCGGGTAATGATCCCCAGCGGATGATAAACGTTTGGAATCGCCTTTCGGCCTCTGCCATCGACCGCTCCTGGTACGCAACGGGAGCGGCTGGAGGCTCCGAGTTGAACGCCGAGGCATTGTCCGCGGAAATCGACCGCTTGCGGGCGATTTCGCGAGAAGGAGCCGTCATGGGACAAAGCCGGCTATTTAAACATCAGGAGCCGCAGGCTCATTCAGGATGGACGACGGCGGACGAGAAATCGATCGCCTTGCTCTGTCATAACGGTCAGACGCCGCAGCTTCTCGCTGCAGTCGACCGATTGTTGGAGCGCTGGACGTCGGACCGTGTGCCGAACGTAACTCTCGAACGCGATCTCGTCGGTTTGCTGACGCTCGTCGGGCGCAGCGCCAACCATATTGAGCTTTCGCAAAGCCGCAACGCCGAGCGTCTTGTGGAGGATTTGCTTTCGGATTGCGGAGAACCCGATCGGCTTAGACGGGTGATCGCCTCGACGATCGAAGAAGCGGTGGATGCAAACCCGGAACCGACGAGAACGGATTACGAAGAGGTTGTAAACCTCGTCTGCAGGTATATGGAAACACATTATCCAAATAAGTTGACATTGCGCGAGTTGGCGCAGCAATTCGGACTGAGCGAGTCCCACTTGTGTAAACTTTTCAAGAAATACAAGGACGAATCTCCGATTGAATATTTGCTTAAGGTTCGCATTGAGCAATCGAAAAAGCTCATTGTGGAAAACCCTTCGTTTAAGTTCAAGGAAATCGCAGAATTGGTCGGATTCGCCGATCAATACTACTACAGCCGCGTTTTTCGCAGCCAGACGGGCTGCACCCCTTCCGAATACCGGGCAATTTCAGCAAAATAATACAAACCCCCGAACAACATCATCCATTTTGTTGAGCGCTTTCATCCATTATCATTTAGATGCAAGGGCAGTACGACTTAAATTTCGGGGGGAAAGAAGAATGAGGAAATCCAGAAAGATCGCGGTTACATTAAACGTCTTGCTGGCGGTCATGCTGTTATTGTCCGCGTGCGCAAATTCAAAGAACGACGGCAAAGCGGCTTCGACCGCACCGGGCGCATCGGAATCCAGCCAACCAGCCGGCGAAAAACCGCCAGCCGATCCGGTCACGCTGACGATGCTGATCAACAAGGATTGGTACACGGAGTCGTTTCAAGCCGCACTCAGTCGTTACGAGGAGAAAACGGGCAACAAGCTCGACGTTCAAGTCACGCCGGGCGGACAGCCTTTCTCCGACGCTCTGGCCGGCAAGATGGCAGCCAATGAAATTCCCGACATTGTCGCTTACTACGGTACGGAAAGCCAGTTGAAAAGCATTCAGGCGGACCAAAATTTCCTCGACATTTCCGGGGAACCGTACATTTCGAAAATCAGCCCGGCCATCGCCGATGTTCCCGTTTATTTGAAGGTAGGGGGCGTACAATATGGCATTCCGGCGGCGGCGGTCAACGTGACGGGCGTCATCTACAACAAAAAAGTGTTCGCCGCCAACGGCATCGAAGTGCCGACGACATGGGAAGCGTTTATCGCAGCTGCAGAAAAGCTGAAAGCGGCAAACGTGACGCCGATTTATGAGGCATTGAAGGACGGTTGGCCGACGTTGTTGTTCCACTATTCCCTGGTCGCAAATATCGTCCAGAAAGACAATCCCGGGATTATCGATCAAATTAATGGCGGCAGTTACGATTTCACGACGGACCCGGCTTTCCGGCAAGTGCTCGAAAAGTTGAAGGAAGTTGCGGACAAGGGGTTATACAACAAAGATGCCGGGTCGGCAACCTATGACAGCCAAATCGCGGCGCTTGCGAACGGCACGGCGGGCATGATTCTGCAAGCCGACTGGGCGATTCCTGTCTTGATCGAGAAGTTTCCGGAAGCGGGAAAAGATATCGGCATGTTCCCACTGCCGATCAACGACGATCCGTATCTCGCGTTTTCCGATCCTTGGGCGCTATATCTAAATAAAAACTCAAAACAGCTTGATGCGGCAAAAGGGTTCTTCGAATTTTTTACAAGCGACGAAAATTTGAACGCCTACTACGGACAAATGAAAGGTATGCCGTCCTTCGTCGGCATCAATACCGAGCTGAACCCTGGCACAGCCGAAGTCGCGAACTTGATGGAGGAAGGTAAAGCGAAGCCGTTCTACCACGGCATTCTGGCACCCGGCATCTCGGTCGACTTTGATCGCGCGTCGATTGTACTGAAAGGGAAATCGATTGACAAGGTGCTCGAAGAGACGCAAAAAGGTTATCTGAAGAGCGGAAAAGACGCAAAGCTGCCGGGCTTCTAAGAGAAATGCTCATACCGAAGGGAAGGGTCGAAAGCTTGCTCCTTCCCTTCTTTTAATTCATACATCAGAAGGTGAAGTGAAATGAGAAACAAATACTATTCGCTCTACTTGGTTTTACCACAAGCATTGATTTATGCCGTCCTGTTTTTAGTTCCGGCCGCCGTGGGGATGGGGGCGGCGTTTACCGACTGGCATGCGCTCAACGACAATGGCATTCACTTTGTCGGATTCGAGCATATCCGATACTCGTTGTTCGACGATCCGCAGACCGCTCTCGCTTTTCGCAACACGGTCATCTACGCCTTCATGGTTATGGTGCTGCAAAATATCGTCGGTTTGGGCCTGGCTTTGCTTATGAACATGGCATTTAAAACGAGCGGCTACATTCGCAGCGCCTTCTTCTCGCCCGTCATTTTTTCTTCTCTTATCATCTCGTACACGTTTTCCGCGATTTTGTATCCGAACGGCCCTTTCGATCAGCTTCTTACGGCGCTTGGGCTCGGGGACCAAATCATGGGATGGCTGACGGACAAGGATATTAACATATTCGTCATCAGTTCCATCCATGGCTGGTGGTGGATGGGTTTCTCGGCGACGATCTTTCTCGCGGGCCTGAAGCTTATACCGTCCGAGCTAAACGAAGCCTCGAAAATCGACGGAGCGACGGCGTTTCAAAATTTTCGCAACATCACCTTCCCGCTCATCGGACCGGCCATTACGGTCAACATGATTTCGGCCTTCATCGGAACGATGAAAGCTTTCGATCTGCCGTATCTCATGGCCGGCAGCGGAGGCACGAACGCTCCGACTGTCATGGGACTCGTCGTACTCCATATGAGCTCCGGCCAGCGGGCTTACGGCACGGCGATCAACCTGATTCTTGTCGTCAGCATCCTGCTTCTCGCGATCCCGATGATTTACTACTTCAAGCGGCGGGAGGTCGATTTGTGATGCGGACCAAAAAAAACAAACTCAAACTCGGCGCTCTGGAATTGTTCACTTTGCTGCTGACGCTGGTCGTGCTCATTCCGTTCTACTTCGCTGTCCAGATTTCGTTGAAATCACCTGTCGAAGCAGCTCAATTGAATTTCGCGCTGCCCGAACGGCTACATTTCGAAAACTATACTGAAGTGTTAAAAACGTCAAATTTCAAGACCGGTTTGTATAACAGCATCTATTTCGCCGCGTTCGCCATCGTTGTCCAGATGCTGCTGTCTTCTGCGACCTCGTTCATTCTGGCGCGACGACAGGATAGGATCAGCCGGCTTTTATATGGCTTTTTTCTTTTCGGTCTCATTCCCGGCGGTTTTCTAATTCCGACCGTGCTTGTCATGGATTATTTGCAACTGTACGGAACAAGACTCGGCTTCATTCTGCTTGGTGCGGCGGGCGGTACTTCCCTGCTTGTGTTTTTGATCACAGGTTTTATCCGGTCGATTCCGAAAGAAATCGACGAGTCGGCGATGATGGAGGGCTGCGGCGTTTTCCGCCTATTGCTCGTAATCATCATGCCGCAGTTGAAGCCGATTCTGGTTACCGGCGCGATTCTGACGTTTATGGGTACATGGAATGATTTCATCGGCCCGTTTATATGGCTGCCGAAATCGTCTCAGCAGACGCTGCCAATGACGGTCTATCAATTCAATTCGATATACGGCACGCAATGGGAGCTGCTGTTTGCGGTATTGGTCGTCTGTGCGATGCCTGTGCTGCTTTTCTACTTGTTCGCCCAGCGATATTTGATCGAAGGCATGACGGCAGGGGCGGTGAAAGGATAATTCATTAATTCATTTACGCACGTCCGGAGAGGAGGTGAAGAGAAGCTTCATTGTTTACAAGGCCAAATCTTTCGAAATGAGGAGCGATGTTCAGTGAAAAACCGGGAAGAGATGAACCGGATTTTGATCAAGCTGGTGGCCGCCATCCTGGTACTCGGCGGATTATTAGTGACGATGGACAGAAACGAAGTCGTCGCCGCGACTTCGGGCGACGCCTATGTGAACTATGACAGTGTCACGGGTACTTGGACGATGGGTACGGGGACGATCGAGAAGAAGGTGCAACTGAGCGGAGGAAACTTCAGAATGACTCGTCTGTACAACAAACTTACTTCGCGCGAAATGCTTCAAAGCGGCCAGACCGGCACCGAATTCCGCATAACGGTGTCCGGCACGAGCTACCACGGCAACGGCGGGGGATGGACGCTGGTAAGCGAGTCTTCGGCTGTGGGGGATCAGGGGTCGGTCACCCAGGACATTACGATCCGCAACAGCGTGCTCGACGTGACGCTGCATTACATCATATGGCCGAGCACCGGCGTCATCGAGCAATATACGGAATTCAAAAACCGTACAGGCAGCGGCTATACGATCTCCGATCCGGAATTACTGTCTACGAATGTCATGTCCGCCGATATCGCGTCCGGAGACACGAAGTTCTACTATTTTACCGGCGGCAATAACAAGACGACATCTCTTCGATTGCAAACCGATACGCCTTCGAGCGGCTGGATCAGGGAACTGCAATCCGTGCATTACGGCGCGGAAGACTATTTGCAGGAAGTCGTGTACCGGCGTACGGCCCACGACGACGGAGTTCTGCTCGGCTGGAGTTACGGGAGCAACTGGTTTTCGAGGTTTAGCGGCAATGGCACAGTGCAAGTTGACGCATACGGCGCGAACGGAACGACGCTGGCCGCCGGCGCCACGCTAAGGCTTCCGCTCACCCACGTCATGGTATACAAGGGAGATCTGGATGACGCGGGCAACGCGTTAAAAGATTTCCAATACCGTTACAAATGGGATTTGACTAAAGACAAGTGGGTGGGTGCCGTCAAGCCTTTTATATGGAGCGCGGGCACCAAATTCGATCACGCCAATATGTTTAGATTTACTGAGTATTTCCGTTACGTCGGAGCGGATATGTGGCATATCGACGACCATTGGTACGACCGTGCGGGCGATTGGAATAATATTACGACGACGAATTTCGGGCAATTGAACAAGCTGGCAAAGAAGAATGAAATGGACTTGATGGTATGGATGCCCATTTGGAATGCGAATGCAAGCTCGGCTGTATTGACGGCCAATCCAACATGGGATACCGCAGGTACGGTTTCGGATTGCAGCATTGCGAACAATATGCAAAACGAGCTCATAATGTCCAATTCGGCGGTAAATAGCTGGATGCTGAATAAGTTGAATTCCAAACGCGCGGAGTGGGGAGACTGGATCTGGCGGCAAGATTTTGGCGGGGGCTCCTTTGACGGCGCCGGCGTAAATCAAATCAATGCGAGCCTTAATTATTTTAAACTGATGAAAGACTTCAAAACGGCAAATCCGAATTCGGGCATCAATGTCAACAACTGCGGCGGTCGTCAAATGTCGGTGGAAGCGTTCCGCTACGCGGACATCGTTCAGACGACGGACAGCGCGAATGGGCATTATTCGATTTATACGCCTTCATATTTGTATGCGCCCGATAAGTATTGGGGAGATCTGGATGCGGGGACTAATCTGAGTTGGTCCGCGAGCCAAGTCACCTTAAGGGCATTGTTGGGCAGCGCATGGCAATGGAACGCGGACGGAACGCCTACTCCAGCACAATTGGAAGCTTTCCGGAAAAACGCGGACATCTACCATTTCATGAAATCGATCGGGTTGGCCGGACGCTGGTCAAAAATGTACCATCCGGACAAGGTTACCAACGACGATAAAACGTATTATGTCCAGCGGATGAACAACGACAACACCAAAGGCGTCATTATTCCTCTGCACAGCCATTTCAACGCCAATTTTGTCACTGTATATCCTAAAGGTTTGCAGCCGACTTTGAATTATACGGTCCGCTTCCACAATTCGGGCTTTCAGGTTTCGAATACGGGAGCCTATTGGATGGCCAACGGCATAGGCGCGCAAGATTGGGGCGGAGATCTCGTTTGGCTTAACGTCACCAACTATCCGGGCGCGGGAACCGATTCGACGAATCCAACAGCGCCATCCGCCGCTGCCAAAACGCTCGAGACTCAAATGAACCGCGGAGGCGTTGCGCTGACATGGACGGCCGGCGCCGACAACAATTGGGTGTCCCATTACGAAATTTACAAAAACGGCGTATACAGCACGAAGGTCGCCAAAGGCAATTATGTCTTTCTCGCGGGAGCTTCGTTATCCGATTCGTATACAATAAGAACGGTTGACGGAGACGACAACAAGTCCGCGTTCACGACGGCGGCGACTTCGGGAGACAATGCGGCGAACTCGTTCGGCAATGTGCAGGGAGCCGGAAATTGGTCTTATAAGCAGACGAGCGATCTCGTCACCTACACGAATCTTACCTGGAACGCGGCAAACGGCTATTGGAAAGGAACCGGCTATTCGATCCTGTCCCGTTACTGGAACCATCCCGATACGACGGTGAAATCGGCTCGGACATGGACCGCTCCTACAACGGGCACGGTGACCGTATTCGGGCATATCGCGAAAGGCTATGAGGGACAAGGAGGCAACGGCATCCAGGCGAAAATCATGAAGAACGGCACGCAAATTTGGCCGACATCGGGTTGGCAAACGATCGGGGCTACGAACACGGTCGGAATCGATTACGAATTGTCGGTATCCGTGACGGCCGGAGACAATCTTTACTTCGTGCTCGACTCGATCGGCAACACCCAATTCGACAATACCGAATGGAGCGCGACAGTCAAATACTGAGCAAGGCGGAGTACAAGAACCACACAGTGTCTAGTAGCGCCGATCCGCTTTGGGGGACCGACATCCCGCTACAAAAAAAGGGACCCGCTGCAACGGGCAGCGGGCCAAAGTAATTTATATTTTAAAAAGGGGGTCGAGTTCTATTATAGGCTCTTAACATTAAAGATGGATGAAAGAAATATTTCAATTGCGTTACAAATTACTGGCTTACATTTCCAAATGAAATGGAATGGCGGATAGCCGTAAGAATCATCAAACTTTTGGATGGTGTGCCTCCTTCTTCAAGCTTAAATTGTAGATACGATTGAAAGGGCTTCGATATTTTAGCGGCTTACAATCGATTCCAGCAATAGAGGGAGGCTGCATCGTAATGATAATAAATGAAATGCGGCAAAAAAGCCGGAGCCCACATGCGTTGCTCTTGCGGACCGCGACTGCTTTAAAGATGTTAAAAGTTACCGGACGCCTCGCCTCGTATACATAAGTCTGCGAATCCGCCGAAAAGAATGTTATTACGTACGACCGACGACGTGCTCGTTTAACTGGACTCCCGGGATTGAGTCTGAAAAATCATACACAATCCGCGAATTTGCAGGCAACGAGCAGACGTGTATGAAAAATCATACACAATCCACCGAATGTGCGGGCAACGAGGCAGATGTGTATGAAAAATCATACACAACTCGCCGAATATGCAGGCAACGAGGCAGACGTGTATGAAAAATCATACACAATCCACCGAATATGCAGACAACGAGGCAGACGTGTATGAAAAATCATACACGTCTGCCTCGTTCAACTGGTATCCAGCGTTAATACAGTTTAAGAGTACGCACGCCGCAAAAAGAAAAACCTTCCTGCCGGAAGGTTCATTCGAAATTGGAATTTGTAGTTGAAACGCGTGTCTCGTGTGATGCCTTTATTAAGTTTCGGACCTTTCGACGTATGATTTGAAATTGTCCATAAACGCCTGCCAGCCAGCTTGCTGCATGTCTATAGGGTTGGTGTCCTCGGCGTCGAAAACCTCGACAACCTTCGTGCTGTCCCCTTGCCCAGTGAACGTAATCGCGACTTTCCGTCCGTCGCCAAGTGTGTACGCGATAAATTCGTATTCCCTCACTTCATCATAAACACCGGCGAAATCGAATCCGAAGCTGCCGTCCTTGGCTTCCATCCTCGTGAGGAATTTGCCTCCAGCCTGCAAGTCGTTTTCTGCGTTAGGCGCATGCCATTCGTCGGACGCGAACGACCACTGCGTAATGTGCTGAGGCTCCGTCCAATACTTCCACACTTGCTGAACAGGCGCGTGAACCTCGACTTCTACGGTAATACTAGCTTTCTTGCCAGTTTCCATGAGTATGACCTGCCTCTCCATCCCAAATAGGATCCTTTAAGCGCGTGGATGCTTCATCCACCGACTTAAGGCTTGTCCCGACGAAAGTTGCCTGCTTCACAAGTGATAGGAACAATAATAAGATAATGGATGACCATTATGATGTCAACCTTCCGCGTGAGCCCATATAGGAGTGATACTGCCGATAGGGCCGAAAAGCGCCGCTTAGGGGCAAGGTGAACCGGCTGTCGCCGTTTTTTGGCGGTGCAGTTAAATGTATGCCTAAAGCGGTGATTTCTCGCGAAGGGACTTCCATAAGGCAAGCTGTTCTTCCAGTTGCTCCACCACGGCGTCTACCTCGTGCGTAAACAGCACTTGACCCTCTCCGTCGGATTCGACCACCAGCTTGGCGATGGAACGTAAGAGCTCCGTCTGACGGGGAAGCTCTTGCTGCAGCTTGCGCAGCAAGTCGGACACGTTGACGTTTTTACTCGCCGCCACAGCTCCAGCCTCTTGCGAAGATGAACCGTCAGCCGGCCTTCCGGTGCCGTCGAAAGCAGATGGGCTTAACGGTTCGCCAGCGGCGCCACTAGCCGCCTGTGACGTCGTGTAGCCAGTCAATGCTGCCCCGGAAGCCGATGCCTCAGTTGTCGCATTCGATGCTGCCCCGGACACCGACGCACCAGATGTCGCATTCGATGCGTTTCCAGTCGCCGATCCCTTACGATTTTGTTCGTCAGCCTTCGCTTCCTCAGCCGCTTTCTTGTTCTTCCGGTTCTGCTCGTACACCGACCAGGTCTCGATCAAGCCGCTGCCCGTTTTGAGCAGCAGCTTCTCTTTGGTGTTGTCGGAGATTGTTTTGTCCTTGAACAGCTTGGCGATCTTCTTTACGTCGCTGACGGGAAGCTCGTCCCGCGCTGCGATGAGCGCCAGAGGATCCCGATGCTCCATGGACAGATCCTTAAGCGGCAGCAGTTGATCCTCCGTCAGCTTATCCTTGCGAATCTCCGTCCCGCTGACGATCAGCTTCTGGACAGCCTTGCTGAACTTCAACAGCTCGCACTTGTTCTTAATGTAGCTCTCCGGCTTGCCGAGCTTGGCGGAGAGAAATTTGAGCGAGCTGCGGAACCGTCCATCGTTCATCAGCTTGTCGAACGCGATAGCCTCCTCGATAGGGGAGAATCCCTCTCTCGTCAAGTTCTCCGCGATCTGCTCCAGATAAATTTCCATCTCGTCCGATGTGGTAGAGACGATACACGGGATCGTCTTCCGTCCCAGCATCTCGGTAGCCTTGTACCGGCGGTTGCCATATATGATACGGTATCGTCCGCCCTCCATCGTCCGAACCTTGATGGGGGAGAGCAGCCCCAATTCCTCGATGCTCTTCATGAGCTCCTCCAGCGCCTCCTCGTCGAACTGATAGCGTGGCTGATCCTTATCCTCTTCGATGAGCGACAAGGGAATTTCGATAATGTCCATGAGTTCTCTCCTTCATCCAGGCAGCATAATTTATTCCTTCTAGATTACTGATACTTCTATTATAACTGAGCGCTGATACGAATCAATGAAAGTCCGCGATATACGAGGTTGTTTCATCTCTGCGTCCTGAGGTTAATAGTAATCAAGCTAGCGAATGACAATTTCAAAAGGAGTGATTCCTATGTTAGGCTGGGCACTATTGTTCTTCATTTTTGCAGTAGCAGCAGGCATCTTCGGATTTATGGGGATTGCCTCCGCGATGGCGGGCATAGCCAAAATCTTATTCGTCGTATTCCTGGTTCTATTCATTGCTTCTCTTATTCTCGGCAGAAGGCGAGTCTAACTGACGGGGGCGGAAGCTGCGACAGAACGGAACGGAGACAAAGAACATCACCTGCAGGCATCAAATAGCTGCAATCTATAAGTGAGAGTTCAAAAAGTTCGGTTTTCAGCACCGAGAAAATTGGATGAAGGTAGAAACTGAGTAGCGGAGCGTAGTGGAAGCTACGTGAGCAACGGAAGTTTCGCCTGAATGCAAGATTCGATGTCGAGTAGGTTTCGTGGCTTGCTTCGTGATCAAAAGCGGACTTTTTGAACAACCGCTATAAACGAACCGTAAATGGAGGGAATTCATATGACAACGATCAACACGCAACTGACGAAGGTTCACACGGTAATGACGAGGGAAGAAGTACAGGAGCAGGTGGAACGGTTCCGCCGGGAAGGTTATGAGGAGGATCGGATTTTCGTTCTGACGCATGACAAGACGAGAACGAAGCGAATCGCAGAGCGGACGGATGCCGAAGAGATCGGCATCATGGATCAAGGAATCGGGACCGCGATCGGCAATATCTTTCGCAGCACGGGAGACGAGCTCAGAGCCAAGATGAGGTCGCTCGGCGTGGCCAAGGCGGAGGCGGAACGTCTCGAGGTCGAGATGGATCGTGACAAAATCGTTGTCATCGCTTGGGGCGGTCGCGAATACGAAAACGATGATTATGACCGCGAAGTTTACTTTCACCCCTATATGATGTACAACAGCTATAATAACCAACCGCCATTGAAATAGGTTGCAATAGCCTGCCCGCGGGGGTAGGCTATTGTCATGGGCATTTATGCGACTCTAGCAAGCATTAATGGGAGGAACAGCACGTGAGCATTATAATCGTAGACGACAATATAACCAACCAAATGATTATTCGCGCTATTCTGACCAAGGCCGGATATACCGATACTCGCATCGCCTCTTCAGCAAGAGAGCTGTATGACCTGCTTGGTTTGGAGGACGACTCCGCTCCGGAGGAGCCCGTCGATCTCATTCTGATGGACATGATGATGCCGGAAATTGATGGGCTTGAGGCTTGCAGACGCATTCAGGCAGGAGAGAAGTACAGGGATGTGCCGATTATTTTCGTTACCGCGGTCGGTGATTCCAATAAGCTTGCGGAGGCGCTCGATGCGGGAGCGTCCGATTATGTGATGAAGCCGATCAACAAGCTGGAGCTGTTGGCCCGGATGCGGTCCGCCTTGAGGCTCAAGCATGAGAAGGATTGGCATAAGGAGCGCGACAAGCGGATCCAATACGAGCTGGAGCTCTCCAAGCAGGTACAGAGAAGCGTTCTTAGCGGACCAATCCGCAATAGGAGCATCGAGATCGAAGCGGCTTACCGTCCCTCTTCGGAGCTCGCCGGCGATTATTATGCCTGGTTCCGGATGGATGCCAGCAGGTACGGCGTTATTCTGCTGGATATGATGGGACATGGCATTTCTTCTTCGCTGGTCTGCATGTTTATTTCGTCTGTGCTGCGCGATATGATCATGCGCGTTAACGATCCCGTAGAGGTGATGCAGGAGCTCAATCGCTACATGGGAGGGCTCTATCGATCGGATGAACTGATTAACTATTACTTTACGGCTATTTTTGTCGTGGTCGACACGGATTCGAGAAGTATGGAATATGTGAATGCCGGTCATCCGGCAGGTGTAATACTCTCTGGCGGCGAAGTGGTATATATGGAGCCTACCGGACCTGCCGTCGGTTTGTTCGATAATCTTGCTATTCGGAAGGTGAAATTGGCTTATGAGCCGGGTACGGATCTATTTCTGTATACGGACGGATTGTTGGATGCGCTTGAAGTTAGCGACTGCGGCATGCGGGAGCTGGCCGAATCCATGAGCTCGAAGAAAAGCATGGAGCTTAATCCCGAGGAACTCGTCGAGTCGCTGCTGGCCGAGCATGGCGGGGATAAGCAACGTGACGATATCTGTCTGGTACGTGCCGTCCTGCACTAAACTTTCCTTGCGAAAATAATTCCGACCTGCTGTTTCAAACCCTTCGGAATGGTTTATACCTTATGTATAGACTCTAGCAAAGTGTTTGATTGCAGGGAGGGTTTACGAATGAAAGTATTCCTTTTTGTAGCATTGATAGTAAGCGGAATGTTATCGACTGGCGGAGAAAGCCAATATCATACAGGATTCGAACCGGTGGCCGTCTCGCCGGATCACGTCGGGGCGGGTCGAACGGCGCCTCCCGAAGTAACTGAGCCTCGCGAATGGCCAAGCGGAGAAGCGGCCTATTATCCGGAGGAGGAATCTTCCGTTGTGCAGACCGTCGAACAGGACGAGGCTGCATTGGGCGCCGATGAAGGTATTCTGCTTCGAAGCGTTCAGGAGCTTACGTTGTACGACGACCGCGCGGCGGTCATAGGCAAGCTGGGCGAGCCGCGCGGCGTAACGCAGGATGAAGTCTACAGCGATCTTGTTATTATGGAGTATGAAGATCTGCGCGTTGTTTTCTCCGGCGAATACATCCAGGCTATTGACATTCCCGGCGATGTCAAGGAGATTTTGCTGGACGATGTTACTGTTCCCATGACGGTTGCCGATCTTAAGGCCGTATTAGGCGAACCCGACTATATTGCGGAAGACGGAATCGTCTTCCAGCGAGACGAAGCGCTGCTTAAGCTGTTCCTGGATGAAGAGACAGGGGAGCTTGCATATATCAGCTATTATCATTTGGCAACAGTCTAATCCCTCTATTATTTTTAAGAAAGCGAAGTGAACTCATGATGAAGTTGGAACCATTCAAGATTAGAACCGAAGAGCAGGGCAGCGAATACGTCATGTATCTGGAGGGGGAACTCGATCTTGCTGCCGTGCCGCAACTGCAATGCGCGCTTGAGCATGTGTTGAAACGCAAAGATATTGCGCTTGTTTTGAATCTAAGAAATTTGACGTATATCGACAGCACGGGTATCGGCGTTATCGTATCTATTTTGAAGACACGGGATGGATTGCGAGCACCGTTCTACGTACAGGAGATACCGGCCAAAGTGAAACGTTTGTTCGACTTGACGGGTATTTCGGGATATATAAAGGAAGGAGCCGGAGCGTAAGAGATGAAAGCTGTTCAATTGCACATACCGGCTCATGCGGATCAAATCGACTTGGTCAGAATTTGTTTGTACGGCATCGCCAGCAAGCTTGGTTTCGAATACGAAGATATCGAGGACATGAAGGTGGCCGTATCGGAGGCCTGCAGCAACGCTGTTCTGCATGGAGGACATTCCGGGGAAGGCATGATCGAGGTCACCTTTCACCACGATGACCAAGCCCTTGTTATCCAGGTGCACAACGATGGTTCGCCATTCGTGCTGGAAGGAGCTGGGCTGTCATCCACTCCTCTGGGCGGAGCAGCAGTATCAGAGCTCCAGGCCGGTGGGCTTGGCATCTATTTGATGGAGGCGCTGATGGACAAAGTGGAGGTATTTCCCACGTCAGAAGGCACCGATGTATGGTTAACCAAATATCGCCAATGAGAAAAACTTCTGTCGAAGTCGTTCGGGGGTGCGGGATTCGGTTTTCGAATGCTCGAGGCTTATATATTCGATTGTGTTAAAAAAGAGGCGCTCAAACCAGTTGAGGCCTCTTTTTGCGTGCTTATATAGGATCACCGCTTTTGCGGAAGATCCGCTGCTCGGGGTTAAACTCCGTAAAGCCGTTACGATGGGGGGCCAGCAGCGATTCCTTGCTGCCAAGAACGAGGAATCCATCCGGCGCCAGGCTTTCGTTAAGTATGCCGTGAACGCGAGACTGCAGCGCAGGGTTGAAATAGATCAACACATTTCTGCATAGAATGACTTGGAATTCATTGAACGAGCCGTCCGTAACCAGATTATGCTGCGCGAACACCATATGATTTTTGAGCGTGGGAAGGAAGCGCGCGTAGGCATGATCGGTTGTATAATAAGCCGAGAACTCCCGTGATCCGCCTGCCTGCAGATAATTTTTGGTATAGGCCTGCATGCGCTTAAGCGGAAATCGTCCTTCCTTGGAGAGGGCGATTGCAGCTCTGCTCATATCCGTCGCATAGATCATCGTACGTTCCAGCAGCCCCTCTTCCTCCAGTAAAATGGCCATAGAGTATACTTCTTCTCCGGTCGCGCAGCCGGCGTTCCATATTCGCAGTCGGTCATACTGGCGGAGCAGGGGCACCACTTCCGAGCGGAACGTCTGGAAGAATGCCGGGTCTCGAAACATCTCCGTCACCTTGATGGAGAAGTCCTCCAGCAAACGTTCCATGCAGCCTTCTTCGTGCAAGATACGATCCTGCAGCGAGGATATCGTCAAAGCGCCTTCCAGATGCATGCGATGGCGAATCCTTCGGCGAAGCGATGAGCGCAAGTAGTTGCGGAAGTCGAAGCCGCGCATACGATGAATGGCTTCAAGCAACAGATCAATCTCCAATTCCTCGAGCTCCGTAATGGCTATGTCGTCGTCGGCATCCCCTGCCGCGACTTCTTCGTATGCGGCGAAATCATCTGATCGCCTGCCCATTCTGGCGTAATCGAAACTTTCGAACTCCGGCATTAATGTCCCACCTGCTTTGTCAGCCAAACCCTCATCAGCGAGAACAGCTGCTCCATGTGGATGGGTTTGCTGATATAATCCGAGGCACCTGCTTGCAGACAGCTTTCCTGGTCGCTCTTCATCGCTTTGGCCGTGAGCGCAATGATCGGTTTGTCTTGCATGGTTTCATCCGCGCGCAGCGCGCGAGTCGTCTCGAAGCCGTCCATGATCGGCATCATAATGTCCATAAGAACCAGATCGAAGTTGGAGTCGCTTGCTACGATGTCCAAACACTCTCGTCCATTGCGTGCGATAACGACTTCCAGCCCTTTGTTCTTGAGCGCTTTATCAATCGCAAAAATATTGCGTTCGTCGTCCTCCACCAGCAAAACTCGCTTGCCCAGGAACAAGGCGGTTTCTTCGGAACCGTCCTTTCCAGAGCTTGCGGCGGCAGGTGCGTTCTTTATGGAATCCGATTGCGAAATCGGAGGAGAAGCGGCTGCCGTCGCGTTATCGTCGACGTTTACGTCCTCGAACTGACGTCCCGGAGCAGAATAGGAAGCCGACGCTTGCATGGACGCCTGCTCCAGCTCGATTGCGGCGCAATGAGTCGCCGGCAAGTACAGGGTGAAGGAGCTTCCCTTATGAAGCTCGCTCTCCACGACGATGCATCCGCCTAGCAGATTGGCAAGCTCGTTGCAGATGGAGAGTCCCAGGCCGGTTCCGCCATACACGCGATTTGTGTTGCCGTCTAATTGCTGGAACGCTCCGAAGATCAGATCTTGTTTGTCTCTAGGTATGCCTATGCCGGTATCGACGACGGAGAAAGCAAGCAGCTCCTCCGGGGCGCTGCCGGGCATCTTATCCGCCACAACAGCTGGATCTGCCTGATGGAGCTTTAACGTGACGGTACCGGACTCGGTAAATTTGAACGCGTTGGACAACAGGTTTTTCAGAATTTGCTGGAGGCGTTGACCATCCGTGCGGACAACGCTCGGAATATCGTGCTGCAGCTCGATGCGGAACGTAATGCCTTTCTTGTCCGCTACCGGGTCGAACAGCATCCTCATCATTTCCGGGATTTCGGTTACATTGACGTCATCCATGACGAGAGCGATTTTGCCAGCCTCGATCTTGGACAAATCCAGAATATCATTAATGAGAGAGAGCAGGTCATTCCCGGACGAATGGATGACGCGGGCATAACCTTCCTCTTCTTCCGTAAGCAGCTTGTTCTCGTTCTCGTAGAGCATCTGGGACAGGATCAGGATGCTGTTAAGCGGCGTTCGAAGCTCATGCGACATATTGGCAAGGAAGTTGGATTTGTACTGCGCGCTCTGTTTGAGCTTTTCGGCGTAAGCTTCCAATTCGGTTTTGGCATGCTCCAGCTCCCTGGTTTTCTGTGCGGCAAAGAGGTTCTGCTCCTCCAGATGCTCTGTCGTCATTCGCATCTCTTCCTGCTGCATCTGCAATTCCTCGGATTGCGCCTGCAACTCCTCGGTCTGTGTCTGCAGCTCCTCCGTGAGAGCTTGAGACTCGCTCAGCAGGCGCTCTACTTCCATACGGCCCGTTACATTGTCGATGGTGACGCCGAAGTAGTCCTCGATGCTCTCGAGCAGCTTCAGATGCTGGGCAGTAAACGGCTCAAGCGATGCGAACTCGACAACGGCTACGACTTTTCCCTCGTATTCGATGGGCACAATAAGCAGATTGCGAGGATTAAGCTCGGTCGTCCCGGATTGAATGCCGGCTTTGTAATCGTCGGGCGCGCTCAGCAGGTACGTTCTTTTATCCATCGCGCATTGGCCGATGAGACCTTCGCCGAACCGGAAGCTTGCCCTGGCCTCTGCATCGCCGGATTCCGCATAAGCCGCCAGCTTGTTCATGCGAGGCTCCGACCCCTTGGCGCCACGGATGTAGAAGACTCCGTAAGGTGCGCCGACCATGGGAGCCACGCGGCTTAGGAATGATCGCCCAAGCTCCTCCAGATTGTTCATGCCTTGCGTCATCGTGGCAATCTCCGCGACCCGGGTTGTAATCCAGGATTGCGCCTCCAGACTGACAAGAAGGGCATTTGTAGCCTCGGCAAGCTCCTTGATCTCGTCGTTCGTCTTCACATGTATTCGCTTCGAAAGATCTCCCTTTGCAACGGATATCCCTGTAATTGTAGAGGAAACCTGCCGTATCGTCTTGACGATGGAGCTCGAGACAAAGGATACGATGAGCAACGAAACAATGACGACCGCGAATAGCAGAATATACAGGCTCAGAGTGACGATGCGATTGCGGCTTTCGAGCTGTAGAATATAGGATTTGGTTTCGTCGATATGGGACAAGCGCATGTCCTCCAGTTGAGTCCGGAGCTTGTCGATATCGGCTTTGCCGGGATCGTTCTGAAAAAACGTTTGGATTCCGTCTGTGTCGTTATTCGCCCTCATGGCGATTGTCGGTTCGCCGGTGGTGTTAATCCAATTCTGAATCGTCAGCTTGACCGCTTCCAGTTCCTTGAGCGCGCTTGCGTTATTGTCAAGCAAGGCCGCAAGACTCGTATGGTTGGCTTCCCATTGGGACTTGCCTTCTTGATAGGGCAATAGATAGGATTGTCTGCCCGTAATAAGGTAGCCGCGCTGGCTGGTCTCCATGCTGACTACGTTGTAACGAATATTCGTTATAAAATTTTGGATCTCCAAGTCTCGGGTAATAATCTGCTCCATCTCATTGTGCAAAGTATTGATTCGTTCCGATACGACGGCGATCGTAATTCCGAGACAACAAATGATAAGCAAATAACCAATCGCGATCTTCATGCGAATGGTGTAATTCATATTCTTAAACATAGGGCAGTGGTCCTCTCATTATAGGTTCCGTCCTAAATTAACGATTTAATGTATAAACAACCTCTATAAACAGCCTCTCATAAACTATTAACCATTATAGCATGTATCGTCCCATTACCCAATTCGGAGGCGGCTTCTTCCAGCTGTTTCAAGAGACTTTCGGCGGGGTAAGAACGGATAGAGCGTCATAAACCATGAATTGAGGTGACCTTAATGAATATTCTAATCGGCATTTGTTTGGTCGTGATCACAGTATCTCTCATCATATTGGTCTTAGCGGTGACGAGGACGGTCAAACAAGCGGAGACGTTTATTGCGGAGACCAAGCGGACCGTTAACGAGCTTCGGACGGAAGTGCTGCAGATGAGCAGCGAGGCCAGGGAGGTTGTACAGAATACGAATGCGGTAACGGTCGACGCAAGGCGCAAGCTTAAGGATCTCGATGGATTGTTTCATACTGTCAGCGACATCGGAGAAGCGGCGCATGCACTGACGACGGCCGCGAAGCATGCGGCGGCAGGCGTGCTTGAGAAGACGACCGCTAAGACGGAACAAGCAACGCGCGCCGGCATCTCCGATACTGCGAGAATGGGGCATGAGTCTGCGGGAGCAGGCAATAGCGGAGCCCAGATTAGAAAGACGGCGGCTGCCATTGCAGAGATGGTGGCATCGTCGGTTAAGATCTGGAGCAGAATGAAAGCCAACTGAGTTATACTAGATGAAGACGGAGAGGAACGTGTATATGATGAGCCATTCGCCAATCAAGCTGCGCATACCCGCGGAAGCCGACTATCTGGATATTGTCCGCGCTGCCTTGTATGCCATTGCCGCCAAAGCGGGATTCCCTTATGAGGATATTGAAGATATGAAGGTTGCGGTGACAGAAGCCTGCTCTAATGCCATCCTCCATGCCTATAAGGGAAATGATGACAGAGGCGAGGTCGACGTAGAGTTTATGTGCCTTGAGGATGGTCTGACCATGACCGTAAGAGATTACGGCGGCGCCCGCGAAGAACGGCCCGAACCGATAAGAACGACCGGGCTGCAAGGCACCCCTATCAGTGATGCGCCGATCGGCGGCCTGGGTTTGTTCATGATGAGGGCGTTGATGGATGAAGTCAAGGTCCGGGTGAATAACGGTACGGAGGTTGTACTCACCAAGCGCATGAGCAGAAATGAGGAGATGGTATGAATTCAAGTTCCTCTGAGCTGACTCCGCAGCAAACGATGCAGCTTCTGGAGCAGTATCAAGAGACGAGCTGTAACGATACCGCGACGGCGCTCCTCCGACATTACGAGCCAATCGTTCGGATGGCGGCGGGCAAGCTGTCGAGGAGCAGGCCGGATTTGTACGAGGATATGTATCAGGTTGGCCAGATGTCTATGTTGCGGCTCTTCGCGCAGTATAATGCAGACCGTGAAATTCCGTTCGAAGCATACGCGATGAAGAGCGTAGTCGGACATCTCAAAAATTATTTGCGGGACAAGTCCTGGTATATTCAGGTGCCGAGGCGCCTTAAGGAGAAGGGTTTGCTGCTCGGACGCGCGATCGACGACTTATCCGTGCAGCTTGGCCGTTCGCCGAATGTAGATGAAATTGCGAATTATCTGGAGCTGTCGGTTGAAGAAACCATAGAGGTGATGACCTCCAGAGAATCGTACCAATATGTATCGCTTGACACGCCATTGTCCTCCGAGGGAGAAAGCGCTGCTACGATCGGCGACATGATCAGCACCAATAACGACGAGATGCTGACGCTGGATGGTCGTCTGGATCTCCAGGAAGCCTTCGGCAAGCTCAAGGATGAAGAAGCCAAGGTGTTGACCCTGGTCTACTCCAGCGGGCTGTCGCAGCGCGAAATCGCAGCCAAACTGGGTATCTCCCAGATGAGCGTGTCCCGCATACAGCGCCGCGCGATCGGCAAGCTTCGCGAGCTTCTGGGCGATGATTACGGCGAAAGCGCGGAGGCTCTGGAAGAGCGGGATGACTAAGCATTCCGCGTTTTCCTTGCGTTCTGCTGCAAATTGCCTTTATGCTGTTAATAAACGCCGCCAAGCATCATTGGGGGCGGATTAACTGCATGAAGGCATTTTTTGGGAACCTAGGAAAGGAGGAAACCATCTTTGCGTCTGATCATAGAGAATATCGACAAGCAATTCGGCGACAAACAGGTTCTGCGGTCCGCAAGCTTCAGCTTTGACAGCGGTAAGATATACGGACTTCTGGGCCGTAACGGAGCGGGAAAAACAACGCTGTTCGACTGTCTAAGCGGAGAGAAGGGAATGGATGGCGGACAGGTGCTGCTGGAAGAGGACGGCCGTACGCGGAATATAACCGAACAAGATGTGGGATACGTCTATTCGCTGCCTATTCTGCCGGAATTTCTGACCGGGTTTGAGTTTGTTAAATTTTTTATGGATATCAATAAGGACAAGCTGCAAACGGAATTGACGATCGATGGCTGCTTCGAAATGATGAGCATGACGGAGGAGGAACGGCATCGGCTGATCAAGGGGTATTCGCACGGCATGAAAAACAAGCTCCAGATGCTGTTGTTCCTCATCACGAAGCCTCCGATTATTTTGCTGGACGAACCGCTGACCTCCTTCGACGTCATTGTGGCTCTCGAGATGAAGCGAATGCTGAAGGAGCTCAAGAAGGATCATATTCTCATCTTCTCGACCCATATTCTGCAACTGGCCTCCGATCTGTGCGACGAGTTGGTTGTCTTGCATAAGGGAGAATTGTCCGCAGTGCCGTCCGAACTGCTTCATAGCGAGGAATTTGAGCAATCCGTCATTAATCTGTTGAAGGATGATGAGCATGCTGAGAATGTTTAGTACGCTGCTGGCGATTCGCACATCCATCGCTGCCAACCTGCTTATCTTCTACATTCAGAAGCTCCCGGTCATGGACAAGCTCATCAAAAACACGATTTACGCTAATTTCGAGCTTAAAAAAATCATTTCCGTCGCCGGGCTCCTGCTTACATGGATATGGGGTTTCCTGCTCCGATTTATGTATCTTGGACTTTTGATTTATCTGCCTGTCGTGAGTATAGGAGAAGATTTGACGAAGGCGGAGCAACTTAGTCAGTTTATACATACTTTTACCATCATCAGCTTTGTGATAGCGGCTGTCAGCAGTGCGACCATCCTGGAGCCCAAGCGCGAGAAATACATCGCGGTTAAGCTGATGAGATTGTCTCCAGCACGCTATATGAAAACTACGTTGGCCTACCGTTATACGACCTTTGGCATCTATTTGCTGCCTGCCATGCTATTATTCGCGGGACTTTTGGGTGCCGCCATTTTGGAAGCCGTTATGTTGACGGTGCTGCTTGCGCTTTGGCGTATAGTAAGCGAATATTTGCATCTCAAGCTTTTTGAACGGACCGGCGTGGTATTGATTAAACAAACAGCGATTGTTTGGAGCGTTATTTTGGTTGGATATGCCGGTGCGTATGCGCCGCTGCTGCTTGGTGCGGCTCCCATAACGGATAACGTCCTTCTTAATCTGCCGCTGTATATCGCGATCCCATTGGGAGGGGTGTTCGCTGCTTTCCAACTGGCTCGTTATACGGGATATAGAGAAGTCGTTGATGCCGCCACTAAGCGAGACGACCCGCTGCTTAATATGGGCCGTATGATGGCGGATGCGCAGAAGAAAAGCGTGGAGACGAAGCAAAGCGATTATGACGCCGTGCTTGTCGGGAAAGGCAGGCTGATCCAAAAGGAAGGCCATGCATACCTTAACGAATTGTTTTTCATGAGGCATCGCAGCTTGATACGCGGACCGGTTAACAAGCGACTCGCCATTATAGGAGTAATCGGAGTAGTCGGAGTCGTATTTATGCTTCTATTCCGCGGACAACTGCAGGAACAGCAATGGAATGCGGGTACCGTCATTCCTTTCCTGGTTCTGACCATGTACTTCCTGTCTGTCGGCGATAGTATATGCAAGGCCATGTTCTACAATTGCGATCTCAGTCTGATGAGGTACAGCTTCTACCGGAGCTCGGCCTATGATCACTTTCAAATCCGGCTGGGCTTCATGGTCAAAAATAATCTGCTTATTGCCGCAACTCTCGGATTAGCGCTTACGGCCGTCACAGCTGCAACCGGGCACGGGTGGCTCCAACTGGAGCTGCTTATGGTATGGGCTTGCGTCATCTCTCTGGCGATTTTCTATTCCGTTCACCACTTGTTTATGTATTACTACCTCCAGCCGTATTCGACGGAGCTGAATGTCAAAAATCCGCTGTTTTTTGCGGTAAACATGCTTATTTCATTTGCGAGCGGTTTTAGTATCATTTGGCGCGGTCCTTCTTCTGCGTTTACGATTGCGATTGTCAGCGTGACGCTGCTGTACCTGATGGCCGCTTTGATGCTGGTGCGGAAGCACGGGGCAAGAACGTTCCGGGTCAAATAAAATCGGACATGCGGGCGCAGGGCCACGCGACAATCTGTCGCGTGGCCCTGCGATAACCCCGCTTATTGCGCCGGGTCAGGCTGGAGCCCTTTGCTCTTAACCTCGGAGTTGGTTGGCATTTTGTCCATCTCCTTGCCTAGGCGCTGAATATCGTCTTGCAGCGGCGCCATGGAATTGATATCGGATTTTACGCCGTCAACCGCTCCCTTGACGCCGTCTACTGCGCCTTTAACGCCTTCAACGGCCCCTTGAGCCGCTTCTTTCGTATTTTCGCAGACGCTTGCGGCAACCTCTTTCGTACGTTGCCCAAATGCTTGCAGAGCGTTCATCAAATCGGCTCTCAGTTTCTCGCCAGACTTCGGCGCGAGGAGCAGGGCTGCCGCCGCTCCGATGAGTCCTCCTACTACTGCCCCGGTTACGATGCCGCTTGATCCTTGTTCCTTAGACATATGCGATCACTCCTGTTCTCGAATTGGTAAAGGCGTCCTTGCCTTATGACTCTACTTAACCCATCGCCCCGAACTTGAATCACGCGGTTATAATTCCTCCATTCTGCAAAATATAACTTCATCTGATCCAGATGGGAGATGAAGAGAAGGATTGGCACCGAAAAAGAAATGGATCGTCGCCGCTGTATGGCTGCTCTTTGCCGTTGCGATCGGTTTGCCCTGGTTCATGGACACGGCATCGCGGCCCAGCGCCAACTCTGCGGAGGTTGTGGGCTTAACGCTTCCAAAAGCGGCAATCGAGAAGTATGACGTTATAGTTGCGGGGACAGACCCGGAGGGGATAGCTGCAGCATTGTCCGCGGCGCGGAACGGACTTCGTGTGCTGCTCGTAGATGGCAAAGGGCGAGATCGCCTGGGGGGCCTGCTCACGATGGGCTGGCTTAATTCTCTGGATCTGAATCTGGCTCCTCAGCAGACTGCAGAGGCAAAGCGGAGCGGCAATTATGATTTTCTGAACAAGGGCATCTTCCAGAAGTGGTACGATCAGCTTGGCGGGACTTCGTTTGATGCTCATGCGGCGGCAGATCTGTTCGAGCAAATGGTCAGGGACGAAAGGAATATCTCGCTTCTATTAGGTGTCAAATCCATGGAACCCAAGCTGGAAGGTAAAGTAGTCCGGGGACTGGCCATTACCGATGGGAACGGGCGAAGCCGCGTCCTGCAAGCTCGGGCGGTCATCGATGCGACGCAGGACGGCGATATTGCCGCTCTAGCCGGCGCGCCTTACACCGTCGGGCGCGAGGATCTTGGCAATCCGGATGCGCGCATGGCCGTTACGCTCGTGTTCAAGCTAAGCGGGATGACGGAGGATATCTGGCAATCCTTCGGCAGACGCAAGGATACCGGAGTGGATCAAAGCAGCGCATGGGGGTTCCTGGAGGCGAGCAACTATCCCTCCTCCAATCCGGACAGGGTGGCGCTGCGCGGATTGAACATTGGACGGCAGAAAGACGGTACGATACTCGTCAACGCCATGCATATTTTTGGCGTAGATCCTCTCGATCCGGTCTCCGTGCAGGAAGGGCTGCGGATCGGGCGGCGGGAAGCGCCGCTTATTGCCGAGTTTTTGAAGACAACGTTCGAGGAAATGAAAGATTTGAGCTACGCCGGCACGGCGCCGGAGCTGTATGTCCGCGAGAGTCGGCATATGCAGGGGGAATATCGGCTGACGATGGCGGATTTGATGGAGAACCGGGACTTCTGGGATGCGATCGCGTACGGCTCTTACGACGTCGATATCCAGCGGCTTGGACGAGGTGATCACGGTGCGATCATGATGTCGCCCCGGCAATACGGCGTTCCATTTAGAACCCTCGTTCCCAAAGAAATCGATGGGCTGCTCGTCGTCGGGAGATCCGCCAGCTTCGATTCGCTGCCTCATGGCAGCGCTCGTGTCGTCCCCCTCGGCATGGCGACGGGAGAAGCGGCCGGAGCAGCGGCCAGGCTGGCCATAGACGAGGGAATATCGTTCCGGCAGTTGGCAGGATCAAGGAGCGGGATCTCGAGGCTCCAGGATATGCTGCGCGGCCAAGGCATGGACCTTCGCATGCGCGAAGCAAGGCAGCCGGCGTATCGGGGACATCCGACGTACCCGGGACTGCTGGCCGCCGTCAGCATGGGCATGACGCTGGGCGGATATGACAATAATCGCTGGGATCTGGACGGCCTGTCGAGCAAAGACCGATATTTGACGATGATGCAGAGGCTGGTCAAGATGCATCCCCGCTATTTCCGGGGTAAACCTGATGGAATGCTGGCCGGCTATTTGAAGTCGGGGGAGACGGTTACGCTTGAGAATGCCGCCCATGCGTTGCTGCTGACGTCGGGAGTTCAGGTTAAGCGTGAGCAAGCGGTAGCGGAATTAAAGAAGCGGAATTGGATAACGCCAGCGACTTGGTCGCTGATCAGCCATCCCGGCGGATTGACGAACGGAGAGACATTCATGCTGGTGCGAGACGCCGTCGCCAGACATGCGGGCGTGACATACCGGTAAGTGTGAATCTGCCAGCCATATCCCTTTAATGCGCATATATAAACCTATACCCTCGATATTGATGCTAAAGGGGGACACCGTGCGTTGGGAGCTGCGCGCGGTGCAGATTCTAATCCCACCCTTCTCCTTCACACAGACCGTGACCCTACATTACCATTTGGGAGTTTGCTCTTAGCGGTACGGGTGTTAGCGGGTGGGGAAATTAGGAGGAATACCTCCTACTAATCACAAGAATACCCTCGAATTTTTCTAACTAAAGGGAAAAACGCCATCTAATTCGCTGCTTTCGAGTCTGTATTGATGGTTTCGGGCGAATTAGAGGGTACTTTTCCCTTAATTTTATCCAGGGAGTGGAGATTGATAAATTTAGTGGGAGGTTTTCCCACCCGCTTCAATCGATCCCCATTAGTCAAAAGAATGAGAAGCTTCGCAGCCCGCTATTTGAGTTACCAATGCAACTGGATTGGCGATAACACTTACCTTACGCTTCAGAAGAGGCTTTACTTTGCAAAGCTGGAGTTCGCTCATCTTCGAGAGGCCTTGCGAGAGGTTTTCTTTACTAGAATGTTCTTTATTAAGAACAAAATTGATGTTATAGTAGATGATATGTTCCATAATAAGATCGGAGGTCAAGGCGAAGGATGGCATGGCGCAGCGAGTATCAAACGGGCACGGTTCCTGCAATGCTGGAGCAACGGGCTTTGGAGCATCCGGACGCGGTTGCTTATTGTTTTCCCGAGTGGGGGCAGCGACACACTTGGCGCGACATCTGGAAGGAGGTGCGTCCGCTTGCCTGCGGGTTGCGCCGTCTTGGCGTGCGCAAAGGCCACAAGGTCGCCCTGCTGATGACAGGGCGAATGGAAATGATTGTCGCAATGTATGCGGCAGCTTGTTTGGGCGCGATACTGGTACCGCTCAATGCTTACTCCCGCAAGGAAGAGCTGGCCGTGTATCTCGAAGAATCTTCCCCCTCTGTGTTGCTGCTTGGAGCGGAAGGCCACAAGCAGCAGTATCCCGCCATGACAAGAGAACTGGCGGAGGAGCTTCAGGCGCGTCATGGCTCACTGCCGGATTGGCTGCCCGGAGCGGAGCGAATATTCGTGGTTGGCGGCGGATCAGATGGCGACAGATGCGGCTTCCGTTCCTATCGGGAGCTGGCGACGAGCGTTGGTACGAAGGAAGAAGAGGATGCCCTATTCCGGGAAGCAAGTCAGCAAACGGCGGCTCGCGACCCGCTCGTGCTGCTGTTCACCTCGGGTACGCTCGGCAAGCCCAAGGGCGTACTGCGTACGACGGCTTCCTTTCTTGCGCCGTCGGCTAAGGAGCCGGGACGAGGCCGGTTAGCTACCTTAACGGCAAAAGCGAGCAGTTGGATCATGACGCGATTTAATATGCTGAATTTGCTGCCTCTTTACCACATGGGGGGCTTCGCAACGATTCTTACAACGATGACAAGCGCACCCGTCGCCACGGTCATGCTTAGCCGCTACAACCCCATGCAAGCTTTGGAAGTCATCGAGAAGGAACGATGCAGGGTACTTGTCGGCACGCCGTATATGCTGCAGGGAGTGATTGGCGCTCCCGAGAGAAGCCGTTACGATCTGTCATCGCTGATTGGAGTGGCATTTACTTCGGCTGCCGTTAACCCCGTCATTATCAGGCGTGTGACGGACGAGCTGAAGCTGCGTTTTTTTCTGGTCAGCTATGGCTCCTCCGAGGCGGGGGCGGTGGCGAGCGGCACCTGTCTGATGGGAGGGGGGATTGTGCTGCCGCTTCTGTACCGCATGCTTAAGCACACCAGGCTGCTGGGCGGACTTATTCCTTACGATAAATTTATGAGCGAGAAATACAGTCTCGCGGGCAAGGTTGACCGAAGCATCGAGATCCGCATCGAGGATCCCGTGACGGGGTTAGCCTTGCCACGCGGCGAGCAGGGGGAAATTCTTATTCGCGGGCATCGGGTTATGCGATATATTCGCGACGAGGCGGAGCGCCCATGCCATCAGCACGACGGCTGGTACCGTTCGGGCGATCTGGGTACGATCGACGAACAGAATCAGCTTACCATTGCGGGACGAATGCACCGGATCATTTCGCGGGGCGGCGAAAAGATCTCGCCGGTCGAAATCGAGAACGCGATTCTGCGAATCCGCGATGTAGAGGATGTGATGGTGCTCGGCATTCCCGACGAGCTGTACGGGGAGCAGATCTGCGCATGCGTCGTGCCGAAGCCGGGAGCCAAGTTGTCGGCGGAGCGCCTGCGGGTGGAGCTGGCTCCGTACCTGTCTGCGTTCAAGCTGCCAAAGGAAACGATCTTCCTGTCCCAGCTGCCCATGTCCGGAACGGGCAAAGTTTCCGTCGCAGAGATGAAGCAACTGGTGCTGCAAGAACTTGGCTCGCTGCGGAGACATGCGTAATGAGGCGCTTCTACCCCGGCATTACGTTGTTCAAGCTGGCCGGCGCGACTCTCGTGCTGGTTGCGCACGCGCTCTTGATACCCTCCATGGTTGCGATGGACCTGCCGCCGCTTGCGTCGTTCCTTATGTTGGAGGGGCGTGTCGTCGTGCCGTGTTTTTACGTCGTATCGGGCTTCCTGCTGTACAAGGGGTGGTCGCATGCTTCTAAGCCGGGAGCCTACGTCAGGAAATATTGGCTCCGGATCGCCGCCGTATACGCCGTCTTCTGCCTGTTGTTCGCAGCCGAATTTAATGTGCCCGCGCTGCTCCAAGACGGACTGGGATTATCCAACCTCATTCTGCAGGCCAAAATATTGGTGATGGCCGTGTTCGTGAACGGCCCGCTGCTCCAGCTGTGGTTCATTCCGCCCTTGCTGTTCGGTTCCGTCGCAGCCTACTGGTTGTTGAACCGGCTGTCTTTTAAGATGATTCTTATTATGCTCGCTGTATTGTATGGTGTCGTCCAGTTGGCTGCGGGCAGCTTGCTCAGCTTTACGGGGATGGGCCAGGTAGACAACGCGTCGCTGCCAGGTTTCTTGTGGACAGGCGCCACTCGTTATCTGGGATTCGGGCTTACATTTGTCGTGATGGGAGCATTAATGGCGAAATACGAGGAGCAATTCCTGAGGATGAATGTCCGCTTGGTTGCGGTACTCGCGATTGGCGCCACGGCTGCGGAGACGGTGCTATTGACGACTCTCGCACCTTGGAGCGATGCCTACAAGCTGACATTCGCCATGCTGCCGAATACGGCGCTTCTGTTCTACGGCGTGCTTCGCATTCGCAACGCGACCATAACGGCGCATCATCGTCTGCTGAATCTATTCAGCATCGTCACGTTCGTCGGGCATATCCCGCTTATGCGATTAAACAAGATTCTGTTCGGCTGGGGTGGAAGCTTGGACCTCGTCCTGTGGCAGCAGGTGCTGCAATCCCTGCTTACGTTCGCCGAATGCGCGGCGCTGACCCTGTTGCTTTATCGCAGGAGCCGCAAGTCCGGACTTTCGGGTGAGCGCGCGGCATCGCCAGGAGATGTGGAAGCGGCGGCGGGAATGTCTTCCGACCCGATGATTGGGGCGAAGCGGCAGACGCGGACTTCCGCGGGGATGACCGCCAATAAATTTGAAGGCTGAACTGCATGGAGGCTGTTTTAGCAAGGTCACGAGGGTGACGATGCAGGATCAGCTTCTTTTCGTATTATCAGGTTAGCCAGTTATTACTGGTTGGCCTTTTTTTATGGTCGGTATACGATGGCGGTAGCCGGGAGAACGTGCGTCTTTTAGGGGTCAGACCCCGTCACAAAAACTGTTCTCCCACTACCCCCAATGACCATGTTTGAGCTGGTAGAGGCAACGACCTCGCATCACAAGCGAAGCTATGGGTTTGGAACCATCGTGGGAGTGCCGGCAATTTTATTAGGGAGGTTGTTATGCAGCCAGTCGTAGGTGTGGATGTAGCGAAAGGATCTAGCGTAGTACAAGCTTTTACAAGGAGGAACGAACCGTACGGGAAGTTGGAGAGCATCTCTCACGGGGATAGCGGATTCGAGCGGCTAGGGGAGCTCTTAGCAGAGTTACAGGCGAGGATGGCAATTGCCCCTGTAGTTATTCTTGAAGCGACAGGACATTATCATCGGGGGCTTGTAGCTTATCTCGAACGTAGTGGATGGACGCATTTCATCGTTAATCCGTTACAGTCTAAGCGTGCGAAAGGAACTCAACTTAGGAAGGTAAAAACAGATGCTGCGGATGCTTGGCATCTAGCCGATATGTACTACCGCGGGGACGTTTTACCGCATCGTACATGGGACGAAACGTTTACAGAGCTGCAGCATGTGACCAGGCAGCATGAGTTTGTGACGGGAATGTTCGTCCAAGCGAAGTTAAACGCGAGAGCATTGCTCGAACAGGTCTTTCCGGCTTATGAGGAGATCTTTTATGCCCTGTTCTCTGTCACGTCGCTAAGCGTGTTGGAGCGTTGTTTAGAGGGCGATGATGGGGATCTTGTTGAAACTATTCAGGCATGCGCTGGAAAATCCCGTTCGAGACGTTGGGTTGATGAGAAAGCAAGACGACTTCGAGAGATCTTGTTAGATTGGAGAGCACAGCCTAGAAGCCAATCTCAGACCGTAGCCTTAAGTGGTATGGTTTCCTTGTTGCTTTCGTTCACGGAGCAATTAAGTGATCTTGAGAAACAGATGAATGAACTCGCATTTGATTTACCTGAGGTAGAACTGGTGAAAAGCATACCTGGGATCGGGGATAAATTAGCTGCAGCAATTGTTGCGGAGGTTGGAGATGTAGGACAATTTGAAGGCGCTAAACAGCTTGTGGCGTATGCGGGATTAGACCCTGGAATCTTTAGTTCCGGGAAATTTACCGCCACAAGTTCACGAATTACTAAGCGGGGTTCAAAGAGACTTCGCCGATCGTTGTATTTAGCTGTGCAATGCGGGATCCGGGGAAGCACCAACAAGAGGATTAGAGAATATTACGACAAGAAAAGAAAAGAGGGCAAGCCATACAAGGTGGTCGTGATCGCTTGCGCCAACAAGCTTCTCCATCACGTGTACGCCATCCTTAGTAAAAAGCAGCCCTACAGAAACTAAAAACCAAATTTACCCATAACCTTCACGCCAATGAAGGTCGTGCCTAGAAATCAGTATACCAATTAAACTGCCCCACTCCAATACTAAATGCTTGACAAGTATTAGCTGGTTTTTGTACTTGCAGAGCTGCTTGTTGGCACTCGTAGCCCGAGAAAATCGGGTTACAGAACGCCGCGAAGCTACTTTGAGTGCTGTAGCCCGAAAAAATCGGGTTACATAGCGCCGCGAAGCTACTTTGAGTGCTGTAGCCCGAAAAAATCGGGTTACAGAGCGCCGCGAAGCTACTTTGAGTGCTGTAGCCCGAAAAAATCGGGTTACATAGCGCAGCGAAGCCCATACAGCTTGATTAGCGGCAACTCCAGCAAAATTCACGAGTAGAATATCGTTTCGGTTGCCTTGCGCATACAAAACTTAAGAAGCTCCCAGAACCACAGCAAGTGGGGTTGGAAGCTTCTTATTATTTTCCGATTCGGAGACTTTGGATGCAATTAACCAAAAGACGCTTCGAATGCCTTTTTGATGGCTTCCTGGTCGTGCGAGATGGAAAACAACACGTAGTTGCCGTTACGGACAATCTGATAGTTTTTGGCATCTTCGTACTGGTCTTGAAGGTATGTTGAGAACGTCTTGATGATGTCCTCGGCGCGTTTCGTCAAACCCTCCTTAACCGTATCATAGTGCTCGGAGGATTTTAGTTTGACAACGACCAGCTCCGTTGCTTTGACGTTCATCATCGCTTGTTTGAATATACCTTCCTCAAGCAGCTCGGCTCCGTCGAAGTAGTAGAAGTCTTTGATCTGCTCACCGGTAGCCTCGATAAGCGCCGGAAGCTCTACGTCATTCGTTATGTTGGTTATGATGTCCGCCACCGCCACGTTAGCGCCAGGAGCATCGGGCTTGGCCGTCGGGTTGGGCTTCGCGGTAGGCTTGGCGTCAGGTTTAGTTGTTGGTTTCGTTGTTGGTTTCGCAGTTGGTTTAGTTGTAGGCTTAGTTGTCGGCTTTGCTGTAGCCGCAGGCTTCTCCGCGGGTTTGGCCGTCGGCTTGGCGCTCGGGGCGGGTTTCTCGCCAGCGTTGCTCGAGGCTGATGGTCTAGTTCCGGGCCGATTCGCATCCGCCGATGAGGACGCGGAAGGTGCTGCCTCCGCTTCTTCTGATGGAGCTGAAGAAGCTGATGACTCCGCCGAAGGTGAAGCAGTCGGGTTTGATGTTCCGTCCGAAGGCGAATTTTCCGGCGAGGCGCTCTGATCCGGTGTTTCCGTCTGGCTGGCGTTGCTGCTGCTTCCGTTGGAGTCGTTGCTGCTCCCGTTGCTGCAGCCGGAGGAGACCAGCGATAGGGCGATGGTGAGAGTGGCTGCGATTTTGAGCCAAGGTGTGCGATGATTCATTATGTAATCTCTCCTCGTCATGATGTCGAACATCTAGACGGGAGGAGGGAGAGTAAGGTTGCAGAAGGCGTAAAACCCGCGACTAAGTGCCCAGGTATGTCGTCAGCACCATCATAGTAGAGCAGAAACGCCCGAACGGCCCGAGTTTCTGTGACAACAACAAAGTCGAACTGAACACACTAGTTAGTGTAAGGATTTGGAGTGATCCAGCCGCGTGCCCGCCGTCCATACGCCCAGTGATTAGTGGGACCGTGTCCCGAGCCGATGTCCAGGCTGTCCTCGATGGCCGCGCGGATAAACGACTTGGCGAGTTCGGCGGCTTCGGGGACGTTCAGTCCCGCTGCAAGTCCTGCAGCCAGCGCGGCGGAATAGGTGCAGCCTGTGCCGTGCGTGTGCCTCGTATCAACGCGAGGGCTTTCCCAGTAGCGAAAGCGGCCGTCTTCGTACAGCAAATCGACCGTGACGTCTCGCGTCGATTCGTCATGCCCGCCCTTGATAGCGACGCTGCCGGCCCCCATCGCGGCCAGCAACCGCGCCGCTTTTTCGCGATCCGCCATCGTGGCGATCTTCATCCCGGTCAGCGTCTCCGCTTCCGGGATATTCGGCGTGATGACGCGTGCCAGCGGCAGCAGACGTTCCTTTAGCGAGCGCAGCGCATCTTGCCGCAATAGCTCGGAGCCGCCTTTGGCGATCATGACGGGGTCGATGACCAGATTGCGCCAGCCGAAGGAAGCAATCTGGTCCGCGACGGCGTCAATGATAGGCGCTCCGACGAGCATGCCTGTTTTGACCGCATCCGGAGCCAGGTCGTCGCCTACGGCGCCGAGCTGCGCGGCAACGGCGTCCGACGTCATGGGATAGACGGCACGTACCCCCAGCGTATTTTGCGCAGTAACAGCCGTGACCGCCGACATGCCATAAACGCCGAGCTCCTGAAACGTCTTGAGGTCGGCCTGAATGCCAGCGCCGCCGCCGCTGTCCGATCCCGCAATCGTCAGCGCCTTACGGACGGTGCCATCGTCCCTCTTGGGAGCTTGAGCCTTCATTCCGTCGCCCCCTCATCCACGCCATATCGCTGCAGCGCCCAGGAGACGGTCTGCTTCATGCGGGCGATGAGCCGATCGTTCTCGACGATGCGGATGCGTTTGCCGAGGAAACGCGCCTTCGACAATACGTATTCCTGCTCGTTAAGCGAGAAGTACAGCTTGATCCGGTATTCGTCCCGCTCTTCGTCGAACGACACCTCCCGCTCGAAGCAGGAGAAAGCGTACAGGATGCGCGACAGCTCCTCGTTATAGGCCGGCACAACGGCGATGACTGCCTCTGCCCGGCGCGAGACGAGATAAGCCTTGGCCTGGGCCGTACATCTTGCGAAGCGTTCGGGATCGCAAGGCTTCTCGCTGACCTCGGCGAGCTTCGACAGCCTAGTATTCATCAGCATGCTTTTGCGGGAGTCGTACCAGAGGAGGTACCATTCGCGCTTTACCATGGAGTATTCCAGCTTGAAAGGAATTGCGTTCTCATGGGCGTTGGAGCCGCCGCTCTTAACGCTGTACGCGATCCGAAGTGCACTGCAGGCATGGATGGCACGGCGAATGGTGCGAATATGAGGGTGGTACACCATCTTCTCCTTGCTGGCCGCCTTGTGCAGCAGATGCGGCGTCCAGTCGACGACAGGCTCCTCCCGGAGCATGTCGCGCAGCTTGTCCAGCGTCTCCGGGAGAAACGCCTCCTCCGCGGCGGGATGCGCCAGCATGGACTTCAGCCATGAGCGCTCGTGCGAGGTAACCATCGCCGCGCCGCCGTCCTGTAGGCGTGAGAGGAGCTGGTAATTGAATATTTTCTCAAAGGGATTCATAATACTCTCTCAGCTCCTTCCATTCCGCAATCATTTCTTCCCGGAGCCGCGCCGGCTCCAATACCTCGCAGCTTGAGCCGAAGCTGCGAAGCCAAGGCTTAATTTCAATGATCCCGTTGACTTCGATCTCATAGAGGAACGATATTTCATCCTCCTCCGTAATGACGCCCCATTGTCCTTGCTGCAGCACGCGTTCGCGAACAAAGTCCGGGATCGACGGTCCCGGCTTATAAAAGCGAGCCCGGACGAGCGTCTTGCGGCCCGTGTCGACGAGCCAGCTGTGGCGGATGCGCTGCTCCAGCAGCCCAAGCTTTTCGTTCCAGCTGTCCGCGTCGGCGGCATCGCCCACGGACAGATCCGTCACTCCTTCGAGCCGGTACTTCTTGATCCCGTGCCGCGCCCCCCAGCCTAGCAGATACCATCTCCCGTATTGATGATCGTAGACGATCTTGAGCGGCAATACCCTTTCCCGATTGCCCCCGGCCTCGCGTTCGAAGAGCGGATTGGTGTTGCGGGAAGAGTAGCTGGTCTCTTTTTTGGGCGAAAAATAACGAAAAGAAACATAACAACGCCCCTCGATGGCCTCGAACAACGGGAACAAGTGGGCCTCGTCCAGTATGCGGGAGTAATAATGGTATTTGTAGCGGAATACGTCCAGGTTCTCCGCGTCGAACCCGCGATCGCGCGTCAGCAGCTTGCTCATCATGTCCCGCAGAAGGTACCCTTGCACGGATGGGAGCTGGGTATTCGCCATCATGCAGGCGTAGTCGTGCACATCGAGCAGCTCGTCCTCCGCGAGCAAGCCTGCGAACCTGTCCCACAACGCGTACCGATAAGGGCGCGGACCGGGCTCACGGGTAATGACGCCTACTCCCTCCAAATATTTCAGATCGCCGCGAATCGTCTTCTCATCCGGCAAGGCGAGCTCAGGCGGCATGGCTTCGCTGCAAGCGTCCAGCAGCTCCATAGCCGTCTTGGCGCCTTCCTTCATCGCGCCGAGCAGAATAGACAGACGTTCGCTCTCGGATTCTTTGAGCGACTTCGCGCGGAACAGGAACAGCAGCAGCGGGTCCGAGGAATCCAGATAGCTAAAGCGCAGAAGCTCCGCCATGTCCCGTTGCTCCGCGGCGCCGTCTCGTCCGTTAAGCGAACTGGCGGCGATTTCGCGCAGCCGTTTCATCATTTTATCGAAGGTGTGGACGGAGATGCCAAGCTTCTCCGCATACTGTTGGCGGCTGTAGGCACCGCTCGTCAAGGCAAGCATACGCAGGAACTGGATCTCCTTGTCGAAGCTTTCTCTGGCCATACTTTCTCTCCTCTCTCGGTCCGGTTGGCGTTCCACTCATTGTAACAGGTCTGCGGCAGGTGCCCAAAGCTTAAATTTCCTTTCCCTTCGCCTAACGGCATGACGGCGCTATCCTTCCAAGCTCCATAATGCGTCCAAGTCATCGCCTGGGAGGCTGTGCTTCTCTCGTTCATAACGCTCTCGTAATACTTTCGCCATGTTCGCAGTATTTGCCATCCCTTATGATAAAGAAGGTTCATAAAGCACTGACGTTGCAACCAGGCGGGGATGTCCATTCATCCCGCAGTGCGGGCGCAAGTATGCGTTCGTATGCTGTGCGCGTGAAGGCTATGAACCGCCATTAATCGGGTTCGACTCCCGATCGCTTGAAGAGCGAGCTCATGGTAGAGCACTCAACTGATAATTGAGTCCAAGTATGATTTTTCCCAGAAGACCCCGGGACGGGAGCGGACGAAGACGCCAAGGCGGATTCGCCGCGAACGGAGCTATGCAGCAAGGCGGATCCCGATAGGCGCGAGGGACGAAGGATGTTTACTAGAAAGGCAGTGCGATGCAATCGAAGTCGGATTGCCGAGTGCTGCCCGGATAAGGGGCATGCCAGTCGTCCGTAATAGCGCCCATCTCAAGCCTTGTTCCGCTGCCGGAGCGGTAGCGCCGCTTCCGTATCAGGTCGCCACAACGAAAGGAGCAATGAACATGATACATACATTTACGGTTCGAAATGATCAGCGAGGCCTGTTGTTCAAAAAAGGAAGCTTCGTCAAATCGCTTCGCCCAGGCACATACCGATTCGCCGCTTGGTCGGGTTACACGATGACGATGATGAATCTTGCGGAGCCGTTCGCGGTTCCCGGCAAGGAGCTGGCGTTTTTCCTCAAGGACGCGGAGCTGCGGAGCGAGCTTGCGATCGTGGAGGTAGGCGATCACGAATACGTTCTGCATTACGAGGACGGCAGGTTTTCCCGACTGCTGACGCCCGGCAAGTACGCCTTCTGGAATGTGGCCGTCAGCCATGACTTCCGCCGGATCGACGTTCGGGTACCGGAGCTTGGCTCCGAGATCGAACGCTCCATTCTGCCTAGGCTTGCGGGCTACTATCACATGCACGAGGTCGCAAACTGGGAGACGGGGTTGCTCTTCTACGACAACGTTCTGCAGAGAGAGCTTCGTCCCGGCCGCTACTACTTTTGGAGAGGACCCGTCAGCGTCGCGCTGAAGAACGTCGATCTCCGCCAGCAGCAGCTCAACATGACGGGCCAGGAAATCATGACGGAGGACAAGGTGACGCTCCGCCTTAACTTCGTCTGCCAATACCGCATCGTTCATCCGCTCAAAGCGCTGGAAATTCGCGGCTTCGACGAACAAATGTACATCCTGCTGCAGTTGATTCTTAGGGAATACGTCGGCACGATGAAGCTGGACGATCTGCTTCGTACAAAGCAGGAGATCGGCGCTTACGCGCTGGGCAAGCTGAACGAGCGCAGCGAGGAATATGGCGTCGCTTTCCAGTCGGCGGGCGTGAAGGACGTTATTTTGCCGGGCGATGTGAGGGATATTTTGAACACGGTTCTCCTGGCGGAGAAGAAGGCGCAGGCCAATCTCATCACGCGCCGCGAGGAGACGGCATCCACGAGAAGCCTCCTGAACACGGCGAAGCTGATGGACGAGAATGTCACCTTGTACCGTTTGAAGGAGCTGGAGTTTCTGGAGAAGATCTGCGAGAAGATCGGCACGATCTCCCTGACGGGCGGCGGTGGCAGCCTGCTGGAAGGACTCAACTCGTTGCTTGCGGCGAATGGCGCGGGCGGAGCTGGCGGTGCGAGCGGTGCGGGTAGTGCGGGCTGAGCTGGCAGTGTGAGTAGTACGGACAGAATTGGCGGTGCGAGCAGTACGGACGGTGCTGGCGGCACGATTGGAACGTAGCGGACTTAACGGTCCAGCTGCGTTTTTTTGTTGGCGGTAAGAAAGGTTTAAAATCTAACAGACACCAGCGACGCTATCTGTCCGATAGGCAGTGAGTAACAAGCATTAAACGGTTCAATGTGTTTGTGCGGGGTGTAATTGTGTATACTTAGATCGTTTGGATGGAGGCGATACGGTATGGAAATCAGGGGATTTCAAGATTCGGATATAGAGGAGATCATAACCTTGTTCTATGGCACGGTACATACTGTGAACAGCAGGGACTATACGCGGGAGCAGTTGGATGCATGGGCGCCGGCGGAGGACATGGAGCGTCGTGCGGCTGCATGGCTGGAGTCCATGGCGGCGAATTTTGCTTTGGTTGCCGTCATCGAAGGCGCCATAAAGGGATTCGCGGATATGACAGAGCATGGTCATCTGGAGAGGCTGTTCGTTCACAAGGATTATCAAGGCCGGGGCATTGCATCTGTTTTGGTAGAGACGCTGGAAGCGGAGGCTGGCAGGCTAGGGCTCCCTGCGATCGATACAGATGCCAGCGTGACGGCAAGGCCGTTCTTCGAGCGCCGCGGTTTTGTTGTGGTCAAGGAGCAAGCCCCCGTTCGTAACGGGATTGCGTTAAGAAATTATAAAATGATCAAATCGCTGAGCTAGAGAGTCGGTTCCCAAGCGGAAGGTGGTATAATCATGGCATGCCCCCGCAATCGAAACATGAGATGCACATGATCGTATAAACCCATTATTGGGTATGAAGGAAGATAGATCGTAAGGCAATCGACCGAGGGGGCCAATAGGATGGCTGAAGATTGGAAAGCAGCGGAAGCATGCATCGCTCGCATTAAAGTCATAGGCGACGAAAGCAACCGTCAAGTGGATGTGATCGGCGAAGCAGACGGACTGAATCTCATCGGCATCGGTACGGACGCGGCCGTTTTTCATTACGAGGGAACGCCTCGGTATGCATATAAGGTGTATTCGGACCATGCCGTTTACAAAAAGAGCATCGAACGCGACGTCTACGAGCGGCTCGCGGGCATTCCGTATTTTCCGAGCCTGCACGGAGCGGGCTACAACTATCTCGTCATCAGCTACGAGCCCGGACCGACGCTGCAGGACTGTCTGACCGAAGGCATTCCGGTTCCGCCGCAGGCGATTCGGGACGTCGAGGAAGCAAGACGGCTCGTACGGGAGCGCGGATTGAATCCGCGGGACATTCATCTTAAGAACGTCATTCTGCAGAACGGTCGCGCCAAAGTGCTTGATGTCTCCGAATACGTAGAGGGCGGCAACGACAAGCGCTGGGAGCATCTCGTATGGGCGTACGAAAAGTTCTACGGTGCGATCGAAGGCCGGCGCATACCGGAGTGGCTGCTGGAAGCCGTGAAAAAAAGCTATAACAAGCTGGATCAATCCAGCTTGAATTTGGAGGATATCGCGGCCAGAGTGAACCGCGTGCTGGCTAGATTCAAATGAAACGGGAGGATGGAACGGTATGGCATTGGAGATCGAAAAAAAATTTTTGCTGGCGGTGGAACCCGCCGTTTTGATTAAGGAAGGCGTACTTTCCGCGCACAAGGAGCAGCTCATCGAGCAGACGTATCTCGCGATCGACGAGACGCAGGAGCTGCGCGTTAGACGGATCCAGGAGCTCGGGAGCGGAGAGGTGACTTACACGCACACCTTCAAGAACGGCAACGGGCTTGTGCGCGAGGAAGTCGAGTACGAGATTACGGCGGGAATCTACGAGCAGATGGTGAATGCATTCGGTTTCTTGCCGCTGACGAAGAAGCGCATCACGGCCGTGTGGAACGGCAGGGTTGTCGAGATCGATATTTACGATCAGTTGGAGTTATCCGTCGTGGAGGTCGAATTCAGTTCCGTGGACGAAGCTAACGCGTTTCAGGCGCCGGACTGGTTCGGCGAGGACATCAGCTCGCAGAAGCAATACAGCAACAAGACGGTCTGGAAGCAGCTGCAAGGGGAGAAGTGGCAACGGTAGAATTCGGAATGGGGGAGAGACATGTCGATCCATCGTAACGGTCATTATTTGCGCAAAATGGTGCTGGAACGAGACAACGTCCCAACTTTCGGCCGTTATCCTTTCAGCTTGGACGCGATAAGGGAATTCGACGAGTTGTCGTTCCATCCCAAGGTGACGTATCTCGTCGGCGAAAACGGAGCGGGGAAGTCGACGTTGATCGAGGCGATCGCGGTGGCGCTGGGCTTCAATCCGGAGGGCGGCACGATCAACTTTAACTTCGAGACCGCTCGCACGCATTCGGAACTCCATGATTACATGCGCCCGGTTCGCGGAGCTCAGCGTCCCAAGGACGGCTTCTTTTTCCGGGCGGAGAGCTATTTCAACGTGGCGACTTATCTCGATGAGCTGGATCGCGAGCCGGGATTCGGCGGGCCCTTGATCGCTTCCTACGGAGGCTCGTCTCTGCATGAGCAATCGCATGGGGAGTCGTTTTTTGCGACGTTCCTGCATCGGTTCGGCGGTAACGGCCTGTACATTATGGACGAGCCGGAGGCGGCGTTGTCGCCCTCCAGGCAACTGGCGATGCTGGCGCGCATGCACGAACTGGTGCGGGACAACTCCCAGTTCATCATCGCGACCCACTCACCCATTCTGATGGCGTACCCCGACGCATGGATCTACCGGCTGACGGAGAGCGGCATCGAACGAACGGCCTGGGAGGACACGGACCATTACGTCATTACGTCGCAATTCCTGAATAACCGCGATCGGATGCTGCGCGAACTGCTGGAGGATGGGTAGGAGAAGCGGATAGAGGGAGTTACAGGTTAGTTGGCGAAGCGGCTCGGGAGAAAGTGGCGTTTGTCTGAGTGGCAGTGGTGCGACGTAGAGTTTAAATGTCGGCTCTTCAAGTAACTGGTTGTTGGTGCTCGGTTGTCGGCGGGACCGCCTTAAACGTGCCAGCCGGCGGTTTTGACGGCATTTAAGTCGGCGGGACCGCCTTAAACGTGCCAGCCGGCGGTTTTGACGGTATTTAAGTCGGCGGGACCGCCTTAAACGTGCCAGCCGGCGGTTTTGACGGCATTTAAGTCGGCGGGACCGACTTAAACGTGCCAGCCGGCGGTTTTGGAGGCAGTTAAGTCGGCGGGACCGACTTAAACGTGCCAACCGGCGGTGTTGGAGGCAGTTAAGTCGGCGGGACCGACTAAAACGTGCCAACCGACGGTGTTGGAGGCAGTTAAGTCGGCGGGACCGACTAAAACGTGCCAGCCGGCGGTGTTGGAGGCAGTTAAGTCGGCGAGACCGACTTAAACGTGCCAACCGGCGGTGTTGGAGGCAGTTAAGTCGGCGGGACCGACTAAAACGTGCCAACCGGCGGTTTTGACGGCACCTAAATCGGCGGGACCGACTAAAACGTGCCAACCGGCGGTTTTGACGGCATCTAAGTCGGCGGGACCCATGAGGGTTGCAACAAACGTTACATCAACAGTGCGATTGGATGTTTCTCATAGTAGATCAATTATTTTACAGCCTCTTTTTGAGAGAGTGAGCCAAAAACGCAATCCCTACCTAGTTGTAGTCACATTCTCCCAATAATTGTGTTAATTACTTTTTTCTATGTCACTTTACTTTTCTTGAACATGCCTAATTCCGTTCGCAACGGGGGTACTTCTCTTGATGAACCCCTTTTCTTTCCTGTGGATGTTCGTGTAGGCGCTCGGAATAGAGCGTTTAGGAACTGGATCCAAGGATGAAACATATGAATACGGAACAACTCGAGGACGCGCCAAACGCTTTTCTTCGTTTCTAAGTGTAACTGCATGTACTGTGCAAGCATAAAAGTGATCAGCGTGAGGTAAATCTGGTTCCAAATCGCTTGTGGTTTGTAGCTATGCAGTTTCTTCAGCCTTAGATGTTGTTTGATCCATTTGAAAAAAAGCTCGATTAACCATCTGCATTTGTAGATATGAGCGACTTCTTCGGCCGTGATGTCTAGTCGCGAGGTTAGCAGACGGTAGAAACGCCCCTGCTCATCATAAAACTCCACGAGTCGAATGCGTTCTTTCATGGAGCGGAAATCGCCGCCTACGCTAACGATCGCATCTCGGGTGATGGAGCCATCTGGCGTTACTTGCCTTTCTTCTACAACGGTGGTCAGGGCACGATCCCGCATACGCATGACGAAACGAATGCCTCGCCGGATCCAGTTATCCATGTTTTTGTAGTTATCGTAGCCACGGTCCATGACATAGGTCACGGTGGACTCGGTCACAAGCTCAACGGTAGCCGCTCGATCTCCGACGTTTAACGTCGATGGGATCACGGCATCGGGATAAACGACATCAGGCGAAGCAGTCAAGAGACGTACGTGCAGTTTGACACCGCTGGACGTAGACGAAACTCTGGCCCAGTCTCCAAGCACAAGCGGCAATTTCACCTTGGATGAGTCAATAAGAGCTAGGCGCCCAATGCTAGGTGAAATGCCCTTCAGATTTGCCGTCAGCTTCTGGATATGAACCAAGCCATGGAGGAAGAGTTCATGCAGCATTTCCGTTGGAATCTGGGCCAATTTACGCGAAAGTTGTGCAGCGCTAATGCAGGGTAGATCGAGAACGGATCGTAATTCGGAGTGCGCGTAGATTTGTTCTTCCATCTCGACATAACTCTGCCAATTATTGAACTGAGCAAGAACGAACACCAAGATGCTTTTGCTAATCGTAAGCTTCTTCGCATAGCGATCGGCGTAGAGTAGACGATCCTGTACATCCAAAGGCAGTAAAGAAAGTAGTTGACGAACGACAGTGTTTTGGGTTACGTTATCCATGGTTTGGACTCCTTGTTTAGAGGTCGTGGACAACGTGCTACGTCTCTAAATGTAGGAGCCTTTTTCTGTTTTGTCCATGAAAAACGTGCAGGTAATTACAAATATAGTAACTTCTGTTTGAATCATGTGAGGTTTACTGCAACGTTAATGGGCGGGACCGACTAAAACGTGCCAGCCGGCGGTTTTGACGGTATTTAAGTCGGCGGGACCGCCTTAAACGTGCCAGCCGGCGGTTTCGACGGCATCTAAGTCGGCGAGACCGCCTTAAACGTGCCAGCCGGCGGTTTTGACGGCAGCTAACTAGCTATCCCGCCGTTAGCGCCTTCAGTTGACCGAACAGCACTGCCGTCGCGGCGGGGTCCTTTTCGTTGTAGACGACATAGCGGTCCGGCAGCTTGATGAGGATGTACGGCGCGTTTCCCTTGAAGACGTATAGCTTCGCCGCCCCAAGCTCCGTCAATTTGAAGTCGCCGCGCGCATATTCCGACGTGGCGATGCCGTTTTGCCGGAAGCCGCTCGGCATGTCGTCTTCCAGCGTCAGCTCCAGCACGTCATCCAGCGCGAACTCCAACGGATACATCGAATCCTCGATGATCACGTTTTGTTCGTCCTGGATGACAAGCTTCGGCGGGCTCGTATCCGCGCGGACGACCATCATCGCGATCGGGATGATAACAGCCGCGACGACGGCCAGCGTGCCGTAGTAGAACATTCGACCCGCGCGCGTGGCCATGTTGACCGTCGAACCGATGCCGACCCGCTTGGGGACGAAAACGGACTTGTCCTTGGGATTGTAATAGGACAGGCCATGACGCCACAGGGCATCGCCGTCTGCCGGGTAAGTGCTGCCATCCGTATCCCCGTAACGGTACTCAAGCTCCTTAATATGCTGATGCACGACGTAGATGCCGATCAGCGGCACGAGCGACACCATAAAGATGCCGCCGAACCACAAGCCGGGATCTCCCGAATACCCCTTGGAGAGCACGTTATAAGCGACAAAAGCGTTCACCGCCTCGAACAAAGCCAACGCCAGCCAAAGGATCGACCATAACCTGGCCGCCGCAGCGTTAATCGCCATATTCGGCAAAGCGTTCCGGCTATGCGCCCGAGGTTTGCCGCGGCTAAACGCCAGATACAGCAGGAACATGACGGCTGTCATAACTAGCGACGCGAAGCCGGACAGTCTAAGCACGCCGACGCCGCCCTTCAGCGAGATCACGATCAGCGGGACGGACATCAATGCGGGCAGGACGAACCAATAGGGAGAAAGCGGAAGCTTGCCCTTCATAAGCGCGATTTCGATGTCGACTCGCACTTTTTTGCGAGTGCCGGGCGCGAACCAGTCGTTGTCGCGTTTCAGCTTGGCCGCCTTGTAGTGAATGCGTTTGAATGGTACGGTAGACGTGTACATAACGCCGGCCAGCCATAAGAATACATAGATGAAGCCTAATGAGAATGTGTCGCCGAACCATAGAATGGGAAGCGCGGCGACCGCGGCCATAACGGCGAACAGCGCGTAACTTTGGCGATATTCCCTCTTAAGAGAGAGAAGTCGCTCGTCCTCCAGCACCTCGATTGGGAGTTTAACGCCGAACCAAAGCCCGTCTTTGGGCTTGGAATGCCCGAGATAGATAGCGACAACCGTGGCAAGAACGATCAGAACAGGCGCAAGCAATAGGTATGTTTCCATAAGTAGCCCCCTTCAGGCATGCTTGTCAGTTGCTCCGACCCACTATAATATAGACGAATTTTTTTGTCAAAAAAGAAAGGACGTACAACATGATCAGATTTGGCATTATCGGTACGAACTGGATTACGGACAGATTCCTGGCGGGAGCGGCGCTGCATCCCCAGTTTAAGCTGTCAGCCGTCTACTCCCGGACGGAGGAGCGCGCCAGGGAGTTCGCCGACAAATACGCTATTCCTCACACATTTACAGATATGGACGCCATGTTCGCGAGCGGCGAGATCGATGCCGTGTACATCGCGAGTCCGAACAGCCTGCATGCCGAATACGCCATCGCGGCCATGAACCGAGGCATCCACGTTCTTTGCGAGAAGCCGATCGCATCCAATAGCCGCGAGCTTGAGGAGATGATCGACGCCGCGCAGCGGAACGGCGTGCTGCTGATGGAGGCGCTGAAGTCGACGCTGATGCCCGGGTTCGGCGCCGTTCGCGAGGGGATAGGCCGGATCGGGAAGGTACGGCGTTATTTTGCGAGCTTCTGCCAGTACTCCTCGCGTTATGACGCTTACCGCGCGGGCACGGTGATGAACGCGTTCCGTCCGGAGTTCTCCAATGGATCTCTTATGGATATCGGCATCTATTGCCTGTATCCGGTCGTCGCGTTGTTCGGCAGGCCGAATTCCGTAAAGGCTTCCGGTTATATGCTGGAGTCGGGCGTTGACGGGGAAGGCAGCATTCTGATGCAATACGACGAGATGGACGCGGTAGTCCTCTATTCCAAAATAACGAGCTCCTCCCTCCCGAACGAAATTCACGGAGAAGACGGCAATCTTGTCATCGACAAGATCAGCGAGCCGGAGGTGGTGCAGCTCCAGTTCCGCGACGGCTCCGTAGAGGATCTAACCAGGCCGACCGTGGAGTTTAACATGTTCTACGAGGTGGAGGAGTTCATCCGGTTGATTCAAGAGGGCAAGACGGAGTCGGAGGTCAATTCGCATGAGCTCTCCCTGATCGTCATGGAGATTATGGACGAGGCGAGGAAGCAGATCGGTCTGGTCTATCCGGCTGATGCCCAATGATCATGCGTTACTTCACGGCCGAGCTGTACGAGAAAATGCAGGTGCGGGGAAGTCTCGTCTTCCATGAAACGCTGGAGGATCACGAGGAGGACCTCCGATGGTATGCGGAGCAGAATTGGGATTACGACGCGATAGCACGCGATAACTATCTCATGCTTAAGCCGTACTTCAACCGATATATGCCGAAAGTCGTGCGGGAAGCCGTTGATAGAGGCGAAGGAGACTTGCTTCGCTCCAGCTGGCCGTCTCCGGCCTTTCGCTCTCTCTTGGAAGGATGGGCGCAGTCCCTGGAGAAGGAATGGAGAGCGGCGTGCGAGACTTACCGGGAGTATTACCGCACGATAGAGAGCCGTCTTCCTCCCGAGAAGGAAAGCCTGGTTCGGCTGCATGACGCCAAAGTGCTTCAGGTCACGGTAACGGACGGCGGCTCGGGCATCGATCTGCTGTTGAATACAGGAGGCTCCATGCTGAGCGCGAACGAGACGTTGCTTCGATTCAACGGAGTCACGCGTTACTACCTCCCGGATGACCTCGTCGGCAATTGGTGGCTGTACGAGGAGCTTGAGCTTGCGGCAGGGGGCATTGCGAGGGATGGAGCGGGAGAGACGGGCTTTCAAATCCGCGCGCTGTTGAGCTCCCCGAGGGGGTACCTGGCGATGAACGAGCTGTCGATTACGGCGGAGACGGTTGACATCGTTTTTACACAGCCGGACGAGGTCGATACTTTCGATCGTGCTTGAATATTAGGGTGAACAAGGCTTGTCCCGCTGCAACCTTGCTTCGCGAAGCTGCGTCAAGGAGTTAAACCCTTGTGAGGAGTGGTCGAATGCGAAAGATGGTCGCAACGGCATTGATCATGTTGGTAGCTTTGTTGGGCGGTTGTTCGGGGGACGGAGGCTCGACGGGGGACAAGCCGGGGAGCGGCGGCCCCCACGACGAAGAGTGGGAGTATGGTACCGGTTACGTTCTGGAGAAAGCGGACGGCAGGCTGCTCATCGTGTCGAAGGAGTTCGAAGCGGGAGCGACAAGCGAAGACGTATTGAAGCTGGGCTCGATAAAAGCGATTTGGCTGAAGGTCGATGCCGGCCCGTACGAGGAGGCTGCAATCGGAGACCATGTCCGGATTACCGTGGTCGGCGCGGTCGCGGAATCGTACCCCGAGCAAGGAACGGGCAGCATAGAGAAGATCAAGTAATGGCGCTCGACAAAGAGCGCTAACGTATGCGCTACTCAGAGCGCCATAGTCGTTTTTAACGCCCACAGCAGCTCGTTTGCCTACATTTTGTTAACGCCTACAGAAGCGCGTACGCCTGCTTTTTGACGCCATAGTCGTTAATAGCGTCTATGGCTGTTCACCAGAGTTACTATCCAATCCATCGGCGTTCTGAACGCCGATGGATTTTTTTCTGCGACTCCGTGCGGACCGATCGGCAACCCCTACGTCAACCGATACAACGCGAACGGCTCGCCCGACCGAAACGGGGCGCTGATCTCGTCCAGCCGCGCCAAGATCGCGTCGTCCGGCTGCAGCTCGAGGCTAGCCAGGTTGCTCCGCAGCTGCTCGACCCGCGTAGCGCCGACGATGACCGTCGAGACGGCGGGGCGGCGCAGCAGCCAGGCCAGCGACAACGCGGCTGGCGTCGTGCCAAGCTCCTCCGCGAGCGCCGCTACCTGCCGCGACAGCGTCACCGTTGCTTCGCCGAGGAAACGGCGGAAGCCGGGATCGGTGTCGGCGCGCGATCCGGCCGGCGCATCCTGCGGCGTGCCGTATTTGCCCGTCAGGATGCCGCCGGCTAGCGGAAAGTACGGGATGATGCCAAGTCCCTGGTCCTGGCACATCGGGATGAGCTCGCGCTCAGGCGTCCGGTCGGCCAGCGAATAGCTGGTCTGCATGGAGACGTAGCGGGCAAGTCCTAGACGGTCGCTGATGCCGACCGCCTTCATCAGCTCCCACGCGTGGTAGTTGGAAGCACCGATATAGCGCACCTTGCCGGAGCGCACCATGTCGTCGAGCGTCCGCAGCGTCTCCTCCAGCGGCGTCTCGGGATCGAACGTATGAATTTGGTACAAGTCCACATAGTCCGTTCCCAGCCTGCGTAGACTGCCCTCCAGTTCGCCCATTAGGTGCCTGCGGGAAGATCCGCGTTCATATACGCCCGATCCGCGCGGCAACCCCGCCTTGGTCGTCAGAACCGCTTCGTGCCTGCGACCCTTGAGCGCTTCCCCGATGATGCGTTCCGACTCCGTCCCTGCGTAAATATTGGCCGTATCGATAAAAGAAATGCCGGCGTCCAGCGCCGCGTGTATAATGTCGATGGACGTCCGCTCGTCGGCCCTCTTGCCGAAGGCGTTCGTACCCAGTCCAAGCGCGGATACCTTCAGTCCGCTTTCTCCCAACCTGCGATATGCCATAGTTTCAGCTCCTTCTTCCGCGGTTTATGCCGCAAACTTTGCTTTCTAAATAGTATAGCGAACGATCCACTGCGGGGACAAGCCGAGGGCAACAAGCCGCAGAGCAACATTGAACGTCAGCCTCGCGAGAGGTATAATCTCCGTGAAGAGACTCTAGGCACACCCTAGAACATCCAAGGAGGACATCCCATGCGTTTCGTCAGCAACAAGGGGATCACGGATCCCGCGATCAATCTCGCGCTGGAGGAGTATATTCTCCGTTCCTTGCCGAGCGAGCACGACTATTTGTTGTTTTACATAAACGAACCATCCATCATCATCGGCAAAAATCAGAACACCGTGGAGGAGATCAACGCCGAATACGTCGAGGCCAGCAAGCTGCACGTCGTGCGCAGGCTGTCGGGCGGCGGAGCCGTCTATCACGATCTCGGCAATCTGAATTTCAGCTTTATCATGCAGGATGACGGGGGTTCGTTCCATAACTTCAGGAAGTTCACGGAGCCCGTCGTTAAGGCGCTTCGCAAGCTGGGCGTGGAAGCGGAGCTGACGGGTCGTAACGACTTGCAGGTGGGAGAGCGCAAAATTTCCGGCAACGCGCAGTTCCACACGAGAGGCAAAATGTTCAGCCACGGCACGCTTCTCTTCGACTCGGAGATCGAGAACGTCGTATCCGCGCTCAAGGTCAACGCGGAGAAATACGTATCCAAGGCAACGAAATCCATTCGCAGCCGGGTTGCCAACATTTCAGAATTCCTTCCTGAGCCTATGACGGTGGAGCAATTCCGCGAGACGCTGCTGCAGTCCATCTTCGAGGATCGGGGCGGAGAACCTGCCGCGTATGAATTGACGGAAGCCGATTGGGAGAAGGTGCATAAGCTGGCTGATGAGCGGTATCGGAGCTGGGAATGGAACTACGGTCGTTCCCCTGCGTTTAACGTTCAGCAGCGCAAGCGGATCGAAGGCGTCGGCACATTCGACGTCCGGCTGCAGGTCGAAGACGGCAGCATTTCGGAAGCCGCGATCTACGGCGATTATTTCGGAAGAGGCGACAGCGCGGAGGTTGCGGCCAAGCTTGCGGGAACGAAGTATGACGCTGCGGCGCTCCGACAATTGACCGAGACGCTGGATCTTCCTTATTATTTTGGCCCCATTACGGAGGAACAGTGGTTAAGCCTTTTGATGTAAACCTCTGCGAAATCCGGCATTTATTCACTTATTAATTCTGGAAAGGAGCTGCGTCCGATGGTTACCATTCGTCCTCCTTGCTAATCCAGGGCATGTGCTCGTGCCCCGCCTCCAGCATGATGACAACCCGTCGCCATGTTTAAATAGAGAGGGGATTTAGAGTACAACCATGTCCAACGTTACCAAACTTTATATGATCCGTTTTTTCCAAAGCCTGATTCCGGCCTACGTGATCGAGCGTCTGTTCTGGGAAATGCGCGGCATGACGATTCCCATGGTCGTCATGACGGAAATTCTGTTCGCTCTGACGATTGTCGTGCTGGAAATTCCAACGGGCATAATTGCAGACAAATGGGGCAGGAAGCGCATGCTGCTCGTAGCTGCCGTCATCGGCTGCCTGGAGTTTTTGCTGCTCTTGTTTTCTACGGAGTTCTGGCATTTCGCCCTTGTTGTCCTCCTGACGGCGGTTGCCGCGTCCGCAAGCAGCGGAGCGGATAACGCGATGCTGTACGATTCGTTGAAGGAGGACGGCAGGCAATCGTCCTTCGAGCGAATAGTCGGGCGAATGAACGCGCTGGACATCGTATCCATTACGATTGCCGCATTATCCGGCAGTCTGTTGGCAGGGAAATTCGGCTTCTCCTTCAATTATTGGCTGTCCTTCGCCAGTATGCTGATCGCGCTGGGCTTTACGCTGACGCTTCGCGAGCCATCCAGAGGCGATGGCGAAGGAGAAGCCGCATCGTTTCCGATTGCCGTCTACGTAAAGGAATCGCTTGCGTTTTTCCGGCGGCATCCCGGCATCTATCCCGTCATTCTGACCGGCATCATGACGGGGGCGGCGATCAATTTTGTCGACGAGTTCTGGCAGCTGTATTTGGAGAGGCATGGCATCCCCGTAGCGGCCTTTGGCGTGTTCTCGGCGGCCTTGTTTTTCGCGCGGCTGCCAGGCAATCTTATCGCCTATAAGCTAAAGGAAGTCATGAAGCTGGGAACGCTGCTTATTCTTATTACTGCAGTGCTTGGGGCAGGCTTTGTATACCTGGCGTTAGCGCGGGATTGGACCGGCTTGATCGCCTTGTTTGCCGTTTGTGTCGCGGCGGGCGTCATTGAGCCGCTGGCTGCGGGGTATTTGCATCACCGAATCGATTCCGGCATGCGCGCGACGATCGATTCGTTCCAGTCGCTCGGCCTGAACGCCGCGCTGGTCGCAACGGGGATCGGCTTCGGCTACTTTGCTTCGGGAATGGATCTGTTCGGCGGCTTTGGCTTTATCGGCTTCGTCTGCGCCGTGTTCCTCCTTTATCTGCTGGCCATTGCGCGGCGAATCCGCTAGAGCATACCGGAATTCGTTGGGCGCAGGACTATTATTGCGGGCCAACGTCGCTCGGTCCCATGGAAGTGACGTTATCCCCTTCCGCCACAATGGCGCGAATGTGTCGGAAGATAACCTTGGCCGCGGCATACACCGGCACGACGAACAAGATGCCGACGAGGCCGGTCACGCTGCCCGCCGCCAAAATAAGCGCGATGACGGTAACGGGATGAATGTCCAGCGTGCGTCCCATAACTTGCGGAGAGATGAGATTGTTTTCGATCTGCTGAACCAGGACCGTAATCAATACGACGTACAGCGCTTTGACGGGATCCTGGAACAAGGCGACGAGCACGGCAGGGGCAGCTCCGATAAACGGACCGAAGAACGGAATGAGATTCGCCAGCATGCCAATGACGGCAAGCACAAGCGCGTATTCCAGTCCGATGATGGCATAACCCGCAAGCAGCAAGACGCCGACGATGAGACAAACGACCGCTTTGCCCCGAATGAAAGAAGCGATGGTCTCATCCAACTCCTGCAGCATGGCGGCAACGCGCGCGCGTCTGTTTGTCGGAGCGAGCTCCAGCAGCCTCGCCGAAAATTGATCGCCATCCTTTAAGGCGTAGAACAGGATGAACGGCACGAGACTCAACATGACGAGCGCGTTGCTCATCCAGCCGAAGGCCCGGACCAGACTGTTCGCGATGGAAGACGCGTACCGGTTCCATTCGGCGCCGAGATCCTGCGAGACATTCGGCAGCGCATCGCGGATTTCCGGCGACAGCGTTTCCTGGCTTTCTTTTAACGACTCCATGCCGTTCGATACGAACTTTACCATCTCGGGAACCTGCTCCACGAAGGTGAGGAACTGGGATTGCAGGAACGGTCCCGCCGTCAGCACGATAATGGTCAGCAGCAAGCCCGATGCCAGATAGACGAGAAGTACCGCGAAACCTCGCGGTACTTTTCGCCTTTCTAGCATACCTACGATGGGGCGGAGCATGTAATACATGATGACCGAAGCGGCGAACGGGAAAAACAATGCGTTAAAGATAGAGCCGATCGGCGCGAACAGCCCCCGGTTCAGATGGATCAGATAGAGAAGGAGCATCACCAATATCGCGCCGGCGAGTCTTCTGAACCATATATGTTGTCGCTGCGTCATAACGCGCGCACCCCCTGCGAATGTCTTTTTACCATTGTTAAACGAACGGTACTCATTCCAAACATCCCATGATGAAAAAAAAGGAACTTTCCGTATGCGAGAGGGAACATATAGGCAGAGGTGATCCTAGGTGAGCGATCCGAGCGAACATTATTTGCGTTATCTTGCGCCGGGCTATGATCGGACCGAAGTGTTGGAAGAGTTGATGGGGACTTACGGAGAAGAGGTCTGGCGCTTCGCATATTTCATGACCCGCCGGCGGGATGCAGCCGACGACATTGCTCAAGAAACTTTTATCGCGGCCTATGACGGGATGTACGCTTACAGAAGCGAGTCCAGTGTAAAAAGCTGGTTGTTCGGCATCGCGCGCAACAAGTCGCTCCATTATCTTCGCAGCGCCTTCTTCCGAAGAGTCAAGGCGATGGACAATTATTCGTTGAGCCGAAGCCTCGCCGGCGCGACCTCATCGGCGGAACAGGTTGTCATGGATCGAATGGAGGCAGGTGCTGTCTGGGCAACAGTGTTCAAGCTGAAGCGCAAGCACCGCGAAGTATTGGTCATGGCGTATCACTACGAGATGTCCATGGCTGAGATTGCCGCTGTACTGGGCGTAGCGGAAGGTACGGTCAAATCGAGGCTTTCCCGAGCCAAGCAAAGCATGTCCAAGCTGCTGGATGTTTCTCGAGACGAGGGGGAAATAGGATGAGGGCGAACGAATCGAATTGGCGGAACGCGCTAAAAGAAAACCCGTTCCCGGACGGGCAATTCGACGAAACGATTAAGCGAGCCGTACGTTCGCGAATCGGGAAGCGAGGGGGCGAGGGTATGAAGTTCAGGTCAGTCGCGTTCGTTTGCGCAGCGGCGATCCTGATAGTATTTGGCTTGTTTTACGCCCCGAACATGATAGGCCGGACTGATAATCCCGAGCATTTGGAGTCTAGAAACTCGTATTACGAGGGAGGCGAGCTGCTTCTCCAGGTATTTCCCGACCCGGAATTAAAGGCAGGCCGCGAGTATGGGTATCTTTTTCATTTCGCCAAGCTGGTGCAAAAAGAAATCGTAGGCAAGGAGCTTGCCATCGAAGCTATCCATTTGGGGTCCAATGAACGGGTAACGGCGCTTGCTCCGTTTATTGTGGGCGAGCCGAGTTCAGCAGAGTTGAACATGGAGCGTTACGTCGTACGTTGCGCACTTCCGATAGGCGGCCTTTGGCTATACGAGGTGAAGCTGGACGGCAGCAACTACGCGAGCGTCGTGCTTGAAGTCGGCGAACCGGATTGGACGCCAAGTCCGACATTTAAGTCAGGGAGCTACGAGATGAGGGGGATCGAGGGGAAGATCGGCTTTATCGATCCAGGATTTGTCGCAAGGAAACCTAACAAATATATGTGGCATGCATGGGGCGCGCCCTCGGAGCTGGAAGGCAGCTTCGAAGTGAAGGCGGTTAAACAGGGAACGCAGCAAATGATTTCCGTCATTGAGGGGCTAAGGTTTGGCGGGGCTATTAATGATGCCGATGCCAGCATACCCAGCAGCATGTCGCTGCCCGAACCGGGCGTATGGCGTCTCCTTCCATTCGTTGGAGGCCGATTAATGGAGAGCATCGTCGTCGAAGTGATGCCTCGGGAGACGCAATCGGTGACGACGGAGCAATTAAAGAAAGTAACGCCGGAGATGACGTTTGCAGAATTATTAGAGATAATCGGAGAGAGTGCGGATATCGGTTCCGGCAGAACGATCAGAGTATATAGACATACAGGCGGGACTGAGATCGTGCTCAATTACGTTAATGCAAGCGAGACAATTTATCCTGATATATACGACACGATCCAGAATATCATCCGGAATGAATAGCTTTTTCGCATGTGCGACAGATTTACGATGGCCCTATAAGGTTGCCCAAGCAGTCATTTAGCGATGACTGCTTGGGCTCTTTTTTTTGACCGCATAGCGATAAAACTCCCTGATGCTTCCGAAGCCGTTTCACTTTGAATCGCGCATTTCCTTCCTTTGGCGTGAAACATCTGCCGCGGCATCTCGTAATAAGGTATAATCAAATTCGCAATAGCTACAATCGAAGGAGGCCACTATCGTGGAACAAGGTCTGAATGTGGTATTAATGGAGAAATTGGCAACAGGCGAGCTTCGCAAGATTGAGGAGAGAGTCTGGTCGAAGAATATGATTACCGCGCTGGAGCATGTCAATTATATCGTCGTCGGCGATCGCGAATACGAGACGATCGAAGGGCGTTTGAACGTGGACCTGGGCAGCCTGGAGCTGCTGCTTGTCCCTATGCAGGCCTAAGCTGTACGAAAGCGACAGAAGCGATAGCAGCATTAGCAGGAGGAGGAGAGAGAATTGACTCACGAAGAGAAGCAACAATCTGGCAGCCCGGCTTCGCCGCGGTTATTTACATCCGAAGGCAAGCCGGTCAAAGTATTGTCCACATCGCTCGGCATTGCGCTGCTCGCAAGCTCCGTGTTCGGAGTTACGGGCGTATCCGCTACGGGAGCAACGACGACAAGCGGCGAACAGCCTAAACTTGTGTCCTGGTCGTCCGATGAGGTTAAGGCCTACTTCGACGCGAGCGTAGACTGGAGTTTGCCTATGCCGTCGCTGGAGGACGAAGAAGAAGAGCCCGTCGATTCTGGCGGCGGAGGAGGAAGCTCCCCGGCCGTCATCCATCATTACGGTTCCGGCTTCGGCTGGGACGATTTGCTCTTATATCATTTGCTCTTTAATAACGGCGGCAGCTACTCGTCGTCCGGCTACTATAAAAATCGTCCGGCTTATTATTCGACGAACAAGTCCCGGTATACGCCAAAGAGCTATACCAGCGACACGTTCCAGAACAAACAAGTCGCCGGCACGTCGGTCAAGCCTAAGACCTCCAGTACGAGCGGCACGATTACAAGACGTTCGACATCTTCTTCGCCTGGCGGCATCGGAGGCAAGTCCAGCAGTCTGAGCTCCTCGGGCTCCAAGAGCACGTCGAGCGGCAAGAGCAGCGGGTTCGGCGGATGACGAAGCCGGCGTTCGAGATTTTGACAGAGCCTCATCCCGATCGCGCTGCACGAGTCGATGCGCTAAAGGAGCTTGGCTTCGGCTGGGCGGATATCGAGGATGAACAATATTGGATCGACCAGATCGTCGCGCTCGACCGGAACGTGTACGAGGAGCTCCGCCAAGCTTCCGTCATGTTATGGCGCGTATTTGATAAAGCGGTTCGTCATATACATGGCAATCATGGCATCTACGAGTTGATCGGCATCCCCCCCATCCTATGGGAGATGGTCGACGGCACGCCGCTGCCCGAGCCCGGTTTTATTAGCCGCTATGCAAGGTTCGACTTCGCTATCGATCAAGACGGCACGATCAAGCTGCTGGAGCTAAATGCCGACACTCCGACCGGTTATGTCGAGGCCTCAATCGCGACGCCGTGGCTGTGCGGGGAAGCTGGAGTGGATACTGTCAACGCCGGAATGAAGGAGCTAGTCGCTGCCGCATGGGGCGAGGAACGTCCGGATACGGCGGCATGTGTCGCTTATGGAGAGCATGCGGAGGACTCCGGCACGATCGAAGCGTTAGTCCGGCATAGCGGGCTGGAAGTGGCGTGCAGAGATTGCCTGGAGCTGTACGTGGACGAAGGCGAACTAAAGGACGCCGGAGGACGCGTCATTGAGCGGATGTTCGCCCTATATCCCAAGGAATGGATGGCGGTGGACGAGGGCGGAGATGCTTTGGCTTATTCCATCGAGACCGGGAAGCTGAAACTGTTCAACCTGCCGCCGGCTATTCTGCTCCAGACGAAAGGTCTTATGGCGGTTGTCTGGGGATTGTATGAGCTTGGGCAATTGTTCGATGAAGAAGAAAGGAACGCGATCGGGCGTTATTTCCTGCCTACTTACAACAAACCCGTCTTCGACGGAAGCTACGTATCCAAGTCCATGTTCGGACGGGAGGGCGGTTCCGTGCGCCTGTTCGACGAGTCCGGGGGATTGGAGCTGGAGGATCAGGACGGTTACGATACAAGCGTGCTGTTCCCGACGGTATACCAGAAGCGAGCGAAGCTGGCGACCGTGCATACATCGCGCGGCGAGCTGCACCTGCTTATCGGCATGTTCGTCATTAACGGCCAGCCCTGCGGCTTGCTGGGACGGGGAGGCGGTCCCATCACGGGGAATACCAGCCATTATATCCCGATAGGAGTGAGATAGATGACAGAGCTACACATGGCAAAGAAAAGGCGAAAACCAAAATTCGGCATACTAGTGGCGGCTCCGGTATTGGCGCTGGCGCTGGTTCTCGCGGGTTGTTCCACGAACACCCAGTCCGTCTTCCATACCGACTCGTCGGCGAATTCATCGACGGTCAGCGACGTGGCGCAAGTGCCATGGGATTACAAGATCGTGGAAGGGACGGTCGGCGATCTGATTGGCAGCGACATGACCATTTTGCCGGACAATACACTTATGCCCAATGACAATAATTATGCAACGGGCGATAAAATTTGGGGCCTGCAGTTCATGGACGCCGAGATCAAAACGGATGCCCAAAAGCGCAACGAGATTCGGTTGTCCGCATGGCGGACAATCAAGACGTTCAAGGATGAGAACTCGGCGAAAGCCGATATGGATAATTTGAAGCTGCTGCTGACTACAGAGGTTGATCTTGTCGGCGTCTACAAGACGGAATACAACGGGGAAGTGCGTAACTTTGCCGTCGTGGAGCTGCCAACGGGCAACCGGATGAAGCAGCCGATCGACGATAAGCGTTACGATGCGCTCGCCAAGGCGAAGACGGTTAACGTTTATTTGGAAGAAGTACATGATTTCGCGGATTATGATCTGGCGTATGCAAAATTTCGGGGGTGGGCCAATTGACGGTCGTCTTTAATATTGTCGTTAGCGTTATCGTTATTATCGGTTTGCAGTTAATTGGGATGGTCGTATTTAATTGGATTACGCCGTTTAAGGACATGGAGGAGCTGCGCAAAGGAAATGTCGCCGTCGGCCTCGCGCTTGGCGGGAAATTCATCTCGACTGCGATCGTACTCGGGGTTTCGGCGTATACGAACTCATCGATCTGGTTCATGATATTGTGGTTCGTGATCGGTTATGTGTGTCTGCTTGCGGCCTATCTCATATTCGATCTGTTTACGCCCGGCTTCAAAGTATCGGATCAGTTGGTCAAGGGCAACGTAGCCGTGGGCATTATGTTGTTCTGCGTTTATCTGGGCTTCGCGTTCGCCATCAGCAGCTTGATTATTTAGAGCTTCTTATCCAAACAACAACGCCTCGGCAGCAACCGAGGCGTTGTTGTTATTTTATAGCCGAACGAACGTCGTAATCGGCAGGATCCAGCTCCGGCTGGCGTCCGAGCGCCAACAGGGCAAGCTGGCAGCCCAGATAAGGGCCGGCTGTCAATCCCGACGAGCCTAGTCCGTTAGCGGTTAGCAATCCTTCCCAGCCGGGGACGGCCCCAAAGACGGGGAGAAACCCCGGTGTAAACGGGCGGAAGCCGACCCTCGTCTCAACAAGCTCGGCATTGGCAAGGCCGGGAGCGGCAACCAGCGCTTTGTTCAGAATTTCCTGCAAGCCCCCGGCAGTCACCCTTGTATCATCGCCATCCGGATCGTTTTCATGGGTGGCGCCAACTACGATTTTGCCGCCGTCGAACGCGAGCATATATTGGTCGGAGGGAGGCATAACTACCGGCCAGCTTCCTGTGTCAGGCCGATCTTGGAGGCGGAGATGGGCGATCTGCGCCTTCTGCCTGCTGACTCGCATCGTAATACCCAGCGGCTGCAGCAATGGTCCGGCCCAAGCGCCGGCACATACAATCACCGCGTCGGCAGCGACAAAACGATCCTGCTCGGGATGAGATCCGCTTCCGTGCTTCCATCTTGCGGTCTCGGGTGAATCGACGACTGGACTTGCATCTGCGATAGTCGCACCAATAACCCGGCTGCCTTCGAAGGCAAGCGCGGCGCTGCCCTCCCGGTAATGCGCCCCAAGCTTGACCGCTGCGCGAATCAGCGCATCTCTGAGAGCTCGGCCATCGACGCGCGCCGCACCGCTGATTCGAACGGAGCGGCTGCCTTCCGCAAGCGGAGGGAACTGCGACAGCGTCATCTCCTCATCGCACAGATCAATCTCGCCGATCTCGGGAGCGTCCTCCTTGCGTTTGCGGGCGAGCGACTCCAGCGCGGAGAGCTTCTCCGCGTCTTGGCGCAAATGAAGGGCCCCTACGCGGGAATAACCCGTCTCGGTTTCGCCAAGCTCCTCGAGCTCGCGGATAAGGCCGGGATAGAAACTCGCCCCGTTTTTGACCAAGCGGTACCAGACGGCATTGCGCCGCTGCGATACCCAGGGACAGATGATGCCTGCGGCTGCATCCGTCGCTTGTCCCTTGTCCTTCCTGTCTATGATAAGCGTCTCCGCTCCCAGCTTTGCCAGATGATAAGCCGTAGAAGCTCCCGCGATCCCCGCTCCAATAACGATACATTTCATAATAGCCGCAACCCTTCCGACATTCTCATTCTATTATAGCCCATTTGTCATATAGCGCCAGAAGCGACGTCGACCTCGATCGTCATCGCATCATCAGCTGCAAATCTGCAAACAAAAAGCTCTCCATCCTAGTTGGAAAGAGAGCTTGGAAAATAAGGCGGGATCAAACATTCTACGGCGTCGGCTTGCCTTCTAGCACTTCAACGTCGGCAGCGAGCACCGATTCGCCTTCGTAGATCATAAAACGTCCGTCGAGCCATTCGACGCGAAGCAGCTTGCGGTCGTCGGACTGGTAACGCCAGACGGATTGCTCGCCGCCTTGCATAAAGGGAGTCTTGCCAACCGTTGTGACATGCTCGGCGTAATGCTCCTCCATATGATACGTGCGTCCGTCCAAATCCAGCGTCATAGGCACTTCGGTGATACTGTCAAGCCTGCCGTCGATGGGAGAAAAAAACGAATAGGCGTTAGTCTCGCGTTCCTCCACGAGCAAGTAGCTCAGCTCCGCGCCATCCTGCAGCGTCAGCATCGTCGTGCGGCGACGGCTGCTCAGGACGCGGCCGATCACATGGTAAGTGACGAGGGATACCTCGCATATGTCGCCGGGGCCGGTCGCTAGAATGCTGCGAGCCGCGACCGGCGGTTCCGGACGCTTCATGATGCCTTTCAGTCGTTTGAATATGCTCATATCGTCAACCGTCGATTCTTAGTTTTTTTCGTATTGCTTGAGCAGTGCCGCGAGCTCGTCTTCGACCGCTTTGTTTTTGCCAAGGTTGGCGAACTCGTCGTCGAGCGACTTGCCTTTGGATGCAGCCAGATCGTTAGTTGCCTCCGCCATGGCTTCCGCCTGGAGCATCTTCTCCTCCATGCGTTTCATGCCTGCCGCAGCTGTGCCGGAGCCGAAGCCCGACATTGTTTTGTTGATCTGCGTCTGCGTCTTGGCCGCTTGGTAACGGGCAACAAGCGTCTCGCGTTTGTTCTTCATGTCTTCCAGTTGCTTGCGCATCTCATCCAGCTTGGCGCGAAGATTGTTGGCAAGCAGTTGGTTGTCCGCATAAGCTTCCTTGTATTCCACCATCTTTTTCTCGACGGATTGTTTGTCTTCGAGCACGCGGCGTGCGAGGTCGACATTGCCTTCCTGAACGGCGATTTGAGCCTGCTCGGAACGTTTGACGAACAGCGCCTCCTGCTCCTCGTACAGCTTTTTGAACTTTTTCTCGAGAGCGATCTGGGAAGCAACGGCTTTCTCGGCGTCTTGCAGATCTTCCGTCATATCGCGAATGTATTGGTCGGTCAGCTTGATCGGATCCTCGGCTTTCTCGATCAGGGAGTATACGTTGGAGAGAGTCAGGTCGCGCAATCTTTTGAACAAGGACATGTGATAACCTCCATTAATTTTTGATTTTTTTTGAAATATAAGAAAGTATAAGTTTTTTCACTATACCGTGCTTATATTTCCCGGAATGAAACGAGCCGCTCAACCAAAGGGCGTTGCAGCCGTTTCGCCTTGGATGTCTAGTTATACGCAATACCATTATAATACGTTTCAACGGATTGAAGGGAGAGTAGAAATATGTTTTTTTGTACGCGTAGGGGAGGTGCCCGACTGCCGCTGTCTGCGGATAAAGAAATCTGCTGGCGTTTAAGCAGGGGCATTACAGGGTAAGAAGGGTGCATGGTTCAAGTTCAGCCGCAATTCCCGAGCTCTAAGATGAGAGCAGCTTCAGGTCATCATCGGTGATATCTCCGTCCCGGATGTTCGTAACCGCTCGACGGAATGTCGAATGAGGGAACGAAGATCAGGAGATAGTAGACAGAGTAAGGAGGGAGGAATAGGCATGACGTTAACGCATGAGCAGCGGATCCAACTGCATGGCTTCAATAATTTGACCAAATCGCTCAGCTTCAATATGTACGACATCTGTTACACCAAGACGCGCGAGGAACGGGAATCGTACATTGCTTATATTGACGAGCAATACAACTCGGACCGCCTGACGTCGATTCTTCGCCAAGTGGCCGACATCATCGGAGCGCATGTGCTTAATGTGGCCAAGCAGGATTACGTGCCCCAAGGGGCAAGCGTGACCATTCTCGTCTCGGAAGGACCTATCGTTGAAGTGCCTGAAGAATCGTTCGAGGAGTCGCCGGGGCCGCTGCCGTCCATGGTCGTCATGGCGCTGGACAAGAGCCACATTACCGTACATACGTATCCCGAATATCATCCCGACGAAGGCATCAGCACGTTCCGCGCGGATATCGACGTATCTACCTGCGGAGAGATTTCGCCTCTCAAGGCGCTTAACTATCTCATCCACTCCTTCGACACGGACATTATGATGATCGACTACAAGGTACGGGGCTTCACTCGCGATATTTTTGGCAAAAAGCTGTTTATCGACCACGAGATCAATTCCATCCAGAACTATATTCCGGAGGAAGAAGGCCGTCAGTTCGATATGATCGACGTCAATATTTATCAGGAGAATCTGTTCCATACCAAATGCAGGCTCAAGCAGTTCGACTTGAACAATTATTTGTTCGGCTATACGAAGGACTCTCTGTCCAAAGAGGAACAGGATGAAATTACGGAACGTCTTAAGACGGAGATGGACGAGATTTTTTATCACATTGGAAGATGACCAAGAAATACCCAATATAATGAAATGAGGTGCGAATATGACTTCTTCCACGACCAAAAAACAGGTGCTTCCTCCGCAGAACCAATCGCGGCAGCCGGGCATTGAATCGCAAATGAATCCATTGCCCGCGTTCGAATCGCTGAATTACAAGGCAGCCGGCAAGCTGGAGGGCAAGGTGGCTCTTATTACGGGCGGGGACAGCGGCATTGGCAGAGCGGTATCCGTTGCCTATGCGAAGGAGGGCGCTTCGGTTTGCATCGTCTATAAGGACGAGCACGGTGATGCCGAGCAGACGAAGGAAATCGTAACGGGTCTCGGAGCGCGTTGCCTGCTGATCGCTGGCGATATTGGAGACGAAGCGTTCGCGAAGGATGTTTTGAAGCAAACGATTGATGAATTCGGCAAGCTGGACATTCTGGTCAATAATGCGGCCGAGCAGCATGTAAGGAAGAAGCTGCAGGATATTACGGCCGAGCAGCTTCATGCCACATTCCGCACGAACGTGTTCAGCATGTTCTACCTGACGATCGCGGCGCTGCCGCATCTGAAATCGGGGAGCGCAGTCATTAATACAGCATCGATTACCGCATACAAAGGCAATCCGACGCTGATCGACTACTCCTCCACAAAAGGAGCGATCGTCTCATTTACTCGCGCGCTCGCGTCCAATCTTGCGGCGGAAGGCATCCGCGTAAACGGCGTTGCGCCGGGACCGATCTGGACGCCGCTCATACCGGCGTCGTTCGACCCGCAGAGCGTATCGGAGTTCGGCTCCGACACGCCGATGGGACGGCCCGGGCAGCCGTTCGAGCTGGCCGCCGCATACGTGTATCTGGCATGCGACGACTCCAGCTACATGACGGGGCAAATGCTGCACATTAACGGCGGCGAAATCGTAAACGGCTAGGTAGCCGCCAGCTCCGCAGGCAAGGTAGAGGGCGCTGCTCGTGCAGTTGCCGGCGTGACCAACGAAGTCGCTTGAAACGGCAAGCACTCCACATGTGTGGAGTGCTGTTCACTGTTCGTTTGGAAAGGGAAAACAGAATGAGAAGATCATACAGATAGGGCGGGTATGGTGTACCACTCTTCTTGATTCGCTGTTTAACCAATAACGAACCATCGTAGAACCTAATTACGGAGGTTAACCGTTAAGACCTTTCAATCTTACCGCTCATGGGTGAGTTGGCGGCACTAAGCAGCTCCTCAGTATATTTCCCAGTGAATAACCCTCAATCATGAATTCAATGAAACGAACTCCCGCTTACTGCTATCGTCCAACGTTTCAGCAAGCTTCTTCAGTTCCTTTATATCCATGGGCACACCACCTCCAAACAATGATATCACCCCTATTATAGAACGTTAGTTCGTATATATCGGATATCAACATTTAGGTTTAACATAGCCTATGCAAAAGTACAGTTATATTTTCTCTAGGCCTCTTATGACCGTCGCTACATGCAGAACGTACTGTTAAATTAATGGTTTTTGGGAAAACGAGCGGTTTGATTGACATTTAAGTGCAGTTTTGCAGGTAATCTCCCTGAAACGGGCGTGGTATTCCAAAATAACTGTAGTTCTGCAGGTCATTGTTGTATCGGCTGTTTTGAAAACTGCTTAGATTTAATAAGGGCTACCTCGTCCACCACCTGTCAGCAGGCGGGAGTGGAGGAGGTAACCCTTTTTGCGTATATGGGAGTATATCATTTCGCCTTACGTCGTAGCCGTTTCACCTTGGATAATTGGCTGGCATCTGCCTTCGTCGCGGAATGATCCATATCTTGCGGCGTCTTGGCCTACGGCTCCCGAACGAGCAGCTCCTCAAGCAGCTCGGCAATGGATGCCGGGGCCTGCTTCTCTACCAAATACGCGTGCGGTCCGGAGGGATCATCCACCCAACCGTTGGCGCCGCTTTCCGGATCAACGATGATACGTCCGCGCACGATATCCCAATATGGAGCTGCTCCACGGGCGGCATACAGCACGCCGGTTAGATCCCAGCTCGGTCGCGTCGGTTCCTCCCCGAGGTGGGCGGCGTAGCTGCGGCGCACGGGATGCTCATCTGGCGCTTCTGCGAGCAGCCGTGCTCCGGTAGGAATGGCGGCGCCTATTTCGTAGCCGGTAAAGGTGATAGACGTGGGCCAGTTGGCGCAAACGTAAGCGGCGGACCCCGGATGCATCTCGAAGTTCCATTCCTTTCCCGCAGGGAAGTGGCCGCCCATCACGATGAGATGCTTAACCTTGAGCGCGGCGAGCTCCGCGCCGGTAAGCCGCGAGACGGCGTCAGCTTCTGGGTCTGCGTCTGCAAGCAACAGATGCATCAGATTAATGAGCGGACCGATCGCGACGATGACGACGCTCCCGTCCTCCGCTTCTGCAAGCAATTGGCGGTAGAGGGATGTGGCGTCTGGTACAGACCGTCCTTCGGGATAACGGTTGTGGCATGACGTTGCAATAATTCGATTGTATTTCTCATATGGCTCTCCCACTAGGAAACCGGGAGCTTCTAATGTGCCAACCGGGATGTCGCCTCGGCCATAGTACACATTGATCGCGTCCAGACAGCCGGCTCCCCACGGGCTTGATGTGTTATGCATCATTCCTACCGTGCGAAGCTGCCCCTCAGACTGCAGAGCGTGCAAGACAGCTACGGCGCCGGCATCGTCGCAGTCCGGTCCGATATCCGTATCCAGGATGATGGGAACAGGACCCTCGGCAAGCATGTAGAATGCTGGCTTCGCTTCTGTCGTCATCGGTTGTCACTTCCTTCTGGCATGGCCGGGACGGCGGGAAGTCGCAGCAGAGCTTGCTGTCTTAGAAAGGTATCAAGCTCGCTCTTGGACGGCATGGCCGATTGGGCTCCGACTTGCCGGATCGCGAGCGCGCCGACGGCGTTGCCTATGCCGACAGCCTCCTCGGGCGTGCTTCCTGTGGCTAACGCATAGGCGAAGCCGGCATTGAAGCAATCGCCCGCGCCTGTTGTATCAACGGGCTCCGATGGATACGCAGCGATATGCTGCAAATCGACATCGCGGATGAGATATGCGCCGTCGGCACCGGCCTTCGCCACGATCGTATTCACGCCTTTGCGAAGCAGGATGTTCGCGGCTTCCTTCAACTGCAGCACGTATTGCTGATGGCGGCCTGCATAATATTTGATTTCCGTCTCGTTCGGCGTCATGTAATCGATATATTTGAAGATGGCGTCAGGCAATTGGGAAGCTGGAGCGGGGTCCAGAATTACCGTCTTGCCGGCTCCTTTCAGCCGTTTGATTGCGTAAGCGACTGTACCGATCGGCACTTCCAGCTGGAACAAGAAAATGTCCGCTTCGAGCAACTGCTCCCAACATTCGTCGATGTCAGAGGGTGTTAGCAGCCCGTTAGCTCCAGGTGAAATAATGATCTGGTTTTCTCCCTGGGGGTCGACCAGAATCATCGCCGTACCTGTCGCGGCATCTTGTTCGACCCGAATGCCGGCCGTATCTACGCCGTTCATGCGCAGGTGGCGGATGTAGTCGCTGCCGTGAATGTCGCCGCCGACCTTGCCCACCATGCTAACGTTTGCCCCGAGAAGCCCTAACGCGATAGCTTGATTGCCTCCCTTGCCGCCAAAGAAGGTGGAATAACCGACGGATGTCAGGGTTTCACCTGGGAGCGGGAAGCGCTCAACGGCGGCTACTAAGTCGATGTTTAAACTTCCTATAACGCATATGGATTTCATGTATCTCTCTCCTATCCTGCTCTGCTAAATAGTCTATTCTTTGACCGATCCCATTACGATTCCATGAATGAAGAAGCGCTGAAGGAAGGGGTAGACGACGAGAATCGGCAGCGATGCCAATATAATTTGGGCCGAGATCGAATTCCGATTCGTCAGCGATGCCATGACCGTCTGCTGGTCCGCATTAATCAGATTACGGGATGCGAGAACAACATGCAGATAGGTCTGCAAGGGGTAGTTCGCAGTGTCGTTCATGAAGATCAATCCGTCAAACCAGGAATTCCAATGCCCGACCACGCTGAACAGCGTAACGGTTGCGATGACTGGCATAGACAGCGGGATGAAGATACTCGTCATGATACGATATTGAGACGCCCCGTCCACCAGCGCGGCTTCCTCTAGTTCTTTGGGCAGCTGCCGCATGAAATTGACCATCAAGATGACATTGAATACCGGTACAGCTCCCGGAAGCACGAGCGCCCAGATCGTATTGATCAGATTCAGCTCGTTGATGATCATGTACATCGGAATGAGACCGCCGCTGAACAGCATCGTGAAAACAAGGAACCAGATGTAGATATTGCGTCCGCGGAAGTAGGAGCTTTCCTTTGACAGCGGATAAGCGAGCATAATCGTCAGGAGGAAGTTCAGCAGGCCGCCGACCAATACGCGCAGCGAGGACATACCAAAGGCGTCCCAGAACTTGCCCATCTGGAGAATCGTTTTATAAGAGTCCATGGTAAATTCGATGGGAAGCAGGCCGACCGAGAACTTGGAAGCCGGTCCCTCTCCGCTAAGCGATACCATGGCGATATGCCAAATAGGGAGGAGGCACAGCAACGAGATGAGGGCGAGACCAACGTAATTGAAAATATCGAAGGGCTGGAGTTTGTTCAGCCGTCCGTTCATGAGAATACCCCCGATCCATAATTAGAAAATACGGTAGTTTGCATAGCGGCTGGCAAGTCTGTAGGAGATGACGATCAGGACAAAGCCGATCACTGATTTGATGAGTCCGATCGCCGTTGCTAAGCCGTACTGCGCTTGAATCAAGCCCATCCTGTAAATATAGGTGTCGATGATATCTGTAGAGCTGATAACCATCGGATTGTATAAGTTGAAAATTTGGTCAAAGCCAGCGTTCAATACATTGCCAAGACTAAGTGTGGACATGAGCACGATGACAGGCAGAATGCCTGGAATCGTAATATACAGCGTCCGCTTCCAGCGGGTTGCCCCGTCGATCGCGGCTGCTTCGTACAAGGCCGGATTAATTCCGGTCAACGCGGCTAGGTAAACGATTGTAGAGAAGCCGAATTCTTTCCAGACATCCGACACAACAATCATGATACGAAACCAAAATTCATCCCCGAAGAAGAAGATCGGAGGGATGCCTACAGACTGCAAAGCCTGATTGAACGCGCCTCCGTTGATAGATAGAACGTCTACCAGGATGCCTCCCAGAATGACCCACGAGAGAAAATGGGGGAGGTACACGAGACTTTGCACCGTTCGTTTGAACCACATGATTCTGGCTTCGTTAAGGAAGAGCGCGAACACGACAGGCACGACGAGCCCCGCTACGATTTTCATAAGTGAGATTTCGATTGTATTGCGGATCGTTCCCATCGTATCTGGCAGCTCGAAGAGGAAACGGACATGCTCAAAGCCAACCCATTCCGAAAAAATGAAGCCCTTCGAAGGATTAAAGTTCTGAAAGGCGATGACGATGCCGAACATGGGGAGGTACGAGAACAGCAGCAATACGAGAACGCCGGGGGCGACCAGCAAGTGGAAAAATGTAAGATCCTTTTTGTTTATTTTCATGGCTGTCCCTCCGCGATTACTTAAAGATAATAGGGCGGGGGAATAAGCTTTGGTCCGCTTTCTCCCGCCCTATTTGGCTAGCTTAAATCCTTATTGCTGCGCCGAGGCCCATGCGTTGACTTCCTTCGTAATGTCATCGCCGCCGAGCGACTTCCAGTCGCTTGCGAATTTGTCGAACTCGGATATATCCGCTTTGCCCATAATAATTTTGGTGAACGTCTCCAATTCGAGCTTGTTCAGGCTGGCTTGACGTTTAGTCATCGTCTCCGTTGGTGCGCCGAGGTACGAATCGTGTACGAAGCTGTCGCCATATTGCGCCAGCACGCCTTCTGACTCCAACAAATATTTGTAGTACGCCCAGCCGTTAGGCTCATTTTTTTTGTAGGCATTCCATTTCCATACGCCGTCGGGATGCGTCACAAGCGAGCCGTCATCCTTGGCAGCGGCTTCTTTGAATTGCCCGCCAATGACCATGTTTTTGCCGGGATCGTCGAAGAAATAAGGTTTGGCGTACTGGTGGATTTCCTTGCCTGCGTATTGCGGACTTCCTTGGATGTCCTTGTAGAACAGATCGTTGTATTGTCCACCCTCGATCCACATCTCCGCCCAGAGGTTCATCGATTTGATGAGCGCTTCAGGATGCTCCATATCCTTGCTTGCGACCATCCAGCTAAATACGTTGTTCGGGCGCTTCGGCATGAGGCTGCCGTCCGCCGACACCGGAATCGGGTAGGCGTTCCAGTCGGAATCCGGCGTATGGGACATCGTCGTCGATAGCGGATACAGCGGCTGCCAGAAAGCTCCGAAGTAGATGCCGCCTTTGCCTGCTCCCACATCGTCCGCCGTCTTGCCCCAATCCTTGGCGCCGAACTCCTGATCGATGGCTTTGGCTGCGTAGAGATCTTGCAGCTTGGCGAGCGCTTCCTTCATCTCCGGCTGGATGCTGCCGTAGACGAGCTGGCCGCTGTCATCCTTGACCCAGGTTGCGCGATAAGCTTTGTAGGCAGAGGAGACGCCGTCGAAGGCCATGCCGAGAGCATTGTCGAGCGCGATGCCATACGTATCCGCCTTTCCATTGCCATCTGGATCGCGTTCCGAGAATGCTTTTGCCACCTCGTATAGCTCGTCGATCGTCTTCGGTGGTTGCAAGCCCAGCTTCTCCAGCCAATCCTTGCGGATGTACATGATCGCCACGTTCTCGTAATAGTCGTTCGGAACCGGCATGCCATAAATTTTTCCGTCCTTCTTGGCTGGGGCGAAGCCGGCGCCTCCGCCGTATTCCATTGATTTGCGCAGCAGCGGGGAGGCATAAGTTTCGTAGGCTTCTGTTAAATCCGCAACTTGATCCTGGTTGATCATGCGGCTGAGCTGGTTTAAGTCGACCTTGGAAATATCGGGAATGTTATTGGTGTTAATAGCAAGATTCAGTTTCTCCAAGGACTGTGACGCATCCGATACCCATTCGTTTTTGAACTGAATTCCTAGTATTTCGAGATATTTTTTGGTCATGATATTGTCGTCGATACTCTCGCCTTCTGCGAACAGTACATTCGAGCCCGTTGTGCCGACGACGGATACTTCGATAGGCGGATCGTATTTGCCTAGCGGATCAATGTTTGCCGCCGGAGTGGAGGATTCGCTTGGTGTGTTGCTATCTACAGGAGCCGAAGTGCTGTTGCCGCCGTTCTCGTTGTTATTGCCGGATGAGCATGCGCTGGACAGGATGAGTGCGCTTGCAGCGAGTAAAGCCGCAAAGGAACGCGTACGTTTGTTGATCATTGTGAATCGCCTCCGTAAGTTAGGTATGTTCATAACGTTTGGTATGGTTAAAGTTTAATGACGCTAATGTCGTCGATGGCGATGTCTCCGCCTTTGAGTCCCCAGACAAGACGATAATCCTTGAAGCTGTCTGTGCGGACAACATAGGTTCGGGATTCTCCCTCCTGGCTGGAAGCCCCGTACCAGCGATGAACGAAGCTTGGAGCAGCTCCCGATTTTTTCGACTCTGCCCCGAAGCGGAAGTAACCTCCTCCGCTTGGCGTAGCAAGCGGCTTCCACCTGAAGGTGACGAGATAGACAGAGTCCTTATTCAGCTTGAGAACGTTCTTGCGGCTGTACAGGAAGTTTCGTTCGTCCGATACGGAGGAGATTGACCAATCGCCATGCAGACCTGCGGCACCGCTCAGGCTGCCGGCTGTCTGGCCCGTGCCGAGCTCGTATCGGGAGGCTGAGAGACCGCCGGACTCGAACGAATCATGGACCGCCTCCAACTCCTTCGTAATGACGATGTCATCAATCGAGATCGCGCCGCCGGAGCGAAGCCCCCAAATCAGATAGTAGTCCTGGAAGGTTTCGTCTGTCGTAAAGGTCACCGTCTTGGTTCGGGTCAGTCCCGAGTCGTCTCGCCATGTCGTGAAACCTTTGTCATGCGCGAAGCTGCCGCTGCCGGTGCGGGCAAGGAAATAATAGAAGCCGTTCGGACCAGGGGTAGCAGTTGCCTTGTATCGGAAGGAGACGGTGTATGTCGTACCGGGCTCCAGTGCGATCTTAGCCGTGTCGCTGTACAGAAATTCGGACCAGTCCTGCGTCGACGGGGCGCTGCCATAAGCCGAATAACTACCGTCTACAACTTTATCCGGTTGGTTCGTGACGACGCCGAGTCCCTGAAAGCCGCCAACATATTGGGAGGAAGCGAAGGAGCCCCCTTCGAATGCATCGCGGATGGAGTCATCCTGCGGCATGGTCACGCTGCCGCTCTCCACGTTCAGCTTGCCGAGCAAATATCGGTTCTCGGAGTCGCGTCCCTCGATGCCGAGGCGTATCGCCGGATTGCCTTGATCGTCAACCAATGCGACGCGGACGTCGTACTCGCCGGGAGCGATCGTCGTCGGCAGCTCGAAGGATGAGAAGGTCTCGTATACTTCGCCCGCCACGAACCCCGTCATGTCGAAGTTCTCGTCCGTCGCACTCCAGACCGTATCGCCGCTGCTGTCCGTCAAGTACAGCTTAAGCGGGTAATTCTTGTAGCTGCGGCCAACTCCAAGGTTGGACCAGAGCTGCCGAAGCTCAAACGCGCTGCCGGATTGGACGGCAGAAGGGAATTGCGCTTGGTTAATGACGAGCCGATAGCCCATTCGTTTGTTGCCCTCATCGATGAGATCGGGCCGCTCCGAGTAGAAGGAAGCTGCGCCGAAGTCGCCGTCGTGTCCCATCATGGTGATGTAATTGGGATGGAGCTGAAGCGCCTCCTCGAGGGCCGAATCCGGCGTGAAGCCCGAGCCATTGCCGACGTAGTAGCCGTATCCGCCGAAGAACTCCGCGATGAGGGGGAGACTGCGGTTGCTGCGGAAAAATGATTCCAACAGCTGTCGGTCATACTCGCGCAGCGCGCCGGCGGCCCCGTCTCTGCGGAACGTCAGGTTTGGTTTGGTCAAAGCGTGATCGAACGCGGACCAGCTCATATATTCCTCATAGGAAGCTGGATTGTTCACGGTCGGCGTCATTTCGCTTCGCCATTCGTAGGAGTTGGAAAGGGCGAGTGTTTTGTCCCCGTTCCATGCTGCGTACCACTTGTCGATAATGGCTCGAAGCGTGGAGATTCGCTCCGCATAACTGTCGAAGTCGTGGCCGCTGTGCCACTCGCCCCAGGTGCCGTACCCTCTCAGGTCGACGATGTCGAGTCTGGGGTCATCTCTGTACCGGTCCGCGAACGCTTCGAGGAACGTCTCCAGCTTCTCCATGAAGACCGGGTTCGTATAATCCGGCAGCTTGAAGGTATAACCTTGATCGAACCGCTCCTGGTAAGGTACTCCGTATTGCTGGAACAGCCACTCCGGCACGCTCTTCGCGTATCCGTAGCCCGAGATCATCATGGCGTCCGTAGAGATACGGAAATGGATGCGCTTACCCAAATTCGCCCAATACTCGATTGAATCGTCGAGCAACGACCAATCGTACACGCCTTCTGTTGGCTCCAGTTCTCCCCAATGGGTCAGAACAGCAACATTGTCGACCTCGGGGTAAGTACCCGTGCGTCCGGCGTCTAAGTGGCCGGGTATCGCATTGTCGATGAGCACCCAGCCCATGCCAGGATTGTGTAGCACCTCATTCGTCTGTACAGGCGCGACGCTCACGAGCTCCGACTGTATGGCAGATGTACCAGATGCGGCTACCGTTCCGGTTGCAACGGTAGCGCCTCCTTGCGCCGCCAGCGTCGCGCAGAGCAGGAATGCGGCGGTTTTCCGTGCAGCTGTTTTTCGTAATCGATTGCCCAACTCAAACCCTCCTCTCTTTTGTGAAAACGAAAAAGATGGCCGTAAGCCCTTACATGCTTACAGCCATCATTATAGGAGTGTTTGAGTGCACTATTTTAAGGTGTTCTGGTCTACTGGTTGAAGAGGGCGAAAGGAGGCTAGCATCGGAGCGTTAAAACTTATCGCAGCGAATCCAGCTTCTTGTCCATCGCGTTAAGAATGTCGTCGACCGTTCCATGACCGGCTATCCAGTCCTGGAAGCCGCGGCACAAGACATCCGCTACGCCGACAGGCCAAGCCTGGTTGCTAAAGTAAATTGAGTCGTGTTCCGTCATTAGCTTCGTATAGTCGTCGAACTCGGGGATGCCAAGGTCTTCTCCCTTATACATAGGGAATACGGCGTAGTTCTGTTTATAAAGCTCGTAAAGTGGAGAAGCCGGGTCGTACTGATAGGCGAGAATATCCAGTACTTCGGGCAAATGCCGTGTATTGGCGTTGATGACGGTACCGCCCGCGGGACCGACAGACAGAAGCAGCGGTTCACCGGGCTCATTGCCCGGCAGCGGCATGAAACCGATCTCGAACGCCGCCGCGCCGCGATTGCCGGCGCTCTGGTCGTCCCCGTCTGGCTTGTCCGCGTCCTTGCCGCTGGCCGTCAATCTCGCGTGGTCCCAGTTGCCATTGAACATCATCGCGGCCTGTCCTTCTGTGAACAGTGCAGTCGCCTGCGCTGCGCCGACGTCCAGGGAGCCGGCGGCGATGTAACCTTTGTCGTACAGCAGCTTATATTTCGTCAGTGCTTCCCGCCAAGGGGAGTCGGCGAACGTGCGGGTTCCCTCCAGAAGCTCCTTGTCGAAGTCGGGATACTCGGAGTAGACGAGGGAAGCTGCGAGCTGATAGAGACCGAATTGGATAAACCAGCGGTCCTTGTCCGGCATAACAATTGGCGTAATACCTGTGAGCTTAAGCTCCTCGCATAATGCGAGGAAGGACGGCCAATCCGCGGGGAAGGAGGTGATGCCTTGCTGCTCGAACAGCTCCTTGTTGTACCATGTCGCCATGATGCTCTGTCCCTTCGGCAGGCCGTACACTTTCCCATCGACCGTAAAGCCCTCAAGCGAATCCGATGTGAACCGATCCAGGATGTCCATGCCGGTCAAATCCTGCAAATAGCCGGCTGCGACCAGCTCCTCAAGCTGGCGTTTCGGCCACCATTCGAAGAAATCGGGCCCTTCGCCGGATGATAACTGGACAAGCAATGTTTTTGTATAGGGATCCTCGGGCAGCATGTCGGATTCCAGCGCAATGCCGGGAAACCGCTGCGCAATGGCATATGGAAATTGCCGCATGACATATTGATTGTTATCCTCATTATCATCGGCAACGCCCATATGCATATAACGAACGGGCACTTGTGCGTCTGGGTGCGTCTCCGCTGATTGTTCTCCACTGCAGCCTGATAATAGAACAAACAACGTCAAGACGAACAAAGGGAGGGAACGATAGATAGGTATTGCGCTCACTCCATTCTCTGAATGTATGCTACAATTATACAAAAAAACGCTTTCACGGGGTAGATGCAATATGAGATTTGCATGGGGACTCAAGAATCGGCTTTTAGTCGCGTTACTGCTAATTTCGTTAATTCCGATCGTCGTTGTCGTCGTCGTTACCTCAAGAAACTATGCTTCTTTAGTAGAGCGCCAAGTACAAGAGGTATCGGCTAACGTACTAGAACGCTCCATGATCCGAATGTCCAACCAGCTGGAGGAAATCGGCCGCGTCTCGGAATATATTGCCTATCAACAGACAGCCGGGGCCGACGACTCCTTGTCGTTTCTTAAGCGGTATCTCGTCCCGGATTCCGTGAGTGAGTACGAGCGGCTTCGTAATGACCGGGATTTTCGTACGGCGACAGAGAGCTTGCTGCTCAGCCACGATTATATCGAGGGCTTGTACTTGTTTGCGGAGGACGACACTGTCTTCGCAAGCACTAAGGGCTCGGAGCTGCAGCTTGATTATGTCCCTCGCGATTCGGAATGGTATAACCGTACATTGGAACGTCAAGGAGGGATCTACGTCAGCGATACGGGATATCAGAAGTTCCTGTTGTCCGATCAAATGTCGATTACTTTCTCGCGTGCCCTATATGATCCGAGGACGAAGGAACGGATCGGCGTACTTCTGATGAATTGCAGCGTGAAATTATTCGATGAGCTAAGAAACGGCGTACTGGACGACCAGCACATCGCTGTCCTAAGCCCGACTGGCGACAGGCTTTACGAAACCTATTCCAGCGAGGGCGCCCCCTTTGTTCCAAGGGAGGCGAGCGGCAGCAGCCTCGACAAAAGAGACAACAGACTTTATGTGTATGACACGTTTTCCTCTTATGACTGGCGCATGGTGATCTCCGTTTCGCTGGCTTCGGTGGCGAAGCAAGTGCAATCGACACGGACATTCGCGATCGGGTTCGGCGCATGCTGGGCTTTCGTTGCTATCGCGTTGTCTCTCTGGATTGCCAATACGTTCTCGAAGCCCGTCAGCCGGATCGCCGTCCTGATGAAGAACTACGACAAGGGATTGCAGCAGCAGACGAGTCTTGAGCGCTATAAATCCCGTACGGACGAGATCGGCATATTGTACGGGCAATATGCGAATATGCTCAAGAAAATCGATACGCTGATCCACGAGCGCTATCATAGTCAGTTCATTGCCATGTCCGCCAAAATGAAGGCACTCGAAGCACAGATTAACTCGCATTTTCTATTCAACACCCTCGCGACGATCAATAGCATTGCAGAATTGGAAGATGTCGATAGCATCGCGGAGATGTCCAAGGCGCTCGGGGATATGTTTCGTTACAGCATTAAACTCAATCGCGACGAAGTAACCTTGCAAGAAGAATTAGAGCATGTTGGCAATTATATGCGAATCCAGTCATACCGTTACGGCAACAAGGTCGGTCTCGAGATCGACATCAGACCAGGCCTGGAGAATATGACGATGCTGAAGCTGCTTATGCAGCCCATCGTGGAGAATGCCTTATACCACGGTCTCGAGGCCAAGAAAGGGAAAGGGATCGTACGAATCTCAAGCGGGGAAGATCAGACTGGCTCCTGGCTCGAAGTTTCCGACGATGGCGCTGGCATCGAGGAGTCCAAGCTCGCTAGTCTGAGGGAGATGCTGGCCAGACCGCCCGCATTCGAGCAGTTGGGTGCTGAATCCGGCGACAGCAGATCAATCGGCATTTATAACGTCCATGCCCGTATCTCGCTTTATTATGGCGAACCTTACGGACTCGAGGTGTATAGCGCCGGAGAGGGCAAGGGTGCGACGATTCGCCTCCGTCTCCCCAATATTAACGGTTAGACTTTGGCTTGGCGAACTATGATCTTGATGTTGGGCTAGCTTGCTTCAGGAAGGGAGAACGAATACATGTATCGATATGTCGTGATCGACGACGAGTCGCTAATCCGCAGAGCCATCGTCAAAAAAATCGCGTCGCTCGGTCTGCCGCTCGCTTGGGTGGGCGAAGCAGAGGACGGAGAAGAAGGACTTGATCTGGCGCTGCGGGAAAGCCCGGACATTGTGTTGACCGATATGCGTATGCCTGCAATGGATGGGATTTCCCTGCTCCACGCTTTGTCTGAACAGAAGCCGGATGCGGCATTGATCGTCATCAGCGGGTTTTCGGACTTTGAATATACGCGCGAAGCCATCGCGACCAACGTCATTGACTATATTCTAAAGCCATTCGATAACAAAGAATTACATGCCGCGCTGGAGAAGGCGATCAACTTCCATAGAGAGAAAGAAAATAAACGAAAGAGCGATCAGGAGCGGGAGTTGGAAATGGATCGCGAGCGATTGTCGGCGTGGTTATGCAGGGGCGGAGCAGACGAGCAACTACAATCGCTGACCAAGCAATACCGTTCTGCCACGATTAAGGGGCTGCTAGGTGCGAACTCTTTTGCCGTAGGTTTATTAACTCTGCCGGACAGTCATGCCAGATTGTTTCCGAACGTGGAAGATGCTGATCGGACGCTGTCTGGGTCGACGGGAGAGTACATCGTTCGATTACCTCATCCCGAGCGGACGGATACGGCATTAATCGTCATTGGAAGCCAAATGGAAGCGGAAAAGAAGGTTCGTACGATGCTGAGTCAAACGATCGAAGGGGTGCGACGGTCCGGTGGTGAGGCAGTAGGAGCGGCAAGCCGCTCATACGGTAAGCTGGAGGAGCTTCGTATGGCATATCGAGAGGCTTGGAGCCTGTTAGACCATCGACCGTTCGGTCAGTGGACGGGACTTCTCCAGGAAAGCGGAGCTGTCTATAAGAAAATGGATGGGTGCTGGCCTTGCCGCGACGATCTCTTATATGAGATTGAAGTTGGACATGTCCAGCAAGCCCTCTATATGACAGGAGAGCTGTTCAAATATATTCGTAGTTTAGATGGAGCAACGCTTGCCCAAGCGAAGCAGTATTGCGTCCAACTTGCGCACGATATCGCAAAAGTCGACAATCAAGAGAGAGAAGATGAGATGAATGATGATGATCTCGGCCTCATTACATCTATGCGACAAGCAATGGATCCGATGGAGCTAGAACATCAGTTTACCGAGTTGGTTAGAACGATATCCGAGCGTGTGCTTGCTTTATTGCCTACAGCCGCGGGGCAAATCGGACAAGTCAAACATTATATTGATTTACGTTATTCACAGCCGATTCGGCTGGAGGAGGTTGCGGAACGCTTTTACCTGCATCCTGTGTATCTCAGTATGGTGTTCAAAGAGAGTATGGGGGAGACATTTCAGGATTACTTGAAACGACTGCGCATGGAGCGGGCGAAGCAATTGCTGTCGTCTACTAAATATAGGATTGATCGAATTGCGGGCATGATCGGCTACGATAACGCCAAATACTTCTACAAAGTGTTTAAGAAGGAGATCGGACTCACGCCGGCAGAGTATCGAAAGAGTCAAGGGACAATCGAATAAAACGTATAGAATTTATAAAATTTCGGAGTATAGGGTTTCTTCTGCTACGAAAAGAAATTTGGTAAGGTAGGAGATGGAGCCGAACATTCTAAAACGAATTTTCTTTGATGAGCACGGGCACTGCCTGGAAGAGGGAGAATTAAAGGTGAAGTACGCCAAGCGGATATGCCCTTAAAGGACGCCGTCAGGCGTTTTTCTTAATTAGGTTAGCATCAAAGAAAGCCATGCTCCTTGGCGTAGTTGCCCCAATGCGGGCGCCGGCCGTCGACATCTTCGATGCCGTACATGTCGGACAGCTTCCAGCTCGACAGCACTTGGCCGGAATATGCGGCATGGTCGGGGGCGGCCGCAAGCGCGGCGAGACCGCGTCCGATATAATAAGGCGTTTCCGACTGGCCAAAGTGCTCGGCTTCCTTGATGCCGCTAGCGATGGCATCTCGCCAGTTGCTCTCCGCGACGCCGAAGTGCTCCAGCATCTCCTCCGACCGGAGGAAGCCCGGCGTTGCGGCGACAGCGGTGACGCCATGCGCCTTGAGATCCGAAGCCATTGCTTCGGCGAGGTGGATGGGCGAGGCCCCATATATTGTTGACCAGCACGTCGAGCCGCCCATTCTGTTCTTCGCGTATAGTCGCGAACAACGCTTCTACTTCAGGTGGCACGGTGTGATCCGTACGTACCGCAATGCCTGTTCCTCCGGCTTCGCTCACCATGGCCGCCGTCTCTTGGATCGTCTCGGGACGATTTAGATCCGAAGGCGTCCCTGTCACGCTCCTCCCCGTACAATAGACCGTCGCGCCTGCCGCGCCTAGTCCCACTGCGATTCCTCTGCCAGCGCCCCTTGTCGCGCCCGCGACAACCGCTATTTTCCCTTGCAAAGGCAGCTTGTTCATCGTCATTTATCCTCCTGGTCCTGTAGTAGTTGTACTTCGTCTATAATAAATCGCATAATATGACAACCTCTGTCATGATTAACGAGATATAATGTTAGTGAAAAGCGCATATTACAATCAGGGAGGGCCACTATGCGGGCAAGCCGATTGGTAACGATCCTGCTGTTGCTTCAAAATAGAGGAAAAATGACGGCACGCGAGCTGTCGGAGCAAGTCGAGGTGTCCGAACGGACGATTCTTCGCGATATGGAAGAGCTCAGCGCCTCCGGCGTTCCGGTCTACGCCGAACGTGGCAAAGAGGGAGGCTGGCTGTTAACGGAAGGTTATCGAACAAGCCTGACCGGCATCCATGCCGACGAGCTTGCGGCGCTGCTCTTCGCGAGCCGTACCGATCTGCTGAGCGACCTCGGCCATGAACGGCAGCTGCAGGCGGCGATGCAAAAACTGCTTGCCGCCGCTACGGACTCGGCACGAAGCGGGGCGGAGGCCGCCAGGCGCAAGCTGCATATTGACGGTGCCGGCTGGCATCCCAATCGGCAGCAGCGCGAACCTGCGCCATGTCTGGCCGCCGCCCAGGAAGCGGTCTGGGCGGAGCGGAAACTTCGTATCGCCTACATGCGCGATGGAGCGCAGAAAAGCCGGATCGTCACTCCGCTCGGACTTGTCGCCAAACGGGACGTCTGGTACCTCATCGCGGGGACGGAGGGGGACGGGATTCGTACCTTCCGCGTCTCCAGGCTTCTGGAGGCGGAGGTGCTTGCCGACTGCTTCAAGCCGCCGGCAGAGTTCGACCTTGCTGCTTACTGGGAAACATCGCTGGAGCAATTCCGCGAGCGGTTGCCCCGGTATCCCGCCAAGCTCGGCATAACCGAGGCGGCGCTGGTCAGGCTGGGAACCGAACGGTTTGTAAAGGTGATAAGCGTCTCGGAAGCGGAACTTGCGGCGAACGAGAGAAGCAATGTCGAGCACAAGGACGGATGGCTCGTCGCGGAGGTGGAATTCGAGACGCCGGAATCGGCGTGCGGGATCGTACTGAGTTACGGAGGACGCATGCAAGTGTTGGAGCCGCCGGAGCTGCTTCGGCGCGTGCAGGATGAAATCCGCTCGGCATCAATGTTATACTTATAGAAGTCTGCCGGATGTTTTTCTGGCAGCTTGAGAAGGTCTGGAGAGCATCCGGCGACTACCCTATTATTTGAGGAGATGCAAATACATATGACAACGAATCTTCAAGCGAATTTCGAGAAATATGCCGAGCTGATCGTACGTACAGGCGTTAACATTCAGCCCGGGCAAGAGGTGTTTATGGCGGGAGCTTCGATCGAGATGGCGGAGCTCATACGCGCCATTGCGACCAAAGCTTACGAGGCCGGCGCTTCCAACGTTCACGTCGACTGGGTGGACGACTACCTCTCCCGTCTCAAATACGAGAAGGCCGACGAAGCCATCTTCGGCAGCTTCCCTTCATTCGAGACGATGAAACGCAACCATTTCGTCGAGAGGGGTGCGGTCTTTATCTCGCTGACGACTTCCAGCCCGGATCTGCTTAAGGGGATTCCATCGAGCCGCATCTCGGCGTTCCAGAAAGCTTCCGGCGAAGGATTGAAGGAGTTCCGCAGAGCGATTCAGTCCGACAAGGTCAGCTGGACTGTCGTAGCCGGCGCGGGTAAAGAGTGGGCGAAGAAGGTGTTCCCGGACGTTTCCGAAGAAGTGGCGGTCGACATGCTTTGGAACGCCATCTTCGATTCCGTGCGTCTGCATGACGCCGATCCCGTATCCGCTTGGGTGAAACATAACGAAACGCTGCACGAGAAAGCCGAAGTGTTGAATGCGAACAAGTTTCGCAAGTTGCATTATCGCGCTCCAGGCACGGATCTGACTGTGGAGCTGCATGAAAAGCATATTTGGGTCGCGGCAGGCAGCACGAATCAGAAAGGGTTCTCCTTCATGGCGAACATGCCGACGGAGGAAGTGTTTACCGTGCCGCTTAAGACGGGCACGAACGGTTATGTATCCAGCACGAAACCATTGAGCTACGGCGGGAATATCATCGATAAGTTCAAGATTACGTTCGAGAACGGACGTATCGTGAAGGCCGAAGCCGAGGAGGGCGAAGAGATTCTCCAGAAGCTGGTCGACATAGACGAAGGCAGTCACTACCTGGGCGAAGTTGCGCTTGTGCCGCATCACTCCCCGATCTCCGAGTCCGGCATTCTGTTCTACAACACGCTGTTCGACGAGAACGCTTCTAACCATCTAGCCATCGGCAGCGGCTATGCCTTTAATGTCGAGGGCGGCAAGACGATGTCGGCCGAGGAGCTTGAGGCGCATGGCGTCAATGCCAGCATTACGCATAACGACTTCATGATCGGTTCGGCGGAGATGGATATCGACGGCATCAAGGATGACGGAACCGTCGTACCGGTATTTCGCGCCGGCAACTGGGCGATCTAGCTCGCTTTCAGGCATAGGAGTAACGATGCCTCTAACTACCCGGATAGCGGGCGTTAGAGGCATTTTTCTGTATTCCTGTGGCAAAGCTCCGCAGTAAACCGATTCCATGTAACATGCGCAGCAATAGACCTTGGGTTCCATTATTTGTCGCTCTACCCAGTTCCCTATATGACATTCGTCATATCGTATTCTTGACGTTTATGACTGCCGTCCATGACGCCGTTATTGCTACAATGGCAATAACAAAGTTATGGCGCGGAAAGCGGCCCTCATGAGATGGCAGGCGGCGCCTGTCCAAGGAGGAAGCCGCGATGTCGGAATTGAAGCAATCACAGCTTAAGAAAAGCGTTGCACCTTTCGAAAGAAACGACCTTAAAGTCAGTATCAGGCAGCTTGCCAATACGCTGCTCCCCTTAATCGTCCTATGGGCTGCAGCCTACTGGAGCTTATCCGTCTCCTATCTGCTGACGCTTGGCATCGGCGTGCTCGCATCGGCATTCGTCGTGAGGACATTTATCATCTTCCACGACTGCTGTCACGGCTCGTTCTTCTCGAACAAGCGCGCGAATGACATTCTCGGCATCATTACGGGCGTCATTACGCTGGTACCGTACCAGCAATGGAAGAATTCCCACGCCATTCACCATGCAACGAGCAGCAACCTGGACAAACGCGGAGTCGGCGATCTCTGGATTTTGACGGTGGACGAATATGCAGCACTGGCGCCACTACAAAAACTGGCTTACCGGGCATACCGCAATCCGCTCGTTATGTTCGGCCTGGGGCCCATCTTCGTGTTCGTGTTGCAATACCGATTCAACCGCAAGGGAGCGCGCCGCAAGGAGCGCCTTAACACATACTTGATGAACGTGCTGATCGTTGCCGTCTACGCTCTGCTTGGCTGGGCACTGGGCTGGCAGCAGTTCCTGATGGTGCAATTCCCGATCTTTTATTTGTCCGGCGTGCTTGGTATCTGGCTGTTTTACGTCCAGCATCAATTCGAGGACTCCTACTTCGAGAAGGATGACGAATGGAGTTACGTTATGGCCGCGGTCGAAGGAAGCTCGTATTACAAGCTGCCGAAGCTGCTGCAATGGCTGACGGGCAACATCGGCTTTCACCATGTGCATCACTTGAGCCCGAAGGTGCCTAACTATTATCTGGAGGATGCGCATGATGCGACCCCTCCGCTCCAGAAGGCCACTACAATTACGATTCTGCAAAGCTTCGAGTCGCTCAGGTTCCGGCTGTGGGATGAGCGGGACAAGAAATTCGTCAGCTTCCGCGACGTCAAGGACCGGATCAGCAATCGCCGCGAGCGTCCGGTAGGGGCTCGCAGACATAAGCGGGCAGGGTAGGCCAAGGACTGACCTGGCTCTGGGACATTGGGCGGCTGCGCAGCTCGTTGCGCAGCCGACATATCAGGGATAAAATAAAGGTAAGACATGCAGAAGGAAGGGCGGCCCGTGAACAAGTGGCATCAAATATTCAGTCGCAGTACCGGACTTAGCGCCTACGTATGGGTTGTCTTCTGCATTCTGCCGTTCTATTTCATTTTCAGATCGTCGTCAACGCCCGAGGTTGTATCCGGCATTGTGATGATCCTTTTATTTTTTGTGTGTTATCGTCAGTCCTTCGTCTCCAAGGGATGGCTCGTCTACTTCTGGACAAGTATTCAGATTCTCATCTCCATTGCGATGACGCTGCTCTTCAGCTACGTGTACTTCTCGATCTTCCTAGCCTTCTTCATCGGCAATATTAAGAACAAAGCGGGCTTTTACACCTTGTACGCGATTCATCTCATCAGTACGTTCATCACGGTCAACTATGGCCTTGTTACGCAGAACAAGCTGTTCTTCACGCAATTCCCGTTTATTCTGATCTGTCTGATCGTCGTCATCCTGCTTCCATTCAATACGTACAGCCAGAAGAAGCAAGGGCAATTGGAGGGTCAGCTCGAGGATGCAAACAAACGGATCGGCGAGCTCGTTAAGCTGGAGGAGCGGCAGCGGATCTCGCGGGATCTGCATGATACGCTGGGACAGAAGCTGTCGTTGATCGGGCTTAAGAGCGATCTTGCCGGCAAGCTCGTCTTTCAGGATCCGGAGCGCGCGCAGGCGGAGATGCTCGAGGTGCAGCAAACGGCCCGGACCGCGCTCAAGGAAGTCCGCGAGATGGTCACGCAGATGCGAGGAACGCGTCTCGACGAAGAGATGCACCGCGTCGGTCAAATATTGACCGCGGCAGACATTGAGCTTACCCTTGCGGGGGACCCGAAGCTGGCGAACACGACGTTGCTTGCGGAGAACGTGCTCAGCATGTGTCTAAAGGAAGCGGTAACGAACGTAGTGAAGCATAGCGGGGCGTCGAAATGCAGCATTTCGATTCTCTCGGACGACAACGACGTAACCGTATCCGTCTGGGATGACGGCATCGGCATGACGTTGAAGCCCGGCTATTACCGGGGCAACGGATTAAGAGGTATGAAGGAGCGGCTCGAGTTTGTAAACGGCAGCCTGGAGCTCGCCTCGGACAAGGGAACGATGGTTACGTTCCGCGTGCCGCATGCCGTGAAGCAACCGATAAAGGGGCTGGAAGCATGATTAAGATCGTAATAGCGGAGGATCAGAGAATGCTTCTGGGCGCTCTGGCCTCCTTGCTTGATTTGGAGGAAGACATGACCGTCGTCGGCCGCGCCGGCAATGGCGAGGAAGCTATCCAGCTTGTGCATGAGCATCAGCCGGATATATGCATCATGGACATCGAGATGCCTTCTAAGAGCGGTCTGGAAGCGGCAGAAGAGCTCAGGGGACGCTGCAAGGTCATTATTCTGACCACGTTTGCCCGCTCCGGTTACTTCGAGAGGGCGCTTAAAGCAGGCGTCAGCGCTTACCTGCTCAAGGACAGTCCCAGCGAGGAGCTGGCCAGCTCGATCCGCAACGTCATGGCCGGACAGCGTATTTACGCTTCGGAGCTTATGGATGAAGCCTACGGCGGCTCGGGCTTCGACAATCCGTTGACGGAGCGGGAGAGGGAAGTGCTGGGTCTTGTCGCGGACGGCAAAAATACGAAGGAGATTGCCACGGAGCTGTTTCTGACGACGGGGACGGTCCGCAACTATATTTCCGTCATTCTCGATAAGCTTGGCGTCAGCAATCGGATCGAGGCAATTACGCGGTTCAAGGAGAAAGGCTGGTTTAAGTGACCGGTCTTTTTTTTGTAAAAATTCATGTTTCTCATTTTTCTTGCAACTATTTTATCAAATAATTCGTATTACTTATGGTACATATTGGTACACTTGATAGGTGATATGCAGGGGAGTGGGAGGAAAAAGATGAATAATTGGTTGAAGAAGGCTGCGCCGGTGGCGCTTGCCGGAACATTGCTGGCGGGCTGCAGCTTCGGAAGCGGCAGCAAGGAAAACAACGCAGAGCAGACGGTAAGAGTGATGTATTACGACGAAAGCGGATTTTTTCAAAACTACGGCATGCTGTACAGCGCGCTGAACCCCAACGTGAACTTCGAGGTTGTGTCGACGCAAAGTCTCTATCGCTCGGGACCTTCGGAGGATGGCGAGGAATTCGACTATGAAAAGGCGCTCCAGAAGCTGATCGACGAAGAGAAGCCCGATGTGTTGATGATTGATCAGGGCCAATACAAGAAGTTGGCCGAAGAGGGCAAGCTGCTTGATATCGAGGCTTATATGGCGAAGGACAAGTTCGACACGGAAGGTATCGTGCCAGGCATGCTTGATTACATGAAGGAGCTAGGCGGCGGACAACTGTACGGCTTCCCGTCGAGCTTTAGCAGCCAGGTGCTTTATTACAACAAGGGCTTGTTCGACAAATACAACATCGCTTATCCGACTGACCAGATGACTTGGCAGGATGCCATTCAGCTCGCCAGACAATTCCCGATCGAAGGGGAGGCGGAGGATCGTGTCTACGGCCTTAAGATCGGCTATAGCGGGGACCTTAACGAGATGTCCTCCATGCTCGCTTCGGCCGAAAATCTCAAGTACGTTGATACGAAGAGCAAAAAGATGACGATTGATTCGGACGGATGGCGGAATGTCGTACAGACGTCGCTGGACGCGCTGAATTCCAAGGCGTTGTATTTTGAAAACATGGATCAAGGCATGATGGGCGGCTCCAGCAGCTACGAAGACTATTTGATGCGTAATCCATTCCTGTCGGGACGCCTTGCCATGACGGTGGACAGCACTTATCTCATGCAGCAGATTAAAGAAGCAAAAAATTATATTAAGGACGAGGGCGCCGTTATTAGTGACTGGGATATGGTCACGATGCCGGTAAGCGCACAATACCCGGATCAGAGCGCTAACACTTGGTACAGCGACATCTTCGCGATCGCCAAGGACTCCCCTAATGCGGAGGCGGCGTGGGACTTTATCTCCTACATCTCCAGTGACGATTATTCGCGAGTGAAGGCCAAAGTAACCAATATGGGAGGCTTCCCGATTCGCACGGCGTATATCAAAGATGAGGAAGGCCGCAACTTTGCAGCTTTTTATAAGCTCAAGCCTACCCAGTCGATGCAGGATTATCGTGATTTCGAAAGTTTGAATCCTCAGTTCAACATGATGTTCTACGGTCACATGCAGGAGGAATTCAAGGCTGTACAGGACGGCACGAAGAGTATCGACGAAGCGCTCAAGACGCTTCAGGTCAAAGGCGACGAACTGCTTAGCCAGGAACCGATGACGGAAGAAGAGATGAACAAAGAGATGGAGAAGCGGATGGCAGAGGAGCAGAAAAGAATGATGGAGGCAGCAGGCGAGGCCACCTCGGAAGCCGTCGTGGAATAAGCAAACTCTGTTATGCTCAAGCAACAAAACAAAGAAAGCGGCGGCCCGTGCGGGTTGCCGCTTTCTTTGTTCAATTATAGGAATTAATAAAATTTCGGGGTGGAGCGCGAGATCAGTCGTTGTCGTTACGGCATGCGTGCGCGATAGCGACAAACGAGGGACGGAACTCAGAGCCCTTATTTCGTCGAATAGAGGGGTAAAGGCAGGGCTAACGGAACCCAGAGACTTTATTGATTGATGATAAGGGGGATGGAGCGCGATTGGTTTGGAATAAGAACGCTCAGTTCCGTAAGAGTATCCGAAACCGTTGATTTGGCGAAAATAACGTCGCTCAGTTCCGCATACACTTGGTTAGTTTGGTCAACATGGCCGTTTTGTTCACTCTTTATTGCATAGGTTTTGCAAAGCTTAAGGTCGCTCATCTCCAAGAGGCACACCGTATATCGCATCGGAAAATAGAGGGAAAGTCCCCCTTTAATCTGGGGGAATCGGAATATCGGCTCCGCTTTGAGGGAAACCTCCCTTTAATCGGGGCGGCTCGACCGGAAAACAGTGATTCGGCCAGAATTAGAGGTAGGATTTCCCTCTAAAGGCTAAGTAAGGGCGGAGACGAGGGTAGTAGAGGGAGTTTTCCTCTTATTCGAGAGAACGACAGGCGGTTTTCTTAACTTGCGTCAAGGAATTGATAAGCGTATAATTACCCCCATTATTTCAAGGTTAATCTGGAGGTGCTTCCGCGTGGAGAAATTGAAGCTGATTAAACCGTCTGTGCAATACAGGGAAGCCTACCTGGCTTTCTACGAGGATTGGATTGCAAGCGGAGAATCCATTGTGCCTTGGGTAGTGGAAAGAGATCCATCGGACTTCGAGGCGTATGTCCAATTTCTATATTCGGCCGACGCCGAAGAGAAGTTGACGGATAGCGGGTGGGTTCCGCACTCGACCTATTGGCTGCTGGACGGGAAGGACAATATCGTCGGGGCGCTTAACTTCCGTCATCGATTAAACGAAAAGCTGCTGGACAGCGGAGGTCATATCGGCTACGGCATTCGCCCATCGGCAAGAAGAAACGGTTATGCGTCGTTCCAGCTCGGTGCAGCGCTCGACATTGCCCGCAGGAAGGGGCTGGATCGCTTGCTGCTTGTGTGCGACAGCGATAACGAGGCGTCGGAGCGCACGATCCGGAAGCATGGCGGCATATTGGAGGATGAGCGTGCGACCTCGGATGGTAATACGGTTAAGCGGTTTTGGATTGCTCTCTGATTGAAAAGTGATCGATCTGATGGCATTTGCTGATCAGGTTACGGCAAGGCTGGCGAAGGGGCTGTCCCAAAAGAAATAAAAATGATAGCGAGACAGCTAAGCACGCAAATAGACACGAAAATGGTCGGTCAGGATACCTATCCTTGACCGACTCCCTGCAACAAAAACATCCCATAGGCGTTGTTAACGGCTATGGAGCTCGTAACAGCAACAATAACGACGTTCCTGCTTCGAGCCTGCCGAAGGTAAGCCTTGAGGTCGGGTGGCTTTCGCTCGCTCACAATTTGCTCACTGAGGCGGCAATAGACCAAAAGCCAGAAATGGCGGTGCAGGGTAACGCCCTAGCACCGCCATTTCTTCGTTTTTGACGTTTCATTTAACGAATGAGCTATTTCATCAAGCGAGCGATCATACTTTTAAGACAGCTCTTTTTTGCAGTTTTTTTAGCAGAAAATGAAAGTTTGTTATTGACATGATGAACTGACCGTTGTATGGTTAGTTACATAAGTAATAAACCACATAAGTAATGAGGTGATTATGTGTTTGATGACCGAAGTCCCATCTATCAGCAGATCGCTGATGGCATTAAAAATGATATCGTTAGCGGCGTGCTGGGGGAAGAGGAGCAAGTGATGTCCACCAACCAATATGCGGCGTTCTATCGGATTAACCCGGCAACTGCGGCGAAGGGCTTTCAGTTGTTAACGGATGAAGGCATTTTATACAAGAAGAGGGGAATCGGCATGTTCGTCAGTCCGCAAGCGAAGGGAATGCTGCTGGAGCAGCGAAGGGAGCGGTTCTTTGAGGAGGTTGTCGACAAGATGGCTGCCGAAGCCAAAGTAATCGGCATCCCGGTCATGGATATTGTAAAAAGACTGGAGCAGTTGAATGGAGGGGAAGAGCAGTGACGATTACGATTGAAGTAAGCCGCTTGGGGCTGCTCTATAATAAGTCCGCGAAGGCGCTGGACGATGTAACATTCCGTCTGGAGGGCGGCAAAATATACGGCCTGCTAGGCCGGAACGGCTCAGGCAAAACGAGTCTGTTGTCGATACTGGCCTCGTTCCAGCAACAGACCTCGGGAGAAGTGCGAATCGACGGGGAAGTCCCGTACGAAAACGAGCGCATTGTTAACCAAGTCTGTTTTATACAAGAAAACGGCTATCTAGCCGAGTCGTTTAAAGTCCGCGACGTTATCAAGCTTGCATCGGACTGCTGGCCGAACTGGGATGCGGATTACGCGAATCGGTTGCTGAACCAGTTCGAGCTGCCGGCCAAGAAGCAGATCATGGCGCTTTCCCGCGGCATGAAGTCGGCGCTGGGCGTCACGATCGGGCTGGCTTCCCGGGCTCCGATCACGATTTTCGACGAGGCCTATCTAGGTATGGATGCACCGTCGCGCTACTACTTCTACGAAGAACTGCTCAAGGATTATATGGAGCATCCCAGAACGATCATTCTCTCCACTCATTTGATCGAGGAAGTGTCGGATTTGTTCGAGGAGGTTCTGATCCTGGACAAAGGCAAGCTGGTGCTTCAGGAGGAGGCGGATAAGCTTCGCTCGCGAGGCTCCGCCATTATCGGCCCGGCGGACGCAGTAGACCAATTCGTGGAAGGATTGACGATACTCAGCGAGCAGAAGCTGGGCGGCACCAAATCCATTACCGTATTCGGAGAGCTTGGCGCGGAGCGCGAGAAGCGTGCGACAGCGGATGGATTAACGATCGGGCCTGTCTCTTTGCAAGATTTATTCGTTCATTTGACCAGAAAGGGGATTGGCGGCGATGAGCGCAAACATGGCTAAGGGGAAACGCAGCCCCGTCATGAACGTGGCTTTTCATTTGTGGAGCGCCTATAGGCATGTATTGGTTTGGTTCTGGGTTATATTTACCGTTATTTACTTCGGCATTAACGAAATGATCATGCGGGGGATCATTCCGGACGAGAGTATCAGGAATTCGGGGAGAGAATGGGACGGCGCTTCAATCGCGCCGCGAATCTTCTTGCTCGTGCTGGGTATCTTGCTGACGATAGGCTCGTTCAACAGCTTCGTATCGAACGGCATTACGAGAAGGAGCTTCGGTAGAGGAGGACTTCTCTTCGCGGGTCTGCTGTCCATCATCTGCACCGTTTTGCATCTTCTGGGTTATCCTATTGAAATGTTAATCATTGAAATTAGCGGAGCGGAGCGAAGTATGCAGTACCCCAATCTCGCGATTGTAGCCATAACGAACCTGCTCATGTACTTCGGCTACTTCTGCGGAGGGTGGCTGATCGGCACCGGCTTCTATCGTTTTCATTGGTTCAAAGGGTTGTTGGTCTGCGGGCTCGCCGTAGCGTTCCTGATAGGAATGGAGACGATGACGGCGACGGAGCTGACGGGGAGCGCTGCGGCGGATCAAGGCATCATCCTGCTTGTGCTTGCGTTGGCCAGTTTCTTGATCGTCTGGATTAATGATGGTTTCTTGCGCAAAATATCCGTTAAACGGAAGATCACTTTGTAACCAGCAGGTAGAAGAATTATTTGAAAAAAGGGACTTTCCCTCTCGGTCTGATCTTGTCGACCGGGAGAGAAAGTCCCTTTGTTGTAACAACCTTATTTGAGCTATCTCGATTCCATGGTGGCTGGCAATGGCATGATATCGATGGAGCCGCCACCGTTCCAAATTGGCTCGGGCAGAGGAGGATAGTTCAGCGAGCCACGCTCATCCAGCTCCTTAATGCCGCTTGCCTTGAGCATGGAGTCGGATAAAGTGTAGAGAGAATCGCCGGAATAAAGAATACGGCGCACCGTCTTGGAGTAGTCGTAACCGTATTGGCCGCTTTTTCTCAGATCGTCCTCCGTTAAGTGACTGATCCGTCCCTTAAGCTGGAAACCCTTCTGGAGATCGATGCCGTAGACATACGCGCCCTGGTAGACGAATTCGCCATAAGCCGGGAAGTCGCCAGGCTGTAGAGCATCTTTGTTCTTGATTTCGTGCAGTTCGACAGGGAAAGCCATCAATCCCTTGGCCTTGGAGAAGAGGAGAGCTTTGTGATTATACAGCAGCTCCGAGCCCGTGCCGCGATCGCCTATGACCTCCTTGAACAGCTCCTTCGGCTGCGATACGTCAGACACGTCGAACATGGCAATCTTCATCCCTTGATAGAACGCCATCGTCTCATCCGGTCCCATGCCCTTGGACGGTACTTCCACCGTCTCCTTGCCGAAGCCGATAATATGATTCTCGTCGTACGGATGGAGATAGTCGCTGTAGCCCGGAATCTTGAGCTGTCCTAATACGGCAGGATTCATCGGCTGGCTCAGATCCACGACGAACAACGGATCGACGTTACGGAAGGTAACCATATAAGCTCGATCTTCCATGAATCGGACGGAATAGATCCGTTCTCCCGGCGCGAGACCTTCCAGCTTGCCGACTACGCTCAGCTTCTCGTCGAGTACATAGACGTTATTCTTCGAGCCCTGCTCGCCGCTTGCCCACATATTGCCGCTCGTAAGCGCGACACGGAAATAACCTTCGTGCTCATCCATGGAGAACTGATTCAGCAGGCTGCCGGGAACGGTGCCTTGGCCGATATAGACAACCCGGCCTTGGTCGAGCCGGAATTTATGGAACTCCGTGTAATCCGAGTAGGAGTTGTTCTTCGCTTCGTATCTCGCGATGGCAACGTACAGATGCTTCTGCGAAGCGTAGATCGTGTTTCCCGAACCAAGATAGGCGGATACTTGAAGCTCGCCATCCGGCTGGCTTAAGTCTACGGAGCCGACTATCATCATGCTGCTGTCCGCAGGCTCGGGGAAGTATCGCACGTCGCTAAGCGGCAGTTGACGAAGCTCGTCGGTTACGGCCGAATCTCCGTAGAACGGCTCGGCTTCGGTGGCAAGCGTCCGAGCGGTTGCCGCATCGTCTTGCACGGATCTTTTTTTCGATGCCATGGCATCGTAGAAGGGATAGTAATAGTTGTATTTGTTCGACACCATATAAAGCGAATCGCCTATCTTGCGGGAAGAGACGTAACCGCCTTCCTGCGACAGTTCACGTACGAGTTCCGGCTTGGCGGAGCCTTTCAGCTCATAGACATAAGCGACCGTCAGACTTCGATGGTTGAAATAAGGCAGGATGGAGACACCTTTGCCAGCTGGCGGTGCAGGATCAATGGCGATGGCAGGCGCTGCCGGTTCGATGGAAGCAGGGGAGGCAGTCGTTTCGGCACTCGGCGACGAGCCGCTGCTTCCGGCACCAGTCGATTCCGAGCCGGGATTCGCTGGAATAGGCTGCACTCCGTTATCCGGTTGGACGACATGCGGCTTCATGGCAGAGATGCTCCGCTGACCGATTACGATCAGATGCTTGTCGTCAACATACAACTCCTGGGGCTGGAAGCCTTCCTTGGCGTCGTACTCCATGACGGTGACCAGCTTCGGGTTCGAGGCGTCGGCAATATCGCTAATGACAACTCTGCCGCCGCTGATCTGGTAGACGAAGCCGCCATCCGTCTTCGCCCAATCCGCCTCGTCCACGCCGTCTACCTGCACGTTCGTCGTGGAATGATCGTCGGAAGGAGGAGAACCGTCAGGACTAGGGGCTGCAGAACCGGAATCTGCTCCCCCGAGGGAGGCGGACGTCTCCGCTGCTGCAGTCGCCGTAATCGTCAACTTGTTCTGCGACGTCATAGAGGCCTGAAGCAGCTCCATCAGCTTCTTGCTTGTACCTACGGTTGGCAATTGCTTGGGCTCGTCAATTGTGACGAGTCGTTTCGCGCCATCCCAAGAGACGACCGTGCCAAGCGCTTCGGACAATGCGCGAAGCGGCACCATCGTTATGGCTTTCTCAATCCGCGGAGCAAGCGGAAGCTTGACATTTTTCCCGTCCGTCGTCATTGTGGCCGATCCGATGGTGATTGTCGCGCTGCGGCCTTCTCTCTGTATGGTCACCTTTTCGGAGCCGTCAGCGGCTTCGGAATATTCGACCTTGGCTCCCAAAGCTTCGGCAATCTCGCGAAGCGGCACCAGGGTTGTGCCGTTATGGATATAAGCGGGCGTTGCCAGCACTAATGGTTTGCCCTTCACCTGGACCTCGATGGAGCCTTGGGCGACAACTTCCTCTTTGAACGCCCCGCCTGTAAATGGCGACAGACATAACAGCAGTGTGAGAAATGCTGCTATCGTTGCCTTCTTTTTCATTTTCGAATCCTCCTTTGACGATTGTATGGACGCCGACCCCTTCAAGCTGTCTGAATGACATGGATGTTACCATCTTGACGCGGAGAAAATGGAATATGTTGCGAGTTGTTGGCACATTTTAACGGGATTCTCATCGGCGTTTATAACGCCGATGGGCCGGAAGTAACTCTAATTAGCGTTCATAGGCGTTAGTACCGCCTATGGCTCTAAAAAGTAGGCAAACGAGCGACTGTAGGCGTTAAAAACGCCGATGTTCCGTAAAGTAACTCTGATGAGCGTCCATAGGCGTTAGTACCGCTTATGGCTCCAAAAAGTAGGCGAACGAGCGACTGTAGGCGCTAAAAACGCCGATGGCCCGTAAAGTAACTCTAATTAGCGTTCATAGGCGTTAGTACCGCCTATGGCTCCAAAAAGTAGGCGAACGAGCGACTGTAGGCGATAATAACAAGACTGTGGATAATGAGGCCGCACCATCGCCACTAAGCCGCTAGTTACGCATTCATACCTTTCATTAGTCGTTGAACCGTTGGAAGATCGGCAGGCGCCCACTCCAGCCTATCAAGCTCCGAAGCAGGAAGCCAAATCAGCTTCTCGTGTTCTCTTGGGACCGGAACGCCGCTCTTGATCGTTGCGTAATAAGTCAACAAGCGTACCTGTATCTCTGGATATTGGTAGAGGGTATCCTCGATGCTGGAGCCAACCTCGATGAGACAACCAAGCTCCTCCTCGATCTCGCGAATGAGGCATGTCTCTGCCGCTTCGTGAGGCTCCAACTTGCCGCCAGGGAATTCCCATAGTCCCGACATGGACATCCGGGAAGAACGCAGCGCGCACAAGATCTCCTGACGCTCATTGCGGATAACGGCTCCTGCAACCATGATCATTTTCATATCTTAATCGCGCCTTTCCGTTCACATAATCCTATTTCACGTTGCTTTCATCATATATGACTTAAGAACTATAATTCAATGAGTACCAGTACCTATGCGCGAAACCCACACTTTCTCATAAATTTTAAAAATAGTTTCCAAATGGTAGTTGTATTTCCTTGATACATAGCGGAAAATAATAATAGGTAAATTTTGCCGAAGAATGTCGAAAAATATTACAAGCGCACAGGGATGAATATTATGGCTCGAGGTGAAGGGAATGGCAGTTATCAAAAAAGGTTTAATATCGCTTGTTGCGCTGATCTCGTTCATTGGAGCATTCTTTACGGGATCACCATCTATTCTTGCTGCTTCAGGGCAGGGTAGCGATCAAACAATCATTACCGAGTGGCAGATGCTCTGGGAGCAGCCCGGTCAGTCGCTTACAGCCGAAGAAGTTAGCTCATTGTCGGACAGCGACGGTTGGTTCACGGTCCATTCCGATGGAGATTATCCAAGTGTGCCGGAAGGGATAAATTCGGCTTGGATCAGGTTTCGTTTGCCGGAGTTGACTCAAATGAGGCCTGCACTAACAATTAATAAGTTATATGCAAAAGAGGTCATTATATATTTACAAGATAAAAAGATATATGAACGTACAAGAAAGTATTCTTTTGATCTAAATGAAATACTACTTCCGATAGAAGTTCAATATGAAGGATCAAACATTTACTTGTATGTTGAAAATAATGTAAATAAGCTAGGGATTTATAATGAAATAAATGTTGGGGAATTTACTGATCAAATTAAGACATTTGTTAAGGCGGATATAATTGATATTATTTTAGGAGCATCTCTTGTTCTCATTTCTTTTTTTATGATAGTAAGTGTACTTTTTATTAATAGGACATTCCAGCCGGGGTGGTACTCTTTATTTCTCGTCATGTTGTCAGTAGGAGTTATGATACTTTCTTATTCGTCGTTTATGTATAAATACTTTCCTGAGTATATTACCTTATTTAATATATGTTTTGATATAGCATCATCATTGTTTATGCCTGCTCTGTTTTTCTTTCTTGAACAAGTGCTAGGAAGGGGGCCATTTGGTTTAATTACAAAATTCAAAAAAATACAAACTTACTTTGCTGTAATTTACACAGTGTTTCTCGGATTGAGTTTTGTATCATCGGAAATCCATGATTTTTATTATACAAGTGGGTTTGTAATATTTGGACTATCAATCATTGTTGGTAACATTTTGTTGATATCTTCTGTGATTTTTGAATGTAAAAATAGAAATAAAGAAGCTATTATATTAGCTATAGGTATTAGTATATTTGCGGGTGTAAGCTTAGTTGAAGTCATTTGGTATATGTACATTGATCGGATGTATGACATGAAGTATTGGAAAGTAAGTATTTTATTTTTCCTTGCTTCACTAATAATTATTCTTGCCAGAAAAGTAATGGTTAATTATCAAAAGGCTCTTCAATATTCAAAACAAATTGAGATATTTAATGAAGAACTGCAACGGTCAGAGAAGATCGAACTAATAAGTAACTTAGCTGCATCTATTGCGCATGAAGTTAGAAATCCTCTACAGGTTACTAGAGGTTTTTTACAGCTATTGGGACAGCGCTTGAATTCAAAAAACGACAAAAGTTATGTGAACTTAGCTATTGATGAACTGGATAGGGCCTCTGAAATAATTACAGATTTTTTAACGTTTGCCAAACCTGATATTGGCAAAGTAGTGCGACTAAATATTCAAGAGGAAATAAGTCAACTAGTTGCAATTTTAGCGCCATTAGCCACATTACAAGGGGGGATTATAAAAGTCGAGCATGATAAAGAGTTGTTTATTATAGGTAGTTCATCCAGGTTTAAACAAGCATTGATGAATATTATTAAAAATAGTATAGAAGCTTGTGGTGATGGTGGAGAGATAACTATAAATCTTTCAGAAGATGCGGTAAGCGGGAGAGTTATAATAAAAGTAAGAGACAATGGAGAAGGGATCGATGCCGAAGATTTAAAGCGTTTAGGAGAACCGTACTATACTAATAAAACCAAGGGTACTGGCCTTGGATTGATGGTAACTTTTAGAATTATAGAAGCAATGGAAGGTAGTATTAAATTTATTAGTGAGAAAGGGATTGGAACGGAAGTAAATATCACTTTACCTTCACAATAAGTAAAAAGGCCGATGAAATCATCGGCGCTTTTTTTATGCCCACATTGGAGCATCAACATCATTGTTATTTACACCGGCAGGATTTTGAGGAATCACCAAATAGTATGAATCAGCAGTTTCTTCAACAACGTTTAAATTGACATCTTCAGGAATGTCAACGCCGAAGGCGTCTTTGATTGCCGACTTTGGATCTGCGAGCAACTTCGATTTGAATTCTGCATCGGTCCAAGCTTTTTCGATAATTTGATCTTTCAGGTTTTGTTCGTTTGACACAGCAATCACCCTTCCGAATATGTATATGATTTCCACAATTAGTCTATCACGAACAGTCGACAAAATCTACTTCTTTTTTCCTATTTTGAACAAATATTATAGTCTGTTTGGATTAATCCCAGTCATCAGTCGACATGTTTCTTAAGTCCCGAATAATAGATTGATCCCGCCGCCGAGCTGCTTTCGCTTGCGATCCTCATGTCGTGCGGCGATTGCATGCAGGCATTCCACCATATGGAGATTAAATGCAACTAGTTCTGGAGGTGCACAAAGGTTATCGCTCAGTCGGTCATGGTACCCCTTCGCAATGTCGGCGTATGGCTGCATGCAGCCTCGCACATATATCGCAGCCTCGATTCGCTCTTTCGTTAGTCCTTCCGTGTTGTAAGACGGTACGGATTCGTCGGACAAGGCACCTTCCCGCCCCGCCACAATCATCGCCAGAAGCCCGTTATAGCTGCCGTCCGTGAGATCCTCCTCCCAATCGGCCCAGTCGTCCAGCATTTGGAGCGTCATAAGCGCGATATCGATGGCCTCATCGGTTAAGGAGATCCATTCTTCGGTCGAAGCGGAAGAAGCGCCTGGGCCCAGCAGCAGAGCGCCGACCGCGCTTATTTTGACAGGAGCGGCTTTGCCCGATGTGAGCAGCGGATTCGTTAGGAAGTAGTTTCCGCGCCCTTCGCTTATGACACTGTCTGCCCAAGTCCGCACATAACCGTCGTAGTAACGCCAGAACGGGCTGTCGGAAGGGAAAAGCGCACGGAAGATCCGAAACATCTCTTGTTGAAGAAGACTGCCGAGGGCAAGCTGGGACTTCCAGTCGCCGCCTGCAACTTTGCTGTCCATTACATCGTCTTGAATAAAAAAGTAGAGCATGCCATATACATTGGCAAGCGCAAGTTGTCCGCATTGCTCTTCCGAGATCTCTGCCTTCTCCTTCATCCAATACGGCAGCAGCGTGCAGATGTAATCCTTGCCGCCGTCCTGGTTGGCGGGATTAAACTTCTCCGCATAGGTTATTCCAAGCTCGTGGAGCGGTGGAGGAAAACGTCCGATCGTCTCCAGAGCTTGACCGAATACGTTCCTGATCCGTGATTTGTACCGTTCATACCATTCCATGCGCTGACATCATCCCTTCGGACTATTAAAATGATGATATAGTACAAAAATACTATATCACGATAGTCGAAAATTGGATGCAGATTTTGGAAGATTAGGAGGAATTTTTGCGCATAGCTTCTTGCAACTACCTTATAACTACCTGTTGAGTAAATGTAGAAAATCCAGTAAAATGGATTTGATTGTGGAGGTGGCGCAAGATCATCCATGCATCCATATGAAACTAGACCTTAGTCGGGGTTCTTTCTATTACCTCAGAAGGTTCTTCGAAACCTTCTCCTGCATTAAAGTTAATACCAGACGATAGTTCTTTAATGTGGAGGTCATCTTAATGAGTAGAGACAAAGAGATTTACGTGCTTCTGACGGACACGGGGACAGTTTTGACCAAAATTATACGAACGTTCACGAAGGACCCGCTTAATCACGCATCCATTGCCTTCGATCCGGATCTCCAGGAAGTGTACAGTTTCGGCAGAAGAAATCCCAACAATCCATTCTTCGGCGGCTTTGTGCGTGAAGATGTACGGAGCTCGTTTTTCGAAGAATCCATGTGCGCCTTATATCGTTGTACAGTCAGCCAAACGGTCTACAATAATCTGAGAAATCAGGTGCAGCATTTCGAGCAGAATCAGGATTTGTACAAATATAATTTGGTCGGCATGCTCGGCGTTGTCTTTAATATCGAATGGGAGCGCAAATATTCGTACTTCTGCTCGCAGTTCGTGGCGACGATGTTCCAGCGAAGCGGCATGGAACTGATCGATAAGTCGCCTCTCCTCGTGACGCCAGGCGATCTGCAGCATACATCCATGCTCGAATTAGTCTACCACGGTCAATTGCATTCATACGTGGGCTGCCAAAACAGCATAGCAGCCGCCAGCGCGTTCCGCACGGCATAAAGGGATCCCGAAATTCGGGATCTCCTTTCTTTTTGTAAGCGAACTTGTGGTATGCTATTTAGGCAAGGCAATGGCTAATGCGCAGGAGGGATAACGATGTCTACAACAAACTTGGATTCTTCATTCCGCATCAAAAACCTGGAGCTTCGCAATCGGACCGTCATGGCGCCGATGTGCCAGTATTCCGTGCACGAAAAGGATGGTACGCCGACGGATTGGCATTATGTCCATTATGTATCTCGTGCCGTAGGCGGCGTTGGGCTGATTATCGTGGAGATGACGAACGTCGAGCCTGCCGGCCGTATAACGGACCGCTGTCTCGGCTTATGGGCGGATGAGCAGATTCCGGCCTTCCGCCGAATCGTAGACGCCGCGCACGGCCACGGCGCCAAGATCGGCATACAGATCGCCCATGCGGGACGCAAGGCGACGGATGATCCGTCACCGGTCGCGCCATCGGCCATCCCGTTCGACGACCATTCGAAGACGCCGAGAGAGCTGACGACGGAAGAGGTCAAGGCGATGGTGCTGAAGTTCGGCGAAGCGACTCGCCGGGCCGTCGAAGCCGGCTTCGATACGATCGAGCTGCATGGCGCGCACGGCTATCTCATTCATCAATTTCATTCGCCGCGCAGCAATACGCGCGACGACGAATATGGCCGCGATCTCACCTTGTTCGGTCGCGAGGTCATCGCTGAGGTTAAGCGCAATATGCCGGAAGACATGCCGCTGTTATTCCGGATTTCGGCGCTTGAATATACCGAAGGCGGATACGGCATCGAGACGGGCATCGAGCTGTGCCGCGCTTATCTGGAGGCGGGCGTCGATCTGCTTCACATCTCGACTGGCGGAGAAGGAGTGCCTAGCGCGGAGCGCCGTCCCAAGGTGGAGCCGGCCTTCCAGCTTCATGCGGCGCAGGCGGTTAAGGAAGCGCTGGGGGTCCCGGTTATCGCGGTCGGCATGCTCGACGATCCTGCGGTTGCCTCCGAAGCGCTTGCCAGCGGCAAAGCCGATCTGATCGCAGTCGCCCGCGGGCTGCTGCGCGATCCATATTGGGCGCTGCATGCCATAGCGGCCAGCGGAGGCAATTATAAGGCCGCGGTACCGAAGCCCTATGAGCGGGGATTCTAATTCGCAGCATAATCATTAGAAGATAGTCCATTCGCAAGGAATGGGCTTTTCTTATGTTGAATTATTAGAAAGTATACACTTTGAGAAAATGTTTAGTTGCGGCTGTTAAAATGGGGGCTACTGTTGTTTCAAGACTCCATGAAAGGTTGATGAATAAGAATGGGACAAGGAAAGAGAAAACGCCGAATCGGCCGCAAGGAGCGTTTGGTCTTGCTTGCCATTTTATTAATCAGCCTGATAACGGCAGTGATCGGGAAGGGCGGTATTTTGCATTCTTGATCAGGGATCAACGCTAGACTATTTGGCCAACTTATGAGACTCTAATGTAAAGCTGGTGCAGGAGGATGTCATATGAAAAGTCAGGGCATGCTGATCTCGGCGTTTGCTTTCGCGCTGGTTATTGCCATTTTCGCTGTCATTAACGTCGAACAAGTGGAAGTAAACTTTATGTTCGCGAAGACGTCAACTCCTCTTATTCTCGTCATCTTGGTATCCACTTTGCTGGGAGGACTGACAGTGGGGCTGTTCGGGATGCTCCGGATCTTCAAGCTGCAGCGTCAAGTGAAGACATTGGAGAAGAGTGTGGCCGAGCAGGCAGAGCAATCCGATCCGTTCGAAGCCACGTTCGCAAGCGATGCAGGTCCTAACGCTAACGCGGGGACGGCGCTCGTTTCCGATACGCAATGGGAAGAGGAATCGGCGGATAATGGAAATGCCCTTGTCGAGAAGGATCGTAAGGAATGAGACATAACGATGTTTGAAATGACGGAATATCGGATTGCCCGCCTGTATAATTACGCTTGTCACGAGGACGAGGCGGAGCTGTGCGGGCTGGAACTGCGAGTTCTGTTCGGTGAGAAGCCGGAAGCGGGAGTTGCGGCACAATATCAGCAGAACGACAACGACTCTGATAGACCCGCCATCTCCGTCAGTCGAAGCCCGTTCCTCAAGCGCAGATTGGATGCGGCATTTCGGTCGGCAACGCTCGATGGGCTGGCTGGCCAGCTCGGCGGCTGGGATCTGCAAGGGCAGACGTTCAAGGTTTATTATACCGCCGGGGATGAACGTCACAGCTACGAAGAGAAGCGTGCCATTGAGCGTCAGGCAGGAGGTTATCTGCAAGGGAAGGCGGATATGCATGCTCCCATGCTTAAGTTCGGCGTTGCGAAGTATCGTGGAGAATGGCTGTTCGGACCATGCGAAGACAATGATGGAACATGGCTGAGCCATCAAGCCAAGCCGCAAAACTATTCCACGGCGCTGCCTGTCCGCGCCGCCAGAGCGCTCGTAAACATCGCGATCGGTCCATCTCCTCGCGACAGGACTTTTATTGATCCATGCTGCGGTATGGGGACGGTATTGATCGAAGCGCTGTCGATGGGGATCCGCGCAGAGGGCATCGAGATTAACCCGCTTGCGGCCAGAGGGGCCAGAGTCAATCTGGAGCATTTCGGTTATTCGGGCAATGCTGTCGTCAAAGGCGATATGACGGAAGTAAGCAAGCGGTATGACGCAGCAGTGCTTGATATGCCCTACAATCTGTGCTCGGTATTGCCGAGCGAAGAGCAATACGCTATGTTGATGTCGCTAAGGAGAATGGCGGCTAGAGCTGTCGTAGTGACGACGGAAGACATGCAGCTCCGGCTCACGGAGACCGGATTTCGTATTTTGGATTGCGCCAAGCTGAGCAAAGGCACTTTCAAGCGGTTTATAAGTGTAGTAGAATAAGGAAGATGCGGGTTATAAAAGTGAGGTGAACCTTATGTCTGCGAACGAACAGAACGAAGCCGCAGAGCAGCCGAAGAAGCTGTCCCAAGCGGAGCGGGCGAAGCAATTGCTGGCCCAGAAGAAACAGGGACAATCAGGTCTGCCTGGCCAGAAAAATTACTCAACGGGCACTCAAGAGCTCAGAAGCCAAAATACGAAGAAGGTTAACAACCAGCGCAAGAAGATGGGTGTATAACCGAGCAAGAACGCCATGCCGGCTATCGGCGGCGTTCTTTTTTTGCGGGAATAATTAAGCGGGAATTGGCGAATGCTGTAGAAATTAGGCCGTTGTCCAGTCACGCGGGCGGTTCGGCACGAATAGAATATACGACAGGAGGATACTCGCTATTGATGTACCTGCGTATCGGTCAGCTTCTTCTCTTAAGCGCGGTGTTATTTCTATCGCCGTCACTTCCCGTCCCTAAATATGAAAGCGTATTAGCCGCTCCAGACGCAAACGACAGTCCAGAGAAGCAATGGACGCTTCGGTATACGCCGTCCGAGGATCGGGTAAGTCGCGCCAAGCTGGAGCCTGAAACCGGAGCCTATCTGGGCGCGTATGTTCTGCAAGACGACTTCATCGGACAAAGTATGGACCGCTTTAACGAATGCACGGGGAGGACTCATGCCAGCTTTTTCAAATACGTTGGTTATGGAAAACCCTTTCCCGTGCAATGGGTGCGGGACGTGGTGAAGGCGGGAGCATTCCCCCATATCGCATGGGAGCCGAACGAGGGTCTCGACAAGGTAAAGGACGAGGATTACTTGCGCCGATTCGCTCGTCAGGCAAAAGCTAGCGGTGTCCCGATTCTGCTGCGGTTCGCATCGGAGATGAACGGAAACTGGACGGCATACAGCGGCAACCCGGAGCTGTACAAGGAGAAGTGGAGACTCGTCCACGATGTGTTCGAACAAGAGGCGCCAAATACGGCGATGCTGTGGTCGGTGCTGGCGATGCCGGAGAAGCCGATGGCGGATTATTATCCTGGCGACGATTATGTCGATTGGGTTGGCGTCAACATTTACAGCGTCAGGTATCATAACGGCGACCGCAACTATGCTGCGCATCAGGAAGATCCGCTTGATCTGCTCAATGCGGTTTATAACCGATACAGCCGTACGAAGCCGATCGCCGTCTCCGAGTTCGGCGCCAGCCACTACAGCGCGACGGACGGCAAGACGGATGTCGCCTTTGCGGCCGCAAAGCTGAAGCGGTTCTATGGCTCTCTTGAGCAGCTATATCCGCGCGTGAAGGCGGTGTATTATTTTGACGTCAACAATACAACGGCCTTCAACCCCGCACGGAGGGTCAATGATTACAGCATTACAGGTCAGCAGGCGCTGCTGGACACATACAAGGAAGCGACGGCATCGGATTATTATGGAGCCCGGGCGGCTTCAGCGTCGGACATAGCGGTTAAGGGAAATCATGGGGATACGCGGCGGCGAAAGTCGTATACGTTCAGAGGCAAGTTATTCGAGTCTAATGGCGTGGTCTATGCGGATAAATCCTTCTTTATCGATTATTTGGGTCTCCGGCTGTCAAGATTGCCGCAAGGCAATAATGGGAGCGATGGCAAGGAGCGCGTAAGAATCGAACGCAAGAAGGGACACGAGACGATCGCGGTAACAACCGAGGTCATACGGCGATCGGTCGAGGCAGGCTACAACAATTCGCAAGGCGCGGCGATCAGGAGAAAGCTTCAAGCTATTGCCGTACTTGAGACGGTACGCGCTCTGGGCTACGAGGCTGCAGTGGTCGATACTGACATTCGAATTGAAGAATGAAACAAGGCGAGTCCCCGCATAATGAGGGTAAACCATCATCTTTGCTTATGGAGGGATTCGAATATGGCGGTCCAATCATCCCCGCTTCACGTTTATTTGTTGGCCGGCGTAAAAACAACAACTTGCGCGTTCAACGCGTGCAAGGAAAAGCTGGAGACGCAGTTGCGATCGGAGGGAGTCGATCCCGTGATCCGGGTGTTGTTCCCGTATGGGGATTGCAGCAGAAGCGTAATCAGACAAGTATTGGAGGTTCGCTCCGATCTGTCCAACCGAATGAAAGCGGGACGGATCGGCGGGCGCAACGTATGGGAGCAGCTTAAGGATTCCGTGAAGGACGAGGAAGGCAGATTCCTGCTTATTGGACATAGCGGGGGCGGCGCAGCCGCTTATCAGGCGGCCAAAATGCTGGAGGAGAACGGAATGATTCGTGATTTTCGCGTCGTACAGGTTGGATCGCCTCGTACGCCTATTCACCCCCGGCTGCAGGACAAGGTGAGTTACTTCCATTCCATCGACAGGGACGGGAAGCAGAACGATCCCATTACGCGCATCGGCACCTGGGGAGGGTGGATCCGCAAGGGCAGATCCGTGCCTCGCTGGAGCCGGTTCAAGTACGCGCCTGGTTATGTCGAAGGGATTCCCGTTATCGGAGGACACGCCGATTACTTCCGCAATTCCGAGCCGTTCGTCGATACGGAAGCCGTCTGCAACCTGGATAAGACGATCGGCCGGGTAGGCGCCTGGTTGAAAGGGTGGCTCTAATCCGATAGACTGGAGGTAGTGTTCGCACTTACTTGCTATCGGGAGTTGATTGAATTATGGCTAATACTCATACCTTCTCCAAGGGAGAAGAGATCGCGAACGCGGTCACGCATGGCATAGGCGCCTTGCTTAGCGTTGCGGCGCTTGTCCTGCTCATCGTCTTTTCGTCGATCAAGGGAACGCCTGCCCATGTCGTCAGCTTTACCATCTACGGCTCGGCCATGCTGCTTTTGTATTTGGCCTCGACGCTGGTGCACAGCTTTCCTCCGGGCAAGGCCAAAAAAGTATTCGAATCGCTGGATCATTCCTTCATTTATGTCTTCATCGCCGGCACTTACACGCCTATCCTGTTCCATATCGTACAAGGCGCATTAGGTTGGGCGCTTTTTGGGATCGTGTGGGGAGTTGCTATCGCGGGAGCGGCATTCAAGGCATTTTTCGCCTCCAAATTTCTGGTTACATCGACGATTCTGTATATCGCAATGGGATGGATAATTGTGTTCGCCTGGAAGCCGCTCGTGACGCATCTTGCGCCGGGAGGATTGCAATTGCTAATAGCGGGAGGCCTGTTATATACGGTCGGAACGGTGTTCTACGTATGGCGAAGCTTTCCGTACCATCACGCCGTATGGCATCTGTTCGTGCTTGGCGGCTCCATCGTCCATTTTTTTGCCATTATCTTATATGTGCTGCCAGCCGACTGACGAGTCGGTCTTTTTTTTTGCTTACATCTCCCCCGTATCCGGGCACCAGCCAGGAGGCTCCGCGCACATCGCGGCGGCAACGACCGGCTGCTCCTTAGCCAGATCCTCGAAGTAGCTGTCCAGAATATGATTGCCCGACACGGACCCCATCCTGAACGATCGGGGCACCTCGCCTTTGACGTGAAGATAAAAGTAGGTTTGTTTCGTGCGGGGCGACTGGTAAACAAGAGGCGGCAGATGGGGGACGATGTCATGTTCGTTCTGGAAGCGCCAGTGTGTCGGAACACAATAATTGTAGGTCTGCACGAACCTGGGATCTCCTACGCGGGGAGCTCCGAACGTATAAACGACAGGAGAACGGAATGGCGTATTGCGGGCGATATCCAGCGCAGCAAGCGTAGCAAGCGCTCCGCCAAGACTGTGGCCTGTAATAAACAGAGGGAGGTCTTGCGGCAGCAGGCCCGCCAATTCGAACACCCTGTCGCGGGCCGACATATAGATATCCGTAAAGCCCTTATGAGTCTGTCCGGCATTGCGGACAGGGCGATAGGGCGTTTGCTGCGCGATGAAATCCGATACCCAATCAACGGCGGAGCCGGTCCCTCGAAATGCGAGAATGGCGCATTGCTCCGACTGAAGGACGAATCCGAATCGTTCTGGCCGGCTCTCGTAAGCGCTTGCCCAAATATCTCCCACGAGAGAATAGCTGCGGGGCACAAGGAACAAGCCGTCTTCCTTGTTATTGAATTGTACATAAGTTTGACCGCAAATGCCGGCCAGGAACATAGCTGCTTCCAGATCGGGCTTGGGGCTGTTTAAGTATGGGACATTGCCTTCGTTCATGGGTCATCCCTCCGCTTCGCCTCGTTCAGTGTGGCTCTCATCCAACATAGTATGTAGGCGAATGCGGATAGGTACCAAGGCGCCGCAACAAATGGACGCGGGCCAGCAGTGTCGCTTATAATGGTCTCAACCAAGGCGGGAGCCGCCGCGGCTAAGGAGTCCTGAGAAGAAGGGGAGAGGATACATGACATTGCAGATCGGAATTATCGGAACGGGTTGGTTCGGCCGCATGCATGCAGAGAAGCTTGCAAAGCTGGAGGGCGTCAACGTTGCGGCATTTGCGGCGACATCGCAGCAGAAGGCCGACGAGGCAGCGGGCAAATTTCATGATACAAAAGGTTTTGCGGAGGTATCGGATATGCTGGATGCGCGCAAGCTGGATGCGGTATACATATGCGTGCCGCCATTCGCTCATGGCGACATTGAGCAACAGTTGATCGAGCGCGGAATTCCTTTCCTGGTGGAGAAGCCGATCGGAGTCGACGAAGAAGTGCCAGGCTCGATATTGCAAGGCATAAAGGACAAGTCGCTTATTACGTCCGTCGGCTATCATTTCCGTTATATGGATGGCACGGCCCGAGCCAAAGAGCTGCTTGCGGAGCGTACTATCGGCATGGCTCTTGGTTATTGGATGGGAGGCATGCCTGGCGTCTACTGGTGGCGTTCCATGGAAGGTTCCGGCGGCCAGTTCGTCGAGCAGACGACGCATATCGTCGATCTTCTTCGTTATACGGCGGGGGAAGTTAAGGAAGTGTATGCAGCGTATGGCGATCGAATCGTGGCCGGTACAGAAGAGGGAGTAACCGTTCCGGATGTCGGCACGGTAACCTTAAAGCTGGCGTCTGGAGCCGTAGCAACGATCAGCAATACATGCGCGATTCCTGCAGGAGGTCATAACGGTCTGCACCTCTATACCAATACAGGGGTGATGGAGATCGGCGGCAATGGGTTCATCGATAAGACATCCGGTCAAGTGACCGAATATCAGAATCGCAGCAATCCTTATGAGTCCGAGAATGACGCGTTCCTCCATGCCGTACGGACAGGCGATACATCCCGCATTCTCTCGACCTACGAAGATGCCTGGTTAACGCATCGCGTTACTATGGCAGCCAATCGGTCCGCACGTACCGGACTGCCGGTCGTTATCGAATAGATCGACAAAAAAATCCCGGAGGCTCCGTTCCTGTATACCGCACATGGTATCAGGTCCGACTTCTCCGGGATTTCTGTCCCAGCGCGCCGTCATGGGGATTGCCCGGCGGCTTTTTGCGTTTGCGTCCGTGAGTGGCGGAGCGGCTGCGTTCGCTGCCGTGCTCTTCTTCCGACTCCATCAGCCGCGGTTTCTCGCGTTTCTTAACGAGCAGATCGCCGGTCCAGCCTTTGTGCCAAAGCCACCAATAGATGCCGATCGTAATGACGGCCGTACAACTCATCGTGAGGGGGAAGCCCCAATGCTGCATGCTCCATGGCAGCCATTCGAAGTTCATTCCCCATATGGCGCCAATAACCGTTGCAGGCAAGAAAAGCACCGTGAAGATCGTCAGCGTCTTCATAATATCATTGCCGCGGAAGCTGGAGATGGCATCGTCCATGGAGATTAGCGTATCGATCTCCAGCGCGTAATGTTTAAGCAGCGTTTCGATTCGCTCCAGCTTATGCGAGATCCGCTTGAACCCGTCCGTCTCCATCAGATCCTCGTCGAAAGCCTCCTTGGCCGCCGCGTGTACTTCCCTGATGGGAATAAAGAGGTGGCTCCAGTGAAGCAGGTCGTATCTGCGGTCAAAAATAACGTCGAGCAAGTCCGTACGGTTCCGATGCCTCATCGTCTGCTCGAGCTCGCCGAGCCTTCGCTCGAAACCGTCCAGTCCGTTGTGGAACGTCCCCAGCAATATGCTGATCATGATGAAAAAGGCTTCCGGAGCGAGCTCGCACTCGCCATATTTGGTGATGTGAGATTCATGCTGCAATCTCAGGGGAAGCCGCATGTCCTCATAGATGGATACGAGACGATGGCGTGAAACCCAGAAGTGAAACGGCCCGATATCCGAGGCATCATCCGAAATTTGAATCATAAGCGTCCCGCAAAGTACGGTTCCTGAATCTTCGGAATTGTAAACCAGAATATGATTCGTTTTTCTTGATTCGCTATGGTCGATCCACTGCGCGCATTCCGGGAACCGTCTCTTGAATTCGGACAGTTCTTGCCGGGGAGAAGGGTCCGTGCCATCCGTATTCGATGAAGATGAATTGCCGAGGGGGCGCAAGCGTTCCGGTGCGCGAGCTGGCAAGGATGTGTTCTTCCGGCTCGGAAGCGGTTGCTTGGGCTGCATCGCATCGGCGGATTGCTGCAGCACATGCCACTCCCAGCCGGAAGGAAACGTGAGCAATTGACGGATCATCGGCATCTCTCCCCTCTATCATTTCATACCATTTACATCTTTCTCCGATACTGACATCGCTACCTTTCATCATAACCCGAACCTGCCCCAATAGACAACTGTTCCCATTTGATTGAGGGCGTGGCGGTTGGGGCATACCATCCATATAGGAAAAACCAATACAGACACACGGAGGGGCAGACATGGCGAAAAAAATCGCGATATTCGAAACTCAGCAGCAGGTTATCGACGTCGTAACGCAATTGGAGAATTCCGGCTTCAAACCCGGAGATATGAAGATAATGGCCAAGGACAGCGAACATTCAAGACGAATCGAAGCGGAGACGGACGTACATGCCGACGAAATGCGCGATCTGGAAAAAACGCGTCAAGATATTGCAACGCACACAGATACGGTTGGAACTATGTATGCCAGCGGGTTCGGTATCGCGCCTGCCGCCATGGCTTACGGCTATACGGGCTTCGGAGGCGGGACGGCATCCGGCACAGGCATCCCTTTTGCCTTGTCCGGCGCATTCACCGGTAATGAACATGAGCGCGCATTCCTTGCCTTAGGACTTGATCACAAGGAATCCGAGATGGTCTCCCGCGAGGTGGAAAGAGGCGCATATGCCTTGATCGTGGAGACAACGGAAAGCAAGACGCTGTTTGACAAGGATGGCGGCCCGGATCTGTCGACTCTGGGCATCGCGGAAGCCGTTTTTCGTAGATGCAACGCCTCCTTTATCGTGGATGGCAGTTAGAATCATACTCTTGATCGGAAAGCCGACTGCAGCGTGTTTACGGGCTGAGCCGGCTTTCTCGCCGTATGCCAAGAGCCCGTAGATAGTCATCTCGGCGTTCCTTCGCGTAATGTCGCCCGTGACAAACCGATAATATCCTTAAGCGGATTGGAATCCGCCTCTCCTTGGATGAGCTCACGAATCAACTTGGCGCCAAGAAGGCTGTATACAGTCCCGTTGCCGCCGTAACCAAGTGTGTAATAAACGCCTGGCCATTCGGGATCCTCGCCTACAAAGGGCAAATTATCCTCCGATTCACCGAATGTGGCGTTCCAATCGTAAGCGATGGCAAGCGGCAAATCGGGAAATAGCGCTTTCGCCTTCTCCAGCAGCTTCTCGCTATGTTCTTTCCGGCGCTGTACGCTCTGCAACGGGTTCCGGTCTTCTTCGTCAAGTCCTCCGATGATGAGCCGATTATCCCCAGTCGTACGCATATACAGGTATGGTCTTGCCGTCTCCCAGATCATGTAACGCTCGTGCCACTGGCTTAGATCGGGAACGGGTTCCGTCACGATAACGAACGAACGGCCAATATCCGGTTTGATCAACTGTCCGCGAAGCTCTTCGGGCTCATAGCCTATGGCGTAGATCACGTGGTTTGCATCGATATAATGGCCGTTGCCGGTATGCAGACGGTGTCGTCCGTCTCCCAAGGTATCATGCCTGACGATGTCCGTCTGTTCACGGATTCGCAGTCCTCTGTCGACGGCTTGTGCCGCGAGCAGCGTTACGAACCGCAAGGGATTAACCTCCGCATCCCCTCCCGTCACGATGGCTCCCGGTTTGCGGAACGGGAAATGGGCAGCGATGTCGTCCGCCGTCCAATAGCTCGCATGGAGTCCGCAAGACGATAATGCCTCGTATTCTTGCTTCAGCTTGGGCAGATCTTGCTCTGTCGAAGCGTAATACAGGCTGCTGCGCCGCCTGAAGCCGGCATCCTCCGGAAGCGATGCGGCAATGTCGGCGAGTTTGTCGATCGCGCGGCTGCACGCGGCATAGAATGTCTCCGCGGGTTCTCGTCCAATCTGCGTAATCAGGTCGGAGAGCATAACGTCGTTGCAATATTGCAATAAGCCTGTATTGGCCGACGTGCTCTCGCCTGCGACGATTTCCCGCTCCGCCAGAATAACGTCGATCCCGGATGACACCAGCTCCCATGCGCATGTAATGCCCGACATTCCGCCGCCTATCACGACAACTTGTGCGGTTTCGCACTCTGTCAGCGGGGGATAGCTTGGCGGGTTGTGCAAGGTACTTGGCCAATATAAGCTGCCGGTGTGTAATTCGCTCATGGGCAATCACCTCCTGAGGTAGTATACCCACGGCGAGCGATTCCGAAAACGCTGAACCGATAGATTACAGCTTGCTCCCAATGAGCAGCTAGCTTCCCTCCAGCATCAGCCTGCGGTAGGCGGTCGGCGATTGGCCGAATTGCTTGCGGAATTGCTTGGAGAAATACAAGGCGTCCTGGAGACCGACGGAAGCCGATATTTGTTCCACCGTCAGCTCAGGGCGCTCGCGGAGCATAAGCTTCGCCTTGTCCAGACGAAGCTTTAGCAGGAACGAGACGGGCGACATTCCCGCCCTCCGCTTAAACGCGCGCGACAAGTAAGCGCGGTTGTAGCCGAGCGCCTCGGACATCTGCTCGATGGATACCGGATGGGAGTATTGGGTGTTTAGATAATGGATGACTTGCTGATGAATGTCATCGTTCTCCTGACGTTTCAAATGCGCTTGATGGTCTTTGTCCGCTCTCTGATCCTGATACAGGGCCATAAGCAGATGAAGCCAGCCGGCTGCCTGGACGGAGGCGGAGGATCGGGCGCCTCGGAATGTCAGATAGATGCTTCGATACAACAGAGCAGCCTTCCGTTTGTCCTGCAAGGCCGTAACGGATTCTCCGTCCGGGAAGCCGGCTTCCCGGACGAGACCGTTTGCCCTTGCGCCTGAGAACGCGATCCAGCGATATCGCCACGGCTCGCGGGGATCCGACTCATAGCTGACCAGCTCCTCCGGCCGGATCAGAAACGTGTCGCCGGCGGACAGCTCGCGCCGGACGCCGCCCAAGGTAAATGCCCCTTTGCCGGAGAGAATCAGGTGCATCAGATAGAAGTCATATACCTTGGGACCGAGCCGATGACCGGGCTTCGTCTGGCTTTCGCCGGCGAACAAAACATGAAGCAAGGAAGCGGCTTCGTCGAAAGCCGGCGTCGGACTGGGATTAGAGGCGACAGTATATGTTTCGGTAGTCATATTTGCACACCTGCCTTATAGTCTTTTAGTTTAGACCGAACTATTTGAACTCGCATTTTTACCGCAGCAGTACCTGCAGGATTCATCATAGCATGTTCGAAATGGGGAGTTAAAGTCACATAAATCCATATGATCGACATTTTGCGCCATTTCGTTTTTGATTGCAATCCACTATACTGAGGCTAAAGCAGGCAACAACCAAACTTATACCAAAGGATCGTGATCGCACATGGCTAATCTTGCAGCTTTGACTGACACATTCATTGAACAATACGGCGGAAGCGCCGAAGGCATCGCGGTATTCCACGCGCCGGGCCGCGTTAATCTGATCGGCGAGCATACCGACTACAACGGGGGGTACGTGTTCCCGGCAGCATTGACGTTCGGCACGACGCTGCTTATTCGCAAGCGCGAAGACAACAAGCTGGGGCTGGCTACGACGAATTTCCCTTCGTCGGGGACCTTCTCTGTCGAAGGCGTCGAATACGACAAGGCGGACGATTGGATGAACTATCCGAAGGGCATCGTGAACGAGCTGTTGCAGCAAGGAGTAACTTTCGGCAGCGGATACGATATTCTCTATCATGGCGAAATTCCGAACGGCTCGGGCTTGTCTTCCTCGGCTTCCATCGAAGTTGTCACGGCATATGCTCTCCTGTCGATGGAGAACCTGCCGACCGATACGGTAAAGATCGCGTTGCTCTCCCAAAAGTCGGAGAACGAATTCAATGGCGTCAAATCCGGCATCATGGATCAATTCGCGGTTGCGAACGGCAAGAAGGATCACGCGATCCTGCTCATGTGCGACACGCTGGAATACGATCTGGTGCCCTTTCAATCCGGCAGCTACAAGCTGGTCATCGGCAACACGAACAAACGCCGCGGACTGGTAGATTCCAAATACAACGAGCGCCGCGCGCAATGCGAGCAAGCCGTGTCGGACCTCCGCTCCGCGCATCCCAAGCTGGAGCTGCTGGGACAGCTTAGCCTGGAGCAGTTCAACGCTTCCAAGTCGCTGATCAAGGATGATCTCATCCGCAGCCGCGCCGAACACGTCATGGAAGAGATCGACCGGGTCCTGAGATCGATGGACGCGCTTAAGAGCAATGACCTGGCCGCGTTCGGCCAATTGATGAACGAATCGCATGACTCGCTGCGAGATCTATACGAAGTAACCGGCGCAGAGCTCGACGCGATGGTAGACGCGGCGCGCGGCGTAGATGGCGTGCTGGGCTCCAGAATGACGGGCGCGGGCTTCGGAGGCTGTACGGTGTCCCTCGTACACGAGGACAGCATCGAGCGCTTCCAGGAGGAAGTTGGGCGAAAGTATACGGAAGCGACGGGACTGACGGCGGACTTCTATGTCTGCAGCATCGGCAACGGCGTCGAACGCCTTCAATAGGGAACATGAATACGAACTTATAGTAACGGGCCAATGGAACGAATAACGAGAAAGAAGGGATACTATGGCAGTATTGGTAACCGGAGGAGCGGGATATATCGGCTCTCACGCCGTTGCGGCGCTCCAGGAACGCGGGGAAGACATCGTTGTCGTGGATAATCTGCAGCAAGGCCACAAGGGAGCGCTGCTCGGCGGCAAGCTCTACGTCGGCGATCTGAGAGACGCGGACTTCCTGGACACGGTGTTTAAAGAGAACGAGATCGACGCCGTCATCCACTTCGCGGCGAACTCTCTTGTCGGCGAAAGCATGAAGTTGCCAGGCAAGTATTACCATAATAACGTGTACGGAACGTTGTGTCTGCTTGAGAAGATGAACGAATACGGCGTCAAGCGCATCGTATTCTCGTCGACGGCCGCGACCTATGGAGAACCGGAGAGCGTGCCGATCGACGAATACGATCGTACGCTTCCGACAAACGCTTATGGCGAAACGAAGCTGGCGATGGAGAAAATGATGAAGTGGTTCGACGTCGCGCATGACATCAAATATATCTCGCTCCGCTACTTCAATGCCGCCGGCGCTCATGACAGCGGCCGAATCGGCGAGGATCACCACCCGGAGACGCATCTGGTGCCGATCGTGCTGGAAGCCGCGCTGGGCAAACGTCCGCACATCTCCGTATTCGGCGACGACTACGCGACGGAGGACGGCACATGCGTGCGCGACTACATTCATGTCAGCGACCTGGCCGACGCCCACTTGCTGGCCGTAGACCGGCTGCGCGGCGGAGCGGACAGCGCCGTCTACAACCTCGGCAATGGGCAAGGCTTCTCGGTCAAGCAAGTGATCGAGATTGCCCGCTCCGTGACGGGCAAAGAGATCAACGCCGTTATCGAGCCAAGGCGCGCGGGAGATCCTGCCGTGCTGGTCGCTTCCTCGGACCGGGCTCGCAAGGAGCTGGGCTGGAATCCGACCCGCAGCAATCTCGAAAACATTATCGGCAGCGCCTGGAGCTGGCATCAGTCCAATCCCGAGGGCTACGACGACAAGAAATAGACCCGGCCCCAAGATAAGCCGGAGGAGCGAGAGGAGCTGCAGTAGCATGACGTTGCAACAAACGGCCGCGCCTGCCAGAGAAGAGGCGTTATCTAACATCGAGAAGCTGCTGGCGTTCGCGCTCGTTAAAGGAATGCTGGAGCGGGAGGATCTTGCCTACGCGCGCAACGCGCTGCTGGATCTGTTCCGGTTCACCGAGCCGGCGGAAGCGACGGGCGGCGATCAAGGCGAGCCGGCGGAAAGTCCGGTAGAGCTGCTGGAGCCGCTGCTCGACTATGGTGTCGCGATCGGTCTTGTCCCGGACAATACGCTCACTCAGCGGGATCTGCTCGACGCCCGGATCATGGGTTTGTTGATGCCAAGACCGTCGGAGACGACGTCGGCCTTTCGCGCGAGGGCAAGCCAGGAAGGCATCGCTACCGCTACGGACGCCTTCTACGCGTTGAACATCGACAGCAACTATATTCGAATGGACCGCATTCGGAAAAATCAATATTGGCTGCACAGAACGCCATATGGCGAGCTGGAGATGACGATCAACCTGTCGAAGCCGGAGAAGGACCCCAAGGAGATCGCGCTGCTCAAGACGCTGCCGCAAGCCCATTATCCAAAGTGCCTTCTATGTGCCGAGAATGTCGGTTATGCGGGACGCCCGGATCACCCGGCAAGACAGAATCTTCGGATCATACCCATGACGTTGCAGAACGAGGCATGGTTCTTCCAATATTCGCCCTACGTGTATTACAACGAACACAGCATCGTATTTAAAGGCGAGCACGAACCGATGGCCGTTACCCATTCTTCGTTCGCGCGGCTGCTGGACTTCGTCGAGCAATTCCCGCATTACTTCATCGGATCTAACGCCGATCTGCCGATCGTGGGCGGTTCTATCTTAAGCCATGACCATTTCCAGGCGGGACGTCATGTCTTCCCGATGGAAGCAGCGCCGATCGAGGCCAGGTATGCAGACGGCTCGGACAATGGAGTGACATACGGCATCGTGCAATGGCCGATGTCCGTGCTTCGCCTGCAAGGCTCCTCCAAGGCGGCCGTGCATGCGGCGGGCTGCCGTATTCTGGATCTGTGGAAAGGCTACAGCGACCCGTCGGCGGAAGTGCTTGCGTTCTCGGAAGCAGCGGACGGCATCCGTATTCCGCATAACACCATTACACCGATCGCTCGGCTCAAGGACAACGGCGACTACGAGCTTGATCTGGTGTTGCGCAATAACCGTACGAGCGAAGAGCATCCGGGGGGCATCTTCCACCCGCACAGCCATCTCCACCATATCAAGAAAGAAAATATCGGCTTGATCGAAGTAATGGGACTGGCCGTCCTTCCGGGACGTCTGAAGGAGGAGCTGGAAGCAATCGCAAGCCTGCTTACCCCCGAGGCGGCCGAAAAAGCCTCCGATTTGCAGAGTTCCGGACACAAGCTGGCTCATCACGCGGAATGGGCGGATCGTCTCGTACAGAAATACGGCAGCATGCTGTCGCAGAAAGAAGCTAACGACATCGTCCGTTCGGAGACGGGCGACAAATTCCTCGACGTGCTTAAGGACGCGGGCGTCTTCAAGCGAACGGATGAGGGGGCCAAGGCGTTCCGGACCTTCCTCGAAGCATCCGGGCTGAAATCGCAATAACGCAGATGTGCCATAAGATATAAACAATAGCCTTCCTTGTCGAATGTTGTAATAACATTTACGGGAAGGTTTATTGTTGTGTTAAACAAGACTTTATGGTATTTTTTATATAATAAATATTTTTTATTGTAATAATATTAGATATGCTTATGATGTGCTAATGAATATTAATATTGGAGGTCCAACATGGCTGAGAAGATGTTGCCACTTGACGAATTTCTGGAATTAACGACGGATGAACAGGTTGAAAAGCTAAAGCGCTGGAAGATGGACTACACGCTTAAAGATATCCGGGAGGCTTGGAATTTCAAGCATTCCGCCCAATATTACATGCTGCTCAAGAAGCTTCGCATCTACGAGCGGGTCGTAAACAAATCCGACAAGTTCTACCCTGCCCAAGAACAGCTCATGAACAGACAGAACCAGGAAGGCGAGCTTGGCTGGAGATCCCAGTCGGCGGCAAAGCTGCCATCGGACAGCTTCGATTACCATCTTAATACGACGCTCAGCGGAGCCGAGCTTGCGGACAAGCTTGAGCGCCTGGCACACTTCCTGAAGGGCGAGCGCAAAAATATCACGATCAAGCTGTCCATTGGCGGAGCGGCAGAGCCCGAGTCGACGGAAGAAGTAACCGAAGAATAAGAGGACTGCGGTTCGGCAATAAGTCTCCAAAATAAAAAGGTTGGACAAGAAAACGTAAGTTTTCCGTCCAACCTTTTTGTGTACCTGCTTTGCAGGAATGCAGCGAGCCCGGGAAATAGCAAGGAAGAATTCGGATGAATTGGAGTTAAACAACAAAAGATCGTATCTATGCTTCAAACCCGAGCTTTTGGGAAGCGATCAAAGCCGCGTCGCGAACATGCTGCGAGATTTCGGGGAGCATCTCTTGCTTGAATCTGTGCATGGCGCCGGAGACGCTGATCGCGCCGATCGGACGGCCATACATATCGAACACCGGCGCCGCGACGCAGCGAGCTCCTTCGACGATTTCTTCGTCGTCCAGCGCATAACCTTGCTTGCGAGTAAGCTCAAGTTCCGACAACAATTGCTCCACTGTACCAATCGTATTGGGAGTAATAACCGGCAGGCCCCATGTGTCGACCAGTTCACGCACCGACGCCTCCGGGATATGAGCGGCAATTGCTTTTCCCATCGCTGTGGCGTGAAAGGGCGAGCGGGAACCGATCGTATCGGTCATTCTTAGCGCGTGCGTGCTTTCAACGATTTCGATGTACAGCACCTGATTATCCACCAAGACGCCCAAATTGACGGTATCGCCATATAGCTCGGACAATGTCTTCATTTCCGCCAATGCGGCAGTGCGGAGCGTGTTTCGTTCGAGTAGATTTCGGGTCAGCATGAGCTGCTTGTAGCCAAGGCAATATTTGCCGTCCTCATCGCTGCGGCTGATGAATCCCCGATTTTCCAAGGTAAGAATAATGCGGAAGGTGGACGATTTGGGCTGCTCGAGAAGATTGGTAATCTCGATCAGGCTAAGCGAACCGTGCTCCGAGAGCAGTTCCAGCAAATCAAGCGCCTTATCTATCGATTGAATCGTATACCGCTCATTTTTAACCTCAATTTCTTTACTCAACTGATACTACCTCCGTTTGCCGCCATAAGTGCGTGTTCAAAAAGTTCGGTTCTCAGTACCGAGAAGATGGAAGGCAACTAGAAACTGAGGAGCGGAGCGTAGCAGAGCTACGTGAGCACCGGAAGGTTCGGTTGCGTTCCATATTCGATGTCGAGTAAGCTTCTGGGCATACTTCGTAATGGGAATCGGACTTTTTGAACGACCTCTATAAGCTTATGATCCTGTCAAAGCGCCAGCTTGGCCAAAGCGCGATCCGCCGCTTGTATAGTATTTTCGATATCCGCTTCGGTATGAACGGTAGAAATATACCATAATCCGCTGGGGCGCACAAGTACGCCTTCCTCCAGCATCAGCTCGGCAAATCGGCTGTATTTGGCGGCATCGCGCTTATTGAAGGTGTCGAAGTCTTCGACCTGCTTCTCCTCCGTAAACATGAAGTGGAAGACGGGTCCCGCCTGGTTGATAAGTCCTTGGACGCCATGTTTATTCAATAGCTCGCGAAGGCCGGCTACTAATCTGTTGAACAATTTCTCCATACGCGGAAAGCTGCTTCCGTTATCCTTGCCAAGCTCGTGAAGAACGGCGAGAGCTGCGGATGTGGCGGCAAAATTTCCGTTCAACGTGCCCAGATGGCCTACGGTGCCTTTTTCGATCAACGCCATAATGTCGGCTTTGCCGGCAACGCCGCTAATTGCGAAACCGCCTCCCAGCGCCTTGCCTATCGTTACCAGGTCCGGTTTCAAGCCCAGTTTGCCGTGAGCCCCGCCAAGGCCCAGCCTGAATCCGGTAATGACCTCATCCATAATCATAACGATGCCACTTTGCTCCGTCAGCTTGCGTATACGTTCCAAATAACCGGCTTTCGGCCCAATACAACCGTTATTGCACATTATAGGTTCCGTAATAACCGCAGCGATGCTGTCCTTTTCCTTGGCAATCAACGCTTCGAAAGCTTCGATGTCGTTCCAAGGCAGCATAATAATGTCCTGCAGGCTGTTCTCGCTCTGACCTCCTGTTCCGGGAGGAGCGGAAGCCATAAAACTTTGGGCTGCGGAGGATTGCTTCATATCCGGGCTCAAGAAGGAAGTGAATATCGCATCGGACCAGCCGTGGAAATGACCATGGAACCGGACGACTTTCGTTCTGCCGGTATATGCTCTGGACAATCGAAGCGCCAGCATGACGGCTTCGGTGCCCGAGCCGCTTAGCGCGACTTTGTCGGCGCACGGAAGCAACTCGGTAAGCAGCTTCGCCAGATTAATCTCGCCATCATGCTGCAATCCGTAAGTGAATCCGCGCTTCGTTGCTTCATTCATCGCCTCTGCCATCGCGGGATGGGCATGACCAAGGATGAGCGGACCGTAAGCAAGCAAGTAATCGATATACTCATTGCCGTCAACGTCGCGTACTCGGGAACCGCTTCCCGACTCCGCGAATAGCGGCGTCGGCTTCATAGAAGCGCGAAGTGTCGAGGCTACGCCTCCCGCCAAATATTTTTGGGATTCGAGCAGCATTTGTTTGGATTTCTCTACATTTAATGACAACAGGATTCCTCCCTTTAATTATAGTTTTGAACAACCTTTTATATAAACCTTGGTTGGGGCTCGGGATCGAATGGATATATCGGCTTGGATACGCGCTCATAGTGAAAATGCTCGAGATTGGCGCTGCAGCAGCCTGGAGTATCAACGTAAATGACAGATTTGGCGAATGCACCGAATGCGGTTTGCCAAGCGATTGCGGATTTGACTACGATTATTTTGAAGTCGTCCGGCCAAAGTCCGGCATAGCGAATATGGCCCAGATCCCATGGCGCCACGCGTTTCTCCGTTATGACAATCGTTAGTTGTCCGCACTCGACAACCGCTGTTCTGCCCATGAAAGCAAGCTGTCCGGTCATATACGCGCCGACGTGGCGATATTGGCCGTCGAACAGCAAGCGGATCTTCCCGGTTACTTCGACGGGTTCGCCATGCAGCGGATTGCTCTTGCCTCCGACCGGACCTTGGAAGATCGAGCCGACGCCGAGCTCGAATGCGAGGCTTGACGCTTGTTCGTCCCTAATTACGATTAATGCCCTCTCCTGGATACCGACCAATTGTCGGAGAGTATGAGTGGCGTCCGCAGGCGCTCCGCCGCCGACATTATCCGAGCCTTCCACAAGAATGACGGGGCCTGACGCTTCTGCAAGCGCGGCTGCGATTGCTTCGTCGGGGGACAGGTGGTCAAGGCCGAAGCTTTCCTTCAAATCGATGGTTAGCCGAACCAGTTCGGCCGCATAACGATCCGCCAGTTGTTGATCGTTGTCGGCGGTTACGATAAAGGACATCCCCGCATCGGGAACATCGCTGTATGGAAACCCTCCCGCGACGGTTACGTTCAAAATTTGCGGATCCGATTCTATTTCGAAGGCGCGGTCCATTATTGTTTTCATACTTCCGGTTTCGGTCATCATCGCTTGCGGAACGACGAGCATGCCCGTGTGGCCATAGGATCGGGTTGGCTTGATTTCTTGCCGTATATATCGAACAAGCAGATCGAACGCTTCTTCCGCCCTTTCGTGCATATCGACATGAGGATAAGTATCGTAGCCGACAATGACATCGGCAAGCCGAACCATATCTTTGCTCACATTGCCGTGAAGATCTATGGTCATGGCGATCGGCAGCCTGTCGCCTAGCTTCGCCCTCAGCCGTCTGAGGCATTCGCCCTCCAGATCGTCGTACTGCTCGGACGCCATCGCTCCGTGCATAATGAGCACGAGGCCGGATATATCGCCGTCAATGGAATCGACGACATTATCGATCAGAACGTCGGCTGCCGCCGCTTCCACCATGCCGCTTGGCGTAGCTGCGGTATATAAGCCGGGTGTCAGCTGGACGCCATGCCGCCTGGCCGCATCGATAACGCCGCCCATTGAAGTGCGTGTGCCGCCATAGCGGAGGAGATAGGCGTCAAGTCCATTGACGCTCTCGCTCTTGAAATGCTCAAGCCCGGTCATTCCGGGAGCAAATGTATTGGTTTCATGGAGAATTCCGGCAACCGCAATTCGCAGGGTCATTCGGCTTCCCCTCGGACCGAGCGGACGTAGGCGATCACATCGATCTCGACCAAATAATCGCCAATGCCGCTTTGCACCGAGGTGCGCGCCGGGAACGGCCGATTCATTATTTTCTCATACGTTTGGTTGTAACCGGGAAAATCTTCCAGATGCGATACGATTGCGTTTGTTTTCACGACATGATCGAGCGTTAAGTTTGCAGCCTTCAATATCGTTTCGATATTGCGCAAGCATTGCTCCGTTTGTTCTTCAATCGTATGGCCGACTACCTGGCGCGTCTTTGGATCGACGCCAACCTGGCCTGAGACGTATACGAAATCGCCGGCGCGCAGCGCTTGCGAGAACGGAAGGGGAAATTCGGGTGCGTCGCTTGTATGAATTTGTTGGGACATCGTGCATCTCTCCTTAAGTTTTGGAATACTTCTACAGCCTTGCTTCCGCTACCATGCGGTTGGTCAGCTTGCCTAACTTCTCGATTTCAACGGTAACGATATCGCCGTCCTTCAGCCATACTTGCTTTTCTTCGGGGTATCCGAGCACTACGCCTTCCGGGGTTCCGGTCAAAATGATGTCTCCCGGCGCGAGCGTCATATATTGCGAAATATAGCTGACAATCTCGTCGCAATGGAAAATCATATCGGCGGTATTGGAGTTTTGTCTGATCTCACCGTTGACGGTGCAGCGGATTTCCAGATCATTCGGATTTCCAGTCTCATCGGCGGTGACCAAATAAGGGCCAAGCGGACTGAAGCCGTCGCACGACTTGCCAGTCAGCCATTGCGATGTACGAAGCTGCAGATCGCGGGCGGATAAGTCATTGACGCAAGCATAACCGAATACGTAATCAAGCGCGCTGTCTTTGTCCACATACTTGGCTTCCTTGCCGATGACGATAACAAGCTCCGCTTCGTAGTCCACTTTCGAGGAGACCTTGGGCAGAGCGACATCATATCCATGACCGGTCAGCGTGTTGTTGAATTTGTTAAACAGAATCGGGAATTGCGGAATAGGCGCATTGGTTTCTTCGGCGTGCTTGCGGTAGTTTAGTCCGACGCAAATGATTTTGTTAGGATGCGTTACACAAGGTCCCAGCGTGAGCTCCGTCTCGTTCAGGAACAGAGTGGAACGCTCGGAAGCTTCTAGCGCTTGATCGACAAGCTTACGCAGCTTGGCAATCGAGTCATCGCCGCCTGTAATCGCTTCCATGACGGTGGCGGGGATGTTGGCGTCCTGCCGGCCGAACGCGCCGATTGCTTGCGAGACGTCCAGCACTCCTTGCGGTGTGGCGATTCCTAGCTTCTGCTGGCCATCTTGATTAAAAGTTAGCAGTTTCATATTAACCTCCCATTTGGCATAAAAACATTTGTTTTGCTATTTTGAAACCAAGGTTTTATAATCAAAACATATCACACCCGTTTCGGGTTGTAAATCCTATTTGTTTCAACTTATCAGGAGGGGCTCATGCGACTATTAAATCAACATGCTCTCGTGACAGGCGGATCCAGCGGCATTGGCCAGGCTATTGCGTACAGATTTGCGCGCGAGGGCGCAAGGGTGACAGTGTCAGGGAATGAACGTAAGGCATTGGATGAAACGGTGCAGTCCATTTTCGATTTCGGAGGCAAGGCGACAGCCGTATTGGCCGATGTTCGGAGCAAGGCGGATGTTGAGCGGATGGCAGCGGAGGCTGTTGCGGCTTTCGGACCGATCGATACGCTGGTCAATAGTGCCGGAGTTTGCAAGCCCGCGCCTTTCCTTGATATTGAGGAAGCGGATTGGGATTTGCACATCGACGTTAACTTGAAAGGGACGTTTCTGTGCGCGCAGGCCGTCGCTCGGGAAATGATAAAGCAAGGCAAAGGTTCGATTATTCATATATCCAGCGTTAACGGCTTGGCCGCTGAAGGGGATCAAGTGCATTATAACGCTTCGAAAGCCGGAATCAATTCGCTTACAATGTCGATGGCGCTGGAGTTGGCGCCGCATGGCATCAGGGTGAACGGAATTTGTCCGGGATTTATACATACTCGGCTGACCCAGCCCCTAATCGATAATCCGCAGGCGATCGAGCCTTATTTGAGAACGATTCCATTGGGCAGGATAGGGAATCCCGAGGAAATAGCCGCGGCTGCGTTGTACCTTGCTTCGGACGATTCCTCCTATATGACGGGGCATTCGATGGTTGTTGACGGAGGCCAGTTTATAAAGCTGTCTTCCGTTTGAAAATTGATTATATCCATGGCTTGGGGGGAAGAGCGAGGATGAAAGTAATCGTTAACGCAAAAGTTGTTACACCGCGCGGCTTGATTGACGAGGGAGTCGTTTGGTTCGATCAAGGACGAATTGTCGCTTGCGGCGAGGCACGCGATCTGACGCCGTCTGCGGATGCGGAGCTGATTGATGCCGAAGGGCTGTATGTAGCTCCGGGGTTTGTCGACATTCATTGTCATGGCGGCGGCGGCCATTGGTCCTTCGAGAATCCTGCCGCGTTTGCCCGCTTTCATTTGAATTATGGTACGACGTCCATTTTGCCAACCTTCTCGTATAATGAATCGGAGAAGCAGATAGCGGAGGGGCTGCGCAGGATACTGCAAGCGCAGTTGGATACAAAAGCTTACGGCCGCTCTATAGCGGGGATTCATATGGAAGGGCCTTATATTAATCCTAAGTACGGGGCGATTACATCCCCGATTCGTCCGGTGAATCCGACGGAGTACCGGGAGATTCTCAAAATGGCGGGCGAGCAAATCAAAGTATGGACGCTGGCACCCGAGCTGGAGGGGCAGAGGCAATTTATGGAGGAGGCCTCGCGCTATGGCATCACATTTTCGGTCGGCCATTCGGAGGCAGCTGCGGAGACGGTGCTGGACTGTGTGCCGTACGGACTTCGCATCGGCTGCCATTGCACAAATGCAAGCGGCACCACGCCGTCGCCCTCCCGCTATGCCGGAACGAGGGAGGTAGGTGTTGACGAAGCGGTTCTGCTCAGCGACGAGATATATGCCGAGGTTATTCCCGACAGCGAAGGCCGTCACGTTCGCCCGCTAATGCTCAAGTTTATCCTGAAGGTCAAAGGGGCGGATAAAGTTATCATTATTACGGATGCGATGGACGGAACTGGCGTAAATGACGCTATTGTCGATGTCAATCTTATCGAAAAAACCGAATTTTCCCCAGCCCAAGCAGAGGACTATATGCTGGGCGGCAGTTTGCTTACGATGGATCGCGCCGTATATAACATGAAGCGTCACACGGGCGTCGGCATGGCTGATCTGTTCAAGATGGCGTCTCTGAACCCCGCGAAGGTTATTGGAATCGATCATGAAGCGGGGAGCTTGGAGACGGGGAAGCGGGCCAATTTGATTTTTGTAACCGAAGACATTCAAGTCCGCAAAGTGTTCCTCGACGGCGAAATGGTTCATGTCCACAATCAGTGAGGAGTGACAAGGATATGCGAATTGAGCAAATGGAGACGCCGGCGGTGGCGATTGATCTTGATATTCTGGATGCCAATCTAAAGCGAACGGCGGAGCTTGCCGCCAAAGCGGGGGTAAATCTGCGTCCGCATATTAAAACGCATAAAAGCGTGTGGATTGCCCGGAAACAAATCGAATACGGAGCTGTAGGCATTACGGTAGCCAAGCTTGGGGAAGCGGAAGTGATGGCTGATGGCGGAATCGACGATATCCTGATCGCCTTTCCTTTGGTTGGCGCAGGCAAGCTGAAGCGTTTGGCCGCACTGATTGAGCGTGGCATCCGTGTAACGGTTAGCGTAGACAGCGTGGAGGCTGCAAGGGGAATATCGGATGTCGGCGTCGCTGCGGGCATAAAAATTCCGCTCTATCTCGATATCAATACGGGGCTAAATCGTTGCGGATTGGAGCCCGGGCTGCCTTCGGCCGAGCTCGCGATTCAAATTAGCGCTCTGCCTGGCGTTGAAGTAAAAGGGTTGATGACGCACGCAGGCCATTCTTATGGCTGCGGGGATGCAGAGGGAGCGGAAAAAGTTGCATTTGCCGAGGCGGAAGCCTTAATCGCCACTCAGCAAATACTCCGGGAGAGAGGGCTGGAGGTGCCCGAGATTAGCGTGGGGTCGACTCCGACCTCGAAGTTTGTCAAGCAGCTATCGGGTGTTACCGAAATGCGTCCGGGCGCTTATGTTTTTGGCGATGGCTCGCAGTTGTTTCCCGGTCTGATCGACGAATCGGAGTGCGCTATGCGCATTCACGCCACGGTCGTAAGCACGCCTCGTCCCGGAACCGTCATTGTGGACGCAGGCTCCAAGACATTGACCAGCGATGTTAGCGTCCATCGCAAAGGTTATGGTTATTTGCCTGATTATCCCGAAATATTCGTCGAGAGACTCAGTGAAGAGCACGGCATACTGGCAGTACCGGACGATTGCTCGCTGCGAATCGGCGATGTCGTATCGATTATTCCAAATCACTGCTGTACGGTGGTTAATTTGCGTGATGAATTGATTGGAGTGCGGGGCGGAAAGCTGGAGCGTATGTTGAAGGTGGACGCGCGCGGCATGAATACGTAGGGGGATGCTGGCGTGGGCATTTGGATATTTTCACAAACCGTACGTCAATTGAGCAAAAATACGCAATGAAGATGAGGCAAGAGCCATTTATTCGTAAAATATACATATGCGGCAAGCCCGTTATGTGCACGCTATATGGCCAAAATCGAACGTAAAGAACCGTTAGGGCAGTTTATCCCTGGCGGTTTTTCTACTTGGGCTCTATTTCCCGGAATGAAACTTACTGCGCCGCCTAAGGACGGCGACAGCCGTATCACCTTGTTTATACAGGATTTATATAATTCGGGGATGGGACGGGCGGTTAGTGAGCAGGCGGATATGACGACCGACAGGCACGAGTATGAAATTTCGAGTACAATGGCGCGTTTGGAGGGCCAGGCGATCGAATGAGTATGAAATTTCGAGTACAATGGCACGTCGGGAGGGCCAGGTGATCGAATGAGTATGAAATTTCGAGCGCAATGGGACGTTTGGGGGGTTAGGCGATCGATTGAGTATGAAATTTCGAGTACATCGCCCCCGGTTTAGCGAGTAGGGTAGACATCTTTTTCGATTTTTCCCGCAAAGGGAAGAAAATTATAAAGATGTCACCCTTTTTTATTGCTTGTGGAAAAACAGGAAAGTTTCATAGGTTTCATGTGCAGATTAAAACGGTCGAAAAATCTAACAGACACCAGAAGGCTGTCGATTCATTGTGGACGGCAGCGCAGTTAAGTAAAGGCTGATCGTAACGGACTCCACAGTCGCTATTTCGCAAAAATGGGGCCTGTTCAAATTGTAACGGACACAGACGACCTTACTTCCGTCAAAACCGCATAGAATGGGCGGAAATGCACCAATTAGCGTCGTCTAAGTCCGTTAGATTTTCAATATCGCGAAAATGCTGCACATAGAGGCTCTGAGGTCCGTTAGCGAAAGCTGAACGTTTCAGCTCCGTTACTCACAATGAATCGACAGCGTCATTTATGTCCGTTAGACAGTGAGTGTCTGGACGTTTGGAGTTTTTGATTCGCCCGTCAGAGTGATTTTGTTCATTCAGGGCTGGCCAATCGTCGCAGCGTGATTTTGTAGAAATTGGAGCGCATTATTTGTCTGAAAACACAAATTAATGGGTTGTTCTGGAATTATTACGACTTGCGAAGCTTGCCGAGCTCCGATACAATCGCTTCTACTTCGCTGATGCTGAACTTATCCTTGCTTGCGACGATGTCATAGATATCCTTGACGTCTTCGTAGCAGGCGAGGCTGAAGCTTCCGGCTTGCATGGCGGCGCCTGAAGCCATTCTCAGCTTGGTCTTGATAGCTTCGATCATGAACTCGAGATTGTCCTGTGTTGGCGACTGCAAATCAGTCATCGGTTGTTCCCTCCTTTATTGCTTGGACGCTGATCTCGTCATTGTACCATGTTGCATATGGCGTGCACCACAAAATTGAAGAGGCGGGGCGATATCGGGTACAATGAGGAGTAGGAAAGTAAAAGTGCGAGTTCAGAAAGTTTGGTTATCCATACAATAGCGTATGCCTCCTATGCTGCGTTTTTTTCGAAAAAGCTGTAGAAGATTGGATGTAGCCAGGATCTGAGGAGCGGAGGAAATAAAGGTATGATTATCGGCAAGACGCCGCAGGCTGAACAGGAGCTCGGAACTCCCGCACGGTTAGCTTTGTTTGTCGCCGACATTGCCCGGTTGCAGCCGGACAGGGAGAAGATTCTGTTTGTCTGCATCGGCACCGATCGTTCCACCGGGGATGCGCTGGGTCCGCTAGTCGGCACGATGCTGAGGGAAAACGGCTGGCCGCGCGTTATCGGCACGCTGGCGGAGCCGTGCGACGCCCATCGGGTCGAAGGGGCTGCAGCCGCGGCGATGCAAGAACAGAGCGAGAGCGCTCTGACCGTTATCGCGATCGATGCGTGTCTGGGCAAGCCGCAATCGATCGGCGGCTACATGCTAGGGAGCGGCCCCCTGCAGCCGGGAGCGGCGACGGGACGCCAATTGCCGCCGATCGGCGACTACGCCATCGCAGGCGTCGTCAATCGGTTCGGCCCCAAGGCATACGGCATGCTGCAGACCACTTCGCTGCATCTTGTCATGGGAATGGCGAGGGAGATTGTTTCAGCTATTAACGAAGCGTGGTATATCCATAATAGTGAGAGTTCAAAAAGTTCGGTTTTCAGCACATAAGCGTATGCTTCCGATGCTGCGTTTTTTTCAAAAACGCTGTAGAAGATGGAATAAAAGTAGAAACTGAGGAGCGGAGCGTAGTGGAAGCTACGTGAGCACCGGAAGATTCGCTTGCGTTCTATATTCGATGTCGAATACGCTTCTCGGCATACTTCGTGATCAAAAGCGGACTTTTTGAACATCCTCTAATAAGCAATAACATTCTTCCGGTAGACGGGGGGATGGGCATTACACCTATGAGGAGGGATTTCGTATGAATGGCAAACCTGGCATTGACGCACAGACAATCTCTATCGCGAACAGTTCCGTAACGCTCGACAGCGGTCTCGAGCTCTCGTATTACGATTCGAAGGGCATGGGGGCGGAGGAACCGGTATTGGTGCTTCTACACGGTTACTGCGGAAGCTCCTCGTATTGGGAACAAATCATCGCCGAGTTGGCGCGGCACGCAAGAATAATCGCGCCCGATGCGAGAGGCCATGGCATTAGCGCGGCTCCTGCCGATGAAATATATTCGATGGAAGCATTCGCGGGCGATGTCGAAGAGCTGCTGGGACAGCTTGGCATCGGCGAGGCCGTCATGATCGGCCACTCGCTTGGAGGATATATAACGCTCGCTTATGCGGAGAAGTACGGGAGCAGGCTGACCGCGTTCGGACTCCTGCATTCCACGACGCTTCCGGACAGCGATGCCGCTAAAGAAAACCGTGATAAAGCGATAGCGACAATCGAGGGAGACGGAGTCGACGTCTTCGTCGAAGGGCTCGTGCCCAAGCTCTTCGCCGCCGATCGGTTGGAAGAGCTTGATATGCAGGTGGCAAGAGGCAAGGAGATTGGACGAGGAACGTCGCAGCATGGAGCGGCGGCTACGGCACGCGGCATGAAGGAACGATTCGATCGGGGTTCCGTCATTCGAGACGCGTGGGTTCCTGTGCTGATCGTGGCCGGCGGGAAGGATGGCGTTATTCCTGCCGAGAGCGCGTTCGCCGCGACAGGCGGTAAGACGACAATCGTAGAGCTTGGGGAAGCTGGACATATGAGCATGCTGGAATGTCCGGAGGATCTGAAGACGGCCATCCGGGATTTCCTCGAAAGCGTGCGGTAGTCTGCCGTCGACTATCAATAGAGTAGAAAGCCGGAGCCGGCCGTTGTTCGCCTAGAACGCGCCGGCTCCGTATTTGGGGGAGGAATAGCGTTGTTCCAAAGGGATTATTTCATGCGTATGATCTCGCAGATGACGGAAGCCATTGGTCAGATTATGAACCTGCGCCGGGAGCGGAAGCAGGAGGAAGGCCTTCTCGTTATCGACGAGCTGCTGGACAAGGAATTTCGACTTAGCAGCAAGCTAATCCGCTCGCTGTCGGATGTCGACCTGATCAAGGTCATGTCTACCAATGGCCTTCCGGACACCGATCATCTGCAGGCGATCGCGATATTGCTGAAGCAGGAAGCGCTTCTTCAAGCAGAGCTAGGCAAAGAAACGGAGAGCTTCGCCGGCTATGTCAGGTCGCTTCGATTGTTCATCCGATTATCGCTGCTGGAAGCAGAGCCGACGCTGGTGCAGCCGGATGACGAAGTGAGGGATCTGCTGGAGACGCTTCGTCCCTTTGAGCTGCCCGTTCCCGCAAAGCGGCTTCTGATGGAGTGGCATGAAGCGGGAGGCCGTTTCGCGGATATGGAGAACATCATGTACGAGCTGCTTGAGGATATGGCATTGTCCGCGGCGGACGCGGCGGCCGTCTATGAGCGGCTGCTGCTGCTGGATGACGGCAAGCTTGTCCAGGGCGGCCTGCCCCGGGAAGAAATCAGGCAAGGATTAACGGATTTGTCCGTCAACCATATGAGGAGTGAGCAGGGTTAATGAGCGAAACAGGGCAAGAGGAATGGCAGCGGACCGTAGCGGAATGGATGGAGAGAGGGGAACTGCTTCACGCTACGCTGAGCCAACCGCGGCGCAAGGATGGCGATACGCCGCCTAAAACCGTCGTAAGGCCGGTTGCCATGAAGGATGGGCTGCATTATCAATTCGAGTCTCATTACAAGGCAAAGGTGCTCCATCGAAACATGAAGGAGGAAGAGGCTGCCGAAACCTTATTATCGCTTTTAAAGGGCGATTACAGGCAGGCGTTAATAAAGACGCCGCAAGCAGACGTCCAATTGCTTTTTAGCAAGAAGGGGAAAGCTGCGGTTCGGCGTCTGGCGCCAACCGCAAAGAGCTCCGTCGCCATGGAGCATAATCGCAAGAAGCGCCGCGTGCTGGAGGAAGGCACTCCGGTGCCTTTCCTTGTGGAGCTGGGCATCATGACGCCGGAAGGCCGGGTGCACGCCAAGAAGCAGGACAAGTTCCGACAGATCAATCGATTCCTCGAGACGGTTTCGGATGTGCTGGATGATCTGCCTGCCGGACGGGAGCTGCGGATTGTCGACTTTGGCTGCGGGAAGTCTTACCTGACCTTTGCGCTGTATCATTTGCTGGCGGTAGAGCTGGGCCGGCCGATCTCCGTAGTGGGACTTGATCTGAAGGCGGACGTCATTCAGTTTTGTTCGGAGCTTGCGGGTAAGCTGGGGTATGACCGGCTGCAATTCCTGGTCGGCGATATCGCGGAATACGAAGGTCTGACATCGGCGGATATGGTTGTGACGCTGCATGCCTGCGATACCGCGACCGATGCCGCGCTGGCCAAAGCAGTGGGATGGGGAGCCTCCGTCATCATGTCCGTGCCTTGCTGCCAGCATGAGCTGTTTGGTCAAGTCGAGAGCGAAGTGCTGGCTCCGATCTTGTCCCAAGGTTTGCTCAAGGAGAGATTCGCCGCCTTGGCGACGGATGCCGTCAGAGGACAGCTGTTGGAGACGCTGGGCTACAAGGTTCAGATGCTGGAGTTCGTCGATCCGGAGCACACGCCCAAAAATCTGTTGATTAGAGCTGTGGTCTCTGGTCGCAAAGAACTATCTCTGTCTAAATGGCATGAGTATGAGGCATTCAAGTCGTTCCTTGGACTCTCTCCCGCGCTGGAGAGAATGCTACCGGGAGCATGGCCCGTTTCCAGGTAAAAATAATTTCCATCCAACAAATAGGCAATTGTCGCGAGTAATAACATTTGTTACAATGGAAATAGATGGCTACCAAACGAATGGGTGAACCTTATTGGATTGGATGATCTGGCTCGATTTCAGCATGTTTCTGATACTTGCGGCCCTGTTTCTGTATGTGTTTTCCTCAAGCACGGTTACGGTTTTGCATCGCATTTATCTCTTGCTCCACGTCGTTTTCATCATGTGGCCTCTGTTCCAGTTCGCATCGCAGACGACATCCGAGACTTCCTTTAGGATCTTGTACCTATCGGCTTCCTACATAGGACTTTCGATGCTTGGGGTCGGCTGGCTTGTCTTCATCCTTTACCTGTCGGGACAGTCCTATGTCATTCGCAAGAGCAGGATGTTTGTTCTGGCGATTCCCGCCCTTCTGTCGGTTGCGGTCGTGTGCTGGAATCCGGCGGGCATGTTCCTGCAAATCAACAACGAGTTGGGGCCCGTCAAGCAGTTGCAGCACGGTCCACTTTATTGGGTCATGATCGGACAGCTCTTGCTTTATCTATCCGTGTCGCTGATTTTATTGATTCATAAGCTTCGAATGAAAGACGAATCTACTCGGCAACGTCAGATGGTCCGGACGGCATTGATCGGATTGTTTATGTTGGCGTTTTTCGCGATTGGAGATCTGCTCGTCAACATCTATTTCATCGATCTTCTGAACAACTACATTCCGCTCATCTCTATCGGCCTGACAACGACGGCCGTCTATATCGTAAATGCGATCAGCCGAAACCGAGTGTTCGACATCATCGGCATTGTGCAGCGCGACGTCATGAATACGATGTCAACGGGCATTCTTGTCATCGACGAGAACGACGTCATTCTGGAGATCAACAAAATGCTGCAACCGATACTAAAGCTGCGAATCGGGGATTTCTTCCAGCCGTTTTCGCTTGCAGCGCAATTTAAGGATGAGCCGGCCAGGCAGCTGCTGGCGCTCTTTGAGTCTCAACGAATGCGTCCCATGGAGCGGCTGGAAGTGGAGCTTAACATCAATTTCAACGACATCTGCTACGTGGTCGTGCAGTCGGCCCCGATATTGGACGGGAAGAAGCGAATAATCGGCCGCGTCTTGACCTTTCAGGATGTAACGGAGCTTAGAATGCTGGTAGAAGAGACGAATTCCCAGAACGAGCTGCTGCAGCAACGGAACAAAGAGCTTCTCGTTATGCAGGACGAGCTGTCCCAAGCGAACAGGAAACTGGAGCAAATGGCGATTACGGACGGCCTTACGGGCTGTTTCAATCGCAGATACTTGCTGCAGCAGCTCGAAAGCGAGATCGTATCGAATATTCGGTACGGCATTCCGTTTTCCTTGTTTATCTTCGATCTGGACCATTTCAAAATGATCAACGATCGTTTCGGTCATCTTGCCGGCGACGAAGTATTATGCAGCACGGTACAAGCCGTACGAAGAGTACTGCGTCCGACGGATGTGCTGGCCAGATTCGGCGGGGAAGAATTCACGGTCTATTTGCCCCATACGAATCGGGAGCAGGCCGACCTTATCGCGGAGCAGGTCAAGATGACTGTGGAGCAGAACAAGGTGCCGTCCGGCATTGGTGACGGAGTTGTCTCCGTGACGATCAGCATGGGCGTTAGAACGATCGACCGGTTCGATCTGGACAATCTGACTGATCCGAAGTCTTATCTGCGCGAACTGATGGCAGAAGCGGATGCTGCATTGTACGAAGCGAAGTATAGCGGACGCAACCGGATCGTTAAGAGCAAGCTGGCGTAAGCGGATTGCTCCGAGCGAGAGAGGGATGACAGCAGATTGACTGCTTCGTCCTTTTTTTTCCACTTTTCGTGTTCAGATTTTGTTCAGAAGGTTGTGCTTCATCCGGGCCAAGTGGATATTAGCTACATAGTCAGACGTTATGATGTTTGCTAATATATAAATGCATGTCAACCTCTTCGAGCTTCACCTTCGCGGATAAAGACTCACAATGAAGGCAGGTATACACAAAATGAGAAAAGTGCAGCTAGCAATGGCGAAGCCGGGGGATCGGATTGCCAGATCGATCTTTCAAGAGAATGGCAACGTCTTGCTCGGGACCGGAGTTGAATTGAACGAGCGATACATCGAGAGGCTTCGCAACATCGGTATCGACTTTCTATATATTGAAGACGGGCTTTCCGAGGACATTGAACCTGAGGAGACGATTCGGGACGAGACACGGACGAAGGCTGTCAATGAAATTTATAAAACCATGAATTCCTTCAAAGACGAGGTCGTGTCCAAAGGTCGGACGATTGCTCCCGATATAGGGCGCAATTTTCGCGCGGTGTTCGGCAACATCATGCAGGATCTTGCTACTCGACCGAATATGCTGGTCAATCTGTCGAGTATTCATTCCATGGACGCCTATTTGTTCCAACATTCCTTCAATGTAGCCGTATTGTCCGGCATTATGGGGATCGCCAAGGGATTCAATCGGAATCAATTGGAGGAGCTGGGCGTAGGCGCTCTGCTCTTTGACATCGGCATGACGAAGCTGCCGCCGGAACTGCTGAGCAAGACGGGACGTTATACGAAGGAAGATATGGAGTTGATGCATTCGCATCCCAAGCTGGGCTTCGATATTTTGCGCAAATATCACGATATCTCCATCGTATCCGCGCACTGCGCTTTGCAGCACCACGAACGCTTCAACGGCATGGGGTATCCGCGAAACTTGAAAAAGGATGAAATTCATATATATGCTCAGATCGTCGGACTGGCCGACACCTATGATGCGCTCGTATCGCCGCGTCTGCATCGCAAGCGTTATACGACAAGCGAGGCGATCGAATTTCTATTCGCTTCCGGCGGCACGTTCTTCGATCTGGATCTGATCAAGCTGTTCTGCAGCCATATCTCGGTATACCCCGTGGCAACGACGCTTCAGCTGAATACAGGTCAAGTTGTAGTGGTGACGGAAAATAACCAGCTTGCGGTGCATCGCCCCAAAGTGCGCGTCATTATGGAGGCGGATGGGACTTTGCCCAAGTCCCCGTACGAGATCGAGCTTAAGGATCAGCTTCACATTACAATAGTGAAGGAGTTGTAATAACGAGAGAGAAGCGCTGGCGATTGCGGCGCGTAACGGAAGCCTCCCCCGCTAATCGGCAGAAGCCGCGGCGTAGGAGGTTTTTTGTCTGTATCGCAAGCTTTGAATCCTGCTCCGTTTAGGGTAGAATGGGGGGATATAAGAAGAGAAAAGGGAGATTGTCGGTGTGGATGAGTTTGCTAGCATAACGCTTTGGACGGGGCGTCGGCAGTCGGCGGAATGGCAGCGCGCGCGAGGCGTGTCGCTCGGTATCGGCGACGATGCCGCGGCTGTCGATATCACCGGGGCGAGCGACGGCATCCTTGGCGCCAAGCACATGGTGCTCGCGGTCGACACGATGGTGGAGAGCGTGCACTTTAGCGGCGAGACGATGAGGGACGAAGACGTCGGCTACAAGGCTCTTGCCGCCAATGTGAGCGATATTGCCGCGATGGGCGGCGTGCCCCTGCATGCGCTCGTATCGGTCGCCGTGCCGAAGTCGTACGGTCCGGAGCGGATGCGGAGGTTGTACGACGGGCTGTACGAATGCGCCGAGCGCTATGGGGTGGCCGTGATCGGAGGCGACACGACGTCGTCGCCGGATCGGCTGGTTATATCCGTCACGCTGACGGGAACCGTCGAGGCGGGACGCGAGGTGCGGCGATCCGGAGCGAAGCCCGGTGAGGCCGTGTTTTTGACCGGCGCCGTGGGACTGTCGGCGGCGGGGCTGCATCTGCTGCTCGCCGAGGCAGGCGGAGGCGGAGCTGCTGGTTCTGCGAAGCAGCGGTTGCAGGCCGGCGATGTTGAGGCGGGCCATGTCGCGCCGCGTGCGGAAGCGGAGCATGTTGTGCCGCGTGTGGAAGCGGGCTATCTTGAGCTGATACAAGGACAAGGGCAAGACGGTGAGCGGGAGACGGGGCAGAGCCGTGCTGCTCTTGTAGCGGCGCATCGGCGTCCCTCTCCGTCGGTACGGGCCGGCAGACTTCTGCTGGAGCATGGGAGCAGCAGCCTGAACGACGTCAGCGACGGAGTTGCCAGCGAGGCGTGGGAGATTGCGGAAGCTTCGGGGCTTCGGCTTGTCCTCCGAGAGAGCCGTCTCCCGTTAGACGATGCTCTTAAGACGTATGGCGCCGATGCCTCTCTTAATCCGCTGGAATGGATGCTTTATGGCGGCGAAGATTACGTGTTGCTAGGAACGATTGCCAAGGACAAGCTGGAAGAGGTTCGTGAAGTTTTCCGCGAGGAGGGACTTTCCTTTTTCGAGATCGGCGAGACGTTGGAGGGGTCGGTTGGCGTGGAGCTCGTCCGTGAGTCGGCACAAAGCGGCGATGAGCGGAATATTCCTGTGGCGAAACGGGGGTATAATCATTTTGGATAATGAAGCGGTGATGGGGATGAAAGCGGGCAAGGGAACGGCTGTTCAAGAAGTGGGCAGCTTGCAGGAAACGAAAATATGGGCGTCCAGACTGGCGGCTCTCTCAGGTCCGGGTACGGTCATCGCTCTCGATGGCGATCTCGGCGCGGGCAAGACCGCATTCTCTCAGGCGTTCGCCGCGGCATTAGGCGTTAAAGGCGTGGTAAACAGTCCAACTTTCACGATTATTAAGGAATACGAGGGGGAGAGCCTCCCTTTCTATCACATGGATGTTTATCGGTTGTCCGTTGATGAAGCGGACGAGCTGGGGCTTGACGAATATTTTTACGGAAACGGCGTCACGATTGTGGAATGGGCCAGTTTGATCGAGGAACTGCTGCCGCCTAATCGCCTGTCTATCTATATCGAGCATCTCGGAGGAGAAGCAAGACGGTTCCGGTTGACGGGATGGGGAGAGCCGTATGCGGAGTGGCTGGACAACGCTATGGAACAGGAGCAACTTGGACAATGAATAAGGCAGCATGGGCAGAGAGCGGCCCGGTTATCGCTCTGGATACGTCTACGGCTGCGATGGCAGCCGCGATTATCCGTGACGGGGAAGTGCTGGGAGAGGTGCAGTCGTTGGCGGAACGCAATCATTCCGTTCATGTCATCTCCCATTTAAAGAATCTATTGTCATCGTCGAATATAAAGCCGGAGGAGCTGGCGGGTATCGTCGTCGGCAACGGTCCCGGCTCCTATACGGGCATGCGGATTGCGGTCACGGCCGCCAAGACGCTGGCCTGGTGCTGGGAGAAACCGCTGGCAGGCGTCTCCAGTCTCGAAGCGATCGCGTTCGGAGCTTGGCACAGAGGGATGGAAGACGCGCCTGCAGGCGGTGAAATCACGAATGCTCGTACCGAAACGAGCCGCGAGCATTGGGTGCTGCCTATTATGGATGCCAGGCGGGGGCAAGTGTATGCCGCGGGTTTTGTTTGCCGTGCGGGTGCAGATGGAACCGAGGTCGAAGAATGGTCGAGATTCGCCGAGGATGGCGTGCGGATGATGGAACGATGGGTGGACTCGATTCTTGAGCGAATCAAGGATACGGTTGGGAGAAAAGCGGGTTCTGATGGTGCTTGTGCAGAGGGAATCGCCAACTCGGATCGGATACATGCAGCCGTGCCTGTCGTCTGGCTCGTCGGCGACTTGTCGCTGCATGGACCGGCAGCCGAGCGGCTGGCCGCGCAGGGAGCGGAGCTTGGTGCCGAAGTCCGGCTAACGCCTTACGTCATGGAAGGCCGATACTTGGCGCAGCTTGGCCAAAGACGTCTTGCTGCAGGCGAGAACGAAGATCCGCATACCTTCATTCCGAATTACACGCAGCTTACGGAAGCGGAAGTGAAGTTGAAGGCGAAGCGGGCGAGTGAGGGATAGAGATGCCGGTGAATCATGCAAAGCTTGTATATCGCCCCATGTCGTTAGCTGACATTCCTGCCGTTCTGCTCATCGAGCGGGAATCGTTTAGCAGTCCCTGGACGGAAGAATCGTTCGTGAACGAGCTGAAAAACAATATGTTCGCCAGATACCTCGTGCTGGAATACGGCGGAGAATTAATCGGATATGGCGGCATGTGGATCATTATGGACGAGGCGCATGTCACGAACATCGCGATCAGATCCGATGTCAGGGGCATCGGGCTCGGGCATCGGCTCATGGCTCAGCTGCAGCGTACAGCGCTGTTCTACGGCGCGGCGCGCATGACGCTGGAGGTGCGCGTCTCCAACGAGCATGCGCAGCGGCTATACCGGAAGCATGGCTTCCAGCCATCCGGCGTACGCCCGAACTATTATTCGGATAACAACGAAGACGCGCTTATTATGTGGGCGGAGCTGGATGAGAGCCGGCTGGGAACGGGAGAGGAAAGTCATTGAATACAACTGGCAATTACGATGAAACTTTGATACTTGCGGTAGAGACAAGCTGCGACGAGACATCGGTGGCGGTCGTCAAGGGCGGCAAACATATTCTGTCCAATGTAGTCAGCAGCCAGATCGACGTTCACGAAGCTTTCGGCGGAGTCGTGCCGGAGATTGCCTCGCGCAAGCATGTCGAAAGCATAACGTTAATTATCGAACAGGCCATCCGCGAATCGGGACATGGATTAAAGGATATGTCCGCCATTGCGGTCACGCAAGGACCCGGGTTGGTCGGGGCGTTGCTCGTAGGCATCGTCGCGGCAAAAAGTCTGTCGCTCGCGTTGGACATTCCGCTAATTGGAACGCATCATATAGCGGGTCATATTTATGCCAACGAGCTTGAGCATGAGCTTAAATATCCGTGCTTGGCGCTTGTTGTGTCCGGCGGGCATACCGAGCTGGTTCTGCTGGAGAAAGAAGGCAGCTTCCGGCTGATCGGCCGTACCCGCGACGATGCGGTGGGCGAAGCCTATGATAAGGTCGCCCGCTCATTGAAGCTGCCTTATCCCGGCGGACCGCATATCGACAAGCTGGCTGCGGAGGCCAAAGCTGCGATCGAGCTGCCCAGGGCATGGCTGGAGGAGGGGAGCTACGACTTTAGCTTCAGCGGGTTAAAATCCGCCGTGCTTGCCGTCATTAATCAGACGCGCATGAAGGGGCTTGAGCTGGACGAAGCTGCACTGGCCCGCGGCTTTCAGGAATCCGTGATCGAGGTGCTCGTGACCAAATCGCTTAGAGCCGCCTCGGCTTATGGCGTCAAGCAGCTCTTGTTGTGCGGGGGCGTTGCCGCCAACCGGGGCCTGCGGGCTGCGCTTGCAGCTCGCTGCGAAGCCGAGGGGCTGCCGCTCCTCATCCCGTCCGGCAAGTTATGCACGGACAATGCCGCCATGATTGGAGCGGCTGCGCATCTGAAGCTGAAGCGCGGCATGTATTCCGACCTTGATCTAAAGGCCGATCCCGGTCTGTCTCTGGAAGCATGGTCGCCGGAGATTGAAAATCGGACTTTTTGAAGTTCGAATTGACAGATAATTATCGTCCGGCTATAATAAACAGCAATACTTCAATCCTCATATTCGCAAACGCTAAGAACAGGAACAGTAGAGGTGCTCCGGGACGCATAGGGACGTAATGTCTTGATTGCTCAGAGAGCTGCGGGTGGTGCAACGCAGTCGATGGAAGCCTTGAAGCTCGCCTGGGAGCGGAACTAAGGAACATTGTCATGTCTCTCATGCATGGGAGGGCAATTTACTTAGTTACGGTTAACCTCCGTAAGCAGGTTCATCGTGATGGACTCCGGATCCGTAAACGATGATTAAGGTGGGCATTCTTTCGTCTTTTTTGACGGAGGCTGCCAACAAGGGTGGTACCGCGCGGGTCTTCGTAACCTGTCGTCTCTTGAATAAGAGACGGCAGGTTTTATTTATTTTCAGGACCATTAACGAGTCGGTCGACTGGCGGAGGGGAAAAGGTGCACCTTATCGCCCGCCAGAGCGAACATCCTGATTGATGGATAAACAGATCGATGGCAAAGAGCGCTGCGAATGAGGCAAGTGAAGTGAACTTAATCGAATACTGAATAAACGCTATGAGCAGGAGCAAGTAGAGCAACGGTTGGCAAATCGGTTCACAAAATCATGGTTCTCATGAAAAGGTGGATACGGTCAAGAGAGCTGCGGGAAGGTGCGACGCAGTCAAAACCAGGGCTTGAATCTCGCCTGTGAGCGGAATACGGGAACGTGGCAGCCATTTTCGAAGCGCAAGCTTCGGGATAGAACCATTCGCCGCCGGTACTGTATTACGGATCGCCTCCGTCAACGGGCTTTAAGCGGGCATGCTGCACCGGACATTCGCGTTCGGGCACGGCCAATTGGAGTGGTACCACGGCAGAAGCGTTAAGCTTGTCGTCTCTTGATCGATTGATCGGGGATGGCGGGCTTTTTTTCGTTTAGAAATAACCTTAGCTACTACACTTCTATAGGACCATTATCGAGGAGGAAAAACAATGGAAAACTACAAAAAAATTCAAATATTTGATACAACCTTGAGAGATGGAGAACAATCGCCGGGAGCCTCGATTGCACCGGAGCGTAAAATCGTCATTGCCCGCCAGCTCGCCAAGCTGGGCATCGACGTGATCGAGCCGGGGTTCGCGGTGTCCAGCGCCGGCGAGTTCGCGGCGGTACAGCAAATATCGCGCGAGCTGCAGCAGGTGGAGATCGCCGGCTTCGCACGGGCGGTCAAAGGCGATATTGACGCAGCGGTTCAGGCAACGGCGGATGCAGCTCGCCGCAGACTCCATCTGTTCATCTCGTCGTCGGACATTCATCTGAGCCATCAGCTGCGCAAGTCGCGGGAAGAGGTCATTCGGATTGCCCGCGATATGGTGGCGTACGGCAAACAATTCGTGGACGAAATCGAATTTTCGGCGATGGATTCGACGCGGTCCGGCCGTGATTTCGTCATCCAGCTGGTCGAAGCCGTCATCGAGGAGGGCGCAACAATCATTAACTTGCCGGATACGCTGGGGTATGCGATGCCGAACGAAGTTATCGAGCTGTTCCAGGCTGTGCGCAAGGAGGCTCGGGGCGGCAATAAGGTGCGATACAGCGCGCATTGCCACAATGATTTGGGTATGGCGGTAGCGAACAGCCTGGCCGCGATCCAAGGAGGGGCAACGCAGATCGAAGTGACCGTGAACGGCATCGGCGAGAGGGCGGGCAATTGTTCGCTGGAGGAGCTGGTTATGGCCATCGAGACGCGTCGGGACTATCTGAAGGCGGAGACGAACGTCCAAATCGATCAGATCTACGAGACGTCGCGAATCGTCAGCCGGACGATGAATTTCCCCATCGCCTACAACAAGCCGATAGTCGGACGTAATGCATTCCAGCACGAATCCGGCATCCATCAGGACGGACTGCTGAAAAACCGGAATACGTATGAGATCATGGATCCCGAGGCGATGGGCATCTCCAGAAGCATGATCGTGCTGGGCAAGCACTCGGGCAGCCATGCCATCAAACATCGTCTGGCGGACTTCGGCATTGAGCCGACAGAGGAGCAATTCAAGGCGATCTACACCAGGTTCAAGGAAGTTGCGGACGGGCAGAAAATCGTGACGGACAACGAGTTGATCCGCATAGCCGGCGACATGACCCGGACGCAGTTGGACCCGCTCGTCTTGGTGGATCTGCTGGTGCATGCAGGTACGCAGCGAGCGCGGACCGCAACCGTTACGGTACGCGAGAACCAGGACGGCCGCGAAGAAAGTTATACGGCTATGGGCGAAGGGCCGCTCGAAGCCGTTATCCTGGCACTGAAGCAAGCCATTCCGGCTGAGGCGGAATTCGAGGACCTGGAGCTGCATTCGCTGTCTACCGGAGAAGATGCGTTCGGCGAAGCGGTAGTGAGCGTGCTTTATGGCGGCGAGAGATTCAGGGGCAGCTCTGTGCATAATGATATTATTCTGGCGGCTGCGCAGGCATACGTGTCCGCATGCAACCAGGCATTTATGTCTGCGGGGGCGGCTCAGAGAGAGAATCACGGCAGCAGGAAGATTAACTAAGTCGAATAATGGGGGTTCCCCAACAAAATAGCTGACATGTGCACAAACTTATCCACAATCGACCCTCGTTTTGGGGATAAGTTTGTAAAGAGGGCGTAAACCTTGGGTTTGCGCCCTCTTTCTTATGTGGGGGAAACGGGGATAACTTTTTCACAATTGAATTGTGGATAATGTGGATAAAGTGGATATAAACAACGAGATCATAGGCTCCTGCGCATATTATTCGTCAGAAGCTTGGAAATTGCGGGCCTAATCCCGAAAAATGTCGACAGAATTAACTAACAATTTATCCAGAGTTGTGGATAAGCCTGTTAATAGGTATGTCGAACCAACGAAACCAAGGCGCGAGAGGCGGATTTTCAAGGGATAAATGCGGCAATCGACAGCGCGTGGCGAGAGCGCAATGAAATTTGCGTTAATTACGAATCAAGTTTTCGGTGAAAACACCAGCTGGATGAGCTATCTTAACAATAAAGTCATACATGCGGAGGTAAACTGAATGGATAAGGGAGCCGTCATCCAGGTGAATCAAGTCAGCAAGCATTTAGGCGCTAACCATGCAATCAAGCAAGTATCCTTTCAGGTGAGGCAAGGAGAACTATTCGGCGTAATTGGCAAGAGCGGGGCGGGCAAGACGACGCTGCTGGAGCTGATTTCGGGCCAAAGCAAACCCGACGAAGGTTCCGTAAGCGTGCTAGGCTTCAATATGTTGACGGATGGGGATAAACTGAAGGAACACATCAATTTTTTGATGGGAACAACGACTTTGATCGATAAAATGACGGTGAGGGAAGCGCTGGAGATGTTCCAGGACTTCTATCAACGAACGATCGATACCGACGTCGTTCTAAAGCAGTTCGGACTGGCGCCCTATGCCGACAAGATCGTCAAGCGGCTGTCCGGCGGCTTGCGGCAGCGGACGACGCTTGCGATCTCCGTCGTCAATGATCCCGAGATTATCTTTCTCGACGAACCTACGACCGGTCTCGACAGTCAGGCGAAGCGCGAGTATTGGTCTATTCTTGCGGGACTGAGACTGCAAGGCAAGACGATTGTCATCATCTCCCACGATATGACGGAAATTCAATATTGCTGCGATCGTGTCGGCGTCATGAAAGAGGGGCAACTTGTCGTATGCGACAGCCCGATGACGCTGATCGAAGAGCTTCCCAGGGGCGGGCTTACAATGGAGGCGGTATACATGGAGTATGCCGTGGGCAGCAGGGGAGGCGTTGAAGTTTAAACCGGTTGAACAAGGCAAGCGCGTCCAAGATCCGTCCAGCGAACACAGAAGTCTAATGGAGATAAGGATGGAAATGATCGCACTTCTCTTATCACGCAGGAGCGAGGAGGGAATTGGTGATTCAAAGAAGAACGATGCCAGCAAGCGGAGAACGTAGTATACTGGTTATGGCATTGTTTAACTTGCGGAGGAATCCATATGGATTGGGTACATAATGACTGGAATAATCTAAACGATAGAATCGGCGAGGCAATGAAGTCGCTCATTCGGGAAAGGTTCCAATCCCGGCGGCTTCAGAAGCACGCGCTTGATTTCGTGGAAGACAAGCTCGGCGAGGCAATGATCTTCGGATCTTTGACGTTCGTTCACTACCATATGTACGGCGGTAGCGAGGGCGACCCTCTTATGACGGCGGCGGGCATGGAATTATTGATTCTGGCAACGGATATTCTCGATGATTTGGAGGATGGAGACGCGCCTGCCAAGCCATGGATGAACATTCCTATGCCGGAGTCGCTTCATGCCGCAACCTCCATCCTGACGCTGTCGCAGCAGGCGATGCTGCAAGGGATAAAGGATATCAGACATCGTGGCGAATTCGCAGAACGGCTCAACAATCAACTGCTGCTTTCCGCGAACGGACAGATGATGGATATTGCCGGCGAAGCGAAGGACGAGGATGGTTACGTGGAGATGATACGGTTGAAGTCCGCGTCTTTGTTCGTTCTGGCCTGCAATGCAGGCGCGATGTGCGCGGGACGCGAGTGGAGTCCGGACATAGAAGCGTATGCGGAAGCGCTGGGGCTGTCCGCCCAGATGAAGAACGACGTAAGGGATCTTGTGCGCTGGGACGACAAAAGCGATTTCCTGGGGCGAAAGATCAGTTTGCCGCTGCTGTATTTGATGGAAAGCAGCACGGAGCAGGATTCCTGGATTATAGACTACTTCCAAGGGAGATCCGGCGCGGAAGCTGTTCTGGACAGGCAAGAACAGTTCCGCGAAGCGCTGGAACGGACAGGCGCCTTGCTGTATGGAACAGTGATGGGACGTATGCACTATAATCGTTTCCTTGATTTGCTGGACGCCATGCCTGCCGAAGATAGGTGGAAGGAAGGGCTTGTTCGCATGCTGGGCGATGATAGTCGGATCAATGACAGGGCCCTTCGATCTAACGCCTAGTCCATAGGGAGCGAAATCACGCAAAAGCTATTTCGGTAAATACCAATCAAGTTTGCGTTTGCCTGCTATCCTATGTCTGATATAGTAGAAATGTACTATATTCGATGTTCATTAATAGGAGAAGCGGAGGAATGTAAAATGTTGAAGGACATGATTCGTCAATTGGCAAGCAGCGCAGAGAGTATGAAGTTGGTTATGGGTGGACAAGTTCAATTGGCAGGAGTTTCAACGGAAGAACAGAGAGCTCTCCTAGGCGAATTGAAGGATAAGGACAACGGTGCCCGTTATTTCGGTTACGGCTGGAACTAGTTTCCAAGTCAGATGAAGAGATTGAAAGGAAGAGGTTTGCATGAAATCTACGGCAATGAAAAGGCTGAGCGCATTCCTCTTCTTGATTTTTTTTGTCACAATAACAATTTATTTGACTGCCGTCATTATTCGCGTTCCTTCCATCGGAGCGTACGTCCTTCCTCAGGATAATGCCGGTTTTTTTGTTGTTTCACTGGCACCTGGGGGCCAGGCCAAGATGAACGGACTACAGATTGGTGACCGGGTGCTTGAGATCAATGGCAAGCAGGCGAACGAATTCCCCAATCTGTTGAAATACGATTCGCTGGAGGACGCGGACAACGTCCTTATCGAACGTCGAGGCAGCTCCATAATCTCTATTACGTTCGCCAAAGCCTGGTCGGGCGAGCATACGACGCTCGAATTATTGCTGCAGCTATACATACCGGGAATATCGCTATTCGTGTTCTGCGCGTTCTCCGCATTCCTTTATGTAAAACGAAATCATGATCCGGCGGCTATTATGCTCATTCTGTTTTTCTCGTCGATAGGGATAAGCTACTACAGTTCCTCGGCGTCCATCTTGAGGGACCCCGTCGGTTTATCGATTATTTATGTCGTATTGCCTACCATTCCGTTATTGTATATGAGCTTCATGAACATTTATCTGCGAAGATTCGACGCAAGCCTTATCGACAAGCGATGGCTTGTCGTACTTTTCGGAATCGTCGGCGCGGTCAGCGCGAGCAGCCTGATCTATATTTGGACGGATTTGCTTAGCAACGAGACGTTTAATTATATCAAGAATGCCTATAGCGCCATTGTGCTCGTCGGCAATCTCGTTTGCGTCTACAAGCTTGTGCTCAAATATATGAAACACCGTTTTACGAAGCTTCATTCGCTGTTTACGATAACGTTGACGGCCCACCTCGTGGCTTTTACGCCATTTGCGGCTTTGAACTTGTTGCCGCAGCTGTTTGGCAACGATCAGGTTCTGCCTCCGGCATTCACGGCTTTGTTTTTGTTTGTGCTGCCGATCGTCTATTTCTATCTGTCGACTTCCAATCAGCTGTTCGACATAGATTTTATATTAACTCGATTCAAGTATTACACGGCGTTGTCACTCCTGCCGGCCTTACTGCTGGCGGCAGTGGTCACGCTCGCGGCCCAGGCGCCGGATGGCAGCGCCTGGTCGAAATTTATCGGATCGTTTGTCATTGTATATGTAGGCATGACATTGTTCCTGTACGCTAAGGAACAGATCGATCAGCGGTTCCGGCCTAGGTTGTTCAAGGCGATGTACAGCTATCAGGACAGTCTGGATCGCTTCTCCCGCAATGTGGCTAAGGTCATGAAGCAAGGCGATCTGGAGTCGGTTCTCAAGAACGAGATCAACCAGTTGCTGCCCGTAGGCCGCATAACGTTCCTTATCGTCGATCAGTCGGAGCATGCGGTGTTTCCTATGAGCGATGAACACGAGGAGATGGTAACCGCCGACTTCCTGTTGGGCACCGTCAACGCGTTCAAGCTTGGAGACTTGATTGATCTTCCGTACGGTCTAGGTCTCGTAATCGGCAAGCAACGTTCCAGATACCATGTATTGTGGATTGGGATGAAGACGAATCATACGAAATTTAATTCCGACGAAATTCGCTGGCTAAAAACTATGGCCAACTATTCCAGCATTGTGTTCGAGAATCTGTATTTGATCGAAGGACTGATCGAGGATCTGCAATCCGAGGTCCGCAAAGAACACGCGCCTTCCCCATGGGTGCTTAGGATGTTGTTCCTCCTGTCGGAGAACGAGCGGCGAAAGCTGGCAGCGGATCTTCATGATTCCGCGTTGCAGGACCAATTGCTCTGGTATCGCAGACTGGAGAGCATCATGATGGACCATCCCCTCTCGGAAAAGCTCGGCAATGAGCTGGAAGCGATTAAAGAAGGGCTTCTGGACGTCATCCATCAGATCAGGGAAACCTGCAATGAACTCAGGCCTCCGTTGCTTAAGGAGATGGGGGTTGTCGAGGCGGTGGAGTCGATTATCGAGCATACGCAGATGAGGGTTAACTTCGAAGTGAAATTCCGTTCCAAGCCTATTCAACACGAGCTGAATGAGGAGCAGATAACGGCGATCTACCGAATCGTTCAGGAACTGCTGCGCAATGCCGACAAACATGCAGACGCCAAGGTTATTACGCTGGAGCTAGAATTGCGCAAGGATATGTTGTATTTCCGCTATCAGGATGACGGCATCGGCATGGATGTCGAAGGGATGGCGGAATCTTTCGAACATATGGGGTTATCGGGCATTAAGGAACGTGTCGCGAGTCTGGATGGCGAAATTTCGTTCGTATCGGAGCGCGGCCGGGGACTTGAGGTGACAATCCTGATGCCGGTTATGATAGAAGGGGCAAGAACCGAAAGGGGTATTACGGGTGATTCATATCTTATTAGTTGACGATCATCCTTCCGTGGGAGAAGGCACGAAGACGATGATTGAACAAGATGGCGAGATGAAGGTGACTGTTGCACATTCCGCTTTGGAAGCTTTAAACAAAGTGCAGACAGGCAAGGAACCGTTCGATCTGATTCTTTGCGATCTCAATATGCCCGGCATAAGCGGGCTGGAATTGACGAAGCGCTTGCTTCAGCTGGATCCGGATCGCAAGATCGTCATCTATTCCGGCTACGAGATTGGCTCGCACTTTAATCTGCTTATCGAATCTGGCGTTTCCGGCTTCATATCGAAGACGGCTTCGCGGGAGCAACTGCACAACTCCATTCGCTGCGCGTTACGGGGAGAGGCGGTTATCCCCATTACGTTGCTAAAGCAGCTAAGACGAAACGAAGTATTGGTGGCCCGATCGGAGTTATCCATCGAAGACGTATCGATCAACGAGAAAGAGATGACTATTCTGTCTGAGGTTGCTGCGGGCGTAAGCAACAAGGAGCTTGCAGCTAGTTTGCATGTCAGCCAACGCAATGTGGAATATCAATTGACGCGTATTTTCGAGAAGTTAAATGTAAGATCCCGTTCGGAGGCTATTCGCGAAGCGAAACGTCTCGGACTTATTAGTATGGAAACCTATTAATGTCATAGAAGAGGGCTGCAGGCGCGATGAGAGTATCATCGTGCCGGCAGCCCTCTATAATTAAGTTTGACCCGCCACACTCCGTGCAATCCCTATTCAGTGCGGCAGAACTTGAGAATAACGGCCAGAAGAGGTCTACATCAGTTCTTCCCATTGCTCATAGGCTGCGGATAACGTTTGTTTGTGTTCTTCGATGGAGGCTTGGATCTCTTGAATGCGGATGTAATCGTTAAAGATCGCGGGATCCGTCAATTGCTCCTCCAATTCGGCGACGGCGCCTTCCAGCTCGGCGATCTGGGCTTCGAGCTGCTCCAGCTTACGCTGCTTGTTGCGTTCGTCGCGTTTGGCCTGTTTCTCCGCTTCGTAGGAGCTGGCCGTCGGAGCTTCTGCAGCGGCGCCGGTCTTGCGCTGAGCGGAGGCTTGCATGGCAAGGGCTTCGCGCTTGGCGTCTTCCATTTCGATTTTTTTCTCCAGCATATCATCATAATTGCCCAGGAAATGTCGGATGCCGTCGGGATGAAGTTCGATGATTCGCTCCGCCATCTTATTTAAGAAGTACCGGTCATGGGAGATAAACAACAGCGTGCCTTCATAGTCGATGAGTGCGGCTTCCAGCACTTCCTTGCTGAACAGGTCCAGATGGTTCGTAGGTTCGTCGAGAATGAGAAGGTTGGCTTGCGCCAGCATCAGCTTGGCCAGCAAGACGCGGGCTTTCTCTCCGCCGCTTAAGGAGGAAATCCGCTTGAGCACGTCTTCGCCGCTGAAAAGGAAGTTGCCAAGGACGGTGCGAATTCGTGCTTCCTCCATATGGGAATATTCGCTCCAGACTTCCTCGAGCACCGTATTCTGTCCATTTAGGCGGGTATGCTCCTGATCGTAGTACCCAATCTTTACGTGGGTGCCGAATCGTATGGTGCCGGAAGCGGGCTCAAGCTGCCCCATCAGCGCCTTCAACAGCGTGGACTTGCCGATACCGTTCGGTCCGATCAGCGCCACGGTTTCGCCGCGCGTCAGTTCGAATCCGATATGGCGGAATAACGGCTGCTCTTTGCCGGGGAAGGTAATGGACAAATCGTCGACGCTGAGCACGTCCTTGCCCGACATGCGCTCGATCTCGAAGGTGAAATGCGCTTTCTTGAGATCGCCGAGCGGCTTGTCCAGTCGTTCCATCTTCTCCAACGCCTTGCGTCGGCTCTGGGCTCGCTTGGTCGTCGAGGCGCGCACAATATTGCGCTGGATGAACTGTTCCATCTTCTCGATCTCGCCTTGCTGCTTCTCGTAATGTTTAAGATCCGTCTCGTATTCGGCAGCCTTGATCTCCAGATACCGAGAGTAGTTGCCTGTATAACGTGTGGCGACATGGCGTTCGATCTCGACGATCGTGTTCGCCATTGCGTCGAGGAAATACCTGTCATGGGATACGACGACAATAGCGCCTGCGTAACCGCGCAGGTAGGATTCCAGCCAGGTCAATGTCTCGATATCCAGATGGTTGGTAGGTTCGTCAAGCATAAGCAGATCGGGAGCCTGGAGCAGGATGCGAGCCAGCGCAAGACGCGTCTTCTGCCCGCCGCTTAAGGTGGAAATGACCGTCTCCATGTCGAAGCTGCCAAAGCCCATGCCGTGCAGGACGCTGTTGATCCGCGTATTGATCTCGAAGCCGCCCTGCTCGCGGAACCAGTCGGACAGGAGAGCATACCGCTCCAGCGTCTCCTCATAGCGCTTGGGATTGTCGTGAAGTTCCGGATCCGCGATCCGCAGCTCGAGCTCGCGGAGCTCTTCCTCCGCTTCAAGCAGATGGGAGAACACGGCGCGCATCTCCGCGATAATGGTGCGATCGGATTGAAGACCGCTGTTCTGGGCGAGATAACCGAGCTTCGTTTCTTTGGCTTTATGTATATCGCCGGAGTCGGCGGACATTTCGCCGGCGATTATTTTGAGCAGGGTGGATTTGCCTGCACCGTTAACCCCGACGAGGCCAATCCGGTCGCGTTCCTGAACCTGCATGGAAATATGGGATAATACGGCGGTGACGCCATAATGTTTGGACACATTGGACACTTGCAACAGCATGTCTGACCCTCCACTCCATAGTTGCAGCATAGCGCTGCGTGCATCAATTTCTAGTTTACCACAAAGTGCTGCATCCATTGGCGAAAGTTGTATAACAATGGTACACTACATGGAAAGGCAAGTTCAGTCATGGGACGGGAAAGAGGATTGAACGATGGACGCGCCATACGTTGGACAGGAGAAAGCGAAGGCACGGGCTGTCTATGCATCGGACAGGAATGCGTTAGACCCCGAGGAGCGCCTGAAATGGTCAATTGCCGCATGCCGTCATATCGCGGATCTGGCGGAGCGCGAACGGCTTCGCGTTATCATGGCGTATGTGTCGTTCCGCAGCGAGCTCGACTTAAGCACGCTGATGCAATGGTGCTGGCAGAAGGATGCCCAGGTTATCGTGCCGAAATCCATCGTAGAAGGACGAAGCATGACCTTGCACAGACTGGACAGCTTTGCACAACTTCGTGCCGGGGCCTATGGCATTCTGGAGCCCGATCCGAACCTTGCTCCTCCGCTCGAAGAGGATGTTGTGCCGGAGCTTGTACTGGTGCCGGGGCTCGCCTTCGACCGAAACGGGGGAAGAATGGGATACGGCGGAGGTTATTACGATCGCTTCTGGCAAAGGATGTCTGACCGCAACGAACGGTTGGGGAAGCAAACGCTCTGGCTCGGAGCCTCATTCGAAGCGCAAGTAAGGGATGAGGTCCCGGGCGAGGAGCATGATTTGCGCCTCGATGGCGTTGTCACAGAAGAGGCTATTCATTGGAGAGCGACATCACATATGTAGAGAAAGGAGAGGCGCGGGATGGAGCTTACCCACTTTAACGAACAAGGAAGGGCAAGAATGGTCGACATCTCGGAGAAGGACGTCACGACCCGGGTAGCGACGGCGCGAACCGGCGTCAAGATGCATCGCGAAACGCTGGAACGGATCAAGGCTGGAACAATCGGCAAAGGAGACGTGCTGGCGGTCGCGCAAGTCGCGGGCATTATGGCGGCCAAGAAGACGGCGGACTGGATACCGATGTGTCATCCGCTGCCTCTTACCGGCATTAATATCGTTTTTTCCGACAACGGAGAGGACGAGTTATACATAGAAGGAACTGTGAAAACAACAGGCAAGACAGGCGTGGAGATGGAGGCGTTAACTGCCGTATCGGCTGCGGCGCTTACGGTCTACGACATGTGCAAGGCATTGCAAAAGGATATGATCATCGGGCCAACGCAGCTTATGGCAAAGAGCGGCGGCAAGAGCGGAGATTACAGCATAAGTTAGAGTTCAACATCTATAACGGAAGCGTAGAGAGAGCAGTCGCGGGACATTCGGGATGGGAGGAATGGGATATGCAGTGGAAGGTTGCGTTATTGACGGCTAGCGACAAGGGATCGCGCGGGGAGCGGGAGGATACGAGCGCTCAGGTTATTCGCGAGTTGGTGGAGGAGGAGCTTGGCGGCGTCATCGTCGATTATCGGATCGTACCGGACGAGCAGGATGAAATTATGGCGGCATTAATCGAGATGACGGAGTATTTCCAGGCGGATCTTGTTCTGACGACCGGAGGGACGGGCCTCGCTCCCCGTGATATTACGCCTGAGGCGACGCTTAAGGTGATCGATCGGGAGGTTCCGGGGCTCGCGGAAGCAATGCGAATAGGCGCGCTGCAGAAGACGAGAAGGGCGATGCTGTCCCGCGGCGTATGCGGCATTCGCGGCAGCTCCTTGATCATCAACTTGCCTGGGAGTCCCAAAGGCGTTCATGAGAGCTTGATGGCTGTTATGGATCAGCTGCCTCATGCGCTCGGCATTCTATCGGGACAGCTTGGAGAGCATAGCGGATGACGGAACGAAGCACGGAGCAGACGGAGCGGGAGCAAAAAACGATTCGGCAAGGAACGTCGCTGCTGAGAGAAGTGTCCGTATATGATGCCGTGGGATTACGATTGGCGCATGATCTGACGCAGATTATTCCCGGTCAATTCAAGGGAAGACTGTTCAAGAAAGGACATCTCATCTCCGAAGCCGACATTCCAAGTCTGCTCGATATCGGAAAAGAGCACATCTACATTCTCGAGCTTGGCGATGGCGAGCTGCACGAAGACGATGCAGCGCTAGCGATGGCTCTTGCGCTTGCCGACGAGCAGCTCGTGCTTACAGAACCCCACGAGGGCAAGGTAAGCTTGAAGTCTCAAATACTCGGACTGGCCGAGATAGACAAGGATATCGTGGACGCCGTAAACGCGCTCGGAGAGATCGCGCTTGCAACGGTCAAGCGGCATGCCGTGATCCGTCCAGGCAATCCTGTCGCGGCTACTAGGGCGATTCCACTGGTCGTGCCCAAGGAGAAAGTGGCGGAAGTGGAGGAACTGGCCAGGCAGTACCGCCTCAAGCATGACGGAGCGGCTCCGCTGCGCGTTAGGCCATTTCGTAAGGCGAGAGCTGGGCTTCTGACGACGGGAAGCGAAGTGTACGAGGGACGAATAGAGGATAAATTCGGACCCGCTGTTGCTGCCAAGCTGGCGGAGTTAGGCTCCGAAGTGGCGGAGCAGCGTTTTGCCCCCGACAATAGTCAAGTAATTGTCAAGGAAATACACTTTATGCTGGCGCAAGGGTATGATATGATACTCGTGACAGGCGGCATGTCCGTCGATCCCGATGACCGGACGCCTGGCGCCATTCGTCAAGCGGGCGCAGATATCGTCAGCTACGGAACGCCTATGCTTCCGGGCTCTATGTTGCTCATGGGTTACATACAAGGAATTCCTATTCTCGGACTTCCGGGCTGCGTCATGCATGACCCTTACACCTCATTTGACGTGCTTCTCCCGCGAATTCTCGCAGGGGACACGATTACGAAGGCTGATATAGTGCCGCTGGGATATGGCGGCTTGCTGTCGCGTTAACGACGCAGGTAAATCCGCGACAGAGGTTTGGCGGGCAGCCTAAGCATATGAAGGTTTCTCGCACGGATGGACAATACACAATTAAAGGAGGTTTAATTATGAGCGGAATTGGTGCAGGGGGCATTATTTTATTGGTCCTGATCGCCTTGCTGTTATTCGGACCTAACAAGCTTCCCGAGCTTGGCCGCGCATTCGGCAGGACGCTTCGCGAATTCAAGTCGGGAGCGCGCGAGATTATGGATGACAGCGATGCAAAGGACAGAAGCAGAGTGGAAGTAAGTACGGCACCCGATACGGAGAAATCGAACAAGCGGCTTCCGGAATAACCGGACCCGCTTTTTTCTTGAGATTGAAGAATGGTGTGCGGGAGCATGTCGAAAGGAGAGTCGAATTCACCGATGAAAGCCGGCGACAAGGTGAGGGAAAAAATCGACAAAGGTTTGCTTCGGGAAGATGGCCTGATGCCGTTGTTGGAGCATCTGGGCGAGTTCCGTAAACGTCTGATCTATATTTTAATCGTATTAACGCTGGGACTTGTGCTCGGTTTAGTGGCGGCGCAGCCTTTGTATAATTATTTGATGAGTCTGGAACCGGCCAATACGATGACCTTACATACTTTTTCTCTATGGGATGGCATCGGCATGTACATGAAGATTGCTCTTGTCATAGCGTTAGTGATCACGCTTCCGTTTACCGCCTATCAGCTATGGGCATTTGTAAAGCCGGCGCTGAGACCGATTGAGCAGAGATCCACGTTAAAATACGTGCCATTTGCGCTGATTATGTTTTTGGCTGGCCTCGCGTTCGCTTACTTTGTTGTGTTTCCGCTTGCGTTTAACTTCACGCGTACGGTTGCGGCACACTTGAATCTGGAGGAAACGTACGGGATCATTCAGTACTTTACGTTCATGTTCAGCATCCTGATCCCGATCTCGCTGCTGTTCGAGCTGCCGCTTGTCATTATGTTCCTGACGGCGATCAGGATCGTCAATCCTCTGCGATTGCGCAAGATGCGCAGACTTGCCTATTTTATTATGGCGATAATCGGCGTTACGATCACTCCGCCGGATTTCATATCCGACATCCTGGTCATTATTCCGCTCGTGCTGTTGTACGAATTCAGCGTCTTTCTGTCAGGCATCGTGTTCCGCAAGCAGCAGGAGAAGGATGCCAAGTGGGAGGAAGAAGAGGATTCGGCTGCTGCTCAAACTTAATCCTACAAATAAGAAACCTGACGTGCGGATGCGTCAGGTTTTTTTGCGTTCGCGATCAGCCATATTATCAGGCTTGACAAAACAATCGCTCCGGAGCATAATTTAAACAGTTGTTTTAAACAACTGTTTAAATAGAGAATGGAGTGGTAGAATAATGAAGACGGCGCTGCAAGCGTTTATGAAAAGGCCGACGACTTGGGTCGGTATTATTACGGCATTTATGTTCCAAATTATATTCTCGGTCATCTGGATGACGGGATACGACGGGGTAACGGATCGTGTCGACGGATTGACGATTGCGATCGTAAGCGAGGATGCCAGCGGGATGGGAGAGGCCATTGCGGGAAATCTGGCGGATCGATTGCCCTTCACTGTCGTTCGGCCTGAGTCGCTGGAAGCGGCGAAGAAGCAGCTGCATGATCGCGAGCTGCAGATGGTCGTGCACATCCCTGCAGACTTCGCGGGACAGGCGGCTTCGCCTGACGGGCAAGCCAAGATCGGTTTCCTCATCAACGAATCCAATCCCGCGCTGATAAAGAGCATGATGAGCGGCGCCGCGGAGACGATTACCGCCGAGGTGAACCAACAAGCCGTCGCGATGGGCATCAAGGGTACGTTGACGGGCATGAACATGCCGGAGGAGCAAGCGGCAGCGGTATCCGGCGGATTGTCGGAGCGCGTCGTGTCGGATGTGCAATCCGTTAATCCCGTGCAAGGCATGAACAATCAAATGGTGCCGATGATGATGGTGCTTGCCTCGTACGTAGGCGCGATGATCATGGGGATGAATCTGGAGCAATCGTCGATGGCGATCGCATCGGCGACGAGCCGCTGGAGCCGATTTGGAGCGCGCAGCCTGATTAACGTGATTTCCGCTGCTGCCGTATCGTTGGTCGGAGCTTCGCTCCTCTCGGCGCTCGGTGGCCAGATCCAGGAAGGTTTCCTCCATCTGTGGGGCTTCCAGTTTATTTTTTTGCTCACGTTTATGTTCGTCTCCCAGATGTTTTTGTACGTGTTCGGAATGGCGGGCATGTTATTCAATATTATGCTGCTGTCGGTTCAGCTCGTATCCTCCGGAGCCATGGTGCCTCGAGAGCTGTTGTCCGACTTCTATACGGGACTTAGCAAGCTGTTGCCGGCAACGTACGCGGTGGACGGCAATATGAATATTTTGTTCGGCGGTCCGGGCGTAGGCGGCGACTTGGCTGCGCTACTTGCGATTACGGCTTTTGCAATTGTGGTCAGTGCGGCAGCGGTGGTGTTCAAGACGAAGACAGCCCGCCAGCCTCAGGCGGTTATCGCCGGTCGTCAGCAGTCATAACATTTAGGCAGGGAGCGATCGGGAGACATGTCAACGATAGACGAAATGGATGTGAAACGGCGAATTGTGACGGCAGCCAAAAGACTGTTCGCGAAGCATGGCTTCGAAGGCACGTCCATTCGACAAATCTGCGAAGAAGCTGGAGCTAACGTTGCTCTTGTCTCCTATCACTTCGGCGGCAAAGAAAGTTTGTTCGGCGCGTTGTTCGAGACGGAATTCCCGAATAACCGGGTCGCTTCGGTGAATCCGGATATGGATCCCGTGGCCGGCGTTAAGCTGGTGATCCGGGAGGTCACGGCCTTCAGGCAGTCGGATCCGCTCTTGATAACGATCATTCAGCAGGAAATAATCATGAACACGCCGCGTATCCAGAAGATCAGGGAGCATGTCATGCCGATGTGGGGACTGCTGCGCAAGTGGATCAAGGAAGGGCGCGAGCGCGGCCTGTTCGAATTCCGCTCGGTGGATACGGCGTTTATGTCTGTTGTAGGCACGCTCCTCTTCCACCGCAATCAAGAGTATTGGTCGGTCATGCTGGAGGAAGGGCAGCCCGATCTGGAGACGATGACGCGGGAATTGACCGAGTTCATCTTGCGGGGCCTGCATTACAAAGCTGAATAAGCAGTGAATTTGCCCGGGCGCTTATGCGACCCGGGTTTTGAATTTATAGCTGGAGAAAGCTGTGAGAAGAAAGAGGATGCTTGCTTCACTCACGTACGCAAACTGATCTTCTGGCTGGCGGTGTGCAGCTTTTCTGCATATTCCTCTATGCGGTCTTCGACTCTGAGCGACGGACCTGATATGCTCATGGCGCCCAGCAAAGAACCGTCCCGCCTGAATACAGGAACCCCGACGCACTTAATGCCGAATTCATGCTCCATATTATCGATACTGTATCCTCTTTTGCGAGTACGCTCCAATTCGTTCAGCAAGGCATTGCGATCCGTTATTGTGTTGGGCGTATGGGCGCGCATGCTTTGCTCGCTTATCGCTTTTATTGCCTGGTCGGGCGGTAAAAAAGCCAGAATTGCTTTGCCAAGGGAAGTGCAGTACATTTCGGCCGTCTCGCCTGCCATAGAACGCGCATTAAAGGATGTAGCCGGATATACGCCTTCCAAATACATAATGCGAGCTCCTTTAGGCACCGCAAAATAAATGACTTCATTGACCTCTACCGACAAGGCGCTCATAGGCGGTTGGATTGCGTTATGCAACCCCAGATTGGAGTTTATAATATACGACAGCTCCAAAATCTTGGTGCCGAGACGATATTTGCCATTCTCCGTATTTCTTTCGATATAGCCAAACTGCTCATAAGTAGAAATAATGTTGTGCACATTGCTTTTGTACAAATCAAGCCGCTCGCTAATTTCTGAAATCCCCAATTCCGGTGTTTCAACTGAAAAGCAGGACAATATGTCCAATGCTTTTTTCAATGTTTTCACTTTTGCTTCCTCTGCCATCGCCAAACCCCTCTCTCCTGAATTCCTAATCTGCACCATTGTTCCCTATTATAGAACAGTATACTATTTTCACGCAACATAATTCTACATAAATCTGGGATTTCGAATGATTTTCGCATAGAATTATAATATACAAGTTAAATCCACTATTTACACAACAAAATTACTGTGCTAATATGACGTCATAAAGATAAAAATAGAATTACGTTCTATATATTAGAACATATGAGGAGTGGATAACATGCAGAGCATCAAGAGCGGCGTATGGCCAACCATGATTACTCCTTTTACGGCAAACAATACAATCGACTATACCGCCGTAGAAAAGATGATCGATTTCTATCAGAAACGAGGTGTTGCAGGCATATTTGCAGTGTGTCAATCCAGTGAGATGTTTCACTTGACTCTTGCGGAGAAAAAAAGCTTGGCGAAGTTTATTGTCGAGAATGCGCCAGACGGGATGCAAGTCATTGTATCCGGACATACGGCAGACAGTGTGGATGATCAGGTTCGCGAAGCGGAAGAAATCATGTGTACCGGTGCAGAAGCCTACGTTATTCTGCCAAATCGCTTTGCTGCGGAGGATGAAAGCGACGATATCTTAATCGAGAATATGACAGCGTTTACAGAAAGGTTGCCCAATATCCCGCTAGGTATTTACGAATGCCCGTATCCTTACAAAAGATTGCTGTCGCCAAACGTACTGCGTTCTTGTGTGCAACTCAATCGCTTTTTGTTCATTAAAGACACTTGCTGCAGCATACAGCAAATTGCCGAGAAGTTGCAAATCATTAAGGACTCGGGCATTAAATTGTTTAACGCCAACAGCGCAACATTGCTGGAAAGCTTACAGCTTGGCGCAGACGGATACAGCGGGGTTATGGCTAACTTTCATCCGGAACTATACGCCTGGCTTTGCAATCATTTTCAATCCAGGCCGGAACAGGCTGAGCAGTTGCAGCAATTTCTCGGTACCAATTCGATGGCGGAGTACCAGTACTATCCGGTTAATGCCAAATACAGCTTGACATTGCAAGGTCTTCCGATGGAAATCGGCAGTCGGGTTCGGGACACCAATCTATTTACCGAATCGCAGCGCAAAGAAATCGCTCAGCTAACGGGACTTTCGTTAGTAGCCAGAGAAGCAATGGCGATAGAGGTTTAACACTATTCATTTTAAAGGGAGGCAAAAGTATGAAAAAAATACGTATTTATTCGATGTTCAAATTTGGCCTGATCACGATTTTGGTATTAAGCATGCTGGCAGCATGCAGCAAAGCAGAAACACCGGGCACTAACACTCCTGCTCAGAACCCGGGCACAAGCAGCACCAGGCCGGAACGAACGGATGGCACTGCCGATGGCGGCATGACCAATTTGGAAGGTTATCCGATTACGAAAGAACCGATTACCATTAAAGCCGTCGTCTCTTACAGCGCATTGCGCCCGGAAATGGACACAACGGAAGTTTGGAAGTATATTGCCGAGAAGACGAATATTAATGTTGAAGTTGAAGTATTAAAAGATTCTGAAAAAGTAGATTTAATGTTTGCCAGCAATGATTATCCCGATATTCTGTTAGCTGTCGGCATCAATGCAAATCAAATGACTTCCGCCGTTGAAGGCGATCAATTCGTTGAGATGAAACCGTTGATTGAACAATATGCTCCAACGTGGAACCGCTTTATGGAGGAGAACAAGCTTGTTTATAACGGCTCGTTGGCTTCCAATGGAAAGTTGTATGGCTTGCCTTTCATTGACTTTGCTCCATTTGTTCGCAACTTGCGCGACCAATGGATTATTATGGATTCCTGGTTAAACGAACTTCAAATACCAATACCTAAAACGACTGAAGAATTCAAAAACGCTCTAATTGCTATCAAAGAAAATGCCGGAAAAGGATCTATCCCAAGTGATGTTATTCCGTACTATTTCATGTTCGACCGCTATGTTGGCGGGCAATTCGATATTTATGGAAGCTTTGGCGTTTATATTACACACGGAGATTATCTGTATGTAGATAACGGTGTCGTTAAAGACCAGTCTACCAATCCGGCGATTAAAGAACCGCTCAAATATTTGCGCGAACTTTACAGTGCAGGGGTGATTCCGCCTGAAGTGTTTACAGACGATTTCAATACTTATGCAGCTAAAATCAGCTCCCTTCCGCCGGTTGTAGGCTCCTATCATTCTTACGAAAACAGACAGCCGGAGCTCGGAACGTCCATGGGCCCGCTCGACAGCGGGAACGGTCAGAAGCCGTTGATCAGAAGCCAAGCCTATATAGCAGGACCGGCCAACGCTGCTATTATTACTAAAAACAATAAATACCCTGTTGCAACCGCTCGGTTGCTGGAAGCAATCGCTTCAGATATCGAACTGGGTATGACGATAAGCAGGGGCATTCAAGGAGTAACCTGGGATTTTGACAGTGAGGGAAAAGCCTATCAATTATTTTGGGAGGAATCCCCTGACAAAATGACGGAGCATAGCGGTCAGTTAGGGTTGCACAATTCCATTGTCGCCTTGAGAGACAAGGACTTCTACGAAAACAAATGGAAAGAGCTAACCTATGATGTGAAGAACAACAGAGCTTGGGCATACGAGAATGTATATAAGGATGTAGTCATGCCCAATGACATGGTATTAGTAGAAGGTGCGCTTGATGCAGATGATGTCAGCATGATGAAGCAATACCAGGCTGATCTAACGAACTATCGTAAAGCGATGTTTGCCGATTTTATTACAGGCAAACAAGATATCGATGCACAATGGGATGCGTATGTGAAACAAATGAACAACTTAGGCTTGGAAAAGTTTGTGGGGTTAAAACAAAAAGGATACGATGTAATCGCGAAATAATGGAAGGGGCTATGAGCGGATGAAGTCATCGAGACTAAATACAGGGAGTGGAAATCTTAAACCCTTAAGCTATAGAATCTGGGAAAGCCGACAACTTTATATCTTTCTTCTGCCAGCCATTGTGCTAGTTATTATTTTTAACTATTTGCCGATGTATGGCGTCACGATTGCTTTCAAAGATTTTAAGCCGCATTTGGGCATTATAGACAGTCCATGGGTAGGTCTCAAATATTTCGACCGGTTCTTCTCAATGCCTATGTTTACCGTCATTCTGAAAAACACATTAATACTAAGCTTCTACATGCTGCTTGCCGGCTTCCCGCTGCCTATTCTGCTGGCGCTTATGCTTAATAGCGCAAGCAATCAGAAGATGAAGAAGCTGGTTCAGACTATTACTTATGCCCCCCATTTTATCTCTATCGTTGTTATTATCGGGATGGTCAATATTTTCTTCTCGCCCTCGATGGGAATCGTCAAAAACCTGTTGAATTCCCTAGGCTGGCTGGAAGGAAATCTTGGAGTATTGATAGACGCTGCCGCTTTTCCGCATTTGTATGTGTGGAGCGGCGTCTGGCAAGGTCTTGGCTGGAGCAGCATCATTTACCTCAGCGCATTGTCCGCGGTAGACCAGTCCATGCACGAAGCGGCCATTATAGACGGCGCCAGTAAATTTCAACGTGTTTTGAAAATCGATCTGCCGTCTATATTGCCCACAATTGTTATTTTGTTAATTTTAGAATCCGGATCAATCATGAATGTAGGTTTTGAGAAAGTATTCCTTATGCAGAACTCGTTCAATGTAAGTACAAGCGAAGTTATAAATACCTACGTGTACAAGATAGGGATCAGAGAAGGTCAGTACAGTCTGTCTGCCGCTATAGGCTTGTTCAATTCCGGCATTAATTTCATTATGATTCTTTTGGTCAACCAGATCAGTAAACGCTTGGGCCAAGAATCGCTATGGTAGAGGAGGGAAAGCGCGATGTCAAAACCCATTTCACAAACCAGGCAGGACAAAATATACGATATTTTTAATTACACCATTTTAATTCTACTGCTTCTAATCGTAGCTTATCCACTCTACTTTGTGGTTATCGCTTCCTTTAGCGATCCGAAGCTGGTTGCTACCGGGAAAGTGCTGTTTTGGCCGAAAAGCTTTGATTTCAAAGGTTATTTGGAAGTGTTAAACTACACTCCAATCTGGGTTGGGTACCGTAATACGTTGTTTTATACCCTCTTCTTTACGTTTCTCTCGGTTGCGACAAGTCTGCTTGCAGGATATTCATTGTCCCGCAAAGCTTTCCCGGGCAAAGTGATTATTACAGCGTTTTTGTTGTTTACCATGTTTTTTAACGGAGGACTTATTCCAACTTACTTGCTTGTAAAAGAAATCGGTCTATACGGCAATCCTCTCATTATCATTTTGCTGGGAGCAGTCAATATTACAAACATCATTATTAGCAGAACCTTTATGAGATCTACTCTACCTGATGAACTGTTTGAAGCGGCGAGTATCGATGGTTGCAGTCATTTCTCCTTTTTCTTTCGAATTGTTTTGCCCGTCTCCAAAGCTCTCATTGCCGTGCTTGTGCTCTTTGCAGCGGTAAGCCAGTGGAATTCATGGTTCAATGCTATGATCTACTTGCGAGATCCCGGCTATATGCCGTTGCAAATGGCCTTGCGCGATTTGATTGTCAATCAGTCAGCCATGAGTATGGCATCCGAGAACGCCGATATGGGCGGCGATGCAGTGGCACAAATTTATTTAGTGGAAGCGATGCGGTATGCGGTCATTATCGTGTCCACCTTGCCGATTATGTGCGTCTACCCGTTTGTTCAGAAATACTTTGTGAAAGGCGTTATGATTGGATCGGTTAAAGGATAATGCAATCACGAGATCGTAAACACTATTACATTTCAGGAGTGAGCAACATGTTAGGATACGCCGGTTGGAGTTATATGCCGTACAGCCCTTACGATCAATATCACAAACGCAGCTTGCCTTATATATGCCGTTTGGCACCGGACGTTGCTTCGATCGAGTTTGAGTGGATGGATGCGGGAGACAATGGCGCGCATCTGCTCTATTACCGCAAATACCGGACCAATGATCCGTATGCGGTCATTGCGCTGGATTCATCGGTTGGCATGATTACGGGCCTGGAACCGGAATGCGACTATGAGATGTACGTAGTGCGGGCAAGCGGGACGGGCTTGAGCGATATCCGTCTTGCGCGGACGGGTCCGCCGGTCGGCACGGTCGTCAACTATCTGCATCCCGAGGACGAAACCTACGCCTTCTCCGGCAGGAGCTTGTGCAGCCCTTCGATTGTTAAGCTGCCATCGGGCGCCCTGTTGGCATCGATGGATGTTTATTCGAGCAAAGCGCCGCAAAACCTGACGCTGCTCTTCCGCTCGGATGATGACGGCGCGCATTGGCGTTACGTTTGCGAACTGCTTCCCTGCTTCTGGGGCAAGCTGTTCTGCCATCGCGGCGTCCTGTATATGCTGGCCAACTCCACGGAATACGGCGATTTGCTGATTGGCCGTTCCACGGACGAGGGGCAGACTTGGGGGGCGCCGGTTACGATTATGAAAGGCGCGGGAAGCTGGAGCGGCCGCGGGCCCCATAAGGCGCCAATGCCGGTTATCGAATATGAGAATAGACTGTATACCGCTGTCGATTATGGTTCCTGGTCGACTGGCGGACATAGCAGCGGGCTGATCTCCATTGATGCCGACGCTGATCTGCTTGTTGCCGAGAACTGGTCCTGTACAGGCTTTTTGCCTTATGACCATTCTTGGCCCGGAGCGATGCCGGAAGGACAATCCAAAGGAGCTTTGGAAGGGAACGCAGTCGTCGGTCCGGATGGGGAAATTTACAACGTGCTGCGTTATCAAATGGACGGATACGGAAAAGCGCTTGTTTTAAAAGGAAATAAAAATCAACCCGAAGAGCCGTTGCAATTCCATAGCTTTGCCAACTTTAACGGCGGCAGCAATTCGAAATTCGACCTTCTTTATGACGAAGGTTCTCAGGCCTATTGGGCAATTGTCAGCGAAATTGTCAATGCTGAGACGCCGCGACAGCGTAATGTGTTATCGCTTGCCTTATCGCATGATATGCAAAACTTCCAAATCGTAAAAAGACTACACGATTTCCGTCATGAAGATCCGGCAGATGTCGGTCTCCAGTATGTCAGCTTCTTGATCGATGGCGACGATATTATCTATTTGTGCCGCACCGCCATCAATCAAGCAAAAAACATGCATGACTCCAACTATACCACTTTCCACCGCATCAAGCAGTTCAGACAATACCTGGAATGTAAAGTTTGAGACGAAGCGGCAGTATGACTTGCATTCGATAAAACGTTGTTGGAGGGATGTGAAGCATATGCATAAATCCACCTATTTTTTAACAGGATTTATTGTCATGGCGCTGATGATCATCAGTCAACCCGTGTCGGCCGAAACGGATTTGAGATACGCCAATCCGTCTATCGCGGATAATCTCGAAGATATGTATGGCAATATGTTCGTCGATTGGGATGATGATGGAGAGCTCGATATGATATCTATGCATTTCTATCATAATACGTACTCTTTATACAAAAATACCGGCACGGATCCCAATGGCTACCCTTATTATGAAATACAAAACGACGATCTGACATTTCTGAAAAATCTGGTTGATATTGATGCTGTGACCAGACCGGACGGCCTGTTTGACATTATCGCCAGAATGAACGACGAGCTTCGCATTTACCGCAATTCGGGAACGGCGGGAAATCCGGTCTTTGCAAATTATGATGTGATAGGTACGTTAAGCGTACCGATCGGAGAAGCTCTCAGTTATTTCACATACAGCGATCTGGATGGGGACGGCACGAAGGATGCTGTTGCAGTGGCTGTCTTCGGCAGCAGTCCGCTACCTGGAGAAGGGGAGCTTCTGATTCCCCCTTATCATGAAAATATGGGACTTGGCCTGGGCTATGACAATCAGGGAAATTGGCTCGGCAAAGAGCTGTCCACGCATCTGTATGTATTCTCGAATAGCGGAACGGATACGAATCCTGTTTTTGATAGCGGAAATATCCTTATGCTAACCGACAATTCGGAAATTACGCATCGTACGACTACGGCTATCGCTGTCGGCGACGTGGACGGCGATGGCAAACCGGACCTGGTTGTTGCGCATGACAATGATCGTTTGCACTTCTATCAGCAGGCTGGTCTGTCATCCGGCATCCCTTATTTTCAAGCCGGAACCAACTTGATAGAGGCTAACCATTATAATGGCCATATTGAACATGCGCATCGTGCCATTCATCTTCGTTGGACTGATATCGATAACGATGGCAAGCTTGAATTGTTGCTATCTTCCACGGGAAGCGGCAGATTAGTCATATGCGAGTTGAACGGCGGCAATAAAATCGAAAGCGAATATTCCGTGTTAACCCGGAATGCCAAGCTGTCTACGGACTCGCTTCCTGTCCCTGATTTCGGCGATTTGAACGGGGATGGCAAGCTGGATTTTATAAGCGGGGATTCAAGCGGATACATCAATTATTTCGAAAACATTGGCACGGCGGAGAATCCGGGTTTTGCGGCCAAGGTTTTGCTGGAAGCGGGCGGGCAGAGGATACAGCATATCGCTGGACCCAGCGGATCGGTACAAGGTTATAAGGAGTGGCGTTGGGGCTATACACAGCCGATGCTGTTCGACTGGGACCTGGATGGCGATCTGGATATCGTCACCTCGGACATAAGCGGCTATCATACGCTCTATCTCAATATTGGCACGCCAACGAACTATTCATTCGCTGCAGGCGTTCGACTGTTATACAATGGCGGCGAGTTGCGAACGCATACCCGTTCCAAGCCGGCAGCCATTCAAGTTGATGGAGTCAATTATTATTTTGCGCTGGATGAGTATGGATACCTGGCAAGATACGAACAGGACACCGCTTCAGGCACGAATAGGCTCAACAATAAAACGTGGTTGCGTTACGACGACAGTCCTCATATGCCGATTCGTATGGATGGCGATGCAGGCAATGAGGGGAGGGTCAAACTGGAGCCCGTCGACTGGAATCAGGATGGAGTTTTCGATCTGTTGGCGACCGGAACGGGCAAGTTTCCTTTAAGCTGGTACCAGGATGGCTATAACAAAAATGCGCATATCACACTTTTCGTCAATACCGGCACCAATGCGAATCCCCAGTTTTCCAGCACGTTGTATGTTGTCACGCATGATGATGAGCTGGTTCATCCTACCGGCAATCATACCGCCGCATCCACTATGGGGGACATTAACAACGATGGCATGCTGGACCTGCTAATGGCCGAAGAGACCGGTTCTTTTGTGTTATATGCGCAAAGCGAGCTTGACGTAAGGCCTTTATTTCCCGGAATGGAACAAATTTTGTTTGATAATGAGCTTACCTTGCGCTGGGAGCTGATTCGGGGAAATAACCCGTCGCTCTTTGACCAAATTTCGGGTGGAATCCATCCGTCGATGTATGAGGTTACGTCAAATCTGCAATTGCCGACAAGCGGCGTTCGAGGTGCAACTATAAGCTGGAGCTCCTCGGATCAAACGTTGATTACGTCCGGCGGCGAGGTTAGTGCATCGCGAAGCGGATTTGTCACCTTGACTGCCACAATCAGTTATGGCGGCGGCACGGTTCAAGTCAAATTTCCGTGTTATGTTAATAATAGAGGCGACAAATGGAGATCGGTATGGAAAATGGATGACAGCGGAAATACGGTAGCCGATATAAGCGGGTTCGCGCATGGAATCAATTACGGAGCCGAAAGCGGTTTAGTCGGTGCTGTCAATACTGCATATGATTTTAAAGAAAGCGAACATGATTATATTGATTTAGGTTCGGCCATTCAGCCCGGACTTACAAATGATCTGACTATCGCTGCCTGGATCAATCCGGAAACGTTTCGCGGCAGCTTTGAGGCGATGAGTCGGAATGGCATTATGGGCGACTCGGACGGCATTCTCACGTTTGCTTTACAGAATGAAGGCAGACTTGCTTTTTCGTGGGAGTACGCCAGACAACACGCCGGAAAAACGCCTCTTGCCTACTGGACGCTGGATGAGACAACCGGTACCACGGCCGGCGACATGATTGGGAATAATCATTGCACTAACCATGGCGCAACGATTGATCAAGATGGATGGAGCAATCGTGCTTATGACTTCGAGGAAAGCGCGAAAAATTATTTGAATTGCGGCTCAGGCCTATCGATAAACGGCAGCACCGCAACGATCGCCGCCTGGATTAAGCCGGAGTCATTCCGAACAGGCACTGGCGCAAACAGCCGAAATGTTATTTTTACGGATAGCAACAATAGTATCATATTCACGCTTCAAGATTCGGGCAAGCTTACTTTGTTGCTCTACAACGGAATCAACTATAAGACGTTTCAAAGCACGATAGCCGTGCCGCTTAATGAATGGTCGCATGTAGCGGCCTCCATGGACGGTACCCGGGCAACTCTCTATGTAAATGGCGTGTCGGTTGCAAGCGCAGCTTGGGCGCGGGATTTTGCCGGGCTTGGCGATATCAGTATTGGCGGTGCCAAGGCGAATCGTAATTTCGATGGTTTAATCGATGATATACGTTTGTACGGTCGCGGAATAAACGGCGTAGAAGTCAATAATCTTGCTTTGTATGGAATTGAAGGCGACACTATATCGAGTATTGAGGTTGATGCGGCAGATGCCGTGTCTTTAGGAGAATGGACGCATGTGGCGGTTACCAAACAGGACGGCACGACAAAACTGTTTATCAATGGTGTGGTCAAAAAAGTCAGGACGGATGATTTCGAGTCTGCCTTCCGCCGATTGGGCAACTTGAATATTGGCAGGGTGAATGGCAACAAGGCACGCGGTTTTGACGGTCTTATTGATGAGACGGCCATATACAACTATGCGTTAAGCGACAATGAGATTGCTTTGATGGCCAATAAAGGGCTTATGGCGCATTGGACTTTGGATGAAGCATCCGGTTCGATCGTTGCCGATGCCATGCAGAGCTACCCGGGGACCAACAACGGAGCCACCCTTCAAGTTCCGGGCAAGGTAGGGACGGCCTATGACTTTGAGGAAAGTGAAGGAGATTACGTCAACTTCGGAGACGGTCTGCAATTGTCAGCCGGCAATACGGCGACTGTTGCTGCATGGATCAAGCCGGAATCATTCCGTTCCGGTTCGGGGTCATCCAGCCGCAACGGCATATTAGGCGATTCGACTGCAGATTTCAGCTTTATGCTGCAGGATCAAGGACGTCTGGTGTTTCAATGGGACAGTGGCTCGGCTGCCTATCAGACATTGCAAGCAGATGCCGGGCACTCGCTGTCGACAGGGGAGTGGGCGCATGTAGCGGTTACCCGTGACGGAGCCAGCATGCGGCTGTATATCAATGGGGAATTGGTCAAGCAAGCCAGTAACGGCTGGGCGGCGAATTTCGTTGCCTATGGCGACATGATCCTTGGAAGACAGCTCAATTTGGCCGCACGGGGTTTTGACGGTCTGATCGATGATGTCAGGGTGTACAATCGTCCGCTAAGCGACAATGAGATTGCCTTATTGGCTGCAGGAACATAATAAGATTTGCGGATTTTGATTTGGGCTGATAGGCAGAAGGGAATGTTGATATATGCCGCTTGTGGACATGCCGCTTGAGAAGTTGAAGGAGTACCAGGGGAAAAACCCGCGCCCTGAAGATTTTGACGAGTATTGGGAGCGAGCCATCGCAGAGATGAAAGCGGTTGATGCGCAAATGGAGTTGGTGCCGAGTTCGTTCCAGACGCCGCAGGCCGACTGCTTTGATCTTTATTTTACAGGAGTGCGCGGGGCCAGAATACATGCCAAATACATTCGTCCGAAAAATGTGCAAGAGCCTCATCCGGCGATTGCGCAGTTCCACGGTTATTCGAGTAATGCGGGTGATTGGCTCGGCAAGCTTGCGTACGCTTCGCTCGGCTTTTCCGTCTTATCAATGGATTGCCGCGGTCAAGGCGGCTCTTCCGAGGATACGGGTGGCGTGAAAGGAACTACGCATCGCGGACATATTATTCGTGGTCTCGACGACGAGCCGGACAATTTGCTGTTCCGCCATATCTTCCTCGATGCAGCGCAACTGGCGGGCATTGCCATGAAACTGCCCGAGGTTGATCCGGATCAGGTATACGCAATCGGCGGTTCGCAAGGAGGCGCGCTTACGATTGCATGCGCGGCGTTGGAGCCGCGCGTGAAAAAACTTGCGCCGGTGTACCCGTTCCTCTGCGATTACAAGCGGGTATGGGAGATGGATTTGGCGCAGGGCTCCTACGAGGAACTGCGAACCTTCTTCCGGCATTTCGATCCGCTGCACGAGCGCGAAGATGAAATTTTCGAGAAGCTGGGTTATATTGATCTGCAACATCTGGCGAACCGGATACGCGGCGAGGTGTTGATGTTTGTCGGGCTTATGGACAGGACCTGCCCGCCGTCTACCCAGTTCGCGGCCTACAACAAGATAACGACGCCAAAGCAAGTGGTCGTCTATCCCGATTTCGGCCATGAGAACTTGCCGGGCGCGTCAGATCGCACGATTCAATTTTTGCTGCAATAGGCTTGGCAGCGAACTGACGATGTGCGGGAATTGACCGAGTTCATTTTGCGGGGCCTGCATTATCAAGCTGAATAAGCAGTGAATTTGCCCGGGCGCGTATGCGACCCGGGTTTTGAATTTATGGTGGTAATTTATTACGAATTAGATGTATTTGTTTATTGTTTTCATGAAAATAAAGGGCGGCGTCCCGGACACACAATATAAAATCTTGCAGTTTATACTTTGAAAAGTGCATGTCCCCCGGGCAGTTCGGTGTGATAAATTAGGTTGCGTATAAGTGCGAGTTCAAAAAGTTCGGTTTTCAGCACCGAGAAGATGGACGGGGAGAGAGAGGGGATGTCGAAACAATCGGCAGTGTCAGGCAATTCTATTTTTTGATAGCGGTTTCAATGAATTGTAACCGTTTCCGCTGGGTTCGCATAAGCGGGACGGAGACGCGTCTGTCGCCATGTCCAATCTCGCAAGGACTTAATTCAAGAGGAGGTTTCAGGAGTGAGAAATAAGTATTCGATGAGAATCAAAATATGTTCGATTATCATGTCCGTCATGCTGATCACGGGATTGCTGCCGTCTCTCGCGTTGCCGCAGGCTTCCGCCGCTACGGCGTCGACCGTTTATGCGGCGGCTTACATGGGGGCGACGACAACCGCCGGCACAACGTTACCGGGCAGCGTCGATATTGGCGGGCAAAGCGCGAGCGTAGTTTGGCAGATCGGCGATGACACGTTTGCTGTTCCTTACGAAACCGTTGCAGTAACCGGAACGGCGGATGGCGGCGTATCCGTCGTGGCGCAAGTAGAGGTCATTCCACCGGCACCCCATCCATTGGTTTATTTTGTGGACAGCGGCAGAGCCGGCGATTCCAATAACAACGATCCCTCCCCATCGCCGCTGTATGCAGCGGTTCAGCAATTGACTGGCAGCGACTTGATCAATCAAGCGCCGGACCAGAAATTTGTGAGCGGAACGACAGAATGGGGCTTCGATGATTCCGCGCATAAGGTCAAATATTCCAAAGACGGGGGACACACCAATCCAGCAACCGATCCTTCCAAGTGGACTGTAGGATTGCGGGCCGCCAACGACCATATCATCTACAAATTGAAAGCCCTTACTCCCGGAACGTATACGCTCAGCAGCGGCTTTCACGACTGGTACGGCAGCCGCTCCCGGGACATGAGGCCGCGAATCGAATATACGGATACGAGCGGCGGGACAAAAACGGTTCAGCTGGACGCGCTTAACACGAATACATCCAAGCTTCATTCCAGCGAATTCACGATTGCCGAAGATATCGATGTCAATGTACCGATGACGTTGACTTATGCTTACGTAGCCAACGAAAAACCGATTCTGAGCTGGTTTGCCATTGCAAAAGGAGAGGTCAAATCCATAATCGAGGAGGCCAAACAGACCGCGGCGTCCATGGTGAAGGTTCTGCTGGACGGCAACGACATCCCCGCGAACAACGTCAACGGCCTTACGTTTAAGGGCTTCGGCGTGCTCAGCGCCAACAGCACTAGCGCACTGCTGATGGACTATAAATCGGAGCAGCCCGAAGCTTACGCGGAAATGCTCCGCATTCTGTTCGGCGGCGACAACCCCATTATGACGCACGTCAAAATCGAAATGGGCAACGATCGCAACAACTCTACGGGTCCCGATCCGGCAACGATGCGTACGGCCGATGAGGAGGCCAACGTCACCAGACATCCGGGCTTCCAGCTTGCCGCGGACGCCAAGATCATCAATCCCGATCTTAAAGTGAGCATCCTGCGCTGGAGCGCGCCCGCATGGGCGAACAACAACAATGACAATATCTATACCTGGTACAAAAAAACGATTCTTGCCGCGTATCGTGAATACGGTTACATGGTCGATTACGTCAATCCCCATATTAACGAGCATGCGGCAGACCTGACATGGACCAAGCAATACGCCGCGCGGGTCAAGGCGGACAACACGGGATTCGAAAGTTCGGAAGAGCAGGCGCTCTACAACCGGATTCAAGCGGTTATTTCCGACGAGGTCGGAACGGGCACTTTCGGCGGCAGCATGGTAAGCGATGCTTCTTTGCGGGAAGCAGTGCCAATCGCGGCGTTCCACTACAACACCGACGACGACAGCGGCGGCAATTTCAAGCGGCTTGCGGACCAGCTTGATATTGAAGTGTGGAACAGCGAAGCGCAAGCCACCTTCAGCAACACGTCCTTCCGTCCCAACAACAACACGAAGGATCCATCGACGGCAGGTACCGGAATTGGCGGTACCGGCAGCGCGCTGGAAATGGGCAATACCATTATCAAAGGGTTTGTGAACTCCCGCAGAACACACTTTATTTATCAGCCGGCTATCGGCTCCTTCTACGAAGGCGGCCAATATTCCTTCAAGGAGTTGCTGAGCGCCCGCGACCCTTGGTCCGGCTGGGTTCACTACGATGCGGGGCTGGACGTTCTTCGCCATTTCAGCTCGTTCGCGAAGATCGGTTGGGAGAACGAAGACAATACCGCAGGCATCTGGAGAACGGTTTCCAAAGCCAGCTCCGCCGGAGCGGCAGGCACCAATCCGGTCAGCGGAAGGAATGGCTTGCCGAATTACATGACGCTCGCCGCTCCGGATAAAACCGACTTCTCGACCGTCATCGTGAATGATAGCGAATATACAAGAACCTACAAGCTTCAGACAGTTAATATGGGTTATGCAGGCTCGCCTTCTCTCGCCGTATGGGAGACTCGCGAGGCGGATGAAGGTGGGGCCTTCAACAGCAATTATTTGAAATATCGCGGTCAGGCAGCAGCTGACGGCGGCGGCGTGTATACGGTGCAGGTCAAGCCGTTCTCGATCGTAACCGTGACGACGCTGGCCGAGGCCGATATCGAAGCCGATCCGCTTCCCGTAGAGGGCGAGCGTACCGTGCTGGATACCGATGCTACCGGGGCTGTCCGGAATACGACGGACAACATTCTTTATGCGGATGATTTCGACTATAGCGGCCAAACCGTGCCGGTCATCGGAGCAGACGGGGAAATTGCGGGTTCGCAGGATTATATCGAATCCCGCGGAGGCTCCAAAAGCGTCATCCCGCGTTACACGCATGATCGCAACGGGGCGTTCGAAGCTTATCTGGACGATCAAACCCAAAACTATGTGCTGAGACAACAGCTGGACAGAGAGATCATGGGACTTGGCGGCACATGGAACGGCGGCGATCCCGTGACGGCCATCGGCGATTACCGGTGGACCAACTACAGAGCCAGCGTGGACGTATCATTCGAAACGAACAATACTTTCGGCGGTAACAACTATGCCGCGATCGGCGCTCGTTATCAGGGCGGGGGGAGCTCCCACAATATCGGCGGCACGCCTTACGTACTAAAGTTCTGGTTAGACGGAGGCTGGCAACTGCTGGTGAACAACAGCGGCGTAGCGAACGGCAACGTGGCCAGCGGAACCGGCGGCGTGAAGATCGATGGGTTCGATACTGCCCATGACGCTTGGCATAATATTGCCATCCAGGTGGCAGGCGATAAGATTACCGCCTATGTGGATGATGTATTGGTGGCCAGCTATAGTGATCCGAATCCAAAGCTGTCCGGTCGGGTGGATCTCGCCAGCGGGTATTATCATGTCCGCTTCGACAATTTGCTGGTGGAGAAGGTAGACGGTTACGTCCCTTATTACACCGAGGCGCTCGACGACTTCGAGATGCACGACCTATCCGCGCCCCAGGCTGCCAAGCTGGTGTACAACGACCAGTGGGCTCACCGCAACGGACAGGGCATGTTCCATTATCAGCGTACGTTGACAACTAACGAGAGCGCGGGCGCGACGCTTGCATATACCTTCGTCGGCACGGGGCTTGATCTTCTCGGTCCCAACAACGGCACAGCCGTGCTGGAGGTAACGGTAGACGGTCGGGTGACTGTAATGTCAGGTAATACGATCGCATCCAAGGAGCTGTATCAAACCTATGCGCTGCGTGGACTTGAACATGGCGAGCATACGGTTCAAATAAAAGTGTTGAGCGGTACTTTGGTTGTGGATGCCGTCGCGGTCGTATCCGGCAATGCAGCGGGAACGCCGGATATTAGCAAGCTTCGGGCGGCGGTAACCGAGGCGCAGGACATTACGCTGCAAGACGAATATTTGGCCAGCGACTGGCAGTTTTTCGAAGCTGCAAGAAACGCAGCAAAGAAAGCCGCGGACAACCCGGCCGCCTACAGACTGGATCAGGAGGGAAGCGAGCAGTTGACGGCTCGTCTGATCTTTGCGCAGAATCAGCTGGTTACGGGCGACATACGCTCGCTCGCAACTCCTCACTATTCGGCGTCTTATGTCGGAGGTGTGCCGGATCTTCCGGCGCAGGTGGAAGCGACGCATGAAGACGGATCCAAATCGATGGTCAATGTTGACTGGCAGCTGGACGGCATCAGCTTCAATACGGCCTATCAAACGGTAACGGTCACCGGTACGTACGGAAGTCTGCAAACGACGGCCTATGTAGAAGTTGTGCCGGAGGACATTCTGTATTTCGTGGATGCGAACGCAACGGCAACCGGCTTGACAAGCGGGCATAATGCCAGCACGACGCTTAGTTATGATTCGCCGGCTTACAGTTCGGTAGCGGCTCTGGCCAGCGCATCCGGCAAGCCGCTGCTCAACAATGCGCCGGACCGGGTCTACGACGCAGCCCAAGGCTGGGGTCACCGCGCCTTGAATGCGAGCGGAGGTTCGCAAGCCGTCTCCTACAAGGGTATTGTAGCGGGAACGTACAGCAAGCAAACGACGACCGGCATCTATACCGGCAATTCGAACGGTTCGGCCGTTGTGTATACCTTCGGCAATTTGCCGGCCGGCGAATATACGCTCACATTAGGTACTTACAGCTGGTGGGCCAGCTCCGCGCGCACGGAGCAAGTTTACCTGGAGTATGACAACAAATCCGAGCATATGGACACTATCACGCTTAACGCCGCTTCGTTCGATGCAGTCAAAAGCTATACCTTCACTCTGGAGGAGGAGGGCGCTGTAAATTTGAAGATGGTGGCTGCAGTCAACAATCAGTCTCCTTTGCTTTCATTTGCAGCCGTTGCACCGGTCAAGAGCGCTGATCCGGGAGTCAATAAAGAAGAGCTCCAGACGTTGTATGACGAGCTTAAAGACAAAACGAACGACAATTATACGCCAGCAAGCTGGAGCGTCTTCGTAGACGCGCTGGCGGAAGCAAACGGCATGCTTCAAAACGAGGAAGCAACGCAGCAACAGGTGGATGACGTTGTACAATCGCTTCAAGATGCGGCAGCAGGTCTGGAGCAAGAATCGGTCGGTACGGATACGCTGTATCTGTCGGGTCCAGAAAGCGTTGTATCCAATCACACTTTTGATGTGACGCTTGGTCTGAATACGGTATCCGAAAGCGTGTACGGACTTGATTTCACAATCCAATACGATCCGGCACAAGTCGAATTTGTAGGCGCAGCATCAGTTAAGACCGGCTTTACGCTGATGGAACCGTCGTCCGAGCCCGGACAGCTGCGGTTTCTGGCCATCGATCACCAGCCGGGAGCGGCAAACGCGGATCCGGTTGCGCTGCTGAAGCTACAGTTTAAAGCAAAAGCTCTCGCCGAGTCTGTTACTGGCAGTATTACCTTAACGGATATCGTATGGGCAAATGCCGCGGGCGTGGAAACGGAAGTGGAGGAGCCAGTGTCGTACAGCATCGAGATCGAGGCAGTTTCCAAAGCTGTGTTGGATGCGGCCATTTCGAACGCGAAGGCGCTACATGGCTCCGCAGTGGAAGGGAATCTGGCAGGTCAATATCCGACAGGCTCGAAGGCGGCATTATGGCTGGCTATTCTGGCTGCGGAAACGACGCAGGCTAATGAAACGGCTACTCAAGCCCAGGTGGATGGGGCACTGTTAACGTTGAACTCCGCTGTTCGGACCTTCGAATCGCTTGTGATATCCCATGCACCTGGCGATTTGAACGGTGACGGCAAGATCGGCATCGGCGATCTGGCTCTGATGGCGTCCGCCTTCTATGGCAGGAACGATGAAGACGCCAATTGGGCTGCTTATAAGAAAGCGGATTTGACCGGTGATGGAAAGATCGATATCGAGGATCTGCGCAAGCTGGCGCAATTGATTTTGGGCAAAATTTAAACATGAGGGTGTCCCAAAAGTGAATTTGGAAAACCCTCAAAACCAATATAAGATGACTTTCGTAAAAAACCAAGGAGCTAAGCGGTTTGAATTCGCTTAGTTCCTTGGTTTTTAGCGTCCGCTTTTGGAACTTGAGGTCCTTTCGTTGAAAATTGTGACGTCCCCGTGATGTCCGATGTCAGGTCAAGACCTTCCATTGGACATCTCCGATTCGATACGCTGCAGGAATTCCCTCGGAGAAATACCCTCTACCTTTTTGAATACCTTGCTAAAATAAAAAGCGCTGTCATAACCGAGCTTTTGCGAAATTTCGTAAATGCGACCTTCTCCGCGCTGCATCATTTCTTTGGCAGCTGTAATCTTCGTTTCTGTAATATATTCTACAAAATTAATTTTGGCGACCTTGGAGAACAGATGGCTCAAATAGTTGGGACTGAAGTTGAATACATCCGCGACGTGATTTAACGTCAATTTGACATCCAGATTTCGTTTGATATAGTCCTGTACATTGCTCACCACCTGAGCTTTGTAGCTTTGTTTTCTGGAAGACAAATTTTCGCAGCAGCCGTCCCGGAATCGGATCAGCCAAGTGATAATATCTTCCATAGCATGCATTTGATAAATACCCCGATATCCCTCGGGTTCGTTCTCGAAAATTTGCTCTATCATTTCCTCGCCGTCCGCCAGCATGGAAGTAGCCATAAACAGTACGCTGCATGCGGCATCAATGGCAGGCACGAGAGCGTCGGGCCTTCCTTCGAACGTTTCGATCATTTTCGTAATAATGTCATGCAACGCACGGATGTCGATCTCCTCAAACGCGCGGCGCATCTCCGACCGCATGGCGGAAAAATCGAATAGGGCAGTTTCTTGTCCCGCTGTGTCATTGCGCGTAAAAAATACAAATTCGTTTTGCTGTGCTGCGTGAGGCAACATCTGGCGTGCTGCCAGGTAGCTGTCCCGTATCAGATAAGGGTCCTCTACGGCATAGCCGACAGAGCCCATGATGGTGACATTAAAGTAGTTGCGCAAGATAAGCGCCATATGGTTTAGAAGCTTGGCGATATCGGGAACCCATACATTTGCATCCGTAGTAGGTACGGGAATCGTAATGGCAAAGTTGCGCAGATCCAGACCGGTTACAAAGCATGGTCTGTCGGTCAGCAGCGTGCTTTTGGCCATTTGCAGCGTGCTGGAGCAGAAGGCGACCAACTTGTCCCCGCTAGGGGGTACGCTATCGGGCTCCGTGATACGGCAAATACATACGGTATAAGCGGGCTCCGATAAGTCAATCGACAGATCCTCTTTATGCAGCGTAAACTGGTTCCGGTTCTCAAACAAATTGTTGAACAGACGGATAAAAAACTTATCCCGCTGAGCATGCAAGTTGCTTCTGTATTCCAGGCTGGGATGAGTCTCCATCGAGCGGTATTCCTCCAAGATGGCGATGACTTTGACAATGGAGTCCGAGAGAGATTGCGGCGTCAGCTCCAGCTTGACCAAATAATCGGCAGCTTGAACCTCGACGGCAGCACGCGCGTATTCGAATTCCTCGTAGCTCGTCAATATAATAAAAAGCGGAATCCGACCGTATTTTTTGCGAACGCTGTCGGCGACCTCCAATCCGCTTTTGACCGGCATTTTAATATCCGTAATGACGATATCAGGCCGCAGCGTATCGATCATATCCTCCGCTTGGCCGCCGTTATGCGCGGTGCCGACAATTTCGATATTGTACTGCTCCCATTTGAGCATGGATTGCAGGCCGACACACACCAACGTTTCGTCATCCGCAATTAATAATTTAATCATGCTTCTTTCCCCCTGTCATTGCAGTCCGTTATGCCGATGTCTGCGTAGGCAATAAAATGAACATTTTCGTATATTTTGACGGTTCACTCTCGATAGACAAACCGTATTTGTCGCCAAAAGCGAGTCGAAGACGTTCGTTGACGCTGCTTAAACCCACATGAGTGATCATCCCGACGGAGTCGGTGTCATGCTTTTTAAGAATGGCATCGATTTTTTCCTGTTCCATGCCTATACCGTTATCCTCGATCGTAATTAGCAGATCCGCAGAGTCGCTTCGTTCGACGGTAATGGCGATATGGCCGCCAGTTCCTTTGGGTTCTATGCCGTGGAAGATGGCGTTTTCAACGATCGGCTGCAAGGAGAAGCGCGGGATCGGACAGTTCAATAATTGTTCGGAGCCGATATGTTGTTCCAGCGTAATCGTACTTCCGTAGCGGTATTTTTGAATCAGAAAATAATCGTCCAGCAAGGCGAACTCCTCTCCGAGCGGTACCAGCTTGCGGATGTCCTTGGCAATGTTGCGAAGCAGTCTGGATAGGGAGGTTGTCATTTCCGCGATGCCGGAAGCATTCTGAATCGTTGCCATCCATTTGATCGAATTAAGCGTATTGTACAGAAAATGAGGATTGATCTGGCTCTGCAGCATCCGGTATTCGAGCTCCTGCTTCTGCTTCTCGTCGGCCAGCCGAGTCTCCATAAGCGCGACTATATCTTGCGATAACCGGTTGATGCCACGGCCGACATCCCCCAATTCGTTATCCCATTCGATCATTCTATCGACAAAAAAGTGACCCTGCGCGATCTTGTCCATTCTTTTTTTGAGCTTCTCAACAGGGTTGCTGATCGTACGGGTCAAATAAACCGTTATAATGCCGCTCAAAGCGATGAGCAGGCAAGACACGCCGAGCATCAGCAAAATCCATACATTAGACAAGGTAGTCAGTTGATTCGTTGCGAGCGTCTGCGTCAGTACAACGCCGTCAATGACGGGATAGGAAACGGTAATTCGGCTCGATCCGTCCTTCGACTCGATATGGGATACCACAGTTTGCGACCCGGTGGAATAATCATTGATGAAAGCGGTGTCAACATATTCAGAAACGACTGGCTCTATTTCGGCGCCGTCAATTTCATAATGCGTTTCTCCTAGCGTCAGCAGCAGTTGAGAACCGGATGGCAACGCGTAGCCGTGCAACTTGTCTGTAATGACCGAAGTACCGGCTAGCAAATAGACAGTGCCAACGGTTGAACCTTTGTCGTATATGGGAAAGATTACGGGGATGACCTTGGAATTAGAATAAGGATCCTTGATGATCCGCCCCCATTGCTCAGCGGCATCGGAATCAGTGCCGGGAAGCAGGTGAATATTGTGAATGCTTAGTGGCAACGACGTACTGCTGGCCAAGTTGTCCACCTGCAAAAATTTGTTTTTGTTATCCGTCACGACCAGCCGGCGTACATAGCCGTTGGACAGGTTGGAACGAAAGTCTTCCTGCATGGAAGCGTAGAGGTTAATGGCATCCATCGCACTTGCCTGCTCGGAGGAGAAATAGTCGACCAACAGCGTATTGGTAGTGGAATTTGCGCTATTCTTCATAACATGAGCGGAAAGATTGATTAAATCCTTTTCAATAATATGGGCGACGAGCTGCAAGTTGAATTCCGCTGCCTGAACCGCCGTTTTGCGTTGGAAATACGAGATCATCTCGTAGCTGAATATCGACATGAGGGCGGCGGTCAGTAGTGCAAATACGGTCATAATTAAAATAATGCGGCTTTTGATTGTTGTATGTCTATGCTTTCTCAAGCGCAAGCACCCCTTTGTATACGATAACAATACCATAGATGGCACAAACGTAAGAGGTAGGCGATAAAAAACAACCGATTTTACATGTTTTCGATATAATTTTGCAGGAATCCAATTGAAAACGCTTTAAAAGGTTGAAAAAGTGAAGGATAAGCCGTTAAAATTGTATCCTCTTTGGGCAAGTTATGTTCTAATATTTGAAATAGATTCGGCAATGTCGAGTGGGCTTTACCAATAACGCCAGGAAAAGGGGACTTTTACATGAGATTCAAAAAAACATTGGGAATCGGATTAACGGCTATGCTTGCGGCTGGTATGGTTGCGGGTTGCTCTGGCAATGACGGAAACTCAGGGGCTACAGCGGCGCCGACAGCAGCACCGACGAATTCCTCAAGCGCTCCAGCGGACAAGGGCAACGAACCCGTTACATTGAAATGGGCATTGTGGGATTGGGAAGCAACCGCTTACTATGAGCCTCTAATTAAAGCGTATACAGAAGCTAACCCTCACGTAACGATTGAGTACGTGGATCTTGGATCCACCGACTACATGACCATGCTCAGCACTCAACTGTCCGGCGGAGCAGATCTGGACGTTCTGACGATCAAAGATATTCCGGGCTACTCCAACCTGGTCAAGCAAAATCACCTGGAGCCGCTGAACGGCTTTATAGGCGAAAGCGGCATTGACACAGCGGCATATGGCGGCACGGTAGAGCAAATTCAAGTTAAAGACGAAGTATATGCGCTTCCTTTCCGCAGCGATTTCTGGCTGATCTACTACAACAAAGATCTCTTTGACAAAGCGGGCGTGCCTTATCCGACCAACGATATGACGTTCGATCAATATGAAGAGATTGCTAGAAAAGTAACTTCGGGCTCCGGCGCAGATAAGGTATACGGCGCGCATCACCACACTTGGCGCAGTGCTGTTCAATTGTTCGGCATTTTGGATGGCCAAAACACGGTAGTTGACGGCAAATACGATTTCCTGAAGCCGACTTACGAGCGCATTCTGAAGCTGCAGGATGACGGCATTATTATGGATTACGCAACATTGAAAACGTCCAGCACGCATTACTCCGGCGTGTTCTACAACAACTCCGTTGCAACGCTGAACATGGGCAGCTGGTTTATCGCAACGCAAATCGACAAAGTGAAAAGCGGCGAATCCGCCGCTGCCAACTGGGGTATCGTGAAATATCCGCATCCGGAAGGCGTGGAGCCGGGCACGACGCTGGGCACCATCACATCGCTGGCCGTTAACAAAAAGTCCGCCAAAAAAGATGCGGCTCTTGATTTCCTGAAGTTCGTGACAGGCGAAGAAGGCGCAACGGTTATCGCGTCCACCGGCACGATTCCTGCGATCAAAAACGACGAGGTTATCAGCTCGATCGCAAGCATCGATGGTTTCCCGACTGATGAAAACAGTAAAGAAGCTCTGAACACGTTCAAAACATACCTGGAAATGCCGATGCACGAAAAAAGCGCGGATATCGAAGTTATCTTGAACGAAAATCACGACAACATCATGACGAAAAACACAAGCATTGATAAAGGTTTGGAAGACATGAATAAACGCGTGGAGCTTGTATTGAGCAATTAGTACCACGAAAACAGTGTTTTGTGAGGCGGGCGTTTGCCCGCCTCTTTCAAAATAAAGCAGCAGGCGGCTTGTCGTACGAGAAGGTTTGGAGGGAAAATCATGCAGAAAGAAACGACGCTGGCAACGGGAAAAAGCAGCAAGCCGTTTATCACAAGAGGGATGAAAGATCATCTGGTGGCGTACAGCTTTATTGCGCCCAATTTTATCGGATTTGCCTTGTTTACGCTAGTGCCTATGATATTTGCGATTATATTGGCCTTTGTGAAATGGGACGGCTCCAATCCTATGAATTATGTCGGGATTGATAATTTTATAAGACTTATAAAGGACACTACCTTTCATAAAGCGCTTTGGAATACGGTTGTCTATACGATAGGCGTAGTGCCTTTGACGATGGCATGCGCGCTTGCGCTTGCTATCCTGCTTAATCAGAAGATTGTTGGACGTAATTTTATGAGAACGGCGTTTTTCTTCCCGTATGTGGCTTCTCTTGTAGCGGTTGCGGCGGTATGGAACTTTATCTTTAGTCCCACGATGGGACCGATCAACAATCTGTTGCATACCATCACCGGCATTCCTATTGAGGATCTCCCTCGTTGGGCGGCGGATAAAGACTGGGCCATGTTTACGGTTATCCTGTTTACTGTATGGAAAAACATGGGATATTATATGGTCATTTACTTGGCAGGGCTGCAGGGCGTTAATCCCGAGCTATACGAGGCTGCCGAGCTGGATGGCGCAAATGGCTGGAAGCGGTTCACTAATGTTACGATCCCGCAGCTGGCGCCGACAACCTTCTTTGTACTTATGATCCTGGTCATCAATTCGTTTAAAGTGTACGACATCTTCATCAACCTGTTTGCCGGAGCAGATAACCAGTTAAATGATTCCACAAGGGTACTGGTTTATCAAATCTATAATACCGCCTTCCGTTCGCTGGATTACGGCTACGCCAATGCCATGGCTCTCGTGTTGTTCCTGATTGTTATGGGCGTAACCATCGTTCAGTTCCGCGGCGAAAAAAGATACGGTCAATAGGAGGAGACAGAAGAGATGGTTGGATCAAAAAAGAAGTTCCACGCAGGCTGGATGACGCTCGCCTATATCGCGTTAATTGCCGTTGCCATATGCATGATTATTCCATATATCTGGATGCTGTCATCCTCGTTCAAGCTTAATAAGGATGTATTCTCCTTTCCGATGGTGTGGATACCGGACAACATCCGTTGGCAGAACTATGTGGACATTTGGACCCGCATACCGCTTGGCACGTTTATTATGAATACGGTCAAATTATCCGTCATCGTGACCTTGCTGCAATTGCTAACGTCCAGCTTCGCGGCTTACGCCTTTGCGAAGCTTCGCTTTAGAGGGAGAAACCTGCTTTTCCTCTCCTATATCGCAACAATTGCTATTCCTTGGCAAGCCTACATGGTGCCGCAATTCATCATGATGCGCGAGCTCGGCCTAAACAATACGCATCTTGCCATTATTTTTCTGCAAGCTTTCTCGGCATTCGGGGTATTCTTAATGCGGCAATTTTATCAAGGCATTCCGGATGAGCTTTGCGAAGCGGCAAGGATCGATGGTTTGAGCGAGTACGGCATTTGGGCGCGTCTGATGCTGCCGCTCTCCAAGCCGGCATTGTCTACACTGACGATCTTTACTTTCGTTACGACATGGAACGATTTCCTCGGACCGATGATTTATTTGACCAAAACCGAGCTTAAGACGATTCAGATCGGTCTGCGGATGTTCATCTCTCAATATTCGGCCGAATACGGGCTCATTATGGCAGCCAGCGTCGTATCGATTATACCGGTATTGATTATATTCCTGGCTCTGCAAAAAAACTTTGTGCAGGGCGTTGCTTCTTCGGGGATCAAAGGCTAAGACTAGCGCATAAGATTGGATCGGCTGCAGGCATGCGGCCCGTCCAATCGTACGCGCATTTAAAAATTGCAGGTTGATGTATGCGCTTTCGTGAATGGAAAATACATAGCGAGGAAGTGGATTTCCTTTGACATCCATCAAAAAGTATACAGCCATATGGACGACAATTTGCATGATCGTCGTGCTGTTCGCTTCGATTGGTCCAACCATTGTTGCTCATGCGAATAGTAATGGCACAATTTTGTTTCAGGACGATTTTTCCGGCGCGTCCCTTTCTTCCGATTGGAGCATTCTCGCAGGTGCTTACAGCGTACAAAGCGGCATATTGAACGCAACCAATACCAATTCGACGATCGTTACGGGGGTTGCGGCCTGGAAGGACTACACGGTAGAGAGCCAAGTCCGTATCAACGCCAATGGCGGATACGCCGGCATCGTGTTCCGGGCGCAGGACAACAGCAACAATTATTGGCTCCGGCTGTACAGGCCGGCATCGGGATCAACCCAGGTGCAGCTCATCAAGCGGGTGGGCGGCTCTGCCTCCGTCCTGGCATCATCCAATCAGACCTTGTCGATTAACCAATGGTACAACCTCAAGGTTGTCGCGAGCGGCAGCCTGATCCAGGGGTACCTGAACAATAGCAAGGTCGTTGAGTTTACGGACACTCAATTTGCGGCGGGCAAAATCGGCTTGCAAAACCTGAGTGGAACGATGTCGGCCGATAATGTGGTCGTGACCGAAATCAAAGCGACGTTGGAGGACGGCACGAAGCTGCCGGCATCCTACAATCCGGTCGTTGTCGCCACCCTGACGGGACAGCAACCGGCAATGCCGAATACGATTAGCGGCAAGGCGTTCGACAATTCCGTCGTGGATCCCATATACGTAGACTGGAGTTTGCCGGCCAATGTCGACTATGCGCAAGCCTTCGCCCCAGCGATCGAAGTAACGGGAACCGCTTATTTGAAGGTGGGAGCCGACGGGACGAGACACGATCTGGCGGAGCCCGTGAGGGCATACGTTGAGGTTGTGCCTCCCAATCTGAAATATTTTATCGATGCGGGCGCGAGAGTTCCTAGTATTTATAATGCCGTGAAGGCATTGACAGGGAACGACCTGCTGAACGAGTCCGGCCATGCGGTTTACAATTCGACATCCGGATGGGGGTATATCGCTCTTACCAGCTCAGGAGCAAACAGCACTATCATTAACAAATCGGAGCAACCCGATCTGGACAAAAACGCTACAGGCATCATGATCGACGGCGGCGATCCGCTATCTACCTTGTCGTACAAGCTAGACGGTCTGGAAGGCGGCAAAAGCTATCGCTTTACCTCCTATCATCGTCTGTGGTGGAGCAACGAAATGCCAATCAAAATATCGATCAGCTACAATCTGGACGGTAAAAAGGTATCCAAAATCGTCAATCGTCTACATCTGGATCACACGGGTCATTCCAAGCTAATAACCTATGACATCGAACTGCCGGATGGCGCCGCAGACGCGACTTACGTGCTGACGAACGCAGGCTCCTATACGGCAGGGCCGGGAGCGGGAAAAACAAATAAAAATGCGGCGATCAGTTGGCTTGCCGTGGAGGAGTTAACCGGCCCCGTTCAGCACGTCACGTATTCATCGATAGGCGGCATGGCTGGAGAGAACACCGACGTCTGGTTTGATACGAAAGGCGTTCCGATTCAGGCTCACGGCGGCCAAGTCATTTGGGTGGATCATGTATCGTGGAACGGCAATGAACCGACATTTACGGACAATCCGGTCGACGGTGACGGTGCCTGGCTGTGGGTCGGCGAAGATAAAACCTACGGCGGCCGGCCGATTGGCGGCATTCATACGTATGTATCCAAGGATCTGTACAACTGGGCAGACATGGGCGTTGCCCTTTATCCACATCGCGTATTCCCGATGGAAAAAACGGCGAATGGCCAAGGCGTTCAGTTCAGCGACAGCCAACTTGAGGCGTTGAAAGCCCGCGCGATGGGAACGGCAGGCATTGGCACCAACGAACTGGGCGATCCTTTGTCCCAATTCGACATCGACTACGCCCGCGACTTCCTGCAGGCATACGTCGACAAAAATGCGCATCCTGGCTATAGCCGGAGCAATGACGGCGATTTCGACTATGCGGCTGCAACCTACGACGAAGCAAGCTTGAGATTGGCGTTTGACCGTACGTATGCTTATTACACCATTATGGAACGTCCGAAAATGCTGTACAACGACAAAACGAACCAATATGTCATTGTGTACCACGTCGACGGGCCAAGCGACGCGCGCATATTGGAGTTTTACGATACGCTCAAGAACGACCCGGCCTATGTTACCGCCGCCAGCCGGTACAGTCGCGCGCAGATGGGCTTTGCGGTATCGGACTCTCCGTTTGGTCCGTTTAAGCTGGTCAACGCGCAGAAAATGAACTACATCGAGGGTTATTACGACAGCAACAAAGGTATGGCCCGCGATATGACCGTATTCAAGGATGACGACGGCAAAGCGTATGCTATTTATTCCAGTGAAGAAAACAAATATACGTATATTTCATTATTGAACGACGAATTTACGGCGCCGATCAAGGACGGAACGGAAGGACTGGGCGAAACCTTTACGGCCCGTGTATTTACAGATACGAGCCGGGAGGCGCCTGCGGTATTTAAATATAACGGTTATTATTATTTCATTACGTCCGGCACAACGGGATGGGATCCCAATCCTTCCATCGCCTATCGCGCCAATCATATTTTCGGCAATACGACGGACGGAGGCAGGACGTTTACGCCTTATACGAATCTGGGCAATCCGTTCCCGTACGACACGTCGAATACGTCGTATCGTACACAGTCGACGGCGGTCATTCCGTATGATCCCGAGAACGGCCTGTTCATCTATATGGGCGACCGCTGGATCCAACGTGCGTTGGAAACGTCCGGTTACGTATGGATTCCGCTACAGATTACGGCGAACGGAACCAAGATCGAAGGCCAGACGGTAAGCGACTGGAAGCTGGAATCGCTGGATGCGCTGGCGCCGTTGCAGGTGCTGCGAGACGGCGAACATACCGTCAAGCTGGGCGAAGCTCTGGAATTGCCCGCGACGCTTAATTTGAAGCAAGGCTCGACGACTTACGACAACGTGCCCGTAAGCTGGGATTCCGCAAGTCTGTCGTCGGCAAGCACGAAGCTGGGAACGGCTACGGTACAAGGTACGCTTGGAGGAAGCACTTCTCTGGCAGGCAATACGGTTAATTACGAGGTGTCGGTGACGCTGCCGGACCATATGCTTTATTTTGTCAGTCCGTCATCTGGAGAAGTACCGCAATATACGCAGTTGGTCGGCGACTATACGGCCAGCACGGGCAAGCAGCTCCAGCATACCGTGGCAGAGCAAAGCTACGATCCACAGAATGGAAGAACATGGGGATACACCGGCACTAACAGCATACTCCGGACAAACAACGCGGATATTTTCCAAAGCTTGCGCTATGTGAACACGACAAGCAGCCGGGATCTGACCTACAAATTTGATCTAGATGGGGGCAAATACAACGTCTACATCGGCTTCTACGATCCGTGGTTCTCGTCTTCCCAGTCGAATCGCGTTGCGAATACCGCCATCAACGGTACGACGGTGGAAACGGGAAGGATCATTACCGGCTCCTACGAGGCGGCGGCACACAAGGATATCGCGATGGATGAGGCAGGCACGATGGAAATCGTCGTTTCGCCAGCTAAGACCGGTAGCAATACCGACGTACAGCTCAGCTGGATCATCATCGCCAAGACGCAAGCGGATGCCGAGCCGGAAACGGACAAAACCGCGCTGGATGAAGCTATATTGAACGCGGAGGCGCTGCATGGCTCCGCAGTTGAAGGAACTCTGGCGGGACAATACCCGACAGGCTCTAAGGCGGTTTTGCGGCAGGCCATTCTGGCCGCGAAAACGACGCAGAATAGTGAAACGGCGACTCAAGCCGAGGTGGATCTGGCGCTTCTGACATTAAACGCCGCCGTTGGGACGTTTCAATCGCTTGTGATCGCGCATGTGCCTGGCGATTTAAACGGTGACGGCAGGCTGGGCGTCGGCGATCTGGCCTTAATGACGTCACTCTACTACGGCAAGAATCAGGAAGGCGCCGATTGGGACACTTACAAAAAAGCGGATCTGATCGATGACGGCGAGATCGATATCAAGGATCTGCGCAAGCTGGCGCAATGGATTCTGGGCAAGATTTAAGCATTAACGGCTGATGGGATGGCCGGCTCGCGATTCAAGTCTGCCATGACAAGGATCTCGAGTCCGGCCTGACGCATTCTAGTCTTTACCTATGAGAGGGATGGTAACTATGAAAAGAAGAATATGGACGATCGGGCTGGCGCTCCTGCTGCTATGCTCCGTATGGCCTTCTGCGCTGTTCGCGGCGCCAGATGAGCCGGATTTCTACTTGAACGTATCCAAGGCCGGAGTCAGGGTCGGGGAGACGATCGAGGTGGAGATCGGCCTTCGCAATGCGCAGGAACTGGTGGCGTTTGAGTTAAATGTCAAGTTCGATCCATCCCTGTGGACGGCCGGCAGCGGCGCATTTACGACGAGTTTGAGCGGCTTCAGCTCCCTGGTAAATACGGAACTGCTCCCCGGAGGCAAAGTGCGAGCAGTCTACTCAAAGCTCGGGGATGCGGCGGGGGAGAGCGGCAACATTGTGCTGGGGACCGTCAAACTGACCGCCAAAGCGGTCGGCGAAGGAAACTTCACGCTGGACGCCATCAAGGTTGGTCAATCCATTGATCAATGGACGACCTATAACCCGGCAACGGGAGCGAACGCGGTAATTGTCGGCAACGGAACGGGAGGAGGAGACGGGACTGGCGGCGGCAGTGGCAGTGGTACAACCCCTGATAACGAACCGATCATTACGGAAAAGTCCGTTGTGGTGGGGTCGCCTTCGATCGTGGGCGGGACAGCGCGGGTCAAGCTAAATGCCAACCATATGCAGCGAGCGGTCGACCTGCTCAGCGGCCAAACACTGCGCATCGAGGTGCAGCCGGGAGTCGCGGCGAGCAAGGTGGAGGTGGAGTTCCCGCTGGCGCAAGTTCGCGGCGAAGCGGGACAAAAAGCCAAGAACATCATCATCGACAGCGGCTTTGCGATTGTCACCCTTGACCGGGGGCTGATCGACGACGAATCCGCGTCCAATCTGCAGTTTTCAGTCCGCCGACTGGATGCATTGAGTTTGCCCGCGAATATCGGCGAGCAGGTGAATCCGGGAGACGCGGTGTACGATTTTGAGCTGCTGCTGGATGGACGTCCGATAAGCGCGTTTGGCGGGGGCGAAGTGACGGTAGAAGTACCTTATACGCTGCGGCCGGGCGAAACGGCGGACAAAATCGTCATCTACTACGTAACGGATAGCGGCGAATTGGAACTGGTCAAAAACGCGAGATACAACCCGGCAACGGGCATAGTAAAGTTTAGCCCGAAACACTTCAGCAAATATTTCCCTGCCTATGCGCACAAGACATTCGGAGATTTGGGCCAAGCGGCATGGGCGCGGTTATACATTGAAGCGCTGGCGGCAAGGGACGCTGTAAACGGAGTCGGAAACGATGCCTTCCGGCCGAACGGTCCACTGACGCGGGCGCAGTTTATTACGATGCTGGTTCAATTGTTCGATCTGGAGGATGCGTCCGCTACGGCTACGTTTAGCGACGTGCAAAAAGGCTCGTGGCATGATAAGGCCGTGGCGTCCGCGCAGAAGCTGGGCATCGCGCAAGGAAAACCGGACGGCAGCTTCGGGATAAACGACGCCATCAGCCGGCAAGACATGGCGGTCATGCTGTACCGAGCGTCCAAGGCGATGGGACTGGCATGGAGCCCAAGCGCGGAAGCGCCGGCGTTTGCGGATGCGGCCAGCATCGCCCCGTATGCCGTCGAAGCGGTAGCGGTTATGCAGGAGCAAGGCATTATAAACGGCATTGGCGAAAACAGCTTTGCCCCGCGGGGACTGTCGACCCGAGCGCAAGCTGCGGCCGTACTGTACAGGATGTTTGGACTGTAGAAGGATAAAACGATAGATAAGACAAAGAATGGGAGCAGAGAGATGACCATACAGAAGCAATGGGCACAAGAAGCATGGGAGCAGATTGTCGCCAAAGTATCGAGGACGAGCAAACGAATTGGAGATCGCTTCCCGCATGCGAGCGTAAACGGACAATATGTACTGGAGCCGGCCTATTGGTGGACGGCGGGTTTCTGGCCTGGTTTGCTATGGCTGGTTTACCGGGAAACCGGAGACGAAGCATTACGTGCGTTGGCTGAGAGCTGCGAGGCTCAGTTGGACGGGGTGATATCCGACTACTATCGACTGGATCACGATATGGGATTTATGTGGCAGCTCACTAGCGTTGCCCGCTACAAGCTGCTCGGCGAAGAGGAATCGAAACGTCGGGCGTTGCTGGCGGCAAATCTGCTGAGCGCTCGGTTTAATACGAAGGGCCGCTACATTCGCGCCTGGAATCCGTGGAGACCGGGCGAGGACAATTCCGGCTGGGCAATCATCGACTGCTCGATGAACTTGCCGCTGCTGCACTGGGCAGCCGACATATCCGGCGATCCCCGCTACAAGCACGTGGCGATTGCGCATGCGGATACGGTGCTGGACCATTTTATTCGGGAGGATGGCTCGGTTAATCATATTGTCATCTTCGACGCCGCAAGCGGCGAGAAGCTTGGCGTAAACGGCGGACAAGGCTATGCGGAAAATTCCGCCTGGTCGCGCGGCGCAGCTTGGGCCATCTACGGCATGGCGCTTAGCTACAAGCATACAGGAGACGAGCGTTACCTTCGGGCGGCGCAGCGCGTGGCGCATTTCTTTATCGCCAATCTGCCCGAGGATGATGTGCCCGTATGGGACTTCCGTATTCCCGACGACGTTACGCGCTATCGCGACAGCTCGGCTGGCGCCTGTGCGGCCTGCGGCCTGCTGCTGCTGGCAGAGCAGGTAGGTTCGGCGGAATCCGAACTGTATAGCGAAACGGGCGAGCGGATGCTGCATAGCCTGTACACCCGTTACGGTGCGTGGGACAATGAGGCGGAAGAAGGTTTGATTTTGCATGGCACCAGCCATTATCCGGAGAACAAAAATATCGATGTGCCGCTTATCTACGGAGATTACTACTTCGCGGAGGGCATCTCGCGACTGCTTAAGCACGGCGAGTTGTTTTGGTAAGCTGTTGGGCTAGTGACGCTGGAAGGCAAGCGCAAGCTATTTATATTATACGATGCCGTATCATGGGTGCCGGAAGTGACGGCGCGTGTCGATAGTGATCATTTTGGCAAGGAACGTCACTGGTATACGCTGGACTTCCACAGGTTGGATGGAACAGTAGATAAGGGGTCGACAGTGAGGCCGCCGGTAAGTATATAATAGAAGCAGTGTTTTATTTCCATTTTGCATAACGCTCGTAAGACAAAGCAAGACCAGGGGGAAAGGAAGAGGATGATGACAGCAGCAAACGTAGGCGCCGCTCATTCGGGAGAACGGGCATTTTGGCTGGAGAAGCTGGGACAGGTGGCGGGTCCTGTCTTGAACGCGCTGGCCGAGCGGAGGCTAAAGGTTGACATGCCGGTTGAATGCAAGCCTGGCATGTCGGAGGATCGCGCCAAATTTACACATTTGGAGGCGCTGGGCAGGCTGCTTGCCGGCATGGCGCCATGGCTGGAGCAGCCTGGCGGAGCGGAGGATGAAGCGGAAGAAAAGCTTCGTCTTCGTTATGCGGAACTGGCAAGAGCGGCAATTGATGCCGGCACGAATCCGGCGTCGCCGGATTTCATGAACTTCTCGGAAGGCGGGCAGCCTATCGTCGACGCCGCGTTCCTGTCGCAGGCGCTGCTGCGCTCGCCGAACGAGCTGTGGCGGAAGCTGGAGCCAGGCGTGCAGCGCAACGTGGTTGCCGCCCTGAAGGCGACGCGCACCCGCAAACCTGGTTACAACAACTGGCTGCTGTTCTCCGCCCTTATCGAAGCGGCGCTGTTCGCGGCAGGCGAGTCGGACTGGGATCCCATGCGGATCGATTACGCGATCCGGCAGCACGAGCAATGGTACAAAGGAGACGGCGCCTATGGCGACGGGCCGGAATTTCATTGGGACTATTACAACAGCTTCGTCATTCAACCCATGCTGATCGATCTGCTAGAGACGATGCGAGGACAGGATGGGACATGGGATGACATTCGCCATGCAGCGCAGCGTCGGGCCATCCGCTATGCCGCCGTACAGGAGCGGTTTATCGGACCGGACGGCTCCTTCCCTCCAATCGGGCGTTCGCTCCCGTATCGCTGCGGGGCGTTCCACAGTCTCGCCCAGAGCGCGCTGCGCGGCGAACTGCCGGAGGAGCTCTCTCCCGAGAGCGTGCGATGCGCGCTGACGGCTGTTTTACGGCGCACGCTCGACGCGCCGGGAACCTTCACGCCGGAGGGCTGGCTGACGATCGGTTTGGCGGGACACCAGCGGGAGCTTGGCGAAAGCTACATTTCGACAGGCAGCTTGTATCTGTGCGCGGTTGCGTTCCTGCCCCTCGGCTTGCCGGCCTCCAATCCCTTCTGGAGCGGTCCGGACGCGCCTTGGACCTCGAAGACGGTATGGAGCGGCGGCGAGATCCCGATCGACACCGCTTTGAAGTCATAAGAAGAGCATAAATACCAACAGCGATTGCAAGCCTGCATCCGTCGATCCGTCGTCGGCATGCAGGCTTGTTTTATTAAATGAACGTATCATTCCCGGAACGAAACGCGCCCCGCCGCCAAAGGACGGCGCAGCCGTTTCGCCTTAGGGACAAGCTTGAACAAATACGATGCACAGCCATCGGTGCGGCCTTGTCGCAGTTGACAACGGGTTCTGCAGGCTCACTTGTAAATTTACCGGAAATTTGTCCTTAGGCACTTGAAATCGGATGGGAAGTTGAGTATGATAAAAATGGTTGTTAGCACTAGAGGCTCACGAGTGCTAACGAATTAAAATCATGCGACAAATTTAGAAGGAGGCTATTTTCAATGATTAAACCTTTGGGTGAACGCGTATTGATCGAACCAATCGCGAAGGAAGAAACGACTGCAAGCGGCATCGTATTGCCGGATACGGCGAAGGAAAAGCCGCAAGAAGGCAAAGTCATCGCGGTAGGCAGCGGATCGCTGAAAGACGGCGTACGCGTTGCATTGGAAGTAAAAGAAGGCGACCGCGTTCTGTTCTCCAAATATGCGGGAACTGAAATCAAATACGAAGGCAAAGAGTATTTGATCATGAAGGAAAGCGACATCCATGCGATTTTCGGCTAAGAGAGCCGGGTTCCAATAAGATTTAGATTCCGTATACATTCTAACCAATCGGGAGGTTAACGATTATGGCTAAAGAAATTAAATTCAGCGAAGACGCTCGCCGTTCCATGCTGCGCGGCGTTGACGCTCTTGCTAATGCAGTAAAAGTAACGCTTGGTCCTAAAGGCCGCAACGTGGTGCTCGAGAAAAAATTCGGCAGCCCGCTTATTACGAACGACGGCGTGTCCATCGCGAAGGAAATCGAGCTGGATGACGCATTCGAGAACATGGGTGCCCAGCTTGTTAAAGAAGTAGCGACTAAAACAAACGACGTGGCCGGCGACGGCACGACGACTGCAACCGTTCTGGCTCAAGCGATGATTCGCGAAGGTCTGAAAAACGTAACGGCCGGCGCTAATCCTATGGTGATTCGCAAAGGCATCGAGAAAGCTGTTGGCGCTGCCGTCAACGAGCTGAAAGCTATCTCCAAGCCTATTGAAGGCAAGCAGTCCATTGCGCAAATCGCTGCTATCTCTTCCGGCGACGAAGAGGTTGGTCAACTGATCGCGGAAGCGATGGAGAAGGTTGGCAACGACGGCGTTATTACAGTAGAAGAGTCCAAAGGCTTTAATACGGAGCTGGAAGTGGTTGAAGGCATGCAATTCGACCGCGGCTACATCTCCCCTTACATGATCACGGACACGGACAAGATGGAAGCGGTGCTCGACAACCCTTACATCCTGATCACGGACAAAAAAATCACGAACATTCAAGAAATCCTGCCTGTCTTGGAGAAGGTTGTACAATCCGGCAAGCAGCTTCTGATTATCGCGGAAGACGTGGAAGGCGAAGCGCAAGCGACGCTGGTTCTGAACAAACTTCGCGGCACATTCACTTGCGTAGCGGTTAAAGCTCCTGGCTTCGGCGACCGCCGCAAAGCGATGCTGCAAGATATCGCTGCCCTGACTGGCGGCCAAGTGATTACGGAAGAGCTCGGCCTTGAGCTCAAAGGCACTACAGTAGAGCAACTGGGCTCTGCTCGCCAAGTTCGTATCACTAAAGAAAACACGATCATCGTGGAAGGCGCCGGCGACTCTGCCGACATCCTTGCTCGCGTTAACCAAATTCGCGTTCAATTGGAAGAAACAACTTCCGACTTCGACAAAGAGAAGCTGCAAGAGCGTCTGGCCAAGCTGGCTGGCGGCGTTGCTGTAATCAAAGTCGGCGCGGCTACTGAAACCGAATTGAAAGAGCGCAAGCTTCGCATCGAAGACGCTTTGAACTCCACGCGCGCAGCTGTCGAAGAGGGCATGGTATCCGGCGGCGGAACAGCTTTGATCAACGTTTACGCAGCTGTTGCGGCTATTGAGGCAAACGGCGACGAGCAAACGGGCGTTAACATCGTGCTTCGTTCCTTGGAAGAGCCAATTCGTACAATCGCAGCGAACGCAGGCCAAGAAGGCTCCGTTATCGTTGAGCGTCTGAAAAACGAGCCGGTAGGCATCGGCTACAACGCTGCAACTGGCGAGTGGGTCAACATGTTCGACGCCGGTATCGTCGACCCTGCTAAAGTAACGCGTTCCGCGCTGCAAAACGCTGCTTCCGTAGCGGCTATGTTCCTGACAACTGAGGCTGTCGTAGCTGACAAGCCTGAGCCGAAGGGCGCTGGCGGCGCAGGCATGCCTGACATGGGCGGCATGGGCGGTATGGGCGGCATGATGTAATAAAGGGCTTGAAAACCCTTATATATCAAGAAAAACGGGACCTTTCGGGGTCCCGTTTTTTGCGTATTATCACAAAAAAATCACATTCCTAGGTAAACGGCTCTCTTTAAGATGTCCTTATTGATTCAGCTTACTTGTAACCCAAATTAAACCTAAAGCTTGAATTCATTAATAATAGCGGCGTAGGGATCACCTCCCTTACGCCGCTATTTTTCTTGTCGGATGTAGTCGTTTCCTCCTCGATTGTCCCCTCGAAGAATGATAGATGATATCGATTTCCCCAATTTTATCATAGTAAATTAGTCTATATATGAAACTTAAAGTTTTCTTTATAATTCGACAGTGTTTCTATCGACGATGATAACATAGTAGGAAAATAGTAACTGAATTTACGTAATTACTGTCGTAATTTGGTTGTTACGAAGGGAAGGTTAACGTAACTGGCAGGGGCTATAGGTCTTTGGCATTGGGAATGAGAGAGTCAGTATGGCAATTAAAGAGATTCATAACAGCTACTAGAAGGGATGAAAGAGTTTGAAGCAGGCAATAAAACGTGGATGGAAGTTAAAATCGCGGATTCTGGCGTTGATGCTGGTTTTCAGCATGGTGGTGGGCTTGCTGCCAGTGAACTTAATGCCGGTGCAGCAGGCGACAGCGGCCGAATCGAGCGGGTTTCAAGATGTTCGTCCAACGGATTGGTTCTACGATGCGGTTCTCTATGTCCAGAAGAATGGAATATTCAACGGAACGGGTGTTGACAGCTTCTCGCCCCAGGGTACGATGACGCGTGCCATGTATGTGACGGCGCTTGGACGAATGGCAGGCGTGGATGTAAGTAAGTATCCAATCTCGAACTTTGCCGATGTGCAGACGGGGATTTGGTATGCGCCATATGTAGAGTGGGCGGCTAAGAAAGGGATTACCGCCGGCACGGGCAACGGGAACTTTTCTCCGGATGCAACCGTATCCCGTGAGCAAATGGTGACGATGACTTTGCGGTATTTTGAAAGCCATCAGATTCCCTATCAAACAAGCAATCATGTAACTACAAAGCCGAGTGATCTCGCAAATGTTTCTTCTTGGGCAGTTGACGCGGTCGTCAAGCTGTGGCAAGCAGGCTTGTTCGTTGGAGATGCCAATGGCAATTTCAACCCGCATGACCAAGCAACCCGTGCGCAAGCTGCCGTTACCTTCATGCGCAGCAATGCGGTTGTGGGGGCGTGGCAAGGACAGAATCAAGCGACGGCGACGCCTAAGCCAACACCAGCACCAACATCAACGCCTGAACCCAGCAGCAACACCGGCGGCAACAGCGGTGGCAATGGTGGTGGCAATGGCGGTGGCGGCAACATCACTCCTGAGTATGCGCTTACGTTCGAGAGCAACGGAGGTACAGCGGTAAATGGCCAGACGGTGAGACAGGGCTCCAAGGCAGAGGTACCTGAAGTGCCGACAAAGGAAGGTTACACGTTCGGCGGCTGGTATAGCGACAGCAGCTTGGCAATTCCCTACGACTTCACGGAAGCGGTGACGGGCAAGCTTACGTTGTACGCGAAGTGGACGATTAAGAGCTTTACGGCGAGCTTTGATAGTAACGGCGGGCCTCTGGTTAGTAGTCAGCCAGTGAATTATGGCGGCACGGTTACGGAACCTGACGCACCGACGCGGGTTGGTTATACGTTCGGCGGTTGGTACAGCGACAGCAGCTTGACAGTCGGCTACAGTTTCACGACACCGGTAACGGATAACATGACGTTGTACGCAAAATGGACGGCCAGATACACAGTGAGCTTCAACAGTAACGGCGGATCGACGGTGGCTGAGCAGACGGTGAACGAAGGCGCTAAAGCAGCGGCACCTAGCACGCCGACGAAGAATGGTCATGTGTTCGGCGGCTGGTACAGCGATAGCAACTTGACGACCGCATACGACTTCACAACAGCTCTGGTGACGGGTAATATCACGTTGTATGCGAAGTGGACGATTGTTCAAAAAAACAACTACACGGTAAGTTTCATCAGCAACGGTGGTACGGCAGTGGCTGACCTGACGGTGGAAGAAGGCGCCGTGGCTGCGGCACCCGGCACCCCAACTCGGGAAGGATATACGTTCGGCGGCTGGTACAGCGATAGCGGCTTGACAAGCCATTACGGCTTTACGGCAGCGGTGACTGGCCCTATCACGTTGTATGCGAAATGGACGATTAATAGCTACACGGTGAGCTTTGTCAGCAACGGCGGATCGGCGGTGAATAGCCAGTCCGTGAATTATAACGGCATGGCTGCGGAACCTGGCGCTCCAACTCGGACAGGTTATACGTTCGGCGGCTGGTACAGCGACGGCAATTTGACGAACGCCTACAGCTTTACGGCAAAGGTGACTGGTAATCTGACGTTGTATGCGGAGTGGACGATTAATAGCTACACAGTGAGCTTCAACAGCAACGACGGCTCAGAAGTGAATAGTCAGTCTGTAAATTATGGCGGATCAGCGACGGAACCTACCGCCCCGACACGGGCAGGCTTTACGTTCGACGCCTGGTACAGCGATAGCGACTTGCGTAGCCCTTACGGCTTTACGGCAGCTGTGACGCAAGACATCACGTTGTATGCGAAGTGGACAGCTAATGCCTACACGTTAAGTTTTGATAGTGACGGCGGAACGGCGCTAACCTCTCAGACGGTACAAGCAGGAGAAGCGCTGGGTAAACTGCCTGCCCCAGCTAAGGAAGGGGATATTTTCCAGGGCTGGTTTAGGGACAGCGATCATTTGCTAATTTTCGCAGAAGGAAGTTCCATTATCGAGGATACGACCTTGTATGCGAAGTATATGGATAGCGTGGATAATGCCGTACAGACTACGCCTAGCCACTCGATGCTGGATGTTTCGCCGAACTTCACGATTGCTGTTATAGACGCATCGGGCAATCTGACGGCATCCGAGGTTAAAGCGGGCATGTCGTTCAAGGATATAGCGAATCCCGACTTCGCGGGGATTACTGTCACCGGAGCGAACGATCTCTTCACGGTAGCTTCGGCAGCCGAAGGCGGCGAGTTCGTCGAGGGCAACACCTATCAACTTACGTTGACTGACGACAACCTGCGTTTCCAAGGACAAGATGCGACGACGCGCATCTATGTGTTTAGCGTTGCCAAGCAAGAAGTCATGAATGTTCCTCTCAATCCGAACATGATTTATCTGGCCTTTACCGAGGTCTCGGATATGATGCTGGATGGCGCGAATGTGGATTCGCCGGCCATACCTGTCGTCACGACGACGGTGGGCGGCAGCGGAAATACGCTGGCTGAGGCGAATGCAAGCAGTGGAACGTTCGTTTATGGCGGAAGCGCCTCGATTAAAGTTGGCGATACCGTCGCCATCTATCAAGGGGTTCGCCCTGATCTTCGCACGATAGAAACAACCGCTGAAGACGCTGGTGATGTCGCGTATGTCCAGATCACAGCGGTTCACGGTACAACCTACACCTATGGTCGCGCGGACTCGGATCAAGTGTTGTTCAAACCGGATGTGCTGCCGGTGAGCGTAGAGGCCGACACGGATGAAAATCCCGATAACAACTCCATCACGGTTGAGCACTCCGTGATGAACTACAGCGACAGTATGTATGAGCCGCTCGGCTTGGATGAGCTGACGACGGTGGATGTGGGCGATTTTATCGGGTTTTATGAAGGCGAGTTCGCCATTAATGGTGAATTCGCTGATGAAGATTTGAGGATCGTCGGCTACGGGCGCATCACCTCCATTACGTCTGCGGCAGAGATGGACATCATTACGTATACCGATGCTACGGTAGAGGACGTTACAAATTCGTTCAACCTCTATCAGGAGCAAGCGATTAACGGAGACGTGCTATTGTCGGATGAGCAGGTCGCGAGGCTCGAAGCGCAAATCGAGCAGCAAGCGATCGACAGCGGATTCGTCGATCAAGCCGCGAATTATCTGAGCGCCATTGCTATGGAGACGAATGACTTCAAGGCACAGTCGAAGGTAGGTATACTATCGGCAGACACGGTAACGGTAGAGAATCTGACCGTCGTTGCTTCGCTCGGCACGAAGCTGAAGCACATTAACGGCCGAACCTCCGGCGTGAGCGCTACCTTGCAAGTAGGAGCCGATATTGTCGTCAATGGCGAAGAGGGCGCCCTCGTCATCCATATGACGGGTACCTTCATTCAGGAGATGAGTCTGGATCTCGGCGTTAATTCGGAGACGAAATGGCACTGGTACACCGTAAATACTTTTTTTGGTAGAATTCCTCTATTCCCGGTCATTGATGATTATGTGATTACGGCGAATCTGGATGCCTATAGCTACACGGGGCTCAACATCAAAGCGGAGATGGCTCTTGTCGAACACGACAAGCTGGGAGCTGCACTGGATGACTGGCTGGATGCGAAGACCTCGGGCCTCTTTAGTCAAGTGCGGGACATCGCGACAGAAATCGAAGCGATCATGGCGGGCGTGCAAGATACCGACGTGGATGTAGAGACTCTGAAGGAACAGTATAAAGAGATGTTGGAGCAAGACACGGAATGGGTTCCGTTAATCGAGAAGGAAATTTTCGAGGCGAGCATGCGCGTAGCTTTAGGGATTGTAGAAATCAAATTTGAGGCCAAGTTTGTGGTCAGTGCTCAGGTCAACCTGACGATCGGGGCGGATTTCTACTATAAAATGGCGAAGCGTTACTCGGTGACATTGCGCGTACTGAGTTTTAGCGGCACGAGCAATACAGTCAGCTTGCCGGGAGACGGCGATTATCAGTTTACCTTCTATGTGATGGGGACGCTCGGATTACGAGCCGGTATTAATCTGGAGGTAAAAGCGGGGATTGGAAGTGTCGAATTAAATAGCATTGGGATTTCCGCAGAACCCGGTGTGTATTTGAATCTATGGGGTTACTTCTATTATCAGTTAAAAAATGTGAGCGGGGTAAAAAGCACGAAGTCTTTGGGCGCCCTGTATGTTGAGGTAGGCATCTATTTGGAGGTGGAACTCGGCGCCCAAATAGGCGATGGCATGCTCTCGACCAGCGTGGAGCTGGTTGATGAAGAGTGGCCGCTGTATACAATAGGGGAGTCCAATAATGTCTACAATTTTGACTATTCGCAGAATGAAACGCCCCTATTGAAAATGGCAGGCCGGGTGACCACCGCCACAGTTCCGGAGATGCTGTTCACCATGCGTATGTTTGATTTGAAGTCAGGCGAAACGAATACCGAGAAGTATGACCTCTCGAGGTTCGATATCCAGGTGGACAATCCGAATTTCAAGTATGATCCGAAGACCCAAAAGATCGAAGTGGTGGACAAGACGATTCCGGTGAGTGAGGGCAATCTGGTCATCACCTGGAAAGGGGCGCCGCTGTCGTTCACGTCGGAACCGCTGAGGCGCAAGATTCCGTTAAATTGGATGGCTAGAATTGGCGACTATATTCTAGAGCTGTACCCGCGGAATGGCGGAGCAACTCAGGTGATTGCCGCCCCTTATAACGCGGCGATCAGCGTAACCGATCTGGAATATTCGGGATACACCTTTGATGGATGGTATACGGCTCCTACAGGCGGAACGAAGATTACGATTCCGAGCCAAATGCCTGCCGAGGATATGATTCTGTTCGCGCGCTGGATCGCGAATACGAATACACCGTATACGGTCAAGCATTACTTGATAGACCCGAACACCGGGACATCGACTTCGCCTGTGTTTACGGAAAACTTGACCGGAACAACTGACACGAGAATTGTGATCAACTCCGAGAGGTACAAAGATCAAGGGTATACGAATGGCACGGTAAGCGGCGCATTGCTCAAAGGCGACGGCACGACGGCTCTCAGGGTTGAATATTATCCGACGAACCGAAAGATGACCTTCTCTTTGGGCTATGAAGGTGCGCAGGCAAGCAGTTCGATAACGGAACCGTTCGGTAAGAACATCGCCGGTCGGATCCCGGTGCCGACAAGACCGGGTTATACGTTTGCCGGTTGGTCGCCGGAGGTTCCAAGCGTAATGCCGACTACGGACACGACCTATACGGCAAGGTGGACAGCCAAAACGGACACGCCTTACCAAGTCGTACATTTGCAGCAAGATATAAATATTAATAGCGGCACTTATACCGTTGTGGATAAAGAATCGTATCGCGGCACAACCGATGCCACGGTAAATTCGGCGGATGTAACGCCAAAGGCCTATGAGGGTTTTACCTTTGATCCGACTGCTGCGCAGACAGCTAATATAGCGAGCGACGGCTCCACGGTGCTGAAGCTGTATTACAAGCGCAATAGCTACGCCATGACGATAAATTACAATGGTTCTGGCCAAGCGAGCAAGGTCGAAAACGTACCGTTCGGGGCAACGACGGGGATACGCCTTGGCACCCCGGCCTGGCTGGGGTATACATTCGCAGGGTGGATCTCGGACCCTGTGTTAGCGGAGTCTTCGACAACGATGCCTGCCCATCCTGTCGAGTTTATCGCGCAGTGGACGCGGAACGGCTACACGGTAAGCTTCAACAGCAACGGTGGGTCGCCGGTGAGCAACCAGACGGTAGAATATGGCTCCCAAGTAAGCGAACCGGATCAACCGACGAAGGATGATTTGGTGTTCGGCGGCTGGTATCGTGACAGCAACTTGCAGACTGTCTACGTCTTTAGCGCACTGATCACAGATCATCTCACGCTATATGCGAAGTGGCTGCGCGGCTACACGGTGAGCTTCGACAGCAACGGCGGGTCGGCGGTGGCTGACCGGAAGGTGAACGAGGGAGACAAGGCGGCGGCGCCTGCCGCACCGACGAAGGAAGACTTTGTGTTCAGCGGCTGGTACAGCGACAGCGATTTGACGAGCGCCTATGACTTCGAGACCAATGTTGTAACGGGCAGCTTCACGCTGTATGCAAAGTGGACGAGTGTTCCAAAAGTCAGCTACACGGTGAGCTTCGACAGCAAGGGCGGGTCGCAGGTGGACCCTCTGACGGTGTACGAAGGCGCGGTAGCTGCGCAACCTAGCGCGCCAACGCGCGAAGGTTATACGTTCGAAGGCTGGTACGATAGCAGCAGCTTGACGAACCGCTTCAGCTTCTCGACACCGATTACGACTGACCTCACGTTGTTTGCAAAGTGGACGGATAACATCTACACGGTGAGCTTCAACAGCAACGGCGGGTCGGCGGTGGACAGTAAAACGGTGATTCATAGAAATACGGTGGCGCAACCTGCCGCGCCAACTCGGGAAGATCATAGGTTCGAAGGCTGGTTCAGCGATTTCGAACTGAACAATAGGTACATCTTCTCGACATCGGTGATGGCTGACCTCACCTTGTACGCGAAGTGGACGCCTTATTACACGGTGAGCTTCAACAACAACGGTGGTCCGGCTGTGGCTGATGTGAAGGTGCTAAGGGACGTCATGGTTTACCCGCCTGATCCAACGACGCGAGCAGGTTATACGTTCGGCGGTTGGCACAGCGACAGCGAGTTGACGAACCGCTACAACTTCTCGACACCGGTGACGGGCAATCTGACCTTGTACGCCTTGTGGACATTAAACGTCCACACGGTGACCTTTGTCAGCAACGGCGGGCCAGTTGTGGAGAGCCAGGCGGTGGTTCCAGGAAGCAGCGCTGTGGCGCCTGCCGTACCGAATCGGGTCGGCTACAAGTTCGAGGGTTGGTACAGCAACAGCAATTTGACGACGGTCTATAACTTCTCTGCAAAGGTGAACGCTAACCTTACCTTGTACGCGAAATGGACGCAAACATCGTGGCTGCAAGTCGGCGACGAGATGAATGCGGGAGCGGGGGATCAGTCCAAAGTCGTAATTGACAGCCATGGCATTCCTTATGTGGCTTATGTGACTTGGAATTCCGAAGTATTCGTTATGAAATACGTGGATAACGAGTGGCGGTCCGTCGAAAGCTCAACCGCTCTCGAGAAATCGGGTTCGGGTACTGTATCGCTTGCCATAGACAGCTTGGACACGCTTTACGTTGCATATTCCAATCTATCCCAAAAAGCGGTCGTAAAGAAATATAATGAGGGCGCTTGGCAATCCGTAGGCAGCATAGAAGGAAGGGGGAACCATCCTTACATCGCCATAGACAAGGATAACACTCCTTATATAGCTTACATCGATGACTCTCAGAGCACCTATAATTCCATATATGTGGCGAAGTACACAGGCAGCAATTGGGAGAGGATAGACGATGGTGCAATAGGGTCGAGTACAACTCGTAATCTAATTATGGCGTTTGACCAAAGCAAGACCCCTTATCTATTCTATACGTATAGATCCGGGGGAGTCGGGACAAAAACAAATGTGGTTAAATTCAACAGCACTGGTGCGGGCTATGCTCAGGAGGAGATCAGTGACTCCCAGTTCCAGACAATTGGCATGTTTGATGCGTCATTCGCGCTTGATCCAAGCGGCGTACCTTATGTGGCCTATATGAGCAGTTCTACCAAAGTGACCGTGATGAAATATATGGGATCCACTTGGGAATCTGTAGGCACTTCCGGATTCACGATAACATCGGATGATTCGAAGGACTTATCTACCGTTATCGCATTTGACAGATCCGGTACTCCTTATGTTGCTTATCGAGATGCTGCAAGCGGCGGCAGAGTGACTGTGATGAAATACGGGGGTGGCAGTTGGAGTCTCGTAGAGAGGGCAGGCATCTCCGCCGATAACGTATATGGGATACGTCTTGCCTCGGACAGCAGCGACAACATCTATGTGAATTATATCGTAGTCTCAACAGGCCCAATAACTGAAGGTAAAGTGTCCGTGATGAAGTATGATCCGGACTTCCATCAACCTTGACAGATCAGACTGGCAGAGCAGCCTACTCCCTTCGGAGTAGGCTGTTCTGTTGTGAGTCCGGCATGCGCCATAGCTTTTTTCTTATCATGTCGAACCGGCTATTGCCGCTGCTCCATCATGCGAAGCAATATTGTGACGGTTTCCGCCCTGGTTGCAACGCCATTAGGATCGAAGCGGCCATCGCTTCGGCCCAGCAAGATGCCTTTCTCCGACAGCGCGCCAATCGCGCCGATGGCCCATGAAGGCAAGGAGCCTGCATCTGTGAATTTGGATGCCGCTTTGCTATTATCATCCGCCTTAAGAACGCGCGCTACAATAACGGCAAGCTCGGCTCTCGTCAAGCCTTTGCCCGGTCTAAAGGAGCCGTCGGGATAACCGCTGAGCAGATTCTCGGCGAATAATTGGCTAATGGCATCTCTTGCCCATAAGCCGATCTCCGCTTTATCGGTGAAGTCGGGCATGGATGAAGCTGCATGCAGCTTTAAGGCAGGCGCAAGCATGACTGCGAATTCCGCGCGGGAGATCACGCGGTCTGGCTTGAATGAGCCATCCGGATAGCCTTTGACGATGCCGGCGGCGATCGCTTGACTGATAACCGATTCCGCCCAATGGCTGGCAATGTCTCTTGGTTTGTTCTGCAGTTCTTCGGGGGATTGTTCGTTGTTGCCGCCCTCTCCGCCGCTTTCGTTATCTCCATCATCGTCATTGCCATTGTCCTCGTCCGTTCCTTTGCCGCTGCCAGTACCTCCATCGCTGCCGCCGCCAGTTGGCGTGCTGTCCGTAACGCCGACAGTCAAGGTTTGCGGCTTGCCGGCGGTGAATACGAAGGTTAGCGTATGGCTGCCGACACTCAGCTTGCTCAGGTAAGTCGGCTGGAGAATCACTTTATTGCCTTGCAGTTGGTAGTCCATGCCTTCATGTAAGACCCCATCGCCACGAGTGATGCTCTTAAGCATATTGCCGTTCAACGACAACGATATCTCCATCGTTCGCTGACCGTTTGTGTAGCGATCGAAGGAAGCGGCGACAGGGCTGATTACGCTATTGTCCGCGCGGAACCAAGCGAGGGAGTGATATTGCCCCGCCGCAATGCCTTTCGCGCCGGTCAGACGTACCAGATTCGTTGGACCATAGCGTTCCGAATCATTGTTGAGACCCAACTGGCCGTTATCATTGAAGCCCAATCCGTAAACCTCTCCGTTCTCGGCCAGCAGCAGCGTATGATTGCCGCCTGAGGCAACTTTCTTTATTGGAGGCATATTGGTTTCGATCAACGTGGGTTCGTTGATGTCATCATACCAGTCCTCACCCAGTCCAAGCGCGCCAGCGTAGGCGTCTCCAAACGCCAGCACCTTGCCGTCGCTTGTCACGAGAAACGAGCGTCCATAAGCCCATGAGCTGTTCTCTTCTCGTTCGTATTCACCGCCAGCCGCGATTGCTGCGATTGTGTTGTCGCCCGTGTCCACGATAGTCGGCACGAATGCATTATTCCAATCGCCCAGTCCCAGTTCTCCTTCTTCTCCGCTTCCGAACGAGAGAACATCTCCGTCCGCAGTCAGCAGCAGCGAATGTCCAGGACCGGCAGCGATCGCTGCAATTTCCGGAATATTCTCGAGCAGAGCTGGCACAGCCAGATAATTGGATGCATTGGGAGAGGGCGATCTCTCTACGCCAAGCTGTCCGAAATCATTTCTGCCGAATACGTACACCTCGCCGTCTTCCGTAAGCGCAAGCGAATGAACGCCGCCCGCCGCTACGGCTTTGATGCCGCTGAGCCCTTCAATCTTCACGGGTGCAATAACGTAGTAATCCTGTTCTGACGCAGGCTCCGAACCCAGTTGTCCGAATTGATTGTAACCCCAGCCGTATACGTCTCCGGCTTCGCTTAGCAGCAGCGCATGTTCGCCGGAGGCTGATATGGACGCTATCGCAGGCAGGTTCTCGAATAAGGCAATAGGCTCCTCTTCGTCCCCAAGCTCTTGAAAAATACCGCTGAACGCGTATACATCGCCTTCTGATGTCAAAGCCATAGAGTAGAAGGAACCGGCAGCAGCCTCTCGGATCTCTTGATCGCGCAGAACCTCCATGTAACTCGGAAGCGTACGATATTGGTAATCGCCAAATCCCAGTTGACCGAAAAAGTTGGCGCCAAATGCGTATAATCCTTCTTCTCCATATACCGGATCCAACAAATGAACAGACAGCTTGGGATAAACGCCTTTGTCCATCCGAAACGTCAATTCGGCATGTTCTCCCTTCAGAGTCAGCAGATAGTCCGACGAGATGGTTACTTGTTGTTCGTTGCTGCCCGGGGATGAAATCCAATAGTCGCTCCCCTCGGATAGCGGTGTCATGCCATTGAGGATACCCAGGAATTGATTTCCGTATAATTCAACTGTTATGTCGACATTTCCTTGGAACCGAACATCGCGTTCGATAATGATATGATCTTGATACAGCCTGCTGTTATTGCTTTTTAGCATCTGCACAGGAATTGCAATTTCCGTGTTGTCGCTGAACGTAAAGACAAGCGAATGGTTGCTTGTATTATGGATATAGAAATCGCTTAAAAATGTTTTGGAGATGGTGACGTTATTTCCTTCGATCGTGTAGGAGGTTCCTGCCGCCAGGATTTGACTGCGAGCGTAGGCGTTTTCAAGATACGACAGCTTGATGCCGGACAACGTGTTGCCGTTCAATTCAAGCTCAATATCTGTGATCTGCTCCTCTAGCAACGATGGGTTTTGGTCGAACACAAGGTCTGGCGTCAGGACGAAGCTTAACGGTTTGTTGATGATTGACAGATCCAGCGACTGCGGATCTCCGTAACTAAATCGAAACGTAAGCACGTACTCGCCGACTCCCAGACCGGTCAAATAAGATTTGAGGAGGTAGAATTGATTATCAACAATGCTGTAGTCCTCCCCGGCCGTCAATATCCCGGTTTCGTCTTCAACACTGACGAGTATATTGCCGTTCCGCTTCACGTCAATGGCCAGATCTGTTTCCTTATCGGGTCTGAACGCATTAAAGGCTGCGGTTTGCTGACCCAGTTTGCCGACCGTTTTGCCTATGACCAACGAGTGACTATATCCTGCCGAAATGAAACGGATATCGGATATATCGGTCAAAGACAACAGTTCAGGCGCTCTCAAGGTATTACTTGGATACGTTCCCCAGTTACCTGAAAAACCAGTTCCATATAAGCTGCCTTCGTCAGTCAGGAACAGCGTATGTTGCGCGCTGCTCGAAACAGCCGATACATGGCTCAACCCGAGAGGCGTCGGTTTTCTGTAATACACATAATGCTGGCTTGGATCGTACAGTCCCAGTTGTCCTGTGGGGCTCGAACCACCGAAAGCATACACTTTGCCGCTTGATGTCACGACAAACGAAGCGAGGCTGCCGGCTTCCACAGCAGATCCCCATCCAGCAGACTCGCCAGCAGGCTCGGTAATCTTCTGAGGCGTGCTGAAAATGCTAGTCGTAGTGTTAAGCCCGAGTTGACCGTTATTATTGCCGCCGAAGGCATAAACCTCGCCGCTGTCGAGCAGAGCAAGCGAATGGTTTAATCCTGCCGAAATGGCCTTTACATTGGAAAAGCCCGTAATAAGCTGTGGCGTAGAGGAGGCAACGGTGTTGCCGTTCCCAAGCTGTCCTTCGCCATTATTGCCGAACGCATAGACCTGTCCCGTATTCGTCAAGGCAAGCGAAAAGCGATGACCTGCTGATATCGCGGAGATACCTGAGAGGTTTGGGACAAGCGTCGGAGTTGTGCGAGGCTGATTGTCGCCGAGGCCCAACTGCCCGAATTCATTAAGGCCGAAGGCGTATACCGACCCATCGTTGGTCAGTAAAAGAGCGTGCTGATAGAATGAGGAAACGGCCTGTACCGGCGGAAGCCCCTCAAGCTTTGTCGGCACTGTAATATTGTCATTTGAAAAGGGGTCTGCAATTTTGTCGAGCTTTTTACCAAAGTAGTATACGTCCCCTTCTTCTGTGAGAACCAAAGAAAATTTTTCGCCTGCTTCAACTGCTTTCACATTAAGGTGGGACAAGACGTCGATGCCTCCTGGCGATTGAACATCGAAGAAATTAGCTTCGTCCCTCACTGTCGCTCTTCCTAGCTGACCATTGCTGTTCGTCCCCATCGATATCGCTATACCTGTGTTGGAAGCAGTAGCGCCATCCTCATCCGCGGACGCGGATGACGGCGGAGCAGCGAAAGGCTGCCAAGGAACGGATGAACGTCGGAGGAGCGGAGCCGTTTCTGCAGATTGCGGCAGGTCTGCTGGAGGATGAATGGGATCGTAGCTACCCCCTTGTATTCAACGTGAACATGGAACTGGCACAGGCCGAAATATTATTGAAGCGATTCGACGAAGCTGCCTGTCGGTTAGAGCGTTTGTTGAAGCAGGCCGCCTCAGATACCGACCGTGTTCAGGTGTACATTCTGATGCTTCAAATGGAGAAAAGCCGGGAAAATTATGGAGAATTGCTGCGGATAGGAAGGCTTGCGCTCGCTTTGTCAGGTCAGCGCTACCCCGATAGACCCGGCATAACGGAAGTGCTTCGGAGCTGGTCCTCTATGCGATGGAAGCTTCGCGGAAAGTCTGTGGAGGCTCTTGGCAAGTCTGCTCCTATGACAGATGGACGTATCAAGCTTGTCATGTCCATTCTCGTCTACATGAGCCAGGCCAGCTTTGTGGAGCATAAACGGGAATGGGCTTGCGCCATCTTCCGAATGATCGAGCTGACGGCCGAGCACGGTCTCGTGCCCGAATCCGGACATGGCTTCGCAGGCTACGCGCTGCTGCTGGATTACGTCTTTCATCGTTATGATACGGCTTACCGCTGGGGAAAGGTTGCCTGCGACGTTGCACGAAACAAACCGGATATCTATGCCCATGTGTATAGTACCTTCTCGATTTGTTTCCTGAGTTGGCGCAAGCATGAGCCCGACTTTCTGATGAAATACGAGAACGAAGTGAGAGATTCCGTGATTCAGACTGGCGATCTGGCCTTGTTCAACTGGACGTTGATGATTAACTGGGCGCTGCAGATTGAATTCAGCTACCCTTTAGGATCGATCTATGAAAGTATGATGGCCAATGCCGAATATTTTTTATTGCCGGAAGCGGACAATCATATCCAACATGCAGCTATTCTCGCTGACTTGCTTGTGAAGCTGACGGGGAGAAAGTCGGAGCGAGATCCATTTCCGCCTATTGCCGGCCATGGGGATGTGGTCATGGACGTGGCGGACGGGGATAACTTTGTTCGAAGTGAGAATTTATGCGTAAACCTCTATATTACGGGTTATTTGTTCGGTGATTATAAGACAGCTCTGCAGGCGCTTGATCAATGCGAGAACATGATTCGGTCGAACCCCAATCAGATTTTGGATATATCCAGTCAGCATTATTATGTTGTTCTCGTGCTGAAAGAGCTTTACGGGACCGCGACCGATATGGAACGCAAGGTCTACGTCCAACGGATCAAACGAAGTTTGTCGGCACTCAGGGCGTTGGCAAAAAAAGTTCCAGGACATCATCTGCACAAATACCAGTTGGCCAAGGCGGAGTTAGCCCGACTGATGTGCGATTATACGGCGGCGGAGACGGCGTATGCCGCAGCACTGAATGCTGCGCACGAAGGCGGATTTTTGCACGATTACGCCATAATTGCCGAATGCTACGCCAAGTACGGAATTGAGCGAAACAAGCCTGTGATTTCAAGGTATTACATGAACGAAGCTTACGATTATTACGTGAAGTGGGGAGCGCTGGCCAAGGCTTCGGCGGTGGAACGTCGCCATGGGCATTTACTTCAACAGGGAAGACGAGGATCAATGGAAGCGGATAGCATTGATTATTTGGCGGTCATGAAGTCGGCGCAGAGCATCTCCGGAGAGATGCGGATGGAGAACCTGCTATCCACGCTGATGGATACCATGCTTCGTAATGCCGGGGCGGAGTATGGGGCGCTGCTCATACTGGACGAGAATCAGTGGAACTTAGAGGTGTTTGGCACGGCACGGGAGCTCAAGCATGCAAGGACGCCGCTTGAGGAGGCCCGCGGGCTCGTACCGCTTTCAATGATCAGCTACGCAATCCGGACCGGGGATGAGATCGTTCTTCACGATGCCTCGGAGAGCCGTTTCGAGCGAAGCGAAGAAGTCGTGCACGGCGGTTTGAAGTCGGTGATGTGTCTGCCGATCCGGATTCAGAATCAGTTGATTGGCATGCTGTACCTGGAGAACAATCTGGCAGCCGGCGTGTTCAACCAGAATCGTCGCGATGTCCTTGCTTTGCTGGGCTCGCAATGCGCCATTTCGATCACAAATGCGAAGCTGTATGAAGGCATTCAGTTCCTTACGAATCATCTGGAGGATCAGGTCGAGGAACGCACGAGAGACTTGGAGAAGTCGATGGAGGCGAACTCGGAAGCGCTCGCGGAGATGACGGTATATGCCGAGCGGACGCGTATCGCGCAGGAAATCCACGATATTGTCGGTCATACGCTAACCTCTACGATACTGCAGATCGAAGCGGGCAAGCGGCTCATCAGCAGGGATGTAGAGAGGGCAGAGGCTCGTCTGGGCAGTGCCCAAGATTTGGTGCGTCACAGCTTGAACGAGATACGAAACTCCGTTCACATGCTGCGGGAGGACAAATACTACGATATCGAAAAAGCCCTGCACGATTTGATTCGGGAGACCGAGCGTCATACAGGCGTCGTCGTTCATGCACGCATCGACCCAATCGGTCATTTGTCTTTCCTTTACAAGAAGGTGATCTACCATGCGCTTCAGGAAGGACTGACGAACGGGCTGCGGCACGGCGGGGCGAAAGCGTTCAGCTTTACTCTTATGCTTGAGGCAGGGCAGTATCGCTTCCGCTTGGCTGACAACGGCGTTGGGGCGGAAACGATTGAGCCGGGGTTCGGATTAAAGATGATGGGAGACCGCGTCAAGCAGCTCCATGGCAAGCTGGACATCGAGTTTGAGCCGGGCAAGGGGTGCATGCTGCGAATAGATTTGCCGTCAGGCGCTTGAGCGGCCTGCGGAAAGGGGAGCGAACATGATTAGAATAGTAATAGCGGATGATCAGATGCTCATCCGGGAAGGGCTTGGCACCATTATCGGGCTGGAGGACGATATGGAGGTGCTAGGCATTGCAATGAATGGGAGCGAGGCCTACGAGATGACGGCAAGACTGTCTCCTGACATCGTGCTGATGGATGTCCAGATGCCAGGTATCGATGGCATTACGTCACTCAAGCGTATCAAGTCTGATTATCCAGAGACGAAAGTGCTTATTCTAACGACTTACCTGGAGGAGAAGTATATTGTAGACGGACTTGCGGGCGGCGCTATAGGGTATTTGCTAAAGGATATGGACACCAACAGAATGATCGAAGCCATTCGCGATGCCTATGAAGGTCGATACATCCTGCCGTCGGAGGTGGCCGCGAAGCTGGCCATTCGAATCGCGGATTTGTCGAAGGAGATCGCCGGTGCAGCGCAGCAGTTGTCGACGGTACGCTGGCCAGAGTTGACAGAACGGGAACAGATGGTGGCCGCACTGATCGTTAAGGGCTGCAGCAACCGTGAAATTGCGGCGCAGCTATACATTGCGGAGGGCACGGTCCGGAATTATATCAGCACGCTGTATTCCAAGCTGGAGGTATCCGACCGCGTGCAGGCGATTGTGCTGCTTCAGTCGTTGCTGCGCGCATAGGAACCGAACAGATCCATGGACAGATTTGTAATGGTTAAGCACGGTAGCTGACGTATATATTAAGCCGATGCATTTTCTATAGAGCATTCGTTTGAGTTTTAGACAGCCGTTTCTACTGAGAGGGCTGTCTTTTTTTGTGAATTATAAGAAAAAATGAAGCAATTAAAAGAAATGCATCATGCATAATGAGGAAATGTGAATCCTCAGAAGGAAGGATGAATATTTCAATTCAGGTCGATTTGCAGTAGCTTTAGGCTATGCGAGATACCCCAAATATCAGGAGGCGTTTGAGAAATGACCAATCGATTGAGGAATAACCTGAAGCTATGCGAAGTCTCCGATGCAAGTATTATTCTGTCGGGCTCGGTGTCTGCTCGAGGCCAAAATGCGGTTCATATATTAGTTGAAGAAATTGAACGAAGAACGGGCATCCGCTTACCTGTTATGGATTCTGTTCCTAATGAGCAACGGCCGCTCATCTCTATTAAAATGGTCAATTCCTCATCATCCCCGGCCTATGGTCAGGAAGGCTTCCGGATTCGGATAAGTCAGTCGAACGGAAGAAAGTTAATCGAAATTGAAGCGGCAGATGACAGAGGGATTTTGTATGGCGTTGGAAAGCTGCTAAGAATGATGTATCTGACAAAAAACAAAATCGAAGTTCCAACTGATGTGGACCTGGCGGAAACACCGCATTTTTCCCTGAGAGGACATCAATTGGGCTACAGACCCAAAACCAATGCCTATGACGCCTGGACGCCCGAAATATATTCGCAGTATATTCGAGAGCTTGCATTGTTCGGGACAAATAGTATCGAAATTGTACCGCCGATCACCGATGACGAAAGAACGGGACCGCTCATGAAGTATGACCCGTTGTTTATGATGCGTCATGTTTCGGAGGTGTGCGATGCGATGGATTTGGATGTGTGGATCTGGTACCCGAATATGGGCAGTCCGGATAACTGGTATCCAGCAACCGGAAATGATGAAGAGTTTATGAAACCGGAATACTTGAAGCGGCAATTGGAAGAACGAGAAGAGATTTTCAGTTCCATGAAGCGAATCGATCATATTCTGGTTCCCGGCGGGGATCCCGGAGCATTAAACGCCCAGGATTTATTTGATTTTATGGCCATGGAAGCGGAATTGCTAAATAAGTATCATCCCAACGCGAAGCTGTGGGTATCCCCTCAAGCTTTTAATCCAACGGATGAATGGCTGGATACGTTCTATACGAATGTGAGGAAAGAACCTGCTTGGCTCGCTGGAGTCGCCTTTGCGCCATGGGAGAAACATTCGTTGCCAGAGTTGCGACAATTGATCCCCGAAGGGATGAAGATTCGCAATTACCCGGATATTACGCATACGATCAACGCGCAGTACCCTGTGCACAACTGGGACACGGCATTTGCGATGACTCATTCCAGAGAATGCATCAATCCTCGGCCAATGGCTATGAAGCATATTCATAATCTCCTAAAGGACGAAGGAATAGTCGGTTCGCTTACTTATTCGGAAGGCATTAATGACGATGTAAATAAATTTGTCTGGGGTGGGCAGGATTGGAATCCCGACACGCCTGTTCTGGAGACGCTGAAGGAATATGCCCGTTTCTTCATTCATCCGGACGTGGAATACGGTGTCGCTAATGGGCTTCTTGCGCTGGAACAAAACTTTGAAGGACCGATGATGACGAATCGTCAAATTTCGCACACGTTGAATCAGTGGCGGAAAATGGAATCCAGAGCGGAGGAACAAGTTTTACAAAACTATCGATTCGAAATGGGGCTGCTCAGGGCCTATTATGACGCGTATGCCCAAAGAAGGCTGATCCATGAGCAGGAACTGGAGCAGCGTGCAATGGATGTTCTGTATCGAGTGGATGAGGCAGGGACTATGCCGGCAATGGAACAGGCCGAAGAAATTCTGAATCGAAAATATTCGCAACCGGTTTGTACGGATTACAGAGAAAAGTGTTTGGATCTGGCAGACCGTTTGTTTGCGCATATTGGCGCGCAGCTAACGGTGTCAAAACATCAGGGGGTCAGCATTACCCGGGGGGCTTTCGTAGAGGCTATCGACACCCCGCTTAACGACATGGCTTATCTTTTGTCAGCCTTCAATGTGATCAGGTCCATGGAAGAAGAGTCTTCGAGGAAAGGGGCCTTGGATGCCATCATTTATAGAACCGATCCTGGAGAAGGCGGGGTTTATACCAATTTTGCGGCAGACCAGTCGTTATCGCGGGTTGAAATTGCCCATAAGTGGAAGGATGATCCGGGCTATCTCGATACGGCGCTTATCAGACATAATCCGGGTTTGCTGGAAACGGCTTATTCCATTCTGAACGGCAGTAATTCGCATACGTTGCTTTGTCGGGAAACGTGTAATCGAATTCTTCCTGGTTTAACAAGTCCGCCGCTTGCCTGGATCTCCAATCTGTCTTCTTACTATTCGGCTCCAGTCAAAGTAACCTATTCGAATTTGGACAGTCGCAGTTCCTACACCCTGCAAGTCATGGGACTCTGGGGAGGGGGCGTTGATATGCTTCTTAATGGCAAGAGCACGGCAGACAACGAGATAACGCACAGAGGACTGATGGAAACCTTTGAAGTGACTCCGGATATGATCCCGGGCGGGGTACTAGAGATTGTTTGGGTTAACGAAGAATCGGGAATCGGACCCTACATCAACGAATTGTGGTTGAAAAGGGATAACAGTTAAGGACAATCCTTGGGCTAATACTGGCTTACTTTCAAGGGATTGTGCTTTACTTGTGATAGATCAAACTAGTGATTTATCAAAGTTGAGGGGTATCTTATGAAAGCCAATCGATTGTTTTACCGCATCCTGCTTTATTTTCTCACGCTGCTCGTCCCGTTGTTAATCGTGTCTTTTATCTTCTATGGATATCAAACCATGCTGGCCAAGCAAGAAGACTCCAAAAAATTAGTGTACTACTTGCAGTCATCCGCGAAAACCGTTGATTTGTATTTACGATCCGTGCATGAAGTCAGTCTCGGCTTGCTTAGCAACAAGGCGATTGCAACTGTTCTGAGGCCTCACGCTATGTTGACGCTGGAACAAAGAGTGCAAATGTCGGACATATCGGAAATGATCGCGAACTCCGAAAATATTATTGCCGAGTTTACGGAAAATATCTTTTTATACGTGGACCACGAACGGATTTATACGGTAGGCGGAGTTGACGACTTCTCGCTATTTTTCGAAAAGTTTTATGTGCATCAGGAGTATCCCGTTGATTTTTGGAAGGGTTTGCTTGAGCGGCGGGAGTCTTTTGAAATTCTTCCCCCGACCCCGGTCTCCATTAATGGCCAGGGGAAGGGGAAGGTCATTCCTTTTATTGCGAAATCGTACGTAAACAGTCACGATGCCGTAGTGGCGGCCAATTTATCCGAAAGCAATCTATTAAAACTATTTACGGACAATACTATTTTCAGAGAAAGCGATTTTTTTGTTATAGATGAAAATCGGCAATTGATGCTTAGCAGCAACTCGGGATTGATTGACGAGCATTCCTTCCGCCAAATGGATTTGGCATTTGACAATCATGAGAAAAATTATCGGGAAATTCGCTTAAGCGGCAAAAAGTATTTGCTCGCCTATGTAAACTCCGAAAGATACGGATGGAAGTATTATTCGTTGACTCCGCTCAGCGCGCTGAATCAGGAATCACGAAGCACATTTCAATTCATTGTGGCCATTAGCGTAACCTTCTTAATTCTTGGCGTGGTGTTTTCATTTATTTTCAGTATAAAAATTTATAATCCCATACGGAAAATTAGCGAGATCGTAAACGGGTTCGAAGAATTGGACGAAAGCGCGCCTTACAAAAATGATTTTGAATATATCGGCAAAAATATCAAACAAATGCATGATAAAAGTACTCAAATCAAAAAACACAGTATGCAAATCTCCAGGGAGTTTCTTGATTACACCTTTTACGATGTGTTTATGGGAAGGCCGGTCGAGCCTGATACGTTGAAAGTTTTGAACAATATTCTTAGAGATGAATGGCTTTTTTCCGGGAATCGCTATGTTTGCCTAAACGTCTGGTTTCAATTTTCGGAGGCGTTTTATGAGGAAGTTCAGGATACGGATCGTCTTATTATTTTAAGCAAGCTTAAAAATGTCGTCAGTGCCTTGAGCCGTGAAGATACTCGCGCATATGTGCAGGAATACAACGATCTTCTCTTTGTTTGTGTGGTCAATATGGACGAAGACAATGAGAAAGGGGTGCTGGACAACATTATTCAAAATATACATGCTACTTTTTCGTTCGATTTCAAGTATTGCCGGATTTTCATCGGAAGCGGTCGATCTTGCACGGAACTGTCCGATTTAAGGCATTCTTTCAACGAAGCGATGACCGCGCTACAACGTCGCAATGCGCAAGAGAAGTTTCAAGTTATTCATGCGGAGGCGACCAAGGTAGAGAATTCATTTCTGTATTCGTCTCAGGAGGAAAATCAACTGATCAATGCCATCAACTCCGGAGACTTGAATGCGGTAACTGACAATGTCCGACTCATTATGGAGAAAAACCAAAAAAATAATTCATCCTATCAAGCAATGAATGGCTTGTATAACGAAATGATACGAACGGGATATAAGCTGATGACGGTAAAAGGCATGCATTACGAGCATATTTCGATGGAGGCAAAAACATTTCATACTAGTCCGGACAAACTGGTTATTCGGAATGAAGAGCAATATGAAAAGCTTATCGCTTTTTATGCGCAGATAATTGAAGCAGAGAAGGACCGGAGCCAAAATTTGAGCTCCATTGTGATCACGACAATGGACTATATCCAGACTCATCTGGAACATGACTTGTATTTGGAAAAGATATCGGAGCAAATGGGGATTTCTACGAAGTATTTGTCGAAAATCTTCAAGGAGCAGACCGGCAACAATTTGACGGATTATATCAGTTTATTGCGAATATCCAAAGCAAAACAATTGTTGATCGAATCTGATTTCAGCGTTAATGAGGTAGCCGAGAAAGTGGGAATATTCAATAGAACGACCTTTTTGCGGACATTTAAAAAATATGAGGGAGTATCTCCTTTGGAATTCAAGAAGCTCCATGAACAAAAAAAAGACAAAACGTCTCCTCGAACAGAAAAGGGAAGTGATGGATGAATGAAGACAGAAGCTTTGGCCTGGAAACAAATAAAGAGCAGCGGCTATTTATATTTGATTTTTCTAGTGCCTCTCGTGTACTTTCTTATTTTCAAGTACGGACCGATGTTCGGGATTCTGATCGCTTTTAAGGATTATAACGTGTTTCAAGGTGTATTAAACAGCGAGTGGGCAGGCTGGAAGCATTTCGAGAGTTTTATTTTCGATCCGTATTTTTGGAAGCTGGTTCGCAATACCTTGCTTTTAAACATTTATATGATCCTCTTTTATTTTCCGGCGCCTATTATACTTGCTTTGCTTCTAAATGAAATTCGCTTTACGGCCTTTAAACGAGTGGTGCAAAGCATCAGCTATTTGCCTCATTTTTTATCTACAGTCGTTGTAGCCGGGATGCTCGTCAATTTCCTGGCTACGGATGGCTTGATTAATCAGATCATCGCATCTCTGGGCTTTAATAAAATCCAGTTTCTAATGCTGCCGGAATGGTTCCGGACGATTTATATCTCGTCTGATATTTGGCAGAAGATCGGCTGGGGATCGATCATCTATTTGGCTGCGTTAAGCGGCGTCGACCCGCACTTGTACGAAGCGGCAAAAATGGACGGCGCGAACCGGTTCAAACAAGCGATTCATGTTACTCTCCCTGGTATTTCTTCCGTTATCATGATTCTTTTTTTGCTAACGCTGGGCGACTTAATGTCGATAGGGTTTGAGAAAATATTGCTGCTATATACCGGTCCGACCTATGAAACAGCGGATGTGATCTCCACTTTCGTGTATAGGCGCGGCTTGCTTGGCGCTGATTTCAGCTATGGCGCAGCCGTTGGACTTTTTCAATCCGTCATTTCATTTTTGTTGATCGTAGGCGCAAACTATGCAGCCAGAAAGCTGAACGCAACCAGTTTATGGTAGGACAGGAGGATGGAAATGAACTTAAAAGGTATTAATGCAGGGAAGATATTTGATGCTGCAAATATGTTATTCCTTATTGCATTGTGTATAACCATACTGTATCCGATTTACCACATGTTTATCGTATCGGTCAGCGATGGTCATGCCGTGCTCAGAGGCGATATCAAGTTGTGGCCGGTGTCTCCGTCATGGGATACGTATAAGGCGGTTTTAAAGGATCCGGATATCCTCAATTCGTACAAAAATACCTTTCTGTATACGACTACAGGTACTTTGATCAATGTGACCCTGACTGCTTTCTGCGCGTATCCGCTTGCCCGCAAAAAGTTCTACGGTCGATCCTTTTTCGCCATACTGATCATATTTACGATGTTCTTCGAAGGCGGAATCATCCCTGAGTATATTGTGATTGACGCCTTGGGTCTCATCAATACGATGTGGGCGATCGTATTGCCTCCCGCGATTCATGTGTTTTATATGATAATCATGCGTACTTTCTTTCAGCAGATTCCAGAGGAAATTTACGAATCCGCTTACATCGATGGCGCAAATGATTTACGAATCTTTTTTCGTATCATCTTGCCTTTATCCGTACCGGTCATTGCGACGATTACCTTGTTTTATCTAGTCTGGCATTGGAATAGCTTCTTCCCTGCGCTGATGTATCTGAATGAGAAGAGCCAATATCCGATGCAGCTTATCATGCGAAACATTGTAATTGCCGGTAATGTAGCCGCGCAAGAATCGGCTGCTGCTTCCATGAATGCCATGATTACCGGACAAAACATCAAATATGCCGTTATTATTGTGACCATTGCACCGATACTGGTCGTGTACCCGTTCATTCAAAAGTATTTTGTCAAGGGTATGATGGTTGGATCATTAAAAGGTTGATTTCTTCTGAATTTGTGAAAGGGGGGATGCCGCGCGTCTTTGCAAAAAGGGAAGTCATCATTCATTTGGGAGGGTTTTGTATGTTGAAAACGAAAAAACTTGCGTCAGGACTCATGTGTACGCTGCTTGCATGTATGCTCTTGATCGGGGCCTGCAGTAATGGGAGCAGTTCGTCGCCCGCAGAGAAAAAAAACGCCGAGAGCGGGAAGCAATCGTCGCAGCCGTTGAAGTTAAGCTGGATGTTGGAGGACAATCCCAATCAACCCATTCTCTCGGACACTCCGGTAGTACGGGAAATACTTGGCCAGACGAACGTGCAATTACAGCTGGAGGCGGTGCCGACAAGCAGCTATGAAGAGCGCAAGAGCGCGTTGATCGCTACGAATAATATTCCCGACCTGCTCACGGTTGACTTGAATGACATTCAGATGTTTGCCAGAACCGGGATTTTCCTGAACATATCTGATTACCTGGATCAGGCCCCCAATTTCAAAAAAGCGATTGAAGGCAGAGAGGATTTTAAGAAGATGTTGGTGGATGGCAATTTATACGCTTTCCCGACATTGGAATATTATCGTGTGGCTGTAGCTCCCCAACCGCTTATGCGCGTGGATTTGCTGGAGGAGTTGAATCTCGAGGAGCCTCGCACGTTTGATGAGCTTTTTGATGTCCTGCTGGCTTTTAAGGAAGCGTATCCGGAGAGTATCCCTTTTGTCGGCAGTCGCAGAGGGACGACGTACATGCTTGGTCAACTGGCATACCCTATGGGAGCCGGCGGCTTCGAAGGTTTTTCGGAAACCGGCATGTATTTCGAACCGAGAGAGAACAAATACGTTTTTGGACCGACAAGCGAAAACTATAAAGACGTCGTTGCTTACTTGAACAAATTGTACAGCCACGGGCTGCTTGATCCCGATTATGCAGTCAATACGCAGGAAATGGCTGTGGAAAAATTGTCTTCCGGAAAGTCCTTATTTACTTACGACAACAACACTCATGCGGTAAGATTGTTTAATCCGGCGATTTCCGAAATCAATCCTAAAGCCAAATTCGATATTATCGGTCCCTTGCAGAATCAGTACGGGGAAACAAGAAGCTTGCGATATGAACAAGATTGGCTTGGAACAAGCACCGCCATCAGCTCCAAGGTAAAGGATCCTGAAGCAGTCATTCGATTTATGGACTGGATGTATTCGGAAGAGGGCATGTTGGCCACTAATTTCGGGGTCGAAGGCGAGACTTATGAAATGACAGACGGGAAGCCGCATATTCTGCAAAGTATTCTGGATGATCATAAGGATCAACAAGATGTATTCTCGGCTACGCAGAGTACATTGGGCGTGGGCTATCTAACATTCGCGAAGTACGTTCACGAAGGTACGCTGGCTGACATATCCGAGGATCTGCTTATTGAAATGTCGGAATATATTGACCGTCTTACCGAAGAAGGCACGATTCGATTTATGGGCATCGATCCTCCATTTACCGAGGAGGAATCCGAAACATTGAGGAAACTGGAAGTTCAAGTGACGACGATTTTCGAGCAAAATGTAGACCGATTCATTATGGGCACGCGGCAGATGAGCGAATGGGACGCGTTCCGCCAGCAGATGATGGATGCAGGAGTCGCCAAGATTGAAAAAATATACAATGATGCGTTGTCGCGTCTTTAGGAGACACATAGAAATGATCATAGACCAACTAGAAAATGCAGCTATTTATGCGGGACTCCATGCGAAGCTTAAGGCTGCACTGGACTATTTGCAAAGTAATCCTTTGATCGACTGGGAGCCCGGCAGGTATGATATCGAAGGCAGCGACATGTTCTTGCTGCTGCAGCAGTACGAGACACGCGAAGCGGAAGACAGCTTTTGGGAGGCCCATCAAAATTATATTGACGTGCAGTACATGCTGCAGGGAAACGAAAACATGGGATTTGCCCATGTGGACCGATTAAAAGTGAAGAAACCATACGATTCAACGAAAGATTTTGTCGTCCTGGAGGGCGAAGGGGATACCTTGACCGTACATGAAGGAAGCTTCGCCATATTCTACCCCCAGGACGCGCACATGCCTTGTCTGTCTTGCGGAAAACCGGAGATGGTTAAGAAGGCCGTCATTAAAGTGTTAGCAACCTGATTTCTAATCCAGCATCCGGAGGTCTGTATGAACAGTAAACAGTTGATGAATGAACTGAAAAATGGAGGTCGCGTGTACGGGACATTAATCGTCTCGACTTCTCCCAGATGGCCTCAAGAAGTGAGCAAGCTTGATATTGATTTTGTATTTCTCGATGCCGAACATATGGCGTTGGATCGCGGTTTGTTGTCCTGGATGTGTCAAACCTACAAGGCAATGGATTTGGCGCCGATCGTGCGCATCCCTTCGCCGGATCCCTATCAGGCGAGCATGGCGCTTGACGGCGGCGCTTCCGGGATTATCGCGCCTTATATCGAAACGGCCGAGCAGGTCAAGGCGCTCAGGGCAGCCGTTAAACTCCGGCCGTTAAAAGGCCAGCTCGCAAGACGGCGCGCCGAATTGCAAGGCCAACCGTCCGATCCGGCGGAAGCAGAGTTAAATGAATATATCCGGGAGTATAATGAATCCAATCTGCTCATTGTGAATATCGAAAGCGTTCCCGCGCTAGAAGCGCTTGACGACATTCTTGCCGTGGATCAGTTGGATGCTGTTCTTATCGGTCCGCATGATTTGTCTTGCAGTCTGGGAGTGCCGGAACAGTATCGTCATCCCCTCTTCGTGGAAGCCGTCGAAACGATAATTAGCAAGGCGAGGGCGGCAGGGGTTGCTGCGGGGATACATTATTTCTTTGGAATCGACCAGGAGATCCAGTGGGCGAAAGCTGGTTTGAATTTGCTTGTTCACGCCTCGGATATGACGGCATTTATGGCGCGCATGTCAGACGAAATTGCGGAGATTAAACAGGCGTTGGGCGATCCGATTCGTGAATTGAATAACCGTATAAATATATAATGGATTCAAAAGCAATATGGAAGGTATGGTAAATATGAAACCAAAAGTGTACGTTACAAGACAAATTCCGGATGAAGTCTTGGCAATGATTCGGCAGGCCTGCGAGGTGCGTGTTTGGTCGGAGAGCGATATACCGGTGCCGCGGGATGTTTTGGAACGAGAGATCGCCGATGTCGAAGGCTTGTATTGTTTGCTGACCGATCAGGTCGACGAGGCTCTTCTGGAACGGGCTCCCCGATTAAAGATAGTCAGCAATATGGCAGTAGGATACAACAACATTGATGTGGAAGCGGCGACACGGCGCGGTATCATGGTGACCAATACACCCGATGTACTGACAGAAACAACGGCGGATCTTACTTTCGCGCTATTGATGGCCACTGCTCGACGGCTGCTGGAGGCTTCGGAATACTTGCGTAGAGGAGACTGGCAGACTTGGTCGCCTATGTTGCTGACGGGTCAGGATGTGTTTGGCTCTACCCTCGGCATTATCGGCATGGGGCGCATCGGCGAAGCGTTGGTTAAGCGTGCCAAAGGCTTTAACATGAATGTGCTGTATTACAACCGCACACGAAAGGAAGAGGCGGAAGAAGCTTACGGCATTCGATACACCGATATGAACGAGTTGCTTCGCAAGTCAGACTTTGTCTGTGTGCTGACACCTTATTCTCCGCAGACGCATGATTTGATCGGTGCGGCAGAGTTGCGACAGATGAAACCGACTGCTGTACTTATCAATACCTCCCGTGGCGGCATTGTCAATGAGGATGCCTTGTATGAGGCGCTGCGAGACGGCACGATCTGGGCCGCCGGCCTGGACGTGTTCGAGAGTGAGCCGGTAGTCCCCGATCATCCGTTGTTGACTTTGCCAAACTTGGTCAGTTTGCCTCACATCGGCAGCGCCAGTGTTGCAACGCGCATCCGAATGGCGAGCTTGGCCGCAAATCATTTGATCGATGCGATCGGCGGTCATCGTCCGGCGCATCTGGTAAATCCGATTGTGTGGAAACCGTGACAATAATAGCCCCGTCCCATCCTGTAAACGCGGGATGGGAGAGGGGCTATGCTCATTGCTATTCGTAATAAAATCAGCCGCAAACGGTTTCCATAAACAATTGATGAAGCGCTTCCGATCGCATCCCGGTAGTCACCTCAGCATTTGGCGTCTGATCGGATACTATTGTCATTCCACGGGTCAATATACCTGAAGTTTCTACACGAAGATGCATCGGACTGGTCTCGAAGAAAGAGCGGTCAAAGCACCACACTAGCGGAGCAAGATCATACATCACCGGTCCTGTCTTGCTTCCTTTGCTCGGCCACCACCGCTTGATGCAATCGCCTAGAAAAGCGCCAAGCTCGGCGTTGCTGTTCTCGATTATACGGCAGTCCTCCGGGCTCAGGACCAACTGACGGGTAACGCTCCAGGTACCGAAGAACAGCGGGATGCCGGATGTCAGCACCACCTCGGCCGCTTCGGGATCCCAAGTAATATTGTGCTCCTGCCGATGAACTTGCACCTCGCCGCCCATCAGCGCAATGCCGCGGATTTTGGATGCAATGGACGGCCGGAGACGCAAGGCCAAAGCAATATTGCTTAACGGTCCGATTGCCGCAATTGAGATATCCTGGGGGTACCGCTCAACCATTTGGATAATCAGCTCCGCCGCGTTTACCCTCTCTTCTTCCCGTTCACGCTCTTCGAGAGGAATCGCCGCGTATTGATTCAACCTTTTTTCGGTTGTCATCCTTGCAAGCTCGTCATCCGACAAACCTCGCATTGGAAGTTCAATGCCGGAACCGACGGGAATGTCCGTTTTCCCGTTCAACTTCAACAAATGTTTGACTATTTTTGAACGCTTGTCGGCCCAGGGCGTTACGGTCGTGATGGCTTTAATGTCCAGGTGCGGACAACGCAAGGCAAACGTCAGCGCAAGCACATCATCCACATCGTCTCCGATATCGGTATCTACGATTATTCGAGTCATTGCGATTCTCCCTTAGGTTATTAAAATGAAAATCACTGGAATATTAAGGTTCTGCCCCATTATTGAACACGCAAACTTCGTTTGTCAATAAGTATTCCCTGCTCCGGCATGGATTTTTTGATAGTATGCTTCATTTCGAGTAAAGTGTTGCAAAATGATACAATTAAAACGGGAAAATAGACTATTAATTAAAAATTCTATGAGATATACTAAATACGAAATAGATATTATGTTATTTAGTTGCATAATTAAACAATAAACGATAAAGGGAGGAGCAATCCTATGAGTATCAAAGCTTTAGTCGTGGCGCCTTATGCCGGACTGGCAGAGCTGACAAACAGCTTGAAAGCCGATCTGGAGGAGTTCGATATTACAGTCATACAAGGAGATCTCTCGGAGGTTCTCCCCCAAATTGATAGCTTTCATTTACAGGGATATGACTTGATCATTAGTCGTGGGGGAACGGCGACTCTGCTTAGTAAGCATTCCTACCTCCCCGTCATTGATATTCCGGTATCCGGCTTTGATATATTGCGAATGCTGACATTGGTTAAGGGATTTCAGGCGCCTGTGGAGATGATCGGTTTTCGGAATGTCATTGAAGGGATTATCTCGGGTTCGAATTTAATGGATATGGATATATCCTACACGATGATCCATCATCAGGACGAAGTTGATCAAGCTCTGCAAGCGGCAAAATCAAAGGGAGTCAAAGTGATCGTTGGAGACAATATTACCGTAAAGAAGGCAACCGTGCACGGCATGCAGGGGGTATTAATTACTTCTGGTCCAGAATCCGTTAAAGCGGCATTTACCCAAGCCAAGCAAATCTATAAGATATCCCAAACCTATAAGGTTAAAAACCAGGCATTCGAAACCCTTCTGAGTACGATGGAGACGGGATATGCGATTGTAGACCAAGAGGGTACAGTCAAATATGCAAACCATGCATTTAGGGATTTATTGAAACTGAAAGAGTCGCAATCCAATCTATTTCGATCCTACTCCTATTTGCAAAAACTGCTAGTTAATCTAGGCCAGGGAATTACACTGGATCATCAAATGATGATGGTTGACCAGGAAGGACAATTCGCTCTTACCGGAGATGTAATCCCAATGGAAAGCGATTTGAAAGTGTATTACTTAAAGGCCAGACCTGCTGCGCAAGCTGCTGATGCCGACATACATTTCGGCTATTCCGCCGGATTAAATCATACATTCCCGCCATTAATAATGACACAATCCGTTTATTCGAAAGAAAAGGCGAGCTATACACTTCCGATGGCCGTTTATGGAAAAGAGGGAGCGGGCAGAAGGCTGTTTGTTCTTGGCAGCTTGATGGATCATTCGAAGACTATGGTAGAGATCAAAATATTCAACTCGGCCGAGGCATCGTTCAGAGCATTGTTAGCCCTGATTTCGATATGTAATGAAGATCAAATTTTATATATTAGCGGCGCCGAGAACTTGACGCTTACAGCGCAAGAGGAGTTCGCAATTGCGTTAGAAAAGGTCGCAGCCAAGACGGTTTTGTCCTTTCTCGAAGATCCCGTCTTTATGCTGGAGCAAACACAAATCGATAAGAAGCTTTACAACTTCTTCAAAAAACAGATTGTTTACATGGCTCCTTTACATGAAAGAAGGGCGGATTTAGAGGAATATATTCGCGCTTTTCTAATCTCCTTCAATGAAAAATACGGAAAACAAATAGTGGGTGTTCGACCAGAAGTGATAGAAGCGTTACATGATCACTCATGGGCAAGCAATTTATTCGAGCTCAAAGAGGTTATGGATCAGTTTGTCCAACATACTTCCGGCGAGTATATTGATGCCAATGTTTTGCCCATCCTTTACGGCTTGCAGCAAAATCAAAAAAACAAGGGTTCTTTAGATCCAGAGCTTACAGGACTGAATTTAAATCAAACTCTTGATCACATAGAAAAAGATATTATTCGAATCGTATTGGAGCAGGAAGGCATGAATCAATCGCACGCTGCCAATCGATTGGGTATTAATCGTTCGACCTTATGGAGAAAGCTGAAGGGATAGGGTGTGGGCTGGTGAAGGTTGCTATAATCGCGGATGATCTTACGGGAGCAAATGACACAGGCGTGCAGTTTTCTCGGAAAGGGCTGTCGACTACGGTTTTATTGGACCTAAAGATTCGCATTTCCAGTGAACAGGATGTTGTTGTATTCGATACGGACAGCCGTTCTTTATCTAAGCAGGAAGCCGCCGAACGGGTCGGCAGAGTGTGCGAATACATGAAACAACAAGAAATGAAGCCCGCAATCATCTATAAGAAGATTGATTCCACGCTTAGAGGGAATCTAGGCGGGGAATGGGATGCCGTATATCATGCGTTTCAACCGGACTTCATTGTAATTGCACCTTCTTATCCCAAGGCGGGAAGAATCATGAAAAGCGGAAGCCTGTTTGTTAACGGATTATTGCTTCATGAGACAGCTACATCGAAGGATCCCAAAAATCCGTCAACCAACTCCTATCTTCCGGAGTTGTTAAGGGAGCAGTCGGAAAGACCGTTCGCACTCCTAACAACCGAGCTGCTAAGAGGCGATCGCGCGCGGCTGGCCGAGAGAATTAAACAATTATACGAGATGGGCATTCCTTATCTGCTTTTCGATGCCGAAACGGAGGAGGATCTGGCATTGATTGCAGAAATATTCCAAGGAGGGGATTATCGTGTGATATGGTCGGGATCAGCAGGATTAGCCAACGCTTTAACGACCCAAGTCTCGGCAATGGAATCAAATCAAGCACATCCTTCTACTGATTCCGATTTGGTCATGGTCGTAGTAGGCAGTGTGAACGCGGCATCCAGGCGGCAGTTGGATTACTTATTGCAGCAAGAGAACGTCACCGGGATCGAGTTGAATTCGTTATTGGCATTGACGGAAGAAGGAAGAAAGACAGAGTATGAACGAGTTGCCTATTTGGCTCTTCAAGCTGTACTTGATAAACAAAATGTCGTTCTTTATTCGTCAGCCGGCCCCGCAACGATACAGAGCGCTCGAAGGCAAGGAAAAGAGCATGGAATGGACGACAATCAAGTGAGCAACACGATAAGCGACGCACTCGGAAAGGCGGCGTCACGCATCATTAAGCAATGCGGTATATCCAATCTGGTGTTGACAGGCGGAGATACGGCCAAGCAGGTTTGCCTGCATTTGGGGGCAGGGGAATTCGAGTTGATTACCGAGATTGAAGCAGGTGTTCCTGTTGGCAGATTATCTGTTCACAAGGGAATTAACGTGATTACGAAAGCGGGCGGCTTCGGCGGAGACGAAGTATTGCAGCGAGCATTGGAAACGTTTACAAGGGGTGGGTGACAATCAAACCGATAATAGGAATAACGATGGGGGATGCAGCAGGCGTCGGACCGGAAATCATTGTTAAGGCGCTTCGGCATCAATCGATTTATGAAAAATGTCGCCCCGTAGTCATCGGCGATGCCCAGATTCTGCAGAGAGCGATAGAGGTTGTTCATGCGTCGGACATGCGGCTCCATAACATTAATGAACTGAAGGATGCGCGATTCGTTAATGGCTGTATGGATTGTCTGGATCTCGCTCTGTTGGAGAACAATATTCCGTTTGGAAAGCTTTCTGCTGCAGCCGGCAATGCTGCCTTTCATTATGTAGCAAAAGCAGTCGAATTGGCCAAGGAGGGATTCATAGATGCCATTTGTACAGCGCCTTTAAATAAGGAAGCGCTGCAGCTGGGAGGACATCCATATCCGGGACATACCGAAATATTAGCAGACTTAACCGGCACGAAGGAATATTCGATGATGCTCTCGACGGCTAAGCTGAAAGTCATCCACCTGACTACTCATGTTGGATTGCTGAAAGCCATTGAAATGATTACGCCGGATAGAACCTTTAATGTCATTCGGCTTGCTTACGATACGTTGAAGAGAGCGGGAAATGAGAATCCCAAAATTGCTGTTTGCGGCATTAACCCGCATGCAGGAGAAAATGGATTATTCGGAAATGGAGAGGAAGAGGAGAAGCTGGTACCGGCTATTGAACGCGCAGTCGCGCTAGGGATGGATGTTACGGGTCCCTATCCGGCAGATACTCTGTTCTTCAGGGCTATGCGCGGCGACTTTGATATTGTTGTCGCTTGTTATCATGATCAAGGTCATGCACCCGTAAAAGTACTGGGCATTGAATCGGGAGTGAACATCACTGTCGGATTAAACGGAGGCATTATAAGAACCTCCGTTGATCATGGCACGGCTTTTGATATTGCAGGTAAAAATCTGGCCGATGAAAGCAGCATGATTGAAGCGATTTATTCGGCTATAGAATTGTCGCCTTTAACATTACACGACTAGGAGTGATTACTTATGGAATATAACAAACCTGTAAGACCAGAGAATATGGAGCATGTTACGATTTATAGGAATGATGGGGAATTCAGCTCATGGCCTTTCAACGCGGGAATGTGGAAGATTAATGAAAATAATATTCTAGTAGGGTTTATGAATATTCCGTGCGATTATTCCAATCCCGCCAATCGCAAACATGGACGGGTCGAGGTATATAGTAAAATAAAGTCTGTACGAACAAGGGATGGCGGACTAACATGGAGCGAAACGTCGGAAATAGCCGATAATGTCCAGACAACCCACGATTTGCTGTTTGAAAGGCCATTTACATATACCGAAGGATTCGATTTTAATGATCCGAATGTTTTATTGGAATGCTGGTGTTCGCCTAATTCCGGAGAGCCGAATTCTACTGCTTGGATTAAGATGTCCAGAGATGGCGGAGAAACCTGGGGGGAGCCGGCTGCTCTTCCTAAATGCGATATTCCGAGATACCAGGGAAGACCTTCCTATATCGTTCGTCCGGATGGCGTGGTGCTCCTGTTCTTAACTGCGCAACCGAAAAATAATCCGCATGACCGCCCCGTAGTGTTCGCCTCTTTTGACAATGGAGTAAGCTGGTCGCTTATTTCATTAATGCCTAACAGCAACGAATATCGTATGATCTGTCCTTCTCCCGTATTAATGAAGGACGGTACGATATTGGTAGCCGTAAGATGCAAGCCAGACATGATTGCAGCATGGGATGAATTATATGCGTCGGATGACGGCGGGTTGACCTGGCGTTTTGTCTCGCGAATAAATGATCATGGGGATACCGTTCATTTGACTCTAATGGCAGACGGACGATTGTTTGCGGTATATGGCTATCGACGTCCTGGTTATGGCGTACGTGCACGAATTAGCGAGGATAACGGTGCAACATGGGGACCCGAGCTGATTTTGCGCGATGATGGCGGGAGTCTTGACTTAGGTTACCCTCGAGCTGTAGAGGTGCGGCCGGGAGAGCTATTAATCTCCTATTATTTTAATGACAAGAGCGATCCGATTGGCGTTCGCTATATTGGCGGAACGATCTTGAAAGTGTAATCATAGTGTAGCTTATTACGCCCTCAAACGATGAGTTGGGGGCGTAAAATCATTATTAATGGAGGCCTATATGAAATATCAACTTAAATTTGGCGTTCTAAAGCAGTATTTTGTTTGGAATGTGCTTATGATTGTTGTGATCATAGGCTTGATTGGATTAATACTGATGGGCATGATCACGAATATGGTAGAGAAGGAAATGTCGGATATTAATGCTCGGCGGATGACTTATGTGAACTCGATTATCGAGTTGGGCGTGCTCGAGCCGGCCGAAAAGATTGTGTTAGAGCAATTGCTTGCCCCGCAAAATTTGGATTTTACCGGAGGTTATAGCCATGTCGAAGCGCACAAACAGCTAAAAAAGCTGATTGCCGTGCTGCCGTTCGTCGAATCTCTCAATATTTATTATCCAGGAGAGGAGACGCTGATATCCAGCAGAGGCATTAAATATGAGTATCAGTCAACGGCTACAAACGAATTTGTCGACCATTTCATGACGGATCAGAACGGCAATAAAAAATGGTTTCCATTTAACGAGGACGCTAATCTAACCTTCGAAAGAACAGGAGAGGTCATTAGCTACGCAAGAGCTTCGGCATTAAAGCAGGACGGGGAGCCTGTATTTATTCTATATATTAATATTTACAGCAAATACATTTCCAATATGCTGCGCAGCCAATTGGTTAATCCGAACGAAGCCATACTCATTCTCAATCATGACAATGAAATTATTGTTCAGTCGGATCCTTCTGCCCGTTATGCTATGACTCAGGCAAATGATCTAATCGAAGCAAGTCAGAAAGAAGATAAGCAGCTGAATATTCGTGAGATTAATGGACAAAACGTTATGCTGCTTAACCATACATCGAGCTATAATGATTGGACCTATACATTAATCATGCCGCTTAGCGATTTTTTTCGCGTATCCAGTTATATTCAGAACATAATCATCTATGTATCGTTAGGCACTTTGATTGTAGGTCTCTTAGTAGCCTTATTTGTCGCGATAAATCAATATAGACCCATTAAACAAATTATTGCCCACTTATTGCATACGAGCGGCACCCATGAGTTGAATGGCAATGCCTACGCTTTTATTAACGATTCGATTAAAAATATGCATGTATCCGTAAATGCACTTAGGATACAGGTAAACAAGAGCAGGCTTAATCAATTGCTGCGAGGCATTATCGATGACGAAAGCAATGCAGAGATAAGCCATATCCTGCATGAAGAGCAAAGTGTCGTTGCAGCTTTTCAAATAAATGAGTTGGACATGAATGAAAGCGTATTCGAGCAACTGGAATATGCTGTTGTTCAATCGGGATTAATGACGGATTATAATGTGCTGATCACTTCTTATTCCAAAGATATGATCGTTGTGGTTATTAATTTTAAAACCGACGAGAATGTTGTGTTCGAACGAATTGAATTGGCGACTTCCATATTAGCAGGCACATTCGCATTCCCGATCCGCGTAGGCGCCGGATCGATTGTCAGAGGACTAGGCCAATTGCACTCCTCCTGCGAGCAGGCGCTCAGAGCGCTCAAGCATCACTTCTTAACAAAGGAAAAATCCGTGGTGTTGTATAGCAGTGCTGTCGCGAGCATGGGAGAGTTTCGTATACCCGAGCTTTATCGGCAGCTTGTCCAGGCTTTCGAAGCTCATAATGTTCAAGAGATACATCGTTTGCTTGATTGTATCGCTATTAAGCTATCCAAGCAAAGCTGCCGCATAGAGAGTGTGGAGCTCATCATCCATCAAATCATGCAGCTCGTGACCCAAAAGATGATGGAGGCCGAACCAAAGAGCGGGGAAAGTATGCTCGTTTATAAAAACGTTCCTGAGGAGTTTTATGGCAAGGGAGATATATTCGAGGCTTTAGAATGGCTGAACACGTTTATTGCCGACATTTTTTCCTTGCATGTAGAGGAGAATACGAACCATATTCTTATGCAGAGTGTTAAGAGCTATATCGATACACAATATCATGAGGAGATTTCATTAGAGCTGCTTTCTCAAAAGACGTTTATAAGCGCTACTTACATTTCGGCTTTGTTTAAAAAAACCTTCAATATCGGGGTATCCGAATATGTATCCGAGTTGAGAATGATGAAAGCCAAAGAGCTGCTGGAGAGCAGCAATTTAAAGGTAGAGGAAATCGCCGGCAAGGTCGGGATGACCAATAGCACCTACTTTATTACACGGTTCAAACGCAGATTCGGAATGACGCCGAATCAGTATAAATTACATGTTCGAAGCAGTGAAATCAAGGAATTAAGGGAATTGAAGGAAGTGAAGGAATCATAAAAAAGTGAAGTTTTCCCCGAATCCCCCGCGTTTTCGAGCAAATGATAAGAAAACGAAGGTATCCCAAATTGTTGAGATTGTTTCGTACACCGCTTTCGTTTAAATTGACTTCGAAGACATGAAAGCGGTTGCGAAAAGGGGGTGTTTACATGGGCTCAGTAACCTGGAAGTCATACGTGAAGTATAAATTTTTATTCCTATTGCTCCTCCCGGCTTTAGCGTACATGATTATTTTTAATTATGCGCCAATGTATGGAGTATTAATTGCTTTCAAGGATTATTCGTTTACAAAAGGCGTTTGGGCAAGCCCTTGGGTCGGATTCGAGCATTTCCACCAGCTGTTTAATGCAAGTACAAACTTCACTCGCATTTTGCGCAACACCGTCGTGATCAGCGGCTTGAAGATGATATTCACTTTTGGCGGCGCAATCGTGCTCGCGCTGTTCATCAACGAGATCCGCAGTACGGCATTCAAGCGTATTACGCAGAACATCAGCTACCTGCCGCATTTCTTATCTTGGGTGATCATTGGAAGCATCATGATGGAGATGTTATCTCCGTCCAGCGGCGTCGTCAATAAAATCATCGAACTCTTCGGGGGTCAAACGATCTATTTTTTGGCGGATAAATACTGGTTTTTGTCGATCATTGTTGCATCGGATATATGGCAAAGCATTGGCTGGGGCTCCATCATTTACTTGGCCGCCATTAGCGGCATCGATCCGCAGCTCTATGACTCGGCGAAGATTGACGGTGCAGGCAGAGCTCGCCAGATGTTCAGCATTACCCTCCCTTCCATTGCCAATGTCATTGCGATTATGTTGATTCTGCAGGTGGGCAGTATTCTGAACGCGGGCTTCGATCAGATCTTTAATCTTTATAATTTCAAGGTGCTCGAGGTCGCCGATATACTGGATACCTATGCTTATCGAGCCGGTCTGGAGCAAGGGAATTATAGTTTATCCACTGCGGTGAGCTTATTTAAAAATGGCGTTGGATTAGTACTGGTTCTGATAGCGAATAAAATTGTCAATCGAATGGGCCATACAGGATTATGGTAGAGGAGGCAAGCTGTGGGGAAACAACGTCTTTCTTTGTTCGACATTTTTAACTATGCCGCGCTTACTATTTTCTGCTTGTCCATCCTGTACCCGTTCGTGTATTTAATCAATATGTCATTAAGCACGTCAGCAGGGTTGTACAGCAGAGATTTTGCCTTATTTTTGTGGCCGGAAGGCTTTACGTTAGAAGCGTATCGCAAGTTCTTGTCCATGAATTATGTATATTCGGGCTATGGAAGCACGATATTCCGGACCGTGGCGGGCACGGTTTTATCGCTAATTGTAATGTCTGGCGCCGCGTATGCGTTATCCAAAAAATATTTGCCGCATTTGAAGATTTACACCACGATATTCGTTATTACCATGTTTTTTGGCGGCGGTCTCATCCCGTCTTATCTGTTAATGCGTAATCTTGGATTGCTGGACAATGTTTGGATTCTCGTACTGGGTCCTATGGTCAATGCTTTTTATCTGTTGATTATACGTAATTTCTTTATGAGCATTCCAGAGGAGCTTGAAGAATCTGCCCGTCTCGACGGGGCGGGCGATATTAAAATATTTACGCATGTTATCATCCCGCTTTCGCTGCCTGTCATCGCTACGATCGGCTTATGGCAAGCCGTAAACCATTGGAATGCTTGGTTCGATTCATTGATTTATATCAATTCTATGGACAAACATGTCATCAGCGTTCATATTCGTCGACTGGTGATCGAACAGAATGCAGCAATGAATGATCAGCTCATTAACAGCTTGGGTTCCGTCCAGAAAAAAGATATGCCGGCGCCGGAATCCATTCGCGCTGCAGCGATTATGGTAACCATTATTCCTATTTTATGCGTGTATCCGTTTATTCAGAGGTTTTTTGTGCGAGGCGTTATGGTTGGTGCGGTTAAGGGTTAAATGAATCCGAAATTGGGGGGAATTATCCATGAAGAGGAAATCCAGCATAGTACTTACGATGATTTTAGTTGTCGCCTTGTTAGTTTCAGCTTGCGGGAAAAACGAGCCATCAAACGCATCAGGTTCAAATGCAAGCCCGATCTCGAGCCCGGATTCAAAAAACAATCAAGGTTCCAATAACGATGCTGAAGCAAAAGAAGCGACTGTCGCCTTGAAGTGGCAAGGTCCGAACTATCCATTTGAAGATGGCACATACGCGCAGAAATTAATGGAGGAAACGTTTAATGTCTCGATTACGCCGGTGCGTATCGATGATAGTCAGCAGCTGAATCTTCTGCTTGCCAGCGGCGATATTCCGGATATTATGTATATTAGCACAAGCGAATTGGTTGGTTACGTAAAAAACGATGTCCTTGCGGGCATTCCGTTGGATATGGTTAAGAAGTTCGCGCCAGACTATTATGACATCGTCGTCAAACAAGATCCGAATGTGTTCACATATGGCAGCTTGGATGGTACTCTTTATGGTCTGCCTCGTCTAGATGCCGCTACCGCGCCATATGCCCTTTCAATTCGCGGCGACTGGCTGAAGAATGTCGGCAGCGACGTTCCAACAACGCTTGAACAATTAGAAGAGGTTTTCGTGAAATTCCGCAATAACGACCCGGATCAGGATGGCAAAAAAAATACCTATGCCATGTCAATGGGAAGCGACAACCTTCATTCCTGGTTCAACTCGATCTTCGGCGCGTACAACACAAATCCCTTCCTCTGGCTTGAACGCGACGGCAAGCTCCAGTACGGATTTACATTAAATGAAACCAAAGAAGCCTTGAAGCTTATTGCGAAATGGAAGAGCATGGACTTAATCGATCCGGAATTCATTACCGATAAGTCAAGAACGAGCGGGCAAGACGATATTTCTTATAAGTTTTCGGCAGGCCGCATTGGTTATGCGGATAATATCTCATATGATGACCAACAGTGGGACAACGATGGCCATCTCAATGCGAAGTGGGTAGCGCAGCATCCGGAATGGCAAGAGTTCTTCGGCGATCCCGCGAATACGTATGTGACGGAACCATTCTATTCCGTTCCTGAATCGGGACCGCAGCCCGTATATGTGAATATGGCGCCGCCAACCGGACCCGATGGTCAATCAGGCACGTTAGTCGGTAATCTTCTATCGCGTTTCATCGTTTTCGGCAAGCAAGTGGGCGATGATGAGGAGAAAATGGAAAGGCTGCTGACCATACTCAATACGCTTGTGTCTAATGAAGATGTATACGTTTCGATCGAATTTGGTGCGGAAGGCAAGGTTTGGGAATATAACGATGCCGGACAGAGAGTGATGAAGGAAGGCTGGACGGAGTCGGCCGAATATCATCCGCAAGGCAAAAACCTGGGCACGGGACTATTCTTCGATCTATTGTTCGCTACCAATCCGGATTTCTTGTCGGCATTCGGCGGTCCTCGCGCGGTACAACGTTATGAGAAGACCAAGCCGATAACCAACCATACAGGTATTGGCAATGCCGTGAAGGCGCCTCTTGCTTCCGAGTCGAAATATCCGGATCTTAGCGCAATGCTTCAAGAGTATATTATGAAAGCCATTTTGGGTGAAGTTGATATCGACGCGACTTACGATGCGACCGTTGCCAAGTGGCTTAGCGCCGGCGGAGAGGTATTGACCCAAGAGGCGAACGAATGGTTTGCAAGCACGAAGTGATTATATAATCCATGGATGGCATCATAGAGAAACCGTCAGAGTGTTGCGCTCTGACGGTTTTTCTAACGCAGTCCAGCTAGAATCAGGATTCGCATAGGCCGAGCGATTCTACTGCTTCTCCAGCCGCTTGCGGTATTCCGATGGGCTACAGCCTTCGAACTTCTTGAACAGACGGCTGAAGTAGAAAGGATCGGTGAATTTTAACATTTCGCCGATTTCCTTCGCCAGCAGCTCCGGGTCGGAGCGGATCAACTGCTTGGCCTTCTCGATCTTGAGATAAGCGAGATATTCGATCAGCGGCATTCCTCTGTATTGCTTGAAGAGCTTGCTCAAATAGGGGGCGGTGAGGCCGATGCCGGAAGCGAGCTCTTTTGGATCGAAATTGAGATGGGAATTTGCCTTCAGATAGTCATCGAGTTTGCTGACGACGCCTTCCGGAGAGTCGCGCGAGATGCTGTTCTCCACGAACAAAGCAACTTCTAGCCGCTCGATTAGAGAGTCGCTCCATATTTCGTTAGGAGTAACGCTTTCCATACTTTCGTCGACGACGGAATCGATATCGACGTCCCTCCTCCAATACCCTTTGCCGACAGCGTGGAGGGTCCGTTTCACAAGGGCCGTGAAGTCCGGGACGGGAAGCTGGGCCGAGAGCCATTCTCCGATCAACGAGGACAACTCGGCCTTGAACAAGCTTTTCTGCTGCAGATGAACCATTGATCTTAAGGAGATCAATCTTTCGTTTGTCAGAATGGTAATAGGAGAACCGGCTTCCGACGCATCTGGAGTTTCGTTCTCTAGGATCAGCTTGGATACGCCGTGTTCGGCCCTTCGCCGCAGCAAATCCCGGAGAGAACCAAGCGATCCTGCGATGTCGCCCAACCGGGCAACCGGTGCTCCGATTGCGACGTTTACTGTTGTTCCCGATCTTGCCTCCAGCAAACGCTGCAACGCTTTCGCCAATTGCTCTCTTTCCGCTATCTCCCCGTCGTCGTCCCGATCCCCATCGACAATCACAATTTTCTCCGAGGACGTTTTCCCGCTCCATACTCGGACCGTAGTGCCAGGAGTCGTTAACGTGGCAAGCTCCGACTCCAAGTCGGCAGGGCTTGCTTCCGCCCCGGACGCTCCTCCGCACAGCGCCACAAGCAGCCCCAACGAGCGGCCCGCGAACAGCCCATCGGATTCGTCGCGGAGCTGCTCCCCGTGCAGCGCGGAGAGCAGCAGCGCCCGCTTTCTTTGCTCTTTTCGTCCCTCTAGCATCGCCCCGAGCGTAGCCAACACCTTCCGCACATCGTCTGGCGACACCGGCTTCAGCAAATAGTCGTAGGCCTGAAATTTTAGCGCTTCCTTCGCATAGTCGAAATCCCGGTAGCCGCTCAGAATGACGAACGGGAGCTCAGGGTCTTTTTGCCGGATCGCCTTGATTAATTCCAGGCCGTCCATGACCGGCATGCGAATGTCGGTAAACAGGACATCCGGGGTTTCCTCTTCCAGCTTTCGCAGAGCGTCGGCGCCGTTGATCGCGGTAGCCGTCACCCGGAAAAGCGAGGAGTTTCGTTCGATCTCATATCGAATGTCCCGAATTAAAGGAGGCTCGTCTTCGACTACCATTACCCTGTACATGTCCGTCCTCCGTTCCCGATTTGATTTTTCCGCCAAAGCTTACCTTCAGTCCCCGTTCCGGAGCGTTCTCGATTATCATCGTCGCGCTTTCCCCGTGCAGAAGCATCAGCCTCGCATACGTGTTGACTATGCCCAGGCTGTACGATTCCGTGCGAACCTCGCCTCCCGATCGCCTCTCATTCGAGAACAAAGCCTCGATCTTCGACCTCAGCTCCTCTAATGTCGGCTCGTCAGCTCCAGCTCCGTCGTCGAGGACAGCAATTTTCCAATGTCCGCCCGCTACCCGTCCCTCGATCCGGATATGCCAAGGCGGAGGAACGGAGGCGAATGCATGCTTCATCGCGTTTTCCACGAAAGGTTGGATGGTGATTCGCGGAAGCTCAATGTCCCTCAGCTCAGGATCGATGTCAATCTCAAAATCGAAATGCTCCTCGTAGCGGTATTTCAACAAATTCAAATAATTCCGCGTATATTCGATTTCATCCTCGACCCGAACGAAGTCGGAGGAGGTCGTATAGCGAAGCTGCGAAGAGAGCTGCCTGCACATTTCCGCGACCTTTTCGGGCTGCTCGCCCTGCTTGGCCGCGGCTCCGATCGTCGCTAACGTGTTATGGATAAAATGCGGATTGATCTGGGATTGGAGAGCCAGCAACTGCGCCTTGGCCTCCCGTTCGCCCGCCTCGGTCAACTGCTCGATCGACAGCTGCAAGCGTGAAAACATTTTTCGGAACAGCCGATCGAGCTGCTGCAGCTCGTTGTTTTTGTCCGTATAGTCGATGTTCAGCGCCAAATTGCTTAAGGTCACCTGCTTAAGCGAGCTGCCCAACGTCCGGAGAGGGAGGGTGAGCCGCTTCGAGCTGTGATGAAGGACGATCAGCGTCGCCAGCAGGACCAGTAAGCCTGCGCCGACGATCAGCGCGTTAAGCCGGCCGACGGAAGCTAGCGCCTGTTCTCGAGATTGGGCGATGGTCAGCACGTGTCCGGTCAGAGGAGATTGGCGGTAGGTAAGCAGCATCGGCTCGCCCCCGCTGTTGCGGACCGAAGCCGAGCCGCTGGATCCTGCAAATACGTAAGGCTTGTACAACTCTGCATCTTCGGCAGAAGTCGAGGCATCGATGGACGGTCGGGGATAGAACAGGTTGCCTGTCGGATCGAATATATAGAACTCCGAATCGATCGCCGGGTCGGGTTCATATAGGCGAGCTAGATCGCTATACCTTTGCTGCACTTCGATATAACCGTACTCTCTACCCGCCGCATCCTTGATTTTGCGGCTGAGAGAAAATACCGGAACCTGAAGCTGCGACCAGTTGTCGAGATGCGGGGGAAGCAGCGTGAAGCTGCCGTCTCCGTCCGCAAGCGGTGCGAAGATCGGAATGCCTTCCAGGCCGGCTTGGAAGATCGCTTCCGCGTTGTCTAACGACTGCGGAGAGAGGGCATACTTGTGCTCAAAATTAAAGGCGACGATTTTAAAGGCGGAGCTGAAAGGACCGTTGATCGAGGAAATTGTGTTGGTCAGCTTCCTTGTGTCTTGAACCCCAAGGCCCGGGATGCTGGCCGGGGTATAGAGATGCTTAGCCAGGTTTTCATCCAGAAGCAGGCTGACGTTGATCCGTTCCATATCCTTTACGCGCCCGTCGAATTGCTCCGTAATTTTCTGAAGCAGGCGTTCGGTGCCGGTATAAACCCCTTTTTGGACCATTTTCGACGAGTACACGGCCAAGGCGGCGACAATGCAGGCGATGATTAATAGAATGAGGATCGAATAGGTGACGAAAATTTTCGTCTGGAGGCTCCCGTTTTTCAGCATTCGCCAGCCCTCTCTTTCGCAATGATCCGACTCTTCTGCCTAATGTAACAGACGACTTGACAATTCGTCAAACCCCCGGGAAACCGTTATTTTTGTGCCGAATCGTACATGCGGTTTTCCTAACCAGTCCATTCTTCTCCCAGCTGAATGCGTTTACAATAGAGATCGGGACATGTCCGACGCTCGACAATAAAGATCATAATTTCATTCAATGAACGGGGGAATCAGCAAGTGAATTTTCGTCTACAGAAATTTGCATTAGCCCTTCTAACATGCTTTGTTTTGCTTTTCCTTTCGGCTTGCGCGTCCGGAAACAAGGCCGAGCCGTCTGCCAGCGGTTCGCAGCCCGCATCCGAAACGCCGTCTGCCAGCAAAGAGACGGCTCCGGAGAAAGTGACGCTTTCGATCATGGTCGGAGGCAACAACAAATTTTACGAAACGATTACGAAGGAATACACCAATCGCAATCCGCACGTAACCTTCGATCTGCAGACCGTGGACGGAAGCCAGTACGACACTTTGCTCAGAACGCGCATCGCAACGAAGAATTTGCCGGATATCGTCGGACATAACGTCTCCGACATGGCGAGAAGATACAACCCGACCGACAATTTTGTCGACCTATCCGGCGAACCATGGGTCGGCCGACTCGTCAATCCGGATATCCTCAAAATCGACGACAAGATTTACAACCTGCCTTTCGCCGCCTCTGGCTCCGCGCTGGGCATCGTCTACAACAAAAAAATATTCGCCGATCTAAACCTGAGCGTACCGAGAACGTTCGAGGAGCTTTTGCGAGTATGCGAGACGCTGAAGACGAATGGCATTACGCCCTTCTATCTGGGGAACAAAGACGGATGGGTCGCGCAAATCTGGGGACTGACCACGTTTTCGGAGGTCGTCAAGAACACCGATATCATGGATAAGATTAACGCCAATCAGCTCAAGCACGCAGACGTTCCGGGCTTCGAGGAAGCTTTGGGGCAGATCATGCAGTTGTTCGAGAAAGGTTATGTGAACGAAGACCATCTTTCCGTAGGTTTCGACGGTCTTGGGGGAGCGATGAATTCGGGGAAAGCGGCTATGACCGTGCTCGGAGATTTTATCGATGCGGGAGAGCAAGTGGGCGACTACGGTATTTTCGCGACGCCGGGCGTGGACAACCCCGATCTGACCGTCGGTACCGTAACGGGCTGGTTCATCTCCAAAAACTCCAAAAACATCGAAGAAGCGAAAAAGTTTCTGGACTTCTGGAGCCAGCCGGACATTATCGGCATTCAGTACGCGGAAGATCCGAGATTCTCGGCGTTCAAGGACGTCCAGGTCAGCTTTAACCCGCTGATGCAAGCGGAATACGACGAGTACATCTCCCAAGGTAAGGTCGTGCGTCAATACAACGATTTGATTGCCGTGGATACGTCCGAGCTGTTCCGGCTCTATCAGGACATGTTCGGCAAAGGCAAGACACCGAAGCAGGTGCTTGAGGCTTGGGACGAGAAAGTCGCCGAGCTGGCCAAAGCCGCCGAGCTGCCGGGATGGTAAGCGAAACGGGTTAGCTGCCGAAGAAGAGGCCGACGACAAGGAAGCCTCTTCTTCCTTAATTACAGACTCGGAGGAAGACGCTATGAATGCTAGACGGCTTTACCCGCATTTTTTTCTGTACCCTGCTCTGCTCATCTACTTGGCTCTGTTCATTTTTCCGACCTTGTTCAGCTTCATTTATTCGTTTACGGATTGGAACGCTTATCGCGATACGATCCGGTTTACCGGGCTCGACAACTTCGTCAAAATTGCGAAAAATGCCGACCTGATGTTGTCTATAGGCAATACGGTGTTGTTCGCGGTCGTGACCAGCATTGGGAAAAATGTGCTCGGCATGCTGCTCGCAGTCGCTTTATGCAGCCGGATCGGATTCAAGAGACTGTTTCGCACCGTCTTTTTTCTGCCGACCGTGCTCAGTTTTATCGTCGTCGGCGTGCTGTTTACAGCGCTGCTGCATCCCGATGGTTTCCTTAACCAGTTTCTCGGTTTTATCGGGCTGGAAGGGCTGCGGCAGGAGTGGCTGGTGGACCGGAGCGTCGTCATGTATACGGTCAGCTTCGTTGACGTGTGGAAGGGCACCGGCTTTCATATGATCATTTTCATGGCCGGGCTGCTCGCGATTCCTCGCGATTACGGAGAAGCGGCGCAGATCGACGGGGCGAATCCGCTTCAGGAGTTTTTCCGCATCAAGCTGCCGCTCATGATGCAGGCGGTCAGCGTCAACGTCGTACTCAGTCTGATCGCCGGCTTCAAAGTATTCGAGCAAGTGTTCGTGCTGACGAACGGCGGACCGGGTTATGCATCCTCGGTGCTTAACTCGATCGCCTTCCAGATGTTCGGCGATGGTCGTTGGGGGCTGGGCACGGCGATGAACCTGATCCTGTTTTTGCTCATTACGGCCTTCTCCATCCTGCTGCTGACCTATTTCAAAAGAAAAGAAGTGGATATCTAACATGAGAAAGCGGATAGGAAAACCTCTTCTGGAGCTTGTGCTCGCCGTTGCCGCCTTCTTCTACTTTTTTCCCGTTCTGATGATGATTCTCGGCTCTTTCAAGAGCAGCATGGAAGCCTCCGCTTTCGATAGGCTGTGGCCAGAGGTGTGGGAGTTCGGAAACTTCCGTCAAGTGCTGTCCGGAGAGAGGATCCTGCAGTCGCTGCGCAACAGCGTGATCATTTCCTCGTTCTCGATTGTGCTGACGCTTTTGCTGGCGGCGGTCGCATCCTTTGTCACGGCGAGAAGGCAAAGCCGGTTTGTGTCGGGGGTGTATTTTTTGTTCATCGCGGGCCTCGTCGCTCCTCTGATGTACATTCCGACGATCAAAACACTGCAATTTTTGAGTTTGATGAATACGTTCACCGGCTTGATTCTGGTCGTCGTCGCTACGAATCTTCCGTTCGCCGTTTTTCTGTTTACGGGCTTTATCAAAGGCATTCCGCGCGAGCTGGACGAATCGGCCTTCGTCGACGGCTTCGGCACGACGAGAATTTTTTGGTCGATCATCCTGCCATTGCTCGCACCGGTCATCGCGACTCAATCGATCCTGATGCTGGTCGGCGTGTGGAACGATTTGAGCATGCCGCTGTTTTTCCTGAACGACAGCGGCAAATGGACGCTTCCGATGCTCGTTTACAATTTTATCAGCCAATATGTGCGGAACTGGAATCTGGTGTATGCGTTTCTGATTTTGGTTTCGCTGCCCGTGGTCGCCTTGTTTATCGCGGGGCAGAAGCATTTCGTGTCCGGACTGATGTCCGGCGCGGTCAAAGGCTGACGATGCCTGAAATCTCAAGATGAGGAGAGGAATGAACATGAACCGTTTTTCCGCGGCACTTCGAATCTGCTTGGCAATCGTATTAGGCTTGACCGGGACGATAACCATTACACAGGGGCCTTCTTCCAAAGCGCACGCGTCCGGGAACTGGCCCGTCACCGCCACGATTTCCAACGAGAACGGCGGACCGGTGTTCAAAATTAACGGGACCCCCGTCGTCCCGCAGTTTAACTACGGCAGTACGATGAAAATCCATCCGAACTACGGCCCTTTTCTGGATACGATTACGATGGCCGAATCGCGCGACGTGCATGTGACGTTCTGGATTAACGTGCTGGACGACATGGCCTGGAACGAACAGGTCAACGAGGACGTGTTCCAGCGTGATCCTAACGCTTACGGCATTATGCGCATCGGCATCGCTGACGGGCAGCTGTTCGATCTGGCGGAGGATCAGTACGCGGTGACGGATCGGGGACTTCGTTCCGGATGGCCGTCCTTAGCGTCGCAAGATTGGAGGGATCAACTTGACGCCCTGGTTGTCGATTATATCGCCTGGCTGAAGCAGCAGCCTTATGCGGACCGGATACTGGGCTTTCAGATCATGAACATGGATAGCGGAGAATGGTACTTCGACTCCAACAGCGAGGGGAGAATCGGAGCGGGAGAGGACTACTCGCCTCCGATGGTAGCGGCGTTCCGCCAGTGGCTAACCGATAAATACGAGACGGATGCGGCTCTGCAAGCGGGTTGGAATGATCCCGGAGTCACGCTTGCCACGGCGGGGGTCCCGACTCTCGAGGAGAGAGACCATTCGGAGGAGAATTTCTTCCGCTCTATCGCCACGGAAGGCAAAGCGATCGACTATCAAACGTTCTATAGCAAAAAAATAGTCGAGACGATCAATTACGCCGGCGGGCTGTTCAAGCGGGAGACGGACGGGCAGACGCTGCTCGGGTCGATGTACGGTTACCACTACGTCGCCGCCCACTACGCCCGTCCGTCCAACAACGGCCATTATGCGCTAGGGGACTTGCTCGCATCCTCCACCGTGGATTTCATCAGCGCTCCCGTCAAGTACGGGGATCGGGCTATGGGCATCAACGCGGGGCCGATGGGATCCTTCGACTCGCTGGCGCTGCACGGTAAAATGTTTATTTTGGAAAACGACACGCGCACCCATCTCGTCGACGGCTTGCCCTTTCGGGACGACATTATGTTCACTCCCAGAACGTACTCGCTGGACGAAACGCTGGAAGCGCTGCGGCGGGAGACAGGCAACCAGATCGTCACCGGGGGCGGCCAGTACCTGATGGATATCAACTCCAAGGGCTGGTTCAAGCAAGAAGAGATTTGGGACGAATACCAAAAGCTTCTGGGCGTGCAGGCGAGCCGGTATTTGCAAAGCGCCGACCGGCAGTTCAAGCCGGACGTGGCGGTCATCGTGGACGAGGATTCGGTTCCGTATCACACGTTAAACGTCAACCAGATAACGCCGACCAACAATCCTTACGGCCCGGAATACTATCAGGATTTCGGTTTTTTTCATCTGTTCGAACAGCAGCAGAGAGAAATGGCCAGGAGCGGCGTGAAGTTCGGCTATTACGTGATGTCCGATTTGCCGAACATCCCCGATTCGGTCAAAACGTTCGTGTTCCTTAATGCTTATCGCGCTACATCGGATCAGCGGGCAGAGATCAATGACTTGAAGCAGGACGGCAACGTGCTCGTCTTTCTGCGCGCGCCCGGCTATTTCGACGATTCCGGATCCAGCGCCGCGAATATTTCCGACTTGATTGGCATGACCGTCGCCAAGTCCGATTATTCCAGCGCGGCCACGATCATTTCGAACTTCTCCGATCCCGCGACCGAAGGCAGCGGCGCGATGACGATCGGAGGTTGGAGGATCGGAGAGGACAGCGGCGCCGTGGAACCTGAATATGCTTACACTCCGTCCTTCCATGTCACCGATTCTGCCGCCGTTAAGCTCGGTTATTACGATGGGGAAACAGGCAAAACGGCCTTCGCCCGCAAAGACATGGGGTCGTGGACCTCCATTTTCAGTGGTTCCGGAACACTCAAGGCTGGACTGATCCGTTCGATCGCCAGCAATCTGGGCGGAGCCCATGTGTATTCTTATGACGGCAAAGACAATATCCGCACCGACGGCAAGCTGCTGATGATCCATTCGGCTACGGGCAACGCGGGGATAAAGTCGATTGCGCTGCCGAAGCCGTCGAGAGTGGTGGACGTGGTGAATCGGGGGACGGTAGGGGAGAACGTGAGCTCTTTCCGCTTCGATATGGAGGACGAAGCGACTTCCTTGTTCGCCGTCGTTCCCTACGATACTGCGGACGTCGAAGCCGAAAGCGGCTCGGTCGTCAGGACGGGGGCGTGGAATGATGAGGCAAATCCGCCTTACTCCGGGGGCACTGCATTATCGTCGAACGTTCCGGGCTCAAAGCTGACCTTTTCTTTCTCCGGACCGTATCTGTCGCTGATCGCATCCGCCGGGCCGGACGGAGGTCGGATTGACGTCGAGATTGACGGCGTAAAGTATCCCTACGCCGAGCTGTACGCTCCTCGGACCGAGCACGCCAAGGAGTTCGTTCTGGCGCTGGATCTGCCCGCCGGTACGCATAGCGCCACGCTGACCGTATCTGCGGATAAGCATCGCCTATCCACGGGAACGGCTGCTGTAGCCGATGCGTTCGTCACGGCTTCGGCGCCGACGGCGGTTGTGCCGGCAACGGATCCCGAGACGGGCCGCGAGTCGATTCTGGCGGGGGAAACGCCGACAGGGGCGAGCAACGATGCCCGCTACGAGCTTGGAACCCGGTTCAAGACGACCGTGGACGGAACGATTACGCATGTGAAGCTGTACGCGCATGCCAATGAAGGCGGGCAGCATGTCGTCTCCATTTGGCGAGTGGATGACGGGGTGCAGGTAGCCGGTCCCTTCAACTGGACCTTCCCTGCGGGAAACGAGGGCTGGAAGCTGTTTGAGCTGCCTTCGCCTCTGGCCGTTAAGGCCGATACCGACTATATCGTCTCCGTGACGAACAGCGCGGAGGACAAGTTTTACGTGTACACGCCGCAAGGCTTCGCCGAGCCGATCGAGCGAGGACATTTGGTCGCCTACTCCGGCAGCGGCGTAAGCACGGCCTCGATCGGCACGATGCCAACATATTCGTTTAAAGGTACAAATTATTTCCGGGACGTCGTCTTCGAGCCGAACAATGGCACAAGCCTGCAGGCTGGACAAACCCCGGAGCGTTTTGACAGCGATGAGGTGTACGAACTCGGGACCCGGTTCTCTGCCAACACAAACGGTTATGTGACCAAAGCAAGAATCTACGCGCATAAAAACGAGACGGGCGTCCATCGGGTATCGCTATGGAACGCCGATGACGGAACGCTGCTGGCCGGACCTTACGATTGGAACGTAAACGCCGGGACGTCCGGGTGGAAGGAGTTCGCCCTGCCGGCGCCTGTCCGGATCAAAGCCGGCAGCGACTACATCGTATCGGTCACGAACAGCGTGAGCGACAAGCTGTATGCCGTAAGCGGACAAGGGGGTCCTGCGGTTCCGACCGGGAGCGGACGTTTCGTAGCTTATGGGGAGGGAGTCAGCACGACCTCGCTCGGAACGATGCCTACATTTGCGTTTAATGACGCGAACTATTTCCGGGATGTCGTCTTTATGCCGGACCACGAGCAGACCGTTCTGGGCGCAGAGGTTCCGCTCGGCTTCTCCAACGACGCCCGTTACGAGTTAGGGACGAAATTCCAAACGACGGCGGACGGCCGTATCGTCGGCGTTCGCCTGTACGCCCATCCCGACGAAGGAGGAGCCCATCTGGTCTCCCTCTGGCGAGTAAGCGACGGGCAGCGAATCGCCGGTCCATATACGTGGGACGTGTCCACGAGGCATCCCGGATGGCGGGAGTTTCTGCTGCCCGAACCGGTTGCAATCTCCGCCGGAACGGATTATATCGTCTCGATCACGAACGGGCCGTCGGATTATTTTTATGCGGCTTCGCCGCAAGGCTTCGCCCAACCGTTCGTCAGCGGGGATCTGGTCACCTACGAGGACAGCGGCGTGAGCACGACCGTGATCGGAACGATGCCGATCTATACGTTTAATAGTACGAACTATTTCCGAGACGTTTTGTTCGTGCCCGAAGTTGGCAACCCTGAGCCGGACAGCTACAGCATCGCGGTTGAAACCGAAGGTCACGGCACGGCGAGCGCCAATGTCGCTTCTGCGGGAGTGAATACCATAGTTGAGCTGAACGCGACACCAGAGGCGGGCTATATCTTCAAAGAATGGAAGGTTGTCAGTCCGGAAGGGTTAACAATCGATGGAAATACATTCACCATGCCTAATGAGGCGGTAAATGTAAAGGCCGTATTTGAGGAAAAACCTGCAGCGAATTATGCACTTGCAGTAAACGGAAGTTACGCAGCCGAATCGGGGGCGGGCACTTACTCGGAAGGTGAGGTTATTACCATAAATGCCGGCAGCCGCAGCAATTATACGTTCGGGGGTTGGAGTTCTAGCGATGGTGTGACTTTTACCGACTCAGACAACCCTGTCACTACATTTACCATGCCTGCAAAGAATGTGACGGTAACAGCGGAATGGAAAAGCTCCGGAAATAATAACGGTTCAACAGGCAATAACGGAGTCAGCACGCCTTCCACACCAGCTTACAACGCAGTCATCAAAGTGATAGATGCGTCAGGCAACGGTGCAAAAGATACGACCCTGCCCATTAAGGTTGATGCAAAAACTAGAACTGCAGTTTTAGAGACGGCTTCAATAAACAACCTTTTATCAAATGGCGGAACTTCCGTGATTACAGTCCCATCCATCACAGACGTCGATATCTATACCACGGGTATTCCAATTTCATATCTGTCAACGACTGACAGGCAAGGCGCTCTGAGGGTTAATACCGATAAAGGCAGCGTTACTGTTCCATCGAATATGCTGACAGGTGTAAAAGGGGCGACTGGAACAAAAGCGGAAATCTCAATAGGCGTGGGCAATAAATCCGTACTGCCTGAGGCATTAAAAAAAGCCATTGGCAAAAGACCGCTGATCAAGCTTTCCATGTCCATAGACGGAAAGCAATTAGAGTGGAACAACCCGAACGCATCTGTGACGGTAACGATACCTTATTCACCGTCAGCAGCAGAGCTTGCCCATCCTGAAAAAATTATAATTTGGTTCATCGATGGAAGCGGTAAGGCTATAGCGGTTCCCAATGGACATTATGACGCGAGCGCTGGCACAGTGACTTTTACCACCACTCATTTCAGCGACTACGCTGTGGGATACAATCCGGTTGGCTTTGCAGATGTAGCGGCAAATGCATGGTACAACAAGGCAGTGGGCTTTATTGCGGCAAGAGGTATCACTACAGGTACAGGCAACGGCAATTACAGCCCCAATGCACGGCTGACTCGAGGTGAATTCCTTGTCATGCTGATGAGGGCTTATGAGATTGCCCCGGATGAAAATCGGTCAAATAACTTCGCAGATGCAGGGAGCAAATACTATACCGGCTATCTGGCTGCGGCAAAAAGATTGGGAATAGCCGAAGGCATTGGAAGCAATAGGTTTGCGCCAAACAGGGAGATCACCCGGCAGGAAATGTTTGCTCTGCTGTACAACGCTTTAAAGGCCTTCGACAAGCAGCCGCAGGGCAATTCCGGCAAAACGCTTTCTAGCTTCAGTGACGCAGGGCAGATTGCTTCATGGGCAAAGGACGCTATGACATTGTTAGTAGAAACCGGAACCATCGGAGGAAGTATTGGTCAGCTTACGCCGGCAAGCACTACCACCAGGGTAGAAATGGCACAGGTGCTTTATAATTTGCTGTCAAAGTGAGTTTTGCCTGTGCCGGAAAAATAGTTGTGCGGGAAGGCAAGGTGCCGATGGCGGGCCGTGCCTTCCCTTTATCGCGAATATCAGAGAGGGGGATTGTTGCAGTGGGAAAAGAAGAAAGCTTTCGTCTATCGGATCATCTCGACTCCGGCTTGCGAATATCGGTGCCCAAGTCGGCTCATGAAGTGCTGCTTTTCGCGGCGTCCGAGCTGAGAACGCATCTGGCTCTTGCCGGGTATTCTTGTTCGATGGAAGAGGGGGAAGACGGAGGCGGTGCGATCGTGCTGCGCGTGCTCGACACGGCGGATGGTAATCGGGAGGAAGCGGACGGGTTTCGGATATTCGCCGAGAACGGCGCGGTCATTGTTGGCTGCAGCCCGAGGGCGGTATTGTATGGCGCGTATCGCTTTTTGGAAGAGCATGCGGGAATCTCCTGGCCAACTCCTGCGCATCGCTCCGTTCCTGTGGGCGAGCCCTCACCGGTCGTCGGCAGCCGACGCTACAAGCCGGCGTTTTCGAGAAGGGGGATCGTGCTGGAAAGCTCGGAGACGTCCGAATACGCCAAGGCTCTAATCGATTGGTCCGCCAAAAACGGCTTAAACGATCTGTTTTTTACGATCGAGCTGTGGGAGCGGTTTGAGGAGCAATTAAGACCCGAGCTTGCCAGACGGCAGTTGAAGCTCACGTTGGGCGGCCATAGTCTGGGCAGGTTTTTCCCGGCGGCGGAACTTTATCCGGACCATCCGGAATGGTTTGCTCTGGCGGGGGAGAATGGCGCGCGAATGATCGATCAGCCGTGTTACTCGTGCGAGGCAGGCGTCGAGGTCATGATCGGAAACGTCGTCTCTTTTGTGGAAAGGGAGCTGGAAAAAGGCAACGCGCTGCGGACGTTATCGTTATGGCCCAACGACAATAAGCATGTATGCGGCTGCTCCGCTTGCCGCGGAGCCGGGTTCATGACCGCCTATATCGGGTTTCTCGATCGGCTTCGCAAAGCGTTCGACGCGAAAGGCATCAAGGTGAACGTAGAGCACATCGCCTATAATGCGCAGTTGGAGTGGAGCATGCTGGAGGACGTTCCGGCATCAAGCGAATTGGATACTTTGATCGCCTGCTGGGGGCGGAACTACCGGGACTCGTTCGAGGAGCCTATTCTGCCTCGCGACGTAAGGTTCAAAGTGGCTGTCGACCGATGGGCGGAGGCGTGCGGGACGTTCGGAACCGGACTGACCGCGTTCGAATATTATTCCGATTATTGGATGCTTACCTCCCTGTTCCCGCCGCTGTTCCGGACGATCGGAGAGGACATGGCTTACTTTCGCCGCATTGGGGCGAGCGGCGTCATGAGCCTGATCGTGCCTTACGGCAAGTCGGTCCGCATCATCCGGGAGGAAATCTCCGGACAGGCGGTGACCGCGGCCGACGCCGGGCGGGAGATGGATTCGGAGCGTGCCGCGATGTGGCCGAATCTCTATGTATTTGCCCGGATGGCCTGGGAGGGAGAAGAGACAAAGACGACGATCGAAAGCCTTTGCCGTCATTTGTATGGTCCATATGCCGAGATTAGCCGGGAGCGTCTGGAGCGGCTGTCGGACGCCCTGGCCGGACTCACGGCTTACAATACGGAGTTTTTCAAGCTCAGATTTACCGATACATGGCTGAGGACGGACGGGGAGGAGGTTTTCGGCTGGCAGCCCGCTATGGACGACGGAGCCGTTCCGCGGGCCCGGGTCGCCGAATGCCGGCGTGCGCTGGCCATTCTGGAAACGCCGCTTGAAGCAGCCGGCCCGTCGTATCATGAGCCTGCCGGCCTGTTGTCCGACGAACTTGGGACAGCCGCCCTGTTCTCCGATGACCCTGCTGCCGTCGCTTCGTCCTCCATCGAGTTTAGCGCCGACGCGGCCGAATTGATGCGCTACTACGATTTTGTCTCGACCAAGCTTCGTTCCATCCACTCGCAATCGTCGGGCCAACTTTGCGCCATCGAGCGGCGGTGGGAGGAGGCCGCGTCCCATTGGCGGGAGGCTTTGGAGAAGGAAAAATTAATCGACGGCTGGGATCGGGAAAGCTGCGCGGAATGGCTGGAGGCGGCGATGACTCATGCTCGCTAATAACCGGATTTGGACAAAGGGAAATTTGACGTTCTGGTCGTGGAACGACCGACTGGAGCGGGAGGAGATCGGCCGGCAACTTGGCGAATTCAAGCGAGCGGGCCTTCACGGTGTCTTCCTTCACGCCAGAGGCGGACTGCAAACGCCGTACCTTGGAGACGAATGGATGGAAGCCGTAGCCTGGGCGGTAGAGGAAGCGAAGCTGCTGGACATGGAAATCTGGCTTTACGACGAGGATGCGTGGCCCAGCGGGTTTTGCGGCGGCAAGGTGCCCGGCGAAGGGGAACGATTTCAGCAAAAATGGCTATGCCGCGAAATCGTCGAGCCGGCGAGGCTTCGGCTGACGGACCGCAGTCTAGTCTGCTACATCCGGGATGGGGAGGAGGGAAAGTGGCGGCAGGTTGCGCCGGAGGAGGCATTGAATGCGGCTTCCCAGGTGCTCCATGTCTATTATGACGTTAACCCCTACTATACCGATCTTCTCTACCCCGAAGCCGTCGCCGTCTTTATCCGTCATACGCATGAAAAGTACAAGGAGCGCTTTGGCCAAGAATTCGGGAGGACGATCCGGGGCGTCTTTACCGACGAGCCCCAGTATGCGGTTGGCCAATGGCCTTGGTCGAAGTCGCTGACCGCGGCGTTCGAAGCCGGGCGCGGCTACGACCTGCTGTCGGCGCTTCCCGCGCTTTGGTTCGAGCAACCGGATACGGCGAAGATCAGACATGACTATTGGCAGACGGTTACGAAGCAATTCGTCTCCTCATACACGGCTCAGATCGGCCTATGGTGCGAGAAAAACGGCTTATGCTTCACGGGGCACATGGCTGCCGAGGATACCCTTCTCTTCCAGATGTCGCAGATCGGCGCGGCGATGCCTCATTACGAATGGATGCAGATGCCGGGCATCGACCACCTTGGTCTGCGGCTGACCCGCCCCGTTCTGATCAAGCAGGCGGCGAGCGCGGCGCGCCAGCTCGGTCGGAAGCAGGTGCTGGCGGAGACGTTCGGCTGCAGCGGCTGGGGAGCGCGTTTCGAAGACTTGAAGTGGATCGCCGATTGGCAGCTGGCGCTCGGTATCAACGTACAGTGTCAGCACCTGGCGTCTTACTCGCTGCGGGGCGCGCGCAAACGGGATTATCCGCCTTCGCTGTCGCCGCATCAGCCCTGGTGGCCGCATTTCGACTTATTCAATCGTTATGTGGAGAACCGCCAGAACAGATTGACCGCTGGAACATCCGCAGCGGACATTTTGATCATACATCCGATTACCAGCGCGTGGTGTCTCTACGAGCCGCAACGGCCTCATGCCGTGAGAGAGCTTGACCGGAGGTTTGGGGGAATTTCGCAGCTTCTATTGGACATGCAGCGGGAGTTCGACTATGGGGACGAGACGCTGCTGAGCCGATACGGCGAGGTCGAGCAGGGCCGGTTAAAGGTGGGCGGATGCCGGTACAGTCTCGTTTTTCTGCCAGCCCTGTATTCGTTGGAGAAGAGCACGTTTGAACTGCTAAGGCAGTTCGTGGAGCAGGGAGGGACGGTCGTCAGCGCGGGGGAATATCCGAGCCACGTCGAGGGGGAGCCCTCGGAGGCGCTGCGGGAATGGTGCGAGGTGCATGTAAAGCGGATCATGCCGACGTATAAGGCGTTTGAGTTCGTGCTGCGGGAAATGCCCTCCCTGTATCGGCTTGCCGATGAAGCGGGGCGACCGGCCAAAGACATCATTGCTCATCACCGCAGAACTGATGACGAGGGGACGCTGTTTCTCTTTCACGCCCGCCGGGATCCCGGCCTTCGGAAGCTGGCGCTTACGTGGGACGGGGCTTGCGAGGTGTGGGCGGTCGATGCCCTTTCGGGCAAGAGGAACGTGCAATCCGTCGCGATAGCGGACGGGAAGACGAGACATACGTTCACGCTCGGTCCTGGCGAATCTATCCTGTTTGCTGCGAAGAGACTTCCGGAGGCTGCGCCAGTCGCCGAAGAGCGCTTGGAACGCAAAGGGCTACGAAGCTCGTTCGAGCTCGGGGGAGCCTGGAGCTTAAAGCATCAGGTCCTTAACGCATTGACCTTGGATCGATGCCGCTACCGGCTGGCGGGAGAAGAAGCGTGGAGCAAGCCGCTCGACGTGTTGCACGTCCAGCAGCTTCTGGTCTCCCGACGGGAGCGGCTGGACATCGAACTGGCTTTTTCTTTTTGCGTCCATCCTGACCTTGCTTGCCGTCAGGGGTTGATTCTGGCGGGGGAAGACCTGCGTTTCTGCCGTATCTCCTTAAACGACCTCACGCTCCCCTTACAGACAGAGGGGGCATGGTTGGACGCTTCGATCGAGAAAGCGGAGATCGGTCCGTACGTCAGGAGCGGGATGAACACCCTCGTCGTTCATAGAGTGTTCGAAGGCCGGATGGAGCATCGCTATTTGGACGATTCCGGCGCGTTCGAGACGGAGCGGAATCGATTCGTGCACAAAACGGAGCTGGAGAGCTTGTACTTGCTCGGCGTTTTCGAGACGGCGGCCCGGCCATCCTCGACTTGGAGCCCTCTGCAAAACCTAGTGGAGGCGCAGGTGGAAGCGTACGAGATCCGACCCCAACGAACTCATTACCGGATCGACGAGCTGACGAGTCAGGGCTTTCACTTTTTTCAAGGAACGCTGTCGTTGGAAAAAGAGATCGAATGGGACGGCCGGGGGCAAAGCGCGTGGCTGCGTCTACAAGAGCCGACCGCTTGCGTAATAAGCGTTGACGTTAACGGAACGAGCGCGGGAAGGCTGGCATGGGGACCTTACGAATGGGAGCTTACGAGCCTGCTGAATCCCGGAGTCAATACGATTACGATTCATTTGACCGGAACGCTGCGCAATTTGCTGGGGCCTCATCATCATTACTCGGGAGATCCATATTTCGTCGGGCCCAGCACGTTCCAAGGAAAAAAAGGATGGGAGGACGGAGTGACCGGATACGTACATCCGGACATCACATGGGTGGAACGATACGCTTTTGTCCCTTTTGGGACCGGATATAGTCCAGTACTCGAAATCCGGTACGAAGTTCACGAAGAGGAGGCATAGGAGAACTGCGCTTATAAGTCTCCGCCGGTTGCTTCTTTCGGTTGCCAAAACGATGAAGCTCAAGTTATAAAACGCTTTGACCTCATGAATAAAAAATAGGCTTCTCACGAGTTCAGATCGACTTTGTGAGAAGCCTATTTTACCACGCCAGAATTTATATGTTTCCGAGCTTGCTTTGGATGTGAAATTCTTATTGGCGATAAAACCTACTTGGCTCCAAAAAGTAAGCGAACGAGCAGCTGTAGGCGTTAAAAACGCCGATGGACCGTAAAGTTACTCTGATTAACGTCCATAGGTGTTAGAAACGCCTATGGCTCCAAAAAGTAGGCGAACGAGCCTCTGTAGGCGTTAAAAACGCCGATGGAGCGTAAAGTAACTCTAATTAACGTCCATAGGCGTTAATAACGCTTATGGCTGCAAAAAGTAGGCGAACGAGCCGTTGTAGGCGTTAAAAACGCCGATGGACCGGATGTTCTTAAGCGATGCGCAGGGGGTTTCTCGCATTTTTTAAACTTGTAGTAACAACCAGAATCGCAAAAAGTTGGAACAAATTTAGACTGCAAACTGCTTCGGCGGTGAGTGACTGGAAGTTTTGGATTTTAGAATCCCTGAAGGCAAATATGCCTCAATCCAACTCTTTATCTAAAACATGTTTTACTAAACGGCGAACTTCATCTGTTGACGTGGTATCCATTAATTGGTTTCTTAGTTCGCTTGCGCCTCTAAATCCGCGAACATAGATTTTGAAAAAGCGAAGAAGCGGTTTAAATGGACGTCGTTCGATTTCTTTTGAATATTTATCGTGAAGATCCAGCTGTAAAAGAAGTAAATGGAGAAACTCCTTTGCGCTATGTTCTTTAGGTTCTTTTTCAAATGCAAATGGGTTGGTGAAAATGCCGCGGCCAATCATGACGCCATCAACGCCGTATTGTTCGACTAATTTTAATCCTGTTGCGCGGTCAGGAATATCTCCATTAATGGTCAGCAATGTATGTGGAGCAACCTCATCGCGTAATTTTTTGATTTCGGGGATAAGTTCCCAGTGGGCATCTACTTTACTCATCTCTTTTTTTGTCCGAAGGTGAACGGAAAGGTTCGCAATATCTTGTTTTAATATATGGCTTAACCAATCGCGCCACTCGTCAATTTCATGGTAACCCAATCTTGTTTTAACGCTTACCGGTAATCCGCCTGCTTTTGTTGCCTCAATAATTTCTGCCGCAACTTCAGGATGTTGGATTAATCCGGCGCCTTTTCCATTGGATGCGACGTTTTGCACCGGGCATCCCATGTTTAAATCGATGCCACGGAAACCGAGTTTTTTCATATCCATGCTCATCTGTCTAAAATACACGGGTTTATTGCCCCATATATGAGCGACAATCGGTTGCTCATCCTCTGTAAACGTTAACCGGCCTCGAGTACTGTCTCTTCCTTCAGGGTGACAATAACTTTCCGTATTTGTAAATTCCGTAAAAAACACATCGGGTTTTGCAGCTTCGCTAACGACGTGACGAAATACTACATCCGTGACATCTTCCATAGGTGCCAGTATAAAAAATGGCTTCGGCAAATCAAGCCAAAAATTTTGTGCGTTACTCACTGTATCTTCTCCTTATGCAACCTATATAAAAACGACTTTAGCTATAGCAAAGTCCGTTATCCATCATACATCGTATCATTTTTTTTCGTTTGATGCACAAATTCAATTGTGTGAGTGACTGGGCCGATCTCCAACAATCCGAGGATACACATCTGTTTGCAGGGCGTGAGCTCATTAAAAATGAACCGTTAAAAACGCTGTCAACCTAAGGGAGCATGAAGCTCCTTATGGAGGCAGCGTTTTTTTGTTCGAAAATAAACGTTTAGAAAAGTTTTATTTATTTCCCTGCTTTTATTTAAATAGTTTTCTCTAACCTGAGTTTGTGAACGACAAGGAGGAAGCTATCTATGAAAAAGAAGAGTTTATTAATAATTGTCATCCTTTTTGTGTGTGGTTATATCGCGATTCAACAGATCACACAAGGTACGTTGAAGAAATCAAATTACCAATACGATCAGGCACAAGAAAAAACTCAGGATGAGGAGTACCGAACCATACGAACCATAACAATCGCAAAAGATCAGGTCTATAAGGGCAATCTGGTACTTGTGAACAAAGAGCACCCCGTTCAGCAAGAAACGATTGAATCCGATATCGTCCAGCTCTCTCAGCATGTAGATCTGGTACAGGGATACCGTTTGCTGGATGACACTATTCGGGTGTCGGAGAGTGTGGGACGGGTATTTATGGAGATGGTTCAAGCGGCACAAAAAGATAACGTAAACCATTTTATCATCAACAGCGGATATCGAAGCATGGAAGAACAGGAGCAGCTCCATAGTGAAATGGGTTCGGAGGTTGCCATGCCCGCTGGCCACAGCGAACATAATTTCGGCCTGGCTCTCGATATCGGTTCTACCGAAACGAAAATGGAGCTTGCACCCGAGGGGAAATGGTTGGAGAAAAACTCTTGGAGGTACGGATTTATTTTGCGCTATCCCAGGGACAAGACAGAAATTACGGGCACCATATACGAACCTTGGCATTATCGTTTCGTAGGGCTGCCGCATAGTGTCATTATCAAGATGCACAACTTTTCGCTGGAAGAATATTTGGCTTACCTGAGAGAGCAAAAACAGCTCGCTGTTCCTCTAGATGGTGAAACCTATGAAATCCACTATTACCCGGTTTCCGCAGAGACAACAATTGATGTGCCAATCGATAAAAACTATCAGATTTCAGGTGACAATATGGGGGGAGTTATTGTGACCATTTCCCCCTGATAAGAGTTAGGGTTAATCATGATCCCTCTCTATCAGGTTCTTGAACTGCTAAATTTCTCGTTCCAGTGGGTGTTGCCTCGATATGGAGACTGGATTAAACTGAATCAAACAAGTATAAATATGGTAATTGCTAAATCAGCCGATCAACTAGGGATATGGAGGTTACGGGTGGCGTTTCCAAATAAGAAAGAATACGTGGCTCACGTTGTCGGGTTGTTTTCGAAAGTTGCTGATCAATACGGATTTGTTCGTGAGAACGGGTTGTCCTTTACTCGCAAGCAATCGGACGAGGTAGAAGCGGGCATGGCAGTGCAGGTTGCGATCACAAAGCTGCCAGCTTCGGTTGTGGTCTTGCTGGTCGACGTATCTCTGAGGTTGGCTTCCGTAGCGGAACTCTGCGAGCAATTGTTTGCTCGTGATCGTGCGATCGCTACGATTGGCGGGCCTTTGGGCAGATTTACCGAACGAGATGATTTTGTTACCGAGTACAGATTCGACTGGAAAGGCGACGAGGATCGAGTGTTGGGTCAGCTGGATGCGGATATCCATAAATTCTCGAGATTTGCCGAATCCATTAACTCTGCCCAATCATTGGATGCCGGCCGTCTCGCGCGTCTGCCGGGCCTGCGCAAAAACTTCTCCTTGGGGCTTGGGGAGACTTACAAGTACACGGTGCCCGAGGTTGCTGCAGTGCTACATCGTTTGAACGGGAAAAGGGATGAAGCGATGCGGACCGCCGCAATCGCTGAACGGAACAAGTCAGGCCGATTGTCCGCGGAACAGTTGAACGATCTCCGCAGGTATGTGTCTGAAATGGATTGAATGGCGAATTCGGTGAGGTCTAGAATCGTTAAACAGGAGCGGTTAGAAAACGACTGGAGGGCGATACATATGAATAAAAAAATTGGCGAATTTATGATTTGGGCCAATGACAACAATTGGGATATAACCAAAAAATCTGGGCATCAATTAAATTTAGATAGCAGCATTATATCCAGATATCATGAAATCCCAAATGAATATTTAGATTTTTTAACCGTGGTTAAAAGATGTATAACACCGGATGAAATGACTTGGTTTATTTGTGAGGACGAATTCAATAATAGCGCGGATACTGAATTTAAATGGAATGAATACGAATTGCTTAGTTTAGAAGCGGCAATGGATGATGATCGTTTGAAATCAGAAATAACGGCGTGGTGGGACAATTACTTGCCAATCATTATGTCAGTTAATGGTGGATATTCCTTCTATGCGATTGATTTAACAATTGAAAAAGGTGCTATTGTACGTGGATATGAGCCCGAATTCGAAGAAGTTGAAAAAGTAGCAAATACTCTTGAGGAGTTTTTTGAATTAATTATGGCAAATTCAATAGAGTTCTAATCATAAAAAATTGTGTTAGACCGCTGCCTGTGTTGGGTGAGCGGTCTATTTTAATTTCGTTTGATTAAAGGCTGTCGACATAGAGAGGATAAGAAAAGGGGCTGTCCAATAAGTCTCCAAAATAATAAATTGGGCGGAAAAACACAATATCTTCCGTCCAACTTTTGGATAACCATTTGGCCAGGTGCAGGCCTATTTGGTGTATTGTGTATGATTTTTCATACACGTTTGGCCAGGTGCAGGCTAATTTGGTGTATTGTGTATGATTTTTCATACACGTTTGGCCAGGTGCAGGCTAATTTGGTGTATTGTGTATGATTTTTCATACACGTTTGGCCAGGTGCAGGCCTATTTGGTATATTGTGTGTGATTTTTCATACACGTTTGGCCAGGTGCAGGCTAGTTTGGTGTATTGTTTATGATTTTTCATACACGTTTGGCCGGGTGCGGGCCCCTACCCATATAATCGGGCCATAAAGACAACGGGGCTACCTTAAAAGTTCACTTCTCGGACAGCCCCTTTTTTGTGGAATTCAATAGCGGGCGGTCAGCATCCTTTTGCGGGTATAAGCAGAAAGGTTACGAAATATCAGATAAAGAAATAAACTTGACAATAAAACGAAACTTAAATAAAATAAAAACGAAACAATAAAGAAACATAAGCAGCTTGAAAGCGAGGTGGGGCTATTGAATTCTGTAAAAATGTCTCTATCCCAATTGCTAGGAAATCAATATATGAATGCCGTGGTCTCTGCTGCAATCTCTCTGATGGACCTTGACAAGGAAGAGGCCGAACGACTCGCGTCGGAGGAAATCGAGTTTTTGCCTGATTCATACGTTAGCAAAATGGATGGTTTGTTGGGAAACATAGGAAAGCCGTTTGTTTCAGGGCTAAAGAAAGCGCTCTCCGGGGCTCCGACGGATGCTTTCAGAAACGCAAGCAATACGAAAGCCAGCCCGATCGGAGGATTAGGTTACGTTCGACTGGGCGAGGACGGCAGATTGTACTTAGCGGCCAAGAGCGAGCACTACCATACGCCGCTCGGTCATAATTTCCCTGGCTACAAGCTGATCGATCTCGCAAGGGCTCTCGGCATAACAAATGCGTCCCATAACAATACACGGGGATACATAACGCGTTTGCTCGAGAGAGAGCTCGTCAGGACGATCAACGGCTTAAGACCGGAAGAGACGGATGGACTGGAGGCTATACTGGCATCTCGCGAGTCGCATGTGTTAAATCGCGTCATCAACTTGGAAACCGGGTCGTTGGCCTGCGAAGCCGGCATCAAAATGATGCTCGCGAGGTTTTATCGCCTAGACTCGACATTTCCTCAGCCGAAGTACGAGGGACGGACGCCGGTGTTTTTCGTTATGGCGGACCATGACGGCGGCGCGAAAGCGAACTATCATGGAACGACGATTTTTGCCCAATTGATGCGCGATATGTGGCCCGGCCTGTACGAGAAGCTGGAAGAAGCGGGAGTTTTGAAGGTTTGTCCGGTAAGAATCAACGATTGGGATGATTTTCGGGAGAAATTCGAGCGCTACAATAAGCCACCTTATAAGGTTGCCGGATTTTTGCACGAAATTATATTGATGAATTACGGGGGGATCAAGCTTGAGCGGGATTACTTGCACAAGGCGTATGCATTGTGCCACGACAACGACATTCCGATCATGTGCGACGAAATTCAATCCTGCATGTGGTATCCTACTATCTATTTGTTCCGCGAGTATGGATTGAATCCCGACTTTGTCGTGATCGGGAAAGGTTTCCCGGGCGGTCAGTATCCGGCTTCCCGGATCATTACGACAGCCGAGATGGACACCCTGAACCAGTTCGGCGCATTAGTTACGAACGGTCAGGAAGAGCTTGCGGCATTGGCTTATTTGATTACGATGAAGTTCACGGAAGAAAATGAATCCTTTATTCGCGAAATGGGCGAATACTACGAAGATAAGCTTCGGGAATTAGCGTCCCGTTATCCGTCTCTTATAGAAAGAACGGAAGGATTGGGGCATCTTTCAACTTTATTATTCTATGAAGCGCAGACGGTCTCGCGATTTACGGGTATGCTTAATCATGCGTGCATCGACATCAGCGCCCAAACGTACAAAGCCAGCTGTCCTCCGGCCGCGCTTACGAAACCGCCGATCATTGCCACCAAAGAAATGATAGATTTCGTGGTGAAGATCATGGACGACGCGCTGCAAACGATTGAGGCGAAGGAACTTGGCTGATCGTTGTATCGCAAGTTGATTAACATGGAGGGGTATTCATGAACGAACCCGTTATGAAGGATATCGACATCGAAGAAAGAAGAAAGCGAATTTTGGAATTGCTTCAACGTGAAGGCAAGGTAAAGGTGACGGATTTAAGCAAGCTGTTCGGCACCTCGGAAGTGACGATCCGCGGCGATCTGGACGGACTTGAAGAGCAGGGGCTGCTGCAGCGCGTTCATGGCGGTGCGATCAGCAATTATAAAAACTATTACAATATGACGTTTCATGACCGAACGGAAACGAACGGAGAAGAAAAAAGAAGGATCGCGGTCGAAGCGGCTTCCATGATTTCGGACGGAGATACAGTAATTATTGGTTCGGGAACTACTCCTCTCTATGTCATGAGGGAATTAAAAAATCATAAAAATCTGATTGTGATTACCAACTCGCTGCCTGTAGCGCATGAAGCCGGCTTCAATCGCAACATAGATGTAGTTGTATTGCTTGGTGGCACCATCAATTTGCAGTACGGATTTATTGCCGGCGATGACGCCATTAACCAGTTGAACAGATATAAAGCGGATAAGCTTATTCTTTCATCGGATGGCGTAAGTTCCGAATTCGGGGTAACGACCTATCATCACCTTGAAGCGGAACTGAATCGGAGAATGATCGCGCTCGTGGACAAAAGAATTCTCGTAGCCGACTATACGAAAATCGGCCGCGCCAACTTCGCGCGAATAGAAGACATCGAAAAAATCGATTGTCTCATCTCCAATCCAAACGCGAACAAAGACGATATCGAAGCGATCAGGGAAAAGGGCGTTGAAGTAAGACTAGTCTAGCTGTCCGCAAAAATGTTGCAATCGGGCCGAACCTCCTAACGAGAAAGGGAAATCGCGATGTCAGGCGAAACGAATCAAGAGCATACCTATTTGATCGGACTCGACATTGGAACATCTGCCGTCAAAGGCGTGTTGATGTCGGCCAAAGGTTCAATAACATCCCGTGAAAAAAGCGAGACGGCCTATCAGAGGATCGATGGCGGGGGGGTTCAATTCGACGTCCGCCAGTTGTACCGATTGACCGTTGACGTCATCCGTAGACTGGCGGGCGCTTTGCCGCGAGGAGGTTCCATCGTCGGGCTCAGCATCGCTTCGGCCAGCGGGAACACCGTGCTTGCGGACGAACAGGGCGAGCCTATGATTCCGGCATTCAGTTGGCTGGATCAGCGCGTTCGCGATGAAATGAAGACGGTGTTCGGAAAGCTCGATCCGGATGAGGTGCACGAAACGACAGGCTGGCCGTTGCTGGAATCGTTTCCGCTAGCCCATCTCGCCTGGCTGAAATGCCATGCGCCTAAGCTTTTGGACGCATCGTCCATCATCTGCATGAGCACGGATTATCTCCATTTCAAATTGACGGGGAACTGGAGTATCGATCGCTCGACCGCCACCACTTTTTATTTGCAGGATCAGAAATCGGCGCAATGGCATTCGCCCTATTTGCAAAAATTAGGCATAGCGGAGAGCAAGCTGCCGCCGATCCGTTCCACGGGCGACGTGATCGGCCGCATCACCTCGGAAGCCGCGGCCGATACGGGATTAGTACAAGGAACGCCGGTCGTGCTCGGCGCTTTCGACCATCCTTGCGGGGCAAGAGGATCCGGCATTCTCGACGAGGGACAATTGCTCATTTCCTGCGGCACTTCCTGGGTTGGCTTTATGCCGATAAAGGACAGGTACCGATCCGTCTCGCTGCGGATGTTGACGGATCCTTTTCTTCAACCGGCGGGACCGTGGGGCGCGATGTTTTCTCTTCCGGCGATTGCCACTTCGGTAGACGCCTATATCCGAAAGCATATTTCCGACGGTCCCGATCGTTACCGTGAATTCGATCGGCTGGCTGCATCCGCCGGTCCCGGGGCTGGCGGACTCGTCATCGACCCGAGTGCGGAGGAGATCTCCGACGATCTTGCGCAGGCTGAGAAAGCGCATATTGCTAGAGCGATTATGGAAGGCACCGCGTTTCTCTTGAAGGCGAAAATCGACAGGCTCGAAATGGCCGGTACTCGCTTTTCCGACGTGACTTTGGTAGGTGGGCCGTCCGAAACGTTTCCATGGCCGCAAATCGTCGCCGACGTGCTCGGCAAGGATATCCGCACGGTCAATGGTTCCTGCGCGGGCGCCGTTGGAGCCGCCATGGTGGCGGGAATAGGCGTGGGGTTGTATGCCGACGAGCGGGATGCTCTTAAGCAATTGGTTTTTCCCGAGCTGATCCGGAAGCCGGACCCGAGTGCGGCCACGATCTACGAGACACGATACAGGCAATTTTTGAACAAGTATACGACCTTGGGGAGTGATGCGAAATGAACGAGTTGTTTGAAGTCAAGGATGTCGACAAAAAGTTCTACGAGCAAAAGCTGAAAGATTTTTTGCCTGACAAGATGATCGATATTCATACGCATGTATGGTTGGACAGCATCCGCAAACCATCCTCCTCTACGCCCGTGAGAGCGGTAACATGGCCGTCCCTCGTCGCGAAGGACAATTCGATCGAGGACTTGTTGGAGACTTACCGGCTGATGTTTCCCGGCAAAGAGGTGACGCCGCTCCTCTTCTCCCAAGTCAGCATGAACTACGACATCGCCGCAGGGAACGAATATGTCAGGAGTTGCGCGGAACGGCTTCGCTTGCCGTCGTTGATGGTGGCGAAACCGGAGCAGAGCGCTTCCGAATTCGAAGAAGGAATCAAACACGGCGGTTTTTTAGGATGCAAGGTGTATTTGAATTTCGCCGCCCCCTATATCCCGGAGAAGGAAATCCGGATCTACGATTTTCTGCCGAAGCATCAGTTGGAAGTGCTGGATCGGCATGGCTGGATGGCCATGCTGCATATTCCGCGGGACGGCCGGTTAAAGGACCCTGTGAATTTGGCGCAAATGCTGGAGATCGAACGCAACTATCCTTCGTTGAAGCTCATCATTGCCCATGTGGGAAGAGCATATTGTCCGGAGGATGTGGGCGATGCCTTCGATATTTTGGCGGAAACGCGAAACATGGTATTCGACTTCAGCGCGAATACGAACACCGATGTGTTCCGGCAGCTGATTCGTGCGGTCGGACCGAAGCGAATCGTGTTCGGAAGCGATTTGCCGATCTTGCGTATGCGAACGAGACGGATATGCGAAAACGGCAATTACGTGAATTTGATTCCGAGAGGGATGTACGGGGATGTGTCGGGAGATTCGCACATGCGTGAAGTCGAAGGCTCCGAGGCGGATTCCCTGACGTTCTTTATGTACGAGGAGATCGAAGCTTTCCGCACAGCCGCGACAGCCGAAGGTTTAAGCAAATCCGACATTGAGGATATCTTCTATCGCAACGCCCGATCCCTCATCGATAGCACGGAGAAGGAGCTACGCAAATGGACAAGCTGAAAATCGGATTGCTGCCGTTATACGTCAAGCTCTATGACGACATCTGGCCTGAAGCAAGAGAACGGGTTGATGCATTTTACCTTACGATTGCCAGTGAACTGGAGAAAAGGGGATTGGAAGTCGAACAAGCGAAGGCGTGCAGGATCAGCCCGGAATTCGCGGAGGCGGTTCAAGCCTTCGAGCAAGCAGAAGTGGACGCTATCGTTACCTTGCATTTGGCCTATTCGCCTTCTCTTGAATCCGCCGACGTTTTGGTAGCTACGAAGCTTCCTTTGATCGTACTGGATACGACGCCAACCTACGATTTCGGTCCTTCGCAGCATCCGGACGAAATTTTATATAACCATGGCATTCATGGCGTACAAGATATGTGCAATCTGCTCGTCCGCAATGGAAAGAACTTTCGGATCGAAGCCGGCCATTGGTCGGAATCCGATGTTCTGGATCGGGTCGCGGACAACGCAAAAGCCGCGAAAATCGCGAAAAAGCTAAGGAGCGCCAAAGTGGGCTCGATCGGAAAATCGTTTGACGGCATGGGAGACTTCCGGGTGCCGGCGGACGAATTGCGCAAGGCGATTGGAATCAACGCGATTTTCGTGGATCCTCTTGATTCCGATAACGTTTTCGGCTCGGTATCGGAGGAACGGGTAGACCGGGAGATGGCATTAAACGAGCAGCGGTTTCACGCTGATAAGTTCGACCGGGAAACCCATCGGCAATCGACCAAGGCGGATCTTGCGGTCAGAGATTGGATTGAGCGTAACGAGTTGACGGCTTTCACCGCCAACTTTCTGGAAGTGACCCGGGCGTCGGCGCTGCCTTGCATGCCGTTTCTGGAAGCGAGCAAAGCGATGGAAAGAGGCATCGGGTATGCGGGAGAAGGAGACGTGCTGACGGCCGCGCTGGTCGGGGCGCTGCTGTCCGTCTATCCGGACACTTCATTCGCTGAAATGTTCTGCCCGGATTGGAAAAACAACCTGATTTTCCTGAGCCATATGGGCGAAATGAATTTACGCGTCGCTGCGGGAAAGCCCGAGCTTATGGAAAAAGACTTTCCGTTTACGGATGCCGGCAATCCCGTCGTCGCATACGGCAAATTTCGCGGCGGACAAGCGGTCTACGTCAATCTGGCCCCCGGACGAAACAAATCCTATTCGTTGCTCCTGTCGCCGGTGGAGATGGTGGAGGGAGATGGCGAAGATAGAATGAGGGATACCATTCGAGGATGGTTCCGACCCGTCATTCCGGTCGCTGATTTCCTGACCGCATATAGCGAGCTTGGGGGTACGCATCACGGCATAGTCGTGTATGGCGACGCGATCCGAGTATTGGAACGTTTTGGAGCGATTATGGGCTGGAATACCGTCACTATAAAGGAGACCTAAAGACATGATTAAATGCGTGAAATTGGCTGTTGTTGGCGGGAGAAGGGGAGCGCATTTTAAAGAAGCGCTGAACGCGTTGACGGATAAAGTGCAGCTGGTCGCCGTATGCGACAAGAACGAAGTCGTATTAAATAAGTGGAAGGCCGAGTATCCAGGCGTACGAGCTTACGACGATTACGAGAAGCTCTTAGAAGACGCGTCAGTGGATGCCGTATTTCTTGCCACTCCGCTGTTTTACCATGCCCAGCAGGCGATAGCTGCGCTGCGTGCCGGCAAGCATGTCATTAGCGAAGTTATCGCTTCTACGTCCATTGAGGACAACTGGGAGCTGATCGAAACGGTCCGGCAAACAGGTCTCACGTACATGATGGCAGAAAACTACTGCTACATGCGGCCGAACATGATGGTCGGTCATATGGCGGAACACGGGGTGTTTGGGGAAATTACGTCCGCGGAATGCGGCTACATCCACGACGTCCGCGAGCTGCTTCATGACTCCGACGGCAGCTTGACTTGGCGAGGGAATCTGTTTCGGGACTACAACGGCTGTACGTATCCGACGCACTCTATCGGACCGATCGCGAAGTGGCTCGGAATCGGCCGAGAGGGCGGGGATGAGCTGGAGAGCCTGACCACTTTCGTGTCCAAAAGCCGTTCGACCGCCAAGTATTTCCACGAACATTTCGGCGACAAGCATCCCGGCTCCAACCCGCAATATTGGGGGCTGGGCGATTCGACCGTCACGTTGCTGCGCACGAAGAAGGGCGTACTCATCACCTTGAAATACGACGTTCAATCCGCGCGTCCGCACAACATGACGCATTATTCGCTGCAAGGAACTTCCGGCGCCTATTTGTCGGGAAGACATGAGCGAGAAGAGCCGTTGATCTGGTTGGAAGGCGCATCCGAGGCCGCTCATCCGGAGTGGGAATCGCTGTGGCGGCATGAAGATCAGTGGGAGCATCCCGTGTGGAGGCGTTGGAGGGAAGCGGCGGAGAAAACCGGTCATGGCGGCGGCGATTTTCTGGTGCTGGAGGAATTCGCTACGGCGATTCTGGAAGAGAGAAAACCCGCTATTGACGTGTATGATGCGGTTGTTTGGAGCTCGATATTCCCGCTGTCGGTAGAGTCCGTCGCTGCGGGCGGCAAGACCGTTCCTTTCGTCGACTTCAAGAAACTAAATTAATATTATAAGCCTTTCATGAGTTCAATGCGAAACTTGTGGAAGGCTTATTTCTATTAATATGTCTATATAGTCCAATAGGTTGTCTTAATTGACCTATTGATGGGTGTGAGATGTGCTTATAATGAAAATGAAAAGATACAAAATCATTCATCCATATTGTCAAACGGGAGGTCGACTAATAGTGATAAAAGAATAAGGTCATTATGATAGCGCTACCAATGTACAGGCGTTTTGCGAAAAAGGCGATAAAGAATTGCGATAGATGGAGGAAATCACTTTGAGTGAGAAAGGTTCAGTCTTCACGGCCTCGGAGCATAATGTACGGGAAGGATTTCCTTTCGCAATCTCGCATTGGATTCACGATGCCGATAAAGAAATTCTTTGGCATAGCCATGAATTCATCGAGATCGTCTTCATTGTAGACGGTTCTACCACACATGTGTTCCAGGCACCGAACTCGAGTAAATTCGAAAGTAAGGTGAGCAAGGGGGACATTTTTATAATAAATCCCGGAGAACTGCACACCTACAAGATTTTAAAAGACGAGCGAATCGAAGTCATTAATATGCTGTTCTATTCTAATATTGTGGATTGGACTCTCATCAGAGACGCCGAAAAAATGGACTTGATGGATTTCTTCTATGTTCAGCCGTTTTTGCCTCCCGAAGCCAGATTCGGAAACGTTCTTAAATTGAACAAGGAAGAAGCGGTGTTTGCCCGTCAAATGGTCGAAAATCTGGCTTATGAGTATAAAAACAAAAAAAACAATTACAAACTGCTGATCAAACTGATCATGACCCAATTAATCGTCGTTTTGAGCCGTATGTTTGCGGAGCAAATGACTGTATATAGCTCACTTGGATTAGTGAAAACGCTTAAAATAGAAAATATTCACCGAGTATTGGGCTATCTGGAACGTCATTACTCCGAAGATATTACATTGGAACAGTTGGCGAAAATCTCTATAAGTAGTGAAAGGCAAATGACCAGGATATTTAAGAGCATAACAGGTGAGACGATATTCGGTTATTTGCACAAGCTCAGGATAGAAAAGGCGAAGAGTCTGCTGCTCGTTACGGATAATAAGATATCGGATATTTGTACAGCGGTAGGGTTCAACGATATCAGCTTCTTTAACAAGGTTTTTAAGAAAATCGTAGGCGTCAGCCCCAAAGATTATCGAACTTCTAAAGCGCAAACAGGGAGCATTAAAAATGAATTTATCAGCACATTGGATATGGGTAGATGACGATCTCGATTACAAAAAGAAGGCGTGTCACTTTAAACGGGATTTCGTGGCGGACGTTCTTCCCGAAAACTATCAAGTGTTCGTTTCCGCGGATAGTCTTTATCAATTGTTCGTTAACGGACAATTCGTTTCTAGAGGTCCTTGTAAAGGGGACGATTACAGGCAATATTTCGATCGCGTCGATTTAGCCCCGTACATGCGGGTAGGGACGAACGTTATCGTTGCATCGGTCATCCGCTTCCCGAATGAAAGCTTGAGCAATCTTTCGTTCAAGACCGGTACGATCTCCGTCGTATCTTCGTCCCGCGGCGGCTTTCTGCTCGCGGAAGAACGGAACCTCGATCTGAACTTGGGTCTGTCGACGGACGATAAGTGGAAGGCCATGCCTAACAATGCTATTTCGTTTAGGGAAGCTGAACATGCTAAATATGCCGGTGACATGGAAGACGTAGACGGGAACGAATTTCCTTATCGCTGGGAGTTAAATGCCGCTGATATCGGTATCTGGAAGAACGCCAAAACGATTTGCACCGCGGATTCCTCTCTCAAAGGCGGCTTGCTTAACCAATGGCAGCTTACGGAGAGAGACATCCCATTCCTGTACGAGAAGGATATCGGCTTCGCCCGCGTGATGAAATCCAGCAATGAACGAATCCCATGGATGGATTTAATCGAGGGCAAAGAGGTAAATATTCCAGCAGGCGTGCATGAATGGGCAGAGTTGGACGTCGGGGAATTGACTACGGCTCGTTTGAAATTGCTGATGACCGGTTCCCAAAATTCCAAAATCAAAATGACGTACGCGGAGAGCTATGTAGCAGAATTCGACAACAGCGGAAATCTGTATAAAGGGATTCGAGACGACGCGAAGGGATGGCTGCAAGGAGAATTCGACCGCTATTTGTTGAGGGAGGGGACACAATTTTACGAGCCTTTTTCATACAGGACTTTTCGATTCCTGCGGCTCGATATCGAAGCGACGGATCAGTCTTTAACGATCAAACGGTTGCAGCTTACAGAAACGGGTTATCCACTCGAGATTAAAGGAAGTTGGAAGTCCGGGCATTCCAAGTGGCAAAAGTTATGGGACATCAGCGTTCGAACGCTGCAGCGATGTATGCACGACACCTATATCGATAGTCCCTACTACGAACGCATGCAATATTCGATGGATACGATGCTGCAGATGTTGTTTACTTACCGGCTGTCTACGGATGATAGGCTTGCGAGGAAAGCGATATTCGACTTTCATAGCTCCGTCATGCCTAACGGGATGATGGCATGCAACTGGCCGGCTAAGTTCAAGCAGGTCATTCCGGGATTCTCGATCTATTGGATCATCATGCTTCGTGATCATTACGAATATTTTGGAGATTTAGAGCTTATAAGCAAATATTTACCGACCGTCGAGCGAGTTCTAAATTATTTTATTGCGAAAATAGACAGCCGTACAGAATTGATTTCGGATATCGGATACTGGCAGTTCGTAGACTGGGTCGAAGAATGGACGGACTCATTCGGTTCGCCGCTTCAAGAAAGTGAATCCATCAATGTGATCTATAACCTGATGGTCGTATACGGACTGAGGACCGCAGCCCAATTGAATCGGTACGCAAATCGCGAGGATGTCGCCGCGGAGTTCGAGACGAGAGCCGTTCTTCTCTCGAGAGCTATATATTCCTCGGCATGGTCTCCCGTTGAGGGTATGTACAAAGACACGCCGAATCGGGAGGATTTCAGCCAGCATGCACAGGTATGGGCGGTTCTTGGCGACGTGTTGGTTGGGGACGCAGCCAAATCGGCGATGTTGAAGAGTCTAAATGAAAAAAAGGTAGCCAAATGTTCGTATTCCATGTCGTTTTTCTTGTTCAGGGCTTTAGAGAAAGTTGGATTATATAGCCATACGAATAGCCTTTGGGACAACTGGATTCAACTGTTGGACAAGAACGTCACGACATGGCCGGAAGACCCGGTGACGCAGAGAAGCGATTGCCATGCATGGGGGGCAATTCCGATCTACGAATTTTCAGCTTGCATTCTGGGGGTAAAGCCTCTACAGCCCGGCTATGAAGAAATTCTGATCGAACCGCATGCGGAGTATTTCCGACAAGCTGAAGGCACGGTGTCTACACGGTGGGGACCGGTGTACGTGAAATGGGAACGCGACGATCATCGATTCGGCCTTCGGGTTCGATTGCCGGAGCCTCGCAAGACGGTGGTGGTGATGCCCAATGGCGAGCGGCAGGTATTCGCGGGCAGAACAGAATTTTCTCTTGAACAAGGAACCGGGGTTGCATATGCGAACGGAGGAGGTGAAGGCATGGATTGAATATATCAAGTATTTATCGGAGCGGGATGGATTGCTTAAACACGATTACAATTGGTCTTATCTACTAGAGGGGGAGAATCTATGAAACGATTTCGAATGGGAATGACTTCACTTTTGCTGTTGGCAATGGTATGGTTGGCGGCTTGCTCGAACAATCCGGCGCCTTCTTCTTCACAGCCGTCTTCAGCTACGAGCGACTCCAAAGATCCTTACGTTATTCAAGTGCTTCACTCCACGGCAACGAACATTAAGAAGAGCGATGAAACCGAAATCGGAAAAGTAATCAAGGAGAAATTCAACATCGTTTTCGAGTATGTCAGCTTTACCGGGAACGAGCTGGATCAGATGAATTTGATGCTGTCCGCGGGCAACTATCCCGAAATCGTGAGACTTTCCGACAACAGCGTATTGGATAAATACATTAGAGCCGGTGCGCTTCTGCCGCTGGACGATTTTCTAACTAACGCTCCGGAATTTAAAAAGCGTTACGATGCTCAAATCCCGCTTTGGCGTTTGCCTGCCCATGATAGCAAACTGTACAAGTGGGAAAATAACGTTCCGACGGATTTCAAAAATAATCTGGAAGCTCTGGATGTCGCGGTGCGCATCGATGTTCTGGAAAAAGCGGGTTGGCCTGAGCTGTTATCGACGGACGACTACATTCAATTTTTGAAGCAAGCCATGAAAGATCATCCGTCAACGAACGGACAGAAGTCAATCGGGATGACGGTTCCTTTTGCGGAGCCTTGGGGCGTTCAAGGGATTGCCCCGATTATGTATGAAAAAGGCGGAAGATACAGTACCGCAGCCGGTAATTTGAGCGTCATATGGAATCAGGTCGATCAACAATATGTCGATATGATGGAAAACGAGTATGTGAAAGAAGGCTTCTTTTTCTTCAATCAGCTTTATCGGGAAGGGATTTTGGACAAGGACAGTTTTACGGATTTATTGCCGCAGGCGACGGAGAAGCTAGTGAGCGGAAGGGCGTTATCCACCTGGTATCCCGTAAGTGTGGACAACGCTTCCGCGATCAAATCCGGTCATCCCGAGTGGCAAATGATTAATTTGCCGATCCGCAGCAAGACGCAAATCGAGCGAAACGAAAAGCGCCAAATCCGCGTTGAGGATACCCGGTCCTATGAAATGTACTCGATTACCAAAAACGCCAAAGATTCCAAAAGAATTTTCGAGCTGCTGGAATGGGCCGCCTCCGATGAAGGGAAAATACTGCTCCAGTCCGGTATCGAGGGAAAGCATTACACGATCGAGAATGGCAAACGCGTAGCGACGGAGGACTATAAAAACATTATCAACGATCCTATGCAAAGCTCCCAAGTCGGATTCCGCATGTTCCCGTTTCTTGGCTACGTTGGCACGAATGCGCCTGACGGAGTTCCGTACGATATGAAAATGGATCCGGTTTTAACGGATGAGATGACGCTTTCGCCGGAGTTGAAAAACGCTTATACCCAGTTGGGATGGACGGATTCGAAGCAGTATTGGCGCGAGACGGGCAAAGCAGCACCAACCGGAATCGCCGCCGCTATCGCCATCGATTCCACTTCGGAATTGGGAGCATTGCAGCAGAAACTGATCGAATTCAGAGTTAAAAATACCACGAAGCTGATCATTGAGCCTAAGAGCGACGAGGACTTCGAAAAGCTGTACAGCCAGATTATAAACGATTATCGGAAACTGGAGCCGGAGAAAGTTGTGAACATGTACAACCAGCTCTATCAAGAAAAACTGGCTCAACTTGAATCTTTGAAATAATCAATCGTTTGATCTGGAGATTAACGGACAAGCCGATCAAAATTGCGGATGTCCGTTAATCGCCAACAGCTTTGACGAATCAACGCGGGAAATGCACAAACGATGGGGGAATACCATATGGGAACCGGGTTCGAAGCAACTCATGCAAACCGTTCCGAGGCAAGACAAAAAATGTTTAGAAAAGCTTTGAATCAACGCTATTTATATTTCATGATCCTGCCCGCAATCGCCGTCGTCATTACGTTTAATTACGTGCCTCTATTCGGTTGGGCGATCGCTTTCATAAATTATCGTCCGGGATTTAGCCTATGGCAATCCGATTGGACAGGGTTGGAGCAATTCAAATCGTTTTTCATGCAAAGCGACGATTACATTCATGTTCTTCGCAACACGCTGGCTATGAATGTGGGTTCCTTGTTTTTTAATTTGGTAAGCGCCTTCTTTTTCACGATTCTTCTGAATGAGATCCGAATAAAGTTATTCGGAAAAATCATTCAAACGGCGACTTTTTTTCCGTTCTTCGTATCTTGGGTCATCATTTATACCCTGGTCAACGCGTTGTTTGCCCCATCTTCGGGCGCCGTTAACGAAACGTTAGTTAACTGGGGCATTCTCGAGGAAGGACTCAATATTCTGGGCGATAAGAAATACTCTTGGCCGTTAATGATTTTTTTGGGGAATTGGAAGTACTTAGGGTACAATACGGTCATTTTTTTAGCGGCTATTGCCGCGATTTCGAACGAAGAATATGAAGCGGCGGATATCGAAGGGGCTAATCGTTTCCAGAAAATAAGGTATATTACGATACCCAATCTGATGCCGACGGCGATCGTGCTGCTTATTCTCAATAGCGGATGGGTTCTCAACTCAAGCTTGGAGTCGTTTTTCTTGTTTACGAATACGGCAAACTGGGAGACTATGGAAGTCTTCGACATGTACATTTACAAGTTTGGGTTGCAATTGCTGAACTATCCTTACGCAACGGCAGTCGGAATCATGAAAACCTTCGCAAGCATATTGCTGCTTCTATCGGTTAACGCGATTGCCAAAAGATCGACAGGGAAGTCCATCTTATAACGATTGAAGGTGAAACAATGAAAAGAAAGACGGCAGGCGGGCTTGCGTTCGATCTTTTAAATTATATTTTTATGGTCATCGTCTTATGTATCATGGTTCTTCCGTTTCTATATATTGTAAGCTATTCGTTAAGCGATCCTAGCCGGTTAAAAGGAGGATTCGTCCTTATTCCAGCCGGATTGTCCTTCGATGCATACAAGCTAGCTTTTAAAGACCCAGCAATCGTCCAGGGGATCTTCATCTCCGTGGCGAGAACGCTCGTCGGACCCGCATTAATGCTCCTCGTTACCTCCATGGCCGGTTATGTTCTAACCCGGAACGAATTGGTAGGGGTCCGGTTTTTGCGCAAATTTTTTGTGTTTACCCTTTATATTTCTAGCGGCCTCATTCCTTTGTATCTTGTAATGAATTATTTGAATTTGCTAGGCACCTTCATGGTTTATATTCTGCCGGCCGCCGTGTCCGTTTTTAATATGATCCTGATCAAAACCTATATCGAAGGTATGCCTAAAGGTCTCGAAGAAGCGGCCGTTATGGACGGAGCGAATGAATTCGTTCTCTTCTTTAGAGTCATCTTTCCCGTTTGTCTTCCGGTCTTAGCGGCGGTGACATTATTCGAAAGCGTCAACCAGTGGAATGCATTCATCGATACGCAAATCTACAATACGATGTCTCCGAATTTATTTTCGTTGCAATATGTGCTGTACAATACGTTAAACTCAACGACATCCAATCTGGAGCTGTTGAAATCTCAAGTATCCAACAACCAAAACATCGCGACGCCGCAAAGCCTGAAAATGGCGATTACGGTCATTACGGTGCTGCCGATCGCCTGCGTGTATCCGTTCTTGCAAAGGTTCTTTATGAAAGGTTTGTTAATTGGTTCGATTAAAGGATAGTAGGAGACCTAACGACATGACATAAGGAAGAGGCCGATCTGCGCGTCAGAAGATACGGGCAGGGAGTCGGTTAATTAACAAGCAGGGGTGAGTGGTTTTATGAGAAGAACGAACGAGTTCACGAGGATGTTCAACCTTTTCATCACGGCGATTCTGGTTGTTGTCATGACGATGACGGGAATATCGCCACAGCAGAGAGCGTACGCCGAACCAAGCTCCGATGTAGCGGATATTGCCATCCCATGGCCTGTAACTGCAACGATCGGCAAGGAAAGCGGGGGAGTGGTGCTCAAGATAGACGGGGAGATCGTCAACCCCGTTTTCATGTACGGAAACACGATGAAGCAATTTCCGGATTACTCCGCATTTTTGGACACGATCGACAAGGTCAAGACGCGTGATGTCCATGGCTATATGTGGGTGAACGTGCTAAAAGACAATGCTTGGAACGCACAGGTGAACGATGACGTTTTTACCCGCGACCCGAATGCATACGGCATCATTAGAGTCGGACTTCAAGATGAAATGTCGTTTGACGCCGGAGAATATTCGATCACCGAGAAAGGCAATCGGCCCGGATGGCCTTCGGTCGCGTCCATGGCTTGGAGAAGCGAGCTGGATTCCACGATTTCGAATTACTTGGAATGGTTAAGCCAGCAGCCTTATGCGAATCGAATTATAGGCTTTCAAATTATGGGCATGGAAACGGGAGAGTGGTTTTATAACTCCAATGATCTTAGCGTTGGCAACGGCGAGGACTATTCGGCTCCGATGGTTGCGGCGTTCAGGCAGTGGCTGACGGATAAGTACGGATCGGATGCGGCGCTCAAGGCGGCATGGAACGATCCGGGAGTCACGCTGGCAACTGCATCAATTCCAACGGCTGCCGAAAGGGACTATACGTCGGAAAACTACTTCAGGTCGATGGCAACCGAGGGGAAAACGATTGATTATCAAACCTTTTATAGCGAAGAGATAGCGGGGATGATCAATTACGTAGCCGGACTTTTCAAGCAAAAAACGGATTCGAGAGTGCTTGTAGGGGCTATGTACGGCTATCCGTATATGTTCGCGACCTATGTTCGTCCTTCGAATCACGGTCACCAAGGGCTTAGAAAAATATTGGAGTCAAATGAAATCGACTTCATCGGGGCGCCGGTACAATACAACAATAGGCGCATGGGCTTAAGCGCCGAACCGATGGGCGCATTTGATTCTCTTGCGCTTAACGGGAAAATGCTGATCGTCGAAAACGATACGAGAACGCACGTCATCGATAGCACGCCATATACGGACGACCAAACTTATCGGCCTAGGGTGTTCAGCCTGCAGGAAACGCTCGATGCCACAAGGCGGGAAACCGCCAACGAGATTATTACCGGGGGCGGACAGTACTGGATGGATCTGTTTTCGCACGGATGGTGGAACGATGAGGACATCTGGGACGAGAATCAGAAGCTCATCGCATTGCAGGGGAGCAAGTATCTGATTTCCGCGGACAGAACCTTTAGGCCCGATGTCGCGGTCATTTTGGACGAAGAGTCTTACAGTTATCATACCTTGATTACGAATTACAATACGCCTACCAATAACCCTTATGCTCCAACGGATCAACCCGATAGCGGGTTCGGTCATTTGCTCGCGAGACAGCAGAGAGAATTGGCCAAAAGCGGTGTGAAATACGGGTACTACCTCATGTCGGACGTCGACAAAATCCCAAGCACCGTTAAAACTTATATTTTCCTGAACGCTTACCGGGTGACAAACGCTCAAAAGGCCAGCATCGATAATTTGAAGAAAGACAATAACGTTTTGGTCTTCATTCGTGCGCCTGGCTATTTCAACGACACCGGTTCGGATGTAACGAATATTTCCAATCTAACCGGGATGACCATGAGCAAGGCGACGCACACCAGTCCGGCAACCCAAATCTTCGATTCGTCCGACCCGGTCACGGCAGGCAGCGGAGTGTCGGTATACGGCGGCTGGAAAATAAGCGGAGATACGGGCGAGGTCGAACCCGTCTACTCTTACACGCCGTCCTTTTACGTAACAGATAGTCAAGCCGCTGCAATCGGACATTACGACACGGATCCAGGAAAAGTTTCTTTCGCCAGGAAGGAATTCGGGAATTGGACTTCGATCTTCAGCGCGTCAGGTTCTTTGCCGGCCGGTCTGATTAGATCGATCGCGGTGAATGTCGGCGGCGCTCATTCCTACTACAACGAGGGGACCGATAACGTCCGTACCGACGGGAAAATTTTAATGATGCACGCTAGCGTCGGTAACTCGGGAATCAAAACGATTTATTTACCTCGTCCTTCTAGAGTCGTTGACCTTATCGCTAATCGTACCGTTGCCACGGGCGCAACGTCGTTCAGCTTCTATCTGGGAGAAACGCGAACGGCTCTATACAATATTTTACCAAATGATAGCCTGATAGAAGAAGTCGAAGGCGGAACGGTAACCAAATCGGGCTCTTGGTCGGATGACATGAAATATGGATACAGCGGCGGCAAGGCCGTCATTTCCAATCAAGCAGGCGACAGCATCTCTTACGCGTTCAACGGAACGGATCTCTCGCTTAAAGCTTCTACCGGTCCGAACAGAGGCAGGGCAAACGTCGTCATTGACGGCATCGAGTACCCGTATATCGAATTGTATTCCACCGATTTCGAATATAATAAGGAATTCGTTATCGCCCAGGGGTTGCCTTCCGGGCCTCATACGATCGAGATTACGGTAGACGATAACAAGCATAGAAACTCTTCCGGCACCGCAATTGCGTTAGATGCCTTCGTAGTGGGGGAAACGGTAACCGGGCCCGGATCAACGCCGGCTCCGTTTCCGGTTCAACAAACGATCTTTACGACACAAACTCCGCTTGCCTATGGCTCGGATGCGTTATATGAACTGGGAACGAAATTCAAAACGACCGTTGACGGTTCCATTACGAAAGTCAGACTGTATTCCGGCGTTAACGAAGGCGAACTCCACAAAGTCAGCATTTGGAGAGTGAGCGATGGAACGAGATTATCCGGACCGCATAACTGGATCCTTTCTCCGGGGAATTCCGAATGGAAGGAATTCGAACTCCCAGCGCCATTAAAGATTAAGGCAAATACCGATTATATCGTTTCCGTTACGAACAGTCCCACCGATAAAATTTACGCCGTATCGGACGACGGTTTTAACGCTCCGATTTCGAACAGAAATCTGGTCACCTACTCCGGTAGCGGGGTGTATTCCGGCACGTTAGGTTCGATGCCGAACGCGACTAGCCTAAATCGGAATTATTTTAGGGATATCGTTTTCATACCGAGCAATTCGGAACAAATTTTTACATCGCAGGTTCCTGAAACGTTCTCTTACGATGCGCAATATGAACTGGGTACGAAGTTTAAGACGAAGATAAAAGGTTTTATTACGAAGGTAAAAGTTTTTGCAAGCGAGGAAGAGGGAGGCAACCATTCCGTCAGCCTATGGAGGGCAAGCGATGGAGTGCGCATAGCTGGGCCCTATACCTGGAATATCGCTTCAGGAACCTCAGGTTGGAAGGAATACGAGCTCCCCTCGCCTCTGAGCATCGATGCCGAAGTCGATTACATTGTATCCGTTACGAATAGTTCAACCGACAAGCAATATGCCGTCTCGGATAATGGTTTGAGCAGTCCGATTCAGAATGGGCATATGGTCACCTACGTCGGCAGCGGAGTATACTCCGCCACGTTGGGTTCCATGCCGACGGAAACGAATCTGAATCGAAGTTACTTTAGGGATATCGTATTCGTACCTGCACACGGGGAGAGTGTCCTTGCCGCGCAAACGCCGAGCGGTTACGGGTCGGATCAGCAATACGAATTAGGAACGAAATTCAAGACGACGGTTAACGGTCATATTTCCCGAGCGCGGTTGTTCACCCATGAATACGAAGGCGGCAATCATACCATAAGGATATGGAAAGCGAGTGACGGCACACTGCTTGCCGGCCCTTATCAATGGAATGTAACCGCTGGAGTCCGCGGCTGGAGAGAGTTTATATTGCCGACTGCTTTAAGCGTAGCAGCTAATGAGGATTACATTATATCGATTACCAATAGTTCCACGGATAAGGTTTATGCATTCGCGGAAAATGGTTACGACAGTCCGATCGTTAACGGCCATTTAGTCACCTACGCGGGCAGCGGCGTATTTTCCGGCACGTTGGGTACGATGCCTACAGCGACTTACGGCCAGAGAAACTATTTCAGGGATGTTGTCTTTCAGCCGGGATGACCGATGCAGGCTTCCCACGACCGACCGGCTAAACTCTCCCACCTTAAACAAAAAAAGAGCATGTTCAATTTGACATGCTCTTTTTGTATGGAATTAGCGGCATTTATTTAGAGTGCGAATCTTTAAGGCTTCGACCTTTGCCATGAGGAATGCACAGCGGCGTCCCGAAGATGGGATCGACCGTCATTTGGCATGCCATGCCGAACACTTCGCGTATCAGTTGTTCGGTCATAATAACCTCAGGCTTGCCTTGGGCATGTATATGCCCGTCTTTTACGGCCACGATGTGGTCCGCATAACGGCAGGCTAGATTGATATCATGAAGGACCATGACGATGGTCCGTTTTTCTTGACCGTTCAGGTCGAACAGCAAATCAAGGATTTCGATCTGATGGGACATATCCAGGTAAGTGGTTGGCTCATCCAGCAAAATGGTTGGCGTATTCTGTGCCAGGGTCATCGCGATCCAGGCGCGCTGGCGTTGACCTCCGGACAGCGAATCGATCGAAAGCGAGGATAACTCCTTCATGTGAGTAACCTCAAGCGCCCGGTTAACCATTCTCTCGTCTTCGCGCGTCCATTGCTGCAGCCAGCTTTGATACGGGTAGCGACCTTGTTTGACGAGCTGGTGAACGGTTAATCCTTCCGGGGCAAGCGGACCTTGAGGCAATATAGCGAGCCGTCTGGCAATTTCTTTGCTCGAAAGTTTGGCGATTTCGGTTCCGTCGAGCAGGATAGACCCTTCTTGCGGTTTTAGCAGGCGGGCCAGGGACCGAAGCAACGTCGATTTGCCGCAGCCATTGCTGCCGATCAACACGGTAATTTGTCCCGATGGCACAAGCAAGTCCAGTTGATTGAAAATTTCTTTTTGCCCGTACGATAACGTCAAGTTTTTCGCTTGAATGGAGGACATGGGAACGGCTCCTTTTGTAATGGAATGCGGCAACGGCTAGGCGCCGTTGCGATGTCGGTACAACAAGTAGATGAAGAACGGCGCTCCGATCGCGGCCGTAAACACGCCAGCGGGAATATCCAGCGGCAAAAAAGCAATCCTTGCAACGAGATCGGACAACAGCAGTACTAAAGAACCGATAAGCGCAGACACCGGGATGACGCCTCCGTACGAAGGACCTACAAGCTTGCGGGCGATATGCGGGGCCATTAAGCCAATGAAGTTAATTGCTCCGCCGATAGAAACGGCCGCACCTGCCAGCGCGACGCTGATGATGAGCAAAATTGTCCGTTTGATCTGAACGGAGCTTCCTACGCTTGTAGCGACTTCATCGCCAAGTTCCTGTACGTTAAGGTGGCGAGCGTACAGGATCGCGACCGGGAACAGCACAACGATCCAAGGCAGCAACGTGTAAACGTCTCTTACCCAAGAGACGCCGTATATGCTGCCGGTCATAAAGGTAAATGCCTTTACTGCAACTGCCGTAGGCGTGAACGACGATGTCAGGATTAGCATGTACGTAACAGCCGTTATCGCGGTAGCCATCCCGATGCCGATGAGGACGAGCCTTAACGGGGTCACGCCTTTACGGTAAGCAAATAAGTAGATCAAAAAAGCCGCGGCAAACGCTCCGAGTATCGCGCTCAGTGGCATATAGCGAATGCTGACATGCGAGAAGTACAGGATAAAGATGACGGTTCCCAAGGAAGCTCCGCCCGAAATGCCGATAATATCCGGGGAAGTCAGCGGATTTCTCACAATCCCTTGCAGCAAGGCGCCGGATACCGCGAGAGCGGAGCCGACCATTACGGCAATGATGACGCGAGGCATCCGAAGCGACTCGATGATCATGGTGTCGGGCGAATCCAAGGTTCCAAACAATATACGAATGACGTTGGCGGGGCTGATCGTCTTGCTGCCCAGCCCGACGCATACGACGATGGCCGCGATGTTGGCAAGGAGGAGCATGAGGATCACCATGACCGTACGGCGCTCGAGCTGGAAGGAAAACATACGGTTTCTAATCGTGACAAGTTTGCTCATTTTAAGAACGTCCTCCTCTTCTTGCGATAAAGACGAAGAAAGGAACGCCAATGACGGCCGTCATAATGCCAACGGGGACTTCCTTCGGAAACGAAATGTACCTGGAGCCGACATCGGCCGCCAAAAGCAGGATGGCTCCGTATACGGCACAATACGGAATGACCCAGCGGTAGTCTAAACCAACCAAATAGCGCATTAAGTGGGGTACGATAATGCCAACGAACGCGATCGGACCGGCCATGGATACCGATCCGCCGGCTAACAGCACAATGATGACGCCGGCAGCCAACTTGATGTAGATCGTTTTCTGTCCGAGTCCGACTGCCACGTCCTCTCCCAGCGTCAATACGTTCATGTGTCTGGCTAATAGGAACGCGCCGACCAATGCGATTCCGATATATGGAGCGGCGGCCGTGAAGATATTAAGATCCCGTCCGGCGACCGAACCTACGAACCAATAAAGCACTTGATCGAAGGTCTGTCCGCTCGTCAAAAGGACGCCCAAGGATAGAGAGGAGAAAAATGCGGTCAACGCGGCGCCAGCCAAAGTAACCTTAAGCGGCGTCAATCCGTCATTGCCGATAGAACCAAGGGTATATACAAGCGTGGCAGTAAAAGCCGCGCCGATGAATGCGAGCGTTGCGAATGCGGATAAACCGCTAACCCCGAAAAATGCAGACCCGGTAACGATAAAAAACGCAGCTCCCGCATTGATGCCGAATAAGCTTGGCGAGGCGAGCTGGTTTCTCGTAATCCCCTGCATCAACGAACCGGCGACGGCCAGGCTCGCTCCCGCAGCCGCGGCAATCAGCGCGCGAGGCATCCTTGCGGTTTGGATGATAAGATGTTCTTGCGAACCGTCGAATCTCACGTAAGAATCCCAGATTGTGCGCCAACTGATGTCAGCCACTCCAAATACGATGCTGCTGACGATGCCCACGGCAAAAAGAAGCAGCCCAACGAATAGACCAGCTGCCTTCTGAGAACTCGTTTCTAATAATGTCTTCATCTTGTCCTCTTTCCTTGTCGCTATTCCAAAGTGGGATATGTCCTGTATAAAAAGAGAGAAAAAGCTACTCGATTATTTTAAGGGAAGAGAATGAACGTGTCAACGAGCTTGAAAATCATTATCATTTTTGATTGACTTCGTTTTGATATGCTGGTATAGTTTCGTTTGGATGATAGTGAGAATGATTTTCAGCATAGGGAGAGAAACAACAATGAAACATGGTCTAATGAAGAAACTTACCTGGACAACTACGGCGCTGATGATGGCGCTCATGTTAGTGGTTTCGGGCTGCGGGCAATCCGGTTCTAACAATAGCAATAAGGAAAACAATTCAAGCGCCAATAGCAATGGTAATGGTACAGCCAATACGAACGAAGAAAGAGTTGTTACTCATGCTATGGGCGACACGCCGATAAAAGGAAATCCGGTTCGTGTAGTCGTTTTGACCAATGAAGGTACCGAAGCGCTTCTCGCTTTAGGCGTAAAGCCGGTAGGCGCCGTGAAATCTTGGACGGGAGATCCGTGGTATGAGCATATCAAAGCGGATATGGAAGGCGTAACTGAAGTAGGGGAAGAAAGCCAGCCAAACATGGAATTGATCGCAAGTCTTCAGCCTGATCTGATCATCGGCAACAAGCTGCGTCAAGAGAAAGTGTACGATCAACTGAACGCAATCGCACCGACAGTGTTTTCCGAGACGCTTCGTGGTGCTTGGCAGGATAATTTTAAATTGTACGCGGACGCGCTTGGCAAAAAAACGGAAGGCGATCAGATTATCGCGGAGTATGATGCGAGAGCTGCCGACTTTAAGAGTAAAGCAGGAGACAAATTAAACAAAAAAGTGTCCGTAGTACGTTTCATGGCAGGAAAAACGCGTATCTATTTGGAGGATACCTTCACTGGGATCGCGTTCTCGAAGCTTGGCATTACGCGACCTGACGGTCAGAATTATAAAGATACGTTCGTCGAGGAAATCACGAAGGAACGTTTGCCCGAGGTAGATGCTGACATGTTGTTCTACTTCACCTATGAGACAGGCGACGGCAAAGGCACGGAAATGGAAAATGAAATGATGAAGGATCCGCTTTGGCAAAGTCTCGAAGTCGTGAAAAACGGAAATGCTATTCGCGTAGACGATGCGATCTGGAACACGGCTGGCGGCGTGATTGCAGCCAATCTCATGCTCGATGAAATTTTCGCCATCTACGACATTAAATAATCCCATCACATGCAACAGCCGGGCGATTGCCTGGCTGTTTTTTGTGCGCTTGGCAGCGCAACGACTAATCGGTGGAAGTCCCGAGTGCACCGCAGGTGGCGGAAAGTTGAGGTTCTTTTATTTGAAGAAGTCGGGCATGAGCGGGGGCAACATTCGTTTGATAACAAAATAATGCTTGACACAACATATTTGCAGGTATACATTAAATGTGTATTTGTGAGGAGTTGATTGCATTTGTTTGCAAATGAGAGGCGAATAAAAATTACGGAGATGCTCAAGGAAAAGTCCTCTGTAACGGTATCGGAGCTCATGGCACTGTTTGAAGTATCTATTGAGACAGTCCGCAGGGATCTGGAATATCTGGAAAAAAAACAAGCTTTAAAAAGAGTGCATGGGGGGGCCGTTAGCAATCAGAAAATGAAAATGGCTGCGAGCCTTGAAGAGCGTACATCCGAGAATCGGGAGCTGAAGGGGCAGTTGGCGCGGAAAGCTTTGCAATATATTTGCGAGGACGACATGATCGCGATTGATTCGGGCAGTACTGCAATGGAGCTGGCACCGCTGCTCAAGGATCATTTTCACAGGCTCAAGATTGCCACGAATTCCCCTGAGGTTTTCGCCGCTTTAAGCGATGTAGAAGGATTCGACATGATCCAGATCGGCGGCCAGTACCTGCGGGAGGAAAAAGCTTTTTACGGTCATATGGCATTAGAGACCATAAAGCGGCTTCATTTCACGAAGGCGTTTATATTTCCTTCGACGATTTCGCTTCGTTATGGAATCGGTTTGTTCCATCATGAATTATTCGATATCCAGCGGGCGCTTATCGAGCATTCGGATGAGGTATTCATTTTGGCCGACAGCTCCAAATTCGAGACTCCTGCAACCATTAAAGTTTGCGATTTATCGACCTCGTTCCATATCATAACGGATTCAAAGCTGCCGGATCACGTTTTTTCGCTGTACAAGAACAAATCACTGAACATCATAAAATCCATGGAGTGATTAAAAATGAACCATAAGGTCCTGCTTATTTTGGTTGATGGCATGCGTCCGGACAGCTTATCCATTTCAGGACATCCCTATATCGAACAATTAAAGGAGAAGGCCAGCTACACGCTTTCAGCCCGGACTGTTATGCCAAGCGTAACGCTTCCTTGTCATATGTCGCTGTTCCACAGCGTCCCCCCCGGGCGGCATGGCATTATGGATAATATCCATACTCCCCAGGTGCGGCCTATCGATGGACTTTGCGAGCAACTAAAAGCCAGCAACAAAACATCGGCTTTATTTTATAATTGGGAGCAGCTTCGCGATGTCGCCCGTCCTGGTTCAACGGCGCACAGTTGTTTTATCTCGGGTTCGAATTACGGTTACGACGTTACGAATATAATGCTTACCGACCAATCGATCGCATTTATAAACGAACACGCTCCCGATTTTACCTTCTTATATTTAGGAGATGTGGATGAGGTGGGACATAAGTATGGATGGATGTCCAAGGAGTATATTGAAGCCGTTTATTTGTCCTGGGAATGCATTGAGAAGGCCGTACATGCTATTCCGGAGGATTATAACGTCATTGTTACTTCCGATCATGGGGGCCACGACCGTACTCACGGTACAATGATGCCCGAAGATATGACGATTCCATTGTTCATTAAAGGGAGGGCGTTTGCATCGGGAGCAGCTCTGCCGGAAGCTAACATTATCGATATTGCGCCGACAATTGTTAAGCTTATAGGCGTATCCCCGAATAAGGATTGGGAAGGTATACCTCTTGTGTGATGATTTCGAATTCAATAGCTTCAAATCCAAAGCAGCGCAGTGCTTTATTTTTTAGTATTTTATGTTGTTTGGTCTATTTTACCAGCTATTTGACACGCATTAATTATGGGGCAGCTCTATTAGAAATCGCGCAATCTCTGAACATTAGCAATCAATTGGCAGGCATGGCGGTTATCGGCAGTTTTATTACCTACGGCGCAGGTCAGCCTATTTGCGGGTATTTGAGTGACCGGTTTGAGCCGAGAACGATGATATTCGCAGGATTGGTGGCAACAGCTTTCTGCAACTTTGCAATAGCATTTATGAGCGACATCTATATGATGACCTTTATTTGGTGCTTAAATGGATTCTTTCAAGCGATGTTATGGCCTCCTCTTGTACGCGGCATGTCACAATATTTATCGCCCGAGCTCTACCGCAAGACAAGTGTGGGGATCGTTACGGCGTCTTCGGCAGGAACGATCGTGGTTTATGTATTGGTTCCCTTTAGCATTTGGATTTCAGGCTGGCGGGTCTCTTTTATAATCCCGGGAATCGTTGCGATATTGGTTGCGTTATTGTGGATTTTTAGTATCGAGGCTTTTGGTCGGCAAGAAAAAAACGAGCAAGTTTCGAAGCCGGTTTCAATGGGCAGGAAGTATGGGACAGAGCGAAACGTCGGCTCGCTTATTTGGACCTCAGGGCTTTTGCCTGTCATGCTGGTCATCATTCTTCAGGGTGCTTTGCGAGATGGCATTACAACATGGATGCCAACGTATATTCATGATGTTTTTCGATTAAATACGTCTATTTCTATTTTAAGTACGGTCGTTTTGCCCGTATTCACCATTTTCTGTGTAGCAGCAGCTTCACGGATTTACAAATGTATACAGAATGAGCTTAAGGTCTCCGCCTTGCTATGGGGGGCGGGCGTAGTGACGGGTTTGGCGCTTATTGGCTTTTTTTCGTCTCATGCCATGGTTTCTATTATCCTTATGGCTCTATTGACGGGCTGTACGCACGGCATTAACTTGATGTTAATCAGCCAATTGCCGCTTCATTATGCCAAGTATGGGCGTGCAGCAACGATTTCGGGTATTTTGAATGCATTTACTTATATCGGAAGCGCGATATCTATCTATGGAATTGCAGCATTAAGCGAAGCTTATGGCTGGCGCTTTACTATTATAAGCTGGACTTTTATTGCGCTAATAGGGCTAATCGTCTGTTTTGGACGTATAAAGAAGTGGAGATTGTTTTTGGAGAAAACAGAGCCGGAATTCTCATCATAAAGAGTTGGTCATGTTAACACAAAGGATAAACGCTCTCAGGATATCCATACATTTCATAAAAACCGGTCCGCATGCGGACCGGTTTTTTTTAAGTCATCGTGGATACATGATTTTGTAGAAATCTTCCGTCATGGCGTTGCCGTACGGATGCTTTTTTGCTTTTATACGATAAAAACGAACGTTTTCCAATAAATTTGAAATAGCTTTAGCGCCCTTTGGCCCTTATTCTCAGTAACAAGGGGCAAAAACCGGATATTGAGAAAGCGCTGTATCCGGAGTGGAAACACGCTTGATTAGAAGCCGGTAGTGTGAGGCGGGCGGCCGATAACATCCGGGATGGAGTGAAAAGCAATGGAATATACGTTACTGGGAAAGACGAATTTTCGCGTTTCCAAATTGGGGCTCGGAGGATCGCCGCTGGGCGGAGACTACGGCAAAACGACGGACGCGCAAGCAATACGGGTAATCGATGCCGCGCTGGATCTTGGCATTAATTTTATCGACACCGCGCCTCTGTACGGCGGGGGGGAAAGCGAACGAAGAGTCGGGCTGGCATTAAAGGGAAAGCGGAGCCGTGTCATTTTGGCAACCAAGGCGGTTGTGCGCGGCGTTCCGTATACGTACGAGAATACCCTTCGGTCGGTAGAGGAGAGCCTTAAGCGGCTGCAGACCGATTATCTCGATTTGATTCAACTGCACGAGCTGGAATCCGTAAGCTATGAAGACGCCATGGAGGGAACTATCAGGGCATTCCTAAAGCTCAGACAGGAGGGGATCGTCCGGGCGATCGGCGTTAATGCCGGCCAGTTAGACCGGCTGCTGCCTTTTGTTCGGGAGGGGATCGTCGATACGATCCAAACCTTCGGCAGGTACACGCTGATGGATAATACCGCCAAGGATGAGCTGCTGCCGCTGGCCAGCCGGGCTCATGTCGGCGTCATTCATGGAAGTCCCCTCTGCATGGGGCTGCTGACGGAGTCTCCGGCGCCTTTCTTGTACAAATACCCGGAGAAGATCGCGGAAGGGGAGCGACGCAAGCGGCAGCTCGAATTTCTCCGGCAGGGCAGGCCTAACGGGCTGGTAGAGCCGGCTTTGCGCTTTAGTTTAACCTGTCCCGACATCGCGGTGACGCTTACGGGGACGACATCGGTAGAGGAATTGACCCAAAACGCCGCCTATTGCGACGGGAGAGGTTTAACTGTGGAACACGAGGCCAAGATTCTGTCCCTATTCCCCGGGCAGCCTTTATAAAGGTTGTTCAAAAAGTCCGCTTCCCATTACGAAGTCATCCTAGAAGCTTACTCGACGTCGAATATTGAATTCAGCCGAACCTTTTGAACACGCATTTAAAGTGAAGGAGGAGTAGCAATGAACAAGATCTACTATGTTGCGGTTAATGGCGATGACTTCAACGACGGTTTGAGCTTAGAACGCCCGTTTCGCACGATCGACAGAGCGGCGCAAGCAATGGAAGCCGGAGACATAAGCTACATTCGGGAGGGTACTTACCGGGAGACGGTGGCGCCTTCCCGCAGCGGCAGGGAAAACGCCCCCATTCGTTTCGAAGCATACGGGAACGAGAGGGTCGTCGTCAGCGGCTGCGACGAGGTGACCGAGTGGACGCAGCACGAAGGGAACGTCTACAAGGCGAAGACGGATTGGGATTTGGGTGACGGCAGCGAAACGCTGGTCTTCTTTGATGAGGAGCTTGGCGTGGAAGCGCAGTGGCCGAAAATCCGGGATCGGCTGGATCGCTCGCAGTATGCGCGCGTCGACGCGGCGACCAGCGGGATGACGAACAGCATGATTTTTGATGAAGAATTGCAAGCGTTTCCGGACGGCCACTGGGACGGGGCGATGGTCGCCTGCGTCAACGGAGTAGGTTACTTTATGTCCACGGCCAAAGTGACCGGCTTTGCCGCCGGCACGCTGCATCACGAGCAATGGGTCAGCTCGGCCGACCATTATTTTACGAAACCGGGGGATCTGTATTTTATTACCCGGACGCTGCGGGCGCTTGATGCGGAGAAAGAATGGTACTACGACCCCGCGGAAGGGATGCTGTATGCGATGGCTCCCGAAGGCAAGCTGCCGCCTCAATGCATGATCGAGGTGAAGCGTCGCGAATATGCGTTTGATCTGCGGCATAAGGAGCACGTTCATATTATCGGCGTGGATTGCAGGGGAGCGAGCATTACGACGGAGGAAGCCAGCCGATGCCTGATTCGGAAATCGCGGATTTACGGCATGGACCGTTCCTTCGGTTACCGCCAGTCGATCTACGGAAGGACGCGAGGCATTGCGCTGGGCGGAGAGGGCAACATGCTCCGCGACTGCGAGATTTCCCATTTCGAAGGAAACGGCATTTCGATATCGGGTGCGCGCAACTCGGTGCACAACTGCTACATTCATGACGGCAACTTCGAGGCGTCGTATGCGAGCATGATCTGGATGACGGGCGCCGAACACCGGGTTTCCCGTTGTACGATTACGAGGGGCGGCCGAACGTCGATCTCCGGCGTATTCTCGCGCTCGACGATCGAATATTGCGATATTTCCTTCGCTAATGCGCTGACGAAGGATTCGGGCATGATTTATTTGTTCAACCATGACTTCGACCAGACGCAAATTCACCATAACTGGCTGCACGACAATCTGTCCGACCATCTGAGCTTCGGCTTTTACATGGATGCCTGGACGAGCGGCATCAGCTTCTTCCGCAACGTTATCTGGAACATTCCCGAACGGGGGATGGTGCTCAATCGGCCCATCCAGCGGACGCTGATCTACAACAATACGTTTTATCGCAAGGCGATCGCCGATTCGTCCGTTTTCTGCCTGGACGACATGTACGGTACCCATATGGCGAACAATTTGTTCGCGGATGGTGAGATTCGCCGCTGGGGCGGCCACAGCATCGTCTCGAATAACCGCTTTGACGCCGATCCGTTCGTCGATGCGGAGAGCGGGGATTTCCGGCTGCGCGCGGACTCGCCGGTCATCGGTCAGGGCATCCCGATCCCCGGGGTGACGGACGGTTATCGGGGCCAGGCGCCGGATCCCGGCGCGTACGAGTTCGGTGGAGAAGAGTGGGTGCCCGGCCACAGCTTCGAGTCTGCCGAGACGCATGACCAGTCCGCCCACGCAGGCGGGTTCGATCCGCCCGAGCATGGCCAGACCGCCTCTGCAGGCGGGTTCGTTCCGCTCAAGCATGAAAGCCTGCTGCGCAACGGCGGATTCGAGTCGGGTTCGCTTGCTCCATGGACTGCCGCTGGCGGGACGCCCCGCCTTGTATTCGAATGCGCCTGGGATTACAGCAAAAACGGCGGTTATCCGACGGTCGTCCGCAGCAACAGGTACGCGGCTGTTCTTGGACCTGGCGAACGGATCGAGCAACGGGTAGCGGGACTGAAGCCGAATACGTCCTACATTTTTTTTGCGGGCATCAAGTCGGGAGGGGAGTATCGCCAGGCGATCGAATATGCCGAAGCGAACGGCGGAAGCCAGTGGGAGCGGGAGCCGGACGGCACGCCGGCGATTTATCGGGACGTCCGATACGTTGGTCCGATGCGTTCGAAGGAATGGATCAAGCTGGATAATATCGATTTTGGCGCCGCGGGCCAGTACGACAATGTATCCATCGGGTTAAACAAAGTGATTGGCCCGGTAACGGTGGAGGTCCGCATCGGCGGTCCCGATGGCGAACTGATAGGCGCTGTCGCGCAGCAGACTCCGTACGACGCGGTTTGGCGATATTTCGGGGCGCCGCTGGGTTCTGTGGCGGGGGTGCACGACGTATATTTGGTCCTGTCCGGCGAAGGGCAATGTCTGCTGCACAATATCGTGTTTCACAACACCTTCCGGGCGGGGACGGCAAGGATGTCCGTCCATGGGCACGACGGCTCCATAGGGGAACTGGTTGTCAACCGCTGGAATTGGGAGAGCACGCTGTCGGAGCTGCATTTTACGACCGGTCCCGAAACGTCGTCCGTGACGGTGGCGATCGAAAATATCGGCGCGCTTGCGGTTATCGGAATGCCGGCTCAGCGCATATATGCCGACGACTGCGGCCTATGGGAGCAGCCGCGATTAAGCCGGGCGATAGAGTCCGAACGATAGAGGTAGGAAGATAGAGACCGAACGATAGAGGTAGGAAGATAGAGACCGAACGATAGGGAGAAGGAGGCGGAAAACATGAACGACGGCAATCGGACGCACGAGCCGGAGCTGCCGGGTATCACAGCCTCGGAGAGCTGGCCCGCGCCGGCTTGGGCGCTGCAGGAGAGGGCGATTCTCGAGAAGCTGAACATGGCCGCGACGGAATATGTAGCTCGTTACACTCGGGCGGATGGCACGCTGATCTGGCGGGAAGAATGGCCCGGAATGGACGGCTCCGACGACCCGTACGAAGCGTTTATGAATTTGTCTTTGCTGTATGCGCTGGGGGGAAACGAGGAGGTCGGGCGGCTGTCCCGGCTTATGTGGGAAACGATTACGTGGCAGTGGACGCAATACGGGCAAATTCATCGCGAGTTCGACGCCTATTACGACTGGATGCATCATGGGGAAGGGTATTTGTATTTTTATTTCCTTGGATTCTCCGATCCGCAATCTCTCCAGCTGAAGCAAAGAGCGGTTCGCTTTGCCCGGATGTACACCGGAGATGATCCGGAGGCGCCGAATTACGATCGCGAGAAACGGCTAATGCGCTCCCCCATTACGGGAAGCCGGGGGCCAAGGTTCGAGATGACGGCGGAGGATTGGGTGACGCATCGGGAAATATTGGACGATTATCTGGCCCCGTTCGAGGACATTCCCGGCGTCGACTTTGCCAGCGGGAAGTGCCGCTGGTCGGACGATGAAATCTACGGGCACATCATCCGTTTGATGAACGAACGTCAGGCCAAGGGCGACGTGCCGCTTAACCTTAACGCGACGGGGCTGCTGGCGCATACTTACATGTTGACCGGCGACGAAACGCTGCGCCTGCAGGTGCAGGATTATTTGAGCGCCTGGGAGGAGCGGACGGAGCGCAACGGCGGCCTGATCCCCGACAATATCGGCTTGTCCGGGGCAATCGGCGAATACAACGACGGCAAATGGTGGGGCGGTTATTACGGCTGGCGCTGGCCGCATGGCTACGCAACGATCATCGAGCCGGTCTTTAACGCATGCGCCAACGCGCTGCTGCTAACCGGGGACCGGAAATGGCTGAAGCTGGCGCGGGCCGTCATAGACAAGCAGTGGAGTCTCGGACGGTGGCGGGACGGCGTTTGGGAGGCGCCTCATCGCCATTGCGACGAGGGATGGACGGATTGGCGCCCGTTTAACGCGCTGCATCCGGTTCATCTGTGGTATTTGTCCAGGGAGCAGGAGGATCTGGAGCGCGTTGAGCGCATTCCGATTCCGGAAACATTGAGACGGATCGATCTTCCGTCGAATTCCGGGAGAAATCCGGTGACCGGCAAGGAAACAAAACATTTTATCGGAAATACGATTCCCTGGTTTTTGTTCATGCAAGGAGAATACGAAGGGTACCCGGAGTTGATTCTAGATGCCGTTCAAACGTTGATCGACCGGCAGTTGGACAAAATGCGTTCGTCCGCCGGCGACCCGTTAAGCTGGAACTGGGAAAATCCGCTAAGCATCCATGCTTGGCAGGAGTATTGTCCGCTCTACTTTGAAGGACTGCTGCAGCTTATGCTGGGCGCGCCCATGCATATCTCCCATGGCGGCTTGCAGCATGCCAGCGTCCGATATTACGACGGGGAGAAGCGCCGGCCCGGCCTGCCGGAAGGCGTAGCGGCGTTGGTCGACAGGCTGGAAGGTTCGACTCTCGATGTGACGCTCATCAATACGGACGCCTCCGCCGCCCGGGAGACCGTTATTCAGGCGGGTGCCTTCGGAGAGCATCGGTTTATCGAAGCGGTTGCGTATAATCGCGACGGAGAGGAGACCGGCGCCTTGACGCTGCAGGATAAATGGCTTCGAGTCGCGTTGGGACCCGGCTGTGGATTAAAGCTGCGTCTGACGGTAGAGCGGTACGTCAATCAGCCGAGCTATGCGACGCCTTGGTTCGATCCGGCGGTTGATGTCCGTCCGATTATGCATAGATCGGGGGATTAGCGAAAGGAGAGAAAGACGAAAATGCTGCAAATCCGCGCTTATACGGAAGAACTGTTGACCCATCCCATGGTGGCGGCGGGACCGATTCCGAGCGCCCAGGATCCGGACGGGGTGTATCCCTATGAGAGTTATGCAGAAACAAGCCGCCGCCCCGTCCTGAAGTCGTATCGATTCGTAACTTTGGAGAACGATCGCCTTAAGGCAACCATTTGTCCGGACCTCGGCGGCAAGGTGTACTCCCTGATTCATTCCGCGTCGGGCAAGGAGACGCTTTACGCCATCCCCGCCGTACGGCCCGTGCGCATTTTGCCCCGGCAATTTTTTATTGGCGGCGGGATCGAGGTCAGCTTTCCAATCTCTCATACTCCCGTGCAAATCGTGCCCGTTCTTTACCGGACGATGGAGACGGAGGATCGGATCTTCGTCTGGTGCGGAGAGCGGGAAACCCGGTTCGGCATGCATTGGACCGTGGAGTATTCGCTGGGCCGGAACGACGATTTCCTGACCCAGCGCACCCGATTCTATAATCCGACGTCCGAAGCGCATCCCTGGATGTCTTGGTCCAATGCGGGAGTGCCTGCCCGCGCCGATACCGAATTCCAGTTTCCGAACGGCCCCGTGCTTGCTCACGGCGATCGGATGGAGACGCTGGATTGGGCGAAGGACGGGCCCAAAAGTCAGTGCGACATCGACCGGATGACCGGCTATTTCTGGCGGGAGCCGGACTGCCAGGCCTTTGGCGTATACACGCCGAGCCTGGGGAGCGGTCTGTACCACGTCGCCGATCGTCGGTCGATGCCCGGCATCAAGCTCTGGTCGGATGGCGTCGGCAAGCACGAGGCGTGGGTTTCCCAATATTCGCTGGACGGGGAGCAATGTCTGGAAATTCAGGCCGGACCCATTATGGATCAATCGATCAAGCGGGAGTTGGCACCGGGCGGGTCGCATCATCATATCGAATTCTGGATTCCGACGGATCGGCGGCTTGATATTTATCGACTGGCGGTTCCCGAGGTTGAGCTGCCGGAGGTCGACCAAATTCCGTTATTCGGCTTTGCTCGCGCCGAGGAAACGGAAATATGGGAGCAGGTGGCGGAGGCATGGCGCGCAAACCGGCCCGAGCTTCTGCCGCCGCCGCCGGGGATTGACGACAACCGTTGGGCCATCTCCGGTTATGAGGAGATGGAGGCGGCGCTTCGATTCGCGGTAGCAAGCCGGCCGGATCAGGAGTGCGCCTGGCGAATGCAGCTTGGCGCATGGTATGCAGGCAAAGACCGGATTGACGAGGCGCTTGCGGAGCTTACGGCATCGGGAGAGGATCGGGCATGGGCCCTTGCCGCCCGGTTGTATCGGCGCAATAAGGGAGATAATGCGAAGGCTGCCGAGTGTTATCGGTCAATCCGTTCGCAAGCGTTCGCCTTGCATCCCCAAGTGACCTATGAGCGTGATTTGGCGTTATCCGGGATCGGTCCGCAAACATTGGCCGAGAGGGAGTACTGGCTGGAGCGGACAAGCGCCCTGCAGGATGAATGGCTGGCGGAACGCCGTGCCGCATGGCTTGCTGATTCGGGAAGGTTCGCCGAAGCCAAACGTTTGCTTGCGGGGACGGCATTCCAACTGGTTCACCAGCGTTACGCCCGCACGAAGCTGTGGCGCCGGATTATGGAGGGGCTTGGCGAGCAGGAGCGCGAAGCGCCTGCTTTTCTGGGCGAGGACGATTTGTTCGCATTCGGCGCATATAGGGAATACGGGGAGGATTAAGCCATGTATACGGATACGCATGTGCATCTGTGGAAGCTGGACAGAGGAGATTATCACTGGCTCAAGCCGGAGAATGCGACGTTGTACCGGGATTTCTCGCCCGATATGTTGCGGCCGCTTCTCGAAGCGAACCGCGTGGACGAGGTCATCCTTGTCCAGGCCGCCGCAACGCTGGCCGAAACCGAATATATGCTTGGGCTGGCCGAGCGTTATGACTTTATCGCCGGCGTGATCAGCGGACTGAATCCGCTTGACGACGGATTTCAAACCGATTACGAACGGGTAAAGGGGCGCAGGAAGCTGCTCGGATTCCGATGGAACGGGACTTTCTTTCATGCGGAATCGGCAGATGCGCCCGTTAGGCCGGGCCTTCTGGCAGCCATGCGGCTGCTGGAGGCGGACGGTTACGTGGCGGAGATTCTCGTTCAGCCCGGCGATTTGCCGTATTTAACGGCGTATGCATCGCTTGCCCCGGAGCTGGCCATCGTCCTTAACCATCTGGGAGGACCGGGCAAGGCGGCCGTGCAGGAAGGGGGCATGGAGCCGTGGATGGGGCAAATATCCGAAATAGCCGCGTTTCCGAACGTAAGCTGCAAAATATCGGGAACGATCACGTTGGCCGAAGGCTTCCACCCGGAGAAGCTGACGAAACACGCGGCGCATTTGTTCGGGACTTTCGGTTCGAAGCGGCTGCTGTTCGGCAGCGATTGGCCCGTTGCGCTGCTTGGCGGGAGCTACGGTGAGGTCGTCCGGCTGTTCGAGCGGCTGCTGCCGGACGGGCTCGCGGAGGAGGAGCGGGACGCCGTGCGATTCCGTAACGCGCAGAGAATATACAAGCTGGACTGCCGGGAGGGAGCAGAATGAAGCGATGGATGTTCCGTGCGCTGTGGAAGGATGAGCAGACTTGCGGAGAAGCGTGGGCTCAAGCTCATGCGTCGGCGCTGGATGCGCATCTGACAAGCCGGAAAGTGTCCGTCTGCCACTGGTTTGCCGGGGCGGGCGGACTTTATATTTATGCCGAGACGGAAGAGGCTGAGGAGCCGTCCGTCATTCCTCGAGATATGGCCCTGAAATTTCTGCAGATGTGGCCCGGCTATCCGGAGTCGAAGCCGGCTGCGCTGATGATGGACGTCTTTCATGATGGAGAACCCGCAAGCATGGACAGTTGGCGCGGCAGCCGGCCGGTAGAGCGCCGCGTCGGTTCGCTGGCGCGGTTAAAGCCGGAGATGTACAGCAGCTATGTCTATTATCACTATCAAATGCAGGAGGAGCGCCCCTCCGGATTTAACCAGACGTACAGGATCGGGGCGCACGAAAATATGCTGTTCTCCTACTTCGAGCTTCCGGCTTCCCTGGAATATCCGAAGCGGGAAGCGCGCCTAAAGACGAATCATACGCCGCAAGATTGGCATGCCGTCATGCAGCCGCACTTTATTCCGTGGGAAGCAGAGGACGAAGAGGCAGAGCCTGCGTTGTGGCGCGAATTGCAATTGATCTACCAATACGAGCGTGCGGATTGACCGCATTTGCCCGAAAAAAGATGATTGTCATCCTCGGAGCAACGGTCTATAATGTGGGTATGAAGCATTAACTTCGAAACTGACCATAATATGGTGCCTAAACTTCGGGAAAAGGGATAGATATGATGGAGACGATTCGCAATCAAATTCGCACAATGTTCGACGGCTTGACGGCAGGACAGAGGAAAGTCGCAAAGTTCCTGCTGGAGGACCCGGGCCGGATCGCGACCCTGTCTGCCAAGGAAGTAGGCGCCCGCACCGACACGAGCGAGACGACCGTGATCCGCTTTAGCGTCGAGGTTGGCTATACCGGCTACGGCATGCTTCAGAAGGAGATTCAGAACGCGCTGGTGCAAGAGCGCAAAAACGCCAATCCGTTCGGCAGTTGGGGCGAGGCGGCCGCCGGCGAGCCGGAAGAACCGGCGGCCTACATCGCATATCGCAGGAGTCTTAATGCGGCGAACGTGGAGCGGACGCTGACGGAGATAAGTCCTGCGGCGCTGGAGCAAGCCGTCGAACGCATCCGCTCGGCCTCGCACATTGCGGTCATCGGCTTGCGGGCTTCGTTCGCCCCGGCTCATTGGCTCACGTACTCGCTAAACATTCTTCGCGGCAATGTCGTCCTTTACCACGGCGGCATGGAAGATGGTAATGCCTTGTTGTCCAGGGTGCAGCCCGGCTGGCTTGTGATAGCGCTTTCATTCCCCCGTTATATGCGGGAGACGCATGAGTTCGCGAAAGAGGCCAAGCGGCGCTCCGCCCAAATTCTAGCGATCACCGACCGCGAATTGTCTCCGCTGGGGTTGATGGCGGATCAACTGCTGAAGGTAGAGGTCGAGCCGCCGGTTACGCTGCAGGGGATGCCAGCCGTCTTCGCGCTGCTTAACACGCTGACCGGCTTTTTGACCGTACGCGACCGCGAGCGGGTGCAGCGGCGGCTTGCGCAGGAGCAGGCAATCGGGGAGCGCTCCTTTTACTTTGTAAATCCGGCGGATACAGATTGAGGGTTCGGGCCCGGCGCAAAGCCGGCGCCCGCGATTGGAGGAATGGATCATGAAGCGGTTGGCGTATCGCTCGGTAACGGATTTCGAGGAGCTGCGGGAGCTGTCGGAGCTTCAAGGCACCGCATGGCCGATGGATATGTTTACTTCCGCCGTCCAGATGAAAGCGGCCGTTCAGCATGGCGGATCGGTAATCGCCGCTTACGAAGGAGAGAGAGCCGCCGGTTTCTGCTACGGCTTCGCGGCATACGACGGCAAGGAGCCGTATTTGCATTCGCACATGATGGTTGTGCATCCCGATTACCGCGATCAAGGAGCGGGTACCCGGCTGAAGCAAGAGCAGCGGCTGTGGGCGATCGAACGGGGTTATTCCGCGATTACGTGGACCTACGATCCGTTTCAGCTTCGCAATGGTTATCTGAACTTGTGCAAGCTTGGCGGAACGGTGAGCGACTACATGCCGGCCGTATACGGCGTCGATCAGGCAGGCGACCCGAGCGATCGTTTCCTCATCCGATGGGAGCTGGAGTCCCCCAGGGTATGCGCGGCTGTTCGGGGCGAGCCTGCATCGGATCCGCGTTGGCCGGATTATGCCAAGCTGATCGAAAAGGCGGGGAAACCGGGCAACAGACTGTCGGCGTGGGATTCCGTCGATGGAGGTTATTTGCTGGCCGTGCCTCGGGACGCCGCGGAGATCAAGAAGCGCAGCCCGGAAACGATCGTCGCATGGAAGCGGCAGCTGCGCGAGCTGTGCCAAGAGGCGTTTGGCCGCGGCTACCGCATCGTCGGCATGCTTCCCGGAGATGCGGAAATCGACTACTACGTGCTGGAAGGAGAGACTTAAACGTTGAACGCTTCCGAATGGACCGAACGTATTAAGCGCTGGCTGGCCGACCATGCCGGGGAAATCGAACGAATGTATGCGGAATTGCATGAGCTGGCGGAAATCGGCTGGCAAGAATACCGTACAACCGCCTACATTTGCGAGCGATTAGGCGAGATCGGCCTGGAGGTCCGGACGTTCGCCGGGCATACCGGAGCCATCGGCGTTTGGAGCGGTCCGGCCGGCGGCCGCAGCGTCGCGCTGCGCGCCGATATGGACGCGCTCTGGCAGCCGGTGGACGGACAGTGGCGAGCCAATCACTCATGCGGTCACGATGCGCATATGACGATGGTTTACTCCGCCGTCCGTTGTCTGAAGGAGATCGGATATACGGTACCGGCAGGCGAGATGATGGCGGTGTTTCAGCCGGCCGAGGAACCGGCGGAGGGGGCGAAGGCGCTGCTGCGGTCGGGCCAGCTGGACACCGTGGACTGCATGCTCGGCATCCATCTACGGCCGCAAAAAGAGCTGGCAAACGGGCAGGCTTCGGCCGGGATTTACCATGGCGGCGTCGCGAACGTGCACGGTCGGATTCGCGGCCGGCAGGCCCATGCGGCCCGGCCCGAAGACGGCATCAACGCGCTCGAGACGCTCGCCGCGATCGTGACGGCCGTCCGAGCCATCCGTGCGGACCAGGAGGCCGGCGGCTCTTGCAAGGTAACGATGGCAAAGGTGCCGAACGAAAGCGTCAACGTCATTCCGGACGAGGCGGAGTTCTCGGTCGATATCCGCGCCACGACGTCCGAGGAGCTGGTGCGGCTTATGGAGCGAGTCAGGCAAATCGTGGCGGAGATCGGAGCGGCCGACGGGGCAGAGGTAACGACCGACGGGGCGATCAAGGCTGCGCCCGCTATTCCGAATGCCGAAATGGAGCGCATTGTCGGCGAAGCCATCGTCGAGACGTTAGGCGAAAAGGGTCTGGCCGCTCCCGTCTTCACGCCGGGGGCGGAGGATTTTCATTTTTACACCATGGAACGCAAGTCGCTCCAGGCGACGATGATTGGACTCGGCTGCGGATTAGCGCCGGGGCTGCATCATCCGGAGATGAGCTTTGATCATGGAGCGATGCGCAAGGGCGCGGCGATTATGGCCATGTCCGCGATTAAGATATTGGAGGAGAGACGGCAGCGATGAAAATCAGGAGCGTCACGTTAAGACATATGAGCATGCCTTTGCTGAACCCGTTTACGACCAGCTTCGGCACTTTGAAGGATCGGGAGTTTATTGCCGTGGAGGTAACGGATACGGAAGGAAGATCCGGCTGGGGAGAGTCGGTCGCCTTCGTCGAACCTTCTTATAATGAAGAAACGCTCAAGGGCAATTGGCATCTGCTGGAGAAGTTTCTGATTCCGTTGGTAAGCGCAGCGGAGATCGGGCATCCGACCGAGTTGGCGGAGAGGTTTGCTCCCATCCGCGGCAACCGGATGGCCAAGGCTGCGCTCGAGACCGCTTGCTGGGATCTGTATGCCAAGCGGCAGGGCCTGCCGCTTGCCACGGCCATCGGCGCGACAAAGACCTCGATCGAGGTTGGGGTCAGCATCAGCATTATGGCCACGCTGGAACAACTGCTGGAGACGATCGAGCATCGGATTCAAGCCGGCTACAAGAGGATGAAGATCAAGATCAAGCCCGGTTGGGATGTCGATATCGTCGACGGCGTGCGTCGGAAGTATCCCGATATTGCGCTGATGGTGGACGCCAACTCGGCCTATACGCTTGCCGATGTGGATCATCTGCGGCGTTTGGACGATTATAATCTTATGATGATCGAACAACCGCTGGCGCATGACGATCTTGTCGATCATCGCGAGCTGCAGCGGCAGCTGCGTACGCCGATCTGTCTGGACGAGAGCATCCATTCGGCCGACGACGCGCGCAAAGCGATCGAACTGGGCAGCTGCCGGATTATTAATATCAAGACAGGCCGAGTCGGAGGGCTGACGGAGGCTATCAAGCTGCATGACCTGTGCGAGGAGCGGCAAATTCCGGTATGGTGCGGCGGCATGTTCGAATCGGGCATCGGCCGGGCGCATAATATCGCGCTGTCGGCGCTAAGCAACTTCACTTTGCCCGGAGATACGGCAGCTTCGTCGAATTATTGGGAAGAGGATATCGTCGATCCTGCCGTAATCATGCGTGAAGGTCGGATCGAAGTGCCGCAAGGCCCTGGCATCGGCTATAACGTCAATCTGGAGCGTCTTGCCAAATATACGCTGCATCGGGAAGTATTCAAGTTATAGAGGTTGTTCAACACGCAATTATTAGCTGGCGGCAGGCATACAGAGAAGCAGGAGCAGGCGAGAGGCAAAGCCAACATACCATTCGAGGGGGCGAACGGCATGTTTTCCAAAGGCGATCATAAGACAGACCTCATTAAATCGGTTATTATTTTTGCGACATTGACCGTTATCGTAATCGGCGCTTTCGGATTTTATTTGTTTTCCAATTCTCAGGCTTTGGTGGCCAAGGAGGTATCACGCGACAGCCTGTACCGGCTTCAGCATGTTCGCGATTATTTGGAGACGACCGTGCTCAAGCGCTACGAGGAGCTGTTCCAGGATAAAGTGGTCTCCACCGCTTTCCAGAAATACGACGGGTTGGGCTTGCTGCTGGACGAATCGAACGGCAGTCTGGGTTACCGGTTTCTTGTTCTGCACAATGACATTCAAAATGCCAAGCTGGCGCAAGAGGGCTTGTCCAATATAACCGTGCATTTTCTGAAAACGGGTTATACCGTCGATTCCCGGTATATTTACGAGAAACCCGGAAATTCCAAGGATGCCGGGTTTCTCGGCGAACTGAGCCAATTCCCGCTAAATCGCTGGACGATACGCGACGGCGGCGAGGGAGAACGGGTGATGACCTACTTGCAGTCGCTGCCTTACGGATCCTCGCACGACAATGCCAAGGGATATCTGTATCTGGACGTCAGTCTCGATTACGTGACCGGGCTGCTTGGCGGAATGTTGAGCTCCAAAGAGGAACGGTTCTACATCGTCGATGAGGACGGCAAGACGCTGCTGACGAACTCGGAACAGGCGGTGGACGGATTTGACGGCTCAAACGAGCTGGCGGGGACGGCCGCGTCGGTGACCGTGAGGGAAGAAGCTGGCCGAACAACGGTATGGGCGTATTCTCCCGCCAGCCTGTCCAGGTTCGGCTGGGGGTTTTACGTAGCTCGGCCGCTGGATTCGCTGCTGATCGAGTCGAAGAAGCTGCAGCATAATTTGTTTGTCGCCTCCATAGTAGCCGCCGTCGCAGGTCTGGCGATTTCGCTGCTTATGTCCAGGCGAGTATACGTGCCGCTTAAAAAAATGATGAGCAGTCTTCAGACGCTTCATCGCAGTCTGGAGAAGACGCGGCTGCTGAAGCTGATTCATGGAGATACGGAGGAGGCCGGATCGTATTCGTTTGCGGAACGGTCGCAGTTTGCCGTGGCGTATATCCGGCTGCGCTCCGGAGAGTTGGACCTCGGGATGCTCGACCATCAGTTCCACAACAAACCGTTCCACTGGGACGCTTTGGCTGTCTCTCGGGAGGAGTTGGTTGTGTTGTTCGTGCTGGAGCCGGATGAACCGGACACGGACGCGACAGTCAAGGAGACGCTGCGATCGCTGCAAGAGGAGTTATGCGGCGTCTGCCAGTTCTCCGCCGGGTACGGGCGAACGACGGATAGGCTCGCCCTTGTTTCCGAATCGTTTAGCGAGGCGAAGCACGCGGCCAGATACGAGTTTCTGTTCGGACCTTCCGCCGTTGTCGGCTTTCACGAGGTCGAGGCTCGCCGCAATGCGCTGGAGGATATGAACTTCGAACGCTTCGAGAAGGGGATTCACGCACAAGATATGCAAGCGGTTTCAACATATTTGGAAGAGTTCGAACGTACTTTGATCGACGGAGGCTGCGGCATCGAGACGGCGGAATGGGCGTTGATGCAGCTTAGCGTGTGCATGCGCCGCATGGCGCTTCATTATCGGTTGTCCGATCGGCTGGAAATTCCCGATATGTCCCGGACGCTTAAAGAAGGCACGCTGGGAGAAGGGCTGGAACGGATCAAGGTCGACGTGAGACAGATCATCGCCTGGCTGAGCAGCGACGCTCCTCACGCTCATGCCGAGACGATCAACGTCATTCAGCGTTATATTCATGAGCATTTGCATGAAGATATTTCGTTGGATCAGGTGGCCGAGCTGGTATCTTTCTCTCCTTCCTACATCTCCAAGCTGTTTGCCGAAGTGCTGCATATGCCGTTTATCGAGTATTTGAGCCGCGCTCGGCTGGAGCTTGCGGCGGAGTTGCTGAGGGACGGCCAAGAATCGGTGACCCGGATCGCCGAACGGGCCGGGTACAGCAACGTCCAATATTTTTGCACGAAGTTTAAGGCAAAATACGAAGTGACGCCCAACCAATACCGCAAGCTTACGCGGGCGGCCTCGGTTCAGACCGAGGTCGTCTAACAACCCATATCAGGATGATTTGGCGGCTTTCCGGGAGGAAAGCCGCTTTTATGCTTCAAATTATACAAAATGACATGAATCTGAACTGGATTCGATAAGGGTTTCGCTTCTAAAATGAGGGCAGGCCATACGAAATGCGGCAACAAAATTTACAGAAATGGAGACTTGCTCTATGGCATCCTTGACAAGGAACAGGAAGCTGGCGGCTGAAAGTAGATGGAAGCGCTACAAAAAGCATAAGTACCTGTTTATTTTGCTGCTCCCGGCTTTGATCTGGTATTCGATTTTTCAATATGCTCCTCTGTATGGCGTGCAACTGGCGTTTAAGGATTTTCGCGTATTGGAAGGGATTAACGGAAGCCCCTGGGTAGGATTTAAGCACTTCGAAGTTATGTTTACTTCGACCAGCCAGTTTTGGAGAGTATTTCGCAATACCGTAGTCATCAGTCTGTATCACATCATATTCGGATTTCCCGCTGCTATCGTTCTGGCGCTCATTTTTAACGAGATCAGGGGAAAAGTGTTTAAAAGGGTTACGCAGTCGATCAGCTATTTGCCGCATTTTCTCTCATGGGTCATTCTTGCGGGTTTGTTCGGCACGATTCTGTCGCCAAGCACGGGGATCGTCAACTACATTCTTACGATGCTCGGGCTCGATACGATCTACTTTCTGGGAGATCCCGACTACTTCAGATTCACCTTGGTGACCACGAGTATTTGGAAAGAGGTCGGCTGGGGTACGATTATCTATTTGGCTGCGTTGGCGTCGATCAATCCGAATCTGTACGAAGCGGCAAGCATCGACGGAGCCGGCCGCTGGAAGCAAACGCTGCATATTACGCTCCCCTCCATTTTACCGGTCATTTGCATCATGTTTATTTTTCAGATCAGCGGCATTTTGGACGCGGGTTTCGACCAGATATTGAATCTGTATCATCCTGCCGTATATGAAGTTGCGGATATTCTGGATACGTACGTGTTCAGGGTCGGCCTGTCTCAAATGCAGTACAGTTTGACAACGGCAGTCGGCTTGTTTAAAAATGTGATCGCTCTCCTCCTGGTTTTGGGAACCGATTACTTAATTAAAAAAGCGGGCCAGGAAGGGCTTTTCTAAGGAGGCGATACGATGTTTTCACGCATGACGATCGGCGAAAAATGGTTTCAAGTGTTCGCGGTAATGTTTATTGCCGGATTAAGCGTTCTGTTTGTGTATCCCTTCATCCATGTGCTGTCGATCTCGCTCAGCACGCCTTCGGAAGCGATTCGGCCGGGACTGCATTTGTTTCCTCAGGAATTTTCTTTAGAGGCATATCGGAAAGCGGTTTCATCTACGCAAATCTGGTACGGCTTCCGCAATACGATATTCCGGACGGTTGTCGGCACGGTGCTATCGGTTGTCGTGATGGTCATGGCCGCTTATCCTTTGTCCAAAAAATATTTGCCGGATCGTCGTTTCTACACGTTGTTTATCGTGATGACGATGTTTTTCAGCGGCGGCCTTATTCCGTCCTACATGCTGATCAAAAGTCTGGGACTGTACGATTCCATGCTCGTCTACATTATCCCGAGCCTATTCGTCACGTTCTCGCTCCTGATCTTGCGCAACTTCTTTATCGGCATCCCCCAGGAGCTGGAGGATTCGGCCCGGATGGACGGAGCCAACGATATTCGCATTCTGTTCTCCGTCGTGCTGCCGCTGTCGGCGCCGATCATCGCGACGATTACGCTGTGGTCCGCGGTCCGCTATTGGAACGAATGGTTTCAGGCGCTGATCTACATTCAGGACCAGACCAAAATCGTGCTGCAGATCTATCTGCGCAGACTGGTCGTGGAAAATCAGGACATGGAGCTGCGAATGCTGATGTCTCAGCAGCCAGGCCAGGAAACGGTGACGCCGGAGACGGTCAAAGCCGCCGTGCTTATGATCATTACGGGGCCGATCATCATTGTTTATCCGTTCCTGCAAAAGTATTTCGTTAAGGGAGTCATGATCGGTTCCTTAAAGGAGTAGCGAGGTAAATGCATGTGCCGGAAAAATTTGCTAAAATACTTATTCAAAAAGAACCGGACTTTTTGAACGAGTCCTGCAGCAATTTTTCATAGATGAGGATTGATAAAAAGGGAGGAAACAGGTGTGAAAAAGAACGTTAAATGGAAAGTTCTAACGGCAGTGCTTGCTGTCATTATGCTGCTCTCGGCGTGTACGGGAGGGGGCAATAACAAACCTTCTACCAGCGGCGAGACTTCCGCTCCGTCGGGAACGGCCTCGTCCGCTCCAACCGCGCAGGCAGAGGAGCCGATCAATCTGCTTTGGCTGAGCTTCGATCCGCCAGAAGGCGACGAGACGCCGGTTCAGAAGTTTTTGGAAGAACGTTTTAACGTAAAAATAGAGAACATGCGCGTAGACCGTACCAGCTGGACGGAGCATCTGAACATTCGGCTTGCAACGGGAGAAGTTCCCGATCTGTTCTTCTTGTGGTCGCAAGGGGAAATTCTGGATTACTCCAATCAGGGTCTGCTGGCCGAGCTGCCGATCGATCTCATCAGGGAGAAGATGCCTAAATACGCGGCTTCCGTCGACGAGATGGATCCTAGCATCTGGGACCTGGCTGTCGTAGACGGCAAGAACTTCGCGATTCCGCTCTACTGGCTGGAAGGGCTTACGCCGTTCATGCCTGCTTACAACGGCGATTGGCTTAAGGCGGCCGGCTTCGACAAAGCGCCGGAGACGCTGGAAGAGTTCGAGAAAGTGGTCTATTACTTCGCGAAAAACGATCCAGACAAAAACGGCAAAGCGGATACGATAGGGTATTCGGGCAGCGGCAAGGACTCTCTCGCAACGCTGGCGTTCAACTCCGTCTACTCGGCATACGGAACAAGTCCCGGCGCCTGGTTGAAAGCCGAAGACGGCAGCCTGGTCAATGCGATGGTAACCGAGCGTACTCGCGAGGCGCTTAAAGTGCTTAATAAGTGGTACAAGGACGGCGTTATCGACAAGGAGTTCCTGACGACGGATTACGCCAAGACCCGTCAGGATCTGGCCAACAGAAGATCCGGCATTATCGACAGAGGCATGTGGAACAGCTATTCGATCGCCATCGGACCGGAATTCAAGGGACAAAATCCGGATACGGAGCTGGTTGTAGGCAAGCCGCTGGTCGGTCCTTACGGAGACAATGCCGGCTTCTCGTGGGGGGTCAAAAACAATTTCGTCGGCATGGGCGCCCAGGTAGCGAAGGATCCAAAGAAAATGGATAAACTGTTCGAAATTTTGGAAGCGATGGTTTCGGATGAAGAGGTTTATAAAATGACGTACTTTGGCGTTGAGGGAGAGCACTATGATCTGGTGGACGGCGTTCCGACGCCCAAGGAAGAGTACGTAAACGTGACGGAGCGCGGAGCGAAGGTCGGAGCAAGCAGCTATTACAACATCTTCGGCACCAAGTCCAGCTACATGTCGCAATTCGATCTGTCGAAGGAGCAGGCCGCATTTAAGAAACAGACAACGGAAGGTGTACCGGCATTTAGCAGCCTGCTTACGTTTATCGTTCCGGAAACGTCCCAATACCCGGATTTGAACCGAATTCGCGATGAACACCTGATCAAGTTTATTATCGGCGAGATTAATCTGGATCAAGGCTTCGACGATTTCGTGAACCTGTGGAATTCGTCCGGAGGAGAGGCTCTGACCAAGGCGGTCAACGATCGTTACGCCGCATTGCAGCAATGAATATATTAAATGAGACGGGCTGCGCCGCCGACATGCAGCTCCGCGAGGAGATCGCGGAGCGCTGCCGGCAGCAGCTAAAGAAGCTGGCGAACGCGAGAAGTCGGGCCGTGAGCCAGGAAGAGTGGGACAGCTTGCGCCGACCGTTGATGGATACGATTAGAGCCGCATTCCCCTCCTTTATGTACGACAGGGAGCCGATCGCTTCGCGGGTAGTCAGCCGTCATCACTTTGGCGACTATCGGGTGGAGAACGTCATCTTTGAGTCCTATCCGGGCTGGGAGGTCAACGGAACGGTATATCTGCCCGCGCAGCCGGGCCCATATCCGGGCGTCGTCTGCCCGACGGGGCACAGCTGCAAGACGGGCGAAAGCTATCAGATTTCCGCGCAGATTTTCGCGCGCAACGGCTACGCGGCCATCTCTTTCGACCCGCCGGGCGTGGCTGGAGAGATCGGCCATCTAAACAATCATTTTACCAACGGGCTGATCGGCTACCTGACGGGCATCTGGAGCAACACGCATTTTGTCCTGGATGCGATCCGCTGCATCGATTATTTGGAAACCCGCGACGATATCGATTTCAGCTCGGGCGGCGTGGCGATGACCGGCGTATCCGGCGGCGGCGCGACTACGATCTATGCTTCGCTGCTCGACGAGCGCGTCCGTTTTCTGGCGCCGGTCTGTTGTCTAAACGAGCATGAATCCTTGCATTTGACGGACTGGTATACGAGCTGTCCTGAGCAGTTAGGTACGGGACTGATCGCGCACGGCATCGATTTTACGGATTTGATCGCGCTTCAAGCGCCGAAGCCGTGCCTGATCGTCGGCGGCCGGGAAGATGATCTGTTCGACTACCGCAACACCCAGCGTTTGTATCACGACGCGGCGGACATCTATCGGCTGTATGGCAGAGAGAGCGAACTGGGATTGTTTCTGGATGATTGCGGCCACGCTTATTCGGTCAACATGGCTAATGTCGTGGTGAGCTGGATGAACCGCGTGTTCAAGCCGGAGACTCCGACGCTCGCTCTGAGCCGCGAGGATCTGACGGTCCAGGAGCCCGGGCTGCTGCATTGTCATCCGTCCAATGAGGTCAACATGTATACGATCAACAGGGACGAGGGCAGGCGGCTTTTGGGCAGCCGTGCCGTGCCGCAAGGAGAAGCCGGCCAGGCGTACCTTCGGGAGCGGCTGCGTCTAACGTTAGGGCTGGAGGAGTCGGACTTCCCTCGCGAGACCGACGCTGCAGATTGGAGCTTGCGGGCCAGAGTGCAGGAGCAGAAGCCTGCCGGCGCTTACCAGTTCCGCGCCGTCAGCCTGCGAACGACGTCGGTGAGCGAGGTACCAGGTCTGTTTATGCGAAGGATCAGACCTTCTGGCGTCGGCCCGAAGGCGGATGCGTCCGGCCGGCTGCCGGCTGTGCTGATGATCGACGAGGGGGGCAAGTGGGACGGCTTCCGCAGCTTCGGCCCTCTGACGGCGCTTGGAGAATCGCTGGTGTACAGCATTGACGTCAGCGGTTTCGGGGAGCTTGCGCCCCGCCCGGTCTGGCATGATGTAGCGCCCTGGTGCGACATCGAGCGGACGCTTACGTACCTCTCCGTCGCCGCTGACCGATCGATCATGGGCCTGCGGGTGCGGGATGCCCTGCACGCTTGGCATTACATGCGCTCGCTGCCGGAGGTCGACCCGAATCGACTTGTTCTTGCGGGCAAAGGGCTCGGAGCGACGGTGGCGCTGCTGGCATCCATGCTTATCGGTCCATTCCACAAGCTGGTATTATGGGACTCGTTGCTTAACTATCAGGCGCTGACCGAGGAATTTCCGTTTGCCTGGAAACAAAGCGTCGTCGTGCCGGATATTTTGCGGCACTTTGACCTGCAGGATCTGCTGCGGAACGCTCCTTGCGTTGACAAGACGGTTATCAACCCGCTTAACGCTGCCCGGGAGTTTGTAGACCTGGCGCATGCGAGCGCGCTATATCCGGAGGATGTGCGGATTTGCTCTGGCCTGGAGGAGAGCAAGGCCAGAGATGCTTTTGTGCAAGCGATACTGGCTGAGTAATCGTTAATAGAACTATTTCCACAATAAAACAAGTAGCGATCAGGTGAAATCACCTGGTCGCTTTTTTATATTTCTCTCATTTACTGCAAATACCCCTGTCATGAACTGAATGTTCCCATGGTTTTTGATCGAAAACAAGATTATATAATGAATTCAGCTGGATAGAAGGAGTTGTTGGAATGTGATTCGCGGATCGATTAAGGAAAAAGGTTTTGATACGTTTAGCAAAGGGAAATTCGGGAATGCGGGACAGAACATATATGTGTCACAAAAAGGCGTTATTCAGCGGATTCACCAGTTTGATGTAAACGGGGATGGCTTTATCGATTTGCCGTTTGCTAATTCCCACGATGACAGCTTGCGGGTTCCAGCATATGTGTATGTCGATCCGCTTAACGGGGAAGAAAGAATCGAAATTCCGACGGAAGGCGCTTATACAGGTGCTGTCGGCGATCTGAACAATGACGGCTACGACGATCTTGTTATCGGCAATCAGTATGACGGCGCGTCCAATTACACATATGCTCAAATTTATTATGGTTCGCCGCAAGGGTACAGCACGAAACGGATGCTTCAATTATGGGCGCCATCTTGCAAAAGCGTCGCGATCGGAGATTTTAACGGGGATGGGCGCAAGGACATCGCATTTGTCAGCTTCGAGAAGCTGCGTTTGTTTTTTCAGGATGAGCGGGGATTTAGAACGAAAGGATTTATGGATGTGGAGCTGGATCACCCCGTTGATACAATCGTTTCGGCTGATTTGGATGGGGACGGTTTCGACGATCTGATCGTTCGGACCAATAATAGCGAGATCGTTATTTATTGGGGGGGACCCGATGGCATCCAGGCAGAATGCCGTACACGGCTGGACCCCGCTTTGACAGGGAACGACGCGATCGAAGCGAGCATTGACAGTGCGGCAAGCGGAGCCGGCGCCGGAAGCCTGTTTGTTTACAGCGTATCCGAAGCTCTTCGGCTTAAAGTGCTGCAATGGAGAGGAACTCCGCATATCTTCGTATGCCGCGGGGAACAATCCGTATTCATTCCCATCGATAGGAACCGGAGCGTTGGCCAGCCGCTTGTACTCGATAGCGGTAAAGTGACAAGCGCGGCGATCGGCGATGTGAGAGGAACCGGCAGCGAAGATATTATACTCGCATCTCGGCAGCCGGATCGGGACGGGGCGGAGAAATCATGGATTTATTGGGATACGGCAGCGGGATACTCCAACGAAAATCGAACCTCATTCACGACGAAAAGCGCTTATGACATTGAAATAGCGGATTTGAGCGGCAATGGTTATGGAGATATCATCGTATGCCAGGATAAGACGGAAACGATGTACACGTATGAATCGGTTATTTACCGAGGATCAGAGGCTGGCTTGGAAGAGACGCCGCTGCGGTTTGAGACGCATTGCGCCGTAGGTGTATTTGTCGCCCGCACGATGGATAGGGAGAATCCGCAAGTTATTTTCCTTAATCACTTGTCCAATCGCATTTTGGGAGACGTGCCTTCTTCTATTTATTTGGGCGGACCGGACGGCTTCTCCCCTGAGCGAAAGCTTGAATTGACCGGCTGGGCAGCTACAGAGCTGCGAATTTGCGACTTTAATGACGATGGATTCGCGGATGTGTTCATGACCAACAGCAATGAGAACGCGCTGCATATGGATCATGGTTCATTCGTCTTCTACAACGGTCCGGACGGGTTTTGTCAGGAGCAAAGAGTCGAGCTGCCAACCAAACATTCCATGAGCAGCTGCTGTGCGGATCTTAACCGGGACGGGTGGCTTGATCTTATTGTCGTCGGACACAACAACGACGAACTGTTGATCTTTTACGGCTCGGAGAAAGGGTTTGTTGACGAACCGGTTCGCATTCCGTTAGTGATTGACGGCGTTGCCTACAGACAGCCGAGATTCATGACTCTTGCGGACTTAAATAATGACGGTTGGCTGGATCTTGTCATACCGGACTGTGGAGCAACCGAAGATCTGCTCATCCTGTGGGGCGGGCCGGATGGATTTGATTTGAATCGGCGCACAATGCTGCCTGAAGGATCGGGAATCAGCTCGCGCGCGGCGGATTTAAATGGAAACGGCTGGCTTGACCTCATTGTAGGCGGTTACAAAGGGCCGGACGCCGGCGATCCTTACAGCACTTTTGTTTACATTTACTGGGGCGGCCCTGACGGGTATTCCAATGATAGAAGGACGGAGCTGCCGGCGCATTTCGCCGCGGATCTCGCGATAGCGGATTTTAACAATGACGGCATACTTGACATATTTGTAGCTTGCTATCATGGAACTCGAACCCGCGATATCGACTCGTATATTTATTGGGGGGAGCCGGACGGAACGTATTCGGTGGACAAGCGGACGCGACTATTCGGTCATTCCGTCGCCGGTGTGCTGGCTGCTGATTTCAATGAGGACGGATATGTCGATTTGGCGATGGCCAATCATAAGACGTTCGGGAATCATCCGGGCATGTCCTTTGTATGGTGGAACGGTCCGAATGGATTTAACGAGCACAACAGGACGGAATTGCCTACGAAAGGACCGCACGGAATGACGCACTCGGACATTGGCAACATTATGGATCGCGGTCCCGAAGAGTACTATGAATCACGCCCTGTTGCACTGCCGGAAGGCTGCGTCATAACCGGAATCGATTGGCTTGCGGCTATACCAGTAAAAACGTGGGTTAAAGCGCAAATCCGAACCGCGGCGAATGAAGAAGCGTTGAAGAAGGCGAACTGGTCTGGCGTCGATGGAGAGGGAAGCTGGTTCGAGAGGGGCGGCAAGTGCTCCGCAGGCAAGTATGCGGGTAACTGGGTACAATATCGCTTAGCTCTTGGAGCCGTCAATAGCGGCGGCACTCCCCGTGTTAGCGAAGTGACCCTTAATTATGAATCGCAGGCGCAAAAGCATCAGAACAATCACGAATGAGGAGGGGATCAACATCGAACAAACTGCAAAAGCGATTAAAACGGATGCCGGTCCGAAGAACAACCTCCGCAAAAAGAAATGGAAAACATTAGCCCAGCAATACCAGCTCATATTGATGTCTGTGCCGTTTGTCGGCATATTGGCCCTATTTAGTTATTTGCCCTTGTGGGGCTGGATTATGGCTTTTCAGAAATATTCCATAGGGAAGGGCATCTTCGGCAGTGAATTCGTTGGATTAGATCAGTTTGTAAAACTGTTCAACGATGATTGGTTTTATATCGTTCTTCGAAATACGTTAGCGATGAGTTTGATGCATCTGATTACGAGCTTCGCAGGAGCGATTGGTTTGGCGCTTTTTCTTAATGAAGTGAGGTCGAGACTGTTCAAACGAACGATTCAAACGATTACGTATATTCCGCATTTCGTCTCCTGGGTCGTGATTGCCAGCATCGTTACGCTTGTTCTGTCTCCGGATTTCGGGCCGCTGAATGAGCTGCTGATCTGGCTTGGCATTGTGGATGAGCCGGTATTTTTTCTATCCAAGGAAAAATGGTTTTGGGTTATTCATACGATGGCCGGCTTTTGGAAGGAACTAGGCTGGAGTACGATTATTTATTTGGCGGTGCTGGCCGGAGTGGATCCCGCGCTCTATGAAGCCGCCGATGTGGACGGAGCGGGACGTTTCCGCAAAATGATTCATATATCCTTGCCCGGACTTATGCCGACCGCCAGCATTCTGCTTATCTTGAACACGGGTTACTTGATCGCGACCGGCTATGAATCACAGATGCTGCTCGGCAACAATCTGGTCATGGAGTATTCGCAGGTGCTTGACTTGTATGCGCTCAATTACTCCATGCAAATCGGGGATTACTCTTACGGGGTCGCGATTAGCATGTTCAAATCAGTGGTGAGCATCGTACTGGTATTGCTCGTCAATTCATGGGCCAAGCGGATTGGCCAGTCTACCGTTCTGTAGTGAAGGAGGCGCAAAATGAGAAGCAGAACTAAAGTCGGGGACAGCATATTTAACGTTTTCAACAATACGCTGCTGCTGCTGCTGGGCATAGCGACATTGTATCCTTTTATGAATCTATTGGCCGTCTCCTTGAATCAGTCGCTCGATACGATGCGCGGCGGAATCTATCTATGGCCGCGAGAGTTTACGCTCGACAATTATCGCCTTATATTCAGCAATGACCGTTTATTCGATTCCGCTGCTCTCTCCGTATTGCGAACATTGATTGGAACCGGATTGTCCGTCATATGCACAATTATGGTTGCTTACGCATTAAGCCGCAGAGAGTATATGCTTCGCAAAACGCTCAATACCATCATTGTGGTCAGCATGTATGTAAACGGCGGGATTATTCCGATCTATTTGATGATCAAAAATTTAGGATTGACCAATACGTTCGCGGTTTATATTATTCCCGGTCTGATCGGCGCGTTTAACGTGATGATTATGCGGAGCTACTTTGACCAGCTGCCTGACGGGCTTGTTGAATCGGCCAAGCTGGATGGAGCAAATGAATGGCAAACCTTATTCCGCGTTGTTATGCCGATCAGTCTTCCTGTCATTGCAACCATTACTTTGTTTATATCCGTCGGACATTGGAATTCCTGGACGGATAATTTCTTGTACAACAGCAAAGAAAGCCTGACTCTGCTGCAATATCAACTCATGCAGATTTTAATGCAGACAACCGAGCAAGTTTCCGGCGGTATCGGGTCCGGAACCGACGACGCTTTATTGAATTTTACAACGCCGCAGTCGATCAGGGCCACGATGTCGATGGTTGTCACGCTTCCCATCCTGTTCGTGTATCCATTCTTGCAGAAGTATTTCATTAAAGGCATGACGCTTGGCGCTATGAAGGAATGATATCTTTGGGGGAAACCCGATGATATAATTAAAAACTAGAAAGGGTGTTATCATGAACAAAATGTTCAGATTGCTCGTCATCGTGCTTGTATTTGCAGTGGCTGCCGGCTGCAGCGGGGGGAACAACGGAGGGAACGGCACTGCCCCGACGAATAAACCGGGAGAAACGAAAGCCGGGACACAATCGGCGGCGCCTCAAGAGCCCGTTGTGGTCCAGATGGCAAGCTTGTATCCGAACCTGGATGCGAACAATCCGGTTATGACGGAGCTTAGCAAAAAATCAGGCTTTAAATTTGACCTGGTTACAGTAACGGGAGATCGCAATCAGAAATTCGACTTATGGCTCGCTTCCGGCGACTATCCGGCCGATACGGTCATTTTAAAGCCGGATTATATTAAAAAATATTCGGATGCCGGCGCAATAATCCCGCTGGAGGATTTGATAGAAGAGCATGGCCCTAATATTAAGAAGCATTTCGGAGAATACTTCGATTTGTTAAAAGACGAAAACGGACATATTTGGTCGCTTTATGTCAGCAACATAACTGATGAGCCTACGCCGACGATGCAATCGGAGTTCGCTGTCAGCTATAAAATGTTGGAGGAAGCGGGATACCCCGAACTGAAAACAATGGATGATTTGTTCAACTTGCTGAAGGATTACTATGAGAAGCATCCGCAAACGAATGGACAGCCGACCATTCCTTTCTCCGGCTTTAGCTATAATGACAATACTTATGAAAACGCGACAGGTCCGATCTTCACTACGAGCGGATTGGAAAATCACGGGGACTTTACGATCGACGAAAACAATAATGTTAGGCATATCTTTACATCGGAAGAGGCGAAAAACTATCTCGCATTTTTAAATAAGCTTCATATCGCCGGCATGCTGGACAAAGAATTTTTTACTTTAAAAAATGATACGATGACGCAAAGGTTGGCGGAAGGCCGAGTTTTGGCGGGCGCTTTCCCAAGCTGGTACATGCAGCCGGAAGTAGAACCGGTTATCCGGGCGTCAGGCAACTTTGATGATCTTTACGCTTATTTCCCGCTTGTGTTCGATGCAACCAAACCAAATAAAAATTTCACGGCCGCGGCAACGCGTTCAAACTGGAACTGGGCGATTACCTCAAAATCCAAGCATCCGGAAGAAGTAATCAAGCTGCTTGATTATATGTTTACCGATGAAGCGCAAATTTTGATTAACTGGGGAATTGAAGGCAGTCATTATGAAGTCGTAGACGGTAAGCGGGTCATTAAGGAAGAGTATAAGCAAGGAGTTGCCGCCAACCCGGATTTGATCTGGAGCGAAATTGTTACGCCATTCTACGGCACATCGATGTATTACGCGCACGGAACGAAGTTGGCTGATGGAGACTATGCCACGCCTACGACGAGAGATAGCGTCAGAGAAAAATACGATGAAAGAACAAAAGAAGTTTTAGCGGAGTACGGCAAGGAAGTGTGGGCGGACTTCATTCCCGAGGTGAACTTTATTCTTCACGGACTTGGACAACTGGGCGATGTGGAGGAAGTGCGCGCCGAATCCGAGCGGCTTAAGCAAATTTGGAACCGCGATACGGCCAAGATTGTTTTCTCCGCGTCGGAAGAGGAGTTCGAAAAGCAGTGGAATGAAACCATGCGCGCGCTGGAAAAGGCGGGAATCGCGAAAGTGGAGGAAGCGTATACAAAATTGTGGAAAGAGGCTACTGCGCGATATAGCCATATAGGGAAATAAATCATATAGGGGAGGGGGAGCAGAATGAGTATCCGCACTAAGCTGTTTTTGTCGAACGGCGCAGTCGTCATTTTGCTGCTCACTTCCCTTACTTTTATTTTTGAGCATTTTAGCAGGCAGATGATTCTTGAGAAGATCATGGAAAGCAATAGCAACTCGTTTTCGCAAATGACGGAAAATGTGGACAGTCTCTTGAAAACCTACGAGCAGACTGCCGATGTACTGTATATGGATGATTCGCTGCAGGCTACTCTGCTTCAAGAAATTCATTCTTTGGCGTTGCAGCATACGGAGTACACGGAGCTTATCGTCCCGCTTATGGAATCGATTCGTTCTACAAAAGAGATTGTCAATTTTCAACTGTTTACCAATAATGATACGTTTCAATTAGGGGTTGTCAGGCCGTTGTCGGAGGCTCCAGAATTGGCGAGGAGAAGCGGATGCGACACTTCCGCGCCAAGCTATCGGTCGCTTCGTTCCTGGACTTTGGAGAAGGGAGCGGGTGGAGAGAACTTGCTTCGCTTATCGCAAAGGCTTAACCATCTGGATATGAAAGCATGTCTATTCGTTTCTATCGATGTGGATGTCAATGTGCTGGTGGACTTTATAAAAGCGAAGGATAATCCGAATCAAATCGTGTTTAGTTTATCGGATGGGAAGGTCGTATTTGACAATGCTTCTGACCATGCAGGGGTGGCCCGCTTGGAGGATTACTGGTTTTTCCCCGAGATGACTGCCAATGATGACGGCCAGCTTGTACGTATGGCCGATCAGGAATATTTGCTAACCAGCCGCGTCCTGGATTCGCGCAATAGCGTAGATGGCATCCAAATCGTCTTTCTTACCCAGCTTGATGCCCTGGTGGCAGGCACGAATGCGATTCGAACGACGGCTCTCGTTCTGTTCGTTGCAACCTTAGCTATATTCGTCATTGCAAACTATGTGGTATCGTCCAGATTAACGAGAAGATTGGTAGAGCTGTCCATAAAAATGAGAAAAACCAGCCTCGAAAACTTGCAGCCGATTCAAACGATTAAAGGAAATGACGAAGTAAGCAAGCTCGGCTTCAGGTTCAACGAGATGGTGCAGCGCATGCAGCGGCTTATTCGCGAGGTGTATGAGTCGGAACTGGAGCGCAAAGAGCTGGAGCTGAAGACAAAGGAGTCCGAGTTATACGCCTTGCAGACACAAGTGAATCCCCATTATTTGTTTAATACTTTAAATGCGCTTCGCGGTAATCTCCTTATGAAGGGAGATCGCGAAAATGCGAAAATTGTTAATTTATTGGCTAAATCCTTTCGCAATGTGCTGGGCAAAAGCGGCAGGATGATTACGATAGCGGAAGAATTGGACATTATCGAGACTTACTTGAACATTCAAGCTTTCCGATTCTCTGACAGGCTTCGCTTCCGAATCGACATTCCGAAGCGGCTGCATGATGTCGCTATACCGAAGCTTTCGCTGCAGACATTGGTGGAAAATACGATCGTCCATGCGCTGGAGCCAAGCGCTGACGGAACAATGATCGTTATTCGGGCGGATTTTGATGAGCGGCAATGCAGACTTGTTGTGGAGGACAACGGTCCAGGCATTCCGTGCGATCACTTGACGGCAATAAGACAAAGGCTCGAAACTGCAGATCAGAAGAAGGATGACTCGCTGCATATTGGCCTGCGCAACGTACATCAAAGATTGCGTCAGAGCTTTGGCCCGAACTTCGGTCTGATCATTGAAAGCAAGCTGGGAGAAGGCACAAGGATTATCATTAACCTTCCGCTAGACAAGCCGCAAACATAAGGAGGTTGGGAGCCATCTATAACGTACTTCTTGTAGATGATGAGCCGGGGGCGTTGCTTTCGCTGAAATATTTGCTGGATTGGGAGCTGCTTGGTTTCACGATCGCGGGTGAAGCGACGAACGGCCAGCAGGCGCTCGATCTTTTTCATGACGGCAATTACGCCCTGGTCGTCACTGATATGAAGATGCCGGTATTGAGCGGTTTGGATTTGATTGCGCAGCTGCGCGCATTATCCGATGTTCCGATTATCATCATGAGCGGTTATGAGGACTTCTCATTCGCACAGAAGGGTTTGCAACTGGGCGTTAAGGATTATTTGCTGAAGCCGGTTGAGGAAGATGACTTGGTGCGTCTATTGAAAACCGTGGCAGCCGAGCTGGAAAATGAACGGATGCTGGACAAAAAGCTGCATTTTGGTTTGTCTGCAACAAAGGAGCGCATTGCCAGAGAATGGGCCAACGGTTTCATGAATGCGGAAGAAGTGACGGAACGGTTTAAGCTGATAGATATACATGTTAGAGAGCGCTCAGGGATTTGCTGCATTGCGGCGGAGCTGGACTCGGAAGCCTGGAACGACTCTTCTATGACGGATAATGATCTGCAAATAAAACGGTTTGCCGCGCGTAATGTCATGGAAGATATTATTGGGTTAAGCGGCTGTTTATTCGAAGAATCGGATATGAAATACGGCATCGTTTTATACTCGGATTTAGACGAGGTGGAGCGTGCGGATGTTATTGCAAAAATCAGCCTGATGAGCCAGCATGTGCAGCAATACGCAAAAATCGGGATAACATTCGGCATAGGCAAGCTGGTTCATGCGATGAATGAAGCCGTAAAGTCTTATGAAGAAGCGAAACGAATGCTGGACAAGCAATTCTTTTTCGGCAAGCAAAGCGTTATTTCGGAAGAGAGGCTGTTCTCGAAAGAGGCGAATGATGATGAACAGAACTGGCTCCATGCCAATGAGCTTATTGAACAGCTTAACAAGCAGGACAGCGAGCAACTAAGAGAACTGCTTGCGCGCAGATGGGAGTTATTGGCGAAAAATCAAGTGCAATCGAATCTTATTAAAACAATGATCTTGGAGCTGTTCATTGAGTTGTTTCGGCTTGTTAGGGAACAGGGGATTGATTATGAGCAGCTGTTTAATCCGAGACAACTCGATTACGAACGCATTATGGGGGCAAGATCTTTGACGGATCTGTTCCAAATTACATGGACGAAATTGAGGGAAACAGCTGAGTTGATCAAGTCCCATAGCGAGCTGTCATCTGAAAATGCGGTCAAAGTAGCCAAGCGATTAGCGAATGAACGTTATGCCGACAACATCAGTATGAAAAATATAGCTTCTCAAGTGTATATGAATGCGGCCTATTTGGGGCAGCTATTTAAAGCGGAAACAGGCATTGGCTTTAACGATTATTTGTTTCAGGTTCGCATGGAAAACGCAAAAAGAATATTGAGCTCTACGGATATGAAGGTCTACGAGGTGGCCTATGCCGTCGGTTATAACGACCTGGATTGGTTTTATAAAAAATTCAAGCAGCATACCGGCTTGAGCGCAAGCGAATACAGAATCATGAGTGCATCGCATTCGGATTAATATATAAACAGCCTGGCAAGAACAATAATTCCTCCCGCTATGATCTGAATGTTAAGGGGTTCATCGAATGATGGACTCCTTTTATAATCAGTGAGGAAGCGGTTACAAAATAACTATTGGGAGGAATAATGAATGAGAAGGGAACGGTTACTTCGCAAAGGATTTCGCAAGCTCCAGTTTTACATCAGCATAGGAATGATTCTGGCCTTGGCAATACCGCAATTGGCGATGGCAAGCGGGCAGCCGGAAGAAGCCGACCTTTATAACGGTTATGGCCCAGGCTTGATTGCATCAACGGCGGGGTTTGCGAATAAGGACGCCAATCCGGAGCTGGGGCAGCTAAGCGGCTTCGGCAATAGCGGGAGAATGGAGCTGGACTATCAGTATCGCAGCATCGGCGTCGATTTTGGAGCAATCGCGGCTGTGAACACCATCGAACTTGAAGCGGCGAATGCGTCGAACCGAGTCGAGAAGAGCGATCTGTCCCTATACATCAGCTCGGATAATGAGACGTACAGCAAAGTAAAGGATTGGGATTTCGTTAAAGTGGACAACCGTGTAATTTTGTACAATTTTTCGGAATCAGCTCGTTATGTAAAGGTTCATAACCATTTTGATGATACGAAAGGCACTTTTTATAATGAAAGCCTGCAAGAGATGATTAAAGCGTATCAGCTGCCGCAAGGACGCTGGACGGCCGGCAATGGACAAAGCTGGTTGTATCAAAAGCCGGTAACTGTCTCCAATTCGAATGCCGAAATGATCAATGATCGGGCGGTTTATCTGACTAAGGAGGATCTTGGAACCGCGCAATTGATTGTCGACGGGAAGCTGCAAGCCGATTATCGCGATATTCGCTTTGCGGCTGGTGGCCAAGAGCTGCACTTCTATATGGATGATGCAGGCTTCTACGTACGAATTCCTGAAATGCAGCCTGAGGAAACCAAGCAAATTTATATGTATTACGGCAACCCGGCGGCCTCCTTCCGCGGCGGAGCACAGGAAGCGCTGCAAATCGAGTACGGCAACAAAACAATTGCGGAACAATCAGGGGAATTGAAGCCGGTGCGATTGAAGGATGGCACGCTGATGACAGTAGCGGGTTCGAATGACGTGGGCATACTGGCCAATTACTCCTTTGACGGCGGCAAGACATGGACGGATCAGGAAACGATTATACAGCCTGTTTCGGCGGCAGGCTCAGACCTGTATGAATTTCCTACCGGAACTTATGTTGATCCCGATACGGGCGAAGTTTATTTGTTCTTTGCCGTCCATCATTATTTTGGCGTGTGGAGCGGTGGCAATACTTGTTTGTCCATCGATGTGTGCCGCAACGATATGTATGTCGTCAAATCAACCGGATTTGACGGACAAAAGCCGGTATTCGGCGAACCTGCGCGAATAACGGGCCTGCAAACAGCTTCCGGAGCGCCGATTCATTATATGATCTCTTATACGAATCCGATTCGTCATAGTTCTGGAAGGATCATCGCGCCATTCTCCCATGTCATCGGAGATGACGGCACCTTTGGCGTCAGCTTCCTGTACTCGGACGATAATGGGGGCACTTGGCAGAAGAGCGTTTCCGAGCTGACGATTCCATCCATTGGCGGGGAAGGCGGAGTGACTGAGGTTGCCATTATCGAATTGGCTGATGGCAGTTTAAAGACTTACTTGCGTCAGCAAAGATCGGATATTTATTATCTCGGGACAAGCTCATCGGCGGATGAAGGATTGACATGGTCCCCGGTGGCCGACAGTGAAATGATGAGCACCAATACGTTCCCCGCCATGCAGCGGGATGACAACGGGAATATTTTACTGACATGGTCAGGGCATAATGCGGAAGGAATGGGGAGTTATTATCGCAACAATCTTACCATTGCTTACAGCGATGATGAGACGCTCACCTGGCAGGGTTATCATGATCTGACTGGACGCACTCGCTTGTCCACGCCGGGCTGGATTTCCGAGAATGAGAAACGCAACGTTGTTCAGGCGGATGGAGTAAAGGCAGGCGATGATGCGCGGCTGTTCACGTGGCCTGGACTGACGGGGGCCTTCTCTATGTTGGTAGAGGATTTTGACCGTTATTTGCGCTACAGCCATGGCGCATTGGATAGCTTTGAGTATGAGCATAGCGGAATTACGCCTGATAACGGGACAAGTCTGGCAAATGATTACTGGTGGAAGACGGCTAACTCAGGAGTCGTTACAACAAGTGACGCTGTTGCGAAGCAAGGAGATCGATCGCTTTATATTCACGACAATATTGACGACCAGCGAGTGACGGGCGGATCAAGGCTGTTCCCTGCAACACGGAAAGCGAGCGTGCAGCTTTCGGTCTATGGAGAGAGCTTCGACAATGATCTGTTTATTTCTTTGCAGGAAGGATACTCGCAGCATTGGAATGCGCTCGGCGCCGGTTTTATCCTGCAGCTAGATTCTGACGGATCGTTGAAATATACGGATACGGAAATAAATTCTTCAACCGGGACGGTCAAAGTAGGTTTTGTGAATCCGGACAGCAACCCGCTGACGGGCAACTTGTCCAATTTCTCGGACGCTTTCCCGTTCGCGTTAGATTACAAGGATCGCAGCGTAGGCGTGGATCTTGGCCGGGCTGCCAAGCTGCGCGAAATCCATTTGATTGACGGCAAGCAATATAATAAACCGCAGCCGCCAGACAACCTGCCGGGGAATCGGATCCAGCAGCAGAACCTTGAAGTGTATGTCAGCGATATGAACAATGGGGATTGGACTCTTCTGGAAGGATGGACCTTCGAGAAGGAAGACGGCAATATTAATATTGGGCTGGAGCATTTGGATATCGAAGCGCGTTATGTAAAAGTCCACCAAAACTACTCGGATACCGCTTTTACTTTCGGAGCGCCGCAGCAAGAGATTATGCGTGTCATCACGGAGTATGACCAGCCGATCGAGTTTCATGAGCTGGCGACACCGACAAGCTTGACGTTTAATGAATGGCATAAAATTCGTCTTGACTTTGATTTGGACAGTGGAATGGCCGACGTCTATGTGAATGATGCATACAAGGGCCCGATAGAGGCTGCTCATCCGGGTAAAGTCGTTAACCATCTGATGATCTCATCCGGCGCTTCGGGACTTGGGACGGAAGTCTATATAGATGAAGTGATGATTCAGGATCTATCAGTGGCGCTGCCGCAAGCCGGATTGATCGGAGATGAGGAGGCGGCGGTCGAAGAGACGGACACGACTGCTCCGGCAATCTTGTTCTCTCCAGACGGGAGTGAAACCTTGCTGTACGAAGCTTCAGTCCAAGCGGCGGTAACCGATGATTGGAGCGGTATCGACGCCGATCGGCTTATGTATGTTTGGGCACAGAGCGAGACAGCTCCGGATACAGGTTGGAAAGCATTCGGCTTAAGCGATGCGATTACTTTGTCGAGCGTGTCCGGCGATTGGTATTTGCATATTCGCGCGGTGGATATGAACGGCAATGAGGCACAGGCCCATTCCAACCGATTCCGTATGCAGCTCAGAGAGTCATCGGGATCGACGGCGCCTTCGACCGGTGGCAATACCGCTAATGAATGGAACATTGCTGCCGGGGAAGGCGGGACGTTAAGCAGCAATAATGAAATAGAATTGACGATTCCGGCAGGAGCCTCGGACGGGGCAATGCGCATCGCCATTTCAAAGCTTCAGGAAACTGGCGTCCTCCAGCATCCGGAATGGAGCCGGTTAAGCCCTGCCTTTAAAGTATCGAAAAATGTAGCGGGAAGCCTGAAGAAGCCGGCAACGATTAAGCTGAAGTTTGATCGGGAAAAGCTTGAAGATCATCAACTGCCTGTTATTGCTTACTATGATGAAGAGAAAAAAGTTTGGGTTGAAATCGGAGGAAAGGTTGAAGGTGATTTTATTTCGGCAGCAACAGATCGTTTGGCTACATTCGCGGTCTTCGCCAAGCTGCTTGGATCGACAGAGCCCGCCGTATCGTTTAGCGATTTGGCCGGACATTGGAGTCAGGCAGCCGTCTATGAGGCGGTAAGGCTAGGGATTGTCAATGGCTATCCGAATGGCATGTTCAAGCCTGATAAAGAGTTGACGAGAGCCGAGTTTATCGTTATGCTTGCCCGCGCGCTGGAGCTGGAGGCCAATGAAGAAGCGTTGCCGTTGTCGTTTGCCGATAGCGAGCATATCCCGGACTGGGCTCTGCTATCTATAGCGCAGGCGCTGCAATCGAACATCATACAAGGCTATGATGACGGCACTTTCCGTCCGGATGCGAGGATAACTCGAACAGAAATGATTGTTATGACAGTGCGCGCGCTGGGGCTCTCTGTTGGAATGGAGTCGGCTACGAGCTTTGCGGACGACGCAGCGATTCCGGCTTGGGCCAAGCCCCTGGTTGCTGAGGCGGCTGCTCGCGGACTGGTCGAAGGACGCGGCGGCAACCGCTTTGCTCCAGAGGGCGAATCGACCCGTGCGGAAGCGGTGAAGGTTTTACTGAAAGCTATTCAATAAGAGATAAGGGAGTATACGGTTAGTGTACTCCCTTTCTACATGCATGGAATGAAATAAAATTGACTAAAACAAAGAGCAGATGCTATATTAATTGGTAATACCATATTATATATGCAAAGCGCATTTCATGAATTTAAATAGAAAGTGGGTTTGTTATGTCGACGATGGATTTGTTCCAATTGAATGGTCAGGTTGCAATTGTTACAGGAGGCTCGGGTTTGTACGGCGAGCATATTTCCACCGCTCTTTGCGAGGCAGGAGCGCATGTCATTATCGCTTCCCGCAACGAGGGGAAGTGTCAGGCTCTCGCAGATCGCTTTAATGAACGCGGATACAAAGCATCAGGCATGAAGCTGGATCTGAGCGATGAACAAAGCATTATCGCATTTATCGCAGAAGTGTCCGAGAGGTATGGGCGAATTGATATTCTCGTCAATAACTCCGTTTCCCGTTATGGTTTGAACAATGTTGAAGATACGACTGCCGAAGGATGGAATACGGCGCAGCAGGTGAACGGAACGGGGTTGATGCTTATCTCGAGGGAAGCCGTTAAACTGATGCGTGCCGCAGGCAAAGGAAATATTATTAACATAGCCTCTATTCAAGGAGCGCAGGCGCCTCACTTCCCTGTATATGGAGATACGGGTATGACCAGCGGTGTCGAGTATACATTCGCGAAGTGGGGGATGATCGGAATGACGAAATGGATGGCCAGCTATTATGGACCCTATAACATTCGCGTCAATGCGATTAGTCCCGGCGGTTATTACGAAGGAGAGGATCAGCATGAGGAGCATTCGAATGCATTCGTAAACAATTACAAGTCTATGACTCCGCTTGGCAGATTGGCCGAAGACGATGATATCAAGGGGCCGATCGTTTTCCTCGCCTCCGAAGCTTCGCGTTACATCACGGGTCATAATCTATTGCTGGATGGAGGCTGGACAATTTGGTAAAAGAAAGGGTAAAATGTCCGTGAATAAACTTACAGTATCCAAAATGACGCTTGGCACGGTACAACTTGGCATGAATTACGGGCTTATCGGCACCAGTCAAAAGCCTGATGTTCAAGCGAGTTATGGTATTTTGCAAGCAGCATGGCAAGGTGGAGTGTCGGCCTACGATACGGCTGCGACGTATGGGGAATCTGAGCAAATACTGGGTCGTTTTTTTGGCAAGTTGCAATCCGGAGAAGCTCCGACAATCATTACCAAAATTTATGTGCAGCCGGAGGGAAGCTGGAGTCCTGGACGAATAAAAGATGAGATCTATCGCCAGACGAGAGCGTCGCTTGAGAAACTCGGTGTCGAGCAAGTGTCTGCTATGATGCTGCATAACGTCGATGCGATGCGAGCTCATGGAGACATCATTGCGCAAGTATTCGCCGAGCTTGTACGGGATGGCTTAGCGGAAAAGGCGGGTATTTCATTTTCGTCCAATACGGAAGAGGAGTTTGCAATGCTGCGTCCGTATTTGGAAGACTCCGTTTTCGGCGCTGTACAGCTTCCGTTAAATGTGTTCGATCATCGACCTCTGAATAACGGGTGTCTGGAGATGTTGCGATCCGCAGGCAAAACAGTGTTTGTCCGCAGCGTGTTCCTGCAAGGCCTTTTCTATGCGGATGAAGCAGAGCTGCCGTCTCAATTGCCCGAGGCTGTTGAACCGATCCGCCAGCTTCGCGAGCTTGCGCATAGCTGTGGCTTAACTCCTGCCGAGCTGGCTGTTTCCTATATTCGCGATATGCCGGGTGTAGATAGTCTGGTTATCGGCGTGCAGACAGTTGAGCAATTGGAGGAAAATTTACGGTTAATAGAAGGGCCTGCCGTACCGGAGTCCATTTGTAATGAAATAAGAGAGCGATTCCGGAATCTGCCCGAGCGGCTCCTTACGCCGGGGATGTGGAGCAGGTGGTGAAATGTTGAAGCTCAGGGCGTTAGATCAATTGCAGCGAGGTGAACGAGCTTTTATCGTTTGCATAGGCGATTCCATTACAGAACAGAATTATCATCTTGAAGGCAAACTTAATTATGTGGGTCTGCTTACAGAACGGTTAATGGAACGGTTCAATCGCAAGTCGTATGTGTTTAACGTCGGGAAGAGCGGAGATACTTCACAAGGGATACTGAATCGACTGGATCAAGACGCTTTGCGATTCGGAGCGGATCTGATTACAGTGATGATCGGCATAAATGATTCTATACAAGGAGCAGCAGGTATTGCCCCATTTAAACGGAACTTGGAACAGATCATCACCAGGGTTATAGCATCTGGATCTGAGGTGCTGCTTTTAACCCAGAATGCGCTCGATTATAATATTCATGAACAAGCGGTCCTAGCTAGAACCGCCTATCCGGAGTATGCTGCAGCCGTGCGGGAGGTGGCGGCCGCAACGGATACTCCTTTATGTGATATTTATAGTCATTGGCGTGAATATGTACAAGAATCGACTAACAGCCACTTGATGCTCATGAATGACAGCATTCATCCCGGTGCCCAGGGACATGCATTCATAGCAGGACAAATCTATCATTATCTGAATATAACGCCTAGTGCGGAAGAATAGGAGAGGTCGCCCAATGATTAGAGACGCTTTGCAAAATTTCAAGCTGTATACAGGATTCCATCCGCGGTTAGAGCAAGCAGCACAATTTATAGCAAACGAGGAATGGAAAACTCTTGCGCCTGGAAAATATGAGATTGACGGAGACAATATTTTCGCAATCGTTCAGCATTATGAAACCAAACCGCGAGAGCAAGGATTATGGGAAGCGCATGAGCGGTACATGGACATTCAATTTGTGGCTGAAGGCGAGGAGAACTTTGGTTATGCGCCTATCGGGCAAGCGGTTGTAACACAACCTTACGATTCCGATTCCGACTATGCGTTATACGATGCGACAGGCGATTTCTTTATACTGCGTGAAGGTCATTTTATATTGGCAGCGCCGCAAGATGTACATATGCCATGTTTGGCGGTAGACAATTCTCAACCGGTTAAAAAAATTGTGATTAAGGTAAAGGTTTAATCAACCACAAGAATAAACGGACGGCTAGAACAGGTATAAGTTTTTAGGGGGGAGCCGAATGGTTCCCCTTTGTTTATCGTTGGAGCATCTACAAAGCGATAATCGTTTTGGCGGTCGTCTCCAGCAGCGCAAATATCCATTTTTTTGAGATAAAACCCAGATATCTATATGGGCATTACAGTTATAATTATGCTACTCTGAGAAAATATAAATGATTTAGTTGCAGAAGCGGTTCAGAAAAATGAAAGCGCTGTATCCGTGGGGAAGGAGAAGGCATGTGGGGGATATAAAATCAAAGCTAAGGAAAGGGTGGCAGCATGGGGAAGAGAGAGGCGATTCGAACGTCAAACAGAACCTTTTTATCGTTGAAAGTTATTTTAATATCCACTTACATATTCCTTTCCGTTCTAATTATAATCGTCTTCTCTGGCATTACGAGTTATGTGGCTGAGAAAGTCATTAAAGAAAAGGAAAACCGCGCAGTAATAAGTTCCTTAACTAATATTGATGATCGGATTAATAATAAATTAGCCCAATATTCCGATTTGATGATTTCGTTAGCCTACGAGGCGCCAACGCAGAAATTGTTACAGGGACTGGAAGGGCTATCCGACCAAAGTAAAATTGAATTCGTCAATGAGTTCTACTCCAGAATGTACGAGGTTAATGTGACGCAAACGGATATTAATGCAATTGTTTTTATAGACACTAATGGCAAGCAGTACTATACCATGAACCAAAACTTTAATACGGAAGCATGGGTGAATAACTACTTTACTCCAGAATTGCAAGATCAGGTGGCTAAGCTGCGGGGAGAAATATTCATCGATTTCTCTGGAGGAAACTCGAAGGATCGCAATAGTGTAACACTTATTAGCCAGATTAATGCACTCAATAAACCGCGAGGCACGAAACCGATTGGCATTATGATGATAAATATCAAAAAGGGGGCACTCTCCTCGATTCTATTCCAGAATAGAGAATTACAGCTAACAACATTAGTCGATTCTCAAGGAATAGTTGCGATTGATGCGCATAAAGAACTTCAGGGAACGGTTAGCGAATTGAATAAAACCGCCCAATTGCAAAAAGAACCCTCCTTTCAAACCAATATGAATGGAGAAGACTTTTTTGTATCCATTTTTAAAAATGACAAGTATCGCTATACGTTGATGAGCCGTGTCCTTGTAGATGAGCTCTACAAAGATGTGGATTATATAAAAAAAATAATAGTTTACCTTATCCTATTCGTACTATGCGGAGTTGTTATGATTTCTTTTTTCCTCTCCACATTTCTCGTCAAGCCGATCAAAGAGTTGGTAACGTTAATGAATCGTGTCAGTCATGGGAATTTAAATGTAAGAATGGTCAAGATTCCTTCTAATGAAATAGGCATCCTCGCTAATAATTTCAACCAAATGGTTGATACGTTAAAGAATAGCGTTCCCCTAAGAAAGGAAAGATTAATCAGCAAGCTGTTATTGGGCAGGATCACAATCGATGAATTCTCTTCTCAAGGAGCAGAACTTGGAGTAGCTGCTACTGTCGGAGTTAATATTGTTGTTGTTGTAATCGAAATTCATGACACTCCCATGAGCGATAAGGAATTTATTCCGATAGACGATATAGAACGGTTTCTTCAATCCAGATTAGTATCCGTTCATTCGGCTGCTTTGTTGCATATTCTTGACAATCGCCGTCTGATCGTTATTTTACAAGAAGCGGAAATGAATCTCATTCAATACTTGCATGAGTCTTTGAATAGGGAGAAGGGAGTGCCGACAACATTCGGAGTAAGCCGCTCCTCGTTCAGCTATGATAAAATCCACGAATCTTATAATGAAGCACTTGATGCGCTTCACTATAAGCACTTATTCGAAGCGAATGAAATTATATATATTAATGATATTCAAGAGAAGGATAACGACTATGAACAATTGGAACGGATAGAGGATGAGATTGTACAAGCAGTAAAGTTTGGACGAGGAGAACAATTGACCGCAAGCACGGAACTGCTTTTTAATACCTTCAAAGAACAATTCGTGACCAGGGAAACGATGAATCGATCGTTAGGCCATACCCATTTGAAAATTCTTAAATTAATGAGCAATCTGGGAATCGATCTTTTTAATGCCGACCCGACTATCCCCCGATTGCCATCGCTTGAAAGCTTTAACTTGTATCGCCATACACATGAACTGAAACAAGAGTTCTCCATTTTCTTGGAAACATCTGCACAATTAATCGGGAATAAACGCGAAACACGGATGCATGAAACGATTGCCAAAGCAATCACGATCATTAATGAGCGATACATCGATGGTGAATTTTCCGTTAGCACCATTAGTAAGGAATTGTATATAAGCGAAAATTATTTTTCCAAGCTGTTCAAACAAGAGACAGGCAAAAATTTCTCTCAATATGTTACTGCCGTGCGAATGAAAGAAGCCGAAAATTTACTTACGCTAACGGATTTAAAGATCAGTGAAGTAGCCGCAAAAGTGGGTTACAAGGATGCCAATTATTTCAGTCTCAGCTTTAAGGGGATTTTTGGGATTTCACCGGTAAAGTATCGAGAACAGCACCAGTAAAACTCTGTTCAGCCTAATTTTATAGACGGTATAATGGTTTTTCTAGGGAAAACCCAGAATATTATATGGTCGACTGAGCCATATGTCCGCTAACATTTAATTTATGAAAGCGGTTTAATTTCGGTTGCTTTCTAACAAAATTCTGGAGGGGTAGAAAATGAGAAGAAGAAAGCACGGTTTAGCTTACTTGCTCGTGATGCTTTTGGTTGTAACCATATTGGGCGGATGCGGGAGCGGGAATAACGAGGGGACATCGGTTGAGCCTGACAGCTCATCATCATCCGTGACTCCGAGCCAGGAAGCAACTACTAATCCGGAAGATGAAAAGCCGGTCGAGCTTGTGTTCTGGAACTATCCGGTTTGGAATTTGCCTGATCAAAAGCCAGGCGAATATGCCCAGACGCTGATTGAAAAGTTTGAAAAGAAATATCCCAACGTGAAAGTGAAGCTTGAAATCATTCCCTATGATGGCGGAGATCAGAAGGTGAATGTAGCTCTTGCATCCAATACGGCACCGGATATTCTTAATGATTCTCCGGGACGTACGACCAGCTATGCGAAGAGGGGATATACGGTACCTCTAAATGATATTTTGACGGAGGAGCAGCTAAAAAAAATTCCGCAAAATGTTCTTGAGAAAGTAACTTTACAAGACGGAACGATCTTCAGCTACCCTCAGGGATTGGGGGCGACGCTCATGGTCATCAATAAATCGTTAGTGGAAAGAGCGGGAGCGGCGGACTTATTGCCTTCGGGAGAATTACGGACTTGGACGATTGAACAATTTGAAAAACTCCTCGTGGCCGTAAGGGAATATCAGAAGAAGGAAACACCGGATAATTATCCGTTTCTAATGTTCGGCTTGAACGAGCAGGGGGATGCTCTGTATCACAGCTTTATGGCTGGTTTTGGCGGAAAACGTTATACGGATGACCGGACGCAAAGTACATTTAGCTCCACGGAAAATGTGCAAGCGGTGGAGTGGTTCAAATCGCTAATAGATAAACAGCTTGTATATCCAAATCCGGAAACAAGAGCTGCTGGAATGAGCAACGATTATTTCGTTCAAGAAAAGACTGCTGTTGCGTTTGGCGGGTTTTCACTCTTGAATGCAGTCCAGAAGGCGAAAGATGAAGGGGCGATCAAGGGAGAGTTTGAAGCGATCTTGGCGCCATTCCCAAGTGTTAAGAAGGATCAAGGCGTAGTTATCGGCGGAGGCGGACAATTCGTTGTTTTCGACAATGGGGATGAGAATAAGATTAAATATGCAAAGAAATTCATCCAGTTTGCACAGACAGAGGACCCTGATTTCATTAAAGCGATGAACGCCTTTGATGTTTATGGAAGAGACACGTTAGGAGCCAATCCAGATCCCGAGAAGCTGTGGTTGTCCAAACTGGTGACCGATACAGAGCATATCATTGCGATTGACGGCTCTTATGATATCGAAGGATATTCGCAGACCAGAGCGGTGTTCTTCCCGGAAATGCAAGCCGTATTTATCGGTGCCAAGGAGCCGCTGCAAGCGATGCAGGATTATGATGAGAAAGCAAATAAAATCATTAAGGACGCAATTGCATCCAAAAAATGATCGAGTGTACGAATTGGAATTGGAGTGGAGCATGCGATGCTGAAAAGAGAATTCAACTTATTGTATAAAGAAAGATATGGTTTTCTATTTGTAGCACCTGCTTTGTTATTCTTCGTTCTGTTCTATTTATATCCAATCTTGGATGCTATTAAAGTAAGCTTCTACAAATACACCTACTATTCTTCGGGTTGGGCAGGGATTGGGAATTACCAGTCCCTGCTGGAAGATGATGTTTTTCTCAGGTCCGTCAAGAATACACTTCTAATTGTCATCATGTTTGTACCGGCAACTCTCATCATTAGTTTAATTCTGTCGATTTTTATCAGCCTGTTCAGGACGAGGCTGCAAAGTGTTTTTAAAGCCGTTTTTTATATTCCTGCAGTCACGTCCATTGTCAGCATTACGTTTATGTGGCAGTATCTGCTGAATTATGATTTTGGATTACTGAATTTTCTCCTTGGTCTATTCAATATAGACAAAGTGAATTTTCTTAGCTATGACAGTGCGATCGTGACAACGACATTAGTCGTTCTCACCATTTCACTCGGCGGACCTATTGTAATCCTATCTGCGGCATTAAACGGAATTCCCGTCAGCTATTATGAGGCTGCGGAATTGGACGGGGCATCGTTCTGGCGCAAACACATTAGTATTACACTCCCGATGATGAAGCCAACCATTCTCTTCGTTGCCGTGACGAGCACGATTGGCGCCTTTCAGCTTTTTGCGATTATATTGTTGTTTACTGCGGGTGGTCCGAATTACGCGACTACAACCATTTTATTGCTCTTGTATCAGGAGGCTTTTGTGAATGGGGATTATGGTCGGGCTAATGCAATGGCTGTCATACTAAGTATAATCATTGTCATTATTGCATGGCTGCAGTTCAAATTTTTGCGAACGGATATTGAGTATTAAGGAGCAATCGTATGAACAAGTCCAACCTGATCGTCGTTTTGTTGAAGCTGTTGCTCGTTATTGTTGCTGCTTTGTTTTTGTTCCCGTTTTATTGGATGATTTCGTCTTCATTTAAGGAAATGTCGATTGCTTTTCAGATTCCGCCCCAATTTTATCCGCATCATCCGACATTAAATAACTATATTAAGCTTCTGGATACGAATGCGGCTAAATGGTTTTTAAATAGTGTATTTGTAAGCGCGTGTACCACTCTTGCAGTCGTTTTTATTACTTCTATGGCTGCTTATTCTTTGGCGAAGATTAACTTTCGCGCAGGCAAGTTTATATTTTCAATATTTGTCGGCTCGATGACGATCCCAGGAGCTGCGCTCCTGATCCCGCAATTTAAGATTGCAATCGAACTGAATTTAATAAACACGTATCTTGGATTGATTGTCCCTGCGATCGCGGCGCCTTACATGATCTTTTTATTAAGGCAGTTTATGAAAACCGTCCCTCAGGAAGTTCTTGAGTCGGCAAAAATGGACGGGTGCAGCGAGCCCGGCATTTATTATCGTATTATGCTGCCCTTATCGACGCCTGGACTCGCTGCAATTGCTATCTTTACTTTCGTGCAGAGCTGGAATGATTATATCTGGCAGCTATTGATCATTAAGAATACAGAAATGATGACGTTGCCGTTAGGCGTTGCCACCTTAATTGATGCGGAAGCAGTTGATTGGGGGCTGATCATGGCAGGTGCGGTTGTAACGTCGCTGCCCGTTGTCCTTATCTTTATATCCTTCCAGAAGTATTTTGTCCAAGGGCTGACTGTTGGTGCGGTCAAAGGGTAGTCATTAAGCAGGATTATGGAGGGGTTGACTTGAGTAAAGCTTGGCGTGAAAGCGGCTATGCCGCCTTCGCAGACGGAACTTTCGGTAACGGCGGACAAAATCTATATGTTTCTCGGAATGGGGTTCTGCAACGGATTTTCCGTTTCGACCTCAATCAAGATGGCTATACCGATATTATGTATGTCAATAGTCATGATATGGGCGAACGTCCAGCTATTGATGTCTACGTAGATCCCTTGCATTCTGCAAGACGAATCGAACTACCCTCGGCAGGGGCTTATTATGGCGCAATCGGTGATTTGAATGGCGATGGATATGATGATTTAGTCATTGTTAACCAGAACAACGGAACCCACTCGGATCTGACGGCTTATATTTACTACGGTTCACCCGGCGGTTTGTCGGAGCGTTACAAGGTTGAGCTTCCTGTTCCGAATTGCAGAGCCGTGGCGATTGGTGATTTCAATGGCGATGGTTATCGGGATATCGCATTCAGCAGCAATGGCAAGTTAGTCGTCTATTACCAAACCGCAGCGGGTTTCCGGCCATCAAATAGTGTAACGCTAGAGCTTGAAGTAACGCATATGGCTGCCGGGGATATTGATCAGGATGGCTATTGCGATTTATTCGTACGTGTCAAAGGCGGGAATCCCCTGGTGCTGTGGGGAAGTCCTGAAGGACTACGGCAAGAGGGCTGCACGCAAATTGGCGGGAGCGATGAGGCTGCCCAGGATTTAGCGGGTACGACGGCAGGATGGCTTGTATTTGTTGAAGGTTGGGTGCCGAAAATCATTGAAATTGGAGGACGTATCCACCTTTTCCGTCAAGAGAATGATGCAGCTTATTTCTATCCTCTATCAACAAGTCGAAAAGTAGCTGAACCTCTTATCTTGAATTGCGAATCGGTTATCTCTGCTGCAGTCGGCGACGTAAACGGGAATGGTTATGAGGATATTGTTCTCGTCGTTTGTAAGGGTCGGGATCGAAGCGAGTCCTCATGGATTTATTGGGGCCATCCTTCGGGGTACTCCAACAGGGAACGAATGGAGATTCAAACCCAAAGCGCGCGTGACGCGGTCATGCATGATCTTGATGGAGATGGACAGTTGGAAATTGTGATCTGTCAAGGAAGAACAGATGTTATGAATACAACCGAGTCGATCATTGTTAAAATTGCGCATCATGACGCAACAGCGGAGCTCATTCGTTTTGTAACGCATGATGCCACAACAGCATTGATCGGTACAACGATGGATTCTCCTTCCCCTCAAGTGATTTTTATTAATCATGTCTCTGGACGAGTTAGGGGAGACGTGCCCGCATACGCCTATTTAGGGGGGGCCGATGGCTTTAATGAAGATAGGCGGATCGAGTTCCCGGGATGGGCGGCGGTTGATTCCATCTGCTGCGATTTCAATGACGATGGTTGGGGCGATGTGTTCCTTGCCAATTGTTCAGAGAACGCTCCCCACCTTGATCCGGGATCTTATCTCTATTGGAATGGAGTGAATGGATTCGATCCCGATAACAAGTTGGTGCTGCCTACTGTAAGAGCGCATGGATGTGCCGTCGGCGACTTCCGCCACAGCGGATACTTGGACATCGTGGTTGCTGGAGCGAGTAATCCGGAGCTGTTGATCTTCAAGGGCGGACCCGAAGGATTCGACGTGGATCATCCGCAGAAAATCATGATGGATCCCGATATGAAGATATTCAATCCGGAGAAAAAATTGTATTCGTACGAGATGCTGGCAGGTCGTGCTTATCGGGAGCCGCGCTGGTTGTTTACTGCGGACTTCGACAATGACGGTTGGTTGGATTTATATGTATCACAGGTTTTTGGACCGAGTTATATATTATGGGGCGGTCCGGAAGGATTCTCCATGAACCGTTCGACCGTATTGAATTGTGATGGCGGTATATGCGCTCAAGCAGCGGATTTAAACGGGAATGGTTGGCTTGATCTAATTGTCGGCGGATATCTATCGATGGGTAAAAAGGTTGCGAATGAATCCTATGTATATATTTACTGGGGCGGACCAAAAGGATTCCGTGAGGATAGACGAACACAGCTCCCGGCACATACGGCAAATTCGATTACGATAGCCGATTTCAATCGTGACGGCATTCTGGATATCTTCGTTACATCCTATAATTCTGGACGCGAACGGGACATTGATGCCTATATCTACTGGGGACAACCGGGAGGCGTCTATTCCGCGGATCACCGTTCGACGATATTTACTCATTCATCTTGCGGATCAATGGCGATTGATTTCAATGAAGACGGTTGGGTCGACTTGGCTATAGCTAACCACAAGACGAATGGGAATCACTGCGGATATTCCTATGTCATGTGGAATGGTCCTGATGGATTCTCTCAAGAACGGATGACTAAGCTGCCTACAATGGGTCCGCATGGCATGATGTCCGTAGATCCGGGTAATATCATGGATCGTCGTCCGGAAGAATTTTATGTATCCAGTGAATTCGAACTCCCTCACGGAGATAAAGTGTCGCGAATTTCTTGGATAGCCGAGCTGCAGCCGAAGACTTGGGTGAAGGCTCAAATCCGGACTGCGACAAGTAGAGGCGGACTGGTACAGGCTAATTGGCAAGGTCCGAATGGAATGGAAGATAGCTGGTTCGATAATGGTCAGAAAGCGACGGATGCCCTGCAGGTTGGTCAATGGATTCAATACCGCCTGGCACTTGGCGCAATAAATGGTGGCAATAGTCCGCGCGTGACGGAAGTAACCGTCCATTATGAAGCTTAGAAGCTTCGGAGATGCTGAGCAGGTAAATAGGAAATTGTATCGTACCTTTGCTAGAGAAAGGATGATATTGTATGAAAGTTGCAAGTAAATGGCTGATGGTTGCAACTGTATTTACCGCGACCTTGCTTTTCATGCTGCTGTCGGGTTCCTTGGCATATGCCAACGAAAGCGTTCTTATCGATGACGATGCACACAGCTTATCCGAGGCGGGCTGGGTTAGGCAGAATGCGCCTAGAGCCGGCACTTATATTACGGATTCACCGAATTCATTAGGCAATCCATCCCAGATTTCGATGAAGCAAGTTATGCGCGGACAATATTTGTTCTATAGCTCAGAGAATCTTATGTCTGACACGATTACTAAGGAGATTTCGATCGGTGCGGGTAGCTGGACGATTGAATTCGAAGCGCGGATCGCGGATTTGATTACACCGTCGGAGAATCCCGCTTGGAATGGTTTTGCAATCGATACGATTGCCAACCACAAACGATACCGAGTCACGTTTAACAGCAAAACTGGTGAAATGGATTCCACTTTCAAAGTGTTGATTATGAAGAACAGCTCCAGTGCCTATGACGAGACTGAAATTAAGCTTGGTGATTTCGCCGACATTCATAAGTGGGGGATTTCCTATGATGGCGGAACAACGTTGACGGTCAGTCTGGACGGCAAAGTGGTCGCAAGATCATCGAGTGTGAATGTAACGAGCGGATTTGATGATAAAGTGATGTTATACAATAGCACGACAGGTATTCAATCCGGGACGAATGAGGTATATCTATACAATTACAAATTTGTGAAAGGCGGGAATCTGCATTCCAGTGAAGAGGTTGTCCAAGACAATGCGGCTAGCTTCACATCAGCAGGGTGGACAGCGTCTGTTCCGCTGCAAGGGCAATATATTATTGATAACGCTCATTCTCAAGGCAATCCGAATGCAGTAGCGTTAAAGTCGGTGTCCAAAGGACAGTATCTGTTTTATAGCGATCAAACAGCAGCTTCCTCTACTCCCGTTTCAATGAGCTTGAATTCAGCAATTGGCAACGGTTCATGGACTTTGCAACTGAGAGCGAGAATTGCTGATTTAATGCAGGCGACAACGAATGGTGCAGACACAGGGTTGCTCGTCGAAGTTGTGGCCAATCAGAAATTGTATAAGCTGATTTTCAATAATCGTGACATCATTACGGCAATCAAAGACAGCGGCAGCGGTTCTTACAGTCAAGCACGGGTGGACATGCCTACGGACGATCAATTTCACTCCTGGAGCATCTCTTATGACGGTGGTGAAAATATATATGTCGATCTCGATGGCGTGAAGGTGGCGGAGTTTGGCGGGATGGGCATCAGTACGACGCAAAGCGATGGAATTACGTTAACCAACGCCGCACAGAATCGTTTATCCGGCACGACCGAAGTGTATATGGATTCCATTACGTTGACGATAAACTCGATGCCGGAGTGGGTGAAGGTAAAGTCGGATGCTTATTTGGCAGAAAATTCGGAGAATGTGTTGACCGACTTCACAGAGCGGTTGCTGGATAACGGTTGGGTGAGGTCAGGCGATCCTGTGAATGGGAATTATATCTCGGATTTCTCCAATTCATTAGGGAACCCGAACCAAGCATCCCTGCTGGCTGTCCCGCAAGGTCAATACTTATTCTATGCATCATCAGCGGGGACAGCAAGCTCGCTGACCAAGAGTCCGCTGACGATTGGCACAGGACCATGGTTCTTGGAGCTGGATGCGAACATCGTTGATTTGATTACGCCCTCGGCGGATTCAATTTCCAATGGAATATCTGTCGATGTTATCGCTAATATGAAGAAGTACAAGGTGACTTTCAATAGTATGGATGCGAACGGCAATTTGAAGATCGTCGTGCTAAAGGACAATAGCGGGACGGTTGAAGAGAAGCAGTTAACCTTGCCGCCAGACGGCAAAGTTCATAAATGGGGCATCGGATATGATGGAGGCACCACCTTGACAGTAAATCTTGACGGCACCGTAGTCATGCGGGTGTCTGGCGTCCATGTACCGGATTCTGCAACAGATCGGATTGTATTGCATAACAATGCCGGTAATCTACAGTCAGGCACGAACAAGGTTTACCTTGATTTGGTCAAGCTGGACATAACGAATGTGCCGGAGTGGGTTTACGCTGCTATTGACGACGATGGCGACAATCTCAGTCAATCGAGCTGGACAAGACCTATCGACCCTGTAAGCGATAGTTATATTACCGATCATCCGAACTCATTGGGCAATCCTAACCAGATCCAGATGCTGCCTGTTTCTTCGGGTAAATATTTATTCTACAGCGCACAGGATAGTCAATATAGCGTTATTAACAACAATATCCATATCGGGTCAGGAGCTTGGTATGCGCAATTGGAAGCGCGGTTTGCCGATTTGCCAACCCCATCCGCCTATCAGGCTTGGAGAGGGTTCTCGATAGACATCGCAGCTAATTCCAAGCGTTACAGACTCTCTTTCAACAGTATAGATTCGAATGGAAATATGAACATTTACTTGTTGAAGCCCGGGAATACGTACGAAATGAAGCAGGTTGCTCTCCCCTCCAGTGGAGGATTCCATCAATGGGGGATCGCCTTCAACGGAACGAATGCCATCACTGTCGATCTTGATGGCACAATTGTCGCGAAATTCACCTATACAGAACTGACTGCAGCCGTTGCTGATAGCATGAAATTGTTTGCCGATACGAACAACTTGCTGTCAGGCACAACCGAGGTGTATGTCGACAGGATCCGGCTGCTGCGCAATTTCAAGCCTAAGCTGCATGATTCGAGCCCGACGTTAAATACACTTCTTGATGACGATGCTTCCAGTCTCAGCGCTGCAGGCTGGGTTGCGAACACGTCGCCAAGAACGGGCGTTTACATGATTGATGACGATCCGAACTCATTGGGCAATCCGAATGGAGTTTCGCTAAAGCCCGTTCCGGCCGGACAATATTTGGCATATGCCGACGGCACTTCAACCAGCGGTTATTATAGCAGTATGAAGCGCAACCTATCGATCGGATCTAGCGCATGGACTCTGCAGTTCGATGCCAGGATTATCGATCTCGCCAAGGCGACGAACTACTATTTATGGAAGGGACTCTCCTTTAATATTTACGCCAATAACAAAAGATACATCGTTTCTATGAACAATTACGATCCCGTCAAAGGAACGATCCGAGTATTATTGATTACCAATGGATCAAATGCGTTCCAGGAGAGGGAAGTATACGTTCCGGCTGACAATGCATTCCACAAGTGGGAAATCGTCTATGATGGCGACGGTGGACTCTATCTTGGTCTCGACGATAACCTTCTTGCCCAGTCGAATAATTCCGGAATAGCAGCGACGACCGGCGACAATATATCCATTATTAATCTCGCCAATGATATCTATACGACAGGAACCAACGAGGTATATTTCGATCAAATCAAGTTTACGCTGAATAAAGTACCGGAGTGGATTAATTACTATCCCAACCTGTCAGGGGTAACGGTTATGCCGGAAGCCAGTTCAAGCTCCGTTCCTATTCTTGTAAATATAAGCGGTGCAGATCCGACTTGGTTTACGAATCCCGACATACAGGTTAAAGCAAGTATTTATAGCGGCACTCAGCTGCTCTCTAGCAGTACTCATGCTTTGGATGCCGCTACTGTCAGCTTAGACGTAAACGGTGGAGGAGGTACAGGCGTACGGCAGCTCGTTGTCGAGCTATTGAATAACAATCTATCAGTCGATAAGGTGATTAAAGAGATCGAGTTATTCCCCGCTGTCACGGCAGTCAATCCTAATGATTCGGTCACTTCCTCTCCAGGTGCGGTTGCATTATATACGGCAGTCGATCAAATGATAAACGGCAGCAATCAAATTGCGACAGCTGCGGGATGGCAGGTGGCCGATTACAAGTACAAGGGATCCGATGAAAGTGTCGCAGGCAATGTGTACAGCCTGATTGAAAGTACGGCAAGCGCACAAACCTTGAGACTGCCCGTAGATCTATACGGCTGGTTCGGCGTATATATCGGTTATGTTGCAGGTACGGAACAATTTGACGTTACGGATGGGAGCATCACGCATACGATAGAGATAAGCCCTAGCGGAGCAGCCCCATTATACAGCGAACAAACGATCAGAGAAGAGTTTGTTATGGCAGCTAACTTTAATGGAAGAACATTCAGCATCATCCCGTCAGCCAACAAGAAGGCAAGAATTGCTTATGTAAAGTTACGCGGGCTAACGACTGCTGATATTGCAGAGTATACGATGGCTGATGAAGGGAGTCTGGGCAAGCGGGCAATCTACAACAACGATGGTTATACCCATTTTACATCTCTGAAATATCATAATGTTGAATCCATTGAGAACATGGCCATTAATATATTCGATGGACAAGATGCGGGAGGTGTCGATTGGGCGCTGGGGACAACGATGCAATTGAATTATGATAGTCAATATGCGGGTGCGCCATTTGACTCGTTTACCGAAGATGACCCGACGCTTAGGGAAATCGATCTTTATGGAAAAGCCAACATTCTTAACATTTATGATGAAAGCGGCAAATGGGCCCCGGAAGTATTGGCAGAACGCGCTAATGACATCGGAATCGATTTTAGCGTATCTCTAAGGATGAATGCCTTTTACACCTTAACTTCGTTCCCTGCGCTTAACGGTCAACTTTATAACGATTATATTGGGACACCCTATGATGCGAGACAGTTGGATGCCAATGGTAATCCGACTTTCCGATTAAGCTATAATAACGCAGATTTTAGAAATTATATCAAGAATATCTTAATGGAAACAGCTGCGATCCCCCATGTGGATGGGGTGAATCTCGATTTTGGCAGGTATCCGTATTTATTCGCCTACGAATTAACCGATGTCGCCAGCCGGAAAGCGATCATTACACAAATGCTGAGTGAAATCAGAGCGGCATTGCCGGGGAAAACGATCAGCGTGCGAATCCCTTATTGGAATTACGAAGGGTATGGATTGGATCCGCAAGCCTGGATCGATCAGGACTTGATCGATACGCTGATCCCAACGAACCTCTCCTATGAGGATTTCTTCGACATTTCGCCCTTTGTCAGTATGGCGGCAGGATCGAATGTTAAGATTTATGCAGGAATTGTCTCCGATCTGTCGGGAACGGACCTAACCAAGGAGCAGGAAGCAATGATCCGAAACGGCGGCACGCATGTGAATACGAAGAGAACGCTTAGTCAAACCCAATACCAAAAGCGGACTTACGATGTGTATGAAGCAGGTGCCGACGGCGTGTATATCTTCAACGACTGGTGGAACGGCAAAGGAATATTCGGATTATTGGGAGATAAAGTGAAGGTACGCAAGTGGCACTATTTTGATTATTATTCGCAATTGCAGGAAAATCCGATTTTTATCATGCAGCCATAAGCAGAAGCTGTCTCTGAAAGGTAAGCTTAACTTTCCAGGGACAGCTTTTATCGTTCAAACAGCCGGTTCCAGACGGATAAATGATGTTCTAGCCAAGTTTTTGCTGCAGCCGTATTTTTTTTTGCAATCGCTTGCGTAATTTCCTCATGGTCGCGAAGTGTAATATAGCCGGACTCTTTATCCAGAAGCTGATCGCGCCAATCGTGAAAAAACGCGCTTATAACCTCGCTCAATTCCTGAAAGGTGGCGTTGCCGGTCAACTGAAAGAGCGAACGGTGGAAAGCGATATCCAGTTCGATGATGGATTCGCCATTTTCGATTGCGGCGGCCATTTGCGCATTAATGCGTTCTAACGTGTCTAATGCGATAGGCTGTGACCGAGAGATTATCAGTTCCAGCGCGGCTTTCTCCAGCATGACTCTCGTCTCGAGCAGCTCTCGCATGCGCTCCGGATTTTGCGTCCAGCCGAAGGAAACTTGATTTACAATATGGCTAATCGAAGCTTCCGATACATAGATGCCGTCGCCTGGCTTAATAAGGAGAAGTCCGATTGTTTCCAGCGACTTAAGCGCTTCTCGTATAACCGTTCGGCTCATTTCCAGTCGCTCTATCAGTTCTTTCTCGCTGTAGAAGCGATGTCCGGCACGAAAGCTGCCATCCGTAATAAATTCGCGGATTTTGGCAATCGCTTGTTCTTTTAGACTTGTGCGTACTATAGGTTCAAGTGACATAACTCCGCCTACTCCTTTCAACATAAAATGGTTAAATCTTCTCCAGTTCCAATGTTAGAAGTCAGAGTAGATGGGCAACAGATGTTCCTCAAGCAGCTCAATCGCACTGCCTTTTTGTCCTTGCCCTATGAAATCAAGCAATTGACGATGTTGTCTAATGGACTGCTTGCGTTCTTCCATAGAAAGCGTCTTGTCACGAACCGGTTGTTCGATGAACGCAAAAAAATTGTCAATGACAGTGGTCAACTCAACTAGATACGGATTGGATGAAAGCAGGATCAGTCGGCGATGCAATTCATGATCCAGCTTTATAAACTCGGAATCGCTTATATCGTTTTCGGATTGCTCTATGATTTTGTACAAAGGCTGAAGCTGCTCCGCCTGAATATTGTTCATAATATGGCTCAGCGCGGCTTGTTCAATCATAAAACGAAATTCAACCAACTGTTTAAAGGTTTGCTTGTCATGATTGGAGGGAGGCAACATTTCTTGAAACAGACGAGACAAATTTTGTTCTTTGACAAATAATCCTCGTCCTTGATGCTTTTCGATTAGTCCGAGTGTTTCCAAATGGCTGAGCGCTTCTCTGACAACAGGCCGACTTACTGCCAAAGCTTCGGACAGCGCGCGCTCCGGGGGCAGGCGGTCGCCAGGCTTCAACTGCTGATCCATCATATATTGTTTAATGCGGTCGCTTACGATCCAGCTTAATGATTTGATTTCATTTGAAATGGGTTGTTTCAATTCGCGGAACCTCCTCTACACTATCATTATAGCCAACAATTCGAGAATGTCGATTAATTGCGAGTAGAATAAGGCTCTACAATTGGTCGGCGTCGTACAGAGGGATATTGGTTGCTGCTTCTTGAACCATTAGTCGCTGCTGCTCCAAATCCTTATAACCTGCGCCGCTAATGATGCACACAATTTTGTCGGTGCGGTTAATTTGGCCTGTTTCCACAGCCTGAACGAGACCGGCAAGCGAAATGGCTCCGGCAGGTTCGCAGTAGATGCCTTCCCGTCTTGCCAGTTCGCGCTGCCACTTCCATGTTTCTTCATCGGCAACGATGGAGCCGACGCCCTGGCTGCCGTCCAGCGCTTCGAAGGCAATGTCTGCATCGGGCGGATTGGACACTTGAATGCCCGAAATCATAGATGTCGAGGCTCCGGAAGCAGGCTGTCCCAAACCTTGCTGCCAGCCCCTTACTAAATTGCTGCAGCCTGCTGATTGGCAGGCGCCCATGCGGGGAAGCTTGCTGGCTTCGTTTTGTTGGCGAATCCGATGAAAGCCTTTATATACGCCGGAGAACAGTCCGCCTCCTCCAACGGGGACGAAGACGGCATCGGGCACGCCAAGCTGATCGGCTATTTCCCATGCGATTGTTTGCACGGCTTCCATGGCAAGCGGTGCATAGGCGAATGCGGTAATGACGGCTTCCCAATTATTGCGAATCGCTTTATCCCGTACCTGTTCGAATACTTTGGTGCCGATCGCCGGATCAAAGCCGAGTCCTTTGACCTTATACACATGCGCTTGATGAACAAGCACTTGCTCCAGCTTGGCGGGAATAATATTTTCCTGGACATAGACATGGTAGGGGATGCCCGCTTTGGCTGCATAGGCGGCGATAGACGCGCCTGCATTGCCGGAGGTGGTGCCGATGCAAGCCGTTTTACCGGATTGTTTGGCCAAGGAAAGCGCCATTGCAGAGATGCGGTCCTTATAAGAACCGGTCGGATTCAGGGATTCCAGCTTAAAATAAAGCTGTGTCAAACCCAGCTCGGCACCTATGGAGCTGCTGGCAATAAGCGGCGTATGCCCTTCTCCAAGCGTAATGCGGTTATGCGGCTCTACGACCGGCAAGGAGTCCGCGAAATGCCATATGCCTGTAGACATCATATAATACAGCACCTTCTTTTTGTGTTATGGTATTACCAATTATAGTACTGTATGCTGTTGGCAGGGTCAATGTTTATCTAGACGGTTCGTATATGATGAAATGAAATTGACTAAAACAAAGAGCTGATGATATATTAATTGGTAATACCATATTATATATTTGCGAGGGGATGGTGCAATGGTTAATCATGAGCATCGGCTAGCTGCAGCGTATATTCGAGTAGGGATGATTGGGTTAGGACGTTTTTCGCAATTTCATCTTAAATGTTTGCGACAGCTTCCCAATGTAAAGTTGGTGGCCGCAGCGGATTTGAGCGAAACAAGAAGGTTGGAGACGGCGCAAGAGTGGGGTTGTACTTGCTATGCAAGTTGGCAGGAAATGATCGACTCAGAGAAACTGGATGCGGTCATTGTGCTTACACCCGAAATGCATCATGTCGAACCAACCTTGGCAGCTTTGCAGGCAGGCTGTCATGTATTTGTCGAAAAGCCAATCGCGCTTACGGAGCAGGATGCCGAGCGGATGATTGAAACGGCCAAGCAAAATAATCGGCTGCTTATGGTAGGGCATGTTCTGCGTTTTGATCCTAGAATGCTTGCGGCAAGACAAGCGGTTCAGCAAGGCGAGGTTGGCAAAGTTCGCTCGATTTATTCGAGGCGGAACAATCCGAGTCGTTATTTTTCGTTATATGAGCGTACGAATTTAATGTATATTCTCGGCATTCATGATATTGATCTGCAGCGTTGGATGACGGGGGCGGAGGTTGTTGAAGTGTTTGCCCGATCAAGCAGTAGCACCGGGAACGGACCGGATTTAATATGGGCAATGCTTACCTTTTCAGATGGAACGATAGGCGTGATTGAAAATAATTGGCTTATTTCCAAGCAAGCGCCTGCGGAGATGGATGTGCGGATGGAGATTGTCGGCGAGGAAGGCATCATTCATTTTCAGGATCCAGATCAATCCCTTGTATTTTGGAGCGGCAACGGCGTAACTCATAGGGCTTCCTATATATGGAATGAAGCTCATGACTCTTATGCAGGCTATATTTTGGAGGAAATGAAACATTTCTACCAATGCGTGCGCGATAATACGCCTTCTCCTATTTTGCTGTTGGAGGATGCGAAAGAGGCTGTTCGGGTGGCGGAAGCTATTATTTTGTCCAGCCAAACCGGACAGCCGGTTCGATTAGCGCCTTGATGCGGAAGGGGAGGCGGCACGTTGGCGCAACTGACGGAGCGTGTTTATTTGGTAGGAAGCGGATTGCTTGGCAATCGTATGTCGGATGACTATGACTGTAATATTTATTATGTAGCAGCCGGTGATAAAGGGATATTGGTGGATTGCGGGGGCGGAAGAAATACGCATAAATTGCTGGATATTCTTGCGCAGCATGGATTTTCGGGAGAACAGCTGGAATGGATTGTGTTGACGCACGCGCATGCGGATCATTCCGGTGGGGCTGCCCTATTGCAGCGGCAATTCGGCGCGAAGGTCGTTTGTTCAAGATTGACGGCGGAGCTGGTAAGCGGTGGGGAAGATACGCTTGAGATTGGGAAAGCGCGGGAGCAAGGCATTTATCCGGCTGATTATCGTTACGAGTCTTGCGTACCGACTATCGTGATCGAAGATGGCGAAAAACTGTACTGCGGCGACTTGGAGCTGCATTTTATTACGACGCCCGGACATAGCCGCGATCATATGAGCATCTATATTCCACAGCTTGCGGCATTATTTTGCGGGGACGTACTATTTTCGAATGGAAGAATAGCCGTGCAGCAAGCAGAAGATTTTTCGTTTGAAGAGCTTGCAGACAGCATATGCAGATTGAAAGAGCTGCAGGCGAAAGATTTGTTTCCAGGACATTTGCAGCCGTTATGCGGTGATTACGGGAAGACGTTGACAGCGGCGGAGCGGAAATTTACGGCGGGGGAAATACCGGAGAGTATTGTGTAGAACGGATGTGAGCGCGGGTACGTGCTCTGTAAGGATAAATTTTGAGAATGAGTGGGGGATGAAAAATGAAAAATATTTTGTCGGCAGGTTATTATCCAGCGCTTGGGACGCCTCTTGATGAGCAGGGGAACGTCATTGCTTCGAGCTTAAGTTTGCATGTTGAGGATCAGTTGAATGGGAATGCGGCAGGGCTGTTGGTAATGGGCTCGATGGGCATGCAAGCGCAAATTAAAAACTCGGAATATGCAAGGACGGCGCGGATCGCATCCGATGCGGTAAAGGCGGCTCGGTCTGCTTGCCCGGTTATGGTCGGTGTCATGGACAACTCTATCGGACGAGTGGCAGAAAGAATAGACAGCTTGAAAGAAATGGCTTTATGCGGAGTTGTAGCGACTACGCCTTTTTACTTTGCGTTGACGCAGACGGAGGTTCGAGCTTTTTTTGAGCGGATCGCGTCGATGTCTCCTTTTCCGGTTTATATGTACGATTTGCCTGGCGTTACGAAGACGAAGATTGAAGCGGCAACGGCCATAGAGCTTATGAAACATCCGAATATTGCAGGGATCAAGACAGGGGATTTGGCTTTGGCCAGAGTTTTGCAGCGTGAAAAGTTTCAGCATGCTCCGAACTTCTCGGTTTTATTTAGCGGCTTGGACGTATTCGATGCGGCTTACGGCTATGGATTGACGAGCCAGCTTGACGGCATGTTTTCATGCACGACAGCTATTAATAAACGTTTATATGAAAGTTTGGCAAGTGAAAATATGGAAGCGGCGTCGAGCAGTCTGGATGATATTATAACGCTTCGCAACACCTTTGTAAGCGTGGGCGTATTCGGCGGCTTTAGCTATGCCATGAATGCGCTTGGCTTTGAAGGGAATTTTGCGCCTGATTATGCGCCGCGGCTGACGGCCGCGCAAGAAGAGCAGGTCCAAAGCTGCATGCGGTCGCTCAAGCTGATCTGAGGAGATTAAAAAATGACGATTCCACATACACCTGCCGCGTTATTCGATTGGGAGTCAGTAAAGCGGGGGGAAGCCGCGAATGTTATGTTGACTTTTGAATGCGGGGAAAGAGCCGGAGAAATTCCGCTGCGGATCGTAAAAGGGAAGGAGCAGGGACCGACCTTGCTCATTCTTGCTGCCGTTCACGGAGATGAATATGACGGGGTGCGTACTGTCATTGAGCTTATTCATTCCGTGCAGCCGGAAGATATTCGCGGAACGCTGCTCATGGTTCCTATTGTAAATATGCCGGCTTATGAGGGGATTTCGCGCGTTACGCCCCTTGATGGGAAAAATTTGGCGAGGGAGTTTCCGGGCTCGCCGGAAGGCAGCTATACGGAAAGACTGGCCTATTACTTGGATCAGTATATTTTGGCAAAAGCAGATTTCTTGCTTGATCTTCATAGCGGCGCCATGGAATTTTCCATTCCGGTGCTCGTGGGCTATTATGCCAATGAGGAGCAGGAGATAGGACGCCGTTCGCGAGCTGCCGCCGAAGCGTTCGGCATGGAGACGATTTGGGCCCATCCGCAGGTCGGGCCGGGACGCACGGTTAGCGCTGCGACGGAACGGGGAATCCCGTGGCTGTATACGGAGGCGAACGGAGGCCGCAGAATTAAACTTGCCGAACAGGAACAATACAGGCACGGCGCCTACCGTTTGATGCATCATTTGGGTATGCTGCTTGCGCCCGAGGCCTGGTTGCTTCAGCCTGCGCCTGCTATTAAACGAAGATTGAAAGGCGATGGCAATTTTGACGCTTCGTTGCTTGCATCCGCAGATGGTTTCTTTATCCCGGCAGTGGAATTGCTGCAGATTGTTGAGGAAGGGGATAATGTCGGCAGCATATACGGCTTATTCGGCGAGGAACTCGAGAAGCTGCATGCGCCTTCCTCCGGGATCGTTGTAGGTTTGGCGGAGATGCCATACATCAAAAAAGCAGGAATCGTTTGCTCCATTACGGGGGTGAAGGGATAAGCTTAAGGCCCATGCAATTGCGCATGGGCCTACTCGATTATCCAACTATGCGTTGTATACCTGATATTGATTTTTCCCGCGCTTTTTGGAGGAGTAAAGTGCTTTGTCCGCATGTTTGATCAAGGTTTCTGCGTCTTGTCCATGAATGGGGGAAACTGCGATTCCCACGCTGATCGTTACAGGTTGATCCGAGAGCTCCCTGTTGGAAGTCGTCAAGGCTGTAATCGAATCGATAAGCCGTTCTGCCATCTGCATAGCATCCGCAGCGCTTGTCTCAGGCAAGATCATAATAAATTCGTCGCCGCCCAGTCGTGCCGATATATCCTCCTTGCGTGCCGCTTTCTGCATGCCGTCAGACACGCATTTCAACAGCTGGTCGCCGGTGTCATGACCCAGCTTGTCGTTAACTTCCTTGAAGTTATCAACATCCATCATAATGAGCGCTGTCGTCGTTTGTTGCGAAGAGAGTGTTCGAATCATGGCTTCGTCGAAAGCAGCTCTATTTTTCAGACCGGTAAGGCTATCATGAAAAGCTAGATGCATAGGCCTGGCTACTGCTTTTGAAATGAATAACGACAAAATGATCGTAACGAATAATACGGTTCCAAGCTGGAAAACAAAAGCTTTGCGATTGTCGGCCAGCAAGTTTTGCAGATCCTCATCATTGTAAATAACCTGGATCACTTTTCGTTCTGTTGTCGTTCCCGTATCGTATTTGGATTTATAATAAATGTTTCGGTAAGAAACTTTTTTGCCATTCCATTCCCCAGGCCGTTCTGTCGTTTCTTTAGTGTCAAGGGTATGCTTAAAAGCTTTGTAATGCTCTTCCGACAATTTAAACGAATCCGTCGAATATCCCAGTGCATTTCCGGCCGTGTTTAATATGTAAATATGGGAGATCAATGGGTCTCTTAATGTAAGGTTATCAATGGCAGTGAAAAAATTAAACTGTTGAAAAATAGCGCCTTCTTGCAAATTATTGCCAAGCTGAATGATAAATTGCCCGTCTGGCGTGCCCTGATAACTATATTTTTTTACGACGCCAGTCTCTTGTTCGATATCCATGCCGTCAGGATAGAACTGTCCGGAAATTCTTCTGGCATCCAATGTTTTTGCAAGCGATTGGCAGCAAGAATTGAAATCAAGTCCGATATCGGTTTCCATGCTGCTGTGCGTAATGACGTTATCCTTATTGATAATGTAGACGTCATATCCGTATTCCTTCTTCAGTTCATTAAAGCTCCATTGATCGAAATTTGGTTGTTGTTCATAGAGAAGGATTAATTCTGCAGTTACCTCCTTCATGGAGGCATCCATTTGCTCGCCGAATAGGTAATAAGCTTTTTCAATCGTATCGATAGATGTTATAACCATTTCTTCGCTTTTTTGCATGAGCACATGCTGGTTTTGGATCGTTTGACTTTTAAGTCTGTTATGATCAATCGCAGCTAGTATGACCGAAATACTCATTGCAAAAGCGATCATTGTAACAATAAGTTTTAGTCGGAAGCGTGATTCCATATCATTCACCTCTTTAATGACTGAATCTAGTAATAATTGACCATTTGGCATAGTTCTTATCTACTGCATTATAATCTATATTTCGATAAAAAAGTGACTTATTGATGTACTAATGGTATCGACGATTTTGCGGGTAACCTGAATCGAATTTTTTACGATTCTATGAACTTGATTGACGCCAGTACCCGCATGAGGTATCATTTTGAAAGCCAGCTCATTTGAGCTTTTTATTTTGGACTAAATTGAGAATGATTATCGGTATTTTGTGGGATTTGGAGGTTAAATATGTTAGTTGACCGTTTACCTGTTGTCAGGACGGTAATTGCCATGCTGATGCTTGCTTTTTTGTTGCTTCCCGAAGCAGCCTATGCAGAGCAGGCCGATGGGGAATATACGATTGGATTCAACATTATGCATGCTGATAAAAAAAATGCTTCAATTGCAGAAGGGTACTGGAATCAGCCGGCAAAGCTGACGATAAAGGATGGCGGCATGCGGGTACAAACGACGATCAATAAACATGCTTGGGTAACCGAATTTGCTACTCGTTACAACGGGAAGATGACGGATGTAAAGACGATATCGGTCGACGAGGCTGCCAATGAAAGATTGACCGAATTTCAAATAGCTAATTTAACGGATTTAGTAGAGTCTAGTGTTAGCGTGACGATCGATGAGATGGACTATGATCACAGCTATACGATGTATTTTAAATTTAAACCTGAAACGTTAACGCTTGTAAAAGCAGCTGGAGAATCGGCGCCTGCTGCTACAAAGCCTGCTGAGACAAAGCCTGCAGCAACAACGCCGCCGAAAACGGCAACTGCGCCGACGAACCCGCCGGCGGAATCAACAGAAACGCCTGTTTCTTCCATAAAGCCATCGGCATCTGCCGTACCAACAAATCAAACGGCACCGTCTCCTGTTCCAACATCTGAAGCAGATGAGCAGGAGTTCATAGATAGCAACGCAAATGCAACTCCATCCGCTATTCCGGTCACTGAACCTGCGTCAGTGGAAAACGATAATCAAAGCGAAGAAGCGGTCCTTTCCGAGTCTGATGCAGGAGCCGAATCCGTAGATCCCATTCAGATAGAGGAAACGGATCGCAATGGAAATCAAGTCATTGTCACCGTGGTTTTAGTCGTGTTATTAGCGGCAGCTGCAGCAGCGGCTATTGTTTATAAAACACGTCGGAATAAAAAATAAAACGTTGCGCAGTCGAAAGGATGAATGGAAAATGAATTCAAAAGCAGTTAAAAGATTTGCGGCATTTATTGCAGCAGTAATGTTAGTAGGTACAATCCCTGCCGTAGTAGCGGCGGAAAGCAGTGCGGTTACAACAGGTTCGGCAGTCGTAACTTCCGCTAAAGAAGAGACTCAAGAGTCGATCGTCTATTTTGTTAATTATGAAGATACGACTAAAATTTCCTCGGTTGCTTCGTTTTTGGCAAAGCCCAGCACTTATTCTAAAGATGGCGTGAATTACTTGCGCGTCGATGTTCAACAAGTCTATGATGTGAAATTAACCGTTGCGGGCAAGGAAGGCGTTAAAGTCGGCGAATACACGACAACCGTGCAAGGCCGCAATGGCGCACAGGAAGTTACATATTTTACGTTTGATTATGTAGTAGATAGTTTTACAGAGGTTATTAAAGCGAATACCACTTACATGGTTCCGGACTATTTCACTGAGCCGCAATCGCATGACCTTTATGTGGTCATCAATAATGATAGCAGTGAAGCTGTAAAAGGGTTGAGTGCGGCAATTGCAACTGCAGACGCAGCTGAACCGAAGGCAGAAGCTTTGACTGCAGCCTTATCCAAGGCTAAAAAAGCGAATAGCTTACTGACGCCCAAAGCGGATTTAGAGGCAGCTTTGGCTGATCTGACAAAGGCAACGCAAGAAAATCCGACAAATGCTTTTGTTTATTATGTCAATGATTCGGATCCTAGCAAACTGTCTTCTATGGCCGCCTATTTGGCTAATCCAAAGTCTTATCAAAAAGACGGTAATAGCTATTTGAGACTAGATGTAATGCAAAAATACGATGTCAAAGTATTGGTAGAAGAAAAGGAAGGCGCCAAGGTAGCTGAATATGCGACGACGGTTCAAGGTCGTCAAGGCGCTGAGGAAGTTACCTTCGTTACGTTTGATTTTGAGGTGTCGGATCTGGCTGCGACTTTATCCGCTAGTGCAAGCTACTTTGTGCCTGGCGTATTCGAAGAGCCGCAATCTCACACGATCTCCATCGTTGTTAATCAGAATAAAGATGCCGAATTGAGCAAAGCGAAAGCGGCTGTAGCTTTAGCGGAAGCGGCTGTCGAGCAAACCGATGAGCTTAAAGCTGCAATTACCGCGGCTAACGAAGCGGCTACTTATTTAAACACTGCTGCCAATATTGAGTCTGCAACGGATGCGCTTCTGCAAGCAATTGGCAATGTCAATGTATTTGCCGACACGGAGAAGCATTGGGCTCAGAACGATATCGCTCAACTTTACGCTCAAGGCATCGTCAACGGCTACGAAAACGGCCAGTTTGCCCCAGGCAAAGCGATGACTCGCGCAGAGTTCACCAAGCTTGTCGTTACAAGCTTAAATATTCCTGCCACGGAAAAGGAGTTAGCTTTCGCCGACAATGATAAAATCGCTGCTTGGGCTTCCGACTTTGTTAAGAGAGCGGTGGCTGCAGAAGTGATTACAGGTTATGCCGACAATACGTTTGCTCCGCAAGATACGGTTAGTCGCGCGGAAGCTGCAGTTATTCTTGTAAAAGCTCTGAAACTTAGCACGGAAAACGCTCCGGAGCTGACTTTTGCGGATTCCGATGCGATTCCTGCCTATGCAAAACCATATGTTGCCGTGGCGGTAGAAAAAGGTCTGATTGAAGGAGTCGGCAACAATACTTTTGCTCCTGGCGCCGACGCATCTCGCGCTCAAGCGGCTGCTATTATCCTTCGTGCTCTAGCTCTTTAGGGTTCGCGTCGTCAAGTAAAGTTAATGATGTATTAACAAATGATAAGGACCTCCTTATAACGATGTTATAGGGAGTGTCCTTCTATCTGTTTTTAGGAGGGTTAAGATGCCGGCAAGGATATGGACGCCGTTGAAGTTAATAAGCTTTGTTTGTGCTTGTGTTTTATTACTGGCTGCCTGTGGCACAGAAGCACAAATAAGTTCCGATGCAAAGGGAAACAAGACTACCGTAGATGATGAAGCTTCAAACGGGAGCAAGCCTTCGACAGAAGCCGATACCGAATATCGAATCGTATCCACAACTGTCGCGATAACGGAAATTTTGGATGCGCTTGATCTGGATGCCGTTGGCATTCCGACTACCTATAAAGAATTGCCTGGTCGTTTTAAAGGAGTAACGGAGATCGGCAATCCAATGAGCCCTGATATGGAGCTCGTTCGTTCCTTGCTGCCAACACATGTATTATCGGTTAGTACGCTAGAGGATGATTTAAAGGATGGTTTCGAAGCGGCCAAGGTGAAAGCCGATTTTCTGGATTTTACCAATCTGCAAAGCATGAAAGAGGAGATTCGCAGCCTGGGAGAGCAGTTTAATCGAACTGAGCTTGCCGAAACGTTAATTGCGAATTATGATGGCAAAATTGCCGAGCTCAAGCAAAGAGCAACTGGAGAAGCTCCAACCGTCATGATTTTGATGGGCGTACCCGGCTCTTATTTGGTCGGCACAGCCAATAGCTATATTGGAGACCTGGTGAACCAGCTGGGAGGCATAAATGTGGTGGAACAATCGGATGTAGAGTTTATCTCCGCCAACACCGAATATTTGTATCATGGCAATGCGGATATAATATTGCGCGCTGCGCACGGGATGCCTGACGAGGTTATTAAAATGTTCGATGAGGAATTCCGAACCAATGATATTTGGAAGCACTTTAAAGCGGTACAAAATGACCGAGTGTATGACTTGCCTGAGGATCTATTCGGAACGACTGGCAACATGGCCGTTGAAGAAGCCCTGGAGGCATTGGCGGATATGCTTTATTCAAACTAAAGGAGACTAACATGAAAAAGTGGGTATCCTTATTGGCAGTCCTTTGCCTGCTTGCTGCCGTTGCGCTTTATTCGATGATGGCAGGCAGTATTAAGATAGGTATAGGCGAGCTTGTATCCGGTTTATTATGGGGTAATAATCCGCAGGTTGACGTGATCCGCGACCTTAGGTTGCCTCGTGTTTTTGTTGCGATGCTGTGCGGTGCAGCCTTGGCCGTATCCGGTGTTCTGCTGCAATCCGTCATGCGCAACCCGCTCGCGGATGCAGGAGTCATTGGCATCTCGGCGGGAGCCGGCTTTGCCGGCTTGCTCGTAACGGCGGTTTTTCCTGCCTTATTTTTTTATATTCCGCTGTTTGCCGTTATGGGAGGCTTGCTTGCCTGCTTTTTGGTTTATCTATTTTCATGGAAATCAGGTCTGCAGCCTTTGCGGCTTATCTTGGTCGGCGTAGCCATTAATGCTGCGTTTACCGGCTTTAACCATGTTCTCGGATCGTTTGGCGGATCAAGCGCGACGAGTCGGATCACAAGCTCCACCTTCCATATGAAAACCTGGCAGGACGTCGAAATGATCTTGCTTTATGGCGGAATCACTCTGATCTTGTCCTTCTTTTTATCGACGTGGTGCAATATGCTTGCGCTTCAAGATCGTACGGCAAGCAATTTAGGTTTGAATGTTATGCGCGCCCGAATCGTCATCTCCTTGGTTGCCGTCATGCTTGCATCTGCGGCTACAGCCGTTGGCGGGCTGATTGTATTCGTAGGCTTGCTTGTCCCCCATATAGCCAGGCAATTCGTAGGCTCCGATCATAAGCTATTAATTCCGTTTAGCGCAGTTGGAGGGGCCTTGCTTATTTTATTTGCAGATACGGCGGGACGCACCCTTATTGCTCCCATTGAAATTCCTGCTTCGGTCATCATGATGATGATCGGCGGTCCGTTCTTGATTTTTATGCTGTTAAAGGGGGATCGCGTCCATGGACATTAAGCAGCTTCAATTTCATTATAAAAATAGCGGAGCGATTATACGCAGCCTCTCTACAACGATATCTGCAGGGAAAGTAACGACGATTCTTGGACCCAATGGCAGCGGGAAATCGACGCTGCTTAGTCTTCTGGCCAAAAATTTGGCGCCAACGGCGGGTCAAGTGATCGTAAACGGTCGTGATTTGCAGCAGTTTACGCAAAAGGAATTGGCTCGGCAATTAGCGGTTGTCCATCAACAGAATGAAGCTCCGTTTGATTTGACGGTAGAGAAATTGGTGGAGTTTGGACGTCTCCCTTATCGCCATATGTTCTCGTTTGACAACAAGGAAGATGCCGAAGCGGTCGAATGGGCGATGGCGTGTACGGGATTGACTTCATTAAAGTCGAAAAAACTGATTGAACTGTCCGGCGGGCAAAAGCAGCGTGCATGGATTGCTATGGCGCTTGCCCAAAAAACGAATCTATTGTTTCTTGATGAGCCGACGACTTATTTGGATGTTTATTATCAGATCGAGCTGTTGGAGCTGGTTCGCAGCCTTAACGAACAATTGGGCTTAACGATCGTGATGGTGCTTCATGATGTCAATCAAGCGGCGCGATACAGTGATGAATTAAAGGTGATGAAGGAAGGACAAATCGTGGCTGAAGGCGAGCCGAAGCATATTATGACCCGTGAATTGATGCTGCGGGTCTATGATGTTGAAGCTGTCATTCGAGAGGATGCCGAGGCCGGGTTTTATGTTATTCCGGTTGCCTCGACAACGCCCCTAGGTTAATCGATATATATGGCTGCACTAGCAGGGCCGAGCAAAAGTTAATCTACTTTTGCTCGGCCCTGTTGCGCGTGGATTTGCATTGTCCAAGGACTGTGGTGTCCGTCGATCAGCCTTTACTTAACTGCGCTGCCGTCCACAATGAATCGACAGCCTCATGGTGCCGTTAGATTTTTTAACCTGTTGTTTCACAAGCCCGAGCGACAGATCTCCCCATCTGAGTCCGTTAGATTTTCATTATCGCGAAAATGCTGCAAATAGAGGCTCTGAGGTCGGTTAGCGAAAGCAGAACGTTTCAGCTCCGTTACTCACAATGAATCGACAGCCTCACCAGCGACGTTATTTGTCCGATTTTTACTTCAGTCAAAATCTAACGGACGGGCAAGTGTCCGGTAAGAAATAACGGGGAGCAACTTTAACGGAAATGAAAGGCGTTATTTCGGCAAAAAGCGGCACTTCGCAAATCTAAAGGAACTGATAGCCCTTATGATGGGCAAAAGTCCGCGGTTTGCCTGGATTTCTCACGAATAACGTCGCGGAGTTCCGTTAGATTTTAATATCACGCCAAACGATCCATATAAAGGCTCCCATTTCCGTTAACAGGTTGGCGATGATTGATTGCAGCTTCATTTCCAGTTTTGCACACAATGAATCGACGGCCTCTTTATGTCCATTAGAAAGTGAGTGACTGAGTGACTGAGTGACTGGATGTTTAAGGTTTGTGACTCACCTAGCGACCACCCCCGCTTGGAGGCCCATTCTTTACGACAGGCTTCTTGATCGCCGCTTCGGCTTGTTTGAAGTAATAGGCGGCGCCGCTCTTGAAGCCGAGGGCGAATCCAACGACATCTCCGCCGAGTCCGCCTTTCTTGCCTATCTTGACCTCCTCGAAGCGTTTGGCCAAATAATCGAATTCCTTGTCTATGAGTTTCAGCTTAATCGGGCTGATACTGTATTCCAGCTTCGGCAAGTCCTTGTTGTCCATCATGCCGCTCAGCACTTCGCCCAGTCCGTATGTGTAGGCTTTGGCCGCATTAATGATGTCTTCGTAATCATCCAGCATCAGCGCAAACGAACTGACGCTCCAGACGGAGGTGCTGACGCCGATAAAAGAGCCTGCCATAAAGGCAAGGTAGTCGTCGCCCGTCGGCGATACCGGTTCCATCGAGATCAGAAATTCCGCGAAGCTTCCGTGTTCGCCCGTATCCGTGACGGATATCGTCTCGTAAGTCGCGGGATCGATCTCCAGCCAAGCCCAGCGCTTTTCCCCTTGCATAACCGTCGGCTCATTCGGAATCAGCATGGCCGCGGTGGAGGTTCGGGCCCGCTCGATCAGCGCTTCCGGGTACCCTTGCTCTTCCATCCGCTTCAGGTCCCCGGTTCTCGTGCCGGGCAGACTGAGGAGCAGCAACGTATCTTCGGGGCTCTCCATCCACAAATCCATGAAGTCGGCTCCATCGCCCGGCAGGACGGAGCCTTCGAGCCGAGACGCGAACAGGCCGCTCATGAGATGGAAGGCGCGCGACGCTTCCTCCGATCCCCGGTGAATCAAATTGGCGGATTGCTGCAGATCGACGCTAGTTCTTAAGGTTGATCCCGGTCCATCGTTCCTGACCGTAACGAAGATGACCCGCTCCTTGCCCACCCGTCCCGCGGTTACGTCCAGCATCTCCGCGAGTTCGGATTCGAACGCAGTCTGGTTCGCGATAAACCGATAGAGGATGTTGCGGGTATACCAGGAGAGGGCAGAATGATCATCCGGCTTCTTGACTTCGTTATACGCGCGATCAGCGGCTTTTTGCAGCGCAGCGGCCGCTTCGGCGGACAAATCCGGAAGATTAACGGCGACCGTATGGAACACATCGGTAATTTCTTCGCCATCACGCAGCTTTGTTTCATGCATCAGCTTTTTCTGCGGCAGCTGAACTTCAATCCTAACGCCGACGATTTTATTTTCCTCCGCGTCTATCATGCGGTTACCGACGATTTGCATCGTCCCGTTCTCAAGCACGGCCGTATAATTGCCGGATGCTCCTCCTGCGCGGATATCCAACGCTTCCTGCCCCAATGCATCCAGATCAAGCGAATTCTGCAGGACGCGAATATCCTGGATGTTGGGCCCCCCGTCGCCGCCGTCGCCTCCCCCAAGCGCGCCTCCGATATCTCCGGCAATCGCGCCTAATCCCGAGTCGGCTTTCGCCTCCACCTGGAAGTAGACGCTGATCGTTGCTTGTGCGGACGTCATCCCTCTTTGCTCCTGGCCGCCAGGGAAGAAGGCCAAACCGCCGAGCTCCGACAGCTCTTTCATGAACGGAACTACAAAAATTTTGTTTGCTCCTTGCTCGTCCTGATACGTCCATGCGGGCAAATATTTCAAAGTTGCCGCATCCACGGAGCCCAGCTCTCGAAGCGCCTCCCTGCCGCGTTCCGTCAGCTGGACCATGCCAAGCGAGGGGCTGTAGCCAAGCTGCGAAAGCAATCCGCCCGCCAAGCCAGCCAGATCGCCTTCCGTCCCCCAGCCCTGCGCGATGACGGCTTCCGGAGAGTGGCGGTAGACGCCATGGGGATCGGTTGAGGGCAGCCATCGCAGACTGCCCAGAAGCTGCTCGAAATCGGCCCATTGCCTTACGGATTCGATAGCCATCAAGCCTAGCACGGCGGGCATAGGAGCCGGGACGGCTTCTCTGCGCCCTTCTTTTTCATTAAAGTCGACGGTCCGCGCCTTGCCTTCCCCTTGACCTGCCGCCTCCCGTGCCCGATGACGGCGGAGAACCTCGGCAAGCGCCGCGGATAGCTGCAAATCGAACGTATCTTCGAGCTCCGGCTCGATCCGAACGGCGAGCAGGCCTTCCTCCTTATAGACATCGTCGCCGACTTCCATGTTCAAGCCGGGGAACAGTTCGGATTGCAGGTTCCACTTCAACTCCTTCCCGTTATGGGGGAGGGAGAACAGGAGCAGTCCGCGCCGCTCAGCCCCGTCGAATACGGACCAATCGGCATCCATGCCCAGCAGCAGGCCTTCGGTGAGCGGATCCGGAGCGAGCTCCGGCACATCGCTATCCCGCGGGGGCTGAACGGGGACAAGCTTAAACGTCTCGCGAAAGCCGGTTGAGCCGAAGCCGTCGCTTTCATCGGTCAACGTCACGTCGGCTACGACATAGTTGCCGCTGCCGGACTCCAGTGCTTGCATCCGGGACAGCGCATTGACGGTCAGCGATACGCCTTTGCCCCCGGCATCGACTCTTCTCTCCGAATGCGGAATTTCCGTTGTTCCCGAGCTAATCGGAAGCACGGTTGCGCCGCCGAAGAGGTCGACATACAAGTCCGACGGCATCGTGCCCAGCGCATTCGGCGTCTGGAAGGCCAGCACGGCTGTGTTTGCGGAGCCGGGAGCGAAGGTCGCGGGCCGCAGCAAGCCATGAGGCAAAAGGGCCGTCGCCATATGGACCGGCAGGAGGAAGGGACCGGCGGCGGTGGCGACGCGCCAATAAAAGCGTTGCCGCGGATCCAGCTTCAGATCGGCGTTGACAAGCGACTTCAGCTCGGTCTCGACGAGTTTAAACATGCTGGCGCCTCGCGTTATGGCCACATTGCCGATCCGGCCCAATTCGCCTACGGATTGCAAGGATAGCTGAAACGTATCCGACAGCTTGCCGATGGCGCTCTTGGGCATGCTGTTCCAGGCTTCGGGGTCTTCTTTCGGAAGCTCACCGATCAAGGCGAGCGAAATATGCCCATAACCGGTGTCGTAATAATGGAGGGAGGCCCGTTCCATCTCCTCGTCCGGTACGAGGAATACGAGCAATCCCTTAACGGCTTCGCCGGCCTTGACGGTTATGCCGCCTTCTCCCGGCGGGGACAGCGGCTGCTCCGTCAGCCAGGTGGCCGTCGAAGCCGGATAGGAACCCGAGTCGTTGATCCGCATAAAGAAATGAGAAGCGAAGTCCGGTATTTGATAGGCAGCTCCGCCTTCATGCATGCCCGTCAGCTCCATCTCGATCGCCGCGAAGGAACGGCCATGCGGAGCGGAGACGCCCTTGAGCCTGTTAAGCAAATAGAGCTCGTTGGCTTTCCATTCCACGGACTTGTTTTTGCCTTTAGCGTTAAGCGAGATCCGCTTGCGGATCTGCACGTCCTCGCCCGGCAGATCGCGTCCATAGACAAGCGAAGCAGCAGCTTGCCCATATTGCGCGACGGGGAGGCCCGTCTCGAGACCGATGGTTTGGAATTCCACCTTGTTGCCGGCGTCCCGCAGCATGGGGAAATCCACCAGCTTGTCGTCCGTATATAGCCGTGCGGAGCTGTCAGTGTTCCCGCTTTTAACCGCGAGGGTAAGCGGAATTTGTCCCTTCGTCCGCTTCTGCACTTGCGCAAGCGCCTCTTGGATGGCTTTCGTCAATACTGCCGGGTCCTCGGAAATGACGTATTGGCCACCGGATTTCTCGGCGGCCCATTGAAAGGCTTCCTCGCTATCCTCTGTGCCCAGCCCTACCCACAGCACCCCGATGCCCTCCTCTTTGATCGCCGCAAGCGTTGTTTCAAAGAAGCTTTTTTGCTTCTCATCGACGGCTAGTGCGGCGTCCGTTACGTAGACGATGACACGTTTCTCCGAAGGAATGCTTTTAAGCGACTGATAGGTCGCGAAGACGGAATTCAGGATGTCCGTACCGCCAACGGCCTTTAAATTGCCAAGCGCCTGCAGCAGCTCGGCCTTGCGGGAGGTGAAGCCTTGATCGAACCGCAGCTCGGTCGAGAAGCTGAGCAGCTGCATCAAGCTGCGTTCGGGCAGCTCCGCGATAAAGTCGTGGAACAGATGTTTTACTTTATCGATGCGGTACGCGCCGTTCCCCGAAGCGGGATCGGCATCCATGGAGCCGCTGACGTCAAGGGTCATCGCGATAACGGGAACGTCGGAGGCGGCTTGCTCCTTGGGCCGTTCGTAGACGACTTCGAAGCGGTTGCCGAGCCGCTCGTTAATCGCGGCGAACACGTGGTCCAGCGCGGCCGCGTCCTGCGCGGAGTAATACGTGCCTCCAGACATGGCCGCGAGTTCCAGCAGCGTGGCATTGTCATGGTCCGGGCCGAAGCCGATGGCATAGACCGGCACTCCCGCATCGCGCGCAGCCTGCTCGACCTCGCTTCTGCTCGAGGTGCTGCCCGTTCCAGCCTTTTCGGCATTGCTATCCACGCCGTCCGTAAACAAGACCAGGGACGGTCTCGTCTTATCCTTCAACTGGCTTAACGCCTTAATGACGGAATCATACAGCCTGGTATTTCCTTGCGCCTTGACCGAAGACAGTCCCGCGAGCGCTTCCTTCTTGCTTGTGCCTTCGATTACCCGAACCTGCGTGTCAAAATCAATCAATTGAACATGCGCATCCTCCGGCAGTCCTTCGATAAAGGAGCGGGCGGATGCGAGCACATGGCTCATCGACTTCGCCATGGAGCCGGAGGAATCCAGCGCCAACACGACGCTCGGAGGCGTCTTCATCCGGCTGAGCTCCAGAAGCTTGCCAGGCCGGCCGCCCTCCAATATTTCGATGTCGGAAGGGTTCGGCGCAAATCCGGGTTGCTCGGAGTCGAGCAGCATAAACGTAATGCGGGCTTGCTCGCCTTGTTCCACGGCTTCTTCAATCTGCAGTCCGCTTTCCGCGCCATCGGATTTCCCGATACCGTCGTTCCGGTAGGCGTTGCGAATGAGCGGTTTCATATCCAGCACCGTCATCTCGCCCGCGCTGACAGGCACAAGCCTTGTATGCACGGGCGGTCCGGTTTCCTGCTCGAGGGCGACGTTCCAGTAGCCGGGAGGAAGCCAGAAGAGCGTATCGCCTTCCGGCGTACGGTCGCCATGGAGATGAAGCTCCGGATGGCTCACGACGACCCCCGGAGGCGCCTCTACCTTGAGATGACCGGCCATTCCTCCTGTTACCTTAAGCGATCCCAGTCGTTCGCCGTCCCGGAACGGAGTGATGTCCTCGGTCTCGTCTACCGAGAAAACAAGCTCTCGCGGATCCGAATCCGGGCTCCAGGTAACCTTCCAGAACAAAGGCGCGGATGGATCCTGCGGAATATCGTTAAGCGTATAATGCGTGCTTTTAACGGCGTTGAGCTCTTGGTTGTAAGAGAGATCCCGCCGATTTTTTCCCTGCGAGTACAAACCTTTGGCATGGAGGCGGACTCCGCCATCGTTAAGCTCGGCCCTTAAGCTTTGATATTTGTGGTTCTCGTTATTCGTCATGAAATAGATTTCGCCGCCGGGATAATCCGATGTCATGAATCCGGCGGGCAAACCGTGCCGCAGGCGAAGCTCCTTGAACACCTTGAATTGGTAGCCGTCGCCGCCTTTGGAGGCGATGCCCCACCATGTGATTCCTTCGGAATCATCAGCCGTAACCACGAGACTGTCTTCCGCGGATCCCATGTAGGCGCGACCGCCAAGCTCGTTTATATACAGCCGCAAGTCCTCCCAAGGATCGCCGCTATCGTCCTTCCACTGCACATTCAGCTTCCAGAGCTCTCCCGCCGTCATGCGGAAGGTCTCCATCTGCCGTTCGTTGATATACTTCAATTCCTGATATTGATTGGGAGTATGCTCGGTTGATTGATAGTTGGACTGAGAGCCGAACGGGTTTAAATAAGGAATCGCGATGCTCCAGTCGCCGACGGGATAGCGGGTTCGTTTGGGCACAGCCGGCTCCGCTTTATCTCGTCCGGTCGGCACGTGAGAGCTCTGCGAGACTATAGGCCTTTCCTTGGAGCCCGGCTGATTCTTTATAAATAGGGCTGCGGCGCCAACCGTCACGAGGGAGGCGATCAAGAGGAGCAGGATGGTCTTGTTTCGTTTGCTTTCGATCCGGCTTTTCATGATTCAAAGGTATGTCCACAGGAGGGGCAGAAGCGGGCGTCCAACGGTGCGGGTTTGCCGCATACGCAGTCCTTTTCATTTGCCAGCGTCTTGATTTCTTTGCTATTTTCCTCGATTTCCGCCTCCAGCCGCGCGATGTTTTCAACCATGCCGGCAGGATCCGCGCCCGAGTCATCCGCAAGTCTGCCGACCGCTTGCAAATAGTACATGCGTCCGATGCTCTGGTAGTTTTGCTCGATCTCCTTCTGCTTATTGTTGTTTTGCAATTTGAGTTTATTGATTTCCACAACGATTTTCGCCTTGCTGCCTGCTTCGGTAAATCCGGATTTCACTTTGTCCATAAAGCTCATATCCATTCCTCCATTCGGGTTCTTGTTCCTAATTGTAAAAGAATGGCGATGCTGCCCCAAGTTACATGTTGTCATCGTTTTTGTCAGTTATCCGGGCTATAAGGATGGCGACTGGGGCAGAAGACCCGCATCATGGCGAAGACATGACAATGGTTGTGACAACGTGTAACTGGTCTGACGGGATGAGGCGGTATACGATGAATTCGATCAGGCGAAAGGAGTTGGTAAAGTGGAGAGAAAAACGACGAAGGTGATGATCTGGCTGTCCTGCTTGCTCGTGCTCTTGGCCGGCATGGCGACGTCGGCAACTGCCAAAGCCGGCGAAATAAAGATTTATGTCGAAGGAAAGCTTCTGCAGTTCGAAGGCCAGCAGCCGCTGATCCGGAACGGAACGACGCTGGTGCCCTTCCGCAAGACGTTCGAGACGCTTGGCTACAAAGTGGAGTGGAACGCAGAAGAGAAGACGGCATCGGGGACCAAAACCGGGATAAAGATCGAGCTGACGATGGGAAGCCAGTCGGCAAAGGTGAACGGTCAAGGCGTTAAGCTGTCCGTACCGGCGCAAATCATTAACGGAAGCACGATGATTCCGTTACGGTTCGTATCGGAGAGCAGCGGCTATTTCGTTTCTTACAACAATGCGTCGGGCACGTCAATCATCGAGATTACCAAGGAAGATACGGTCCTCGAGCCCTATGTGGTAAAGGGAAGGGTTGTTAATTCTGAGGGCACTCCCATTAAAGGAGCATGGATTACGATCGACAACCAGCTGTTGTATGACAGCAACCTGCAGGCCAAGACGGATGACAACGGAAGCTACCGGATAGCGTTGCCGAAGGCGGCCACGACTTACATGGCATATGCCGATTTCAAAACCGTCTATGAGGGAGTCGAGCACAGCGTCGAGCTGACGGCGGACGATAACAGCCCGTTCGCCGGCAATACGGGCGCGATCCGCAATTTCACCGTCAAGCTTAACAGTTCTACCGGCACGGGCGGAAGCGGGGAAGTGCTGTTCTATATGATGGATTTGATCCATCCGCTTAACCCCATTGCCGAACCGCCAGATCGGGACGACGTGACGATAACGCTGGAGCCCGTGGGGACGATGATGGATGGAACCGTCGGCGGACCCAAATTGGTTAGCAAGGGAAGCAGAAACAACAATGGTTACGGCGTGCACAACGTTCCGATCGGCCAATACCGCGTCAGCGCCGTCTATGCGCCGCCTGGCGAGGAACCGCAGCAAATGCTCGTCAGAATCGTAACGAGGGGCGAGGATTTGCCCTTTGCGGAATCCATTGTGGCCGGCTTCAGAAGCATCACGAGCAAAATTCATGTGATGGAGCTGGAATTAAAGCTTAATGTCGTCAAACCGCCGAATGAAGAACCCGGCGAGTGGACTTGGGGCGACGAAGACGAAGAGGAAGAAGAATGGACCTGGTAATGGCGGGTTCCGATTATGACAAAGGGAGAATGAGGCAATGAAGAAGAAACCGGCAACAACGACATGGAAAAGGGCAGGGCTGGCAGCGACGGCGATGGCCTTGGTTTTCGCGATGGGATGCTCGAACATCGAGCAAGCCATCCAGGAAGCGGAGGAGGGAGAAGTGACGATTACGACCGGGGAAGGCAAGGAGGTTACGCTGTCCAGTAAAGCGGACATACCGGAAGGCTTCCCTTCCGACGTGCCGCTGCCGGATGAAATCGAAGTCACTTCGTCGATCAGCGGCAGCGATTCCATCACGGTGACGATCGAAACGGAGATGCCGTACGACGAAGCAGTCGCTCTGTATTATGACTATGCGCAACAAGCCGGCTACTCGGAGGTTAGCCGAATGGGAGACGATAATTCCATTCACTATTCCTCACAAAAGGGGACGGAACGATTTATCTTTACATTGCAGCGGGATCTGGAAGACAACAAGACGGTTACTGGAGCATTGGTGTATTCCAATAATCCTGAAACCGAACAATAAACGATAGTCGTCATGAATCCGATTGCCCAAGAAACCCTGCATCTTAAGATGCAAGGGTTTCTTTTCTATGTGATGAAAAGGGATGCGCATGTGCAACCTTCCAAGGAATGGAAACGTAAAAGTGTTGAGGAATGAAGCAACGGCATGTTGGATGTGAACATCGATCCCGAAGGCGGTGAAGAGGATGACGACCAAGGTTGGGCAAGCGGAAGTTTATAGAAAAATGAATTGGAGACTACTGATCGCAGCTTTGTTGGCGGTGGGCGCAATCGCGACGCAATGGCTGTATGGCAATCGATCGGATGCGATCTATGAGCGGGTCATGTCTCGTCAAGGGTATGATACGACCCTCGTTAAGGAAGGGATATCGACAACTTTCCTGCTGAAGCCAGAATGGATTCCGGAGGGCGTCGGCGAGGAGAATAAGCTGAACCTCGTACTAGAGAAGAAGTTTAATACGACGATTTTGCTGGAATCCGTAACGAAGCAAAATAACGATATTTATGTGCAATTGAACGCCATCCCTTCCATGAGCCTCAGGGCGGGTCGCTACTTGACGACTTCACTGATTCTGGATAACGGTTCATTCACAACCTCCGGAGCGGTAGAACGCTGGCAGGTGACGGACAACTCGGGACGCGATCTCTTGAATGGCAGTTACGGTGCGACTGAAGGTCCAAGTAATATGGCGGGAATTTCCTTCGATTTCGCGAATGAGGACGTATTGAGAGAAGGCGTAACGATTCGATTTGCCGGCTACAACTTATACGGCTACAGGCAGCATGACGGCGGGCTGTTGGCGTCTGCTTGGCTGCCGTTCTCGGGAATTGCCGTCCTGATCGTTCTGATCTTGCTCTACCGGCGCCGAGAGGAAGCGGAAAGGGGACTCGGCTGGAAGCTGGCCGGTTATACCCTGCTTGGCTGCTTTACCTTTTCTATTAACACTATTAAGCTTCCGCTGGGCTTTCTCGTCTATCTGCTGTTCTTCCGGAAGCCCGTGCCGAATGCCAGAACAAAGCGTAATGCGGCGCTGCTGGGACTAACCATCTATGCAACGGGACTCTTATGGCCTGCGATTTCGGAGGAGGTTGGATGGCGAGAGCGCGATGTGCGAATGGAGGCGATACCTTATGAAGCGCTTGGCATGGAAGGCATCTGGAGATCGGTGCTTGCGGAAACCTCTGTTACGGATCAGGCCAAAATTTCTTCCTTTGAGCTCGTGCGCACGAAGGAAGGCGATGTGCTGAAGGCGGAATTTCGTTTAGTAGATCGGGTAAACGACGAGTTTGTTTTCTCCGAGGTTGCGTACGACGGAGAGGGGAATCGGATGAAGTATTCTCCGCGAGGCTCCTCGGATACTTGGCTGCAGTACAACGAAGGGATGTATGCCGCCTTGTTCTTCGAGCGATTCGAGAAGCTGCGAATGCTGGATTGGCGACCGTCGGGAGATGATGCATACGTCATGCTGAAGCTGCTGGATGATCGGCCCGTCCAATACGCCATCAACGATGCTGTCAAATTCAAGGTCGACGAGGCAGGGATTCACTCCGTTGCGAACGATCAGCTTCCCATACAAGGAATGCTGTTCACCGTCGGAGGGGCGGCATACCCGGATCCCTCTAGCTGGGCTGGATGGACGGATTATTTGTTTAACGTAACGAATTGACTGGGGCGGTTAGAGCGCTAAGATCCTTTATAATGATTATAGCTTGATTATGGACTCCTTCCACAGCGTTTCCTATAATGGATAAACATATAGCAAGACGGCTATCAAAGGAGATGCTATGAAAAATCGTTCCGGCAAATATTTTATCCGTTTACTCTTATTTTGCCTGCTTATTGGATCCATTCCTGTTATTGTAGTGGGAATCGCTTCTTATTATATGTCCTCCTCCATCGTGCAGGACAAGGTGAATGAACGAAGCATGGATGCGCTGCAGCAAACGCAGCTCAGGGTAGAACAAATACTGAAGACGATCGACCATTCGGTTACCCAATATATTAGTTCGCCTTTAGTGGTTAATGCCATGTCATTGCCTTATGCGGCGGAGCATTATCAAATTTACAACGAAATGTACCAGAGCATGGTACGCAGCCAAACCTTCGAATTGACGATCAGCAACATGACGATTGTAAATTTAAACGGGCAGTGGGGAATAGACAATAACAATATCTTTACGTTCGCTGATCTCAAAAATTTGGATCAACTGCTTCGGTATGAACAGCTGCCGTCCTTTTCTGCATGGGTAACGAACAAAGACGATCGTTCGCCAAGTATCAGCCTGGTCAAAAAAATCCCGCTAAATTCGCTTAAGGCTAACGGACTTGCAATTGTTACGATTGCGGAGTCGGAGCTGTCTCGTTTGCTGAAGGAGGGGAACCAGAGCGGGACTGTGCTGGTGCTGGATAACGGGTATGAGCTGCTGTCGGAAGGCGGGGCCGCGAGGGGGCAACTCAGCCTCGATCCGTTGATTCCCGAACTCAAACGAAACAAAGAATCGACGACTCAATTCGACGTATCCCTGGATGGAGACGAAACCAGTATCATTGCAAGGCAATCCAGCTACAATCGGTGGACTTACGTGTCGGCCATCTCCATTAAGGATATGACCAAAGACTCGCGATCCATCGGTTGGGTAACGCTGGCTGCCTGCCTGTTAATGATCTTGTCGACATGCGGTTTGGCTTTGTTTGGCTCTCGTTCGTTTTATCAGCCCATTCGCCAGCTCGTATCCGCCATTGCGGCGAAGCCGGATGACCCTCATGCTGTGGAGACGAAGGATGAATTCGCTTTAATAGGGGCGCGACTGCAATCCATGCTGCAGAAGGAAGACAAGCTGTCCGCCCAAGTGGCGGGCAAGATCAGAGAGATGAGGCCGTTTTTCGTGCTTAAGCTCATCAGGGGCGAGGAGAAGAAGTCGCAGCTGCCTGCCAAGCTGAAGGAGTATGGCTATCCGGACGATTGGCAATGGCATGCCGTGCTCGCCATCCAGATCGATTCTTTGGACCATTCGAACTATCGGGAAGAAGATCGGGACTTGCTGTTGTTCGCTATCGCCAATATTGCGGCGGAGTTGATTCCTGCTCATGAACGGCTGGATCCCGTATTTATGGAACAGTCTTTAATCACATTGGTTGGGGGGAGCGAGAAGCGGGAGGAGACGGAGTACAAGTCTTGGCTGTTTGATAGGGTAGAACTCGTTCAAAAGGCCGTCAGCCAATATTTGAGCTTGCCGATCAGCATCGGCATTAGTCGGCCTCGTCATCAGTTGATCGATGCTCCGGCCTCTTGCGAGGAAGCGCTGGAGGCGCTTCGTTACCGAATACGGAGCGGCCCCGGATCCATCTTGTTTATTGATGATGTGAGACCAGGCGATAGCATAGCAGGCGTTTTCCCCCATCGGGCCGCCAAGGAGCTTTGCGATGCGGTAAAGCTGGCAGATTGGACCAGAAGCAAGGAACTGCTGGATCAATGTATGGCCTTGATATTCGGGGAGCAGGCGGATTGGCGCCAGTATCAGATGTCGTTAATCCGGCTATACACGATGCTGATGGAATTGATGCAGTCAAACTCCATGCTGCATGAATCAACGGATGGGTCCGTGTTTTCGTCGGATCAGGAGCTGTTTCACCAGATCTTGGAGCTTCAATCGCAAGAGACCATCCGGACCTGGTTTTATGACACCGTGATCGTCCCTTTAATGAACAAGATTGAGCAACAGCGCAAATCGCATGCGAAACAAATTTCCGATCAAGTCTTGCAAATGATCTATCAGGGCTTCGAGACCGAGCTTACGCTTGAAGCCTGCGCGGCGAAATTGAACTACCATCCCAATCATTTGGGCCCGCTATTTAGCAGGGAAACCGGAATCAGCTTTAGCGAATGCTTGCAGCAATACCGGCTGCAGATGGCCAAGAAGTGGTTGATTGAGACGGATATGAAGATCGGCGATATTGCCGAACGGCTTACGTATACAAACCCGCAAAACTTTATCCGCTTTTTCCGGAAGATGGAGAACATGACCCCGGGACAATATCGCCAACAGCATGTCGGGCAATAAATATTTATGACCCAAAAAACCAGACGCAGCGCGTGTAGCTGCGTCTTTTTTGTTTGGAGCGGACTTTTTGAACAACCTCATTAAGATGATTATAATTCCGGTTCTAATGATTATTAGAAGCGCCGCTATCACCACGCGTTCTGATGATTATACCCCGATTATAGACGCTCGTCTCCTCGCCGTTTAAGGTTAAAGCACGCAGCACAAGACGATACGTTCTAGCAAAGGTGGAGTTAGAAGATGAATCAAATCGAAAGCGAGCCGGCCCTTGCGGCGCCTGCCTACATGTCCAGGCGGCATCGGGTCGGTCGCCGGTTATTACGGGACAAATGGTTATACCTCATGCTTATTCCCGGCGTCCTTTATTTTGTCCTCTTTAAGTATGCGCCCATGTGGGGGTTGCTGCTGGCGTTTAAAAATTATCAGCCATACCTGGGCTTCTTCGGGAGCGAGTGGGTAGGACTGAAGCACTTTGACCGCTTGTTTCACGATCCCGTGTTCTGGATGCTTTTGCGAAACACGCTTATACTGGCCTGTTACAATATTTTGTTCTTTTTCCCGGCGCCGATCGTTCTGGCGCTTATGCTTAACGAGGTTCGGCGCGAAGCCTTCAAGCGAGTGGTACAAACGTTGATTTACGTCCCGCATTTTGTTTCATGGGTCGTCGTAGTCGGGATTGCTTACACCTTCTTCACCCTGGACGGCGGCTTGGTAAACGAGGCTATCGCAGCCATGGGTGGGGAGAAAATCAACTTTTTGATTAGTACGGAGTGGTTCCGCCCGATGATTACGCTGGAGGTGATATGGAAAGAAACCGGATGGGGGACGATTATTTTCCTTGCCGCCTTATCCGGAGTAGACCCTCAGCTGTATGAAGCGGCAAGGATAGATGGAGCAGGCCGCATGCGTCAACTGTGGCATATCACGCTTCCCGCGATCCGATCGACGATTACCATCCTTTTTATTTTACGACTAGGAACGTTCCTGGACACAGGCTTTGAGCAAATATTCCTGATGCTTAACTCGATCAATCGGGAAGTCGGCGAAGTATTTGACACTTATGTTTATACAGCCGGGATAACGCAAGGACAGTTCAGCTTTAGCACGGCCGTCGGATTGTTTAAATCGATTGTTGGATTCGTGCTGATCATTACCGCCAACTGGCTGGTCAAAAGATTCGGAGAGGAAGGAGTGTACTAGTCATGCATGAACGCAGTTTGGGGAATCGCCTGTTCGGCATTGCCAACGGCACAGTGTTGATCCTGGTGGCGGCGGTTATGATTATTCCCTTTATTTATATCGTTTTGATTTCATTTGCGACAGAGCAGGAAGTGTTGGCCAAAAGTTTTATGTTATTCCCAACCAAGTTCTCGCTGGCGGGCTATCGTTATATATTGTCGACGCCAATCCTGCTCCACAGCTTGTGGGTCACAATCGGCGTTACCGTTGTCGGCACGCTGGTAAATTTGCTCATGACTGTGCTTATGGCCTATCCGCTGGCGCGGAAGGAGTTGTACGGTCGTCGGCTGATCCTGCTGCTGGTCACTTTTACGATGGTTTTTAGCGCCGGAATTGTCCCTACCTTTCTGATTGTCAAAGGACTGCATCTTACGAATACGTATTGGGCTTTAATTATTCCGAGCGCGATCAGCGCATTTAATCTGATTATTATCAAAAACTTTTTTCAACAGCTTCCGGACGGTCTGGAGGAATCGGCCAAGATTGACGGCTGTAATGATCTCGGCATCCTGCTGCGTATCGTGCTTCCGTTGTCGATGCCGGCCATCGCCACTTTCGCGTTGTTTTACGCCGTCAACCATTGGAATACTTTTCTTAACGCCATTCTGTATATTAACGATTCCCGCAAGTGGCCCATCCAGGTGCTGCTGAGGCAGATTGTCATTTTGACGGAAAAAGGTTTATCGGATATGAGCGAGGCGCCGCCTCCGCCTTCCAAAATTATTAATATGGCCGTCATTGTATTCTCGACTGTTCCGATTCTGGCCTTTTATCCTTTCCTGCAAAAACATTTTGCCAAGGGGGTGTTGCTTGGCTCGGTAAAAGGATAATCAGCTCTACGGGTTAAAGGATGGGCTTGCCCGTCTTTTGATACAATTAACTCATCTAATCAAGGGGGACGAAGACATGTTGGGATTACCGCGCAAGCTGGCGTTTGTCGGGCTGGCTGCAATCGTGGCAACAAGCTTGGCCGCATGCGGACAAGGCAAGAAGGAGGAAGGGAGCGACGGCCGGTTTACATTTACCATGATGAACCAGTACACCTCGCCGGAGCCGCCGGGCGAAAATAACCCGATTATCAAAAAAATCGAGGAATATACCAATACCAAGATAGACGCAACCTGGATACCTGCCTCTGCTTACAACGACAAGGTGAATGTATCCATTGCTTCCAATGATCTGCCCCAAGTACTCATGATTCAGGATACGAAATCGTCGTCGATCATTAACGCCCAACGTTCAGGCATGTTTTGGGAAATCGGGCCTTATCTGAAGGACTACCCGAATCTGAGCAAATATAACGGCAACGAAACGGTATTAAACAATATTTCCGTGGACGGCAAAGTTTACGGTCTGTACCGTGCAAGAGCGCTGGCGCGTCAAGGCATCGTCATCCGTCAGGACTGGCTGGACAATCTGGGTCTTGAACAGCCCAAAACGATCGATGACTTATATAACGTCATTAAGGCGTTTACGCTAAACGATCCGGCAAAGACGGGAAACCATGACACGTTCGGTCTTGTGGAAGCGGAAGATTCCAGCAATGGCGCATCGGCAGTCGGGTTGACCGGCTTCCAGACGATTTCGGCTTTCTTTGGAGCGCCTAATCAATGGGAAATACGGGACGGCAAGGCTGTCCCGCAGTTTATGACGCCTGAAAATATGGAAGCTATGAAATTTTACAAGAGACTGTATGATGAAAAGCTGATTAATCAGGATTTCCCGGCTACGAAAACAAGCAAGCAGCAGGAGCAATTTTTCCAAGGCAAAGCCGGCGTTATCTTTACGACGCTTGACTTCCTGATCACTGGCGGCAATGAGCTTAAGAAGGCGAATCCGGATGCCAAGCTGGATATTATCAGCCGGATTGAGGGGCCGGAGGGCGAGCGGGTATTTGCTACAACGGGTTATAACGGCATGTTTGTGTTTCCAAAAGCAACGGTCAAAACAGAGGAAGAGCTGAAGCAGCTTCTTGGTTTCTTTGACAAAATCGTGGATGAAGAAATGATGTACACGTGGACTTGGGGGATCGAGGGAAGCCATCACGCGAAGGATTCTTCCGGAGAGCCGTCCATCACCGACCAGACGGCCTATTCCAACGAAGTATCGCCTTTAAAGCAACTGCCGTCTTATGACGGAGCTTTGATGATCTGGAAGGGCAAAGGCGAGGCGGATAACAAGTTCCGCCAGATGATGCAGGATAATGAATCCATCATCGTGTCGAATCCGGTGGAGCCGCTCATTTCCCAGACTGCCGTGGAAAAAGGAACAGAGTTGAACAAAATTATTACGGATGCTCGCATTAAGTTCATTATCGGCACATTGGATGAGGACGGCTTCAACAAAGAAGTAGAGAAGTGGAGAGCTCAGGGCGGCGATCAAATTATTGCGGACTACACGGAGCTTTACGCCAATCAGGCCAAGAAATAACGTTGAAGGAGTTTAGCACGATGGCAATGGACACTTTACAGCAATTTGCTTTTGATATACGCAGAAGCCTGGCCCCCAAGGAACATATCTGGGTAGGCAGCGGCTATAGTACGACAGCCCCGGAGCGGAGAACGGTAATGGGCGTGCGCGGATGTTACGCGCCGCCCTATGCGGCGAAGGACCTTCAACTGTCCGTAGGGCTGAGAGCGGATGGGCATGATATTGCGGACAACGGCCATTTGGGCAAGGGTGACTGCGGCCTGTTGTATGCGGAGGAGATCTGGCAGCCGGACCGGATTGTCCGACGGGGCACTTATCATCACTTTGTCGCGGACAAGCTGCTTTCTCTGGGAGTGGACAGCGAATTGGTGCCGCTTGCAGGCAGCCATGGTTTTGTACTAAAGGTGACGGTTCGCAACCGCAGCGGAAGAACCATAACGCTTGGCATTGCGCCGGAGGTATCGCCAGGCCGGCCGATCTATGCCAACTACGATGAATGGGACTATGGCTGGCCCGAAGCGGCAGCGGAGCAGGCAACCAAGTGCGATCATCCGGCTCATGCTTGGGAGAACAGTCAGGTAAGGGTCACGCTAACGAGCGAAGGTCAATTAGAGACGGTGCTGGCGGAGGGGGAGTCGCGGACGATACGTTTCTGCGTCGCAATGACCGCAGCCGGCACCCCTTTCCTTCCGGCCGCCGCGCTGGCAACGCTGGAGGATCAGACCCGGCGAGTATGGGAGCACCGGTTGTCCGAGGCCGGTCGTCGGCTGCCGGTCCTGCAATCCGATATCCCTGGGCTCGAAGAATATTACCGGCGTTCCATCGTGAGCGGTCTGATCTGTCTTTGGGACAACCCCGAATTTGCCATGCAGCCTTTCCCGGTTGTGTCCGGAATCGAGGGAGCCGGCATTTGCTGTTACCCATGGGATGTGGGCGGATACGCGGCCAAAACAATGGGACTGTTATTAGGCGAGGAGAAAAGCCTGGAGCTGGCCGGGTTGATGGCTGACAGCGGCGTTGACCGCCATTCCCGTTTTGCGCCTAGCGGCAAGGGAGCCAATGTCGCTTACTCCTACAGTCTTTGGTCCTTTATTCATTTTGCATGGAGCGCCATTCTTCTATATGGCGAGGGAGGCCGAAAGTTGTTCCCCGTCATGCGTCAATTAATGCTGCAAGACGATCAAAGACTTCCTCAGACAAACGACTTGCTGGATTACGGCTTTCAGCATAATCTTCTGGAAATGCGCGGCGCCGGCTACGAACATATTGTTGCCAGTCCCAATGCCGAGCGCGCATGGAGCTATGACAGACTGGCCCAGCTCGCGGAGCGGCTGGGGGAGGAGCGGGAAACGACGGAGCAGTGGCGAGCCAAGGCGGAGACGATTCGTCAGTCCATTCGCCGCCATCTTTGGGATGAGGAGAAAGGATGGTTCAAGGCCGTATACCCTGATGGGCATGAGGAGTTTATCTATTCCATCCAATATTTCGATGCGCTGCGCTTCGGGGCATGTACGGAGGTTATGGCGGATCGTATGTTCGAGCAGGTCAGGGAGGGAGCGTTTCTTGGCGCCTACGGTGTAAGCAGCGTTTCCGCAGAGGATGAGCTTCATTACGAGCAAAATGATCCGGATTGGTCGGGCGGCGGCTCCTATACGGGAGACGGTCCCATGCTGGCGCTGACGCTTTGGGAACAAGGCAAGGATACGGCGGCATGGGATGTGTTGAAGCGGCATTTCTGGATGGGCCGGCATTTGCCTTATTATCCGCAAGAGCATTATTGCGATCGGCCGGCCATTCCTGCCCACAAGCGGGCCAATGTGGTGGCCGGATTGTCCGGGGCGGAGGCGCTCCTGTTCGGCATGGCGGGGATCGAACCGCAGCTTGACGGCAGTCTGTGGATTCATCCAAGACCGCCCGAGGACGGGGATGTGCAAGTCAGCGGCTTCCTCTTCCGCAATGATAACTTTGATATTCTCATGCGTCCCGGCTACTGCCGAATTTCCCGCAATGGCATTGCGATCTATGAGGGAACGCCTCGCCGTGTATTGGCAAGCGGCTTGGAAGAGAGGGGAGCGGCTAATGAATAAAGAAACTTGCAAGTTTGATATTATCATAGCCGGCGCGGGCGTTGGCGGCATAAGCGCCGCTCTTGCCGCGGCAAGGCTGCAGCAGCGAGTGCTGCTAATCGAGCAGGCGGATGAAGTCGGAGGCACCGGCGTCTTCTCCAGCGTATCGCTTATTTGCGATTTTCGCGATCGCGCCGGCCGTCCGATTAACAGCGGCATTCACCGGGAACTATTTCCCGCCGCCTACACCCATTACAGCGAACAAGTTGTGCCAACCTATGACGAGCAGCAGTTAAAGGCAAACTATATCAAGCTGCTTGGAGCAGAGCCCCTTCTGACGATATGGACGGGGAGCGCGGTTGTCCAAGCCGACATGCGGGATAACCGGATTGCTCAGCTGCATATCAGCGGCAAACATTCGGGCATCGTATCCGCTCCGGTCTATCTCGATGCTACCGCGGACGGCAATTTGTCGGCTCTGGCGGGCTTATCCTACCATCTGGGCCGGGAGAGCGACGGCAAGCTCCAGTCCGCTACGGCGACGTTCAAGGTGAGCGGCTTCGATCGGTCGCTGCTCCAGCAGCCCGATATTCGGTTATGGTCCGCGATCCATTCGTTAAGACGGGAGCTTCTTCCCTTTTATCGGGAGTTGAAAGAGGCTGGGGGCACCAACAATCCGCGAACCGGCGTAACTTGTTTCCCTTACCCGGATGGAGAGGCGCTTTTGTTCAACTCTACCTCGGTATTGGAGGTGGACCCTACCAAGCCGGAGACCGTCGAGCGCGGCATAGAGGAAGGAAGCAAGCAAGCAAAGGAACTGTTCGCGGCTATTTGCCGACATCCGGCATTTCAACATGCGAGGCTGGACTATATCGCTCCCAAGCTCGGCATTCGAGAGGGGCGGCGCATTGTCGGCGAGTATGAGCTTACCGCGGAGGATTGTCTCGGCACCCGGCGCTTCGAAGATATGGTGGCGGCCTGCGCTTATTCTCTTGATATTCATGATCCTGAAGGCGGTACGACGCGGCTTGAGCGTATTCCGGAGCCGGGATATTATCATATCCCGTACCGTTCCTTGATTCCGAAAGGGGCTGGCAATCTGCTGCTAAGCTCCAGATGCATCAGCGGAACGCATGAAGCGCACAGCTCTTACCGGATTATGGCCTCGGTCAGCGCGATTGGCGAAGCTGCCGGAACGGCAGCGGCCCTGTGCGTATTTCAAGGGCTGACGGATGTAAGGCAGGTCAAACCTGCCCATATCCGGTTTATTCTTCAAATGAGGGGTCAATTTGTGGAAGGTTCGGTGGAGCGGGTATCGCTGCCGACTGCGGCATCAAGTTAGTTTAGGCGGAATGATAGAAGGGCTGGAGGGGGAACATGGCAAGCTTCTCCTTCCTCCCGGTTACATTCCGATTATAAAACGGGAGGGAATAGGAAAATGATGAAACAACCGTTGCCATTCCGCAAATTTGCAGCTGCGCTGGCTAAGCCGGCTAAACGGGGGCTCAGCGTGCTGCTTGCAGGGTTGCTGACAGCCCAGTGTTTTGCGGCTGCTGTTTACGGTCAAGAATTGGAAACGCTCACAGGAGAGGGGGCTGAGAGTGTCGACTCGGTCGATAACGATGCCGACTTCTTGCGACCAGTCCAGGTAACGCCGTGGGACGAGTTTAAAGCCGGTTTTGGCTCCAGCCAGCATGGCGTTGCCCTGCAGACGGATGGCATGGAGCTGGATGGGACAATAGCGAAGTGGGAATCGTTTGCACAGCTTCAGTTGCCGGCAAGCGATGCCCAAGTGGAGATGTCGGGTTGGGCTAACGCAGAGGACTTGTCCGCCCATGTCTATATGGCCTATGATGACGACTATTTCTACTGGGCGGCTCAAGTGATCGACAATAACCATACCCCCGTTGCCGGCAGTACGATGTGGAGAGGGGACAGCATTCAATTTGCCTTTAGCCCGGACGGCACTTATGGACCGGAATATGGCATCAACTTTATGGATGGCCAGGCTCATGTGTGGCAGTTCAGCGAAGGGAAGGCCGTGGCGGGAGCGGATCAAATTGCAGCTGCGGCGACGCAGCTTGGCAGTACCATTTTGTATGAGGTAAAGATGCCCTGGAATACAATCTATACAGGAAAGCCGGATGGCATACTTCCGTTTACCTTGCTCTTTAACGATAATGACGGAGCGGGGCGTCGCGGATGGATCGAATGGACGCCGGGTATAGGCAAAGCCAAGAGTCCCGGTTCCCATGGCAAAGTGCAGCTGGTTTCCGCAGACACGCCCTGGAGCTTCTGGGTAGATGGACCGAAGGAGCTTGGCAGCGGATCCGCAGGCGAATATAACGTTTCTGCGGTAAATTGGGGCAATGAGGAGATCAGCCTTCGGTTATCTTCCATAATGACGAACATGGACCAGGAACTGGTCATTCCTGCCCGGTCAGTAGCAGAGATAAAGACGGAATTTGCACCAACGAGTGCCGACGACTATGCGCTCGACTTTACTTTAGCCGAACCAGGAGGCAATAGAACGCTCACCGAGATTATCGATGTAACCGCTATCATGACTTCGACAGAGTTAGAAGGCATGTTGGATGCGGTTGTGAACAAGCTGCCTGTGCTTGAGCAATTGCTGCTCGCTGCGGAAGCGCAAGGTTTGTCTACGGATTATGAGCGAATCAACTATACGGTAATCAAAGAATTCGTAAAATACGGAAGAGAGGACATAGTCGGAAACAGACTCGGACGGGCTTATTATGTCGCCGTGGAGCTTGAGCGATTGTACGGCGAAGCGGAGTCCCGACTTCAGGGTTATTTGGACGGCACGGTCCTGCCGCAGGATGTCCCGCGTTACGTGAGCGGAAGGCCGGCTATTTCCGGTTACTCCTTTATGGGGGACACAGCGGTAAGAAGCACCGGCGCGGTCGAAGAGCGGCCGATCTTCTTTACCGGCTACGGCCACTTTGGCAAAGTGCGGGAGGATATCCCTATATTCCAGGATTTGGGCAACAATATTATTCAGATCGAGATTGGACCAAGAGATGTCATTTTGGACAAAAAGGATTTTGTAAATCAATTTACGGTAGGCCGTTCGGGCAATGTAAACGCAACCGCAGCTGCGGTGGAAGGCGTAAGTCATTCGGGAGACGTTTCATTGCAAATTGCAAATGCGTCGCCCATACAGCCCAACGTATATGTAAATGTAGCCCAGACGATCCCGGTCGAGCCCAATACGACCTATGAATTTCGGGTTTGGGTAAAAGGGGAAAATGCCAAAAACACGTGGTTTCCCGGAGGGGCGGCGATGAAACAGCGCAAGTCTTTCCCGAGCGGCACCTTTGATTGGCGGGAGGTTGTGTACGAATACACGACCGGCGCTCAAGAAACCAGCTATAAATTAATGATCGTGTCAGAAAATGCGGGTACGATCTGGGTGGACGATCTTAGCGTGACCAAAGCGGGCAGCAGCGAAAACATCGTTAAAAATGCCGGATTCGAAGATTTGGGAGGATATTCGGAGGATAAGGATTACGTCATCTCCACTCGCAAGCTCGAATCGGACATTCAACAGGCGCTGCAGCGGGCAGAGGACCATGATATAGCCGTTAATTTGCTTATTTCTCCTCATTATTTTCCGGCTTGGGCGTTAACCAAGTGGCCCGAATTGAACGTATTAAACAACGGTTTTATTAAATTCTCCTTATTTCATCCAAGGGCCAGGGACATCATAGAGGATTATTTGCGGGCGTTGGTCCCGGCAGTGGCGGGCTACGAATCCTTGCATAGTATTACGCTGAGCAACGAATCGGTTTATCAGACGAATAAGGATGCTTACGCTTTACCGTTTTGGCACGAGTATCTGGAGGAGTTGTATGACGAAGATATAGCGGAGCTTAACGGAATCTATCAGAGCAGCTATGCCTCCTTTGACGAAGTGCCGATGCCCGCTAATGTGACCGCCAGTCCCTGGTCCTATGATTATGTCGTTTTTAACCAGGATTATTTTGCCCGCTGGCACGAATGGATGGTCGATGTGATCCATGAGTTGTCGCCGGATCTGCCATTGCATGCCAAAATTATGGGCGATCCGCAGGGAAGTCTGTCATGGGGAGTCGACATAGAACGTTTCTCTGCGTTCAGTCAAATTAATGGCAATGATAATTGGAATTACATCAATGAGGGGCCGAAAGGTTTTATGGAGGAACTAAGCTTCTATGATATGCAAACCTCCTTCAAGCAGGCGCCCGTATTTAATTCCGAGCATCATATCATTGCCGACGGCGATAAGTTATACACTCCGGAGCAAGCCAAACATTTTCGCAGCGTTCTTTGGCAAAGCGCCATACATGGACGCGGCGCTTCTACGATTTGGATTTGGGAGAGAACCTATGACGAATCATCCAGTCGGGAGGGGAGCGTCCTCCACCGTCCGGATGTTGTGGCCGAAGCGGGGCGCACCAATCTGGATCTAAATCGTTTGGCTTGGGAGATTACGGCATTCCAGCATGCCAAACCGGAAGCGGCTCTTCTATACACGGTTCCCGCCGGCATTTTTTCCGGCGATTACTCTACGGTTACGATGCGAGCGTATGAAGCGTTATCGTATAGCGGACATAAAACAGGATATGTCTCCGAGAAACAGATCGCGGAAGGCGCGCTTGCCGATTACAAACTGCTGGTCGTGCCTTATGTGACACGGGTTGATCCAGCTACTCTGGACGGAATCAAAAGTTTTATCGATCAAGGGGGACGAGTGCTGCTGATTGGCACGCATGCGCTCAGGCTTACGCCTCATGGAGAGGAGCCGGCGACTGCGGATCGGCAATATATTTTTGACCACTCGGATAAGATTACGGCCGCAGATTGGACGGCTTCGCAGATTCGAGCATTTATGGAGCCTATTCTGGATAATATGAACCCTCAGCATGTGAAGCTGATTCAGCCTTCTACCGGAGAAATGCCTTACAACGTAGAATGGCGCAACGCAACATACGAAGGCAAGATGTTGTTAAACGTTGTGAATTACGGACCGGAAGCCGTGTCGGCCAAGGCGGTAGTCGGCGAGCGGGCCGTCACGCAAATGACGAATCTGATCACCGGGGAAATTGTGGATGAGACCGTTATAACGTTAGCGCCGCTAACTCCTTATTTGTTCTCCGTGGATGGATTGGAGGAGCCTGAGGTTGAACCGACAAATCCTCCCTCGTCGCCTCCGCCAACGAATATCGTTGTTTCTCCGGTCCTTCCGGATGAGAGCGAGGAGTCGGAGGAGCCCGTCTCCGAAACGAATGAACAGCCAGTCGTGCCATTTAACGATACGCCGGGACATTGGGCTGAGCAACAAATTAACGAGGCAGTGGCGAAAGGAATCGTCAGCGGTTATCCGGACAACAGCTTCCGTCCTGATGCCGATGTCAGCCGCCAAGAGTTTGCCGTTTTGCTGATGAGGGCGATAGGAGAACAGATGGATATCGATGAATCTGCGCAGTCTTTCTCTGACGGGGAACAAATCGGCAGCTGGGCGCGGCAAGCGGTAGCCGCTGCTGTGCAGACCGGCATTATTAGAGGATATGAGGACGGAAGCTTCCGTCCGAAAGAGAAGATCAGACGGGCAGAAATGACGGTGATGATCGTCCGCGCCCTGCAACTGCCCATTCTAGCCGACGGAGCAACTTCTTTTGATGATGATGCGAACATTGCTGATTGGGCAAAGGGTTACGTTGCGGCTGCAGCGAGAAGCGGGATCGTAAACGGGCGAAGCGGCAACAGGTTTGTGCCGAACGATACTTCAACGCGAGGAGAAGCAACGGTTATGCTCGTCCGGATACTACAATCGTTAAATAAACGATAGGCCAAAGTTGAAACGGCAGTCCTCGCCCTTGAGCGTCGACTGCCGTTTTTAGCATTTATCCCGCCATTTTATTTTTGGCTTGGTTGCCAAGTTGCAGTTGATCTACATCCTTCCAACTTACCCTGCATCCACTCTCATTGCAGGAATCGAATAAAGGACATAATCGATAGTGAACTAGGGCATCGTCAAGACGTTGACTGGCTTCCAGGACAGGAGGGGCAGTGAAGGATCCGTGGTTGTCGAACGTAAGTTCCATGATTTTGCGAAGCTGTTCAATTTGATTGCGGCACTCGCATATATTCATAGACATTCGTCTCCTTCGTGATAGATTGCTAGGTCGATAGAGGTTTTCTCACTATTTTACAACAAATAACGTTTAATGGCTATAAGTGGAAGGTCCGGAGTTTTGACAATCCTGTTACCTCACGAGATTGCGCAGGACTAACCATAGATTGGCGGGTTTTTCTGCCAGGCGCCTCGTGTAATACGGATACCACATTTCGCCGTAAGGAACATAACAACGTACCCTATACCCTTCGCGGGCCAGCTTGGTCTGCTCCTTCATTCTTAAACCGTATAACATCTGGAATTCAAACCGCGATGTCGGAATCCCCCGTTCAGAAACGTATTTCTTGACATAACCGATAATGGCATCATCATGGGTGGCGATAGCAACATAGGCGCCGTGGTCCAAATGGAGCCGAATGAGCCGCTTAAACTGCTCGGCAATCTCGGTGCTGCTCTGGTAGGCAATGGAAGGCGGTTCCTTGTAGGCGCCCTTAACAAGTCTGAGAGGGATGCCTTCCTCTAAGCAGCGCTTCGCGTCTGACGCCGAACGGTGCAGATAGGCCTGAAGGACCGTGCCGACATTGTTCAGCCCTTCCTCGCGAAGACGGCGTACGATAGAGTAGGTTGCTTCCGTAAAAGGCGAATCCTCCATGTCGAGCCGAACGAAGTAGCCGAGATCTGCTGCATGCCTCGCAACTGCCCGGATATTGGCGAGCGACGCCTCGGCGTCCAGCGCCAACCCCATCTGGGTGGGCTTAAGGGAAACGTTGGCGTCCGATCCTTGCTCCGCGATGCCGTCCAGCAGCTTGATATATGCGTCGCGATAGCCTGCGGCTTCGGAAGCAAGCGTCACTCCTTCGCCGAGATGATCCAGCGTTGCCATAATGCCCATGTTGTTTAGCGCCCGCACTTGTTCGAGAGCGTCATGCAAATGGCGGCCGGCGATAAATCTGGAGGACAGCCGCTTGCCGTATTTGATCGTCATTGCTTTGACCGTTTTGTTGCCCGCGATACCCAGGAGACATCTTCGATACCAATCCGCGCCGATAGCCACCTTTGACTCCCCCTTATGACGTCCAACGCTTCGAGGCAGCTGCTTTGTCAGACTGCCCCCTGGTGAACGACATTTCCTATAGTGCGTGTGCAACAGCCTCTTATAGAAGATATGCGGCAGGAGTCTTGCCCTATTAGCGCCTGAGGGCTTGTCCCGTCTGACGAACAGGAAAGACCCGCGACGCGGGGTGCGGGTCTCTCGCCAGGATGGCTGCTGCGATTCATGTCCTCATGCATGGAGGATACGATTCAGACATGGGAGGGGATTAGTACCATTTGAAACCAAAGCTGCAAGCGATAATCACCAGCAGAATGAAGAGAACCAGGATGGCTCCGACGTTATTATAAGCACCACCAACGCAACCGGACATTGTTACATGCACCTCCTTACGTTTTGAGTACTCTGTAGGTTATGCTCCCGAGGCATACGTTGATTGGGTATTTGTTCCCATGGCATATAACTTGGGCGAACGCCCGCATTGCGGGACAAGGGTGGGGTTTAGCTCGGACAAAGGCCGTGACGAGTCGCGAGAGGTGAGGGCTTCGGAGCAAAATGTGCAAACGCACAATTTTATCAAACGCCTATACAATCGGGTGAAATATACATAGGATACTGTACCTTAACATTAAAGGAGCTGAAAACTTCATGAATTATGCAGCAAACGTTTCTGGCGGAGCTAACCATCACTACCCTGTCGCAGGTGCAGGTTGCGGTAATGTAGGCGGCGCATTTAACAACGTCGGAGCCATCCTGGTTCTCTTTATCCTTCTGGTCATCATCGTAAAAACACTCTGCTGCTACTAATCTCTGCCGATCACTAGCTGAAATAGCGTGCAAAACCCTCAGGCGGTCTTCGCTTGAGGGTTTTACATGTTGCGGAGATCGTTCCGTGCGATTCGACGAAAAACGGAGAAAGACTCCACATTTCGACACAATATCTTTATAATGGATAATAGAAACAAAGGGGGGACGAGTTATTTTGAGAAAACCAATCGTAAGCGTAGGCATAGGGGTCATCCTTCTAGCTGTTTTAGCTGCTTGCGGTACCAATAATGATGAAGGAAAGGAAGCGGGCGCAGAGGAGAAAACACAGATTACGTTATGGCATAACTTTAATGGGAACGATCTTCGTTCGTTGGCGATGCGGAGTCTTATAGAGGCTTTCCAAATAAATAATCCGCAAATCGAGCTAAAGGTGGAGAAGTTTGTATCCGACGGATACCGGGCGAAGGTTATGGAGGCTGCGAAAGCGGACAATCTTCCGGATGTGTTCGTGATGTGGAGCGGCTCCATGACAAGCGATTTTGCCCAAGCAGGGCTGATCCAGCCCATCAATGAATTGCTGGGCGAATACCCGGAATGGAGAGACGGATTTATGCCGGGTTCGCTGGAGGCGTTTACCGAGGGAGGAAATACATACAGCGCGCCAATGGGACTTACTCCGACTTCGATATTGTATTACAACAAGTCGATCTTTTTGGAGCAGAAGCTGACCGTGCCTCAAACATGGGAACAATTGCAGGATGTCATCGGCAAACTTAACGACAAAGGCATCACGCCAATCGCATTAGGCAACAAGGCGGGCTGGGTTGCGCAATCAAGCATCTTTAGCTCGCTTGCGGATCGGGTTACGGGCACCGAATGGTTTATGAAGGCTATAGCTCAAGAAGGAGCAGCGTACACGGACCGTGTTTTTGTTGATGCCTTAACCTATATGCAGGAGCTTGCCGAGGCTGGCGCGTTCCAAAAAGATTACGCCAACATGGATAATCTGGAGATGGAGCTGCTGTTCGCGCGCGGAGAAGCGGCGATGATGATTGACGGAGGCTGGGCGCTGACGAATATGGCGGCGAATGCGACGAATGAAGAACTGCGGCGGATCGGCGCAACCGTATTGCCATCCATGCCTGAAGGTTTGGGGAACAGCCGGTCCGTGTCCGGTGTCACGGGCATCGGCATGGGACTCAGCAGCAAGGCGCAGGATAAGCGGAAAGAAGCGGCGCTTGCGCTTATATACGCGATGAGCGGTCCCGAAGCGCAGCGTAAGACGCTTGAGAGCAATCAATTGGTAAGCTACAAAATCGATTTGGACAGAAACAAGGTGTCGTCCATCTTCGCGGAGGTGTACGAGTTGGTGACCAGCGTTGAATTCACGCCTGTTTATGACGTTTATTTGTCCAGCGAGACGGCGGAGGTCCTAAATGAAGGGCTTCAAAAGCTGCTCGCGGGAACGGCCGAGCCGGAGGAGGTAGCGGCGAGCTTGCAAGAGGCTCATGTCAGATCCGCGGAGTCAGCCCGGAGCGAGTAACAATAGAGAGAAGGAAGAGCTTATGGAGAACCTGAGCGAGGCTGGCGAATCAATCGCGATGCGCGCGATACCGGTCTATGTGCTGACGGGATTCCTCGGCAGCGGCAAGACTACTCTGTTGACGCGGCTGCTGGAACGGTTGAAGTCGGAAGGGAAACGTCCGGCTGTCATCATGAATGAACTAGGCGATATTAATCTGGACGGCCAACTGGTGGAGAGGGACGTGCCGATGGCGGAGATGCTGAGCGGGTGCATCTGCTGCAGCATGCGAGGCGATCTGGGGCTTACGATCGATGGTCTGATCGGACTGCATGGACCGGATGTCATCGTGATCGAAGCAACGGGCGCCGCCAATCCCATGGAGCTGCTCGACGGCGTGACGGAAGCGGCGATGTACCGGAAGGTGGAGCTGAAGTCCGTTATCGCGGTAGTGGACGGTCCGCAGCTATTAGCTCGCGGGCGCGACGGCAAAGGCCGCACGTTCAAGCTGATGCGCGACGGGATTCGCTGCGGCACGGCGCTCCTGCTTAACAAAGCCGACAAGCTGGCTCCCGAGGAGCTTGTCGAAGCGCAGCAGTTGATGCGCGGCATGAACGCCCATGCTCCGATTTTGCCTACGGTCCGCTGCGATACAGAAGCTTGGGACTTGTTGTTTGGCACCTCTCAGGATGCTGCTTCGCGTGTTCCTGAGGGTACTGTGGGGACTCATGTTCATGAACATAGCCACCAGCATGTAATGGCGTTGACGCATTATTGGCGTGGTCCCGTCGACAGCGAGGCGTTCGAGCGGCTGCTGGGCGAATTGCCCGATAACATCTATCGGGCGAAAGGCATCGTATCGTTCTCGGACACCTCGCGCGGCAGTCGGTTCTTGTTCCAATATGCGTATAAGGAATCGGACTTTATCCGGATCGAGCCGCAGGGAGAAGTGCTGGATGTCGCCGTGTTCATCGGCGAACACTTCTCCAGAGAGGAGCTGCTGGGCAAGCTGCGCACGTTGGAAGAAGCGGAAGATAAGTCATAATTTGTCGCATCATGTCTATACGCGGTAATGGTTGGATACAATAATCGGAGATGGGACGGCATGATTGTCCCTGCCAATCCATACGGTATAGAAGGGTGAGAGACGATTATGATGTTCAGCAAAATATCGGTTGCGTTGGCGACGGCACTGCTGTTGTCCTCCGCATATGGCATGACTTCCGAAGCAGCCGTCGAAGGACCGCTGCTCGCTCAGCACGCGGAAGGCGAAGACGGTCATCGTCACGGCGAGATGTCGCGCAAGGAATTCGAGGCTTACCGACTGGAGAAGCTTCGCGAAATGGCGGCTTACTTCGGCTTGAAGACCGACGGCAAGTCCGCGGATCAGCTAAAGCAAGAGCTTAAGGAAGCGCGCAAAATCAATCCCGAGAAATGGGAGGCGTTCAAGGCGGAGCATAATGCGAAGCGATTGGAGCGCCTGCAGGAGATTGCCAAGAAGCAAGGCATTGCGACGGAAGGCAAGACGGCTGAGCAACTCCACAAAGAGCTGAAAAATGCGCACGGCGGCAAGTGGCCGGGCCGCTCCAAGGATACGCGCAAAGAGCCCATGCCTTCCGCAACAGTCGCTCCGGCGCCGAATCCGGCACCGACAACAGCGCCGACCGCCGCTCCTACCGCTATGCCCAAACCCGACAAAAAAGATGGAGAATCTGAGGGCAAGGGTATCGAGAAACAGGGGGAAGCGGGCAAAGGAAAGGTCGAAAGCTTGCAGGATTCCCAAAAGAGCAAATAAAACCTATTCATCAGAAAAAAGGCATGAAGCCGGGTAGATCCGGACTTCATGCCTTTTTTCAGATCGTCCACTGGGAATGAACGATACCGCTCAAGTACCAGCCTCCCTCATGCTGTTCGAGCACGAGAATCAGGCTTTTCCAATCCATGCCCTCGTATTGCTCTTCAAACCCGCTGAAGTGATAGTCCACAATGTAGCTGCCGGGGAACGTTTCTTTCATGTTAGGCTCTGTGTTGCCGCTGCTCAGAATTTCGTCCCAGCCGATCTTCTCGGCATTGACGAAGTCTTCGTCATAAACGAACTTTTTGTAATAGTCGCCGAAGGTGAGCTCGATCGGTTCGCCGGAGCCGTCGAAGGAACCCCATACATATTTTTTGTCATCATTCGTCGTTGGAAGCTCAGAGGCGGGAAACGTCTGCGCTTTCTCCTTGTCAATGTGGGCATAAGGCGAGAACAGAAGACCGTTCTGCGGATGGACGAAAGCCTGCAGAGTCTCCATGTCGGCATCCTTAAGCGTCAAAATAATGGCTGCTGCTGCGTCCTGCGGCGTCGCGAACAACGGACTTTGTTTCTCTTGGCCGCTTGTTCCTCCGTCGGCAGGGGTTGTCGCCTGGGCGCTTGCGGTCGGAGACGGCGAGCCTGATTGTTCCGTTGGATGCGGAGTCTGCGAAGATCCGTTCCCGGACGCGCAGCCCGTCAAGCCAATCGCGAGGATGGCGGCCGTACATAAAGTAATCCATGTTTTTTTCATGTTATAGCACCTGCTTTCTGGATCATATTAACAAGGTTGCACTACAACTTACAGACGAGGGCTGTTGGCGGAAAGGTTGCATGACTTGGCGGCTCGGCGGAAATAATTGACCGCTTGTCAGAAGTCGTGTTGTTTGTTAGGATGTATTTATTAAGTAAAATTATTAACTAAACATCAATTTAATATCAAAATCGGATATACGCGGGAGCGAGTGGGATGGCAACGATCAAACAAATTGCTGCGAAAGCCGGCGTATCGGCTGCAACGGTATCCAGAGTGCTGAACAACGACCTATCGCTTTCCGTAAGCGAGGACACGAGAGGGCGTATCTTCCGAATCGCCGAAGAGCTCGGCTACAAACCATCCAGGCTGCGAAAGTTGAAGCAGGAAGAACATCTATCCCGTCAGCAGATCGGGTTGTTGATGTGGTCGACGCTGGAGGATGAGCGGGACGATCCGTACTTTTCCTCCATTCGCCGAGGCATCGAGCTGCGCTGCGAGGAGCTCGGCATTACCATCGCGAAGGTGATGAGAGGCAGAGGCGGTACAGAGCTTGCTCCTTGCCATGGACTCGACGGTCTCATCGTCGTAGGTTCTCTTCACGTGGAGGATGTGCTCGCCCTATACGGCAATCCCGAACGCATCGTATTCGTCAATCACGCCGAAGGTCCGCCCTCCAGCGACTCCGTCAAGCTCAACTTCGAAGCCGCGATGGAGGAGGCGCTGTCTTACTTGCAGGCGCTGGGCCATATTCGGATCGCGTATGCAGGAGGAGAAGAAACGGTTCACCGCTTAATGGTCTCGACAGAGAACGAGACGGTAACCGATTCCCGAAGAAACAGGTACAGGGCATTTATGTCAGAACGGGGGCTTTACCGCAGCGAGTACGACCTCGTTACGGAATGGTCCTCGGGCGGCGGTTATTCCGGTATGAGAAAGCTGCTCGATCTTAATGAGCGTCCTACCGCTTGTTTGATGGGAAGCGATCCTATGGCCGTGGGTGGGCTTCGGGCACTCCACGAAGCGGGGCTCGAGGTTCCTCGCGACATGTCGCTGATCGGATTTGACGACATCGAGATTTCCGCTTACCTGAGCCCTCCGCTTACGACGGTCCGCGCCTATACGGAGCTGATGGGGCGGACGTCGGTGCAATTGTTGCTAGAGCGAATCCAGGGCCGCGAGGCGGCCATTCACGCCACGGTAAACACGTCGTTTATCGTCAGGGAGAGCTGCGGGCCGCCCGGCGTGTAAGCGTAGCTCAAACCCACATCATGCTTCCGAAGCGGCTTTGCTTTGCAAAGCTGAAGGTCGCACACATCTTCGAAAAAGCCTCGATAGAGGTTTTCTCATAACTTACCCGAAAACAAGAGATTAGAACCGAGGAGGAACATTTAATGTCCATTCGTTATGATGAAAACAACCGTATTTTCCATTTGCAATCGGGAGATGCCAGCTATGTGCTCGGCGTTACGAAGCAAGGTTACCTGGCTCACTACTATTGGGGCCGCAAAGTTCGCGGAACCGGTCTGCGCCAGCTGCTCGAGCTGAAAGAACGCGCATCGTTCTCGCCTAGCACGGATTTGGAGCAGAAAGAGCTGTCGCTCGATTCGCTTCCGCAGGAATATCCGACATACGGCAGCTCCGACTTCCGCATGCCGGCGTTCCAGGCGCAGCTCGCCGACGGAACGACCGTGACGGAGTTTTTGTACGATTCCCATCGGATCGTAAAGGGCAAGCCATCGCTGCCGGGCCTTCCGGCGGTATACGTCGAAAGCGACGACGAAGCCGAAACGCTTCTCGTCGATCTGGTCGATGAGAATTCCGGTCTTCGCGTTACGCTATCCTACACGGCGTTCGCGGACCACAGCGCGATTGCGCGTTCGGCAAGCGTAGTCAACGAAAGCGGAGCTACCGTCAAGCTGCTTCGCGCGTTCAGCGCCAGCTTCGATCTGCCTCATGACCGCTTCGAGCTGCTGCAACTATCCGGAGCCTGGTCGCGGGAACGTTACGTTCATACTCGCAAGCTGGTACCGGGACTTCAGTCGGTGGAGAGCCGCCGGGGATCCAGCAGCCATATGCAGAATCCTTTTATCGCTTTGCTCTCGGAGGGATCGACGGAAACGCATGGCGACGTGTACGGCGTTAGCCTTGTCTACAGCGGCAGCTTCGCGGCAGGAGTAGAGGTTGACCAGTTCCATACTTCGCGCGTATTCGCGGGACTGAACAGCTTCGACTTCAGCTGGCTGCTGGAGCCGGGCGAGACGTTCCAAGCGCCCGAGGCGATTCTGGTGTTCTCGGCCGAAGGCTTGGGCGGCATGTCCCGCAGTTATCACGAGCTGTATCGTACGCGACTTAGCCGAGGCGCGTTCCGCGACAAGGCCCGTCCGATTCTGATCAACAACTGGGAAGCGACGTACTTCAATTTCAATGCGGACAAAATCGAAGCAATCGCGCGTGCCGGCCAAGAGCTCGGCATCGAGCTGTTCGTGCTGGACGACGGCTGGTTCGGCAAGCGGGACAGCGACAACTCTTCGCTAGGCGACTGGTTCGTGGATCGGAACAAGCTGCCGAACGGTCTTGAGGATCTGGTCGGCCGAGTCACTTCGCTCGGCATGGAATTCGGCTTGTGGTTCGAGCCGGAGATGGTATCCCCCGACAGCGAGCTCTACCGCAAGCATCCGGACTGGTGCCTGCACGTGGAAGGCCGCAGAAGGACGCAAGCCCGTCAGCAGCTTATTCTCGACATGTCGAGACAGGACGTGCAAGACTACATCGTCGAAGTGATCTCCGCGACGCTCTCCAGCGCTCCGATCACATATGTGAAGTGGGATATGAACCGCAACATGACGGAGATCGGTTCTGCACTGCTGCCTGCGGACCGTCAGCGGGAAACAGCTCACCGCTACATGCTGGGCTTGTACGCCGTGCTTGAGAAGATCACGACGAGCTTCCCGCACGTGCTGTTCGAAAGCTGCTCCGGCGGCGGCGGACGCTTTGACCCGGGCATGCTTTATTACATGCCGCAGACGTGGACGAGCGACAACACGGACGCCGTATCGCGCCTCAAGATTCAATACGGCACAAGCATCGTGTATCCGATCAGCTCCATGGGCTCTCACGTATCCGCGGTGCCGAACCACCAGGTGGGCCGGATTACGTCGCTCGACACGCGCGGCAACGTCGCGTTGTCCGGCAACTTCGGCTACGAGCTCGACCTGACGCAATTCACGGAAGATGAGAAGGAACTCGTGAAGGAGCAGGTGGCCAAATACAAGGAGATCCGCCACTTAGTGCAATTCGGCGACTTCTACCGTTTGTTGAGCCCGTTCGAGGGCAATGATACGGCTTGGATGTACGTGAGCAAGGACAAGAGCGAAGCGGCAGTCGTATTCGTGTCCGTGCTGCAGGAGGCGAACCCGCCGCTGGACCGTTTCCGCCTGCAAGGACTGGACCCTGCTGCCGACTACGTGCTGCAAGGCCAGGGAGACGGCTACGGCGGCGACGAGCTGATGTTTGCCGGTCTTGCGAAGCCGCAATTCCATGGCGATTTTGCGAGCAAGGTGTACCATTTCAAGAAAAGCGAATAGTAGGCAAGTTAGCGGTAAGAGAGGAGCGGGTCGCCTGGGGCGATTCGCTCTTTTTATGTTGCGTCCAAGCGCCAAGCGGCAAGCACCAAGCGGCAAGCACCAAGCACCAAGCACTAAACTCCCAAAGGGAAGGGAAGGGAAGAGAAGGGGCTAGAGAAAGGGGGTGGAGGGGGGAGGGGGAATGGGCTAGAGGGGGAAGGAAGGGGTTGGAGAGCGCCAGAAATCAATTCGCGAGATGCCGAACCTGCCAGGTTAAGAGAAGCGGGGAAGCGAGGCGTCAATTGGCGCGAAAAAACCGAAACAAAGGGGTTGCGCTTGACGTAACGTCAAGTGCTATGCTTTGAAATAAGGAAAGTATATCATTTCGCCATACTTTCTCTATATATCTCGAATTGAAACGGGCTGCGCTGCCAAAGGACGGCACGGCCGAGTCACCTTGGCAGGAAGGGGAGGGAAGGGACTGTGATGAGCGACCAACACGAAAATGCGAACGGAAAAATCGGAAACGAAATGGCCGATGATCGGCGCACGTATACGATCGGGGCGTTCGCCCGCATGACGGGAACGACGGAGCGTACGCTGCGTTTTTATGACCGCAAAGGTCTGCTGAAACCATCGGGGCGCAATGCGCAAGGGCATCGCTTCTATCAAGAAGGGGATCTGCTCCGGTTGCAGCAAATACTGACGATGAAATATTTGGACTTCTCGCTGGATGAAATCGCGGAGCATCTGGGCGATCGGAACCGTGATATGACCGCTACGCTCAATCTGCAGCGCGAGCTGCTAAGCCAGAAGCGGGATCAACTGGATAAGGCGATTGGCACGCTGGACCGCATGCGGATGCTCCTTGAAGGAGCCGGAGAAATAGACAGCTCGCTGCTGCTTTTCTTCATTCACAACATTCAGAACGAGGAAGCGCAGAAGCGTTACCTGGCGGAACGGCTGCCGGCTCCTGTTGTCGGCGCGATTTTTATGGAGGGCATGCCGGAGGCGGAACGGCTGGAGCTTGAGAAAAGGATGACGGCTGTGCTGGTTGAACTGACGGGCTATTGCCGCGAAGGTCGCAGTACAGACGATGAGGAAGTACTGCGCTCGGGGCAGCAGTTAGTAAAGCTTCTGAGCGAGGTCATCGGACAAGCGATGGAGCATCTGAGCGAAGAGCAAAAGGACGAGATGGAGCGAGCGATTTCCGAGATTGGCAATCCGGAAGCGGAGCTTGATCCCGCGCTATTTTACAGCGGATTTTCGAAGGAGGAAGAGTTATTTCTCGCGGCTGTCATGGAAAAGGTCGGCGTTATGGAAGAGGATTGGTTGAAAGGAGTGAGTCAAGATGAACGTTAAACCGTTTCTGGCGCTTGTCGGCAAACACCGGCCGAAGGGCTGGATTATTGCCGCGGCCATAATATTGGGGCTGGGAGAAACAGCGTTGTCGCTCTTCATTCCGCTGCTCACGCGGGATGTCGTCGAGGAAGCCTCCGCATCCGCGTTGCAAAGCGCTACGGTCATTATGTTAGGGGTTGTATTCGCGCTACAGACCGCAATGTCGGGCTTCGGCGTCTATACCATGTCCTATGTCGGACAGTATATGGTGGCCGGTTTGCGCCGGGAGGTTTGGGAGCGGGTGCTCCGCCTGCCAGTTTCGTTCTTCGACCGCAATACGTCAGGCGAAACGATGAGTCGGATAACCAACGATACGAACGTCATCAAGGATTTTATCGTTGGGCATGTCATATCTTTCTTGGGAGGCATTGTCTCCATCGTTGGAGGCGTGGGCATTCTCCTGTACCTCGATTGGCGAATGACCTTGCTTATGCTGATCGCCGTTCCGGCGTCGCTGCTTATCCTGTGGCCGCTCGGCAGCAAGATGTTCGCGATCTCGAAGTCGATGCAAGACGAAACCGCGATGTTTCAGGGCGATCTGGGGCGAGTGCTGACGGAAATTCGGCTGGTCAAATCTTCGCTGGCCGAGCCGGCCGAACTGAGACAAGGACGCGGCCGCATTGGCAGCTTGTTCCGTTTCGGCATGAAGGAAGCAAAGATCATGTCCATCGTTACGCCGCTAATGATGTCCATCATGCTGCTCATTCTCGTGCTGCTTATCGGATACGGGGGCGTCAGAGTCGCGCAAGGAACGATCACGACGGGCGAACTTGTCGCCATCATTCTCTACATGTTCCAGATCGTCATGCCGTTTACGCAGATGGCATCATTTTTTACGCAGTTCCAGAAGGCGCTTGGCGCATCGCAGCGAATTATCGAGCTGATAGAAGAGCCGGCGGAGACGGAGCGGAGCATCGACGATCGTCCGGCGAATCAACAACGCGGGAGACGAATTTCTGCTTCTGAGACGATTTCTTTTGAGAAAGTCAGCTTCGCCTATTCCCCGGATCGTCCCATTTTGAATGGGGTATCGTTCGAGGCCGTCGCCGGCGGCATGACCGCTTTCGTAGGCGCCAGCGGCGCGGGCAAAACGACGATTTTTTCGCTTGTGGAGCGCTTCTACTCACCTACGGGAGGTACGATTCGTTACGGCGCGGACGATGTGTCTGCGATGTCGTTACAGCAGTGGCGGGACCGACTGGCTTACGTCTCGCAGGAAAGCCCTATGATGGCCGGTTCCATTCGGCATAATCTCACATACGGCTTGAGCTCGGATGTCAGCGAGGATCGAATAGCCGAGGCGTTGGAGGGAGCGAATCTGGCGGAGCTGATCGCATCACTTCCCGATGGGCTCGAAACGGAGGTTGGCGAACGCGGCGTAAAGCTGTCGGGGGGCCAGCGCCAACGTCTCGCTATCGCGAGAGCGATGCTTCGCGATCCTGAATTTCTACTGCTGGACGAGGCAACGGCGCATCTGGACAGCGAGTCGGAGCGGCTCGTGCAGGACGCGTTGCAGAAGCTTATGCAGGGACGCACGACGCTCGTGATCGCGCATCGCCTGTCGACGGTCAGCAATGCGGACCGGATCATTGTATTGGAAAAGGGCGAAGTGACGGGGCAAGGAACGCATATGGAGCTGCTTCGCTCCCATGAGCTGTACGTCAAGCTCGCGAAGGGACAGCATCTTGAGAGCGAGGCTGCGGTTTGAGGTGAGGGCGGGTTAATAGGATTGATAGCCCGACCCGACGAAACATTGAAACCAACTGCAACGTTGAGTAGCGCGGAAGCGGCGGTTTTGTTTGAACGCTTGAAAAAGGAATACGACTCGCAGATTGCCAAAGAGCCAGCCGCGATGCAAACGCGACTGGCTCTTTGTATACGGGTCGAGGGTTATACCGCCTGCAAGCCGGCTTGGTTAAGCAAGTTCCAAGGTTTGTTGTAATGGGGCTGGAAGAAGAAGTCCACAAAGCCGAGACCATCCATCGTCATGCCGTTTTGTATGCAGACCGACAAGGTGTTGATCGATTGAGTCAAGTCGACCTTCGAGATGACCTGCGCGCCGAGGATACGGCCGGTGTCGGCATCGTAGACGACCTTCAGCGTAACGTCTTCGTAGGTCGGCATAAATTCCAGACGGTCATGGTCTTGCAGCGTTACTTGCTTGACGTTTAGGCCGGCTGCCGTCGCGGCCGTCTCTGTCAAACCCGTCGATGCGATATTGTAATCGTAAATTTTGATGCCCGACGTTCCTTGTGTACCCATGTACTGCACGGTTGGCTTCATCAGGTTGCGGGCAACCAGCGTGCCCATCCGGACGGCATTGGTCGCAAGCGGGATATAGGCATGCGCCCCGGTCGGGTTGTAGCGAACCGCGCAGCTGTCGCCTGCGGCGAACACGTCCGGCTTGCTGGTCCGCATATATTCGTCGACGATAATGGCGCCGTTCGGCAGCATGTCGACTTGTCCGCGGAGGAGATCCGTGTTCGGGCGGAAGCCGATGCAGAGAACGACCATATCGGCTTCGAACTCTCCGTCATTCGTCACGACCGCGGTCACCTTGCCGCTTTGATCTCCTTTGAACGATTGCGCTGTTTTTCCCAGTGCGAGCTGTACGCCTTTGTCCGTCAATTCGCGTTCCGTAATGTCCGTAAACTCGCGATCCAAATATTTGTATAGAATCCGGTCCATATTATCAATGAGCGTCACTTCTTTGCCCAATACCTCGAACGCTTCAACGAGCTCAATGCCGATGTAGCCGGCGCTGATGACCGCAATCCTGCGGGCTTCTTTGGCTTTCTCGATAATCGTCTGAGCATGCCCGTAATTTTTACAGAGCAGAATGTTGTCAAGTCCGATGCCGTCCAGCTTCGGAATAATCGGCCACGAGCCGGTCGTTACGACGAGTTTGTCGAAGCTGTGCGTGAAGGTTTCGCCGGTCATGCTGTTTTTCACATCCAGTTGCTTCGCGTCGGTGTCGACATTCAATACTTCATGGCGCATATGCGTCATCACGCCCAGCTTGGCAAGCTGATCCGGCGAAGCGTAGAACAGATCTTCCGCTTTCTTTACGACGCCGCCTACATGAAGAGCAATACCGCACGAGAGGAACGAGATGTTGTCGTTTTTCTCGAAGACATGGATCTCGGCCTCGGGATAAAGTTTAACCATATTCAGAATCGCGGCAGTTCCGGCGTGTGTACATCCAATCACGGCAATGCGAGTAGGGGTTGTCATATAAAGCGCCTCCTAATGTATATAGTGAATTAATTCACAATACATAATGTGATTTATTTCACAACGTTGTCTTGCTCATATAATACGCCAAACAGGTCGGCATGACAATGTCTGAATTGTGAACAAATTCACAAACTAGGAATTGGGATTCCTTATGTTAAAATAGGACAAACCATCAAACCAACCACCAGAAAGGCGGGGGATGAAATTATGACGGAACAAGGAACGCATGACGGGAAAATCGTGCTTATTACGGGAGCGGGAGCAGGAATCGGGCGCGAGCTGGCGCTGGCTTATGGGCGGGAAGGGGCATTGTCGCTCATTGCCGACAGGAATGAAGCTAGTCTGGAAGAAACGGCTGCGCTATTGGAACGCGAAGAGTTGGATTCCGCTTCTTTTGTTGTCGATATAAGCAAGCCTGAAGAAGTAAGCCGCTTGTTCGTGGATATCGAGATTATGTTCGGGCGATTGGATATCGTTGTCAACAATGCGGGCTTCGGTATTTGGAAGTCGCCGTACGACCTGGAGATCGACGAATGGGATCATGTCGTTCATACGAATCTGAGAGGCACGTTTCTCTGCTCGCGCGAGGGAGCCAAGCTGATGAGGAAGGATGGAATCGGCGGCTCCATCGTCAATATTTCATCGACGCGGGCGCACATGTCGGAGCCCTGCTCGGAAGCCTATGCGGCATCGAAGGGCGGGATCCTGTCGCTGACGCACGCGCTCGCTGCATCGCTCGGTCCCGACGGAATTACGGTCAATGCGATATGTCCAGGTTGGATCGAGACGGGCGATTACGGAGCGCTGCGAACGGAGGATCATGCCCAGCATCCCGCGGGACGAGTAGGCAAGCCGGAGGATATCGCTAAAGCATGTTTGTATCTGACGAATCCGCGGAACGATTTTGTGACGGGTACACATATAACGGTGGACGGCGGCATGACTCGCAAAATGATTTACGCGGAATAATGGGCGCATGAGGGATAACATGCGCAAATGCAAGTTTAAACGGCAATCGTCTATTTGGCGGCACGGCTCTTAACCTTGCCGAGAAATAGAGAGAGAGTATGGCGAAATCAGGAAATCATATGATTTCCTATATTGCGAAAAAGCCTTCAACCCATTAAGACAATGGTTTGAAGGCTTTTTCGTTCTACAGGCGGGACCGGCTCATCCGCTTTGCTCCTTCCGATGCCAGCCCCTTAAGCAAGAGCTGTATATAAAGGCTAGTTGCCGGATTTGCTCATCAGCCGTTGCAATTGTTCTTCCACCTGGGCGGAACGTTGTTCTCCCTTGATGTCGACAGGAGCGTATCCGCCGCCTGCCCCGCCTGCCGTCGGAGCTGTTCTTGCAAGCTCGCGGGAGGCTTCCCATTCCATAACCTTCTGCTCGATTCTCTCGAAGCCTTTGCTTGCCGAACTGCTATGCAGGTGGGTCGGTCCGCCGTATACGCCATTGCCGGTACCGGCTTCGCTCGTTGCCGACATTTGCCTTACGCGTGTCATTAGCTCTTCTCGTTTGCTCTGCAGACGGGTTTTCTCTTCCTTCAGACCTTCCACGCGCAAACGCAGGTCGTCTGCCGATTGCTTGGCGAGGTCGCGCAGCTTTGCGGTTTCCTCCGCTTGCTCCAGATATAACAGCTTGGCTTCCAGCGCCATGCGTGCTTCTTGCTCACGGCCTTCCAACGCGGCTTGTTCCGCTTTGCCCTCGTAATATTGAGCCTGCGCATGCAGTTCTCCCAGCTTGGAGCTCATTACGCGTTCCTGGACGAGTTGTTGCGACATCGAACGTTCCGTGCGTTCGATCACCTCATCCAAGTCCCGCAAATAGTGGTTAAGCATCATAACCGGATTTTCCATTTTGTCCAGCATCTCGTTAGCGGCAGCCTTCGTCATATTCAATACGCGTTGTAGAATTCCCATGTCATTTCTCTCCCTATATGTTTAGTTTTGATGTGGTTGTTGTTGCTTTGGTTGTTGCCGGATTAGTAGTGGTCGACGAAACGGAAATCATTATACGGCGCCTTCGGAATGAACAGCGAAGCGATCAAGTAAATGAGTAGCACGCTGCCGAAGCTGAAGAAACCTGCAATAACGACCAGCATTCTGACGATGTTGGAGTCGATCCCCAGCCATTGTCCAAGTCCCCCGCATAATCCGGTTAATTTACTGTCCGAAGTGGAACGAAACAATTTTTTCATCTCGCATTCATCCTTTCGTGTTGCTCATCTATGTCCTTATTGTATAGCTCGGGCGAATGCTTCGTAACAGTCCGCAGTCTATTGTTGGAACTGGCCTTTAGGCGGGGCAGGACTCGGACGCACGACCGGGAGAGGGGATTACGGTGAGGTAGGACGTACGGAAAAAAGGCTGCTCGGGAACCCAAAGGGGCTCCTGAGCAGCCTAATTTATACGCTATTTGCCGAGCGTGCGCGCGATAGGCCAGATGTGTAAGAACGGCCTATATGGAACGCAAGGAGACGAGAGCAAGCAAAGGAGCTAACAATCCGTTGTGTATCGGTTTTTAAGCGAGCTCGCCATCGTATCCAATTCTTCCTCCGTGGGCATTATTAGTCGAGCGGCGGCTTCCTCGACACCTGCTGGCGTCTGCCTGCTCTGAATGGCAGATTTGATGGCAGCTGCGAAGACTTGCGCGCCATGGGGGCCAAGGCCGGCAATCTCCTCCAGACTGGCGGTGCTGTCGCCGACCACGATGGGATGGCCGAGCGAGTCGTCGCCGCAGGAGGCGACATCATAGAAGGCGCGGACGAGCTCGGCGCGAGTGCGGCCGGAGCCCTCTGCCACGACGAAAGCCTGTATGATCGATGCATGTGTCTGCCGCCGCTGGGCGATGCCGCAAAATTTGTAGCCTTCGATGCTCAGATCGAAGTCGCCGGGGCAATAGGCGCCTGTGATCTCGCCTTTCTCCACCAATCGACCGGTGCTATGCAAGGCTTCCGCTATTAAATGATACATCCGTTCGAAGTCGTTATGGAATCGAAGATCCAAGGCATTCTCCTTGGGAAGAATAAGGGAGACATTAACGACGCCGGCATCCAGAGGAACGGCCGCTCCGCCAGAATTGCGCACAACCGTCATCCAGCCACTCTCCTCCAGCCACTGCCTGGCTTCCTTTGCTCGCGGCATACGGCTATCTTTCTGGCCCAGCACGAACGCATGGGGATGGCGCCATAGATGACAGATTGCCGGTCCGCCTTTGCCGGCGCTTCGGCAGAGGAGCTCATCCAGGGCAAAGGCGTACAAAGGATCGCTATGGCGGAAATCGTTCATTCGGTCGAGCAGCAGGATGGCGGGTTCTTCCTTGAAGGGCATGCTGGGTTCCTCGCTTATGGGAAAATGTATAGTCTACCCATATTGTAACACCAATCCCTTTGCAGCGGATAAATACGTTTCTCGCCATCGGATCGGCCATCATTGCGATCCCCTTCGGCATCTATCGATGATCATTGCCGCGGAGTAGCGCGTGTCCAGACGACAGGGAAGTCATCCCCCGACAGGATTTCACCAGGCTGTACTTTTACGTGGCTTTCCATCGGATGTCCGCCTGCAGGTTCGTAGCGTGTATGACCAGGCATGTAGTGGACGGCAATCGCGCGACGCTTTAATGAAGAGCGATTGTGGGGGCTGCCGTGCCACGTTAAGGAGTGGTGGTAGCCAACTTGACCTTTCTTGATCTCGAATGGCACAGATTCTACGATTGCATCTGCCGGCAACAGTTCCGGCTGACGATGATACGGCTTGAAATGATCGTCGCTTGCCAAGTAGCGCTGGTGGTTGCCCCAAAGATGACTGCCGGGTACCATCCACATGCAGCCATTCTCAATGACGGCATCATCCAAAGCGACCCAAGCGCTTACGAGTTCGGCGGGTTGGATGATGGGCCAGAGAGGATGGTCTTGATGCCAGCCGGTTGGTCCGCCGGAATAAGGCGGCTTGTATTGGATCTGATCATGCCAAATTCGTACCATATCCGTATTCGCAAGTTGAGCGATCTCTTCGCAAATCGTTGCATTCTGCGCATGTTGATAGAAGGCTTCGCTCGCCATCCAAATGTTTACGATTTGCACGACCTTTTCATTTACTGTCATGTCCATGCCCATATTTCCAGCACCCTCCAGCAAATTTACATTCCTTACTGGTTTTCGCACGGACTTCCCTTCCATGACAAGATCAAGCTCTGCGCGCAGCAGATCGACTTCGGCTTCACTTAGTACGATCCCGCCTTTTAAAAAGCCATCCCGATGAAATTGTTCGATTTGCGCTTTTGTTAACATGTGTTGATAATCCCCTCTCATACCTTTATCAGGTAATATTTGATACTATAAGCATAGTGGAAGGGTTTTCAGATGTATTTGCAATAGTGCTAGATATCTTTATAATTATTCAACATTTTTCGGAGAATGGAATAAGGGAGCGCAGGTTGAGGTGAGAATATATTCTATTGTCGATTTGAAACCGACAGTCAACTTTGCAAGCCGTGATCAGGCCGAACCTTGCACGGTGTGGGGACCGCGGATTATTCCGGATTGTCAAATCTTTTATGTAATCAGAGGAAAAGCCGGATTGCAGCTAGGCAACGAACAGATCGCGATCGCTTCGGGGCAAGGTGTGTTTTTTGGAAGCGAGAGTCCTCATCGCCTGGAAACGCTAGAAGAGACCGATTACTATAGTGTTCATTTCCACTTCGATCATGTTTCTCCGGCGCCGCTTCATCCCGCTTATGCGATTTTGGGCTGCGAGCAGGAGCAGCTCACACAAGAAGCGGCACGATATGAGGTCTCGCTTGGGGACCGTCGTGGTGAGCTTTTCCCTCACAAGTTCGCATATCCGGGGATGGAGCCTTTCTTATTGCGTTTGGTAAAGGAATATCGAGGCGGGCATGGCTGGTTTGATTGGAGCTTGCGCGGAATTATGCTGGAGATGATCACTCATATGCTGCGTTGCCAATTGGGGGAAATCAAGCGAGTTGTATCTCCTTTCCTGGCCGCTACTTTGGACGCCATCCGTGCAGAGCCTGAACGTCACTGGACTGTCGCCGAGTTAGCGGCGTTATGCGGTTATCATCCTGTCCATTATTCGAGGTTGTTTAAGATGGAGATGGGAACCAGTCCGAAGGATTATTTGATGACGGAGCGAGTAAAACGGGCAAAACAATTACTGCTTAGCGGCGAAAGGATAGAGAGCATCGCAGAACGTCTTGGCTATAACAGTATTCATTACTTTTCGAATAATTTTAAGCAGCAAACGGGGCTTACGCCATCCGAATATCGCCAACAAGGCCGTGTGGATTTAGCTTGAAACAGTTGACGCCGCATGATGTATTTTCGTATTAAACAGTACGACAAGCGATTGAATTAAACGGTGAAAATATCAGGGTTTGACCTCATCCTTAAAAATATCCCGCAAGCTCGTCAACCCTGTCCGCATAATTGTCCAAGTCCCCACATAGACATGTTATCATCCAGTAAAAATTCGATGGTCAGAGGGGATGATTACATGCGTCGCATGGCATGGACGGCGGCAATTATTATGGTATTCGCGCTTGTTCTATCTGCTTGTGGTGGTACAAAGGACGCCGAGTCCGTGGTGAAGGATCTCGAGAAGTACGTGAACGACATGGAGAGTTACCAAGGCAACGGCACGATGACGCTTCATACCGGCCAGCAGCCGCTGACGTATCAGGTGGAGGTGTCGTACCAGACGCCGCATTACTACCGCATCAAGCTGACGAACGAGGAGAAGGACATTACGCAGATCGTGCTTCGCAACGACGATGGCGTATTCGTATTGACACCCAAGCTAAACAAAGTATTCCGGTTTCAAAGCGACTGGCCGCAAAATCAAGGCCAGGTTTATCTGTACCAGACGCTTGCGCAAAGCATCATTGTAGACAACTCCAGAGTATTCGCCGTAGACGAGGACGCCTACGTGTTCGACGTTATGGCGAGCTACAACAACGGCTCGTTAGCCCGCCAGAAGATCTGGCTGGACAAAGCGGATCTGAGCCCGGTACAGGTGGAAGTCAGCGATACGAACGCTTCTGTCGTCGTAGACGTGAAGTTCGACGACTTCGAGTTCGGAACGAAGTTCGAGCCAAGCGTATTCCAGACGGAAGCGAATATGCAAGCGGAAGCTTCCCCGTCGGCCGGCAACGACGAACCGACCATAGCAACGCCGGAGAACACCGACGATACCACGGCGCCTGGCGACGATGCAGTCGAAGACGAGGATACGGACGGCAAGGTTGAAGGAAGCGGCAATAACGAGGAAGAACCCGGCGACGAAGAAGCAGGTGCAGAAGAAGAGGATGCATCGACAGGCGTGGAAGGCGAAGAGCCGGCCGACTTCGTGGCCATGGGACCATCGTACCTCCCGAGAGGCGTATCGATGAAGGATGCCAAGGACATTGTATTCGGCGGCAATCCCGGCATGATGACACGTTATGAGGGAGTATACAGCTACACGCTCATTCAGACGATGCCGAAGGATGTGGCAACGACGCTTGTTCCCGGACGTATGGTGGATGTCGGATTCGACAACATCGGCCAGATCACGGGCGATGACAAGCTGCAGACCCTTACCTGGACGTACGAGGGTCAGCAATTCCGCCTTACGAGCGAAAATCTGCCGGAGAGCGAGATGTTAAAGGTAGCGCAATCGGTCCAAGGCGAGATGGCGAAATAAATAATAACCTGCTTAATACTCGGCTGGCATGGGATTTCCAATACGTGCCAGCCGATTCTGGCATGCATTGCATTGACAGTCCCGGCAGCCTCGTTTAACATTGATTTTATTGATGTTGACTGCCCGGATTGTTCCTGCGTTACTGCTAGAGGAGAAGGTGAAAGACTTGGATTCGTATTATCGCCCTACGAGGGCAGAAATTTCGCTCGATGCCTTGCGGCACAATCTAACCGCTATACGCGCCGCGCTTCCCGACGGCTGCAAGCTGATGGCTTCCGTTAAGGCGAACGCCTATGGTCATGGAGCCGTGGAGATTGCAAAGGCCGCCGAGAGTTTCGGCATTGATTATTTGGGCGTCGCGTTCCTGGATGAGGCGCTGGGACTTCGAAGAAGTGGCGTTCGCGCGCCTATTCTTGTATTGGGATACGTGCCTGGTGATGCCCTTGGTCTTGCTCGAGAGCATGATATTACAATCAGCATGTTCAGGGAAGACGTTCGCGAGGCAGCGGGAAACCTTCCGGACGCTCCGGATGGCCGCAAGCTCAAGATTCATGTAAAAGTGGATTCCGGCATGGGCCGTCTTGGCGTGCTAGGACTGGAAGAGGCGGTAACGTTCGCCGAACATTGCCTGGCTACTCCGCAGCTTGAGGTTGAGGGCATGTTTACGCATTATGCGCGCGCGGATGAGCTGGACAAAGGATATACGAGATCGCAGCATGAGCGATTCTCTGCCGTTGCCAAAGCGCTTGAGGAGCGCGGTATCCGGCTACCGATCATTCATGCTGCCAACAGCGCCGCGGGGATGGAGACTCCGGAGTGGGCGGGCGGCATGGTGCGGCTTGGAATCGCGATGTACGGTTTGTACCCGTCTGCCGAAGTAAATCGGGAAAAGATCGCGCTTGCTCCGGTTATGTCGCTAAAGACGGAGGTTTCCTTCGTCAAGCAGGCGCCTGAGGGCTGGGGAATTAGCTACGGTACCCGTTATTTCGCAAAAGGCGGAGAGAGGATCGGCACGCTGCCGATCGGATATGCCGATGGGTACAGCCGGATGCTCTCGGGCAAAGCGCAAGGACTTGTGCGCGGCGTCAAGCTGCCGATACGGGGCACGATCTGCATGGACCAGTGCATGATTACGCTGGACGACGAGAGGCTGATGGCCTCCGAAGCCGGAGAGGTTCAGCAGGGCGAAGAGGTTGTGCTGATCGGACGACAGGGCGACGAAGTCATTACGATGGAAGAACTCGCGGATCAGCTTGGCACGATCAACTACGAGATTGCATGCATGATCGCGTCCCGCGTGCCTCGCGTCTATACGTCTGACGGGGCAGTCGTCTCGGTTCGCAACGAGCTGGCATAGCCGCGCCCGTATCTAGTGGGATTTTTTTCATGAAGGAAATTCCGGCAGCGACGGAGGAATTTGGGGAACGAATATCGAATGTACTGTAGAGGTTATTCTGCACGCCTCATGCATGCCGCGATATAGCATAATTGATATATGACTAACATAGATATGTTGAAGTATAGCGGAGGCTATATTTTGCCAGACTATAAGGGAGTATAAATACTCCGCTTGAACATTTTACGTAGCAGCGCCAGAATGTACCTGCTATAACCGCATAGATTTCATCATGCACGTGCACAGTGGCTTTGGAAAAGTTTTGGGGGTGTCAGTTCGGTGGCCAATATCCATAATACGAAAAGGATCATGATCAGCCTGCCCGATCAGCTGCTGGAGGAAGTCGACGGAATCGTCGCCAAGGAAAACTCCAATCGCAGCGAATTTATTCGGCAAGCCATGAAGCTGTATCTGGTAGAGCGCAAGAAACGCCAAATCCGCGAGTCCATGCAGCGCGGCTATATGGAGATGGCGAGAATCAATCTGAACATGGCCTCGGAAGCGTTTCAAGCAGAGGAAGAAGCGGATCACACGTTAGGGCGTCTAGTGAGCGGGGTGTAGAGCTTGATCGTCAAACGCGGAGATGTTTTTTTTGCCGATTTGTCCCCAGTCGTAGGATCTGAACAGGGAGGAGTCCGTCCCGTTCTCGTAATACAGAATGACATCGGTAACCGCTTCAGCCCTACCGTCATCGTAGCTGCCATCACCGCTCAAATTCAGAAAGCAAAGTTGCCGACGCATGTAGAGATGGATGCGGCGACGCATGGCTTCGACCGCGATTCCGTCGTGCTGCTGGAGCAGATCCGTACGATCGACAAGCAGCGTCTGACGGACAAAATTACGCATCTGGACGACGAAACGATGCGGAAGGTCGACGATGCGCTGTTGATTAGCGTCGGTTTGATCGATTTTTAAAATTTGTTATAGACAAATCATGACAATTATTGATATTATATACCCAATTGAACACTAAAGTTAAATGATATGTGACTACGAATGCGAAGAACGCATGCGAAGAGCCGAGACCGGCTTGCGCGTGCGTTCTTTTTTGTCGTTGTCGGGAAGGGAGTGGAGAAGGGATGGGCAAGGGGCGAAATATGTGGCTCAGTCTGGTTGCGGCGGTATTATCGGCAAGTCTTGTCTACGGGCTGTACGATCTGCAGCGGCTGCAGGTGGAGCGACAGGCGACCATGCCGGTCGTGGCTCCTGTTCGGTTTATTGCTGCGGGAGAACGAATACAAGCGGAAGATTTGATGCTGCTCCGGCTGCCTGCCGAAGCTTATCAGAAAGAGATGGTTGAGGTTGTCGACGCCGTGGCCGGCAAGGAAGCCGTCGTGCCGATGGGAAGAGGGGAGCCCGTGCTGGCATGGAAGCTTAACGAATACGGCCTTCAGCCGAGAGGTTCGGAAGCGACCTTTCAACTGCCCAAGGACTACATACGTTCCATCTCCAGCGGCATACGCGCCGGAGATCTTGTAACGTTGTTTGCATCGGGACCGGAAGGGGCTTCGACGCGTGTGTTCGACGAACCGGTCGTGGTAGCTTCCGTTAAGACGGCAGGCAACGTAGAGATAGACAATATGGAGCGTCCGCATCTGTTGTCGCTCGCCGAGGGCAATAAGGAAGAGATGTACGCGGCCCGCAGGGACGCCAACGGCAGCATCGACGCCATCAATCTGAATCTGACCGAGACCCAATGGCTGACCATCGACGAGCTGTGCAAGGGCGGAGAAGTCAAGCTTGTGATCGCCTACAGCCCGGCGTCTTTCGAACGGATTGGCAATGCGGTTGACAGGGAGTCCTCTATGTCAGGCATACGGCAGCATGATCTAGAGACCAAGGATGAGGAGGAGGAACAGCCATGAGCGGCAAGCAAGGGACGATGATCGTTTTTGTCGGCACGACGCCAAATATAGGTACGACAACGGCAGCATTCGCTTCGGCGATGAGGCTTGCGGAAGCGACAGAAAAGCCGGTCGGCTATTTGTGCCTGCATCTCAAGAGCGCCAAGCTGCACCGGTTCCTCGGCGTGGACGAACCCGAAACGACGCTCGACAAGCTGCAGCCCGAGCTTCGGTCGGCGGCATTGACGCCGGCCATGCTGCAACGCGCGATGTTCGAGCTGCCGGGGCAGCGTAATCTCCGGGTGTTGTTCGGAAGTTTGAACAGGGAGCAGGCGGAATATTTTACCGATAGGGAAATTCAGCATTTGCTCGACGTGGCGGAGCGGACGTTCTCCTGCGTCGTGCTAGACGTCGGGGCGTACTGGGATAACGCGGCGACGGTATGCGCGATTCAGCGGGCTACTATGCGGGTCGTAGTGACGACAGGAGCGCTGTCTCACTTCCAGGAGGACGGCAAACGATGGATTGGCGACGTATCGCCGCTGTTCAAGGTGCGACCGGCGCAATACGAATGCCTTGTCATTCGTGCGCCTTGGGGACGTGACGCATACAGTGCAGCGCAGATCGGAAGAGAGCTTGGCGCTGCAGGAATCAGCGAGCTCCGTTTGTCGCAGACGTTGTTCGCCAGCCTGGATCAAGGCGCGTTTCACCTGTGGCTGAAGGAGGATAAGGCGGGGAAAGCGGCAATGTCGAGAGAAGCGGGAAGGATCGTTTCCCGTTACGGGTTGGGGTTGCCCGTGCCTCGCGCCAAGCTTCTCGCATGGCCGTTCAAGCGAATGAGCGCGAGAGAAAGGACGGGGTCGGCATGAGTCAGGAGCGGACAAAGTTCTCTCCCGCGGAATTCGCGGCAAGGACCGGAGGACGGAATCCCGACAAGCAATCCGTGCCAGAGACCTCGGAAGCATTAGGGAAGCTGGAGGAAAGCCATTCGCCGGCAGAGGAGCAGAGCCAACTGGTGGATGACATACGTTCTTACTTAAGCGCTCCGAGAGGGCTCACGGAAGAAGAGCGCAGAGCTTATGGCGAAACGCTAAATCGTGCCGTGCTGGGTTTCCCGCAGGAGCGGGAGCAAGTGCTCGCGATTATCGAGGAGCGTCTCATCCGTTTGCGTATCCAGCAGGTGGAAGGTTGGCGGCATCCTTATGCGACATTGGCGGAAGCGCTGTTTGCAGAGGTGGTGGGACTCCATGTGCTGGAGCTGGTGCTTGCGGATCGGGAAGGACTGGAGGAGATTCAGGTCGTAGGAACCCGAATCTACGAGGTGAGGAGCGGATTCGGGACGCTGTCTAAGTTCGCATTCGAAGAGCTGAGAGATGTGGAACGCATCCAGCAAAATTTGGTGTTGTTCAACAACGACCGGATAACGCCGCGCAAGCGCTGGGCGGAAGTGATGCTGCGCGACGGCTCGCGCGTCACCATGACGGGCTTTGGTTTCACGGCAAGTCCCACGCTGACCATTCGGTTCTATACGATGCGCACGTTCAGTCTGGCAGCGCTGGCGGACTATCCTTACAGATCGATGAATGCAAGGGTGGCGGGGCTGCTCCGGGCCATCCTTCATGCGAGATTCAATATCGTCGTCATCGGCGCAACAAACTCCGGCAAGACGAATTTGCTGAAGGCGCTCATTGCGGAGCTTCCCGACGAAGAACGAATCATTACGATCGAAGGCCGATTCGAGATGATGCTCGGGCGGGACTTCCCGGACAAAAATATCGTCGAATACGAATCGTCAGAGGAGGATGGCGGCCACTCTTCCGCGCAGGCATTTAAGCTGGCGTTAAGGCAATCGCCGCAGCGGATCGTCCATGCCGAAATACGCGACGAGGACGCCAACATCTACGTTCGCGCATGCACGAGGGGACATAGCGGCAGCATGACGACGGTTCATGCGAACGAGCTGGAGGACGTGCCGGAGGCGATTACCGATATGTGCATGCTGGACGGCAGGGCGATGAACGCGGAGCGGCTTTCGAAGCGGATAGCCGAATTTGTGACGGAGGTAGGGATCCAAATGAAGATCGTGGCAGGCCGCCGAATTGTTGCCCGTATTGGAGAGCTGGGCTGGCGAGGCGGAGAAGCCTTCGTCCAGGATTGGGCGGTGTACGACGAGCTGCAGGATGATTGGCGATTCGAAGCGGCGCCGTCCGAGAGGAAGGCAGCGAAACTGGCGGCGGCGGGGTATTGCACATGACCCTTGCTTACGAGTAATGGACATGGAAGTGTTGAGACTGGAGGCGATGTGCACGTTATGAACCATCTGACGATGACGGCAGCCGCTGCCGCTCTGTTCTTGCTGTTTTCTTATATCATAGGCAATCTGATCGATATCGTTCATGACAGGCGTAGATTGCGAAATCGTCTGACTTACGAATCGCCCCGAAGCCTGCGCCGGCTGCTCATGCGGGAGTTTACCATATATGCGCGGCTGCGGGAGCATTGTGCCCTGTTGCTGGAGACGCTGCGGCTAAAGATGACGGCAGATCTGTTTCTGGGGGCATCGTTTATTCTGCTGCTGATGGGGGTCTCGCTTGGCGGCATGTTTTTCCAAAGTATGAAGGGCACGCTGCTGTTCGGGGTTCTTGTCGGCGTCGCGCCTTACGCTTTGCTCCGGGGACTGCTTATCCACCGCAGGATGCAGGCGCAGTTGGACTTCCTGCCAGCCGTGGAGCTGTTCTATCAATGTTATCTTGTCACGGGGGAACGTCATATCCGGACGGCTCTGCAGCGCGCGATCGAAGAGAAGCGGCTGCTCGGTCCCATGCAGGCGGTGTTCGAGCAGCTGTACCGGAATCTGTCCGTGCGGGGAGACGACGAGAGGTCGCTGCGGCTTATGGCGGGATCGCTGGGACATGTGTGGGCGGATTACTTCGCAAACATTATGCGGGTCGCCTTGACGGAAGGCGTGACGGTGACGGACGGTCTGCGCGAGCTGCTGGGCGACATGCGCAAGGCGCGGCGTTCCAACGAGCAGGAGCGTCATCGGCTGCTGGAGATTAGAATCGCCAACTTCACGCCGGTATTGTTCCTGGCTTTGTTCGTCGGCATCAACATCAAGTACAACCCGGAGAACGCCTATTATTACTATTTGTTCGATCCGCAGGGGAAGGACATGCTGCTGAACGCGCTGCTGCTGATCTTCGCGTCGTTCCTGATGGGACTATGGTTATCTCGCAAAAAGATGTAAGAGGGAAGGAGGGCTCCCCATGTTCGAGCAAGCGGAGCAGGGAATTCGGCTGGCCCTGATAGCGGGACAGCTGTTATTCGCGGCCGTTGCCATATATGCGCTGTTGTCATTGCTGCCGAGAAAGGCTCCTCGCTGGAGCAGGCTGGCGTTTCTGTCCTGGAGAGCAGCCCCGCCACCGGCCGGCTGGCTGAGATTGTTTCGGATCAGCAGGGACTCCCACGCATTTAGAGAGCGGGAGCTGCTGCTTGCCTCATGCGGCGTGACGGTCGATCCCGCTTGGTATATGCTTGCGCGCTTCGCCGGCAGCGGGATCTTGATCGTGGCGGCGCTCGCGTCAGCAGTCATGCTGGGCGTAAATGTGATGTCGCCTTCAGTCCAACTGGCTGTCGGAATTCCCGTCTTGCTTGTCGGTCTGCTCGCGTTGGACCGTATGTGGCTCAGAACGATCGGCAAGCTGCGTTCGCTTCAGATGACGAAGGAGATCTACACGATAAGCAATCAGCTTCTGTATTTGGCCGATTCGTCTCTTCATATCCATGCTAAGCTGACTCGATGCATTCCTTTCACAAAGACGATGCGCGGCGATATGGAGCGGCTGCTGGCGGAGTGGTATCATGATCCGGCTTCGGCTCTTCAGCGATTTAAGACCAGGCTCGGAACGGATGACGGGATGAGCTTCGTGGAGACGCTGGATGCGCTGCGGCTGCATGAGAGCCGCGAATATTACGAGCTGCTCCGCGTAAGGATCGAGGATTACAAGGATAAGCTGGAGCTTGCCAAGGAAGGACGCAAGGAATCCACCTCGTACGTGTTGTTCCTGCTGGCAGGCATTCCAATTCTTTATACGTTCCAGGTTTTTATATTTCCATGGGTCAAGGAAGGACAGAAGCTGTTCGAATCTCTCGGCTAGAGCGGAGAACGGCAATTGATGAAGGAGGTGAGAATGAATGCGCAATATTCTGATGACGGTCATGATGCTCGTAGTCGTAATCGTATTGTTCAACTCGATCATCGCTCAAGATACGACGGGCACGAGAAGCCAAGTGCAATCGCAAGGCAACGCCGCGAATACAAGAATCAGCCAGTTGCTTCCTTAATGGACTATCGGGTCTGGCCGGCTTTGAGAAGGAGGCGGTTCCGCATGAAGAAGCCGTCTCTGTTTGCTTAAACGCATCAGAAAATAGAGGGAAAAGCTCAGACTGTTGAATAACCTCATTTATGCGGCCTGGGTTTGAGTCATAGAGCGGTATTTGGTGTTAATTGGTAGAAACAGTATCTGTACATGCTGTAGACCGCCAACGAACATCTCCTTCCAAGCCAGATGCCGCGCAATTTTCTTCAGATTTTGGGAAATTGCCGTCATCAAAGACTGCTCCCGCATTTTGTTTATTCCGCGGAGCTTGCTTCGACGATAACCATGAAGATTTTTGGCATCTGCAAAGCTTCGTTCAATCGTTTGGGCGCGAAGTTTATACAGAGCTTCACCTTCTGGGCTTATACGGTTAAGCATCACTTGTTCTTTATGCGCTTCCCAAATATGACGCTGAATCTTACGTTGCTTATTTTCGGCCTGCGTGCACTGTGACAGCATTGGACATGAAGCGCAGCTACTAGGGGCAGAAACGTATTCCCGGTAACCTGCACGATTGGTGGTGTAGTAGCTCAATTGTTGGCCAGCGGGACAAATGTAAACATCTTTTTCCGTATCATAGATAAAGTCACTCTTTGCCAATAGGCCCGGTGTTCTGCTTGCCTGTCGATAGTTGATGACGGGGAAAATATTCATCTCTAATGTTTTTTTGCAAATGTAGGGCGTCATATAGCCGGAGTCCAGTAGCACGGCCTCTAATGTGGCATCAAAACCAAAGGTTTGGATTTGGCGTTGCAAGCGCTCGAGATAGACGGTGGCGTCGTTTACATTGCCAGGTGTCACATGAACGTCTGTGATGATATTGAATTTGTGATCCACGGTGCGATGATCGAGATAATGGAATCCTTCTGGCTTATTGCGGCGATTCATATAACCACAATCCGGGTCTGTGGCACTGACTTTATGTTTGGTGACTTCCACCTCCTCTTTCGGAGCTAAAGGCTTTTTTTCGTGAAGATCTCGATCCTCGTTCACGGCTTGGTGAAGTTCTTCCAGATATTCGTGAGGCGTCTTCCCGATGACTTGAACGGTATAGGCATTATTGTTGGCATCGGCTCGAACATGCGTCGAATCGGTAATGAGTACGCGGCCTGCCACCATGTGGTGTTCCATCGCCAAACGCACAACTTTCTCAAAAATCTCCTGAAACAGGTTCGTTCCCGCAAAGCGGTTGTTTCGGTTAAAACTAATCGTCGAATGGTCGGGCACCTTGTCTACGAAACGCAGTCCCAAAAACCAACGGTACGCCGCATTAGGAAAGATCTCTTTTTCTAACTGGCGCTCCGAACGAATGTTGAAGAGGTAACCAATGAGCATCATTTTGAATAATACGATGGGGTCGATAGGTGGTCTACCCGTCGTTGCTGTGTAATAGGGACGCGTTAACTCGGTAATAAAGGAGAAATCGACATGGTCGTGAATGACTCGAAGAAGATGATCTTGAGGCACCAATTGTTCCACACAAACCAGTTCCATTTGATAATCGGTCGAAGCGTCTGACTTATTGGTGTTCCACACGATAACCACGCCTTTCGAGTACAATTTATTACCTTTATTATACCTAAATTAACGCGTTAATTTGGTGAATTATTTAAAGATTGGTGAGTTTTTCAACAGTCTGAAAAGCTCCCATTAATCTGGGGAAATTCGAATATCAGCTCGCTTAGAGGGAAAACCTCCCTTAAATCGAGGTGGATCAACCCGAAAACAGCGATTCGGCCAGTATTAAAGGTAGGATTTCCCTCTAAAGAGCAAGCAAGGGCGGAGACGGGGGTATTAGAGGGTGTTTTTCCTCTAAAGTTTTTACTCCTTATACTTGTTCTTATATTTCATCAGTAAACGCGCTCGTCCAAAGGACGGCGTAAGCCGTTTATCCTTGGGAGGTGCAATCCATGCGCGCATTGTTATTATCCATGTTATTGCTTGTGACCGTATTGCTGGTCTATTCGGCGGTTGCCGAAGGAGAGGACGGCATGAGGTCGCAGACAAATGAAGCGGGCGCATCCATCCGCGATTATATAAGGGGGATGAGTCCGTGAAGCAATTGCTGCTTTTCGTGCTTTTCGCGGCGATGCTGTGCTGGATGATGTTCTCGCCAATCTATAAACATGTCGTCATTGTTCGGCAAGCGGTGCTGCAGCAAGAGGTCGATTATTTGCTGGAGGTTGGCGCGAGCGGTACATACGGCTATATTAGCGCCGCGATGCTGCAGCAGTCGGCCGATCGGCTGGAACGCCTGGGATTGGAACGCGACGCGATCGAATACATCGCCGAGACGACCAGCGGCGTGTCCGCCGCCAATCCAGGTTTGCCCGTGCCAAGGGGGACGGGCATAACGCTTGCGATCAGCTATCCGTTCGAGAACTTGTTTATGATCGATGCGCTGATCGGCTTGTCCCCCATTGCGCCGGAAACGCGGATGCGGGCTTTCGGGATGAAAATGAGCGAGTACGTGCCGTAACCCGGCTAGTGCTTTAATTGGCACTACTAATGAATTTGGCACTACCAATGAATTTGGTTCTACCAGTGAATGGAAGGAGGAGGCCGCCTTGTACAAGCTGCTGCTGATCGTGATGATGATGACCATCTGGATGGCGGTTCATCTCATGGGCGTCGAAGAGGAGTTGGCAATGAAGACATTGTCCCAAAGCAAACGGGCGATCAATCGGGCAGCGCATGCCGCTGCCCAGCAGCTTGACAAGGAAGCGCTCGGCAATGGCGAGCTTCGCATCGATCCGCAGACTGCCGCCGAGACGGCTTTAAATTATTTGGGCGGCAACCTGCTGGTGGACGGCGAGGGCGTGCCTTTGGACAATTCCTTCCTGCTCGAGCCGATTGAGGTGCTTGTTTTCGATATTGTTAACGGAGACCAAACGTTTCCGTATGTCTACCGCAATGATGAACATCAATTCGAAGCCGTCCTGCGTAAGCCCGGCGTCATACTGATCGTCAAAGTTGTTTACCCTAGATCGTTCCGCGTGCTTGAGCCGATCGAGTGGGAAATAAGGGGAGCCGCCGAACTGGTGGCGGGATAATTATAGATCGTATCTCCTCAATTGAGAAGTCAGTTGGAAGTGAACGGCAATGGCGTTCATTAGTTGCAGCTCGATCTCAACCGGATAGTAATACTGTTGTTCGTCGTAGGGTATCTCACTGAAATAGATTACATTGCTTTTCCCCGTAATGAGACGACAATCGAGCGCCATAAGCGCTTCCGCATAGCCGACCCCATCTTCGTCTTAAGAAATCTCGTCCCCCATGCTTGTGCATATCCCGAATTTCCGCTCAATGAAGTTCTTCCATCAGCTACACTACCCTACACTATCGCTTGTATCACATCGTGCTTAATTATAGACAATGCCTGTTCTTAAATACGGGTAGTATTTCGTAAGAACGGAGCATGTTGATCCGCGAGTGAATCTATCAAACTTAAAAATGCAGATGCATACATAAAAAAAGGAGGACAGGATCGGTCTTGACCATTTTATTCGGAGGAGGACGCTCCGTCATCCTCCTGTTTTCTTCAAGCTGACAAGGAAAGGAGATCATCCCGGTGAGCGTATTCAGAAAGTTTGTCATGTTATATCTAGTGTCCCTTGCTTGCTGCGCGGTATGGCCTTCGGCGCTTATGGCGAAAAATGCCGATATTCCGGAAGCAGTTGCGTTTAAGCTCGAAGCTGTGAAATCCGGAGCGGACGACGAAATCATAGTCAGCGTATGGGTTCAGCATGTCCCGGATGTGTATGCCTACGAAGTGGAGCTCGGGTATGAGCCTCGCAAGCTGGAGCTGATCGATATTTTAAGCGGTTTTCCCGGCATGTCGGTCAACCCTATTTTAAGCAACGATCGGATTCGGTTTGCACATACCCAAATTGGCAATATCCCTGGCAAATCGGGGAATTTGAAGCTCGCAACTTTTATTTTCAAGCAGCTACACAAAGGAGATTCCACGATACGCCTGCATAACATCAGCTTGGTCGCATCGGATCTGAAAACAACGGATTACAAGCCCGGCAATCATCTGCGGGTGGAGGATACTTCCGTCCATATTCGATTAACCGACATCGCCGGTCACTGGGCGGAGCAGGCAATAGAACAGGCGGTCAGCCTGGGGTTCGTCGAGGGTTACGCCGACGATACTTTCCGTCCGGAACGCAAAGTGACGCGAGGCGAATTCGTCTCGTTGCTGTCCCGTGCGCTGCAGCTAGAATTGCCCATAGACGCGGAGCGTCCGTATGCAGATGATAGCCAGTTCCCTCTATGGGCCAAACCGCATATATACGCAATAGCCGATCAAGGATTGATATTTGCTTACGAGGATCATACATTTCGAGCGGATCGTCCGATTACCCGTGTAGAAATGACCGCGATCATGGCACGGGCTTTCGAAGGGAAATCGGCAACTGCCGAATTGGAATATAAAGACGCCGATCAAATCCCGGCTTGGGGATACGAGGCGGTGGCAAAAGCGACGGCTTCGGGTCTCGTTCAAGGCAAACCCGGTCAGCGATTCGCGCCGAACGAGCAAACGACTAGAGCCGAAGCCATTGTATTGATTTTAAATGTATTAGACGCAATCGATAAAGGACGGTGAGGGGACGGATATGAAAAGGTATGCAATCGTAGGGGCCGGGGCCAGAGCTCGCTATATGTTTGCAAAGCCTATTGCCTTTCAGTGGCAAGCGACTGCAAAGCTGGTCGGGATCTATGATACGAATTCCACTAGGGCGAATCTGCTCGGCAAAGAATGCGGGGGAGTGCCCGTCTATGATTCGTTCGACGCGATGCTGTCCGGCTCCAGGCCGGACGTCGTTATTGTTGCTACCGTGGACAGCACGCATCATGAATATATTATTCGATCGCTCGAAGCCGGATTCGACTGCATAACCGAAAAACCGATGACGATCGATGCGGACAAATGCCGCGCCATTATGGAAGCCGAGCGGAGAACGGGGAAAAAGGTAAGCGTCACCTTTAACGCGCGCTTTAATCCCTATAACGTCAAAATCAAGGAACTTCTGATCCAGGGAGCGATCGGAGAAGTTACGCATATTCACTTCGAGTGGAATCTGGATCACAGCCATGGAGCCGATTATTACCGCAGATGGCACAGAAGGATGGAGAACAGCGGAGGACTGCTGGTTCATAAATCGACGCATCACTTCGACTTGGTCAACTGGTGGCTGGGCAAGGAGCCGGAAGAAGTATTCGCTTACGGCCGCAGGGCGTTCTATGGTGCGACGCGGGAGGAGCGAGGAGCACGTTGTTTGACTTGCGACTACCAATCAACCTGCGAATTTTATTTCGATATGGAAAGCGACGAGTTTGCCAATTCTTATTATCTTGGAGCGGAAAAGGATGACGGTTACGTCCGCGACCAATGCGTGTTCGGCGACGACATTACGATTTATGACTCGATGTCGTTGAATGTCAGGTACGGAGACGCCGTCACCTTAAATTATTCGTTGATCGCCTACAGCTCGTACGAAGGCTGGCGCGCGGTGATTCACGGGACGAAGGGGCGGATGGAAGCCGGGGTTTATACGAGCGGCGAACGCGCGAGCGAACCGTTCCAGCAGCTTCGTATTTACGACCATAGAGGCAATAGCCAGATTTATCGAGTCAAGAAGCTGGACGGCGGGCATGGCGGCAGCGATGTCAAGCTTCAGCGCATGCTGTTTGTGCCGGACCAGCCCGATCCATTGGGACAACAGGCGGATTCCTGGGCAGGAGCGATGTCGTTATGTCTGGGCTACGCCGCCAATCGGTCGATTGCGGACCATAGTCCCGTGCGAATCGGCGACCTTCTGGGGGGGAGCCGGAACGTGTTGATCTCGGAGCTGGAATCGTATCGTCTGCGGATCTATCAAGTCAAGGAACAATGGAAGCGCCATGTGTACGAGCGGTCGGAGCAAGCCTTCCGCGCAGGGGACGAACAACGGGATTTGATTGAAACGGTCGCGGAGTTAAAGACCAGGCAAACCGAAATCCGCGAACGGTTTCTGCAATGCATCGGTGGGCTGCCGCCATCCGACTCGCCTCTATTGCCCAAAGTATGCGGCGTTCTGCAGCGGCAAGGATATCAGATCCAGAAGGTTGTATTTCAATCGCGTCCCGGTATATGGGCGACATGCAACGTGTACGTCCCGGACGAGACCAGCGGACCGGGGCCGGCGGTTTTATTTTTATGCGGCCATCACGACGAGGCCAAACAAGCGGAGGAATACCAGTCCGTATGCCGCCAATTGGTCAGGGCCGGACTTGTCGTTCTGGCCATGGATCCGATCGGTCAAGGCGAACGCGTGCAGCATGCCGACGGCAACGGAGGTTCCTTTATCGGAATCGGCGTAAGGGAACATGATTATTTGGGCAGCCAATGTCTCCCGCTCGGGGATAGCCTGGCGCGGTATTTTGTCCACGATGCGATGCGGGCAATCGATTATTTGATAACAAGAGCGGATGTGGATGCGGGGCGCATCGGAGTCACCGGCAATTCGGGCGGCGGAACGCAGACGGCCATGGTGATGATGGCGGATTCGCGCATCGCCGCCGCGGCCCCGGCCACGTTCGTTATGAGCCGTCAATCGTTTATGTATGCGGGAAGATGTCAGGATGCGGAGCAAATATGGCCGGGCTTCACGGCTTTTGGCTTCGATCATGAAGATATATTGCTGGCGATTGCGCCTAAACCTCTGCTTGTATTGGCCGTTTCTTACGATTTTTTTCCTATTGAAGGCACGCTGCGCACATTTGATCGGGTGAAGCGGTTCTGGGAGATGCACGGCAAGGAAGAACAAATTCAGATGTTCGTAGATGAGGCGGTTCATTCGTATACGCCGGCTTTGGCAGCCGCCGCCGCGGAGTTTTTTATGCGTCATCTGGGCGGAAGACGGGCCGCATTCGTTGTTGCTCCCTCGGACGAAAATCCGGAAGTCTCGCAGCTGTTGTGCATGAGCTCGGGACAAGTGATGAGCGAATCAGGCTTGGAGGTTCCCGCAAGAGCTGTTCACGACGAAATTGCAGACAGGTCGCAGCTGCTTCGCGCGAATAGAGAAGCAGCTGTTTCCTTAAAGGAAACCGGCTTGCAATGGCTGGAAGAAAGAATCTACGACGGAAGAAAACCGGTCCCGTTCCGGCCAAGATGTTTTATGCAGCGGGATACGGTGGGAGAGCTGGATTTCTATAATGCCATTTGGTGGTCGCAGGAGGGAATATTCAACCACGGGCTTGTGTTTAAGGAGCTTGGCCGGGGGGAAGAGCGGATCCCCGCCACGCTTGCGGTTTGGGATGGCGGTACGCATCAGTTGCAGCGGCATTGGGATTGGATTAGTCGAACCTGCCAGTCCGGCCGAAGCGTTATTGTGCTGGATACGACGGGATCGGGTCCTTTGCAGCCGCATCTGATCGACGGCAAAGACCCGCTCGATTTTTACGAGATTATGCATAAGCTGACAACCGATTTTTTTTGGCTTGGCGACAGTCTTGCGGCATTAAGAACGTATGATGTGATCCGGGCGGTGGAGGCTGCAGCCGCTCTACCCGGCATTGACGGCAATCATCTTCAATTATATGCGTCGGGGAGACATGGCTTCTATGTTCAATTGGCATCCGCGATAAGATCGGATTTCCCCGCATGGGAATGGGAAGACGCGTTAGACAGCATTGCCTCCTGGGTGGAAAGCAAACAGTACGACCCAAAAGATATTTTAAGTATTGTGCTGCCGGGCATGCTGCATTACTTTGATCTCCCCGACTTGAGGAAATGGAGTCAAACAGAGTAAACGAGAAACAGAACGAATGCCAATGAAACAAGAGAGGAATGTGACAAATTGAACATACGGATCTTCAATTCCGCGGATGAACTAGGCGAAGCGGCTGCTAAAGAGGCATCCAACATTATGAATGGAAAAATAAAGGAGAACGGAAAGGTCAGAATCGTACTGTCGACAGGCGCGTCCCAATTCGAGTTTTTCGAATCCTTTGTTCGGCAGTCCATCGATTGGTCCAAAGTGGAGATGTTTCATCTCGATGAATATATCGGGTTGCCCGTCGCTCACGCGGCCAGCTTCCGGAAGTATTTGCAGGAACGATTCGTCGAACGGGTCGGCATAGGCAAGGTGCATTTCGTTAACGGCGAGCTGGAACCGGAATCGCATATCCGGCAGCTTGCCGAAGAAATCGCGAGGGCGGACATCGACCTGGCCTTGATCGGAATCGGAGAAAATGCGCACATCGCCTTTAACGATCCGCCAGCCGATTTTGAAACGACGGATCCGTATTTGATCGTTAATCTGGATGACAATTGCAAGCTGCAGCAGGTTAGAGAAGGCTGGTTCGCGTCTCTCGGCGACGTCCCGAATCAAGCGATTTCCATGTCGGTGCAACAAATCATGAAGGCGGAGCATATTATTTCCTGCGTACCGCATGGGGTTAAAGCGGGTGCGATCCGGCTTGCTCTAGAGCCGGGCGTAACGCCGGTGATCCCGGCATCTATTCTCAAACAACACAAAAATTGGACATTGTTTCTGGACAACGAGTCATCGTCCGGGATTGCGCGAAGCTAAGCAAGACGGCACCATGAAACGAGAGGGAGAACATCGATGCCAAGCTGGAAAGGGAAACATTGGAAGACTGGCAGGGCGGTTGAGATAAGTGTCTTGTCGGGACGTATTCATTCTGTCGAGGAAACGGAAGACGATCATGCCGACGTATGGATAGCGCCGGCGCTTATGGATCTGCAAGTGAATGGCATTGATGGAGTCAATTACAACGGGCGATATACGACCGCAGAGGCGATTGCCGGGACCGTTCGTTATTTGCATAGTTGCGGAGTAGCCCGTTTTTTGCCAACCGTCACGAGTTGCTCGCAAGAAGAGGCCTTATCTCGTCTGGCGTTACTGGTTCAGGCATGCGAGGCGGATCCGATAACCGACTATGCGATAGCCGGTATTCATATGGAAGGTCCCTATCTGTCAGCTGATGACGGACCAAGAGGCGCTCATGCCGCCAAGGTGATGAGAGATCCGGATTGGAACGAGTTTTTGGCTTGGGAGGAGGCGGCCAAAGGACGATTGCGGAAGGTGACGGTGGCTCCGGAGCGTAAAGGGGCGATCGAGTTTATTCGCAAGCTGACGGAACGCGGCATTATTGCGGCGATTGGTCATACGGGGGCGACCGAGGAGCAAATCGCGTTGGCGGTGGACGCGGGGGCAACGATGTCGACCCATCTCGGAAACGGAGCTCATCCCGTGCTGAAGCGGCATCCGAACTACATATGGGCGCAGCTTGGAGAAGACAGGTTATGGGCAGGTTTGATTGCGGACGGCTTCCACTTGCCGCCGTCCACGCTCAAATCGATGATTCGGGCGAAAGGGAGCAAGGCGATTCTCGTTAGCGATACCAACATGCTTGAGGGAGCTCCTCCGGGAACCTACGAGTATGGAGTCAACGAAGTCATAAAGGATGCGGAAGGAAGGTTGTTCCTTGCGGCATCGCCCGATATCTTTGCCGGGTCCGCGCTTGCGCTTAATGAAGGCGTGGCCAATATAGCCCGATTCGGAATCGGCTCCGTCAGCGAGGCGATTGAGATGGCTTCGACGCATGCGGCCGAATTGCTCGGTTTGGCGCAAGACGGCGCAGGTTCTCTGATGCCGGGGGCGCCGGCGGATTTTATCTTGTACGATTCCGGCGAGTCGGATTGGTTTCGCGTGAGAGAAACCGTCTCGCAGGGAATCTCCCGGTATACATTCGGCCAATAGGCCAGCAAAACCGTCCAGTACCTGCATGACTAGGAGAGTTTCTTCCTGCAGGCGAGTGAACAAAGAACCGTCTCAATAGCGAAACGGTTCTTTGTGCGATTGGCAGTTACCAATATCCTTTATGCCCTTGTTTTAGGCGCATGAGCGCCTCCAGGTAATAATAGTCGCCCCAAATCACGTAGTCATCCGGCGACGCTCCGCCTCTGACGCTGTACGAGCCGCGCTCCAGCACACCTTGCGCGTCGGGTTTGCCGATTGTCGCATAATGTCGTACCAATCCCTTCATGGAGCGTTGTATGCCATCCTCCAGAAAAGTGCGTTCGGGATGATCGGCCGGGATATGTTCAAGCAGCTCCAGTAATCCGCAAGCTGTAATCGCCGACGCCGAGCTGTCGCGTTTCGTCTCAGCGCTTACAGGGGCGTCAAAGTCCCAGTACACGACATTGTCCTCCGGCAAACGTTCGAGAAAGTAGCGGGCCATTCTTAACGAAGTTTCGAGATACAAAGGATCCCGGGTGTAACGATAAGATAAGGCAAAGCCGTATATGCCCCATGCTTGTCCTCTGGTCCAGGTAGAGCCGTCTGCATATCCCTGATGAGTGCCGCCGCGAATCGCATCCCCGGTCTCCTGGTCGAAGTAGAAGGTGTGATAGGAGGAGTCGTCGCCGCGAACGAGGAAACGGCGGCTTTTCTCCGCATGTTCGGCGGCAGCATCGCTGTATCGGCGATCTCCTGTAGTCTCGCCGGCCCAATAAAGCAATGGAAGATTCATCAGGCAATCGATAATGATTCTGCCGCCATTTTCCTCGTCGCCTTCAGATCCCCAGGCTTGGATGATCCGGGACTTCGGACGCCAGCGCGTTAACAAGAGATCCGCCGCGGCGATCGTCAGCTGTTTGGCCGATTCATCCTTTTCTACGATCCAATGCGCTTTCGAGGATAAGGAGTACAAGAAGCCGATATCATGATTATTAAGAGCCTTCTTTTGCGCGAGCCGGTCGCGGAAGCTTTCCGTCGTATACCGGGCTGCATGGAGGAAATCCGCATCCTTCGTGTATTCATAGCAAAGCCACAACATGCCGGACCAAAAGCTGGAAGTCCATGCGTTGTTGTCGTTAAGTGAGTAGACATCGTTTTTGCTTACATGGGGGTACAACTGGCCGAATCGTTTCATATTGCTGCGAGTTTTCGTAACCGCGTCCTCAATTGCTGTTGTCCACATGGGGCACCTCTTTATCTGATTTATTGGATTCATTATTCGTAAGCGTACCAAAGCAGAGTGCGAAATAATTCTATCCAATTGTGCGAAAATACAAGCGAATTGCGATTAAGCGAGGTGAAAAGATGAAACGGCTGGAGACGATTGATTTTCAGGCCAATCCGTTCCAAGGGCGTTTCCTGGCAGAGGCTGAACCGGACTACAAAGGTTTCTTCCATAGTCATCCGGGTATCGAAATATTAATGATTCATGAAGGTCGCGGCACGGTAACGCTGCCGAAACATGTCTATTCTATTCAACCCGGCGCCGTCTTTATCTTTCAGCCTCATCAGCTGCATCATGTACGAGCGATCCATACGCAAGAGCACCCGTATGTCCGATCTTTGCTGGAGTTCGATCCCGTCGCGATTTATCCGTATCTGAAGCCTTACAATCATCTGGGGCGGATGCTGACCTATGTATGGAAGGGGGATTTGAAGGAACAGGCGTTTCCGGAAATGCTCGCTCGTTATCCGATCGAGCCGAATATTCGATTTTACAAAGAGCATATGGGAAGCAATATAAGTTTGAAGCCCGAGCGGTATGCGAGCCTTGTAACACAGCTTCTGCACTATTTGCAGCTAGAGATCAGTCAGCGCTCCATTACAATGAATTTGAGAACGCAAACCGGTGTTTCTCATACCGAAGCCATCCTGCGTTGGATCGAAGAGCATTACACGGAGACATTCGATTTGGGGCAATTGGCCGATGAGCTGCATCTGTCGAAATACCATATTTCTCATCTGTTTAAAGCGGATACGGGCCGGACGGTAACGGAATATATCATGGCGCTGAGGAGCAAGGAAGCTTGCCGATTGCTTATAGACAGCCCGCTGTCTGTAGCCGAGGTGGGCGTGCGTGTCGGCTGGCCGATTGCTTCTCATTTCACAGGGCAATTTAAACGGTGGGTTGGCTGTACGCCATCGCAATATCGCAAGCGGCATCACAGGCGGTTGTTGGAAGGACGGTAGACTTCATGTACACGATCGCTTGTATCGCATCGTGCTTAATTATAGACAATGTCGGTTCTTAAATTTAGGCGGTATTTCGTAAAAATGGAGCATGTTAATCTGCGAGTGAATCTATCAAACTAAAAATGTAAGTACATTCATAAAAAGGAGGGCACGATCGGTCTTGAGCATTCAGCATCAAATATTATTTTGATGGAGGTGTTGTATGAGCTACGGCACAGGAAAACTTGAGCGGCGTACCGACGGTCTATCACCGCTATACACAACCGAAGCGGAAGATGGATTTATGCCAACAATAACTGGATTTTCTGGAGAATTAAATGGCGAGATGACTTTAGACGGATTTTTTAGCGCCAAAAATTCATCGCAATCCTTTTTTTTAAAGGGTGATTCAGGCAATATTGGCATCCCGGCGTTTGGCAATGAGTATAAACATTCAGATGTTGATAGTTATGGAGAACATGGCGCATGTATTGCAGCGCCTAAAATTGCTGGAAATACGAATATTGGGACATTAGCTTCCGGTAGCGATTCCTCCATACCGCTCGATGAGCCTACCGACGAGTTTTTCTTTACCGGAATGATAAAGCTGGTAACGGAGAACTACGGCGGTGCTGATGCCCAAGTAAAAATATTTCGGCTTAGAAATGAAAATGCAGAGGCTCTAATGTATGCAACCCCACAGTGGGCAGGGAGTGGTGCCACACGTGGAGCGGTTCAGGATTTTGTTTGGTCAGTCGGGTTTAACGGTTCTAGCGGATACGGCACCCATGAAAGCGGGGCAGCCATACTGTCTGGCGAATGGGTACGTGTTTTTATGTATTACAAGGCCAGTTCGGAGCTTGGCGTTTTCGATGGCGCCCAACTTATGGCGAGAAAAAGCTCCGCTACCAACGAACTGTTTTTCCAATTCAGGGAGTCGGATTCGGAGCAATCAAATTTCAACGATTGGAGAAAGAAAGGCGTTCAAACACTCCCTGCCATTTTTAAGCCCGCAAAAGTGGCGAACATTTTTGATAGAGCTACACCCCCGCGTAGTAAATATCTTGCCGATATGTTAATGCCGTATTACGCAAGAGCAAATCAGGTTTTTGAATGCCGACTGGATTGTATATATGGTAATGACAGCATGGAATCTGTCTGGCTGGCCAATAGCGATGACATCAATATTGCATTTGCGACAGGCAAGCTTGAGCTTCAAAAGCAAATAAGCAGAACCGAAAATCGTATAGTGATTGATGCTTCAACGCTGGGTAATTTGGATATCTCCGACAACATTTATGCGATTGTCGTCAATAGTAATCGGCAACCATCAACGGGGATTTTAGTGAGGGCAGCAGAATGACACAAATAAAAATAGCTTTTAAAAATAAATCTGCTGGGTTAGTGGCCGGATTTCAAAATACAACCGGGACTTATGATCCGAGAAATATTGGCACAGTAATAGCCGATCTATTGGATGTGAGTGGAATACCGACAGGACTGTCTTTGGAGGTAGCTGCTCCCTTGCACGGTACAACGGGTTCCACTTCTTATGCTGACGCAGATGCTTGGGGGTACAATGTCGGGGCCTACAGAAATGCGTGGATAACAAGATCAAGTACGGCAAACGGAACATTGCGTATCTCTGGTTTCGCGGCAGGCCAGGAAGGAGCAATGACTGTTTGCGGACATACAAATACGGCGGCACGGGATACGGATTATTTTATAAATGGCGGAGCCGCGAACAGGTACGATGCCACGGCTAAACCCCCGGCAGAGCCGATAACATTTTTGTTTTCCGCCAATGCAAGCGGGTACGTTGACATAACAACTGCCTATACGTCAATTTATGCATATCTAAACTTTATAGATTTTACGTTCGAGGAAAGCTCTTCCCCATCGATTGATAGCGTCGATCAATGCAAAACCGGACAAACAAGCCAGATAGTATTTACCGCGGAATTTGCAGCAATAGAAGCATCGATTTCTGACTCAGTCGTTATAAAAACGTATCCTGCTACAACGGTGGACACTGTTTCAGTCGAGGCAATCATCCCTGAGTGGATCGATGGAGAAACGGCCATAAAAATGGGTGCCGTCACTCTTAAGGCAAGCGATGGCGTAAGTGAAACCGCAGGCTATGCAACAATTCTTGAGTATTGGGATTCGCATCCTGACAACCCCAATATAATTCAATTTTCTACGGTCGAGCTGACCAGTGTTAGCGCTGATTCGATAGGTGTTGTTTTTGGTTTTAATCCACCGTTAAAGATGGGTACACAAGTTGTTTTTGATGCCGCGCGATTTACGGTAGGATCCGATGGGAAAACAACGGGTGACTATTCTGGTCTAACGCTTTTCAGGTTTAGAGACCCGGACGACAAAAAAGCTCGCAGCTTTATATTAGACACGTCCATTGGCCCGTAAGCGTTAAACGATGCCTGAGCAATCGTTAAGAGATAATCCTCCTCGATAGCCATTCAGAGGAGGATATTTCTATGCTCGTAGCTTCGCAAGGAATGAGAGCAAAAAAGCATGTCTTATCATGAAGTGAATCCTATACGAAGGAGGAGCCGTGTAAATTGGAAACACCTCATATCGTCATTGATGCCGGCATTATGGCAAACAACATCAACAAGATGGCGAAATTGGTGACAAATGCAGGCGTCAAACTAAGGCCGCATGTAAAGACGCACAAGATGCCATCCATTGCGATCAAGCAATTGATGGCAGGGGCGTCCGGCATTACGGTCGCCAAGCTGTCGGAGGCGGAATTGATGGCCAGGCATGGAATCGGGGATATCTTCATTGCCTATCCGATCGTCTCCCCTGGCAAAATCGACAGGCTGTTGCAACTCGCTTCTCAAATTCAATTGATAGCCGGCATAGACAGCTTGGAATCCGCCCGCTTGCTTGCGGAAGCGGCGGCGAAATCGGGAAAGATTATCCAAGTCCGACTTGAAATCGATACGGGCATGCGCCGAACCGGCGTCTTGTACAGGAATGCCGTAGAAATGGCGGAACAGATATCTCTTCTGCCGTCGCTGCGCTTTAACGGAATATATACCTATCGTGGCGCAATGTATGACGGCAAGCCGACACTGGATATTAAGACGGCAGGAGATGATGAAGGGAGACTAATGGTCGATCTCGCCTGCCGCATACGCAAGCGTGGTATCAGAATCGATGAAATTAGCGTTGGCTCTACGCCGACCGCGAGATACGCTGCAAACGTACCTGGCATTACCGAGATCAGACCCGGAACTTACGTATTTCAGGACCGCATGCAGTCTCGTTATGGCGTATGCGGTCCCGAAGATTGGGCAGCATGCGTTCGCGTCACGGTCATCAGCCGACCTTCAGCCGATCTTGCCATAATCGACGGGGGAAGCAAGACATTCGCTACGGATATCCAGCCGATGTCGAACCCGCTTCAACTTGAAGGTTACGGTCACGTGCTGGGGTGGGAAGACATCCGCTTCGAACGAGTTTCAGAAGAGCACGGCATGCTCAAGCTTGGACCGATCGCCCAAACTTCCAGTTTGCAAACGGGGGATATTTTGCATATTGTCCCCAATCATATTTGCAGTACGATCAACCTGCACAATCAGGTCGTTTTCCGTTACGAGAACGGAGAAGAGCATACCGCTCCCGTTCTTGCGCGAGGATTGCTCGAATAAGGCCACTACAAAGCTCCCGCCCTGCATAAAGCAGAAGGTTGGAGCTTTTTTCAACAAATTGTTAGCTATCGCTTGTATCGCATCTTGCTTAATTATAGACAATGCCGATTCTTAAATCCGGGTGGTACTTCGTAAGAACGGAGCATGTTGATCTGCGTGACATTCAATCAAACTAAAAAATGTAAGGGCATACAAAAAGAAAGGGGGACAGGAACAGTCTTGACCATGCAAGTATAGCGACATGATTAATCCTAAAAACGAGAGGAGTCAGAGGAAAGTGTCTAAAATGGAGTATTACTGTATGACAATACGCGTATTTGTAGAAAGGAGATTAACATTTTGAATAAATCCGTCAAGAAGCTGTCCATTATCTCGCTCTGTTTGGCTTTGATGTTTATGACCATCAATATTTGGGTTTTCTCGGGAACGTCTTTTGGGCAGTACAGTGAAGAAATGCAACTGCCGGATATCCCTGGTACCGAAATGATTAAGACCGCACCGGCAAACGAGTGCGAAAAACCCGATCCGGCTTGGATATTTTGCGATGATTTCGAAGAGGATCGCAGCAGCCAATATTTCGAAGGGTTCAACTTTGTAAGGAATAACCGAACGGAAGGCATGGGGTGGAAAGGCTCAACCGCCGTCAAAGGGATGTTTAAAAAAGGAGTAGAAGGTGCAGGAGGCATGAAGCTCGCATTCGGCAAAACTCCCACCGAATATGAAGCTCCTGTCTCTCGTGAGGGGGAGATTCTACGAGAAGTTTACTATCGAATGTATCTGAAGCATGAGGAGAATTGGATCGGGGGCGGCGGTTACAAGCTGTCTCGCATCATGTCACTTGCACATAATTGGGCTCAGCCGTTTGCTGGCTATGTGTGGGCCGGTCAAACCAAACCCGGCAGTACCGCAGACCAATATTTATTCCTGGATCCCGTTTCAGGTACAGACCCGGAAGGCAATCTCAAGAGTACGAAGTATGGGGATGGTCCGAATCAACGTTGGTTGGGTCAAAGAAAGGGACTAACCCCTATCTACAGTCAGGATAATATCGGGAAATGGTACAGTATAGAGGTTCATGTGAAGCTGAATGACCCCGGACAATCGAATGGCGTATTCGAATATTGGATCAATAATACGCTCCAAGCAAGTTATGTGGGTTTGAACTGGATAGGGAATTATGACGAGTTCGGGATTAACGCCATCTTTTTCGAGAACTTCTGGAACGGCGGATCTCCGCAGGATCAGAATCGCTACTTCGACAATATTGTAGTCAGCACCGAGAAGATCGATAAAGATATAAATCCTTTGAGCGCATCCGGGGGAGATGCGGAGCTGGGATGGAGCGCGCCGGACGGTTTGGTGGAAGGCGCCGAACTCATCGTTTCCACCGATGGAACCCACAACTTCGGCGATCTCGGGCCGACGGTGCTAAATCATCAGACGTCAGCCGCTCGGCTAGAGATTACCGACAATGCTAACTACGATGCGTCTGATAAGATCACCATTCTTGATATTCAGAACTGGTCAGCGGACGAGGTAAGCGCTACGATCCGTAAAGGCATTTTCAACGAAGAAACGCTGGAGGGCAAGCATCTTCATCTGCACGATGCGAATAATACCCATCTTTATATCGGTCAATTAAATGTCGTTATCGTACCGACGCCAGAGCCGACACCAACGCCAGAGCCGACACCAACGCCAACGCCAACAGCTATTACCAGCAAGGTGAAGCAAGTCGAGATAACGGCGGAGGACCTCGAGCAGGGCATCTTAATTGAAGCCGAGGATTTCACCCGCGAAGAGAACGGTACCGTATTGGTCGCTTTCAGGGACGGAACATCGCATACAACGAATAACCCCAAGGGGAGTTCTTTCTTGAGATGGGATAAGACAGGGCACCTCCTGGAGTGGGAGTTCGAAGTGCCCGAATCGGGGAACTATCGGATCGGAATGCGGTACGGATCAGATGCACCTGATTCGGTTAGACAGTTTTATCTCAACGATGGGGAGGAGTACATCTTCCATTACCCGCAAAGTCCGGGGGGATGGAATGATCGCTACAACGTTGTGTTGCAAACCACTAATGGCGTAGAGGACAACGATCTTGTGTTCTATCTTGAAGAGGGAACAACTCATACGATTCGAATGATAAACGTAACATCCGGATTAAACTTCGACTATCTGCTCGTACAAGAAGTAATTGATGAAACCTCGCAACCTCCGACTGGAGGGACGGCCGACATAATCGGCAGCCATACAGCCTTGCAGGCAGGTAACGATCTGGAGTTGACCGTTGGTGTATCGGAACTCGAGGGCAGCTTTACAGCGCTCGATGTTATCGTTGACTACGACCCTGACGTACTTTCATTCGAAACAATAACGAACGGAGCTTCTACTTCGCTGGCCGAATCAGCGATTGAGCCGCTAAATCCGAAGTATTCGGTCGCAAGCGCCGTCAATGAGGCTCAAGGTAAAATTCGGATAATCATGTTCAGTCAAGGAGAGCAATACGCGATCCAGGATGATGGCTCCTTATTCAAAATGCATGCAGAGGTGAAGGAAGGGGCTACGCCGGGGACTACCAGCGTGGCGCTTGAGAAATTTGATGTTTCCCTATTCGACGCGGCTGCATCTCTGGATATAAGCGGAGCAAGTTATTCGCTCGATATTCGACTGGCTGACAACGCAGCGTTGGCAACAGCCATTGCCAATACGCAACACCTTCACGATCAAGCGACGGAAGGCACGCTGCCGGGACAATATGCTGTCGGCTCCAAAGCGGCGCTGCAATCCGCTATTGATGCCGCAACGACAGTGAACGCAGATATCCAAGCCACTCAAGCTCAAGTGGACGCGGCACTGCAAGCTCTGAATGCCTCGATCGCAACGTTTAATCAGTCCGTCGTTCCAGTTGTTACGGTAGACAAAACGGACTTGTCCGGAAAATTGGCTATGGCGCAGAGTCGTTACGACAAAGCGGAGGAAGGCAACCGGATCGGGTTGTATGAGACGGGCTCCAAAGCGGAGTTACATGACGCGATTGCGGCAGCGAACGCTGTATATACGCTTGCGAGTGCAACTCAGGCTCAAGTGAATCAAGCCGCAACTTCGCTGGATGAAGCCTTGTTGACCTTCACAGGCAAAATCGTAACGCTGGTGCCTGGCGCTACAGCTGTTACAATCACTGATTTGGCCATCACCGCACGTTATTATGGCGTGACCCAAGATGATCCAAGCTGGAGTGATATTGAGAAAGCGGATGTACTAGGCCAGGGTGAGATTACAATTCAAACACTTGCCGCGATTGCCCAGATGATTCTGGACGATTGGCTGCTCGAGTAGTTCGGCAATTCGTGTAAGCTAGCATGTCCGGGAGGAAGAAGCTTCGTCTTCCTCCTTTTTTTCTTCAACCTGCAGCTTGAGTACATAGGCATTACGATAGAGCATCTTAATATTCGAATATTCATCTTAACTATAAGACATTCCGATGCGCATCATTCAGGAGTATGCTTGATCATAAATACACGCTTCCCAGGAGGTGCCAATCTACTTTGGCTGAACAAACAGGAAGACCCGCATTTTGGAGAACGACCTTGGATGAGCTGGAGCAACAGATCAATACGGTAAAGAAGGGGATAGCGACGATTGCCGGAAGCTCTGCCGGAGGCCGCCCGATCTATCAGGTTACATACGGAGAGAAAGAAGATTTCCGTCGGCAAGCTAATTACAGCTCAGCCTGCGGTGCGGGCAATCCGAATTATTATGCGGATAAATCGAATGGCGCAAAGCCGGTTCTCTATATCCTCGGCGGTGTACATGGCGGCGAGCTCGAGGGTGTTGCAGCGGTCCTTAATTTGATCCGCGTGTTGGAGACAGGGGAAGATTTTCGCGGTCAACGCTGGGATTATTTGCATAGAAATCAGGGGCGGTTCCGGATCATTCTTATTCCATGCGCTAATCCTGACGGACGGGCTCGGGTCCCGGTAGACACCATGGTGGGACAGAGCTACGAGATGTTCAGGCGTTATGTTCAAGGCACGTGGAAGGATGGCTCATTGTGCGATTGGCCTGGCTGCAAAAGCGTTCACCCGATTAAAGAACATGTCGAGTTTCTAGGCGGTTATTTCAATGACGATGGCGTCAATATCGTACACGATCGGTTCTATGACCCTATGGCCAAGGAGACCAAGCTGCTGCTTCGGATTGCCGAGCTTGAGGCGGCAGACTTCAGTTTGCATCTCCATGGCGGAGATAACTGCATCAATCAAATTCTTAAAACCGCATATATGAATCGTACGGTTCGAGAGGGTCAGAATCGATTTAACCGGATGGTTCGGGAGGCTTGCGAGCTAAGAGGATTGGAATATTACGTGAATGAAACGGAATCCCGTCCAGAAGACGGAGACCGGCCAGCTGCATTTTGCATCGATTCCGCCATGCATCATGTTTGCGGGGGGATCAGCTGCACATACGAGACGAATATGGGGTTGGACTATGGTAGACTAAGATGTACGCATGATGAAATCTTGGACCATCATATGATTCTGTTCGATACATTATTCAGATTCTATGATTCGGCGGGTCAGAAGGCGACATGATCCCATCTGCGGAACGTCAGTAAGGTGGAGGCGATTAAACTGAATATCGAACGATTGTGCGACGGCATACAACTTCATCCCGAAGCCAAACGTCTGGTGCTGGACTACGATATGGATGCAATTGAATATGAAAGCGCCAAACGACATTTTTACGAAGATTACATGTCCTTTTTCGAAAAGGAGGAGCAGCTCCGGGGACATCGAGTTCGTCTGCTGTATTTGTTTATCCGATTCGCGGTTGATCTGTATGAGGAATACAAAACTAGAGAGATTGATGATTCGGTCTATTATGACACGTTTTCGGATATTCGGATTTGGTGTATGGACTGCAAAAGACAGTTTGGGGAATTTGGTTTGCAGGAATATCGATGGTTCAAGGAGCATTTGCGTCTGCGTCTCTTCCGATTGGGAAGGCTGCAATTTCATCCCTATACGATGACGTCCGACGTTGTAGTTGCAGGAAAGAGGGTATACGAGAACCAGATTGTGCTGAACGTCCATATCCCTGCAGGCGAGCCGCTAGACGCTGACAAGGTTGATGCATCATTCGAGCGTGCGCGTCGTTTCTTTAGAGGCGTTGAACCGGTGTTCGTATGCCACAGCTGGATGCTTGAGCCTAAGCTTAGTCAAATTCTGAAAGCCGACTCGAACATTTTGCAATTTCAGCGCCACTTTACGGTCTATAGGTTGAACCCTGACTCGCGCCAGGCGGAGGAGCGCATATTCCAGCAGGTGTGCTCCGATTATTCGGAATACCCGGAGTCTACAGAATTGCAGCGGAGCGCCAAAAGCTTCCTGCTCGCAGGTCAGAAGCTGGGGGCGGCCAGCGGCATAAAAATATAAGCTTGTCTCCATCGGGGACAAGCTTTTTTTCTTTGCATAAGGCAAATCATGGTATAATTTGGGAACAACTTAATTTCAGAGTATGCATCTTAATTATTTAACATTCCGGGTGCACGCCCGCAGGAAGTATGATAATGGATGAAGGGGGAGGCCGTATGAGCAGGAAAACAAATTTTTTCTTAACGATGTTTCTGGCATTTCTTCTTATGCTGATGTTTCCGACAGCGCTAACGACCGTGCTGTATCACAACATGAATGCGGTTATTAAGGAAGATGTGCAGAACTCGAGCAATGCGATGCTGAGACAGGTAAGCTTAATGATCGACAGTCGGCTGCTTGAGGTCGAACAACTGGCCGCACAAATCGCATTTCATCCGAAAATCAATCATATGTTTTCGCGCAAGGAAACTCTGGGAGCGCTTTCAATTTATCAATACAAGGAGATTATGGACACGTTGTCCTTTCATTTCGCAACCAATGGATTTATACAGGATCGATATGTATATTTCAACAAACAGGATGCTGTAGTTACGCCGTATGCGAAAAGCGATGCTAGCGACTTTTACAATATCTATTATAAATATGAAGAGTTAAGCGAGAGCGACTGGATGAAGTTTCTAAAAAACAGCAGCGATCAAGCTGGATTTCTGCCTGCCATGAACGTCGCGGGAAAATCGACTGGCGGAAGCGGTCGGTTGATTACCTATCGCCGTTCGATTCCAATCGGCATGCAAGGTCCTTCTGACGGGGCAGTTGTCGTCCTGATCGACACCGAACAAATTCTAAAGATGTTGTCTAATCTGGAAAGCGCGAATAAAGCCAGAATTTTTGTAGCGGACAGGGAAGGGCGTCTGTTGGTCCGCTCCGGCGCAGATGGACAATTAGATGAAGCGGGGCTTGATTTGGATAAGCTTGTTGAAGGAAAGTTCACCGAATATCCCGAGAGTATAGGCGGCGAACGATTGATGGCGACCAAATACGTTTCTGCGGAGACGGGCTGGCAATATATTTCGCTGGTGCCTCATTCCGTCATGATGGCCAAGGTCAATCGAACCGAGATGTGGGCCTTGTCGTTATTGGGCATCTGCATCTTATTTGGCTTGTTGGGCGCTTATCTCTTAGCCAAACGATTATATAGTCCGATCCACAATCTCGTTTCATCGATCCTTAAACGCGATAGCGATGACCGCAATCGGGTAACGGCGGAATTTTCCCTGATCGAAGAAACGTTATCCAAATCATGGAGGTCGGAAGAAGCGCTGAAGGTTGTCGTGGATCAGCAAGTGCCGTTGATCCAATCCAACTTCCTCAACCGATTGATGAATGGCATTGTCGATACCCAGTCCTTGAACGAGGAATCATTGCGCTTTATGGGCTTACGCTTCGATTCGGATTGGTTTGCCGTCGTTATTATTAATGTGGACGACTTCCGACAGATCAAGCTTGATAATGCCGAGCAGCAGTGGGCCATGATTCGATTTGTCATATCCAATATTAGCCAGGAACTATTGGGTCGAAGGGGCGTGGCACATGCCGTGGAGACGGAGCTGAGCAGACTTGTGCTGCTGGTTAATCTGCATGTGGAAGATGAGGAGGAAAGGTCTGTCTATCTGGAGTCCGTTATCGATGAATTGAAGCACGTGATCGAGAACAGGTTCAATATCGTATTAAGTATCGGAGCAAGCACAATTCGGCAACATTATCGGGAGATTGCGGTTTGTCACTCGGAAGCGCTGGAAGCGCTGGAATACCGAATCGTCAAGGGAAAAAGCAGTGTAACCTATTATCGTGAAATCGATCAGGCGCGTGAACGCGCCCGCTACTATTATCCCATGGAACTGGAGATGCAGCTGGCTAATGCGATCAAATCAGGCGACTTCGAACAAGCGGATCAATTGATGAAGCATATTGAACAGATGAATTTCCATTCCAAACAAATTTCCCTGGAGATGGGCAGGCTGCTCTACTTTAATATGATGAGCACCTTGATCAAGATATGGAATGATACTTCCGAGCGCGTGCAGCATCTGCTTGTGGATGACTTCGATCCGCTGCGCAGGCTGTCGAATTGTTCGACGTTAATCGAGATGCAAGAACAGATCCGGGTAATCTATCAAGCGATCTGCGACAGCGTCATTGCGGCGCAGCGCGACCCAGGCGCCATACTGGTTGATCACATCGCATCATACATCGACGAACATTATGCGGATAATTCCCTCAGCCTGAATTCGATTGCGGAACGGTTCGACTTAAGTCCCCAGTACTTGTCCAGTTTCTTCAAGAAACATAAGGGTTATAACTTGGCCGATTACATGACTCGCATTCGAGTGGAGAGAGCGAAGCTCTTGCTGAAGGATTCTTCGCTCAGTCTGAATCGAATCGCCGAATTAGTCGGATATGCCAAAGATGCCGGACTTATTCGCATATTCAAGAAATATGTGGGCGTAACTCCGGGGAAATATCGTGAATATATGAAGGAATAAGCCGAGCCCTTAAATGTAGAACATTCGCAAGTGAAATCTGACCTATTGATCGGAAGGATGGAGCATATCCAACCGGAATGATATAAGGCATGATGTTGTCGAGGGAAGCGCTTGACAACCGGTTCTCTAAAATAAAACGAGAGTTGAAGGAGGACGAAACATGAAAGGGAAGGTCAAACTGATATTCGGACTGCGCGCAGGGGTAGCACTACTTTTAACTGCAGCGCTTGTCGGATGCAGTACAAGCGGGGGGAACTCGCCAACAGCATCGCCTAACGCGAGTGCATCGGTCAAGCCGTCGGAGCCGGCTCAGACCGAGACTCCGGCGGTGGAAAAGCTGGATAAGCTGTCCTACTGGGTCTATCTGAACAGTGGGGCTGCGGCAACAATCAAAAACCTGGGAGAACATGAAGCCTACAAAAAGAAACAGGAGCTGACAGGCGTTAATGTGGAGTTTATCCATCCGCAAAGCGACGAGGCATATAATCTGATGATGGCTTCGAAGGATTTGCCGGATGTGATAGAATCAGGCTGGATTTCGAATCCTGGCGGTCCGGAGAAAGCCATCGCTGACGGCAAAATTATTCGTTTAAACGAATATATCGATGATTACGCGCCGAATCTGTCGAAGCTGTTGGAAGAAAATCCGGAAATGCGCAAAATCATAAGCACGGACGACGGCACGATCTTCGCGTTCCCGTTCTATCGCGGCGACCCCTTCCTGTTGACATTCATGGGTTTCGCGCTTCGTCAGGACTGGCTGAACAACCTGAAACTGGCTATGCCGGAGACGCTGGACGAATGGCATGCCGTATTGACAGCGTTCAAGAACGATGATCCGAACCAAAACGGCAAAGCGGATGAAATCCCTCTTTATTACAAATGGTCCGATCTTGGCTTCCAAACGGCTTACGGGATTACAAACGGATTAATTCAGGAAGATGGAGTCGTGAAGCATAGCTGGTACACGCCGCAATTCAAGGAATATATTACGCTGTTGAACAAATGGTATTCCGAAGGACTCATCGATCAAGATTATTTGACGACAGACGGCAAGCTGCGCGACGCAAAGCTGACAGGTGATCAGCTCGGAGCTCATATCCAATATACAGTCGGCAGATACAATGGGCTCATGGAAGGCAAACATCCAACATTCGAGATGAAAGCAGCTCCATACCCAGTGATAACCAAAGGGACAACGCCTATAATCGGCCATCAGGATCCGTATTATACAGGCAATGGCGCAGCGGTTACAACCTCTGCGGACAATATTCCGGCCATTGTGCAATGGCTTGATTTTAACTACGGTCCGGAAGGCAGCACGCTGTTCAACTTCGGGATTGAGGGTTTGACGTATGACATGGTGAATGGAGAGCCTGTATTCAAGGAAGAGGCATTAGCCGATGGTAACCTGCTAGGCAGAACAACGTTATCAGGCGCATACGGTCCATTCGTCCAAGACAAACGCATTATGGAACAGAAATCGGCATCATACAAAAACGGAGTCCATTCTCTGGAAACCTGGATGAACGCCGAAAATAAAAAACATATTCCGAGACTGACGCTCACTCCGGATGAAGGCAGCGAATACGCATCCATTATGAATGATATCAATACGTTCGTTAAAGAGCAGGTGGATAAATTCGTTATGGGGATCGAACCGATGGATAAATTCGATGCATTCGTTGCTACGATGAAGGATATGGGGATGGAACGCGCGATTGCGATTCAACAAGCAGCGTACGAGCGTTATCTGAAACGTTAAAACAACATTGAATCGGAGATGACTATGCAATTATCTAAACGGAACGATATCGGTACATCCGGGAGGGCGGGCGGCGATGCCGCCCTACCTCCTTACCGGGTCCAGCTGCTGCGCGACTTGCGGCGCAATAAGTATATTTACTTTATGGTGCTGCCAGTCGTTGCTTACTACGTCATATTTCACTATATACCGATTTATGGCATACAAATCGCATTTCGCGACTACAGTCCGAGTACAGGTTTTCTCAATAGCCCGTTTGTAGGGTTTAAACATTTCATAAGTTTCTTTGACAGCTATTACTTCTGGAGATTGATCAAGAACACGTTAATGATCAATCTCTACGAACTGATCTTCGGATTCCCGATGCCGATCATATTCGCTTTGCTTCTGAATGAAATTCGCAGATCCTGGTTCAAGCGGACGGTTCAGACGATATCGTATTTGCCGCACTTTATCTCGGTTGTCATTATTGCCGGCATGATTACCGACTTTGTCGCGCGCGATGGCTTGATCAATCAGTTTATTACAATGCTGGGCGGAGAAGCGATTCCGTTTTTGCAGAAAGCGGAATGGTTCCGGACGATTTATGTCGGCTCGGGCATTTGGCAAGGACTTGGCTGGTCGACGATTATCTATCTGGCGGCGATCTCGAATATCGACCCTACTTTATACGAGGCGTCGACTGTTGACGGCGCGGGCCGTTGGAGGCAAGTGCTTCATATTACGATTCCGGGCATATTGCCAATCTGCATCATTATGTTGATCTTGCAGATCGGTTATATGATGAGCGTCGGACACGAGAAGATTATATTGCTGTACAATCCGCTAACTTATGAAACGGCAGATGTTATCTCTACTTATGTATTCCGCAAGGGGATTCTGGAAGCCAGTTACAGTTTCAGTACAGCTATTTCCTTGTTCAATTCCGTCATCAACTTTGCGCTGTTGATCATCGCGAATAATATCAGCAGGCGAGTATCCGATACGAGCTTGTGGTAAAAAGGAGATTTCAATGAGAAACAAGCGCGGCGTAGGGGAAATATCCTTCGATATATTGAACACGGTGTTAATGCTGGCGCTTATCGCCACCACCTTGTATCCGTTTGTCTATATCTTATTCGCTTCGCTCAGCGACGCGGTAGAACTGATGAAGCATCGCGGAATTATGTGGGCGCCAAAAGGATTTTCGCTTGAAGCTTACAAAACCGTATTTTCGAACGAAAGCATGATTACCGGATATAAAAATACGATATTTTATGTCGTTGTAGGGTCGGTCTTCAACCTGTTGATGACCAGCATGGGAGCCTATGTTTTATCCAGACGCAATGTGCTGCTTAAGAAGCCGATTATGATCATGATCATGATAACGATGTTTTTTGGCGGCGGACTGATTCCATCCTACCTGTTGATTAATGATCTGGGTCTCATGAATACGCGTGCGGCGCTCATCATTCCCGGAGCGATCAGCACATGGAATCTGATCGTTATGAGGACATCTTTTCAAGCCGTGCCGTACAGTCTGGAGGAATCGGCCCGAATCGACGGAGCAAACGACTTTACCATTTTGTTCCGCGTTATCATTCCGCTTTCGCTGCCTGTTTTGGCTGTCATGACGTTATTTTATGCGGTAGGCCATTGGAATTCTTACTTTGGAGCCTTAATCTATTTGACCGATGCAAGCAAGTTCCCGCTGCAGCTTGTGCTGCGCGAAGTGCTGTTGACGAACAATATGGAAGAGATGCTGACCGGCATTTCCTCGGAAGCAAGACATCAAGTTGCGCAAACGATCAAGTATGCAACGATCATGGTGGCGACGGTGCCGATATTGGTCCTGTATCCTTTCCTGCAGAAGTACTTTGTTAAAGGCGTTATGATTGGATCATTGAAGGAGTAGAAATCATGCTGAAATCGATTAATCATTGGACTTTCCCCAAAGACATGCCGATGGAGTCCGTCTTCGAGCATGCCCGTCTTGCCGGCTATGATGCGCTCGAATTGAATTTGGGCCAGGCAGGAGCCATAGGTCCCAATCTTGCTTCGACGACGACCGAGTTGGCTGCAATCAAGCGTATGGCGGAATCAAACGGAATTTTATTACGCAGCCTTTCCTGCGGTCTGATGTGGGACCATTCATTGTCGGCTCCGCAGCCGGAAGTGCGGCGAAGAGGGCAAGAGATCGTCTCGAAGCAACTGGAAGCGGCGCATGAACTCGGAATGGATACCATTCTTACCGTAGCCGGTTATTGTACGGACGATGATACATCGTATGAATTGCTGGAAACGCGCAGCCGCGAGACGCTTGGCAACTTGCTGCCGCATGCGGAGCGTCTCGGCGTAACGATTGCCATAGAGAATGTATGGAGCAAGTTTCTATTGTCCCCGACCGAGATGGCCGGATATGTCGATGGATTCGGTTCGAGTTCGATCGGCGTTTACTTCGATATTGGCAATGTCATGCTTTATGGCCATCCGGAACAATGGATACGGATACTCGGTTCGCGTATACGGAAAATTCACGTCAAGGATTTCCGGAGAGCCGTTGGCAACGGGCAGGGGTTCGTGCCGCTGCTTGCAGGGGACGTGAAGTGGCCGCTTGTTATGAAAGCGCTGCGGGATATCGGGTATACGGACACGATCACCGCCGAGGTTGGCGCTTATTCTTCTTATCCGTTGCAAGCGGTGTATGACACAGCGCGCCATCTGGATGTGCTGATCCATGGCGAGCCGAGATAATCAATGATTGGACATCAGATCCGCTTGGGGGGAAAGTGAAATGGGAGTACGTGTAGCATTCGCGGGAGTTGGCGGAATTGCTCAGACGCATCTGAAGGCGCTGAGCGCCAATAAGCATGCCGAAGTCGTAGCGGCTTGCGATGTCGTGCTGGAACGTGCGGAGGCGGCCGGTCAAACTTATGGGCTGAAGGCATACTACGATGTAGATCTTATGCTGGAGCGGGAGAAGCCGGATGCGCTGTTTATCTGCGTTCCGCCGTTCGCGCATGCCGAGTTGGAAGAGAAAGCCGTCAGCAGAGGGATCCACTTAATGGTGGAGAAGCCGCTCGGGCTTGATATAGATATCATTCGCTCCAAAGCGGCGGCGATTCGTCAAGCCGGCATATTGGCTGCGTCAGGTTATTGTTTGCGTTATCAGGATGTAGCCCGGCAAGCGAGAAGCTATCTTAGCGGCAAAGAAATCGGTATGGTGCGCGCCCATTATTTGTGCGGCTTCGTGGAGACGCCATGGTGGCGCGATATAACGAAGTCGGGCGGCCAATTGGTAGAGCAAGCGACTCACACGGTGGATATGACCCGATATTTGGCCGGCGAAATAAAATCCGTATACGCCCGCATGCGATTCGGATTGCTGGAGCATAAGCCGGGCGCGTCGATTCCATCGGTAGCCACAGTTTGTCTCGACTTCGAATCGGGAGCGGTTGGGCATATCGATACTTCATGCATCCAGTCGGACTGGAGCAGCAGCGTGGAAGTGTTGGGACGGGATTATAAACTAACGTTATCCGGACGCAAGCTGACGATTCTGGAGGGGGAAGAGACGAAAGTTTATGAAAGCGAGTCCGGCAGCGCCTATCAGGCGCAGGACGACGCATTTATCGAGGCGATTCGCACCGGCGATCGCAGCTTGATCCGCTCTACTTATGATGATGCGCTGAGAACCGCCGAGGTGACGTTAGCCGCCAATGAATCGGCGCTTACCGGATTGCCGATTGCCATGCGCGGACATGTATATTCAAGCTGATAGATATATGATTTATTCGGAGAGGAAAAAAAGATATGAAACTGGGAGTGACCTCGTACAGCTTGTCCAGACTATTGCGCGAGAAGAAAATGGACGTATTCGGCGTTATGGATTGGATTGCCGATCAAGGTGGGGCGCATATTGAAATTGCCCCGGGCGATTACATCGATATGGAGACGCCAGAGTTTCCGGAGCGTATTCGCGAACACGCGTCCCGCCGAGGGTTGACGGTTTCCAACTATGCTGTCGGAGGCAATTTCGTAGAGGGCGATAACGATACGCTGGAGCGCGAGATTGAGCAAGCGATCCGCCAGGTGGATATCGCGCATCGGCTGGGCGTGTCGCGCATGCGTCACGACGCTGCCTGGAGAGCGCGGGAGGAGACGACGCCGGCGAAATTCGAAGCGGACATCGAACGGATTGCCGGGGCGTGCAGACGAATCGCCGATTATGCCGCTCCGCTTGGCATCACGACCAGCATAGAGAATCATGGCTTTCATATGCAGTCTAGCGAGCGCGTGCTGCGGCTTATTCATGAGGTGGACCGTCCCAATTTTCGACTGACTATGGATATAGGCAATTTTATGTGCGCGGACGAAAATTCGGTTGCGGCTGTCAAGCGTGCAGTTCCCTATGCCTCGATGATTCATCTGAAAGACTTTTATTTGCGCCCATCCTATCGCGATCCAGGGAAAGGTTGGTTCCAGACTCGGACCGGAGATTACTTGCGAGGCGCGATTCTCGGCAATGGCGATATCGACATGTGGGAAGTGCTGCGATTGATTAAGCAATCGGGTTATGACGGGTTCTTCTCTGTTGAATTTGAAGGGGCCGAGGATTGTTTGAGGGGCACGTCGATTGGGCTGGAAAATGCACGAAACATTTGGAACGCGGTTTAAGCGCGGTTTGGGCAAGGAGGAAGCACAGTGTCAACTAAAAAAGTGAATATAGGTCTTATCGGGGCAGGCAATATTGCCAATGAGCATATTAAAGGTTTTTTGCAATTTCCGGAGCAATGCGAAATTACGGCTATAACGGATACGAAGCTGTCCCTGGCTCGGGAGAGAGCTATTCAGCATGGTATCGGGCAGGTGGCATCGACGGCTGAAGAATTGATTGCCCGCAACGATGTGGACGCAATCGTGATCTGCGTTCCGAATCAATTTCACGCCCCGCTTGCTATTCAAGCTATGGAAGCGGGCAAACATATATTGCTGGAAAAGCCGATGGGCATTAATGGCGATGCGGCGCGTCAAATATTGAAAACCAGTGAAGAGCTGGATCGTATCGTAATGATTGGACATCAGAAGCGGTGGGAGTCCATCCCCATGCAGATCAAGGAACAGATAGATCGCGGCGAACTGGGCCGCATCTATACGGCCAAGACGGGTTTGTTCCGGCGCAAAGGGATTCCGGGCTGGGGAACCTGGTTTACTCGGGGCGAGCTTTCCGGCGGGGGCCCGCTCATCGATATCGGCGTGCATATGCTGGATCTCGCGCTCTATCTGATGGGGAATCCGAAGCCGGTGTCCGTATATGGAGCGACTTATGCCGAATTTGGCCCAAGGCGCAGAGGCATTGGGGATTGGGGACGTCCCGACTGGAATGGGACCTATGATGTGGAGGACCTCGCTACTGCGTTGATCAGAATGGAGGATGGAAGCACATTATCCCTCGAAGTGAGTTGGGCGGTCCATATGGATACCGATAATACGCCATTTATCCATCTGATGGGCACGGAGGGAGGAGCAAGTTATAAGCAGGATCGAGGGAAATTGCTCACGGAGAAATTCGATCAACCGAACGAGCTGTTGCTGAGCGTGCCGGATGGCGATGAAGGCGAACGAGCCAGGTTCTGCCGCCACTTCCTGGCTTGTATCCGGGAAGGCAAGCAGCCGCTTACATCGGCGCGAACCGGCTGGACGAATAATGTCATTATGGATGCGATCTATGCCTCTTCCCGCAGCGGCAACGAAGTGAAGCTGAACTGGGATTTGCAAGGTTAAACAGCCGGATCATGAAGTTAGCCTCGCGCAAAGCATTACAAATCTATTCAAAAAAGTCCTCCTCGGATCTAGCATTGAGGAGGATTTTCTTCGATTATTTCCGCTTAATACGGAAAGTCTTGATTTCGAACGGCGTTAACTCGAAGGGGATCGACGAATCCGCGTGTTCGATCGGGCGCAAGGTATGCTCCAGCATGTCGCATTCCGCTGCGGAATCGATAAGTGTGTTGTTTAGTCGAAGGACATCCCGAATTCTGGCCCCATGGTTCTCGTATACGCGCACAATCAGATCGCCTGATCCGTCATCCGCCGGCTTTGCTGCAGACAGGAAGACGCCGCAGGCGCCTATCGTCAGCCATGATTCCTCAGCATGCGTCCAGGCGGTTGCCGCGACCGGCTGATAAAGAAGCGGCGCATTATATTTCCAACCTTCCTCGTCCACATGGCCGGCTCTCCACTCTCCGTCATGCAGATACAGGGAGTACGAGAAGCTATGATGGCCGATGTCGCATGTCGTATCCGGATATTTTGGCGCTTTAAGCAGTGTAATGCGCATCAATCCGCCTTTTATGTCATAACCGAACTTTCCGTCGTTAAGCAGCGACGCGCCGTAGTTTCGCTCGGACAGATCGACCCAATGATGCGCGCTTACTTCCCATTGCGCACGATCCCAGCTTGTATTGTTGTGAGTGGGGCGTTCGATATGGCCAAAGCTCATATCGTAGGTCGCCCGATCGGCATGAATATCCAGATCGAAGCCGGCCTTGAGCAGTCGACCCGTTTCGTTCCAATCGGCTTCGGTGCGGAAATCGACTTTTCGTTCGTATGCTTTAAGCACGATATCCTGAACAATACAGGAGCGATTGATCGTTTTTTTAACTCGCAGAACGGCGATAGTGGAAGAGGAAGAAACAAGCTCCACGGATTCGGCTTGATCGATTAATTTTCCGCCCGCTGCCAGGGTCTCCTCGTCGATATTCCACGCATCGTAGAAATCGTACAGCTCCTCGAATATTTCCAGCGCATTCCCGGGTTTGCCGGAAGCCTTCAGCACACTTCGCTCGAAACGTTTATCCCACACCTTATCAAGGAAACCGGACTGTTTGCTTACAACGATCCGCAGCTCGCCATTCTCGAGCGTGAAGCTGTCGTCGTCTTCGCGGACGGATACAGCATCCGAAGATGCAGGAGAAGCGGGGGTGCCGGGCAAAACCAGATAACGTTTATAGCCAACCGAAGGAATGCGTTCCGCATACAGGAGCGTCCTGCCGTTCGGCAGACGCGAATAAACGACCTGCTCGGAGCTTGCGGCATCCACGATGATTTCATCAACGCGTACCTGCAGATCGCATTCCACCCATTCCGTCCGTGCAAAAGCCAACGAATTAAACAGAACGAAAGAACGCCCTTTCTCTTGCTCCGCTGCCAGAACCACATCATCTGCATGATCCGCAGCAGGACCCACTAATGCCGACAGCGCCTCGGCTTGCGCCGTTTCGCCAATCTCGAAGATCCGTGCGTATTCCTGCTCTGCCGTCACATACGTATCGGCCTGCGAGGTGCCCGGAAGGATGTCATGGAATTGCTGGAACAGAAGCCGTTCCCAGCCTTCTTTCAGTTGACCGCCAGGGGCGCGTTGCAGCGCCAGCAGCAGCTCGGCGTTCCGGTACAGAAGCTCCGCTTTGCGGTTGTTCCGTTTGGCGGCGGCCTGAGAGGTGTACGTACCCTGATGCCATTCGAAATAAAGTTCGCCTCTCCAGGTTGGAAGCTGCTCGCGGTTCATATTCAGCTTTGCGAAATAGGAGGCCGCCGTGCCCGGCTTTATCTTGGGCATACCTGGAAGCTTGGTAAAACGTCTGGAACGTTCGATCATTTCGGCCGTTACGCCGCCGCCGCCATCGCCATAACCATAGACGGTCATCATATCTTTTGTATGTTTTGTGTTGCGGAAATTTTTGATGCCGGAATCGATAGCCGGAAGTTTCATCTCGGCGGAATAGCTGTTGAACATGTCAAGAATCGCGATCAGCTTACTGCCGTCAGGTGCCTCCCATTGAAACAGATGATGTGGAAATACGTTGACTATATTATTGTTGATTTTGCACGTATAGAAGTAACGGAACCCGCACTTGCTGAGCACTTGCGGCAAATACGCGGGGTAGCCGAACGTATCCGGGAGCCAGCAAATTTCGGTCGTTTGGCCGAATTCCTCTTGATAAAATTTCTGGCCGAATGCCGTCTGCCTAATTAACGATTCGCCGGAAATCAAATTGCAGTCCGGCTCCACGAGCATCCCGCCGATCAGCTCCCAACGCCCTTCGGCCACATAATATTTAATCTTTTCGTATAAGGCCGGATAGTGCTCCTTCGCCCATTGATATTGGGTTGCCTGACTTTGCGAGAAATGGAATTCCGGATAACGGTCCAGCAGCTGCAGCATATTGGAGAACGTCCTTCCGCACTTGCGCACGCTTTCCTTGGCTGGCCACAGGTAGGCCAGATCCAGATGGGAATGGCCCACTGCGGTAATTTCCCTGTTTGCAGCGTTGTTCGTTGCAGCTGGCCACCTTTCTGATAGCCAGGAGCCGAAGCGGCGCGCTCCTTCCTGGAAATAACCGTCTTCATCATCCGGCTTCGTATGCCGTCTGGCCTCGTTCAGCAATTCCAGCGCCCATGCCGATTCGGTTAACAAATAATATTCGTACAGCACTTCAAGGTCGAGCAACAGATGATAGAGCATCTCGTCCAAAGTTACGATTTCGGCTGTACGGAACAGATGGGTGCCATAGTCGAGTCCTCCCTGAACGGCATGAGCGAGATTTTGCCACCGGATGGAAGCCTCGATCGTTAAATCGTAAACTTCGCCGGCTACGCCGGATTCCGATAGGCGGCACAGGGAACGATTGGGATCAAACCCCTGCTGAGGCGCTCCATTTAAGTAAAACAGACATTCTCCTTCATTGTTGAAGCGCAAAAAAACGGGATGGCCGGCATGTTTGGCGTCCAGTGTCACTTGAGTTTGGAAATAAGCGGTGCTCGCATACCAGGCCTGACCTACGTCAATCGTTGACCAATCCGATGTGTACCGGGTTTGTCCGGGTCCTTCGTAGATCGCTTCCCGATAATTCCAGGTAGCGATAGGAGTCGTCGCTTGATATAAACGTTGTTTGATTTTGCCCAAAAATGAATCCAAGGTTCTGCGAAAATGATTGGCTACTGCCATAAACCTCATCCCTTCTATTGCTTGTTCACCCGTATATAACCAACTTATAATAGATGGTGACACGAAAAAATACGTGTTCTGGACAAAATGAGTAAGTTATTCGGACATTAGGGCCCTAGAGCGGAAAGCAGAGGCGAGTCCCATCAGAAAACATATCTACATCGAAGATCATTCCGGTTATATGTTCCGGTTCGGAGATCTGACTGTGAACATACTTAATGTGACTAGGGTGTTTCCCAGCGATGACTGGTATGTCGGGGAGCATTCCCATACCTGCTATGAGCTTCACGTCATCCCGGGCGGCGAAGGTTTCGTCAACATCGAAGGGCATGATCTGCATGTGCGCGGCGGCCAGTTCTATATCACGGCTCCTTATGTGAAACATACGCAACGCGTGCTGCAATCGAACCCGATGGGCGAATATTGTTTGCGTTGGGAGCTGCTTGCCCCAACAGACGACTCCCCGGGAATCCAGGAAGAAAGCGATGAATACCGCATACTGAAAAAATATTTTTCTCGCTGCTACCCGAATACGTTCGAGGACGCCTACCGAATGGACAAAAAATTCGAGCGTATCTTCGCCGAGCTTGACCGGCCGCGTGCAGGTTCGCGGTTGAGAGTGCAAGCTATTTTGATCGACATTATGGTCGATGTATTACAATCCCTACATAGCTATGGCGAGGAGAGCGTCCCCCGCAATCAGAAACAAACCGAGGAGGAGCGGCGTCTCAATCGCATAATGGAATTTATTCAGAAGGAGCATCACCGTCCGATTACCGCCGAAGAGGTATCGCGAATCTTCTTTCTTTGCCCCCGGCAAATCAATCGTTTGCTTCGAAAGAGATGGAACTGTACGTTAGGGGAGTTGGTTACCAGGCATCGTCTGGAGGAAGCAATCAGCCTTCTGCGGCAGTCGGCTATGACGGTGGAGGAAATTGCGCTGCGGTGCGGGTTTACAAGCCGTTATTACATGTACGAGGTGTTTCGCAAGCACGGGTACTCTACGCCCGGGAATATAAGGAGGGCCGGCCTTTAGAAGATGCGCGAACGCCAGCTTTGCAAAGCAAGGCCGCTTCGGAAGCATGAGGCGGGAAAAGAAAAACTCTTTGTCTCCATAGGGACAAAGAGTTTTTTAGGGTTCAGGGAATTATGCGCTCATACACGGAACCGCTCCACCTGGCGCCTGAGATCGGCGGATTGCTCCCGCATCGTCTCGGTGGATGCGGCAATCTCTTGCATGGCGGCAATCTGTTCCTGAGTAGAAGCTGCCGCATCTTGGGCGTTCTGACGGATAAGTTCCGCAATATCGGCGACCTGCCGGGCTTCTTGCAGCGTCGATCGTACGACTTCGCTTTGGTTCGAGACGTAAGAGGCTACATCCTCCACGATCCGGGAGACGGCGCCGGTATCTCCGACGATGGCTTGCAGCGCGGCTGCCGCCTCCTGGCTATTGCCGGCTTCCCGGTCGGCTAACGAAGACTGATCCGCGATAGCCGACGCCGTATGGCGGACTTCCTCCCGCATTTGTCCGATCAGCCTGTTAATGTCATGTACCGCATTCGCGCTATTGGCTGCAAGCTTTTTCACTTCGCCGGCAACGACCGCGAAGCCCTGTCCGTGTTCTCCCGCATGAGCGGCCTCGATGGAAGCGTTAAGCGCCAGCAGATGCGTCTGATCCGCCAGCTCTCCGACGAGACCGGAGATCGTATCGATCTCTTCTGCCCAGCGCTCCAGCTCGCGAACGGAGCGAAGCGAATCCCTGCTGGAAGCGGCAAGCTTGCGCATGCCTTCGACCGATAAACGGATAGACTCGGCGTTGCTGCCGATCGCTATAGCCATCCTCGCCGTTGTTTCAACGGCTTCGTCGGCCTGGCGGCTGATATCGTCCGTCGCTTGTACGACTCGTTCGACGGAGGTGAGCATGGCTTCCGCACCCTGTGCCTGCCGATCGACTCTCTTGGCGATATCGTCCATCGTGCCGGCGATCCGCTCGGCATGCTGCGCGGCTTCGCCCGCGGATGCCCGAAGCTGTTCGGAGTTGGCATCGGCAACTTTTGAGCCGTCGGAAATGCCGCCGATCATGCCCCGCAAGCTGTCGATCATGCGGGAGAAGGACAGTCCGAGCTCCCGCATCTCATCGTCGGAGCGTACATGGTTGATCTGGACATGCAGATCGCCTGCCGCGGCTTCGTTGGCTGCGCGAGTTAACACGATCAGCGGCCGAACAAGCCATCTCGCCGCCAGCCATCCCAGCAAGCCTGTCCAGAATATGCCGAGCGCGAGCGTCAAGCCGACGAAGATCCAGCCGGAGACGTGATCCCGCAACGCGGGCTGAACGACCAGCAGGCAGAATGCGCTGGTTCCGTAAGTGACGATGGATACGGCTACAATACCCATCACCATTTTGGCTACAATTCCGAATTTTTTCCCGGTCATAGAGGTCGTCTCCTTTGGGCAGTTTGTCTGTATTGTATCAGATTGGGAGATGCTGGTGTGTGACGATGATCACTATTGGACCGGAATCGACATATTTCGGCAGATTCCTCAAATTGCTGCACAGGCTGGTTATTGACTCTGCCTTTGAAAATTGATGTAATAGGAGGGAATGAAAGAGAGGAGCAGGTACATGAACAGGGAGCTGAAAAGAAGGCTTCATCGTGATTATTTAAAGGTTTATCGCATTTCGGAGCTTATTTCCAACGGCGTATTCTTAGCCGTTATTTTGACTTACCTCGGGCTGGCGCTTGCGTTCGACTGGACGCTGCTGCCCGTTTGGATCTGTGCGGGACTGCTGATTCTGTCGCTGATCGTATTTACCTGGATCGTGCCCGGGGTGAAGTATAAGCGATTCCGCTACGAGCTTTTCGAGGAGGAGCTGGAGATCGAGTCCGGCATCATTTTCATCAGCAACGTGCTGGTGCCCATGGTTCGCGTCCAGCATGTCGAGCTCGGCAGCGGTCCGCTCATGCGCAAATTCGAGCTGGCCTCGATCTCGGTTGTTACTGCTGCTACGACCCATAAAATCAGCGGATTGAAGCGGGACGACGCGGAGCAATTAAAGAGAAGCATAGGCAGGCTTGCCAAGGTGGATGAAGGCGATGAATGAACGTCGATCTCTTCATCCGTTGTATATTGCGTATGGGTTTCTCAGCGTTATTAAAGGTTTGCTGCCGCTAATTATAATCATGCTGCTTAGAGGCGTGAATTGGGATAAAGTGCTGCAATGGTATTGGATTGCAGGAGCCGCGGGACTGTTTGTGCTGATGCTGGTCTTAAGCTATTTGCAATGGAAGCGGTTCGGCTTTTGGCTGGAGAACGATCGGATCGTGATCCGATCAGGTCTATTGTTTCGCGAAGAGAAGACGATCTACTATTCCCGAATTCATTCCGTCAACGTCGAGCAGCCGCTCATCCAACGATTGCTCCGAACCGCGCAGCTTAAGATAGAGACGCCGGGCGGCGGCCAGAAGTCGGATGGCATCCTGCATGTGCTGTCCGTTGCCGAAGCGAATCGGATCAAGGAGCAGCTTAGGGCGCATGCCGAAGGAACGGCTGCCACGACTGCGACGGCTGCCGCGGCAGCCAGGAGGGAGCTTGCAGAACCGAATGGCGCTGCTGCAGAAATGCGTGATGATGCCCTTTTGCTTGATGATGCCCTTTTGCTTGATGATGCACTCTTGTCCAATGAAGCAGGAGAGAAGACTATTGCGACTAGTGAAGGGCAAGTTCGACAGCTGCAAACTCCTGCTGGAGGCAATGGTACCTTACGCCAAGCGGAAGACTCCGTCAGGCTGGATACGGGACAATTGTTCAAGGCGGCTGCTACGTCGCTGAACTTTGGACTTGCGATCGCGTTTATCGGCGGCTTGTATTCGTTCGCCGACGATTTCCTGGAGCTGTTGCTGCCCGATGGTTTTTTTGAACATCTGATCGAGGATACCCAAAGCTTGATGTCGAGCGTCCTGTTTATTGTTGTTATAGCCGTATTCGTCATCTTGTTTGCGTGGGTGTTGTCCATCGGGTTATTCATTCTGAAGTTTAGCGGCTTTACCATGGGCAGAGCGGGTCAACAGGTGAGCATCTCCTACGGATTGCTGGAGAAGAAGTCGTACGTGTTCGATCCGAAGAACGTGCAGGCCGTCATTATTAACGAAAGTATATTGCGTCAATGGATCGGATTCGCGGAGGTGAGGCTGCAGATCGTCTCGTCCGACAAGCAGGAGCAGCTGATGCTGCATCCATTCGTCGCTTTCCGGGATATCGACTCGCTGCTGGCGCGTTTCGTACCGGGCATGCGCGTATTTGATCCCAAGGAGCTGTCGCCCGCACCTGCCAAGGCGCTGCTTTATTACCTCCGCGTGCCTTATATCATCGCCGTAATGATAAGCGCGGCTTGCATCGGATTCTTCGGCGTGGCCGGAATCTGGTCGGTGATCCTGTTTCCTTTGGTCTACGCTTGGAGGAAAAGCTGTCATCGTGCAGCGGGAGGACTGCTCAAAGAGGGGCAGCTCACGCTGAGACATCGGCTGCTGCACAGAACGACTTATCTCGTGCGCAGACCCCGTATCGTTGCCCTGAAGGCGATAAGTACGGCAGCTCAGCGGCGTAAAGGATTGTCATCGGTAGCTGTCCATGCGCTTGGCAGCGGCACGGCTTTTGGCGTGACGTGTCTGGAACGCAACCAAGTCGAAGAAGTGTGGCAATGGTATAGTCGGCATGCTGCGGCAACACAGGAGAAACGGAATTCTTGATTTTTTTAACATCGGTGTATGGGACACTCCCGTTCGCCGATGTTTTTTGTTACCACAATAGAATTTTTAAGTTTTCGAGAAATCGAAAACCGAATTTCTATTTGGCGATAAAAACTTCATCTAAACGCGGTCGCACATCCTCGAAGGACTGCGATAAAAGTTTTTCTCAACCAATGAACGAAATAGGCACTCTACTCGTCATAGAGTGGAATTGATTATTTGTCGAAGGGAGCAGCGCCAATAACGTGGAAGACGAACCGAAGCTTGTGCAACATGCCATTCGTGGCGATACGGGGGCTCTATCCGAGCTGCTGCGGCGAAATTACGTATTCCTTTATCAATACGCGCTCAAGCTGACAATGGACAGAAACAGAGCGGAAGATATCGTACAAGAGACGGCCCTCAAAGCAATCGAGCATATTACCCTGTTCCAAGGCGGATCGAAGTTCTCTACCTGGCTGATCTCGATCGCCTCCCGGCTTGTCATCGACAAGGCGAGACGAAGCAAGAGAGAGCGCAGATGGCTGACAGAAGAGCGGTACACGAGAGGATTCCGATTCGAAGTCACGAGCAGGCTCGATGAGTGGCCGGATGCCGTCGAGGCGCTTGCGGAGCTGCCGGAGCATCACCGCGTCCCCATTTTGTTGAAGTATTATTACGGCTATTCGCAGGAGGAAATTTCCGAGATGCTTAAGGTGCCGACAGGGACGATCAAATCCAGGCTGCATGCCGGCATCAAGCGTTTAAGAGAGGAGTTGAGAGGACATGAGCAATGAGGATAAACGGAACCAGCAATGGTTCGATGAGCGGATCGGAACCAAGCTGAGACGGTTGGACGAGGCGTTCGAGCCGCAGCCCCCCGAGTTGCAAACGATGGAAGTTTTCGTAGCGGAAGGGAAAAAAGCGCTAAGAGAAAAAATGCTGAGAGATATGCTGATATTTGTATTGCTGGCCGTAATCGTAGTCGCAGTCATGGCTTGGACCATCAACCGCAACTTGGCATTGTTTGTTGCGCTTCAGGCACTCACGGCGTTGTCTGTAGCCGGATGGATGGCGCTCCACCTCCTTCGTCTCGCCTGGAAAGGGAGAACGCAATGGAAGAGAAACTAATGCAATCCGTATGGTTCTGGCTGCTGCTTGCGGCAGTGGTGATTCCCCAGTCGACCTGGTTGTTCGTGGACGCGCGCAAGCGCGATAGCGGCCCCTGGTTCTGGGGGCTATGGGGACTGATTCAATTTCCGCTGCCGCTTGTCGCGTATTGGCTGCTCGTTCGCAGAGGATGGTGGAAGAAAATCAAACATGATTTGCAATCACGAGGGGGGAGACAAGATGAATGACGAGCTGGCAATTTCAAAGCTAATTCCCATAATAGCGCCGTTTCTGGTTATTCAATTGATTTTGATGGTTATTGCAATAACGTTATGCATCAAGGCTGAAGCTACGAGAGGGCCTAAGCCGATGTGGATTCTGATCATTATATTCGTAAACATACTTGGTCCCGTCGCTTTTCTTATCGCAGGAAGGAGGAATGAGCGATGAGCACACTGCTGGAGGTATCCGGACTTTCAAGGAGCTTCGGGTCGGTTCAAGCCGTAAAAGGAATCGAGTTTTCCGTCGGAGAAGGACGCTGCGTCGCGCTTCTGGGACCGAACGGCGCGGGCAAAACCACGACGATTCGCATGCTCGCAGGATTATTGAAGCCGACTAGCGGAGCCATTAAATACGCTGGACAATCCGAGCGCGCAGATGTCAGGGAGGGGATTGGCTATCTGCCGCAGTCTCCGGCATTCTATCCATGGATGACGGGGCAGGAGTTCGCGATTTATGCAGGCAAGTTGTGCGGACTTGGCGGCCGGGAAGCTGGACGGAGCGCTGGCGAATGGCTGGAGCGAGTCGGACTGAAGGATGCGGCCAAACGAAAAATTGGTGGTTATTCCGGGGGAATGAAGCAGCGATTGGGACTCGCCCAAGCCCTTATTCATCGTCCTAAGCTGCTCATCATGGATGAACCCGTATCGGCGCTGGATCCTGTCGGCAGACGAGAGGTGCTGGAGCTGATTCGCGAATTGAAGCGGGAGACGACGGTATTGTTCTCCACTCATGTGCTTCATGATGCGGAAGAGCTGTGCGAGGATATCATCATTATTAACAAAGGCGATATTGCGCTGAATGGATCGCTTGAGGGCATACGCAACTCTTATCGGAAGCCGATCATCGAGCTAACAATGGAACCGGACGAAGGATCGAGCCGATGGGCAAGGGAACTTGTCGCATCCGTTACCGCCGGGCATGGAGGAAACAATCCCCTTTTGGCAGATGCCGTGTTGCAGGGAAACGAGCTGCGTTTCACCGTTCGGGAGATGGAGGAGGCAAGGGCGCATTTGCTGCGATCGATCGTAGACAACGAGGTCAAGCTTATTCGTCTCCAAGCGGGATATTCGACGCTGGAAGATCTTTTTATGAAGGTGGTTAGAATATGAGCAAGGGAGGCAAAAAGGGAGGCGCATCCCGCTACGGAGCGCTGCTGGGCAAGGAGATGCTGGAGCTTGCGAGAAGCATGAAGCTGGTATGGGTACCGCTTGTGTTTGTCGCGTTAGGCATCATGCAGCCCGTCTCCATCTATTACATGCCGCTTATTCTGGAGCACGGAGGCAATCTTCCGGAAGGCACGGTGATCGAAATGCCGATGCCGCTCCCTACCGAAGTAATGTCGGGTACGTTGTCCCAATTCGGAGTGATTGGCATACTTGTTCTAGTGCTGGTCTATATGGGAGTCGTATCGGGCGAGCGCAGCAGCGGCACGGCTTCCCTTATCTTGGTGAAGCCAGTATCAATCTTGGCCTATTTGGGATCCAAGTTGACGGCAATGCTGCTTCTTGCCCTGTTGTCATTGCTGTGCGGATATTTAGCCGCATGGTACTATACGGATCTGTTGATAGGAAAATTTGCTTTTGGGGAGTTTTTGGGCAGCTTTCTCTTATATGGATTGTGGCTTGCCTTCGCCATGGCTGCAACGCTGCTGTTTAGCACGATACTTCGCAGCTCCGCAGGAGCAGCGGCATGCGTGCTTGTACTACTAGCTTTGTTATCCATTGCCGCCAACCTTGCACCCCATTATGCGGGCTGGTTGCCGGGCGCATTAAACAGCTATGCCGCGCAAGCGGCGAATTCGACGATAGAATACACGGACGTATTCGTCTGGGTCATCGTTTGCACCGTGCTGCTGATTGCAGGTGCGTATGCGCTCTCGTGCTCGCTGCTCCGCAATTCGGCGACAATTGACTAAGCTTATCGGACAAGCATTTCCAAATATATGAGGTCAAACGGTTAGGCCAGGGGTTGGAGCGTCGGCGATTGAGAGGTATAATGAAAGTAATTAGAACCTCAAGGAGCTGACAGCGATGAAGTTAGTGGTGGAGCAAGCGGCAGCGCGTTGGTATAAGGAGCAGATGGATTTGTCGAACGGCGATGCGTTAAGAATATTCATCCGGCTGGGAGGCGACGGGAGCGTTCACCCCGGGATGTCCTTGGGCATAACGAAGGATAGTCCGCGAAGCGAAGGGCTTCGGCACGAGATTGAGGGTATTTTGTTCTTTATGGAAGAAGACAATTTGTGGTATCTGGAAGAAAAAGAACTTCGCATTTCATTTGATGACCGATACGAAGAAATTTTGATGAAGGTTGTTTAACTCAATATAGAGCGGGGAGCTGTAACCGAGAAAATCGGGCTACAGGGCGTAGCGGAGTAACTTTGGATGCTGTAGCCCGAGAAAATCGGGTTGCAGGGCGCACCAGAGACTTAAGAGGTATAATCCGCGTATTGCCTGGAATAACGGTGCCTAGTTCCCGCAAGCAAGTGCAACAGAATCGTTACTTTGGCGAAAATGGCGTCGCTCAGTTCCGCGCACACCTGTTTACATTTGACAAGCCGTTGTCCTTACTCGAACTCAAAGAACCGTCAGGGTGTTTTTATCCCTGACGGTTTTTCTTACCAAATAATCGTATAAATTTTCGAGTTTATCAAAAATCATAAATTCTTATTGCCGATAAAACCTGCCTCATGCTTCCAAAGCGGCTTTGCTTTGCAATGGTAGAGGAGCCTCATCATCGAGAGGCCGCGACAGCGGTTTTCTTCTTAACCCTTGTTGTCTTGCGTTCCCTCGCTCAGTTCCTCAAACGACTTCACTTTGCCGTGCGTCGGCTTTTGATTGTGCTTGCGTTGATGCCAGGCGTTCTCCCGGCGGTTCTTGGATGATGACATAAATGAAGCACCTCCTTCCATGTCATTAGAATGGCATTCAGCTTCATTCCTCATGCGTGGCAAAATGGACTAATCTCAGCTGACATGGCCGGGGAATAATCGAGATGCGGCGTCCGAGCGGAGGCTTATTTTCTGGAAGACTGCCGGTATCGCAGAGGGGTGTTATTGGCAATTTGGCGGAAGGCCCTGCCGAATTGCACGAGCGAGCCAAAGCCGACTTGCTCCGCGATCGTAATGACTTTGGCGTTCGTTTCCTGCAGAAGCCGCTGCGCCTCCTGGATACGAACGAGATGAACGTAGGTCACAAGCGGGAAGCCGGTCACTTCCTTGAACATTCGGCTCAGATAGGCCGGACTGATCTCGAATCGTCTTGCCAGCTCCTCGAGCGAGACTTCATCCGCATAATGGGCGTTGATATGACGCACGATAGAGGAGATTTTGCGATGAAGCGGGCTGACATGGTCGGGAACCGTTACGGAATTTGTTTTAATAAAACGTGAAGCGAACAACAGCAACTCGATCAAATAATGACGAATGGCGAAAGTCTGGCCAAGAACCGGCTCCCGGGCCTCGTCCGTCATGGAACCCAGGATACGCTGCACCATTCTGCGGCTTTGTAGATCAAGGCGAAGCACTGGCGAGCCGATTGAAAGCGCATCGAGCAAGTAAGGGGCTTCCTCCAATGCGCTGCCCAGGAAGGAATCGCTAAAGTTGATAACGACGCGGGCATGGCCGAAGTCGCCGGAATCCGATGTCGCATGCAACTCGCGCCGATTGATGAGCACTAAGTCGCCAGGCAAGATTAAGAAGGAGCGATCGCGAATAAAGTACATCCGCTCCCCTTCGTACAAGTAATAAAGCTCGTACATGTCATGCATATGCTGCGTACGTTCGAATGGCCCGGAGCGGCGGATATATTGAAGGTAGATCGGACCCTTCTCTTCATTGCCGTAGGTGACTGTATCGGACATGCTGGTCAGGTCTCCTTGTTTGACTCCATTAAGATAACAATCCTATTAATCGTATCACGAGGCGCAAAATATGAACAGTTTTAATCAGAAATAAGAATAAATGATAAGAAAATTTTCTATAATTGCGATACGATGGAGAAAAGCTAAAGGAGGCAATTCCCATGAAACAATTGGCTGAAGTATTGCAATCGGGCAATATATCCGAGTTCGTATCTTCCGAATATACTGTATATCCAAAATCGATTGCCAAAGCAGGCGGCACAACGGTCGCGATCGTCAAGACGGCTGAGGGCAAAAAGTTGTTCGCTGTTGGCGACGATGATCTGTACGATGCTTTGGTTGGCGAACCTGCTCAAGGCGGAGAAGGCAAGTTATGTGCGCTGTCGCATGCCAATCGTCTGACCATCAACAACTTCTTCCCTTATACAGCTCCTCGCGCATTCGGCACGAAGGTGGCAACGATGGGGCTCGGCGACCGGCTTGGTATTGCCAGTCCTGGTCATATTGAGACGATTCGAGGCAAGGACATTCGTCCGGTGCTGGCGCAGCAAAGCATTCGCGAGCTTGCGTTGACGGGCCGCACTTACGAAGACGTGCTCGACGCAGCCGCCTACGCCGTACTTCAGGAAGGTTATACAGACGGTTATGGTGCGGACGGTGACCATCTCAAGAAAATCGAAGACATCGAATATGCGTTGCGTCTGGGCTTTACGATGCTGACGCTGGACTGCTCGGAGAAGATAGACAACAGTATCGCCGGCGCCTCCGATGAGGAGCTCGCGGCGAAATACGAGGCTCTTCCTGCAAGCCTGCGCGAACAATACGAATCCCGTTACTTGGGCGAGGCTGCAGCCGTTCCGGATGCAACGCTTGCTTTTACAAAGGAATTGCTTGTAAAGGATGTTCTTATTTACCATGAGGCGATTAACTTCATGGAAGAAATTTACAATCGCTACATTGCAACGCTGGATCGCGAGGTCGACTTCGAAATTTCGATCGACGAGACGGAGACGCCAACATCGCCAGAGGCTCATTTCCTGGTAGCGAACGAGCTGCGTCATCGCGGCGTTTCCATTTTCAGCATGGCTCCGCGGTTCTGCGGAGAATTCCAGAAGGGCATCGACTATATCGGAGACATTGCGCAATTCGAGCGCGAGTTGGCCAGCCATGCGGCAATCGCTGTACACTTTGGCTACAAACTGAGCATTCACTCCGGCAGCGATAAGTTCAGTGTATTCCCGCTCATCGGCCAATATACGAAGGGGCTGTTCCACCTAAAGACGGCTGGCACGAACTGGCTGGAAGCCGTACGCGTAGTCGCTAGCGAGAATCCTTCCCTCTACCGTCGCATGCATCAATATGCGCTGGATCACTTCGAGGAGGCTACCGCTTATTACCATGTAACGACGGATTTGTCGGCGATAGCTCCGCTGGAAAGCGTGACGGACGAGCAGTTGCCGGACTACATGAATGAAAACAACGCTCGCCAGTTGCTGCATATTACGTATGGTTTGTTGCTGCAAGCGAAGAACGAGGATGGCAGCCTGACGTTTGCGGACGAGTTTTTCCAGACACTCTACGATCGTGAGGACGTATTTGTCGAAGGCTTGAAACGCCACATCGGAAAACATTTGGAGCTGCTGGGCAAATAAGTTAACAATATTTTGGCATGCTGGGAGGAACCTGCGGGAACACTGACGAGGATAGAAGTCAGGAGGGGATCCGTATGGCCAACCGAGGATTGGGAACGGCGCTTGCCGCAGTGGGGGCCGCGCAGCTGCTGAAGATTCCGATGCACGCGTGGCGGACAGGGGAGTGGAGATTGGGCAAAGTCGTCGGCTCGGGCGGCATGCCCAGCTCTCACTCCAGCGGCGTAACGGCGCTTGCCGCCTACACGGCGGTCAAATACGGCGTGAAAACGCCGGAATTCGCAATCGCGGGCATGCTTGGCATCATCGTCATGTATGATGCGATGAACATTCGCAGGCATGCCGGAGAGATCGCGATCCAGGTAAACGATCTGGATGCGGACGTCGAGCGTCTGGCCGGCCATCATCCAGGCATCTACCACAAGCGGCGCGAGGAGAAGCTGAAGGAGTCGCTGGGCCATCAGCCGGGCGAGGTTTTAGCTGGTGCAATTCTTGGCGCAGCGGTAGGTGTATTGGGCGCTATGACGGTTCGAGCTCGATAGTAACTTTGCGACGGCGGAGTGCTGCTGTCACAGTTCGAATTTAAAGTAACAATGTATAAGACGTCTCGCGGATATCGATGCCGCGGGACGTCTTTTAGTGTTTATGTGTAGATGGGGACAGCCTGTGTACCCTCCGTACCTCCGCCAGCGTCACATTGTATTCGGTTTTTCATAACCACTTGACTTCCCAATATAAATTGTATAAAATTTAATTAATTAAAATATAAATAAAGGGCGTGGATGATATGTCCATTTACAATATTCCGGTAAAGAACATTAAAGGAGATCAAGGAACCCTTGCACCATATCAGGGCGACGTTATGCTTATCGTCAATACAGCAACTGGCTGCGGTTTCGCGCCTCAGTTCAAGGGGCTGCAGAAGCTGCATGACGATTATTCGGACCAGGGCTTTGCCGTGTTGGGCTTTCCGTGCGCGCAATTCGCGAATCAAGAAAAGGGCGATGATAAAGAGATCGAGCAAGCCTGCGAATTGAACTTCGGCGTAAATTTCCCCTTGTATTCCCGAATAGACGTAAAGGGGAAGGACGCACATCCGCTGTTCCGGCATCTGACGGACGAAGCAAGAGGCGTGCTTGGCACCAGGTCGATCAAGTGGAACTTCACGAAGTTTCTCATCGACCGTCAAGGCCGCGTTGTCAAGCGGTTTGCTCCGACAGATGAGCCGGCCAAGATCGAGTCTCATATCCGCGAGCTGCTGTAAAACGACCAAGATAGTCTGGATGATACTCGCAATAAGCTATAATACATCGCTGGTATGACCATCAAGTAACGCTGCGAACATCGCATTCAAGCAACGCGGCGAACAACGCATCAAGCAAAGCGACGAACAATGCAAAACCTCCGAGGGAGCTACATTTCTCGGAGGTTTTTAATATTAGCGCATACCGAGCGCATACCGACCAGGGACGGGGGTGCCTGGCAAGGCAGGTGTGATATACTGGCTCAATAAGCCTATTCATTCTACATAAGCTGGGAACCGAAGCAGCAGTGCGGGAAAGGAGCAATCGGCGTGTTTAAAATTATGGTCGTAGAGGACGACGAAAAAATACGGGCGATCGTAGCGGAGAGCTTGCGAAAGTGGCAGTACGAAGTGCTCGAAGTAACCGCATTCGACGGGATCGAAGATCAGTTCCGTAAGCACGAGCCCCATCTTGTGCTGCTCGACATTAACCTTCCCGTCTTTGACGGCTACTATTGGTGTCAGCGCATAAGGGCCATTTCGAAGGTGCCCATCCTATTTCTGTCGTCGAGAAGCCAGAATATGGACATTATCATGGCCATCAATATGGGGGGCGACGATTATGTGCAGAAGCCGTTCGACTTATCGGTACTGGTGGCAAAGGTAAACGCTCTGCTAAGACGCAACTATACCTACCAGGACGAGGCCTTGGAGCTGCGTCATCGGGGCTTGTCGTTCCATCTGTCCAACTCCTCCGTCGAAGCGGATGGCCATACGGCGGAGCTGTCGCGCAATGAATTTATTATTTTACAGGCGCTCATGCGAAATATTGGAAAGATCGTATCGCGTGATGAGCTGATGCATGCGTTATGGAAGGACGAACAATTCGTTGATGACAATACGCTCACCGTCAACGTCAATCGGCTGAGGCGCAGAATCGCGGAGCTCGGCCATGATGATTTCATCTCCACCCGCAAAGGAATGGGGTACATTGTGGAATGAAGCTGAAGTCGGTATGGAAGTTTATCCGCTACCAACGATCGTATATCATCATGTGTTTCGCTTGTTATTCGCTTGCAATGGCCGTTATCTACGCCGATCCCGGGATCCATTACAAATGGGACACGTATTTGTATGGATTGGGGTTATTGGCGTTGTTAATTACGGCTTTTTTTGCCTATCGGTATGTCCGGGAGACGCGAAGCATAGCGCTTCTCCGCGAAGAAGAGGGCGAGCCGATGACGCTTGAAGGCGAGGCTTGCCAAGACGAGCTGCACAGAATGGAGACGGAGCATATCCGCAAGCTGAACGAGGTAAACGAAAGAGGACTGGAGTCGTATCGGTTTATGGTATCGTGGTTCCATGAGATCAAAACGCCGATCGCCGTGCTCAGGCTGATCCAACAGACCGATCCCCGTGCAGCCGATATGGACGAGGAGTTGTCCAGAATCGAGCATTACGTGGACCAGGCGCTCTATCACGCCAAGCTGGACAGCTTTTATCAGGATTACGACATCGTCTCCTGCGATTTGGAGCAGCTCGTCAAGAATATGGTGAAGCAGCATGCCAAGACGTTTATCGCAAAAAAAATCAAGCTCGCCCTGCAGATTGAATCCGCTGCCGTGCAGAGCGATCCCAAGTGGTTGTCGTTCGTCCTTCAGCAATTGATCACGAACAGCTTGAAATATACCGATACGGGAGGCGAAATGAGCGTGACGGCTTCCGAGACGGCTTCGGAGATCCGGCTAACGGTTCGCGATAACGGAGCGGGTATCGATCCGAAGGATCTGCCCCGCATCTTCAATCGAGGCTTCACGGGCGAGAACGGAAGAGTGTACGGGAAATCGACGGGGATGGGGCTGTATTTGGCACAGGAGCTGTGCGCGAAGCTGGGTCATTATTTGACATGTCAATCGGAGAAGGGGAGTTATACGGAGATGACGATTCATTTTCCGCGCAACCATGATCCTTATCTGGATGCCATGCGCATTCAAGAGAAAAGCCGGGAGCATTAGAGCTTCCGGCTGACGATGCGTTCGTACACGCTGGCGGAGGAAAAGTACAGCATAACGTAGATCACGAAGTACACGGCCATGGAGCCGATCACGATGGACGTAAGCTGCGGGTAATCCTGCAGCGTCGAGAGCATGTAGGAATCTATGATGAGCCAGCTGTTCAACAGGCCGAGCACCAGCGGCGGGGCAAATACGAACAGCAGCTGCTTGCGAATAACTGCTTTCACTTGACCGCTGCGAATGCCGAGCTTGCGCAACGTATCGAATTGCGTCATGGCGTCCGTCGCTTCCCGCAGCTGACGGAAGTAGATGACGCTCGCCAGCGCGAACAGCGCGATAACTGCCAGGAACGCCCCGGAGAACAACAGGAGCGAGGAGCTCTCGATCTGCTTGGAGTAGACGTCGGCGAAGGAGGAATAGTACCCTTCCGGCGCCGCGGAATAGAATAGCAGCTGAACTTGCCGGGACAACTCTTCCGCATTCCCTGCATCTTCGATGGCATAGATTTGAAACGTCTGCTCCTCGGCGGATGGCTTCAACGAAGCATAGGCATCATCGGCGATGACGAGAACGGCTGCCTTGCTGCTCATGGAATCGTCGATAGTCGTTCTCCATCCCAGCAGCGAGTAGTCGAGCTGCTCCTTGATGGAGAGAGTTAGAGGAGCTGAGCCAACCTGGATCTCGAAGACGGGCTGTGAGCCTGCCGGATGAACGAGCGGAATATCGATGCCGGCGGATAACGCGATGGTCTCATTGCCGCTTAGCTCGTTAGGCTCGGAATGTCCCCTTAGCTGCTCGAACTCCTTGAAGGTGCTCCAAGGCACCAGCAGCAGGCCTTCAAGAAACTGCTCCTCGCCTTGGAAGGCGATCTCCCTGTCGGAGACGGCATCGGCCTTTAAGGTGTGCAGGACGCGATAGTCGAGCACGGGATGCTCTTTTTCGAAGCCGCGAATCAGGGCGTCCAGCTTGGAGCCGGTTTCCCCATCCAACGTTTCGAAAGCAATGTCGTTGGGAAGATTTTTTTCCGTTGCGCTGAATTGAACGCTATAATTGATGGCGACGAAGCTGGTCAGCAGGATGAGGGCCGAGCTGAACAAGGTGATAAACGCGAGATTAAGCGCATTGCTTCTGGCCTGGAAACGAAGCGAGGAAGTCCATAGCACCGTATTCCCCTCATGATAACGAGGCATCTTGCACAGCCTCGCCAGGATCCAGCCGGTGAACTGGCGGAAGAACAGCCATGTTCCCGCAATGATTCCCACAGAAACGGCGGTCATGGAAAACAGGCCGTACTCCTTCCAGACGATGGATTCACGCCCCAACACGATCAGCACGTAAGCTTGAATTAGCAGGACAATGGCAAGAAGGGCGGGAATCGCCGATGTTCGGATCGGTTTCTCCATGATCGACCGGGCGTGGAAAAGCTCGACAAGCTGAACGCGGTGGACCGTGATGAGATTCTGCAACCAGATGATAAGGATGATGGCGGCAACTACGGCTGCCGTCGTACCGACAGCGCCAGCCTCGAACGACAAGGAAACGCTTTGGTCGTATTGCATCAGTTTCATGAGCAGCATGCCGAACCACTTCGACAGCAAGCCCCCGAGCAGAATGCCCGACACGAGAGAGAGGGCGCTTAATATAACCGTCTCATAGAATAACATCCGCGTCACTTGCCTCTCGCTCATGCCAAGCAGCAAGTACATGCCAATCTCTTTTTTGCGTTGCCTCATGAAGAAGGAATTAGCGTACAGGATAAACAAGATAATGAATAGACTGATCGCTATGGAAGCAATGGTTACCCCTTGGCGAAACATATCGCTGTTCCGGAGTACGTTCAGAATATCTTCATTATACATAAGCGAAGAAAACGTGAAATGAATAACGACGCCTGCGATCATCGCGAACAGATAGATGGCATATAACCGAATATTGCGATTGGCGCCGCGAAGCGTCAGTTGGAGCAGGCTCATACCCGTCCACCCCCGAGCAGGCTTTGCGATTCCAGAATGCGATCGAAGAACGACTTGCGGGATTGGTCGCCCGCATACAGCTCGTTTACAATGGCGCCGTCGCGCAAAAAGATGACGCGATTGCAGTAGCTCGCCGCATAAGGATCATGCGTCACCATCAGGATCGTCGTGCCGAATCGGCCATTCATGCCGGCCATCTCTTCCAGCAGCTCTGTCGCGGATCTGGAATCCAGAGCTCCGGTAGGCTCGTCCGCGAAGACGACGGCGGGATTGGTGATAAGCGCGCGGGCGGATGCGGTCCGCTGCTTTTGTCCGCCGGAGATGCCGGCCGGATACCTGTCGAGAATAGCCCCGAGCTGCAGAGCCTCGACAAGCGGATGGAGCCGCTTCTTCATCTCGTCGGTCTTGAAGCCCCGCAGCGATAGCGGCAGCAGAATATTTTCCTGGACGGTAAGCGTGTCGAGCAGATTATAATCCTGAAAGATAAAGCCCATCCGCTCCTGACGGAAACGGCGAAGCTCTTTTTTGCCCAGCGATAGCAGCGACTGCTGCCCCAGCCATACTTCCCCGCCGGTTACCCGGTCAATCGTCGACAGTACGTTCATGAGCGTCGACTTGCCGGAGCCCGACGGCCCCATGATGGCTGTAAACTCTCCTTCGTTAACCGTAAGATCGATATTGCGAAGCACGGGCGTCTTGCCATAACTCTTGGATACATTACGGGCACGAATAATAGGTGTCTGCATAAGGTTTCTCCTCTCTGTTTCTTGTCTCTGTCCTCACTATACCGTCCAGCCGCTTCCCGTTCCATCGATTCTACGGAAAGCAAAGTGACACTTCTGTCACATACAGTTTTAATCATTTTTTACTGTTGTAGGATGGCGAAAATAAAGGTAATATTATACAATCGAATGCCGGAAAGCGGGGAGTTCCTTTGACTTTTTTAAAGCGATTGGATTGGTTTTTCAAGCAAAGATGGCGCAGTTACGCGATCGCGATTACGTTAATGACGATTGTCAGTCTGCTCTCATCCATACCTCCGAGATGGATTGGCAATACGGTTGACGCCATTAGCACCGGCGAGTTGACTAGAGATGACTTGGGCAGGAAGGTTATGCTTCTGGTTGGCCTGGCTCTGCTCACTTATGGACTTGTCTACGTATGGATCACCACATTATTCGGCAATTCGGTACTGGTAGAGAAGCTGCTTCGCGGCAAGCTGCTGGCGCATTTGACGGTATTGAGACCGTCCTTTTTCCATAAAAACAGCACGGGCGGATTAATGGCGCTTGCCACCAACGATGTGCTTGCCATCGGAAATACGGCGGGTTACGGCGTTATGACGCTCGTAAATACGCTCGTCGGAGCATCCGTCGTCATCGTCATGATGGTGACTTTCGTCTCCTTCAAACTGATGCTTGCAGCCTTGCTGCCATTGCCGCTGCTCGCCTTTGTCATTATAAAGCTGGGCGGGAAGGTGCGCATCCGCTTTATGGCGGCGCAAGCTGCATTTGGCAACATGAACGATCATGCGCTGGAGTCCATCTCCGGCATTCGCGTCATCCGCTCCTATGTGCAAGAAAACGCCGATCTGGCCGCTTTTGGCCGCGTAACGGAAGATGTCATGACAAAAAATCGTCAGGTGTCGCTTCTTAATGCCATGTTCCATCCCTTGATCTCTATTATTGTCGGCATCAGTTATACGGTCAGCATCGGCTATGGCTCCTATCTGGTGCTCGAAAACGAAATAATGATCGGACAATTGCTGACGTTCAATATTTATCTCGGCATGTTGATCTGGCCTATGATCTCTTTCGGCGAATTCATCAACGTGTTGCAGCGTGGAACCGCTTCAGCCGATCGACTGGATAAAGCGTTTAACGAGCGACCGGATGTAACGGAGCCCGTTAACCCTCTATCCGTGGACATTCCTGCCAGCGTCTCATTCGACCGTCTAAGCTTCACCTATCCCGGTGCGGCTGCGCCAAGCTTGTCCGGGATCAGCTTTCGCCTGGAGAGAGGAGAAACGTTGGGGATCGTAGGCAAGACGGGCAGCGGAAAGAGCACGCTGCTTAAGCAACTGCTGCGGCAATATCCCGTGCAGCCCAATGCAGCGTACATCTCGGATGCGCCGATTGAACGGATTCCGCTGGAGCGGACGCGAGAGTGGATCGCTTATGTGCCGCAGGAGCATCTGCTGCTGTCGAAGTCGATCCGCGACAATATCGCGCTCGGCAAGCCGGACGCAACGGATGGAGAAATTGACAAGGCAGTTGCGATGGCCTCCTTCGACACGGATATCGCGGGCATGCCGGAAGGACTGGCGACGATCGTCGGAGAAAACGGCGTCATGTTGTCCGGAGGACAGAAACAACGCCTTGCGATTGCCCGCGCTCTTCTCGTCGATTCCGAGATGCTGCTGTTCGACGATTCCTTGTCCGCCGTGGATGCCCGTACGGAAAGCCGCATTCTGAAGGCGATCCGCCGGGAGCGGGCCGGCAAAACAACATTTATTACAACGCATCGTCTATCCGCTGTCAGTCACGCGGACTGGATTCTGGTGCTGGAAGGCGGCAAAGTGCTGGAAGAAGGCACGCATGAGCAATTGATGCTGCTGGGCGGCTGGTATAAGCAACAATGGGAGCGCCAGCAGATGGAAGCCAGCCTGGAGGAGCAGGGGGATGAGCATGGAGATGCATAACGAAGGCAAAAAGGCTGGAGCAGCAACCATCAAAAAGCTTCTGGCCTATGCGCTGACATATAAGTTCAGAATTATTGGCGCTATTTTGATCCTTTGCTGCGCGGTAGGGGCAGAGCTGGCTGGTCCGTTTATCGTAAAAACCATTATTGATGATCATCTTAGCACAGGAGGAGATGGCGGAATGGCGCCGGTCCTTACGTTGCTGGCGATCTATGTCGGGCTGCTGGTTGCCGCGGGCGGACTGCACTTTCTGCAATCATACCTTCTGCAGGCGACAGCGCTGCGAATTATTCGCAATATGCGGATGGATCTTATGCGCCAAATTCACCGGATTCCGCTCCGTTACTTCGACAACACGCCGATCGGGGCTATCGTGTCGCGTATTGCAAACGATACGGAGGCGATCCGCGAGCTGTTTATGAGCTTCATGGCGACGTTCGTGGTCAGCTTTGTGCAGCTCGCCGGCATTTATACGGCTCTATTCTTACTCGACGTTAAGCTGGCTCTGCTCTGTTTGCTGCTGCTGCCTTTATTCGCCGTCATCATGGTTGTGCATCTCAAATTCTCGAAGCGGTACATAACCATCATGCGCGCGCGTCTCAGCGATATGAACGCGATGATTAATGAATCTATTAATGTGATGCCTATTATTCAGGCCTTTCGCAGGGAGCAGCGCACCATCGAGGAATTCGAAGAGCTGAATCATGACAGATACGTGAATCAGGTTAAGCAATTCCGCGTGTTCTCGTTATCATCCCGAAATATCGTCGGCACGATCGGAGCGCTTTTAACGGCGTTCGTTCTCTGGTATTTCGGCGGTCAAGCGTTGTCCGGGGTCATTCTGTTCGGCGTTCTGTACGCGTTCATCGATTACTTGGGCCGAATCTTTCAACCTATAATCGGCATATTCGACCAACTAACGAATGCCCAACGGGCATATGTCGCGGCGGAGAAGGTGTTTGCGATTATGGACATGGAAGGCAGAGATGTCGAGGAGACGCCTTCCCGGATTAGACAGGATACGCGAGGCGATATCGCATTCCGCGACGTAACGTTCTCCTACAAGAAAGGAGAACAAGTGCTGCGAAATATTTCGTTCGAGGTCAAGCGGGGGCAGACGCTGGCGCTGGTCGGCCACACGGGATCAGGCAAGAGCTCCATCATGAATCTGCTGCTTGGCTTCTATGAGCCGGATCAGGGAACCATTACGATCGACGGCAAGGACATCGGCACGATGTCCAAACAGGAGCTTCGCAAACCGATGGGGATCGTCCTACAGGATCCATATCTATTCGCGGGCGATATCTCCTTTAACGTCAGCATGTATCAGGAAGGCATTACGCAAGAACGCGTTGAAGCCGCGTTGCGGGAGGTTGGCGCGTCATCCTTTATCGATTCGCTGCCGGGCGGCGTTCATGAGCCTGTCGTTGAACGGGGAAGCACCTTCTCGGCAGGGCAGCGTCAACTGATCTCGTTCGCCCGCGCGCTAGCCTATGATCCCGCTATCCTTATCCTGGACGAAGCGACGGCCAGTGTCGACAGCGAGACGGAACATATCATTCAGCGTGCGCTTAAGGTCGTCAGCGAAGGCCGCACAACGCTGATTATTGCCCATCGGTTGTCGACGATTCGGGAGGCGGATCAGATTCTGGTACTGCACCGCGGCGAGATCGTCGAGCGGGGGAATCATGATTCGTTAATGGCGATGGAGGGCAGATACTACCGGATGTACCGGCTGCAGATGGGGGAATCCTCAGGAGAAGCGCAGCCCGCCGCTTCTTCCAAACCATAATAGTGTCTTATCGTATAGCTCTGCCGCTCTTACAGAGCAGCGGAGCTTATTACATTTTAATTTTTTCGTCATATGTGAACCAACGAAGGGATGGAGCAAAGCGCTCCTCTGATTGTGGAAATAAGGTCCCATATGAGGCTGTCGATTCATTGTGCAAAGGTGAAATTGCGGGCAAGAGTTCGGTAAGGAATGAACGGGAACAACTGTAACGGAAATGAAAGGCGTTATTTCAGCAAAAAGCAGCACTTTGCGAATCTAATGGAACTGATAGCCCTTATGAGGGGCAAAAGTCCACGGTTTGCCTGGATTTCTCACGAATAACGTCGCAGAGTTCCGTTAGATTTTAAAATCACGCCAAAAGATCCATATAAGAGCCCTCATTTCCGTAAACAGGTTGGTTGGCGATGATCGATCGCAGCTTCATTGTGAGTAACTGAGCTGAAACATTCTGCTTTCGCTAACGGACCTCAGAGCCTCTATTTGCAGCATTTTCACGATATTGAAAATCTAACGGACTCAGATGCCGCTATTCGGTGCATTTCCGCCCATTCTATGCGGTTTTGACGTAAGTAAGGTCGTCTGTGTCCGTTACAATTTGAAAAGGCCCCATTTTTGCGAAATAGCGACTGTGGTGTCCGTTACGATCAGCCTTTACTTAACTGCGCTACCGTCAACAATGAATCGCTAGCTTCTACTTGTCCGTTGGCAGAGAGGTCTTATGTTTTGCGTTCTAATGATGAACGGCTCCAACGGATGTTGATCCGATTTAGGGCATTAAACAAGTCCTCATTGATCTCAAATAGATATTGATGCAAGTTTGAACAAAAAAGATTATAATGAGAATCAGCAATCTTTAATGAGGGGGAACTTGTTTGCCGCATAGAGAACATAAAAAACTTTCCAGTCTCGAAATCATAAAACGTTTTGTTTTCCTTACGATCGGTTCTGTCCTGATGGGCGTGGCCCTGGAGCTTTTCCTTGTACCGTTCCAGATTATCGATGGCGGCATTGCCGGTATATCCATAATGTTGTCTGAGCTTACTCCTCTTCCTCTTAGCGTCTACTTATTTCTTGCGAACGTTCCGTTCCTCATCCTCGGCTACAAGCAATTAGGCAAAACTTTTGCTCTGTCTACACTCTACGGCATTACGATTATGTCTATTACGACGGCATTTCTGCATCATGTCGGCGCCTTTCCGGAGGACAAGCTTCTGGCTGTCCTATTTGGCGGTATGATTCTGGGGGCCGGCGTAGGTCTTGTTATCCGTTACGGAGGCGCCCTAGACGGCATCGAAGTGGTATCTATCCTGATCGCCAAAAAGATGCGCGTCGCGGTAGGACAAGTCATCATGGTCTTTAATCTCTTAATCTTCCTGATTGCGGGTTTCGTCTTCGAATGGACTTCCGCCATGTATTCCATACTGGCCTATTACATAGCGATCAAGGTAATCGATATCGTTGTCGAAGGATTGGAGGAATCCAAGTCGGTGACGATTATTTCGAAGGAACATGTCGATATTTCCCAGGCAATTATCGATCGGCTTGGCAGAAGCACGACGCTGCTGCAAGCCCGAGGGGGGTTCTCCGGCGATGATCTTCAAGTGGTCTATTGCGTAGTATCACGGCTCGAACTTGCGAAGTTAAAGTCTATCGTACACGAATACGATGAGAAGGCGTTCATCGCGATCGAACATGTCTCTGACGTGCTGGGCGGCAATTTTAGCAAAAACAGCATTCATTAAACGTTTAAAGGCGATGCCAAGGACAGAGGTCCTGACATCGCCATTGTTGTTTAACGCTGAATTAAACGCTACATAGAAACAGGCGGCTGTGCGGGAAGAGACTTGCCCTGATCACGAACGCCTAGCAGAAATAACAGCGCAATCACCATCCCGGCGGCTGCGATATAGAACAGCATGGAGTATCCCATCCAATCGATTATGACGCCCATTAAAGGCGGAGAGGAGATGGCGGCGATGGATGAGGCGATATAATAGATGCCGGTACGCGTGCCGATACTGCTCTCTTCGCCCAACTGGACGATGAACGGATAGGAGTTAATGTTGATGCACGCCCAGAAAACTCCTCCTATGAGCAGCATGATCCGCAAGAGCAGCACCGATTCGATCAGCGAGACCAACGAAAAGACGACGATAAGGCCGATTATGCCAAGCAGAATGATCTTTTTTTTGCCGAATCGATTGCCTAGCATTCCACTAGGGATGGCCGCGATGACAAAGGAAAGCGAAAAAAAGGCGAGCGAAAATGCCGCAGCGCTGTCCGTCATGCCCAGTCGATTCGTTCCATAGAGCGTAAACAAGGCTTCGACTCCTTGGTAGGAGAAAAACCAAAAGAAAATCGCCCCTAACAGAAACAGCGTAGGCTTATTCCATTCTTTTCGGTAGTCGCCGGGCTGCGCTTCCGCTTTGCGTTCCAAGACAAAGCTGGCGGCGTGCGGTTCCCGAATGACGAAAAACAATACCGTCAAACAAAGCAGCGTAAGAACCGATGATGTTAGAAAGGGCAGCGACGTATGCCAGTCGTTTAAATAGGCGCCTCCGGCAAAAGCAAGAATGGAGCCTACGCCTCCCATGAAATTAATGATGCCGTTAGCCTGCGTTCGCTTCCCCGGCGGCGTCAAATCCGGCATCAGAGCTACGGTAGGCGATCGGTATAGGCTCATGGAGAGATTCATAAGCACCATAAACAGAATCAAAGTCACGATCCCGTTATGCCATGGAATTAACGCTCCGAACACGGCGGCCAGCGGCATGCCGATGAGCAGGAAGGGCATCCGTTTGCCGAACTTTGTGCGGGTCCGGTCACTCTTGCGTCCGATCCAGGGCTGGAGGAACATCGCAAAGTAATTGTCGATCGTCATCATGAAGCCGATAAGCCCCACGTTCTTAATAAAATGCTCCAAATAGAGCGGCACATAAGCGTTGTACAAAGCCCAAGTAATGCTGATGCTAAAGAAGCCGAGACCAAGCAGCCAAATTTTTCGCGGGGCGTAGGCTATGGCAGTCATCGCTACCTCCTGCTTTGAATGAGCTTATGCAGCCGGTCGGGATAATCCGTAATGATGCCGGCAACACCTGCTTCGATAAGACGGAGCATCCCTGCTTCTTCATTAACGGTGAAGGGGTGATAGACGATGCCGGCTTCTTCCGCTTCCTTCACCCATTCGGGAAGGACGGCATAATGATACGCGTGCAAGGCATCCGCATTCAGCGTCGCGGCATATTCCCAAGGCCGATATAAGCCCTCCATATATAAAATGCCCGTGCGAATGTCCGGGGCCAGCGACTTGCAGAGCGCCAGCGAATAATGATTGAAGCTGGACAGGACGACGCGATCGGCCAAGCCTGCCTGGCGTACGGCCGAGATAACTTCGGCTTCCATTCCCGGATATTGGACGGCGCCGTTCTTCAGTTCCAGATTAAGAATAAGCTCTGATTCCGCGGCCAATGCCAGCAGCTGATCCAATGTTGGAATACGTTCGCCAGCAAACGATGCGTCGAACCAGCTGCCGGCATCAAGCTGGCAAATGGCTTCGTAATCGGTGTCAACGACGAGACGAGCCGCACCAGCCGTTCGTTGCAGCGACTCGTCGTGAATACAGACGAGCACGCCATCCTTCGTTCGTTGAATGTCTGTCTCAATGCCGGTTGCGCCTAGCTCCAGAGCACGGGCGAATGCGGCCATCGTATTCTCCGGACAATAAGCGCTGGCACCTCGATGGGCGAAGTTGATCATGGATTTCATGGGGACACATCCTTTTTCCTTTTTTATAAGAAGTATACCGCTGTTATGTTCGAACCATGTTAAACGCGCGAGTTGATTTTATTCGAAAAAACGCTTACAAGATGATCGTAGCATATACGAAGTAAGATGAATAGGGGAGACGAAAGAACGACTTTACATACCCTTGGGGGGTATGATAACATAATGGATAGAAAGGCATACCCCGGGGTGGTATTGTAAGGGGCGTAGTGGAGCGGATTCAGGCAGGCGAGGACGAAGCGATCGATAAGCTGCTGGTTACGGTCAACATTTAATGAAACCATTATGGAGGATGATAACAATGGCAAACGTTGTATTGAAAGTAGAAGGCATGAGCTGCGGTCATTGCGTGAGTTCGGTAGAGAAAGCGGTAAGCGAAGTTGGCGCGAACGGCCAGGTCAGCCTGGCGGACAAGAAAGTAACGGTGGAGTATGATGAAGCCAAAGTAAGCCTGGATGCCATTAAGGCGGCAATCGAAGAACAAGGATACGATGTGGGGTAACGGAAGGGATAAATAAAATAATAGCCGAGAATTGGACAGGGCTGCCCTGTCGGCGACAATCGTCGCCGGCCAGGCAGCCCTTAATTGCATATATTTAACCTGCCATGTCCTTAATCAGGAAGGCATATTATCCCCGCAGCTTATCGTAAACAGCATGTGCATCACAGTTGTTTGTGCGTCTTATTTTTCCCAAAACAACGAAAGCCCTACCTCTCTTCCGTCCTTGCGGCTCCATTGACCGCGCCAGTGTGAATCAGAAAAACAGTTGAAACATGAGCCTAGATTCGTTAGTCAAGATGATCAAATACAGAGGGTATAGTTGATTCTTACTGGGGATCTATAGGGGTTAAATATTACATTCCTATTATCATATCATCACGAGTGGAATAATGCAAGTGAAAGCTGCCCCGAGAATGACATTGGCTTAGTTGGACATCATAGGATGATGAGAGGGGGATTAAGACATGCCGGATTGGATCGAAATTATCGTTCGAACGCTGGCTGCCATCACGATTCTGTTCTTGATGACGAAGGTGCTTGGCAAACGTCAAATATCGGAGTTGTCTCTGTTCGAGTACATTACGGGCATCTCAATCGGCAATATTGCCGCCTACATTTCATTAGACCTGGATGAACTATGGTATCTTGGGATTGTCTCGCTGCTCGTATGGGTAAGCGCATCTGTTGGCATAGAATATTTGACTATGAAGAACAAGAAGGCAAGAGACATCGTAGATGGCAAGGGCAGGGTGCTGATCAAGGACGGCAAATTGTTGAAGGAGCAACTGAAGAAGGAAAGGCTAACCTTGGACGAGCTTTTGGAGCAGCTTAGAAGCAAGGATGTCTATCGCGTGGCGGATGTCGAATTCGCCGTAATGGAGTCAAGCGGAGAGCTTAATGTATTAATGAAGAAACAGTATCAGCCCATCACCCCGGATATGCTGGGATGGAAGATGGCGGAGGAGAAGCCGCCGCATACGCTTGTCATGGATGGCATCGTATTAGAGAAGGAATTGGAGTTATCGGGCGTAACGAGGGATTGGCTGCGTCATAAGATGAGTCAGCAGAAGCTGAAGCTGGAGGAAGTATTGCTGGCACAGTTGGACAGTGACGGCATTACGCTTCATATTCAGATGGTCGATGGACGAAGTTTTCCTCAAAATCAAGCGGAGAAACCTGCCGATCGAATACGCCAAATGACCGCTCAACTTGAGGAGGAACTAAAGCGGCTGGAGCACGGCGCTCGCAACGAAGCAGACAGGCAAGCCTATCGCTCCGCGCTCGACCGCCTTCAAACGGGGTTGAATGGGAAGTAACCGCCGCAAAAAAGCATACGAGGAGCTCCCATACCATGGAAGGCTCCTCGTGTTTCTTCTATAATAAATGTTACGATTAGCGTCTGTTGAACTTGCGCAGCTGCCAATCCTGCGGCGAGTAGTGACCGGGTTCCGTAATAGGGGCGGGACGTTCCGCAGCACCGTCGAATTCGTATTGAACAACTTTGTTGAAGGTGTCGACCAAAGGCGTTAACGATCGGCTGGCCCATGCTTCCGATGCGAAACGAACAAAATAATTGTTGAACTCCATATTGGCGGAAATATGAACCTCCTGGATCATAGGGGATTCTTCGCGAATGCCCTTCGCAATCGTCTGCTTCAATTCATTGGACAAGTTCTGGTGGTCCATAACGGTAAAGAAGGAATTATACGGAGTCACGATAGTGTAAGGATTGCTGTAAGGCGAACCGGAATCGGCATTGTATACGCCGCCGTTGGAGCCGGTATTATTTTGCTCGTCCGTACCGCCCTTCGCTTTCGTACCCGCTGCAGACCAATCCAATAAAATCGCTACATAAGCGTTTTTGTCCGTCAGCATAACAATCCCATTCGCTACGCCATTGAGCGAGCCGATCTTGTTCGACAGCATGGAGCTGTATTCGAAAAAGGCATTGTCATGCTGCCCCGCGTCGGTATTCGTGGACCCATACGCCTTCAGTCCCTGCATCTTGGGATCTCCGGGCTTCCTGCTTCCATAGTCCGAGTCGGAATGCTGCATAGACTTCTTGTAGCCGCAAGCCGAAACGGCAATGACCAAGAGCAAGGACAACAGGATAAAACCGGCCCGTCGCATCATCGTCATTGGCTTACCTCCAATCCTAATTGGGATGATGTTAGTGTCCGTTCCCGCGAGGTAAAACATACGCCTTAGGAAGGCATACATAAATGACCATGGGTTTGGTGCACAATGAAAGGTAAACGAAGCGTTAAAGCACGGCTGCAAATACCGCCGCAATAGCCCGAAAGAGCGCTAAAATATCCGTTTTTGACAGCTTTGAGAACAATTTGTGAACTCTCTGTGGAACATTGACAAAAGAGAGCGTCAACTTTATATTTAATAAAGTGTTTAAAGTTGCACGAGATGTAACAACAGCTGTGAAACACGCAGCAGGCCGCTTGCCACGTGAAAAAATGGCCGCTGCGAAAACGTCAAAAGTGGGGTTGATTAATGATGAATCGGTGGCAATTTGTAAGACGGCTGGCACCGCTGATGGCCATGATGGCATTGGTGCTTGCGGCATGCGGACGAGAAGACTTGTCTACGCTGAATCCTCAAGGGCCGGTAGCGGAAGAGCAATTCGGATTGATGAAGACGGCGATTATCATTATGGGCATCGTTGTTGTTGTCGTATTCGCCCTTGCTTTGTATGTCATTATCCGGTTCCGCAGACGTTCGGGAGACAAGACCATTCCTAAGCAGGTAGAGGGTAGCCACAAACTTGAGGTTATCTGGACCGTCATTCCGATCATCTTGCTCGTGATCCTGGCCGTTCCTACTTTGCAATCGGTGTTTAACTTGTCCAAGGATTACAGCAATGACCCTGATGCAGTTAAAGTCATCGTGACTTCTCATCAGTACTGGTGGGAGTTCGAGTATCCGGAGTTAGGCATCAAGACTGCGCAGGAGCTGGTCATTCCAACCGGCAAGACGATCGCAATCGAAGCGAAGACGGCTGACGTGATTCACTCCTTCTGGGTTCCGTCGCTGGCAGGCAAGATCGATACGAATCCAAGCGGCAATGAGAACCATATGTATTTCTCCGCGCCGAAAGAAGGCGTTTACTTGGGTAAATGCGCCGAATTGTGCGGACCATCCCATGGTCTGATGGATTTTAAAGTAAAATCCGTCGATGGCGCGGCGTTCGACCGCTGGGCAGCAGCGATCAAAGAGCCCGTTGCTCTTCCATCCGACCCGGCGATAGCAGAAGTGTTCCAAAGCAAATGCCTGGTATGCCATGCAATTGGCGACTTGGGCGTACAAGCTTATCCGAACCTGTCTGGCATTGCAAGCCGCAATAGCGTCGGTGGTATTCTTGTCAACGTAGAAGCTGATGATAAGCAATACAAACACGAAGATACTGTATATAACAATCTCTATAATTGGATCAAGGATCCAGAGGCGGTTAAGCCCGGCAATCTGATGTCGAACCGATACGAGTTGACCGAGGATGAGCTGGAAGGGATTGCACAATACTTGTCTGAGTTAACGTTAGATTACGAATAATATCATCAGCGATGAAGGAGGCGCCTACCTTGGCTCATGCACATGCAGTCAAACGTTACAGCGGTCTTATGGACTGGCTTACAACGGTTGACCATAAGAAAATCGGTATTTTGTATTTGATAGCAGGGGGATTCTTTTTTCTCGTCGGCGGACTTGAAGCGATCCTGATCCGGATTCAGCTATGGGCTCCGCAAAATGATTTCGTTGGAGCGGATACATACAACGAATTGATTACGATGCACGGCACAACCATGATCTTCCTTGCGGCGATGCCGCTCCTGTTCGCCTTTATGAACGCGGTCGTGCCGCTTCAGATCGGCGCGCGGGACGTCGCATTTCCGTTCGTGAATTCATTAGGCTTTTGGACATTTTTCTTCGGCGGCTTGCTGCTCAATGTCAGCTGGATCGTCGGCGATGTGCCAGACGCGGGTTGGACGGCGTATGCGCCGCTGGCAGGAACCACCTATAGTAATGATCATGGTATGGATTATTACGTATTAGGCCTGCAGATTGCCGGTATTGGTACTTTGATCGGCGGTATCAACTTTCTTGTAACGATTATCAACATGCGTGCACCTGGCATGACATTTATGCGGATGCCATTGTTCACTTGGACGGCATTTATTACGTCCGCATTGATCCTGTTCGCATTCCCTGCTCTTACTGTCGGTCTTGCGGCCTTGATGTTCGATCGGTTGTTCAGCGCGAATTTCTTCGATCCTACAGCAGGCGGCAACGCAGTTTTGTGGGAGCATATTTTCTGGATTTTCGGGCATCCTGAGGTATACATCCTCATTCTGCCGGCCTTCGGTATTATCTCCGAGGTTATCAGTACGTTTTCGCGCAAGCGTCTGTTCGGCTACAGCTCCATGGTATTCGCGACGATTTTGATCGGTTTCCTGGGCTTCATGGTATGGGCGCATCATATGTTTACTACAGGTCTTGGTCCCGTTGCGAACGCGTTGTTCTCTATTGCAACGATGTTGATTGCCGTTCCGACAGGCATCAAAATCTTTAACTGGCTGTTTACGATGTGGGGCGGTTCCATCAAATTTACATCCGCCAACCTGTATGCGGTCGGATTCGTACCAACTTTCGTTATGGGCGGCGTTACGGGCGTCATGCTGGCATCGGCTCCTGCCGACTTCCAGTATCATGATACCTACTTCGTCGTAGCGCATTTCCACTACGTTATCGTAGGCGGTCTGGTATTGGGTATCTTCGCAGGCTTGCATTACTGGTGGCCTAAGATGTTCGGACGGGTGTTAAACGAAACGCTCGGCAAGATCACATTCTGGACATTCTTTATCGGCTTCCACTTGACATTCTTCATTCAGCACTTCTTGGGCTTGCTCGGGATGCCGCGTCGGATCTGGCAGTACCTGGATGGCATCGGCTTTAACGAGATGAACATGATTAGTACGGTCGGCGCTTTACTGATGGGCGTAGGCACAATCTTGTTCCTGATGAACGTTGTAGTAACAATGGCTAAACCTAAAAATGCGCCAGCAGATCCTTGGGAAGACGGCCGTACGTTGGAGTGGACGATTCCGTCGCCTCCGCCAGAGTACAACTTCGCCCAAACTCCGCTTGTTCGCGGTTATGATGCGTATTGGAAAGAGAAGATGGAAGGCCACAAAGGCATGACGCCTGCGGAGCCGATCGGTCCGATTCATATGCCGTCTCCATCGATTCTGCCTTTCTTTATGGGTGTTGGCTTGTTTGTTGCAGGCTTCGGTTTCATGTACGCTCCGGATTGGGGTTACATTGGAGAACTTAAGACGGGACACTTCATCGGTATAATTGGCCTTGCCACTACATTGTTGTGTATGGTGCTTCGGTCCATGATCGATGACCACGGCTTCCATATCGAAGAAGACGAAATTCTGAAGGACTTGGGGGGGAAAGCATGAGTGCACATACGCATGTAGAAGGGCAATTGCCCCATGAGCCGGAGAAGGCTACCCTCGAGGGACGCAATAAAGTATTAGGTTTCTGGTTATTCCTCGGCGGCGAGACCGTTCTCTTCGGCACTTTGTTCGCGGCGTACCTGTCGCTTCGGGATCAAGTGCTCGAAGGACCTACCGCCAATCATTTGTTCGATCTCATGTTGGTTGCTATTGCGACAGCGATCCTGCTTACATCCAGCTTGACAAGCGTGTTCGCGATTCAAGCGATGCACCAGAAAAATGTAAAAAGCTTGATTGGCTGGTTGATCGTAACGGTAGTCTTGGGCGCCTCGTTCCTGGGGCTTGAGATTTACGAGTTCTACCACTATGTTCACGAAGGTCACGGCTTCACGACAAGCGCGTTCAGCTCTTCTTTCTACACGCTGGTCGGCTTCCACGGCGCGCACGTATTGTTCGGTATTGTGTGGATCACGCTTCTGATCATCCAATTGTCCCGCAAGGGACTAACGGTTGTAACGGCGCCTAAGGTATATGTAGCCGGGATGTACTGGCACTTTATCGACGTTGTATGGGTATTCATCTTCACGGTTGTCTACCTGATGGGAAAGGTGGTTTAACGGTATGGCAAGCAATCACGGAGCCGCTGAGCAAAGCACCAAACATCACAAGGTTGAAGGTCCCAAAAAACATGTCGTTGCGTTTATCTTCTCGATTCTGCTGACTTTTATCGCATTTGCGACTGTGATCAGCGGAGAAATTAACAAAGACTTTATCTATGTTATTTTAATGGGTACGGCTTTCCTTCAAGTTTTCGTGCAGATGGCATTCTGGATGCACATGAAGGATCGCGGCCACACATTCGCGATTATCGGCATTCTGTTCGGTGTAGTCATCGTCTTTACAGCTGTGATCATGGCAGAATATTGGGTTTGGTGGTAATCGTAACTCCGGACCGATAAGAATTGAAGAGAGGAGGGTCCCAGTCAGCGGGTCCCTCTTCTTTCCGTAAGATTGGCATTTCTTGCCGTCCGGGTATGCTGTACAGGAGAAAGGAGCCTTCCAAGATGTTTGGCTTAAACGAATACTTCACTTTTGAGCAACTATGGTCGCCCATGTTTCTATTCGGAGTTATTGCGGTGGTCATTCTGTATTTCTATTTGATAGGACCTTGGAGAGAGAAACATTTTCCGCAGGAGCCGACTGCGACGACGCTTCAGAAGATGCTGTTTATCGGAGCCGCGTTATTATTTTATTTGGCGCAGGGCGGTCCTCTTAGCTTAATGGGTCACTTGACGTTTACCTATCATATGGTGAATATGGCCATTTCGTATTTGATTGTTCCCCCGATGGTCCTGCTTGCGCTGCCGGCTTTTTTATGGAGGAGAATGTTTGGAGCCCCATTTTGGAAGAAGCTCTCCTTCTTGATGCACCCGATCTCCACTCTCGTTTTGTTTAATATGTTATTCTCGCTGTACCATGTACCGCTGATCCATGATTATGTGATGACGAACTTCACGGTTCATCGTCTATATTACGCAGCTCTGTTCCTTACATCGTTTATGATGTGGTGGCAAGTCGCTTGTCCTGTTCCGGAGTGGTCAAAATTAAGCGATCTCAAACGAATGGCCTACGTATTCGCCAATGGGGTATTGCTTACGCCAGCATGCGCGCTTATTATCTTCTCGCCTGGTGACTTGTACGCAACGTACAACGATCCAGAAGTATGGGTAAAGGCGATGGGATATTGTATCTCCGGCGATACGAGTTACTTGTTGACTCAATATGGCGGTCCGGAATTTTTTAACCTGGTTGGTTCCGAGAATGACCAGCAATTGGGCGGGATCGTCATGAAGCTTGTTCAAGAGCTGATGTACGGCCTCATTTTGGCGTATATCTTTAAGCAATGGTTCAAGCGCGAGCATACGGAAGACGATGATTTGCCGAATCCTAATCCGAATCCAGGCGCGGTTTAAGGACCTCTCCGGAGGTCCCATTATCAAATCCTATTGACTATTGACGCATGGAGTGGATGACAGTGGACTTGAATATTTTAATGCCGACCGTCAGCACCTTTTTTATCGTCTTGAGTGCGACGCTCGTGGCATTTGGTTGGCGGCTTGCGGTTAAGCGCAAGCTCGAGCAGCATCAAAAGATGATGGTGTGTGCAGCGATCGCGGCCATTTTGTTTTTTATTATTTATGCCTCGAGAACCTTTATTATTGGCAGTACGCCATATAACGGGCCCGATGGCCTTAAGCCTTATTATCTGGTATTTTTGCTGTTCCATATCACGCTGGCAACAGTGGCTGCCGTATTCGGCATAACGACGATCGTACTCGGCTACAAAAAGAAGTTTGCGAGACATCGTAAGCTGGGCCGATTTACTTCGATTATCTGGTTTATTACGGCCATTACAGGCACAGCTGTCTATTCGATTCTGTACGTGCTTTATCCGGCGGCCGATGCAAAGCCGTTATTCGAAGCGATCTTCGGTTAAAGGGCTATGTCAAACAAAAAAGCCAATATTGTCGAGATTCATATCGTGCGCGCCATTGCAATCATTGCCGTTGTATTGATCCACGCGACAGCTACGCCCCGTACGGAGATACCATGGGGGCAGCCTGTCGGCCCCTTTCTATTATGTCGCGAATAGTTTAAGCATGTTCGCCGTACCGCTGTTTCTCATGCTGAGCGGCCTGGTGCTGTTCTATCGTTATCATGACGACTGGAGTATGGGACAGGCTCTGGCCTTCTATAAGAAACGGCTTAAGTATATCGTAATTCCCTATGTGGTCTGGTCTGTGTTCTATTATTTTTTTAATCGCATCGCCTACAGCCATCCGCTCGAATTCGATCCCGTGCTGTTCCTCAAGATGTTATTGTGGGGAGACGCGAACTATCACTTGTATTTCATGTCGATTATTATTCAGCTGTACTTGATATTCCCATTGCTGATGGGAATCGTACAATGGCTTAAGCTTAAGGCATGGCATATGGCAGTGCTGGCTATCCTGATCCAAAGCGTGTTCCTGTACATCCATCATGAAGTGTATTTGTTCGAACATAAGGCGACATTGATTTGGAATTATTTCGCTGTATTCGGCATCGGAGCCGCAATTGGAATGCGCTACGGCAAGTTCGCCGAACGCTGGAGACATGTGGCATGGACTGGACCGCTGGCCATACTGGTCGGGTTCATGTATTTGTTATTCGTGTTCTCGTCGCAAGCCGGAGCGATCTACCCGACGTCTGTTTACGCGATTACGTACAGCCTTTATACTGTGTTAATCGGGATCAGTCTTATCTGGGGCGGCAAAATAATGGTGGAGCAAAAGGCCCGTATTCTCCCCTTACTGATGGCCTTGGGATCAGCCTCATTCGGGATCTACTTCATTCATCCGGCGATCCAGACGGTCATGGGCAAGCTGTTTAAACAGGAGCTTGGCAGCGCCTACTACCATGTATATGTCATCTCGCTTCTTGTCACGATGCTTGGACTATCGTTTGCCATTGTCCATCTCACAAGAAAGATCAAGCTGTCCTGGCTGCTTTGGGGCAAATAAAAATGCCGCTAAATCCTTTATTTTGGTCGTTGCAAACGACTGGAGTAGAGGTTTTTTTGTTGTGTACAAAGAATTTTAGTTTTTTCGTCCCGTCGCTTGACATCCACTGTTACTATGAATATACTGTGTATATAGATATATACAGTATATAAACACAGTCGCTTGAGCGGCATTTTTAGCAGTTAGAATGATGTTGGGTTCGGGAGGCAAGAGAATCATGGGGAAATGGAAGGGCGCTTGGTTCTTGGTAAGAAGCGAGTTGTTGTGGGCAAGATGGAAGTTCATCATGCCGGTGCTGTTCGTCGGAGTGATGCTATTGTTCATGGTGCCGTTCTTCAGTGACGGGCTGAACGGGGAAGCAGCAGTATTCTCCTACTGGGGTATCGACTTGTATGCGCTGCTGTTGTTTCCCTGTCTGGGAATGATGGGGACGCAGGCTAACTTTTACTGGAAGACGGATATGTATACGAAGAAGCTCGAAGTTTGGAGGACATTGCCGATATCGCTGGGGCAGATCGCACTAGGCAAGTTCTTGCTTTACCTGACGGTGTCGCTGCCGTGCATGATCCTGTTTTTTACCGGCTTTTATTTCAGCGTTCATTTCATGAATCCCAGCTTCGAGTTTCAAGCGTTCTTGCAATTTGCGATCTTCTGGATATTCTACACGATGGTTGCGGGTTTCTTGTACTTGTACGTAGAGATTGGCTACAAAGGGAAAACCTACTTCTGGTATTGCATGCTGCTTACTTTCGGAGCGATCGGAGCGTTGGTCAGTATTACGATATGGTCGAAGGAAAGCGTGTTGGTCAACAGCTACAATACGGTGCTTAACGGAGGATGGTGGCTGCCGACCGGGGCAATTGCGGTCTCGGCCGTCTGCATCCCGCTAGGACTTCGCAGCATCGAGAAAAGATTAAGAAAGCGCGACTTATCCAAGTGAAGGAAAAAGGCGGGTGAAATCAAGTGAGGCTGCCCATCCAAATTAACGAACAAAGCGCGGAACCGTTGTATCATCAAATAAAAGTCCAACTTAGAGCGCTTATTGTAAGCGGCCAGCTTGAAGAAGACACCTTGTTGCCTTCCATCCGGGAACTGGCCCAGACAGTCAAATGCAGCGTCATTACCGTCAAGCGGGTGTACAGCGATCTGGAGACGGAGGGACTGCTCCGAACGCGGCAAGGCACCGGCACTTATGTGGCCAAGGTCGGCGAACAGGAGCGCGACAAACATCGGTTGTCCGTCGTAATCGAAGCGCTGGACCAAGCCGTCGCAGCCGGCAAGCGGGTGCAATGCTCGGAGGAGGAGCTCGAAGGGCTGTTCCGCGAAGCGGTACGCAAACATTACGATCCGGGAGGAGAACAATCATGAGCGATTGGAAGGCGGAAACCGCGATTTCATTTAAAAACGTATCGGTGCGGAAATCGGATTTCGTGCTGGGGCCGACAACGCTGGACATTCCAAGCGGTTATATTACCGCCATCGTCGGACCGAACGGAAGCGGCAAAAGCACGTTGTTCCGCATGGCGCTGGATCTGGCAAAGCCCGATCATGGCAAAGTGACGGTACTTGGCCAAGAAATCGGCAGCGGCGACGATGATGCGCTCAAGCAGCGTATCGGTTATGTCCCCGAGGAGCCCTATGCTCATGAGTCGAGGCTCAAGGGCAGCGACAAGGCAAAGATCAACGGCTTCTGGTACAAGGGATGGGATCTGTTCCGCTATCAAGAGCTGCTTCGTATTCTTCAGGTTAATGATCATCAGCTGCTTGGCAATATGTCCAAGGGAATGAGAAGGAAGACGGAGTTGGCGCTCGCGCTGGCTCACAACCCGGAGCTGCTGCTGCTCGACGAACCTTCTTCCGGACTTGATCCGTTGGCCTGGAAGATAATGATCGATCTGTTGCACCGCCATATGGATCAAGGCGACCGCACCATATTAATGACGAGCCATATCGTGGACGAAGTGAAACGGCTGGCGGATTTCATCGTATTTATGGCGCAAGGCAAGGTGCTGGGCTTCTACGAGAAAGACGAATTATTTAGCAGTTGGTTCACTTATTATGTCAGCGGCGAAGGGATCGAAGCCAGGGATCTGGCCGATATGCCTGGTCAAACCGGCATTGAGTTCGCGGGATTGAACACGTTTCGCGTCACGACAGGCAAAGCGCAGGTTGCCGAAGCCTGGTGTGCGGATGCCGGACTTACTGTCGTAAGCAAATCCGCGATGGAACTGGATGAAATTATGGCGGCTCTGCTGCACGGCATCGGGCTGGACACAAAAGCAAACGAAGCGAGGGGATTGAGAAGATGAAGCCATTAGTGGTCGAGAACGTAACGAAGCAATACGCGGACAAAACGGCGGTAAACAACAACTCATTCGAAGTGGGCGAAGGCGAAATCTACGGCTTGCTCGGCGCAAACGGCGCCGGCAAAACGACGACGATGCGGATGGTGCTGGGACTGATCTTTCCCGACGAAGGAAAGATTTTGTACAACGGCAAACCGTACAGCAATGAACAGCTTAGCAAGCTCGGATACTTGCCCGAGGAGCGAGGCCTCTATCCAAAGGTAAAGGTAAGCGACCAGATCATTTATTTGTCCCAGCTTCGCGGCATGTCGAAAGGCGATGCCGATCGCAATCTCAAGTACTGGCTTGAGAAGTTCGAGGTTCCCGAATACTACAACAAGAAGGTCGAGGAGCTATCCAAGGGGAACCAGCAGAAAATCCAGTTCATCGCCGCGGTAAATCATAAGCCTCAGATCGTTATTATGGACGAAGCGTTCAGCGGACTTGATCCTGTTAACGTAGAGCTGTTGAAATCGACCGTCAAGGAGCTTCGGGATTCCGGTACGAGCATCTTGTTCTCGACGCACCGGATGGAGCATGTCGAGGAGCTGTGCCGCAATATTACGATTCTTCATCGCTCAAACACGGTGTTGAAGGGCAGTCTGAAGGAAATCAAAAAGCGGTTTCCGAGAGAACGTGTAATACTGGGCACGGATAATGCAATCGGCGGCATCGAAAGAATAGCCGGCGTTACCGGCGTCACGAGGACAGAGCAAGGCTACGATATTCAGATCTCGATGGAGTCGGCAGGCGCGGAAATTTTGAAGCTGGCGATGGAGCAAGCAAACGTGAACCATTTTGAAATCAAGGAACCGACGTTAAACGAAATCTTTATCCGAACGGTGGGTGATCGTCATGAATAGTTTCTGGACGGTAGTAGGGTTTACGATCCGCAATAAGGTCAAAGGCAAAGCATTTGTTATTACAACGCTTATTATCGCGCTAGTTATCAGTATCGGCATTAATCTTCCTTATATCATCGAGCAGTTCGACAAAGGCGATAAAGCAACGAATGTGGGCTACGTCCAGATGGCGGGCGAGAATATCGATAAGACGGGCGACAGCTTGAAGTCTTTCTACGAAGCTCAAGAGAATCCGAGCATTGTTATGGTGCCGTTCGAGGACCAAGGCGATGCCGCAGCCAACGAAACCATGCTAAAGAAAGCCATTGAAGATGGCGAAATCAAAGGTTATCTGGAATTCGGCACCGAGCTGACGGATAATGGATTTCCGGTTATGACTTACAAATCCGAGAAGCTGATGGAATTCAGCATGACGGAATCGCTTCAAGGCTCGTTGATCCTCATTCGCCAGGCGAACATTCTTAAGGATGCGGGACTGTCGAACGAACAAATGGCACAGTTGTCTGCGCCGATCAAAATTGATACGGTCCAAATCTATACGGGCGAAGGCGGCAATGAAGGCTCCGGGCGAACGCCTCAGGAGCAAGGCGTAAATATGGGCGTCGTCTACGTCATGATCATCTTCCTGTTTATGGCCATTATGACCTCCGGCAATATGATCGCGTCGGAAATTACGGCGGAGAAGAGCTCCCGCGTTATGGAAATTCTGATCACGAGCGTCTCGCCGCTCAAGCAGATGTTCGGCAAAATCTTCGGCATGTTCGTCGTCGTCATCATCCAGGTCGCCTTCTACATCGCGGTTATCCTGGGCAACGCGTCCATGCCGCATAACAAAGGCGCGCTTGGCAATCTCGACATCGATCTGTCGCTTGTGGATCCGCTTCTGATCATCTATGCCGTACTGTTCTTCTTTACAGGTTTCTTCCTGTTCGCGACACTGTACGCAGCAGTAGGTTCCATCGTCAGCCGGACGGAGGATCTCGGCCAAGCGGTAATGCCGATGACCTTTATCTCGCTTGCCGGCTTCTACATTGCGATTTTCAGCATCAGCACGCCGGACAGCATGCTTGTCACCGTCACATCGTACATCCCGTTGTTCTCGCCGTTTACGATGTTGCTCCGTCTGGGACTGACGGAAGTCGCGATGTGGGAGACGCTTCTCTCCTTCGGCATCCTGCTCGTCTCGATCTACGTGTCGGTATACATCTCGGCCAAGATCTATCGCACGGGCGTGCTGATGTACGGCAAACGTCCTTCGTGGAAAGAAATTCGTAAGGCTATGAAGGCTTATAAGATTTAAACATCACCCATTGTAATCGATGGCAGTAAGGGTATGACTTGGAAAAGGATGATGACAAGTTGGAACAATTTTTGCAGCAGCTGCAAGATTCAAATCCGATATTACAATTCTTTGGGGTTATGATTGTGGGAATGATCCCATTCATCGAAGGATACTTTGCAGTACCTGTAGGGATTGCGATCGGCTTCCCGGCAGTGATGACGATAGCAGCTGCAATCGTCGGAAACTGGATTTCGGTTATGGTTGTTATCCTGGCTAGTGATCGCGTTAAGCAGTGGCTGCAAAGAAGAAAAACGTCTGAACGTAAACAAGAAAAGCAAAATAAACGTCTAGAACGCGGTCAGAAGCTATTCCATAAGTATGGTGTTCCCGGAGTGTCGCTTCTAGGTCCGTTGTTGATCGGAGACCATATCGCGGCTTTGGTTTGTATCGCCTCGGGTGCATCGAAACGATATGTGATGATTTGGCAAACGATTGCCATAGTAGTATGGGCTGTTGGAATGGGGATTTTGGTGTTGTTAGGAATTAATGTTGTAAAGTAATTCCACTTCCAAGGAAACAGAAGAGAATCCTAGATTCATTGTAGCATGGATGTATCGAGGGTTCTCTTCTTTCATGTAATGTTACTATCATACTGGAGGTCGAGTGTGATGAGCGAAGATAACCAGTCGGACAACAAGCATAATCGAAGCAAAAAGTTTGCCTCAGGAATGGCGCTTGGAATTGCTATCGGGAGACGATAGTACCACGACATGAAGGCAGCCGGCTACGCGATCGGCTGCCTTTGTTCGTTGAAGTAACGGGCAGCAGTGAATAGAATATACTTTTGGCTTCTGCTAAAATATTTGTAGAAAATTTATCTGAAAGGAATGTTTACAGTAAATAGCAAAGGAATCTCGCTAGTTCAAAATTATACGTACATGTTTAAACAGGATCAACTTAAGACACTTAAAACACAGTATGAGGAAAAGGACAATTTTCACATTTATATGGTTGGTAAAAGACCTCTTATGATGTTCGACACTTCCTCCTACGATACTTCTGGGTCAATTTTCAGAGGGAATATCCGAATTGCCGATGATAATTGCGTTCTTCGATCCCAATGAATCTGACGATGACCTAAGAAGCTACATTCATAACTTAGTTGAATCAAAAAAGAACAATACTAAATTTTTACAAATTTCAGATAAGCAAAATATCGCGAAGGAACAGGTTGATCTGATTCAGGGTTTAGTGAGAAAGTTAGTTCTAGGAGCGTTTAGACGGATACAAACTGACTAGCTCGCTTGTGGTATAGTAGGTGGAATCTTTCTTGAAATTCCCATGATAATGATGATGATTTACAACAGGAAACAAGCAGAACGTCTCAAGCAATCCGGCACTGATAGGACTACGAAAGTATTGTGTCTGAAACTGGTATGTACATTTGTATATCATGTGGTCAAGAAAGTAAAAAAATAAAGTACACGCAATTTAAATTTTGCGATAAAGAGCATTCAATGCCACAGAATATAAAAATGTTCTTTGCAACCAACATCTGGAGAAAACAACCAAACTGAAGATTTGAAACGATTTTCAGAACTAATGTAGATTTAATTAAAGCCTTAGTTATCACGAAAACGCTAGGTAATAAATCTCTGCTAAGATGACATTTTAAAGTATTCAAAATCAGGAAAGTGGTATATCTTGATATTGATTATGCCAAATTACTAGAGAAATTTCCTCTTTATGTGCACAAATTAGTGGCATCATGAAGTATTACCCACATTCGTGTAGTGCTTTGGGTAATATCTATAAATGAGTCTTGATTGCCAACTTTGTTGGTATATCAAGACTTTTTCTATTTTGGTTAAGGAATGGACGGATGATTAGTGCCATTTGACGCTTTAGCCCAATTGGCTTCGTTTCCGATATTCTATAGGGGTCAATCCCGTCAGTTCCTTGAATACTTTAGAGAAGTAGCGATAATTCTCAATCCCGACCAGAGAGGAGACTTCATATACTTTCGTGTCACTATCTGAAAGCAAGGCTTTGGCTTTATCGATACGTAGTTTGGTTAAGTAGACAGTAAAATTTTCTTTTATTTCTCTTTTAAAGATTTGTGAGAAATACGATTTATTCAGGTTAATATGTTTGGCGACATCGTTAAGGCTGGTAATATTCATGTAATGGCTATCCAAGTAGGCTAACGCTCTCGTAATATCGTCACGGGAAAACTTAGACTGTTTTCCTTCCAAATAAACTTCGCGGATTCTCGTGATCAACTTCGAGAGCCATCTAATGTATGCAGTTAGTTCCATATTCGGCCATGCTCTATCGAAATGCTCGATGTACCGAGTGAGAGATAACTCCTCTATTTTTTGATTGAACGCGAACATCAACTCTGCATGAAAATCTTTCAAGGTTTGGATATCCAGTAATTCCGAACGGAACTCGGATGCTAGAGAATTGATCGCACTCTCGACCTGGTCATCTTCTTTAGTAACATTCAAGATGATAGATTTGATTTGTACCTTTCTTCGATCTGCGCTCCATTTCTCTGTATGCTTTTCAGTCTCTGTATAGTGTATGATACTTCCTTTGCCTGAGAAAAAGGAGTACTCTGTCGCCAGACTTGCTTGTCTGGCCGCTTCTGAAACCTGAGAAACAGTCGCAAAAACTGGACTTACGCCGACTGTTACAGTCAGCTTTAAGTATCGTTGTATCGCGGAGGAGACTTCATCAACTAAGCCGTAAATAAAATTGTTGATATATAAGTAGCTGTCGGAAGCACGAAATCCCGAGATCATGTAAAATGTCTTTTTATCGGACTTCCCATAAATGGTTCCTTTGGTGTTATCTATGATCTCTCCAAGAACGTTTTCGATCGCAAATACGAAAGGCTCGTCCTTCCAAGTAGAGTGGCGTTCGCTCTCATCAACAATTAGGCAACTAACGACCAGCTTATCCATGGGAAATTTGCTTTGAATAGCTCCGATCTTCATGCCTATGAGATCAACATCGGTTATATGACCTCGAATCATGTCGATAACGAGGGTATTCATGACTGCGGGCAGATTTATCGTATCGTCGCGTCTTCGCTTAAGTAGTTCATTCTCCGAAATTCGATCATTATCTATGAGAGAAGCCACTTGATTCAGAGTCTTGAAGAGATTGTCCTCGTCCATTCGTTGTTTTAACAAATATTCGGCAGCACCGTGCTTCATGGCAAGCCTGACGTTATCGTAATCGTCATGGCAGCTCAAGACGATTACCTTGCAGCAAACTGAGCCTTCTAATATATGCGGAAGCGATGTCAGTCCGTCCATAACCGGCATTTCAATATCAAGAAGAATGATATCCGGTTTAGTTTCCCGTATGCGATCCAAGGCGACTTCGCCATTCTCTGCTTCGCCTATACAAACGTATTTCTTGTTTTTATCAATCATATCCTTCAGATCTGTCCTGACTGTATAATCATCATCTACGATAAAAACTTTATACATATTGTTCGCACTCGCTTTCGTCTTTAATTAGGGGCATGGTGATCATAATGAGAGTTCCTTCATCTTTCTTGCTTTCGACTCGAAGTCCGAACCTCTCGCCAAAGTAAAGGTTGATTCTATCTCGGATATTTTTAAGTCCAATTCCCCGATATTTCTTTTCTACGCCTTGACTCTCGTCTGCAAACAGCTTGCGCATTTGTTCCTCAGTCATGCCCTTGCCATTGTCTGCAATGGAGAAGATGATGTTATGATTTTCCGTCCAAATAGCGATTCGAAGCAAGCCGTCGCCCTTCACTAAATCCATTCCATGGAATAAAGCGTTCTCGACTAGAGGCTGAAGCAACATTTTGAGAACTCGAAATGGTTTTAGAGCTTCATCGACTTCATAGACGACTTCGAATTGGTTATTGTACCTGATTTGTTGCAAATAAACATAGGACTGAACGAGTTGAAGCTCTTCCTCGATCGTGACGAATGTCACTTGTTTGCTAATGCTTGTCTGCAACAACCCGATTAGGCCGGAAGTAAGCTTGTAGATTCGCTCGTCTTCCTGGCTTCGGGAAATGCTTCGAATCGTAGTCAGAAAGTTGTATATAAAATGTGGTGTAATTTGTGCTTGCAGAATGTTCAAGTCAGACTGTCGCTTTAGCCGACTTTCGGCTCTGATCCGTTCCAGCAGGCTCCTCAATTCTCCCAGCATTTTATTATATGTCGCCGTTAATCTTCCGATTTCATCGTGGGATACAACTGCAATTTCGCTGGTGAAATCTCCTTTTTCAACCCTGCGAAGTGATTTGACCAGTTTTTGCACGGGTTTCGTAAGATTGGATGCCAGAAGAATGGACAAAATCGCGGACAGGACAATGGAGAAGAGGATTGTCCAAATTGAAATCCGTTTGACGATGTGGGATTGCTTATACATTTCGCTGATGTCGACCTTCGTCACATATATCCATTTCGTTACGTTCGAATATTTGTAGCTGATAAACTCGTTGCGACCTTCGTTACTGTGGATGAAGTTTCCATGAAGGCTTCCGGCATCCAATATAGTGTCAACGTAGTTGGATTCCAAGTTTTCAGGGGTTTGCTTATCTATAGCGTACATAAAATTACCATTCAGGTCGATGATCGAAAGGTCGTCTCCGTTATTCATGAGACCAGAATTGAAAATGTTGTTGATGACAGACATGGGAATATTCAATATGATGACGCCGGAAGCGACGGAATTATCGAGCGAATAAATAGGAAGCGAGAATGTCATCACAGACCTGTGTTTTGAATCCCGAAATTCGTTTTCATGAAATCCACTCCATAGCGTTCGGCTTTCAGGCTCGAGCGCTTGTTTGTATACGTTGAAATTCTTATAGTTACTAATCTCGTATTCGCTTAGATTACTGATGGTAACGATCGTATCATTATCAAAACAGATGTATATGGAAGAGATATAGGGGTTGCTGCCAAGGATCAGTGAAAGGTATTGTTCAATTTTCTTGATTTGTAGAATACGATCCATATTGCTGAATGTCATATCGTTGTATTGTTTAATTTCCTGATAGTTTGCGAGTTGTATGCCAGTTTTGCTTACATCGTTCATTAGATATTCAATGTTATTTATCGTGTGGTCGAGGACATTCTCCGAGTTTGATTCGGCCAAATTATCGATGATGCCAGCGATTTTGATATTGGCCATAATTCCAAAGGTACTGATGGGGACAATGGCAATCATAATCATGGCTATGGCAATTTTGTATTTAATAGAAAGATTACGCAACCAGGCTTTGCCTTTCAACGTCTATTCCTCCTTTTAGTACACTATAAGCGATAAAAACGGCAATTCCAATAAGGAATGGACGATTATTCCGAGACGACCGATAAACTCGCAAAGAAAGTAGACACATCTATCGAAATGAGACGAAAACTTATGCGATTTTTATACACAATGCATGTAATTGTTTATTTTTACAAGAAATTCTCAACAGTATAATTTAAATAAAAGACATACGGAGTTGGTTGAATGAAAGTCGAAATGTCATACAAGTTAAACGCGAAAGTATCTTGGTTTACTCGCTTGCGCAAAGACTGGCGAAGGCAGCTTTTCTTGTTTGCGCTTATTGTTCCTGCCATCGCGTATACGATTATTTTTAACTATAAACCGATTTACGGCGTCACAATGGCTTTCCAGGATTATGATTTGCTTAAAGGATTATCGGGAAGCGATTTCGTCGGACTGGACAATTTTAAAGCTTTTCTGGAGGACCCTGATTTCAAAAATGCTTTGAGAAATACTGTGGCGATCAGTTTGCTGAACTTGCTGATCGGATTTCCGATACCTATCGTATTCGCACTCTTGCTCAACGAGTTTCGGTTTCAAAAAATGAAAAAAGTCGTACAGTCCATTACTTATCTTCCGCACTTTATCTCTTGGGTCATCATAAGCGGACTTCTCTACAGGCTACTCGATCAGGATTCGGGATCGATCAATATGATACTCGGTTGGTTTGGTGTCGAAAGTATCGGTTTTTTCAGGGAGCCTAGCTATTTCTGGATGATTTTCATTCTATCCGCATTATGGAAAGAAATGGGCTGGAACTCCATATTGTATTTATCGGCAATGACATCCATCAACCCCGAATTGTACGAAGCAGCTTCGGTAGACGGAGCAGGCAAATTCAAGCGAGCTTTGCATATCACTATTCCGGGCATCATGCCGACGATCATTATTCTTTTTATTCTATCCGTCAGCAGCTTGTTTAGCAGTTCTTTCGATGCTCTATACCCGATGCGAAATGTCATGATCGCGAGCACTTCGGATACGATCGACGTGTTTACGTATTTCAAAGGGGTTCGGTTGGGCGAATATGGCTATGCAACCGCGGTCGGGCTAACACAATCGATAATTGGATTGTTATTATTGTTCACCGTGAATAAAACGATGAAAAAATTAACGGGATACTCACTGTTTTAGCAGAGTGATAGGGAGGCAAGAGACTTGAAGAAAATTACCGTATTCGATGCAATCATGGTGTGTTTGCTGCTGATTCTATGCGTTGTAACCTTATATCCCTTCTATTACGCACTGATTATTTCGGTCAGTGACGGTCTGAGGGTACAGCAGCACAATGTCGTATTACTGCCACAAGGCTTTACTTTGCAAAACTATCATGCAATCTTTCTGGACGATCGGATCTTGGACGCTACATTTATATCGCTGGCGAGAACCGTGCTGGGGACAGCCTTATCGCTTATCGTCATTGGATTATGCGCATACTCCATGTCCAAAACCTACTTTAAATTCAAGAAGCCCTTGTTCATTTTCTTCGTTATTCCGATGTACGTAAGCGGGGGAATGCTTCCAACTTTTATTCTGATTCATGATCTTCATTTAATGAACAACTTTCTTGTATACATTTTACCAGGCTGCTATTCGACATTCTTCATGTTTTTGATGAAGGTATTCCTCGAAACGATACCCGATAACTTGGAGGAATCGGCGAGAATAGACGGTGCACGAGAACTGAAGATTATGACCAGCGTTATTCTTCCGCTCTGTTACCCGGTAATCGCCACCATTGCTTTATTCGTGGGGGTCGGCCAGTGGAATTCATGGTTCGATGCGTTGATGTACGTGTCCAACCAATCGCTTCATCCGCTACAAATGGTGCTTCAAGCCATATTGACCGAATCTCAAAATACGGCGGACAAGTTGCTCCTCATGGGTATGAACAGCCAAAAGGTTACACTGACGACACAAACGTATACGATGGCGGTTCTTATCGTGACGACGGTTCCGATCGTGTTCGTGTATCCTTTCGCGCAGCGTTATTTCGTCAAAGGCATGACCCTTGGTGCAGTTAAGATGTAGCTAAAATACGAGGCGGATTTTTGCTTCTTAATCATATAAATAATCTTCATATGGTTTTTAAATTATTCTATTTCTAGAGGAGAGTCCATTAATGATCATGAGAAGATTCAAACGGGGAGTTTACAGTCTGATTAGCGTTGTTCTAGTTTTGTCGCTGTTGGCTGCATGCACCAAAAATAACAATACGAGCGAGCCTTCGAAATCTCCGGAATCGCCATCGCAAGGTACATCGGAAAGCGCAATCCCGGAGAAGCTGGAACCCCTTGAGTATACATTTTGGGCTTGGGGAGATACCCCGCCGACGGTTGCCGACGATGCCAACGACCTTGTGGCGAAGGCCGTCCAGGAAAAATTCAATCTCAAAGTCAAAGAAATTTACGTCAATAACGGTATGTCCCGAAAAGAACGCTTGAATTTATTCCTCGCTACCGATTCTTTGCCTGACGTCGTATTTGACATTAGTGATAACACTACGATACCGGAAACAGGCAAATACGCGGAATTGGGTGATCTTGTCAAGCAATATGCTCCAAATCTGCTAGAAGCTTATCCGGAAGAACAATGGAAAGATGCCATGTATAAAGGGAAATTGTACAACTTCCCTGCCGTTCTGACGGATGGAAACGATCCTATGTTCATCAATGATATTTACGTAAATCCTATGGGTAACTGGGCGGGTATCTGGGTTAAAGAAAGCGACTTAAAGAGCCTTGGCTATTCGTTCACGAGCACGAAAGATCTCGCCAAAAAAGTTAACGAAACGCAAACGAAACCAACCGTGGATGATTTGAAAATCGAACCGGCAATCGCAACGCCGGATGATTTCTACAACTTCCTGAAAAAGCTCAAAGAAGCTAAACCTAAGGTCGACGGAAAGGATCTGATTCCGTTCACGATTCCTGTCTATCTGCAACCGCATTTCGGTGCGATGTTTGGTTTGACGACGCAATGGAAATACGATCCGAATTCGAAACAAGTATCACAGTTTCTCGGGGATCCAAACGCCAAAGCTTATTGGGAATATATGAACAAGCTATATAGCGAGGGCTTATTGGATAAGAACTTCGCTATCCAAAAGGATGACCAGCTTCAAGAAAACGTCGTTCAAGGCAGAGTCGGCGCTTTCATGTGGGCCAAAGACATTCCGAAAGTTCAAGAATCCATTACACAAAAGGATCCCAACGATTCTCTGCGCCTCATTCCGTTGCCTAAACAGCCGGGAACGACATTCGTAGGCATCGATGGAGTGAACAAAGCTACTTTCAAATTTTTTATCCGCAAAGATTTCAAAGACGTCAAACGTCTGGTTGAGCTATTCAATTGGACGATGTCGCAAGAGTATTTAGAACTGATAACCTGGGGGCCCGAGGAACTCGGCTTATGGGAAATGAAAGATGGCAAGAAAGTTTGGAAAGATGAAGCCTTCCATCAAGCGATCCTTACGAACAACGCAGATATTCTCAATGAAAAGTATTACAAATACGGATTGGGCTTAACAAAAGTTAGCTCAAAGATTTTTGCCTCGACTCCTACTGCTGCGGTTAATCGCTGGGATTGGAAGAGAAGCTATCCGTTCGAGGTCGATTCGAACGACGTCGTCTATTTCGCGAACTTCATCAGCAACGCAGGCATTCAGTGGAATGGGTATATAGGTGCCGCCGTAAGCGAAACTTCCCAATTAGCTCCGAGTTATGTTTCGGGCGAATTCCAGCAGCAGCAATCCGCTAAACTGTTCGCCGCAAAGAACCAAGAGGAATTTGATAAAAACTGGGATGACATCATGAAAGCTTACAATAGTCGGATGAAATACGACGATGCCAAGAAGGAAATGGAAGACTACTTTAAATCCATTGGTTTCGAAGTTCAGCAGTAAACGATTGGATTAGGAAGAAGAAATAAAAAAATAAGGCAACGAATGTTGACTCCGAACATTTGTTGTCTTGTTTTAAAAAACCAACAGATTTTGCTTCGATTAAAGTAAAGGAGAAGATTAAATGACTACAGAGCTAGCCCTATTCGTTCCCAATCCTAGAGAAGTTCGTTATACGCCTGGTTTATATACAATATCTCGAGATGGATCTGTCTGTATTCCAGCCGATTCAAATGAAATGATGCTAAAAATAGCGGAGAGAGCTCAGCGGATTATTCAAGAATTAATGGGGTACGATTACCCTGTCTGTATCGGAAACGGTTTGAGCGATACTCAGATAAGCTTCGAGAGAAAGGAGGAACTCCCTTCGGAGGGTTATACTTTGGAAATCAGCCAGATCGGAATTTCGATCGCGTACAAGGACGAAGCTGGCGCTTTCCATGCCGTAAGCACATTAAAGCAGCTTTTGAGGCAACACAAGGAGGAGGCCATGCTTCCGTGTCTTCAGATTTCCGATTATCCTGATTTCAGTGCAAGAGGAATAATGCTCGATATTAGCAGAGACAGAATACCGACGATGGAAACCTTATATCGCATCGTTGAATTCATGGCGGATCTCAAGCTCAATCAGCTGCAGCTTTATATTGAAGGATTTTCTTATGCTTATCCGTCTTTCCCGGACGTGTGGAAGGACGGGACGCCAATTACTCCGGAAGAGATCGCGTTGCTCAATCAATACTGCAAAGACAGATTTATTGATCTCGTTCCTAATCAGAATAGTTTCGGACATATGACGCCATGGTTGATTCGCGAAGAGTTCAACTCCCTCTCGGAATGTCCCGATGGTTGTATGGCGCCATGGGGATGGTACCATCCTACAACGTTAAATCCGGTGGATCCCGATGTGTTCAAGTTTCTTGAGCGCACGTTCGACGATCTGCTTCCCGCGTTTTCATCACCCTATTTTAACGTGGGCTGCGATGAAACCTTTGAATTGGGCCAAGGTAAAAGCAAGGAGCAATGCGAAGAACGAGGCAAAGGGACTGTTTATCTGAATTATTTATTGAAATTGCATGAGCTTGTAGGGAAAAAAGGAAAGAAGATGATGTTCTGGGCAGAAATCATCGCAAAAAACCCAGAATTAATCCCGCAGTTGCCAAAGGATCTCATTGCTTTGGAATGGGGGTATGCAGCAGATCAACCGAATCCCGACCATTGCGAGACGCTGATGAAAAGCGGAATTCCTTATTATGTCTGTCCGGGCACATCAAGCTGGAACACGATCGGCGGGTTTACGGACAATATGAAATCGAATTTGCATAATGCCGCAACATTAGGAAAGAAGTTCGGAGCCATAGGTTTTCTGAATACGGATTGGGGTTCGCCGCATCATTGGCATCATCTGCCGATCAGTTATCCTGGGTTTGTCTATGGTGCGGCGCTAAGTTGGTGTGTAGATCAGAATGTCGATGCAGATATTGCCGGTTACCTCGACCGGTTCGTATTTCTTGATCGCAATCGTAGGATGGGACAATTTGCTCTGGACCTTGGAAACTATTATTTGCAGGAACAGAAAACGAATTTCGATGGAAGCGGCATATTCAGAAACTTGTATTATCATCAGCTCACGGATACGAATAGAGATCTGGAGTGGCTTAATCTGCCAAGGTTAACTCGAGATGACTTCGAAGGCGTAGAAAAGTACGTGGAAAATTTATTAGGCGTGTTGGAGCAAGTGGACTTGCAATGCGACGATGCGGATCTTGTAATAGCGGAGTATTATAACGCAATCGAACTCATTCTTCATGGAGCCAAGCTAGGCCTATTAAATTTATCTGCAATGGATGAAGCCAATCGTAAAGATAGACTCTCTGCTATGATTCAAGACTTGAATGGAGTTATGAGCAAGTATGAACAGGTATGGTTAAGCCGCAATCGAGTGGGCGGGATGAAGGAAAGTTTGGGTAATCTCGAAAAATTAGCTGATGAATATGGCAAGGCTCTGAAGGAGTTGGCACACTAATGAGATTAAACTGTCATGCAGAATCCGATTGGAATCGAATTTCCGGATTGTTTCCGCGAACGAGGTCGAAGCGAATCTATATTCACGGGCCGTTGGCAGATACTTTAGTTGAAGTACGGCCTGACTTCACCGTACTTATTAAAGATGCACTTGGACGCAAAGGGGATTTGCGCCGTGGTCACGGTTTTCTATTCGGGCCTGAGGGTCAACCTCAGTTTTTTGATTATCGCAACGTCGAACAAGCATTGTTTTCTCCCAAGGAACCGATTCTTTTCTCTTACCTTTCCCAATCAAACTTTGCGCACAGCCTAACCAGCTTGACGTTACCAGATTCGGATGGTCATATGCGCGTGCATCAATTCCTGTCGATAACTAATCTGCACCCCACGCTAGCAAGAACAGGCCATTGGTATTTCCAAAATATCGAAGCGAGTCATGATCAATTTTATGTCCACGCGAATGAGGATTATGTTCCTTTTAACAGCGTGGCAGCACCATGGCTTAATGGTATGAGCCTGGAGCAGCGGATTATTGATTCTACTTCGGGTAGCTTGCTTCATCCTGATGGTTCAACGCTTATGTGCTACAAAGCCGACTCATCCGCACATGTAGAATATAGGGCTCAAGCGGGTGAGTTCAATCATATCCTGAGATTTGAGATGACTTTGGCTCCAGGTGAAACGAAGCAAATCCAAGTTGAGATTTATGACACTTTCGTCCAGAAAATGCCTGGGGCCAAGTCTGGCGAGAGCGAAGCCTTTATGGATGAGGAAACCGCAATAGCGAAGAGCAGGGAAATCTGGAAGATGAGCTTAGCCAACCAAACCCAAGTTCAAGTTCCGGAAGCGGTTATTCAAACGATTTTCGATACGGCTTTGACGAACTCATTACAGTTGATTGCTCAGAGGGAGGATGGATCAGCGCTTCCAGGGCAAGGAGGATTTAACGATTATACAGTTGTGTATACATGGGAAGTATCCAACTATTTACGAATGTTAACCCGGTTAGGGGAAACGGATATCGTAAAAAAGACGCTTGAATACTTTTTGAGTACACAGGAAAACAGTATTGGCCCGGAAGGGGATATTCTATCGCCAGAGGGCTCATTCCGTGCCTATATTTTTTGGATGGGTGAAACTGGATCCGTTCTGGGGCTGCTTGCGGATTATTATCTGGTTACGAAAGATCGGGAATGGCTTCGAGCGAATCTGTCCATTGTTCTCAAAGCATGTGAATGGGTTTGCAAGGAACGTAATGCGACTAAAGTTTTCGATGATGCTGGCGAAAAAGTTGCTCACTTTGGTTTATTGCCCAAAGGGCGTGTTCATGATTGGCCGGACAGCGGTTATTTCTTCCTGTCGAATGTGACGACATGGCAGGGCTTAAACAGCATGGCTGCGGCTTTGGCTGATATTGAGCATCCTGATGCTTCTAGGTATTGTAGCGAAGCCAATGATTTCAGAGTCTGTATTCTAGAATCTATTAAGCGAGGTACCGTAGTGGGTCATGATAACGTTAGATGGATGCCTAATGAGGTTTATACCCAATCGGACATTCGAACCGGTGTCTACGCAATCGATGGTCCAATTAGCTTAATAGATACAGGTCTGATCGAACCGATGGATGAAATCATCCCGGAAATTGAATATCTGATGCGTAAGCAATATGCGATGAGCGATAGGTTTGCGGTTAAACTGCCTGGAATGGAGGATCCGAGTCTAGGAGTCATTCAAGAGCAATACGCCGGGTCGCCGATAGACCTGTATTACGTTAATAATTCGGAAAGAGTATGGCATCGCACGTGGAGCTTACGCGGAGAAAGGGAGAAGGCACTGCGTTATTTCTATTCGACGATGGCTTTTTCTACAACGCTCGATACCTACCATGTACATGAACGCTTCAGTCCTCAACTTCCGTGGTTGTCTCCTTGGCAACCAAATGGAAGTGGAAATGGGCGTATTATGGAAATGATTTTAAACACGCTATTTATCGTAGAAAGCGATAAGCTTTACTTTTTGCCTAGTGCCCCTGCTGAATGGCTTGATGTTGGAAAACATGTTCAGGTGAACAATGTAGGCACCGTCTTCGGAAAGCTTTCCTTTTTCATTGAAAGAAGCACATTGAATATTATTGAAGTGAATCTTTCTCTGCCGTCGGGTATTGATCAATTGTCTCTAAACCTGTTCATGAGAAATAATTATCGTATTCATGAGATAGAAGAGTTGAGGATAGACGGCAAGGCTTCGGATTGGCATGGAAGCGTTAGCGGGAATACATTGGCGTTGAAAAATCCGGGTCGGGAATTGAAGTTTATAGTCGTCTTGTCCATGGCATGACACGTAGGAGGTTTGGCTTTTGATACAACTTAATCATGAAGATGAGGAACTTCATTGGCGTTCCCCCAATGAGCCCCCTTTTCAAATATCCGGATTCGCTTGGTGGTCGCAGGAGCATAAGTATCGTAGGCTGCCGGTTGTGGTCTCAGGAGCCATTCGTGAAGAGGTGGACGACTTGGCAAACCATACGGCAGGTGGGCAGATACGTTTTCAGACAAATGCCACCAAGTTAATGATAAAAGTGAGGTTATATGGTCCAAACAACATGGACCATATAACTGCAACCGCTGTTAACGGCTTTGATTGTTATTTGGGTTTGCCTGGCTCCCAGTTATATTATGGGACAACGCGCTTCCCCCACAATGCAAATGAATATGAAAGCGTATTCTTTGAATCCGTTGAACCTGAATTACGATGCATTACCCTTAATTTCCCGCTGTATCAAGGCGTACATGAAGTGCAAATCGGGGTGAATTCAGACGCGACAATGGTGGAATATCCTCCATATGGCAATGAGGGCAAGGTCATCGTGTACGGCACCTCGATTACACAGGGAGGCTGCGCCTCACGCCCCGGAATGGCTTACAGTAATATTTTGAGCCGTAGATTCAATATTGAATTTATAAATTTAGGCTTTTCCGGAAATGGCAAGGGTGACCCGGAAATTGCGGAGTTCATTAGCCAAATTGAAAACCCGAGATGTCTTATGCTGGATTATGATGCCAATTGCGTGAATGTGGATGGTCTAATTACGACCATGCCTGAATTTATTCGAATCTTCCGCAGCCGGCATTCCGAGGTCCCTATCCTCGTCGTATCACGAACCCCTTGTGGATATGAGCATGTCAGAGCCTCAACCTATGAAGAAAGAGTGGCAAGAAGGAACTATCAATGCGGGCTGGTAAGGGAGCTTCGGAACCAAGGGGATCTATTCATTTATTTTTGCGACGGGGCGGATTTACTTGGGGAAGTATGGAATGAATGTACAGTGGACGGCCTGCATCCGACTGATCTTGGCTTTATGCAGATAGCCAATGGGTTAACTCCGATCCTTAAGGGCATCTTGCAGATATGTTAACATGCCTCCGATGAACGGATCGGCACACGTAGGCCGACTATTTGAGCGAGAATCGACGTGAAGACTTGATAGGGGGGATGCCGCTGGTAGTATTATGTTGAAGAAGCGAAATTGGTTTGTCTCCACAGCAGTGGAGAGGCAAAATCACTTCGGTGCGCCTCGTCCTTGAGGACGGCGTGCCGGCCGGTAATATTCTGATTATGAAAAGGAGACATTCATAATGATCAAAAATAAATTGTTGGCTTCATTATTGCTACTAGCTCTAACTGTATCTACTATCATCCCTGCTAATGGAATAATCTTTGCAGACACAGGTGTAGTTTTTAATAATGTTCCATGCGTTTCCCCAGGAAGCGGAGTGATTTCCAACGTAACGGCAACGAGTACGGAGATAATCGTTTCTGGGTGGATTCGCACAAGCCAGACTCAAAATCTTGAATTATTTGCATTAGAGCCATATGAGGAACATACACTCGCTGTCCTTGCTACTAAAACGGCAGTTATAAGCGACTCAGTTAATCCGGGAGGAATTGAAAAATGCTATAATTATACGGCTACTGTCAATCGTTATGACGGTTCGTCCAAAGATCGCATCTACTCCAAATTTGCTGTTGCGCTTCGAACTGGTGCGGGAGTGCTTACCTTGGTTGATGGGAAGCATGTGACTACATTTACGGAAGTCGCGCTTAATTCTTTCACTTTCCCGACATCTCCAACAAAGAAAGGGCTGCAGGTTCAACTGATCGATGATGCTCAGGAGCTTGGAATCGGTCATGCCGCTTTGAATTTTAGCTACGGCGATCTTCTCCATACCACTGGAGGCAGTAATACGATCACCTATACGATGAATGGAGAACATTTTTACTTTGACAAACAAAAGATTGAAGAAAATGATCGTGCTGTGAAATCATTATCTGACAATGGCGTTATTGTTACTCTTATCTTGCTGGTCTATCCCAGTTACCTCACGTCCCCGTCCAATCTGATTCTGCACCCGGATAGTAACGGAGGGATTGTCGGCGCATTCAACACAAAAGACGCGAACATGAAATATTTTCAAGCGGTCTCAGAGTTTATCGTTGAGCGCTATACGAGAAGTGATCAATCATACGGACGAGCTGTCAATTACATTATCGGAAACGAAGTGAACTCTTATTCGGTTTGGTACAATATGGGTGTTAAGACATTGCCGGAGTTTGTTAAAGACTATGTACGTACTTTAAGAGTCTTTCATACTGCAGCAATGAAGAAATACAGTAATGCCAGGGTATATATTTCACTCGATCATTTTTGGACGACTTTCTTCGATTTTCAGGGGAAAGAGGTCATCGATGAAATCAACACGCAAGCTGCAACTTTAGGGGATTTTCCTTGGAATGTAGCTTATCATCCATATCCTGAAAACTTAGGAATCCCGCAAACTTGGAATGATACCACAGCCACAAATAGTTTTACTACTCCAAGAATTACGTTTAAAAATATCCAAATATTAACTCAATATTTGGATCAAACTAATTTTAGATTCAACGGAGCCTCACGCCGTGTCATTTTATCCGAACAAGGCTTTCACACAATGGACCCTATTGATGTGGATGACCAAAGAGTACAAGCAGCAGCTTATGCGTACGGATACTACAAAACGCTTTTTAACAGCAGCATCGACTCGTTTATTTTGCATCGCCACGTGGATAACGGTGGGGAGGGAGGACTGCACCTCGGTCTATGGACTCGAGATACGACTACAGGTATACCGAATGATCCGGATGTGAAAAAAAAGATGTGGAGCGTCATGAAACAGATCGATACTGCCGATTCGGAAAACGCGACTGATTTCGCCAAGGGCATTATTGGCATATCCAATTGGACTGAGGTTATTCCTGGGTACGATGTATCCCAATTGAATGTTCGTACCCCGCCTGCAGTGACGAATTTATACCCAATTACCGCTGGAGGAGGGACAACAGCGGTGATCGCCAATTTTGAAACGGATACTGAGGGATGGACTAAAGCAGATTATACGGATAGCGTCACTAGGGTGACTTCATCGGCAAATTTACCAGGCACTCCATATCAAGGCACCGGCATGCTGGAGGCGGCTTTCAGCACGACTCTGGATAATAATGGTGCTGCAAGTTGGAAGGGCGTAACAAAAACCTTTACAACTCCGTTAAATTTATCTTCAACTCCTTATCTTCAATTGGCAATTAATTCGTTTGGCGGGGCACCAAGTGCTACTCAATATTATGCTAAAGTCAGATTATACAGTGGAAGTAATATTCTGGAGGGGCAAAGTGAAATAACCCCCGATAGTTGGAACTTGCTTGGGATGAATGTATCTCAATGGGCTGGCAAAAGCTCGATAGATCGGATTAAGGTTTGGTTTAGAACGGATAGCGGTGCATTATGGGATGCAGGGTTTTACGTTGATAATATTGGAGCTTCCCAATCCGTTTCATATAAACACTTGCAAGGGGAATTTGATACAAATGGGGATACGGAAGGTTGGACCGTAGAAAATAATATTACTAGTTTATCGGCAACAAATGGATCCATGCAGGGAACACTTAGCGGAAACGACCCGTATGTAACAAAATATGGAATTCAAATAAATTCAGCTATTAACAATAAAGTTATCATTCGCATGAAAAATTCAACTAACGCAACGAAAGGCAAGCTCTATTGGACGACCAATCTGGAAGGTACAAGATCCGAGAGCAAATCCCAGGATTTCAATATTACACCAAATGATGCACAATACCGTGAATATGTAGTCGACTTAAGCGGTAAAGCAACCTGGGCGAATACGATTACTTCGCTGCGGTTCGACCCGGCCGATAACAGCAACGGAAGCGGCTCGTTTTCGGTTGATTCCATTCGTCTATTGCAAAACGTCTATCAGCATTGGGATTTTTCAACTAACAATGACCTAATGGGATGGAACACCTTGAATATGATGACGGCTTCCGTAAGCGGCGGTATAATGACGCAGACGTTAACTGGCGCGGATCCTTATATGCTTTCGCCGATCATAGCGGTAGATGCTGAAAAATACAAAATCATCCAATTTAAAGTGAGAAATAATACAAGCGCGACAAAGGGCAAAATTTATTGGAATCGTACCAGCGATGCAGGCGCTAGCGAACAAAGGCAAAAGCAGTTTACAATTACGGCAAATGATACCGCCGAACAGGTATACACCATCCGCATGGACGATGAAACGCTTTGGAATGGGACGATCAAGAATATTCGAATGGACTTTGCCGATAACAGCTCCGGTACGGGGACAATCACGGTTGACTACATTTCATTGCCTATATATAAATAAAGTTGTGATACGAATTGGAGAGAATATTTATGCTGACATATTGATGAAAGGCAGATGCTACGTATGAAATCGGTTTATCGGAGCGTTAAAGAGGAAGGTTATCTGATTATCCAGAGATATTCAGAGGCAACTCCCAGATGACAGTGTAATTTTACGTAAGGCCATGGGTAATATTAAGACGTTTAAATTAAAAGAACTTTATCAATATCACAAAGATTATGTTGCAGAGATGATTGTTAAATCCAAGTATTATAACGAGAGTCAAATTATTTAAGCTTGGAAAGCATGGATAAGCGTGTACTTGCAAAACTAACAAAGGATATCAGTAATGAGTTTGACTTGTTGTAAAAGATCATAGTCAATGCAACTTTGAGTAAATTTGCTGCCTTCAAACAAAGTTAAAACTTAAAGGCTAATTATAGTGCCATTTTATGCTATCATTCATACGGCAAATGCCAAAGTATCTTGTACAATGTGCCATTTTATAAGGTATATTTCTAATTTATTGATACTGCAAGATTCAAATCCGATATTACAATTCTTTGGGGTTATGATTGTGGGAATGATCCCATTCATCGAAGGATACTTTGCAGTACCTGTAGGGATTGCGATCGGCTTCCCGGCAGTGATGACGATAGCAGCGGCAATCGTCGGAAACTGGATTTCAGTTATGGTTGTTATCCTAGCTAGTGATCGCGTTAAGCAGTGGCTGCAAAGAAGAAAAACGTCTGAACGTAAACAAGAAAAGCAAAATAAACGTCTAGAACGTGGACAGAAGCTATTCCATAAGGAAAATTGAATCCAGGACGTCTCAAAAAGCATGCTTTGCGAGGCGTCTTTTTTTTGATCATTTTTTGCGCATCAAAAAGACGTTGACAAACAAGACCGGGATAAAGGATACTAAGATTATAAATCAATTTGGAGCGCTCCCAATTTTGGGGCGCCACTATAGAACCTTCTTTACGAATGGCAATTGGGCAGCTTGTTAGCAAGAAGGATATGGTGTATGGAGGTTGCAGTGAAGCATACATTGGAATCCATCGCCGCTCTCGCGGGAGTTTCCAGAGGCACCGTATCTCGGGTCATTAATAATCAGCCGAGCGTAAAACCGGAAGTGCGGCAGAAGGTGCTGGCTATTATCGCCGAGAAGGGATATACGCCGCATCCCCAGGCGCGCAGTCTGGCTGGCGGCAAAACCGGGAATATCGGCGTTATCGTATTTGGCGCCAAGCTGGACTTTTTGACGCACCATATTTTCTATGAAGTGCTTCAAGGCATTCAGCTTATAACGGCTATGAACAGCTATGATTTGTTGCTGTTCTCCAATCGAAGCGATTATGATCACGAGTATTGGAAAAAAATCGCGATCAGCCGCAAAATCGACGGGCTCGTTATTATGGGCGAAAACATCCGCGAGGAGTATTTGCAATTTTACAGAGACCAGGGCATTCCGTTCGTACTCATTGGAAAACGCATCTACGATGGGCTGCCGCTTGCCTGCGTAACCTCCGATTATCGCCAGGGGACGTACGATGCAACGAACTATTTGATCGGCCAGGGCAAACGCTCGATCGTATATATTCAAGGCTTGATCGGCACTCCGCATGAGGAGGAGCGTTATGCCGGCTACAGGCGGGCTTTGCATGACGCGGACATTGCGTTCAGGCAGGAATTGGTGGCCGTCGGCAAAGCCGAGCAGGAGGAAGCGCGCAAGCAGATGGATCGGCTGATTGCGGAAGGGCATGCATTCGATGCAGTGTTTGCCGCCAACGACCTGATGGCGCTGGGCGCCATTGAATCTTTAACGATGCATAACTATCGCGTTCCGCAGGATATCGCCGTTATTGGTTATGACGATATTCAAGCCGCAGCCTTTATGAACCCGCCGTTGACCACGGTCAGACAGCATAAGCAAAAGCTTGGGCAGCATGCCGTGGAACTGCTGCTGGACATGCTGCGGGGCGAGTTGGACTGGCACGCGTCCAAGGATGTCGTTATTGAAAGCGATTTGATTATTAGAGGAACAGCCTGACGAGAAATATTACGGGGACACGGCTGACGGCCGATGTCCTATCTTTACAATAAAATATGGAGCGCTCCCAATGTCTAAATTGGGAGCGCTCCAAAAACAGATTTGGAGTTGATTTTCTATGCACGACTTGGAAAAATACGATGTGGCGGTTTTGGGAGGCGGCCCGGCCGGCATAACCGCTGCGATCAGCGCTGCCCGTTCCGGCGCCAAAACCATTCTGATAGAGCGTTACGGCTTTCTCGGCGGCATGTCCACGGCGGCGATGGTCTACCCGTGGATGACCTTTCACGCGGCTTCCGGAGAGCAAGTGATTAAAGGGCTGGCCCAGGAAATTGTGGACCGGCTGATGGCGCTCGGGGCTTCGCCGGGTCATCTGCGGGATACGATCGGCTTCACCCATACGTTAACTCCTTATAATCCCGAGGTATACAAGGTATTGGCTTGCGATATGCTCGCGGAAGCTGGCGCGGATATTTTGCTTCATACTTCCGTTATTGAGGTAGAGACCGAAGGAGATCGCATCGGCGCCATTAAGTTATATGGAAAAAACGGCATCAGAGACTTGAAAGCCAAGGTATACGTGGACGCGACAGGAGACGGCGATGTCGCCTATATGGCCGGCGCTCCATGGGAGAAAGGCAACGATAATGGGAAGCTGCAGCCGATGACGATGAAGTTCCGCATGCGCGGCGTAGATTTGCAGGCAATCAAACAATATATGAAAAGTAATCCCTCGGAATTTTACGAGAAGTCGTTGATTTCCGAGCTGGACCGGTTGCCTTTAACCGGAATAATGGGGTTTTATAGCAAGTGGAGAGAGGCGCGGTTGCCTATCCTGCGGGACGGGTTATTGTTTTTCAGCGGCCCCGGCGAGGATGAGGTGCTGATCAATACGTCCCGCGTGTCGGGACTGGATCCTACCAATAGCGAGGATTTGACCAAGGCGGAGATTGAAGGGCGCAAGCAGGTGCTGGAGCTGGAAGCCTTTCTGCAGCAAAGCATTCCCGGCTTCGAGCGAGCCTCCGTGTCCGCCGTCGGTACCCAAATAGGCGTCAGGGAGACTCGGAGAATGATCGGGCAGTATGTGCTCAGCGGTCAGGATGTGCTGAGCGCGCGCAAATTTACGGATGTTATCGCGCGCAGCGGCTATCCGATCGATATTCATAATCCGGAAGGCAAGGGAGTGACCGCCAACTTTATCCGAGAGGGCGGGGCCTACGATATTCCTTATCGGAGCATCGTTCCGCTCCAAACAGCTAATCTGCTGCTGGCGGGCCGCTGTATTTCCACCTCTCACGAGGCCCAGGCGACAACGCGTCTGACGCCTAGCTGCATGGCGATCGGGCAAGCGGCCGGTACGGCGGCGGCGCTGGCGGCGGAGCTGGGCTGCGATACCGGAGATGTGCCTATAGATGACCTGCAGAAGCTGCTGCTAGCAGGAAATGCGGAGCTTGGCTTTAGCGGAGCCGCGGTATGACGGCGAAGGGCGGAAGCTGCCAATGACAGAGAGCTCTTACTAATCCGAGGAGGTGAATGCATGATTCGTTTTTAATTTCTTTACCTGGTTCATGGGAATACCAAACTTCAATTAACGGGGTGCGTTCTAATGAAGAAAGGTTTAATGAAACGGTGGTTCTGCATGATTCTTTCGTTCTCGCTAGTTTTCTCTATGTCATCCATGCAGGCGTTTGCCGAATCCGCAGAGGATGCGAATCCGGTCATCGTCAATCCCGGCTTCGAAACGGGGGATGGGTCCGGCAAAATTCCCGGCTGGCGGCTAATCACAACAAATACAATAAGCACTGTGGCTCCCAGCACGGCATTTGCACACTCTGGTCAAACAAGCATGCATTTCAACAATCCGACCAATCAGGAACAATTGCAGGTGGCAAGCGAGAAAATAGATGTCGTGCCCGGAGGCGTTTATAACGCCAAGGCGTGGGTGTACGTAGTCAACCAATCGCATAGCGTCGGATACGAAATCCATTTTTTCGCTGCCGACAATAAGCCGTTAAAGCCTCCGTCAACTTTCATAAATTTTGCGAAGGGCACATTGACGCTGAATGCCTGGAACGAGCTTGTTGTTCCATTCACGGTGCCGGACAATGCGGCCAAGGTCGAGCTAAGGTTCAATTCCGGCAAAACGGCTACAACGGAAGCCTATTTCGACGATGTGTGGATAGAGACGGTCAGCTTGCCCGGCCAACCGGAGGAGCCGGAAGAGCCGGAGCAGCCGGAACAGCCGGCGGGACCCGTGCGGAATCTGGACTTTGAGATGGAGCCGGCGTCCGGCGTCATTCCCGGATGGAGCCTGAAGGCGCCTACGGTAGGGGTGCTGGAGCTTGCGACCAGTCCGGTTCGCGGCGGCAAATATAGCTTACATTTTGCCGATCAGTCGATCGAATCGCGAACCCAGGCGTATAGCGACCCTTTGGACGTAAATGCGGGGGACAAATATGTGGCCGGCGCCTATGTTTACGTCATGAACCAAACCCACAGCATAGGCCTTGAAGTTCATTTCGAGAAAGATGGGGGAACGGCGGTGGGCAGCCCGATTTTCCTTAACTTTACCTCAGCCCAGCTGTCCAGAGAGCAATGGTCTTTGATGGAAGTGCCATTCACCGTGCCTGCCGACGCAACCAAGGCGAGGCTTCTCATCAATTCCGGCGTTCCAAGCTTGACAGAGGCTTACTTTGACGACCTGTTCATAACGGAAGATGGCGGCGAGACGCCGGTTGACTTGCCGAATGAAATTCAGAACCCTGGTTTGGAGCTTCCGTCCGCTGCCGGCGGAATTCCGCATTGGAGCGTCGGAGCCGGTACGGTAGGTGTACTCGAACTTAGCACGGAACGCGTTAGAAGCGGCTCGAACAGCCTTTATTTTGCCGATCGCGATTCGAGTCAGGGTTTGCGGGCCATTAGCGATCCTTTCCGGATAGAAGGCGGAGAGACCTATATTGCGAGCGCTTATGTAAACGTCATCAGTCAATCACATAATATTGTGTTGGAAACGTATTATTTTGATGCCAAAGATGTTCAAGTCGGCGTGAAGACGGAGCTGTTCAGCTCCAACTCGCTGGGAACGAATCAATGGTCGCGCATGAGCACGCAGACGGAAGTCCCTCAGCATGCCGCCTATGCCAGGGTGGCGTTATACTCGGGAGGAGTGAGTATCACGGAGGCATACTTTGACGATGTTTCATTTGAAATCCTGCCCAAAGAAGAGCCGTTGGACCGCGTCTATCAGGAGTCGGTTCGTCTTGGCGACATGGTAAGCGTCAATCTGGGCCAGGCGGGACAAATTCAAACGAACAGTCTTGGAGAGAATGAGGTTTATTTCCATTCCAACGGTTTGCCGGGTCCATTTTCGGTTCTGGATGCCGAGACGGGCGAATTGAAGTTTTCGCAGCTGATTCCGAATTCGGAAGCGATGTGGGCCATGACGATCGGTTCGGATAAAAACGTTTATTTTGCCGCAACCGGAGACGGGCTGCTGTATCGTTATCTTCCCGCGGAGAAGCGGATTGAATCGCTAGGGGTCAATCCTGCCGACAGCTGGGTCTGGGATTTGGAAGCATCCTCCGACGGCAAAATTTATGGAGCGACCTTCCAGGATAAAGGGATAGGCAAAGTGTTCGAATATGACATTGCCACCGGCGCGTTCAAAAACTACGGAGGCGTCATGAGCGGCATGGACTACGTCCGGGGCATTGCGGTGCACGGCGAATATATTTATGCCGCGCTGGGCGCCAATGTCCATCTGTTCAAGATCCATCGCGAAACAGGCGAAAAAACCGAGATTCCGATCAAGGGATACAGCGGCACCGTCGGCACGATGGCCGATGTCTTCGTGGTAGGAAATAAGCTGTTCGCGTCGGTCAGCACGATGAATATGGTCGTTATGGACTTGGACACCTATGAGGTTCTCGGAGGTTTCCAATACAGCAACATGCTATCGGAACCGAATCCGGATAACGGCAACGAGATTTATTACAAGAACGGCAGCGAGCTGTTCAAATACGATTTGGCGCAAAATAAGTCGGTCAAGATTGCGCTCCCGTTCCCTCTGCCGGACACGCTGCGCGTTAAGGATATGACTTGGATTACGCTCAAGGAAGGCGCGGGAGCTGGAGAAACGGTGCTGGCCATGATTACGCAGTACGGCGAGTACTGGTACTATAACCCGAGGGACAACTCCATTAAATTCGTTGATTTGGATATTGCGTCTCAATATGTAAGGATTCAGGCTCTCGAAAGCGGTCCGATGGACGGGCGCATTTATATGGGAGGCTATCAGCGGGGGATGAGCGTCTACAACCCGTTCACCGACGAGATGGATGTCAATATAGCGGCGTTCGCTCAACCCGAAGGAATCGGGTTCCTGAACGATCATGTTTATTACGGCACGTACGTCGGAGCGGTTATGTACAAATACGATCCGCGGAAGCCGGCCGAGATTGGCAGCAATCCGGTGCTGTCTTATGACATCGGACATCATCAGGACCGACCTTTCGCGATTGCATCGGGCGGAGGCAAGCTGTATGTCGGCACGGTAGCGGACTACGGCATGCTCGGCGGCGTGCTTGCCGTCTACGACGAGCGGCAGGACAAATGGACGCAATACGACGATGTGGTCGAAGATCAGGCGATTATCGGGCTGGCTTACAAGGACGGCCTGTTGTACGGGGGCACTACCGTATGGGGCGGCCTCGGTATCTCGCCGACGCAACAGGCAGCCAAAATCTTTGTGTGGGATGTGGCCAAGGGCCGGAAAGTAGCCGAATTTACGCCTGACATTCCCGGCATCGACGAAACGCCGAAGATGATCGGAGATATTTCATTCGGGCCGGACGGCCTGTTATGGGGCGCGGTCGACGGCACGATCTTTGCGATGGATGTAGAAACGAAGGAAGTCGTGAAGAGCAAGATGATCCGTCCAAGCCTTTACAACTCCAGCAAATGGAAACCTTATCATTTGAGATGGAGTCCGGACGGCATGCTGTATACGACATTGTCCCGCCAACTGACCGTCATTGATCCGGAGACTTTGCAATACAAGGTGATCGATGGCACGTTCACGAACGATATGACGATCGGTCTCGACGGCACCATCTATTATGCGCCGGATGCGGGCACGGCATTAGTAAAAATCCCGGTGCCCGAGACGGATGCGACCTTGCGTTCCGTGACCATTGACGGCAAGCCGTTCGCGGAATTCTCGACCGGCGTCACCAGCTATGTGAAGGAACTAACGGCGGATTCGACGATTGAGGCCATCCCGTCGCAGCAAGGTGCGACAATTGCGATTGAAGCGATGAACGCCAACGAAAAAACGCTGATCAAGGTAACGGGGGCAGACGGCAAATCCAGGCTGGATTATACGTTGTATTGGAATGAAGCCGCGCGCCAGAAGGACAGACCGGGCGCGGGAGATCCGAATCCTCCCCTTAACCCAGGGCCATCGGGGCCATCCACGCCTGTTGAACCGGAGACAGAAGGAAGACAGATGGTATCCGAGAACGAGCTTCGTCCGAACGCACAGGGCGAGGTTGCAGTCAAGCTGGACCCTAGCGCGGACCACGCGCTGCTACCTATTAACGCGGGCGAATTGGCCGGCAATCGGTCGATCAGGCTGGACGGCGGGAATTATGCCGTCGACGTTCCGGCGGAAGTGCTGGAGCAATTGAAGCAGCTGGCGGAAGGCATGGCGAAAGCTCGGATCAAAGTGACCTTCGAACGGGCGAGCGAGCAAGACGGGGAGGCGCTTGCTCAGGCCGTATCGGCACGGTACTCGGCGGAAGTTGCTGCGCTAAGCGATATTCGCAGCATCCTTCTGTCCGTTGTCGAACCAGAAGGCGGCGAGAAGAAGCTCGGGCAATTTGCCGAACCGGTGACGCTCGTCTTTGATTTGATAGGCGATATCGATCCCGATGCAACCGGCGTCTATCGCATAGACGATAACGGAACTCTGTCTTTCATCGGCGGAGCGATCAAGAACGGCCGCATGGTTGCGGAAGCGACGGCATCCGGACGTTATGCAGTTATGCAATTCGACAAGACTTATTCGGATGTGCCTTCCGGCCACTGGGCCTCCCGAGCGATCAAAAAAATGACGGCTATGCTGATGGCCCAAGGCGTAAGCGAGGATCGATTTGCGCCCGAGAAAGTGACGACAAGGGCGGAATTTGTGGCGTTCGTCGTTCGGGCCTTGGGATTGGAAACGGCGGAAGCGGGTTCGGGCAGCTTCGCCGACGTAGCGTCCGGCAGCTGGTACGCGGCGGAGATAGAGGCGGCGTTACAGGCGGGCATCGTGAACGGAACAAGCGGCAATACCTTTGCTCCGGGAGCCGCGGTTACAAGAGAGCAAATGGCTGTTATTCTCTACCGGGCTTACGAGTACAAGCGCGGCAACGGCGTGGTTTCCGGCGCGGGCGGCAGCTTCGCGGATCAGGATGCCGTCAGCCCGTGGGCTGCCGACGCCGTATCGGCCGCTCAAACCTTAGGCCTGGTGCGAGGACGCGGCAACGATAAATTTGCGCCGCAAGCGAATTTGACGAGGGCGGAAGCCGTGCAAGGGGTATTGAATTTGTTTGACAAATAAAAGAGTGCGGGTGATGCGGGCATTGTCCCGCATTACCCTATTCGATGGAACTATGGAGCATCTATTGGGATAGAAGGAGAGAAGCGGTCATGGCCGATATGCTGGTTAAATTGTACGATCTGCCCCAACTAGAGCCCATGGACGCATTCGAGCGGCGAACGGGCATCGTGATTCGAAGGGCGATCGGTCCGGAGAAGCATGTGGTCGTACAGTGGGTCAAGGAGCGATTCCGCCCAAGCTGGGTGAGCGAATGCGAGGTCGCTTTTGCCCGCAACCCCATAGCCTGCGTTGTGGCGGTCGAGGCAGGCAGTCTGGCGGGATTTGCTTGCTATGACGCCACCGCCAAAGGTTATTTCGGTCCTACCGGCGTAGAAGAGGCCGAGCGCGGCAAAGGAATCGGCAAAATGCTGTATCTCTATACATTGCAATTGATGCGCCAGGACGGATACGGTTACGCCGTGATCGGCGGCGCCGGTCCGGTGGATTTCTATGCCAAGACATCGGGCGCCGTTGTCATTGAAGGATCTGAGCCCGGAATCTACAAGGGAATGCTGAGATAGCGGGCCGATTTCATTCGGCTCGTCTTTATCATCGCGATAGGGAGGGATACAAGATGGGGAAACTTGCGATCAGACAGCTGAGAGCGCATCCGGTATTAAACTTTGCAAGCGAAGAACTGCAAGCGATCAGCGAGGTCTATGCGGGTGCAACGGCTGTCTATGCCAAGCAGTTGATTATCGGAACCTGGAGCGATTGCGAGCGGCATTTGTCGGCTGCGCCGTTTGATCCGGTGGCGGCAAAGCCGGCATGGCCTTGGCAAAAGGAAGCGGAAGGCGGTCAGGAACGCGCGGGATATGAGTACCCGGAGGACGCCTACGTCATTCTGTGCCGGGAAGACGTTATTATTCTTGCCGGCCGCTGCGAAAGGGCGGCTTTATATGCGGTGTACGCCTATTGCAAAGAGGAATTCCGGATCGAATGGGTTTATCCGGGAGAAACGGCCGTTCGCGTCTCTCGCCAGGCAAACAGCTCGGAGCGGGAGCGGACTCGCGCGCATGACGCGGATAGGCCGGCCGTTCAAGTTCCGTCCATGCGGCGCAGAGGGTTTGTATACGAGAATTTGAGGGACGAGCCGTATTTGCTGGCGGTGATCGATTGGCTTGCCAAGAACCGCGTCAATGAGCTGTTTATGACGTTTATGCTATGGGATGAGCTAGGTTCGGCGCTGGCCCCCGAGCTGTCTAAACGCGGCATCGCATTGACGCTCGGCGGCCACAGCATGAAGTTTTTCATGCCGGAATTAAAGGCAAAAAATCAGTTGGATTATTCCGATTTGAGCTGGCAGGACGGCGTTATCGCCGGTATCGTGCAATATTGCGGCAAGGTTCCGTCCTCATTGTCCCGAATATCGCTGTGGCCGGAGGATGCCGCAATCGCCGATAACGAGGCGGAGAAAAAACGGTTTTTAACCGGCTATATCCGGTTTACCGAACGAATAAAAGAGGCTTTGAGCGCAGCAGGCATAGAAATCGCGGTCGAGCATATCGCCTATAATGCGGGCTTGTCCTGGGATATGCTGGAGTTGCTTGACGGAGTAGAGGCGTCGGAGCGCAGCGATGTCCTGTTTGCCTACTGGGGCAGGGACTATAGCCGTCCATGGTCTTCCTCGGACAGCCGTGCCGAAGACGCTAGAGCTGCAAGAGCTTTGGAACGATGGGCTGCAAAGGCGGCCGATAAAAACAGGAATATATGCGTGTTTGAATATTACAGCGACCACTTTATGTTAAGTTCGTTATTCCCCGCTCTTCCGGAGCGCATCTATGACGACCTGGAGCTGTTTAAACGGCTCGGCATCGACTCCGTCACGAATCTGGTTGTTCCATGCTCTCGCACTGGCACTGAATATTCCTGGAAGTGGGCGCAAGGCTATAACAGCTATTTGTTCGCGAGATGCGCCTGGGGCGATAGCGCCGAAGCGGCTTTAGCCGATTATTGGCAATATGCGCCGGCAAGCGAGCGCGCATTCCTCAGGGCGGCTGTAGACCGGGTGGGGAGCAAGCTGGCCCGCCTGACCCGCTACAACTTTCCATTGTTCCCCGCAAGAGTGGTGGATGTAAAGAAACTGACGGCGCCTGTTACGGAAGCAAGCGTTATTCGGGCTGAATTGAAGGAGCTTGAAGCGGATGTCCAAACGGCATTGGCTCATTTGCTGAGCGGCGAGGGCACTGGGCTGGAGCCGTTTAGAACGTATTTCAATCATCTTGGAGAGACGATAGGGGAATTGAGCCGAGACTGGGCCGAAAACGAAGAGCTCGGATAACCGGTTCTCCTTAATTGCGCAACCGCATGCGAAAACGGAAAATCTAGGTCACGCTAGTGTACTTCTCGCAGTTTTTTTTGCCTCGATAGAGGATTTCTCATTTAAAAAAGTGTTGACAGTTAGAGTTATGGGTTATATCATTTGAATATGCACTAGATATGAACTAAGTTTATTTATGGAAACCGTTATCATATCAGGAAATGACATCAAAACAATGGTTTTCAATTCATTAACAGGTTTTCTAGTGTATTTGTAGTACAAATCGTGATTGGGGGAACGGAATATGACAAGCAATAAGCTAAAAGAAACAGCTTCCAAGATGGCGCTTGCACTGGCGCTTGTAATGGTGGTTACCGCATGTTCGGGGAAATCGAATAGTCCGGCGGAGTCGCCTGGCGCGTCACCATCGCCAACTTCAAGCAGCGAGGGGAATGAAGGCAAGCCCGAAGCCGGAGCGCTGCCGATCGTAGCGGATAAGCTGACATTGGATACATGGATTGTATCGGACGGCAACTTCCGCGGCCAGAATTATAACGAAAAAAATTCTTTCGCCAAGATGGAAGGGCTTACAAACATTAATATCAACTGGATTCAGGGCAGCGGCGCTGACGGCGTCGAGGCGTTCAATCTACTTATGGCAGGCGGCCAGCTTCCCGATCTTGTCGCTTACAACAACATGGTGACGGAAGGTCCCAAGTACGGACAGCAAGGGGCATTCGTCGAGCTTACTCCTTACATTGAGCAGCATGCCCCTAATTTCAAAAAAATTCTGGACAATAATCCAGAGCTGAGAAAGCTGCTGACGACGGCCGACGGCGAAATTTATCAGTTCCCTCAATTGAATTTGCATGAATACAATCTGGTTCAGATGTATCCGCAAATTCGCCAGGATTGGCTGGAAAAGCTGAAGCTCGAGGAGCCGAAAACAATCGACGACTGGTATACCGTTCTTAAGGCTATTAAGGAAGGGGACCCGAACGGAAACGGCATTGCGGACGAGATTCCTTATGTAGCCGTGAACTTGCAGCATATCATCCGCACTTTCGGACCTGCGTTTAATACCGATTGGGAGTTCTACGTTGATAACGGAAAAGTGAAATTCGCGCCGTATGAGACTGAATACAAGGAATTGCTGCAATGGCTGAACAAGCTGTACGGCGAAGGGCTGCTTGATCAGAACTATCTTGTAGATACCGACTTTAAATTTTTGACCGAGAAGGTAACAACGGATCGCGCCGGGGCATGGGCAGGCTGGTCCGGATCGTATATGCGATCGTTCACTGACTTGATGAAAGATCATCCAACGTTCAAGCTGGTTGGCACAGAGCCGCCGGTTGGGCCGAAGGGCGAGCAAAGATTCGGCTTCCACGCATGGCCGCTTGGAACTGTAGGCGTAGCGATCTCCGCCAAGAGCAAGCATATTGAAGAAGCGGTCAAATGGCTTGACTTCCAATATTCGGAGGAAGGCATTATGCTGAACAACTTTGGCGAAGAGGGCGTATCGTACGAGATGGTTGACGGTTATCCGAAGTTTACCGATGCCGTGTTCAACAACCCGGAGGGGCTTAATTCCACGGAATCATTGCTCAGCTACACCATTGGCGGCGGAATGTGGTCGACGGTTGCGGACGAGCGTTACCTGGAGCAATATGACATGGAAGAAGCGATTGAAGCCAAGCAGAAGGTAGGGAAATACATCAATTTTGACAAGGCGTTCCCTCCGATTACGCTGACTGCACAGCAAAATGATAAAGTCGCGTCGCTGCTGGCGGATATTCGCACCTACCGCGATGAATATGCCAACGGTTTCGTGATGGGCAACCGTTCGTTTGATGAATACGATAGCTTTGTCCAGCAACTGAAGCAAATGAAAATCGAAGAAATCATTGCCGTCTATCAGGAAGCTTACGACAACTACCTCGGCAAGTAACGGCATGCAAGGCAGGCGCGCCCCTTAAGCTTTTGGGGCCGCCTTTTTAACCAAATGAGCATTAACGGGCTTCCCGGAAAGGAACGGGCATATGAACGCTAACGCGGCTAAATCGAATAACAAGGTTCCGGATCGTTTGAAAAAAGGCGTCCGGCGAGCGACATTCCGAGGAGTTATTAAAAACCGATCGCTTTATATCATGCTGATTCCCGTTGTTTTATATTTTATTGTCTTCCATTACAAACCTATGTACGGGGCGATTATTGCTTTTAAAGACTTCAAGCCCTTCCTCGGCATTGGAGACAGTCCATGGGTCGGCTTCAAGCATTTTCAGCAATTTTTCGAAAGCTATTTTTTCGTCCGCATCTTGCGGAATACAATAGTGATCAGTCTGTATCAGCTTATATTCGGATTCCCGGCCGCCATTATATTGGCGTTGCTGCTTAATGAACTCAAAAATCAAATATTTAAGCGATTTGTGCAATCTATTTCGTATTTGCCGCATTTCATATCGCTAGTCGTCGTATGCGGCATGCTGATTGACTTCCTGCAGCCGGACGGCATCATTAACCGTTCCTTGCTGGCGATAGGCGTGATCGGCGAACCGATCAATTTTATGATTCTGCCGGAATGGTTCCGCTTAATCTTTGTCGGGTCAGGCATATGGCAAAGCGTAGGCTGGAGCTCCATTATTTTCCTCGCCGCGCTATCGGGAATCAATCCTTCTCTTTATGAAGCGGCGGCAGTCGACGGGGCGGGACGATGGAGACAGATGCTGAGCATAACATTGCCGGGCATCATGCCGACCATCATCATTCTGCTTATTATTAATATCGGAAATTTCATGGTTGTCGGTTTTGACAAAATCATTTTGTTATATAACTCAGCAACTTATGAGACGGCGGATGTGATCGGAAGCTTTGTTTTCCGCAGAGGCATTACCGAAGCCAACTACAGCTTTACCGCTGCCGTAGGCCTGTTCAACTCAGTGATTAACTTTACGCTGCTTGTACTGGTGAATCAATTGGCCAAGAAGAAGGCGGAAAGCAGCTTATGGTAGGGGGAAACGCAGATGACTTACAATAAGTCGATTGGGGAGCGCGTGTTTGACGCTTTCAATATAGTATTGCTGGTGGTTGGATCGTTTCTATTTCTGTATCCGCTTTGGTTTGTCATCGTGTCCTCGGTCAGCGATGCGGCATCCATCGCGTCCGGCGCCGTTTCATTATGGCCCAAAGGATTTAATCTGGAGGCTTATGAACGGGTATTCAACGACTCCCGCGTATGGCTCACGTACCGCAATACGATCTTCTATGTCCTTGCGGGCACGCTGATCAACCTCGTCCTGACGACCTTGGGCGCCTATCCGTTGTCGCGGAGAGATTTGCACGGCCGCAATGGCATTATGCTTTTTATTGTATTTACGATGTTTTTCAGCGGCGGACTTATCCCGATGTATTTGAACGTGCGCGATCTTGGCTTGTTCGACACGCGTTGGGCTCTGCTGCTGCCGGGCGCAATCAGCGCCTATAATCTGATCGTGATGCGAACCTTCTTTCAATCCACCATACCCGACGGACTTATCGAATCGGCCAAAATGGAAGGAGCTAGCGAATACCGGATACTGTGGAGTATCGTGCTTCCGCTGTCCATGCCGGTTGTCGCCGTCATGACGTTATTTTACGCCGTCTACCATTGGAACAGCTGGTTTGACGCCATGATTTATTTGCAGGATCGTTCGTTGCATCCGCTGCAATTGCTGCTTAGGGAAATTCTCGTTTCCTCGCAGACCAACGATATGCTCGGCGGGGTCGGAAGCGGCGACGTAGTCGGCGTATCCGAGACGATCAAATATGCGACGACAGTCATAGCGACGTTGCCTATTCTCGTCATCTATCCGTTTCTGCAAAAATATTTTGCCAAAGGCGTTATGCTTGGAGGAGTAAAAGAATAATGATAAATCCATTGCAGATAAGCGAAACGAAAAAGCTCGACAGTCCTATGAAGACCATATTCAGCTACAAAGGCAAGGCGATCGTGCAACAGGTACCCGTCCCCGAGGTGAAGGCTCACTCCGTACTTGTTCGGACCGTATATTCCGGCGTAAGCAACGGTACAGAGCGGCTGATGCTGATGTCCAATCATCAGCAACCCGTTGCGCTTGGCTATAGCGCATGCGGCATTGTAAGCGCGGTGGGGGAGGGCGTCCATCACGTCAAACCGGGCGATCGCGTAGCCTGCTACGGCGCGCCTTATGTTCGCCATGCCGAATACATGCTGGTGCCCAAGCATCTTGCATCGCCTGTGCCGGATGACGTGGATATGAAGGAAGCGGCATTTGCCGGACTCGGCGCTATCGCCATACATGCGCTGCGGCAGGCCAAGCTGGAGTTCGGCCAATCGGTCGTTATTGTGGGGATGGGCATTATCGGCCAGATTACGGCCCAAATTGCCAGCGCGGCGGCTTACGATACGATTGTTTACGATTTGCAGGCGGAGCGATGCGCCTTATTCGAATCGCTCAGCAAAGGCAGAACCGCCCAATCGCTAGAAGAGCTTGAAGCCGTCATCCATCAGGCGACGGAGGGTTGCGGAGTGGATGCGGTGCTGCTCGCGGCCAATGGCAAAAACAACGGGTTGATTGACGGAAGCCTGGACTGGATACGGGATCGGGGCAACATCGTCATTGTCGGCGATCTCGAAATGAATTTTTCAAGAGAGAAGATGTTCCGGAAAGAGGCGGATATTCGCATATCGCGAGCTGGCGGCCCCGGACGTTACGACAGCAACTACGAAGCCAACGGTCAGGACTATCCGCTGGGTTATGTACGCTGGACCGAAGGCAGAAATATGAGCGAATATATTCGGCTCTTGCGGGAGAAGCGCATCTCGATCAATCCTCTGGTGAATCAGAGCGTGCATCTTGACGAGATTCCGGGCATGTACGATGGTTTATTTATGTCGGTTTCGCCTGCTTTAGGCACATTGATAACATATGAATAGTGATATATACTACCAAGTATATAAGGTACCGAAATTTTGTAAGATATGTCCGGTATTATACGAAGGGTAGTGCATTGTATGGAAAAGCCAAGCAGAACCACGTTTCGAGTGCGGCTCGAGACGATGGTTCATCAGCTTAGAGAAGATATACTTAGCGGGACCCTGGCGCCGGGGAGTTATTTGCCGTCGGAGGACGTCCTGGGCGAACAGTTTCAATTGAGCAAAAAATCGGTTCGCAAAGGGTTGGAGGAGCTCGTAAACGAAGGGCTTATCGTCAAAAAACCGAAAATCGGCAATATGGTGCTGAAGCCGGGCGAAGGAAGCGGCAGGACGAGCATTCGGTTCTGCTATTACCCTGAAGTGGACCAGGAGATCGACATGGCGGCTTTGCTGGATATGTTCGAGCGGAAGCATCCGCATATACAGGTTAAGCGCATGACGATGCATACGGATCATTACGCCGATCAAGCCATTGAGTTTATGGAAGAGCAAATGCTGGATGTCGTTTTGTTGAACTTTTACGATTTTAAGCATTTTCTTGAGACATCCCGTTTGCAAATGCTGACGGAGCAGCCGATTGACGAAGCAATCTATCCGTTTCTCAATCGCGCGTTCACCATTGAAGGCCGGAGTTATGTCAAGCCGTTTTCTTTTTCGCCGGTTATTCTTTGTTACAATAGAAGACACTTTCAAGAAGCCGGGCTGGCGGAGCCGGACAGCAGCTGGACCTGGAGCGACTTTTACAGAGCCGCGGAAGTATTGGCCAAGAACGGGGAAGAGAATAAGCGATTGGGCTTCTTTTTTTATCCTTATTCCAACAATCGATGGCCGCTTTGGTTGCTGCAGCATGATTTTCAGTTGCAAAGGAACGAGGCGGGCCAGTTTAATTTTCGAAGCGAGCCGTTCACCAATAGCATTCACACGTTAAAAGAGCTGTTTACGAACGAATATACGGCGTCATCCCTTGTATTCGAGAACTCGCAGGATCCGGAGCGTTTGTTTTCGGAAGAACGAACGTCAATGATTGTCACCACTTATTTCAGATTGAATCAATTAAAGCAGGCGTCGTTCGAATACGATATCTCGCCTGTTCCTTATGTAGAGACGCCCAAAACGTTGCTTTTGAACGTAGGAATCGGCATCAGCAATCAGTCGGCCCATAAGGAGGCGGCGAAATTGCTGGTAGATTTTTTAACATCGAAAGAAGCGCAGATGTTTATGAGGAATCAGACGCTGTCCATCCCTAGCGTGAAGGAAGCGGCCCAGTCGGAGCGGCAGAACAAGCAGGGCGAGCCCAAGCGATATCAAATGTTTCGTGAAATTATGCCAAGCTACCGATACTACTCCGACATGAATATGAAGCGCTCCCAGCTTACAGCTATGGTTCATCATCTCAAGTTGTATTGGGCGGGGCTTGAAACCGCCTCGAATGCAATCGCTAGCATAGAGCAGGCTCTTGATCAAGAGTTTGCATAGTATGCGTCTTGAAAAAATATGCTTTCCATGAAGCCCGCTGCCATTAGCGGGCTTTATTTGTTTGTGTTGCTCAAGCCAGGTTCTAGTGCAGACAAGTCCTCAATAGGATGTACAAGTACAGTTATCTCTGTAGAATGGGGTATGCGCATGAACATTTTTTTTAGTTACGTTTTGCTTGGTTTTTCTTTGGCGGCGCCTATCGGTCCGGTTAATGCGGCGCAGCTTGAGAAGGGCATCAAACATGGCTTCTGGCACGCTTGGCTGATCGGTCTTGGCGCGATGGCCGCGGACGCGGTATTTATGATGCTCATTTATTTCGGATTGGCTCATTTCCTGGAAACGCCGTTTGCCAAAACATTTTTGTGGCTGTTCGGCGGGTTTATTCTTATTTATACAGGCGTAGAAAGCTTCAAAAAAAACGATATGTTATCATTATCGGAGCAGCGTTCCAATGAATCGCATACAAAATCCTTTTACGCCGGTTTCCTTATGACCTTCTCAAACCCGGTCAGCATTTTATTCTGGCTTGGCATTTACGGCTCGATTTTGGCTACGACCGCCCAGAAGTACGACACGTTGGAATTGCTGCTATACAGCTCGGGCATATTTATCGGACTCATGCTGTGGGATGTTGCCATGGCTTCCATCTCCAGCGTATTCCAAAAGTTTCTGCATGAAGGCGTCCTTGTGTTTATTTCGCGAGCGGCGGGCGTTTGCTTGCTGGGCTTCGGCTTATATTTTGAGTGGCAAGCGATCAAGGCGTTATTTCTCTAATTCGGCCCATCGTTTGCGCATAAAAATAGTGACGATGCCGATGGCGCCAATGAATCCCAGACTAATAAAAAAACCGGGTCTGGTTGATCCGTCAAACCATGTACCGACTACCGCGGCAAGCAATAATGCAATTGCGACATAGCTTTGCGCGCGTCCCCACGCATTAAGCTTCAAAAGCTTGTACGAAGCGAACAATATATAGAGCCACGTGTATAACAACATAAGTCCGCCGGCCGTTGTAATAAATTCGTATACACGATTGGGAAGCAGCAAAGCAACCGTGATGGATACCGCCATTCCCCCTAACGTCAACAGGAGAGAGCCGTAGGGAAATTTTCGTTTGCGGGTTTTTCTGGAAAAAAACTTCGGCGCATCGCCTTCGTCCGCTATCATCGACATGACGAGAGTAACGGAATAGAGGGATGCGACGAGGCCCGAAAATCCGGCGATGATCAGGACACCGTTGAAAATATGGACGAGCACTTCATAATGCAGATCCTTTAATGCCGTTACGAAGGGGCTTTCTTGCGTGGTGATTTGATCAATTGGCGTTACAAAGAGCACCAGTCCGATGGAAACAACAAAAAGGAACGTAATGATGGCAATCATCAAACGCCCCGATTTCGGCGCCTCCTTGGGTTCTTTTAATTCCGCTGCCATAATACCCATCACTTCAATGCCCGAGAAGCAGAAGAAAACGTAAATCAAGCTTGTCCAAACGCCCATCGCACCGCCTTTGAAGATGCCTTGAAACGAATTTGGCGCATGCGTATGCGCATTCTCCGAACCCAGAAAACCGGGAATGACGAGGCAGGCCAATAGGATAAACATTGCGATTGCCGCTACTTTGACAATAGCCAGCACATTGACGGTTTTCTCGAACCAAGCCGTACCGAGCAAGAGAACTCCGACTCCCAATACGGCATAACCGCTCGTTAGCATCCACAGCGGGAGATTCGGAAACCAAAATCGCGTGAATAAACCGATGGCGGTCAATTGGCTTCCGAGAATAAGCATCTCGGAGGACCAGTATACCCAGCCGTGACTGAAGCCCGCCCAATGTCCGAATGCTTGCTTGGAATACGTTCGAAACGACCCTTTTTCGGAGTGCTGGGCAATCATTTTCGCCAGTGCCTGAAATACGATAAAGGTACCGACGGCTGCAAGCAAAAAGTTGAGAATGACGGAGAAGCCGCCTTTTTCAATGGCCAAGCTGGAGCCCAGCAGAAATCCTGTTCCCGTGGTTGTCCCCAAACCGAACAAGGCCAATTGCCACCAGGACATATTGCCTTGTTTGTCGTCTGACTTCGATGCGTGACGCTTCGATGCGGAATCGCTCATGAACATGGGCTCCTCGATTGACTTAATGGGCGGGCTACATTATTTTAACAAACTGGACTCGTTGTTATTCCAAGTCGTTTCAAGTCGTCTCAAAAGCATGATTTTTGAGACGACTTTTTTTGCCTTTTTTACATTCATTGAGACAGTTTGCTGCTATGGACTTTTTTATCTTTTATTTGGACTGCTCATTTTCGTTTTTATGGATATGTATATCCAATCCATTGACTGATATACTGGCATGGTATTCTACGAGGAGGGGATCGTATGTTTAAAGTTCTGGTCACGGATCTTATTAGCGATTTTGGATTACAGCAATTGATAGGCGCTGAGGATGTAGAGCTGTCCCAAATTACAGGACTTTGCGAAGAGGAGCTTATATCCATTATTTCTTCCTATGATGCGCTACTGGTTCGTTCTCAAACCAAAGTTACCCGCCGCGTCATAGAGGCTGGAATTCATTTGAAAGTAATAGCCAGAGCAGGTGTAGGAGTAGACAATATTGATTTGGAAGCCGCCACAAGCAGGGGAATTATTGTGGTCAATGCGCCCGATGGCAATACGGTTACGACATGCGAGCATACTTTTGCGATGATGATGGCTCTGGCAAGACATATTCCGCAAGCTTATGCCAAAACTATTACTGGCCATTGGGATCGCAAATCATTTCTCGGCGTCGAATTGCGAAATAAGGTGCTCGGCGTGCTGGGGCTTGGCCGCATTGGCATAGAATTGTCCAAACGCGCCGCGGCGTTTGGAATGGATGTTGTTGGTTATGATCCATATCTATCAAAAGAGAGAGCCGACAAATTGGGCATCAAACTTTTGACAATGGATGAAATCATCAGGACTGCAGATTTTTTGTCCGTACATACGCCATTAACAAAAGAGACGCATCATTTGATCGCCAGACCTCAATTCAATGTTATGAAGCGGGGAATGAGAATTGTTAACTGCGCTCGCGGAGGAATTATTGACGAGGTTTCGCTTATGGAGGCGCTGGACAAGGGAATTGTAGCCGGCGCTGCCTTCGATGTATTTGAAAATGAACCTCCAATGGCAGATCACCCATTCTTAAAACATCCCAAAATCATTGTTACTCCGCATTTGGGCGCGTCTACCTTGGAAGCTCAAGAGAATGTTGCTCTAGATGTTTCCGAGCAAGTTATTCATATTTTGCGTAATGAACCTTTTAAAAATGCGGTCAATATGCCCGTTGTTCCAACAGACCTTCTGAACAAATTGCAACCCTGCTTCGCATTGTGCGAGCAACTTGGAAACTCACTGGCCCAGATGACCGACGGAGCGGTGCGTGAAGTTGCGGTAGAATGCGAAGGGAAACTTGCCGATCTGGATGCATCGCTGCTGATTCCCTATGTGCTAAAGGGATTGCTTTCCCATCATCTCGGTTCGGAGCGAGTCAATGTCGTCAATGCCGTTCACTTGGCAAAATCGCGGGATATTCATTTGCTGGTGCGAAAATCAGTCTTGGCCCAAAGTTCTACGAGCGAAATCACGATTCGGCTAAAGACGACGATTGAGGAGAGATGGGTATCGGGTTCTGCTTTACCTGGCGCTCAGGGAAGGATTACTCGAATCGGGCCTTATCCGGTCGACATTACTCCCGAAGGGTATGTTTTGTTAATTTCACAAAATGATAAACCGGGCATCATTGGACGCGTTGGAAATTTGCTAGGCAATAACGGTATTAATATCGCAACGATGCAAGTGGGTCGCAATGAAATAGGCGGTTCCGCGGTCATGATCCTGAAAATTGATCATAAGGCATCCGCACATGTCATAGAAGCATTGCTGGAAATTCCCGAAATCAAACGTGTACGAGAGATCATCTTTGACTGACGCGATTAAGGAGGGGAGAAAACATGGATCAATTTGTGGAGGAAAACTTAAAAACAATTAAGCAGGAGATGGAGTCGGCCTGCCGCGCTTCCGGTCGTCGCATAGAAGATGTGAAATTGTTACTGGCAACCAAAACCGTTCCGCTAGAAAAATTGAACAGAGCTATGCAGGCGGGAGAAACGTTATTTGGTGAAAATAAAGCGCAAGAACTGCGGGACAAGTTCCCGCTTATGCAGCAGCATCAACAGGTGGAATGGCATTTTATCGGACATTTGCAAACGAACAAAGTGAAGGATGTTGTGAAATATGTGACACTCATTCACTCTGTGGATCGTTTAAAGCTGGGGCTGGCTCTGCACCAACAGCTCGCAAAAATGAACAAAACCATGGATATTCTAGTGCAAGTCAACACGTCTTATGAGGCTAGCAAATTCGGAGTCCCACCGGAAAAAGCGCAGGAATTGATAGAACAATTATCCCGATTCGAAACACTAAACATAAAAGGTCTGATGACAATTGGTAAATTAAATGCCACAAACGAAGAAACACGGCATTGTTTTCGATTGTTAAAAAACATTCAAGCGCAAATTGAAGAGAAAAAATATCCCCGCGTAAAAATGGACATTCTCTCAATGGGGATGTCTGGTGATTTCAAAGCGGCAATTGAAGAAGGAGCCACCATTATCCGGATAGGGACAAGCGTATTTGGCCAACGCTACTTGCCGGATCGATATTACTGGAACGAAAACAAACGCGGGAATGATTAATCTGCAGCGCAAAAAACGGGCAAGGATGCTTATTGCAACAGTATCCTTGCCAGACGCTCAATACCTTGCTCGATGGCGGCTTCATCTACTTTAGCAAATCCAAGCACCCATCCTTTTCGCTCGCTTTCGAGACAATATTTGCTTAGCGGGTAGATACGAATGCCCTCTTTATACGCCAATTTTGTCACTGCTTTTTCGTCAAACGAGCGAGCGGCCTCAAGAAGCATATGCAAACCGGTCTCGACGCCGCTTAGCGTAAAGCGTTCGCTCAACCCAGCCGCGGCAATGGCCTTCGTCATGGCTTCGTGCCTGCGCCTATACACATTTCGCACTCGCCTCATATGGCGCATAAAATGTCCTTGTTCAATAAAATGTGCAAGCGTTAATTGCTCCATAATGGGAAGATGACGATAAGTCAATTCATGGACCTGGGAAAGCCGATCAATGGCTTTATGTGGCCCGATAATTGCTGAGATCCGAATTCCCGGTGCGACCATCTTGGAAAAACTCATCATATACAATGTATTTTGAGGCCGCTGACTAAACAAGGTAGGAAGCGGATCCCCGCGATAACGAAATTCGCTGTCGTAATCATCTTCTACAATCCAAAACTGAGATTGAGCAGCCATCTGTACTAATTGTTGTCGGCGTGGTTCTGACAAAATGACACCTACCGCACACTGATGGGATGGCGTAACAAACACAAGCTTGGTTTGCGGGTCAATGTCGTCAACGCAAAGGCCAAATTCATCAACTGGCGCGGGAGCAACATGCATTTTCCGATAACGCATCGCCATCCATGCAGCGGGGAATCCCGGATCTTCAACGGTGACGGTATCCCCTTCTTGCAAAAGGGCTTGGGCAATCAAATCGATGCTATGCTGAGCGCCGGATGTTAACAGGATTTGATCGACGTGAACATGAATGCCTCGTTCAAATGACAGGTATCGTTGAATCTGTTCCCGCAGGGGCAGATAACCTTTGGCATCGCCGTAAGCCCAAATATTCAAATCGGTTCCTGTTGAAGCTTGCAAATAGGACTGTCTCCAATTCCTTTGAAATTGTTCATCTAAATAAGGCTCATGGGGACTGAAATCAATTTCGGGATTAACCCTTTCTTTATTGCCAAACCAACTATGTAAATGGCCTATGGAAACATGAAGGAACGGCAAATCCGGTAGATCGGGTCCTTTGATTTCCCCATCCTCTAAAGGAGATACGGGACGGATCCGTTGATTAACTCTTGTTCCTCCCCTACGGGAAGTTACTGTGTATCCACGGCTGAATAACTCTTCGTAAACAATCTGAATAGTTGAACGCGAAACGCCAAGCTGTAACGCGAACTCGCGAGAGGGGAGCAGCAATTCGCCTGGTTTCCATTTTCCGGTCGTTATATGATGGATCGCTTGATCCAGAAGCTGCTGCCAGATGGGACGGGCATCTTCACGGTCTACTTTTAGTATTGTTATCACCACCAAAGTTTTGAGAGGGGATTATGGATTGATTAAAAAGTGATTTTTTGATATAAAAAGACAATCAAATGAATGCTATATTATCACAGCGATTCTATGTTTTGCAACTTTATACATGAACAGACCTACTCAAAAAATCTCCCTCCTCTAAACTTCCGAACGGACGAAAGTGAGCGTAGAGGAGGGAGATGAATCGAGTAGTTCGCTACCCTATTCTTTAGAATTTTTCCGGAAACTGTTTGACAATACCCTCTGTAAGCATATTGGCAAAGTGAATCATATGTATTTCATTCTGATCTGTTGCTGCAATTGAGGCTTTCCAATCCCCTTTGAGATAACTCAGTACGACTTCCGTTATTAATTGGAGATGCTTGTACAGCATGTCCTGTAGTTCTTTAAACGTCCAATTTGGATTTGCGGAACTTAGAAACTTAGCCATTTCATCAGCATTTTTATGCCAAGCAGCCTCCAACTTCTTTACCTCTGCCTGATTGTTAGCTTTTGCTGCAGTAATTATTTTTCCGGCGATAAGAATATGTTCCCGGAGAAGCTCTGCCAATTTATTGCCAGCAGCGTTACCGTAATAAGGCTTAATAAGATCGCCTATGTCTTGTTGGTTCCGCAGGAGCCGTTCCAAAACATCCGCTTGATCTTTTAGACCGGATATTGCGCTGACAATATAACTTTTCGTCCAGATGGTATGATTGATCCATACTTTCTGCATATCGCTCTTCAGCTTCATGATCTCCGGGCTCATGCATTCCGCTTTCGTTTCCTCACTAGCATAAACAGAATGTACTACCGGCGTTATTGTTAAAACAAGCGCAGCGCTCAACACTAAAGCAACAATCCGTCTTAATATCATGATTATGGGCTCCTTTTACGTTTTTACTATTATGTGACTGGAAGCCCAATTTATACAGATGGATTTAGCGTTCTGATCCGCTTATCCCACTGTATTCCTGATTTTAATCAGCTCGTTAATAAAGTGATCAAGCTGTCGTTGCGTTGATCCGCCATCCAGAAGATTACGACTACGATTCTGGCCTTGTAAATCTTGCTCTAATGCATCTAACGCCAATCCGGCAGCAAGAGCTGCGATCCCATCGCCCAATGTGGCTATGGAGGCCCCTAAAAATGCAATTTTGGCAATTTCGATATCCCGGAGCGCCTTTTCGGTATCCAAATAGATCCCCTCCTCAGTTCACACATTATCAATGTATGTGCGCTAAGACTGAGGTGACACTTTGATGAGGGGGATTTAGGTAACAGACGCTCGTTGATGTTTACCTGTACAACTTACTTCGCTTATCCACTCTAACGATTGAGCAAACGTAGCATTTATGATTTTTCCCTTTAACCTGCTGCACATTTTCGCAATAGACGCATCTCATCACGGATTCACCTCCGAGGATATTGTATCCAGAGGAGGTGCCTGGCTATGCAATCGTGCAATGGGAGTACTATGCACAACATGCCCGTCGATGATGGGCTCAATAATGAAAGTGTTGAATAGCCATTTCATGTTGTCACCATACTAAAACCCAAGGTTCGATTTTTCTTCCATAAGGAGAATAAAACATGTGCTATAACAAGTTGTCCCAAAAAAAGCTCCCCTGTTTTCTTATCTTTGCTGTATCCGTATTGATTTTTACATATCAGCCCAGTATGGCGCATGCTGATAAACCGGAAATACAAATATCCGTTAAATCGTCACCTGATGCCCAATATTCGTCTAGTCGTAAGCTGTCTTGCGTTTTGCTAAATGGTACAAAGGACTACGAAGAAAAATATGCTTATCAGGCCACTGACGTTATTCTTCATGCGAGCTGCCATGGGGAAAGTACGGAATTCATCTTGGATACCTCCGGAAATCTCCATAGGAGCAACGGAAAAATGGTCGAGCTTAAACCAAAAGCTCGTACGGAACTGCTTAATCAAGCCCGGTTGCTTCGAAGCCAACATTATGGCGAGCCTCTCCACTGGAGTGAAGTAAATGAGCTGCTGCCTCGCCTGGCAACATTTACGATTATCGACCTTGAAACAGGGCTGAGGTTCCAAGGTCAACGGAGAGCGGGAAGTAGTCATGCCGATGTCCAACCTCTGACGAAATCAGATTCGGAAACGATGAAAAAAATCTATGGAGGAAAATGGAGTTGGAGTCGGAGGGCGATCCTCGTAGAATCGAATGGTCGATCATTTGCGGCGTCAATGAACGGGATGCCTCACGGAGGCGACGGTATTCCGGACAACGATTTCAAGGGCCATTTTTGCATTCATTTTATCGGAAGCACAACACATTCCAAAAACAATGTCGACTTGGGTCATCAAATAATGGCAACCAAGGCTTCAGGAACTTTAAGTGCATTGATGATGAGATTGACCCCTTATCAAATCATTGATGCGTATTTTCTTGCCGGCCATTATCGGGATCAAGGACTGATGTCTGCGCTCATGCTTGTCTCAAGCACTAATGCAACCCCTATTTTTTCGGGAGATAAAATAGTTAAACATCGTATCTTAGAGCCGGCCCCCGAACACGTATCTGAGCTTGCGGTAGATATTCCCGTCGAGAGTTGTGAAGTTCATTCGGGAACTTGCATAAATAAATCAACAAAAGTTTTCCACCTTAGAAGACTCACCTTTGTGGAAGCCTGGCAGATCGAAAGCATCTCACAACTGTAGTTCTTTCCGATACTCCCTCGGTGAAATGCCCGTTTTTTTTCGGAACAGCTTGTTGAAGAAAGTAATGTCCTGGTAGCCGACGGAAGAAGCGATGTCGGCTACTTTGCGATCGGTTGAACGGAGCAGGCGGCATGCTTCGTCGATACGGACCGATTGGACATAATCGATAAACGTCATGCCGGTTCGGCTCTTGAATTTTCGATGGAATTGTCGCTCTCCAAGTCCAGACAGCTCAGCCGCTTCTATTAATGTAAGGGGAGAATGGAAGCGGTTATGGATAAAATGGAGCGCCGCCTCCATAGTTGGTAAACCGGCTTGCTGCGTAGTTGCAAACTGCCCGTCCTGGTAACTATGCAGAAACATAAGCAGCTCGATGACGGCCAAGTGCAGTCCGGTGTTCCAGCCTGAACGCCTCGTTGCGTAGATATCATACAGCTTCAGAAACAACCTTCGGAATTCACCGAACGCATCGCGGTATTGTCTCCAATCGGGTTCATCGAGCAGTGTCGCAAGCGCAACTCCTCCCGGGAAGCTCTGCAGCAGCAGTCGAATCGATTCTTGCGCCATCACGCAGTTGTAGACGATGAGCGGACGGCTGCTTGATGTGGTAGCAGGACGAAATACATGGGAGACCCCGACTGGTATCAGGAATATATCTCCTTGATGGACTTGCAACGACTGATCACCGATATAATGAGTGCCGGAACCTTCGGCGACATAGCTGATTTCAATAAAGTCATGTCGATGTTCGATTTTGTAAAAAGATTCAACCGCCCTGTTCACAAATATGGGAACTTCGGGTCGAAAATAGTTGTCGCCTTGAGACAAGTCGATTGTACGTTGAATAGTCATCGTGATCACTCCATATTTCGAATGTAAAATGTCCGAAATGTCATGTATAAAAGTCAGTATAACCCGAAATTCCAAGTGCAACGTCATCTTATAATGAAAAAAACGGATAGGCAAGTGTCCATCAGTGTATATTTCGTAAATAAGGATCGGAGTGAGCCGTTTGCATCAGCTACATGTTTTGAAAAAGCAATTTGATAACCCGCCGACAGAATTTAGTCCGCTTCCGTTCTGGTTCTGGAATGACGAGCTGTCAGCAGAGGGGATCATCGGACAAATTCACGACTTTCATGCAAAGGAAGTGGACGGTTTCGTTATTCATCCACGGATGGGGCTGCCAAGTTCGATGCCTTATCTGTCGGAGCCTTATATGGAGCTTGTCGAATTGGCGGTGACCGAAGCGGATAAGCTGGGTATGAAGGTTATTCTTTATGACGAAGGCATGTATCCTTCCGGCTCTGCCTGCGGGATGGTCGTAAAAGAGAACTCGGATTACGCCAGCCGGGGTCTGCAAGTAACGGAATGTCCTTGCAAGGGGAGCGGAGAACCTGTTGTAGTCCCGATTGAACTGCTGCCGGAGCAAAATCTGGTTTCCGCGCTCGCGGTTCGCAAACTTTCCGGAGCGGAGATTGATGCGAGCAGCACGATTGTCCTTCATGCCGAACAGGACAACATCCGGTTTACCCCTCCTGCCGCAGGGAACTGGTCGGTTTTAATATTTATCGAGACCCCTTCCAAGGGAACCATTCGGGGCGTTCATCCTGGCCAGGATGACGGCGAGTCCGACGCTCCTTTGGCCGCTGACTTATTAAATCCCGATGCGATCCAGACCTTTATCAGGTTGACGCATGAAGCCTATTACAGGAGGTTGAGCCGCTATTTCGGAAACACGGTTATGGCCATGTTTACGGATGAGCCGAATTTACTCGGGCGCTGTCGTGTGAAGGGGATAAAGCCTTGGACTCGGGGTTTCCTGAATGAATATCTGGAGAGCGGGAGCCGGGAACAGGATCTGGCTGTGCTTTGGTTTGAAGCCGGAGAGACAACGACAGAGATCCGCGAAGCTTACGAGACGGTTATCCGGAATCGGCTGGCCCGGACGTATTATAAAGCATTGGCCGATTGGTGCGAAGCCCATGGCATAGGGTTGACCGGTCACCCGTCGGAGAGCAACGATATCGGGCTGTTGGAACATTTCCATATTCCCGGACAAGACGTGGTCTGGCGCTATATTGCGCCGGAAGCAGGCAAAGCAGTGACAGGCACGCATAGTACCATGGGCAAATGTTCGTCGGATTCGGCGCGCCACCGTGGCAAACGAAGAAATTTAAATGAAAGTTTCGGCGTCTGCGGCATTGAAGGCGGTTGGTCGCTCAGCGCCGACAATATGAAGTGGTATTTGGATTGGCTGTTCGTCAGAGGCGTCAATCTGATCGTTCCGCATGCGTTCTATTACTCCATTCGCGGGGAACGCAGGGATGAGCGGCCGCCGGATGTAGGACCAAATAATATATGGTGGCAGGATTATGCCCAATTCGCGAGATATATCAAGCGGATGAGCTGGCTGATGACCGATGGGCGAAACGGAGCGGAAACGGCAGTACTCGCCGGTTCTGCCGAGCTGCCTTGGAGAATCGTCAAGCCGCTGTACGAAGAGCAAGTCGAGTTTAATTATTTGGAAGAAAGCCTGCTAGGCAGCGCCACCAAATGTAAGGATGGGGTATTGTCGATTGCGGGTTATCGCTACAAGGCGGTTTTGGTGGAGGATGGCAAGCGGCTGTCGCCGGACAGTCGGCGGATTCTGCAAACCTTTGCCGAACAAGGCGGATTGGTCATTGAGCTTTCCGATGATGTTCAAACAACGAAGAGCATCGGTCAGGTTCGGGTAAAGCACGAGGATGAAATACCGGCGCTGCTGACACGCACGCTCGGTCAAGATGCCCGTCTTGAGCCTGCGTCTGCTTCTATTCGAATCAGTCGGATTACGAAAGACGGCATCCTGTTCTATGTTATCGTTAATGAAGGCGAAGCTGGGTACGAAGGAACGCTTGAGATAAGTCACTCCGGTTATACGGAATGTTGGTTGCCGTGGACAGGTGCAGTTCAACAGACAAAAGTCGAACAGGCTGCGGAAGGCCAGAAACTGCATGTAAGCATCGAGCGCCGGGAATGTCTGATTATCGCCGTAGATCCGAATATGGAGCAGGGCGAAATGAAGGATGAACCTGGAGAAGTTGATGTTACCGAGTTGTCAGCCGATTGGCGAGTGGCGGAAGGTCCGGTGAGCGGGGAAATTCCGGCTCTCTCTTCTTGGACGGAATGGGATGGCTTAAAACATTACTCCGGCACGGTTACGTATGAGAGAAGCTTCGAGCTTGACGATCCATGCGCTTGGTCCGGTGCCAAACTTGATCTTGGCGCGGCTCATGAACTGGCACGGCTATGGGTCAACGGTCGGGAAGCGGGAGTGCGCATGTGGAATCCTTATGTGTTCGACATTGGAGCCTACCTAAAGCCAGGGACGAACGTGTTAAAGGTGGCGGTAACGAACAGCTTGGCCAACCTTTACGATGGCAAGTCATATACATCCGGGCTAATTGGGCCGGTGCGGCTTAACGGCGAGCGAAAGTAACGATATTTAACAAGGAGCATTTCATTCGGCACGAGCATCAAACAGTCCCCATCTTGAAAAACTAGATGAGGGCTGTTTGCCGTCCTTAACAACAGGGCAATATAATCACAACATAGAGATACAAATCGCAATATATCTTCATTGCTAGATAGGTTGTCCCTATTGCGCAAGGGGTTGTTAGTGTCGAGTCCATTTCTTGCGGTATTGATGCGGCGTAATCCCCATATGGGATTTGAACAATTTGCAGAAGTAAGAGCTATTCGTAAGTCCGATCTCCTCGGCGATGAGAGAGACGGGCTTATTAGTCGCGATCAGCAGCAGCACAGACTGATGGACTCTCCGGGTCGCCATGTATTCCGAGATGTTGATGCCCGTAGCCTCCTTAAACAAGTGGGACAGATAAAACGGAGACAGGTGCAGCGCCCGAGCCATGCGGTCCAGGGAATACGGTTCCGAATAATGGGTCTCGACCCAGTTCAGGATATGCTCCACCTGATGGTTTTTGCGGCGCGTCCGATAGGCCGGGGCATGCTCATTCCACTGCTCCCACTCTTGTTTAAGCCAGCGATATAAAGGGATCAGGAAAAGAGAGCTTTCTTCGTGCCTGTCCGTATCCCTCTGCGTGTGCAATTGATTATGCATGTTTCTGAACAGACCGTCGAGCAGATCGGCATCATGAAACTCGTATAAGCACGGGGAAGGCAGCTTCTCCAAATGAATATAGCGATAGAAGGAATGCAGCCGCGGCCATTTCTCGAAATAAGCTTCGAACATGGTCGGTTCGAAAATTGCCAACGACCGTTCGAAGCATTGGCCGTCCGTATAATCGAGCGTTAAATGATGGAGCTGGTTCGGCTGAAAGATACAGAGCATGCCCGACTTGATGTCGTAGCTGTTATTGTCAACGATCATCGTTCCTCTCCCCTGATGGATATACAATATCTCTACGCCCAGATGGGAATGGAAGGTTTCCAAATGCTCGTTATTCACGCTCTTGCGTTTGTAGGCAAAATATAACGGCTCCTCGCTAAAATTGCTTGTCGACATTGGCAAGAGACTCACCCTTTCCGTCCAAAAATAAACGATCAACTCTACCTTCAATATAGCAAGTCGTCCTATCAGGTTCAAGCCGGATCATGAGATAAAACCGCAATCTAGCGTCATTTTTCCAACTATGCCATATCACAATTGGGCGTCCGGCTACGTTAAGATACTCGTAGGATATCAATTCCCAGGAGGACAGAGCCATGATCAAAGTAGCCATTATCGGCGCAGGAGCAATATCGTCCGCTCATATCGAAGGATATCTGCAATTCAAGGAGCGTTGTCGGATCGTCGCCTTGTGCGACCTTTATCCCGAGAAAGCGGAAGCGAAGCGGGAGCAATACGGCTTGGATGCCAAAGTCGTAAAGGATTATAAGGAACTGCTTGGGGACGGGATCGAGCTGGTATCCGTATGCATGCCTCCGTTCGTGCACGCCCCCGTTACGATCGACTTCCTGAACGCGGGCAGCCATGTCATCGTGGAGAAACCGATGGCGGCTTCCCTCGAAGAATGCGACGCGATGATCGCGGCGGCCGAACGGAGCGGAAAAGTATTGTCCGTTATCGCACAGAACCGGTTCAGAAATCCCGTCATGAAGCTCAAGAGCGTGCTGGACAGCGGCTTGGCCGGAAACATTCTTCATGCCCAGGTCGACTCGTTCTGGTGGCGGGGTCACTGCTATTACGACTTATGGTGGCGCGGCACTTGGGAGAAGGAAGGCGGCGGACCTACGCTGAACCATGCGGTGCATCATATGGACGCCATGTTGTGGATGCTGGGGCAGCCAAGCGAGATTCAGGCCATTATGAGCAACGTCGCGCATGACAATGCGGAGGTGGAGGATCTCTCCATCGCGATGCTCCGGTATCCGAACGGATCGCTCGGTCAGATTACGAGCTCCGTCGTGCATCATGGCGAAGAACAGCAATTTATATTCCAGGGGCAGAACGCGCGGATCTCGGCGCCATGGAAGGTAACGGCGTCGGTATCGAGGCCGAACGGCTTCCCCGAACGGAACGCGGAGCTGGAGGAGCAGATCCAGGATCTATATAACAAGCTGCCGGACCTCCCCTATGAGGGGCATACCGCGCAGATTGACAACGTGCTTGGCGCAATCGAGACCGGAACGCCGGTATTGATAGACGGAGTTAGCGGCCGCAGTACGCTCGAGCTCATCATGAGCATCTACAAATCGGCGAGCACGGGCATGAAGGTTCAGCTCCCCCTGCAGCCGGACGATCCCTTTTACACGCAGGAAGGCGTCAAGGCGAACGTGCCTTACTTCTACCAAAAGGGCGAGAGCGTCGAGAACTTCTCGGATCAAAACATTACGACGGGCAGCTTTGCCAACAAAAAATAAAGCGGGGGTTAAGCTCAGGAGCAAGCGATACGAATTACGAGAAGTCTGCAAGCGATTTATCCATATAATTAAAGATTATCCATAAAAAGAGAGTCGCTCACTTTTGCGGCTCTTTTTATATTCCATGCAAGATATGAAACGTAAATCAATTATCATGGTGTCAATAAAATATAAGAGATTATCCAGGGTACTTTCGCTATAATGGAAAAAAAGTAAGCATACATCTGTGTGCAGCAAAGGGAGTCCCGAAAATGAAAAGCGCTTTCATTCTTTGGAGGAAATCGATTTTTACCCGGCTTATCGTTACCTTCCTTTTAATTGTCTCGCCTATATATCTTGTTGCTTTTCTTATCTACAATTGGGGCATTAACAGCGTTAAGGAAGAACTGGAAGGCACGATGAAGTCTCAGCTAAGTTTTTACTCCAGCAATCTCGACACGGAAATACAGCGTGTCAACTCCCTCCTTTTTAATACTCTATATGACAGCAACCTTACAGACCTCGCAAATTTGATTTCCAAATTGTCGGATTACGACACTTACCAATCGATCAACAATTTGCAACAACGGCTGCTTGTGCTGCAAAACAGCAATATATATGTGAGTAACGTGACCGCGCACATTCCGTCGGCGGATATGATCGTCACCTCCAATGATGGACGTGGCCCGCTTGAACAGGAACCGCTGCACTACTTTAATAGTGCAAAATCAAATTCTAAATCCCAACTCCTTCTTTACAAGGGAGACATTTATTTACGCGCATTGCTTCCCCTGGACATAAATTACAGGATTGAGAAAAAGGTTCATCTGTTGACAGTGAAGCTTTCAATAGAGCGAATCCGTGCTGCGCTTGGACAATTGGAAACCCGCAGGGATAGCGGCGCGGTTTTGCTGCTGCCTGACAATAAGATGATCTTGAGCGATGCAGTGGATATTGAGTTTGCAAGCAGTCTCAAAAATGTCTTAATCTCGCGGCTGAAAGAAGCTCCCAGCGGAACCATCGTACTAGAAAACGATAAGCTGCAATATTTTGCGGTTTATATGAAATCGGACTATCTTAATACGGCATTAGTCCAATATGTTCCAATGGAGGCGCTGACGGAGAAGGCGGAACAATTCAAAACCTTGTTTTTATTTTTCTCGTTGTCTGCCGTACTGGTCATCGCTTTGTACATGCTATCCGCCTTTAAGTTTATCCAGCAACCGATGCTTAAGCTGATAAGGGTGCTCAGACAAATGGAGATGGGGAATTTGAACGTAGAGATCACTCACCGGCGTACAGATGAATTCGGGTTCCTGTTTCAGCGATTTAACGGGATGATGAAAAATCTTAATCAATTGATCGATCAAGTATACAAGCAGCAAATATTAACTCAGCAGGCCGAGCTCAGACAGCTTCAATCGCAGATTAATCCGCATTTTCTCTACAACACCTACTTTGTACTGTATAACATGGCCATGAGCGAGGATTATGATAATGTCAAACTGTTTACACACCAGCTTGGTTCGTACCTTAAATACATTACTCGGAACGCCGCAGAAGATGTTCCGCTGCATATTGAAGTCGATCACGCTCGAACTTATTGCGATATTCAAAGCTTGCGATTCTACAATCGCATTGAAGTCGAATTTGGACATATCCCTCCAAGCTGCCGGGATAAGCTAGTGCCGCGGTTAATTTTGCAGCCGGTTATCGAGAATGCATTCGAGCACGGAATATCCGATATGAAGAGCGGAGGTTGGCTTGTTGTCCGATTCGAGAAGGAGAATGACGGATTCGTAATTATTGTAGAGGACAATGGGCCGTCCATATCGGAAGCAAGAGTGCATGAGCTGAACAGGTTGCTCACTCCTGGAAGGGACGACGTCAGTGAAATTACGGCGATTGTGAATATACATCGAAGATTAAGGCTCAAATTCGGAGAGGAAAGCGGTCTTAGTTTCGAGGTTGGCGATAAGGGTGGGCTCAGAGTTAACATTTTCGTACGAGAGCAGGGGGCAAATTGAAAATGAAAAGATTGCTGATCGTTGATGACGAGCCTTTTATCGTGAATGGAATGTATGAGTTTATGCTGCTCGGATCCGGTTTGGAGCTGGATGTTTACAAGGCGTTTTCCGGAGACGAAGCTTTGGAGTGGCTGCAGCGGACGAAGATGGATATCGTTATATCGGATATCCGCATGCCGTCGATGAGCGGACTGCAGCTGCTCGAAGTCATTCGGAAACGCTGGCCGTATTGTAAGGTTATTTTGCTGACCGGCTACAATGAATTCGATTATGTGTATCAAGCTATTAAACATGATGGCGTTCGCTATTTATTGAAAACGGAAGGCTACGATAAAATATTGGAGCTTGTTCGCGTTGCAATAGCAGAAATTGACGAAGCTCGTAAATCCGAGGACTTGATTGCTACAGCAAATCGCCAAATGAAGATGGCGCTCCCGATTTTGCAAAAGGATCTATTTACGGGGCTATTGCGTGGAGAGCGTCACACAACGGAGCAGCGAAACTATTTATTTCGACAGCTGGCGCTTTTGCTGGATGCGGAAAGCGAAGTGTTTTTGATTATCGGCAGGCTGGAAAATACAAATCGAGCAGAAAGTACGATTCGGGTCAAGATGGCCTTTGAGCGGTATATCGGAAATGAATACAAGTCAGTTTTCTTTACGATGGAAGACAATTTGCTCGTTTGGTTTGTTCAGCCGATGGAGAACGTGAGAGTAGAAAGTGCGCAAGAAGATCGTTTGGAAATAAAAGGTTCGGAAATCGGTCAAGGAATCGTGCCGCAGCTTAAAGGCATGCTCGAGCTCGTTTTAGAGATGTGTGAGGCTACGTTCGGCTTTACGGTTCATTTTATTATCGATGGTCAATCCGCACCTTGGGAACAAGTGGCTGATCGTTTTGCGATCCTTAGAGCAGGAAGCGGCAGCTTGCCGGCAATCGGAGGCGGAGGAAGTATTGTGGAATATCCTTACCCGAAGCCGAACACCTCCATCGCCATTGAGAACGAAACGCTTGACTTAGCTATGCGGCAAATGAAAAGGATGGATTTGCTCGCGAATTTTCTTGAATCGGGTCGCAGGGAGGAATTTCTCGAGCTGCTGAAGGAGCTTCTGTACAGCGCAGAAATCGCTATAGACCGCAAGATGGTTCATGCAGCTCTCGGTATTTATTACCCGCTGTCTTTGCTGCTTCTTTCCCATATCCATACATGGCAAATGGAGCAGCGTTTTAATGAAGTGAATGGGTTCGTCCCGCAAGTCATACTAGATCCGTCTGCATCTGTAAATCAGGCGGCTGAGGCGTTTCGCCATATTGCTCCGCTGCTTTTCGAATGGCGGCAGAACGCGCAGAACAGTCATGCCCATACTGCCATTTCCCACGTTCAAGATTATTTGCTGGCTAATCTTGACAAGGATTTGTCGCTCGTTCGCCTTGCGGAAGTAAGCCGATTGAATCCTTCTTATTTGTCGAGGCTGTTCAAGCAGGTGACAGGGGTCAATCTGAACGTCTTTATCCAAGAGGCGCGCTTGAATAAAGCGATGGAGCTGCTGCGCGACTCGGACTACAAGGTATACGAAATCGCCAGACTGGCAGGTTACGAGTACGCTCCTTATTTCACGAAAATTTTCAAAAAAAACGTTGGTGTGAGCCCCCAGGAATACCGCGATCATTTGAACAAAAGTCAATAAACTATAAGCGGGTAAAAAAGTTATGCGTTTTCAAAAGGAAACGCTTTCGTTTAAGATTCTGAGCAAGGAGCTAGTGCTTACGATCACGGTTTAACTAGCTTCAAACTAAAAGATTTGGGGGACTGAAGTTGAAAAATGTAAATTGGAAAAAGGCAGCAGGTATCATACTAGCAGTAATAATGCTAACGATATCGGCATGCAGCAGCGACAATAAGCCAAACGAAGGGGATTCCGGAACTGAGAGTCCATCTGCAAGCTCTGGTGCAGATACGACGCATGCGTCCGAGAAACCAGTAGAGAAAGCGGACCCGCTTGGCAAATTCGATCCGATGATCGAGGTAACCACGGTCAAGTCGCTAGATGATGGCTCCATGAATTTTCCGGAAGGCGAGTCTATTGACAATAACTTATGGACACAGGGCTTCGAGAAGGAGCTTGGCATAAAGCTTAAGGTAGAATGGCTTGTACCGGACAATCAGTATGATCAAAAGCTGAATGTAATGATCGCGTCCGACGATCTTCCAGATATCATGATGGTGAACGCCGTACAGCTCAAGCAATTGGTCGATAATGATATGGTTGCGGACTTGACCGAAGTATACGCTCAATACAAGTCCGAGCTTACGGATCAAATCATGACGTCTGATGGAGGAATTGGACTTAAGCAGGCCACGTTCGACGGCAAGCTGATGGCGCTTCCACAGATGAACGGGGCAGCGGATTCCGCGCCGATTTTATGGATTCGCAAAGACTGGCTCGATCATTTGGGTTTAGCTGTCCCAACCACGATGGAGGAGCTTATCAATGTCGCCAAAGCTTTCACGGAGAACGACCCTGACCAGAACGGCCAGAAGGATACTTATGGACTAGCGCTGGAAAAAGGATTGTTCGGCGGCGAATTCGTACTTAACGGCTTTTTCAATGGCTATCATGCGCTTACTGGTTCTCCGGGCAATCTGCTATGGAATAAAGGCAGTGATGGCAACCTTATCATGGGATATGTTCAGCCAGAGGCAAAAACGGCCTTGGGCAAGCTGGCGGGAATGTATAAAGCAGGGTATATCGAAAAAGATTTTGCCGTTAAAGATGTCGGCAAAGTTGGTGAGTCTGTTGTTTCAGAGAAGATCGGGATGTTCTATGGACTGCACTGGAACGTCTTCACTCCGCTGCCGAGCGCCGTGCAAAAAAATCCGGCAGCAGATTGGCGGCCTTATCCGATTCCGACAGTGGACGGTACCATTACAGCCGAAAATCTGCTGGGTGTATCCAATTTCTTTGTCGTAAAGAAAGGGGCAGTTAATCCCGAAGCTGCGGTCAAAATACTGAATTACTTCTTATTGAAGCAAAATCCGCTCAGTCCGGAGTTTGATGCGAGATTCCATAATGGTCCGCAATATCCGGATGCATCGCATAGCGAATACAAATATTCACCTATTTTCGTGTTCCACCCGCAGCAAAATATTTTAATCCATAGAGGTTTCGTCGAATATGGCAAGGCTCGCGATACCAATGTGCTAAGCGCCTGGAACCAAGGCAATCAAGCAGATATCGATTTATTGGAGAACGGGTATAACGGTACGGATGGGGAAGGCAAAGCAGCCGGCGTCAAAACGGAAGTATGGGCAGGCTGGATGTGGTCGGGGCCGATCGGTGCGTATAGCGTCGTAAATAGCTACTTGGAAAATAAGCAAATCGTAGAGCCTGTATTTTATGGAGCGCCTACTCCAACGATGACGGCGAAGCAGTCCACCTTAGAAAAGCTAATCTTGGAAAATTACACCAAATTTATAATGGGCGTACGTCCGATCGAAGAGTTCGATAAATTCGTGCAGGATTGGGATTCACTCGGCGGTGCGGATATTACGAAGGAAGTTAATGATTGGGCTATGTCAAAATAAGCTAACGAAGCAGGGGCGGATGTTAGTCCGCCCCGGCATGGAAAAGGATGTTGGTGATGAAAAAGCACAATTTCGGCAAAGGTTTGATGCGCGAGTGGCCCATGCATCTAATGATGCTTCCGGCTGTCCTTCTTGTCATACTGTTCAGCTATATTCCTTACGCGGGACTCGCGATTGCATTCGAACGATTTAACCCGAGTAAAGGCTTTTTCGGATCTCCGTTCGTAGGCTGGGATAATTTCGAATACATGATCAAGATGCCGGGAATAAGTCAGGTAATTTGGAACACGGTTTATATCGCTTGCATGAAAATGGTTGGCGGTCTTATCGTTCCGATCGTATTCGCACTCTTGCTGAATGAAGTCATTCACACAAAATTTAAACGAGCGGTACAGACGCTTATTTACCTGCCTCATTTTTTGTCTTGGGTTATTCTTGGCGGGGTGCTGACCGATATTTTATCTCCGTCAGGCGGGCTTGTGAACATCTTAATCGGCTGGTTCGGAGCAGAGCCTGTCTTTTTCCTCGGCAATGAAAAGTTGTTTCCTTACGTGCTAGTTGCTTCGGATATATGGAAGGAATTTGGATTTGGCACAATTATTTATTTAGCGGCAATTACATCGATAAATCCGGTCCTGTACGAGGCGGCGATCTGCGATGGTGCTAATCGCTGGCGTCAGGTTTGGCATATTACTCTTCCTGGAATGACGCCGATTATTGTACTGATGATGACGCTTAGCCTAGGCAATGTGCTGAACGCAGGCTTCGATCAAGTATTTAATCTGTACAGTCCGGTTGTTTATCGGACTGGCGACATTTTGGATACTTTAGTGTACCGGCTAGGACTTATTGACGCCCAATACGGTGTCGCAACCGCAGTCGGCTTATTCAAATCCGTCGTATCAACCATGTTTATCGTCATATCCTACATTTGCGCGTTTCGATTCGCGAATTACCGCATTTTCTAGAGAAAGGAAGTAGAACCGAATGATTCGAGCCGGCACGGGAAGAACTGTGTTTCAGCTTTTTAATTACTTGCTGCTTGCTTTTTTCGCCTTCATTTGCGTGGCGCCGCTTATAAACGTTCTATCCGTTTCTCTAAGTGAAAGCGCCTATGCAGCTGCCGGAAGCGTAAAGCTGTGGCCCGTTCATTTTACGATTGAATCTTATGTATTTGCTTTCAAAGACAAGCTGCTGCTCTCTTCCTATGGGGTATCAATCCAGCGTGTTATTATCGGGGTCGCAATCAATATGTTTCTTACCATTCTTGTAGCGTATCCGTTGTCGAAGGAAGTTCGAGAATTTCGTTTTCGTACCTTGTATGCATGGTTTTTGTTCATAACGATATTGTTTCATGGAGGTCTGATTCCTTGGTATGTAACGATTCGCCAATTGAATTTGATGGACTCGATATGGGCGCTTGTCCTACCGTCGGCAGTGCCGGTATTCAACTGTATACTGCTGCTGAATTTCTTCCGCCAGCTCCCGAAGGAGCTGCAGGAATCGGCTCATATGGACGGAGCGGGTCATTGGACGATTCTGTGGCGGATCATGGTTCCGTTGTCTAAGCCGGCACTGGCGACACTAGTCTTGTTTGCCTGTGTCAACCATTGGAATTCTTGGTTTGATGGACTAATTCTAATGAAGCGGCCGGAGCATTATCCACTGCAGACTTATTTGCAAACCAAGGTTATTAGTTTTGATGCAAGCGCGCTCGCAGGAGCCACGAAGCAAGAGCTGGAATCGCTGATGGCGGTATCCGACCGTACCCTTAAGGCGGCACAGATTTTTCTGTCTGCGCTGCCGATCATGTGCCTGTATCCGTTTCTGCAGAAGTATTTCGTGAAAGGAATTGTGATGGGGAGCGTGAAAGAATGAGCAATGGGGAGCTTATAACGTATTTACCTGGTGATAAAGGAGATTCCGGTAACGCGAAGCAGTTCTTTTATGTTAAGGATTTCGGTGCGAAGGCAGACGGCGTCTCCGACGCGGGCCCTGCCATACGCGCCGCAATCGCAGCCGCGATCTCATCAGGAAAAGATGCGGAGGTTAGATTTGAACGCGGACGTTATCGCGTGGAAGGCGGTCAAAATAATGAAGCGGCAGTCCGTATCGTCGGCGCTAGCAAGCTCGTACTGAAAGGTGAAGGCAGTGATACCGTTATTGTTGCGGGGAATCCGCTGGCGAGCGGCATAGAGGTGGTGGACTGTGATGATGTATTAATCCAAGCGCTCGCTGTTGATTACGATCCGCTTCCTTATACACAGGGTACAGTAGCAGAAGCAAGACCAGCCGAAGGTTGGTTTACGTTTCGAATTGACGATTCTTATCGACAGTTGGACGAAAGCTATTTCAAAGAAGTGGAAGCGCGTTGGGGCTTGGTCGTTCGAGGAGCAGGCGGACCAGAGCCGCGTTACGGTCCGCATCCTTTATTGGATCTAACCTGGGAGAAATCAGGGGATTCCGAATGGCGCGTGAAGGTTTCCAATCCAGAGATGCTCCAAGCCTCAGGCATGCAGCCTGGGGATCGGTATGTCCATATGGCGAGAAGGCATTACGAAAGTGCAATCATATTCTGGCGCACGAATCAGGCTGCTTTGCGCGACGTAACTGTATACGCTGGTCCTGCGCTCGCAACTATTTGGGGTCAGAACAAAAATGTGGAAATCGACGGCTTGCGTGTTGAAGTTCTTCCGGGCTCGAATCGGCTGCTGTCCGCCAACGGTGATGGCATTCACAATTTGAATACGCGGGGCAATCTGATCATTCAAAATTGTTCGTTCTCCGGTATGGCCGATGATGCGATAAATATTCACGTACGTGCAGGAACGATTTGCCGGGTTTTGTCCCCGGATATTCTGCATGTGCGAGGTGGCTTGTTCGAAGCACTTGCAGGAGACACGCTGCAAATCTATAGTCCGCAATTAGGACAGATCCGAGCCGAGGCACAGGTGCTGCATGCCGCCAAACTGCCGGATGAAACCTTGGAGATTAAGCTGGATCGCGAGATTTCTAACGCTCTCGCGGGCAATGGTTTGCACGATTCCGATCATGTCTACAATTTGTCTGCCTGCGGCAGAGGATTTGTCGTGAGAGGCAATCATTTCGGCAGACACCGGGGAAGAGGTATTCTCGTCCGCAGTCTGGACGGGACAATAGAGGGTAATACATTCACGAACGCGGAAGGCTGGGGAGTTGCCGTTCAGCATGAACCTGATTGGGAGGAAGGGCCGCTTACGAGGAATCTTTCAATCGTGAATAATACGTTCAAAGGAGATGAAGTGAACGTCATGGCGTCCATTCATATTGCCGCTGGAATTCCGGCAGGAGTTCAGGCTGCGGATTGGGGTCAGCCGATAACGGGAATTTCCATCAAGGATAACCAATTCCTTAATCCGCAGTACCCGCTTATTCATATACAATCCGCTGCGAATATCGTCATTTGCGATAATCATGTAAAGGAATTGCTGCCGGGAACAGGATCGGACATTAAAGCGATTGAGACCGAGAACGCTCAAGGAGTAGAGGCCGAGGAGGCGTGGAGCGGATGAATGATCGCGTATGGAGGCATCGCACACCGCTTGCAAGGCTTAAGCGGAAGCTGAGGCAGGGAGCGGCGACTATCGGTTTCCTCGGAGGCTCCATAACGGAAGCCGCCCCGGGACATAATTGGCCGGAGAAGGTGTTGTCCTGGCTGACGGAAAGTTACCCGGAGGTACGCTTCACGGTCGAAAATGCCGCAATCGGCGCGACGGGCAGCGATTTGGGCTGCTTTCGTGCTCGCAGGGACATCCTCGACCGGGGCTGCGATATCGTATTCATCGAGTATGCCGTTAACGATTATTACGGCGATAAGGAAATCCGCAAGCGCTCGCGCGAAGGATTAATTCGTCAATTGCTCGCAGGAGGCGCGACAGACGTCGTGCTTGTATACACCTTTTTGCAGGCGATGTACAAGGAAATGTACGAAGGCCGAATGCCGGATTCGATTGAAGAGCTGGAGACGTTGGCCGTTCATTACGGCATTGGTTCCGTCTGGGCGGGGCTGCATGCATTTGAAGAAGTTCGTCTCGGCCGCATGGATTGGGATGAATGGCTGCCCGACGGCTTGCATCCGACTCATCGGGGCAGCCTCAGCTATGCCCAAGCGGTAATTGCCTTTCTTGAGAAAGAGCTTCGGGCGGTAGAAGGGGAGGCTGGAGATTCTCCGGGAGCTTCTGGAGAACATGCGGCAGGTGAGGAAGCTGCTGGCCATCCGGGAGCTACCGGCGAGCACGCGGCAGCCAGCGTTTTGCCGGAGCCGTTGAACGTCTCTCATTGGGGCAGTGTTTCACGTCTCCCTTTTACAGAGGTTACGATGGAAGGACCTTGGCTCATCCGGCGAAGCAGCCGCCTTGTTTGGATTGATCAGATGCTCACGACGTCCGCAATCGGAGCAAAACTGGCCTTTTCATTCGAAGGCGCGGGGCTGGCGCTCGCCTTTGACTTCGGAAAGCGTTCGGCGAATTTCATTTATCGGATCGATGGGGGAGAGCAGGTCGAGCACGTCTTCGATCGTCAGGATTGGTGTCCGGAGGAAGGCATGTTCCAGCTTGCTCTCGTGGGACGCGACCTTCCACCCGGCCAACACCGGATGGAGTTGGAAGTCATACACGGTGACGGTCCGGGGTGTACTGGAACCCGGTTCAAACTGGCATTTATAGGTGTCATACATGAAACGAGGTGAGAGAAGGTTTGAAGTACGAAGGAAAGGTTTACGGTGAAGGTTTAAACGATAGAATTGCCTATCCGCTTGGCGGGCTAGGTGCGGGAATGATTGCACTCGAAGGAACTGGGGGGCTTTCCCACTTCTCTCTTCGGCATAAGCCGGAGCTGCTTAACAAGCCGATGTGTTTCTCCGCAGTTACGGTCTGCGGTGAAAATGCTATTGCTAAAGTGCTTGAAGGTCCAATGCCATCACGCTCGATCTACGATCTTCGGCACGGTCCTCATGGCGGTGCCGCAGGCGGCAACAACGGCAGAAATTACGGTCTGCCACGGATGGAAGAGAGCTCCTTCACTGCGAGTTTCCCATTTGCGGAAGTATCGATGAAGCACTCGCAATTGCCGGTGAATGTTGTATTGACAGGCTGGAGTCCATTCGTGCCTGGTCATGCCGATGATTCCTCATTACCGGTGGCAGGACTTGAATACAGGTTTCATAATCATTCGAGCGATCCTGTCCAGCTTGTCTATTCCTTTCACAGTACAAATTTTATGTCGTGCGGGGATGGCGAAGCGTCAGCCAAGCCCATTGTCGGGGGTTTTGTTCTTTCGCAGGAAGGTACCCCTGATATGCCTTGGACGGCAGGACAATTTTGTGCGGCGACCGATTACCCAGGAGCTGTGACGGATACGTCGTGGTTCCGCGGCGACTACTGGTTTGATACTCTTACGATGCTGTGGCGGAAGATCGAAGGAGCGAGTGCGGGCAGTCTGCCCCAAAATTATAATTCAGGAGAGAAGGGAGGCAGCTTGTACGTTCCAATGTCGCTGAAGCCGGGAGAAACCGCGACCGTGCGGCTCCGGTTAAGCTGGTTCGTTCCGGAATCCGATCAGCGTCATGGTTTTTTCGCCAATCCGGACGAATACGGCTATTACAAGCCATGGTATGCGGCAGCGTTCGAGAGCGGAGCAGATCTCGAAAGCTATTGGCGAAAGGAATATTTCCGTTTGCGGGATTTAACGGTGAAGTTCTCGGATCATCTGCATGCAAGCAATCTTCCCGAAGAAGTGATGGAAGCGGTTTCATATAATCTTGCTATTCTGAAATCGCCGACGATTATGCGTCAGCACGACGGCAGGCTGTGGGCGTGGGAAGGCTGCTTCGACGAAGAGGGAAGCTGCTACGGAACCTGTACCCACGTTTGGAATTACGCACAAGCATTAGCTCATCTGTTTCCTGGACTGGAGCGGGAAATTCGACGTACTGAATTTACGGAGGGGCAGGACGAGGAAGGGCATCAAAGCTTTCGTGTCCCGCTGCCGATTGCGCCATCAGCCCATCTTGAGCAAGCGGCGGCAGACGGGCAATTAGGCGGCATTATGAAAGTTTACCGGGAATGGAGAATTAGCGGCGATACCGGGTGGATGCTTTCTTTATGGCCCAAAGTGAAACAAAGCTTATCATTCGCGATTCGAACATGGGATCCCCGTCATACAGGAGTGCTGGAGGAGCCGCATCACAATACTTACGATATCGAGCTGTGGGGACCGAACGGGATGAGCGCAACGCTTTATTTGGGCGCTCTAAAAGCAGCGGCGATCATGGCGGAAGCGGCGGGAGAATCGTCAGAGCAATACGAAACCTTGTATGCAAAAGGAAGAGCGTATGCGGAATCGGATTTGTTCAACGGGGAATATTTTGTGCAGCATGTACGGTGGAAGGATCTTGACGCGCCGCTGCCTCAAAACGGACACAAGGCGAACAATGTCGATTATTCCGAGGATGCATACGCCTTGTTTCTGCAGGAAGGCCCCAAGTATCAATATGGCACTGGCTGCCTCGCGGATGGCGTGTTCGGCTGCTGGCTTGCCGCTGTGTGCGGACTTGGTGACATTCTCGATCCGAGCAAGGTTGCTAGTCATTTGCTTAGCGTATACCGCTACAATTTCAAAACCGATTTGTCTGAGCACGTAAATCCACAGCGTTCGGGCTTTGCGATTGGCAAGGAAAGCGGTCTGCTGCTTTGTACTTGGCCAAGAGGCGGAGAACCGACATTGCCGCTTCAGTACAGTAGAGAAGTATGGCCGGGGCTCGAGTACCAGGTTGCTTCTCATCTGATTTATATGGGATTCGAGCAAGAGGGGCTAACTATTGTAAGAGCATGCCGCGACCGGTTCGACGGACGAGTGCGCAATCCATTCTCTGAATACGAATGCGGCGAATGGTATGGCCGTTCACTGTCCTCTTACGCGCTTTTATGGGCATACGGGGGAATTCGCTACGACGCTCTCGATCAAACGTTATACGTGAAACGTACTGCAGCCAATCATGACTTTACTACTTTCATATCAGCAGCCACAGGTTATGGAATGGCTGGCGTGAAGGACGGAATGCCGTTCGTTAAGTGTCAATCAGGGGAAATTCAGGTGAATCAGATCGAATGGTATTAATTCAAACAGGGATGTGATAAAGAATGATAGCACGGAGTAACATCATAAATAAAAATAGGATAATCCTGCTGCTGTTTACTATACCATTCATGCTTTATCTGATTATGTATGAAGCCAAAACGGCCTATGCATCGATTTCGGGAGATGCTTATGTAACCTATGATTCAGGTACGAGAACATGGACGCTCGGTACGGATGATGTGGAAAAAAAAGTTCGCCTGAATGATCTCGGTCAATTTATGCAAACCAGCTTCAAGAATAAGCTGACAAACCGCGAGTATGTGCAGGGAACGCAGCAATCAGACGAGTTTCAAGTTAAGATCGGAAGCACGGTCTATAATGGTTCATCTACGAGCTGGATCTATGATACGCACGATGTAACGACGCTTTCTCAGGGGGAGCTGCAGCTTAAAATCACATTTCATAATAGTGTCGTGAAGGTGCATCGCTATTATGTTGTTTTCCCTGATACCGGTGCCATTCGCGAATGGTCGGAATTTCAGAACGTGTCGGGCAGCCCGCAAAGCTTCTCATCGCCCTATATGTTCAAGCAGCGGCTGATGCAAAATGACAGAGCCGATATCGATCTTCAATATATGACCGGAGGAGGCAACTTTACCGGCTCGGGCGTGCTCAAGACGGTATCTATGACCGGAAGCTATAATCGCACCTTCGACTCTTATGATGCTCCCGAGGTTATGATGGTTGACGGACACTACCAGAATGCGATAGGCACTTATGAGCAGGGAACTTCTGTATACGACGCTTTTTTCGTGCTTCGCAACCGATCCTTGTCCGAAGGCATCTGGCTGTCTTTTGATTTTAACGGGCATTGGCTGGCCCAAGTGAGTGAAACCGGTACCCCGATCAACTTAAGCGGCTATGTCAGCATGTCTGATTACGTGGTGGCAGACAACGCGTCGATTACGGGTGCCAAGAGCATCATCGGCGTCTTCAGCGGTGATTTGGATGATATGGGTAATACGATTTTAGATTACTCATACCGCTATCTATGGGATTATACCCGCGGCTCGGGTGGCGGCACATGGCAAAACCGGATCAGTCCGCAAATGCCGAGTGCTTGGGAGTCAACGAATTATGCACGATACGCCGGAGGCACGGTCGTTCATGTTGATGATAATTGGTATGACCGAAAAGGCGACTGGAATGAAGCGCTTGCGGACGAAAGCTTTGCCGATTTGAATGAATACGTGCAGAAAAGCGGAATCAAGATGAGGGTGTGGTCCCCTTTCTGGCATGTAGACTATGGATCCGAGGTAGCGAAGAGTCACCCTGAGTGGCTGGTAGAGGATGACGAAATGACTTTTTATGGTCTGCATCTGAATTTGGCGAATGAAGATGCTTATGACTGGATTGTGGACAAAGCTACTTCAAAACAGACGGAGTGGGGTGCTTATGATTGGCGCTATGACGGAGCGCCCGCGTGGAAATCAGGAGGAAGCGACAATGATATGCTTGCGCAGTCCCATAACTTCTTCCGGCTTCTGAAGGAGTTCAAGGATGCGAATCCGTATGCGACCATTCAAGGGTGCGCATCCGGCGGTGAGATTTTGTCGATGGAGGCATTGCGGTATGTTGACGCGCAGCAGTTGACGGATGGACTCGCCTATCATTACGCCGGCTACTATCAATCATTGAAAATTCCATTAGTGAAGCTTGGACACGGCTTTTACTCCGAGCCGGACATCGATGCGGATTTCACTACTCTGGAGCCTAAAAGCGCTGCAACTAAAGAGAAATATCGAGAATTTGTGGAGATGCAGCGATACATTGGCACTCAGGGAGTAAATGGCAGATGGAGTAAAGTATTTCGTCCGACAATGGCCTCTGGCGACGAGACGTACATGCTGCAAACGACAAATGGGGATCAGACCAAAGCTATGATCATGTTCAATGGATCAGCTCCGTATTTTAACACGAATATTACGGTATATCCGAAGGGTTTGCTTGATGCGACCGATTATACATTAAGCTGTCCTAAAGGGAGCTGCACATCGCAAACGCGTACGGGAGCTTACTGGAAATCGAACGGAGTAACGCTGACAAACCTGCAGGCCGGGGAAATGATCTTTTTTAACATGACCGATTACCCTGGTTCGGGTTTAGATACGATTAATCCGTCCGCTCCAAGCCATGCGACCGTCCAGAAAGCGGAATACATGGGGCATTACGGTGCGGAATTAAACTGGAGCCCGGCGAGTGACGACCGCTTATTGTCTTATTACGAAATTGAACGTAACGGCACAGTCATCGACAAAGTATCGATCGGTACCTTTTACTTTTTGGAAAATGCTGATTCCGGTGATGTTTACCGAATTAGAAGCGTCGATGGCGACGGCAATGCTTCCACATTCGTGACGGCAGCGTTACTGTCTGGAGGCCCTACGCCGCCCGCCCCGCCAATTATTGCGAGCCGCTATGAATTTGCGGCGGATTTCAGCTCATCTCAAGGAGCTAATCAATGGGCGTATCAGCAGCAATACAATCCATTTCCTGGTTATAATTATTTAACGAATCTATTCTGGGACGCTTCGAACAACCGTTGGAAAGGAAATGATGATTATCCAATGGCAGCGCCAGGCTGGGTCCACCCTGGTAATGAATACAACCCCGTTATTAAGTGGATCGCTCCTAAGGACGGTACCGTCCGAGTTAGCGGTACGGTGTCTTTAAGTCAGGCGGGACAAGGAGGAGACGGGATCACAGCGCGTATTCAAGGGCCGACTAACTCGCCGTACACGAACGGTGATATTTGGGGACCGCATACGCTAGGCGGTAATGATACCGTTGGCATTAGTCACGATCTTATTATAGAAGTGAAAAGAGGGCAGGTACTCTTCTTTATTGTTAATAAAAACGGTAACGAATATTTTGACGGCACGCATTGGAATCCGGTAGTAACCTATGGTTCCTTCCATTCTGCTTCGGCTGGTTTTTCCTCAACACAGGGAGATGGAGGCTGGTATTACCAGCAGTGGGATGGAAGCACCTACTATGATTTATCTACCTACAATGCCGGATTGGCAGCTTGGCAGCAAAGCGGTACGGATTTAATAATCGGAGCTGCATTTCAGCATCCGGATACAAATGAGTCGGTGCGCAAATGGGTCGCTCCCTCAAGCGGCACAATCGATGTGACCGGAACCGTAAAGATGTATCAGACTGGCGGAGATGGAGTAGTCGTCACGATCAAGAAGAATGGCACGACGCTATGGGGCCCGCATTTAATCGATGGAAACGATACGACGACAGGCGTTAGTCATCACATAACTACAACAGTTACGGCGGGCGATGCGATCTACTTCATCGTGAACAAGAACGGCAGCAAATATTTCGATTCAACATTATGGGATCCCATGATTAGTCTCTATTCGTAGAGGGATAAATACTGAACGCCTATTCGTTACGCCAAAAAGAGAGGTGTCCGAACCGTGAATAGATCGGTTTTTTTCAGGAAGAAAAGCTGTGTTCTAGCACTATGTATTTTTGTATGGTTTGGTACGATTCATTGGGCCCCTTCATATACAAAAGCAACTCCTATCGGGGCTTGGCAGTTCTCGACAGAATTCGGCAGTCTTCAAGGAGAAAAACAATGGTACTATCGCTATTGGAACGGAACCTCTTATATGGACATGAGCTATGATACGGCAGGCGGGTTCGGAAAATGGAAGGGGAACGAGGACAGGCTGCTCTTATGGAAAAAAGGCTTCAGCCCCGGATTGAATTCGGATGCGGCGTTAGGCTGGAAAGCACCGGGTGATATGACAATAAGTATTACTGGCAATATGATACGCTCTACACTGGAGCCTCAGTTAAACGGGGACGGAAATAGAGTGAAAATCATGAAAGTCAGCGGAAGCACAATAACCCAAATTTGGCCCAGCAGCGGATGGCAAGTGCTGTATCCTGGACAATTCGCTACACATGCGCTTGTAGCGTCAGTACTAGAAGATGACTTTATTTATTTTCAAGTCAATAAAGACGGCGCTAATAGTAACGACATTGTGTATTGGGATCCGGTGATCCGACAAGACGAGATTCCATTGTTTACGATTGACAAGACTGAAATGGTGATGAGTCCAAACGATTATGACCGTATGCAAATGTCCTATACGGATACGCCTGTACTGCCGATATATCAAGCTGCCGGCGATCCGTATTGGATTCATTCCGATCCGTTTCATGGATTTACGAAGATGCGCGGTCCCGCGGATCATCCAAGCCAAACGTTCGTCTGGTCAAAAACACAATCAGAGCTGTTTGAGAATCCTAACGGACATGATGGCTATTGGTGGTTGTTGAATATTGTAAGACAAACGGACGGAAGTCTCTTAGCTGTTTGTCAGGTCGGTTCTGCAGGTCCGAGCCAGGATCGTTATCGAATCGGGCTGGCGAGAAGTACAGACGAAGGGGATTCATGGACCTACTTAGGCAATATTGTAACTCAGTTTGGCGATCCTGCTAATGTAAACATAGGAGGAGGAGTCTTATTTATTAAAGACGGCTATTACTATACTTATTTCTTAGAGTACGGATCACAGGGAATCCAAGCTGCCGTTGCGAGAGCGCCTATAAGTGAAGTGATGGTCGCTGCAGCTAATGATACTGTGTCGAATTGGTATAAATATTATGATGGCAATTGGACGGAAGCCGGCCTGGGCGGCAATTATACTCCGCTTAACGCAACTTCGGTCGGTGCTAATGTTACAGGTGCCTATAACACTTACAATAATAAATATTACGTCATATCAGGAAGTGCCTTCTCTTCAACTGATCTCATTCATTGGACGGATGAAGGTGAAATCGTCTCGTATTTCGGAGTTGTGCCGGATGCACGCGGACCTTTTCCATTTTACACCTCCTATCTTGACGGCGACGGTACGGCGACCGATTTGCAAGTCGGGCAAAGCTTCTATATTTATTTCATGCAAGCACATAAGTGGGATGTGAACAACCCGTTAACCGAAGAAACAAAGGAGCTGTATCGAACAAAAGTAACTAAGACCTCTAGTTCAATGGATACTTTCCTAGCGAGTGAAGCATTTGGCAGCACTCAAGGAGAACAAGGCTGGCATTATCAAGAATGGGACGGCTCTAATTACACGGATATGACATGGGATGCGGTTAACGGTCGGTGGACAGGTTCCTATTCCAATAATCTGATCATGTCAAACGTTCAGCATCCCGATGTTGCGGATTCGGTAAGAAAGTGGATAGCTCCAATGGATGGAACGGTAAATATTCGAGCGCATAATGGAAGGATCGCGACTTCAAGCTCTGCTGGCGGAGATGGGGTCCAAGTGAGAGTCTTATACGAAAATAGTCCCTTGTGGCCTTCGTCAGGTTGGCAATACGTAGGTGGGAATGACACCATCAGCATGCCGGAGAGAACGATTCGAGTAGCTGCTGGCGATGCGATCTATTTTATTGTAAACCAATACGGAAACAACATCAGCGATGCTACAGAATGGAATCCTGTCATTGAATATGTGAAGCAGGTACCATGGACTAGAGATGATTTACAGCCTGTAAAATATCAAGCATCTGCAGATTACGGGATTACTCAACAGAAAGGGGCTTGGAGCTACCAGCAGTCATTTTGGAATAGTCACTCGTATGATGACATGAATTGGGACTATTCGATGAGCATGTGGAAAGGCAGCGAGCCGGACTTGCTTATTTGGGATAACGGGATGCATCCCGATGTTACTGATGCTGTACGGAAATGGGTTGCTCCATTCAATGGGACCGTAGAAATTACGATGAACGACGGACATATTACTTTGGCGGACACAAGGGGAGATGGGGTGCAAGCAAAGGTATTAAAAGGGACTGACAATGTTTGGCCATCCATTGGGTATACCTATATTGCGCCAGGAACTGCTATTCCTTTTCCAAAACAAACTGTAAACGTTCAAGCAGGGGATCCGATCTATTTTATCGTGTCGAGAAGCGGAAACCATTATTTTGATTCAACATCGATGGATCCTGTCATCACCTACGTTCCTTTTTCTCAGAACAAAACCGTTACAGCTTCCTCTGGATCGGTTAATGCAGCTCTAGCGGTAGACGGAAACGATGCTACAAACTGGATGGCGTCCGATGGAGCAATGCCACAGTGGCTGAAGGTTGACCTCGGCCAATTGCATTCCATCAAACGAATAGACACTAAGTTCAATACCGCAGAGCGGTGGAAGTATCGAATCGAAGGTTCGATCGACAATGTCAATTGGAGCGTTGTTACGGATGAATCTACGGTCGGAACGAATAGTCAAGATGCAACTATCGGCGTATATAGCTTTTACGGCAGTCTTGGCAGCTATAGGTATGTAAAAATTACGATATTAGACACCGAAACGACTTGGGCTTCTATAAAGGAATTTAAAATTTATTAATTGTTGAATCGGATCAGGTATGAGCAGGGGGATTCCCAATGAGGAAATGGAGCAGCCACGCAGTAGATGATGGAACTTTGCACGCCTTAGGGAATGGAAGATTAGCCGTATATGAACAAGGGCCGAATATCAATCAAGTGTTTGGACCTCCTTACAGCTCGCCCTCATTTCTCAAACTCGTCATCAATGAGTCCGAGAATGTTGGGACGCATTCCTATAGAGAGACAGGAACAGCGATCTGGACACATCGGATTTACCGGAATCAAGAATACATTGGAGAAATAACTGATTTTGTTGATTGGCATTATCCCTGCTTGATTAGAAAAATTGTTTTGAAGCAATCTTTGAAGTTCAAGCTTGTCGTGGATGAGGATGTTGAGCTTTTGGATAATGGACATCGGTATGCTTCATTTAGCAGTACTGTCGGCCTATTGGCCGTTGCCAAAGCCGGCCGTTTTATTTACGGACGATATCCGACGACGAACGACAGTGTTCTTCAGGTGATCGGTACTGGCAGTCTTCATCATCATGGAAGCAGGGAAGGAAATATCCGAGAATGGTGGTGCGGGCCTGGCGAAAGCCTGATGTATCTCGCTGGAGGCCGCTCTTATCCGGAATGTGTGCTTACTGCAGAAGAGGTTCTAAGCAGTGATTATAATACGAGACTGTCCAGCAGCAGGGATTATTGGAAAAAGTACAGTTCGGGGAGGATTAGCCTAGAGAGCAAGCTTCGAAAAGATATTCCTTTACAATCCCTCATGGAGGCGATAGATGATTATTCAGTTCTTGTAAAAGCTCAACAGGGGAGCGAAGGTGGGATATTGGCCGGCCATAATTACCATCTCGGTTACATTAGGGACCAATACGGCGCGTTCCGATGTCTTTTAAAGCTCGGGCATTATGATGAAGCAAAAGAAGTTCTGCGTTTCTACTGGAACACCTGGCGTAAATCCGGTTTCCTGAAAAATGCCCAAGGAATTGGAAGGGATGGATTATTCCATGTCCATGAAAACGATGATGTAGAAATCACGGGTTACCTGATTATTCAGGCTTTCGACTATCTTAAACAAACGAATGATGAAGCTCTGATCAAAGAAATCTGCCCGATGCTGGAATGGGCCTGGACCGTTCAAACCGAGCATCTTGCCTGCGAAATGCTTCCGTTTAATGGGGATGAAACATACATTGCCTGTGGGATCCTGCCACGAGATATCATCTATGATGGATCGGCGGAAGCGACAATGCTCTTTATTATTGCGGGAGAGGTTTTTCTGGAGTGGCTGAAGCAAAATCAGATTTGGGAACATGTGAAATGGAAGGAACAGCATAAGATATGGCATAAAACGATGAAAAGCTACCGAATTAACTTTTGGAATGACAATAAAATTATGACAAACAACCCGAACCGCAAAAAGGGCTTGCAGCTTCCAAGATTCAGACATGGCGTGTGCGAGAGTTGTTCTTACTTTGGCTGGACTGAGAATTATGGAAATAACCGTTACGTCTGTGCTTCCTGCATGTCAGGCAGTGCTGTTCTCGAAGAGAAAAAGGATACGATTTATTACTTGCAATCTGTAAGTCTAATGCATTTGTATATGGGCAGCACTTTATTTTCTAGGGAGGAGCTGGCCAGGATTTTGGACGACATTATTATCCAATATGAAAGAGACGGAAGCTTGCCTTCCAAACCCAATAGCACAATTACGTTAGGCTACGATTATGGATTATTCCTTTATGGATTGACGGTTCTGCAGCATCCTTTGTCGAATGAGATCTTCGAAAAGATACTATCAATCCGCGACTCTGTAGGGGCGTGGACGGAATATTACATCAATGAGACGCCGCAGGGTACTCGTTATCGGCCTTGGGAAGGTGGGATGAACCTCGAATCGGCTATCCATTATGCAATGAATAATTAAGAAGCAGACTGGCAAGACGATTTTTTTATCATTTAATAAAACACGGGGCGGATCAGAAATCAGTTTTCACTGACTTTCTGGACAGCCCCTTTGTCTGCTATTATATAAGCCAACCATCTGGCTTATCTGCCAAATCTTGAACTGAGTTCATAAACAATCCGGCATGATAACCATCACAAACAGAGTGATGGACTTGAAGAGATAGAGGTAAATATATTGAATTACCTTTATTTATGAATTTCCCCGCAGTAATAATGGGCAGAAGATACTTGCTGTTATTATTAATATTTAGGTTAAATCCAGTAAACGAAGTCCATGGGATAATAGAAATAGAAAAAGTGTTTTCAGGTATAGGTGTCTTGGGAAACAATTTGCCGGAACCATTATAAATTCCGACATCCTCAAAGTAAGAGTCATAAAATTTTTTAAAGTCATTAGTTCCAGTAGTCCAAATACCAGAAAATGTTTCAGATGCACGATCAAAAATCGTATATAGCGGGTCTAACTTATCCCAAAAACCTAAATCTCCATCACGATTATAACCAGTCCTAAAAGCCGTATTTGAGTTTATCACACTTGTCACTAAAAAAATAAATGCAGGATAAAATTTATATTCTTTTTGTTTTAAATTTTGGTATAGGACACTAATATCAATTTCGGTGGTAATGCTAAAAGTCGTATGTTGGTTCAAATAATGATTAAATATCTCTTTTCTCTTCCAATTGTTTAAATCAATTTTATTAAACTTCATTTGATTGGCCTCCTAAATTTTTGTCTAAAGCGGATTTAGGAGGCCAACTTGTCTGCTTTCTTCATTAGAATCAATCCTTTTTAAAGAGTCGAATATTATTGTATCATATAAAACAATTTTAAAAACAATCCACTGCTGACCATTAAAACAAAACACTTGGCAAATGCATTCGATTTCGTTATAATACTGAATATATTTTCAGTGTTATTTGTCAATCGGGGAAAGGCGGTTCGCCTATGAATAAGAAAAAGCAGCAAACCGAACAGACCAAGAAAAGGATCGCCGATGCGTCAAAAGCGTTATTCGCGCAAAAGGGCTTTAAGGCCACGTCGATAGAGGATATCGTAAAAGCGACCGGATGCAGCGCGGGCAATATTTATTATCATTTTAAGAGTAAGGAAGGTCTCTTCTTTCATTTGCTGGATGATTGGAACAGGGAGTGGGAAGACAATTGGCTTGCTCGGGAATCGATGTATGCGTCCACGATCGATAAGTTGTATGGGATAGCTGAGCATTCGGCTCTTGATCATTTAAACCATCCGCTTAGCAAAGCGGTCGATGAATTTTTTTTCAACGCGGATAATGATCCGGTGATCGAGGAGCGCATTAATGACATGGTTGGAGGTTATATTGAATTTAACCGGCAGCTGCTTCAGCAGGGAATCGACAACGGCGAGCTGGAGATGGCTGACGTAACGGGGATCGCCACGATTTTGGATATTCTCATGTACGGATTAAATCAACATACCCGAAAGATGGGACATGAGGAAGCGCTGGCGGCATACCGGCTGGCTATGGACGTATTTTTGCATGGCATTGCCAAGCGGCCGCGCTAGGCTCTTTTTTTGAATTAATTTAGAATAAATATTCAGTAATATTAGCAACATGACAACTGGAGGAAACTGCGATGGCATTACTGGTCAAAAAACGGGGAGCTATGCTCATCCTTATGCTTAATCTATTTCTAGCTTTCACTGGTATCGGTCTCGTCATACCGATCATGCCTAAATTTATGGAGAGCTTGGGCATTACCGGCGGAATCGTCGGTCTGCTGGTGGCCGCTTTCTCGCTAACGCAACTGCTCTTTTCGCCGCTGGCCGGACGATTTGCCGATAAATTCGGCAGGAAACGCATGATCGTTATTGGCATGGTAGTTTTTGCATTGTCGGAGGTGTTGTTCGGATTGGCGCATTCTCCCGTCCTGCTGTTTGTTTCCAGGCTGCTTGGGGGAATTAGCGCCGCCATGATCATGCCAGCCGTCATTGCGTATGCGGCTGACATTACGACCAAAGAAGAACGCGCGACGGGGATGGGGTATATAAACGCGGCGATTACGACCGGATTTATTATTGGACCAGGTATTGGTGGTTACATTGCGGAGTTTGGTATACGCGTTCCTTTCTATTCAGCGGGGGTGGCCGGAATTATAGCTGCGATTCTCACCTATTTTGTCTTGCAGGAATCGGTGCCTGTCGCGGCGGAAGAAGAGGAGAATTCCGGCGCTTCGGCCCCGGGCAAGTCGCATGGGAGTCTGCTGACCCAACTTCGGTATTCCTACCGTGAACCGTACTTTTTAAGCTTGATTATCGTATTTGTTATGTCCTTTGGACTAGCCAATTTCGAGACCGTGTTCGGCTTGTTCGTCGACCATAAGTTTGGTTTCGAACCAAGCGACATCGCGTTTATTATTACGTTCGGCTCCATCGCCGGCGCCGTCGTGCAGGTAACGGCCTTCGGCTGGATTCTCAGAAGGTTCGGCGAACAAAACGTCATCTCGGTTTGCCTGCTCTTCGCCGGGGTCTTTATTTTCCTGACGCTGTTCGTTCATCGCTTCTGGATGATCTTTGCCGTCACGTTTATTATCTTTTTGGCGATCGATATCCTGCGGCCGGCCATCAGCACGCAGATGTCCATGGTGGCTAAGGATCAGCAAGGATACGTGGCCGGTCTTAATTCGGCTTTTACGAGTCTCGGCAACATTGTCGGACCCATCGTGGCGGGATTTTTGTTCGATCTGGACATCAACTTTCCGTACGCAATGGCTTGCTTGATCCTGTTGGTCTGTTTCGGAATGACGCTGAGCGCGAGAAAGCGCGGATTGCAAAAGGCGAATTCGGCTTCGTAAGACAGATGCTGGGGAGTCGTAGGGCAGGGGGCATGTCGATTGCGACAAGCCTCCTGCCTTTTGAGTTTTATCCTGACGTAGCGTCAACTCATGTTCAATTTCCCGACTCACATTATTGAGAAACCTTAAAGCTCGCATTATAAGTTTTTTTTCGAATGATACAGTATTGTCAAAGGATCAGAAGGGCTGACATTAGAACTTGCGCTAATGTTGTACAATTACTATAGAAGAGTTAAAGAGGACTTATCTTTGATTAATGAAGGAGGATCGTGCCCGGCATGGAAAGCGTTACGAACGAAGAAAAGTCGGATTCCATTAAATCGTTGCAATCAACGATAAGAAAACTCGAGAGCGCCTTGTCCCAGATGACGCAAAGCGGGGCGAAAACGACCTTGGTCCAAAAGCGACTCCGCGCAGTTAGCGTCGGTCTCGCAATGCTTGAAAGCCTCTGGCATCAAAAACCTCATTCTTACACCCCCAATGAATTGAATGAAGCTCGTGAAGTGCTCGTCGTTCTAACCCCGTCTGTCGAAAACAGCTACGCAAAGTCTAAGGCAGGCAGTCCGCAGAAGACGCTGCTGGCAAGAAGACTTAAAGCGCTGGAACTCGCGGTTCAAGCGATGGACGACCTTTCGGCTAAGTAACTTCCGCTAAAAACGCGACATGGCAATGTACATAAGGCGTCGCGAATCGCCGATGCGCGTCTAACCGCGATACGCCATCGCTTTCTATTGGTTCTTGATCGTTCAGCAATGCTGAACGATCAAGAACTTTTTTAGTTGGAGGGGACGATGGCCGGCTTCGGCAATGGAACATATGGCAGCATGCGGAGACGAAAACCGACGGACAGCCGCAACCTCAACCGCAACCGCATCCGCAAACGTAGCCCTAACCGAAACCGTACCTGTAACGGACCTCAGAGACTTTATTTGCCCTAATTAAGACACATCCCAATTGTAACGGACACAGAAAACACTATTTGCCCAAAATGATGGGGCGGACGGCCATTTAGATGCGAATAGAGGCGAGTATGTCCGTTAGAATCCTAAAACACGATAAATAAGCGCAATAGTGCTTCCCAAGTCCGTTAGGAGGGAGTTGGAGGGCGGAAAGCTAGCGGGAGACGAGTGGCGATCCGAGTTGCGGGAGGCGAGTGGGAGAGAGGTGTCGAGAGGCTTTACTGGGGAGCCGTACAGTGAAACAGCAACACTTGTTAGCCCCGATTCGCGCTCTTATATCTGCAACAAACCAAACCGCTTATCGTTATCCATTCCGCTGATTCAGCGGAAAAAGCCCGAAAAAGCGCTTTCAACCCTGGTGCGAAGCCGGATGTCCATGGGATTATACAGGGGCAAAGCGAAGGCGGCAGCTGAAATCGCTTTCGGACATATCAGACAGACAATACCAGACATAAAGGAGAGGAACGACATTGAAATCACTGGCAAGCCCGGACTCGCTCAAGTATTCAGACGCTGGCGATTCCAACAGGAAGCTGCGTCCAAAAGGAAAGCGCTTCCGCGATGTCATGAAGCGGTATGGAGCGCTGTATCTGCTGTTTATCCCCGTCGTCGCTTATTATGCCATCTTTCATTATGCCCCGATGGCCGGGGTCGTTATCGCGTTTAAAAACTACAACTTCCTGGACGGCATATACGGCAGCCCTTGGGTGGGGCTGGCCCACTTTAAACGTTTTATCGACAACGGGGACTTTTGGATCGTGTTCAGCAATACGTTGGTGCTCGCCTTCTACCGGATCCTGTTCGGATTTCCGGCCCCCATCTTGTTCGCGGTGCTGCTGCATGAGATGAGGTTCGTCAAGTGGCGGCGCGTGTTTCAGACGGTTTCTTATTTGCCGCATTTCGTCTCCTGGGTCGTGGTGTACGGGCTTATGTACAACTTCTTCTCGGAGAGCGGCTTCATCAATACGCTGATGAAATCCTGGTCGGGCGAGAGTATTCCCTTCCTGTCTTCGACGGAATATTTCCGAACGATGTTCGTCGGAAGCGCCATGTGGAAGGAAATGGGCTGGAGCGCAATCATCTTCCTGGCCGCGCTGACCCGCGTGGATCCCAACTTGTACGAAGCGGCTTCGATCGACGGAGCAAATCGCTGGCAGAGGCTGTGGCATATTACGCTCCCGGGCATTCGCAGCGTCATCAGCATCATGTTTATTCTGAGTCTTGGCGGATTGCTCAGCGTCAGCTTCGAGCAAATTCTGGTCATGATCAATCCTCAAGTATCTTCGATCGCGGAAGTTCTGGATTACTATATTTATCGCGTCGGCTTGCTAAATACGAATAACTTCAGCTATGCGACCGCCGTTGGTTTGTTCCGATCCGTCATTGCGGTGGCGCTGGTGCTGCTGGCAAATTTCCTGGCGAAGAAAATGGATGAGGAGGGCGGCATATGGTAAAGCCGGCATCGAGCCCACAACTGGGCAAAAGCAGCATCGTCGATTACGTCATCTGGTTTATTCTCGTGTTGTTCAGCATATCGACGTTGTTCCCGTTCGTAAACGTTCTGTTCGTGTCGTTCGCCAACATGAAGGATATCGTGGAGAGCGGCGGCGTGCTGCTCTTCCCGAAGTCGATCCACTTGGACAGCTACCGCTACGTGCTTCAATATTCGGGTTTGCTTAACGCTTACGGCGTTACGATCTTTATCACCGTGGTGGGGACCATAATCAACCTGATTATGACGGCTCTTGGAGCCTACGTACTGTCCAACCGGGATCTGCCCGGCCGCAACGCGATGATGACGATGGTGTTGATCGCCATGTTGTTTAGCGGCGGTCTCATCCCGACTTACCTGGTCGTGCGTTCCCTTCAGCTAGTCGACACGGTGTGGGCGCTTATGCTCCCTTCGGCGATCAGCGCCTGGCTGCTGATCCTGATGCGAAACTTCTTCCAGGGGATTCCCGCTGAGCTTCGCGAATCGGCTCGTATCGATGGCTGCTCCGAGCTAGGCATACTGGTTCGCATCATATTGCCGCTGTCGATGCCGATCTTCGCCACGCTTGCGCTGTTCTACGGCGTAGGCCACTGGAATGAATATATCAACGTCGTTATCTATATCAACGACCCTGACTTGTCCACGCTTCAACTGATTCTGCGTAAAATGTATACCTTCGCCATCGACCAGTTGGACGGCGACAGTCTGCCGCCTCCGGTGGAGACCGTTCGCGCCGCTACGATTATGATGTCGACGTTGCCGATCGTCATGGTGTACCCGTTCTTGCAGCGTTACTTCGTGCAAGGCGTCATGGTCGGCTCGGTGAAAGGTTAGTACCCATGGTTGTAGGCCGCTTGGCTTATAATAGATAACATAAACAAGAAAGGGAGATCACAATGAAATCGATGACCAAATCCCGCTTCAAGGCAGCCGGCGCGTCCCTGCTGACCGTCGCGCTGATCGCAGGATGCAGCGGAGGCGGCAACGAGCCCGCCGAGACGAGCACGAGCAAACCGGAGGATGGAGGAACAAAGAAAGAACCAACCGCCATCTCTATTATTCAGCCGGATCTCGGCAGGGTCTGGAAGGCCGATAACCCGGGCACCAAGGAGCTGGAGGCTCGAACGAACGTCAAGCTCAACGTCTCGATGCATCCCAACAACGATTTTACCAGCAAATACAACGTACTGGCCGCTTCGGGAGACATTCCGGACATTAGCCGTCTCAGCGCGTTCGATTACCAGAACTTTGCGGATCAGGGACTGTTCCTCGATCTGACGGACTACATCGACGAATACGGTCCCAATCTTAAAAAGGCGATTCCGGCAGAGCTGTGGGAGCTGACGAAGTACAAAGGCAAACAATTCGTCATCCCGTACGAAAACACGGCAGGCAAAGAAGTGCCGGTCGTGCGCCAGGACTGGCTCGAGACGCTGGGACTAAACATGCCGACGAACCTCGACGAGTTCGAGGCCATGCTCAGGGCGTTCACCTTTGACGATCCGGACAAAAACGGAAACAACGACACGTATGGCCTTGGCGTGACGAACACGTACAGCGAATCCTTTATGCCGATCTTCGGCGCCTACGGCATTGCGCCGGGCTTTATCGGCGGCAGCACGCCGATGCCGAGCTATCTGAAGGAAGACGGCAGCACGATCGTCCCGGTCGCGGTTTCGCCGGAATACAAGGAAGCGATTACTTACATCAAGCGGTTATGGGATGCCAAGGTCATCGATCCGGAGATCTTTACGATCAAGGCGGATCAGGCGCAGCAGAAGGCTGCGCAAGGCAAGATTGGTTACTTTAACGCTTGGTGGTCAATAGCGCCTCAACAGCTCGTCATGCAGCTCAAGATGAACGAGATCGTGCCGGAAGCGAAGTGGGAGCCGATTCTCCCGGCTTTGACGGGGCCGGAAGGCAAGAGCGGCATGTTCTCCTTCGGCAACATCGGCGCATCGGTAGCCATCTCCGCCAAGTCAAAAAATCCGGAGGAAGCGATCAAGTTCCTCGATTATTTGGCAACCGAAGAAGGCTGGGAATTGGCAAGGTTCGGGATCAAGGACACGCACTACACGTCCGCGACGGCGCCGAGAACGCCGGAAGGACAGAAGGCTTACGACGAGAAGTGGCTGGATCCGCTGAGCCAGATTGTATCTCGGGTGGATTTGGTGGATAAGGCGAGCAATGCGAGCGAGGATCCCGTGCAGATCGAAAACAACCGTTTTATCAATGCGGCTGCAGGCTATAAGCTGTATGCGGATATTTTCTACGGCATTCCGCATACCGACGAATACAAGATGTACGGCGCCGACGTGGCCAAGTTCGAAGAGGAAATGATCATTAAGTTTATAACAGGGGCCGAGTCGCTGGACAAGTGGGATAGTTATGTAGAGAGCTGGAAGAAAAAAGGCGGCCAGACCGTATTCGATGCCTCCATTAAGAAGTACAACGAGCTTAAGGGAACGCAAGTCGTATCGGGTATTAACTAAGCAGTAAAAGGCAGACATGGAAGCGGGGGCCGATGACGGTCCCCGGCCTTCTGCCATGCCCGCAAATAAGAAAGGTGGCACGTTTATGTTCGACGATTTGCCATCTCCCCGCTTGCTGAGCGGCAACGACAGGAGAGCCTATCGCGATCCTTGCGCCGTCTATCACGAGGGAATATGGTTCCTATACTACACGCTGGCGGAGACGGAAGCGGACGGCCAGGTTTATCTGTACACGGCCATGAGCGAAAGCGGAGATTTGCGACATTGGAGCAAGCCGCATATTTTGACGCCGAGAAATCGGGGGTTAAATTATTCGAGCCCCGGCAATATCGTCTTCCATAACAACAAGTGGCATATGTGCCTTCAGACGTATCCCAGGCCAAACGGGGAGAAATACGGTAATGCGGATTGCCGGCTCTGGATGATGGAGAGCGACGATCTGCGCCATTGGTCGCCGCCCGAGCTCCTTCTGGTCAAAGGCGGGGATACGGGCGTTCGCGAGATGGGCAGAATGATAGACCCTTATTTGGTGGAACATGCAGACAAGCCGGGCGAGTGGTATTGCTTCTACAAACAGAACGGCGTCAGCTACTCCCGTACGGACAACTTCCGCGAATGGATATACGGCGGCAGCAGAGAAGCGGGAGAGAACGTCTGCATCATTAGGCATGGCGGCGAATACGTGATGTTCCATTCCCCGGAAAACGGTATTGGCGTCATGCGCTCCTCCGATCTGACGGATTGGCGGGATGACGGAGAGCTCATCACGCTTGGCCAGAAGGACTGGGAGTGGGCCATGGGCCGGATTACGGCCGGCTTTGTCATCGACCTGCGCCATGTTGCCGGGATCGAGGCATTCGTTGTGTTTTACCATGGGAGCGGCCCAGAGGACGAAAGCGTGTTGTTCGATACGCATGCTTCGATCGGAGTGGCCTGGAGCAAGGATTTGACTGTTTGGGATTGGCCGGGGAAGTTCAAGCCGGTATGCACAAACATAGAGGAGGAGTAGATCGGGATGAAACGGATGTCGATCATGTGGTTCCTTGTTTTGACATTGGTTTTGCAAGCGTTTCCAGCCTATGCGAGCGAGGATATACAGCCGGAGCAGGATGCCGGCGTTATCGTCATTGAAGGAGAACACTACTCGACAGTGAACCAGACGCCCGTCGCGAAGGGAGAGCGGGACGCGCTGAGAGGAAGCAGCACGGAGCTCAGCGGCAACGACTTCCTGTTCTTTAAGAGCGCGGCGGGAGCGCCGCTTCCCGAGGCAGGCTATATCGCGGAATTCGAGGTAACTGCCCCGGTTCCAGGCACTTACGGCCTGACGATCGTCGCATCGCCGATTGCGGCCGGCCACGTGTCTCCGTATCAGATCCGGATTAACGACGGAGAGTATGTGGACGTGAATTCGTCGATCGCGACGAAGATTGGCGAGCTTCAATCGCCGACGAACCTGTTCCACCGCTATAGTCTGACTCCCGTCACGCTGGAGGAAGGAAGCAATACGATATCCTTTCGGGTGACGCAGGGGAGAAGCCTGGACGGACGCATTTATTTTTTCCTCGACATGCTTGAGCTGACCAAGCTGCCGTGGGGACTTACTTCCATACGCAGCAACGCGCAGAACAATTTGTTCGAGGAGCAGGACGAGGTTCGGCTCACGATTGCCTTTACGGATTCGGCGAGCAGCGGGCATTCCGTCTCGTATCGAATAGAGGATTACGAGGGGAATACGGTCGTGCAGGATGAGCTGACGCTGCAGGACAACGTGCCGAGCTACGCCTTGTCCTTGCCGCAGCTTGGGCGCGGACACTATACGGTGTATGCGGAGGCGGACGGGAACGGCCGCGAGGTCAGCGAATATTTCTCCATCGTCATGAACAGCGCCGAGCGCAGGTCCGGCATTACGCATCCGTTCGCGATCGACGTGGCCGGAGGCTCCTTGTTCCCGGCGGCGGATGCGCCAGGCTATGCCAGGGCGGTCCGGCTGACCGGCGTGGATTACGTGCGGGAGCGGATGCACTGGAATTCCGTCAGCAGCGCGCCCGGCACGTATGATTTCGCCAAATACGACCCTTACAACGATGCGTACGGCGACGAAGGCATACGCGTGCTGCAGTTGAACCATATCACGCCGCCATGGGCCAAGGATACGGGAAAGAATCTGCCAAGGAACCTGATGAACGCGTATGATTTGGCCAAGACATCCGCCCTTCATTACGGCGCGCAAGCGGACTGGGAATTCTGGAACGAGCCGGACATCCAGTACACGGCGGACAGCGAGACGGCCGATCAATACGCGGCCTTCTTAAAGGCGACTACGATTGCGGCCAGAGATGCGGGTACGGGCACGCAAGTCGCGCTTGCGGGCATCGCTTATCCGCCAGGTGGCTATGTGGAGCTCCTCATGCAAAACAACATTACGGACTACATCGACATTTACAATTATCACGGTCATCGCAACGACAACGAAACGACGAAGCTGATGGAGACGCCGCCGACCTTCGCCGCCAATATGGAATTCCTTCACGACTACGGCGTCGACGGCAAGCCGATCTATGTCACGGAAGCGGGCATCATGTTGAAGTTCCAGGACAGCACGCAGACGTTGACGCAAGAGCAGCTTAGAACCCAGGCGCGTTATCTGGCCACCTCCACGATCGAATCCGTGGCGATGGGCGTGGACAAACATTTCTGGTTTGTGTTCCCTTATTATCTGGAGAACGGCATGTCGTGGGGCAGCTTTTCCTCCCGCGTTACGCCTTATGCGGCCGTCAACGCCCAAGCCGCCATGACTCATGCGTTGGGCGAAGCCGTCTACCTGGGGCAGCTCGGCAGCCTGCCCGCGGGAGTCGCGAGCTACGTGTTCCGCGACGGAGAGGACAGCGTTGCGGCGATCTGGAGCGAGAACGACACGCCGTTGACGCTTCCCGCCATAGCCGGGGATGCGCTGCTGACGGACATTATGGGACGCGAAAGCGTGCTGGCGGCAACGGGCGGAAGTTATGCGCTGACCGCCGGAGCCGACGTGCAATATGTTCGGGTGGCGGGGACGTTTCCGGGCTTGACGGAGCCGGCCCATGCGGAGCCCGCGCCGTTTGCGCCGCCGCTGTCTGCGGCGGACCGGGTGGTGCTGGTGCAGAAGTATCCCGAGGCAACGGCCGCCAAAGCAAAAGCGAAGGGGTATCTGCTCGACAAGACGGAGACGACATTGGTGCAAGTCGACGTCTACAATTTTAATGACGAGCCGATGACGGGCGACATAACAGGCACAACCTATGGCGGTTGGTCGTTTGCCAGCCCGACGGAGAACGTCGACATCGCGCCTTACGGCAAGGAGACGGTAACTTTCGAATTAACGGGCAGCGCCGCGGTTGCAGCGGACGTGAAGTTTCCGGTCGTATTCCAGGGAACATTTGGAGGTGAAGAAACGTCCAAGTCGGTCACGCAGATCGCCTCCAATGAGGATCTCCCGGTAACTCCAAGCTTGCTGGTACCGAATTACGACGATCCCGAGCGGTGGGAGACGAATATTTCTTCGGGCTCCACGAGTGAGGCAACGTCTCCCGGGCAAGGAGAAGTGCAATTCGACTTCGCTTTCGGCAACGGGGACAAGTGGTCGTATCCCAACTTTACGCTGGACAGCGCCACGAATTTTGCGGGAACGGAAGGAGTGACGTTCGAGATCTACTTCCCGGAGGCCGTCGAAGGCGTCACGATTCGCAGCTTTATGTACGAGAGCAACGGAGCGGGTTATTTGAATTCCGGGGGCGCCGCTCCGACGGGGGGATGGCAGTCGGTCAAGATGCCTTGGTCGGACTTCGGAGCATTCGGCTTGCCAGACGACAACTTCCACCTGGATCCCGATCAGATCCGGAGATTCAGCATCGGGATCAATTCCCGGACAGCCATGCAGGTTGGCTATAAAATCCGAAATGTCGGCGTGTACACGCAGCAGGATTCCGGCCTTTACAGCCGCATCGACAATTTGAGCCCCGCTCACAACGGGACGATCGTTGCGGGCAACGTCGCCATTACGGCCGAAGTGGCGCAAGGAGAAATCCCCGTGGAGCTGGATACGCTCCAGGTGCTGGTCAACGGAACGCAGGTGCCGCATACGCTGAACGGCCTAGGCATCCAGGCTGCCGCCGCGCTGCAGCCCGGCACCCATGCGCTAACGGTCAAAGGGTTCGACGCGAACGGTAGACTGGTGGCGGCGAAGGCCGGCGTGACCGTCATTGCCGGAAATCATGGAAATAATGGAGGCACCGGCGGCTCTGGAGAAACGGAGGGCGGCGGAGAACCGTCGTCTGTCATGAAGGCAACGGCTGCGGATTTGAAGCCTGTCGATCAAGGCGATGGCTGGAAGCTCCGCTTTGCGGCGAACGCCGCTTTTGCGGAACTCCGCGCCGAGTTGTTCGATACGCTTAGCGGCAAAGAGCTGCAGATCGAGGCGGAAGGACTGCGACTCTCGATTCCGGCGGCTACGTTGGAGGGATTCATGCACGGCGGTGACGGGAGCGTCAATACCCGTCTTGTCATCGGCATCGAAGCTTTGGAGGAGTATACTGACCGACAAACGTTGGAATTGGCGAAAGCGCGCGAGCTAAGGGGCGGCCGGTTGACTGCAGCCGGGAAGCCCGTGGAGCTGACGATGTACGCGGTCGACTCCGGCGGGAACAAAATCGCTCCGGCTGCCTTCGTCGAGCCGGTAACCGTGACGTTTTCCTTCGGGGATCAGGCTGAGCCGGAGCTGCTCGGCATCTACTATTGGGATGAGGAAACCGACATTCCCCGTTATGTGCGCAGTTATCTAAATCGCGCGCAAGGGACGATCGAAGCGCGTCTGGACCACTTTAGCGCCTACTCGTTGCTTGCCTACGAGAAAAGCTACGCGGATGTGCCGCCGCAGCACTGGCTGTATCCGGCGCTCAGAGGGCTGTCGGCCGCACATGCGGCGACTGGAGTTAGCGACGACCGGTTCGCTCCGGACCGTCAGGTAACGAGAGCCGAGTTCATCGCGTTGTGGATGCGTGCCCTGGGATGGGAAAAGCCGGAGGAAGAGTCGTCGGCGGATGGCAGCACCGGCTTCGATGACGTTCCAGCGGCGGCTTATTACGCCGCGGCGGTTGCCGCCGCCAAGCAAGCCGGCATCGTAAACGGAAGAGGGGACAGCCGCTTCGCTCCGAATGAGCTCATAACCCGCGAGGAGATGGCGGCGATGCTCGTAAGAGGGCTGGAGCAAGCTGGTCTGGATCAGGAAGCAGTCGGCGGAGACGTGTCCTTCGCGGATCGGGACGCCATCTCGGCGTGGGCCAGACCGGCCATGGAAACAGCGACATCTCTTGGTCTCATTGGCGGCTATGGGGATGGAACCGTAAGGCCTCAGAGATGGGCCGCGCGGGGAGAGGCGGCGCAGATGATCTGGCGTGCTTATCAGCTCCAGTAACGAAAAGAGCCGCCTTCAAATCGAAGGAGCGAACAAGTATAATGAACGAACAAGACAAGGCCAATCCGACGAGGCGGCAAAGTGGAGGCGAAGGGATGAACGCGAGGAAAAAATGGGGCTTCATGCAAAGCAGTCTATTCGAATACTTCTATTATTTCCTCGCCCTGTCTCTGCTTATCTCCTTCATTACGGGAGCGGCCTTGTACTACTCGTCGTCCAATATTTTATGGCGGGACGCCGTCCAGTCCAGCAGCAATACGCTGCAGCTGCTCAAAAACGGCCAGGAGATTGTTTTGTCCGAGGTCGACAAAGCGATGGAAGCGGTGTTTCTGGACTCCTCCTTTATGAACTTTATGGAGTATTACGAAAGCTCGGATATCCTTATGCAGCGGCGGATTCAAGAGAGACTCGAGGGCGTCGTGCTGGCCACCGATTATATTCATTCCGTCTACATTCATTATCCGCGGGAGCAATTCGTTTTATCGTCCATACAGGGGGCCGTTCCTTTAACGGCCTTTAGCGACAAGACGTTTGCCGGGGCTCTGGCGGGAGAGAAGTTTGACGAGTCGCTTGTCCGCACCCGCTCGCTGCAGGAGATCTCTTCGATGGGGAACGAGAACGTGATCACCATTGTAAAGACGCTCCCTATCATTCATGCGGGTATGCCCTATGCTTACGTCGTCATCAATATTCGAAGCGATTATTTGGTCAACATCATGGATTCGCTCAATACGAACCGTGACGCCTTCTTGATCATTACCGACAGGGAAGGGCATGTGCTGTCCCGTAAGTCGTCGGAAGAGTCGCTGTCATCCGGAGATTCGGAAGACTTCGATTTCTCCATGCTGACGGGACAGTCGGGCAACCGGTTCGCCAAGATAAATGGAATCGACTCACTGGTCAGCTATATCTCGTCCGAGCCTAGCGGCTGGATGTACATCTACTCCATGCCCAAGTCGTCCATTACGGAGAGCGTGCAGTTGTGGAGCAGAGCGACGATCACGATCGTGGCCATCGCGCTGCTGCTGAGCCTCGCCGGCTCCTTCCTGCTCTCCAAACGCATCTTTAATCCGGTGGACCGGCTGTTATCCTTGACCCGCAGGGTCCATGCGGGAGGCTCGGGCTCTGAGAAGGGCAAGGAGATGACGCAGCTCGAGACGAGGGTGAACCGGCTGATCGACCATAACCGGGATTTGACGCTGCTGCTTAAGGATTACGAGACCCATCGCAAGGAACAATTTCTGCACAGGCTTGCGCGCGGGGAAGAGCCCGCCGACCTGCAGACGCTGGAGCGGCTCCGCTATTACGAGGTTCCGCTTCGCGCGGAAGGGTATTATGCGATGATCATGATCTCGTTGGACGGGTTCGCGAAGCTCGGCCAGGAGGAGTCCGTTCGCAACGAGCTGGTACTGCGAATGTCCGAGCTCATTCGCGAGGAAGCGTTCGCGAAGCAGCGGTACCAAGGTTATCTGCTGGAGCACGAATCGAATGAGCTGCTGCTGGTGCTTGGGCTCCAGTCTCCGGACGATGACTCGGAGTCCATGTTATCCCAGCTGCATCGCTGGATTCGGCATCTTCACGAGCTGTTGCAGACCGCATCCAGCATGACGGCGACGTTCGGAGTGAGCGCGCTGCACGAAGGGCTGGAGGAGCTGGGCGAATGTTACCTGGAGGCGGAGTCCGCGATCAGCCAGAAGCTGGTCTACGGATACAACAACGTGATCTTCTACAATGGCGCCAAGTCGGAGCCGAGCATTGCCCTGTACCCGCTCAAGATCGAGAAACAGCTGCTGACGCACTTCAAGACGGGCAATCGCGAAGGCGTCGCCCAAAGTTTGCTGGAGTTCGAAGCGTATATGCTGGAGCATCATTCCGGTCAAATCGAGGTCGTCCGGCAATATTTTCTGCAGCTGTTTTCGTCCTCGCTCCGATGTATCTATGAGATTGACGCCAATCTCGGGTTCCAGCCGATCATCCAGCAATTTCGTTATACGGACCTGCTGGAGTCGGACACGATGCAGAGCATGGTCAGCTACATCCAGTCGCTCTACGACTTGATCCTGGGCCAGCTGGAGCAGAAGCGCAGCATGAAGAACAAGGAGCTGGCCTTGGACGTGACGGCTTATATCGACGATCATCTCGACGGCGACTTGTCGATCGAGCGGTTAAGCGATTTGTTCGCCATCAGCATGTCGCATCTGCGAAAGATCTACAAGGAGGAGACGGGCGTTACCATCAAGGACACGATCAGCGAGAAACGGATCTCGCGGGCCAGGCAGCTGCTCGGCGATCCCCGGCACAAGATCCAGGACATCGCCCATATGGTGGGATATCTTACGGTGCAGTCATTTGCCAAGGCATTTAAGATGGATACGGGTCAAACGCCGGGCGAATATCGGGAGCAGTTGCTTCGGAGATCGCCGGGCGATTAAGGTGCGGATCTGAATGATATGAAAAAGTACGGAAGCGTTACTGCGAACCTCCTCCGAATGATTCCATTCGAGGAGGTTTTTGCAGTACGCCCAGCATGTGCGTTTTTACCGGAACGGAGCTTTCGAGTTTGGTTCCTCGCCGTTGTTCAAGTGATATACCCATCCTCCAAACGACTAACCAATGCGACAGGAAGCCTTGTCCCATATAGCAATTTCCCAGTATTGGCGCGGCGCGAGGAATTGTTCATGCGCTAGAGAAACCAACGATTGTGGAATCGCTGTCAGCAGGGGTACGATAGCCGTACTTAAGCAAAGGAGGGTCGCAAATATGGCAGAATGGGTTGGCCCCACGCAGTCAGGCTCCTCAGACGCAACCCCTCGTCATGCAGGGAAGCATGCAGCTCCGAAGAACCGAATTCTCGGTAATATGAGGAAGCACTGGATTCTGTATCTGATGATCCTGCCGGGCATCTTGTATTACGTCGTGTTCAAGTATGTGCCGCTTGCGGGAAGCGTCATCGCGTTTCAGGACTTTCAAATCTTTAAGGGCATCGGAGGCAGCGAGTGGGTCGGACTTAAGAACTTTAAGTATATCTTCTCGTATCAGGACTTCTACACCGTGCTCCGCAATACGGCGGTCATCGCGCTCTACCAGCTGCTCTTCGGCTTCCCGGCGCCTATCATTCTCGCCTTGTTGTTCAACGAAGTGAGGCTGATGATGGCCAAAAGGTTCGTGCAAAGCCTGTTTTATTTGCCCCACTTTCTGTCGTGGGTCGTTGTCGGCGGCATCGTGTTCGAGCTTCTGTCGAGCCAAGGCGTCATTAACGCGCTGAGGGAATGGCTCGGCCTTGAGCCCATTCTATTCATGCAGGAGCAGAAATACTTCCGTTCCATCGTCGTTCTATCCGCCATCTGGAAGGATGTCGGTTGGGGAACGATCGTGTATTTGGCTGCAATCGCGGGGATCAATCCGAATCTATATGAGGCGGCCGTTATGGACGGCGCGAATCGCTGGAAGCAGACGATACACATTACATTGCCAACCATGTTCCCGACGATCCTGGTTTTGTTCCTGCTCAATATCGGCAATTTTCTTGAGCTTGGCTTCGACCAAATCTACAATTTACTTACGCCGATGACGTATTCGGTCGGGGATATCATCGAAACGTACGTATACCGGGCAGGGGTCTTGCAAGGCCAATATAGCGTAACGACCACGATCGGTTTATTCCAGTCGATCATCGGCTTTATTTTGTTATGGATCTTTAATCGGATGGCTCGAAAAACGGAACAGGGGTTGTGGTGATGAAGCTAACCAGAGGCGACAAAACATTTCAGTTGTTCAACTACTTATTTCTGTTTGCCGCTGCGGCCACCATGCTCATGCCGCTATTGCAGCTGCTGGCGGTTTCCTTCAGCTCTCCGATCGCTGCGGATTCCAAGCAAGTATTTCTGCTGCCGGTCGAATTTACGACGGCGTCCTGGAAGCATGTCCTGCAGAACGCGGGGTTATGGAAGTCCTTCGGCATCACCGTGTATATTACGATCGTGGGCACCGTACTTAGCATGTTATTCTCCGTGCTGACGGCTTATCCGCTGGCGCATAAGGATTTTCTGCTGAAAAGGCCGATTATGCTGGGCATTATCATTACGATGATCTTTAACGCGCCGATGATTCCGTTCTTTTTGACCGTGCGCGAGCTCGGCATGATGAATTCCTTGTGGGCGCTCATCTTGCCGGGCATTATCGGGACGTTCAACATGATCATTATTCGCACTTTTTTTATGGGGCTCCCCAAGGAGCTGGACGATTCGGCCCGAATTGACGGGTGCAGCGACGCGGGCATCTTATTCCGAATCTATCTGCCTCTGTCAAAGCCCGTGCTGGCTACGGTAAGCTTGTTTTATGCGGTAGGCTACTGGAATACGTTCTCGCGGGCCGTATTGTTCATACGGGATCCCGAGAAGTGGCCGCTTCAGATGAAGCTCAGAGCTTATCTGACTTCGCCGGAGGAACTTGCCGCCGTCAATATGTTTTTGGGAGACTACGATTTCAACACGACGACGCTTAAAGCGGCTACCATTCTGTTCGCAACGATTCCGATCGTATTGGTCTACCCGTATTTGCAGAAGTATTTCGTCAAAGGCGCCATGTTAGGCTCATTGAAGGAATAAGAGCGTAATTCTTGTTTTTCACCAAAAAAGGGAGGTATGACAAAGATGAACAGAAGGTTTGGAAAGTCGACGAAAACGGCGGCTATGGCGGCCGTGCTCGCCGTATCGCTAGTGGCTGGCTGTTCGAACGCCGGCAATGCGCCGAAGAACGCGGGAACAAACGGCGATGGAGAAAAGGCGGTTACGGTTAAGGTGTTTAAAAGTCATATGGGAGTCGGGACGATCCCGGACGCGAACAACGAGCATGTGAAGTACGTGCAGGAAAAGACGGGCGTCATCTACGAGATGATGACGACTCCGCCGGGCTCCGAGCCGACCGAATACTTGAATCTGATGATCGCGTCCGACGAGTTGCCCGACATTCTGCGTCCGATCGGAGGCATCGAGCAGACGTTGATCAAGCAGGGCGGCGCGCTGCCGCTGGAGGAGCTATTGCCCGAATATGCGCCTAACGTATGGAAGAACATTCCTCAGGAAGCCTGGGACGTCGTACGTTCGGCATCGCCGGACGGACATATCTACTACGTGCCCAAAGTGTTTCTCGTCCCCGAGCGCGCGCCGATGATCCGTCAGGATTGGCTGGATAAGGTGGGGCTGTCGATGCCGACCACGCTGGATGAATATAAGGATGTGCTGCGGGCCTTCCGAGATAATGATCCGAACGGCAACGGCAAGGCCGATGAATTGCCGACCTCCGGCCGGGAGTTCGGCAAGTGGATGGACCACCTGTTCGGCATGTTCGGCGTTGCCATGTGGGAAGGCGTGCCCGAATGGGACATCTACGAAGGGGAGATCGGCTACGCTGGCGTATCCGACAACATGAAGGCCGCCATTACTTTTATCCGCGAATTGTACGAAGAGAAGCTGCTGGACAACGAGACGTTCCTGAACAAAGGCGATGTATGGACGGCCAAAATCAACAATAACCTGGTCGGCAGCTGGTATCACTTGCCCGCCAACCTGAGGGATCGCTACACGGCGATGCTGCAAGGTGCGCCCGATGCGTATGTCAAGGGCATGCCGATGCCGGAAGTCGAAGGCTACGAAGGTTTCGTTACGATGAAGAGCATGGGAGAGCCGGAGTGGGTTATTCCCGCCGCAGCCGAAGCGAAGGCTCCCGATGCGCTCAAGCTGCTGGACTTTTTCTATGACAATAACAACGACGAGTTTGTTCGTTTCGGCATCGAAGGGATGCAGCATGAGGTCGTCGACGGCAAGAAGACGCTTCTGCCGCCGGAGGACAGCCGCCCGATCGCGCTTGGCATGCGCAACCTGACGACGGAAGAGGATATGGCGACGCGAATCAAGGAAACGATCCCGGAGGATATGCAGCAGATGGTGACGGACGTCTTCGAGGTGAGCAAGGCCGACGCGCGCCGCATTGCCGGAGACGGATTGCCGAACACCGTATACGAAGGCTATCCGGATATTCAGTCGCACAAGCTGTTCCAGGAGTATCTGACCAAGATCGTGATCGGGGAGTGGCCGGTCGATAAGTTCGACGAGTTCGTCGAACGCTGGAACAAGGCTGGCGGCGACAAGGTTACGGAGCGCGTACGGGAATGGTACGCGAAGCTGGCCGGGTAAAATCATAAGCGACGGGGCCGGCGTCAAAGCCGGTCCTGTCGGCTAATCGGACAAACACACAGGCTGCGAGGCGGTCAATTACGGCAGGAGAGGATGGACCTCATGAAAAAAAGATACGCGATTTGCGGAGTAAGCGGCAGAGCGCTCGGCATGTTCGCCAAGCCGATTCTGACCTTGTTCTCGGGAACTTGCGAGCTGGTCGGTCTGCTCGATCCGGATCCCGCCCGCTTCGAATTGTTCCGCGAGCGATATCCGGAACAAGCCGATATCGCCACGTACGGCGAAGCGGAATTCGAACGGATGGTCGCCGAGACGAAACCGGATGTCATCATTACCGCGGGCAGAGATGATACGCATGCCCGCTATATCATCGCGGCGCTTCGGCATGACCTGGATGTCATTACGGAGAAACCGATGGTGACGACCGGCAAGGACAGCCGCGGCGTGCTGGACGCCGAACGCGCCAGCAAAGGCAAGGTAACGGTGACCTTTAATTATCGTTATGCCCCGATTCATACCAAGATCAAGGAGATGGTGATGGAGGGCAAGCTGGGGCGCATTACATCCATCGATTTGAACTGGTATTTGGACACCTATCACGGCTCCAGCTATTTCAAGCGTTGGAACAGGGAACGCGAGCTGTCCGGCGGGCTTTCCATCCACAAGTGCACCCATCACTTCGATCTCGTCAATTGGTGGATCGACCAGAAGCCGCTGGAGGTGTTCGCGTACGGAGCTTTGAATTATTACGGCTCCGAAGGGGAAGGCAATCCCAGCCGGATCGATGGACGCCACTGCACGACCTGCGACGAGAGAGAAGCATGCGACTATTATTCGCGGTGGAACGCCAGAAGCAAGCATATGCGCGTACCGGATGATCACTTAGACTCGCTGGATGCGGGAAAGCAGGCTTCGTTTCCTTACTCCGGTTATCGGCCGGATCGCTGCATATTCGACTCGGATATCGAGATTGAGGATACGTATGCGGCTGCAGTAAAATACGACCGCGGCGCGCTGCTTAGTTATTCGGTCAATTTCTCGCTCCCATATGAGGGTTATCGTCTGGCGATCAACGGAACGAAAGGGCGAATAGAGACGCTGGAGTACCATATGCCGGGACGGACGCCGTTCCCGACGCCCGTGCAGACGATCGATTATTTCCCTTTGTTCGGCTCCAAGGAGACGATACACGTCGTGCATCGCGAAGGCGGGCATGGAGGGGGAGATCCGCTGCTGCTGGAGGATCTGTTCATGGGCGAGAGCGCTCGGAGACCTTACCGGATCTTATCCGGGGCGGAGGACGGCGCTTATTCGGTAGCGACGGGCGAGGCGGTATGGCGCTCGGTCAAGGAGCATCGCAAGGTCGAGATCGCGGAAGTATTGGGATATAAGCAGGCAGTCGGCGCGGGCCATTCGGAAGGAGGGAGTCGATGAGGAGCTATTCGGGCGCTTACTTCGACCGTCATGAAAGCATGGCGTCGGTTGCGGGATTCCACGACGTGCCGCATGTGCTGGAGACGATTGCGCAGCGGTACGTGGGCCAGCATCCTGCGCATGGCCCCGTGTACAGAGTGACAAGAGAAAGCGCGATACGCAAGCTGCCCAATCATCTGTACGACATGTCGGCAAGCAGCCTGTTCTCCGGCATGCGGCAAGGGCAATTTGTTTATGCTTGGGCGAAGCTATGGGCAGATGAAGCGCATGAGTTTATTTTCCATCTGCGATGTCTGGGACCCGTGCGTCTGTATCATAACGGCAGCAAGCAATTCGGCTCGGCGGCGGAAGAGACAGGCGGCGAAGATGCTCCGGCGGGAGAGGCTCAGCCTATTAAACGAAAGATAAAGCTCGCGCAAGGCTGGAATCACTTTGTTCTGGAGCTGGGAATGGATGCCGAAGGACGCTTCGGCGCGCAATTCGGTACCGGCAGCCGCAAAAACAAGCCCCTTCACTTCCTTGCTCCTTCCGAGGAGAGGGATGGCGAAGAAGGCTGGCTGTTTACCTCTCCGCTGGAAGAGAGGTTAGAGAGCATCCCTGCCGATCGCCGGTCGGAGCGCGCCACCGGCGTACGTTGGCTGCCCGAAACAGGCGACGCAGGCAGAGAGGGCGAGTTGGCCGTTCTGTACGAATCCGGATACGAGGCGTCGCCGGGCCACTTCGCGTTCGCGTGGACATCGGTGGACAATGGTTCCGCAGGTTATGCGCGCGTAAGGTTATCCGGAACCGCGCATGGGCCGGTATACGTTAAGTGGCAAGGCGAGGAGCGGGTCGCGGCGGATGGAGCAGGCGCTTTCGTCATCGAGCTCGATGCCGCCCCGGGGAGAAGCGATCTCATCCTCCGTTGCGTCTGCGGTCCGCAAGGCTGGGGCTTTGCGATCGAAACGTTCGAGGCTGTCGGCGCAGGTATAGAAGCAAGCGGGACCGCTTATACGCAAGGGGCGGAAGCAAGGCTCTATGCGCCTATACGCGTAGCGGGCTTGAACGGGAGCTGGCTCTATCTGGGCCCGTTCGGTCCCGATGCCGAGGGGGATGCGCGACCTTATCTGGCCATGGATACGGTAGCCGTAGATGGCGACAGAAGCTTCTATTGGACGACCGGCGAGCCGGGTGCCTATGTCAGGCCTTTCCTGGAGAACGAGTTGTTCGGACGTTGGAATTATCCGCTGGGCGTAACGATGTTCGGGCTGCTGGAAACTAGCAGTCTGCTAGGGCGAAGCGATCTGGCCGATTATGTGGCTCGACATGCGGAATTCGCGACTTCGATGTACGATTATTCGCTATGGGATCGGAGGCGCTTCGGTGCGGCAGGCCTGAACAATCAGCTGTCGGATATCGACAGTCTGGACGATTGCGGCTCCTTCGGCGCGCTTGCGATTCTGGCCGCGGAACGCGTTCGGCCGCTCAAAGGATTGCGGCAAGCGTCGGATGACATCGCCGGCTATATCATGGATGAACAGGATCGCATGGAGGACGGCGCCCTGTATCGCCGAATCGGCGTCTCGCCAAGCATGCACAACACGATGTGGTGCGATGACATGTACATGAGCGTGCCGTTCCTGTGTCGATATGCAGCCCTGGCCAACGATTGTCGTTATGTGGATGAAGCGGCGAGACAGCTGCTGTTATACCGGGACTACCTTTATATGCCGGAGCAGCGGATCATGTCGCATGTGTACGATGTGAGCCGCGGCGAACCTTCGCGTACCGCTTGGGGCAGAGGCAACGGCTGGGTTTTCTTCTCTTTGGCGACGCTGCTGGATGTTCTGCCGAAGGAGCATATCGATTATGCGCCGATTCTGGCGTTCTTCCGCGAGCTCGCCGAAGGGTATCTCCGGCTGCAAGGGGAGCATGGCCTGTGGCATCAAGTGCTGACCGACCCCGAGTCGTACGAGGAGGCGTCGTGCACTTCGATGTTCATGTACGGCTTCGCCCTTGGCGTGCGGCTTGGATGGCTGGAGCAGCCGGAGACCTATGCGGCGGCGGCGAAGGCGGGCTGGCAAGGGTTGTGCGAAAGGGCGATCGACAAGCAAGGCAACTTGTACGGCGTTTGCAAGGGGTCCAGCTGGTCCTATCGGCACGCCTATTACAAACACGACCTTGGCTGGAAATTGAACGATACGCATGGCATCGGCATCGTCTTGCTTGCCGGCATCGAGACTTACCGCATGATGCAGCAGAAGCAATCCCGCCCTGCCCGCGGATGACGGCCCAGCTTGGAGCTGCGTATGTGTCCGGCGGAACGGATCGCGTTATAATGAAAGGATATTCGGCATAAGGTGGGAAGCTCCGTGTTGAAATCCATCAAAAAACGGCTCATGTTCAATTGGGCGCATTCGCAAATCAGGCTGGTGCTGATCTTGACAGTATCCGTGTGCCTCATCATCCTGGCAGTCGGCCTCACGTCCTTCTATACCTCGAAGTCGGTGCTGCAGGAGGAGTTGGGGGAGCTTCAGCAGCAAATGCTGCGGCTTAACATGGACGTCATCGACGAAGCGATCAAAGAAACCGATCAGGTCGCCATACAAGTCGCGCTCAGCGACCATATCTATTGGTTCCTGACCAGCGACAATCAGAATTCGTATCGGGATATTTCGCAATCCTATCAATTTTTGACCACGTTAATCAATAATTCGGCTTATATCAAAAGCATTTACGTCTACGACATCGAGAAGGACAGCTTTCTATCGATTCCGCAAGGCTTTGCTTCCAACAGCGCGACCTTCCTGGATTCGGCATGGACGGAGGTCGCCTCCGAGTTCGGCGACAAATCGATGCTGGTCAAGAAGCGGGAGCTGCCCCGGGGCGCTTCGGCCAACGGATCGGACATTACGTTGTTCCGCCAGGTTAAGATTCAAGGCAAGGTCCAGGGTATCGTGGCGATCAACCTCATGGACGAGGCTTTGTTCGCGAAGCTCAATCCTCCGGTCATGAACGACTTGAACCGAATGCGGTATATCGTCGACGAAGAGGATCAAATTTTGTATTCGGTTGCGAACCATGAATTCGACGAGGAAGCGGTGGAATTGGCGATCGCGGAGATGCAGGAGGACGGGAAGGGAGATATGTCGTACCAGAACCGTCAGCTGCTCATTAACCAGATGGAGTCCAAGGTCGCAGGCTGGCGCTTCATCTCGATCGTCGAACAAGACAGCTTGCTTGCCCAGTCGAAGCGCATCGCGCAGGTCGTCTTCCTCGTATCGCTTGCCGCGCTAGCGCTCGGCAGTGCCGTCATTTATTACATCAATACCCAAGCACTGCGGCCGGTGCGCAGGCTGAGACAGCTGTTCGGCGCCGTCGACGGCAAGACCGGGGAAGACGGCGGAATCGATCTGGAGAAGATCGCCGGAGAATTGCTCGGCAAGCATGCTCATCTGTCGCATTTGGTAAGGGATACGTTGTCGGAGGCCTCCTCCAAGCTGATGCTCGACCTCTATAACGGGAATGTGAGCGGCAAACGCGATATGGAGGAGAAATGGCAACGATATTTCTCCGAGTGGACGTCTGCTCCGATGACGGCGGCGATGTTGTCCATCGACCGTTACGGGGAGTGGTCGCGGGCTATGTCGGGAAGCGATCATTCGCTGTTGAAATTCGCCATGGCCAATATCGCGACCGAGCTGCTCGGGACGCAGTGGCGCATTGCCTGCGCCGACTTCGGCAAAGACAAGATGGCCATTCTATTGCAGGCTAGATCCGAAGGACAGGTAGCCGAGCGCAAGCTGCTAGAGGTTGCCGAACAAATACCCCGATATTTGAAGTTTTCCGTATCGGCCGGCGTCAGCCATCCATTCGCCGACGTGACGCGGGTCAAGCAAGCGCTGCTTGAGGCGGACAACGCGCTGATGTATCGCTTATACCGGGGATATGGCCAAGTCATTTCTTTCCATGAGGTGTCGCAGCACGAAGTGGACGAGACGCAGGAGGAAGGCTTGACGGTCGAACGAGTCATTCAGGCGATCGAGGCCGGCAACGAGCAGGATGCGCTGGAATCGATTGCGGAAATGATGGAGCGGATTCGTTGCCGCAACGGGTATCCTTCGGAAGCGCTGACCGGACTGCAGGACGCAGCCGGGCGGATCGACGAGCTTGCGCCTGCGGAGGAACAAGGGAGCGAAGCCTTTTGTGAGAGATTCGGCACGCTTCATCTAGCCGATATTGAGCGGGAGTTCGCCGAACGGGTCAAACCCGTGGCCGAACGTTACGGCCGACTAATCGAAAGCAAGGATTACGTCACCTGCCATCGCATGATCGAATACATGAAGCAGCATCTGGGCGAGCCGATCGGCATACCGGAAATTTCGGAGTTCGTGGGCATCAGCAGCAGCTTGGCAAGTCAAGTGTTTAAACAGGAGACGGGCGAGACGATCTACAACTATCTGACGAACCTGCGAATGGAGCGCGCGGCGGAGCTTCTCGCAAGAACGGACGACCGTCTGTCCGATATCGCGCAGATGGTCGGCTATCAGCACGAGAACAGCTTCATCCGCACTTTCCGCAAGTGCAAAGAAATAACGCCCGGCAAGTACCGGGATATGATGAGAACCCGGATGGATGCCGCTTCGAAGGAATAACGTCGGGCTTGGCATCCTCCGTGGGCAACGTTGAGGAGGGACAAGCGGTGAACAGACAACAGATCGTAATGCGGCATCAGCCCGAATTGACCAAGTGGGACCCGCTATCCCCTTTTTCGGTGGGGAATGGCGAATTTTCGTTTAGCGTCGACGTGACGGGTTTGCAGAGCTTTCCCGAGCAATACGAGGTGCCTTTGGGCACCCAGTCGAATTGGGGCTGGCATTTCACGCATGGACGCGAGAAGTTTAGCGGGGAGGATGCGGCTCTCCAAACCTTCGACACGCACGGGCGGGAGGTTGGTTACCCAATGAAGCCGGGGGATCGTCCGGAGGCGTACCATTGGCTTAGGCAAAATCCGCATCGGCTGCAGCTGGGACGACTCTCCTTCAGGCTGTTCAAGGAAGACGGGCAGGAGGCCGAAGCGGGGGACATAACGGGTATTCATCAAACGATGAATCTATGGACAGGTATTCTCTCGAGCGAATTCGCGCTCCAAGGAGAGAAGGTTCTAGTCGAGACGGCTTGCCATGCCGCCATGGATACGATTGGCGTACGCGTGCGGTCGAACTTGATTGCGCAGGGCAGGTTACAGGTATTCGTCCGCTTCCCTGCTCCGGACATGACGCATGCCTCCTGGGATAAGACGGTATTCCCGGACTTCGGCCATGATGACAGGCATCGCACGGAGCTGCTGGAATCGACGGCGGATGGGGCGTCGATAGGCAGGAGCATGGATGAGGACGATTATCGCGTGGCCTGGTCCTGGTCGGCCGGCAAGCTGCAACAGACCGGTGTACATGAATGGACGCTGCAGCCGGAGAAGACGGCGGGGGAGCTAACGTTTGCGGTAGGGTTCGCGCCCGAGCATGCCCAAACAGCCGATTTCGGTTCCATTATCGAGGCTAGCGAGCGGCATTGGGCTTCGTTCTGGCAGAACGGCGCCGCGATCGACTTCGCCGGAAGCGCGGATCCGCGCGCGCACGAGCTGGAACGGCGAGTCGTCTTGTCCCAGTTCTTGTGCGCCATGCACAGCGGAGGGTCTATTCCCCCGCAGGAGACCGGGCTGATGTATAACAGCTGGTTCGGCAAAGCCCATCTGGAGATGCACTGGTGGCATGCGTCGCACTTCCCGCTGTGGGGCCGAGAGCGCTTGCTGCTTAACAGCATGGATTGGTACACGGACATTCTGCCGATTGCCGAAGAGCTGGCAAGATCTCAAGGCTATGAGGGCGCGCGTTGGCCCAAGATGGTCGGGTTCGACGGCAAGCCGTGCCCGTCCCCGGTCGCGCCGGGCTTGATCTGGCAGCAGCCGCATCCCATCGCGCTGGCGGAGATGCTGTATCTCGCCGACCCGACGCCGGATACGCTGGCGCGGTTCCGCTCCGTCGTGTTCGAAACGGCGACATTCATGGCGTCGTTCGCCCATTGGAACGAGGACACGAAGGCGTATGACTTGGGACCGCCGCTCATCCCGGCGCAGGAATGCCACCGTCTGCAGGATAGCAAGAATCCGCCGTATGAAGTGGAGTATTGGAAATACGGGCTGGAGACGGCGGTCCGCTGGGCGGAGCGGCTGAACGAAACGCCGGATCCTTCGTGGGCGAAGGTAGCCGGCGCGATGGCGCCACTGCCGGAGAAGGACGGCCTGTATTTGGCTCATGAGAATTGCCCGGACACCTTCGAGGCGAAAAATCATGATCACCCTTCGATGCTTGGCGCGATGGGGCTGCTTCCCGGCACGCTGGTCGACCGGGAGACGATGCTTGGCACGCTGCTGAAGGTCAAGGAGTGCTGGCAATGGGATACGGCCTGGGGCTGGGACTTCCCGATGTGCGCCATGACGGCCGCTCGCCTGGGCGAGCCTGAACTGGCGGTCGACTTCTTGCTGCTGGACGCGACCAAAAATACGTATTTGACGAACGGGCACAATTATCAACGTCCAGGCTTATCCGCCTACTTGCCGGGCAATGGAGGGCTGTTGACGGCTGTCGCGATGATGGCGGCAGGCTGGCAAGGGGAACACGGGGAAGGTAAACGCGCGGAAGCGCTGCCGGAGAACCCGGGGTTTCCGCAGGACGGAAGCTGGTCGGTGAAGTGGGAAGGGCTGAAGCCCTGGCTATAAGGAATAGCTGAACACGCAACTATAGTGCCATTCGGAAGAGGAGGAGATCGAACGATGACAGGGAGCGAAACAACCGGCAAAGGGAAACGGTGGCCATCGGAGCGCAAGACGTCCGTGGATCGCCTGACGGGGCTTGAAGTGACGCAGCTGACGGATTATAAGGCGCATAGCCATCATTTATATTTTACGGAGAATGGCTGGTATGATCGGGAACGTCGGCTGCTCTTCGTCTCCGACAGAGGGAATAGCACGAATCTGTACAGCATGGACGTAGAGAGCGGCGAGATCACGCAGTTGACCGAATATGAGAAGAATGACGCGCTGGATGCTTGTCTGCTGCCTGACGGAAGCGCCGCGTTCGTGAAGTTGGGGAGCAGGCTGATCCGCCTCGACCTGTCCACTTTGGAGGAACGGGTGGTGTACGAGGCGCCGGCAGGCTACCATCTGGGCAACGCGAGCGCGACCTCGGACAGCAGGCATGTGCTGACTTGCGTGCAGGAGGACTTGTCGCATCGGATTCGTCTTGATCTCGGCAACGGATACGTAGGCCACCGGGAGCTGATGGAAGCGGCGCCTCACAGCATGATCGTACGAATCGATGCCGACAGCGGCGAGGCCGAGAAGGTGTACGAGGCGAACAAGTTTATTACGCATATTAATGCTTCGACTACGGAGCCATGGCTCATGACGTTTTGTCATGAAGGGCCGTGGCATCTGGTGGACCACCGGATTTGGGGGCTGGATCTGCGGACCGGCGAAGCTTGGCGAATTCGGGAGAGACTGGAAACAGGCGAGAAAGTAGGGCATGAATTTTTTTATCCCGACGGGACAACGATCGGCTATCATGGCTTTCGCGCCGACGGAACCAACTTCTTCGGCAGCATTCGTTATGACAATACCGGGATGGAGGAAACCGATTTCGGCTTCGACACTTGGCACGGGTATGCCGACGGGCTGGGGCAGGCCGTCGTGGACGGCAAAGGCGCGGTCAAGAGTCTCAGTCTGTGGCGTAAGCAGAATGGCAAGTACGAGGGCCCCCGCATGCTCTGCGAGCTTCGGTGCAGCTTCCACTCGCAGAAGGTGCATGCCCATCCGCGCTTCGACGAGCGGGGGAAGAGATTGTTGTTCACGAGCGACAAGAACGGTTACGCCAATCTGTATTTAATCGATATTCCGGAGCGTTTCGAGGAGCTTCCTATATTCCGGCCATAGAGACGAGGAGGATGTGAAGATGAAGGCTGAGACGCGGATTCATAGCGGGACGAACATGTCCGGCAAAATCGCCGAGACGATTCTTTCGCTCACCGACGAGCATGGTTATCACCCGCAAATCGCGAACAAATGGGGATATGTGTCCGGCATGGCGCTGCTTGCGATCAGCCGGGCGGGCGATTGGACGGCCAACGACAGCTATCAGCCGTTCGTCAAGCGCCAGATGGACGCGTTCATTCAGGACGATGGCGCGATCGGCGGTTTCTTCCGGTTGGAGGATTACAACCTGGATCATATCAACAAAGGCAAAAACGTGCTGCGCTTGTGGCGGGAGACCGGCGAAGAAAAATACCAAAAGGCAGCCAGCCTGTTGATTACGCAGTTGATCGGTCAGCCGCGGACGGAAGAAGGCGGCTACTGGCATAAAAAAATATATCCGTTCCAAATGTGGCTGGACGGCTTGTACATGTCATCGCCTTATATGGCGGAATATGCGGCGACGTTTCAGAAGAACGAATGGTTCGACGAAGCGGCGAAGCAATTGCTGCTCGTCGAGAAACGGACTCGCAACCCGCTGAACGGGCTGCTGCATCATGCTTGGGACGAGAGCCGAGAGCAGCGGTGGTGTGACGGAACGACGGGACGATCGCGCTACGTATGGGGAAGAGCGATGGGCTGGTACGCCATGGCGCTCGTGGATTCGCTGGAGCACTTCCCAGCCGATCATCCGAAGCGAGGCCAATTGATGGGCATTTTCGAACGCATGTGCAATGCGGTGCTTCGGGTGCAGGATCAGCAAAGTGGCGTCTGGTATCAACTTTTGGACTGCAATGGCCGCGAAGGCAACTATCTGGAGGCGTCAGGCTCTTGTATGCTGACGTATGCGATGGCTAAGGGGATAAGGCTGGGCTACCTTGCGGAGATCGATCGCGGGGCGGTGGAGCGCGCTTATGAGGGCATATTGGTCCGATTCGTCACGGAGGACGAGAAGGGCGTGCATCTGCATGGCATCTGCCACGGCGCCGGGCTTGGCGGCCGCAAGTACCGCGACGGCTCCTACGAATATTACATGAGCGAAGCGGTCGTCAGCGATGCGCTTATGGGGGTAGCGCCGTTCTTGCTCGCCAGTATCGAAATCGAGAGGCTGCGAGAGGAAGCGGGCGAAATTGAGTAGAGGGGAGCGCGGCGAGTCCTATCATGCGGGTGCCGATCATGTGGATGCCAATTATGTTGACGACGGTCCTTGTGGCGGCCAAGCAAGCGATCATCCAACCTGTAATCCTGAGGACGTGTTGATCCTGCGCTATCCGGCTTCCTGGTGGCGCAACATGTGGCGAGAGGCGCTGCCGTCCGGCAACGGCGTTATCGGGGCATCCGTATTCGGCGGCGTGAAGGAAGAGACCGTATTGCTGAACCATGCCAAGTTATGGCACTGGGGGCAGAAGGACGAACTGCCGGATGTCAGTCACGTCTTGTCCCGGACAAGAGCGATGATGGATGAGGGGCGGTATAACGAGGCCAGCTGGCTGCTCGCGAACGCCTTGAAGGAGAGCGGGTACGGAACGAAGCTGGCGTCGCGCTTCCCCCTTGCGGCCATTCGTCTCGACATGCCTTGCGGCAGCGCCTTTCGCTCCTATCGGCGTACGCTGGCTATGGATAGCGGGGAAGTCCATGTCGGATGGACGGATGGGCCGATCCGCTACCAACGCCGCTTGTTCGTTTCGCGCGCCGACAATGCCGTCGTTTACGAGATTGGATCGGACGGACAATCGTCGGTTTCCGGCGAGATCGGCCTTGTCTTGCATCCCAGCGACCGCTGGGCGGATACGCCGGAATTCAAGGAGCTGGAGAAGTCCGTGGAGGCGGGGGCGTCCGCTTGGGAGGCTGCCTCTCTTGCAGGAGATAATGAGGGCAAACATGAGTGGGACTGGCCTTGCGGCTTGGAAGGCTGCGAGGCGACTGAAGGCGCCGCGGGGGTTTCGTGGTTCTCCGCAACCAATGACGACGGGCTTGACTACGGTGCGGTGATGTTCATCAAGTCCCAGGGCGGTATCGTACGGGCAAGAGACGGGATGCTCATTATTGAAGGCGCCTCAAGCGTTCTGGCTGTAGTGCGCGTATTCGTCAAAGGTGAGCGGGTACGCGACTGGGACAGACTCCGGAGAGAGCTGTCCAACCTTATGTCCGATGTTACCTATGAGCAACTGCTGGAACGTCATACCGCGCTGCATCGGCCTTTGTACCGCTCCGCTGCTCTTGAGCTTGGGGACGAGGGGCGGGCGGATTCTCTTAGCGGGCGTCGGATACAAGAGGATATGTCCAATGAAAGATTGCTCCTTGATGCGTACGAAGGAGAAGCCCCTTTATCCCTTGTTCGCCGAATGTGGGCCTATGGCCGATACCTGTTCATAAGCGGAACGGACGCTTCCCCGGAAGCCGAGCCGTTCGGACTTTACGGTCTGTGGGGGGGCGATTACCGGCTCGTGTGGAGTCATAACATGGCCAACGAGAATGTCCAGATGATGTATTGGCATGCTCAAGTAGGCGGGCTTGGCGAATTGACCCCCGCTCTCTTCCGCTATTACGAAGAGCTGATGGACGACTTCAAGGGCAACGCCCAAAAACTGTACGGCTGCGAAGGGATCTACATTCCCGCAGGGACGGCGCCGGGTATCGGGGTGCCTAACCAGATCGTGCCCGTCATTCTGAATTGGACGGGAGCTGCCGGCTGGCTTGCCCGTCATTACGTCGAGCATTACCGATTCTCGGGTGATCTGGATTTTCTGCGGGGGCAGCTCATCCCGTTCCTGCGGGAAGCGGTTCGTTTCTATGAAGACTTCCTTGTGACCGGCGCGGACGGATTGTATCGCATCTATCCATCCGTCTCTCCGGAGAATACGCCGCTTAACTTTATGCCGCCGGAAGGCGTGGCGCTGGCGCATCCCATGCCCACTACGATTAACGCAACGATGGATGTCGCCATCTTGAAGGAGCTGCTTGGCAATCTTCTTGCGGTTTCTCGTCAATCCGGCACGGCGACAAGGGCTGAGCATGAGAAGTGGAAGGGCATGCTCGATAAGCTTCCCGCATATCTCGTCAATGAGGACGGCGCCGTTCGGGAGTGGATCCACCCCGACTTTGACGACCGGTACGCGCATCGGCATCTATCCCACCTGTATCCGGTGTTTCCGGGCCAGGAAGTGTCGGGGGAGAGCGACCCGGAGCTATTCGAAGCCTTCAAGACAGCCGTGCGCAATCGCGAGCTGGGAGCGCAGAGCGGATGGTCGCTTGCGCATATGGCTTCGATTTATGCAAGGCTCGGCGATGGCGAGAGCGCAGCCGGGTGTCTGGATATTCTCGCACGTTCGAGCCTGTTGCCCAATTTGTTCACGCTTCACAATGACTGGAGGGGCATGGGCGTCTCCTTGAACATGGCTACTGCCCCGGTGCAGCTTGATGCGAACATGGGGTGGGTGAACGCCGTGCAGGAGATGTTATTGCAGGTAGCGCCCGGCTTCGTTAAGCTGCTTCCCGCGCTGCCGGAGCGGTGGGCGCGCGGCAAGATTTCGGGCTGGCGGTTCCATACGGGAGAGGTAGCCATGGAATGGGATCGTGAACGGGGACGTTTCCTTGCCGTGCTGTTGGCGGAGCGAGAAACGGAACTCGTCGTCAAAGTGCCTGAATGGGTCGGCGGGTTCCAAGTGACCGGAGGAGAATTCGGGTCGTCCGAGCTCGGAAGGTCGTACCGTACTTTGCGGCTGGAAGCGGGAATGTCGGCGAGGTTTGAGATGGTGAATAAAGAGAACGGATAAGCAGGCTAATCAGACTTCGAGTACATCGCCAGTATGGCGATGTACTTCTTTATATAAGAAAACCCCCAGTTCGACTGGGGGTTCAGGAAAGCTATCCTGACGTTGAATAAACCCCCAATCCATTGTGCCAACTTCGTCGTATAGCAAATAAAACAAGACGCCAAACGAGCGAGCATCCGTACTCTGCCGATACTGCCAAGCGAGCACAACGGTGTTGTGGTGTGGTTTACAAGCAAATCGTACGTGCGGTTTTGGAACTCTTTTTGCAAACGCAATAGTGACTTTGCGCACTGATAAGCAATACTGTGGAGCAAAGTTCTTTTCTATTAAGGGACCTGGCCTGTGCCTTCCGGTACAGGCTATTTAGCGATGTCTTTAGCAGCCCTCAAGCTGTCAGCCATTCCCGGCATTGCTCAACCTCGCAATAAGCAGCAGACAGCCTCTGAGTAATCATTACATGCCCTAATGAGAAACAAAAATCGCACAGAAAGACCTCAAGATATTTAAGGCTCCTACTTGCGAACAAGCAGTATATTATAACTATCAACAAGAAAGAGGGGGAGCCATGAAAGTAACGTCTGCTGCCGTAGGAACGGATCAAGCGCCTGCAGCCAAAGAGGCTTTCTACCAGACCAAGCGGTTTCGGCAAAATATTCCGTTGTTTGCCATGCTTATACCGGGGGTGCTTTATTATCTGATCTTCCGCTATGCGCCTATGGGCGGTCTTGTCATTGCCTTCAAGGACTACAATTTTCACGATGGCATATGGTCAAGTCCGTGGGTGGGGTGGAAATATTTTGAGGTTTTATTTCAGTCTAACGTTACACTGCAGATTATCTGGAACACCCTTAACTTAAGTGTTCTGAATCTGGTGTTCGGGTTTCCTGCGCCGATTATTATCGCGATTGCCTTGAATGAGGTGCGGAAGACTTGGCTAAAGCGCTGGATTCAAACGGTTATTTATTTGCCTCATTTTTTGTCCTGGGTTATCGTTGCAGGCATTGTCCTGACCCTGTTCTCCATCGAAGGCGGTACCGTTAACAAGCTGCTGGGTCAATGGGGATGGGAGCCGGTGCCTTTCCTGTACCGAGCGGACTCATGGATCGCCATCTTTATCGGCTCCGGCATGTGGAAGGAGATGGGCTTCAGCGCTATTATTTACCTCGCCGCTCTCTCCAGCATTGACCCCAGTCTGTACGAATCCGCGGGGATGGATGGAGCAGGGAAGCTGAGACAGATTTGGCATATCACCCTGCCGGGCATCCGCCCTACGATTATTCTTCTGCTGATTCTAGGAGTGGGTCGTCTGATGGAAGTAGGATTCGATCAAGTTTACAATTTACAAAATCCTACTGTATTGGAGAAGGCGGAGGTCATCAGCACCTATGTGTATAAGGTGGGTCTGCAGCAGGCTCAATTTAGTCTGACCACGGCCATGGGGTTATTTGAGTCTTTTGTTGGACTGGTGCTAGTGTTGTCGGCCAATGCATTGGCCCGTAAATTCGATCAGGGATTATTCTGAAGAAAGGAGGCTGCGCTTGAGGGAATCCATAGGCGGTAAATTTTTTGTAACCTTTATTCATATCATTTTGATTCTCATATCGCTCACCTGCATCTTGCCTTTTTTGCATCTGCTTGCGTTGTCCGTAAGCTCAGGGCATGCGGTTGATCTGGGACAGGTCTTGTTCTGGCCGGTGGGACTTGATTTCACCGTTTACAACTACTTTTTCGAGAATACGCCAGCCTTGCGCGCCTTTACCAACAGCGTGATCATTACCTTGGGAGGAACGGTCTTGAGCATGTTGGCCACGGTGCTGACGGCCTATCCTTTATCCCGACGGCACCTCTACGCCCGCAAGCCGATCACAATGGCTGCATTATTCACCATGCTCTTCGGCGGAGGCATGATCCCGACTTACCTGGTCATGAATAGCCTGCATTTAATCAATACGTATTGGGCCCTTTGGTTTGCCGGGCTAATCAGCACCTATAATATGTTAATTATGAAAAGCTATTTTGAGAGCGTTCCAGGAGAAGTGGCCGAATCCGCCCAGATTGATGGCTGCGGCGAGGTTCGACTGCTCCTGCGCATAATACTTCCCTTGTCTCTTCCTATGCTGGCTACGCTGACGTTATTTTACGGGGTTGGCTACTGGAATATGTTTATGAGCGTCATTCTTTACATTAATGAGACGAGTTTGCAGAATCTGACCGTTGTCGTTCAGGGGATGTTGCAAATTCAGGGGAACTTCAACATGGCGGCCATGGATATGATGCAGCAACAGGAAATGGTATCCGAAAAACTGAAGGCGGTAGGGGTTGTGGTGATGGTCGTGCCCATGCTGGCGGTATACCCCTTCCTGCAAAAATATTTTGTCAAAGGCATTATGCTTGGCTCTATTAAGGGTTAGCGGCAACAAGGAAATTCATTATATATTGAGGGGGATTCCACATGTTTGGACAAACATTCACACCAAGAATGAAGTTCGCGTTGGCACTGGGGTTGTCCGCGGTTATGGCAGCAGGGGCAGTCGGTTGCAGCCAAGCGGAAACAGGATCAAAGGGGAAGAGCGAAAAAAAAGCTACAATTACCGTCTCCAACTATGACAGGGGAAATATTCCCGCAGCGGAGGGAACGGTTGAGGAGAACCGTTGGACCAAGTGGATTAATGAGCGTTCTCCTGTTACGGTCAAGTTTGTGCCGGTGGCACGGGCAGAGGCGGTCAGGAAGCTGAATGTGATGTTCGCATCGGGCAGTGCGCCGGATATTGTCAATGATTATGATACGGGGTTCCGGAATTCCCTGTATCAGCAGAAGCAATTGCTGCCTCTGGACGATTATTTGCAATATGCGCCTGAATACCAGAAGCTGTTGGAGAAGTACCCCCAGCTTCGCAAAGTAGGCACTAAGCCGGACGGCAAGCTGTACGAAATCGGTAAAATCAATGAGCCTCATCTGCAAAGTGTAGCCTTTATTCGAATGGATTGGCTGAAAAAGCTGGGTCTGGAGGTTCCGAGAACGACCGACGAATTGCTTGATGTTCTGAGAGCATTCGTGGAGCAGGATCCTGACGGTAATGGGAAGAAGGATACTTATGGAACCAATATGAGCTACACCTCGGGCGGAATGATAGATTCGATGTTCGGCTCGTATGGGTGGAAACTCTCCGATGATGATACAATTGTTAGAACTTGGGACAACACGCTGGAGTCCCTTAAATTTAAGAAGACATTATTTGAGGAAGGGCTTATCGATAAGGATTACCTCGCGGACAAGAATGGAGCTAAAGCCAAGCAGGATTATCTGAACGGTAAAATAGGCGTGTTCCTTCCCCCTGCTATCACTAACTGGTTTGAGAATACGGTAACGGACATTCAAACGCTCCGCAAGGTTGTTCCGGAGGCGGAGATAGCGCCGATGGAGCAGCCCAGGTCTTCCATGGGGCAATTCGTTCATCATGTGGTTAATCCGGTTCAAATGACCACGGTGATCAATGCTGCGGCCAAAGACCCCAAGGCCGCGATGGAATATATTAATTTCATCATCAAACCGGAGAACGCTCTGATTCTGAAGAAAGGAATTGAGGGAGAGCATTGGAGAGAAGGCGAGGACGGTTTTCCAAAGGTTATCGATCCTGAGAAGAACGCCAAGGAGCTGGACTGGGCTATGGACTATTCCATGTTTTATTCGATCCCTGAGAATCCGCTTCTGATTTCCACCACTGCGTTCGACGTGAACGATCCCGACCAGAAGGCCGGACTGGAAATGTTGAATAAAGCAGACGAGTTTCTGCTTAATCCCGAAGCTCAATATCCTGCGTTAAGCCACTATGAGCATATGCCTTCTCTGCCGAGCGAGCTGGTAGTGATCAATACCAATATCGACAAAGAGATCCAGGACATCTATGCCAAAGGCATTATTGGCGGGGCTCAATATACAGCTGAGCAAGCGGTTGCAGATGCGAAAGCTGCTTGGGAGAAAGGCGGCGGCAAGCAGATTGAGGAATTTATGAACACTTGGTATAAGGAAAACAAGGAGATCGCTTTCCTTGGCAAGGATATCTTGGAGTTGGTTCGCTCCCAGCACTAGCAAAGGGTGCAGGATCTGGAATATAGGATGAATGCGAGCCTAGTTCGGACATGATCGAGCTAGGTTTGCTTTCGGCACGTTGGATATGAGAAGGAGTAGATGAATCGTGACCAATGAAATACTGCTTCAAAAAATCTCGCGGGTAGTGGACAGGCTTATGAATTTGGGCGGCAGCGATTATGAAAAGGATAAAACCGTGGATCAAGCCGATACAAGAGTAGGGATTGTCCAACGAGATTTCGGAATAGAAGAATGGGACTGGCCTCAGGGTGTCGGTCTTTATGGTTTGTACAAGCTGCAAGAATATTACAGTGATCGCCGTTATATGGAGTTTTTTCAGGGATGGTATTCCCGCAATCTGGAGGTTGGTCTGCCGTCCAAAAATATTAATACGACAGCTCCCTATCTGGCTTTGGTTCATCTTCTGGATCAACTGGAGCCATCCAACCAACTGGAACAGTTATGCCAAGATCATGCGAACTGGCTTATTCATGAGCTGCCCAAAACGAAAGAAGGCGGCTTCCAGCATACAGTCACTGCCATTGGCAATCGGGATGGAGTTCACTTGCACAATGGGCAGTTATGGATTGATACGCTCTTTATGGCGGTTCTGTTCCTGGACCAAGCCGGGCGCAAGTTCAATCGACCGGAATGGGAACAAGAAGCCGTTCATCAGATTCTGCTTCATATCAAGTACTTGTACGACAAACATAGCGGACTGTTCTTCCACGGCTGGAGTTTCGAGCGTAATGATAATTTCGGCAGCATCTTCTGGTGCCGCGGCAATTCCTGGTTCACCTACGGCCTCGTCGATTACCTGGAAACTTGCCAGAATACGATTAATCCAGGTGTCCGGGAATTTCTGATTGATACGTACAAGGCGCAGGTCAATGCCCTGGTTCCGCTTCAAGCGGCTTCCGGTCTCTGGCACACCGTACTGCGCGACCCCACCAGCTATGAAGAGGTATCCGGGTCGGCTGCCATTGGCGCGGGTATCCTGAAAGGCATGAAAATCGGTATTCTGGATTCCTCCTATGAAGCTGTTGCGAACAAAGCTATCCAGGCGGTGTGTCAAAATATTAGCGAGGATGGAACCGTGCTGAATGTGTCGGCTGGAACCGGTATGGGAATGGATAGCGAACATTATAAGAACATCACGATCATGCCGATGGCATACGGACAATCCCTTGCTCTTATTGCCTTGTATGAGGCTTTAAAATAATATAAATATAATATGTAACTCGAGGAGGGAGCCGACTGCATCCGAAGAGCTGTCTGGGGTATATAGCCGGAAAAATAAAGGGCAGCTTCAAGATCAAGCTGATCGTCCTGCTCTCGTGTATGGTAACACTTTCATTTGCCTTGGCAGGTTGGATGGTTTATCGATCGAATATCCAATTAATGGAGGACGAAATTAGCAAGCAGTTCTCCATCGCCACCGAACAGGCATTGAACAGACTGGAGATGTCCTTCCAGGAAATCAACCGGGTATCCCTGTCTATTACCCTGAATCCGTCCATTGAACGGTTTCTTAAAGAGAACATTGTTTATGAAAGCGATTCCTACACTCAATTCAAGAACCGCAAATACGTGGAAGAACAGTTGAATATGCTGCTGGTGGATGCCCCGTCCATCCGTTCCGTGTTTCTGTACAATGAGAAGGGGGAACTGACGGTTCTCTCCAAAACCGGTGCGTCGGGAGAACCGGGAGCGAATGACTTGACCAGACTGATGGAGAAGCTTGAGCCTCATAGAGGGAACATGGTTTGGAGCCGGGCCGAGGCGGTCAGCGCCATTGATCCGAACGGACGCAGAACCGTTCTGATTGCTGCCAGACGGATGCTCAATGAGAAGCTGATCCCGTACGGCACTATGGTGATGGTGATAGAGGAAAGTCTGGTATCCAAGGTGCTGCGGGAACTGATGCATAACGGCAGAGGCAAGTTATTGCTGCTGGAACCTATGGGCGGCATGCTCTACTCCAATACCGAGCAGAGCGAGGCGGAGCAGCTCTTGCAACTGTCACAGGAAAGTTATCCCCAGCATGTCGAAATGGATGGCATCACCTATCTGTTCGTCCGACACGAGTTAATACCGGCAGGCTTTACCTTATACGGAGGAGCTTCCTTGCAGGAGATACAGAGGAGAAATAAAGACATTATCCGAATATTGGTATTCGCCGGAATCGGCATCATCCTGCTCAGTGCACTGCTGATTACGATTTCGACCCGGACGCTTCTGTCTCCTCTAGGCCATCTGATGCAGGGACTACGGATGTTGCGTTCCGGCGATTTCACGGTTCGTGTCAAGGTGAATTCCGGCGACGAGCTGGGATACATCGGAGATAGCTTCAACAACATGGCGGAGCAAGTGAGCGAACTGATCAACAAGGTATATCTGGCTCAGATCAGCCAGACGGAATCGGAGCTGAAGGCCATCCAGGCACAGCTGAACCCTCATTATCTGCACAACCTGTTCAATGAGCTGTATTGGAAGCTGTACAGCAACGATCAGGAGGAGACGGCGCTTCTGATCCACGCCATCTCGGAGATGCTGAAGTATTCCCTTAAACCTGTCCAGACGGATACGACTCTTGGCGAAGAGTTGAATCAGATCCGCAATTACATCAAGATCCAGACGGAACTATTCACCGGCGAGATTGAAACGATTATTCAAGCTGATGAGTCCTTGCTGAGTCTGAGGATGATGCGATCCCTTCTGCTGCCGGTGGTGGAGAATGTGTTTGTACACGCTTTCCGTGATATGGATCAAGACCGGGTGCTGCGGATCAAAGCGTTTCTATTAGATGAGGCGCTTCATATCGAGGTGGCTGATAACGGATGCGGTATGGATCAAGAAACCCTGAGAACCTTGACAGAGGCGGAGGATGTGCTGCAGGACGGCAATAAACTAGGGATCGGCTACAAAAGCGTGCTTCGGCGCATTCAGCTGGTATACGGCTCCGCATATGGAGTGAAGATTACCAGCAGTAAAGGGAACGGAACAGTTATTCACATGACGCTTCCTATTAAATCCGGGACACCGGGGAGTCATGAGGAGGGGGATAGATGAAGGGCAAGCTGTTTATTGCCGAGGATCAGCCCAACTTCCGCAAGGGACTGCTGAAGCTGGCGGGGAAGCGACCTGCCGACTGGGTAGTGACGGGAGAAGCGACTAATGGTCGGGACGCCTTGTACATGATGGAGCAAAGTGTCCCGGATCTCTTGCTGACCGATATTCGGATGCCCCATATAGATGGATTGCAGCTGACAGAAGAAATCAGAAGCCGCGGCTGGATGACCAAGATTGTAATTGTAACCGGATTCAAGGATTTCTCGTATGCCCAGTCCGCCGTCAAGTTCGGCGTGCAGGACTTTATCACCAAGCCTTGTGTAGAAACAGATATATTAAGCGTACTTGATCGGATTTATGTACAGCTGATTCAGGAAAGCCAGACCCAGCTCTCGGTGGAAGGCTGGAGAAGTCAGCATGAAGACAGCGAGCTGCGCTCGGCTATTATGGGCTTGCCCTGCAACGGCGAAGAGGTGGAGGCTTTGCTGAAGCGGATGAAGCAATGTGAACTGCACATTCTCCGTATTCCTACCTTTTTCCCCACGGAGAAGCATTATTCCGACCAAGATGTACCGCTGTTGCAGTTCGCTTTCGCCAATATTGCCGGTGAGCACTTGATTAGATGGTTTCCCGGCAGTTTTCGCCTGTTTCCCTTGAACGCATCGGAGTGGGCCTTATTGGTGGACCAGAGTTCTTCCCGATCGGATATGCTCCCCTCATGGCAGCAGATACTCGCCGATTCGGTTCATCATTATTTGGGACTGACTCTTGAATGCAGCGAACAAGGGCTATGCGCTACCACGAAGGAATTGTACCAGGGCTATAGACGATATTGCAACGAGGGGAGGCGTGAACACAGTTCCGCCGGCGAATCATTGCTCAACCAGACGGCGCTTTACGAGAAGGAGAGGGAAATTATAACCTGGCTGATGTCGGAGGATAACAGCCGCCTGGGTCAGGAACTGCAGGAACAAGCCGTTCGGATCAGCCGGTTGCCTCCGCAAGCCGCCAAGATCGAAGCGCTGCTGCTGGTTGCCGCAATTCTCCGGCTAGTGCAGGTTCAGTTCCCCGAATGGCAAATGACCGTGCGCTCCATAGAGTGGGATGTTGTCTACCAATGTGTGACGTCGAAGGATATAGCGGCATGGCTGCAGGGATATATCGATGAATTTCTGCAGTCTCACAATACCTGGCTTGCCAGCAAGAACGATAATCCGGTCAAGCAGGCAATCCGGTTTATTGAAGAATCATACATGGGGGTATGCGGCTTGGCCGAGGTGGCGGCTCATGTCCATCTCAACCCCAGCTACTTCAGCAAACTGTTTAAAAAGGAAACCGGGGAAGGTGTAATCGGCTATATTCAGAAGCTGCGCGTACAGAAGGCGAAGCTTCTATTGAAAAGCACAGATATGAAAATATTTGAAATTGCCGAGGCTACCGGCTTCAACGACTCCAATTATTTCACGCATATGTTCAACAGGATAGCGGGAGTCTCCCCCAAAGAATACCGCAAGCAGATGGTTGACCCGTGACTCTTATATAGACTCCAAATCGATTATAGTGTCCAAATCTATTATAGTGCGAGGAGGATTATAAATGTTCAAAAACAGTTTCAGGCATCTATTGCTTTGTCTTGCAGTGTTATTGATGCTGCCGCAAGGAATTGGAGCGGTTGCGGCTGAGGCATCCATGCCGGATTCGCCAGTGTCGATGCCGGCATCGACCGAAGGGGGATTGGAAGTGTCTAATTTCTACAATGTAATTATGCAGGTAGGCGCCGACCCTTGGGTGTACAAGCACACGGACGGCTATTACTACAACTCCTTTGCCAACGCCAGTGGTGTCATGATCCGCAGAGCGAAGACCATCAGCGGCCTTGAAGCGGGCGAGAGGAGACTGACCTGGTCGCCGGTCAAGGATACCATGTACAGCTCTAATATCTGGGCGCCGGAGATGCATTATCTCAAAGATACCGATGGCTCTTACAAATGGTATATTTACTTCGCGGCCGATAACGGAACCAATGCTAACCACCGCATGTACGTGCTGGAGAACGCCAATGAGAACCCGATGACCGGAACTTGGGAGTTCAAAGGTAAAATTACCGATTCCAGCGACCGCTGGGCTATTGACGGAACTGTGCTGACTGTAAATGATGAACACTATTTCATCTGGTCAGGTTGGGAGAATATGGACGGAAGCTTTCAAAATTTATATATTTCGAAGATGAGCAATCCATGGACGATCAGCTCGGAACGGGTATTGCTCTCGACGCCTGAATATGATTGGGAATCGTCCCCGGGCAGGATCAATGAAGGACCGCAAGTGACGATAAAGGGCGACATCATCAATCTGGTCTATTCCGCCAACGGAAGCTGGACAGACAGTTATTGCCTCGGGTTGATTACGGCCCATATTGGCGCCGATCTGATGGATCCCGAGTCTTGGGTTAAGCATGACGAGCCAATCTTCTCTAGCGCTAACGGCGTTTATGGTCCGGGTCACCACAGTCTGGTGACCTCGCCCGACGGCAGCGAGGACTGGATTATCTACCATGCCGCCCGCTGGCCGGGATCAGGGTGGACCCGCAATGTTCGCGCACAGAAATTTACCTGGAACGCAGACGGAACACCGAACTTAGGTGAACCCGTCGACCCGAACATACCGATTGCGATACCTTCGGGAGAGCCGGTACGTCAACGCTATGAGGCGGAGACTGCCGTGCTGGGGAAAGATCCCGCCAGCGCGATCGGCCCTGCCGTACGGCGGGAAGGCAGCGCATCGGGCGGGATGAAGATCGCTAATATCCAAAATGCAGGCGATCATATCCAGTATACGGTCAACGTGCCGGATGCAGGATTTTATATGATGTCCGTTCGCAGCGCCAATGGTTCATCGAGCGGGGGGGATGCTTCCCAAATCATGTCGGTCAACGGCAGTCCCGGAGCTAGACTAAACACCGTCTATTCCGGCTGGAATCGTTGGGGAGTCTCTACAGCGAAAATCTATCTTGAACAAGGTGACAATACGATCCGCTTCTCGGGCGGCGGCGGTCTTGTCGAGATGGACAGTCTGGATCTGTTCAAGCTTGAAGCAGGCTCCGAGCTATTATTCGATTCTCCGGGGTACACGCTGGGATTGGGGGAGAGCCGCAGCTTGCCCGTGCATACGGTTTCAGGTACGACCCATTCTCTTGCAGGCAGCGGAGTTTCCTTCAGTTCCTCCAATACAGAGGTCGCCATTGTTGAAGAAACGATTGAGGGAACGGTGATCAAGGGGATTAAGGCGGGCAGTGCCACGATAACCGCAACCTATAACGGGCTAATGGCTACGGCCGCCGTTTATGTTGCCGCTGAACCCAGGTCCGTGCAGTCCGTTGCGATTAGCGGATTAAACAACGTCCTGACCAGCGGACTGACAGGACAACTGCAGATAACGGCACGTTACAACACCTATGAGGAACAGGATGTGACGGCTGATGCTGGCGCCAAGTACTTCAGCAGCAACCCCGGCGTGGCTAAGGTTACAACCATCGGTCAGGTATATGACACCGAGCCGGGGGATACGGTGATTAAAGCTGTATACGGCGGCAAGGAAGCCGCATTCAACTTGACGGTAACGCCTGAACCATCCCAGGTTCCGCAAGTCGTTTCTCAAGTCAAGACCCCTTCGGGAGTGACACCTAGACTGCCCGGCGTTGTTAACGTCGTCTACAATGGGGAGGAGTACTCAGCCGGGATCAGCTGGAAGCTGGAAGGCATTCATTTCAACTCGCTTGGTTTCGTACAGATACCCGTCTTATTGACTCTGAATGGCGAGGATTTGCCTGCGAGCGCTTCCGTAGAAGTTGTTCCGGACTGGGGTCTTGATGGTATTGTGAATGAAATTCGCAGCAGGCTGGACAGTTTCTCATACCCTCTGGGCGAAAGCCTCGGTACTTATAGTCCTGCCGCATACAATACGCTCTTGGCTACGCTGCTTCAGGCAGAGACGTTGTCTGCAGACGGCAATCTGACGGAAGCGCAATTTAACCAGATGCGAACTTCACTTGCCGAAGCGGAAGCCGCTTTGTTAGGTTCGCTCAACAGTAAGCAGGATGGCGTGTTCTACAACGCTTACCGGGATTTCTCCGGCGATGAGACGGGCAAGTTTCCTTTCGGAATTATGGTTAGAGAGCTGACCAATGGCGCTACCGCCACTGTGTTAGAGGAAGACGGGAATAAATTCCTTCGATTGACCACCGCTGCTACTCCGGGCAAAGCCAACTTGTTCCTTCCTTATCTGGACGAGGTGACGGCTACAGGAGATCAGCGCATCATTATCGAATATCGCGCCAGATTGAACAGCAGCTTCCAATACGCGAATGGCGCTATGGTGAGAAACGACAGCGGAACGGATAATTATTCTATGGTCACGGCCTTTGATCTGGGGAAAATTATCGTGCAATCCGGACCTACCAAGCATAAAGTCAAAGACTTTAATTACAATGGTACATGGTATAAGTTCAGGATGGAAGCCAACTGGGATGCCAAAACGTATACCGTCTATTTAAACGATGATCCTACTCCGATAGCCGAGAACTATGTATTCCGTCATACAGGTGGTGACAAGCTGACTGGACAGCTCTTTGGCGTCGACGGTTACGCCAACGCCTCCATTGATTTCGACGATTTCAAAGTCATGGTTATCGGAGGAGCGAAGATTGCGCCTGAAGGGCTTGGGACAGTCGCTGAAACAGCCGAAGGCGCCAATGACGGTCGGATCACCGGCGTGAACGCCGCCATGGAATGGTCTTCCGATCATGGGGGCGTGTGGTCTCGCGTAGAGGGCGATGCCATTGCGAATTTGGCGCCTGGCACGTATTGGGTCCGATACTCCGCGACGGATACGCATAAGGCGAGTCCTCATGTGGAGCTGACAGTTGCGGGCCACCAACCGCAGCGTCAAGTCACCGGCGTGAGTCTGGACAAGACCAGTATGCAGTTGTATACCGATTCCGAAAGCTCTACCGTCCAGCTTATCGCAACCGTGGAACCTGCCGATGCGACTGACAAGAGCGTGACGTGGAGCAGTTCCAATCCTGATGTAGCTGCGGTGGATGAGAATGGGATTGTTACGGCGATTGCTCAAGGTACAGCTATAATTACAGTAACAACAGTCGATAGCGGTTACCAGGCGACTAGCATCATTACAGTATCCGACTCGCCGATTTCAACACCCACTGTAGATACGTTGAGCAATCAGTTACAAGCGTACGTCATCTCAGGCGATGTGAGCGGACCGCTAGTTAAGCAATTGACGAACCGGCTGAATCAGGTGGAACATCACTTGTCAGGTGGACGGCACTCACAGGCAGCTAAACATCTGGAAGACTTCCTTAAGCACTTGAATAATCGGTCGATGCAGAGGCATGTGACGGAGGAAGCGAAGCAGAAGCTGGAATCCTTGGCAAACCAGTTGCTGGAATCTTGGTCATCAAAGTGAGAATAGCCATGACCGCTTGCATGAACGACATATGGAACGAGAAAGCGCCGTACCCCAAGGTATCGGCGCTCTTCTTCTGCAGATTCCTATGATAAGGAATTTTCAATAGCTTTGTAATGTTCAGTTTTTTCAAATGCCATAGTAAGACGCGGCAAAGGTATGCCCAACTTTTTTGCTTCTCTCACCACTTCAGCTACCGCAAAACCCGCTTTACTATTGTTGTATTCCATGAAAAGTCGTGGTAAGCTGCCCTTTGCGAAAATAAACTTGTGAAAAAGCGTGCCGAGAAGCGCCGGCGGAATCTTAGTCAACAGCAGCAAAATCATATCCCTCTTTGCGCCTCTTGCTTTAAGTACAGGCGCCATTTCTCTCATATGTTTACCAACATTTGCGAATGAGTCGCTATGGTTCATGATCGCTGGAAAACTTCCACGTTTTAACACCTCGGTCTCCATTGCTGCATTCATGGCAAAGTGATTCCATAGCCAGCTTTGCATATCCTTTATCCAACTAATTTTAAAATGGGCGCTTTCAAAGCATTCCTTGACCAATTGGTTAATAGGTTCGGTGCCTGCCCGTGGTTTTTCAAGAAATACCATTTTCAAAAAACCGCCTCTAAGCTTGTTGTTCTCGATGCCGCCTCCTGCACCGGGGAAACCAAAGACAACATTGTTCATAGACAATGGCGCGATCGATGATTTCAAATCTTTCCAAATGTTATTGAATAGGAGGATAGGGGTATTCCCTGCAGCAGTTGATAGGAATTGTACAACTTCCGGAAGCTGTTCGGTGTTGACGCTCACAATAATGAGATCATAATTTGGAAGCATCTCCTCATGTAGTTTGACCTTCCAGCTTTCTTCTATCAGCTTTTTCCCTCTTCGCGCATCCCACATTTCAAGCTCTATACGGCTTCCGAAGGTTTCTTTTCTTCCTTTTCTAACGTAAAATTCAACAGTATGCCCGGCCTGTTCGAAAGCCCACGCATATTGGGTCGATATTACACCTCTACCGAAGAATAAAATTCTCATGTTAACCTCCCGAAAATAGTTGATCATCCTTGTTGATGATGCTACAACGTGTTGTATAATGACATTGTATGCATTCACTATAAGGCCATCAACCATCAGATTTTTATGATCTGTCGGATAATCGATTAAACAGAAAAGAGGCCAATCATGAAGAAGCAACCTGAAATTACGGACAAAACAAGGCAAACATTTATTAATGTATTCTGTGATTTATACAGTCGAAAACCAATTGAAAAAATATCTATTCAAGAGATTGCTAACAAGTCAGGATATAATCGCAGTACATTTTATCAATACTTTACAGATATTTATGAGTTGTTGAACTACGTTGAAGAGAAGGTTATGAAATCCATTAACGAGGAAATGGCACGCAGGGAGCTATCTGCGCATTCTTTCCAGGATGCGCTTCAGTGCCTGGAGAGTACAGAAGACATTCTAGTCCTGAAAGCTCTCTTGGGCGACTATGGTTCTGTTCATTTTGTTGAACGCCTGAAAAGGGAAATTCCCTTTGAGAGACTGATTGCGGACTTTACAACACATGATAACTTAGCGCCATACCTGGTTGAGTTTTATATATCAACCTTGATATCTTTGTTTCGCCTTTGGATACGCAACGGCAAAGATTTATCGTCGGAAGAATTGGCCAATCTGATCGATAGCTTATTTGCAAATGGGATAAAACCGTATTATATCTTTGGCACGTTGATCGACTAGGAGGCATTCATGTCCTGGAGCAAACTGAAACAAAATCTGGAAAGTTTTCTTTGTCCCGCTTTGAGCGATTCGTCTCATGCGATTCGGTGGTATCAGGAATAAACATGTGGCATTAATGATTTTGCCGAATTTTCGTTCCATGCAAGGCGTTTTTTCGAAGGCATACCCGGGGGGAACGTCAAGGAAAAGGAACGCAGCAGGGGTCAAAAAGGCGGTGAAAGATGCCCATATTTAAACGGATAAAAATATGAACTCCGCCGAATGTTACATTCGGGGGAGTTTTTTTGCATAGCGGGCCTTGTCAGAGGTAAAAGACGTGATTATAACGGTCACAGCGCGCTGCGGGAGCACTGATGTCAAAATGTGCACGGTGTAAAAAAGTGTGCATTGTTCCGTATGACAGTGATGGAATATAGTGAAAAATATGTGCAGTCGATATTAACATCAACGGTATTCGAAAGCAGGGAGAATGGATTGAAGCCTAACCGGATTTTCGTCAAAATGATTTTTTCTTATTTGCCCATTTTTTACAGCGTCGTCGTTATCATCTTTGTTGTGTCCACCATTCTGATCCACGAGTCCTCCCAGAAACAAACGTTGAAAACGAAACAAGCGCTCGCGAATCATGCAGTTGCCATCTTGGAGCAAACGTTCAAATCGATCGACGGCTCCGTCATTAATGAAATCGATCAAAATGAGGATCTGCGCAAATATTTGTATACGAAGGATCGGTTCGAAAAATATTATTACGCCAACAAAGTATCGGACGCATTTAATGCGCTCGTCGTCAACAATAAATGGATCAACAGCGTGTACTTGTACAGCATAGCGGACGAGACCGTCATCAGCTCGAGCATCTCGACCCGCGTCGAAGCGTTTGGCGACGAAGCGTTTATTCGCACGCTGTCATCGGATACGTTTCCGGTCGGCTGGACGAACAAGAGAGAATACAAGGAACTGGAATACGATAGGCTCGTCAGCGTCTTTTCCATTGTTAAGCCGTTTCCGCTGTTTACGGCAGAGAAAGGATATATCGTCGTCAACGTTAACGTCGGAACGGTGCAACAGCTTCTGAACGAGATGACCAATAGCGATGTCGGCAGTCTCAATCTATACGACAAAGAAGGCTTGCCGCTTTTTGGCGAGCAGGGGAAAGATATGTTGCTGGTCCGGTCCGATTACTTGGGCTGGTCCGTGGGCACTTCGATCGGGCAGTCCGGCCCGCTTGCGTGGGCATCCACGATTTCCATGTGGTGGATCGTATTCGGCTTGTGCGCGGTTTTGATGGGAACATTGGCCATCATCCTCATTTCGTTCAAACAATCGAAGCCAATAGAAGAGATTTCCCGGCAAATATTAAGTTATGTGGACCAGGCGTTCGGCAAAAAAAAGAAAGACAGAAATGACGATTTTAAATTTATTCAATCCGCTTTGCAGCATTTGATTAAAGACTCCAGCCAATCGAAACAACATTTGAAAGAAAATATCAATTTCCGGCGACAACAGCTGTTTCAGGAGCTGTTGAACGCCGACGACGCCCACGCAAGGCCTCGCTGGGCGATAGAGCTTAAGGAGCTGGGGCATTCTGGCGATTATGCCGCAATCTCGATATTCGTCATCGAGATCGACAATTATAGCGTGTTCAGTTCGCGGTATGTAGAACGGGATCAGGATTTGATGAAGTTCGCGATAAGCTGCGTCGTTAAGGAGGTATTCGAAGCTCAAGGCGTCGAGGTCTGGACGAATTGGATGAATCAGCAGCAGGCGGCGTGTATTGCTTTCCTGGGACGGGAGCATCTCCAAACGTTATCCGATTGCTGGCGAGAGCTTCAATCCTGGATCGGGCAAAACTTGAAGCTCACAGTCACGTTAGGCGTCACGGAAACTTTGGAGAATGCCGACCATCTGCATGTGTCGTTCCATAAAGCGTTGAACGCGCTCGATTACAAATCGGTTTACGGCAGCAATGCCGTTATCGCGTACGAAAATATTGACGCGAAAGGGCAAGGCGAAGTGTTCGAGCATTTGCTGGTCATACGATCTATTGGCCATTCCTTCCGGGAAGGAGATCCGAAGTGGTCTTCTACGTTGGACGAGCTGATCGGAACGATGAGGGCAAGATCATACAGCCGTACGAATATTTCGAACCTGCTGCAATATTTGGTTTACCAGCTCTATAAGGATATTAGCGGCTTGCCTTTGCAAGGCGAGGATCCCATTAAACGGCTTAATGAGGCTGCGGATGCGGTCGAGACGATCGAAGACATCGAAGGACCGTTCAAGGCAGCCTTGGAGGAGTTGGCCGAGCGGATTTATGCGTTCCGGGGGAAGCAGAGCAACAAAAGCATTGTATATGAGGCAAAAACTTATATTGAAGATCATTATGACGATCCGGATTTATCGTTATCGATGCTCGGCGAGAAGTTTGAGATCCATTCCAGTTATCTTAGCCGTTTGTTTAAAGAAGAGTTTAACGAAAATTTTGTCGATATGCTGGCCCGCGTGCGAATTGAACGAGCGAAGGCGCTGCTAGAGAACAGTAACGATACGTTGCAGGAAATTGCCGCAAAAGTCGGATATACGCATTATTTTTCGTTCAGCCGCGTGTTTAAAAAGCTGGAGAAAATGCCGGTTAGCCAATATCGCAAAATGATGGATTCGCAGTCGGACCACCTTTCTTGATAGAGGCCACATCATTTGCAATTTCGGATTTGCAGGCGTTATGGGGGCAAAAGATGTGCTTGCCCGCAAAAGGTGTTTATTGTGGCGGCCCCTGTTCTCTAATACAGTGGAGCCATCGCCGCTATCGAGCCGGGAGGCAAGATGGCCGCGCACACAATAAACCCGAGGGGGAAGCGGAAAAGATGAATAAAAAAGCGTTAACTCTGGCGACGTCGCTCGCGCTGGTCGGAACGATCGTCGCAGGATGCGGAAGCGACAACAATAGTACAGGCGGGAGCGGCAACGCCAGCACAGGCGGAGGAGACAAAAATTCGACCGTCACTCTGCGTCTTTTGACCACCAATCCACTCGTTGGCGAGGAGTCCATCGAGCTGTTCGAAGAACAAAACCCGGGCATCAAGGTCAATTATGAATACGTGCCGACGGCCGATTACTCCGCTAAATTCGCCGCTCTGGCAGCAGGCGGGGAAATCCCCGACGTGTTCTGGACGCAATCGGGCTTTTATACGGATCAGATCAAGCAAGGACTGGTGAGGGATCTATCCGAGGAAATGAAGACGATGAACTACGAAGGCGACCAAGTATGGGAGGAGACGTTTATTCCGGCGCTGCTCGACAATGCGAGGAATGTCGTCAAGAAGGGATTAGGCGAACGGGACAACTACGATTACGGCGTACCGTTTACGATGACGACGATCGCGGTCATGTATGACAAAACGATCTTCGATCAATTGGGCATCGCTCCGCCTGCAACCTGGGACGAGTTTATGGCGAACAACGAAACGCTGAAGCAAGCCGGTTATACCGCTCTGTCGATGCATAACAACTGGATCGACTGGTATCCGCGTTTGTTCTGGGATCAATATACGCGCGACGAATTGACGAGCAATCCGAACGCGTTCGAGGACGGCACGATGTCCTTCTCAAGCGAAAGCGTGAAGCAAGGATTGGTTTCGTTCAAGGAACTGTGGGACAAAGGTTATTTCCCGAGCAATGGCATTACGGCAGAGCTCCAGGCGATGCAGCAAATGTTCGTGCAGCGCAAGCTTGGCCAATTCCTGATCGCGCCGGATAAGCTGGAGTACATTATCAACAACGCGCCTAAAGACATGTCGCTTGCAACCTTTGCGCTGCCGGGCATTGCCGGCTTGCCAAGCCGCTCTCTCGGCGGATCCAGCAACGTGTTCGCGGTGAGCGAGAAGACGGAGCATCCGGAGGAAGCTGTTCGTCTGCTTAAATTCATTACTTCCAAAACACATTTCTCGGGAGTAGACGCGCTTAAATATTCGAATTCCGGCTTGAACAATATCGAAAGCGAGCCGGAGCTGGGGCAATTCCTGTCCGGTTTCACCCATGCGGCGGCCGGCGGCTTCAGTCCGGACATTCTCGTACCGACGACGATCAATACGCAGATCAGCACCGCGTTTAAGACCGATCTGCTTCCAAACTATTTGTTCGGGAAGATCAGTCTGGACGAAATAACCGAACAATTGCAGAAGTTGTACGAGGAAACAACCAAGAACTAGCAACCGGGCAAGGCGATTGGCATGCTAAACCTTGTCAATCGCCTTATTCGTTTTGCGCGCGGTTTTCTAGAAAGGTGTGATTGAAATGGTTAAACCCAAGCATGGCTTCTGGTCGCAAATTCGCGAAAGTGTGCCGGCTTACCTTCTTGTTCTACCAACCTTTGCGGTATTTTGCGTATTCCTGTACATTCCGTTCGTCAAGGCGCTGCGCATTAGCACGTATAAATTCAACGGCATCGGAGATCTGACCGATTACGTTGGCTTTGACAACTATTGGAGAGTATTGCAGGACGATAAATTTTATTCCGCCTTTTGGAATACGTTCAAGCTGATCGGCGCAGATTCTCTGTTTTCGATCGGCACAGGTTTTTTGCTGGCGTTCGTGCTGTACAAGGGGATCAAGCTAAAGAGATTTTTTAATACGGCTTTGTTTATCCCCTACTTGATCTCGATGGTCGTCATCGGGAGCATCTGGCGGATCATCTACGATCCGACGATCGGGCCCTTGAACCAGTTTCTGGAAGCGATCGGGCTCGCGGAATGGGCACAACCCTGGCTGTCCAACGAGCATACGGCGTTGCCGGCCATTATGCTCACCTGGATCTGGCATACGATCCCGTTCAATATGCTTATTATTTACGCGAATCTGATGACGATGCCGGGAGACTTCCTGGAAGCGGCCGAGATGGACGGCGCGACTCCGTTCCAGAAGCTGCGCTACATCATCTTGCCTTACTTGCTGCCGACCTTCGGCACGTTGTTGCTGCTGACGGTGACAACCGATCTGAAGGCGTTCGACATGGTTTGGGTGATGACGCAAGGCGGACCGGGAGGCGCATCGGAGGTTATTACATCCTATGTCTATCGCAAAGCGTTCTCCACCCAGGATTTCGGAACCGCCACCGCCGCTTCGGTCATCATGATGCTGGTGATGGTCACGATCATGATCGTTGCGCAATTGGCCGGAAGGATGGGGGGCAAAGGACGATGAAGAAGCGCATAAAAATAGGGCCATCGATCGTGTTTATTCTCGTCGCTATGTATTCGGTAGTTTCGTTATATCCGCTTATCTGGGCCATTTTGCAGTCGTTTAAGACGGAAGGCGAGTTTCTGAACAGCATATGGTCGCTTCCATCCAGCCTCAGCTTCTCGAATTACGAGACGGCCTTCCAGAAAGGGAATCTCTCGGAATATTTCTGGAATACGGTGCGCAATACCGCTGCGACGTTAGTCGTCGACCTGGTGTTTATTACGTTGGCCGGCTTTGCCTTCGCCAAGATGAAGATGAAGTTCAAAAAAGGTTTATATGGACTGATTTTAATCAATTTATTGATTCCGACGCCTATTATTTTACTTCCCATGTACCTGCTTGTTCTGGATTTGAACATTCAAAATACGTTGGCGGCTATCGTATTCCCTTATTACCAGGGGTTCGCCCCGCTAGGCTTGATTCTGATCACCAATTATTTCCGAAACATTCCGGACGAAGTTATCGAGTCTGCGAGAATCGACGGCTGCAACACGGCGCAAATTTTGATTAAAATGATCGTGCCGCTGGCGATGCCGATCTTGAGCACGCTGATGGTGCTCGGCGGTATGAGCGCTTGGAACGAATTTATGTGGGCGCTGATATCGATCAGCGACTCGTCGCAATATACGCTGTCTGTCGGCATCTCTACGCTAAACGACAAAACGTCCATACTTGGTTATACGCCGGTATTCGCCGCGCTGTCCGTCAGTGCCATCGTCTTTATTATCATCTATCTGCTGGCGCAAAGAGCGTTCGTGCAATCCATTACTGCGGGAGCCGTAAAAGGTTAGGGGGAGAACAAGATGTTGTATCCAAAACTGCCGTTCGACAAGAATACGTTCCGAAGTCCGCCTGCCGCCTATCGGGGCGCCCCGTTCTGGGCGTGGAACACCAAGCTGGATCGCGACCAGGTGCTGGAGCAGATCGATCAATTTCCCGCGATGGGCATGGGAGGCTTCCAAATCCATACGCGAGTGGGTCTCGATACCGAATATTTGGGTTCGGAATATATGGATATGGTAAAGCTGTGCGTCGAGCAGGCCGAGGAAAAAGGGCTGTTATGCTGGCTGTATGACGAGGACCGATGGCCTTCGGGTTATGGCGGAGGTTTCGTCACGAGGAATGACGAGCATCGGAGCAAATACGTCGTCTGGACGCCCTTCCGGCCAAGCGAACGCGAGATCGTGCCGGGCAACTTCGATTCCTGTGCCGCCGTAGCGGCTAATGGTCAAGGAACATGGCTGACGTCGTTCCGGGTATTTCTGGATGAAGAAGGATATCTGAGCAGCTATGAGCCTTGCGACGAGGATGCCCGAGCAGTAGACGGAGAGACTATTTGGCATGCTTATTTGGAGACGGGGCAGGACAGTCCCTGGTTTAATAACCAGGCCTATGTCGATACGCTAAGCAAGGAGGCCATCCGCCGGTTCGTCGAGGTGACTCACGAACGTTATTACGAGGCGGTCGGAGAATATTTCGGCACGACCGTGCCGGCGATGTTTACGGACGAGCCGCAGTTCCCGCATAAACAATTTCTTGGCTACGCAACGGCGAAGCAGGATGTCATCGTGCCTTATACAACCGACTTCGACGAAACCTACCGGCAGCAATACGGCGAAAGTTTGATTGCGAGGATGCCCGAATTGTTCTGGGAGCGACGCGACGGCGAAGTATCCGTCGCCCGGTATCGGTATCATAACCATATCGCGGAACGTTTTGCGCAAGCCTTTGCGGACCAGATCGGCGAATGGTGCGAAGGACATGGCCTTATGTTATGCGGACACATGATGGAAGAACCTACGTTGCATTCGCAGACCAAGGCGCTTGGAGAAGCGATGCGCAGCCTGCGCAGCTTTCATCTTCCGGGCATCGACATGTTATGCGATCAGCGCGAGTACAGCACCGCCAAGCAAGCCCAGAGCATCGCGCACCAGTACGGCCGGGAAGGCGTATTAAGCGAGCTCTACGGGGTGACGAACTGGGATTTCGACTTTAGGAAACATAAGCTGCAGGGCGACTGGATGGCCGCTTTGGGCGTGACCGTCCGCGTCCATCATCTGACATGGATGAGCATGGGCGGAGAAGCGAAGCGGGATTACCCGGCTTCGATCGGCATGCAATCGCCGTGGTATAGGAAATACGCTTTGATCGAGGATCATTTTGCCCGCATCCATACGGTTATGACGCGAGGAACGGTTATGGTTAGAGTTGGCGTCATCCATCCGGTGGAATCGTATTGGCTGTATTACGGTCCCAACAATCATACGAATCTGGTGCGGGAGCAGTTGGAGTCGAACTTCAAGAACGTAACCGAATGGCTGCTTTTCGGAATGCTCGACTACGATTATATCTCGGAATCGTTGATTCCTTCGCTCGAAGCAGGCGCCAAGCTCGGCGAGATGGAATACGACGTCATTCTCGTTCCGGGCTGCAAGACGATTCGCGGCACGACGTTGGCTTTCTTGAACCGCATGAGAAAGTTGGGCAAAGAGATCGTGTTCGCCGGAGAAGTGCCTAAGCTCGTCGACGCGATGCCCGATGAAGCTCCCGCACTGCTGGCAGCTGACTGCACCAGGGTCCCGCTGTCCAAACATGAGCTGCTTCAAGCGCTCGAGGCTTACAGGACGATCGATATCCGGTACGATGGCCCCAAGTTTCTGAAGAAACCGAATCACAAAAAAAATTGGGACGGCGAGCGCTCGGACAAATACGTATATCAGATGCGCCGCGAAGGAGAGGAGCGCTGGCTCTTGATTGCCAACGGCAGAGCCGAGGCGAACGAGGATCTTGTATCGGAGGATCAAGTGCTGATCACGATCGCGGGCGAATGGAAGGCGGAGCTTCTCGACACCCTCTCAGGCGATTTGCATCGTATCGAGACCGGTTACGGGGACGGCTTTACTGTTCTAAAGCGGAGGATGTATGCCCACGACAGCCTGTTGCTGCATCTTGTCCCGGCATCAGACGCAAAGTATGGCGAAAACTCGGAGAAGCAAGCGAGACAAGCCTCGCGGGTATTGGAAGAACGCAATCTGTTCGACGTGCCGGTCGAAATCCGGCTGGAGGAAAACAACGTGCTGCTGCTCGACTTGGCTGAATATCGTCTGAACGGAGGGGTTTGGCAGCGTACGGAGGAGCTCCTGCGCATCGATAACCTTTGCCGCGCGATTGTTGGGTACCCGGAACGAAAGGCGGCGCTGGCGCAGCCATGGGCGCAGGAAGCGTTGTTCGTCAGCGAAGTCCCGACGCTAGAGCTCAGGTTCACGGTGCATTCGGACATCCGTTGCGAGAACGCCGGCCTGGCTTTGGAGAATATCGATGGGACGGATATTATCGTTAATGGCATAAAGCTGAGCAAGGAGAAGCAAGGTTATTACGTAGACCGCTCCATTGAGATATGCAAGCTTCCCCCGCTTGAGCCGGGAGCGAATACGATCGTATTAAGCCTGCCTTTCGGACGCAAGACGAATGTCGAAGCCTGTTATTTGCTCGGCTCCTTCCGCGTGGAGACGGCCGGCGCAAGATCCAGAATCGTTGCCCCGTCAGCCGACGGCTACTTCGGATCGCTGACGAAACAAGGCCTGCCGTTCTACGGCGGCAACGCCTTCTACTCGTTCGAGCTGGAGCTGGAGCAAGGCGGCTACGAACTTCAGGTTACGAAGTTCAGAGCTCCGCTCCTGGAAGTGCATGTAGACGGGAAACCCGCCGGAGATATTGTATTCTCGCCGTACGTTGTTTCGTTCGACATTGATGAGCCTGGCATACATCGCATCGAAATCAAAGCCTACGGTAGCCGGATTAATACATTCGGCACGGTGCATAACTGCGATGAGCGAGAGGTGTATTTCGACCCTAATGCCTGGAGAACCGTCGAAGACGGCTGGGCTTACGAATATCAATTAAAGGACACCGGGATCGGCAAGGCTCCCGTGCTCAGACGAATCGCGCAGAACCATTCCAGTCATGGAACGAAAGGATTGTGAGTCATGAAAGCCATTCATATTGCTGAACCGCTATCCGTCAAGACGATTGATGCGTCGATGCCGGAACCGCAAGGGAACGAAGCTTTGATTCGGGTAAAGTCTGCGGGAATATGCGGCTCCGATATCGGCGCTTACCGGGGAGTGAACCCGCTGGTCAGCTATCCGCGCACGATCGGCCATGAAATCGCGGGGGAAGTGGTCGCCATCCCTCCTAACGTTAAAGGGATTCGTCTGGGGGACAAAGTTATCGTGGATCCTTATTTGTACTGCGGCCAATGTTATCCCTGCGCAATCGGCAGAACGAACTGCTGCGAGCGCTTGCAGGTGCTGGGCGTTCACGTGGACGGAGGCATGTCGGATTACTTCCGCCATCCGGTCGACATGTTAGTGAAGGCGCCGGACGACATGGCCTGGGATGTCATGTGCATGGCGGAGCCGTTGACTATAGCCTTGCACGGCCTGCATCGCACCCGTCTGCGGCAGGGCGAGCATATCGCCATTATCGGAGCGGGAGCGATCGGTCTTCTTGCCGCGATGGCAGCCATCCAATACGGCGCGGTTCCGATCGTCATCGACATCGTGCAGGCGAGGTTGGAGCAAGCGCGCGCCATGGGCGTTCAGCATGTCGTGAATTCATCGTCGGAGAACGCCGAGGAGGCGATTCGACGTATAACCGGCGGCAGAAAAGCCGAAGTTGTACTCGAGGCTTCCGGTGCGAACGCGGCGGTCCGGATGACGTTGGATCTTGTCTCCCATGCAGGGAGAATCGGGCTTACCGGATGGCCCAAGCAGGAGACGCCGCTGCCTACGGATTGGATTACGAGAAAAGAAGTCGATATCGTCGGATGCCGTACGAGCGCCGGGGAGTTCGAGGAAGCCGTCGAGCTTATCCATTCCCGCAAGGTGGATGTTCGCAAGCTCATTACCGCGACTGTTCCTATGGATGAGGCCGCGCGGACCATACAAGAGATCGAGCGCAACCCGGATCGTTATCTCAAGGTGATCGTTATGCTTTAGCTCATGATACAATAGGCACTATAAGGGGTGAGCGGGTTGTTTAACTGGAATGGGACAAGAATCGTATGCACTGTGTTGCCGTTGGCCGCCGCTTGGCTTGCTTTAGCGGGCTGCGCGAGCGGACCGGACGGTCAAGCGGCAGATCCATCCGTCGCAGGCGAACATCGCATTACCGTATCGATGTACGACCGGGGCAACATTCCCGAAGAGATGGGAACTCCCACGCAGAACATGTGGGTAGACTGGGTGCGGGACAACTCGGGCATCGATGTCGAATACGTCGCCATTCCACGGGGGGAGTCGGTGCCCAAGTTCAATATTTTATTGGCGTCGAACGAAGCTCCCGATCTCATTACCGAGTACGATTCGGAATTTATCCATAAACTGTACAATCAGAAACAGATCATGCCAATAGACGAATTGATCGAGACCTACAGTACCGAATATAAGCATGTGCTCGAGAAATTTCCGATCCTGAAGAAGCTGTCCACGCAACCCGATGGGCATATGTATGCCGTGGGAAGGGTGCAGGGGTATTTCCCGTTCACGTATTTGTTCATTCGGGAGGATTGGCTGGATAAGCTGGAGCTTGACACGCCGCGCACGACGGAAGAGTTGCTTCGGACCGCGATCGCGTTCGCGAAGCAGGATCCGGACGGCAACGGGTTGGACGATACGCAGGGCATCAACATGAGCGGATTCGCGCCCGATGTGATCAACAGCATGTTCCAGAACATGAGCTGGGTATTGGAGGACGGAGAGATCGTACGCGATTGGGAACGGGCGCAAGCGGCGCTGGAGTTCAAGAAAGCGTTGTTCGATGCGGACGCGATCGACAGGGATTATCTGACGGACAAAAATGGAAGAAAGGCGGAGCAGGATTTCTTAAAGGGCAAAATCGGACTTTATGCGTTCGCCGGAAACGCCAAGGAGATCTACGATGCATATGCGCGGCTTCGCAGCAACGTCCCGGAAGCCGTTATCGCGCCGATCGCGCTGCCCGCAAGTCCCTTCGGACAATTCAGCGCGCAGTTTAACCCCCCCTTCCAGCTTAGCGGCGTTATCAATGCAAAGGCGAACGATCCGGTCAGCGTCATCCGGTATATCGACTTCATGAGCAAGGAAACGACGGAAGCAACGTTTAAGCACGGACTCGAAGGCGTGCATTACCGGCTGGACAATGGCGTTCCGGTGACGATCGACAAGGACAAGTACGACAAAGAGGTGTCATGGCTCGGCGACTTCCGCACAATCGGGCCGCAATACCATACGACTGAATTCGAGAAGTACAAGCAGGATCTGGATCTGAACAAGCCGTTCGACCGGGAAGTGGATGACCTGCTGAACGAAGCGCTCGGGCTGTATATCAGTCCCGAACGTCCCTACGCGGGATTTACGCTTGATCGGTATATGCCCGCCTTGCCGAATGAGATCGAATTTATCGATTCCTATGCCGAACGCGCCATTCTCGACATATGGAATCGCGCGATTCTGGGCGGGGAAGCCTATTCGGCCGAGCAAGCCGTGCAAGATGCCCGCAAGGCCTGGGGCGACGGGGACGGGGCTCAGGTGGAGCAGTGGTACAGGGACTGGTATAAGGAGAATAAAGACAAGTGGGTATTCACGGAAGACCTGTACGATGTCCGAATTCGCTCCGAGTTCGGAAAATAGGAGAATTATCGCAACTTCTGTTCAACGAATCGCCGCAAGTCATGTGATTGGTATCACAACCTTTCATTGCAATGGTTCCTTATAATTAAGACGAACCTAATGAATGAAGGGGATGAATCGTATGATAACCGTAATTCAAAGCGAACAGCGGGTTGGCGATATCGTCGCGCAATATACTCAAGCAAGCAACGTGTTTAAGGAGCTCGGCATCGATTTCTGTTGCGGAGGCAAACAAACCTTATCCGATGCTGTTCGAAAGAGGAGACTCGATGAGGAAGAGGTTTTGTTTCAACTTAACAAGGTTTGCACCGAGTCGCGGCCGGCATGGCCTTTGGATTGGAAGCAGGATGATCGGAAATTGACGAAATTAACCGAGCATATCATTCTTCACCATCATGATTTTCTACGCAAAGAGCTTCCTGTTTTACGTGATTTCGTCAATAAGGTTGCTCGGGTGCACGGCGAGGACCATCCGGAGCTTAAGGAGCTGCAAGTCTTATATCATCAATTGAGCGCGGAACTGCTGGAGCATCTGAACAAGGAGGAGCAGCAATTGTTTCCGGCGATCCGCAAGGCCGAAGAAGAGGGATCGGCAAGCATGCTGCAAGCTGCGCTCCAAGTTCTGGATACTCTTGAGGCCGAGCACGACGAGGCGGGGGACCTGCTTAGCCGCATGCGCGAGACAACAAAGGGCTATGCGCTTCCAGAGGATGCGTGTATGACCTATACGATCACGTTCCGTAAATTGGAGGAGCTGGAGAGCGATATGTTTACCCATGTACATCTGGAGAACAATTTGTTATTCCCTGCTCTTGCCGAATTAAGATAGTGTTAATCTGAAGAAAACAAATGAAAAGACGACTAATCTTCTAGCAAATGGGGGTAAGTCGTCTTTTTTGTTCAATCGCTTTTTCGTGCTTTTCGAAAAATCGTAAGTTTTCGCCATGCTTCCCCTATATTTCCCGGAATGAAATAAAAAAATTGAATCTGGCATATCACTGCGTTACAGTGGTAGCGAGGATAATGAATAACGGGCAGGGGGAACGGTCATGACATGGCGATACGACTTCGGAACGGAGAACGAGCTGAAGGAGGGCTACATCAAGATAGGGGCGGATGCCCTCTATCATGCTGAGCAAGGTTATGGGTTCGGGGACATATCGAAAGTGGCGGGCATCAGACGAAGCGGCGAACCGCTTGTCGGAGATTTCTGCATCCCGTTCGATTCGGTGTTTCTCACGGATGTGCCGGACGGGAACTATATCGTTAGAGTCTGTATGGGGGACGAGCTGGCTCCTACGGTTACGACGATTCGAAGTAACGGAGAAAGGCTTATGCTCAGGGATGTCCGTACGGTTGCGGGACAACATACGTGGCAACAATTCGGTGTTAACGTGCAGGGAGGGCAGTTTCGGATTCGGTTCGAGGGCATCGCTCCCCGCATTAACGCGCTCGAAATTACGCCATCATCGGAGCAGATTACCTTGTTCCTGGCGGGGGATTCCACGGTGACGGACACGGAGCTTGGGGGATTGCCGCAATCCGGCTGGGGGCAGATGTTATCGTATTGTTTCCGTCACGACGTAGCCATCGCGAATCATGCGAAGGGAGGCCGGAGCTCCAAAAGTTTTATCTCGGAGGGACGCCTGGACGTTATAGCGGAGCAGATCAAGGAAGGCGACTATCTGTTCATCCAGTTCGGCCATAACGATCAGAAGACCGACGAGGAGCGGCATACGGACCCTAAGACGACCTATCCGGAATATCTCATGAAATACGTGGATACGGCGCGGTCCAAAAACGCGATTCCGGTTTTGATTACGTCCGTCCATCGGCGCCGCTTCGACGAGCGGGGCAGGCAGCTGGATACGCATGGCGAATATCTCGACGCCGTCCGAGAACTGGCCGCTGCCGAGGGCGTCGCCCTGATAGACCTGGCGGAGAAGAGCAAGGCATTGTTCGAGGAACTGGGTCCGGAAGGGACGAAGTCCGTCTTCCTTTTCGGAGCGCCGGGAGAATGGATCAACTACTCCACTGGCGTGCAGGACAATACGCACTTCCAGGAGCGGGGCAGCCTTCGGATCGCGGAGCTGGTCGCCGAGGGCATCCGGGAGCTGAATTTGCTGCCGTTGGCGATATTCTTGAGGTAGCGTTGGCCGAAAGGAGAACGCTAGCCGAGTTCGAATAACGGTTTTGCATGTCGGCCCCCTTGTTTTTTTGACGGTTTATCTGACGGATCTGCTTCTCGAACAAGGAACAAGCCTCTTCTCGCGGGAAGAGGCTTGTTCTAGTTGGCGATAAATCCTACCTCGACCGGCTTGACTTCCGTAAAAGAGCGTTCCATCGCCAAAGCGAGGCGAACATCGGCTAATGCTTCGGTCAAGGAGTAGAAGGAGACGCCTTGCCGCAGGTAGGTATCCATCTTGACCAGTGCGTCTGCTATGCCGATCTCCTCGTCGGAGAGCGGATAAGGGCTGAACGGGTTCCGATACAGGACATTCGCGCCCGCTCTGATCTCGAGCAGCGACAGGGGAGACAAGCTGCCCTCCTGTCCGTTCTGTACGCGTTCGAGGCTTAAGGTTTCGAACAGGCCGGGCCCCGTCTTACGCACGAGGGCATTGTCCCGGATTTCGCCCAGCGTACCGCGAATCAAGATTCGATTGGCACGAATCCGCGAGAAATATTGCGAACGAGAGAAGTCCAGTACGGCGCTCTTGCCCGAGCTGAAGCGAAAGATGGCGATCTCTTGCACCTCTTCGCCTTCCCGGTCATCCGGAACGGTCTGATCCCGATAGGGGACATCGCCGATGGGCATGCAAAATCGACTGCCAATGATTTCGCAAGACTGTGCCGGGTCGATGGCCAGCCACTTTCGTATCAGGCTGACGCCGTGGTAACCATGACCAGCGGATACTTGCACGTGATGCACGTCGCCGATGGCGCCGGACTGCAAGCAGGCGGTACGGGCTTGATGATGAGGCTGCAGAGGGTATTGCTCGGCGACCTGAATGCGGGCATCCGACGCGGCGATCGCCGTCAGTTGATCGAATTCGGTCAAGCTCGTTGCGGGCGGCGTTTCGGCCAGCACGGGAATTCCCGCTTGAGAGAGCTCCGAGAGCCAGGCGGGGACGCCGTTTTTGGACACTGCGAGTACGAGGAAGTCGCTGTCTCTGGCCAATTCATCGGCAGAGCGGTAGACGGCGACATTCCACTTGGCTAACAGCTCTTCGTATTTCTCGGGATGACGCAGCAGGATGCCGCTCACGCGGAACCGATGGGGCAGCATGGCAGCAATGCGAAGGTAAAAGGTTGCCCGCCATCCGCCTCCAATTAAGCCGAACGTAATAACAGGTCGCATAATGATTCCTCTCATTCGTTTTCGTTGTATTTGTACCTCTATTCAATAAATGCAATCCTCTTCCCGCAAATCACTCGCCTATCTGCCACCAATTCTCACAAATCAACCGCCTGTTTGCCTCCACTTCCCACAATTCGACCGCCTATTTGCCTGCGGGTCTCAGCAGTCGTCGGCAACGAATTGGCCCTTTGCGTATTGTTTGGGCGTGACGCCATAAGTACGCTTGAACATGCGGATAAAGTAGCTGGCGTCCATCCCCAGCTTGTCGGCGACGCGATCCACCGTTATCCCCGGATAATCCTGAAATAACTGCACCGAGCGCCGCATGCGCAGCTGCAGCACATACTGTTGCGGAGTCATGCCATAGTTGGCCACGAACAGCCGATGAAAATGCTGAACAGAGTAGCCGGCGGCTCTGGCCACGTTGGAGAGCAGCAATCGCTCGTCATAATGATCGTGGATAAGCTTGACGGCGGCTTGCAGGGCGGGATTGGGCTGATCTGTCGGGTAGATCTTTTTGGTCGATTGCGCAGCGGGATGATGCCCCTCCATAAAAGTGAGCAGCAGGTCGTACAGACGCCGCGAAGCCTCGTAGGCATGCTCGCCGCCTTTGTTGATCGTATGCCAGATGCCCTCGAGCTGCAGCCAAAGCTCGTTGAAGTTAGGAGCTTCTCCCGCAAACAATACGAGATCGTCCATTTGCGACATCAATGCGTCCGCCATGCCGCCTCCGAAGGCGACGAAGCCCAGATGCCATACCTCCTCCGATTCGTCGTCGGAGCGGTAGCGGTGGCCGGTATGAGCGGGCAGCAGCAGAGCCATGCCCTTGGACACTGTATATGTTTTGCCGCCGAGCATACGGAATGTACCTTGTCCGCTCCGAGTCAGGAACAGCTGGTGGGCGGGATAACCGTTATCGCGGCGATCGATTTCCTTCTGCTCATGGCTGCCGACGCAGATGACGCTAAACGGCAGACGATGCTCCAAATTGGCGTTGTCGGCAAGGAGGAAAGGCATCATTGTCCGAAATTCACCTCATGTTAAGATTAGACGATTTATTGGCAGATCCGTTCTATGATTATAACGTGACATTGAACTAAGATCAAAGAAGAATAAGAGAATAATGCGATTATGAGGTGGATATCCGACATGATGATTAACAATAAGCCAATAAGTCCCAAGCTGCCCGTATTCATGCACGGAGCGGACTATAATCCCGATCAATGGCTCCATGATCCTTCCGTTTTGGAGGAGGATATCCGGCTGATGAAGCTTGCAGGCTGCAACGTGATGGCCATCGGCATTTTCTCTTGGGCGTCGCTGGAGCCAAACGAAGGCGAATTCCGATTCGACTGGATGGACGGCGTCCTGGAGCGTTTCAAGAATAACGGCATCTATGCCTGGATCGCCACACCGAGCGGCGCACGTCCGGCTTGGCTGTCCGCGAAGTATCCCGAGGTGCTCCGCGTGGGCGCCAATCGCGTCCGCAATCTCCACGGGATGAGACATAACCATTGTTATACGTCGCCGATTTACCGCGAGAAAACCGCCATTATCAACCGCAAGCTGGCAGAGCGTTACGGAGATCATCCCGCCGTAATCGGCTGGCATATCTCCAATGAGTTCGGCGGCGACTGTCATTGCGATTTGTGCCAAGAGGCGTTTAGAGCGTGGCTGCAAGAGAAATATGGCACGCTGGAAGCGCTCAATATGGCCTGGTGGACGACATTCTGGGCACACACGTATACGGATTGGAGCCAAGTGGAGTCGCCGTCGCCGCACGGGGAGAACATGGTGCATGGCCAGAACCTGGACTGGCGAAGATTCGTAACGGCTCAGACCATTGCCTTTTGCAAGCATGAGATCGATTCGGTCAAATGGGCGAACCCCGATCTGCCCGCCACGACCAACATGCATATGATCGAAGGGCTGGATTATCGCCAATTCGCGGAAGTGCTGGACGTTGTGTCGTGGGATGCTTACCCGACTTGGCATCAAGGGAAGGACGACGTCAAGCTGGGGGCATCCATCGGCTTTTATCACGATCTGTACCGCTCCATCCTGCGGAAGCCTTTCTTGCTGATGGAGAGCACGCCGAGCCAGACAAATTGGCAAGCCGTGAGCAAGCTGAAGCAGCCAGGTATGCATCGACTCTCGTCTTTGCAAGCAATCGCGCATGGCTCGGATTCCGTGCAATATTTCCAATGGCGGAAAAGCCGCGGCTCCAGCGAGAAGTTCCACGGCGCGGTCGTGGATCACGTTGGGCATGAGCATACGCGCGTATTCCGCGATGTGGCCGAGTTGGGCGGTACACTGGCAGATATTTCTGCGGTAACGGGCTCGTCGACGCCAGCAGAGACGGCTATTCTGTTCGATTGGGACAATCGTTGGGCGGTCAAGGATGCGCAAGGTCCGCGCAATTCGGGCCTGCATTACGAGGATACCGTGCTGGCCCATCACCGCGCGATGTGGGAGCAGGGCGTTATAACGGACGTCATCGGCAGTGGCGACGATTTCTCGCCGTATAAACTAATCGTAGCTCCGATGCTGTATTTGTGCACGGAAGAGACGGGACGCAAGCTGGAGACATTCGTCGAGAAAGGTGGCACGCTGGTGTCGACATACTGGTCGGGCATCGTGAACGAGCATGACCTGTGCCATCTCGGAGGTTTCCCCGGTCCGCTCCGCAAGACGCTTGGCATCTGGGCGGAAGAGATCGAAGGGCTGTATGACGAGGATCGCAACGCTCTGTCTTTGCTTGCCGGCAATGAACTGGGCTTGTCAGGCAACTACGAGGCGCGCGAGATCTGCGAGCTGGCGCATGCGGAGAGCGCAGAGGTGCTGGGACATTATACGGACAGTTTTTATGCGGGACGACCGGCGCTGACCGTTAACAAGCTGGGCCAGGGCAAAGCCTATTACATGGCGACGCGGCTGGGCGATGACTTCCTGCTCGACTTCTACAAGTCGGTTGCGGCCGAATCTGGCGCGGCTCGCGCGCTGCAGTCGGAGCTGCCAGCCGGCGTAACGGCACAACTGAGAACGGATGGGAAATGGGATTATGTGTTCCTTATGAACTTCGGAGCTGAGGCGACGGAAGTCAAGTTAGACGGCCGGCTCTATACGGACCTCGAGAGCGGCGAAGCGGCGGAAACGGTCGTCTCGCTGCAGGTAAGCGGCATTCGTATGCTCAAGCGGGCGGCGGTACGATAATAGCAGTAACAGGAGGGTTCGTGGTTGCGAGCAAGCATGGCAGCCGAGTGTGCCAGAGGAGTGAGCAGGTAAAAGCAAAGCGAGTTCGTGGCTGTGAGCAAGCCTGGCGTCCGAGTGCGCCAGAGGAGTGAGCAGCGTGAAGCAAGGAGGTTTTAGGCTTTCCGAAGGCGGTTATTCGCGGGCAGCATGTGTGCGCGGGAGTTCGTGAATGGAAGGGAAATCGGAAAGCAAGCTTTGGCTCGTTCCCGGGCTACCGACGGATCAGGGTTGCTTTTGACCGGTTGAGAATCTAACGGACTCCTGCGACACTAATAGCCCATTTTACACATGGATCAAATTCTAACGGACAAGAGCATCGTTATATGGCCGAAACAAAGCAAAAAGCTACTCTGATGGGGTAAATAGGGGCGGGTGTGTCCGTTAGAAGGACAACCTTGCACAACGGAGCGATCGAAATTGCCAGTAAGGGTGATTTTGTTCACGTATAGGAATGTTCACTTATAGGAAAACATCATTTTCCCATACTTTCTCTATCAGTACGTGATCTCCGAGGACTGCTCTACAACAAGCTATTCCTGGTGAAGCCGGCCGCCGGTTGTACGTCCCGAGGGCGGAGCTATTCGTCGAGTTTCGTGCTGTAGGTCGCGGATCAGCTTTGACCATCCAAACGCATCCCTTTGAACGATATCCCATCTACTCAGGAAAATCTTTTTTAGCATTGCTGGTACTCGGTATAAAGCGATCGTCCCCCCCCTCTGAACGATATCCCGTCTGTTCAGACAAGAATGCGTAGTAACTTGTCCTGAATAGAGGGGATATTCATCAAAGGAGGATCGTCGATAGTTAGCTCTAGAACGAATCTTCTGAGTAGTGGGGATATTCATCAAAGGGGATCGTCGATAATTAGCTCTAGAACGAATCTCTGAGTATTGGGGATGTTAATCCAGGCATGTGATGCGAATGTTTGTCGGAGAGGGGTAACTGGGCAGTATAAGTGTATTGTTAGCCTGAAAGCAGCCGAGAAAAAGCAATTGACAACATTTCCGTCTCTTGTTAACATTCATTAATAGTAATTATTACGAATTGATAACCGGCTAATATAGTCGTTTTTTTCGAACTAACATCGTAATAATTACGCTTAAATGAAGCGCAATCGGCTACCGGTTATTAGCGCAAAAGGAGACCAAGAATCATGAAGAGGAAACACGGTTGGCTGATAATGTTGCTCGTCCTTGCCCTGCTGGCAACGGCGTGCGGAGGGAATAACGATGGAAAGGAGAGCGCCGCAGCGCCCTCAGGGGAACCGGCCAAATCGTCTCAGCATGACGATGCAGAGTCGAATCAAGGGGAAGAAGCCCCAGCAGAGGCCGGGACAATCGAAGTCACCGACGATACAGAAACCAAGCTCACGTTCGACGGGCCGGTGGAAAAAGTCGCTTGCATCGTATCCCTCTGTATTGACTTGCTGGCCGAGCTGGGCATGGAGCCGGCCGCTATCGCGGAGAGCGGTGTTCGGGTCATCGCGAGCTCGCCGGAGTTTTACGGAAGCAAGGGAGAGTCCTTCCCGTCGATCGGCGGAAGCTTTTTCGAGCCTAGCCTGGAGGATCTCGTGACGGCGGCGCCGGAGCTCGTTATTGGCCTAAAAGGCGTTCACGACACGCTGAGGGAAGGGCTGGACGGTATAGCTCCGCTCTATCTCGCCAATCCCAAAAGCTATAAAGATTCACTGGAATTCCTGGAAAAGATCGGCGAGTTGACGGGCAGAACCGATGAAGCGGCCGCCGCGAAGGCGCGTTTCATGGAGAAGCTGGAAACGGCCAAGGAGAAAAGCCCAATGGACAAGAAGGCGCTCATTATTTTCGGATCGGACGTCAACTTCTCGGTTGTAACGGCAACCGGGCTTGGAGGATCCGTCATGAAGGAGTTCTCGAACTATCCTTGGCAGGTGGAAAAGGCGGAGGACGATCCTTACGGAGAGGGCAGCGTGCCATATTCGCTGGAGCGATTGCTTGTCGAGGATCCCGATGTCATCTTCGTCGAAAGTTATTCTTACAGCCCGGGCACGCTGCCCGTATCGGAGCAGCTCGCGGCTTCCCCGCTCTGGAGCAAGCTGAAGGCGGTGCAGAATGGGCAAGTGCATGAGGTGCGTTCGCCGATCTGGGGCGACGGGCGGGGAACCCGCTCGCTTGGCATTCTAATGGACGAAGCGCTGGCCATCCTGTATCCGGAAATATTCTAGGAGGCTCGAATATGCCAAGCGAGACTGTTGCGATCCCGAAGCCTATAGAGAGGCGTCCCCAAAGAAGACTGCTGCCAGCAATGCTGTTTGGTTTCCTTGCGATTGCCGCGGTAATCACCGTCGGCTTGAAGGGAGGTACCCCTTCGCCGTCATGGGGAGAGCTGGCGGGGCTGCTTTTCGGAGAAGGAGATGACTTGGTCTGGACGATCGTAGCGGAAATTCGGCTGCCCCGTATAGTGCTGGGGCTCATGGTAGGCGCCATGCTGGCTGTCTCCGGTACGCTGATGCAAGGAGCGATGAACAATCGGCTTGCAGGCCCGGAATTGCTGGGCTTGTCCGCCGGGGCGTCGCTTGCTGCGGCCGCGATTCTGGTGCTGAGGCTGCCTGTTCCCTACCATCTGCAGCCGCTGTATGCCTTGGCGGGAGGGCTGGCTGGTGGCGCCGTCGTTATCATGGCCGCAAGGATCACCCGTGGTGCGGCGGGCATGCTGTTGATCGGGATGTCGGTCACGGCGATGTTGAACGGCCTGCTTATCGTGTTGATCGCCATGGGGGCCAGCAACGATGTGAATCTGCTTTATGCGTATCTGCTGGGTTCGCTTGCCAACCGCGGCTGGGAGCAAGTGCTTCGCGTGCTGCCTTGGTTCGCCGCCATGCTTCCCGTTGCGTTCGTTCTTGCGAAGCGGGTTAATCTCTTGCAGCTTGGCGACGAATCGGCTTCGGGGCTTGGCATCAACGCTGGTCTATCACGAATTGTGATCCTGCTTGCCAGCGCGATGTTAGTAGCGTCGACGGTCGCCGAGTGCGGTCCAATCGGCTATGTTTCCTTACTGGCTCCGCACCTGGCGCGAGCCGTCATACTTTCGCAGGACGCGCGTCTCGTATTGCCGGTCTCGGCGTTGATAGGAGCCGTTTTGCTCGCCTTGGCGGATCAACTGGGGCGGCTGCTGTTCGCTCCGTTGGAGCTGCCCGTCGGCGTTTGGACGACGTTGGTCGGCGGGACGGTCTTCCTGTTGATTCTGTCGAGAAGGAATGGAGGAGCATTCCATGGCGGACAATAAGGCTATTCCCGGAATCGGTGAACGGTCAGCCCGACATTCCCGCAGATTTTGGATCGTAACCGGTGTCCTGCTTGCCATGCTGACGGCGCTCGTGCTTCTCCATCTTGCATTCGGCCGAACGCCGCTGTCCTTGGAAGAGATAATGGCCGCCCTGTCAGGAAACGGGCAGGACGGGTACCGGCATATCGTCTGGAATCTGCGTCTGCCGCGGGCTCTTGTCGCCATGACGGCGGGAGGTCTTCTAGGACTTGCCGGAGCCATTCTTCAAGTCGTCATGCGGAATCCGCTCATGGAGCCGGGCTTGATCGGCGTGTCGGCAGGCGCGGTGTTGGCCGTCATATTGACGATGCAGTTCTCGTCGGCCGCGATTCCCATAAACGGACGGATGCCGATTGTCGCATTGGGAGGCGCATTGCTCTCGATTGGCATGCTTTACATGATCAATGGGAGAACCGGCGGCAGCGGCCCGCGATTGGCGTTGATCGGCGTCTTGGCAGCTTCCGTGCTGCAGGCGGCGAACTCATTGCTTATGCTGAGACAGCAGGAGGGCTTGGCATCCATCCTGCTGTGGTCGTTCGGTTCGCTTAACGGACGGGTATGGGCGCACTGGAACATGATATGGCCATGGGCGCTGGCGCTTGTTCCCTGCGCGCTGCTAATGGCAAGAAGGGCGGCGGTGCTGCAACTGGGCGACGAGACGGCGGTCGGGCTCGGCTTGCCCCTTTTTCGTACCCGGCTGCTCCTCTTGCTTCTTGCCGCGGCGCTGACGGCGGTATCCGTGTCCGCGGTAGGGGCCATCGGCTTCGCAGGTTTGATTGGTCCCCATATTGCGGCGAAGCTGGTCGGCCGGCATCCCGTCTATCTGTTTCCCGCAAGCGTATTGTTGGCGGGAACGCTGCTGATTGCCGCGGATTGGATCGCGGGGAGCGCGACGCTTTCCTTCTCGTTGCCGGGCATGGAGCATCGTGTGACGAGCTTGCCTGCAGGCGCGGTCACGACATTGCTGGGAGCACCGTTTTTTCTTTATCTGCTGCGTTTAACGAAAAAATTAATCTAGAATTTTCGAGGATATCTCGGATAAAGGCGAGAAAAAACGATATCCACGGATCAAATGAATAAGAAGCAACTGCTGCGAGCGTTTTATTGGCTATCTTTGAATTGAAACAACCATTTTTGAGCCGAAATGTCGTTTTACACCCTTCAATAAACGAGTTATGATCACTACATCATAAATTCGCTGAGTCTTCTTGAGGACAATGAAGAAGAGCGGGGGAACCAAACGGCGCTTATCGATAATGACAAGCGTCAGGGGTGAATCGGCATAACAACCGCCGTAGGGCTATCTAATGGCCCGAATCCGTCAGCTAACCTCGTAAGCGTTATTGGAATGGGTATGACTTCGGCTCGTTAAGCCGCAAGGTGCTGCCTTGCGGCTTTTTGCTGCGCTAAAAACGGCATGGGCCCGCCGGAATGCCGCAGCAAACGAAGTAGAAACCTTCCCTTCCAGCCAACAAAGCACAGGGGAGATGGACAAATTGAAAAAATCAACGATGAAAAGGCTCCAGTCGGGCGGTGGTTCTAATGTTATCCGCGCTTAAACGAGTGTTGATCGGAAGACCGCTGAAGTCGACGGAGCTTGGCGAGCAGAAGTTGAACAAAACAAAAGCGCTGGCGATTCTCTCGTCGGACGCGTTGTCGTCCGTCGCATACGGCCCCGAACAAATTCTGCTTGTGCTAATGACCGTCGGCATGGCCGCGTTCTGGTATTCCATTCCGATCGGAATCGGCGTCCTGCTGCTGCTGACGGCGCTTATTCTGTCATATCGGCAAATTATATACGCCTATCCGCAAGGGGGCGGCGCTTATGTCGTCTCGAAAGAAAATCTGGGCAAGTACCCCGGCCTTATCGCCGGCGCCTCCTTGTTGGTCGACTATATTTTAACGGTAGCGGTTAGCGTCTCGGCCGGAACCGATGCCATCACCTCCGCATTCCCGAGCTTGCATGCGTATACGGTGCCCATAGCCGTCGTATTCGTCATTCTGCTTACGCTGCTTAACCTGCGGGGCGTAACGGAGTCGGCGTCCGTCCTGGCTTATCCCGTATATTTGTTCGTTCTTGCATTGTTCGTTCTAATTGGAAAAGGATTGTACGACATGGCAACGGGAGCGATTCCGCAGGAATTGCATACGCCCGTAGGGACGCCGGTGGCAGGCATCGGACTTTTCCTGCTGCTGAAGGCATTCGCTTCCGGCAGCTCCGCGCTGACTGGGGTCGAAGCGATCTCCAACGCGATCCCGAACTTCAGGAAACCCGCGCCGGTCAATGCATCCAGAACGCTTGCCGCGATGGGGATTTTGCTCGCGGTGCTATTCTCGGGCATCGTTGTGATGGCCTACGAGTACGGAATCGCGCCGACTGCGGAGGCAACGGTCGTCTCGCAGATCGCGGAGGATGCTTTCGGGCGAAACTTCATGTATTATGCCATTCAGGGAACGACGGCGCTTATCCTCATTCTGGCGGCCAATACGGGCTATTCCGCTTTTCCCATGCTCGCGGTCAATCTGGCCAAAGATAAGTTTATCCCCAGAATGTTTACGGCGAGGGGCGACCGGCTTGGTTATTCCAACGGCATCATCATGCTTGGCATTTGTTCCATCCTGCTCATCGTGCTTTTTGGCGGACATACGGAACAGTTGATTCCGCTCTACGCGGTCGGCGTATTCATCCCGTTTACGCTGTCGCAATCCGGCATGATGCGCAAATGGCTTCGCGAGAAGCCGGCCGGCTGGGGGATCAAGCTCGCGATTAACACGGTCGGCGCGGCGATCAGCTTAGTGGTAACGATGATGTTTTTCCTGACGAAGTTTCCGCAGGTATGGCCCGTGCTCGTATTCCTGCCCGTCCTGATCTGGTTGTTGCTCGGCATTAACAGGCATTACGGAGCGGTGGGCGAGCAGCTTGGCCTATCCACGGGCGAGCCGGTGAAGGCTATCGAAGGCAACGTTCTGATTCTGCCAGTGGCAGGGATCACTCATGTCGTGGAGCAATCGCTGAGCTACGCGAGATCGCTTGCCGCCAGCCAGATCATCGCCGTATACGTGCCGTTCGAGCGGGAGGAGGAAGCCGCGTTCCGGGAAAAGTGGAGCAAGCTGCATCCGGACGTCAGGCTCGTCACCTTGCATTCGCCGTACCGGAGTATCATACAGCCGCTCATGAAGTTTATCGACGTCGTGGACCGCAAGGCCAAGGAAAATCATTACCAGGTGACGGTCATCATTCCCCAATTCATACCGAAGAAAGGCTGGCATAACTTCCTGCATAACCAGACCAGCTTCTATATCCGGACCCGCCTTCTGTATCAGAAGGACGTGATCGTCACGACCGTTCCTTACCATCTGAAAAAATAGCTTTGCCTTCCCGCAAAAAGAACCCCCGAATCGAGCAAGCCGAGCTTGCCCGTTTCCGGGGGTTTTTCTGTTGGCTGACATGCGCCTATTCGTTGACGACGAGTCGGCCACGAATCAGCTTCCGCTCGTAGCTTGCCGTTGGATGGTGGATACGCCAAAGCAATTGGTCCACGGCTCTTATGCCAAGGATCTCTTCCTCGACGTTGACCGTTGCGACCGTTACGCCGGGATAAGAGTTGTCGAAGCCGGTAAAGACGATGCCTTCGCTGGATGGATCAAGTTTCTTTACCGCCTTGGCTAACAGGCTTGCGTAATAATCGTTGGCGCAGACGAAAACCTGAGGGAGCGGTCTTGTCGCAAACGCTTCTCGAAGCGCCTCGTCGCAGCCCTCGTATTCGTACTGGAGCAAAGCCGGAATCTGATGCTGGGGAAGCCCGGCATCCATCAGAGCGGCGTTAAAACCGAGCCAACGCTCATAGAAGCTATAGGCATCGGCGATTTTGCCGACGAATTGGTACTCCCGATAACCCTTGCCGAGCATCGTCGACATGATTTCGTTTATGCCGGCCAGATTGTCGGAGAAGATACTGTCGCATGGGAAGCCCTTGTCCCAATGATCGACCATGACAACGGGCTTGCCGAGGCGGCGGCATTCGTGGAGGATGGGCGATGCGATGCTTCCGACGGCAAGAACCCCGATGATGGCTTCCGGGTTCAACAGCGAGAATAACGAGTGGATGTCGGGTTTGACCAGCGTAGCAAAATGAATGCCCTTCTGATTCAACGCGGCTGTTATCCCTTCGAACAGCGGCCCCCAGTAAGCGGATTCCGGATTCTGCGACCTTACGTCCGGGAAGAGGACAAGCACCGTTCCCGTCCATACCCGTCGTTGGTCCTCCGCTTGCTCGTCGCGTCGCCGGGGCGTTACCGCGGGTGGAATTTCCTTTCGGTAGCCGAGTTCTGCCGCTTTCTTGAGAATCAGCTCTCTGGAATGCGCGCTTACGCCGGACTTGCCGGCTAACGCGCGCGATACGGCATATTTGGACAAGCCGACGCTGTCGGCGATTTCTTGCATCGTTATTTTGCCTCGCATTAGACTTCTCCTCGATGTTTAATGGGAATCCGGGATAAAGGGGAAATACCCTCGGTTAAAATCTAACAGACACACGCGACGCTATATGTCCGATTTTTAACGTCAAACAAATCTAACAGACAGGAGGGACACTATTGGGTCGTAACGGAGCCAATATGCGCGATGATGATGCCAATAAGGTCGAGTATGTCCGTTAGCGTCATTTATGTCCGTTAGGCTGCGATAAAACTTACCTTTGAACGCGGTTGTTCAGTTTTTCGAAAGGCAAAGGGTAGAGGCTTTCGCATTTTGTTAGGAGGTCATTCGGCAACAAATAGTCTGCGCTAAGTGTAGCACTGAACGCCGGATTATCGCAACCATGGGGGAATAGATGCACCTAACAAATACTAACAAAATAAAAATTGACCATAAAATTAGGTTTTGTTATCATTTGTTATGAACGAGTTGATAGGTAAATGATGCAAGAGCAGAAAAAGCGATGACAGCACTCAGCATTTAGCATTTAGCATTTAGCAAGGAGAGGATATTATGAATAGATCTGTAACAACAAGCCAAGTAGGGCAAGAGACCGTGCAAACAGCGCTGAAGGATTGGAAGTTCAAGGCTTGCCGGGAATCGGAGTGGCTGCAGGCCGTTGTGCCGGGCTGCGTGCATACCGACCTGCGCCGCAACGGCATTATCGAAGATCCGTTTTATGCGACGAATGAACATGATCTGCAATGGATCGACAAGCTGGACTGGGAATACGAGACGGTTTTCGATCTGACGGAAGACCTGCTGGCGATGTCCGTGCTGGAGCTTGTTTTCGACGGATTGGATACGTATGCGGACGTCACGTTTAACGGCAAGCTGATCTTGTCCGTCAACAATATGTTCCGCTCCTGGCGAGCGGATGTAAAGGGATTGGCGAAGCCGAGCGGCAATCAGCTTCATATCCGCTTCCGCTCGCCGGTGACGGAAGATCTGCTGAAGATCGAGCGTCTAGGCTATAATCTGCCGGCAAGCAATGATCAGTCCGAGCTGGGCGGTCTCGGCGAAGACAAAATCAGCGTATTCGCAAGGAAAGCGCCTTATCATTACGGCTGGGACTGGGGCCCCCGCTTTGTCACCAGCGGCATCTGGCGCGAGGTTCGCGTCGTGGGCTGGAACGACGTCCGCGTGAACGACGTGTTCGTAAACCAGGAGCAAATATCGGCGGAAGCCGCCAAGCTGACCGTGGAAGTGGAGCTGGAGAGCGTCCGCTGCGCCGAAGGCAGCGTAAAGATTACCGCAGGAGGCGCGGAATGGAGTCTTGCGGTCAACCTTCAGCCTGGCGTTACTGTCGTGAAGGTTCCCGTGGAGATCGCGGAGCCGAAGCTGTGGTGGAGCAGAGGGCTGGGCGAGGCTCATTTGTACCATTTCCGCGCCACGTTTACGGAAGCGGGATCGTCGGAGCCGATTGCCGAGAAGTCGGTTCGCACGGGCCTGCGATCCGTTCGTTTGGTTCGCGAGAAGGACGAAGCGGGAGGCACGTTTTATTTTGAGCTGAACGGGGTTCCGGTGTTCGCCAAGGGCGCCAATCATATTCCGAACGACAGCTTCCTGACGGAAATCACGGAGGAGCGCTACAGACACGAGATTGTCTCGGCGGCCGAGTCGAACATGAATATGCTCCGCATATGGGGCGGCGGGATCTACGAGCAGCCCGCCTTCTATGAGATATGCGACGAATACGGCATTATGGTATGGCAGGACTTTATGTTCGCGTGCAGCATGTATCCGTGGGACGAACCCTTTCTCGAGAGCGTAAAGCTGGAAGCGCGGGAGAATGTGAAGAAGCTGCGCAACCATCCTTCCATCGTTCTCTGGTGCGGCAACAACGAGATCGATTCCGCATGGGCGGAGTATGACGAGACGGGAGGCTGGGGCTGGAAGAAGAATTATACTTCGGAGCAGCGCGCGAACATCTGGGCGGGCTACGAGAGCATCTTCCACCGCATTTTGCCGGAAGCCGTTAACGAGCTGGCTCCAGGCGCCGATTATTGGCCTTCCTCGCCGATGATCGATCTGACTGGAGATATTGGCCAACATGCTCATCCGCTGTCTACGGAAGGCGATATCCACTACTGGGGCGTTTGGCATTCTGTGGAGCCGTTCGAAAATTATAATGTCAAGGTCGGCCGCTTTATGAGCGAATACGGCTTCCAGTCGTTCCCGGAATACGACAGCGTGCGGACGTTTGCAGAAGAGGTCGACATGGAGCTGGAATCCAAGGTCATGCTGGCGCATCAGAAAAACGGCAACGGGAACAGGCTCATCAAGGAATATATGGATATCTACATGAACGAGCCCAAGGATTTCCCTTCGTTCCTGTATATGAGCCAGGTGCTTCAAGCCGAGGCGATGAAGACGGCGATCGAGGCCCATCGCAAGCGGATGCCTTACTGCATGGGGACGCTTTACTGGCAGATGAACGATTGCTGGCCGGTCGCTTCATGGGCGGGCATGGACTATTACGGCAAATGGAAGGCGCTGCAGTATTATGCTAAAACAAGCTTCGCCGACACGATTCTGTCGTTCGACCGCTCCGAGGGGGGCGAACTGCGCGTTTATGCTATCTCGGATTCATTGACTCCGGCGGAAGGCGAGCTGCGATTGACGTTGCATGATTTCGACGGCGAGATTCTTGCGCAAGAGACGCTGGCAGCGACGGTTGGAACGAACACGTCGACGCTTGTATATGCGGCAGACGAAGCGAAGTGGCTTGGCGGCCGCGATGCGGGCAGCATCGTTCTTGTCGCGGAGCTTGTCCAAGGCGAGGTGACGATCAGCCGGAAGGAGCATTATTTCGCTTACGCCAAAGGGCTGAAGCTGGGAGCGGCCGCCGTCGTTGTGACGGAGGTGGAAGGCAGCGGAGGGACGCGCTTCCTCGTATCCTCGAACGTGCTGGCGAAGCAGGTATGGCTGCGCGCCGAGCGGGAGGGCCGCTTCTCCGACAACTTCTTCGACGTCGTGCCGGGCAAGCCGATCGAGGTGGAATTCCAGCATCGCGCGCCGGGTCAGGCATTCAGCGTCCCGGCTGCGGCCGGAGTCGTAAACGCGACTTCGATGATCGATTACTTGGCTTAGTCCAACGTGGAAATAGCAGGCGTCATGCGTCATAAAGAGGTGGAGAGAGATGGAGCAGTGCCTGACAGGCACTGCTCCATCTCTTTTTTGTTACTTACCTCGAACTGAGGATAATGGGGGTGTGGCTAATTTTGTCGGACGTAGGTTTTAGATGGCACGCTCCAATCTTTTTCTCTTGGCAACAAAATATAGAGAAGCTAGTATATAAACAAATGAAAGGGAGGAAGGGACCGTGGGATGATCAAGCGCAGAATCGTGAAAATATCCAACATGTCGATATTTTACAAGATTTTAGTTACGTTCCTATGCATTATGACACCGTTGTTCGCGCTGGGCCTGCTTGTCAATGAATTGGGTAAATCGGAAGTCAAACGTCAAATCTCAAATTCCATCTCCATGAACACCCACTATTATTTCAAATCGCTGGAGGAAGAGCTGGAGCGGATCATACTTGCCCAGCAGCAATTTATCAATGACGAGGATCTAATCCAGCTTAGCTTCGAAACGCCCGTTCTGACGGAATATCAACGGACGCGAGCGATTAACCAATTGGTTAAAAGGCTTCATGTCCTCAAGGATTCAAGCGGCTACATCCAGGATGTCAGCCTGTATATTAAAGCGATTGACAGCACCCTTATGACCTCCAATCGGTCAACCGGCGATTTGTCCCCAGCCCAGGAAGCAGAGGAAATCGTAGAGGCGACGCGTCTGAGCGGTTCCCCGATGACGTGGTGGAAAGACCGCCTGTATTTGAATTTGCATTTGTCGCCGCTGAGAGCGCTTGCAGCAACCGGACAACAGGCTCATTTCGTGCAAAATATCGAGCTATCCACCGATGCGCTGCGCAAAGCGTTGGCTGCCTTTCCGCAGGAAGGCGCTGCCATATTGGTCAACGAGCATTGGCAAATTCATAACGACAGATACACAGCGCAGCTCCAGCCGATGCTGGAACAATTGGCCCCGTATATTGCCCAAGAGGATCATTTTACCCGCCCGGTCAAAATCGGCAGCGACACGTATCTCGCGGTTTATGAAAAATCGTATTTCCTGGATACCGCGCTGCTGTTCTATTTTCCGGAAAATATCATTGTCGGACAGCTTAAAAACTACGGCTTATGGTCCTGGCTGCTCATTGGCTGCTCGCTGGTCATCGTCATCCTGTTCTCGTACGGCATCTACTTGCTGATCCACCGCCCGATGCAGCTATTGGTCAAACGGTTCCGAAGCGTGGAGGAAGGGAATTTGCAAATTGCGGCGCCGCTTCATCGGGGCGACGAGTTCGGGTACCTGTTCAACCGGTTTGATCGGACGGTTCAACGGCTGAGCCAATTGATCGACGAACTGTACGTCCAGAAAATCCGCCTGCAGCAGTCCGAGCTAAAGCAACTGCAAATGCAGATCGCCCCACATTTTTTGTACAACAGCTTTTTTACGCTGCAGCATTTGATTCGGAATGATGAAAATGAGGCGGCCCAGCGGGTCGCGCGGAATTTGGGCGATTACTTTCGGTATATTACACGCAACGGCTTGGAGGAGGTCAGTCTGGGCGAGGAGTTCAAGCATGTATGCGCCTACGTGGAAATCCAGAAGATGAGATTTGCCAACCGGATCGCGGTGGAGGCGGACGAATTGCCCTTCTCCTTGCAGACGCTACCCGTACCTAGACTCATTTTGCAGCCCGTAGTAGAAAACGCTTTCGAGCATGGCTTGGATCATGTGGTAGCAGAGGGCAAGCTCAGCCTGCGCTTTGAGCTTCGCAAGGACCAACTGGCTTTTATCGTCGAAGATAACGGTACGGGAATGGATCAAATCGAATTAGCCGGGCTTGTCCGTAAGCTGACGCTTGACGAAGAGATGGAGACGACCGGACTGATCAATATCCACCGCAGGCTGAAGTTGAGGTACGGGGAGCGGGGAGGCATTGAAGTAAGTCGCAGCGCGCTGGGAGGACTGCGCGTAGAGCTCTTTATTCCAATCGAAGGGGAGAATGACGATGTATCGAGTGCTGATCATAGATGACGAGCCGATGATTGTCGAAAGTCTGGAGCAGACGCTGCGGGAGGAGAAGCAGTGGGAGTTAACGATTTATCAAGCGTTTAATGTGTACGATGCGCTGGAATGCATGGGGCAGAACCGGGTGGATATCGTCCTGTCCGATATCCGAATGCCAGGGATGACCGGCATCGAGCTGCATCAGCGCATCAAGTCGAGCTGGCCGCGCTGCCGGTTTATCTTTGTGACGGGATACAACGAATTCCACTATGCCCGAGATGCTATTCGTACAGGCGGGGTGGTCGATTATGTGCTTAAGAACGAAGACAGCGGCGTTATCGTGGAGGCCGTCCGGAAGGCGATTGCCGAACTGGATGAGCTGGAAGACCGGAGCAGCTACTTGCATCACGTGCAGGGCAAGCTCCATGTAGCGCTCGCCGCACTGCGCAAAGATACGATGTTCGAGCTGATGCGAAGCTTGCCCGCCGATCCGGTCGTCGTCAAGGACAAGCTCGAAGCGGCGGAAATCGGCTTGACGCCATCGGAACCGCTGCTCGTGGCCATCGGGAGGCTGGATCCCCTCGATACCGACTGGAGCGAGGCGGACTGGGAATTGCTGATGTTTGCGTGCCAAAATATTGCGGAGGAATATTTGGATCCCACGATCGTTCATGCAACCGTGCAATACAGTCGCCATCAATTTATTTGGTTTATGCAGTCCAAAGGGGAGGCGGATTCGCATGCGTGGAAGCATCTTGCCTCGCGGGCGTACGACATCATGGAGGCCGTGCAGGAGACATGCAGGAGACTGCTCAAGCTGCCGTTGTCTGCAGCGTTGGGACGGGAGCCGGTAGCATGGGAGCGGCTCGGCAGCCAGTTCGAGCATCTGGCCGCGCTGCTGGACGAGCATTCGCATGGCGAGCAGGAGTGGCTGATTCAGGATTCCGAGCAACTGGCCAGTCGAAAATCGATTTCAGTGGATGTCGGTGCGGAGACAAACGGGCAGGAGGAGCGACTGATCCTGGTTCTGCACCGGTATATCCAGAGCAATCTGGGCGGCGACCTGTCTCTGGTCAGGCTTGCGGAGCAGGTTCACCACAGCCCCAGCTATTTGTCCAGACAATATAAACGGATTACCGGTACGATGCTGTCGGATTACATTACGGAGGAGCGCATGAGGCTGGCTCAACGGCTGCTGGCTTCATCGACGATGAAAATTCAGGAAATTGCCTCTCAAGCCGGTTATGAAGCCGCGCCGCAATTCAACCGGTCGTTTAAGAAATGGTGCCAGATGACGCCCCAGGGGTACCGCGATCGACACTTCGCATTCGGCAATGATCAAACTACGCAATAGATGCTAAGAAAAACAACAATGGCAAATAGCGGGCGGAAACCCGATCCCTTAAGCTAGATATGAAAGCAAATACGACTTTTGGGGGAATGCACGATGAAAGCCAAAAAAGCCAAGCTGGTAGCAATCTGCGTGTTGTCGCTGCTGCTCGTGATCGTCTCGGCTTGCTCGAACTCCGGCAGCCCGAGCAACGGCAGCACGAACAACGGCAATAGCGGTGCCGTAAATAACGGCGATACCGGCACAGACACTGGCAACAAAGATGACGGGGAAGTCATCGACCCGATGGGCAAAATCGATCCGCCGGTCGAAATAACGGCGATTCGCCCGCTGGACTCCACGACCAAATTCGCCGAAGGCGAATCCATTGAAAACAACGCCTGGAACCGGCTGTATGAACAGGAATTCGGCATCAAGCTTAAATATTTGTGGGTCGCGGATACGAGCCAATACGATCAGAAATTTAATGTGGCCATGGTATCCGGCAAACTGGCGGACATTATGCCTGTAAACGCCATTCAGTTCCAGCAGTTGGTCGATGCGGATCAGCTCGAGGATTTAAGCGAAGCGTTGGAAAAATACGGAACGGAGAAATCGAAGCTGCTGCTGGAGAAAGACGGCGGCGTGGGACTCGACTCCGCCACCTTTAACGGCAAGCTTCTCGGCCTGCCGCTGGCAAGCAGCTATACGGACAACGCCCCGCTGCTGTGGGTGCGCACCGACTGGCTGGAGAAGCTGGGATTGCCCGAGCCGAAGACGATGGACGACGTGCTCGCGATTGCCGACGCTTTTGTCAATCAGGATCCCGACAACAACGGACAGAAGGATACGTACGGACTGGGCGTCGAGAAACTGTTTTACGGCGCGGTGCCGGGGCTGCAAGGATTTTTTAACAGCTACCACGCTTATCCGGAAATTTGGGTCAAGGACGACGAAGGCAAGCTCGTCTACGGAAGCATCCAGCCGGAGATGAAAGAAGCGCTCGCCAAGCTGCAGCAGATGTATAAAGACGGTTTGATCGACCGCGAGTTCGGGGTCAAGGATGCGGAGAAAATTTTCCAGGCCGTCAACTCGGGCAAGATGGGCATGTTCTACGGCTTGATGTATGCGCCGTTGTTGTTCCAGGATGGCAAAACCAATGATCCGAACATGGACTGGAAGGCATTCCCGCTGCCGTCTATTGACGGAGAGGTTGCCAAGCCGCAAACGCCATTTACCGTAGGACGTTATTACGTGGTCCGCAAAGGCGTCAAAAACCCGGAAGCGGCCGTGAAGATGCTGAATGCTTTCCATTATGGCTGGGAGGACAAATATCCGCCGACCGAAATTACGCAAGACGGGGATATCGAAAAATGGCATTATGCGCTTGTCACCGGCTCCAATCCGACGCAAAACCTGGATATGTACGTCAAAGTAACCGAAGGCCTGGAGAAAAACGATACGTCGGGCTTTGATGCGCCCGGGCAGAACGTATTCTACGACAGCATTGTCAAGTTTAGAGAAGGCGATATGAGCGGTTGGGGCTACACCCGAGTGTACGACGCGCAAAAGCTGCTTTATGAATACAACCAGAACAACGGCTACCAGATGACCGAATATATTGCCGGTCCAACGCCAACGATGGTCGAAAAGGATTCGACCCTGAAAAAAATGGAGCTGGAGACGTTTACCAAAATCGTCATGGGTGAAGCTTCAATTGACGAATTCGACGACTTTGTAAGTGATTGGAAAAAGCTGGGCGGCGACGTCATTACCGAAGAAGTAGCGGCATGGCATAAGAGCAAAAACGGAAATTGACGGAGGGGGGCGGCCGGCATGGCTGTCAGGACAGTGACTGGAGAAATATCGGCGGACCGCCTCGGCATTGTATTGCCGCATGAGCATGCCTTTATCGATTTGCGCAAGCTGGTTCCCGAGCCGCAGTCCATCTCCGGCAAGGTGCTGGCGCAAGAGAAGGTTCATATGGGCAACCTGGGCGTGCTGCAGCGAAATCCCTATGCCGTACTGGACAATGCGTTGATCGAGGATGAGAACGTCATCAAACAAGAATTGCTTGCCTTCAAAAAGGCGGGCGGCAGCACGATCGTGGATCTGACGCTGCGCGATATCGGGCGCGATCCCATCCTGCTGTCGGGGCTGTCCCGGGAGCTTGGCCTGAACATCGTCGCCGGCTGCGGCTATTATATCCAGGCTTCTCATCCGCCGGACATGGAGGAGCGGACGGTGGAAGGCATTGCCGAAGAAATGGTAGCGGAAATACGCTTTGGCATGGACGGCACGGCGGTAAAGGCCGGCGTCATCGGGGAGATCGGCACAAGCGCCGTTATTCATCCCGATGAACGCAAGGCTCTGCTGGCGGCAGCCCTGGCCCAACAGGAGACCGGACTCGGCGTCCACGTTCATACCGACCTGTGGGCGAGGCAAGGGCTGGAGGTGATGCGGATCTTGACGGGCGAAGGCGTGCCCCCGGACAAAATCTGCATCAATCATGTCGATGTCGATATCCATTTGGATTATTTGCGGGCGCTGCTCCATGCCGGAGCTATTATTGAATTCGACAACTTCGGCAAGGAATTTTATGCGGACCGCCGCCATCGGAGCGTGCTGAAGGGGCTGTTCGCCCGCGATATCGACCGGGTGCGGACGATCAAGCTGCTGATCGATGAGGGGTTTACGCATCAGATCATGATTTCCACCGACGTTTGTCTAAAGACGGCGCTACGGCATTACGGAGGCTGGGGTTTCGACCACATGCTGACGAACGTTGTGCCGATGCTGGAGGATGAAGGCGTTGCGGCGGACGAAATCGAGATGCTGATGCGCGTCAATCCGGCTCGTTTCCTGGACGACGGGCGTCCATCGCAGTCGCCTGCGGCTTCGGAGTCCGCAGAGGAGGCTCGCGATGCAATTCATTGATGCCAGCTGCGCAATCGGTTATCGGACGGTCAATTACGAGATCGTCAACCATGAGCGTTTCTACGTGCAGGAGCGGGTGAAGCAGGCCCGGGACGGCAGGGAGTTGATCGAGGAGCTCGATTTTTGCGGCATTGACCAGGCGGTCATCAGCCATAATGCCATGATCGATGTGGATCCCGGCTACGGCAACAAGCTGGCGGCGGCGGAAGCGGCCGGGTCGGGCGATCGGCTGCTGCCCTCGTGGGCGATCGCTCCGCCAGTGACCGAGCCGGAATATGCGCCGTCGGCGCTATTTCCGGCGATGCAGGCGGCCGGCGTAAAGCTGCTGCGGGCCTACCCGGCCCGCAATCGCTACATGCTCGGGCGCGTGGCGATGGAGCCGCTGCTCGGCGAAATCGCGTCGATGCGCATCCCGCTTTATTTGTCGCCGAGCGAAGGGTGGGAACCGATCTATCAGGTCTTGCAGGAATATCCCGATCTCACGGTCATCTTGACCAATTACGGATTGTGGAGCCACGCGAGATTGACCTTCCCGCTGCTCCGGGCTTACCCGAACTTCTACATCGAAACCGGAGATATGCAGACCGCGGGCGAAATACGGGAGATTTGCCGGCTGTTCGGCCCGGAGCGGCTGCTCTTCGGTTCGGGTTTTCCGAGCAACGCCATCGGCGGACCCTTGGCGGCGCTCCGCGGTAGCGGTATCTCGGAGGAGGCGATGAGCGCGATCGCAAGCGGTAATTTATTGCGCCTACTAGGGGAGGTGGCCTTATGAGCAGGACCGGCATACCCGAGATGGCGAATCGTTCCCGGCTTGCACGGGAATTTATGGAGCTTGGCCGGCTGGAAAGCTTGCCGATTATCGACATTCATACGCATATGGGGCCGTTCTACGGCACTTATTTGCCGGAGGCGCCGCTGCCGCACATGCTGGCCGAGATGGAGCGGGAGAATATCGACTGGATCGTATCGGCGCCGCATAGCGCGTTGTTCGATCCCATCGCGGGCAATCGGGAGATTGTCGCGGCGATGGCGGATCATCCCAAGAAAATTTACGGTTATTATACCGTTAATCCTCACTATTTGGATCGAATTAATGAGGATTTGAATGAATACGATGCAATCGACAACTACGTCGGATTCAAGCTGCTGCCGGACTATCATAAGTATCCGCTTACAGGCGATAGATTTACGCCGATCTATGAATTTGCCAATGAGCGCGGGCTGCTGCTGCTCTCCCATACATGGGGGCACAGCCGCTATAATCCGCCGGGGATGATCGCCGAGCTGGCCGTCAAATATCCCAATATTCGTTTCCTGATGGGGCATTCCGCACCGGGAGAAACGGATTACGCGATCGAAGCGGCGGCCTCTCTGCCCAATGTCTATCTGGAGCTGTGCGATACCGGGCGCTTGAACGGACTGATCGCCAAGATGGTTCGCGAGGCGTCGTCCGAGAAGGTCGTTTTCGGGACGGATTTCCCTTGGTATGATCCGCACTACATGCTGGGCAGCGTGCTGTTCTCCGGCATCGACGATCGCGAGATAAGCAATATCGTACATCACAACGCGGCGGCTCTGGTCGGCGGAGTGCTGCAGCGAAAAGCAAAGCGAGGATGAATGGAATGACCCAATTAATCGAATCGTTCGAAACGGCAAGAGGCAATGTGTTTGGCGATTTGCTGTCCAAGCGGGAGCAAGGCGGCAAGCTGAAAATCGGATTGGTTACCGTCGCTTTCTTCGAGTATTGGCGGATGTTCTCCCCGGAGATGAAAGGCAACGTCACCGGAGACATGGCACATTTGCATGACCATTTGCGGCAGCGTCTCCCGTTCTGCGAGATACTCTGGCCGGGGCTGATCGACACGCTGGACGCGGCCGAGCAAGCCGGCCTGGAGCTGGCGGAGCGGCAGGTCGACCTGATCATTTACGCGGCGGGCACGTATTGTCCGGATTACATGGCGATTCAATTGCTGGAGCATGTGCGGCAGGCGCCGGTGCTGATGTTTAATACGCAACGCGACAACCGCATCAATCTCAAAACGAATTATGAAAACATTATTCGCAACAGCGCCTTGATTGCCAATATGCAGCTAGCGGCTTCCTTTCGCAAGATGGGCTGGTACAAGGACTTGCACGTCGTGGTTGGTTCACTGGACGATGAAGCCGCGTATGGCGAAATAGCCTGTTATGCCCGCGCCCTCAAGGCTTACAAGGAGCTTAAACGCGTGAACCTGGGCGTCATCGGCCATGTATTCCGCGGCATGTACGACTTCGAATATGACAAGACGATGGTGAAAGGCACGCTCGGTCCCAATCTGATCGCCGTCCAATTAAGCCACTTGCTGGAACAATACGAGCAGGCGGGAGACAAGGAAACGGAAGAAGCGGTCGCCGCCGCGCGGCAGCAATTTAATATTGTCGGCGTGGGACAGGACGATTTGGACAAGTCGGCGCGGATGTATGTAGCGCTTCGCCATACGCTGGAGCGTTTCCGGCTCGACGGCTTGACGCTGCTCGGCCAGCATTACGTGGAGCAGAAGACGGGAACGACCTCTTATTTGGCCCATACCTTGCTTCACGAGGAAGCGCAATACGTGACGAACACGGAAGGCGACGTGCATGGGTTGATCATCATGAAGCTGATGCATCTGCTGACGGGCAAAGTGCCCGCTTATGCGGAATGGGGCGAGTTCGACGAGGAGCTGAACGCACTGCTCATTGTCCATCATGGCTTCGCCGATCCCTCGTACGCCGCCGACCGCGGCAGCGTGCAGGTGAACCGATCGCCGGAGCAATGGGGGCTGGAAGGAGCAGGATTTGGCTTCGAATATACGCTGAAGCCGGGCGTCGTGACGGTCAGCCATCTGATCAACGATGCGGAAGGCTACAAGATGCTGATTGTACGGGGAGAGGCGCTGCACATTCCCGAAAATATTCCGTGCGAGGAAATTACGGCCGTCGTCAAGTTTGAACAGCCCATCAAACTTTTGTTGCGGCGGCTCATTAAGGAAGGTTTCGCGCATCACTGCATTATCGGGTACGGCGACCTGACCGCCGAGTTGGCGCATGTAGCCGACTTTATGGGCATTCGCAAAATGGTGTACGAAGGGAGCGGGGAAGCATGAACAACGAAGCACGGACAGACGGAGGCGCATCCATCCCGGCGGCGGAGTTCCGCGAGCGGGCGGAACGGCTGCAGGCGTTGATGAAATCGCGGGGGATGCAGGCATGTCTCGTCTACGGAGACGAATACCGCAAGGAAAACCTGCGTTATATAAGCAACTATTGGCCGCTGTTCGAACGCGGGGCGGCCGTGGTGCCGTCGACGGGCGCACCGATTATTATCGCGGCTCCGGAAGGGGAGCAGTTGTGCAGGGAAATGGCGGCCTGGAGCGATATCAGGCTGCTGCAGGAGTTTACATGCGTCACGGTGCCCGACACGATCGAATATCCCAGGGCCGATTATGCCAGTCTTGGCGCCATTTTCGCGGAGCTTCGCGCGGCGGGGCCGCTTACGCGCATCGGCATTGCCGGGCTGCAAGACATCCCGGAGCCGCTTATGGCGATCATTCGGGCGGCCGCGGGAGAAGCGGAGCTGGCGGATGCCGGCGGACTGTTGTATGAGCTGCGGATGACCAAATCCGCTCACGAGATCGCTTGCCTGCAGGAAGCGGCGCGCATCGCGGATGCGGGCTACCGGCGGATGATCCGGGAGGTGAGACCCGGCATGACGGAGCTGGAGCTGGCGGCGCTGGCCTATGGGGAATGCACGAAGGAAGGCGCGGAGTTTATGCCGTTTATCGTGCTTGCAACCGGGGCGCGCGTCGATACCATCATCGGCCGTCCGACCCGCAAGGTCATTGCGGACGGAGACATGGTGATGGCGGCAATCGCCGTGCAGTACGAAGGTTATGTCGCCACCGTCGGATTTCCGTTTGTAGCCGGGACGATGTCGGAAGGCCAGCGGCGGTTTATCGACATCCTGGTGGAGGCGGAAGAAGGGGCGCTGAACGAGTTAAAGCCGGGCGTTCCGATGGGACAGCTGGTTCGCGCGGTGAAGGAACGGTTTACCCGGCATGGCGTAACCGAATACGACCTGTATCCCCCGATGCATGGCTGCGGGCTGGCGGAAGCGGAGTCGCCGTACCCCGACGAGCACAGCGAAGCGCGGTTTGCCGCGGGCATGACGGTCAATACGGATGTCAGCTTGTTCGGGCACCCGCATGGTTCGAACCGGATCGAAGAGAGCTTGCTCGTTACGGATGAGGGTTATCGGTCGATGTCCGGGCTGGTACGGCAGCTAAGCAAAACCTGGCGTGAAGAAGGCGTCATTGAAGCGAGATAGAAAGGAGATCACAACATGGAGAAGCAAGGGAAGCGCAACTGGTATGTAATCGACGGCTATCTCCCCTATAAAGGCAAAGTGATGGACGAACCTTTCGAAGGCCATGAAGCCATTATGATTCTGAACTGTCACGACGAAGACGCCGATATCGCCATGGATATTTATTACGAGGATCGCGAGCCCGATCTGAACATCCCGCTCACTGTAGCGGCGCGGCGGGTCAAATGCTTCCGCATGGACCGTCCGGAGGATATCGGAGGCATCGCGCTGGAGCGGCAGTGCCAATATTCCTTGCGTTTCCGCAGCAATATCGAAGTCGTGCTGCAATACGGTCGCATGGATATTGCCCAGCCCAATCTGGCGTATATCGGATTAATGGGTTACGGCGAATGAACAAAAAAGCCAAAACCAAACGGGAATTGCCCCTGCATTTTATGCTGCTGCCGGGCGCGCTGCTGCTGATCGTGTACAGTTATATCCCGATGACGGGCGTCGTCATCGCATTCCAGAAATTCGTGCCGATTAACGGGTTGTTCGGCTCCAAGTGGATCGGGCTGGACAATTTCCGCTACGTGCTGCAGATGCCGGACATCTGGCAAGTGCTGTGGAACACCGTTTTTATTGCCAGCATGAAAATAATCGTGGGCCAAATCGTGCCCATTGCCATTGCTTTGTTGTTAAACGAAATGAGGAACGCCCTGATCAAGCGCGGGGTACAGACGTTGATTTATTTGCCCCATTTCCTGTCATGGGTCATTTTGGGGGCTATTCTCGTCGATATTTTGTCGCCTTCCCAAGGGATCGTCAATCAGGTGCTGGGAGCTATCGGGCTGGAACCGGTCTATTTTCTGGGCAGCAACAGCTGGTTTCCCGGCGTGCTGATTGCTTCCGAGGTGTGGAAGGAGTTCGGCTTCAGCACCATCGTCTACCTGGCGGCCATCACCGGCATCAATCCGGCTTTGTACGAAGCGGCGATCGTCGACGGGGCCAGCCATACGCGGCAAGTGTGGCATATTACGCTGCCGGGGATGGTCCCCATCATCATCCTGCTGGCGACATTAAGTCTCGGCAATGTGCTTAACGCGGGTTTCGATCAGGTGTTTAACCTGTACAGCCCAAGCGTCTACCAAAGCGGCGATATTCTCGATACGTTGATTTATCGCATCGGCCTGGTGGATGCCCAGTTCGGCGTGGCGACCGCAATCGGTTTTTTCAAATCCTGCGTATCGCTTGTGCTGATTTCGATTTCGTATTATTTGGCTTACCGGCTAGCTAACTACCGCATTTTCTGAGGAAGGGGAAAAGGTTATGCATGTTCAATCTCTGGGCAGAAAGATATTCGTTTTTTGCAATTATACGTTTCTTATTCTACTGTCGCTGTTATGCCTGTTTCCCCTGATTCAGGTATTGGCCATTTCGTTCAGTTCCAGCCCGGCGGCATCCGCCGGACTGGTCAAATTCTGGCCGGTGGACTTCACGATGGCCTCCTACAAGTACATTCTTGGGAAACGGGAGTTCATCCAATCCTTCGGCATTACCATGCAACGCATCGCCATCGGCTATACGATCAACATGTTGATCTCGTTATTATGCGCTTACCCGCTGGCCAAGGAACGTCACGATTTTCGCCTGCGCACGGTATACGCCTGGTTTTTTATTTTCACCATCCTGTTCAGCGGCGGCCTCATTCCGGTTTATCTGATCGTCTCGAATACCGGACTGCTGGATTCGATCTGGGCGCTCGTGCTGCCGGGAGCCGTGCCGGTATTCAATGTCATCCTGCTTCTTAATTTTTTCCGGGGTTTGCCGAGGGAGATCGAGGAGTCGGCGTTTATGGACGGGGCGGGCCATTGGACGGTGCTGTGGCGGATGTTTGTCCCCATGTCGATGCCGGTACTCGCGACCATCACCTTGTTTACGCTGGTGGGGCACTGGAACTCTTGGTTTGACGGGTTGATCTATATGAATTTCCCGGATCGTTACCCGCTGTCCACCTATTTGCAATTAATGGTCATCAACAGCAATCCCATGAAGATGGACCCCACCAATTTAAGCGGCATTATCCAAATATCCGAACGCACGACCCGTGCGGCCCAGATCTTTTTGGGCGCGTTGCCGATCTTGCTCGTGTACCCGTTTTTGCAACGTTTTTTCGTCAAGGGAATTGTACTCGGCAGCGTCAAAGGATAAGGATGAGCCAGCGGAGGAGAGCTATGAAAACGCAGCCTTACGAGAGATGGATCTGGATCGAGCTGATCGGATTCGACCATGGGGCGCCCGACTTCGGGGTGGCCGATTATTTGGAGAACGCGGGATTCGTACCCGAAGCCGTATCGCTATTGCTGTTTACCCCCGATTTCCTGCACGGTCATGGGGGCATGGAGCGGGAGTGGGAGCTGCCAATCGAGGCATGCTCTTATGCCGCCAGACCTTACGGCAAGGAGCGCAATCGCCAGCCGTGGAGCAATTGGCAGCTGCGCGGCTTGGTAGAGCAGCTGCGGAGCCATGGCATTGCCGTCTATTGCAGCTTCTTTAACCTGTTCCTGTACCGGGACAACGGCAAGCAAGCGGCGAGCCGATGGTGCTCGGCCCACCCGGAGCTGTATGAAATGCGCGGCTCGGGCGAGGCTTTCCCGGTCATAAATCCGCTCAAACGGCTCCAGGACGGAACGTTATACGAAGATTTGTTTGTCGCCGATCTGGCGCGCGTCATTGCCGATTTCGGCTTTGACGGCCTGCATGGGGGGGATGGCTATACGAGCCCGCGACTCAGTCTGGCTGATGCCGATTATTCTGACGATATGGTGGGGCAATTCCTCGCCGAAAGCGGCGTGGCGCTTGAGCCAGAGCTCGAGCTGAACTGCGATGGCGATGCGGCCGCGATGCAGCGGCGCGCGGATTGGATTTGGAAGCGGCAGCGAATGGCATGGATCGGGTTTTATGCCCGCCGCTGGGCCGGGTTCTGGCGCAAGACGATGGCGGAGCTGCGGCGGATGGGCAAAACCGGCTACCTGAATACGGCTTGGACGCGCGAGCCGTTCGAGGCTTTGTATCGCTACGGAGTCGATTACAGGCTGCTGGTGGAAGCCGGGATAGACGGCTTTATCGTGGAATCCGGAGCTGCGGGACTGTCGGCCGGCGCGGATGGCATCGAATATGAGCCAAGCACGGAGTTTATGGCTACCTTGCTCGCGCTGAAGGCGTATGTTCCCGATACGAAGCTGATTTGCCTTAACGGCATTCAAGATACGACGGAGCAATGGGACGTGCTTAGCCATGCCCCGACCTTGATCGAACGGGATATTTATACGTTGGCCAACGTCTATCTGCATGAGCCGGGCGAGCTGCGCCGCTGCGCTGACGGCTTCCTGGCCTGCCTGGGCGATGGCATCGAAGCGCGCAACTGGGCCTGGATCAACGGACGTTGGCAATCTGCTTTCGCCGGCGAGCCGCGGCAGGTTGCGGGAGCCACCTTTGTTTGGAGCGATGCGGCCTTGTATCCGTCATTGGCGCAATATTCGGACAATAGGCAATGGCCGGCGCACAAGTTTTTGCAAAGCCTGATTGAGCAAGGAGCGTCGATGGGCGCCATTGCGCGAGCCGAACAACTGGAGGGGATCACGGGAAATATCTGCATGGCCGATTTGCATCTGTGGCCCGATGAACAGCTTGATCAGGCATTGTCTTATACGGCGGGCGGGGCTTTGCTCATTGCCAAGCTGGATGATCGGATGCAGTCGGCCTTGAGCCGGCATGGCATGGAAATGGAGGGCAGTCGGAACGAGTGGTGCGCGATTGTCAGGGAAGCCGGGGGACGCATCGTCAAAGCAATTTCCGGCGGACTGGCCGCGGAGTTGGCCGACGATGAGACGGATGACAAGCTGAGCTGGATCCAGCCTTTGGCTTATGCGCCGCTTCCCGCTGATTTCGTCGGCGATTGCGTACAAGCGCTGAACGAATTAGCTTGCGCGCCCAGGGTAACCCGATCTGCGGAGATGTCACCGCTGGCGGCATTCCTGATGGACAACGGGCATTACCGTCTGTTCATCCGCAATTTGAATGCCAAATATCGGGCGGTGCAAGTCGAGGCGGCGCAGCCGATCGGCAAGCTCGAGGTTGTCACCGATTTTCCCGGCGTGCCGCTGTTTCCCGAAGGCAACCGGTTTACGACGCAGGTGCCGGGCAGGGGAATTACGGTCGTCGATCTGTTTACCAATCCATAACGAGGTGAAGAAATGAACGCTCATGAAAATCGCAATGGCGCGGTGACTAAGGGCAAGAGGTGGGACGTGGACGGCCAGTTTCCAATTGGCGTCTTCCACATCCCGGGGCCTGCGGATACGTCCCATGCCGCCTATGCAGCCATACGCGAGCTGAATGCCAATTTGGTCGTCGCGACCAATGAAATAACGACGCCGGCCCGTACCGATTGGGCGCTGGAGCAGGCGGAGGCCAACGGGCTGAAAATGCTCGTGACCGACACCGGCATCCGATGGGTGCAATGCGAATGGATCGCGCAGGATGCCGATGACGGCTCCGCCCTGTTCGTGCGGAAGGGCGAGCCGATTGGGCAGACCTTTACGACGCCGGCGGTGGAAGGGCTCAAGCTCGCCTTCGTATCCTTCAAGCTGGGCGAGCCGCCGGAAGATGAATCGCTGACGCTGCGTCTCACGGTTTACGATAGCCCAGGCAAGAATGAATTGGTTGCCGCATCCAGTTGGCATGCGGCGGCAGGTACCCGCTACCCGGAATTCGTATTTGCCAACTTCCCGCAGTCGCGGGAAGCCGACCGTTTTGCGCTGGCGCCCGAAACGGCTTATTACATGGAGCTGTCGACGGAGAGCGATAAGCCGATCGGTCCGCTGCTGACCAGCCGGGAGGATGCTTATAGCGGAGGCGCGGCCTACAGGGGATGCGATGAATTGGGATGCGATCTCTATTTCCAACTGACGTTGGCCACTCCGCGAGGGGGCTCGATTTCGGCGTTTGCGCCGGATAGCCGTCCGTCCGATGAGTTCGTGCGCACCTTCGTGCGTCATTACAAGGACAATCCGGCCCTTCTGGGATACAACCTGATCGACGAGCCGTTCGGCGAAATCTACTCCAGCATGCATGGAACGACGCAAGCCATTAAGGCGCTGGATCCGGATCGGCTGGTGTATGTCAATCATTATGCGCTTAACGATGAGGGGGAACATTATTTCTCGCTCGAGGGCACGCCGCCGATGCGTTACGAAGCCTACGTGACGGACTGGCTGGATACGAACCCGGATTTAATGTCCTACGACTACTACCCCTTCCTGACGAGCGGCTTGGACGAGAAGGTGCATTATCAGACGTTGGAATTTCTGCGCGAGCAGTGCGCGGCTTATGGCAAGGACCTGTGGGTATATATCCAATCGGTCGCGTACGATACCTTCCATATCGCCAAGCCGACCGAACATGAAATGCGGTTCCATGTCTACTCATCGCTTGCTTACGGGGCCAAAGGCTATATTTATTTTACGTACGAAACGCCGCATACCAATGGCGAAACCGGTTTTCATAACGGCCTCCTGCTGCCGGACGGCACGCGCAACGATACGTTTCAATACGCGGCCGCGATCAATCGCGAGGTGCAGAAGCTTGGACCTGCCTTGTTGAACCTGACGCTGGACCATGTCTATCATACCGGAGGCTTGCCCCCGGCCACGCGGGAGCTCATGCCGCAATCCGGCATCGAGCTGGCGGAGGGAGGAGACCATTCGGAGCAGTCGCCGCCATTGATTATCTCGCTCTTTACGGCGGAGAACGGCGACAAATTCGTTATGATCGTAAGCAAACAACTGCTAGAGGTGCAGGATGCCCGCTTGCGCTTCCTCGCCAAGCCCGAATTCATTCACGAATGGAGAAACGAGGACGGCAAAAAGTGGCATCAACAAGAGGAGGTGGGAGTACTGTCGGAAGCCGACTACGACAAAGAGACGGGGGTGCTGAGTGTTAGTCTTCGCCCAGGCGAAGGAAAGCTCTATCGCATTGAAGGTTAGTCCATTCCAATCGAAGAGGTGAAGCTTGTTATGAGACGCATTCGCTTGCCCATCATTGCCGCATTAGCCTTTGTATTGACCTTATTCTCCGGCTTGACGGCCGGAGCCAGCTCGAACCCGACGCCAACCGTCGACGGCGAATTCCCGATCGGCATTTTCCACAATCCGCCGCCCAGTGATACCACAGATAGCGCATATGGGGATATTCGGGCGATGAATGCCAATTTCATCGTGTCCACCAATCTGATGACGACGCCCGCGACTACGGATTGGGCGCTGAAGATGGCCCAAAACAACGATTTGAAAATTTTGGTGACGGACACCGGCATCCGCTGGTACCAATCGGAGTGGATCTCCCAAAACGACGATACGGATGCAAGTCTGTATCTGCGCAATGATCGGGCGCTCGGCCAGACGTTTACGACCCCGGACGCTACCGGGATGGCGGTCTGGAAGCTTAGCTTCAAGAAAGCGGGTGCTTGGCCGGCAGGGAAGTCCGTTACGGTCGACATTTACGATAGCCCTGCCAAAACAACGCATATCGCGACATCCACGCTGTCCGGTCCCGTGGTGACGGACTTCCCGGAATTTACGATTAACGGGGCCGTCGTGGCGGCCGAGACGGACTATTATTTTGAGCTGACGACGGATTCTGTCACGGACTTGGGCCCGTTCCTCGCCAGTACGGGAGAACAGTACGGTGATGGCGATCTCTATGTGAACGGCGTGGCGGCCGGCAACGATCTCTATTTTCAGATGACGCTTCCGAAAGACGGGGGAGGCAATTGGTCCGCTTTTTCGCCGACGGGCCGTTCATCGGATGATTTCTTCACCACTTATGTCAATCATTATAAAGACCATCCCGCCTTGCTCGGCTATAATCTGGTGGATGAACCGTTCGGCGACCAGTTCCCGCATCTGCAATCCGCCACGGAGCTGATTCGCACGCTCGACCCGGATCATATGGTATACACCAATCTGTATGGATTATGTCCGACTTGCATGCACTATTACAGCGGCACGGACGATCCGCTGCGCGGCAGCTACCAGGATTACGTCAACGGCTGGCTGGATACCAATCCCGATATCATCTCGTTCGACCATTATCCGTTCTATAGCACCGGCTTCGATGAGGCTTGGTACTTGCAGTTGGAATATTATCGCGAGCGATCCTTGCTGTACGATACCGACTTATGGGTGTATATCCAGGCGATGCAATACGACTATTACAATATGATCGAGCCGTCGGAAGAGCAGATGCGCTTCCAGATTTATTCTTCCTTGGCCTATGGGGCCAAAGGTTATGTCTACTTTACTTACTATACGCCGGACGGCATGGACAACGGATTGATTTTGCCGGACGGTACAAAAAACGATACGTATTATTATGCCCAGGATGTTAACGCGGAAGTGTTGAATCTGGGTTCTACCTTGCTTGGCCTTACCTCCAAGGAGGTTTACCAAACCGGCGGAACGCCCCCATACACGACGGCATTGCCAAGCGGTTTTTTCTGGCAGCCGACAACCGGCGCACCGGAAATGCCGATGATCGTTTCGCTGCTGGAGGATGAGGACGGACGTGAGTACGTGATGATCGTCAACAAGGATATGGAGGATGCCCATGCAGCTTCCTTTACGTTATCCGGCACACCAACGGCCGTAACCGAAATTTCCAAGACAACCGGCCTTGAAGTCGGAACTTCCTATAATACGACGACGGGCGTGTTGACGGCCAGCTTTGAACCTGGCGAAGGCAGACTGTATGCGCTGCCCGCGCCGCCTGCTCCAAGCGCGGCTCCTGCATGGGAGGAAGGCAGCGAGCTGGCGGCCAGCCAGGCTACCACGTCAAGCATTAGGCTGACTTGGCCGGCCGCTGCTGCCGGCGGCGAAGCGGCAGGGTATCGAATTTATGCCAACGGTGGCTTGCAAGGGAGCGTCGCGGGCGATGTGCTGACGTATACGGTGAGCGGCCTCGCATCGGGAACATCCTATGGGTTCAAGGTGGTCGCCGTCGACGCCAACGATGAAGAGCATGGACTGCTGGAGCGGACTGCATCGACGATATATGCGTCGAATGGATACGTGCCGCCGGCAGATCCGCCTGCATCAGGCGGCGAGACCGAAGAGGACAACGGTGGCGACAACGGCCAAATCAAAGAAGACAACGATGATGACAACAGCGAAAGCGAGCGGGCGCCGTTGTTCGACGATATTGCAGAGGGCCATCCCGCATGGGAGGCGATAGCGGAAGCCTTGGAACGCGGCATCGTCACCGGTTATGCGGACAAAACCTTTAAGCCGCAAGCGCCCGTCACCCGGGCGGCATTCGTAACGATGCTTGTCCGTGCGCTGGAGCTGCCGGCTGCAGGCCAAGCGCCGCCGTTCCGCGATGTCGCTGCCGGCGTATGGCACGCCAGGGCGGTAGGGGCGGCATACGAGGCCGGCCTTATAAACGGAGTAGACGGCGAGCGGTTCGCCCCCGATCGGACGATCAGCAGAGAACAGATGGCGACTTTGCTTGTCCGTGCTTATGCGTACTTGGCAGGGGCGGATGCTCCGCCACTTGTGCCGGATGAGTCCGTCGCCTATCAGGACGAAGCGGCTGTCGCGGACTGGGCACGGGCGTCCGTCAATCAAGTCGTGGGAGGCGGTATTATGGAGCTGAGCCAAGGCGACTTGTTCCAGCCTCGGACCGCCGCCACTCGCGTGGAGGCCGTGGAGGCCATTCTGAAGCTGCTTGGTATAGCGCGGGAGTCATAAAGAGGATGAAGATATAACCGCATGTACAGGGCGAGAAAAGCTGAGCGCGGGATTTCCTTGCTCGGCTTTTTTCGTTGAATAGGAAGTAGGCGAACGAGCAATTGTAGGCGTTAAAAACGTCGATTGACCGGAAAGTAACTCTGATTAGCTTCCATAAGCGCTAGTAACGCTTATGGCTCTAAAAGGTAGGCGAACGAGCAGCTGTAGGCGTTAAAAACGCCGATGGACTGGAAAGTAATTCTGATTAGCGTCCATAAGCATTAATAACGCTTATGGCCCCAAAAAGTAGGCGAACGAGCAGTTGTAGGCGTTAAAAACGCCCATGGACCGGAAAGTAACTCCGATTAGCGTCCATAGACGTTAGTAACGCTTATGGCCCCAAAAAGTAGACGAACGAGCAGCTGTAGGCGTTAAAAACGCCGATGGACCGTAAAGTACCTCTGATCAGTGTCCATAAGCGTTAGTAACGCTTATGGCTCCAAAAAGTAGGCGAACGAGCAGCTGTAGGCGTTAAAAACGCCGATGGACCGTAAAGTAACTCTGATTATTGTCCATAGGCGTTAGCAACGCTTATGGCTCCAAAAAGTAGGCGAACGAGCAGTTGTAGGCGTTAAAAACGTCGATGGACCGGAAAGTAACTCTGATTAGCGTCCATAAGCGCTAGTAACGCTTATGGCTCTAAAAGGTAGGCGAACGAGCAGTTGTAGGCGTTAAAAACGCCCATGGACCGGAAAGTAACTCCGATTAGCGTCCATAGGCGAAAATAGCTTCTGTGAAGCCGAAAAGTACAAGATTTGCAACCACTATGCTGGCAAAGTCAGTGAAACGCAAACGTATGGTGGAGAAAAGAAAAGGAAGAAAGGGAGCGAGTTGGGCGGTAGATCGCATATGAGTTTGCTAATACCCCGTCAGGTGATTTTGTTCGTTTTTATACGCTTACACTTTAAACCGCACAGTGCTGTACTTTCCCTGCAAAAACGTTCCATCCTTACTGTATATAGTAGGAATGCAACATGCTGTTCTGCCAAAGGACGTCGACGGATTTTTTACCTAGAGACGGGTGCTTGTTGAAAGCGATCTGAGGTAGCTGCATGGAATGACTGCAGCCTGCTTATCTCGCAGGATAAGCAGGCTGCAGGCTAAACCCAACTTTCTAAGTGCTTCCAGTAACTATAGATGTCCGCTGAGATGTCTATCGGTTAATAAAAGCCGCCGCCGCAAGCTCCGCCACATCCGCCGCCGCAACCGCATCCTCCACCGAAGCCGCCGCCGAAACCACCGCCGAAACCGCCTCCCCAGCCGAAGCCGAACGGAACGATGAACAACGCCGCGATGAACGCGAGCGCGATGGCCGCGCCGAAGAAGAAAAACGATACATGCGCTTTTGTTTTGGCTCGTTTGGCATGACGTTTTTTGAGACGATTGTAGGTCGGCCCTTTACCCTTGTCGATAGAGGAGAAGTAGAGTCGGCCATTTTTGTACGCTTTGATCGTTCCGCGAATCATAGAGCCGTCCTTCAGTCTTGCTTGAACCACTCTGCCGATATACGGGCGCAAAGCCGCTTCATTTAGTGCAATTCGTTGCATTTGGTACACCTCTCTTTCCGTTAAGCATCTAATATTCTATTCCGAACTCGTCTTAATAGATTGTATGAATAGCGGGGTAGGGGCTTAATACGGCTTATGTCACGGGGGGCTCAGCAGCGCCGCCTTGTGGAGTTTAAGTCGGCGCGATCGATCCAAACCGTCGGCAGCACCGCTTTTACGGTGATTAGATCGGCGCGGCCGATCTAAAACGTCGGCAGCGCCGCTTTTATGGAGTTTAAGTCGGCGCGGCCGATCTAAAACGCCAGCAGCACCGCTTTTACGGAGTTTAGGTCGGCGCGATCGATCTAAAACGTCGGCAGCGCGACTTTTATGGAGTTTAAGTCGGCGCGGCCGATCTAAAACGTCGGCAGCACCGCATGTGTGGAGCTTAGGTCGGCGAGGCCGATCTAAAACGCCAGCGGCGCGACTTTTATGGAGTTTAGATCGGCGCTATCGATCTAAAACGCCAGCAGCGCCGCCTGTATGGAGTTTAAGTCGGCACGACCGATCTAAACCGTCTTCAGCACCGCTTTAACGGTGATTAGATCGGCGCGACCGATCTAAAACGCCAGCGGCGTCGCATTTATGGAGTTTAAGTCGGCGCTATCGATCTAAAACGCCAGCAGCGCCGCCTGTATGGAGTTTAAGTCGGCACGACCGATCTAAACCGTCGTCAGCACTGCTTTTATGGAAGTTATGTCGGCGCAGCAGACGTAAAATCCCATGGCGAGCGTTGATATCTGCATTTGAATGGTGCGAGTCCAGGGCACGTACCGTGAACAACAAATATCATGTTGCCGGCGTCGCAAACATAAGTATGGATAAACAGATAGATTGGAGTATAGATAGCTTGTACGTCACAAGTGCTGGACCACTAGACAGACTACGATCCGAAACGGCACAAATGCCGGATCACTAGGCAGCCTATGATCCGAAGCGTCACATGAACGAGCGGGGACCATAAGTTGCGCAGCAATCGCCAAGGCGAGAGGGGATGGGAGCATGGCTTCGACAACCGTTATCGTCAGCGGAGCAAGGACGCCCTTTGGCAAGCTCGGCGGTGTGTTCAAGGAAATCACGGCCGTTCAACTGGGGGGTGAAGCCATCAGAGAGGCTGTATGCCGTGCGGGACTGCGGCCGGATCAGGTAGAGCACGTCATCATGGGCATGGCTTTACAGGGAGGGGCTGGACAAAATCCCGCGAGACAAGCGGCGAGATATGCAGAATTGCCATGGAGCACACCTGCCGAGACGATTAATAAGGTTTGCGCGTCAGGGCTTCGGGCGATTACGATGGCGGACGGAATGATTCGAGCGGGAGATGCCGACATAGTCGTTGCAGGCGGTATGGAAAGCATGAGCCAGGCGGCGCATGCCATACCCGGGATGCGCTGGGGCAGTCGGCTTGGCAATGCGACGATCGTCGACTTGATGCTTCACGACGGGCTGCAATGCCCGTTCGATAAAGTGCATATGGCTGTGCACGGCAGCAAGGTGGCACGGGAATATAACATAACTCGGCAGGAACAGGACGAGTGGGCGCTCCTCAGTCATCAGAGAGCGATACGTGCTATGCAGGACGGTAAGCTGCGCGAAGAAATTGTGGCCATTCGTACGCCAGGCAAGCATGGGGCGGAGAACGTTATCGAAAGCGACGAAGCTCCTCGAGCCGATACGAGTGCGGAAGCGCTATCGCGCTTGGCGCCCGTTTTTGCTGCTGACGGCACGATCACGGCGGGAAATGCGCCAGGGGTGAACGACGGCGCAGCCGCGCTGCTGCTGATGTCGCAAGATAAGGCGAATGAGCTTGGCTTTAAGCCAATAGCCCGCATTGTAGGTCACGCCGCGTCGGCGCTGGAGGCGCCTTACATTGCGACGGCCCCGGCTGCTGCCATCAGTAAGCTGCTCGACCGAAGCGGCCATTCTGTCCAGAACATTGATTTGTTCGAGATAAACGAGGCATTTGCGGCTGTCACTCTAACAAGCGCGCGTATGCTGGGATGCGTTCCATCCAAGGTGAATGTAAACGGAGGAGCGGTTGCGCTCGGACATCCCGTCGGAGCAAGCGGGGCGCGCATCGCATTGACGCTCGTGATGGAGCTTCGCCGTAGGGGCGGCGGTCTGGGAGTTGCGGCCATATGCAGCGGAACCGCGCAGGGGGATGCGGTTTTGCTCGAGGTCATGTAGCTCGTTTATGGCCCTGTTGTCTGCCGGGAGTGGAGCGATCGTAGAGTTGCGGCCGTTGCATGATCAGGATAGAGCCGACTCGACTTCAATAAGGAAGTCTGCCGGTCGGCTCTGACGCACGCGAGACCAATGCAGGAAGGAATGCGTGAAGCATTAAGTCCAAGTACGATATCCGAATGAACAATCGTAACCGGACGTTGATGGTTGTTTATGTACGATATCCGAATGAACAATCGTAACCGGACGTTGATGGTTGTTTATGTACGATATCCGAAAGAACAATCGTAACCGGACGCTGATGGTTGTTCATGTACGATAACCGAACCGCGGAAAGGAGGCCATCCATGAGCAATCGTATCCGGACGCTGATGGTTGTCGGCGCGGGGCAGATGGGAGGCGGCATTGCCCAGTCGGCGGCGGAGGCGGGGCTGACGGTGCTTCTGCATGATGTGTCGCCGGAACGCGCGGAGCACGGGCTGGAGTCCTTGCGACGCCAAGCGGCGCGAGATGTCGCCAAGGGACGGAAGAGCGAGGCCGAAACGTCGGAGATGCTGGGGCGGATTATGATTGCCGACGATATTGAAGCGGCGGCACGCGCGGAGCTAGTCATCGAAGCTATCGTCGAGAGTTTGCCGGCCAAGCTTGAATTGTTTCGCAGCCTCGACGATCGTTGTCCGGCGGCGACCATCCTGGCGAGCAATACGTCGGCGCTGCCGATTACCGAGATGGCAGCCGCTACGGGGCGGGCTGATCGGGTCGTGGGCATTCATTTTATGAACCCGGTGCCCGTCATGCCGCTTGTGGAGCTTATTCGCGGCCTTGCTACCTCGGATGCAACTTTCCGGGAGGCCCATCATTTCGTGCAGAGGTTAGGCAAGACGGCGGTCGAAGCGGGAGACAGCCCGGGCTTCGTTTCCAACCGCGTGCTGATGCCGATGATTAACGAAGCGATCTGCTGCGTGCATGAGGGCGTAGCTTCGCCGGAGGCGGTGGATGCCATCATGAAGCTGGGCATGCGGCATCCCATGGGACCGCTGGCGCTGGCAGACCTGATCGGTCTCGATACATGTCTGGCCATCATGGAGGTGCTTCTTCAGGGCTTCGGCGATTCCAAGTACCGCCCTTGCCCATTGTTGCGCAAGTACGTGCAGGCCGGTTGGCTGGGCAAGAAGACGGGGCGGGGTTTCTATTTGTACGACACATGATGTTGTCTGCGACAAAGCGGTTACAACGTATATCCCAATCAGCACGATTATACAGCGGGGGAAGTGGATGCCATGATGCCGCCACTGACAAGCGAGCAGGAAGCGATGCGCGAAATGATACGGGATTTCGCGAGGAGAGAGGTAACGCCGTGCGTCGCCGATATGGAAGAAAGGGATGCCTTCCCTGAGGCTCTGATTGCCGCAATGGGAGGGCTGGGGCTCATGGGCATCGCCGTTCCGGAGAAGTATGGGGGCGTCGGGGCGGATTACGTTTCGAACGTGATCGCCATCCATGAAATATCGAAGGCAAGCGCCGCTGTTGGCGTTATTCTGTCCGTGCACAGCTCGGTCGGTACTTGCCCGATTCTATACGACGGAAACGAAAACCAGCGAAGCCGGTTCATCCCGCGGCTTGCCTCGGGCGAGGCGCTTGGAGCCTTTGCTCTGACGGAGCCGAGCGCTGGCTCGGATTCCGCAAGCATGCGGATGAAGGCGGAGAAACGCGGCGACCGCTACATTTTAAACGGCATGAAATCGTTTATTACGAACGGAGGTTACGCGGACACTTACATTACGTTCGCGGTAACGGACCCGGGCAAAGGGATGAAGGGCATATCCGCATTCATTGTAGAGCGCGGCACGAAGGGACTGACGGTCGGAAAACGCGAAAAAAAGCTGGGTCTTCACGGATCCAGCACGACCGAGCTTGTGTTCGACAATGCGGAGGTGCCCGCAGACTGCTTGCTTGGCAAAGAGGGAGAGGGCTTGCGAATCGCGCTTTCGCATCTGGATGCCGGCCGAATCGGCATCGCGGCGCAGGCGCTTGGCATCGCGGAGGCCGCCCTGGACTGCTCGATGCAATACGCGGGCAGCCGCCATCAATTCGGCAAGCCGATATCGGGCCATCAGGCGATCGCCTTTAAGCTTGCCGACATGGCGACCGCCATCGAAGCGGGGCGGCTGCTTGTCTATCAGGCGGCAGCGCTGCGCGCTCGCGGACTGCCTTGCGGCAAGGAGGCGGCGATGGCGAAGCGCTTCTGCTCCGACGCGGCTTTGTCGTGCGCGACGGAGGCGGTGCAGATTTTCGGCGGGTACGGCTATATGCGCGAATATCCCGCGGAGAGGCTGTTCCGGGATGCGAAGGTGACGCAAATTTACGAGGGGACGAACGAGATCCAGCGGTTGGTTATTTTTAAACATATGGTCAAGGAAGGGCGATAGGAGGCGGCAGACGGGATGACGAAGCCAGAGGGAATGCAAGCGGACGGCAGCGAAACCAGGCGGCCCATTCGGTTCGTAACCGCCTCGGCCTTGTTCGACGGCCACGATGCGTCCATCAATCTGATCAGAAGGCTGCTTCAAGCGGCGGGAGCGGAGGTCATCCATCTCGGACACAACCGCTCGGCGGAGGAGATCGTATCGGCAGCGATACAAGAGGATGCGGCGGCGATCGCGGTCAGCTCTTACCAGGGCGGGCATGTGGAGTTTTTGCGCTACATGGCGGATTTGCTTCGGGAGCGGGAAGCCACGCATATTCGGATTTTTGCAGGGGGAGGGGGCGCCATTACGCCGGAGGAAGCCGAGCAGTCGGCAAAGTACGGCGTATCCAAAATATTTACGCCGGAAGATGGCCGGACGCTAGGGCTGGAAGGGATGATCGCGTGGATGCTCCGCGAATCGGACTACGAGATGGCGATCGATCCGGCGAGGGAGCTGGAGCGTCTGCAGGAGCGCGAACCCTCCGCGCTCGCACGCCTCATCACGGCAGCCGAGGCGGATGGGTCGGCAGCTTGGCTTGCCGGCATTCGGGAGCAGCTCCCCCTCGGCGTACCGGTAATCGGCATAACAGGTACGGGCGGCGCGGGCAAAAGCTCCGTGACCGACGAACTCGTCAGGCGGTTTCTGCGAGAGAAGGCGGCAGGGACGATCGCCGTCATCTCCGTCGACCCGACAAGGCAGAAGACAGGTGGCGCGCTGCTCGGCGACCGTATTCGAATGAACGCGATAGGCGGCGGCCGCACGTACATGAGGAGCATGGCGACCCGCGGCTCGGGCAAGGAGCTGAGCGCGGCAACATCGGATGCCGTCGTGCTTGCGAAGCATGCGGGCTTCGACTGGATCATCGTGGAGACGAGCGGCATCGGTCAAGGGGACTCGGCAATAACGAGGCTCTGCGATATTGCGGTGTACGTTATGACAAGCGAATACGGAGCCCCCTCCCAGCTGGAGAAAATCGACATGCTCGATTACGCCGACATGATCGTCGTTAACAAATTCGACCGTGCCGGCTCCGAGGATGCGCTGCGCGACGTCCGCAAGCAATACCGTCGCAGCCGCGGCATGGGTACGGACATTGCCGACGAAGAGCTGCCGGTGTACGGCACGATCGCAAGCAGGTTTGGCGACTTGGCGACCGATGCGTTGTTCCGCGACATTGCGGAAGCGGCGGAACGTTATGTCCGTAACGCTTTGAAGCCGGCGTCGCGATCGCCGCTGATTCCAGAACCTCGGTCGCCGGCCGACGATGCCCGGGTCGCTCCTAAATGGTCGAAGGTGTCGCTTCCCGGATTCATCATTCCGCGGGAGCGGAGCGGATACCTGGGCGAGATCGTCGAGACGTTGCGGGAACGTCGAACATTTGTAGAGGAGCAGGCCGAGCTGGCGAGGCGGATCGGCAAGCTGCGAGGCGCGCGGATGCTGGTGAAAGCGAATGGCGGAAGTTTTATATTGCACGAGGCAGCGTTCGAGCAGCCGGAGCAAGGTACAAGATCTCAGGCGCGGGACTCCTCGCAAGCGCCGCCCATAGCTGCTCAGTTGCCAGATGCGGCGATATCGCGACCGGCGGCGGAGCAAGGAGGAGCCATGCCGCCGTTGGCTGCGCAGTCACCCGATACGGTTGAGTCGCAACCGGCGGAGCACGAAGCGTATGGATCGCCTGTCGGGCAGTCGAACCTGGCTCAAGACGACACCAGGCAAATCGCTGTGCTTCTGGAAGCGATGGCGGCCGAGCTGGAGCTTAAGCTTCATCCCTCCTGCAAGAAGCTGCTGGACGAGTGGCCGGCCGTGCGGGAGGCTTACGGTGTTGGAGCAACGCTTCTAACAGCGGGATCAACGCCTGCTGCTGCCAAAAAGTCCCCGAATGCGGGGCCAGCTGCTTCTAAGCCCTTATCAGCGGAAACTGAAGCTGCAAAAAAGCCCTTGGATACGGGACCAGCAACCGCTAATCCCTCATCGCCCGAACCAACTGCTGCTCAGCCCTCTCAGTCGAGACTGCACTGGACTACGCTCTCCGGCCTGACGCTGCCTCGCATCGCATTGCCAAGGTATTCCTGTCCGGGCGATCTGCTGCGTTGGCTGCTGACGGAGAATGTGCCCGGCAAGCCGCCCTACACGGCTGGCGTATTCCCGATCAAGCGAAGCGACGAGGAGCCGAAGCGGCAATTCGCGGGCGAAGGAACGCCGGAACGAACGAACAGGCGATTCCATTATTTGAGCAGGCATGATAACGCGAAGCGGTTGTCCGTGGCATTCGACAGCGTCACCTTGTACGGGCATGATCCCGGCAAACGTCCCGATATTTATGGCAAAATCGGCAACAGCGGCGTCAATGTCCCGACGCTCGACGACATGGAACGGCTCTTCCGGGGCTTTGATCTGTGTCATCCCGCCACGAGCGTCTCCATGACGATTAACGGTCCCGCGCCGATCTTGCTTGCGATGTATATGAATGCGGCGATCCGACAACAGCTTGCGAAGTTCGCGGCTCAACATGGCCGAAAGCCAAACGCCGCAGAGGAGGAGGCTATACGGACGCGGACCCTGCAAACAGTTCGAGGCACGGTGCAGGCCGATATTTTAAAGGAGGATCAGGGACAAAACACCTGCATCTTCTCGACCGGGTTCGCGCTGAAAATGATGGGCGATATTCAGCAATATTTTATTGACCACGGCGTGCGCCATTATTATTCGGTAAGCATCAGCGGCTACCATATCGCGGAGGCCGGAGCCAATCCGATCTCCCAGCTGGCGTTTACGCTGGCTAACGGCTTTACGTACGTCGAATATTATCGGAGCCGGGGGATGGCCGTCGACGACTTCGCGCCGAATCTTTCCTTCTTCTTCAGCAACGGGCTTGATCCCGAATACGCGGTGCTGGGCCGCGTCGCCAGACGGATCTGGTCCACGGTCATCAGGGATAAGTATGGAGGCAATGAACGGAGCCAGAAGCTGAAATACCACATTCAGACCTCGGGTCGTTCGCTGCATGCCCAAGAGATGGATTTTAACGATATTCGGACGACGCTGCAGGCGCTGCTTGCCATCTACGACAACTGCAATTCCCTTCATACCAACGCTTATGACGAGGCGATTACAACGCCTACGGAGCATTCCGTTCGCAGAGCGATGGCGATTCAGCTCATCATCAACAAGGAGTTCGGGCTCGCGAGAAACGATAATCCATTGCAGGGCTCCTTCCTGATCGAAGAACTGACCGACCTGGTAGAGGAGGCGGTGCTCGTGGAGCTTGGGCGGATTCATCACCGGGGAGGCGTGCTCGGGGCGATGGATACCGGCTACCAGAGGGGCCGGATTCAGGAGGAGTCCATGTTGTACGAGAGCCTCAAGCATTCCGGAGAGCTGCCGATCGTCGGGGTCAATACCTTCCTTAATACGAATCCCGCAGCAGCGCTGGCGTCGGATCCGGAGCTGGCTCGTTCGACGACGGAGGAGAAGGAGACGCAGCTCGCGAATCTCCGGACTTTCCGGGAGAAACATGAAGCGGCTGCCGAGGAAGCTCTGGAGCGTCTAAAGCAAGCGGCGCTGGGCGGCGGGAACGTGTTCGAGGAGCTGATGGAGACGGTTCAGGTCGCGACGCTGGGTCAAATAACGACCGCCTTGTTCGAGGTTGGCGGACAATACAGGAGAAACATGTAGTTGGAACGCTGGATCGCCGGAACGCCGGAACGCCAGAACGCCAGATGGCCGGAAATCTAAATCGCAGGAACGATGGATTGCGAGGGTAGTTGACCAAGACGGGAACGCGAAAATACGGGAGCGTGAAACCATTATGACGGATGATCGTTATGTGCCTGGTCTTGAGAATGTGATCGCAAGCGAAACGAACATCTCCTACCTGGATGTAGAAGCGGAACAAATTGTGCTGCGGGGTTATGATCTTATCGAGCTTGCGCGGAGCGTCTCCTATGTGGAGGTGGCCGGCTTGCTGCTGAACGGCAGACTGCCCGATGGCAAAGGAAGAGATTTGCTGGAGGAGCAATTGTCGGCGGCTAGCGCTATTCCTGACGCGATCTACGATATGCTGGCTCATGTTCCCGCAGGGACGCACCGGATGGACGCGTTGCGTACAGCCATATCCGCGCTGGCAGGCTTCGACGGCGAGCTGGAGGATCATTCCGCCGAGGCGAACGGCCGCAAGGCCATCCGGCTGCTGGCCAAGGTACCGGACTTGGTGGCGAACGGCCATCGCATTCTGTCCGGGCAGCCCGTCATAGAGACGCGCGGCGATCTCAGCTTTGCCGGCAACTTCTTGTTTATGCTGACCGCCAAGGTGCCGGAGCCGCTGGAAGAGAGAATTTTCGATCAGTCGCTCATCGCCTACAGCGAGCATGAGCTGCCGAACTCGACCTTTGCGGCAAGGGTCATCGCCTCCACGATGTCCGACATGTACGGCGCGGTGGCAGGAGCGGTGTCGTCGCTCAAAGGTTATTTGCACGGCGGAGCGAATGAGGCGGTCATGGCCATGCTGGGCGAGGCGGCGACACCCGGGGAGCTGGAGAGCGTCATGCTCGGCAAGCTGGCGCGCAAAGAGCGGATTATGGGCTTCGGCCATCGGGTCTATATGCGGAAGCCGGATCCCAGAGCGCTGCTGATGAAGCAAGCGCTCGCGAAGCTTGCCGAGGCCAAGGGACGGCAGGACTTGTACGAAATGTGCGACGCCGGAGAAGCGGTCATGAAGCGGGAGAAAGGGCTCTATCCCAATCTGGATTATTACGCCGCGCCGGTCTATGCGCTGCTTGGCATACCCGTCCCGTTGTTTACGCCAGTCTTTCTAGCCGCCCGTACGGCGGGACTGTGCGCGCATGTTAGCGAGCAGCATGCCGGCAACCGGCTTTTTCGGCCTCGCGTGAGCTACACGGGCCCAAGGGGGCTGCGGCTTTCATAAGCAGTGCCGATGCCTTCTTGGTCCGAGCTGAGGCATCCTTGATCCGGACTGAGGCCTGTGCCGATACCTCCTTGAGCTGGACCGCCTCGAACCTTTGTGCAAGGATCGTGGGTGTTGCAGTCAGTTATGAATGGGATAAAGGGAAAAACGCCATCTAATCTCGCTGCTATACCGGTTTTTGCGGCTTTAAGTGGAAAACTGCCCTCTAATTTCAATCCAATGGGCGTCTGCCCTCCATTCTACTTGGATTAGAGGGAGAATTTCCCTCAATTACGCCGAAAAAACGAAAGGAAATCCAACTAAAGGGAGTTTTTCCTCTTATTCAAAATATAGGAAAGTCATAAGTTTTCTCCAAACTTGCCCTACAATTCTCGGAATAAAACGCGCTGCGCCGCCAAAGGACGGCGACAGCCGTTTCACCTTATCCACGCTGAAGTACGCGTATGACTAGGCATAGTCCGCGAGTCGCAAACGTCGGTTACCCGCACATCTAACTTAGTCACTGCCCGCTCATTTAGTCACCGCACACCAATCAGCCTTAGTCACCGTCAACTCATTTAGTCAGCGCACACCCATCTGCCCTAATCACCGCCCGCTCATCTGCCTTAGTCACCGAATGCTCATTTAGTAAACACCCGCACATCTGCCTTAGTCAACGTACGCTTATCAGCGACTTCAGGCTAGAGGCCGGTTCATTTTGCCTGCTCCAATCTTGCAGAAGCGAAGGGAGGATCCATGCATGGTACGAGATTCATTGCTGACCGAGCTGGCGGCATATGCGGCCCAATACAGGGTTGAAAGCGAAGAGGCGTTGCGGATCGCCCAATATATGCTTATGGATTCCATCGGCACGGCGGTGCTAGCGCTGCGGTTTCCGGAATGCGCGAAGCATATCGCGCCAATTGTCCCTGGAGCCGTATTGCCCGGCGGTGCTCGCGTGCCCGGCACGCAGCTCGAGCTGGAGCCCGTGCATGCCGCGTTCAACATCGGCACCATGATTCGCTGGCTCGATTATAACGATACTTGGCTGGCCGCAGAATGGGGCCATCCGTCGGATAATCTCGGCAGCATTCTTGCCGTCGCCGATTATGTCAGCCGGAAAAGGCTGGCCGAGGGCGGAGAATCGTTGACGATGAGGGATGTGCTCGAAGCTGCCGTAAAAGCCCACGAAATCCAGGGCATTTTGGCGCTTAACCATTCTTTTAACGGCGTGGGGCTCGACCATGTGCTGCTTGTGCGCATTGCTTCTACGGCGATGGCGACGGCGCTGCTCGGCGGTACTGTTAAGGAGATCGAGGCTGCGTTATCGAACGCCTGGCTTGACGGCGGCGCGCTCCGGACCTATCGCCATGCGCCGAACACGGGCTCGCGCAAAAGCTGGGCGGCGGGGGATGCGGCTAGCAGAGCGGTGCGTCACGCGCTTATGGCGATAAACGGGGAGATGGGGTATGATACGCCGCTCACGGCCGCGAAGTGGGGGTTTCAAGATGTGTTGTTCCAAGGCCGGGAGCTTGCTCTTGCCCGTCCGCTTGGCGCCTATGTCATGGAGAACGTCCTCTTTAAAATATCGTTCCCGGCCGAATTCCACGCCCAGACCGCCGTAGAGTGCGCGTTCGCCCTGCATGACATCGTGGTCAACCGTTTGGAAGATATCGCTGAAATTACTTTGACGACACATGAGTCGGCCATTCGGATCATCGACAAAAAAGGGCCGCTCGCCAATCCCGCGGACAGGGACCATTGTTTGCAATATATGGCCGCGGTGGCGCTTATTTACGGTTCGCTTACTGCGGAGCATTACGAAGACGAGGCGGCGGCCGATCCCCGAATCGATTCGCTTCGCGCGAAAATGACCGTCGTACACGATCCGCAATTCAGCCGCGACTACCTGGATCCGGATAAACGTTCCATTGCGAACGCCATACAGGTGCGGTTTACAGACGGAACCGAGACGGAGAAGGTCGTCTGCGAATATCCCATCGGACACCGAAGACGGCGCGAAGAGGGACTGCCGAAGGTGATCGAGAAATGCGAAGCCAATCTGTTGACCCGGTTCCCGAGAGTTCGCACTGCCGAGATTTTGCGCTCCGGCTTTGATTTTCTGAACTTGTCCGGCATGCCCGTAACGCGATTTATGGGAATGTTGGTTATCTAAAAAGATTTGCGGACGTTTGCAGTCGGAGCAGATAGAGAGGAAGGGAGAATGGGGCGATGTCATGGCTAGTGGAAGAAGAGCCGAGTCAATATGAGCTGTCTCAGAAGTTTCGCGCGCTTGTCGCAAGCGGACCGATCGTTCAAATACCGGGTACGCATGACGGCATGTCGGCCAAGGTGGCGAAAGCTTGCGGATTTCAAGCTTTGTATTTGTCCGGAGCGGCTTATACGGCGAGCCGGGGGCTGCCTGATCTGGGGCTTATCTATAGCAACGAAGTGGCGGAGCGGACGCGGGAGCTGGTTCGGGCATCGGGGCTGCCTGTGCTTGTCGACATCGACACCGGTTACGGTGGCGTATTAAACGTAGCCCGCGCGGCCAAAGAGCTGGTGGAGGCCAAGGCGGCGGCCGTCCAGCTTGAGGATCAAGACATGCCGAAAAAGTGCGGTCATCTCAACGGCAAGCGGCTTGTGACGGCGGAGGAGATGGCGCAAAAAATCCGGATGATCAAGGATGTGAGCCCGAGCTTGTACGTAGTCGCGCGGACGGATGCGAGGGACGGGGAAGGGCTGGAGGCGGCGATATCGAGGGCAAAAAAATATGCGGCCGCCGGCGCGGACGCGATTTTTCCCGAGGCGTTGGAGGGGGAGGCGGAATTTCGGACATTTAGCGAAGCCGTCCGTATTCCTCTGCTCGCCAATATGACGGAGTTCGGCCGAACGCCTTATTATACCGCCGATCAATTCGCGGACTGGGGCTTCCGAATGGTCATCTATCCCGTCACCTCGCTGCGCGCCGCGGCCAAGGCGTACGAGCGGGTTTTCACGGAGATTGCCCGCAGCGGCACGCAAGTCGCATCGCTGCCGGATCTGCAGACGCGCAAGGAGCTGTACGAGACGATCCGTTACTCGGATTACGAGGCGCTCGACGGCCGAATCGCGCGGACGGTGCTTCCGGAAAAATAGGGTGGGGAATTATTTCGCCGGACGATCGTCAGAAGCTATGTTTCTTACGGTAATCGGACGGATTGATTTTACACTTGCTCTTGAACATTCGGCTGAAATAAAAGGCGTTTTGGTACCCGCATTGCTCGGCGATATGTTCGAGCGTATCATCGGTTTCGACGAGCAGCGACCGCGCCTTCTGAAGCCTGATGGAAGTCAGATATTCAACTGGGGATTGGCCGTACGCTTGCCGGAAACGTCTGGTCAACTGAGAGGCTCCGATGCCCAGCTCGTTCGATAACTGGCCAAGATTCCAGCCATATTCCGGAGCATGCCGCTCCAAATAAGCCAGAACCCTGCCCATGACAGGGTCCTGCTTCGTTTTGCGGGCTCTGTCCGCGGAGGATGCCTGCTCCAGCGACAGGACGGCGAGCAGGTCGCCGACGAAGTGGCGAATGTAGGCCGTTCCTTCGCCTTCTCCCGATTGCGCGCACGCGATGCGCAAATAACGATAGGTAGACTCCAGTCGCTGCAAATCCCGAATCGCAAGCTTGCCAGACGGCCACTCTTGTTCGGAGGCGAATTCGATAAAGAGAAAGGAGAGGGGCTCCATTACACGGCGTTTCAGCCGCATGCCGGGCGGACAGAGGACAAGCTCGCCGTAGGCGGCCTCATCGAAGCCGGTTTCCTCCCGGTCGTCCATCGCGAAGGCGAACCGTCCAGACAACGCGGCAAGCATCACCCAGTCCTCATATTGATCCTCCTCCAGCTTAAATTCCGCGCGGACTCCGCTTACGTAGCTTCTTTTGATTTCCAACGACTGCAAGTCGCTTTCCCCTTTCACTTGATATTTGCAAAAAAGTATATGAAATAGAATAAAGCAGTGCATGTAAAAAGTAAATGGCGGCGTTTATTATAGGTATCAAGAAGATAACCACAAAAAAAAGTGAAGGGGAAATGATAATGAGCAACATTATGCTGTTGTCCGACGAGCAAGTGAAAAGCTATAACGAGCAAGGGTATTTGGTGCTTCGCCATGTATTTAGCGAGGAGGAAGCCCGCGTCCTGCAAGCGGAATGCGACAAACTTCTGACGACGGAGCGTTTCCTGGATAGCGGCAACGTTCGCGCCGGCTACAAGAGCTATGCCAATGGAGACGTGAAGATCGAAAGAATGGATCCGGTGCAAGATATATCGCCGCTGTTCGCCGAATTGGTGAAGGATGAGCGCATTCTGTCGCCGCTGCGCGACATCTATATGGATGAGCCGCTGCTGTTTAAGGATAAGCTGATCTTTAAGCTGCCGGGAGCGAACGGATACAGCATGCATCAGGACGCCTCTTGGTGGCAAGGCTTCCCGATCGAAGGGCTGATCAGCGTCATGATCGCCATCGACGGAGCGACGGTGGAAAATGGCGGACTGGAGCTGTTCCCCGGTTATCATGACCGTTTCCGCTCGACACCGGGCGAGCTGCGCAATATGAATGCGGCGGAAATCGCCGAGATTGATCCTCGGAAAGGGGAGATTGTCGAAACCAATCCCGGGGATGTCATCATCTTCCATTCCTTTACGCCGCATCAGAGCGGAGCCAACACTTCGGGCAATAGCCGCAAGCAGCTTTATTTGACCTATTCCCCGTCGAAAAACGGCCAGCTGTACAACGCGCATTACCAGCACTACAAGCGGTATGCGCTCGCGGGCAAAGATTTGAGCAAATATTATTTCTTGTAATCGCATTGCACGAATCGCCGAAACCTTCTCCTGATCGTCAGGAGAAGGTTTTCTGCGCGTCTTGCCCCATTTTTTAGCTGAAATCTGCTATAAGCGGATACATTCGGCTATTCGCGGCTATCCCAAATAGAAGAAGAGGAAAGTGTTCAATGAGTTTCGGAGGAATTCGGTATGGACCGGGCACAAAATGAAAGGATGGATGGCCCTTCCGAATAGTAGATGGGCTTTATTGTAATCGGGTGGAGGAACTCCTGACGACTATTTCCGGTTCGAGAGCAATCGTCAGCAGTTCGTCCGATATCTCAATCAATTTGTGAAGCGCTTCTGCGATGACGGAAGCGATCGCGTGGACGGAGACGCCGACTGCCGTCGTCGGTACGTCGAGATCCTCCATCAGCGGAATATTGTCGTAGCTGACGACGGACAAGTCCTCCGGTACCCGAAGCCCCCGCTCGCGCGCTGCGCGGTAAATGCCGCGCGTCAGATCTACGCCGCCGCTGATGACCGCCGTTGGTGGCGAGGGCCAACCGAACATAGCTTCCGCCGCGATGTAGCCGTCGTGAGTCTCGAGCCCTTCAATTCGCAAGATGGATTCGTCGGCAACGCAAAGACCGAGCTTCCGTGCTTCGCCCAGAAACGCTTCGATCTTGACGGTTTGCATCGGGTCGTCGCCGTCGGGTCTGCCGAGGTAGGCGATTCTCGAGTGGCCAAGCTCCGCCAGATGACGGACGGCGAGGCGAATCGCCTGGCCTCTGTTGACGTCGACGGTGGAGAACGGATGCGACCCGGCCGCCCCGTAGACGAGCAGCGGCGACTGCATGCTCCCGATCCCGCTTAGCTCGTCGCGGTTGCCGCTGTGGTCGCCGAACAGCAGGACGGCATCCATCCGGTAGCGGTTAAATGATTCGATCGCGGCGTCCGTCCGGCTGATGGAGAGCAGCGTCGTGTAACCCCGCCGCTCCAATTCGTCATTCAGCTTTGTGATTAAGGAGGACAAGGCTCCGCGTTCGACGGTGGGCCAGATGATGCCGATCGCGCCGGACTTCCGCGATACAAGGCTGCGGGCCGCGATGTTGGGCTGGTAGCCCATTTCGCGCGCGATCTCCCAGATCCGTTCTTTGGTAACCGCTTTAATATTCGGATTGCCTAGAAGCGCCTTGGAAACGGTGGAGAAACTGACTCCCGCGCGTTTGGCGATGTCCTTAATCGTTACCATATATTCTCTCCTTATGGGGATAATGTTTGAGTAACAATAGGTGTGGAAAGTAATTGTAACGTATCCAGAGTAGATGGAGGGATCGAAGTTGATGTATCGTCTTCTTGTCTCGTATCTGCGGCTGCATGCCGTGAATTAGTCAATTATTTAAGGCGTCCGGAATACTTCGTTTTTTGTGGTGGACAGTACTAGCTTAATCTATTATGATTGAAATTACAACGTTGTAAATTATGAGCGAAGGGGTTGCTCTCATGTTTAATTTGGAGAATACCGTGTCCGTCGTCATCGGCGGCAACGGCGTGTTGGGAAGCGCGATGTCGGAGGCGCTGGCGGAAGCAGGATCTAAGGTGGCCATCATCGGCCGCGATATGGAGAAGGCGGAACGCGTATGCGAGGCGATTCGCGAGAAGGGCGGCGAAGCGATCGCTTTGAAAGCGGATGCTGCCAATAAAGGCGATCTGGAAAATGTACTGGCCAAGGTGCTGGAGTGGGGCGGCAGCGTGGACACGCTGATCAACGCGTCGGGCACAAATAGCGCAACGCCTTTCTTCGAGCTGGAGATGGATGAGTGGGACCGCATCTTGGACGTGAACCTTAAGAGCGTCGTGCTGGCCTGCCAAGTGTTCGGCAAGCAGATGATCGACCAGGGCAGGGGAGGCTCTATCATTAACATTTCGTCGGTATCTTCGGGTCCTCCGCTGTCCCGCGTGTTCACGTATTCCGTGTCCAAGTCGGGCGTAAACTCGGTTACCCAGTTCCTTGCGCGCGAATTCGCGAAGGACAACGTGCGTGTCAACGCCATTATCCCGGGTTTCTTCCCGGCCGAGCAGAATCGCAAAATTTTGTCGCCGGAGCGGATCGAATCCATTATGGGCCATACGCCGATGGACCGGTTCGGTACGCCTGAGGAGTTAAAGGGAGCCGTCGTTTACTTGGCCTCTTCCAAAGCATCCTCCTTCGTGACGGGTTCGTTCTTGCGTGTTGACGGCGGCTTCGGAGCGATGACGATATGAGCGATCTGCTGACACGCCTTGTCGAGCAAACGCCGCTTCCGAGCCTGTATCGCATCCGTCAGCGCTTCGATGGCACTAAGCTTGAGGATCCTGTAGGTGATCTCCGTCGTGGGCTGAAGGAAAGCCCGCAGCTGCAAGCCCTCAAGCCGGGGGCAAAGGTGGCGCTGGCCGTCGGAAGCCGCGGCATCTCGCGAATCGACGAGCTGACCAAGGCCGTCGTGGACGAGCTTAAGCTACAGGGCTGCGAGCCGTTTATCGTACCTTGCATGGGCAGTCACGGAAGCGCTACGGCGGAAGGCCAGACGGCCGTTCTCGCTCATCTCGGCATCGACGAATCGACGATGGGCTGTCCCGTTCGTTCCTCCATGGAAGTGATCGAGCTTGACCAGCTGCCGAACGGCTTGCCCGTTTATTGCGACAAGATCGCGGCGGAGGAAGCCGACGCCATCGTGGTCGTGAATCGGATCAAGCCGCACACGGCGTTCCGCGGCCCCATCGAGAGCGGCCTCTTCAAAATGATCGCGATCGGCCTCGGCAAGCAAAAGGGCGCCGAAGCTTGCCACCAGCTCGGTTTCAAATACATGGCCGAGAACGTTCCCGCGATGGCTCGCATTATGATCGACAAGCTGCCGATCTCCTTCGGCGTCGCGGTCGTGGAGAACGCGTACGATCAGATTTGCCGCGTAGAGGTGGTCGGGACGGACGTCATGGAAGCAAGAGAACGCGAGCTTCTCGCGGAAGCAAAAGCGCGCCTTCCGAAGTTTCTGTTCGACAGCTTCGACGTGCTCGTCGTCGACTATATCGGCAAGAACATAAGCGGCGACGGCATGGACCCCAACATAACCGGACGGTATCCGACTCCTTACGCGTCGGGCGGTCCCGAAGTGAACAAGATCGTCGTACTCGACTTGACGAAGGAGTCCAAGGGCAACGCCAACGGCGTCGGCACGGCGGATTTCACCACGAGCCGGCTTGTGGGCAAGACGGATTGGCCAGGCACCTACGCCAATGGTCTGACATCGACCGTGTGCGCGCCGACGAAGCAAGCGACGACGCTCGCGAACGATATGGACGCCATTAAGGCGGGCATTAAAACGAGCAATATTTTGGACTATACGACGGTTCGCCTGGCTCGCATCAAGGATACGCTGCATCTTGGCGAGATCGAAATTTCGGAGAGCCTTTTGGAGGAAGCCAAGGGTCATCCCGATATCGAAATTCTGGAAGGCCCGTATCAATGGCAATTCGACGAGGAAGGGTTTCTGCCGAAATGAATCATGAATCCAAGCTGATTATCAGCATCGATATCGGAACGACAAGCACGAAGACGCTGGCCGTCGATTACAACGGCGGGATTCTCGGCTCCCACTCGATCGGCTATCGGCTGCATACGCCGCAGCCCGGTTATGCGGAGCAGGACCCGGAGGAGATGTCGGAGGCTGTCATCGAATGTGTCTCGCAACTGATGGCGAAGGGCGGCTGGAGCGCGGATGACGTGCTGTGCGTAAGCTTCAGCTCCGCAAATCATAGCGTGATACTGATGGACGAAAGCGGCAAGGCGCTGACCCCGGTCATCACCTGGGCTGACTTGCGCAGCGCGGAGCAAGCGAATGAACTGAACGTCATAGGCGAAGGGCTGGGCGCTTACTTGCGTTCCGGTACGCCAATTCACCCCATGTCGCCGCTGCCCAAGCTGATCTGGATGAGAGAAAACCGTCCGGACCTGCTGGCCAAGACCAGCCATGTTATCGGGATTAAAGAATATTTGCTGCATAAGCTCTTCGGAAGATATGTCACGGATTACTCCATGGCGAGCGCGACGGGACTTTTCAATGTGGAGACGCTGGACTGGGATCCGCAAAATATGGAGCTTGCCGGCGTAAAGCGCGAGCAGCTTCCAGAGCTGATGCCGTCCACGGGCCGGATCGAGGGGCTGAAAGCAGAGTTCGCGGAGCGGATGAAGCTGTCGGCAGCTACGCCGTTCGTGCTTGGAGGACAGGACGGCGTACTGGCGAATCTCGGCATCGGAGCGATTGAGCCTGGCGTTGCCGCCGTCACGATCGGCACGAGCAGCGCCGTACGCACCGCTGTTCGCGGTCCGCTGTTGGAGCCGGAAGGACGCCTGTTCTGTTACGCGCTTGCGGATGATTATTGGATGATCGGCGGAGCTTCCAACAACGGCGCGATCGTCGCTCAATGGACCGCGGAGCGGCTGTTCCCAGGCAAAGCGATGGAGGACGTGATGCCGCTTGCGGCGGAAGTGCCGCCAGGTGCGAACGGCCTGTTCTTCTTGCCGCTGCTGTCGGGAGAGCGCGCGCCGTTCTGGGATGGCAAGGCCAAGGGCGTTATGTTCGGCCTGACGCTTGCTCACACGGAGAAACATATGCTCCGCGCCGCGATGGAAGGCGTCATGTACCAGATCGCCGCCATCGTATCGCTGATGAAGGAATGCGGCAACGAAGTGAAGGAGATCCGCGCCTCGGGCGGCTTCGCACGTTCGGAGATATGGTGCCAGATGTTGGCCGATATTCTCGGCGTCCCGGTGTCGATCCCGGAATCTGTGGAGAGCTCCGGTCTCGGAGCGGCTCAGTTGGGACTGTTCGCCATGGAGGAGGGCCGTGGCCCGCTGCTTCGTTGGAACTCGGCGAACGGCGTATCCTACGAGCCCAACATGGACACGCATGCGATCTACAGCGAGCTGCTTCCGTTTTATTTGAACCTGTACCACGCGTTGAAGCCGTCCATGCATGAAATGGATCGTTTGCCGATCTAATCGAGCGGGCGGGCTTCGGCGCGGATTCGGTCGAGCCTGCTCCATTGCACGGCTCTTGTAAGCCGAGAAAATCGGGTTACAGCATGACGCGAAGTAACTTTCGGCTCTGTAGCCCGAGAAAATCGGGTTACAGTATGGCGTGGAGCAACTGTCGGGTCTGTAAGCCGAGAAAATCGGGTTACAGCATGGCGAGGAGTAACTTTTGGCTCTGTAAGCCGAGAAAATCGGGTTACAGCGTAGCGCGGAGTAACTTTCGACTCTGTAAGCCGAGAAAATCGGGTTACAGCATGGCGCGGAGTAACTTTCGACTCTGTAAGCCGAGAAAATCGGGTTACAGCATGACGCGAAGTAACTATCGACTCTGTAAGCCGAAAAAAATCGGCTCGCGGCACAACAAGCAGCACAATGAAGGAGGGGCGTTATGGCTCAGGAAAAGGTTGAGAGACTTCAAGAGATTTTGCGCGAAATGGGCTCTGTTGTCGTCGCCTTCTCGGGAGGCGTGGACAGCACGTACCTCCTTTATGCGGCGCTGGAGACGTTAGGCAAGGATAAAGTGTTGGCGGTAACCGCGGATTCCGAGACGTATCCGGCCGAAGAGCTGGAAGCTGCGAGGACGCTGGCGCTTCAGATGGGCGCCAATCATGCCGTCATCGAGACCTCGGAGCTTAACATTCCCGGCTACAAGGAAAACAACGGCAATCGCTGCTACTTCTGCAAAAGAAGCCTGTTCGAGCATTTGGAGCCGTTCGTTCAGGATGGCCGCTATCGCCATATCGTCTACGGTTTGATCGCCGACGATATGAGCGAGCATCGCCCGGGCGTACAGGCGGCGAAGGAGAAAGGCGTGCGGGGACCGTTGCAAGAGGCTGGATTAGGCAAGGAAGAAATTCGCGAGCTGTCCATGCGCGCGGAGCTGTCGACTTGGGATAAGCCGTCTTTCGCCTGCTTGTCCTCCCGTATCGCTTATGGCGAAGAGATTACGATCGAAAAGTTAAACAAAGTCGGCTCTGCGGAGCGGTTCATCCGATCGCTTGGCATCCGCCAGGTGAGGGTAAGAGTGCACGGCGATCTTGCGCGCATCGAGGTTGAGCCCTCAGCCATGGTCGAGCTGGTCGGTCACGCGTCCGTTATTTCCGACGAGCTTAAGAAGCTCGGCTTTCTGTACGTATCGATGGACATGGGCGGTTACAAGAGCGGCAGCATGAACAAAGCGCTGAAGCTGGAAGGAGCCGTCTAATGTCCGGATACGAGGAGATGGATTTTTGCAAGCTGGACGTGGACAGGGAGGAGCGTACGGGCTTCCCTGAGGTCATCTTCGGACTTGGCAAAACGCCGGAGCAAGCGGAAGCGATCTTCGGCCGCGTCGCCGAGGTTCATGGCCGGGCTCTCGTAACGAGGGCTTCGGCGGAAATGGCGGAGCGAATTCAGGCCGCGTACCCGGGAGCCGTCTACGATCCGGTGTCGCGGCTTATTCGTTTGGACGGCGAACCGAAGCGGCTGCCCGGAACCGTGGCGGTTCTGACCGGGGGAACATCCGATATTCCCGTAGCAGAGGAAGCGGCCTGCACGGCGGAATGGATGGGCTGCCAAGTGGACCGCATCTATGACGTAGGCGTCGCAGGAATCCATCGTCTGCTGGCTCAGATGGATCGCATTCGCGCAGCATCCGTCGTCATCGCTGTTGCGGGGATGGAAGGCGCGCTCGCCAGCGTTGCGGGCGGACTCGTGCGGCGTCCCGTCATCGCGGTGCCGACCTCGGTGGGATACGGGGCGAATCTGCAGGGCGTAACGACGATGCTGGCGATGTTGACCTCCTGCGCGTCAGGCGTCACGGTCGTCAACATTGACAACGGGTTTGGCGCCGCTTACCAGGCGGCGGTTATTTTGCAATTGGTTGCGGAGGCGAGCGAAAAATGAAGACGTTATACCTGGACTGCGTCTCCGGCATCGCCGGCGACATGACGTTGTCTGCGCTGGTTGATCTGGGGGCGGATACGGCCTATATTAGCGAGCAATTGCGTATGCTGCCCATCGACGAATTCACCATGGCGTTCGTGCCGGTTATTCGCAAAGGCATCTCAGCCAAGTGGCTCGACCTTCGTTTTGAAGAGAGCCAGGATGACCATGGCCATTCGCATTCACACGAGCACGGACACGACCATGGTCATTCACACTCACACGAGCACGGACACGACTATGGTCACTCGCATTCTCACGAGCACAGCCATGACCACGGCCATTCGCACTCACACGAGCACAGCCATGACCACGGCCATTCGCACTCACACGAGCACAGCCATGACCACGGTCATTCGCACTCACACGAGCACGCCCATGACCACGGTCATTCGCACTCACACGAGCACAGCCATGACCACGGCCACTCGCACTCACACGAGCACGCCCATGACCACGGCCATACTCATGATCATCATCACGACCACGAGCATCGCAAAGCCTCGGACATCTTGGCGATGATCCGGAATTCCGCGCTGCCGGAGCGGGTCAAGGCGCGATGCCTTGCCATCTTCGAAGTTATCGCGGAAGCAGAAGCGAAGATCCACGGGATGAGTCCGGCGGATGTGCATTTTCATGAGGTCGGCGCGATGGATTCCATCGTGGACATCATTGGGGTATGTCTGGCGCTGGAGAATCTCGGCATCGACCGGATCGTGGTATCGCCGGTGCCTGTAGGTCATGGCCGTATTCGAATCGCGCACGGCGTTTATCCAATCCCAGCCCCGGCGACGGCGGAGATAATGACCGGCGTGCCGATCTCGGCGTTTACGGCGCAAGGCGAGTTGACTACGCCAACTGGGGCTGGCATCGTCAAAGCGCTGGCGTCGTCGTTCGGACCGACTCCTGCCGGCGTGGTCGAACGGATCGGGTACGGCGCGGGAACAAAGGACATGGATCATCCCAATGTCGTGCGTGCCGTTCTTTACCGCGAAGAGAACGCGGCCCAGGCGGAGCGGATCCTCGTCCTGGAGACGCAGGTCGACGATACGACGGGAGAACGGCTCGGCTATACGATGGAGAGACTGTTCGGCGTCGGAGCGCTTGATGTTTATTACACGCCGGTATTTATGAAGAAGAACAGGCCTGGCGTCCTCCTGACCGTCCTATGCCATGCGCGGGACAAAGCTGCCTGCGAAGATATTCTGCTTCTGGAAACGTCGACGTTCGGCGTGCGGAGCTACGAAGCGGACAGACGTATCCTGGACAGAAGCTGGGTGGAGGCGGAGACCCGTTACGGCATGATCAAAGTAAAGCAAGCGCATGACGGCGAACGGCTAGTGAAGTCTTCGCCGGAGTACGAGGACGCGGCCAAGGCCGCGCGGAAATACGGCGTCTCGCTGGAGGAAGTGTACCAGGAAGTATTCCAATCGCTTCTGTTCCGCGACAAGCAAGGAGAATAGGGGAGGATCCAACCGATGAACGAAGAGATTCGGCAATTAAGAGAGAGAACGGTACATCTGGCAAACACGCTGCCCGTCACCGACATGCACACCCATCTGTACGCGCCCGAGTACGGGGAACTGTTGCTATGGGGCGTGGACGAGTTGCTTGTATACCATTATTTGGTGTCGGAGTCGTTCCGCAGAACGGACCAGCCTTACGACGAATTCTGGTCCTTATCCAAGAAGGAGCAGGCCGATCTGATCTGGCAGCGGCTGTTCGTCGAGCATTCGCCGGTGAGCGAGGCGGCAAGCGGATTTATTACGATGCTTAATCGCCTTGGCATCGACGTATCGTCGAGGAATCTGGACGATTACCGCGAGGCCTTCGCGAAGCGCAGCGTGAACGAGCAGGTAGACGCCGTGATGGAGATCGCCAAAGTTGAGCGAATCGTCATGACCAACGATCCGTTCGATCCGCTGGAACGTCCCGTTTGGGAAGCCGGCAACGGCAAAAAGGATCCTCGTTTCTACGCCGCCCTGCGCGTCGATTCTTTGCTCAATAATTGGCCGTTCGCGGTCCAAGAGCTGAACAAACAAGGCTACCGGGTGGAAGAGGCATGGACCGAAGGGACCAAAAACGAGGTGCGCCGCTTTCTCAAAGAATGGATTATTCGCATGGACGCGTTGTATCTGGCCGTTTCCATGCCTGGCGACTTCGCGTATCCGGCCGAACATCATCGCACGTCCATGATCGACGAAGTGATGATTCCGGTCTGTCAGGAGCAAGGTATTCCGTTCGCGCTAATGATCGGCGTGCGCCGGGCATCCAATCCAGGGCTTAAGCTTGCCGGCGACATGAGCATGAAGTCCGATGTGTCCGCGATGGAGGCGCTGTGCCGGAAGTATCCGGAGCAGAAGTTCATCGTGACAATGCTGGCCCGCGAGAATCAGCACGAGCTTGCGGTGCTTGCCCGCAAATTCCGCAATCTGATGATTTTCGGCTGCTGGTGGTTCCTGAATACGGACTCCATCGTGGAAGAGATGACGCGCTTCCGGATCGAATTGCTCGGAACGACGATGATCCCGATCCACTCCGACTGTCGCGTGTTCGAGCAGCTCATCTACAAGTGGGAATATTCCCGCAAGATCGTCGGCGAAGTGCTCGCGGACAAGTATGTCAAGCTGCTGGAAAGCGGCTGGCGCGTAACCGACGAGGAGATCAAACGCGATCTGGAAGATATGTATCATCGCAATTTCTGGCGTTTCCTTGGCCGCGAAGCTTAAGATCGATCCAGGCTCCCATTCCGCAGCAACGGCGGAGCGGGAGCTTTTCTGCTGGATGGGGATCTACGGATCCAAGGATCCGAAATTACATATAGCTGTTGCTTAGCAAGGACGGAATCGGTAAAATGATGACAAACAATAGGCGGCGCGAGGAGACTCGCGCCCGTACGCTGCAGAAGAGGTGAAACGCGTGACTGTAAATTTTGACGAATTGCTGGATCGCCGCAATACGAGATCCTACAAGTGGGATCAATCCGAAAATATGTTTGGCGACAAAGATGTTCTTCCTCTATGGGTAGCGGACATGGACTTTCCGAGTCCTCCAGCCGTGCAAGAGGTGCTTAAGCGCCGTGCGGAGTTAGCCGCTTACGGCTATGCAATCCGGACGGACGATTATTCGGAGTCCATCGTGGGCTGGTTCAAACGCCGCCATGGCTGGGATATCGATCCGGCCTGGCTCGGCGATGCGCCGAGCGTCGTCACTTCCCTGAGCCTGTGCGTCGAGCAATTTACCGAGCCGGGCGATCAAGTGGTGCTGCAATCGCCGGTCTATTATCCGTTCTACAACGTCATCGAAAACAACGGCCGCAAGGTAGCCAAGAACCCGCTGATCCTCAAAGACGGTCGATATGACATGGATTATGAGCATCTGGAAACTTTGTTCCAGGGCGGAGCCAAGTTGCTCCTGCTGTGCAGTCCGCATAATCCCGGCGGACGGGTATGGGAGCGGAGCGAGCTGTTGCGGCTGGGAGAGCTGTGCTTGCGTTACGGCGTCATTGTCGTATCGGACGAAATTCATTGCGACTTGACGTTCCCGGGGCATGTCCATACGCCGTTCGCGACGTTGTCTCCGGAGATTGCCGACATTACGATTACGACGTTGTCCGTCACGAAGACGTTTAATTTGCCCGGCCTTGTAACTTCCTTTATGGTTGTTTCCAATAAGGAACTCAAAGCCAAGCTGGACAAGCGGATCCAAACGCTGTCTCTCCATATGGCCAGCCATTTCGCGCAGGATGCGGTCGTAGCTGCCTATAATGAGAGCGAGCAATGGCTGGATGACATGTTCGCCTATGTGGAAGGCAATCTCGCTTACGCGCTCCAATACTTGCAGCAACATCTGCCATCGGTAAAGCCGATGAAGCCGGACGGAACCTATCTGCTGTGGGTGGATTGCAGGGAATTGGGACTCGATAAGGAGGGTCTCAAGGATTTGATGTATAAGCGCGCCAAGGTCGTCTTCAACGAAGGCTCTTCATTTGGCAGCGAAGGCGAAGGCTGGCTGCGTATCAACCTGGCTTGCCCAAGGTTTATTCTCGAGAAGGCTCTCCGTCAATTCGCGGAGGCGGCAAACGGTCTGGAATCCCGATAAAGGCGGCGATGTACGTGGAGCAGCAGGATAGCGGCATGAAGACGGAGGAAGGACAGGCTATGCTGGAACGGGTTCGGTCGATATGCGCGGAGTTTCCCGAATCGACCGAGCTTGTCGACGGCCATGGACACACGGTATATAAGGTGAAGGGCAAGTCGTTCATTATGATGCGGGATTCCGTTATGCATATCAAGTCTACGCCGGAAAACGCAGAGATCTTGCTTCAAGACGCCAGATTCTTTCGGGCTCCATACATCGGCCGGTATGGCTGGATCAGCATCAATCATCCCGAGGACTGGGAAATGATCGCCGATCTTTTGGAAGAGGCTTACCTGCTGGCCGCGCCCAAGGGACTCGCGAAGGCATGGCTTCAATTCAAACGAGGCTAATGCCGCTTACTGCCCCTCCATACGCATCTATAAAGCCCCAAAAGTCAATTTGTGATTTTTCGAGCCCCGCATTAAGTCGGATTTTTTAAGAAAAAGGACCTCATCTCCACTTACAGTGGAGTTCGAGGTCCTTTCACGTATAAAACTCTAACAGACATAATCGACGCTATTTGCCCGTTAGGCGGCAACAGGACGCTTTCGGAATTGTCGAATAGTTGTCGGGTAATTTGTTATCACGTTCGCTCCAACAGCGATTGCTCCAGTACGGAACGGATCTGCGGGTACCTGGCGGTAATGCCCAGGAACGACTCCCGCTTCATCGACAGCACGGTTCCGGATGCCGAAGCCCTGACGGTCGCCGTACGCGGAATATCCCGCAGCAGCGCGATCTCGCCGAAATGGTCGCCGTCCTGCAGCACCGCAACGGTGATCTCGCCTTGCCCTTCGATCTCCTTGCGTACCTCGAACCGGCCCCGCACGATAATGTAGAATTTGTCGCCTTCCTCGCCTTCGGTGACGACATCTTCTCCTGCCTTGAAGGTTTCGGTCGCGAAATGGGCGGCGATCTCCTCCAGCGCGTCCGATTCCAGACCTGAAAAGAAAGCAAGCTTGGACAAACGCTCTCCCTGCACGGCGGCATGTCTGCCGTCTTCGGAAAGGCGGAAGCCATGCTGCTTGTCCCATAAACCCCGATAAACGCCGCCGCGTTCCATCAGCTCGGGATGCGAACCGGATTCGACGACGACACCTTGGTCGAAGACGAAGATCAGATCCGCTTGTGCGGCGGAATCCAGTCTATGCGTTACGGATACGAGAGTATGATCGCCGCGAAGCTCCAGCAGCAGCTTGTTGATATCCGCCTCCGTCGCGGGATCAAGCGCGGACGTCACCTCATCGAGCAGGAGCAGCCTCGGTTTGCGGAGGAGCGCCCGCGCGATGGCAAGCCGTTGGCGTTCGCCTCCCGACAAGGTGCCTCCCTCGTGATGCACCTTCGTATCGTAGCCATCCGGCCAGCGCTCGATAACGGCATGAATCCTCGCTTTTTCGGCGGCTTCGCGCAGCGCTTCATCGGTCAGGCCGCTCTGATCGAGCACGAGATTGTCGCGAATGGTGGTGTTGAACAAGAAGGTTTCCTGCGTAACCAATGTGACGTACCGTCTCAAGGAAACTTCGCTGATGGAGCGGAGGTCCAGGTTATCGGCCATCACGGCGCCTTCGCGAGGATCGTAGAAGCGGGCCAGCAGCTGCAGCGCCGTGCTTTTGCCGGAGCCGCTGGAGCCCACGAAGGCAACGTAGCTGCCCGAAGGAATGGCCAGGCTTACATTCCGCAGCTGCGTCGTCGTATCGGAATAACCGAATGTCACCTGGTTTAACCGAAACGTTCCGACTTCCTGCTGTAGCGTTTTGGCGTTGTCGGCTTCCGGCACGGTTGGCTCTACCTCCAGCACCTCTCCCACTCGCCGGAAGCTGACGCCGGATTCGATGAAATCCGGAATGAGATACGACAGATTGGCTCCTCCTTGCGCAACGGTCAGCGATAGGGTGAAGAAAGCCATAAAGTCTCCGATGCTCATCATTTCCCGGAAAATAAGATACCCTCCAAGGCCAATCAGACCGCCGTTGGTCAGCAGCATGATGGCCAGTGGAATCCTTTCCATCAGCGAACTTGTCATATGCAGCCGGAATCCTAGAGTGAACAGCCCTTTAATGTCGCTGCCGCCGCGGGCCGCGAATCGTTCCTGCTGATGCAAACCTTTGATCGTCCGGTGACCTTTGATCATCTCGTCAATCGTATTGGAGAAGTCGGCTTGCGCATCGCGGTAGGCGATCGTCGCGGCTTCCGCCCGCTTCTGCATCAGTTTGGGAGCGATCATCATAAGCAGGGAGGCGGCGAGTAGCGCGAGCGCCAGTCTCCACTCCAGCAGGAAAAGAGCCGTCAACCCGAGAATGACCGAGAACGACTCCTTCAGCAGCGAAGGGCTTGTCAATCGGACGAGGCCCTCAATCGAGGACATGTCCGACGAGAAACGTGTCGTCAGGTCGCCGATTCGATATTGCTGAAAGAAGGGAAGCGATTGCTTTTGCAGATGCGAAAACAGCTTCGCTCGAAGGGTCCTAATCGTATTGCCGCTAAGAATGCCGAGCGAATAGTCGCCCAGCAAATTCGCGAGCACGCTGACTGTGCCTCCGATCAGAAGAATGCCCAGAATAAGGAGGAAAACCTCCATGTTTCGCGGAATCAGCGCTTCGTCCATAATAAATTTCAAGCTGTAAGGCGCTGCTACCGCATAGGCAACCTCCAGAACGAGGGCCAGCAGGAACAGCACCGTCCAAAGCTTATGCTTCCATAATTGCGACAGAATCATTGTGGTCAACTGCAACGGGACACCGCCTCTCAAGTAACTCTAGCGTACTTCAGAAGAGGGCGGTCTGTAAATATGCCAAGATCCGATCTTACAACTGCCAGAGTCGATAGAGAATGACGGCGGCTTCGGCTCGGGTGAGCATGTCTCTTGGCGCCAGGCTGCCGTTTTTGCCGACAATGATACCTAGGTCCGCGAGCGCCTCCGCGCTCTCTCTTGCATACCCGGCCATTTTTTCGGCGTCGCCGTACTTGTCTAACGTCGATTCCGAGGAAGCCGCAACCTCGATCCCGGCTGCTTTCAGCGCGCGCATCGTCAGCACCATAACGTCCTGGCGAGTGATCGGGCTATCCGGATTGAAACGGCGCTCTCCGATGCCTGCTGCAATTCCTAGTTGCTTTGCGGTTAACAGTTCCTCGTAATAATAAGCGTCCGAAGGGACATCTTCGAACATTTCCGCCTCGTAGTCCGCTTGTTGCAGCTCCAGCGCTCGCACCAGCAGAGCGACGAAGTCGGCTCTCGAGATAGAGGCTTTTGGCGAAAATAAGTTATCGCCGACCCCTCTCACGATATCGCGTGCAGCCATTGCATGTATTGCGGTTTCGGACCATTTCACGCCGGACAGATCCCGGAAAGCAGGGCTGGCATAAGCAATCGCGTAGGTGCTGAAATGTGTCGTCCGGAACACGACTGCGCCTTCGCTTTGGTCGTAAATGCTATTTTTGACCGGAGTAGGCGCACCCGATTCATCTATATACCAGACCACGATTCCTTCCGGGTGCAGAATCTCCTCTGCCGCTGGCGTATAAGGAACAACTACTGTAACAGGTGCATCCGGGTTATTCCATGGGATGATACGGTCGCCGTCCAGCATTTGCAGCTCGATGACGGGACGGTCTCCGATAAGCGTCTTAACAGCAGAGTCCAGCTCTGTCGCAGCCGTGTCCGATATTCGAATGGAAATTTCGGCGGATAAACCGTCCGTGCCGGACAACATGCCGCTCGGAATGTAGATCATGTTGGCGCCCATCTTTACTGCGAGCACGAAGGATTCTTTGTTTCGCAGACTTTCCGTCGGCAATACAATTTCGTAAGACGACGCGTTCGCCTGCGTCGGCAGCTCAATCCAAATCTGTTTGGCTCCTCCATAGCCGGAGTCCGCCAGCTTCAGTGCATCCTTTAAGTTGTCGCCAGTTACCAAGGCGGTCGAACGGCCATCCTTGAAAGCTGCCCGAGGCTGGATGGTGACGACGCCCTCCTTGCTGATCACAGCCCCGGAATTGGGGAGAACAATTACGCCGTTCCCGTTCCCGTTGCCGTTACCGGAGCCTTGGCCGAGAAGGGCAAGCACCCCGTAGACAGAGGTGTCCTGATAACCTTGGCCTGTCATATCGTTCCATGTCGCGACGCTTTGACGGGAGCCGTTTTTGCCGTCGTTGATTTGCACGTCGAAACCAAGCTTCGAACCGATGTGCGGGGTGACCGACGTCAGCGGTATCCGCAATTCCACCGTATAGTTCGTTCCGTTAATCGCGGTTGCGGAATGGAATCCTTCGGCGATGGAGGGCGGATTAAATGACGTTTCATTGTCATAGTTGACCCGGTATTGTCCGTCATCGTTCTGATAGGACGAGGTTTTCCCGTTGTTTTGATCCAGGAATATTTCGACGGAGTCTTGCTCGTATGAGTTCGGACTGCTTTTGTCGAGCTCGGCGTTGTTGACCTGGAACAGCACGTACAAATATTCGTTGTCCCATAGCGCCTTGGCCGTGCCATAGGCGCCTTGCCACGCCATCTGATATTGATTGACGGGGATGTCGGCCGTCGTGCTCCAGATCCCGTCAATTACGCCGTCTACGACAGGCGTGCCGTAACGTGCCGCCGTTTCCTTGGCCGTGACGTCTACGGGAGGATTTTGTTCGATAAATAAGTCAGGATCGATAACTCCGTAATAGGCCGGCTTGGCTTGCAGCTCCCTGTCAAAGAGGAGCGGGTTATTGTCCGATCTCCAGCTGGAAGCGTCGTTAAGCCCCCAGAACGTCACGCGCGCAATATGATCGGCATGTTTCTTGTAAATGTTCATGAGCTGCGCGTACAAGTAGCCTTGCGCCTTCGCTTGCGCATCGGACAGAGTCGCATTATCGCCGGCCGTAATGTCGATCTCCGTAATGCTGACCTCTACGCCAAGCGCGATGAAACGCTCAAGAGACGCTTCCACGTTGTCAGGTTTCGTATTGAGATTGTAATGGGCCTGCATGCCGATTCCATCGATGAGCAGCTCGCCGTTATGCGTCGCGGCGTATTTATCGTTAAGCTCCTTCACCATATTGGCGATAGCGGTAGACTTGTTCGCGTTGTCGTCGTTGTAGTCGTTGTAATAGAGCTTGATATCCCAGCCGTTGTCCAAAATGACTTCCTTGGCGATCAGAAAGGCCTGTTCGACATAGTCGTCGCCAATGGCCGCTTTCCACGGAGAATTTCGCAGCGAGGCCCGCCAGTCGGACGGATTGGGGGGATTATCGCTCATGGCTTCGTTGACAACATCCCAGGATATGACTTTGTCCCCGAAATGCTCCACGACTGTCTCGATATGCGTCCGCAGATTGGCCAGCGCAGTTTCCCTGCTGAACGGCGTATTATCCTCCGCGGTGCTTAACCATAACGGCATCTGCTGATGCCAGACAAGGACGTGACCGTGCAGCAGAAGCCCGTTCGCTTCGATCTTGGCGATCAGGGCACCCTCCGCGGCGAAGTCGAACTGCCTGCTCTCATTGTAGGCATAATCCGGCTTCATCGCATTCTCCGCTGTTACGACGTTATGATGCCGCTTTAACAGATCCAGGCGGTTGCCGTCGAACTCGGCGTCTCCAACCGCGTTGCCGATCAGGAAGTAGTCCTCATAGGTTTCCTTGATCGGAGTCAAATTCTGAATCGGCTTCGGCGCCGCCACGGGACCGATATAGGAGAGGACGAAGTCATCCATATAGAAGGCAACAGATGCGGCTGGCTTCTGAGCCGTCTCTACATAGGCCTTTAATACGCTCGGAGTAGTGGCGACTGTAAAGGAACCGGACAGTTGAACCCAGTCTCCGTCCATTGCGGTCACGTTGGGGGAGACGTTTGTATATGTGCTGTCGCCGCTTTGTACGCTGAGCCGAAGCGAGGTTGGCGGCTCTCCGGGGGCCATCTTGACCCACGCCGAGAGCTTGTACTGATGTCCTCTGTGCATCTTGCCCATCACATCCAGAATAGGGCCGTTGTATTGGGACGACACGTTCACCAGCAGACTGCCTCCGCCGCCGGCGGTATGATTGTCTGCATCGGAGACTGCGATACTTTCGCCAGGACTGCCGCTTCTGATGGCCCAGTTGCCGGAACCGTTCTCGAAGTCGGCCGTCAAGCCGGTTTGATCGAGGTCGCCGCCGCCTGGCGAGGTATCCGGCGTCACGTCTTTGATCAGCACCTCGTCGATGTAGATATCCGCCGTTGAGACGGAATCACTGGCGGATTCTACCCAAATACGGAATTCGGTTGTGTTTGCCGGAACCTCGTAGTTGCGGATCGAAAAGGTCGTCCATTCCGTAGAAGATACCGTTTGGTTGCCGATGATCCAGGGGTATTTGTTTTCCAGAAGCGGGGATTCGACCTTGGAAGCGACATGGAACGTATCGCTGCCGGAGCCGGATCGTACTTTGAGGGAGAGGTCGTAGGTTTTGCCGGAAGTCATGAGAGCCGTTAGGTTCAGACTGGGGCTGTTGCCGCGCGTTTCACGGCCGCTGAAGAGCAAGGAATGAGAGCCTTCCGAAGCCTGTTCCGTGGTGATGGAGACAGTGCCGGGACCACCCCAGACGGATGCCCAGCCGCCGGTCTGTCCATCTTCGAAGCTTTGGGACAATACGATGTTGTCCGGTGCCGATTCTGCGCCCTCAGCCATCGAAATCCCGGCTGACCAGCCTGCCGGCAGCAGCAACAGCGTGGCCAGCGCGACCGCAATGACCTGTTTAAGCGATTTCCTCATTGCTTGTTTTCCCCCTTGCGGATAAGTGGTAGAAGCTGCGGCAGGATGCCGCCAAGGCAAGGCAGACCTTGCCAAGCCTCCCGACTTTCATTATATCGCGGGGGTTGTAAGCGTTTGCTTAAGAAACTATAGAACATACTGGACATATTAAACATATATTCGAGGGCAAAGGTGGAAGAAGCCGGGAATGGGGGGCGTTCCCGCCTCCCGACGGAAGACCGCATGTTCAAGACGCGGCACATGCTTCAAGCGATTGCGGCTTGTCAGGGGAGAAAGCCGGCCTGGCTTACAAGGACGGCCTCCGGCGGAAATGCTCGCCGCAATCGCTCCAGCAAGGTGCGATAGGCGGAAGGCGTATACCATTCCTGCAATTGAAGCTCATCGTACAGCTTGTCGATGCCAAGCCGCTTCGTTCGTTTGCCGCCGCTGCCGTCACCCATGAAATAATCGTCGACGCATACACGGTCCACGACCGCGCGCAGAGTCTCGGCGAACCCATCGCTGCTTGGCAACAGGGGAGCTATGGCCGCCTGCGTTGGTACACCTGCTTCGGCTAACTCGCGCAGCGCCCGCAGCCTGGCAGGAATCGGAGGAGCGGAAGGAGTAAACGCCCTGCGAATGTCTTCGCGATCCGTCTCTATCGTCATGCTGACCCGAACGCATTTGCCAAGCTTAAGCAGCAGATCGATATCGCGCGTTACGAGCGGGCTGCGGGTCTGCACCAGCAGGAAGTCGGGAGGAAGCTGAGTCATCACCTCCAGCAGCGAACGCGTAACGGTTTCCCGCGCTTCCGCCGGCTGATAAGGATCCGTGCTTGACGACATAAAGATCGTGACAGGTCCTTTGGCTTTGGCCCTCGCGAGCTCCTTGCGAAGCACATCTGCCGCGCCTTGCTTGACATCCACCCACGAGCCCCACTCCTCCCCCCGGAACAAGGAGACGGGCATGCCGCGCACATAACAGTAGGAGCAGGCGAACGAACAGCCGGAATAGGGATTCAAGGAGTGGCTGTAGCCCTCCAGAAATCCCGTTCCTTTGTTCAGCAGCGTCTTGGGTTCCTTGCGGACAATTCTCGTCATCGGGATGAGCCCATCGCAAGATGAACTCCTGTACTGGAATGGACAGCCCCGTCTTCCAGCTCAAGCAGCAGCTTCTTCATCGGCAATCCGCCGCGATAGCCCGAAAGCGCCCCGTTTTTGCCAATGACGCGATGGCATGGCACGAAGACGAGTACCGGATTGGCGCCGATCGCTGTGCCTGCCGCGCGAACGGCGGAAGGGCTGTCGATCGCCTTCGCGATATCTGCGTAGCTTCGGGTCTCGCCAAAGGGGATGTCCAGAAGCGCCTTCCATACCCGAAGCTGGAACGGAGTGCCCCGCAGGTCCAACTTCCCTTCGAACAACGATCTGTTCCCGTCCGCGTATTCCGCAAGCTCACTGCCATAGTGCTTCATCCGCTCGTCATCCCGAATCCATTCTGTGCGACCGAATCGACGCGTACACCGCTCCGCCATTTCGTCGAACGGTTCGCCCAGCGCCCCGGCGTAACAGAGACCCCGCTCGGTCTCCGCGATATGCATATGGCTGTCTCCGAATGCAATGAGAGACCAATATAGACGGCTTCCTCCGGCTTGCTTATTCATGATTAGCATCCTCCTTGCGCTGTAATAACCGATATTGGGCGGGCGTGCACCCCGTAACCTTCTTGAACAACGTAATAAAATAAGGGGCGTTCGGCAAGCCGACCCGCGCGCCGATCTCCGCTACGGAAACGCCGCTCTCCGCAAGCAGCTCCTTTGCCCGCCGTATGCGGAACTCCTGAATGTAAGAGACGGGCGTAACGCCCGTCACTCGTTTGAAAATCCGATGCAGGTGATACGGACTGCCATGGCCGATCTCGGCCAGCTTCTCCAGCGTCAATGGCTCCATGTACCGCTCACGGATATAGTCCGTTATCGTCAAGATCCATTCCTCGTCGGGCAGACGCACGCCTGTTGGCTTACATCGTTTACACGGTCTGTACCCGGCGCTTCCGGCGGCATCCGGCGACCGGAAGACGGAGACGTTTTCCCGAAGGGGCGGTTTGGATTTGCAGGAAGGTCGGCAGAAGATGCCCGTCGACCGAACCGCGTACCAGAACGTTCCGTCGCTTGCGCCATCGTTGCCGACGATAGCCTCCCATTCCGCCACCGAAGGGCGATCTCCCGCTCTGCGGGGAATGATTTCGTCCCTGTACATCTGCCATCACCTCTGCTATAAGTATAACCGCCGAGGACGAAGCGCGCGCGTATATCCTATTGGAAAAGCAAGATTTCGAAAGACATATTCAGCCATAAGTCTCCTCAAATAGGGTGTTGGAACAAGAACGGATCCCCGTTTACATAGGCCCTATGTTTCTCTGGTGGCGGAGAGTTCAGAAAGCTAACCTTCAAAAAATGACAAAAAGAGTGGGCAAGTACCTTGATTCTTGCTCACTCTTTTTGTCTATGATTTAGTTTCTAATCGGTATTTCCTTATCAAAAAAGACGATGGATACGATTTCCTTGTCATTGATCACATTTTCAAATGTTTTAACCGTAAATAACCGAGTGCCATTCTCCGTCAAATGCAATCCGTTAAACAGGTTTGTTGTTTCCACCGTACCGTCCAGGTACTTTATCGTGATCGGATAGTTATCCAAGTGTTGGTTAACGCCAATTTCCTTTAATGAGCCAGCAGCTTCGTTAATCTTATCCATTGAACTGCTCTCTATCTTTAATGAAATCGAAATCGGCGAGACGGAGATTGTTTTTAGTACCGCTCCATAACCAAACATGGCAATGTTTTTGTTGACTTCATAAGGAGTAGAGTACTCCTTGAAATCCAGCTTAAAATCCGTTTCCCAAACGTCTGGTATGACCGTTGTAAAAATGCCAGGAAACGGACCTGCCGCTTGTAGATCTTTGAGTTGAAAATGAACGTTTTGACCAGCGATGGAGTTTTTCGTTAGGATGCTCATAGCCAAACTAATTGTATTGTCACTGCGGTTGCCATCGTCAAGCACTTTAAAGCCTACGCTCTTATAGTCCTGATTTGTTGTAATGTCGTAATTTAAAAAGCGATACCGTGCCGCGTCTAATACCGTACCTTCAGGTGCTGCAAAGTCCATTAAGATATAGGTCAGATTACTGTCGCCAATGACTTGTTTAATTTTAAGCGTTCCGTTCTTATTTTTTACCTGTTTATCAACCACATAAGCGCCATTTGACAAATATTCTGCTTGCTCTTGGTTTACCGGATTAAGAAATCTCATAAACACATCATCTAATTTCATATATGCCGCTGCAAAAGCGGTTGTGGCTAAACAAACCATCAATACAGCAACCAATAAAGCGGGTCTTAAACGTTTCGAAAAAATAAATCCCCTATTTTTTTTATTTCCATCCCTGCTTTGCACTAAAATGTTATGAAACATCACTTCTTTTTTTTCGGTAGTTGGCGTAAGAGCTTCGAAAAGTCGATTAATATTATTGTTACTCAAGGAGCTTCCCTCCCAAGTCAATTTTGAGGCGTCTGCGACCCCTGAATAGTTGTGTTTGAATCGTGCTTTCTTTGTATCCCAACATCTCAGAGATCTCTTTTACGGTGTACTCCTCGAAATAGTACAGATATAAAACGGTTTTGTATTTTTCGGGAAGTGAAAGTAGTCTTGCAAGCACGTTTCCCGACGGCTCTGCACCATCCCAAGAAGAAACCTCAGGTAAAGCGTCTAAAGCGACTCGACGGGTTTTCCACCAATTTTTAAGAACATCTTTACAGTAATTTCTGGTCGTTACCGTTAACCACGCTTTTTCATGCTCGCGGTCATTGAAAACCATTTGGTATTTGATCAGCTTTAGAAATACAGATTGAACAGCATCTTCTGCATCAACGGGATTCTTCAAATAGATAAAGCATAGCCTGTAAACTCGATCTACATGCCGTTGATATAGTTCAGCCAATTCTTTATCCGTTCGCAATAAAGAATTGTTCTCCATTTTTTCGCCTCCTGCATATAACACGATCGGGGACTCGAAATAATCCCATTATCGATAATTATTTTACAGTACGCAGAGAAGCAAAGTAATCATAAAGAAAAGCCCAAACAATATGTTCGATTGGGCTTTGTGATGCAATCCTATTCAAAGAACAGATACAATCCATTTTATCCAATAAGCAGCTGGCACCAGTAATACCTGTGCAAAAACAGTTCCTAATAATCGGGATATCATTAATAAACCAAAAACCTTATTAAGTGTAGCGATCTTTTTTTCACCTTTAAGGACTTTATCGGTCATTAAACCAACTTGCGGATCAATAAGTATGGTAAGTAAAATGGTCGCCATTCCATTTATTAGACCAGATGCTTGTGATGCGGTAATCGAGTATTCTGTCGTTAAAGTTGAAGCCAGTAGAGCAGCTAACACACCGATTGTGTAAATGGCTGTCACCAGACAATTAAGAACCACTAGCCTTTTGGGAATACCTCCGATCCTCAATCGCGACAGCATCGATAACTTTGGGGATCGCAAATGATATCGTGCATGATTTATCTTTTGAAAGGAAACAGAAGAACGGACCATTTGAGGTATGGATCCTGCAACTTCTAAATGAGAGATTACCCTCGAAGATAGAAAAACTGCGGATGGAAACAGTAATAAAGCTGTAAAAGTTCCTACTGTTGCCGCACCGATAATAATACGAAACTGATCAATTAGATTATATTCTAAGTTGAATTTTTTTGATAAATCAATAATGTTACCTGTAAGTGGGGCCTGTAGCATATTAGCTGTTCTTGAAATGAGCAGTATGATCCCCGATAAGGATAAAGCAACTGCCAATTTCCCTAATCGTACACCTGCCAAACGAATAGAATAGGTAAGAGTCTCCGAAAGATGAATAATAAAAGTAAACATAGATACAAGCAATACTTGCTCCAACAATCGAACACCTCATATCGTTCTTGACGATAGTGAATAAAGATAAGACCTATATAAATTATATTGATGTAATAACCTCCAATAAAGAGAAATGAGCTCCTTGATTTTTTCCTGTTTTTTGGAGTTTTATTGATCTGCTCTTTAGCTTAACAAAATAAGGAGCAGCTGCCGCGGCGGCAAACTGCTCAACAAAAACAGACGGATATCCGAGTTAACGAATCCTGAGCCAGCCCCAGAATGGCGCTTTCCGGCTCCAGAACGGAATATAATTTAGACTGAGCATGGAAAATGAACCAGCGACAGCCAAGGACTTTATTTCTCGTCCTTGGCTGTCGCTGTTGTCATTCAACTAACGTTCCCCGATGGCGTAATCCGGATCAGGAATCAATGGGGGCGAATCCGATAATGATTTGACGGAATCTCTTTCGATTAACTTTGAGTTCACGTACACAAACTGTGCCTCTTCATCGGGATGCTGGAGTCTCCACTGCATTCGTTTTAACGCCTTTTCTGCAAATTCGAATCTATCGATATGCATCGTCGTAAGTGCAGGGACCATAGTTTGACTGATCTCCGTATTATCGAAGCTGATAAGCGAAACATCCTCGGGTACCCGAACACCATTTATTTGGAGCTTGGATAACAAGATATGCGCAGCCATATCGCAATAACAAACAAATGCCGAAGGGAGCTGGTCCGGCAACGAAAAGTCGAAGTGATATTTTCCCGATTCATCGTTATTGACGATATGCCATTCTTTGCGAATTTCCAGTCCGTGCTGCGTTAAGGCTCTAAAATATCCGCAGTATCGATCCATTACACTGCTGGTATAGTTCGGGTTACCGACAAAACCAATAGTATGGTGACCTTTTTCAACCAAATAATTAGTTATGAAATAACCCATCCGGTAATTATCAGACACGATATAATCCAATCGCAGGTTGTTTTTGTAAAAGTCAATCGCAACGATTGGTATGGGCAGATTTAAAAGCAATTTTAAATAATCGCTCTTAATTTCACCCGCAATAAACAAGCCGCTCAGTTCGCTTTGATCTTGAGTAAACGATAAAGGGTAATTTAGGGCATCTTCTTCCTTTGGTTCGAGGATGTAAAGGTTCAAAGTATAGTGCAAGAGGGCACACTCTCGATTCAAGTAATAAAAGATCTTCGTATAGAAATCATCGATCTCCAGAAAAAAACGTTTCGGGACGATGAGTCCCAACTTATAGACGGTCTGAATCGGTTTTTCTTTACGGGTTACGTATCCCATTTGATTGGAAAGCTCTATGATCTGTTTCTTTAATGCCTCACTGACGCCGGGCTGGTTTTTAAGTGCTTTTGACACCGTAACCTTAGTAATCCCGAGTTTACTGGCGATCTTATCCAGGGTTACTTTTTCTTTAGTCATACTCAACTCTCCTCCAAAAGATAACAAAAACCTATATGTGCATTATCGCAATTATATAATATTGTAACTTTACAAGTCAACAAAATAAACAAAGTGGTTTGATCGTCTTTAATGTTGAATTTATCGCTATTCAGTAATGAATGAAAGCGGAAACAAGAAAAAAGGAAACACAAAATAAAAGGTGTTGACACAAAAATGTGAAGTGACATATACTTGCTTCGAAAGGTTATTTATTAGAAATTAATAAAAAAGTAAGGTTACAAAATGAATGGGGAGGTTGCTTAAGATTTATTGGAAGCGAATTAACTTGATGAGGTGCTTGGGGCGATTGACGCGTTTGGTTCCTCGCACTAACAAAATGGTGGTGTTAGTAAATTGAAACATAAGGGCTTAAGAGATTTGGTGAAAAATCGTTACATATATCTAATGACGCTCCCGGCTCTGTTATTCAGCTTGATATTTTCTTATTTGCCGCTCGCAGGCATTACGATGGCATTTCAAGATTTCAACCCTATCAAAGGTATTTTTGGAAGCGAATTCATTGGTTTGCGAAACTTCGAGTTCTTTTTTCGAGGCCGAGATTGGTTTACCGTGACGTTTAACACGGTCTTTCTTAATCTTCTATTCATTGGATTTGGAACACTGCTGTCCATTACTCTTGCCATCATGTTATCCGAGCTTGGTAAAAGCTTGTTTGTTCGAGGAATGCAGTCGATCATGATTTTGCCCAACTTTATATCCTGGCCCATTGTCGGGCTGTTCTCCGTAGCCTTTTTGACTGCGGATACGGGCACCTTGGACGGACTTATGAAATGGTTGGGTATCTCGGATGCTTATATGGAATCTTCGATTTGGCCTGTTATTCTGCTCTTTTTCAGCTTATGGAAAGGCGCGGGTTTTGGAGCCATTGTGTACTTGGCGGCAATAGCGGGCATAGACAGGGGACTATACGAAGCGGCAAAGATTGACGGGGCCAGTCGACTCCAATGCATTTTCCGAATTACGCTGCCGATGCTTAAAAGTACGATCATTATGCTGTTTTTGCTTGCATTAGGCGGGATATTCTCGGGCACGTTGGATATGGTCTATTCGTTGGTCGGGGATAACTCATTCCTGTTTCCGACAACGGACACGATAGATACTTATGTATTTCGCGCGTTGCGTACGCAAGGCTCATTTGGGATGTCCCAGGCCGTAGCCTTGTATCAATCGATTATCGGGTTCATCCTTGTCGTGCTCTCCAATCAACTTGTCAAAAAATTCGATAAAGATTCATCCATTTTCTAGAGTGGAGCGGTGAAAGTAATGAAATTATCATCTTTGTGGTCGTTGTCTGCTTTATTTTACTTATTTACGGCATTGTTTTCTCTGGCCTGCGTCTATCCGTTTGTACTCGTATTGACAAGCTCGTTGACCGATGAAGTGGAATTGATACGGAACGGCTACTCCCTGTTTCCTGAAACTTGGTCTATTGCTGCTTATAAAGCCATATTAAGCACTCCGACGATCCCGAGAGCCTATCTAGTAACCATATTTACAACCGTTGCGGGTACGCTTATCAGCTTGATTGTTACCAGTATGATCGCCTATGCCTTATCAGGTCGAAAGCTGTATTACCGTAACCACATTAACTTCATTTTCTACTTCACGATGCTGTTTAATGGCGGACTTGTATCCTTTTATATTTTAGTAACCCGATACTTGCAGCTAACGGACTCCATTTGGGTTTATATTATCCCTTTTGTTCTCAATCCATGGAACATGTTCCTCATGCGCAACTTTTTTAACGAGATACCGGATGAGCTGTACGAATCGTCGAGGCTGGAAGGCGCAGGGGAATGGCGGATTTTATGGCAAATTGTATTGCCGTTGTCATTGCCGGCGTTGGCAACCATTGGTTTGTTTTATGCCCTTATGTATTGGAACAGCTGGCAACCGGCACTTCTGTTTATTAACAATGACAAGTTATTCTCGCTGCAGTATATCATCATGCAGATTATTCGCAACATTGACATTGCGCAGAATATCGCAGTCTCAAGTACGGCCGGTTCGGTTATCAACACCCAGCGGCCTCCTGCTTTTACCGTAAGACTTGCGACCGCCATGGTTACAATCGGCCCGATTATCTTTCTCTATCCGTTCCTGCAGCGATACTTTGTAGGAGGCTTGAAAATCGGGGCAATAAAAGGATAAATCACAGCTACAATCAGCAAAGCTGAATTAGCATATAAAAATATCGGAGGGGTTAAATATGAAAAAAGGTATGAAGAAGACACTTTCTTTGATCTTTGCAGTCACCATGAGTACTTCTATGCTTGCAGCATGCACCGGAAAAAACTCGCCATCGACACCGGATAGGGGCGAGTCGTCACCGACAAATTCGGCGCAAAACAATTCGTCGGAATCGCCTGCAGTTAATACTCCGTTGGAGCCTGTGAAGCTGGAGGTCATGCTCTGGGGGGATAAGCCGAAGCAATTCGACGAGATTGTCGATGAATTCGAAAGGCAGACCAAAGATACTTTGAACATTGACTTAAACGTGACTTGGACGCCGCTGGCCGACTACGGCAATAAAATAAAGCTGATGCTGTCAGCCGGGCAAAAGATCGACCTGGCCTTCGATGCACCGTGGTTGAACATGCCTGGTTTGATCGCTAACGGCAGCTATATTGAATTGGACAAGTATTTTAATAACGATCAATATCCGGGCTTGCAAAAAGCGTTCGGCGAAAGCTTGCTGAGCAACAATAAATTTGTTGGTCCCGATAAGCAGCAGCATGTTTATGGGGTACCGCTTGGTCAAGGTTATGCTCCCGTATATGCGCTGTATTACCGGAAAGACTTGGCCAAAAAACACGGTATATCGGAACTGAAGTCCTATGACGATATGATTGCTTATTTTGATGCAGTAAAAAATAATGAGCCTGGAATTACTCCATATATCTTTAATAAGGATCAATACCCGCCAGCATGGATTATTGACGGAAATAGAGCCATTAAAATCGATCAGGCCAAAAATAATATATGGGAAGTATCGACAGGCTCCGCTGGCGTAGCCAAATTGCATATTGTAGACAACAAGATTAAAGCAGCCTATTTGCCAGGGGAAAGCACGGATGTTTTGAAGGATTTTCCGGAGCCCTTTCAAACACTCGACTTCACAACCAATGAAGAGATATTGAATTGGAACGAGAAGGGTTACATCGAATCCAATGCAATCAACCGCAAGGATGCGCAGGATCAATTTACTGCAGGCACCGCCGGCTCGTACATGCAGACGTTAGACAGCTATGTCGCTCTAGAGAACGCATTAAAAGCGGCAGTGCCGGGAAGCGAGCTGGGTGTATATGTGTACGAGAACAACGTTCGCAACATGGAACCGGCTTCTCTGCTAACCGAATTTAAGTTTTGGAACTTCTTGAGCATCCCCGCTTCGTCTAAGAATGCCGATCGTTCTATGATGTTCCTGGATTGGATCTTTGCAAGCCAACAAAATCACGACTTATTTGAATACGGAATTGAAGGTAAAAACTGGGTTGCGGTAGGGGACGATAAATACAAACTTCCGGACGGTGTGGATCCTGGCCAGAACTATGCATTTCCTGGGTACCAGTTAACTTGGAATCCGAACTATATGCGTCTTGCAGAAGCCTATCCGCAAGATGTAGTGGAGTATTACAGTTATGTTGCTCAAGATACGACGTTCCTCAAACAAGTTAGCGCCGGCTTTACTTTTAACGGGGAGCCTGTGAAAACCGAAATGACCAACCCTTCATTTGCAAAAATGGCCGCCGAAAACGCAGGTTTTGAGCTGGGACTCATTAAAAATATTGCGGACAACAAAGCCAAACAAGAACAGAATCTGTTGAAAGACAAGCAACTCCAGGCAGATATTCAGAAAATCAAAGCGGAATTGGTTCAACAACTGCAAGTGTTCTTGGATGAGCAATAATGACGGTACTTTGGACCGTTGATAAACTGCGGGAAAGGGGCGGCAACCAGCAAAGGTGGCTGAGCCTTCCCGGTAGTCGCGTCGTTGTAAATCCGTTTAATTTCAAGAAGGCGGGGACGACGTCCCCTTCTTCGTACAGCAATCGATCCACAATGCCTATGAATATCGGATACCTCGCTCCGCATATTTCCGAGTCCGAGATAGGGTTCGAGTTTGGCGATATGATTATGATCCACACGGATGCCCATCGCTCACCGCAGCGAATCGAGGGATGCGTATTACATGTATCTGATCGGGCCCGGTGGACAATGAGCGAATATGATGTGCCCGGTCATGGAACCGCCCTGTTCGGCGTCTCCGGCATTACGATTACGGTTAATAGCGATGCAAGAGATTACTGGCAGTATCTTACGACCGAAATTGAGGTTGACCTTGATCAAACGCCAATGCTGAATGTGGTTGTGCCGGAATGTTTGTCCGCATGGAGCATTAAAGTCGCGCCGCTTGAGGCGGAGTCTGCAAGAGAAGATATAGAACTGATTACGGAAAATTCCAACTCGGGCGTCTTTAACGCTAATATTGCCGAAGCGACGGGATGGGGAGGACGCAAACGTTTTAAGCTGAGGTTATACGCTTATGGGTTTGGCAAATCCATAACCTTTGAAAAACTGGAGATTGCGGGTGTTTTGAATCCTTACGCGGATGCTATCCGCTATGAAACCGAGTGGGCGCCCCACGAACTTGCCTTTCAAGCGGTTTATCGTAATCATATGACGTTGGAAGGGCGAGACTATTTCTATAACACGAACACGGTGTGTAGATCCTTAACTTGTACGCAAGAGGCGTCGGGCGCCGACATCATCTTGGGCGGCCGTTATACGGGACAGCTGACGTATGAACCCAGCCTGGCCATGCTTGTTGTAGAAGACAGACGGTATGCCTTCGCGATTCGACTATTAGGAGAACACGTTGAGGGGATGGTTTACTATGCCAATTATTGCGATTATTTAAGCGGCGCTCGGGCATTGGAGGAGCCTCCGCAATACGGGTATTGGCAGATGCGGATTAAACCTGTTCGGAGCAGCGGAGAAGGCATTCATCTATTGGTCTCCTTCCCGGGTCCGCTTGAAACGGTCGAGAGCCTGGTGCGCGATTTGAGCGCGATTTCGCTTCGGGAGTCGGTCGACGAACGTTTAGAGGAAAAAAGGCAACAGAATGAACGATTTTGGAACGGATTTTTGGAAAAGATCCCATCGCCTTCTTTGTTTTCGCTTGATCATGTTCCAACCAAAGGAGTAACACCCGATCAAGCGGAGGAGCAGTATTATAAGGCATGGATTTTCCTGGCGTCCAATGTGCTGGACGTATCGCCCGAGGCTGGGTATCCGTACCCCCAATTATGCTGCGGCAAACCTTCGTTATGGGGGTCCGGTGCTCACGAAGCTCCTTATTCGGCTGCATGGGAAAGCCTCTTTGCGATACAACTGTACGCGTATATCGATCCCGACGTGGCTTGGGAAGCGTTTAAAGGTCTGATGTCTTTGGTTGACCCGACCGGCATGCTCGGCGGAGAAAGTCTGCCCTCCAGAAAAGCGCAAACGGCCATGATTTTATATGAACTAACCGGAGATATATATTCCTTGCGGACCGTGTATCCGTCAATCCGTTCATACTTACGTTGGCGCGTGGACAACCCGCGCTGGATTCTTGGATCGATTAATAACCCGAATTCGAAAGATTCGGAGTTCGTCGTGTCCGCCCTTATCGATATTTCTTATTTCATTCGAATGGCGGAATTGCTCGGCAGGCAGGACGAGATTCCGATCTGGCAAGAAACGTATGCCGAATTATTGCAAAATTACAAAGCGTGGTTCTGGGACTCGCCGGGCGGATTTCCTCATCAATATTACGATACCGCGACGGAAGCGAGAAACCCGGGCTGGACCTCCTGGGTGCTGACGGGCGTTTACCTCCCTTCCTTGGAAACGCCTTATGCGGAGAGCTTGATTAACCGGTTCCTGGGGGAATTCGACCCGAATAAACCGTTTGGAGGACTTGCATACCCCAAACATCCGGATATTAACTTCGACATTTACGGTTTGATACAGTTGGGTTTTCTGGAGGAGGCACGGCAGCTTGTCGAGGTATGCATCCGCGATGTAACGATGTCCGGTTTTTTTGCGGAGCAGTATGATGTGGAGGATAAACCTCATCCGACGGGTGTCAGGCCATCCATTTTCGGATGTGCGCAATTAATAGAATGCTTACTTATGAAGAACGGGTACCGCTTGGAAAACGGCAAGCCTTATCGGATGAATTTGTTCCATGAGCAAGCGCCGCTGGTTGAGAATTTATAGGAAATGTATTCGATCATAGAGACTTCAAGGATTGGGAGTGTAAAAGCTGACTAACACCGTATCTTTAAATGAATGTGAATGGGGATTAATGGGCTTTTACAAAAACCAATGGCGATTATATGAGTCCATGGAGCTCGGTCATGAAATCATTCCTGCTATTGGGCATATGAAAGCAAGGATCCCCGGCAGCGTGCAAACGGATTTAATGGCGAACGGGTGGCTGAAGGACCCCAATGTAGGATTGGCCAGCTTGGACGGCGAGTGGGTTGATAACAGGGAATGGGTATATGAAACGAATTTCAGCATATCCGATGACTGGCTGAAAGATCGGTGCGAACTCGTATTCGAAGGATTGGATTATTCCGGAGAAATTTATCTCAATGGCAGCAAAGTGGCGGGTTTTGAAGGCATGTTTATCCCCGTGAGACTGGATATAACAGACCGGATCCGCACGAATGGATCGAACCGATTGTTAGTCGTCTTTCATGCGGCGCCGGATATTGACGGACAATTCGGTTATTCCAATCAAATCCGAAAGCTGAAATCGCGTTTCAACTATGCCTGGGATTGGTGTCCGAGGATTGTCCCGGTCGGTATTTGGAAAGACGTCTATCTTCAAACCTACAGCGAGATCAAAATCAATGACTTCTACCCCAATGCGATGGTAGAGGATAACATGATCGACGGCCGTGTGCGGTTTCGTACGGAAGTGACGGTTCAGCGACGGGGCTCCTATACGATCTCTTATAAGGTCATGACAGACCAAGGCGAGCAGAAGGCGCTTGCCGTTCATACGAAGGAGCTTGAATGCGGGAATTATTGCATGGAAGACGAACTCTCAGTGAATGACATTGAATTATGGTGGCCTAACGGGTACGGAAATCAGCCTCTGTATAAGGTTGGAATTGAGATCGCTAATGATAAGCATACCATTGAATGCCATGATAGGAAGCTCATCGGGTTCCGTAAATTGGAAATTATTAAAAATCCGAATTCACCTGAAAGCGCTCTACCTTATACGCTCGTAATCAATGGCAGATCGATCTTCATGAAAGGTGTTAACTGGGTGCCTATTCGCCCATTTTATGGAGATGTCAAGGCGGACGAATATGCCAACTATCTTGGCCGATTTAAAGATATGAATGTCAATATTTTGCGAGTTTGGGGCGGCGCCATTATTGAAAAGCAGGATTTCTATCAATATTGTGATGCCAATGGACTTATGGTGTGGCAGGAATTATTGCAATCCTCCAGCGGAATCAATAATACACCGCCGGATGATCCCAAGTTTCTCGATGATTTGGAGCAGGTGGCCGTCCATGCCATTAAGAAAAAAAGATCGCATCCAAGTCTTGTCATCTGGTGCGGGGGCAACGAGCTCATGTGGGAAGGGTTCAAGCCTGTCGATGAGAGACATGCAAATATTGCGAGACTAAAAAAAGTTGTCGAGGAGTTTGATCCTGGCCGTGGATTTTTGCCGACAAGCGCCTCCGGCCCAAGCTTTAATGCTAATGTCAAACATATGGGCAACGGGCTTCATCATGATGTGCATGGACCCTGGTTATATTTGGAATCGGACCACTACGAATTTTTTAACAAGGACGACTCTCTATTGCTGTCCGAGATGGGCACCCCCGGTATTTCAAGAGCGGAAAATATCGAGAAATATGCGATAGGCTGTTCGGCTTGGCCTCCAACAAAGGAAAATCCGTATTGGGTTCATCGGGGGGCATGGTGGATTCAATGGGAGCAGTTGAACCGGTTATTCGGCGAATGGAGTCGCCATCATAATGAATTGCAAATATACAGTCAAGCCAGCCGGTATGTGCAGATGGAATCGCTGCGCTATGCGATCGAAGCGACTCGGAGAAGGGAGCCATACGCATCCGGTTTTATTATCTGGATGGGAAATGAACCCTTTGCCAACAACTCGAACACATCTGTAATCGAATATGACGGAATGGTTAAACCGGCTTATTATGCCGTAAAAAACGCATTTTCCCCGCTCCATATTTCGGCGAAGTACGACAAAATCAAGTTTAGCGAAGGCGAGCGTTTCAGCTGTCAATTGTACTTGCACGATGAGCTTGGAACAAACGGACAGACCTTTGAAGTACAGGCCGAAATTGTAGGGATCGATGGGACGGTGTATAAGCAAGACAGGTTTACCTGTACTTCCGAACAACTTGCAACGCAAGCAGGCGAGCTGGATTGGATTGTCTCAGAGACTCCGTACTCCCTATTCTTCCTGAGATTACATGTAAGGGATAAAGGGAATAAGGTTGTCAGCTCCAACACGTACCTGTACTCTTTGGACTTGCTCTCCCCTTATCGACCGCTGCGACAGCTGCCTAAAGCATCGGTAGCCGTGGAACTTATGGGAGAAGGGCAACTGCAGATTCGGAACGTCTCCGATATTACGGCAGTAGGCGTGATGATTCAAGAAAAAGAAGCTTCCAGGTTTACATCATTTGATCATAACTATCTTTATATTTTCCCTGGAGAAAGCGTTACGATGGCGTGTTCTATGGCGCATATGGATACAGTGGAGCGGTTTGTAATTAATGGCTTCAACATAGATTTGCCGAGTTAATCATCGATTTGAAGAAAGGGAGGGGATTCTATGTTTAGGTTTAAGAGATTAAGCAGGCCTATTTCATTACTTGTTATCGCATGTCTATTGATTTCCTATCCGGGTTTGGTCTCAGCGCAGAAATCGGAATTGGAAAATCATTGGGCACAACGGGCAATGACAAAATGGATAGATAAGGGGATCATCCGAGGAGATTCCAAACAGTCGTATAAGCCTGATCATCCAATGACCAGGGCGGAACTAGCCAGCTTTATCGTACGCATATTGAACCTGAAAGAAACGAGCAATAAGCCATTCGCCGATGTACCTTCCAATGCCTGGTATGCTTCCGACTTTTCGAAGGCGTTTGCTGCCGGACTTATATTGGGCGATGCAAGCGGACATGCCAGGCCGCTCGATTTTATTAGCCGCGAGGAAGCCGCGGTCATTTATTCCCGTGTATTTCAATTGCAAGCAAGCGACAAAGCTCCTTCTCTGAAGTTTGCCGATGCAGCGCTTATTGCCGATTGGAGTCGTCAAGCGGTACAAGCCATGCAAGAGAAAGGCTATATCAAGGGGAAGATCGGAAATAAATTCGACCCCAAGGGTCGCTTAACCCGTGCGGAAGCCTTTCAAATTTTCGATAATGTCGTAGATGAAATCATTAACGATGGAGGTACGTACTCAGGGGATTACCAAAAAAGCATTATCATTAATGGCAATCATGTTGTTCTTACCAACATGACAATAAAGGGCGATCTCTATCTTACGGTTGGAGTCGATGCCGGTGTCGTCACACTGGACGGGGTCGAGGTAGAAGGAAATATTATCATTAATGGCGGTGGGCCTGAAGGTGTAATTATTTCTAATTCTCAAATTAAGGGCAAGGTTGTCGTGAACAAGGAGCAAACGAAAGTCGTTGCAGACAACAGTGTCATTCACGCCCTGGATCTGGTGAAACCCGCAAACATTAGCTTAAACAACTCTAAGGTGGACGAAATGGTTCTCGGCAACAAGGGGACAGGGAGCGAGCTCCATCTCGATAAGCAATCAACGGTGGGGCAATTCATCGCCCAAGCTCCAATAACCATTACGGGAGCCAATGGGATAGACAATGCCGATATTCAAGCTGGCGGAGTAGTGATGGATAATCAACCTGGCAAGATCATTATCGCTCCGGGTATAAGCGCGAAGATTGCGGGTAAGGACCTAACAGCTCAAGACTTGACGAATCCTTCGGGATCGACTGCCCCTGGCGGGGGGAGCTCCAATCCAACAAACCCAATCGATCCAACCGAGCCAATAGATCCCATGCTAAGTCAGCAATTAATAGAAAAGGATAGTCCGCAACAGCGTCGCTGGATGAGTGTGCCGCAAAGCAGGATTGTCGTCAATCCTTTCGACTTTCATCTGCCGGACCCAACGACACAGGTGCATTATAGCAATAGCCCAATCCTTCCCTTGAATATTGGCTTTCTTAGCCCCTGGCCAACGAATTACAAGGGGTATACCCTGGATAAAGTAATGGGAATCTTTGATAAGTCGAATACGGATCAGACTGTCGAGAACGTATGGTCGGCTAGCTTTAACGATCCGGACAAATGGAGAATTAGCGAGTTCGAATATCCCGAGGATGCCATTGTTGACTTCAATCCGAATTATATGCAATTGTCTGTAAAAAACGATGCGACCTATCCCTGGCAGTTTCTAACAAGCGAATCGATAGCGATAGATTTAGATAAGAATCCGTTACTTCAGCTTCATACAGAAACAACCGGGAGCTGGGCCATTAAGATCTACGACTTGAGTAAAGGCGACCGTGGAGATGAACGGGTATTACGCGCGGAGGGCTCGGGTGACGGAACGGAAACCGTTGATATTGCCAAGATGGTTCCGGACTGGACGGGCAAGAAGGATGTATTGCTGCGCATATTCCAGGTGGGCAAGGGCAGCTATCTCAAAATAAATACATTGGATATTGTCGAGATTCAATCGACATTGGCGGAAGCGAGCGACTATACGACAACATGGGCGCCGCATGAGCTAACCTTCGGGGCGGACTACAATAGCGGTCTGCAACTGGAAGGGGCAGACTTCTTTTATGACGAGAACACGGTTGTACGAACCATTAAAGCAAAGCAAAACGGTACTAGCCATTTCATCTCTTTGTTCGGGCAATACAAAGGGGATATCCAATGGGATGAAGGTATAAATACCCTATACGTATCGACGGGTACAACCTTGCAGGATCAACAGTATGCGATTTCCTTCGGGCAGCAGCCTTCTGGCGGTATTCGATATTTCGAAAGCTATGCGGATATGCTGATTGACAACGGCTCATCGCAACCCCATGGCAAAGGGTACTGGCTGATGGACTTCGAACTTGATGCGTTGCCGCCCGGCGGGTTATCCGCAGCATTTAGCATAGGAACGCCAGCGGACAGCAAGGTTAGTATGATTGAATCCGTTCGCAATCCTTTTGAGAACAATGATCGCGATCGTAAATTTAAGGAACGATTGGATAATTGGAATCAATATCTCGCCAAAGTACCTAAACCTGGTAAGTTCGAACTGGAACATGTTGAACCGCAAGGCGTCACATTCGAACAGATTGAACAGGAATATTACAAGGCTTGGGTGTTTACCGCTTCGAATATTTTGGCCGCTGCTCCCGAAGTCGGTTTTAACTATCCGCAAATCGTGACAGGGAAGGCTTCGCTATGGGGACATGGCGATCAAAAAGCGGCGTATTCCGCTTCGTGGGAAAGTTTGTTGTCGATCCAACAGTATGCATACATTGACGTCGATTTGGCTTGGGATGCGTTTAAGGGGATGATGTCCCTGGTGGATGACGACGGGCTTATGGCAGGGGAAAGCCTGCCTTCCAGAAAGGCTCAAACGGCGCTTATCCTTTACAATATATCCAAAGACGCGGATTCGTTGGAAGAGATTTACCCCGCTCTAGAGCGGTATCTCTTGTGGAGAATCGATCATCTTCGTTGGATTATGCCCGGCGTCGACGATCCTGCTGTCATTGACGCGGAATTTGCCGTCTCTGCGCTTAAGGATATCGAATTCGCAATGGAGATTTCTCGCATATTAGGATATACCGACAAGATTGACTTCTGGGAAGATCGCTATAAGGAGTTATACAAAAAATATACAACTACCTTTTGGAAAGATGGAGTGCCTTACCAATATTACAATGTGGTTAATGGCGAATTTACGCCGGGCAACCCGCTTTGGACCTCCACGGGAATGTATATTACGGATTTAGACCCGACTTTGCGTGAAAGTTTATATAATCGACTGAAAGCTAATATGAACCCGGAAGCGCCATTTGCAGGGTTGTTTATTCCGAAGCATCCGGATGTTGGTTATTTGACTTACGGCCTAATTGAAAACGGCTTTATAGAAGACGCAAAAATGATTATTGAAACAATGATAAGGGATGTGACCAAAGCCCATTTCTTTGCCGAACAGTATTCGGTGCCGGGAGTGCCATATCCGCAAGGCGTACGTCCATCCTCTTTTGGAGCCACTATGCTCGTCGATAACGTGCTTCAGCGCAACGGTTATCGTATGGATATGGGCAAACCGATGTTTACGAACTTGTTTGAGGCCGACGGTGAAGTTTCCAATATTTTATTGGATGGATCGACGCTTAACTACAAACTGGACGCTTCCAAGAAGCAAATCAATTTGTCGGGATCTTGGATGGGCGGCACATCTGCGATTATTGATGCGCCTGATCATAAGCCCGTTCATTTGCCGGCAATAGCGGAATCGCCGCTCAAGGATCAAATCATTGGCGTTGGGGAACAAGTGAGACTCCAATTGCAAGACGCGGTCACTTATTATGTTGCGAGCAGCAAAAATACGACAGCAGCAGTTGAACGGGTTGACAACGTACTCACTGTGACAGGCCTCTCTGCCGGAAACGCTGTTATTACCGTTGTTTCCAGTCGAAATGGCTATTCGGATACAATCCGTACATTCGATGTGGGTGTTTCCGCAATCACAGGATGGCAGCATGAACAGGCAGGTTTGGATGCATGGACTTGGGATCGCGAAAAGTTAAACGTGAACGAGGCCGGTGGAAAGCTTCAGCTTGACGTGTTGCAGGACAATTATATCGAAACGGTAATTGAAGCCGATTCCGGTACGATCCAACTGCTAAAGCTCGCTGTTACGGAGGCTAGCGCTCGTTGGGGTATCAGCTTGATCAACGAAAGCAATGAAGAAGTGGTTGTAAGAGAGATCGGACAAGGAACAGGCGACTACCTCTACGATTTGGAAGCATTGACGGGCTGGACGGGTCAGCAGACATTTAAGCTGCGGATCTACGCTTCGCAGCTTGGCGGGCGGGTAATCTTCAATACGTTGAAGCTGATGAGCAAGCCCGAGATCACGATGCAAACCATTGCCGACTATGAAGTAGAGGCATATACGGATACTACGATTCCACTACGGACAACTCCGGGGCTTGTCAACTATGAATTGACCTCGGAACATCCAGAGATCGCCAATGCTCAGATGGCGGGGAATCAGTTGAAGCTGCAAGCGCTAAGCGAAGGGACGACAACGATAACCATTCTATTACAAAGAGCATTTTATGGGGATCGGAGCCTCTCCTTTCATGTAAACGTCAGCATTCCGGATGTCGCTGTTGCGGATATTGCCCCTCAGTATGTTTCGGTCGATGCGAGCAAGCGGGTGCAGGTTGTTGCTGTTCCGGATGACGTAACGATTGTTCCGGTATCAAGCGACAGCGCTATCGTTCAGGCAACCGTACAAGACGGGGAATTGTCGATTACAGGTGTATCCGAAGGGAATGCGACGATTTCGTTAACGTTGTCGAAGACTGGATATCAGTCCGCAACGAAGACATTTTCAGTCACGGTATTCGCCAAAGGTTTGGGCTGGCAAGCGGACTTTACAGACTTGCAGCGGTGGAATGCCGGATATTCCTCGAACCCGGGCGGCCTTGATGTCGTGCAGTTGGATGGCGGAGCGAGCGGCGTTAAACTAACCATGACCGATCAGGCAAGTCCGACATGGCAACCGTTCTACACAAAAATAAAGGTAAATGTGGATGAAACGCCGATTCTGCAAATTCGCGCCTCCGACGCAGCAAAAAATTGGACGGTAAAAATCGGGACCAGCGAATTCGGAGATGAGCAGGCCTTGAAAGGGGAGGACGGATCGGAAGATACGTTCAACTTTAATCTAAAGGCTTATGGACCGATGTCAGGTTGGACCGGGGAGCAGGAATTTTTCGTCAAGGTTTATGTTGTCGGCGGGTCGGGCGCTTCCATTACGATCGATCAACTGCGTATGGTCAGCCAGAGTTATCTCGACAACATCGCGTCGGCTATTACGGTTGACGATATTGCGCCGCAGTATGTTTCGGTCGATGCGAGCAAAAGAGTGCAGGTTGCGGCTGTTCCAGGCGACGTAACGATTGCTCCGGTATCAAGCGACAGCGCTATCGTTCAAGCAACCGTACAAAACGGGCAACTATTGATTAGTGGCATATCCGAGGGAGAAGCAAATGTTACGTTGACGTTGTCAAAAGCCGGGTATCATTCGTTGACGATGACGTTCCCGGTGACAGTGCTGGCCGAAGGTTTAGGCTGGCAAGCGGACTTCACAGACTTGCAGCAGTGGGAATACGGATATCCACTCAATCCAGGAGGTATTAAAGTCGAGCAGGTAAACGGCGGAGCGGATGGCATTCGCTTAACGACAACAGATTTGGCAAATCCGGCATGGCAACATTTTTACACGAAAGTTAAAGTAAAAGTGAATGTGGATGAAACGCCGATTCTGCAGATTCGCACCTCCGCTGCAAAGGATAACTGGACAATTAAGATTGAGAATACAAGTCTTGCAATTGATCAGGCCCTGAAGGAGGAAAACGGATTGGTAGGTACATTAAACTACAATCTGACTAATTATGGACCAATGTTAGGTTGGACCGGGGAGCAGGAGTTCATCATCAAAATATTTGTCATCGGCGAGCCGGGCGCTTCCATTACGATCAATCAACTGCGTATCGTCAGTCAAAGCTTTATTGACGGAAACGTGTAACAGGTATGCCTAACAGTCAGCGGTGATGTCGCAATTACTGAGATGTGTGTTTTGCGACTCGCTGCTGACTGTGTTTTTTCATCTGCCGAGGGTGATTGAACGGGATGAAATCTTAATCTATGGGGAGGAGCATGAAATGATGCGGAAAACCAAAAAGTCGGGTCTGTATTTCCTGGTATTCGCGATTCTTGCAACATTGCTCGAAAGTTCCTTTGGATCTATGAAAGCTCATGCTGCACTGATTGGTAATGTGGAGATGGCGGGAGACGCTGCTTTTAACAGCGACAGTATTGCGGACAGCAGCGCTCAACAACCCCGCTGGCTTAGTTATCCGGGTAGCCGCCTATCTTTGAACGCCAACATGGGGGACTCATCAACGCCGCCTGGGGCATTGGATGGAGAATTAGCGGCTCATTTGGGCGGATGGTTTAAATCATCCACTTTCAAATGGCCTTCCGTAGTGAATACAAGATTGGTAGCTACCGGAACGAACGGAAGCCCGGCCAGCACCGTTCAATCTACTTGGTATCCTTACAAAATCGATTTTAATGCAACTTACTCCGGCTTGGTCAACCAATCCTTAAGCGGCTACGATTTTTTTGTGGATGACAATGGCACATTTGTCCGTTATCTCCAAAATAATTCGGGCGTCCCCAATGATATTCTGGTAAAAGGGACGATCACCGGCTCGGGCGGCGCACAATGGGACAGCACCAACCGTGTCCTGTTGGTATCGGATGCCAACTATTATTATGCCGTTCATTTTGTTGGACTGACTGCGGATACAACCCCGGTAGCGTTAAATGAGGTCCCTGTTCTTGGAGCATCTACATGGAGCTTTAGAAAACATTTTAATTCAGGCGGGAGGATGGCGGTCAGCATAGGCGTTGCCTCCTCATCCGAAGGCAGTACCGTAGCGATTTCTCGTGCTAAAGATGTGTTTACCCTTAAAGTAACGGATCGATTAACGGCTGCCAAAGCCTATATGGACACGCAACTCCGGAAAGCGCCGCTGCCTTCCGTTTGGGGATTCTCCACGGTTAACCCCTATGGGGTAACCGCTCAGCAGCATCGCGATAGCTATTACAAGGCCTGGACGTTTTATTTGCAGAATTATATGAAAGCGCTACCGGAAAATGCTGCCTCTTTTCCCTATCCGCAAATGATGACGGGCAAGCCTTCGTTATGGAATTTCGGCGAGCCGCGCAATCCGGGATCGGCGCAATGGGAGAGCCTGTTCGGTTACCAGTTTCTATCTTACATGATGCCTGCAGAAGCATGGAACGCCTATTTGGGCTTAATGAGTCTGGTCGATTCCAACGGAGCGCTTGCAGGAGAATCTTTGCCGACTCGAAAAGCTCAGACAGCATGGATGCTTTATAAAAATACTAACGATTTGAACAAACTGCAGACCGTATACCCTAATCTAAAACGGCATCTCGATTGGGCCGAGGATCACCCGTACTGGTTTATGGAGGGGGTCAATACTCCGCCTACGTCCAGGGATTTGGATTTCGTCGCCTCGTGGCTTTTCGATGTGGATTTTGCTATAAAAATAGCCAACGAACTAGGGATAACAGCCGACATCACGATGTGGCAAGCTAAAAAACAATCGATGATTGCAAATATGGAGGCTTGGTTCTTCGCAGAGCCTCAGCAAATCTATCAATATTATGATACGATATCGGGTCCAGTCAGCCTTGGGGGCGACTATATTAAAATTAGCGCGCTTGCGGTTAATGGCTTGTCATCCAATCCTTTGTCCAAATTAAAAGATTATTTTATAAGCATTCATAATCCAAGCGGACAAATGAGCGGCTTTGGCGCAATGAAATATCCAAACGCATCTTTAACCATTTATGGTCTGTTGAATTATAGCGGTCAAAAGCAAGCGAAGGAATTTATCGAAGCCAATTTGCGCGATGCGATACGCGCCCCGGATTTTGCTGAGATGCTTCTTCCTGGCAGTTCGAATAATCCGACCGTCGGCGGCGTTCGGCCGAGTCTGTTTATGGCAAGCGCGGTTATTGAATTTACCTGGTTGTTGAACGGCGTTCGCATTGATTCCGGGTCGGCTACGAACTTTGCTTTTAACTCATCCACATTCTCCCTGCCAAATGTTCCGAATGTTATGCCCACTGTGGAAGATTTCAAAAATGTGGAAGACTGGACCGAACGGGTAAATTCAGGTATGTATGCGATCGGCGGAGCGGGTACGATATTCAACTATTCCTTCAACAATCTCAACTACGGATATTGCGCCAAGCAAGTTACCTATGACGTAGACGCATTCTCTCAAATGACGATCAAGGTGGATAAAGTGCAAGGGAATTGGGCATTAAAAGTCAATGATGGCGGAGTCGATATTGACTTGCAGACATCCACCTCCCAGGTCGGAGAGTTCACGTATGACTTGAAGGCGATCACGGGGTGGTCCGGTAAGAAGACATTTAAAGTCAAGTTGTTTGCTGTTAATGGTTGGGTAAAAGCCGATACGATCCATGCCATCCCTGCAACAGTACTGGAGGATTTCAATAATGTATCGGACTGGACGAATCCATTTAATGCATCCATCTCAACAACTTCGGGGGTAGCTACAGTATCCGCAGCAGTCGGTCCTTATGGTTCTGTAAGAAAAAACGTAACTGCCAATCTAACGGATTCGCCGTTATTGCAGATTACCGTACCCCAGGTTTCGACCGGGACCCAATGGGCATTAAAAGTGAACAAAGGTTCGGGGGATATCAATGTGCAGACGGACACCTCTCAAACCGGAACCTTGACCTATGACCTGAATGCTATTACGGGTTGGAGCGGCAAACAAACCTTTGATATTTTGTTATATGTCGTAGGTCCGCCAGGGTCGGGTTTTAAAGTCGATCTACTATCGATCCCTGCCTACACACTGGAGGATTTCGGCAATGTCGCGGATTGGCCGGTCCGTAACAATGCCATCGCAAGCTCTTCGAACGGTCTTACAACCCTTTCCGCCGTAAGTGGTCCTAACGGAAATATGATCCGAGCAGTGGAATACGATTTAAATCGATACCCTATTCTAATCGTTCAAGTTCCGAATCTGATCAATGGCGCTAAATGGGCGTTAAAACTCAATGACGGAACCGGTGACAAAGTCATTCAAGCGGATACACTGGAGACTGGAACTTTTAGATACAATATCCCAGCCCTTACAGGGTGGAGTTCAGAGAAGAAATTCGATATAGTCCTGTTTGAAATTGGCGGAGCGGGAACATCCATGGTAGTCGATGAGATGAGGATTTCGAACGCCCCGTAATGTTAAGCATAGTCCCGTTCAGTTGAACGGGACTATTCGATCATTTACAGAAGCGACTCCACGCCGTCAATATAAATCGCCGTGCCGGATATATGGCTGGACTCGTCCGAAGCCAGAAACAGCACGAGATCGGCGACTTGCTCCGGTTTGCCGGGACCCTGCTCCAGCGGTTGATTGCCCTCCGGATACTTTACGGGAATCGTAATTTCGTCCACCTCGGGCGTTTTGTGCGTGTTCTCGCCGATATTGGTCTCGATGGCGCCGGGACAGATGGCGTTGACGCGAATGCCGTATTGCGCAAGCTCCAACGCCGCCATCTTGGCGAAGGCGACCTGGCCGGCCTTGGAGGAGCTGTAAGCGGACATGCCGAAGCCGGTAAACTTGCGGCTGCCGTTGATGGAGCTGGTAATGACGATGCTGCCGCCGTTCTCCTTCATATGGGGAATGGCATATTTGGCGGCTAGAAACGTTCCCTTAAGATTAATGCCAAGCGTCGTATCCCAGTCCTCGGGCTCCATGTGTTCGATCGGCGCCAGCGTTCCGTTTACGCCAGCGTTTGCGAACAGGATGTCGATGCGTCCGTACTTGTCGGCCGCCTGCTTAAGCGCCCGTTCCACGCGGGCGGGATCGGATACGTCCGTATCGGCAAAGAAGGCTTCGCCGCCTTGCTCTTGAATTTCCTTTTCGACCTCCTGGCTTCTCCCGTCGACAAGATCGACCAGCACGACCATTGCTCCTTGTTCCGCAAGCCTCAACGCGGCTGCCCGGCCAATGCCGGATCCTGCTCCCGTAACGACCGCTACTTTTCCTGCTACTCTTCCTTCGTTTTTCTTGTCCGCTGTGCTCATGCTATCGCTCCTTCCAGAATTGTCGTTCTAATCTTTCCATAACCGCCAGACGGCTATTCCGAATCTTTTGATATTCGAATATAACCGTATGCCGGATATTCAGGGCTCGTTGGCAGTGAAGGGTTGGCCCGCATCGATGCCCGTATTGGTTAGACGTACGTGCACTTTAATCTCGAATTTTGCTTGCTTGAAGCGTTCCCTCCAATTTTGCCGCAAGGTTTTCCATTGGCCGTTATGCCAGCGGTGCAGGTGTTCGCCTACTCCGATCACATCAGCTTCCTGTTCCTGCAAGTAAGCGGCCGTCGAGGCAAGCTGCTTCTCCAGCTTTCCGGCGATTTTGTCGGTGAAGCTGCTCACGTCGCCTTGCGTTGCGATGCTGGTGCAGACAAGCTCCTTGACGCTGCCCGATATCTCCACGCCAATATGCACCGTCAACTGGTCGTTGATCAGCCGAGGTTTGATTGTGCTGCGGAGAGACCCGATCTTAAACGCTTCGCTTCCCTGACCGTTGTTTTTGTCTTCGCCGCAGGGGATATTGACGAAACCGTTACGATAACGATTCATCAGCATGAGCAGTAATGGGGTCTTCGAGACCGGCACGACGTCAACCAGCTTGCCCTCGGGAAATCGGAACAGCGCCAAGGTTGGCGTATGGGGGATGGTGCCTGCTCCCGTGAAAGGAAGATAAGGAAGAACGAACGTCGCTTCCCGCTGCTTCGCCAGGATGCTAAGCTCCCTGAGGCTTACGGACAACGACATTCCCGTAAGCATTTGGGCATTCTGGATACTGGAGGCCAACTGCGTGCCGACGTTGTTCTCCACGAGAGGTTTGACGTCCAGATGCGATCTTGCATCGCCCTTGGCGATCACAATCGCCAAGGTGCTCTTCGGTTCGTTGGAGCGGGAAAAAAAATCCAGCACTTCGCCGATATTGCGATTCCTCGCGAAAGCTTCGCTAATAATCAATGTTTCCATATGGCTCCACTGCAGCTTTCGGCCGGTTTCGTTGCCCGCCGTCAGCGAGGCGCCATATACGGTGGCGTTTTCGCTGGAGATGTTGAAGAACGTTGCCCCGGTGGAGGGGGACATGCTGGATGCCTCCGTAGAACCGGGCTTGTAGATCTGGCTGGTGAGACGCAGCCGCCCGTCCTTGGACAGATCGACGGAGGCTGCCTGCACGAATGCCCAATTGTTGATCTCCAGCTTGTCCCAGCATCCGGATAGGAGGAAGGGAAGCATGCAGAGGCAGCAAGCGATTAGCCATCCTTTTCCTTTGCTATGAGACGGCATGGGAGCTCCTCCTTATTCGAGGTTGTATCTTGCGCATGACGTTTCCGCACGCGATGTCAGGGATGCGGACGTCTGCCTCCTAACCGGAGCAGCTTGCGATTGCGCGGCGATCGCAGAAAAACCTTGAGCGGCACCCTGATGAACAGATCGCGCCAATCTCTGGGCTTGAACGGCGCAATCGACGTTAGATAAGGCTCGCCAAGCGAATGCAGGCTGGTGAGATGCAGCAGCGTCAACAGGAAAACGACCATCAGCCCGTAACCGCCAAGCAGACCGGCCGCGATCATGTAAGGAAAGCGTAAGAGCCGCAGGGAGATCGCCAGATCGTAATGCGGGATCGCGAAGGAGGCGATGCCCGTCAGCGCCACGACGATCACCATGATCGGCGAGGCGATCTTCGCCATAATGGCGGCTTGTCCGATGACCAGCGCCCCCACGATGCTGACGGCAGATCCGACCGTCCTTGGCAGCCGGATGCCGGCTTCGCGGAGCAGCTCGAAGGAAGCTTCCATGACGAGCGCTTCGAAGAAGGCGGGAAACGGGATACCCTCGCGGGAATCGACGATCGCCAGGAGCAGCACGGTCGGGATCAGCTCCGGGTGGAAGGTAGACAGCGCAATATAGAGACTGGGCAGCGTCAAGGCGATGATGAACGCGAGCAGACGCAGCATTCGGATAAACGAGGAGAAGATGGATCGCACGTAGTAATCCTCCGCCGTCCCCATAAAATCCACCAGAAATGCCGGACAAATCATGATCATCGGCGAATTTTCCACGAGCACGATAATTTTGCCATCCAGCACAGCCGCGGCGGCCGTATCGGTCCGCTCCGTATAACGGACCTGCGGAAACGGAGACAACGTCGATTCTTGAATCCAATCATCGATGTAGGAGGTCTCCAGCACCTCATAATCCGTGATGGATTCGACTCGCCGCCTGAATTCCGCAAGCACGTCGGGGTTTACGACCCCGTCCAGATAGCCGAAGCAGATAGCGCTCTTTGTGACTGCGCCGGATTGCAGAAATTCGAGCTTAAACGCCGGATTGCGAATGCGGCTCCTGAGCAAGGTCAAATTCAGGGACAAGTCTTCCGTCGTGCCTTCCCGGGGGCCGTGCACCGCAGGTTCGTTGACAGGCTCCGTAATTTGCCTTCTGGTTGCCGATTCCGTCGGGAATCCTAACGCTTGATTGACTTGGTCGAACAAAATGACAATAAAGCCGTTCATGACAGACTCGTACACGTCTTCGAATGATTCCAGCAGCGAGAACGGTTGAAGGGAGGCATTATTAACCTGCAAGCAGCGGCGCAGCTTTTCCGGCGTCATGCTATTCCAGTCTTCGCTCTCGTATCCAGGGATTTTTTCCAGAGCACGCTGGAGGAGGTGGCTGGAGTAGTCGGCGAGCGATGAGCAGTAGACGGACACGGCCTGGAACGCGAAACCGTCGCCATAATTCCATTGTTGGAAGTGTACGTCTCCGCAGCGGGAAAATACGCCTTCAAGTTTCTCTCGATTAAATGTGATGTCGTCATGAAGAGCGTTGGTCGTACGACTGTCCGTAGTCAAGAAGTATCGCCTCGTTCCGCTTGAATATATCGATGCTTGATCCACGTAATCAAGGTAAACAGGAGAATAAGTCCGCATCCCACGACAATGACCGTGAACGGCCAAATCGTATAGACTTGCTCCTGAAAGTCGGCAGGACTTTGAAACATGGTGGCCGATAAGAAGATGCAGGTCACCGAGAGGGGATAGATCAATACATGATCGTCCTTTAGGTTAAAGAGCTGGATGAGACATTGGTAGAGAATGAAGAGCAGAAGCGTCGCTTTCATATAAGAACCCAAAATAAGCGCAATGCCGATTATGGCTTCCATTCGCTGGAACAGCTCGACGATGTGAATCTCGATGGCGAGGCGGTATAGCGAATAATTAAAGTAACCGGCCGCCGGACCGAATGCCATGAGGGTGCACAGCGTCGGCACGATCAGCATCAGCGCGGAAAAGGAATAGGACGCGTACATGGCTTTGCTTAAGGATTGTCCGGTTTGAAGCCGCACGAACGGCAGCAGCATCGCGAATATTACGATCTCACCAAACGGGAACCCGGCCGAGATGAACAAACCATGAAGCATGGGCTTGATGCCGTTCTCGAACAACGGAAGAAGCATTGTCGGTTGATAGATGGGGACGGCGAGGATCATGACCAACAGTGAGAAAAAGAGCATCAGCCACAACAGCAAAAAAAACATGCGGGCCATAACGCGAATGCCTGAACGCGCCGTCAGCGCGGATAGCAACATGCCGATAGTATGGAAAATATACGGAGGGGTCCGCCTCATCATCACGCTCGTGAAAAAATCGCCGATGCTCGCATTAATGGCGCATGCGGCAAATAAAAGCATCAAGATATAAAGGAGTCCGACGGGATAGGTAGCCGTCCGTCCGATCAGTTTGCGGCTATATGCGATTACGCTCGCTCCATCGTGCCTGTTGTGAAGGTACAGGACGCAAGTCAACATGATGATGCCGAAGCCGTAAGCGAGCGTCATCGAAATCCACGCATCATTGCCGGCCGCGGCCGTAAGAGGATTGGGAATAAACACGATGGCGGAACCGATCACGTAGCAGCATAACAGACCTGCCAGCTGCCTTAAGTTGATGGTGGACCGATCGGACGACATAGCTACATCCCTTTCCGCGCTCGGAATTATTTGAGCAGCGCGACGATTTGTCTGGCAGGCCATCCATACATGGCTTTGGTGAGATGTCCGATGTTGAACCAAGGCAATTGCAGGATGAACAATAAGGACAAGTAAGAAGCCGGGAGGAGAAGGAGCATATACAGCACCTTCGTCCTGCGTTCCGACCGTGCGAAGCTGCGCCTATCCGCGAACAGGAGCGCCATCGCAATAATGACTACGACTAAGAGGTTTTCCAGCAAGGGGCAACTCCTTCTGGCGCTGGCCGGAATATCGGCATTATTATTCCATTTTGCTGCTAAAATATGCAAGATACTGAGGTGCGAAGGAAGAAATGCAAAAAGGCCCCGAAGGGCCTGTTGGCGGGGAACATATAGGGTAGAATGCCATGAAGCCGTCTAAGCCTGTTCGATAAGAGAGGATTGGCGCCGTCTTAATTCCGCCAGCTTTCGATCCTTGGCTCCCAGTTCGGTTTCCAGCTCCGCAACAATGCGGCGAATTAGCGCGCGTTTCTCCCTCACGGATTCCGCCGCGTCCTTAATACGGCCCTGTACGACCCAGTCCATCAGGAAACCGTCGAAGAAGTAATCCGCGAAAGTCATCATGGAGCCAATATCGATCGTCATTCCAACGTCGCGCTGAACGTCCTTTAATTCCTTCTCGAATCGACGCAGCGAGCTCTGGGCGGAGTGAATCGCCGAGCGGGCATCATCGATATGGCCGTGTTTGGCCATAGTCGTAAGTAAACCGCCTCCGAGCATGTCCGCGGTTCCCCAGTTCCTCGCTGACTGCAGCCGTTCGCTGGCGCGATCCAGAGAGGAGACGACGGACCGGCCCGCGTTAACGGCCTCGCGCAGCTCCTTGGCGTCTGCCTCCGTCTCTGCTTCCTCGTCGGACCACAGCTTTAACTCCGACGCCAAGGCAGGATGGGCATCGTAGATGTGTTTTTCCTTCTCTCGCATGGCCGCTTCGATGTCGGACTCGACATAGCGGATTGGCGCGAGACTGGCTTCGATATCCGCGAGCTCCTTTTCGAGATCGGATACCGTATCCGAGGCTTCATCATATTGAAGCTTGGCTTGCAGCAGCTCTGCTTCTTCTTCCGAGAGCTTCTCCTGTTTTTTGCCGATAAGCGAGTAGAATAGTCCGCCAAGAGACAGTTTCTTTAGCCGGTCGACGTCTCTTTGTTCCTCTTGAAGCCAGGCTTCAAGCCTGCCCAGATCCTCCTTGGCGTCTGCCAGACTCGCCTTCAACTGCTCTCTGCTCGCGGTCCAGTTCGATTTCTGTCTTTGCCGATTTTTTAATTCGGCCAACCGTTCATTGTAATGCTGCAGCATGTTGCGTATCCTCCTCTTCTATTTAATAATGCGCGGCTAGGCTCTTCGTATGATCAAATACACGATCAGCCCTGCAACCGGGAATATCAACGTGCCGATCAGCAACAGCAGCGCGTATTCGTTGCTCTTGCCCAGCTTCTTTGCATCCAGGTAAGCCCATACGCTCGTAGCGATATTAACCAGGAATAAGAAGAAACCGAACATGAGAAATATGCCGAATAATCCGAACCCCGACATGCGCAACTCTCCTTTCGTCCTCTTTGTGTATCCCTATGTACGTTAGCAAACGGATGATGTTTCGGTTTCGTGGAATTGGAGGGGAATATTGTAAAAGGTTCGCAGCAAAAAAAAGCCAGCTTCCGGCAGTGAAACCGGTGCTGGCTGTAAAGCGTTAAGTGCCGGATCAGTGGCCCCCGGCTTCGGAATCGTTCGTTAAACGCAGTACCTCGAACAGCTTGAAGAGCAGGCTGAGTAAAATCGCGACGATTGTCGCGAGCGCCATGCCGGTGAAGGACACATCGCCGAAAGTCAGCTTGACGCCGCTCAGGCCGACAACCAATACGACCGTTGTCAGGAACAGGTTAGTCGGTTTGCTGTAATCCACCTTGGATTCCACGAGCATGCGCAGGCCGGAGGCTGCGATGACGCCGAAGAGCAGAAGCGATACGCCGCCCATAACGGGACCGGGAATGCCGGACACGAGGGAGGAGAACTTGCCCGAGAAGGACAGGATGATCGCGATTACGGCCGCGCCGCCGATGACGAAGGTGGAATATACCCGCGTAATCGCGAGTACGCCGATATTTTCGCCGTACGTCGTGTTCGGCGTCGAACCGACGAAGCCCGACAGAATGGTCGAGATGCCGTTGCCAAGCATGGAGCGATGCAAGCCAGGGTCTTTGGACAGATCCTTCTCCACGATGTTGCCGGTTACGATGAGATGGCCGATGTGCTCCGCAATGACGACCAAGGCTGCGGGAGCGATTGCGATAATTGCGGTCCAATGGAACTCCGGAAAGGTGAGTGTCGGTGCGGCTAACCAGCCAGCCTTACCCAGTCCGCTAAAGTCGGTCATGCCCATAAAGTAAGCCAGCACATAGCCGAAGATGATGCCGAACAGGATGGGAATGATGCGCATGAAGCCTCGGAACAGAACAGAGCCCAATACGGTGACCGCCATCGTGGATACGGCCAATAGGACGACATCGGTATCCATCGTCCAAGTCGGCGGATCTTCCGGGTAAGGGATAAAGCCGGACATCCTGGCCGCGACCGGAATCAGCTCCAGGCCGATGATCGCGACGATCGCGCCCATGGCTGCCGGAGGGAACACGACGTTTAGCCAGCCTGTACCCGTATATTGAATAATAAAAGCAACGACCGTAAAGATTACGCCGACGGCGATGAAGCCGCCCAGCGCAGCGGCGTAGCTGCCGCCGGATGCTTCGTTTGCGATTACGGCGCCGGCAGGACCAAGGAAGGCGAAGCTGGATCCGAGATACGCCGGTATTTTGCCCTTCGTCACCAGGATGTAGAGCAAGGTGCCGATGCCGTTCATCAACAGGCAGATCGCTGGATCCACCTTCAGAATGTTCGGTACGAGCACGGTTGAGCCAAACATGGCGAATAGATGCTGGAAGCTCAGCATCAAGCTTTGAAGATGCGGCGGTCTTTCGTGAACGCCAATGCTTTTTCTCATGGTATGTAAGATCTCCTTCGAGCAAATTGGACCGGAGCTCCGTCCGGCCGCTATGGATGATTCTACCTAGTTCGACAAAAGAGCGCAAGCGTTTTCTTGTGATTATTATCAGGCGGAGGGGGCACTTGCTTTCATTCCGTATAAATGAGGCAAAGCTGCTCCGGGCAAGGTCCTTCAAGACCTTCCGAAGCAGCTTCATGACAGCCAATCGAGTTGTTGTTTCCTAATTCCAATTTCTATAGAGAAAGGGAACGGGATGAAAGGGAGGAGGGTAAGGGGAATAGGCGGACTCGATCGGCCGCAGCGGATAAGCATACGAACCGTGGCTTTGCTGCGTTTGCCCTTGCATCATGCCGGCGCCTTGCTGTTGACCCGACAGTCCTTGCCCTTGCATCATGCCGGAGCCCTGCTGTTGTCCCATCATGCCTTGCCCCTGCATCGTCCCCATGCCGTAATCGGCTTGGTGGTCCATGCCCGGCGTATTCCAGCCTCCATCATGTACGGCAGCCGGCCCATTGGACGATTGGCAGCCGGCGGGAGGACCGATGACGACGGTGGATTCGATCGGAGCCAGCGTCTCCTTTACCAAGTCCTCATTGAGGCAATAATTGGCGGCAAGTACGGAAGCCGGCGTAAGACGCAGTATGTCCGAGCCGAAGATCGCTTCCGGTACCGGAGCATCGAAGATGGCCAGCAGATGCGTGTCATCCTGAGACGCCACTTCATAGTGCCACCAGCCTTGCGGCACGTTGGCGACTTGCCCCGGTCCGATGGGGAAGTGAAGCAGCTCGTTCGTAAAAGGGTTAATCAGCGAGACGACAGCGGAGCCGGCAATGCAGTACACTAGCTCCGACGCGTTTTGATGATAATGCGGCTCCACATAATTTTCCTTGTCCAAATAGATGTCCAGCAACGAGGAATTGCCCAGCGTATTCAACTGCTTGACGGATAACGAAAGAATGAGGTTATGGTCGTCTTTCTTAAAGAATACATTGTTCCTCAGATCGTATGTGAATTGAGTGTTCGGAGCAGCGTAATCCATGCTTGTTGCTTCCATCAGCTATCCATTCCTTCCATGACTTAAATGCCACAATGCCTAGGGTAGTGTATGTATTCGCCCAAAACATGGTGCATGGCTGAGAAGGCTAGAGGACTTGCGATAGCTTCCGGTATTCGGACGCCGACACGCCCTCGTGCTTGCGGAATTGCCGGCTGAAATAATGGATGCCGGAATATCCGACGGCGTCGCCGATCTCTTCGATCGACATGTCGGTCTCCCGAAGCAGCTTACGGGCCTCGCGATGGCGAATGGAAGCAATATGTTCGCCGGGCGGGCGTCCTACAAGCTCCCGGAACAGCTTGGCCGCATGATCGAGGCTTAGATCGAGCCGTTCGGCGATCATAGCGTTGGTCCAGGCGGCGGAAGGGTGCCGTTCGATTTCTTCCGCCAGCTCTTGCAAGCGGAGAGCGTGCTGCGAAGAGAACGCGTGCGACCGGGAGTGCGGGAGCCGCAGCAGATGAGCAAGAATGTTCAGCATCAGCGCCTTGCAAGCAAGCTCGTAGCCAAGCGGACGCATCGTAAATTCGTTCACGAGCTGCTCCATTAACGCGACGCATGCGAGAGTTGGCGTATAGACGACTTGCTGGGACAGCGGCGGAAACACATCGGGGACGGCCTCCGTAGCGAATCGATCAAGACCTGGAGCGGCATCGCCCACGATCATATCGTACTCCGTATGGATATCGAGCTCCCCGAAGAAGTCGAAGTGGATGCCGAGGAAACGCGTGCCGCCGGGCGATACCACTTCGTTCTGATGCAGCACGCCCGACGGGAGGAAGATCAGGTGCCCGGTTGACAGCTCGTACCGCCGCCCGTTCATGATTGTGGCGGCTTCTCCCTGGCTGACGTATAACAATTCGAAATTATAGATGCGCCTTGGCGCAAGCTTCCCCTGTTCGAGCCTTTGAGACTTCGCATAATGAATGACGGGGGACCACTCCCGGAATGGAGCGGTCCGCTGCAAGGGAAATACCGTTTTATGGATCGTCACAGCGGCTTCACCTCTTTGTAGAGAAGTTACAGAAATTACATAACGGAATCGTGCAAATATTCGCTTGTATTGCTAAAGAAAGTCTCGCATAAATCTTTTATGATATAAGCATTATTACAGAAATATGGAGATATCGCAACGAAACGGAAATGGATAAAGGAGCGATTGCGTCGATGTCTCGGGACAAGGATCTGAAACAATACTTATGCAGGCCTGCAAAGTGGATCGCCGGAAGCGAGACAGCAAGCGTTGAAGAGGGGCGGCAACTGGATTGGAGCGAGTGCGAAGCCGCGCCGTTATCCGAAACGGTAGACGGAGGCGCCGTCATGGAGCCTACGGAGTTCCAAGCCTGCTGGAGTCCGGATTATGTCTGGTTTCGAATCAGGTGCACGGACCATCATGTCTTCTCGCGCTTCACGCAGCGCGACGAGCCGCTGTACGAGGAGGACGTCGTGGAGCTGTTTATTGAAGAAGGGCATCAGGAGGCTGGTCCTTACGTTGAACTGGAGCTAAGTCCGCATAATGTGGTATTCGACGCAAGAGTGTGGAACGACGGACAGGGCGGGATTGCCCGTATTGACGTGGAATGGAATATGGAAGGGCTGCGGACGGAAGTTGTCAGGCACGGCAACGAGCTCGTTTATCACCTGGCGATTCCGACCGCAGGCTTCGCAAGGAAACCGACGCCTGGCGCATGGTGGCGAATGAACGCCTACCGGATCGATCAGGACGAGAAGGGCGTCCGGCAATACCAGGCTTGGAGTCCGACGGGAGCGGTCAATTTCCATCTGCCCGCGCGGTTCGGGATGCTGCGGTTTCTGGATCAAGGCGACAATCCAACTATCGAGGAGGAATGACAATGAAAAAAGGAATTAATATTTGGTCGTTCAAGGAAGGAACTTCTATTGCCGATGCTATCTCTCTTGCGAAAAAAGCGGGATTTGACGGCATCGAGCTGTCTCTTAACGAGTCGGGCGAGCTGGGGCTGGATGCCGGCGACAAGGAGATTCTCGCCGTTCGCAGCCGTCTGGAGGATGCGGGGTTGGAGATTGCCGGTCTTGCTACGGGTCTCTACTGGTCGTACGCCATGACCAGCGAGGATGGCGGCAAGCGCGCGAAGGCGGTCGACGTCTGCAAGAAGCAGCTGGAGGTTGCGGCCGCGCTAGGCGTCGACGCGATTTTGGTCATCCCCGGCGCCGTAGGCGTGGATTTTATTCCGGGAGCGGAGGTCGTGCCTTACGATAAAGCATACGACCGCGCGCTCGAAGCGATCGGCAGTCTCGTGCCGCATGCGGAAAGCGCCGGCGTGTCCATCGCGATCGAAAACGTATGGAACAAGTTCCTGTTGTCGCCGCTGGAGCTGAGAACATTTATAGATGCGCATGGCTCCCGTTATGTGGGCTCTTACTTCGACGTAGGCAATGTCGTGCACAGCGGGTACCCGGAGCATTGGATCCGCATTCTCGGCGACCGCATTAAAAAGGTTCACTTCAAGGATTACCGACGTCAAGCGGGAGGACTGCACGGCTTCGTCGACTTGCTGGCGGGCGACGTGGATTACCCTGCGGTCGTATCGGCGCTTAAGGAAATCGGCTATGACAATTACGTGACGGCGGAGATGATTCCTCCGTACACCCATCACGCCGAGCAGATCATCTACAACACTTCGGGCGCTATGGACGCCATACTGGGCAGAACGGACCGCTAAGGGCGGATTACGCGATAAGGGAGAGGACATCTATGCTAAAAATCGGATTAATCGGTTTCGGATTTATGGGAAGGATGCACTTCGATAACTATGTACGATTGATGCAGGAAGGGGCGGACATTAAGCTTGTGGCGATCTGCGACAAGCTTATCGAGGAGTTGAAGGACGGCGCCGCTTGGGGCAATATCGCTACCGAGCAATCCGTATACGATCTGACCCCGTACAAGCTGTACGATTCCATAGAAGCCATGCTGTCGGAAGAGGAGCTGGACATCGTCGACATTACGCTGCCTACGCCGTTGCATGCGGACTTGACATGTTCCATGCTGGAGCGCGGCATTCACGTATTGTGCGAGAAGCCGGTAGCCCGCACCTCCGAGCAGGGCTGGCGCATGGCGGAAGCGGCTAAGCGCACGGGCAATACGCTGATGATCGGACAATGCCTGCGCTTCTGGCCGGCTTACGAATATTTAAAGGCCTGCGTAGAGGACGGACGCTACGGCGCCGTAACGTCGGGGAGTTTCTTCCGCGGAGGCGGCTTGCCTCAGCCGTGGTTCCTTAACGGGGAACTGAGCGGCGGCTGCATGGTGGATATGCATATTCACGATACGGATGTCATCAACTGGCTGTTCGGCAAGCCGGAGAGCGTCTCTTCCATCGCGCGCAACGTAGTGCCGGGCAGCGCCTACGACGTCGTATCGACCAACTATGTCTATCCTGACGGCAAGGTGCTGAACGCGCAGGCCGACTGGACGCTGGGCGGCGACTTCGGCTTCTCGATGACATTCCGCGTGAACTTTGAGCGCGGCAATCTCGTATTCGAGAATAATGTGCTCAAGGTGAATCCGCATGACGGCGAAGGGTTTGTCGCGGAATTATCCCCGGATATGGGCTACTACCGCGAGATCAAGTATTTCGTCGAATCGGTGGCGGCGGGAGAGCCGGTTACGGTTTGTTCGCCGGAGAGCGCCGTCCAATCGCTCGAAATCGTCGAGGCGGAGATTCGTTCCGCGGACAGCAAGGGCGCATACGTCAACGTTTGATAAACAAGCAAAGAGGCTTCTACCTTATCGGGCAGAAGCCTTTTTGGCGAGTCCTGTTAAAATACAGGAAAGCATTCTTCGCAAGACTTTCCCTATATTTCCCGGAATGAACCGAGCAGCGCAGCCAAAGGACGGCGACAGTCGTTTCACCTTGTTTGCAATGGTGCCTTCGTTCATAATATGATGGATTTATTCGAGCATCAAGGGCGCGCTCCGCGTCTTGAACGAAGGAGAATTGAAGAGATGAGCATGACGAATTACCAGATCGAGCAATTCAAGAAGCTGAAGACCGAAGTGACGCGGTTTATGATGATGTACCAATTTGCGCTCAACGAGCTGGAGACAAAGATCGAGATCGTGAAGGAGGAATTCCAGTTCCTGCACGACTATAATCCAATCGAACATACGAAGTCGAGAGTCAAGTCGCTGGAAAGCATTATGAACAAGATCGGCCGCAAGGGCATCGCGTTCTCTCTGGAGGATATTAAACGGGAGATCAAGGATATAGCGGGCCTGCGGATTACTTGCTCCTTTATTTCGGATATTTACCGGATCCGCGATATGCTGCAAAATCAGTTTAATCTGCATATCTTCGAAGTAAAGGACTATATCGAACATCCCAAGCCGAACGGCTATCGAAGCCTGCATTTGCTCGCGGAGGTGCCGGTCAACATGTCGGACGGAAGCGAAAGCGTCTGCGTCGAGATCCAGATTCGCACGATCGCGATGGACTTCTGGGCAAGTCTGGAGCATAAAATCTTTTACAAATACAATCAATCCGTGCCGGCAAGGCTAATCCAGGAGCTTAAGGAAGCTTCGGATTCCGCTAATCGTCTGGATCAGCAGATGGAGCGGCTGCATAGGGAAATCTCCGTCATCAAGGAGAATCAGGCTGACGATACGGAGGAACTAACCCGATTGTTCTTAAATAATAAGGCGTTCCAATTGCCTCAAGCTTTGTTGGAGCTGGGCAAAGAAGCCGAATAATCCGCCGAGCACGCAGCATCTCGTCGACTATCGCTCTATGAAACTCTGGCAAGTCAAAACCTCTTCCGCCTGCTATTGGACAGCGATGTCGTTTTTTAGTAGGATAATAGAAATGGAAAGAGAGACTACAACGACAAGGGCGATTGGGGGAGATTGGATGTTGCAGCTGGGCTCCAAAGTCATCATAATATCGGATCAATACGAACAGAATCTTCCCGTTGGGGAGCATGGATATATTATTGCCTATGACCGCAATGCCGACAACGTGTTCGATTACGTAGTCAGAGTTCCGGCATCGAATCGCAATTTCTTGCTGCCCGACGAGGACGTCGAGCTGGAGGAAGTGCTGTTTCAATTGGAGGCGGAGCGGATCGAACGGGAGGCGCTGATCGATTACGCGCTTGCGACGCATAACGAAGAGCTGTTCTATCGGATCATGAAGGGCGACGGAGAGCAAGAGGATGAAGTAGCGGCGAAAGAGCCGCTGAGCCGTGAAGACTTTATTCGCCAGGTAAACCTCAAGGCCTGGATTTAATAGGCAATCCAAGGGAGCGGACGTTGGTGTCCGCTTCTTTTTGCTGCCCTTCGGGAAATTGTTCGGCGCATCAGATTCGTTGCTTCTTACTAATTGATGTACGCGCCGAATGTAGGCTATAATGATGGGTATGACTGACGCAGAGAAGGAGAGTTACCGATGAGCATTACGCTGAAGGATGTCGAGCATGTCGCTAATCTGGCGCGGCTGGAATTGTCGGATGCCGAGAAGGCGCAATTTACCGACCAGTTGAACGCCATTTTGAAATACGCGGAGAAGCTGAACGAGCTGAATACGGACGAGATCGAGCCGACCAGCCACGTGCTGCCGATCACGAACGTCATGAGGGACGACGTGCGCAAGGAGTCGCTGCCGATCGAGAAGGTGCTGCTTAACGCGCCGGACGAAGAAGACGGACAAATCAAAGTGCCTGCGGTGCTTGAATCATAATTTGCTAGGATTTGAAGGGAGGAGCTACTGTTGGCATTGTTTGATCTGCGCCTGCAGGACGTACATAACAAGTTAAAGGGCAAGGAGCTTTCCGTGGCGGAGCTCGTAGATAGCTCGTTCGACCGGATCGCGAAGACGGATTCCGCGATCGGGGCTTTTCTATCATTAAACGAGGACGGCGCCCGCACGCAAGCCGCCGAGCTGGACAAGACGCTGCAAGCCGGCGGCGATCGCGGCCTGCTGTTCGGCCTGCCTGCCGGCATTAAGGACAATATCGTAACGGAAGGCTTGACCACGACTTGCGCAAGCCAATTCCTGAGCAATTACAAACCGATCTACAACTCAACGGCTGCAGGCAAGCTAAACGCGGCCGGCGCCGTTACAATTGGCAAGCTAAACATGGATGAATTCGCGATGGGTGGCTCCAATGAAAATTCCAGCTTCCATCCGACTCGCAATCCTTGGAATACCGATTACGTGCCGGGCGGCTCCAGCGGCGGCTCTGCGGCTTCTGTAGCGGCCGGACAAGTCTACTTCTCGCTGGGCTCCGACACGGGCGGCTCCATCCGCCAGCCAGCTGCCTATTGCGGCATCGTAGGTTTGAAGCCGACGTACGGCTTGGTATCGCGCTTCGGCCTCGTGGCGTTCGCCAGCTCGCTCGACCAGATCGGCCCGCTGACCAAGAACGTGGAGGATTCGGCTTACGTGCTTCAAGCGATCGCCGGCTACGACGCAAGCGACTCGACGTCCGCGAAGGTGGACATCCCGGATTATACGGCCGCGCTGACCGGCGACGTCAAGGGCCTCCGCATCGGCGTTCCAAAGGAATATCTCGGAGCAGGCATTGATCCCCGCGTTAAGGAAGCGGTTATGGACGCTCTTCGCGTATATGAGTCGCTTGGCGCGACTTGGGAAGAGATTTCGCTGCCGCATACGGAATATGCGATTGCGGCGTACTATTTGCTCGCCTCCTCGGAGGCATCGTCCAACCTGGCCCGCTTTGACGGCGTGCGTTACGGCGTGCGCGCGGACAATCCGGACAATCTGATCGACCTGTATCGCAAATCCCGAAGCCAAGGCTTCGGCGCGGAAGTCAAGCGCCGGATCATGTTGGGCACGTACGCGCTCAGCTCCGGTTATTACGATGCCTATTACTTGAAGGCGCAGAAGGTTCGCACGCTGATCAAAGGCGACTTCGACAAGGCGTTCCAGCAATATGATCTCATTATCGGTCCAACGGCGCCGACGCCGGCATTCCGCATCGGCGAGCAGGTCGGAGATCCGCTCACGATGTATTTGAACGACATCTGCACCATTCCGGTCAGCCTGGCGGGCGTTCCGGCCATCAGCGTGCCGTGCGGACAAGCCGACGGCTTGCCGATCGGACTGCAAATCATCGGCAAGGCGTTCGACGAATCGACGGTGCTGCGCGCCGCTCATGCGTTCGAAGCGCACACGGACTATCATAAGCTGCGTCCGCAGCTGTAATTCGAACGGAAGGGAACGATAAGAATGTCAGTATCGAACAAATACGAGACGGTCGTCGGGCTGGAAGTACACGTCGAGCTCCACACGAACAGCAAGATCTTTTGCGGCTGCTCGACCGCCTTCGGCGCGCCGCCCAATACCCATACGTGTCCGGTCTGTCTCGGACATCCCGGCGTCTTGCCGGTCCTGAACAAGCAAGCCGTGGAGTACGCGATGAAAGCGGCGATGGCTCTGAACTGCACGGTTGCGGATATTAGCAAATTCGACCGCAAAAACTACTTCTACCCGGATTCGCCCAAAGCGTACCAAATCTCGCAATACGATCAGCCGATCGGCGAGCATGGCTGGATCGATATCGAGGTGAACGGGGAGACGAAGCGCATCGGGATTACCCGTCTCCATCTGGAAGAAGACGCGGGCAAGCTGACGCATGTGGACGGCGGCTACGCGTCGCTAGTCGACTTTAATCGCGTCGGCACGCCGCTAGTCGAGATTGTCTCCGAGCCGGATATTCGCACGCCGGAGGAAGCGAAGGCGTATCTGGAGAAGCTGCGCGCGATCATGTTGTATTGCGACGTATCCGACGTCAAGATGGAAGAAGGCAGCCTGCGCTGCGACGCCAACATCAGCTTGCGTCCATACGGACAAGAGAAATTCGGCACGCGCGCCGAGCTCAAGAACATGAACTCGTTCCGCAGCGTGCAGCGCGGCCTGGAGTACGAGCAGGTCCGCCAAGCGGAGATTCTGGATGGCGGGGGCGAAGTCGTGCAGGAGACGCGCCGCTACGACGACGCTGTCGGCAAGTCGTTCTCGATGCGCGGCAAGGAAGAAGCGCATGATTACCGTTACTTCCCGGATCCGGATCTTGTCCGTCTGCATATTAGCGAGGAGTGGAAGGAGAACGTACGCGCCTCCATACCAGAGCTTCCAGATGCACGCAAGGCACGCTACCAGGCCGATTACGGTTTGTCCTCCTATGATGCAGACGTTATTACGGCATCCAAGAAGCTTGCCGACTTGTTCGAGGAGAGTCTTGCCTATACGAAGGACGCGAAGGCTGTGGCGAACTGGGTTATGGGCGATCTGCTCGGTTATCTCAATGCCAATAATCTGGAGCTGTCGGACGTAAAGCTGACAGGTCAAGGCCTTGGCGAGATGATCGGGCTTCTGGAGAAAGGCACGATCAACGGCAAGATTGCGAAGACCGTCTTCAAGGCGATGCTGGAGAACGGCAAGCTGCCGGGTCAGATCGTCGAGGAGCAAGGACTTGTTCAGATTAGCGATGAGGGCGCGATTTTGGCGATCGTCGATGCCGTGATCGAAAGAAATCCGCAATCCGTGGAGGACTTCCGGGCAGGCAAGGAGAAGGCGATCGGCTTCCTTGTCGGACAGATTATGAAGGAAACGAAAGGCAAGGCCAATCCGGCACTCGTAAACAAGATGCTGCTTGATCGGCTTAGCTGACATAGACCCGGACGCGAACGGCGGGGGATATAGAGCGAAGGCGCGGTTCATCCTAGAGATGGACTGCGCTTTTTTTCATTTTTGATATCCCCCCGATTTGGGTACTCATGCATCCAGCCATTAATAGTCTGATAAACGTCGGACTTATCCGGCGATTTCAAAGAAAGGCGGGGGATTTATGGATATGTTTGTTGCTGCGGCAAGGGATCCCTGGTTCATTAATGAATTGGACATTGCCGCCCGGCTTGGGCTCTCGATCGTGCTTGGGGGGTTAATAGGCTTCGAACGGGAATCGTCCAATCATGCTGCCGGCTTCCGAACGAATATCCTGGTTTGCTTGGGAGCCTGCTTGTTGATGCTGTTATCCATCTACGGATTTGCGGACTTTGTGGAGGAGCCCAATGTACGGGTCGACCCTGCGCGTCTGGCTGCAGCCGTTATTACCGGGGTAGGTTTCCTTGGAGCGGGTACGATTTTATTTACTGGAAAATCCATTACGGGACTGACAACGGCGGCTTCCTTATGGGTGGTTGCGGCTATCGGTCTCGCCGTCGGAGCGGGATTTTACTTTGCTTCAGCAACAGTTACGGTTATGGCATTATTAACCTTATGGGGTTTTAACAAGATCGAGAAGAAGTTCATGAGCGCAAAGAAGGACAGAGTGATCAAGATTGAAGCTCATGATCTGTCCTCCCTGCTGGGTAAAATTAACGACATGTTGGACCAACGCAAAATTGCGATTCGTAAAATGTCGATGGAAACCGTAGCTCCTTCAAAGCTGAGTGGAGACGAAGCTTTAACGAGGCTGATTCTTCATGTCAGAATGCCTTCGCGCAAGAAGGATCCCGCCGTTCGGTTGCTCGACGAGTTGAATAAATTGGAGGGCATACGTTGGGTAAGCTCCGAATAACGCAACGAAAACGGGCGTGGCTTGCGGTCTTGCTTGCGTTCGCGATCCCGGGCATGGGACATGTGTACAATGAGCAATATTCGCGCGGCTTGCTGCTTCTTGCCGGTTTGCTGCTGGATGTTACCGCCATCTTCCGGCTTGCCGATTCCGACGGCGGCAGACATCTGCTGCTAATCGTTTATCTGGGCATGCTGCTGCCCGTCTTCTATTTCGTCAGCGTGTACGAGGCTCTTCAACTCAAGGAGATACCGCGAGAGGAGCGGATGCCAGTGCGTCTGGCGCACGGCATTTTGCTTGCCTTGTCGGGAATCGTCATGATGATTATGGTCAAGCCGCCGGATATGCTGCTGCCTTGGATGAACGAGCTGGCGGAGCTGATTGTCGGTCCGCTGCTGATGACGCTCGCTTGCGTCGTCGTATGGACAGCCGCGAGGAGAGGAGGGTTCGCCGTGTTTAAGCTGGGGCGGCTGACGGCTGCCATTCTGATCCTGAGCGTCGGAGCGCTGCTGCTCTGGGACCAGGCGAGGGGATCAAGCGATATTGCGCTTCTTGGCGACTGGTGGCCGCTTCTGTTCCTGCTGCTTGGCATTGAGGTCATCCTGTACAGTACGACGCTTCGCGCCAAATCCGCCAAGCTGAAATTTGATTTGTCCGGCGCCGCCGCGGCGCTTGTCGTTACGGTGACGGCTTACGCGGTGACGCAATATGCGGACTTCCCTGTCCGCTGGCTGGACCAATTTAACGTCGATTTAAACGGAATGGTCGATTACGGCGATGAGAAGGGCTACCGCATCGACAAAAACGTGATGAAGGTGCTTGTTGACGAGGATTTGTCATCGATTACGGTCAAAAATGTTAACGGCGATGTGACTCTCCGCGCCGATGACGTTGCGGGAATCGAGGTCTACTCCACCGTGTGGGTCGATGCCGGAGACGAAAACGAATCGAAGCGGATTGCCGAGCAGTCGACCGTCGACGTGACCCCTGGCAACGAGACTGTGCTGGAAGCCAAAGGAGAGCGGTATGGAGCCGATAACAACCGCGTCCCCAAGATGAATCTGACGGTTGTGGTGCCGCGTATCGAACCTAGCGTCAAGCTGTCGCCTCCGGATGTGCAGCAGGACGAGCAGGATGATCAAGGCGGAATCGAGGGCGATGGACAAACAGAGGACGCGGAGGGAGCACTAGCGACCACGTCCGCGGATATTGAAGCTGATGGATCAGAAAGTCCTTCAAGCAATACTCCGACAGCTTCTTCCGAGACCGTGCTGACGCTGGAAGAACAACTCGCGGCTTTGCCCGGAGATGAGCCTTCGCTTGCTTTACCCGATTTCGAATGGGAAATGTCGCCGCCCCCGGCAGCTCCTTCCGCTATCAGGGTTGCGATCGAGAACATCAATGGCGATACGGAGGTTACGGATCTGGTGGCAGAAGACGGATTAACCGTGAAGAGCGGAGATGGCAATATCAGGGTCGCGCGAATTATCGGTCCGCTTGCCGTAACGGGTAACAGCGGGAGCATCGAGGTCGATACGCTGGACGGTTCCAGCACGCTGGAATTGAAGAACGGCGAGATCACCGTCAATGACGCGACCGGCGGCGCTTTATATGCTGTTACATCCAACGGGAACATTTCGTTGGGAGGAGTTTGGGAAGATGCGGAAGCCGAGACCAAGAACGGCAGCATTACGATAGCGGAAGCGCATGGGCCGGTAAAGGCGAGCACGATGAACGGCGGCATTGCCGTAAGCAGCAGCCAGGTTGGCGGCAATTGGGATCTCGACAGCTCCGTGGGCGAGATTAAGGTTGTTTTGCCGGAACTGGGCGACTATTCGCTTTACGGCTCGGTAACTTTTGGCAAGATCAATGCCGAGATGCCGTTCAGGCAGATCCGCAAGACAGTGAGGGGAACGGTAGGGACAGGCGTATACCGGATTCATATTAATGCAACGAACAGCATAACCATTGAAAGTCAGGACACTACTTAGAGGCGCTTTCATTGACAAAATCTTTGAACTGAACGTACAATAGATTATAACGATTATTAATTAACAATAAAGAAAGGCGTGAGGGGAATGGCAGCCAACGTTCATTCGGCACTGGAACAACTGAAGATGAATGGCGTTCGTATGACCCCGCAACGACACGCCATACTGGGATATTTGATGGATACCAAGTCACATCCGACCGCCGACGAGATCTACAAGGCGCTGTCGCCGACTTATCCGAGCATGAGCGTTGCGACGATTTACAATAACTTAAGGCTGTTTGTGGAAGCGGGCCTGGTTCGAGAGCTGACATACGGAGATGATTCCAGCCGATTCGACGCTGACTTGTCTGACCATTATCATGCAATCTGCAAGGGCTGCGGCCAGATCGTAGACTTCGGATACCCGCCGCTGCTGGAGGTCGAGAAGGTAGCCTCGAAGGAAACGGGATTCACCGTTCACGGGCATCGAATGGAAATATATGGATTGTGCGCTACTTGCAACACTTAAGACGGATTCGTCGTCTATAGAATTGGATAACGGCTATTATAACGTGCTGGGCAGCGTTCTGACGCTACTTCTTGCACGTTTTTATTTGAGGTGACAGCAGTATTCGTACAATATCGAACAATAAGGAGAGTGAGTGCTTGGAGACGAATTACGTCCGCTCGCCGCGCAAGAAGCGGAGAGTCGGATTCATGACACTGGTATTCCTATTTATGATTTCAGCTATAGCTACCTTCGGGTGGTTCGGATATATGAAGTATGTACCAAGCAGGGATTATCAAGCGCCGGCGTACGCATCGACGAATCCCATCATGATCGGCGGCAAGGAAATGGGGCATGGGGCGTTGATCGAGAACGGCGAGGTAAAGCTCCCGCTGCCCGTATTGGAGGAGCTCTTCGCCCAGGACAAGCCTCTTCATTACGAAAGCTCGACGGGGACGATTGTGCTGACGAGCGCGGACAAGGTGCTTCGGCTCAAGACGGATACGCTGACCGGCATCCTGAACAGACAGCCTTACAAGCTGACAATAGCTGCGGAAGTAACGAATGAAACGGTGTACATTCCGTCTGCGCCTTTGAAGGAGCTGTATGGCCTCCGAGTGGATTATGATGCGGAGAGCGGCATCGTCACGCTTCTTACGGAAGGAGAAACGGTGCCGCTGGTAGAAGCAAAGCCCGAGAAGGGGGCGGCGGTTCGCACGGGACCATCTATTCGCGAGCCCTACTTGCTTAAATTGCCTCAAGGAGAGAAGCTTCGCGTCTGGGAGGAGAATGAAGGCTGGCTGCTCGTACAGAGCGGCGATGGTCATATCGGCTACATTAGAGAGAAGGATGCGACGCCTGCAGGCTCCGAGACGGTAACCGAAGTAGAACGAGACGATCCGTTCGTGCCGTGGAAGCTGGATGGCCGAAAGATCAATTTGACCTGGGAAGCGGTTTATGAGCGCCGTATTGATCCCGCCAAGATCGGCGAGATGCCGGGCCTTAATGTGGTTAGCCCGACTTGGTTCGAACTGATTGACGGTACGGGAGCGATTAAAGGCAAGGCGGATTCCGCTTATGTAAAGTGGGCGCATGACAGAGGGTATCAGGTATGGGCGCTGTTTAGCAACGGCTTCGAGCCGGATCGGACGACGGAGGCGCTGGCGACGGTAGAATCCCGATTTGTTATGATTCAACAACTGCTCGCCTTTGCGGAGATGTACAACCTTCAAGGCTTTAACATCGACTTCGAGAATGTTTATACAAAGGATAAGGAAAATCTCGTTCAGTTTATGAAGGAGCTGACTCCACTGCTGCACGAAGCGGACCTGGTCGTATCGATCGACGTCACTCCCAAGTCGAACAGCGAGATGTGGTCGGTCTTCCTGGATCGCGAAGCGCTTGGCCGGACGGTAGATTACATGATGGTCATGGCCTACGACGAGCATTGGGCGTCGAGTCCGAAGTCCGGCTCTGTTGCATCGCTTCCATGGACGGAGCAATCCATCGCCCGCATACTGGATGAGGATAAAGTGCCCCCGGGCAAGCTGATTCTCAGTATGCCTCTCTATACGAGAATTTGGAGCGAGGAGACGGGCAAGGACGGCAAACTTAAAGTTTCGTCCAAGGCCGTGGGCATGGAGCGAGTGAAGACGATTATTCAAGAGAAAGGGCTAAAGCCCGTGTTAGATACGGCGTCGGGACAGAATTACGTGGAATACGACGAAAATGGCATCAAGCAGCGGATTTGGATCGAAGACGATATGTCCATGAAGGCAAGAGTCGAGCTCGTGCACAAATATAATCTTGCAGGGGTCGCGACTTGGCAAAGGACTTTCCAGACGCCATCCATCTGGCAAACGATCGACGAAGCTTTGCATAACTAGCAGAAGGCTCTAATTCAAATCATCATCACTATTTTTGCCCCAAAAAAACCTCCATTTCGAAGCGGCTTAATCACCGCTGAGCATGGAGGTTTTTTTGTGGCTTCGTACGAAGTTATGCATTGACCTCGTTGGCGGCATCTCTGGCTTGATTTGGATCAAGCGTCAGCATCGTTCTGCAGAACATGCAACGGTCCGTCTTGCCTAACATCTTGGTCTGGCGTCCGCATTCTGGACACTCCAGCATAGTAGCGCTCGTCGACATCATGCCGGCCCAGAAGTAGACAGCAACGCTGATCAGCAGCGAGATCATGCCGAAGATCATAAAGATGCCTGCAACGATCTTGCCGGCTTGCCCCCACAATACAATTCCGGCCGTCCCAAGGATCATGATACCCATGCCGACAAGCGTGAATACGAGTCCCCAGAGGCGGAATTCATTGATTTTGGCCGATTTGAAAAAAATTCTGTTCATGGTTCAAACCCTTCCTATTACTATTGGCTTACGAAATTGAGGCTGGAAAGCTGCATGCAAAAGCAGGAAACCGCAAGGTTGTTGTCGAAAAGAAATAAATCTGTAGATTATTATTATAGCCTAATAGAAG